>JADJGU010000001.1:0-742500 GCA_016707885.1 Sphingomonadales bacterium
CCTACCAGATCAGCGGCAAATCCTATGACTTTACGTTGGTGGCAAGCCACGCCTACCAACCAGGCGCCGGATCGATAACCTTCTGGTTCCAGGTTCCCTTGTCGGCCAGAGCGCAGATCGATGCCCCAACCCGCTATATGGGCAGCATGGAATTGCCGGAACCGGCATGGGCTGCGCTTGCTGGCCTGTGGCAACAATATCCGACCCTGTCGCTGGTACCGCTCAAGGAACTGACCGAACGTTTTGACCAGACGCTCGGGATCGTCACGAAGGTGACAAGCGGCTATGCAGCTATGGTGCTGTTGCTGGCGCTCTTTGTACTCGCCGCGTCAGTGAGCGGCTTCAGCGCCGATGATCGCCAAAAAAACGGTCTGCTGATGAGTATGGGGCTGAAGGAAACGGATTGCCTGCGGCTGAATTTCTATGACTGGGGCGTTACCGCCCTAATCGCCGCCGTCGGTGCTATCGCTGGTACTTGGTGCGCGGGATTGTTGATATATCAGGCACAGTTCAATCTGACGTATAACCCGAACATTCTTTGGGTGGCCGGCACGGTCTTTGCTATGGTAGCGATCGTGTGCTTTGTGGGATATGTGGCCTGCCGTCGCAGCCTGAAGGTATCGGTTCGGGATCTACTAGCGACATAGACCCGCGCGATGGCTCTATTCCGCTACGCAAGTCTCCAATTTGGCACGAGAGCATGGCTCTGTTGGAAAAATTTGCTATGAGGCACTTAACGGGAGAAGGTGAAGGAGCGGTATGTGTCGATCAGTCTGAATGTGAATGGTAAAGCGGTGTCTGTAGAAGCCGAACCGGATACGCCGCTGCTATGGGTTTTGCGCGAGGATGTGGGCCTCACCGGCACCAAATTCGGCTGCGGCGTTGCGGCGTGCGGCGCATGCTCCGTCCATGTTGACGGCCAGATCACTCGCTCTTGCAGCATCGCCATTGCCGATGTTGCAGGCAAGAATGTGACCACGATCGAAGGCCTCAAATCCGCAGACGGGCAAGGCGATCCACGCCGCCACCGGCCAAGCGGCGACAGCGGTGACGGGAGCGGCATGATGGCAGACAATCCCAACCCTCCATCGGACGAAACCGCAACTGTTCCGGTCAGGAAAAAGGGTGTGAAGCGCCGTGCCTTCCTGATCGGCGGTATTGCCGTCGTCGGCGCGGGCTTATTCGGTATCAAGCTCGCGGACAGCAGTGCCGCGAAAAAGGCGGTCGAACTGACCACTGGCAAGGGCGAGCACAGCTTTGCAACCTGGCTGAAAATCGCCGAAGATGACCAGATCACCATCTATTCACCGCATACTGATATCGGGCAAGGATCTGCGCGATCGATGAACCTGCAGATTACCGGCGGGTCATCAGCACTGCGCTTTACCGGACAAAAAACCTTCCAGATGGTCGGCGCGGCGACGCGTGCGGTACTGATCGAGGTCGCTGCCAAGCGGTTGAGCGTGCCCGCAACCGAACTGACCACCGCCGACAGCAAGGTCCTCCATGCCAAATCGGGCAAGGCACTGCGCTATGGCGAACTGGCGGCTGAGGCTGCAACGATGTCGCTCGAGAGCGATCCGAGGCTGAAAAACCCCAAAGATTACAAAATAATGCGTCAGTCGATGCCGCGGCTCGATTTGCCCGCCAAGGTCGATGGCAGCGCGCAATATGGCATGGATTTCAAAGTGCCCGATATGCGCGTGGCAACGATAATGGCGGCACCGGTACGTGGCGGGAAGCTTACCTCGGTCGATCCGGCCCCAGCAATGGCGGTGAAGGGTGTCGAAAAGGTCATCAAGCTCGACAATGCGGTCGCGGTGGTCGCCAAGGGCTATTGGTCCGCACTGTCGGGATTGCGCTCGCTCTCGCCTCAATTCAGCGACGGCGGCAATGCAGGTTTCTCGACCGCTTCAATCTTCAAGGCCTATGACGACCTGATCGCCAAGGGCGAACCCGATGGCGAGGCGGGCGAAGGCGATGTGCAGGCCGCGCTCGGCGCCAAACCGATTGAGGCGAAATATCAGGTGCCTTTCCTGCACCATGCGATGATGGAGCCATTTGCGCTGACTGCACATTTCAAGGATGGTAAACTGAACCTCTGGGGCGGGATGCAGGATCCTCTGGCTTCGAAGATGCTCGCGACTGAAGTATCGGGCCTCGATGCCGACAATGTCACCTTTCACCCGATGCTGATCGGCGGAAGCTTTGGCCGCCGTTTGCCCATGTATATGGAAATCGTGGAGCAGGTGACCAAGCTGGTGACTACAGCTGCCCCCGTTGAGCTTATCTGGAGCCGCGAAGAGGAAGTGCAGCAGGGCGCCTATCGCCCGCAAAGTGCCGCTATTCTCAAAGCCGCGATCGGTAAGGATGGCAAAATCGCCGCCTATCTCAACGATTATGCGCAAACCGAAAGCGCGGAAAGCGAAACCACCTTCATCTACGACCTGCCGGTAGTGGCGCGGCGGCATTATGAATATGCCTCAAACCAGCAGACTGGGGCGTGGCGTTCGGTCAATTCGACCCAGCAGGGCTTTTACAATGAAAGTTTCATGGACGAGCTCGCACATGCTGCAAAGGCCGATCCGGTCGACTTCCGTCGAAAGCATTTGAAGCCCGGTTCGCGCCATCTGAAAGTGCTCGAAGAAGTTGCCAAACGCAGTGGCTGGGGTGCGCCACTTCCCGAAGGTGTCGGGCGCGGCGTAGCGATCGTCGAGAGCTTCAAGACGATCGTCGCGCATGTGATCGAGGCGTCAGTCAAGGAAGATGGCAGCCCGAAAGTCCTCAAGGTCACAACCGTTGTCGACGCAGGCAGCATCGTCAATCCTGATGGTGCGGCGGCGCAAATCGAAGGTGGCACCATCATGGGCCTGTCCTCGGCGATTGGAGAGGCAATCACGCTCGACAAGGGCGCGGTGCAGCAGAGCAACCTCACTGACTATCCGATCCTGAAGCTGGCCGATGCACCGCCGGTGCATGACATCCATTTCATCGAAAGCGGCGCCAATATGGGCGGTATTGGGGAACCAGGCGTTCCGCCCGCTGCACCGGCATTGGCAAATGCACTGTTTGCGGTGACAGGTAAGCGGATCAGGTCGCTGCCGCTGTTGACGCAGGCGAAGGTTTGATCGAGCTGCACGGCACGGCACTGAACAACTGGTCGGCGATTGTCCTTGCAGCAGGTGGTAGCAGCCGTTTTGGCGCACATAAGCTTTTGGCGGATCTGGCCGGTGACCCTTTACTTCGGCGAACCGTAAGCGCGGTATGCGCCATCGGTTTTGCCAAGACCATTGTTGTAGCGGGTGCGGAACACGCAGATGTGGAGGCTATTCTCGCTGGATGTCCCTGCACCGTGGTGCATGCCCCCAATTGGTCGGAAGGAATGTCAGCCTCCATCCGCACCGGGATCGCAGCATTGTCGGATAAACATATGGGATTGTTCCTGTTTTTGGGTGACATGCCGATTTTTCCAGCGGAACTTTGCGAAGACCTGGCGTGCCGCGCACGAGATTCAGGCTACGCCGCCCGCCCTATTTGCGGCGATGTACCCGGGCATCCGGTTGCGTTTGCAAAAGAGGCCCTGCCCAGTCTGATGGCGCTAACCGGGGATGAGGGCGCCGGGTCGCTCCTTCGCGGCGCCGGCCCTAAGCTCCATTATTTGCCGACCACGGACGAAGGCGCGATACTCGATGTCGATACGCCCTCCGATCTGGCCCGTGCTGAACGGCTGTGGAAGTCCCGCTTCACTTCGGAGAGAATCGACAACGCAATGTCGCGCGGCGATTTGCCAAGGCCTTGAAGGCCGATTGGTGCGCGCAACCGTTCGATGGCAGCCGCACTGACGCCGTGCTCCTGCAATCGCTCAACACGGCTTTGCAGTCGGCTGCGTGCCCCTATAGCACCCACATAAAAGGCGTCTGACGACAAGGCAGCGGCCAGCATGCTCTCGTCACTTTCGCGGTCATGGGTCACAACAGCGACGGCAGTCCATCGATCCAGCGGAAGCGCTTCGACTGTGCTTGAACACAGATAACCCATACCCACAAAGGGTGCATTCATGGGCCCTCCCGGATCCACCAGCACCGTTTCCATTTCGAGATGCAGCGCAAGCCCTGCGAGTGCCAGTGCGGTCGCATCGCTGCCGATGATGACCAGTCTCAACGGCGGTTCATATAGCGCGGAGAAACTGTTATCGTCCCATGATTGCAAGAGCGAACCGGCCTTTTTGCAAAAACGGGCCGTGCGGGTTTCGCCATCGCTTTGCCACAGGACGGGTTTCCGGTCACGATAGCCCGACAGCAAGGTGGAAACAGCAGGGTCGTCGATTTGCGCGGGCTCGACCAGTATCGAAATGCCCGCACCGCAGGCCAGCTTGATGTCAAACCAGGGGCTCCCTTCGCCATAGCGCAGCAGGCGGTGCGCGTTGGTTGCAATAACCTCTCGTCCATGGCGGGCCACATCATCCTCGACACAACCACCTGAGAGGAAACCCCAGCGTTGCTGATCGCTAATCAGCATTTGCGCGCCAATGTCGCGCGGAGAAGGGCCATCAACGGCAACCAGGGTCGCTATCGCAAAGCGAGTTGGGCTGGATACCTGGCTCAACAATAGCGGACGGATATCATCAGCAATGTCTTCTTGGCGGCTATGTGTCAAAGCTGGGTGGCCCCTTGTCGGATGCAAGACACTGATGTTTACGGCATACGGGGTTGCTGTCCAGTCGTCGGTGTTGGGCGGGTTGAATTTGAGCAACTGCTGCAAGGAGGCACGGCAGATAGCTAGATCTCAGTTGCCTGACTTTACGCTCTAAGTGTGTCAAGCCGCTGCTTGTGGTCGCCGAAGTTCATAGCGCAGCGCCGCAGGAAATCGTCGATTTTCGTCAAATCGTGGACGTCAATATCGTCACCCGGCGGCGCAATAACCGCGTCTGCCGGAAAGGTTCCATAACCTGCGAACAGGCAGTGCCATGACAGACTGGCATAATATTTCCCGATACCCAATTCCGCCACCGTAGCGCCCAGATCGTCACAACGGAACCAACTCGTCATCACGGCCTTGAGTGTATCCGACAGATTCTGGTTCGCAGCATTGGCACGCCAATATTCGCTATCGGTACGGCGGTTCAGACGATAGTGGCCGACGATATAGTCGCGTATGCCTTCGTAGCGTGCGGCAATGCGCTGGTTAAACATTTCACGCTCTTGCGGCGTGTACCTGCCAAGTTCAAAAGCATCGATAAAGCCTTCAACCGTCGCCTGAACGATGTGCAGTGCCGTAGCTTCCAGCGGCTCGATGAAGCCCTGCGACAGCCCGACAGCCAGACAATTATTGACCCAGCTTCGCTCAACCCGCCCGACCTTCATCGATAGGTGCCGCGCCTCGATATCGCTGTCTATCAATCCCAGATGACGGCGGAGCTCGGTTTCGGCAGCATCTTTGTCGATATAGCTCGAGGCGTAGACATAGCCATTGCCGGTGCGGTTGGTCAGCGGGATGTCCCAAGCCCATCCCGCTGAAAGTGCAGTTGAAATTGTATAAGGGTTGGTGCTGGTTGAGTCGGCCGGCGTTGGCATCACCACGGCACTGTCGTTGAAAAGGTTTTCGCCAAACGGATAAAAGCGCTCGCGTAACGCTTCCTGGATCAATGTGCCCCTGAAACCGCTACAATCGATGAAAAAATCGCCTGCAATCGTTTCGCCATCGGTTGTCAGAAGCGCAGCGACATTCCCATTCTCGTCGATTTCCACCTTGGCTACATGACGCTCGAGGTGCCGGACACCCATCGCCTTTGCCTTGTCGCGCAAGATCGCCCCGACCAGATAGGCATCGAAATGATAGCCATAGCCAATATCGAACGGAAAATTTTCCGATGCGATCGGCCCCAGACGGCGCGACGCCAAATAGGCTGGCAGGAAGAAACGATCAGGATGAGCCCATATATCACGGCCGGTGCGTCGGGCGCGCGTATTATAGGTAAAAATGCCCAGTGTGCGGCCGTCGACCTCTGTTGCGAAAGGGTGGAAATAACTCTCAAAGCCCGGACGTTCCGACCATCCCCGAAAGGTTATCCCGTTTTTGTAGGTGGCGTTGCAGCGCGGCATCCAGTCGGCTTCAGCCAGCCCAAGCCGATTGAAAAAATCGCGCAATTGCGGCGTCGACCCTTCACCGACACCGATAATCCCGACGTCGGGGGATTCGACCAGCGTGACATCGAAGGCAGGCCATCGCGCGGCAAGCATGCATGCCGTCATCCACCCCGCGGTCCCCCCGCCGAGGATGACAAAATGATGATGGGGTGCAGCGCTCATTCGGGAGGCGATAGAAGAAATGTCAGCGGAATATCGACCCGCGCGCGCCAGGCGGCCTCGTTATGGTCGGTGCCTTGGTAAACCTCCGATTTCCAGTTGGCACCTGCCTTCCATCCTTTCGCGGTCAGCATCGCTTCAATTTTCAAACTATAGGGGCGGTAGAAGCCATCGAGATTGACGGTGCCATGGTCCATGTAGAGCCGGTTAGGGCCGAGCCTCAGCTCTGATTTTCGCAACCATTTGTCAAAGGCGGCCGCAACAATGGCCGGTTCGTCTAACGAGGCCTTGGATGGGTCGGCCAATGGCCAATGGACAGAAAGGGCCGCCGCATTTCCAAAGGTTCGTGGATATTCGCCAAGCGCATAGATTGAAATAAGTCCGCCCATGCTTGACCCCATGATCGACGTATTCCGTTTATCGGTACGCGTACGGTAGTTGCTGTCGATATAGGGTTTCAGTTCCTGCACGAGGAATTTGAGATAGGAATCAGCCATCGAACGCCCGCCATGCACGGCCTCAACGCGTTGGCGTGACGACTTGTCGAGCTGTGCGACAACCTTGGCGGGCAGATATTCGCGACCCCGATATTTCGTATTCCAGACACCGACAACTATGACGCGCGCCTTTTTGACAGCCAGTGCCTCATCCACACCCCATTCCTGTCCGCCATAAGCACGGCCGGGCTCAAAGATATTTTGCCCGTCATGCATGTAAATGACCGGCAGCCGGTCGACCGTCCGATCATAGTCATCGGGAACCCAGATCGAGATATTGCGCGCTTCCACATAGCGAGACGGGAAAGCGACAATATTCTCGACCCGGGCTTGCGCGGCTTGCGACCCGAGGACCGCGCAAAGGAAGGCGAAAAACCAGCGCACGACTTATTTGAGCGGCACCAATCGAATGGCGAAACCGCCACCCGGTGCGATACGCATGGTCAGGGTATCGTCGCTAACGAACATCTTGCTTTCGATTACGATCGAATGCCGTTTCTCGGTCCGGTAGTCGGCATCGTCCCCATCGCGATAGATTTCGGCCTTGTAGCGCTTGCCTGGAGTCAGGAAATCGAGCTTGAACGAAACCGTGCGGGCTTCCTCGTCCCCAACGGCTCCCACATACCAGCCTTCACCGCCCCGTTCTTTGCGGGCGATGGTGACATAGTCGCCAATTTCGCCGTTGAGAACGCGGGTTTCCTGCCAGTCCGTAGGCACATCGCGGATGAACTTCATCGGCTCCGGATATTTAGCGTAATTTTCCGGCGTATCCGCCACCATCTGCACTGGTGAATAAATCACGACATAAAGTGCTAACTGCTTGGCGATCGTCGACAGGATATCGCTGTCTTTCTCTCCCTTCAGGCTCAATATCCCAGGCGTGAAATCCATCGGGCCTTCGAGCATGCGGGTGAAGACGACATTGGCTTCATGCTCGGGCGGATTCTTACCGCCCCAGCTATTATACTCCATCCCGCGCATGCCTTCGCGTGCCACCCAGTTCGGATAGGTACGGTGCAGACCCGTTCCCTTTACCGGCTCGTGGCTGTCGATGGCGATCTTGTATTTCGCTGCGGCTTCAATGACGCGCAACTGATGGTTCACCATCCATTGGCCTTCATGCCACTCGCGATACTTTTTGCCGTCGGAATCTTCGCGTTCCATCTGGGCGGCGTCGGTGACATAGCCCGTTTTGACGACCATATAGTCGCGGTCGGCCGCAAATTTGAACGCCTTGTCAAACTGGTTTTCATAATGCGTCGCAGCGCCTCCAGTTTCATGATGTCCGATCAAGCGCACACCCTTTTTCTTACCATAGGCCACCAACATGTCGGCATCGAAATCTTCGGTCGGCTTTGCAAAGTCCATGTCGTGACCGTTGCCGAACCAATCGCCATCCCAACCGACATTCCAGCCTTCGACAAGCAAATGTGGGATGCCGTTCGCCGCAGCAAAATCGATGTAGCGCTTCACATTCTCATTGGTTGCGCCATGCTTGGGGCCACGGGCCCAAGTCCATTCACCCTTGATCATGTTCCACCACACGCCAGCAAATTTTCCGGGTTTGAACCAGCTTAAGTTGCCCAGCTTGTTGGGCTCGTTGAGGTTCAGCATCAGGTGGCTGTGATAGATCCCCGCGGCATCGTCTGCGACGATGAGCGTGCGCCAAGGCGTTTTCCATGCACCGGCCTTTTGAACCTTTGGTTCGCCCGCGCCGGGTGTCAGATTGGCGCGCAATGTCGTGCCTTCAGTCCGCGTCACCGCCATGCTTGAATAATCGACCAGCGCTGCTTCATGCAGCGCGACATGGGTGCCGTCGGCCAGCTTGATAGTTGCTGGCGTTGCTGCCGTGCTTACTGCGGATAGCGGCGTCTTGTTGTACAGATATTCCTCGCGATTCCAGAGGAAGGCGGGTTTCCACCACGCCGTGCCATCTTGGGCGAAGGAAAATTCCGTCAGTTCTTCGGCAATTTTGGTTTCTGCCATATTGGGCTGGTCAGGAAATTCGTAGCGAAAACCCACGCCATCCTCATACAGCCGGAATGTCACAGTAAATACCCGCGCCAAAGCGGTCGTTTCCTTGAGGTGAACTTTCAATTCACGATATCGATTGCGGATCTCCGCCCATTCGCCCCAGGGCTGGGTCCAGCTTTCATCAAAATCGCGGACTTCCTGGCCGGTCACACTCAGGCGGCGGTCCACCTTGGCCACATCGGTAAACAGGAAACCCAATTTGGAAGGAGCGATGATCGGTTTACCCTTGCGGTTGACCGAATAAGCGGCCCTGCCATCACCGTCGATCGTCAGTTCAACGCTCATTGTTCCATCGGGGGAGGTAGCGCTTACTGGAGCTTGCTGTGCATGCAAGGGGGCTGCTGCCAGCGTGACACCGAGGCCCAGGACCAAATTTTTCAGCTTCATTGCAATCCTCTCTTGATCAGTATCGCGCCAAAGGGGGGCAGACGGCCTATCGCTGCGCGATTGACACTTTCGATTTCGATCCCGTCCTGCCCCACCGGTTCGGGCCAGCCGATGTCATCGCCAGACAAGTTGAATATACCGGTCAATCGTTCACCATCGGCCGTTCGTTCAAACACAATGCAGTTGGCATCGGCCAGCACCACGTCGCATCCGCCGTTGCGCAGCGCAGGATAAGTGTTCCGAAGCGTGATCAGTTTGCGTGTGAGGTTGAGGAGCGAGTCCGCATCCTTTTCCTGCCTATCCACCGCACAAGCCAGATTTGACTCTCCAAGCGGCAGCCAAGGCTCGACAGTAGAAAACCCGCCCTGCTCATCCTGCGCAACCCACGGCATCGGCGTCCGGGTGCCGTCTCGGCTCAGCGTAAGCGGCCAGTTTGCAGTTGCTTCAGGATCCTGCAATTTCTCGAAGGGTATCTCAACCTGCGTCAGGCCCAGTTCCTCACCCTGCCAAAGGATGATGTTGCCGCGCAGGCAAGCGAGCAGCAGCAATGCCATGCGGGCAAAGGCATCTTCCTGGCCTTTAGGTGCCCAACGACTGATCCAGCGCGGTGCATCATGGTTCGAAAAGGCCCAGCTTGGCCAGCCAATCCCCTCCTCGGTTGGCCAGCTTTCAAGCGCATCACGGATAAGTGCCGGTGTCAATTTGTCCGCATATAGAAAGTCAAATCCATAGGCGCTGTTGAAATGGTTTTCGCCCTCCGTAAAAGCCTTCATCTCGCGATCAGGGTCTGCTCCCCCGACCTCCGCCACCGTGAAGCGATCGGGATATTGATCGGTCAATGCTCGGATGCGCTCGACAAATTTCGGGATATCGGGATGCGACTGATTGTGCACCTTTAACTGAAAATCAAAAGGCCTTGTGCGGGGACCGTTGCCATCGGGGGCGGGAGGATTGTCGCGAAGCTCCAGATCGTGCATCGCAAAGTTGATCGCATCAACCCTGAAGCCGTCGACGCCGCGATCTAACCAGAATTTGGCAACGCCCAGCAACGCTTCCTGCACTTCCGGATTATGCACATTCAACTGCGGCTGCTCGCGCAAGAAATTGTGCATATAATATTGGCCGCGGCGGGCATCCCATGTCCAGGCCGGACCGCCAAACACCGATTGCCAGTTGTTAGGCGGCGATCCATCGGCCTTGGGATCGGCCCAGACATACCAGTCAGACTTTGGATTATCGCGTGAACTGCGGCTTTCAGCAAACCAGGCATGCTGATCCGATGTATGCGAATAGACCTGGTCGATGATGACCTTCAGACCCAAATCGTGCGCCTTTTCGATCAGCACGTCGAGATCGGTCAGCGTGCCGAAAATCGGATCGACACCGCAATAATCGGCAACGTCATAGCCAAAATCGCGCATGGGCGAGGTGAAGAAGGGTGACAACCAGATCGCGTCCACACCAAGCGACGCGACATAATCCAGCCTGTTGGTGATGCCCGGCAAGTCCCCTACCCCGTCGCCATTGCTATCGGCAAAGCTGCGGGGGTAAATCTGGTAAATCACGGCACCGCGCCACCATGGCTGATGTGACGATGCGGATGCTTCAATTTTCTGCATATCGTTCATTTTACGGTACAAATCGCATAATCGAGCGGCGCCAGTTCAAAGACAGCAGAACCCGGCGCACGAACCGCAGCCGGGCAGTTACCCATTAACGTTTCGAACCCGGTTGTGCGGATATCGATTTCCACATTGGCTTTGAACGGCTCGGTTGAGGTGTTGAAAACGGCGAGAATTTCCTTGCCACTCTGCTTGTCTATACGTGAGAAAGACAAAAGCCCCGGCTTGTCGGAATAGTTACGGACGATCTGTTCGCCTCGCCGCAAAGCCACTTGGTTGGTCCGGAGATCAGCCAATTTGGTGATGGCGGCGTAAATCGGATGCGTCTGGTCAAAATTATCCTTGCTGTGGTTCGATTGCGTCCCGACCAACTTATTGTCGAGATACACGGCAACCTTTGAGGCAAATAATGTTTCGCGCGCGTCCTGATCATTGCCGTCGCCGGCAAAGCCTTGTTCATCGCCCGAATAGACAGTCGGCACGCCGCGCGTCGTAAACATCAGCGCATGCCCTAGAATGACGCGCTTCAATATTTCGGCATCGTCCGCCTGCGGCTTCGCCGACCGCATTTCACGCGCGAAACGGCCATTGTCATGATTGCCGAGGAAGGTGGGCAGTCGGCGGCCTTGATTAGCCGTGTCTGCATAGAGCGCATCAGCGTCGGTCAACTGGTTGAACAGTTCGGTTCCAAACCGACCCCCAACCATTTCGATAGCGGCCCGACGGAATGCAAAGTCCAGCACCGACGGAAGGCCGGCAATCCGGGTGTAATAGGCCTGCTCATGGACATTCACACCGTCATTCGCGACTTCGCCAAAGATATGGAAATTGGGGATGCCTCGGGCTTTGGCGCGTTCCAGCATAGGAGGCGCAAATTTCTGCCAAAATTCCGGGTTCACATGCTTGGCGGTATCAATGCGGAAACCGTCGATCCCGTATTTGTCGATCCACGATGCATAGATTTCGATGAAACCGTCAACAACTCGCGGGTTTTCGGTATACACATCATCGAGCCCGACAAAATCGCCCATCGTGCTGTTTTCGCCGCGAAACGTAGTGTCGCCACGATTGTGGTAATAGCGCACATCGTTGAGCCAAGCGGGTACTTTGACGTTAGCCTCGACCTCGGGAACGGTCGGCGTATAAGCAAAATTCATATCGGTCAGCTTGGCAAAATTCTCCGCTGTCCGAACCCTGTCACCCTCGAAACCCTTGTTGATCTCAGCTGCATCAGACGCGCGGCGCGAATAGGGGAAGTCTGCACGACTGCGATAGGCACAAGCCGATGTCGGGCATTCCTTATACTGGATGACATCGGCCGTATGGTTGGTGATGATGTCCATATAGACCTTCATCCCGCGCGCATGCGCCGCGTTTACAAAGGCCTTGAACTCATCATTGGTGCCGAAATGCGGATCGACTGACGTGAAATCCGTCACCCAATAACCATGATAGCCTGCACTTTCCTGCCCCGCCCCGCCTTGCACAGGCTTGTTCTTGAAGATCGGCGCAAACCAGATCGCAGTCATTCCCAGCGACTGGATATAATCGAGCCTCTGGGTTAGCCCTTTAAGGTCGCCGCCCTGATAGAAGCCCTTATGCGTCGGGTCGAAGCCATGCTTCATCCGGTCCCCCTTGATACCGCCGGTATCGTTCTTTGGATCACCATTGGCAAAGCGATCCGGCAGGACGAAATAGATGACCTCATCTTCGGGCAAACGATCTCGGAACGATTGGGCCGATATCGGCGTAACAATATTAGCGGCCAAAGCTGCAGCGAGGAGCAGGTTACGCATCGTCAATCTCCTGAAGAACAGTTTTGGCGGATATATTCCGAATGCTCGGGCATCCGCCCGATCTTCGCGGCAATCACCTCTTCGATGGACGCCAGATATTTATCGACCGCTTCATCGCCTGGCGCGTTCGCAAGCGGATGATACGACTCCGGATCGATTCCCTGCCCGATCAACACCTGCAGCCACCCGGTTTCGGTAAACAGTTCCTCATTGTAACGGAATAAACGGCCGCTTGAACGGAACAGTTCAAGTTTGTGCTGCAAGCTATCGGTCAGTTCAAGCTTTCTACATGCCTGCCAGAACGGTTCCTCACGGCCGTTCGCCCAGTAATGGAGCACGAGGAAATCACGGATAGTTTCAAACTCGAATGTCATTTGCCGGTTGAAACGCTCGACTTCGGCCCCGGCAATGCCACCGGCGGGCAAGAGGTCTATCAAATGCTTGATGCCGGACTGGACAAGGTGAAGGCTGGTCGACTCCAGAGGCTCTAGAAAGCCGCAGGAAAGGCCAAGCGATACGACGTTCTTTTTCCAGAAGTGTCGGCGGTGCCCGGTGGTAAACCGGATTGGCTTTGGCTCTGCCAGCGGCTCTCCATCAAGGTTTGCGAGCAAGGTTTCTGCCGCGCGTTCATCGTCCAGATAGTCACTGCAGTAAACATAGCCATTGCCGATGCGATGCTGAAGCGGGATACGCCATTGCCAGCCTGCTTCGCGGGCCGACGCACGGGTATAGGGCAACAATTTATCTGCCGATCGGCACGGCACCGCGAGTGCGCGGTTGCATGGCAACCATTTGGACCAATCGACATATTCCGATCCGACTGCATCACCAATCAGCAAACCGCGAAAGCCGGAGCAATCGATGAACAGATCGCCCTCAATCAGCTCTCCGCTTTCCAGTTTGACACCAGTGACAGCGCCGCTCTCGCCATCGAGCGGCACGTCGATAATGCGGCCTTCATGGCGGATAACGCCGCGCGTCTCGGCATATGTACGTAGCATTGCTGCATATAGCCCGGCATCGAAATGATAGGCATATGTCGGAGCGCCCAACGGTGCTTGCGGTAGCGGATCAGTGCGTGAAAAACGATTTGCCCGCGCGCTACATTCGGTCAGGCTATAATGATCGAGCGTCCGGGCCTTGCCCCGGGCCCTGGCCTGCAACCAATAATGATGGAATGGAACCAGCCCCAGATCACGTCCGACCTGCCCAAATGAATGCATGTAGCGGTGGCCAGGTGCGCGCCAGCCATCGAATTCGATACCCAGTTTGAACGTGCCATTGGTCGCTTTCAGGAATTCATTCTCGTCGATTCCCAAAACACCGTTGAACAACAAAATTTGAGGAATGGTCGCCTCACCTACGCCGACGGTTCCGATTTGATCGGATTCGACAAGGGTGATCTTCCAATCGGGTGTCAGAAGCCGGGACACGGCAGCCGCAGCCATCCAGCCCGCAGATCCGCCTCCAACAATGACTATACGCATCTGTCCTGCCTGCCTTGTTTGCGGAGCCGCACGGCCCGAAAATCAATGGGGCGCCGCCGATGGCAGCGCCCCATTTGTAGGTATCAGAACTTGAAAGTGATGCCAGCCTGATAACGGCGGCCATATGTCTGATAGTCGATCACTTCAAGCGGAGCGCCCGGATTGATCGTCGAGAATGGCTCGTTCGTCAGGTTCTGGCCCTGGATGAACAGCGACAGGCCTTCGAGGCTGCTGCCCGGCTGGAAATCATAGCCAAGCTGAGCGTCGACGATCATTTCGCCGCGTGCACGGCGGCGGACACGGTTGCCGCCGAAGCCGGACAGTTCGCCCTGGAAGGTAGAACGGTAACGGACGCTACCACGGGCGCTGAAGCCATTCTTTTCGAAATAGGCGGTGCCGTTGGCAACCCAGCGCGAATAGCCATCAATGTCGCCATAGGGCTGACCCGGAGCCGGACGCAGCTTGCTCTTGGTGTAAGAGACACCGCCGGTTACTCCAAAGCCTTCGAGCGAGGGCGTAATGGCTTCGAACGGCAGCGTACCAGCAAGTTCGATACCGTAGATCTTGCCGCCGTCACCATTGAGCGGCGCGTTGAGCGTACCAATGCGCGAAGGAACGACCTCGGCACCGAGCGGGAAGCCCGTGTAATCGAACGGGAATTCCGCATTATAGATCCAGTTCAGCAGCTTCTTGTAGAAGAGCTGGGCAGCGACATAACCTTTGTTTCCGAAATATTTCTCGAAAGTCAGGTCAGCCGCGTTCGCACGGATCGGTTCGAGGAACGGATTACCGCCGCTGCCGCGGATGACCGGAGTCGGACCGCTGCGATCTACACCATAGCCAATGGCAACGCGCATCTGGTCCATGCGAGGACGCTGGATTTCACGAGCAAGGCCAAGGCGGATTACGAAATCGCTTGGCGTACGAAGCGACAGGTTGAGGCTCGGCAACCAATCCGTATAGCTGGTGCCAAGCGTCGTGGGCGTTGCCACGCCGTTGAAGAACAAGGCGCCAGAACTGCTCTGGTCGACCTTGATCATCTGGACGCCGACATTACCCGTGAGCTGGTTCGAGCCCAGTTCGGTGTCGATCGCTACCTGCAGATAGCCGGTAATCAGCTCTTCATTCACTTCGTAATTCTTGGAAATCACGTCCTGAACCGCATTGGGCACCAGGCGGTAGATTCCGTTATTGAGAAGTTCCTGGGGATCATAACCGATGACCGGGCCGAGGCCGAGATAGTTCAGGTTGGTCGGACGCAGCAGATACTGGTCAGGCACGCGAAGATCAGCAGCACCGCTTGCGAGGACGACGAAATATTCGTCCGCAAACAACGATTTGCCGCGAGCATTATAGGCAACGCCAGCGCGAACCGCCGAGAAGAAGCCATCCAGTTCCTTTTCAAGGTCGAAGCGGACGGTGGTCAACTCATCGTCGACAAGGCGATCATTATAATAACCGTCCTGACCACCGGCGATGCCGCCCCAGCCCATCGGGGAGGTCAGGCGGATCAGGTTCGGATCGGAATAGTTGAGCGTCGGACGGAACACGGTTCCGGAGGTGCGCTGCGTAAAACCGATGGTGTCACGAGCGCCAACGCCCTGGCCACGGCCGGTACCTGCATTTGACTCGAAAATCAGCTCGTTGCGATCAGTACGCGAAGTGCCCCAGTCAAAGGTTGCATTCCAGCCGTTACCGATGTCCCAATCGATGTTGAGACCGGTCGAAAGCAGGTCTGCTGAGCGAACCAGCTTGTGATTGTTCACGACCGCTTCGATATCGGTGAAAGTGCCATTGACGATATGGCCGTCCTGCACGGTATAACCCGGGTTGATACCCGCCGAAGTCCAGCCAAACGCGCTCGACAGCGGCAGTTCGATACCGCGCTTGATGATATCGTCATCAAACTTCGAATAGAAGATATCGGCAGTCAGGCGGACATTGTCCGAAAGGTCGCCCTGCAAGGTTCCGCCTAGGCCAAAACGCTTCAGATTGGTCGAGGTAACGAACGATTTGTTACCTGCGATCAGGCGAGCGCCTGCAAAGTCGTTATAACCCCAAGCGTTGTATTCCTGAACCTGGTACGACTCGTCGACATAGCTTGCGGTAAGCGCGATGCCGATGGTATCGCCACCGAACTGGTCGATGTAAGTCGCGTTGACGCGATATCCCTTGTCGTCAGATCCGGCATTCAGCTTGCCCAGATCTGTGATGCTTCCCTTGACGCCGAAAGCCAGCACGCGCTTGCCTGTTTCCAGCGGGCGCGCGGTGCGAATATCAACCGTGCCCACAAGACCCTGACCGATAATGTTGGCAGCGGGTGTCTTGTAGACATTAACCTGGCTGACCATTTCCGAGGGGTACTGGTCGAATTCGACGGCGCGGTTGTCGCCGGTCGAGGTTTGCTCGCGACCGTTGAGAAGGGTCTGCGACAGATCGGGGCCAAAACCGCGGATCGAGATGAACGCCGAGCGGCCGTTCAGGCGCTGCGAGGTCAGGCCCGGCAGGCGAGCGATCGATTCAGCGATCGACGCGTCAGGCAGCTTGCCGATATCTTCGGCGGAGACCGATTCAACAATCTGTTCGGCATTTTTCTTTTCGGCGACAGCGCTTTCCAGCGCCGCACGGAAACCGGTTACGACGATCGCACCCTCTTCTTCAGCCACATCTTCGGCAGCCGCGTCTTGCGCATATGCTGCACCCGGCAGCGCAGCAAAAACTGCAAAGGCCAGCGCGGTTGCGCTGGTCGTATGCGCAAGGCGCGCACGTACTTCATTCGTGTTCCACGAAGCAGACATCCTGTATCCCCTCTTTTGCGGCCCAGTCGTTGCTGCACCGCTTGTTGCAACCTAAAGTGCATGGCCACCCAGTTTGGCCATCGCTGTTCAAATACTACACCGACCCCGCCAAATGACAGTTATTCACATACGTATTCAGAATTATGCGGTAACGTCGTTGCACGAATGCCGCACCGCGCTTATGGTTTGTTGCAGGAGAGCCGGTCGCACCACATGCCACCACATAAGCCCACGTCATTCGATATAGCGCAGCTTGCAGGGGTTTCGCAGCCAACGGTATCGCGCGCGCTGCGCGGCAGCCCTTCAGTTTCAGAACAAACCCGCAAACGCATCGAAGCGATTGCCCAGCAGCTAAACTACAAGGTCGACAAAAATGCATCGAGCCTGCGAACGCAGCGCTCCAACACGCTGGCACTGCTCTTTTTCGAAGACCCGACGCCGGACGAAACCGGCATAAACCCCTTCTTTTTATCCATGCTCGCTTCAATCACACGCACCGCAGCGCGGCGGAATCACGACCTGCTGATTTCGTTCCAGCAGCTGTCGGCAAACTGGCATGTCGATTATGAAGACAGCCGCAAGGCCGACGGCATTATCCTGCTAGGCTATGGCGATTATGAGCTTTACCAGCCCAAACTTGAGCAATTGATTCAGCAGGGAACCCATTTCGTACGCTGGGGCATGGTTGGCGGACAGGATGAAATGGGCACTACCATCGGCTGTGACAATATCGATGGTGGCAGGCTGGCAGCCGAACATCTGATTGCCCATGGCCGCAAGCACATTGCCTTTCTGGGTGACGCCTCCAGCCATTATCCCGAATTCCGGGACCGCTATCTGGGCGCAAGAAACGCAATCTCTGCAGCAGGGCTGGACATTGCTATTGGCTTGCAAATCGACGCGCTGAATACCGAACAATCTGGCTTTGATGCTGCGCAGCAATTGATAGGAAGCGGGCTAAGGTTTGACGCAATTTTTGCCGCAAGCGACCTAATTGCTATCGGCGCCATCAGGGCAATTGAGGATGCGAGCCTCAGCATTCCGGGCGACGTCGCCATCATCGGTTTTGATGACATTCCTGCGGCCAGCCTTGCGCATCCGCCTTTAACGACAGTTCAGCAAGACTATCGCACAGCGGGCGAGGTTCTGGTCGATTCACTGCTCAAACTAATCGAGGGCAATAGCGCGGAGGGCTATATGCTGCCCGCCAAACTGGTTGTCCGCAAATCATGCGGAGCGCATTGAAAAGCTACGTATTCGTATACGTAAGCTATTTGCCCTGCCCGCAGCATTGCCGCGCCGCCACTTCGCTGCCACCTTGCGGCAAAAGATAATCGGGAGAGGATTATGGAAAAGCCGCGTCAGGGCTTTTGGGGCCTGTGGAACATTTCGTTCGGCTTCTTTGGCATACAAATCGGGTTCGCGCTGCAAAATGCGAACATGTCGCGCATCTTCCAGTCACTGGGAGAAAGCCTCGACAATCTGACCGCGTTATGGATTGCGGCTCCATTGACAGGTCTCCTCGTCCAACCCGTGATCGGTCATATGAGCGACCGAACCTGGCTGGGCAAACTCGGCCGCCGTCGGCCCTATTTTCTGGCCGGTGCTGTCATGGCGTCATTGGCACTGTTCGTTATGCCTCTGGCCCCTGCCCTATGGTTTGCGGCGGTCATGCTCTGGATACTCGACGCTTCGATTAACGTTTCAATGGAACCATTTCGCGCCTTTGTCGGCGATATGCTGCGCAAGGATCAGCACACGGCTGGCTATTCGTTGCAGACAGCATTTATCGGCGCTGGCGCAGTGGTCGGTTCGATTTTTCCATGGGTTCTTGACCATCTTGGCGTTGCTAATGAAGTCGCTGGTGGCGGCATTCCCGATACCGTGAAATACAGCTTCTGGTTCGGTGGCTTGATCTATTTGTTGTCAGTGCTTTGGACGGTGTTCAGCACGCAGGAATATAGCCCTGCCCAATTGCGTGCATTTGGGCAAAAGGGCGCTGAGGGCGATAGCTCGACCATTCGTGCGCTGGCCGCCCGCTCGCCTGTTACCGCCTTCATCTGGATAGCGGCGGGTGTAGGTGTGGCGTTGCTTGTGTCAGCCACAGGCCTTGAAAAAGAAGTCTATCTGCTGGGCGCGTTGATGGCGGGTTATGGCCTCGCCAGCTTGATCGCCATCCAGCTGGCCAAAAGTGGGCGCGACAATAATATGCTCAGCCATATTGTCGGAGACTTTTCGGGCATGCCCGACATTATGAAACGACTGGCGCTTGCTCAGTTTTTCAGCTGGTCGGCGCTGTTCATCATGTGGATCTACACCACGCCGGTCGTCGCCCAATATGCCTTTGGTTCCGCCGACCCGACCTCGACCGCATATAATGAGGGAGGCAATTGGGTGGGCATCCTGTTCGCGGTCTACAATGGCGTCGCCGCACTTGCGGCGCTGTTCGTGTTGCCAAAACTTGCCGAACGCATCGGCAAGGTGAAGACGCACATGGTTTGTCTGCTGGCTGGTTCAACAGGTTTCGCGGCCTTCCTGTTCATCCGCGATCCGCAGATACTGCTGCTGGCCGAAATCGGCATCGGCATAGCTTGGGCTTCGATCCTCGCCATGCCCTATGCCATCCTCGCCTCAAGCCTGCCGCAAGGCAAGCTCGGCATCTATATGGGGTTGTTCAACATCTTCATCGTTGTTCCGCAATTGCTGGTGGCGACGGTCATGGGAACAATTCTCAAGGCTTGGTTCCCGACCGAGCCGATCTGGACGATGGCATTCGCCGCTACCGTCATGGCGTTGGCAGCATTGGCAATGCTTCGGGTCAAGGAAGCAAATTGAGGAATGACAAATGGAGAACGCGCAGCCTGAAGGTTGCCCGGTGTTCTCGAACATCAATTCCGCTGTGCCATTGCTGATGCGCAGCTTTACCAATGCAGCAATTTGGTTCTCGCTTCGACGGTCTCGAGCGTTCGATTTGAAAGCAGATCCGAATTCGCGGCCCATTCAATTTCCCAAAGCGAAAATCCGCTGGGCAATTTACCCACGTAGATTCCTTGCCCATTCTTTGCGTTTTCGCAACATCGCATAGCCGCCTTCCTCCTATCCAATGAACGTCCGGAGAAAACGGGCAAAACAGGGTATCCAGTCATGTGCTCAACAAGACCCTGTGCAGACGACTGGATTGCCCCATTTGAAACGGAGACGACCCATGAAATTCAAGACTATCCTTGCCGCTTCGGCAATCGTCGTTGCAATGTCGGCTACGCCTGCCTTTGCGCAAATTACGACCGACACAGATGCAGGTCCGACCACTGGTGGCATTGGCATCGGCAACACGGCAACGTCGACCAGCACATCCACCGATTTGCAAGTCCAGGATTCGGGCAATGACAATTCTCAGAATGCGCTGGCTTCGTTCAATACGCTCGGTTCGAATAACACTGACAACAGTGACAATTCGGACAACAGCGATAACTCGGATAACAGCGACAATTCGCTGAACGATGTGCTGAATGACAAGTCGCAAACCGCGCTTGCCTCATTCAACAGCATCGGTTCGGGTAACACCGACGGCAACCATGACAATGGCAACGACAATTCGTCGGTAGTTGCCGATCAGGAACTCAACGCTTCGGTAACGAACGCTCCGGTTCTGGCACTTGCTGGCGTGTCGGCTGTGAACAGCAACAGCGGCAACAACTCGATCGATGGCAATGCATTTGCTGCCTATTCGGGTATTCTAAACCAGGGCTGGAACAACGGCCAAGGCTCCAACGCACAAGCTGCAACCAACATTGCGGCTCGCGGTACGGTGACCTTCGGCGGCGGCGAATAAGCTGCTTTCGGATTTGGGAGCCGCTGGCCTCGCGGCAGGCGGCTCCCGATACTCCCCTTACGAAAAGCGACAGGAGGAGAAGATGAAGAATCCATTTTATTTCAGGTCCGCTGCCTTGGTGGCAATCGCCGGGTTACCGGCCATAGCCAGCGCGCAGGCGCAGCAAGACCCGATCGAAATTTCCCAGACCGATGATTTGGCAGCCGTCGCAGTTACCGAGCTTGTGATCATCGATATTCCCGCTTTGGCTGATGTCGAAAATGACGGTGATTTTTCCGATGAGGAACTGGACGCGGCACGCGGTGGTTCGACCATAGTGGTAGGCAATCAGACGCTGAATGCCGTCAATAGTGGTGGTGTGATCAATGGTGATTTTTCCGCTGGATCAATCAACCTTTCCGACAATGCCCTAACCAACTTTAACGGTTTCGGTAATCTGGTGATCAATACCGGTGCGCAAAACAACCTGCAATCGGGGATGAATGTAACCATCAATTTTGCCAATTAGGCGAGCCTCGACCAAGCCATTGGCTGCAAGTTCAGGAGGAATCAGCGATGCGTGCGAAGATCGCCTTGATGGCGGTTGCCTGTGCTCTGACAGCGAGCCCTTTGGTCGCCGGCACGGTAGGTCTGACCCCTGACACGGCCGGTGCAAATTATCGCGTCCGCACGATGAGCTGGGTGGAAATTCCGTTTCGTTCGGTGATCCGCCAGCAGTTCGATTTCAGCTGCGGGTCCGCTGCGGTGGCAACGCTTTTGACCTATCACTATGGCACGAGAACGCCCGAGGTCGACAGCTTCAAGGCGATGTGGGCTAAGGGGGATCAGGAAAAGATACGACAGCTCGGCTTTTCGATGCTGGACATGAAGAACTATCTTCAAGCCCGCGGATTGAAGGCTCAAGGCTATAGATTCAAAGTCGCTGACATTGCGGCTGCGGGACGACCAGGGATCGCGCTTATAGATCTGCGGGGCTTCAAACATTTTGTCGTTGTAAAGGGGATTCGCGGCAACCGCGTTTTGGTTGGGGATTCAATCCTGGGATTGACTGAATATTCCGCGCCGGACTTCGAAAAGATGTGGAACGGAATCTATCTCGCGATCGGCGAGTCCGACGGCGCGCGCCGTCCTGTGTTCAATCAGGCCAGCGATTGGGGACCGTGGTCGAAAGCGCCGCTCAAATCGAATGTGCTGACGGCTTCGGTTGCAGACGTGACCCGCGATATTCCACCCATCTATCAATTGCGCCCCGAAATCCTGCTCGATGTCAGGGTTGGCACGGTTCAATAGGAGTATATTCGATGAGATATGCCACCCTGATCATAGCTTTTGCCAGCGGATCTTTCGCGCTGGCACCAGAGGCCAATGCCGCTCAACCCCAACCATATAGCGATGCTACCGCAATCCCCAACGGGGTCGCAGAGCCGTTCGCGTTTGCCGAAACAGTCAGCGACGAGCTGCTCGATCGGCAACGCGGCGGCTTTGTCGTTCATGGCATGAATATCAATCTGGGCGCCGATATCCGCACCTATATCAATGGCGAACTTATGCTGCGAACGACCGTCAGCTGGACCGATACCGGTGTGCTGAAAGAACAGTTCGCTGCGCAAGGGATATCACCCGCCAACGCCAGCAGCCTGAACGCCTCCGCACTCGCAAATGGCAAGATCAGCATGGATGTTGGTGGAACGCCGGTTTTCGCTGCCAATGACGGCCAGACGATGCTGATCCACCGCGTGGAAAACGGACTGCAGAATATATTGGTCAACACCGCAAGCAATCTGGATATCGTCCAGCAGGTCGATGCGTCGATTGAGCTTGGCGGTTATGATGCGTTCCACGATAGCATCATCTCCAATCGACTGGCGGACAGCCTCAGCTCGGCTATTGGCGCGATGACAATCGGGTCTGCATTGGGGCAATAACAGACCGATGCCTTCCTGACTGGTGTAAGCGGCCGATCATAGACGGCTTCGATCGACGACCGGTCCGGCGGATCGTTCAGGCATACAGCAATCGACCGCCGCAAACTCCTCCTAAAAAGTGATGGGCAGCCTCAATACCACCGATAGGCCGGGTGCATCCGCTGTTGCGCCTAGCTGCAAACCGAAATTGATCGATTGGCGTTCATCCAGCCGGTAGGACATGCCAAAGGCAAAAGCGCCACTTTGCAGATGCGTTGATCGCTGCTTGGTTCCGCCGATAATCTGTTCGGTGGGGAAGATATAGGTGTGATTATATCCCAACGAAAAGGAGAAGCGCGGGTTGAGCGCAAAGCCGAAGCCGATATTGGCACTCGCCGCGTCGCCAGGATCCACCCGACCGACCAGAACGTCACCAACCATTCGATCGACATTCTTGGGCAGATGATAAAGGAAACTCATCCCGCCATAGATTACTACCGGGTCTGAGGGCAGCAGAAAGCTCAATCCCGGCTGGATGCCCCAGAAGCCCGAACCTGTCGGCAGGCCTGTCGCCACCCCGAATGAATCAAAACCCACATCGAAAGGACTTTTGCCCGTCGTGCTTTTTACCCGCAGGCTGGCGATGCCGATCATCCGATTTTGTTCGGTCGGGGCGTTGACCTGATAGCGAAGTGCGATTTCGGCATCGCCGATGTCCGACTCTTCGAGCTTGAGAGTGCGGACAATGCCTTCGTCGCGAAGCTGCGTTACTTTTATCCGGTCATGCCGGTACATGACCGGCATGCGACCTTCGATTTCCAGCCGGTCGGTAATTCCGTAGCGGAGCGCAACAGTACCTACCAGCGAATCACGATCAACATCGCTCGCCTCGATCAATCCGACCTGCAGCCCCGGAATCAGTTCAAATCCCCTGAAAACCAGCCGGTTTGCAGACGAGTTCGTATATTCGAACGAGGTGTCCAGCGTCAGCCTGCCTTTCGGCGTCAGAACGCCCTGACCTTCCGGAACCGCCGCCACCATAGCCTCAACTGCCGGTTCCGGCGGAGGTGCTTCGCCTACAGGAGATCCGGGGAGCGGACCAGCCGAATCCAGGGACGCTGAAGCCGGCATCTGGTCGATTCCTGTGCCCCTCAACTGCCCCAGATCGAAATCACCGGAAGTGCGATTGAGCAGTGTGTCGATAGCTGCTTGTTGCCGGGCGATGGTTTCATTTTGAGCTTTGATCATTTCGCGCTGCGCTCTGATTTCTGCCCGCATCAATTTCAGTTGCTCGGCGACGCTTGGTTCGGCGACATCATCGCCCGGGCTTTCTGCATCTCCGTCAAGATCAAGTGCAACGGCCTGTGTCGGTATCGCAATCGCTGCGACCGATACAGCACAACCCAAAGCAGCACGAATGCTGCATCCAGTAAATGTGCGAGTCACTGCTTATCTCCCTAATGCTGTTGCAGGAGCCATGGCCAAAGCGCCGATCCGATCAATTTGCTCGTATGACGTGTCTCGGCCCTCGCCATCGGCAAGTAGTCGCAACAGATGCGGATTACGGATCGTGATCGACTGCGGGCCGTTGAGGCCTATGATCTCGCGTCGCGCCAGTTCTGACAGGGTACGGCTTACCGTATGGATCGTCAGCCCCAGATGGTCGGCGATGTCGGCGCGCGTCATCGGCAGGTTCAGCGAGTCGCTACCGCCGATGCGCCAAGCTGTCGCCAATAGGAATGCCGCCACGCGCTCGTTCGCGGTTCTGCGCCCGAGAAGCGAAATGCAGGATTGTGCGTGGTTCAAAGCGCTCTGCAAAAGGCTGCTCGCTTCGGGAATTTGATTGGATGCTATCGCAGAACCCATAGACTTGCTGCACCGGGTTAAAGTTACGGCGGTCACAGCCTCGGCGGAGGAACGATATGTTTCAGCATCAATGCCGAATACGTCGCCGCTATAATAGAAACCTGTCAGCTGGCGGTGCCCGTCTCGATATAGGAAGCACGTTCTCACCGTGCCGGATTCCACCTGATACCAGTCGGTTGCAGGGTCGCCCTGGGCGTAGATGATCTCGCCTTTGCGAAATTTGAGCGATGTATGCGAATAACGTGCAGCCGGATGGGCTGTTTGACCGCTAAGCCTGAGCATTTTACATTCCCTTTGCTGGCGCGGCCCATTTTCTTGTTTTTTGGGGTTCGCTGGCTAGCCTAAACGGCCAAGGAATTGCTGGCTATTGCATGGATTTCGCGGGTGCTTTGCCATTGAGGGAAACATGTGGGTAAATTTACTTAGTGTATTTTACAATTGGGTTTAACTTAGGATATATGCTAGACGATCAGCGCCGGTTGACGGGGTTATGTTGTTGTCAATTTGGTGCATAACAGAGGGCAAGATTGAAGCAGCACCCGTTCCGGGACTTGCCAGAACTGAATTTAGAGCTGCACGCTGAAAACAATTGGGTTGCAAAACGGTTTTACTGGTCGCGTCAGTTTCAATGACGAAGAGGATAATACTGTGTTGCACATCGATCCGCAAAGCGGAGTTCCGGCACTTACCGCCCGGGAACAACAGGTTTTGGAATTAGTAGCGCAAGGTTTGTCAGCCAAAGAAACCGCGCAGGAAATCGCAATAGCGCCCCGCACCGTTGAACGTCATATCGAAAATGTCAGATTGAAGCTGCGCGCAAGAAATCGCACACATATGGTGACATTGGCGCTGGAGCTGGGACTGCTGCATTTCGACGGCGCGGAAGCT
The DNA here is from genome assembly GCA_016707885.1 of Sphingomonadales bacterium. Classification (GTDB taxonomy): domain Bacteria; phylum Pseudomonadota; class Alphaproteobacteria; order Sphingomonadales; family Sphingomonadaceae; genus Sphingorhabdus_B. The sequence goes on from JADJGU010000001.1 coordinate 25,417, forward strand.
GCCTGAAATGTTCTGGTCCGATCGTGATCTTTGCAGCAGCGTAGACGGGTAGGAGCCGAAGCGATTTGTTCAAACTGCAATCATTTGCGACAGCGTAGACACTGCTGAGCCCCGCAAATCTGTACGCATTTGTCTTGAGTTTCTCAAATAGCCGCAGCCAACTCCTGCGACAAGCTGACGTGACCCCCTGATTTTCCTCCAGTCTTGATTAGAGTCCGGCCCTAACACAAGGACGGATGAGATGAAGAGAACGAGGTTTTCAGAAGAGCAGATCATCGGCGTGCTGAAGGAGGCTGAGAGCGGCGCGAAGACCGCAGATCTGGCGAGGCGGCACGGGTGTATCCGAAGCGACGATCTACAACTGGAAGTCGCAGTATGGCGGGCTGGAGGTATCCGGAGGCCCGGCGGCTGAGGGAGCTTGAGAGCGAGAACGCGAAGCTCAAGCGACTGCTGGCGGACACGATGCTGGACAACGTGGCGTTGAAGGATCTCGGCAAAAAGTTCTGACGCCCGCCGCCATGTCGGAAGCTGTAGCTCATCTCCGGGCATGCCACGGGATGAGCGAACGGCGGGCGTGCCGTGTCCTCGATGCCGATCGCAAGAGTGTGCGTTACCGTTCCACCCGGGACGATGATGCCCGTCTGCGTGAGAAGCTGCGCGAGCTGGCCAACCAGCGGCGGCGGTTCGGCTATCGCCGTCTGCACATCCTGCTGCTGCGCCGGGAGGGCGTGATGATCAACCGCAAGAAGACCCAACGTATCTACCGGGAGGAGGGCTGGCTGTCAGGCGGCGACGCAGCCGCAGGAGGGCCGTGGGGACCAGAGCGCCTGCTCCGGTGCTGGCGCTGCCGAACCAGCGCTGGAGCCTGGACTTCGTGCACGACCAGATGGCCTCCGGCCGCCGGTTCCGCGTGCTCAACGTGGTCGATGACGTGACGAGGGAGTGCCTGGCAGCGGTGCCGGACACCTCGATCTCGGGCCGCCGCGTCGTGCGCGAACTGACCCAGCTGATCGAACAGCGCGGCAAGCCTGGCATGATCGTCAGCGATAATGGCACGGAACTCACGAGCAATGCCGTCCTCGCATGGTGCGGTCAGATCGGCGTCGAGTGGCATTACATCGCACCGGGCAAGCCGATGCAGAACGGCTACGTCGAGAGCTTCAACGGCCGCATGCGCGACGAGCTGCTCAACGAGACCCTGTTCCTGAGCTCGCCCATGCCCGGGTCGAGATCGCGGCCTGGGTCGATGACTACAACCGGGAGCGACCGCACTCGTCTCTTGGCTACGCAACCCCGGCGGCGTTCGCCGCCGAACTGGATAAGCAATGGCCTGCTTCGCTACGCCTTCGGGCTCCGCTACGCAGCCCATTGCTTCAACCGCGCTCATGCGCAACAAAGCGGCTCGGCTCTAATCCCAGCTGGAGGAAAGCTGGGGGTCACGTCAGGAAACCCAAGCCGCCCGGCAAATGAGGAAAATGATGCGACCTAAATTGGTCGCACCAATCAGATTGCAGCCTTCGGTGGCTTGCGAAAACTACCTTGCAAAATGGTCGCGCCTGATCTCAATTGGTCCAGATAATCCGACCAGCTTTGCATCATCCTGACGCGCTCATCCCAATGTTCGCCGCGCGCATAGGCCTTGCGAACCTGATCGCTTTCCGCGTGGCCAAGCTGACGCTCGATGGCGTCAGGATTCCACTTGCCGCTTTCATTCAACAATGTGCTGGCCATCGCGCGAAATCCGTGAGCGGTCATTGTCTTGCCGTCAAAACCCATGCGGCGCAGAGCGAGGTTGATCGTGTTCTCACACATAGGTCGATCCCGCTTGCCCTGTGCCGGAAACAGATAGCGGCGGGCCCCACTGATCTCCCGCAGCTCTTCGAGAATAGCGAGCACTTGCGGTGTCAACGGAACGCGGTGCGCGACGCGCATCTTGGTTTTGTCGGCGGCTATGGTCCAGACGTTCTTGGTTAGGTCAAATTCAGTCCATTCGGCGTGCCTAAGCTCTCCTGGGCGCACAAAAACATGCGGCGCCATCCGAAGTGCTGCATGGGTGATTGGATAGCCTGAATAGGCGTCTATCGCCCTTAGGAGAATGCCAGCGTTCGTCGGTGTGATGATCGCCGCCCGGTGCTTAACCTTGGGCACGATCAGCGCGCCCCGCAGGTCAGCGGAAACGTCCCGTTCGGCACGGCCTGTGGCAATGGCGTAGCGAAACACTTGCCCGCAAGTGCTGCGCAAACGACGCGCGGTCTCATAGTGGCCGCGCTTCTCGACGGTTCGCAGCACTGCGAGCAGCTCGGGAGCTTTGATCTCACCTATCTTGCGATCCCCAATATAGGGGTGCGCGAATTCCAGCAGCCATGAAAGCTTTCCCATGGTCACCTCGGCACGGCCTTCACGGCGTGCTTTGTCGAGCCACTCGTCCGCGACCGCACGAAAACTGTTCGCCTTGGCGAGCGGTCCGGTGATCTTGTCGATCTTGCGTTTGGCAGCGGGATTTATCCCATCGGCAATCTGCTTCTTGATTTCGAGCCGCTTTGCGCGCGCCTCGGCAAGCGAAATGGTGGGGTATACGCCTAAAGCTGCCGTGGCTCGCTTGTCTGCAAAGCGATAGTCCATCCGCCAATATCGATGCCCGGTTGCTGTGACGAACAAATACAGCCCTCCCCCATCGGACAGCTTGTAAGGCTTTTCACGCGGCGTTGCTTTTCGGACGGCAAGATCGGTCAGCATTTTTCTGCCCCAGAGGCTGAATTTATACCGTCAAAAATACCGTCAGATACCGTCAATTGCAACAAATTTGAGCGGATGCGGGCGGACACTGAATGCCCCTAAAAGCCGTGAATTGCTGGACTTTTCAGGACATCTACGGACATCTGTGGATTAAGAAATGGTGCCCAGAAGAGGACTCGAACCTCCACGCCCTTGCGAGCGCCAGCACCTGAAGCTGGTGCGTCTACCAATTCCGCCATCTGGGCACGGGATGTCCCGGCAACAGCGCCGGACATCGGGTAGGCGGGCTCCTTTAACGGGTCGCCTGCGGATGTCAACGGCTGCGCGGCCCCGTCGCGCAAAAAATCCGCAAATGTAAGATGCGGTAAAATACGGTACTGGATAAGCGCCGAAGAATATGGCAGCTTTCAAATCGGTGGGTCGCTTAGCCCCCGGCGCGAAAAGCCAAAAGACTGTCGCGCGGGCCTGAATCTCTACGGAAGGACGAGGCACATGAAAAAGTCGACATTTTCCCTATTGATCGCAGGCGGCATTGCCGCCGCCGCCACTGCCAGCGTTGCACAGACGGACAAGATGGCCCCGATGGGTCGTGGTGAGGCAACAATCTATCGCGACGCGAATTTCAGCGGCCCTGCGGTGTTTGTGGGCGAAGCGAAGACCAATCTGGCGTTGCGCTGGTCGGTCAATTCGATCCGCGTCAAATCGGGCACCTGGGAATTGTGTGCGCGCACCCGCTATCGCAGCCCCTGCATCACCGTTTCGGCAGACGAGCCCAATATCCGCCGCTTTGCTCCGCAGATGATGATGGTGCAGTCGATGCGCCCGCTGGGCTATGCCCCGCCGGTTATCGAGCATCCGGCGGCCGGCACCTCGCTGCGCGGGATGGCGGCTGAATTCTTCCCCGCCCCGGGCAATTCGATTGGCCGTCGCATCCTCGCCTGCAGCTATGGCAGCGCGAGTGCAAGTTGCGCCGCCAATACCGCGGATAGCTATTGCAAGTCACTCGGCTGGGCCGGCTCCGCACGGCAGGGCATGGAAACGGTCAACAGCCGGGTTTATCTGGCCGACGTGCTCTGCACCCGCACCGGTTACTAAGCCTGTGCGTGCCTTGATCCCCCTCAGCGGGGTTGCCGTCGCGTTTATCGCGGCGGCCGCCCCGGCGCACGCCGCCACGCCCAATAGCTGGATGCAGGTCGACAAGGCCTCGCAGGCCGCCTGCCTGAAGGCCGCCAATCTGAACGAAGCGGTCACTGGCCCGCCGATCCGCTATTCGGACCGGCTGCTGATCGACGCCCGCGTCGTCACCGGCACCTGGCCGCAACCCCATATGAAAGGGGCAAAGGCGAAGATGCTGTGCCTCTATCACCGGCGGAGCAAGCGGGTGGAGGTGCAGGAACTCGCCTACCCCATCCCCCCTGCCCCCGCGATCAGCATCAAGGATGTCTGGTGGCAGGCGGATAGCATCGGCGGCAAGCCGGTGGTCAGCGGCAGCGAGGTGACGCTGATGCTGGGCAGCGATAGCAAGGTCGGCGGCAAATCGGGCTGCAACGGCTATGGTGCAAGCTATCAACTGGAAGGTGCCAGCCTGAAAGTCTTCCCGCCGATGATCGGCACAATGATGGCCTGCGCACCCGCGCTGATGGATCAGGAACAGAGCTATCGCGGCCTGCTGGAAAAGGCGGCGTCGGTGAAGGTGACGGCAGACGGCAAGCTGGAGGTGGTTTCGGCCAGCGGGGCGACGATCCGCTATTCGAAGAAATAGGGGGCTGGCTTACAAGGGCAGCTCTATCTCTTTCATGATCCGGTCGGTTTCGCACAGGATTTTGATGATCTTTTGATAGTGGCGCACGTCATCGAAGGACAGCGCCCTGCCCTTGCGGTCCTTCAGCCATTTCTGTGCGGGCTGATAACCGCCGATGTGGAATTCCCATGCGATGGCAGGCACGCCTTCAAACCATTGGTCGGGGTTGATGAAGACTTTCCCCTCTCCACTTGCTGGAGAGGGCGGGGAGCGCAGCGAGCCGGGAGAGGCAGTGTGCGAGGGCACCCCTCTCCCTCCGGCGCTGACGCGCCTCCTCCCTCTCCCGCAAGGGGAGAGGGGCTGAAGGCAGGCTTCACCACCACATTGTCGCCCTCTCCGTTGAAGGGGTAAGGCGTGGCGCCGATGGCGGCATCCTCCATCAGGTGCAGGCGGCGGAGCTGGCCGCCCTTTTCGGCGACATGCGCGAAGACCTCTGGACTGGCGGGATAGGGAATGCGCGGGAAATCGATTTTCAGGAATTGCGCATAGGTGCGCCGGTAATCGGGCGAATGCAGCACGCCATAGATATAGTCGAAGACACGCAATTCGTCGGGCAACTCCAAATCCTCTCCCCTCGCGGGAGAGGAGGGAGCCGCGACAGCGGCGGAAGGAGAGGGGGTGGTCGGCGGTGATGCGCCAAGGTCGGATGGGGGCGATTGCCGCACCCCCTCTCCCCCCGCGCCTAACGGCGCTCCGCCCTCTCCCGCAGGGGGAGAGGGGTTTTGGCTAAGCCCCGCCTTTTCCCTGATCTGCGCATAGATTTTGGGATCGAAATTGACCCGCCGCTCGGTTTCGAGCGTGCCTTCTTCTGGGTATAGGTAGAGGGGGGGCCATGTATGTCCCGTCGTAACGAGACGCCGACTTGTGTGACATCATCAAATCGGTAACAAAAGCGGTTGGATCATCCTTGGTCACGCGGTTGAACAGCAACGCGAAGTTGCGATCATACATGTGCCGCATCATTGTGAACACGGGTCTCGCAAGGAAGCCTAGCGAGTTATCGGTGTGATAGGTGTATCTAACGTCAAACGGGAAATTCATAAATCTCTTGATGTGTCCGTCGATACCGAATTTTCTTATGTTTCGCTGTGCGTCTTTCACAGTCCACCCACCGCTATCCTCCAGCCCTTCATATTTGTTTCTCAATTCAGGCTCTGAAAGGCCGTGGAAATCTGTCAGGATATTGCGGAGTTTTGGCTTTCCATTTGGAAGGCAAGGTGATCGCGCTTGCTAATCATACCGATTGCATAGGATGGCATCAATTCAGCAAGCGAGAACCCGACACTATACAGAGCTTCGACATTAGCATCGCTTGGGAAAAAGGGATATTGAGGTGACTTATGTGGCAAAGATGTTGGAGCAGTTGCAGATGTCTCTCCATTCCATAGAGCCTCGTTTTTTGCCGATCTGCTCCCCAGATTTCACCGTGAAAATCGTGGCCAACGGCTTCTCCACGCCGAGTGAGGTGTGCTTCTTGACGCCGACAATAATCGCCACGCCTTGCATAATATCGAAAACGTTCTTGTCTGGAGACCCATCCGGACAAACTTCTTTTTTCTTTGCGTTGCCATGCAAATCGATCACGTAAATTTTGTCGAAAGTATTAAGAAGGTGCCAGCGCATGCCTCGGAAAGTTGGGTTATCCAAATAGCCGTGATTGGTTATAAACCCGAGAATTCCTTCGCCATTTTTCGAAATCATATGCTCAGCAAAACGAATGAACTTCACATAGTCATCGTTGATCCATTTGGGATTGCGCTCCCTAAGTTGTTCACCACCACCCGGCTCCTTCTTATAGGCCTCCATCAAGCCCATAATCCACTCGCCCTTATTGGCGCTCTCGCCCGAATAAGGCGGGTTGCCGATCACACACATGATCGGCGTATCGCGCTTGATCGTGTTCGCGCCCTTGGCTTCTTCGGATAACCAGCGGGCGAACGGTAAGGTCTGCTCCACCCGCTCGCCTTCTTCCAGACTGTTGGTCAGATACACCCCCAGCCGTGGCGGGGTGGCGCTGGGTTTATAGCCCATATCGGTCAGCATCATGTCCAGCTTCATATGGCACATGGCGTAGCTGGCCATCAGCAGCTCAAACCCGTGCAGGCGCGGGATCAGGTCGTTTTCGACATAGGATGACCACATGGCAGGTGCCACATCCTTCACCTGTGCCGCAATCTGCTTGATCGCCTCTGCCAGAAAGGTGCCGGTGCCGGTGGCGGGATCGAGAATCTGGACGCGGTGGACATCCTTTTTCACCATCACCGGCTTGCCCTTGGCATCATTCTGCCCGCTATCCCAATCGATCTGTATCTTGCTGGTATCGGCCAAGCCCATTGGCAGGCCGAACTCTGTCTTCAGCACATCGTCGACCGCGCGCACGATGAAATTGACCACCGGTTCGGGGGTGTACCACACGCCCCTCGCCTTGCGCTTGGCCGGATTATATTCGGCAAGGAAGGTTTCATAGAAATGCAGGAAGGGGTCATTGCGCGCCGTCCATTTGCCAAAATCCTGCATCAATGTCGGCACATCACAGGCACGGAAAACATCGCACAGATCGTCAATCATCCGGCGCAAACGGTCATCCAGATTGGGGCCGGCGATATAGACAAACAGGTTGCGCAAAAACGGGTTGGATTTGGGCAGCAGTTCCAGCGCCTCTGCCCGGTCAAAACTGTCCAGATTTTCGTCATGTAGCCGTGCGGCGAACAGGCCATAGGCAATGGTTTCGGCATAGACATCGGCGAAATCGGCGATGCTGATGTCGTGGATCAGCTGGCTCTTGAAACCTTCATATTGGTCGGTCAGTTCGGTTGATATGCCTGCCTTTTGATCGGCGACCAGCGCATTGCCCATAATGTCCTTGATGATCACCGCCTTGCCCGCCATCATTTCGGCAAGCTGTTTGGCGGTGTTGATGCTGATCGGCGTCTGGCTGGCAAAATCCTTCAGCAGCATTTCGAGCCGCTCGAACTGGTCGGGGCGGGCGGGCAGCGTGGGGATCAGGTCGGCGATGCTGACAAAGCCGGTGACTTCACCCTTGCGGATGAACTCAAAATCGGTGCCGTTGGTATAGATCAGATTGGGCAGGCCCTTGGCATAGCGGGCCTTTTGTTCCTTGGAATAATCGCCGGTCTTGAACTTGGTGATTTCCTTGGTCAGGTCTTTGGCTTCGCACCAGCCAATCGACACACCGTTACGATTGAACACAAAATCGGGCGCGCCGACATCGGTCAGGCGGCGGGGTTCGTTGATGACGGTCAGGCTATCGTCGATCGATTTGAACAGCCGTTCGAGCGCGGGGCGATAGCTGTGCTCGGTCGCCTGCCCGCTGCCTGCCAAAATTCGGATTTCGTTGAGATAACCGGCAATGTCCATGAAAGACCCAATCCCCTTCCCACCCCATCTGCCCTTATCCCCCCGGCCAATCAAGGGGTTGGAACCGACTAGGCAGTTTTTGCCTGGGGGTAATCTCCCCTCCCGCTTGCGGGAGGGGTTGGGGGATTGCCCTCCCGCAAGCGGGAGGGGGATTTTGCCCCCCTCCCCCCTTGCGCAGAATCGCGGGCTGGTGCAAAGCGCGGGTCATATATTCTCCCCCTTTTACAGCATAACGGGCAGGCAATGAGCGAACTCAACGGTAAATTGGTCACGGTTTTCGGCGGCGGCGGTTTTGTCGGGCGGTATGTGGTGCAGGCGCTGTGCGCGACGGGGGCCCGGGTGCGGGTTGCGGTGCGCGATACGCGGGGTGCTGTGATCGTGAAGCCGCTGGGCAATCTGGGCCAGGTCTCGCTCTGCGCATGTGACATTACAAAGCCCGGCACGGTCGCCAATGCGCTGGCCGGGGCCGATATGGCGGTCAATCTGGTCGGCAGCTTCGACAATCTGGATGCGATCCAGCGCGTGGGCGCGGCCAATGTTGCGCAGGCGGCGGCGAAAGCGGGGGTTTCGGCGCTCGTCCATATGTCGGCCATCGGCGCGGATGCCGATAGCGCCGCCGAATATGGGCGCAGCAAAGCGGGTGGCGAGGCGGCGGTGCGCGCGGCCTTCCCCAGTGCCACGATCCTGCGCCCCTCGATCATTTTCGGGCGGGAGGATGCGTTTATCAACCGCTTTGCCGGGCTGATCCGGATGCTGCCGGTGGTGCCGGTGATAGGTGCCGAAACGAAATTCCAGCCGGTGTTTGTCGGCGATGTTGCGCGCGCGGTGGTCGCAGCGTTGCAGGGCCCGGGCGGGCAGACGTTCGAACTGGGCGGGCCGCAGGTCTTCTCGATGCTGCAGCTTAACCAATGGATCGCCAAGGCGACCGGCCACAACAAGCTGTTTGTGCCGGTGCCCGATGCGGCGGCCAAGCTGCTCAGCTTCATCCCCGGCGGGCCGATTTCGGGCGATCAGCTCAAAATGCTTGGTAGCGACAATGTGGTTTCGGGGGCGGACGGGCTTGCCGCGCTTGGCATCACCGCCACGCCGCTGGATGCGGTGGCGCATGACTGGATGACGCTCTATCGCAAGCATGGCCGCTTTGGTGATGCGGCGGCGGCTTGATCCGCGCGCTTGACCTGCACAAAGGGGCAATGACTGAATGAGTGAATTCTGGACCGCCGTGATCCTGGGCATTGTGGAAGGGATCACCGAATTCCTCCCCGTATCGTCAACCGGGCATTTGATTCTCGCGACCGAGCTGATGGGTTATGATGCCAAGCGCTGGGCCTTGTTCAACATCGCGATTCAGCCGGGCGCTATCCTTGCCATTGTCGTGCTCTATTGGCGGACATTTTGGGAGGTGTTTACCGGGCTGTTCCGTTGGGACGCGAAGGCGGTGGCCTTTACGCGCAACCTGTTGCTCGCCTTTTTCCCCGCGGTGGTGCTGGGGCTGGCCTTTGGCGACGCGATTGAGGTGATGCTCGAAAATGCCGTCATCGTTGCATGGGCGCTGATCATCGGCGGCTTTGCGATATTGGTGGTGGAGAAATATGCGAAGACCAGCGATGCCGGCGGGGTGGCCGAAATCAGCTGGCAACGCTCCGCTGCGGTGGGCCTTGTGCAATGTCTGGCGATGATCCCCGGCGTGTCGCGTTCGGGCGCGACGATATTGGGGGCGATGGCGATGGGGGTCGACCGCAAGACCGCCGCCGAGTTCAGCTTCTTCCTCGCTTTGCCCACGCTCACCGGCGCGACCGTGCTGCAGCTTTACAAGCACCGCAGCGAGGTGAGCGCGGACGATATGGGCTTGCTGGCGGTAGGCTTTGTGGTGTCGTTCCTTGTTGCCTGGGCGGTGGTGAAGGCCTTCCTCGCGGTGGTGACGCGCTATGGCTTTGGGCCGTTTGCCTGGTACCGAATCATTGCGGGGGTGGCGGCCTTAGTGTGGCTGGAGATGCGGTAAGGTCCGTTTCGGTCCTTTTATGTTGAAATAAAGTTGCAGGCGGGACTAACTTGGTTTCAAATGCGGAATAATAGGTCAGTATATTTGCCCTATTAGGGCATTTTCTTGGTGTCAGCTTTGTCAGTTTTGGCTATGGCCGCGCCATGGCACAAGAACGCATGCTCAAATTCGTGGCAACAAGCCAGTCCTTCCCTGAAAAGCGGGAGGCCGTCTTGCGCGCCGAAGACTTCGCCGAAATCGCCAACCGCTATGCCCCCGACAAAGCCGCCGAACAGGCCTCGCGCTGCTCGCAATGCGGCGTGCCCTATTGCTCGGTCCACTGTCCCTTAGGCAACCACATCCCCGACTGGCTGCGCCTCACCGCCGAGGGGCGACTGCGCGAGGCCTATGAGCTGTCGAACCTGACCAGCAGCATGCCCGAAATCTGCGGCCGCATCTGCCCGCAGGACCGCCTTTGCGAAGGCAATTGCGTGATCGAATTTTCGGGCCATGGCGCGGTCACCATCGGCAGCGTCGAGAAATATATCACCGACACCGCCTGGGCCGAAGGCTGGGTCGAACCCATCGAAGTCGGCCCGGCGCGCGGCCAATCGGTCGGCATCATCGGCGCTGGCCCCGGCGGACTGACCGCGGCGGAATATCTGCGCGTCGCGGGCTATGAGGTGCATGTCTATGACCGCAACGACCGGATGGGCGGCCTTCTCACTTACGGCATCCCCGGCTTCAAGCTGGAAAAAGACGTCGTGATGCGCCGTGTCGAACGGCTCGCAGAAGGCGGCGTGGTCTTTCACCCCAATTTCGAGGTTGGCCGCGATGCCAGCCTTGATGAGCTGCGCGCCAAACATGACAGCGTGCTGATCGCGACCGGCGTCTATAAAGCCCGCGATATCAAGACGCCGGGCGTCGGCCTGTCTGGCATCCATGCCGCACTCGACTATCTCACCGCGTCGAACCGCAAAGGTTTTGGCGATGCCGTTGCCGCCTTTGACGACGGCACGCTGAATGCGGAGGGCAAAAATGTCGTCGTCATCGGCGGCGGCGATACCGCGATGGACTGCGTCCGCACTGCAATCCGACAAGGGGCAAAATCGGTCAAATGCCTCTACCGCCGCGACCGCGACAATATGCCGGGGTCGCAGCGCGAAGTCGCAAACGCCGAGGAAGAAGGCGTCGAATTTGTCTGGCTCTCCGCACCCAAGGCGTTCGACGGCACGGACAGCGTCGAAAAGGTGCATGTCAGCAAGATGCGCCTCGGCGCGCCCGACGCCAGCGGCCGCCGCGCGCCGGAGCAGGACCCACAGGGCGATTTCACGCTCGATGCCGACATGGTGATCATGGCGCTCGGCTTTGAGCCCGAGGATCTGCCAACCCTATTTGGCTCGCCCGACCTGAACGTCACTCGCTGGGGCACCATCCGTGCCGACCATGTCACCGGCATGACCAACCTGCCAGGCGTCTTTGCCGTCGGCGATATCGTGCGAGGCGCGAGCCTTGTCGTCTGGGCGATCAAGGATGGCCGCGATGTGGTGGAGCATATGCACCGCTGGATGCAGAACAACCAAATCAAAGATAAGAAGGCTGCTTAAAATGCGTCATTCAACGCTGAAATCGTTAATTGCTGTCGCATTGCTCGCTGCCTGTCCCGTCCAGCTGCAGGCAGAGGATGCGCCGCAGAATCAAGCAAGTCCGATAGAGGACGCCAGGGCAATTCTTGCTGCGGCGCGAACGGAAGAATTGCTGGACGCAATGTTTGCGCAGCTTGTTCCTGTTATGGAGTCCGCTTTTGTCGGACAGCTTTCAACGTCCGCGGTCGGAAACGCTTTGCTAGAATCCTTAGATGCCAAATATCCTGGGGGCAGAGATGCTTTCGGAAAACGATTTGGCGAAATCATTTCGGCCGGTATGCGCGCAAAATACCCCGCCATTCTCGAAGCAGCAGCTCGAAAATATGTCGAACAGCTTGCTCCTGAAGACTTGCGAGCTGCAAGGGCATTTTATGAATCAGAATCAGGAGCCCGACTGTTGGTGGCACAGCCACAGTTGCAGGCTCAATTGCAGCAAGCCGGACAGCAGATTGGAAGTCAGGTAGGAGCAGATTCCGCGGATATCTTGCTCGATGAGGCCGAGAAATATCTTGGGGAAATCAAATGACGAGGCAATTCCCAACCCCAGAGCATGAACGCCTTGCCCGCGAAGGCATGTATTATCCCGAAACCGAACGTGATGCGTGCGGCGTTGGCCTGATCGCCGCCACTGATGGCAAGCCTTCACGCCGTGTGGTCGCAGCCGGAATCGAGGCCCTGAAAGCGGTCTGGCACCGCGGCGCGGTCGATGCCGATGGCAAGACCGGCGACGGTGCAGGTCTGCATGTCGACCTGCCGGTCCGTTTTTTCGACGATGCGATTACCGCCGCCGGGCACAAACCGCAGCCCAACCGGCTTGCCGTCGGCATGGTCTTCCTGCCGCGCACCGACCTTGGCGCGCAAGAGGCTTGTCGTACTATCGTCGAGGCCGAAATCATCGAGGCAGGTTACACCATCTATGGCTGGAGGCAGGTGCCGGTCGATGTTTCGGTGATCGGGCAGAAGGCGCAGGCTACGCGCCCTGAAATCGAGCAGATCATGATCGCCGGGCCGATGCCCGAGACGCAAGATGCCGCCGAATTTGAAAAGAACCTCTATCTCGTCCGCCGCCGGATCGAGAAAAAGGTGATCGCCGCACAGATCCGCGACTTCTATATCTGCAGCCTTTCATGCCAGTCGATCGTCTATAAGGGGCTGTTCCTCGCAGAGAGCCTGTCGATCTTTTACCCCGACCTGCAGGACGAACGCTTCGAAAGCCGTGTCGCGGTGTTTCACCAGCGTTATTCGACCAACACCTTCCCGCAATGGTGGCTGGCGCAACCTTTCCGTGCGCTTGCTCACAATGGCGAAATCAACACGATCCGCGGCAACCAGAACTGGATGAAGAGCCACGAGATCAAGATGGCCAGCATCGCGTTCGGCGACCATTCGGACGATATAAAGCCGGTGATTCCGGCGGGTGCCTCTGACACGGGCGCGCTCGATGCGGTGTTCGAAACGCTCGTCCGTTCGGGCAAGGAAGCGCCGACAGCCAAGCTGATGCTGATCCCGGAGGCATGGCAATCCAACCCCAACCTGCCCGCCAATCACAAAACCATGTACGAATATATGGCGAGCGTGATGGAGCCTTGGGATGGCCCAGCCGCTTTGGCAATGACCGACGGCCAGTGGGCGGTTGCGGGTGTCGACCGCAACGCGCTGCGTCCGCTGCGCTACAGCCGCACTAATGACGGTTTGCTGATCATCGGGTCGGAAACCGGGATGGTTGTCGTTCCCGAAAACACCATCGTCGAAAAAGGCCGTCTTGGCCCCGGCCAGATGATCGCGGTCAATCTTGATGAGGGCAAACTCTACCGCGACAGCGAGCTTAAGGATCGCGTTGCTGCGGAACAGGATTATGCCGCGCTCGTTGGCGGCTTCCGCAGCATAGAGGACCTTCCCGAAGGTAAAGATACGTCGCGCGACTGGACACGTGCCGAACTGACACGACGACAGGTTGCAGCAGGCATGACGCTCGAGGATATGGAAATGATCCTCTCCCCCATGGTCGAAGACGCCAAGGAGGCCGTTGGAAGCATGGGTGACGATACTCCGCTTGCCGTGATTTCGGACAAGCCGCGCATCATCAGCCAGTTCTTCCGCCAGAATTTCAGTCAGGTCACCAATCCGCCGATCGACAGCTTGCGCGAACGACATGTTATGAGCCTGAAGACGCGTTTTTCTAACCTCGCCAACATCCTCGACGAGACCGGCCAGAATAGCGACGTCCTCGTGCTTGAAAGCCCGGTGCTGACAAACAGCGAATGGGATCGGTTGAAGGCGGCATTTGGCAAGGCAGCAGCGGAAATAGACTGTACCTATCCGGTCATCGAAGGTCAGGAAGGCCTTCGTGCGGCCATCCGCCGAATTCGCGAGGCAGCAGAGGCAGCGGTTCGTTCCGGCCAGACCGAATTGTTCCTGACCGATATGGACATTAGCGCCGAACGTGTTGCGATCCCGATGATCCTCGCTGCGGCGGCGGTCCATACCCACCTCGTCCGTGCAGGCTTGCGTAGCTATGCTTCGGTCAATGTGCGTTCTGCCGAATGCCTCGACACGCATTATTTTGCTGTGCTGATCGGTGTGGGTGCGACCACGGTGAATGCCTATCTCGCAGAAGCCGCGATTGCTGATCGCCATGCGCGCGGGCTGTTGGGCGAACTGGATCTCGGAACCGCGATTGAGAACTACCGCACCGCGATCAATGAGGGTCTCCTCAAGATCATGTCGAAAATGGGTATCGCGGTAATCTCCAGCTATCGCGGCGGATACAATTTCGAGGCCGTAGGTTTGAGCCGCGCGCTGGTGAACGACTTCTTCCCCGGAATGCCGAATAAGATTTCCGGCGAAGGTTACCAATCGCTTTTCGTCAATGCGGCGGAACGCCATGCGGAAGCCTTTGACGCCGCGGTCGCCCGCCTTCCGATCGGCGGTTTCTACAAGCAACGCAAAGATGGCGAGGCGCATGCCTATTCGGCGGGCCTGATGCACCTGCTGCAGAGCTCGGTCGCTAAGGACAGCTATTCAACCTATCTGCAATTTGCCGCCGGTGTGCGCGAATTGCCGCCAATCTATTTGCGTGACCTGATGGAATTCAATTTCCCCAAAGATGGCGTATCGCTCGATGAGGTGGAGGCAATAACCGAGATTCGCAAACGCTTCGTGACCCCTGGCATGTCGCTCGGCGCGCTCTCGCCCGAAGCGCATGAAACACTGGCCATCGCTATGAACCGGATCGGCGCGAAAGCAGTATCCGGCGAAGGAGGCGAAGACAGCAAGCGCTTCACCCCCTACGAAAATGGCGACAACGCCAACAGCGTGATCAAGCAGATTGCCTCAGGCCGCTTTGGCGTCACCGCCGAATATCTGGGCGCGTGCGAGGAAATCGAAATCAAAGTCGCCCAGGGTGCAAAGCCTGGCGAAGGCGGACAGCTTCCCGGCTTCAAAGTGACCGAAATGATTGCGCGGCTGCGCCATTCAACTCCGGGCGTGACGCTCATCTCCCCTCCCCCGCACCATGACATCTATTCGATCGAGGATCTTGCGCAGCTGATCTACGACCTGAAGCAGATCAACCCGCGTGCGCGCGTCTGCGTCAAGCTGGTCAGTGCGGCGGGTATCGGGACGATTGCCGCGGGCGTGGCAAAGGCGCACGCCGACGTCATCCTCGTCTCCGGCAATGTCGGCGGTACCGGGGCGAGCCCGCTTACCAGCATCAAATATGCGGGCACACCGTGGGAAATGGGCCTTTCCGAAGCCAATCAGGTGCTGACGCTCAACGGCCTGCGTCACCGGGTAAAGCTGCGCACCGATGGTGGGCTCAAGACCGGGCGCGACATCGTAATAGCGGCCATTCTGGGTGCTGAAGAATATGGCATCGGCACGCTTAGCCTTGTCGCCATGGGCTGCATCATGGTGCGGCAATGCCATTCCAATACCTGCCCGGTCGGCGTTTGCGTGCAGGATGAAAAGCTGCGCGCCAAATTCACTGGTACACCCGAAAAGGTCATCAACCTGATGACCTTTATCGCCGAAGAGGTGCGCGAAATATTGGCACGGCTTGGGTTCCGCTCGCTCGATGAAGTCATCGGCCGCACCGAATTGCTGCGTCAGGTCAATCGCGGCGCAGAACATCTCGATGACCTCGATCTCAACCCGATCCTTGCCAAGGTTGATGCTCCGGACGAAGCACGGCGTTTCCACATCGAAGGTTTTCGCAACCCGGTTCCCGACAGTCTCGATGCGCAGATCATCAAGGATGCGCAGCCGGTGTTCAACCGGCGTGAAAAGATGCAGCTGACATATAATGTGCGCAACACGCATCGGGCGGTTGGCACGAAACTCAGTTCGGAAGTGACGCGGCTTTACGGAATGAAAGGGCTGGCCGACGATCATGTACAGATCCGATTGCGCGGCTCGGCTGGGCAGTCGTTGGGCGCATTCCTGTGTCAGGGTATCACGCTTGAAGTCTTTGGCGACGCCAATGACTATGTCGGCAAGGGATTGTCCGGCGGCAAGATCGTAGTGCGTCCGACGGTGAGTTCAAACCTTGAAAGCCAGCACAACTCGATCATCGGCAACACCGTCCTCTATGGCGCGACCAGCGGGAAGCTGTTTGCGGCTGGACAGGCGGGCGAACGTTTTGCAGTGCGTAATTCAGGAGCGAAGGTGGTTGTTGAAGGCTGCGGTGCCAATGGCTGCGAATATATGACCGGTGGGATCGCCGTGATCCTCGGCGAAACCGGCAGCAATTTTGGTGCAGGGATGACCGGCGGCATGGCCTTTGTCCTTGATCCCGATGGTCGCTTTGCCGAACGCGCCAACCCCGACGGCATCGTATGGCAACGCCTCGTCAGCGCTTATTGGGAAGCAGAGCTCAAGGCTCTTGTTGCCGAACATGCCGCAGCCACCGACAGCCAGTGGTCGAACTCAATCCTTGAGGATTGGGAGCGGCGGCGTGGCGAATTTTGGCAGGTGTGCCCGAAAGAGATGCTATCCCGACTCGAGCATCCGCTTTCGGATACTTTCGCGAGTATAGCCGCCGAATAGGCGTAACCAGCCTTGAATTTTACAACCATTTACCTTGCTTGCCGCTTACTGACAGCATTGTTCAGTGCGGCGTCAGCCTTGGTTTGCTACTAGCAGCGCGTTCAGACCGAAATGGGGTCTGTCGCGCGCCTGCATAAACAGCAGGCATTTGTGGGGTGATGGGCCATGCGCTCGATTGATTTGCGTGTCCCGGCAGTTGCCGGTTTTGCCATTCTTCTGCTGGCCTTTGCGCCCGGTGCGAAAGCCGCCCAGGCACAGGATATCCAGTTTGTCGAAGGAACGGGTGAAGAATCGACCACTGCACCAATCGCATTTGCGCGTAACGCAGATGACAGCCGCGACGCCGAAGCTAAGCTGAACGAACTGGCAGAAGATCTGGCTAACCCGCGCGTTCAAAATGGCGTAGCTGCGATGGTCGAGCGAATGGGCGCAACACTGCTCGACTTGCCGGTTGGCAAATTCGTCGCAGCTGTTGAAAATGCGCGTCCGGGGACGATCGAAAAACCCATCCGCGAAGACGCAACTGTCGCCGATCTGGCCGGCCGCGATACGGAACGTCTTCCGCGCAAACTGGGCAAAAGCAGTCGCCAGATGATGACCATGCTCAGCGGTTTCGCTTCGACTTTTGCGACAATGATACCAGAGTTCGAGCAAATGGGGCGCGACCTTGAACGCAGCATGAAAGATATCAAAGCTGCGCGCGACTGAGAGATTTCGCCAACAGGGACACCGTTAACGGGGGGCAATTTCGTTAACGGGGGAGGGGCGGTGCCGGGTCGCGCATCGCCCCTTTTCTTTAGCTGTCTTCCAACGACAAAAGCGAGGCGTTCCCTCCCGCACTGGTCGTATCGATGCTGGCGGTCCGTTCGGCACAGAAACGGTGGAGGTAGTTGGGGCCACCCGCCTTGGGACCTGTGCCTGAAAGCCCCTCCCCGCCAAAGGGCTGGCTGCCGACAACGGCACCGATCATTGAGCGGTTAATGTAGAGATTGCCAACCCGCGCAGTGCCTTCAACCAGTTCGGAGACACGCGCGATGCGGCTGTGCAGCCCCATTGTCAGGCCAAATCCCTTCGCGTTGACTGCCGCGATGGTCTCCTCCAGCTTGCCTGCAGGCCAAGTCGCGACATGGACGATGGGACCGAACCATTCGGTGTTCAGGTCGTCGAGGCTATCGAGGCGCACCAGTGTTGGCGGTACATAAAGACCGTCAGCTGGCACCGGCACTTCAAAGACAATTCGGTCAGCCACTGACTGGCGATAGGCCATCAGCCGGTCATAGGCGGCTTGGTCGATAACCGGGCCGATATCATTCGCGGGATTGGCCGGATCGCCGACCACCAGTTCGCGCATCGCGCCGACCAGCATCTCGATGGTGTGCTCTGCAATCTCTTCCTGCAGCAACAACAGGCGCAAGGCGGAGCAGCGCTGTCCGGCCGACTGGAATCCGGAAATGACAACATCGCGAACGACTTGCTCCGACAGTGCAGTTGAGTCGACAAACATGGCATTGAGACCGCCGGTTTCGGCGATCAGCGGAACCAGCGGACGGGCATCGTCGGTAAGGAGGTTGCGTGCGATAGCCTTGGCCGTGGGAACCGAGCCGGTGAAAACGGTGCCGACGATGCGCCGATCACCCAGAAGGACCTGACCTACGTCGCCACCTCCCGTTGCTATCTGGATGGCACCTGCGGGGATACCTGCCTTGCGGGCAAGGTCGATAGAATAGCGTGCAATATCAGGTGTTTGTGGCGCAGGCTTGGCGACAACGGTGTTGCCGGTGACGAGGGCGGCAACAACCTGCCCCAGGAAAATCGCCAGCGGGAAATTCCACGGCGCAATCGCCGCCCATACGCCGCGGCCTTCATAGCGCAGCACATTGCGCTCTCCGGTCGGTCCGGGCAGCTCGACCGTTCGCATATCCTCGCGCGCGCGCGCCGCATAATAGCGACAGAAATCGACTGCCTCGCGCACTTCGGCCAACGCATCGGGGATGGTCTTCTTCGCCTCTTGCACCGCAATCGCCATCAACGCCGCGCGATGCTGTTCGAGCAGGTCGGCGAGGCGTTCCAGACAGGCCGCGCGTTCTTCGACAGGCGTTGCCGACCAATCAGGATAGGCCGCCTCGGCAGCGGCAATTGCGGTTGCGACATCGACGTCAATACCAGCGGGCATAGCAGGCATAGCCGCGACCTTTGCAGCGATGTCGGCAAGGACAGCCGCATCCTCAAGGTCCATACCCTCACTATTCGCGCGTTCGGGCGCAAACAGTTCGGCCGGCAAGCGGATTACGGGATGGCGCGTGCCGCCCACTTCCATCACCTTCTCGACCGGATCAGCCAGCAACTCTTCCTCGCTGACCTCCTCGTCCGCAAGCTGGTGGACGAAGCTGCTGTTGGCGCCATTTTCGAGCAGGCGGCGCACGAGATACGCGAGCAAATCGCGATGCCCGCCAACCGGCGCATAGATGCGGCAATGATAGCCTTCGTCTTGCACCAGCCGCTCAAACAGCCCCTGCCCCATGCCGTGCAGCCGCTGGAACTCGAAATAGCGCGTCTGCCCTGCCCATTCGAGGATGGTCGCTACGGTCAGCGCATTATGCGTGGCAAAGGCGGGACGGATATTGGAAGCGCGCAACATGTCCTTCGCGCAGGCGAGATAGGAAACATCGGTCGAAGGCTTACGGGTGAACAGCGGATAATCGGAAAGCCCACGTTCCTGCGCCCATTTGATCTCGCTGTCCCAATAGGCACCCTTGACCAGACGAACCTGCATGATGCGTCCGGTATCGCGGCCCAAAGCATCCGCCCATGCGAGCACCGGGCGGGCACGCTTTGAATAGGCTTGCACCGCCATGCCCAGCCCATCCCAGCCCTTCAGCTGCGGGTCACGTGCAGCGGCCTCGATGATGTCGAGGCTCATCTCCAGCCGCGCCGCTTCTTCGGCATCGACCGTCAACTGTACGCCTAATGCTGCCGCTTGCCGCGCCAGATCGACCAGCATCGCTGACAGTTCGGGAACGCAAGTCGCGGCTTTGGCAGTTTCATAACGCGGATGCAGCGCGGAGAGCTTGACCGAGACACTGTGTCCACGTTGCGGGTTGGAACCCACCGCCGCTACAGCTTGCTGATAGGCCTCAAAATAGCGTTCGGCGTCGGCGCGCGTGCGCGCAGCTTCGCCGAGCATGTCAAAGCTGGCAGTAAAGCCCTTATTCTCCGATGCATCCATCCGCTTGATCGCTTCGTCAATGGTGCGGCCCATGACGAACACCTGCCCCATCAGGCGCATGGCGGCTCCCACAGCCTGCCGGACAAAGGGCTCGCCTGCCCGCGACACCAGCTTACGCAATACGCCGCGACCATCGTCACCAACCATCGCCTTGCCCAACACCAGCCCCCAGGTCGCGCTGTTGACCAGCAGGCTCGCCGATTTGCCGCTATGCGCACGCCAGTTGGCATCACCCAGCTTGTCCGCGATCAGAAGGTCGGCGGTGTCTGCGTCGGGCACACGCAAAAAAGCCTCGGCAAGCGAGAGCAAGGCGGTGCCCTCTTCGGTGCCAAGGCGGTATTCCTGAAGGAACTGGTTGACCCACCCGTCGGTCTGCGCCGCGCGCAATTCGCCAAGCAGGCTGCGCGCGCGCATGACAACGCCATCGCGTTCAGCGGATGAAAGCTGCGCTGCTGCTACCAGCGGTGCGAGGGTTTCGGGTTCGGATGCGCGGAACATCGGCCGGATGGCCGCACGCGCGGAATCGACTGGATTTGCCATGCCGCCGCATAGCGCCAGTGGCTATGCGGCGACAAGTTTCAATTGTTACCAATTAACGATAGCGACGACGGCAGTTGCTGTCTGACTTGTCGATCGCACGACCGGCGAGTGCACCAACAGCAGCACCGATGATGGCGCCTTCGGTGCGATTGCCGCGACGGGCGATTTCGCGACCGGCAAGGCCGCCTGCCACTGCACCGATTACGGTTCCGCCCGTGCCCTTGTCGCAGCGATAGCCACGATCACGGCGATGGTAACGATAATTGTCGCGATCGCGATAGCTGTAATAGCCATCATCGTCATAACGACCCGCAAAGGCGGGGGTGGCCGAGAAACCGGTAACGAGAGTTGCGGCTGCGACCAGTGCGCCGAGCGACTTTTTCATGTTCATCTTCTTTCTCCTTTGCACTGACGGGACCTTGCTTCCAACCCGCCTCAAATCTTGCCCTGTTGAGAACTGGTTAGGTGATTCGGCTTGAGCCTTTGCTGAATGCGGATGTTATCTTCTGTTCAGGCTTGGGCTTTTTTAGATGAATGCTATGAGGGCGACGATGCGCCACCGCCTACCCCGGATATTGCTGCTCTTGCTACTGATGACGGCCTCCGTCGGTGGCCACCGTGTCTATAAACGCAACTATAGCCAACAAATTGAAATGGTGCCGTTGGTGCTCGACGAAAGTGATCGGGAGCGCACGAAGGTGGGCGCGCTGACATTTTTGAATGCTTGGGAATTGCGGAGCGACAACAGCAATTTCGGGGGCATTTCGGCTCTGGTCGTGACAAACGAAAAGCGCTTTCTTGCGGTCAGCGATGCTGGAACATTGATTGGTTTCACACTTGGCCACACCAAACGGATGGAGGATAGCTTCATCGCCGATCTGCCGGGAGCCTTTGGCGAAAACATCGACTATCGAGACCGTGACAGCGAAGGCATGGCCTATGATCCTGCATCTGGTCGCATCTGGATCAGTTACGAAGCCCGACACGCTATTCGCCGCCTCTCCCCTTCAATAGGCCGGATTGACGGCATCAAAAGGCTGACCTTTACTAATGGGTGGAAGGCAAATGGTGGCGTAGAAGCGATTGCGCGGCTGCCTGACGGTCGCTTCGTGCTTTTTGCCGAGACGCATCAGCGCCCCGATGGCAGCAACAGCGCCTATCTCTATTCGGGGGATCCCATCGAGGCGGGTTCGCAAGCGACGCCATTCGGGTATCGCGCGCCGAAAGGTTATCGCCCCACCGATGCGACACCGCTACCCGATGGCCGGTTGCTTATCCTCAATCGCCGTATCGGTCTGCCCGACGGTTTTTCCGCAAAACTAGCGATTCTCGATCCAGCCGACATTGAGACAGATAAGGCGATTGCTCCGAATGTCATCGCAACGCTCGCATCCCCGCTGCTTGTCGATAATATGGAAGGGCTCGCAATCACTCAGGAAGATGGCCGCATCATCGTGTGGATAATGTCCGACGACAACTTCACCGCATTGCAGCGCACGATCCTGATGAAATTCGCGCTGAACCTGCCCAATAAAAAACCGGAGGCGGAAACCGCCCCCGGCTTTGAAACTCTATCGAATTAGGCGCGATTAAGCGGCGACAGCCTGCTTCTTCGAAACGGCCTTTTTCACCTTGCGGGCATTGGTGCTCAGCTTTTCGTCCGAAGTCTTGAGCAGCCAGTTGTCGAGGCCGCCAACATGCTCAACCGAACGCAGGCCCGAAGCCGAAACGCGGAATTTGAAGCCCTGTTCCAACGCATCCGAAAGCAGCGTAACATTCTGCAGGTTAGGCAGGAAGGTGCGCTTGGTTTTGTTGTTAGCGTGGCTCACATTGTTGCCTACCATGCGACCCTTACCGGTCAGTTCGCAAATGCGCGACATCTTCAAAATCCCTATAAATTTAGCAGTGACGGGAATCGCTGTTCCCGGAAAGTGGCTGCCCCTAACCTTGTGCCCGCCAAAGGTCAAGCCTTTGCGCGGCAATTTGCTCAAACCAGTAGCAAATCCGCCAGTTTCTTGCGGTGCCAGGCGGCATCGCCAAATTGCGAGGCGTGGAATATCGCGGCGCGTCGGTGGAGCCCGGCATCGCAATCATGCGTAAAGCCGAATCCGCCATGAAACTGGATCGCTCGGTCAGCGGCAAAACTGTATGCGCCGTCGGCTGCGGCTTTGGCCATGCGCACAGCCACTTCGCCCCTGCCCTGATCCGAAATGCTGTGCGCGGCACTGTACAGATGCGTGCGCGCCTTTTCGTAACCGACATAGGCATCGACCATCGGATGTTTCAGTGCCTGATATTCGCCGATCAGCTTGCCGAACTGCTTGCGGGTGCGCAGATAATCGAGCGTGTAATCGATAACCGCCTGCGAACCGCCGCACATTTCGGCGGATTGGAGCAGATTTGTCGCCAGTTCGATCTGGGCGAGTGCGGCACTGGTGCGCGACACATCCAAGACAGTATTTTCAGACACCGATATCCCGTCCAGCTTCAGCGCGAAGCTGCGTTTGGTTTCATCGGTGATGATTTCACGACGTAGCATGCAATCCGGAATGGAGGACTTCTGGACCAGAACGAGCGCTGGACTGCCGTCGAGTATTGCCGAAACAAGCAGCACGGCTGCGCTATCGGCCCACAGAACGAAATGCTTGGTTCCAGACAGTCGAATCTGGCCGTCTGCCCGCGTCGCTGTTGCAGTGATATTCGTCAGATCCCAGTCGCCATGTGCCTCGCCCAGCGCCAGCGTTCCGATTTCGCCTGCAGCCAGTCTTGGCAGCCATTCAGCCTGCTGGTCTGCCGATCCTGCGGCAAGGAGAGCCTGCTGCGTCACGATTGTGGACACAAAGGGAGAGGCCAAAAGATTGCGGCCCATTTGCTCGACCACCGGCACAACTTCCGCCAGTGAGAGGCCGACGCCGCCTTGCGCCTCGGGGATGGCGATAGACAGCCAGCCCAGCTCGGCTATTTCCTTCCAAACATCGGCATCGAAGCCGCTTTCGCTGTCGAGCAGCGCGCGCACCTTGGCAATCGGCGATTTTTCGCGGCAAAATTCGCTCGCCACATCGAGCAGCTGGATCTGCTCCTCGCTATAGCCAATGCCTGCAAATTCCATGGTGCGTTCCTCTCTTCAGGAGCCGTGTTTGGGTTAATCGCGTGATTAAATCAAGGTGGAATGCGGTAAAATTATCGAGGTTCTCGGGCGGGTGGCTGACTGTCGCCAGTGCCCAAAGCCCGCTGCATATATACAGAATCGAGCCAGCGCCCGAACTTGCGCCCCACCGACCGCATCCGGCCCACATGTTCGAAACCAAGGCTTGCATGCAGCGCTATCGAAGCAGGCTCTCCACCGCCGATGACCGCCAGCATTTGCCGAAAGCCTGCTGTCTGTGCTGCATCAATCAGCGCGCCCAGCAACTGCTTGCCTACGCCCTTGCCGACATGGTCGGGGTGAACATAGATCGAATCCTCACACGCCAGCCCATAAGCAGGCCGGTCGCGAAACTGGGTCGCATAGGCATAGCCGAGGAGTTCCCCTCCGTCCGCGCAAACCAGAAACGGCCATCCGCGTGTTGCACATTCGGCAATCTTGGCACTTGTCGCTTCAACGGAACGCGGCTCGGTATCGAAACTGGCTGTGCCATGCTTCACATAATGCGCGTAGATCGCGGCTATTTGCGCTGCGTCATTCGGACATGCAGGACGGATAGTGAGATCGTCGGACATAGGCCAAGATTGCCCAATCAAATCCGTTCACGCAATCGGATTGAAACGATGCGCATTGTCGCTACCATTCGCCATCATAATGGGGGGAAGAGTTTCGATGACAGTTTACCGCACACCCGATGCGCGCTTTGCCAATCTGCCCGATTGGCCTTTTACGCCGCAATATCTGGATATTTCCGGGGGATTGCGCATCCACTTTGTCGATGAAGGACAGCGGGATGCGCAACCGGTTTTGATGCTGCATGGTGAGCCGACTTGGGGCTATCTCTATCGCCATATGATTGGCCCGGTCACGCAAGCCGGTATGCGGGCACTGGCACCCGATCTGATCGGCTTTGGCCGGTCGGACAAGCCACTCGACCGCGGCTCCTATAGCTATGCCGCACAGGTCGGCTGGATGCGTGAATGGGTGGAGGCGCTCGACCTCAGAAATATCATCCTTGTTTGCCAGGATTGGGGGTCGTTAATCGGGCTGCGGTTGGTGGCAGCGATGCCCGAACGATTTGCCGGGGTCGCGCTTTCCAATGGCGGTCTGCCAGCGGGAGAAGTCCCGCCGCGCGCCTTTGCCATCTGGCGCGCCTTTTCGCGCTACAGCCCGGTTTTCCCGATTGGAAAGATTGTTGCCAAAGGGAGCAAGCGGGAACTGAGCGTTACCGAGATTGCCGCCTATGACGCTCCCTTTCCGACCCGAGCCTCCAAGGTGGCGACGCGCATCTATCCGTCCTTCGTACCGCTAGGCGACAATGTCGCAGTGCGGGACCAGTTGAAGGCATGGGAGGTGCTTGAGGCGTTCGACAAACCGTTCCTGTGCTGCTTTTCCGACGGCGACCCGATCACGCGCGGTGGCGACCGCAAATTCCTTGACCGCGTGCCGGGGACGAAGCGTGTCGCCCGCCGCACCCTGCACGGCGGGCACTTTATCCAGGAAGATGATCCGGTGGGTTTCGTCGAAGCGGTCCTCGAAGTTGCGAAGGCGGGGCGCTGAAGGCGGCGCTATCGCCTTGCATAAATTGCGTTTACATTCGTTCGGGAAAAGCAAATACTCCACCCAAGTCGCTACGTCTGCTCTGCAGTTTTTGGCTGCGAGCGATTGAGGGAGGGTAGCCGATGGCACTGATCAATCGGATAGCCGTGTTTTCCGCCGCATGGTTGTGGCTGCTGGCATCGCCTTTCCCGCTTCGGGCACAGGATGCGGAGCAAACCGAGCAGAGCGGCTGCGAAATCGGTGTCAACTGCGCTGCCAATTCGGTCGCTGCCGAAGAAGAAGAGCCGCCCGTCGACCCGAAACTGTCGAAGGATTTTGTGCTGGTCGCCCTTGCAGATTCGTTAGGTGAAGATCGGGCGGCGGTCAAAGCCATTGTTCGCGCCACCCCCAACATCCGCATCGCAGACTCTTTGGCCCAGTCTGAATATATGATCGCGCGTTATCCCGACTTTCCTGACAATTTAATCCTTGTACCTTACGCATTCTACCAATGGAAAGTCGCCGGAGCACAATCCCCTACCGAAGAGGTGCCGGATATAAGCGAATCCCTGGCCAATCTTTTTGCCAGGTTCGATGGGGATGGAGGGGTGTACCAACTGCCGCCGGTTGTCGGTCGTCTCGACGATAGTTCGATTGCAAGCGGGTTAAGCGCTGAAATCCAGAAAACCCTTTGGAGCCGCCGCATTCTTGGCGGCCCGATACCCCGATTGCGGGACGATGTGACCACCGAGATATTCGGACCCAGAAGGTCAATCTGCAAAACGGTCGACAATGTGAAGCAATGCAAGCGACCTTATTGGACAGTTGTGCGCAACGAAGGACCCGACCCTGCCCATATCGCCATACTTCGCCTTGATCAGGCCTTTGCCGGAACCGACAATTTGGTTCGGTTGAAAGATTCTACTCCCCTGCAACTCAATCCTGGTGACGCGAGGAGCGTTACAGATGACGAGTTTGAAACTTCCCCAGACGTGTACAAGCGTTACATCGTCACCATTGCATCCGACCAACCCATCGACCTTTCACTTTTCAATCCACGCAATAGCCCACTGCCGCGCATTCCCGAAAATTGGACCGTGACGGCCACAGCTGTGCCCCAGGAAAAGAAAGCATACAGGGTCGGAGGCGGTTTTACGGTCGCCAATTTGGCAACGCCTTGGCAGGTGCAGCTCTATTCGACCGATAGTTCCGCGGCTTCATTACTGGCTGCCGGCAAAATCAACTGGCAGTTGCATGAGAAGACGCATCGTTGTGGAGGATCGCTGATCGAGCTGAATGTCGTGCTAACCGCAGCGCACTGCATCGCCAATGCGCCTTTCGCCACACCCGACAAGCGCCAAACGGTGTTCAAATTCCGCCGCGTCAAATTGGGGACCAAGGACCTGACGCGCGGCGGCACCACCTTTGCCATCGACGCTGTGATTGTGAAAAAAGGATATGTTCCCGGAGGCAATCACCACGATATCGCGCTTCTCAGGATAAAGCCCGACGCGAGTACGATCGCAAGAGCCGCGGCGATCAGGCAACCGGTATCGATCGCCAGTCGTCCGCCAGCGCCCACAACAATAGTCAGTGCCTTTGGCTGGGGCGTTATGCAGGAAGCTTTTGGTCGCAATACCCGGATCAGCAGCACGGGCGCGCCCCAACGCAATCCGGCGGAATTGCAAACGGGAGACCTACAAATCCTCGACCAGACTTTATGCAAAGCGCGCGCCGGATATGGCCATGTTACCAAACTGATGCTGTGCGCCGTGACACCGCGCAATTCCCAAGCCGCACGAGAGGGGCGTCATGTTTTCACCTGCCTCGGCGACAGCGGTGGCCCGATCATGGGCAGTGAAGGTGGCCGTCGGGTGCAGGTCGGTGTGGTTTCCTGGGCGGTTGGATGTGGGGTAAACGACAACCCGTCGGTATCGGCCAATGTTGCCGCTTACTCCGCGTGGATCAATGAGAACAAAACCAAGTTTGAAACCGGCAAATCGATCGAACGGTAATGGCAGCGCCCGTTAAGATCGCTGCCCTCTAACCAGTTCCTCAATCCGCAAACGGATCGCGCACCAATATGGTATCTTCGCGTTGAGGCGAGGTGCTGACCAGTGCAACCGGTGTTTCAATCAGTTCCTGGATACGCTGGACATATTTGATCGCCTGTGCCGGCAAATCGGCCCAGCTGCGAGCACCGGCAGTGGTTTCCTGCCAGCCCGGCATGTCCTCATAAATCGGCTCGACATTCGCCTGATCGGCGGCGTGGGCAGGCAGATAGTCGAGGATTTTGCCGTTGAGACGATAGCCGGTGCAGATGCGGATTGTTTCAAACCCATCGAGTACATCGAGCTTGGTCAGCGCAATGCCAGTGACTCCCGACACCGCGCAGCTTTGCCGCACGATCACCGCGTCGAACCAGCCACAGCGGCGCTTACGGCCGGTGACCGTGCCAAACTCATGCCCGCGCTCACCCAGCCGCTGGCCGGTTTCATCTTCAAGCTCGGTCGGGAAAGGACCAGAGCCGACGCGCGTGGTGTAAGCCTTGACGATACCCAGCACAAAGCCGGTTGCGTTGGGGCCAAGGCCCGAACCCGAAGCAGCCGTGCCGCTGACCGTGTTCGAACTTGTGACGAACGGATAAGTGCCATGATCGACATCGAGCAGCACACTCTGCGCCCCTTCGAACAATATGCGTGCACCCGCCTTGCGTACCTTTTTCAGTCGCTTCCAAACGGGTTGCGCATATTCAAGGACGAAGGGTGCAATTTCGCGCAGATCATTCAGCAGCCGCTCGCGATCCACCGGCGGTTCACCGAAACCAGCGCGCAGCGCGTCATGGTGTGCGCACAGCCGGTCGAGCTGCGCATCGAGTGCGTCGAGATGTGCCAGGTCGCACACGCGGATCGCGCGGCGGCCAACCTTGTCTTCATAGGCAGGGCCGATACCGCGCCCCGTGGTGCCAATCTTGCCCGACCCGGCAGCGGTTTCGCGCAGACCATCGAGATCGCGGTGGATCGGCAGGATTAGCGGGCAATTATCGGCCAGCGCAAAATTCTCTGTGGTGATTTCGACCCCCTGCCCGCGCAGCTTCGCCATTTCGTCACGCAACGCCCAGGGATCGAGCACCACGCCATTGCCGATGATCGACAATGTGCCGGTGACAATTCCGGACGGAAGCAGAGAGAGTTTATAAACATTTTCGCCCACAACGAGCGTGTGGCCAGCATTATGTCCGCCTTGAAAGCGAACCACGGCATCGGCCCTTTCGGCCAGCCAGTCAACGATCTTGCCTTTGCCTTCGTCGCCCCACTGGGCGCCGATTACGGTTACATTTGCCATTACGGATTTCCCGAAACAACACATGCCCAATAGGGGCATGGTGGCCTTTTTCTGCGCAGAAGGGATTTTCCGCGAAGGGATTCGCCGTAGGCCCCGTTATGACTATGGACGCCTGCCGTCCACCCTAAAGAAAGTTGAAAGGGCAATAGATGCGTAACTGGATACTCACCGCCTCTACGATCGCGCTGGTGGCGACCGCCTGTCAGGCACAGCGCGGCGAGCGACTGAGCCGCGAATGCCGCAGTGAAGTGGTTGAACTGTGCGGCTTGGATCGCGGCAAAATGCGCGAATGCCTGCAGACCAAAAGCAGCGAATTGTCAGAGAAATGCTCGGGCGAGATTATGGAACGGATGAAGGCGCGCCTTGGCAACGACAAGCGCACCGCCAACCCGACCAATGACCGGCAATATGTCGCGCTGGGGGGCGTTGAACATGCTTATGGCAGCGATGCATTGCAGAAATTGGATTTCTATAAGGCCAAAACCAACGCGGCACGCGCGCCACTTTTGATCTTCGTCCATGGTGGTGGATGGAAGCGCGGGGACAAGCGCAATGCGACCGGGTCTGACAAAGTGACGCACTACACCGGGCTCGGATATCATATGGCGTCGATCAATTACAGATTGGTGCCTGCGGCTACGGTAGAACAGCAAGGGGGCAGACGTTGCAGCGGCCATCGCCTATCTTCTAAAAAATGCCGAGAAATTCGGGATCGATCTCAACCGCGTCGTGGTGATGGGGCATAGTGCGGGTGCGCATCTGTCGGCGCTGGTGGGCAGCGACCCGCAATATCTTCGCGGTGCCGGACTCGGCTTCGACGATCTCTCTGGGGTCATTCCTATCGATGGCGCGGCCTATGATGTTCCGGCGCAGATGAGCGAGGGCGCGAAGATCATGAACGACACCTATGTGCAGGCATTCGGAACCGATCCCGCCCGGCAAAAGGCGCTATCGCCTTATTGGCATGCGCAGGGGCCGAATGCTCCCGCTTTCCTGATCCTCCACGTCGACCGCGAGGACGGAAAACGCCAGTCGGAAGCACTGGCCAGTGCTTTACGCAAGGGCGGCAGCAAGGTTCAGCTCAACGCCTTTGAAGGCAAAGGCATGCAGGGCCATGCCGAGATCAACCGCAAATTAGGCGATCTGACCTATCCGGCAACGCCAGTGGTCGATGCTTGGTTGAAGGAGGTGTTCGGGCGTTAAACCGCTTCCGGCCGCCCGTTGCGCAGCACATGAGTGCAGATCTGTGCCTCCGCGCTGTCATCTTCGGTCAGTTGTGCGACTGTAACCCACCCCTCGGCGCGCAACGATGCCGCCTTTTGCGGCATGGTACCGATGGGCAGAAACAGGCGGCGGCGTTCGCCCTGTGCCAGCCCCGCGTCAATCAGCGGATCGATGTAAGCAGAGAAGCCAATCGCCGGCTCCTTGCCTATACGATAGGCCCCTCCGCGCCCGATTTCTCCCGATGCATGGGCAGAAAAAAGCGAGAAACCAAACCAGGTCTGATATTCAAAACCGTGCCGCTCGGTAGGATCGAGCGTGACGCGGATATCAGCGGGAACAGCGGCAGCAATCGCTTCGATCGCATCCAGCCGATCCTTGAGTTTGCCCTCGCTGTCAAATGCCCGCATCCGGTCCAGCGCATCGGGCAAGGCACCCGCCGCTGCAATCAAAGGGGCCAGTGCGGCAGGCACAGCGCCCGCATCTTTGGCGTCGAGTGCGGCCTTCAGTTCTTCCCTGTTACCTTTCGGTTTCAGGACATCGAGAAGATCGGGCATGGTGAGGTCGAGCGTGATATCCTTGACGCCAGCGGCTTTGAGACCTTCGATGGCAACCGAGACCACTTCGATTGCCGCAGCAACGCTGTCGAGGCCAATCAATTCCGCACCGACCTGCATCATCTCGCGCTCGGGGCGCAACTGGGTCGCGCGCAGTTTCACCACCGGGCCGCCATAAGACAAGCGCACCGGTCGTGGATGGTGCCCCATACGCGTTGAGGCAATACGCCCGATCTGGCCGGTAATGTCGCTGCGCACTGCCATGGTTTCGCCAGAAACGGGGTCAACAAAGCGCAGCAGATCGCGGGCCGAAGTGCCAAGGCTGCCGGTCAGGCTGGCCTCATATTCGGCTAATGGGGCCTGCACGCGCTCATAACCATGGCTCGCCGCCGTATCGAGAATGGCCCGTACCAGCCGTGCCGAAGCATCAGCCTCTGGCGGCAGGCGGTCACGAAATCCGGTGGGGAGCAGGCTGTTGGTCATGGCGCGTGCCTTAGCACATCAAAAGCGCAACGCCATCGCGCGCTTCACGCCCGGCAGGTTGTGGATCGCCTCCAGCGTGGCAGCAGGCACCGGTGTGTCGACCGACAGTAACAGCACGGCAACGCCACCGGCTTCCTGACGACCGAGGTGGAATGTACCGATATTGATATCGGCTTCACCCAATGTTGTGCCAAGACGGCCAATGAAACCAGGCGCATCCTGATTGACAATATAGAGCATATTGCCTTCAAGATCGGCCTCGACCTTTACGCCGAACAATTCGACCAGTCGCGGCGTACCATTGCTGAAAATGGTCCCGGCAACCGAACGTTCGCCAATATCGGTCTTCACCGAAACGCGGACCAGTGTGTGGTAATCGCCTTCGCGGTCATGGCGGACTTCGCGGATGTCGAAGCCGCGCTCTTTGGCCAGATAGGGCGCGTTGACCATATTCACAGCATCCGAGAAACGGCGCATGAACCCGGCAAGTACGGCGGCAGTAATCGGCTTGATATTGAGTTCGGCAGCCGCCCCTTCGACTTCGATGCTGATCTGGGTCAGGTCGCCATGTTGCAACTGGCCAATCAGCGATCCGAGCTGCTGGGCCAGTGCCATATAGGGCTTAAGCTTCGGTGCTTCTTCAGCGCTGAGGCTGGGCATGTTGAGCGCGTTGGTGACGCCGCCGTTGACCAGATAGTCGGCCATCTGCTCGGCCACCTGCAACGCGACATTGACCTGCGCTTCGTTGGTCGACGCACCCAGATGCGGGGTGCAAATGAAGTTGGGGGTGCCGAAAAGCGGGCTTTCCTTTGCCGGTTCGGTTTCGAACACATCAAGAGCTGCACCGGCCACATGGCCACTGTCGAGCGCCTCCTTGAGCGCGGCCTCGTCCACCAGTCCGCCGCGCGCGCAGTTGATGATGCGGACGCCTTTCTTGCACTTGGCGATATTGGCGGCGGAGAGGATGTTGCGCGTCTGGTCGGTCAGCGGCGTGTGCAGCGTGATGAAATCGGCCTTGGCGAAAAGCGTATCGAGATCGGCCTTTTCAACGCCCATTTCGACGGCGCGCTCTGGCGTCAGGAATGGATCGAATGCTACGACCTTCATCTTCAGGCCAAGTGCGCGGCTGGCAACGATGCTGCCGATATTGCCTGCGCCGATCAGGCCGAGGGTCTTGCCAGTAACCTCAACACCCATGAAATCATTTTTCGGCCATTTGCCCGCCTGCGTCTGCTCATTCGCTTCCGGAATCTGGCGGGCGAGTGCAAACATCAAGGCAATGGCATGTTCCGCAGTCGTGATCGAATTGCCGAACGGCGTGTTCATCACCACGACGCCTTTGGCAGACGCTGCGGGGATATCGACATTGTCGACGCCAATCCCGGCGCGGCCGACAACCTTCAAATTGGTCGCCGCTTCGAGGATATCTTTGGTGACTTTGGTTGAACTGCGGATTGCAAGGCCATCATATTGGCCGATAATTGCCTTCAATTCTTCAGGCGTCTTGCCGGTGATGACATCGACATCACAGCCACGCTCTTCGAAAATCTTGGCGGCGTTGGGATCCATCTTGTCAGAGATGAGTACGCGGGGTTTGGTCATTATTTTGTTCCTAAGATACCGTAGGGCTGAGCCTGTCGAAGCCCGGCTCTCGGCTGAGAAGCGCCCTTCGTCAAACTCAGGGCTACGGTGAATTTTATGCGTTCAGCGTCTCGAATGCCCAGTCGAGCCACGGCCCGAGCGCTTCGATGTCGGCAGTATCGACGGTCGCGCCGCACCAGATGCGCAGGCCCGGAGGCGCGTCGCGATAGCCGGCGATGTCATAAGCCGCACCTTCGGCTTCGAGCAGTCCGGCGAATTTCTTGATGAAATCCGCATCGGCGCCTTCAACTGACAGGCAAACGCTGGTCTTCGAACGGATGCCACTATCGGCCGCCAAATGGCTGAGCCAGGCGCGTTCGGCGACAATCTTGTCGAGGGCATGGGCGTTTGCATTGCTGCGCGCCTGCAGTCCCGAAAGGCCGCCCAGACCCTTCGCCCACTCGAGGGCGAAAATGGCATCCTCAACCGCGAGCATCGACGGTGTGTTGATGGTTTCGCCCTTGAACACGCCTTCGGCCAGCGCGCCCTTCGACATCAGGCGGAAAACCTTGGGAAGCGGCCATGCAGGTGTATATTCTTCGAGGCGTTGAACAGCGCGAGGACCAAGGATCAGGACGCCATGCGCCCCCTCCCCGCCCAGCACCTTCTGCCAGCTGAAGGTCGCAACGTCGATCTTGTTCCACGGAATGTCGTACGCAAAAACCGCGCTGGTGGCATCAGCAAAGGACAGGCCCTCGCGATCATCGGGGATCCACTCACCATCGGGCACGCGCACGCCAGACGTGGTGCCGTTCCAGGTGAACAGGACGTCGTCGGTCCAGTCGACCTTGTCAAGATCTGGCAGCTGGCCATAATCGGCGCGGTGCACCTTCGGCTCCAGCTTCAGTTGCTTGACCGCGTCGGTAACCCAGCCCTCGCCAAAACTTTCCCACGCGAGTGCCGTCACGCCACGCGCGCCGAGCATCGTCCACATCGCCATTTCAAAGGCACCGGTATCCGAACCGGGTACGATGCCGATACGGTGCGTGTCGGGAAGCTGCAGCACTTCACGCATCAGGTCGATGCAATATTGCAGGCGCGACTTGCCGATCTTTGCACGGTGCGAACGACCGAGCGATTCGGTGTTGAGTTTTTCGGGAGCCCAGCCCGGCGGCTTCGCACAGGGACCGGAAGAAAAATAGGGGCGCGCCGGTTTGGCGGCAGGTTTACTCGTCATGTCATTCTCTCCTTGCAGAGAGCACGCGCGGCGTTGGGACCGCGTGGCCCGGAGCCGCGTTTAAGGGCGGCCCCGGGAATGTCAACGACTGATTAGTAGCCCGGCTTGCGGAACAGCACCTGCCCGCGCCTCGCGACATAGAGTTTTTCAAGGCTTACCGGATGGAAATAGGCTTCAACCCGGTCACCTTCAGGGGTGGTGCCATAAACTTCATAGCAACCGCCATCGACCTTGGATTTACGCACGGTCCAGCCTTCCTTGACCAGCTTGGCTTTAAGCGCGTCCTGCGTTTTCCAGCCGGATTGCGGGCCAGCATTGCACTTCATGACGCCAGTGGCCGAAACGGGTGCAGAAGACAGCACGGCCGCGGCAGCGGCAACCGCAAGCGGGATCAGTTTACGCATATTCAAACTCCTTGGGGTTTCATTTGAGAGAGAGGTTTCTTGATGAAGCGAGCGAGCAATAGAAGCCCGAGCGGAACGAAATGCACAAGTGCACCGGTCAAGCTGTTATGCACCCATATCCAGTGCAGCAGCGTCAGTACTGCCGCAGGATAGACAAGCCGCTGCAGTCGCTTCCAGCCCGCCTTCAACCAGCGCATCGATCGGTCATTGCTGGTAATCGCCAACGGTAGCAACAAGACAAAAGCCGCCCAGCCTGTCCAGATCCCCGGTGCCATCCATTCGGCGAGAATGTCGTCTAGATTACCCATGTCGAACAGGTAGAAGACGAGGTGCAGCAGAGCATAGACGAACGCAGCGACTCCAATCGCCCTGCGCCGCGCGACTAGCCAGTTGAGCCAGCGCCTCGGCGGCAGGATCGCAACCAGCGGGCTGAGTGCCATCGCAAAAATCATCAGCCGCGCTGACCATTCGCCGGTCGGGTGCAACATATCCATGCTGTCAATCCGTCCTTGCCACCAGCCGGCAACCAGCAGGATCGCAGGTAAGGAGAGCAATAACCAGAAAGCTTGCCTATTATTGAGAATCGTTCGCATTAATTGTTCGGTAGCCTCGTCTGGATTTGCGGTCAACCGATTGCCGCGTTTACCGCCTGTTAACCATCCTGCTTACATTTTATTACATATGGTACGCAGCGTATCCGCCTTGCTCCTAGCCCTTCTGGTCACCGCTTGCGGCGGGCGTTCGGAACGCGAGGTGGTGCGCCGCGACAATGATGTCTTTCGCAGCGAACCGGCACGCCAATGTCTGTCGGCGCTGAAGTCGGCCAATGTCCGCTTCACTCCCTTGCCCAATCAGAGTTTTACTGGCGGATGCCGGACAATCGACACCGTCAAGCTGATGTCATTCGGAACAGAGGCGACCAATTTGGGGGCGATGACCTGTCCACTAGCGGCCAATTTCACCGCATGGGCCAAACATGCCGTTGCGCCCGCAGCCAAAGCTTATCTAGGTAGCGACGTGGTCCGCATCGAAACCATGGGCACCTATAATTGCCGCAACATCAATGGCGGGCGCAGCGGACGGTTGTCGCAACATGCCTTTGGCAACGCGGTCGACGTTTCGGCTTTCATCCTCAAGGACGGACGCCGTATTTCGGTGCTGAGCGGCTGGAACGGAAAGCCCGATGAACGCGCCTTCCTGCGCCGCCTCCACCAATCGGCTTGCAAGCGTTTCGGCACCGTCTTAGGGCCGGATTACAACGCCGCGCATGCCAATCACCTCCATTTCGACATGGCGCAGTCGATGAAGGATGGCAGCGCCTATTGTCGCTGAGGGGTGGATATTCACACCCAATCGTCTATCAGGCGGGCATGACACAAAAAGACTTGAAAGACCGTCGCTTCTACAAAGCGAAACAAGAAGCCAAATTTGCCAAGGACCTGACTCCCCAGACCCTGCAGACGCAGAGCAAATCCTATAAACTGGCATTTCAGGACAATGAGTTCCTGCTCCGCGAAGAATTGCGCCCCGTCCGCTTCCAGCTGGAATTGCTCAAACCCGAAATGCTGCTTGACGAAGCCAAGGTCGCCTCAACGCTGGTCGTTTACGGATCGGCGCGTATCCCCTCGCCTGATAAAGCCGATGCGCTGTTGGCTACGGCGACCGATGATCGCAGCCGGACAATTGCCGAGCGCCTCAAGGCCAATTCGCACTATTATGATGAAGCGCGCAAGTTGGGACAGCTGGCTAGCAGCTGCGGCATCAAGGACGAGCATGGCAATCGCCACTTCGTCGTCTGCTCTGGCGGTGGCCCGTCGATCATGGAGGCGGCCAATCGCGGTGCGCGCGATGTGGGCGCCGATACGATCGGTCTCAACATCGTCCTACCCCACGAGCAAGCACCGAACGAATATGTGACCCCAGACCTGAGTTTCCAGTTCCACTATTTCGCGCTGCGCAAGATGCACTTCCTGCTGCGCGCCCGCGCGGTCGCGGTATTTCCCGGCGGCTTCGGCACGTTCGATGAATTTTTCGAGCTGCTGACGCTCGTCCAGACCGGCAAGATCGAGCCAATGCCCATCCTGCTGTTCGGCAAGGAGTTCTGGGAACGGGTCGTAAATTTCGAGGAGCTGATGCTTGAAGGCGTTATCAGCCCCAAGGACCTCGATCTGTTTCAGTTTGTCGAAACCGCGGAAGACGCCTGGCGCGAAATTTCTATCTTCTATGAACTAGAAGCATGTGACTGAGTAACCGTTGCCCCGGCGCAGGCCGGGGGCAGCGTTTGCAGCTTACTTCTGCTCTTCAAGCCAGCCGATCAGAGCCTTGCGCTCTTCGGCATTGTTGATGCCGGCAAATGCCATTTTGGTACCAGGAACAACCTTGCGCGGATTTTCAAGATAGGCGTCAAGCGTCGCCTCGTCCCAAACCCCGCCCTTTGCCTTCATCGCAGTTGAATAAGCAAAACCGTCAACCGAAGCGACTGCCTTACCGACGATGCCATGCAGGTTCGGGCCAACGCCATTGGGCGCGCCTTTCTCAACCTTGTGGCAAGCTGCACATTTGGCGAAGCTTTTCTCGCCAGAAACTTCAGCGGTCGCTGCAGGTGTAGCTTCAACGGCTTCGGTAGCCGTTTCAGCTTCTGGCGCGGCGATTTCGCTCTGTTCCGATCCGCCACAAGCGGCCAACGCGAACAGTGCAGGTACGAAGATTACAAATTTGCGCATTTACTTTGCCCCCTGATTATTTGGCTGGAGCGGCTGCGGCCTCCTTGGCGGCATCAGCCGGTGCGGCAGCAGCCGCTTCCCCACCTTCTGCCTGTGCAGCGCCTTCGGCAGGCGCGGCTTCAGCAGCAGGAGCCGCGGGTAGCGGCAGATTCGAACCCTGTGCATTGAGATAGAGCAACAAAGCTGCACGCTCTTCAGGATTTCCGAGACCAGCAAAGCTCATCTTGGTGCCGGGTGCATATTTTTTCGGGTTAGCCAGCCATTTATCCATGCCTTCCCAATCCCAGTTACCCGGAACACCCTTCAGCGCGTCCGAATAAGCAAAGCCGGGTACGTGTCCATGCGCTTTGCCCATGGCGGCATAAAGGTTAGGACCAACGCCATTGGCACCGCCTTGGTTGATCGTGTGGCAGGCGGTGCATTTTTTGAAAATCGCTTCACCCTTGGCAATGTCGGCGCTGGCTAGCAATGTAGCGAGCGGAACAGCGGCAGCGGCACCACCGCCTCCGCTTTCAACGCCCTGTATGACATAGCCCTGCTTGCCTTCACCCGGCACTTCACCGTGGATCACTTTTCCGAAAAGGATCGACGAACCGAGTGCGACAATGCCCGCAGCCAAAACCCAGCCAGCGATGGTGTTATTGCGATCGACCATGATAAAAGCCCTGATTCATACGTTGTGAGCCGGTTGAGTGCGGCTCCGGTTGATTCCCCACGCTCCTCTAGTCTGGCTGCTTGGGTGGTGCAATAGGCCAAATCCTGCTTGCTAGCGCCTTTTCGCTAGCCTATCGGCCAGCCCCACTATGGAGAGCTTCCCAAAGAGCGCCCTCGCCCGTGTCGAGGAAATGACCAAGGTCGCAGCTGCAAACCCCGCACGTGCGGTTTCCTTTCAGGGTGCACCGGGGGCGAACTCGCATCTGGCTGCGCTTGAAATCGACCCGGATTGCCTGCCAGTCCCCTGCTTTTCGTTTGAGGACGCGATTGATGCGGTGAAAGAAGGCAGAGCGGCGCGGGCAGTGATTCCGATCGAAAATTCGCTGCATGGGCGTGTGGCGGATATACATTTCCTACTGCCGGAAAGCGGATTGTCGATAATCGGCGAGCATTTCATGCGTATCCGCCATTGTTTGATGGCAAAGCATGCAGATGCCAAACTGACGACCGCAATGAGCCACCCCCAAGCCCTTGGCCAATGCCGCCATTATCTGCGCGCCAAGGGCATTACGCCAATCGCCTATGCCGACACCGCCGCTGCGGCATCTTTTGTGGCAGATAGCGACGACGAGGGCGCAGCTGCCGTGGCACCACCGATCGCTGCTGGCATATATGGGCTGGAGATGATTCAGGAAGGCATTGAGGATGATGACCGCAACACCACGCGGTTCGTTGTGCTTTCCCGCGAGCCTGTGACACCTGATCCGAGACGATGGCTCCCTGATGACGACCTTTATCTTCGAGGTGAAGAACATCCCAGCCGCACTCTATAAGGCAATGGGCGGTTTTGCGACAAATGGCGTTAACATGACCAAGCTCGAAAGCTATCAGAACGGTGCGAGCTTCGCGGCAACCGAATTCTTCGCCGATATCGAGGGAGCACCGGGCAACCCTGCGGTCGACCGCGCGCTCGAAGAATTGGCTTTCCACTGCAACAAGGTACGCCTGCTTGGCACCTACAAGCAGGAACGCAAAAGGGGTTAGGAAACCGCTTCGTCAACCTTTGCGGGTTCGGCGAAGATCATCACGGGTTTGCCTTCCAGTTGATGCGGATCCGGATGGCCTGCAGCACGGTTTTTGTCGCGCTTTTGCACATTCCAGACCAGACCTAGCTTGCCCAAAGTTTCAATCGTCCAGCCGTTGAAATCCAGCTCCCACCAGCTGACATGGTTGCTCGCCGCGCGGGGTTGGGCATGGTGGTTGTTGTGCCAGCCGTCGCCTAAAGTCAGTATAGAAATGAACCAGTTATTGGTCGCTTTTCCAACATCATGATAACGGCGATAGCCAAAATAATGCGCCAGACTGTTGGTGCCCATCACGCCATTCAAAAAGATGAAGGTGCGCAAGAAACCGCCGATTAATACGGTGCCCAGAACATGTTCAGGGCCACCAAAGGCCAGCGCCCAACCCGCAGGCAGGACGACAAGCGAAAAGGCCACCCAGAGCCAGCGGGTCTTATGGCAGAACTTCGACAACCGGATCGCCGACCAGCCCCTTGCCATAAAGCCGCATATCAGTGTGGGCGTTGTCCCACAGCCAGCCGAGATGACCGATCAGAAGCCTTTGACCGGCCCCATCTTGCGACCATGGCCGTCGATATGCGGGCTGTGGATGTCACCTACTTCGTCGGAAAAGGCGTGGTGTCGACGGTGGTCGGCCGCCCATTTCTTGACCGACCCCTGACAGGCCATCTGCCCGCAAATGCCAATCAGATAACGCATCCATGTCGAAGTCTCGAACGAACGGTGGGTGAAATAGCGGTGAAAGCCGCAGGAAAGGCCATAGTTGATAATTAGATAGCCCGAAATGAACGCCGACCACTCGACCCAGCCGGTCGGCTGCGTAAACATCCACCAGATCGCTGCAACAGCGCCGCCGACCTGTAGCACCGCCAATATGCTATATTCGATCTGCTTCGCACGTGCATCGGGGCCGCCGATAAGAACACCGGTATGCGGTTGCCCTTTACCCTCCAACTCCCAATTCCGGTCGCTTGGATATAGGCCAGTCGTTGTCCGTGGCATGCGCGTCCCCCTATTTGTGCGCGACTGGCTGTCGCTGGTTGGTGCCACCATAAGGTAAAATTGCGTCATTATTAACGCCACTGTCAATCGCGTTAACGGCGTTTGTGCGACGAACCGAGCTTGACGCAATGCTCTTGCTGTATTATATATATAATACACACGGAGGTTTTACCGATGAAATATGCCCTGACTGCCTTGCCCCTCGCGCTTGGTTTGGTCGCTTGCGGTACCAAGGATGAGCCTGAGGAAGGCACCACCGTCAATATCGACGCCACAACTGAAAAAGGCTCGACCGTCAAAATCACAGCAGACGGCAAAACGGGCAATGTCGGCTTCAAGGTTTCTGGCTTCGACACCAACATCCGACTGCCGAAAAAACTGCTCGACGACAGCAATTTCGACATTGACGGGGTGAAACTCTATCCGGGCTCAACTGTCGATACGGTCAACATCACAGCCAATGACAAAGGCGGCAAGGATGAACAAACCGACGTCCGCATCGGCTTCACTTCGCCTGCCGATCCGGCAAAGGTCAGCGACTGGTTCAAGGATCAGTTTGGCAAGGAGTCGATCAAGGCCAGCGGTGACGCGGCGAAACTGACTGGAACGACGAAGGACGGCGAAGCTTTCACCATCGAGCTGACCGAAAAAGACGGCAAGACCGCCGGATTGGTAAATATCCGCAAA
Organism: Sphingomonadales bacterium; assembly: GCA_016707885.1. Classification (GTDB taxonomy): domain Bacteria; phylum Pseudomonadota; class Alphaproteobacteria; order Sphingomonadales; family Sphingomonadaceae; genus Sphingorhabdus_B. The sequence continues at coordinate 65,431 of JADJGU010000001.1, forward strand.
TAAGCCGGTTTAGCTGGCGGGTTGCTGCGTAATCCTGAGCAACCCGACATCATATCCAAGTTCGGTGGCGCGCGTTTTCATGCGGTCAAGAGTCGCCGCGCCGGGATTAGGCTGGCGATGGAGCAGCCACAAATAGCGTCCGCTCGGTTCGCCGACGATCGACCAGCTATAGTCCACTGCATGGTCGAGCACCCAATAATCGCCATAAAATGGGCCAAAGAAGGAGACGCGCAATTTGGCGTTCTGGCTGCCTTCGACGACCTTGGCCTTTCCGTTGGCCTGCTTGCTTTTACCCTGCAGCGATCCCTGAAGGCAGGAGTTGATCACTTTGATCCGCCCGGGTGCCGTCAGGCTGTAATCGGCGGTGACGCCTTCACAATCCTTCTGAAATCCCGCTTCATATCTAGCAAGCTCATACCAGCGACCCAGATAGCGATCGACCTCGACAGGCTTCGCAGGTTCAGGGACAGCGCGATTGCCGACCGGGCCTGCCTCGAAAGTTGAACAACCGGCCAGAGCCAATATGGCTGTGGCGATGACGAGTGCGTGGCGCTTTTTCATACCAATCAAGGTGGTGCACACCGACCTTTGTTACAAGGCGGGTGAAATCCCCATGTACCGCTTCAGTGCGCAGCGCCCCAGCTTGGGCCTGTGCCGATTTCGACGCTCAGCGGAACCGAGAGCTTGACCAGCGGCTCTGCCGCGCCAGCCATCACGGCTTCGATTACCTTTTTCGCCGCTTCAACATCGCCCTTGGGCAGTTCAAACACCAGTTCGTCATGCACCTGCAGCAGCATCTTCACATTGAGCAGGCCCGCCTCGATCAAGGCAGGCCCCATGCGCACCATCGCGCGCTTGATAATGTCGGCGCTAGTGCCCTGGATCGGAGCGTTGATCGCAGCCCGCTCGCTGCCCTGTCGTTCGGCCTGGCTTTGCGAGCTAATACGCGGAAACCAGCATTTGCGACCGAAAAGCGTTGTCGTGAAGCCGCTCTCCTTCACACTCGCCAGCGTTTCCTGGATATAGGCACTGATGCCGGGAAAGCGCTTGAAATAGGCGTCGATAAGCTGCTGCGCCTCTTCCGAGCTCGACTCGAGCCGCTTCGCCAGCCCCCAGCGCGAGATGCCGTATAGGATCGAGAAGTTGATCGTCTTGGCCCGCCCGCGTGTGTCACGGTTGACCTCTCCAAACAATTCTTGCGCGGTGCGGGCATGGATATCCTCCCCGTGCTCGAACGCTTCGCGCAACGGCCCGACATCGGCCATATGCGCAGCCAGCCGCAACTCAATCTGGCTATAGTCGGCGGACAGGATGACATTGCCGGGTTCGGCCACAAAAGCATCCCTGATCTGCCGCCCGATTTCGGTGCGGATCGGGATATTCTGCAGGTTGGGGTCAGTCGAAGCCAGACGACCGGTCTGCGCGCCGACAAGGCTGTAGCTGGTATGAACCCGCCCGGTCTTGGCGTTGATCTGTTCCTGCAAGGAGTCAGTATAAGTCGACTTCAGCTTTGCCAGCTGTCGCCAGTCGAGCACCTTGCGTGCGATTTCAACCCCTTGCCCTGCCAAATCCTCAAGCACAGTCACGTCGGTCGAGTATTGCCCCGACTTGCCTTTCTTGCCACCCTTGTGACCCAGCTTGTCAAACAGGATCGCGCCTAATTGCTGGGGACTGCCAATGGTGAAGGGCTGGCCTGCAAGGCCATGGATTTCCTTTTCGAGTATCTCCATCTGCGCGGCAAATTCGGTCGACAGACGGGCCAGCACAGCGCGATCAACCTTTATCCCGGCGCATTCCATCTGGCTCAACACCGGCACCAATGGCCGGTCGACCAGTTCGTAGACGCGCGTCACCTTTTCTGGGCTCAACCGCAGCTTCAGATGATGCCACAGCCTCAGCGTGACGTCGGCATCCTCCGCCGCATATTTTGTCGCCTCGGCGAGCGGCACTTCAGCAAAGCCGATCTGGCTCTTTCCGGTGCCGGTCAGCGATTTGTAGCTGATAGGTTTATGACCCAGATACAGCTCGGACAATTCGTCCATGCCATGCCCTTGACGCCCGGCATCGAGCGCAAAGCTCATCACCATCGTGTCGTCGAACGGCGCGATCGTCAGGCCGTGCTGGCGCAGCACCGACATGTCATATTTCAGATTCTGCCCGACCTTGAGGACGCTCTGATCCGCCAACAGCGGTTTTAGCCTCGCCAAAGCTGCTTCGAGCGGGATCTGATCGGGCTTATCGGCGAACATATCGGTCCCGCCATGCGCCAGCGGCACATAGCAAGCCTTGCCCGGCGCAGTTGCCAGACTGAAGCCGACCAGCCGCGCGGTCACTGCTTCAAGGCTGTCAGTCTCCGTATCGAAGCCGACAACGCCCACTTTCTGCGCTTCGGCAATCCAGTAATCGAGCCGGTCGAGCGAAGTCACACATTCATAGGTTGATGCATCGATGGGAAGCATCGGCCTGGGCGTTGCGGCTTTGCCTGTCTCGACCGCCTGCGCGCCGCCATCCCCCTTGCGTTCAGCCTTGGGCTGGCCTGCAATTGCCTTGTTGGCAGACGCAGTGTCGCTTGTCTTCCCAATACGGTTTAGCAGCGAGCGAAAACCATGCTCCTCAAGGAAGGGCCGCAGTGGCTCTTCGGGGATTGGCCCCAATGCCATATCCTCGAGCGCGATCGGCAGCGGGCAATCTTCCTTCAGCGTCACCAGCACTTTGGAAAGCCGTGCCAGTTCTGCGTGCTCAATCAAATTATCGCGCATTTTGGAGGGCTTCATGTCGGCTGCCGCCGCCAGAACCGCCTCCAGATTACCAAATTCGGTGATCAGCTTGGTCGCAGTCTTGGGACCGATTCCCGGCACACCCGGCACATTGTCTGAGCTATCGCCCATCAACGCAAGGACATCGCCGACCAGTTCTGGCCCAACGCCGAATTTCTCGAACACCTCGTCACGCCCGATGCGTTTGTCCTTCATCGTGTCGAACATGTCGACGCCGTCGCCGACCAACTGCATCAGATCCTTGTCCGAGGATATGATCGATACGTCCCAGCCCTGTGCGCGCGCAGCCTTTGTGTAGCTGGCGATCATGTCGTCTGCCTCAACATTGTCTTCTTCAATCATCGGCAGCGAGAAAGCGAGCGTCGCGTCGCGGATTAGCGGGAATTGCGGGCGCAAATCTTCCGGTGCAGGCGGGCGGTTGGCTTTATACAGGTCGTAAATCTCGTTGCGGAAACTGGTCCCCGCCTTGTCGAGCACCACTGCCATGTGCGTCGGCCCGTCGGCCGCGTGCAGATCGCTCGCCAGCTTCCACAGCATGTTCGAATAGCCCGCAACGGCACCCACCGGCACGCCCGCCGGATTGGTCAGTGGCGGCAGGCTGTAATAAGCGCGGAAGATATAGGCGGAGCCGTCAACGAGGTAGAGATGCTTATGGTCAGACATGCCGGACGGATAGCAGCGCCGACGAACAGAGTCTTGCCCAAATCAGGCCAACGCCAATGAAGATTCAGGCAAAGGCATGTGCATTTCGGCGGGCGCTCCGCGGTCGATTCGCACAAATTTCGGTATGCCTTCAGCCATATATTGCCAGCGGAAGAATCGAACGGTGGTGATATGGCCGACCGTGGCCGATCGCATCCGCCGGTGCGACAGCAGCGAGGGCAGATTATAGTCGGCAATCCAGCTCATCGACCAAATACGCCCCCTCGCCTGCATCCACTCAGCGGTTCCCGCCCATAAAGCCGCAAATGCACGCCCTAAACGGTGGTCGGGGTGAATCCACAGGCCTGTATCCCAGATCGCGATTTCGGGGACGACAAAGCGCAAATGCACCATGCTTTCGTTGAACGGTCCAGAGCCGACCCAAGTCACCCCGACAAATTCGTCGCGTGCATTATAGGCCGCAAGGCAAGTCAAGCCCTGAGCAAAACGGCGCTCCTGCTCTTCGGTGTTCGCGTCAATCTGGTGGCGAGAGAGCGCCTCTGGCGAAATAGGCTCTACCCGAAACCCTCTGGGCATTTTGGGCATCCCGTCCACCGGCACCGCCACCAATGTATAGCGGCTATAGCCGATTACCCCTGCTTTGGTCGCCAAACGCGCTGTCGCATAGGACAGCACACCGGCAATACCGAGCAGTTTGATGGCGGTGTAATCAGGCAATTGGCAGCTCCATTAGGCGGAGCGTGTAGCAGCAGAAGCCAAACTTTGTCTAAACAGAAACTGGCTTAAGGGACTTCTTCGCCCCAGATGCGGTCGGTCTCGATATAGCCAACTCTCCCGGCGATATCGAGGCGGCACCAGCCTTTCTGACAATCGTCAATCCGGCCAACTACGCCCTTCTCTACGCGCCACGAGATGCGTGCTGTCGAGGACGGTTGTTCGCGCAATTCCGATATGCCCGCAGCAGTCACGATGGCGGAGCGCTCAGGGCTCAGCAGCCGGACATGCATCCAGCCCTGATCGCCGTCAGGGTCTTCGACCTTGCGCCAGACCTCATGTACGGAGACGACCTTCACCGGCAGATATTGCCGCTTATACACCCATTTCACGGGAAACTCGGTGCTCGGCCCAGTGCGCGTCCGCGCTTCGGGTTCGTCAATCGACGCCCAATAAGGTGTCTTTTTCGTAGTCTGCGCTGATGCACCGCCCCCTGCGGCAACCAACGCGACGACAATCAAGGATTTTACGATATTTTGCATATATTCCAGCAACCTGCCGCCCCAATTCCTCCCCTATAGTGTAAGCTGTGCCGACAGTTCAAGGGTGATAGCTTGACGTCGCCTTTCTTCGCGCCATAGGGTTGTCTGCATGACCCAGTTTCAACGCATCGAACGCCCGCGCGTCGCCGTCACCCGCAAACTTTTGCCGCAGATCGAAGCGCGCATGGCTGAACTGTTCGATTGCCGTTTCAACGCCGACGATCACCCGATGTCGGCGGATGAAATCGTGGAATTGATGCAAGATGCCGACATATTGGTACCGACCGTCACCGATCGCATTGATGCCGAACTGATCGCCAAAGCGCCCGCCTCGCTCAAAATGTTCGCCAATTTTGGCGCGGGTGTGAACCATATCGATTTGGCCGCTGCCAAGGCGATGGGCATCCTCGTTACCAATACGCCCGGAGTGTTCACCGACGATACCGCCGACCTGACGATGGCGTTGATCCTCAATGTCCCGCGCCGGTTGGGGGAAGGCCATCGCCTGATGCGCTCTGGTGAATGGCAGGGCTGGACGCCGTCTGGCATGCTCGGTCACCGGATTGGCGGCAAAACGCTCGGAATCATCGGCTTTGGGCGCATCGGTGAAGCTGTTGCACTCCGCGCGCGCGCTTTCGGGTTGAACATCGTCTATAACAAACGCCACCGCCTGCCCGCGAGTATCGAGGATGAAATGGGCATCACTTTTGAGCCCGACCTCGATCGGTTGGTCGCCAAAAGCGACATCATCACGCTGCACTGCCCGCTGACAGCCGAAACAGACAAGTTGATGAGGCGCGAACGGATCGGGCTTATGAAGCGCGACGCCTGTCTGGTTAACAGCTCGCGCGGCGAACTGGTAGATGAGGACGCGCTTATCGAAGCACTGCAACGCGGGCGGATCGCGGGTGCGGGACTTGATGTCTATAATCACGAGCCAGCCATCGACCCGCGCTTTCTGGCGATACCCAATGTCGTGCTGCTGCCTCATCTGGGCAGCGCCACTTTCGAAGGTCGCGAAGCCTCGGGCGAAAAGGTGATCGCCAACATCCGGATATTTTCGGACGGCCACCGCCCGCCCGATCAGGTGCTCGAAGGCTGGGCGTAATTTCCTGTCGACAAAGCCCGCATTCGCGCAATTAGCAATTGCGAGCCCCCACCCTGTGGCTTAGAGACCTGCCCAAAATAACGACACATCGGGGAGGTTTGCCGTGCGCGGTTCGTTCAAGATTGCTGCACTTTTCAGCACATTTTTGTTTGCATCCGCCGGGTTCGCCCAGGATGTCGTGGCAGAAGCCGTCCCCGACAGCGGTGACACAGCCTGGATTTTGACGGCCTCCGCGCTGGTGCTGATGATGACGCTGCCCGGTCTGGCGCTCTTCTATGGCGGGCTGGTGCGCACCAAGAATTTCCTTTCGGTCCTGATCCAATGTGGTGCGATTGCGGCGATCACTTCACTGCTGTGGATCGTGATCGGCTACAGCCTCGCTTTCTCTGCATCTGAAGGCACGGTGATCGGCAATCTGCAAAATATGATGTTCGCCAACATGTTTGCGATGCGCGACGGACAAACAATCGGAGAGCTGGTGTTCGGCCTTTTCCAGATGACCTTTGCGATAATCACGCCCGCCCTGATCGTTGGCGCATGGGTCGAGCGCGCGCGTTTTGGCTGGGTGGTTGCTTTCAGCGCCTTGTGGAGCCTGCTGGTATATGTCCCCGTCGCCCGCTGGGTTTGGGGCAATGGCTTCCTTGCCAATCAGGGTGTGATCGATTTTGCCGGCGGAATAGTGGTGCACACCACCGCTGGTGTCTCTGCATTGGTTGTCGCATTGATGTTCGGCAAGCGCATCGGATTTCCACGCACGCTCATGCTGCCACACAGCCCTGCGCTCACTGTGGCAGGCGCAGGCCTGCTATGGGTCGGTTGGTTCGGCTTCAATGGCGGTTCTGCGCTTGCGGCGAGCGACGACGGAGCGGCAACCGCGATCATCGTCACCCATCTGGCAGCCTCGGTCGCAGCTTTGGTCTGGATGCTGCTGGAGAAGATTAAAGTCGGCAAGGCGACAGCCGTCGGCTTTGCGACCGGTGCGGTTGCTGGACTTGCGACCATAACACCAGCTTCAGGTTCGGTCGGCCCTGTCGGCGCCATCATCCTGGGCGTGCTCGCAGGCGTGGTCTGCTTTTACGCGGTGCATCTGGTCAAAAGCAAATTGCAGATCGACGACTCGCTCGACGTATTCGCGGTGCACGGCGTGGGCGGCATCATGGGTTCGATCCTGCTTGCGATCCTCGTATCGCCCACCTTTGGTGGCAATGGCTATGCAGAAGGGATGGCGATGGGCAGCCAGCTTTGGTCACAAATCAAGGGCGTTGGCATTGTCGGCGTTTATTCGGCGGTAGTGACGCTGATCATCGGCTACATGGTTGCAATGGTAATACCGATGCGGGTCAGCGAAGAGCAGGAACGCGACGGGCTCGACATTTCAAACCACGGCGAAAGGGCGTGGGATCTGGATTGAGTGTTGGTGCGCTCAGTCAAAAACCAGCGTAAGCGACCGGAAGAGGTCTCTTTCGAGCGGCTCATCAAAGCGGCAGCCCAGTTTTCCGCCGTCGCACCAGACGGTGCAGGCCGCAATCGCTTTGCCACCGGCGAAGCGCAGCCATAGCCGCTCGCCGGGTTTGAACTCTCCGTCGACGGATATGCGGCAGCCATAGACCGACAGGTCGTCCAACGCGGCATCAGCTGGTTGTCGCCCAAGTCCTCTTATGCTCGCGCGCTTTATGGCAACTGGATGTCGCGCAGCACCGCGCTGTTCAAGCCGCGCCGGTGCCACTTTACGATAGGCGGATGTTGCTAAACCCATACCCTGTTCCCCAATAGACCGAAGTCTACGGGAACAAGGTCAACGATTGGTAAATGTAAAATTCGGCTTAGTCGCCCGTCAATATACGGTCGACGAGCTGCTTCACCGTGGGCACGAAGCCATTGGAATAAAAGGGATCGCGCCCGAATTCATAGGCCGAGTGCCCGGCAAACATCAGGTTTTCGTCGATCGGCGAACCATGCGCGATATTCTGCAGTGCCTTTTGAATGCAGAAACTGCGCGGATCGGCGAGGCGACCGGTCGTATTATTCTCATGGTCTTTCCATGACGAAAAACCGCAATGCGACAGACAGCCCATGCAATCGGTCTGGTCCTTGCGGATGACAGCGCCTTCTTCGGGTTTGACGAAGATCACCGTATTGTCCGGCGTCTTCAGCGCCATCGTGTACCCACGCGCATCCCATTCACGGGCACGCTGCAAGTCATGCGGCGTTACCCAGAAATTCTTGCCGCGCACGCCGACGTCGAGCGTCACGGTGTGATCGCCGGCTTGCTCGGTCGAATAGGGTATCTGCCGTTCCGACCGCGCCTGCAATTGACGCAAGAACGGGTTGATTACCGCGCTTGAATAGAAACCGGTGGGCGAGAATTTGTGCAACAACACACCGCCTTCCGGGATCTTGGTCAGATGGTCTTTCCAGCCCTGCGGAATCGGGCTTTCCTGCGTCAGCAGGGGCCGCGTGCCATATTGGAAAGCGATCTGACCAAGTTCGGGATTGTCGATCCAATTTTCCCAATCGCGCAGATACCAGACGCCGCCCGCCATCACGATCGGCAGTTCGTCAGGAATGCCTTCTGCGCGCATGGTATCGCGCAGCGCCTTGACGCGCGGATAAGGATCTTCGGGCTTGGTCGGATCTTCGGCGTTGGAAAGCCCGTTATGCCCACCAGCGAGCCAGGGATCTTCATAAACCACCGCACCCAGCCATTCGGGCACCTTGTGATAAGCACGCTTCCAGAGCGCACGGAAGGCACGGGCGGAACTGATAATCGGCAGATAATAGACGCCATATTGCGCCGCAATTTCTGACAGCTTGTAAGGCATCCCTGCCCCGCAGGTGACGCCGGTGACAAGGCCCTTGGTCTGTTCGAGAATGCCGTGGAGGATGCGCTGTGCGCCGCCCATTTCCCACAGCACATTGATGTTGATGGCACCCGTACTGCCCGCAATATCATAAGCGCGCTTCACCTGCGCAATGCCGCCTCTTATGCCATATTCGACCAACTCTTCGTGGCGCTCTGCGCGGGTCTTGCCGAAGAAAACCTGCGGGATCATGTCGCCATTGTCGTCATAGCTGTCAGCATTGACGGCGGAAACAGTTCCGATACCGCCAGCGGCGGCCCAGGCGCCAGAGCTTGCATGATTGGTTGCGGCCACACCTTTGCCGCCTTCGATAAGCGGCCAGACTTCGCGACCACCGTAAACAATGGGTTTCAGACCCTTGAACACTCAAACTACCCCTATCATTTTGCACCAAGCGGTGCGTCTTCCCCGATGCCAGATTCGCTAAACGAATGCCTCAATCTTGTCGCGCAAAATCTGCGCGCCGCATGGTCGCACCGTAAAGCTGTTGATAGCGTGCCAGCATTTCTGCCTCACCATATTCGGCCAGCGCGCGCGCATAATTGGCATGGGCGAGTTCGGTGCGCAGTTCCACGCTGCCGCCAATCTCAAGCAAAGCTGCGGCAAAACTCGCCTCATCCTCACGCGCAACAATGAACCGCCGGTTTTCACGCGACACCATCGCCGCCACATCGCCGACATTGGTCGCGACCACTGGCCGCGCGGCCGCCATCGCCTCGACCAGCGAAATCGGATATTGTTCGCTATCCGAAGACAGCGCAAAAATATCGAACAGGCCGACAAAGCGTGCCGGGTCTTTCAGGAATCCGGGCATCATCAACCGGTCGGCGATGCCAAGCCGCTGCGCCTCCGCCATTATCGCTGCCCGTTCCGGCCCCTCGCCCGCGATCGCTAGCCGGTAATTCGGACCAGCGGCGGCCACGGCGCGTACCAGTCGGGGCAGGTTTTTAACCGCACGAAGCCCGGCGATGGTACCGACGATGATCTCACCATCTCGCTTCACAAAGCCGGGGAAGGAACCGCGCTGCGGCTTCTTCTCATAGCGGTGAACATCTACTCCATTGGGAAAACGGTAGATTTTCTCTGACGGCTGGTGCCAGACCTGCTTGGCAATCTTTTCAAGCGTCAGCGAAGGCACAACCAGTGCTGCCGAACGCTGCAAGGCAATGGTGCGAAACCAGTTGCGTTTCCAGTTCAGCTTTTCCCATTCATCCTCATTGAAGCCGTCTTCATGGTGGATCAGCGGTGGCAACCCCATGCTCGAACCGAGCAAAGTGCGCGCCATCACCCCATCCATCGCGCCCCAATTGTAACTGAGCACCAGATGGAATTTTTTCATATATTGGGCCAGCTTGCGATAGCGCCCCATACCCGGCCGCCCGTGCAGAGCAGGTGCCGCGTCGCCGGGAAATTCGACCTCGATCTTGCGATCAATCGCATCGCGCGCGCCCAAGGCGTCGGGCACGGCAGACAACACGCTATGTTTCGCCTTGCCCCCGAAATGGTTCATCAGGCGCACCGCGCGCGCCTCTTTTCCGCCAAGGTCGAAGCTGCTGAAAAGATGGAGAATGCGAACTGGTTTCATAACGCGAGCGTCCATAATTCAGTCGTCCGTAAAAGTCGCCAATTTCGTGAAAGGACCCGATAAAGTTACACAGGTTACCGGGAGGTGGGGGGGCCATTTGTTACCTGTGTCACCTTAACGATGGCCGCGTATCGGATGGCCTGCGCCACGCAGCGCCGCCTGTACCAAACGCATATCTGCACCGCCCTTGATGCTTACCGATCCGCCGCGCTGGACATGGATGGTGGTGACGCCGTTAATCGCGCGTTCCATCGCGACATCGAACATGCGCTGTCTTCCAGATTCCAGAGCGCGTTCCCAACTGCGCGCAAATCCCTCCGCCCCCGGTCTGCCTAGCAGTTCGTATGCCGACTTCCGGCTCATCCCAACGGCCTTGACCGCCGCGCTAACCGAACCCATCGCCTGCAGCGCCAAGATGAATCGCGCCTGCTGCGGCGGCGTCCAGCCATTGTGGCGATGGCGCAGTTGGGGGACGGCGGGAAAGGCGAGGTATTCATCGTCTGCGAGGAGCAGTGCGGGTGGCGGTGGAGTTGATTCGATCATGCCCGGAAAGGAGCATGGGATAGGTGATGTAGGACAGGTTTTTATCTCCAAAGCGACAAGCGCTGTCCAAAACCACGCTTCAAGCCCGAATGCCTATGAAATCAAAAACCGCGCGAGTGACGATGTGTCGATCGCACAATGGCCACCATAGAGCGGGTGCCACTCGACCGAAACTCCGCGTTCTTGGGCTCGTTCCGCAAGCATTTGTGCGCCTTCGAAATTGCCATAGGAATCGTACAAGCCGTTCGACAGGTACAACGCCGGATATTGTGCATCCGCGCGCTTTATAAGCTGCAAAGGCGAGATGCGTTTCCATTCCGCTTCGGTCGCCACATGGATTTTCGCCATCCACCAGATTCCGAAACCGATTTTGGGATCTGCGCCGGTTCGCTGCAGCGCGCTTTTCATCTTTGAAAACGGATCAAAGGGCGAGATCGCATAAATGCCAGGGCACAAGGACGCGATTTTTGCGAATTTTTCGGGGTGGGTCAGCCCGGCGATCAGGACATTGAGCCCACCCATTGATTCACCGAGCAACAGCCGCCTTTTGGGAACGCCGGTCTTCTTCTCAATATCGGGCAGCCGCGTCACGAAGTCGTCGAGCAACCCGCTGTCCGGCTGCTTTCCCTTTGGAACCAGCAACCAAGTCGAGCCATAGGAAACAACAACAACCGTTGGTGGTAGAACTTTGGCGCGTTGCCAATTCGCTTGGACCATCGATGTCCAATAGCTATCGTCGTTCCAGATTTGCTCATCCAGATTGCGTCCGTGGAGATGATAAACCACATCGCCATTCGTGCCCGCCTTTGCACGGTATCCGCAATATTTGAGTTCCTTTGGAATGGCACTTCTTTTGGGCCGGTGTGTAAGCAACCTTCTGCACGCCCTGCGGCGCAGTCAGGCGTGTCCAGGCATAATAGATTCCGGCCAGGAGCAGAATCACGATCAACCATTTGCGATAAGGTTTTTTCAGAAATGCTGCCAATTTCTCAAACCTCTCGCGAATATGAAATCACCGTATCCCGGCCAGAAACTCCGCAATTGCTTTCTGCGCCTCGGCTTCATCCAAGGAAGGCGCATGGCCTATGCCTTTGACCGTCACCAGCGTCGCCTGCTTCGCCTTTTTCACCATTTTCGCAGCGGTTGCTTTCTCAAGAATATCCGATTTCTCGCCGCGCAGGACGAGCAAGGGCACATCTTCCAGCATAGAAAATAGCGGCCACAGATCGACACCCGCTTCGCCGCCCGGCAATTTGAAGGCTCCGATATCTTCATGTCATAATCAAAGACGATACGTCCGTTCGGCGCCAGCTTGCAGGTGCGCTTGGCGAAGCGCAGCCATTGTTCCAGGCCATAGCCGGGATAGATATCACCCTGCGCCTCAGCCATCGCGCGGGCGGCGTGCATCCAGGTTTCGAAACTGCGCCCCTGCCCGACATAGCCGCGGATACGTTCCGCCCCGGCCTTGCCGATTTCGGGGCCGACATCGTTCAGGATCACGCCTGCAAGCCTGTCTTTCCATTGCACAGCGAGCAGCATGGAGACAATCCCGCCCAGTGAGGTGCCGCACAGAACGAATTTCTTGAGGTCCAGTTCGCGCAACAGGATGTCCATATCCTGCGCATAGGTCAGTGGGACATAGGTCATCGGGTCCTTGGCATAGGCGCTTTCGCCGCGGCCACGGAAGTCTATCGCTAGCATACGGCGCTTGCCATTGAGCAGGCGCGCAATGGGTTCGAAATCACGGGCGTTGCGCGTCAGGCCCGGCATACAGACCAGCGGCGCGCGAGAAGCCGGCCCGGCATAGTCGCGATAATGCAGCCGCAACTCGTCGCCCGACCACCAATAGGCGTCTTCGAAATCCGCCATGCTTGCCTTTCTGTTCCGCTGCCCCCAGACATTGCGGACGATGAATGTGAATCCCTCCCCCGCCCCCTACCGCGCTGATCCGAAAATCACCAGCCTTGGCGACAAAATTGGTGACCCTGTACGGCCCGCCGATTTTCCCGATGCCATATTGCGCTATCGCAATGATCGATGGGCGGCGACAGTCGGGCTCGACGGGCTGAGCGATGCCGAATGGATTGAACATTTCGCCCGCTTCAAGCCTTTGCCCGACAACCTGCCGCAGCCGCTGGCGCTGCGCTATCACGGGCACCAGTTTCGTGTGTACAACCCCGATATTGGCGACGGGCGCGGTTTCCTGTTTGCGCAGTTGCGCGACCATCTGGGGCGTTTGCTTGACCTTGGCACCAAGGGATCGGGTACCACGCTCTACAGCCGCGATGGCGATGGACGACTGACGCTGAAAGGCGCGGTGCGCGAAATTCTGGCGACAGAGATGCTCGAAGCACTGGGCGTCGAAACATCAAAAACCTTTTCGGTCATCGAAACGGGTGAGGAACTGTCGCGCAATGACGAGCCTTCGCCAACCCGTTCGGCGGTGCTGGTGCGGCTGAACCATAGCCATATCCGGATCGGCGCGTTTCAACGGCTAGCCTATGAAGATGATGCGGAAATGGTCGATAGGCTGGCGCGCTACGTCCTCATCCACCTGTATGGCCAGGAACCCGGAGAGAACCCGGCGGCCCAATTGCTCAACGGTGCCGTCGAACGGATTGCACAGCAAGCTGCCAGCTTCATGGTGGCCGGCTTCGTGCATGGCGTGCTCAACAGCGATAATATCAACGTCACCGGGGAGAGCTTTGACTATGGCCCGTGGCGGTTCAACCCCAATTGGGATCCGCGTTTCACCGCCGCCTATTTCGACCATCAAGGTCTTTACGCTTTTGGCCGCCAGGCAGAGGCGATGCACTGGAATCTGGCACAATTGGCCATTTCGCTCCGCCTGATAAGCGAAGCGCCGCCTTTGGTCGAGGCGCTTGAACGCTTCCCGGCCCTGTTTCAGGCGGCGATTGTCAACCGTTTCCTCTGGCGACTGGGGGTGGCGTCCAAAGGCAGTGAAACGGATCGCGCTCTCGTTGAGGCGGGTGAGCGGGCGATGATTGATGCAGCAATACCGATTGCAGATTTCTTCCACTATCATCGCGGCGGAATGCTTCCAGACCGGGGCTATGAGGGCGAACGCTATTCCGCTTTCACCGAAATATTGAGCCAGTTTGAACCCGCAGCATCGACCACGTCAACTTACTGGGCGGAACACGCCCCCTGTTCGATGCTGATCGAAGAGGTTGAGGCGATCTGGCAGGCGATAGCGTCAGACGACGACTGGATGCCGCTTTCCCGCAAGATTGAAGCCGTGCGCCAATTTGGCGCGGCGCTCAGAAACAGGTGATTTTACATACTCAAAGGCGGAGTATTTACTTGATGTAAAGCCAGAGGCGGCAAACTATGGTAAATGGCCATGAAATGATTGCGTTGGGGCAATATCGAATTTGACGGAACTGGTATCCTACGAACCTGCAACAGGGGCCGAGCTGTGGCGCGGCGCGACCAGTGATGTCGATGCGGCTGTTGCTGCCGCTCGAGCTGCTTGGCCCAATTGGGCCGCCGCTCCGCTGAGTGACAGGATTGCAATAGTCCGGTCGTTCGGAAGCCGGGTGAAGGCCGATCTGGAAAATTTTGCCGACTGTATCGCTCGCGAAACGGGCAAGCCATTGTGGGAAGCGCGTAACGAAGTCGAATCCGTCGTTAACAAGGTTGATATCTCGGTCAAGGCCTATGCCGACCGCACTTCGCAACGCCGCTTCGATGGTAAGCCGGGGACGCGTAATGCAGTCCGGCACAAACCGCATGGCGTGCTCGCGGTACTTGGACCCTATAATTTCCCCGCGCATTTGCCCAACGGCCATATCGTTCCTGCGCTGATTGCAGGCAATGCGATTGTCTTCAAACCGAGCGAAAAAACGCCAGCAGTCGGCGAGATGCTGGTCGAGTATTTTCGAATGGCCGGGATCCCTGACGGGGTCATCAAAATCGTGCAGGGTGGGCCAGACACCGGAAAGGCCCTTTCCGGCCATCCCGGATTGGACGGCCTGCTGTTTACCGGATCCGCACAGACGGGGATTGCGCTTAACCGGCAATTTGCTTCACGCCCGGACAAGATATTGGCGCTTGAAATGGGCGGAAATAATCCGGTCATTGTCTGGGATACACACGATATGCACAGCGCCGCCGTGCTGGTTGTGCAATCATCCTTTCTGTCAGCAGGGCAACGCTGCACCGCCGCCCGACGGTTGATCATCAAACAGAGCCTGTACGATCAGTTCATTCCCGAGCTGAAGCGACTGGTGGACCGGCTAGTCATTGACGAACCGCATGCAGAGGTGCCACCGTTCATGGGGCCCGTCATCGACAATGCGTCCGCCGATGGCCTGACCGAGAGCTTCCTGGCGCTGATGAGCCATGGCGGACGCCCGATCCGGCATATGACCCGTCCACAACCCGAACGGCCTTTCCTGTCACCGGGTATCATCGACGTCACCAATATGCGCGAACGGCCGGATATCGAACTGTTCGGTCCCTTACTCCAGGTTATTCGTGTTGAGACATTTGGCGAAGCCATCGACGAGGCGAACAATACACGCTTTGGCCTGTCCGCCTCGCTGATCGGCGGAACGCCGGAACAATATAACGAATTCTGGGCGAATAGCCGCGCCGGGGTGGTCAACTGGAATCAGCCCACCAACGGGGCCTCGTCCGCGGCGCCTTTCGGTGGCGTCGGGCTTTCGGGCAACCATCGCCCGAGTGCTTATTATGCCGCCGATTATTGCGCTTTTCCCGTCGTTTCATCCGAAGCCGATGTACCGAGGGCGATGATCGGTATCGGCCTGCGCGATGATATGGTCGCTTTTTCCGATGACAGCGCGGTAGAATCCGCCAATTAGTGGCGGCTATGAAAAAGGCGGACATATTCGAATTCTACCGTCGGTTGGCTGAGGATAACCCCTCGCCCGAAACCGAGCTGGAATATGGCAATGATTATCAGCTGCTGGTCGCAGTCGTTTTGTCGGCACAGGCGACCGATGTCGGGGTGAACAAGGCGACGAGGAAGCTTTTCGAAAGCGTCAAAACGCCGCAGCACATGCTCGATCTGGGGGAAGACGGGCTGAAACAGCATATCAAGACCATCGGCCTGTTCAACGCCAAGGCGAAAAATGTCATCGCACTGTCCGAAATATTGGTGCGCGATCATGATGGCGAGGTTCCGGCAGATCGCGATCTGCTCGAAACCTTGCCGGGGGTTGGACGAAAGACCGCCAATGTGGTGATGAACACCGCATTTGGTGCGGAAACCTTTGCCGTCGACACCCACATCTTCCGCGTCGGCAACCGTACTGGCCTTGCCAAGGGCAAAACGCCGCTTGCGGTGGAAAAGCAGCTCGACAAGAAAACCCCGGACCCGTTCCGCCTGGGCGCACACCACTGGCTGATCCTGCATGGCCGCTATGTCTGCAAGGCCCGGACGCCCGAATGCTGGCGTTGCGTCGTTGCCGATTTGTGCAGCTTCAAGCCCAAAAGTGCCGCGCCAAAGCGCAAATCCTGACCCGCGTGACAGCAAGCCTTTGATCTTGCGCAAAGCGCGGTGAGGAAAACATCGCCATATTGTCTTCTGTTGAACCAGAACACAAAGGACAGAAAATGAGCCATGTTTCGCACGAACTGCACGCCGAATTTCCCGAAGATGCCGAAATCCTGCACAGCCTGAAGGTTGGCGACCCGAAATTTGCCAAGCTCGCCGACCATTATCACGATCTCAATCGCGAGATTCATCGGATCGAAGCGGGAATCGAACCGGCATCCGATGCACGTGCCGAAGAACTTAAAAAGGAACGGCTGTCGATTCTAGATCAGGTTTCGGCTATGATTTCCGCCGCAAAGGCAGGAGCATAAGCATGACCGATCTTAACAGCGTCAAAGCCGGGCTGGAAGCAAAGCTGGCCGAATTGAAAAGCCGCGCCGCGCGTATCGAAGCCGATCTGGCAGAGCCGCACAGCGCCGACTTTGCCGAGCAGGCAACGGAGCGCGAGGATGACGATGCGCTGGAAGGCCAGGATGCCTTGCTTGGCCGCGAAATCGTCGCGGTCAAGGCGGCTTTGGCGCGGTTGGAAGATGGCAGTTACGGCGAATGCACACGCTGCGGTGAAGACGTGGGCGAAAAGCGGCTAGACGCCTATCCCGAGGCTGCGCTTTGCATCAATTGCGCACGTGAGGTCGAACAGCACTAGGCTGAGGCCTGCTGCGCGATAGCCCTGTTTTCGGTGAAGATTTCCCATGCGGAGATGAACATCGCCGCAATGACAGGGCCGACGATCAGGCCATTAATGCCCAGCACGCTCAATCCGCCCAGCGTTGAAATCAGCACGACATAGTCGGGCATTTGCGTATCCTGACCGACGAGTATCGGGCGCAGGACATTGTCGACCATGCTGATCACGAAAATGCCTAGCAGCAAAAGTGTAATGCCTTCCCACATGCTGCCGGTTGCCAGCAGATAGATCGACACCGGAACCCAGATTATGCCGGTGCCGACAGCGGGAATGAGCGAGAACAACCCCATAACCACACCCCAAAGCACGGCTGCTCTTATGTCAAGGAAGGCAAATATGACGCCGCCCAATATGCCTTGGACAATGGCAACCACGATGCTGCCCTTTACTGTTGCACGGATTACCGTGGTGAACTTGTCGAAAAAGGCTTTGCGCTGCTCTGCGCGCATCGGGATGGCCTCTCCGATGCGGCGGGTGATCTGGCGGCCATCGCGCAACAGAAAATAGGTGAGGTACAGCATCACACCCAGTGCCATCGCAAAGTTGAAGGCGCGCTGCCCGACTGACACCGCTTGCCCTGCAATGATTTGCACCCCACTTGTCACCAGCGCGCTGGCCTTTGACTGCAGTTCCTCAAAATCAGGGGTGAAATAGCGCCCCGCCATATCCTGCCAACGCTGCGGGATGACGGCCTGAAGCTCCTGCCCCAGCTTGGCGAAGTCGATTTCCTTGGTCTGCACCGAATCATAAGTGCGGAGCGCCTCATCAACCATCAGCGAGCCGACGATAAAGGCGGGAATGATCACCAGCGCAATCACCAGCAACAGCGTGAGCGATGCCACCGTGTTCTTGCGCGCGGGCATTTTGAGCAACAGCCGGTCGTGGACAGGGGCGAACGCAATCGTCACCACCAGCGCCCACAGGATTGCGCCAAAAAAAGGCCAAGCAATCCACGCCATCGCCAGCGACACCGCGAGCAAGAAGCCAACCAGCACGCGATCTTCAAACTGCGTATCAAGCGCTGTTGCCGTCTGTCGGGGCTTGGATTTGTCGTTCATGCTATCAGGACTAACGCCTAATCAGCCCGATGTCATGTGCAGAGTTAGGCGGATAATACAGCTTGGCTATTTGCCGCAGAACGGTTTGATGTTACTTCAACGCCGAATCCGATGAGGGAATAATGCAAGAGATTGCCATCCGTTGAACCGGCGCGCGTGACCTGCCCATGAGGTAGGCGAACGCTGACCGCCGACCGTGAAAGCCGAAATGCGCATCGCGTTTCGGCAGAGTTTCCGCGTTCAACGGACAGGTTTTCCATGAATGTTTCAAAATATGAACAGCGCGTGCTGCACGCGCTGGCGCAAGGCGGCTCGATCATCCACCGCTTTGACGATAAAGGCCGTATCATCGAGGTCGATTGCATGAACCGCGATGGCTGGCGGTTGGGAGATTGCACCGTCGCGGTTTTCCAGAAGCTGCGGCGCAAAAGGCTGATCGCCAGCACAGGCGGCGCACCCTATCGCATAACGCGAGAAGGTTTGCGGGCGGTGCGGGGGCAGTTGGATAATCGTTAGCCGTGCCGGGCCGCGTGGTCGGTTATCAAGCCAACCATGCGGTCCACCTGCGACGGCGGCAGGTCATGCGCCATTTCGTCGATAATCTCCAGCCGAGCACCCGGCACATGGCGAGCGATGTCGACACTGCCATCTGTGGGCACCAGCGGGTCCGCCCCGCCATGGATGACGAGTGTTGGCGTTGTGATGGTCTTCAGGCGCTCGACCCGGCTGCCATCGGCGATGATCGCGAGCAACTGGCGCCTGGTGCCGATCGGATAATAGCCGCGATCAAAGGCGAGACCGGTCATTTCGGCATGGGCGTTTTCCGGGCGGGCGGGATCGGGATAGGAGAAGGATTTCACCAGCGCGGCCCCAAAGGCGACTGCCGCATCACGGTCGGCTCCCGATGGACGGTTCGCCATCATCCCCCTACGAATGTCCGCGCGAGGGCCGGGCAATCCCGGCGCGCCGCTGGAGGACATGATCGATGTCATGCTCAAAAGGCGCTCGCGATGGTTTGCCGCCATCAGCTGCACGATCATTCCGCCCATCGAAGCCCCGACCACATGCGCGCGTTCGACGTCAAGCGCATCGAGCAGCCCGATCCCGTCCTTCGCCATATCGGAAAGCGTGTAGCCAACTCCCAGCGGCAGGCCGAAACGGGCCTTCAACATCGACCACACCAGATTGGGCGTCGCCGCCTGCTCCATCCTCTGCGACATGCCGACGTCGCGGTTATCATAACGGATAACGCGAAAGCCCTTGCCGACGAGCCCATGAACAAACTCGTCCGGCCAGGCAATCATCTGCGCGCCCAAGCCCATGACGAGCAGGATTGCGGGAGCGTCGGTTGGGCCGTGGTCTTCGTAATGTAGCTCAACGCCGTTCGCTTTGACCTTCGGCATTATTCACCCTCCCCCATGATAAAAATCATATATTGTTTGCGCCACCGTGGCTGACACGCCTGGCGCCTTCTGTAAATCCTCTAAGCTGGCCGAGCGCACTGCGCGGGCCGTGCCGAAATGCAGCAGTAACGCCTTTTTACGCGCAGGGCCGATGCCGGGCACTTCGTCCAATGGGCTGGCGGTGATTGCCTTGGCGCGCTTGGTGCGGTGGGCGCCGATGGCGTAGCGGTGCACTTCGTCGCGCAGGCGTTGCAGGTAGAACAGCACCGGAGCGTTCACCGGCAACGTCAGTTCGCGGCCATCGGGGAAGTGGAAGACTTCGCGCCCGTCGCGGCCATGGTGCGGGCCCTTGGCGATGCCAATGAACGGCACATCCTCGATCCCCAACCGCTCGAACACCTCGCGCACCGCGCTCACTTGCCCCTTGCCACCGTCGATCAAGACGAGGTCGGGCCATTCGCCCTTGTCCCGATCCGGATCCTCCTCCTGCGCGCGGGCAAAGCGCCGCTCCATCACTTCGCGCATCATCGCAAAGTCATCATCGGTCGCGGCCTGTTTGATGTTGAATTTGCGATACTGACCCTTGATGAAGCCTTCGGGCCCCGCAACCACCATCGCGCCCAGTGCGTTGCTACCCTGAATATGACTGTTGTCGTAAATCTCGATCCGCTGCGGCGGTTCGGAAAGATCAAACAGTTCGGCAACTTCGCGCAGCAATTTGCCCTGCGTTGTGGTTTCCGCCAGCCGCCGGTCGAGCGCCTCCTCAGCATTGCGCTTCGCCTGCGCGACCAGCCTTGTACGGTCGCCACGCTGGGGAACCGCGATTTCAACCTTGCGCCCTGCCCTTTCGCTCAGCGCCTCGGCCAACAAGTCTGCTTCGGGCAGGTCTCGATCGAGCAGCAGCAACCGCGCCGGCGGAACTTCCTCGTAAAACTGCGCGAGCACCAGCGTCAACACCTCTTCCTCGCTGCTGTCCTGGATGTGCGATGGGAAGAAGGCGCGATGGCCCCAATTCTGTCCGCCCCGGATGAAAAAGGCCTGGATGCCAATCACACCCTGCTTGTGCGCCAGCGCGAAGATATCGGCATCGCCAATCCCCGCCGCGTTGATTGCCTGGCTCCCTTGGATGAAGGTCAGTGCCTTCAACCGGTCGCGCACCATCGCCGCTCGTTCGAAATCTAGCGCCTCGGCCGCGCCCTCCATTTCCTTCGCCAGCTTGGCCTGCACCGCGGTCGATTTGCCGCCGAGGAAGGCCTTGGCGTCGGCCACCAGCTCGGCATAGCCCGCCTTGTCGATCCGCCCCACACAGGGCGCCGAGCAGCGCTTGATCTGGTAGAGCAGACAAGGTCGGTCACGGTTGTTGAAGAAGCTGTCGGTGCAGCTGCGCAGCAGAAACAGCTTTTCGAGCGCGTTCAGCGTGACATTGACCGAACCGGCGCTGGCAAAGGGACCGTAATATTCGCCCTTATGCCGCCGTGCCCCGCGATGCTTCTGGATACGTGGGAAATCATGGTCGGCACGCAGCAGGATGAAGGGGAAGCTTTTGTCGTCACGCAGCAAGACATTGTAGGCGGGGCGGTAACGCTTGATTAGTTGCGCCTCGAGCAACAGCGCCTCTGCCTCGCTGTTGGTCGTGACAATCGTCATGCTGCGCGTCAGCGACACCATCCGTCGCAACCGGTTGGGCAGCCGATCAACCTGCGTATAATTGGTGACGCGGTTCCGGAGCGCCCGCGCCTTCCCCACATAGAGCACATCGCCGCGCGCATCGTGCATGCGATAGACGCCGGGCTTGGCTGGCAATGTTTTCCAGACATTGCGGATCGCCGCAACCCCGCCCTCCAGATCGGGCTGGTCCGCGCCGCGCACGGCATAGGTCTGCGCCTCCTCGTTAAAGCGAGAAGCCGAGTTGGGCTGGTCTGGACGGTCGGCCTTTGACATCTAGTTTCAAAATGCTACTTAATTTGGATCTAAGGAGGACATTAGATGCAAGTTTCGGGAAAGACCATATTGTTGACCGGTGGTACCGACGGCATCGGGCGTGAACTGGCCGGGCAACTAAAGGCCAAGGGGGCGACGGTCATCGTCACCGGACGAACGCCGGAGCGGATCGCGGCGGCCGAGGCGGCGGGCTATGAAGTGATAATGGCCGATCTGTCGTCGCAGGCAGGCGTCGACGCTATCCTGACTGCGGTCAAAGGCCGGGATATCGATATATTGATCAACAATGCGGGCCTCGGCAGCGATCATGATTTCCGCGAGGCTATGCCCGATCTGGCCGACAATGACCGCTGCATCGCAGCAAACCTCAAAGCGCCCATCCACCTGATTACGAACCTGATGCCGGTGCTGAAATCCCGGCCCGTGGCGATGATCGTCAATGTGACGTCTGGCTTGGCCATCGCACCACGCGCGGGCGGTCCGATCTATTGCGCCACCAAGGCCGGACTGCGCAGCTATACGCTGGCGCTGCGCGAACAGATGAAGAATAGCCGGGTGCATGTTCTCGAAGTGTTGCCGCCGGTTGTCGAGACCAAGCTGACCGCCGGACGCGGTAGCCGCAAAATGAGCGCGCAGGCCTGTGCTGCCGAAATCGTTCAGGCGATAGAAGCCAATGCCAAGGAAGCCAATGTCGGCATGACCAAGATTCTGCGCCTGGTTGAAAGCATCTCCCCCGCGCTGGCGCGAAAGATCATGATCCGATTTTGAAGCAAGTCTCCCCTCGCGCTTGCGGGAGGGGTCAGGGGTGGGCCTGAGAGACACCCAAAGAAAAAGCGCGCCTCT
The DNA here is from genome assembly GCA_016707885.1 of Sphingomonadales bacterium. Lineage (GTDB taxonomy): Bacteria > Pseudomonadota > Alphaproteobacteria > Sphingomonadales > Sphingomonadaceae > Sphingorhabdus_B. The sequence continues at coordinate 87,699 of JADJGU010000001.1, forward strand.
GACGAGACGCGCCCCACCCTTAGCCCCTACCGCTTGCGGGAGGGGGATTGGGTCAGTTCAGCTTTGCAATCGTCGCATCGACGAGGCCGGCATCTGCTTTGGCATCATGATGCGCAGCGATCAGAGCTTCGGCGGCAGCGGCAGCAGCGGCAGCAGCCTTGGCGCGGACATCGGCAATAGCGGCGCGCTCGGCTGCAGCGATCTTATCCTCAGCCGACTTGGCGCGGCGCGCAATCATCGCGGTAGCGTCAGTCTTCGCCTTGGCAACAATCGCCTTTGCATCTTCCTCCGCCTGCGCCTTCATCGCTTCGGCGTCCGCGGCTGCCTGCTTCGCCTTGGCTTCATAATCGGCCTTGATGGCTTCGGCTTCCTTGCGCAGATTGGTCGCCTGATCGAGCTGGGCCTTGATGCCGTCAATCTGTTTGTCCAGCGCCGCGCCGATCATCGCGGGCACTTTCTTCCAGATGAACAAAGCGATGACGACGAGCATAGCGAGCGCGACCCACATTGTCGCATCCATACCGAGAGCGGCGGGTGCGGCATGCGCCTCTCCGCCATGCGCTTCGGTTGAAGCATGCGTGTCGGCTACCGGTGCACCGTCAACGGTTGTGTCGTCGATCACGGCCTTTTCGGTGGCCATGGCTTCAGGGGCTGCTGCCTGTGTCATCAGCTCAATACCGCCTTCACTGCAGTCGCTGCCTGGGCAGCGCTAACCTTCGCACCCGAAACCTTGGCGACGATATCCGCCGCAGCTTCGGCTGCTACGCTTTCGATTCCCGCCATTGCCTTGGCGCGCGCCTTGGCGAGGTCAGCTTCAGCTGCTGCCAGCTTGGCCGAGATTTCCTCGTCCGCTTTGGCAAGACGTGCCTCCGCGTCCTTGGCGCCCTTGGCCTTGGCGGCAGCCGCCTTGGCTTGCGCTTCCCCGCGAGCGGCGTTCAGTGCCTCGCTCCCGCCCGCTACCAGTCCGTCGGCTTCGGCACGTGCCTTTTCGGCAGCGGCAAGGTCATCGGCAATCTTGCGATCGCGGGCTTCGACATTGGCGTCGATTTTCGACACCATGCCGCGGCCAATCACGAAATAGAGAATGCCGAAAACCAGCAGCATCCAAAAGAACTGCGAGGCATAGGTTTCCAGTATCTGGGCGATTTGAGGCATTTGATCCGCTCGCTGGATGGAGGGTTATTCAAATTTTCGGGAAAGTGGCCCCCGGCGTCAATGCGCCGGGGTATCCTCCCCTAAAAACTCTTAGGCAACGAAGATAAGGATCATCGCCACGACGAACGCGAGCAGGCCGAGAAGTTCGGCAGCCGCGAAGCCGATGAAGAGACGGCCCTGCTGGCTGTCGGCAGCCGCGGGGTTGCGCAATGCGCCCTGAAGGAACGAACCGAAGACGTTACCCACGCCGCCAGCTGCGAGGCCTGCACCGATAGCTGCGAGACCGGCACCGATCAATTTTGCTGCTTCTGCTTCCATGATACTAACTCCTGTTAAAACTCAAACTTGGTTGAAAAATCGTCGAAAAAACTCAGTGCAGATTGACCGCGTCGTTAATGTAGAGCGAGGTCAAAAGCGCAAAGACATAGGCCTGAATGGCGCACACCAGCAGTTCAAGCAGGGTGATGCCGATCATCAGGATGAATGAGGGCAGCGCAACCAGCGGGGCAACCCACAGCGCTTCAGCATTGAGGCCGTTGATCACGAAGCCTGCAAGCACCTTCATCAGCACGTGACCCGCCGTCATCGCGACGAAGAGACGCAAAGCAAGGCTGAAGGGGCGGATGAGAAACGAGAAGAGCTCGATCAGCGGGATGAGCCAGAGCAGCCACCAGGGCGTCCCATGCGGCACGAACAGGCTGAAGAAGTGCAGGCCATGCTTCCACAGGCCAACGACCAGCACCGTACCAAAGCTGAGCACAGCGAGCACGGCAGTGACTGTCAGGTGGCTGGTTACGGTAAAGGCGTGGGCGCCGGGGACGATACCGATCGGCATCATGCCCATGAAGTTGGCAAACAGGATGAACATGAAAAGCGAGAAGACCAGAGGCACATATTTCTTGCCTTCGGGTCCGATGCTCGAGCTCATCATGTTGTTGATAAAGCCGGTGACGCCTTCGACGGCCATCTGCCAGCGGCCGGGAACCAGTTCGCGCTTCATGCCACCGGCCATGAAAACCCAGATGGCACCCAGCACGACGAGCATGAACAAAGAAGAGTTGGTGAAGGAGATGTCATATCCGAACAAATCCAGCTTCGCCAAAGGCTCGATCTGGAACTGGTGCATCGGATCGATTTTGCCGCTTTCGCCTGCCACTTTTTCCGTACCCTGCTTATGCCAACAGCCCCGCAAGCGGGGCCGCGTTTATACGACCGAAGCGCCCGTTGTTATTCCGGACGCTCCTGCGAAATCTTGTATATGTTCCTGAAGGCGACTGCGATGCCCAAAAACATGCAGACCAACAGGAGCGCTGGCGCGGTGTCAAACAACTGGTCGAATAACCAGCCAACAAGAGCACCACCCGCAGGACCGGCGATGAGTTCGGTCAAGACCCGGTTCCCCTGCCGCATTCCTTTGGCCGGGGGCACGTCTTGCCCCGTACGTTCTGCCTCGGCCTTCCGGACCATTTTCAGCTGCATGTCTAACGAATCGAGCCGAGGGTCTTTTATGCCGTTGCCATCCTGCGCGGAATCTTCTGAAGCCATGCAATTCCTCCTGTTTCGATACTCAGTATCAACTGGGGAGAACCGCCAAGACTCCGGGCAACCCCGCCAAGGCACGCGCGCTTTAGGAGAGCGCCGGAGCGAAGTCAACCGCATGCTGCAGCGCAAAAGCAAAGGCCCGGAAAATTGCTTTCCCGGGCCTCCAATATTCTCAACACCGCCAAGTTTACGGGCAGCGCACATCCACAACAGGCGGGCTGGCGTCACGCGTTTTCCAGCTCTTGTCAGGAGCCTGATACATTTCGCCGGGAGCAGTGCGTTCCTTGATCAAACGGCAACCGGTCCGGAAAGCCATTTCTTCGACGGTAGCACCATTGGCGAGCGCCTCTTCGGTATATTTCGCCTTACGCTTGATGTTGAGGTCGTCGACCAGTGCCTTGACGGCAGGCGAAGGCGGCGTGACAAAGCCGAGATAGCCGTCGGTCTTTTCGCCGATCAGGCCATCGGCGCGCGCCTGCTGGTATGCAGGATCGCGTTGCGCCATGGCACCACTACCGGCAACGGCTGCGCCGATCAGTAAAGCCGCTACGGCCATTTCGATACGGTCTTTCATCTTTTCATTCAAAGCCATCAGAATATCTCCGAATTCTCTTCGATCACTTCCTTCGAAGCCTGATCCAGCCTGTATAACACTTCCTGACGGATAGCGATGTTGAGGTTGATCACAATTGGCTTGTCGGGCGCCGAAACCTGCACGCAACCCGGAAGGGCCGATGCGGCAACGCAGACGAAGAGAAATGCCCCTTTCTTCATTTTTAGACGGATCGCACCATTGCCATCCGCCGTCAATCTGTGTCGCATATATCCCTCCCTCGCTTTCGGCAGGCTGAATAGGCCGTTCATGTGTCGGTCGTTTTCGTTCATCTTTTTTCTCCGGACGGCGGCCCTTCGCCTGGCACAGGTTCCTTCTGCCCTTCAATCAACGCCTTGCCCTGCTGCATGGCATATTCGGCATCATATAACCCACGCATCGAGCCAATCAGTTGCAGGAACTCCGCCTCGATCCGCACGTTGAACTTGATCGGAATTTTGGCAAGTTGGCGGGTGATATAATTCTGCTTGGCAAGGCTGCCCTGCTGCAGACCTTCAAACGAAACATCGGTAATCATATTGCCGTCCAACTTGCCTTCTACGCCGATGCGCATTTCGTTGAAGCGGATCGAGCGCAGTGCCTGAAAGGCGAAATTGGCAAAAGTTCCCATATCTTCATAGGTTAGCTCACCCAGATAGGAAAGCTGCCCGCCGCCCGGACGTGAGACTAGCGTGCCGCCGACGATCCGGCCGCCTTCTTGATTGAACACCATCGGCAAGGTGCCATCGAAAATGCCCTCCACCTGCAAATTGTCGATTTCATAGTCTGCGAGGAATTTTCCGGCGTCTAGACCGATCAAGCGGAAAGTCAGGTTTCGTTCCGCCTCTTCATCAAAATCGAGGACGGTCGGTTCCAATATTAACTCGCCACCGAAAAACGGCCAGCGCCCTTCTTCGATCCGGACCTTTTGGTCGGGCAACAACTGATAGCGAATGACGCCGTCCAGTGCCGGAACGCCGGGGTTAATCGATTTGATCCGTGCAATCTGGCCGGGTTCGCTTACCATGCCGAGCAGGTCGGTAAATTTGATTTCGGTTTCCAATCCGTCAACCGGGCCGAATGCGGCTGCAAGATCAGTTTGCGCCACGGTAAAGTGCCCGGTGCTGCGGACTTCTTCTGCATTCCAGTCAATACGACCATCGCCAGACAGTCGACCTTGCACATTCGCAATCACACCAAGGGTAAGCGGCGTGATCTTTTCAGGCTGTAGACGATTGTCGAATACAAGGCCGTCGACCGACAGCAAGGCATTGCCCGTACCTGAATCCAGATTGTGCAGAATCTGGGTATCTGCAACTTTGGTGCCGGTGTCTGGTTCAACCAGATTGCCGATGGCCGATATAACATTATTGGAAAGTGTAACCTGCATATCCGGAACCCTAAGCGGGTTGAAACGGTCAACCTGCGCGGCATCCGATATGAAAAGGCTTGAATCCAGACCGAGCACATCGCCCTGCCAGCGCCAATTGCCTGCAGCTTCGCTGATCAATAGCGGAACTTCACCGATTTGCCCTGCACCGCCGCTGATCGTTCCGAATACTCCGGGCCCTTCAAGCTTTCCATCGAGCCGCTTTATTGTGAAGCGGCTTTGCGTACGCGCCCGCCCCAGATCAATTGCGATATCGTCGGCGCCAAAACCGCTGTCGAGATCAAAGCTGATTTTGCTCCCGCTGGCCTTTAACGCCGATGTTCCCAATGTCCCGTCAACGCTCAGCGTCGGGATGGTCAAGGCAAAACGGGTTTCGCCATTTGCGACACTAAGGATTGACCCGCGCTGCGGACAGGCGCGTAGCGTACCCGCTGGCAGACGCAGGGAGCCAGTGGTCAGGCCGCCGTAACGGACATTGGTGCATGTGGCATTCATGGTGAAAGCGCTGCCCGAAACCAGCCCGTCTATCGGCAGGTTGAGGCCTGTCACAACGCCGCCCAGCAAGGGGCCGGTGATGGTTGCCTGCCCGCTAAACCGCCAGGGACGACGTCCGCCGCCTTCAAACGCCAAAGTGGGAATGCTAATGGTACCACCCGGGGCGGAATAGGGTTGCAGATTGAGCGTACCTGCCCAACCCGCACCCTGCTGGCGCAATGACACTTGACCAGTCGGCAAATCGCCGCCGGTCATCGTCAGCGCTACCGGACTGCCCAATCGGCCATCCGCAAATGCAAAAGGCGCCTGTTGCCGCAGAATCACGCCGCTGTCAGACCGGATGAATAGCCGGTCAACCGCAACCTTGTTTCCGCCAGGCGCTATTGCGACGTCGAAATTGGCCGCGCCGTCAAAACTGCGAATAGCACGGCGCAAAGCCGGATCGAGCCGCGCGACAACCGGTCCCACCGGGGTCGATTTGGTACCGCGCACCAGCTGTTCCATCGAGGGTAGGATGGATTGTGGCAGCGATGCGCCCGAGAGCTTGGCGTCGCCACGTGCCGTCACCGCTATGCCGGTATCAGAAAAAGAAAAGCTGCCCTCCGCATCGGCTGCCAGATTTTGCGCTGCAAGTTCGGGCATGCGCAGCGCGGCGTTGGAAAGTGCGAGTTTGTACTCGGTCCTTTGCTGACTGCCATTGAATGAGAGTTTTCCCAAAATCGCATCGGCGCGCCGTTTGTCTGACCGAGCCGATCTCGCCTTCAACGCAACGTCGCCAATCCAACGATCAAATGACTCGGTAAACTGGAATTTGCCGTTTACCTCAGGTGCATCAAGCGCCAGCTTCTGCGTGTCGCATTTGACTGAAGCTGCAGCCAGAGGTCCGATGAATTCCGGTCGTACATTGCGTATACGCACCGCACCATCATATCGTATGGATTGCGCTAGGCATCCCGACCCCGCCATTTGCCGCGATCGTGCCACGAGCTTCCCGTCAAAGCGATTGCGTAAATTTCCTGATCCTTGAGCCGCGACACCCAGCCCGCCCCATGGTGTTACCAGCGACAAAACCGCATCGGTCAACCGGACATTCAGGTCGGGAAGCGAAACGGGCTCCTTGCTCTCCATATCCCGCATCTTATCAAGTTCGCCGAGATATAATTTGCCATTCGAGAAACGCCCTTTCAAGCGGACACCGTCAGCGCGGATTTCGCGTAACGCAGGCTGACCAAAACCGATAGAAAGCTCAATATCTACAATCTTGGCGGTAAGATCCGGATTGGCGGGATCCCCCACAATCACATTGCGAATGCGTTGTGCCCGGAAGCCAATATCTTCGATTTCATAGGTCGCGCGAACATCATTTTTTTCAAGATAGTCGCGTACATAACTGTCTGCGATATCAACCCGCTTCCACCACGCAAAAGCCAGCAGAAGCACGAGCAGTACAAACATTGCACCGAAAATGCGGCGCTTTGTCCAGCGCCTCGCCGGCGGGGCTTCGGGAAGCTCTTCCTCCATCGCCACTCAAATGCGGCAAAGTTTGTTGCCTTGCAACTTCCATTTCTGCCAAAGGTCTTGCGAGATGTGCGAAATTGCGGAACAAGCAACACCGCATGTCATCTCCGCAGGACAAAGACGAAAATTATGGCGAAGGCCATAGAGAGCGGTTGCGTGAGCGTCTGCTTGACAAAGGCGGGGATGCGTTACTTGACCATGAACTGCTCGAATATTTGCTGATGCTCGCAATTCCACGCATCGACACCAAACCAACCGCCAAACAACTGCTGGCCCATTATGGGAACCTATCATCGGTTTTTGCTGCCGATACGTACAGCTTGCTCAATCAAAAGGGTATTGGAGGAAAAGCAGCTTCGGCGATCAAGATCGTGCAGGCATTGGCGCTTCGCATGGTTTCGGAACCCATACGCGAGCGACCGATACTGTCGAGTTGGCAGGCGTTGCTTGATTATTTGCGCCTCGATATGGCGCATCTGACCATCGAACGCATTCGGGTACTCTATCTCAATTCAAAAAACATGCTTATCCGTGACGAAATCGCCGGTGAAGGTTCGATTGACCAGGCGCCGATTTACACCCGCGAAATCATCCGGCGTTCAATCGACATCGGTGCAGCCGCCATCATTCTGGTCCACAACCACCCTAGCGGTGATAGTGCACCGAGCCGCCAGGATATTTCAATGACACGCGAGATCATCGAAGCAGGTAAGCGGCTGGGTATTTCGGTCCACGACCATGTGATAGTCGGAAAGGACGGAATTTCGAGCATGCGGAGCTCGGGTTTGATTTAACACAGCTAGCATTCGTTTGTTCAAAAGGGATCTGGTCGCCCAAGCCGATGTACTAATGCAACACAGTGGCTATTCGTCAGCTGTCGAAGTTGTAAAATCGCGGCAGGTATCGTTGCAAACTCCCTACCCGGAATATGCTCCCTAGCGATCCCTACGCGCGCCTCCTCCTAGGTTTCTGGGTCGCAAGGGGGCGCGCAACCATAACAGAAGCCTGCCAAGGCTCATTGCAGAGCCTTCCTGCAAACACACCGGAGGTCAAACTTCAGATCGCCCCGCATAATCGGTTTGGCCGCCCCCAATCCGGCCAATTTCTCCCTCTGCGGGGCGATCAATATATCTGACAGAAGGGTTTAGCGACGCGCTTTGCTGGCGTCCGCGATATCGATCAACAGCGACTTGCGGAGAGTGGAACCATCTTCAAAAGTCAGATCGTCGACTTTCCAGGATCCGCCCTCATTTTTGAAATGAAAGCGCAAGGGTGCGCCCTGGTCACCATCGGGGCCGCGCCCCGGTGAGAAAACTACAGCGGCGTCAATGCGGCCTTTGGACCGCAATTTGTATCGTTGCGACAGCAATTTTGCAGTGGCACTGTCATTATCCTGACATTGGCAATACCAGTCGAAACCGTTGAGCCCATAAAGCTCTTCACTTTGCTGCATCAGCTTATCCCATCTACCGATCAAAGCACCGAGTGATTGGGTATAGGGCGGTTCGTATCCACCTGCTGATGCACCTGCTTCATTCTCTGTCGCGTAACTCCCGTCTTCAGGAGCCTCCGGAACAGGTTGCATATATGATGCATAGATCTTGGCTACGATCTCCCGAATCTCAGCCTCATCCTGTTGCGCAGGTTGCTTGGCATGCGCCACCTGAAAAGGTAGCGCGCAACTCAACACCAATGCTGCAACGACACGCGCCTTACCAGCGCGCATCATCAGTCGCCTTGACCGGGGTCGGGGGAGAAGAATTTCTCGAACTTTCCATCGACACCCTTGAACTCGTCTGCATCTGCAGGCGTTTCATGCTTGGTCGTGATGTTCGGCCATTCGGCGCTATATTGCGCATTGAGTTCGAGCCACTTTTCAAGACCATTTTCGGTGTCGGGCAAGATCGCTTCTGCAGGGCATTCGGGCTCGCATACGCCACAGTCGATGCATTCATTGGGGTTGATGACGAGCATATTCTCGCCTTCGTAGAAGCAATCCACGGGGCAGACTTCTACGCAGTCCATATATTTGCATTTGATGCAGGCATCTGTGACGACGTAGGTCATTGCTCGGTTTCTCCCCTTTGCAGTTCGATTTGTTGACCAACGCCTATTGTGCCTTTGCCACGCAAGTCAACGGGGGAAATGTGCTGGGCAGTCAAATTTCGCTATAGCAGGCCCTTGCATCGAGTGGCGGGCCGCGGCGCGAAGGCATGGAGTCGATACGCAACGCGATCGCACCCTCGCCTCTTGGCAAGGTCAAAACATCACCGATTCTGGCTTCAATGCTCGACTTTTCAACGCGTTTGCCATTCAGCCGGACATGGCCTTCGGCAATCAGTCCTTGCGCTTGGCTACGCGATTTGGACAACCGCAGAAACCACAATAGCTTGTCGATGCGAACAGCGTCTGCCGCACCCAAATTAGCCGCCCAATTTGTCTTTGAGTGCCGCCAACTGCAGCGCAAGCGCCGACGGGGCAGCAGATTGCGGTTTGCTTTTGGGCGCCGGGGCTGCACGTTTTTCACGCGGCGGGCCCATGCCCTTTTGCGGCTTCCGGTCGTCACGCCGCCGCCCATTTTGCTCAACAGGCTTGGGTTTGCGGATTCCGACCCAGCGCCAATGGGTCAGGTTCGCAGGCTGTGGTGAAATGGTTGAAGGTTGCTGTTCGGCCGATTGCTCATCGGTAAACGACGAGTCTGTTTCCTCAACGGCAGAGGAAGTTAGTTCGACACTATCTGAAATTGCTTCGGATACCGTTTCGGCAGCATCGTCCCCGGCAATAGTCGCCACCGGATCGTCCGCAAGAGTTTCGGCAACGGAGTTGGCTTCTCCTGTTTGCACACCCGCCTGCACTTCCGCTTTGACAGCAATCCGGCGGAAACCGGCATCGCGCATCAACGCTTGCAATCCCTCTTCGCTTAAGCCCAGCGAAGTCGCGAACGCCATATCCATACCAAATTCCAGCGCCTGCCCGCGCGCTTCATGTGCCTTTTTGATGACACGCTCGGCCAGATCGATGCGGACATATTCGTTGCCAACGCGGCGATAGCCCGCATTGCGACAATCGGCCGTCGAGGCGAAATTCCACTCTTTCAGATGCACCGCGCTTTCAGGCGGTAATTCAGGCATCGGCTTTTCAGTTTGCGCCGCAAACAGCGCCGAGCGCCAGCGTGTGGCAGCTGGTTTTAGAATAGCATGATGATAGACATCAAGCGCCCCGAAAACGATCCCCGCCTTGCGCGCCGCGCCACGAGCCTCTTTGGGCAAAGCGGTCAGCGTGTCTGCCAGAAACTGCCGCCCGGCGATTCCGCCCGCATCGGCCAAGCGTGCAGCCAAAGCGCGCACCATTCCGTCAGTTGCAGCGTCGGCCGCCAACTGATTTAGCGCAACCAACCCGCCCATATGTTTGGCGAGTTGTTCTTGGATCCAGCCTTCGGCTTTTTCAGCGATGGCGCGCAAATCATCGCCTTCGAGCCCAGCGACTGCACGAACCGGCTTGAAGAGCGGCTGCAATAGGCTTCGTCCTTTGGCCAGGTGGCCGAGCACCGCGCCGTTCCAATGCAATGCCGGACGTCCATCGGCATCGCGCGTCAGCGAAAATTCCTGCCCTTCGGCCATTAATACCGCCCTCACCTTGTCTTTCAGATATGCTGCCAGATGTCGCTCGGCTGCTGCAAGCAGCAATTTACGTTCCCCGACTCGGGCCGTGGAATCGACGCGAAAGGTGAAGCCGTCAAGCTCGCCAATATGCTCACCATCGACGAATACCTGATTTTCCGGGTCGACCAGAACGGGAAGCAGTGCATCGTCCTTACCACTTTTGCGCAACAGCATTGATGTCCGCCGGTCAACGAAACGCTGGCGGAGCGCATTATGCAGCGCGTCAGACAGCTTTTCCTCCAGCCTGCGCGCGCGTTCGGCCATAGCTGGTGGATCTTCAACCCAGTCACCGCGATGCGCTACATAAGTCCAGGTCCGTACTGCTGCGATCCGCGCCGAGATCGTGTCAACATCGCCCTGAATGTTGTCGAGCCGCGCCAGTTCACTGGCGACATAGCTGTGCGGCAAGGGGCCACCCTGCGCCATATGCTCCCAAAGTGCTGCGACAAAACGGCTATGATGTTCGAAGCCGGTCTGGCGGAAGTCGGGCAGGCTTGCGACTTCCCACAGACGCGCAACACCTTTCGGGCCGGTCAATCGGTCAGTTACCTGCGACATATCAGCAAGGCGCTTGAGCACCGACAGGTCGATGGCTTCGGGTGCTGCGCGCAATGGCGGGCCATCGGGTTTTGCCTCCAGATCGGCAATCAACTTGGCTAGGCTATCGAAACGCGGCTCTGCCTCGCGCCAATACATCCAGTCGAGTGCCGGGAATTGGTGACTCTCAATCGCAAGCACTTCCTCGGCGGTCATTTCGCCCGCTTCGCCCGCCACCGTGCCAAAGGTGCCGTCGCGCTGATGCCGCCCTGCCCGTCCTGCAATCTGCGCCATTTCGGCGACCGTTAGCCGTCGCGTGCGATTGCCGTCAAATTTGGATAGCCCAGCAAAAGCAATATGCTGGACATCCAAGTTCAGACCCATTCCTATGGCGTCGGTTGCCACCAGATAGTCGACCTCACCCGACTGAAACATCTCCACCTGCGCATTGCGGGTGCGTGGGCTAAGCGCCCCCATCACGACCGCAGCCCCGCCGCGCAACCGGCGCAACAGTTCGGCCACGGCGTAAACTTGCTCAACCGAAAAGGCGACGATGGCGGATCGCTTTGGCAGACGGGAGAGCTTTTTCGGCCCCGAATAGCTCAAGGTTGAAAAGCGCGGGCGCGAGATAATCTCGGCTTCGGGCAATAATGCGCGAACCATTGGGCGCAGGCTCTCGGAGCCGAGGATCATCGTCTCCTCCCGCCCGCGCACATGCAGCATCCGGTCCGTGAAAATATGCCCGCGCTCGGGATCTGCGCCCAATTGCGCCTCATCGAGCGCCGCAAAGGCGAATTGCCGTTCTATGGGCATCGATTCGGCGGTGCAGAGATACCAGCGCGCCCCGGGCGGTTCGATCCGCTCCTCCCCTGTTATCAACGCGACTTCCTTCGGCCCCTTGATGGCGACCACCCGATCATAAATCTCACGCGCCAACAGCCGCAGCGGAAAGCCCATAACGCCGCTTGAATGCGCACAGAGCCGTTCGACCGCGAGGTGCGTCTTGCCGGTGTTGGTGGGCCCAAGCACGGCCTTTACGGGAACTTTGGGGGAGGACATTATCGCGCCTGCCTATCAGCCCCCTTCCAACGCGGCTAGACCGGATTTAAGCTGTTCCCTTTGGCTCGCCTTAAATAGTTGCAACTGAAATCTTTGCAGGGCATTTGCCTCACATGAGCAACCTACCCACACTCGACTTCGCCCTAGGCGAAAATGCGGAGATGATCCGCGAAACCACCTATCGCTTTTCGACCGACAAAATTGCGCCGCTGGCCGCCAAGATCGACGCCGACGACTGGTTCCCGCGCGAAGAGCTCTGGACCGCGATGGGCGAACTCGGCCTGCACGGGATTACGGTCGACGAAGAAGATGGCGGCCTCGGGCTTGGCTATCTCGAGCACGTCGTCGCGGTCGAAGAAGTCAGCCGCGCATCGGCCTCGATCGGCCTTTCCTACGGCGCGCACTCCAACCTGTGCGTCAACCAGATCCGCCGCTGGGCCAATCCCGAACAAAAGGCGAAATATTTGCCCAAGCTGGTATCGGGCGAACATGTCGGCAGCCTCGCCATGTCTGAAGCAGGCGCCGGTTCAGACGTCGTCTCGATGAAGCTCAAGGCTGACAGCGTGCAGGGCGGATTTGTGCTCAACGGCACCAAATTCTGGATCACCAATGCACCCTATGCCGACACTCTGGTGGTCTATGCCAAGACCGCGCCCGAAAGCGGATCACGCGGGATCAGTGCTTTCCTGATCGAAAAGGATGATGAGGGTTTCAGCATCGGCCAGAAAATCGACAAAATGGGCATGCGAGGCTCGCCAACCGCAGAACTGGTGTTCAACGACTGTTTCGTCCCCGAAGATCGCATCATGGGTCCGTTGCATGGCGGTGTCGGCGTGTTGATGAGCGGACTGGATTATGAGCGGGTCGTGCTTGCTGGCCTGCAACTGGGCGTGATGCAGGCCTGCCTCGATGTCGTCCTGCCTTATGTCCGCGAGCGTAAGCAATTCGGCAAGGCGATCGGCACTTTTCAGCTGATGCAGGCCAAGGTCGCCGACATGTATGTCGCGCTCAATTCCGCCCGTTCATACGTCTACAATGTCGCCCGCGCCTGCGATGCCGGGCAGACCACCCGCTTTGATGCGGCGGGCGCAATCCTGCTCGCGAGCGAAAGCGCGGTGAAGGTGGCTGGCGAAGCCATTCAGGCATTGGGCGGCGCGGGCTATACCAAGGATTGGCCGGTCGAGCGTTATTGGCGCGATTCCAAGCTGCTCGATATTGGTGCCGGCACCAACGAAATCCGCCGCATGCTGATCGGGCGGGAATTGATCGGGGCGGCATGACGTCACGTCCCGTACTCGGCGTTATTGCTTGCAACCGCATCGTCGGCACCGAGCCGGCGCAGGCGGTGATGGAACGCTATATCCGGGCGGCGATGACCTATGCCGATGTTGCGGCGTTGATCGTCCCTTCGCTACCCGACCTGATGACCGCGGCAGAAGTTGCCCCGCGTCTGGACGGCATATTGCTGACTGGCAGCCCGTCCAACGTTGCGACCGCACGCTATGGCGACTTTGGCGGGGAAGGCCCGTTTGATGAAGGTCGCGACGAAATCGCGCTTTCGATGGTCGACCGGATGATCGACCTCAAAAAGCCGGTTTTCGGCATCTGCCGCGGTTTTCAGGAAATCAATGTTGCTATGGGCGGCACTCTGCGCCGCGATACCAGCGCGAGCGATGAACTTATCCGTCACCATGCCCCCGATGGCGTGTCGTTCGACGCGATGTTCGAACATCGGCACCCAGTGGAGCTGGCCGAAGGTGGATTGCTGGCCTCTGCATATGCCAAGCCCGGCCTTGATGTGAATTCGGTGCACTATCAGGGCATCGGCAAGCTGGCCGATGGTTTGACCATCGAAGCGCGCGCGCCCGACGGCCTGGTCGAAGCCTATAGTGCCCGTCCCAATGGCGCGCCGTTGCTTGCAGTCCAGTGGCACCCCGAATGGGGTACCGAGCAAGATCCGGATTCGCAGACCTATTTTCACCTGCTCGGAAAGGCGCTAAGAGGTGAGTTATGAACCGGTGCATCACCCGTTATAACCGCTACCAAGCGCGGATCGGCTTTTCGCCTTAGTCCCTTTTGAATCACGCAGAGGCGCGGAGGAACCAGAGTTTTCTACTCTCTACTTTTGCTGAAACTCTCTGCGTTCTCCGCGCCTCTGCGTGATAATATTCAAAAGGATCAAGAAATGCCCCGCAATTACGATATCGCCGAACTCCGCCGTCTCGACATCGCCCACCACCTGCCCGCGCAAGCCGATTGGCAGGAAATCGAAAATCTGGGCGGCAGCCGCATCATCACCCATGCTGAAGGCTGCTACATCCACGATGGCGATGGCAACCGCATCCTCGACGGCATGGCGGGACTTTGGTGCGTCAATGTCGGCTATGGTCGCGATGAACTGGCGGATGTCGCCGCAGAGCAGATGCGCGAGCTGCCTTATTACAACAGCTTCTTCAAAACCGCGAACCCGCCCGCAGTTTTGTTGGCCGACAAGATTTCCAGCCTTACGGGCGGTCGCCTGCCCCATGTTTTCTTCAACAGCTCGGGCAGCGAAGCCAATGACACAATTTTCCGTCTTGTCCGGCAATATTGGAAACTGAAGGGCGATCCGAAGCGGCAGACATTCATCAGCCGGATCAACGCCTATCATGGCTCCACACTGGCAGGTGTTGGCCTGGGCGGCATGAAGGCGATGCACAATATCGGCGGCGATCCCATCCCCGGCGTTGAGCATGTCCGCCAGCCTTATTGGTATAATGAAGGCCGCGACATGTCTCCCGAGGCGTTTGGCACAGCCTGTGCGGAAGCCATTGAGTCCAAAATCCTTGAAGTTGGCCCCGAAAATGTTGCCGCCTTCATTGGTGAGCCAGTGCAAGGCGCAGGTGGAGTTATCATTCCTCCCACCAATTACTGGCCGCAGGTTGAGGCAGTCTGCCGCAAATATGGCATATTGATGATCTGCGACGAGGTCATCTGCGGCTTCGGCCGCACCGGCAATATGTGGGGCCATGAAACCATGGGCGTAAAGCCCGACATAATCGCCATGGCCAAGGGGCTGTCGTCGGGTTACCTGCCCATCTCTGCCGTGGCGGTCAGTGCCGATATCATCAAGGTGATGAAGACCGGCGGCGATTTCGTCCACGGATACACCTATTCCGGTCACCCCGTTTCAGCAGCAGTGGCGCTGCGCAACATCGAAATCATGGAGCGTGAAGGGCTGGTCGAAAAGGTTCGCAGCGAAACCGGGCCCTATCTGGCAAAGGCGCTGGCCACATTGAGCGATCACCCCCTGGTAGGCGAAGCTCGCTCGATCGGCCTGCTCGGTGCCGTTGAAATCGTTGCCGACAAAGCAACCGGTGCCCGCTTCGGCGGCGCGGAAGGCACTGCCGGCCCGATGGTGCGCGACATCTGCATTCGCAACGGCCTGATGGTGCGCGGCATTCGCGACAGCATCGTGATGTGCCCGCCACTAATCATCACTACCAGCCAGATTGACGACCTTGTCGGCATCATCCGCAAGTCGCTGGACGAGGCCGAGCCAAAACTGCGCGCACTCTGAAGGGTTGACGTCCATGCCCGCCTGATTCATTTAGGCGGGTATGACCGACAACTCTGAAGACACCCCGCCCGATAACGAAACCATGCGCGAAGTGAAGCGTGCCAAGGCGCGGAAGGAAGCCGCAGAGGAAAAGGGGGGGATCGGCTGGAAAACCGCGGCTGGCATCGGCATCGGTTCAGCAGCGCTGGCCGCCGCGCTCATCTATGCGAACAAGGCGCGCAAGAAGGATAGCGATTAGTCGAACCGCGCTGGACATTTCCAGCGCTTCGCCTACCGCGTTCGGCGATGACTGACATATTCCGATCTGCAGTGCTGGGCGCTGTTTCCACCGCCGCATTGCTGGCTTTCCCCGCCCTACCCGCTTCAGCGGCGACGCCAGAGCCAGCGAAACCTGTCCTTATATGCAAGGTCAAGACGCCTGAAGGGCTGTCCTACACCGTGATCAAGGCGGGCAAGGGCGAGAAGCCGGGGCCGGATTCGAAGGTCGAAGTCAATTATTCGGGGCGCCTTGCTGCAGACGGCAGCGAGTTTGACTCAGGCGAAGGCGCGAAGTTCAAGGTTGGCGGCGTCATCCCCGGCTTTGCCCAGGGGCTGAAGATGATGCAGCCAGGCGGCAAATACCGGCTCTGCATCCCCTCCGCGCTGGGTTACGGCCCGGAGGGCGGCGACCCAATCCCGCCCAATGCCGATCTGGTGTTCGAGGTTGAACTCTTGTCATTCACCACCCCGCCTCCCAAGCCGGTGATCGCACCGGCCGATAGGGCGTGCGCGCAAAGCACAGCTTCAGGCCTTGGCTATTCGATGGTGACGGCTGGGACGGGACGGATCCCTTCGGACGCTGATATGGCGCTGGTCGATTTCACCCTGTTCGATGCAGAGAGCGGCGTAGTGCAGGAGAAACGCGACTGGGAAAAAATCCCGCTCGCCATGGCAACGCCGCTGTTCGGCGAGGCGCTGAAAATGATGCCGGCCGGATCAACCTATCGCTTCTGCATGCCCAAGCCCGACGGCACAATGGGCGCACCGCAATCGGGCACCAACATCATTGTGACTTTGATTGATATACGGCCAGCCCCTCCCGCCGAAGATTGAGCTTAGCTAAGCAACACAACCGGGCTGTCGGCACGCCAGTGCATGCTGACGCGGTCGTCCCAAGTGAAATCTTCCTGATCATGGCGTGACAGGTTGGGGCGCGATACGCGGATCATTTCGCCGCTATCGAGCTTGATCTCGTAAAGTGTGATGTCGCCGAGATAGCTCATCCCCTTGATCACGCCGCGCGCGAAATTATGGCCGTCGGGCGCATCCTGCGCGGCGGCGCGCACGGCTTTCCCCTCACCCGGCACGTGCAGGTAGATTTTTTCAGGCCGCAGCGCGATCCAGACATCGGCACCGTGCGGTCCGGTGACGCCATGGTTCAGATAAACCTTGCCGATCCCCGGACATTCGACCGCAGCCTTGTCCGGCTCGTCGAGCGTCAGCTTGCCTTCGAAGATATTCACCGAGCCGACAAAGTCAGCGACAAAACGATTGGCGGGGAATTCGTACAGGTCCGATGGCCCGGCCAGTTGCGCGACTTCGCCCTTGTTAATCACGGCAATGCGGCTCGCCATCGACAGCGCTTCATCCTGATCGTGCGTGACGGTCACGAAAGTGATGCCAACCTGGTCCTGCAAGTCCGAAAGCTCGAACTGCATCTGTGCGCGCAACTTGGCATCGAGCGCGGAAAGCGGCTCGTCGAGCAAAAGCACCTTGGGCCGCATCACCAGACTGCGAGCAAGCGCGACACGCTGGCGTTGGCCGCCCGACATCTGGTCGGGCATGCGGTCTTCAAACCCGCCAAGTTTAACGAGCTCCAAAGCCTCACGCACGCGATCCTCGCGCTCGCCCCGGCCGACGCCGCGGATCTTAAGGCCGTAAGCGACATTGTCTGCCACCGACATGTGCGGGAAGACCGCGTAGCTCTGGAACACCATGTTCACCGGTCGCTTGTTCGGCGGCACATCGCTGACGTCGACGCCATCGATGATGATCTGGCCTTCGGTCGGCAATTCGAACCCGGCGATCATGCGCAGCAGCGTCGTCTTGCCGCAGCCCGAGGGACCGAGCAGGACGAAAAACTCGCCTGCCATAATGTCCAGATTGACATTATCGACCGCGGTCACCTTGCCAAAGCGTTTGGAAACATTGCGGATCTGGATGATGGGTTGTGGGTCGGACATATCAATGGGATTCCGCAATGGCTTTCACGCCCTGCAGCTTGAGCGCCACAGCGGTGAGAACGATGGTGAGAATGATGAGGATGGTCGAAGCCGCATTGACCTCTGGCGTGACCGAGAAGCGGACCATCGAATAGACTTTCACGGGGAAGGTGATTGTATCGGGCCCGCTGGTGAAGAAGGTGATGACGAAATCATCGAGGCTGAGCGTGAAGGAGAGCAGCGCGCCCGCAATCAGGCCCGGCTTCATGTGTGGCAGCAATATGTCGCGAAAGGTCTGCCATTCGGAAGCGCCCAAATCCTTCGCCGCCTCTTCTTCTTCTTTGTTGAAGCTTTCCAGCCGCGATCGGACAACCATCGCGACAAAGGGGAAGCAAAAGGTGATGTGCGCAATAGTGATGGCCGATAGGTTCAACGGCCATGGCAGGTCGGTCGGCCATTCGATCTTGGCGAAGAAGATCAGGAAAGCGACGCCGAGGCAGATTTCGGGAACGATGATCGGCAGCGACATGGTGCCTTCCACCGCACCCTTGAACGGAAAGCGGAAGCGCCAGAGCATCACCGCGGCCAACGCACCCAACACAAGGCTGAACACCGTCGCCAATCCGGCAATGGTCAGCGAGTTGACCATCGCCTCTACCAGCGAGTCATTGTTCATCGCCTTTTCGTAATATTTGAGCGTGAAGCCCTTCCACACGACATTGCGTTTGCTGTCGTTGAAACTGAAAATCATCAGGATCAGCAGCGGCGCGTATAGGAAGAACATCGTCGCGCCTACCCAGCCGCGCATCCACGTCTTGCGGGTATATTCAAGCGGAGCGACCGGGGTGCGTTTGAACAGCGACATCAGTGCGCCTCCCTTCCCTTGTCGCGCCGCATTGATTGCAGCGCAATCAGTATGAACATCGCGTAGATCAACAGGAAGGATAGCGCCGCGCCAAAGGGCCAGTCATTGGCGCGCTTGAACTGGCGCTCGATCACATTGGCGATCATCTGGCTTTCGGTGCCGCCCATCAGGTCCGGTGTCAGATAGGCGCCGAGCGCAGGGATCAAAGTAATCATCACGCCAGCCAAAATGCCCGGGCCAGCCAGCGGCACAACGATCTTCATCAGCGTTCTTAAATGCCCTGCCCCTAGATCAAGGCTGGCCTCGATCAGCGATTTGTCGAGCCGATCTAGAGCCGAGTAAAGCGGCAGTACCATGAAGGGCAAATGGACATAGACCAGCCCCAAAACCACCGCGAAATTATTGTAGAGCAGCTGCACCGGCGTCCACGCCTCCAATGGCTGCATGCCGACGAAGGTGCGCAGCCAGCTCGCTCCGTCCCATAACGCATTCAGCCCTTTATTGGCATAGCCATTGGTGCCCATAAGCGTCATCAACGCGTAGGTGCGGATCAGCAAATTGGTCCAGAAAGGCAGCATGATGCCGAGCAGTAGCCAAGGCCGCCACTTAGGTGCGGCAAAAGTGATCGCCATCGCCACCGGAAAGCCGATAATCAGGCAGATCAGCGTGACGAGTGCCGCCACCGCCAGCGATTTCAAGAAGATCGACAGATAGAGCCACTCAATGGCCCGTTTATAATTGTCGAGCGTCCCCGAAATCGCAATGTCGGCAGGCCCGGCATTCTCGCCAAAGCTGTACAGCCAGACGATTGCCATTGGCACTAGGAAGAAGAGCAGCAGCCAGAACAGCGGCGCGCCCGCAATCGCTGCGAACGGTCGCTTATATAGTCTCCAGTCCTGTGTCCCCCCGGCCACGAATCAGGCCGCCCGCACGCGGGTGAAGGCCTCCTCATACATCGGCTGCAGCTTTGGATTATATGCAGCATATTCGCACTTGGCGAGTTCGGCGGCCGAGGGGAAGATGACCGGATTGGTTTTATAGTCTTCCGGCATCAATGCCTTGGCCGCATTATTCGGAGTCGGGAACAGGATCGTTTCGGCGATCTTCTTGCCCGCCTCTGCATCGAGCAAATAGTTGATGAAGGCGTGCGCATTTTTGGGACGCGGCGCGCCCTTGGGAATGCAGAGATTGTCCGAATTGAGCTGGCTGCCTTCCTTGGGGATGACAAAGCCGATATCCTCATCCTCGACCATCGCCTGCGCGATATCGCCATTATATTCGAGCACGACATCAACCTCGCCCTTGAGCAGCAGGTCCTGGCCATTATCCTCATGGAAGGCCTTGATGTTCGGCTTTTGCTTGATCATCATCGCTTCGATGGTCTTGATATCGGCTTCGGTCAGCGCGTTGACCGACTTGCCGAGATATTTACCATAGAGTCGGAACATGTCGCCCGCTTCGGACAATACGGCGATTCGGCCCTTATATTCGTCGCTGTCGAACAGCACCTTCCAGCTATCGGGCGTGCCCTTCACCTTCGACTTGCGATAGCCGATGCCGAGCGAGAGCCAGGTATAGGGCATCGAATATTTGCGTTTCGGATCATAGGGTACATCCTTGAATTCAGGCGCAATATTCTTTTCGAAGTTGGGAATTTGCGCAAAATCGAGCGGCATCAGCAGATCGGCTTGCGCCATGCGTTCGACAAAGTCGTTAGACGGCACGATCACGTCATAGCCCTGATTGCCCGCCTTCAACTTGGCGAACAGTTCGTCATTGCTGGCAAACAGCGTCATGTTCACATCGACGCCGCTGGCACCCTTGAAATCTTCGAGCGTGGTTTCGCCGATATAGGTGTCCCAGTTGTAGAAGTTGAGCTTGCCTTCCTCACCATTGGCGAGCTTCTTCGCTTCCTTCTCACCGCAGCCCGCAAGACCCCCGGTAAAGGTCAAGCCGACTGCGGCAACCCCCATGCCCTTGAGCAATGAACGACGGTTCTGTACGTTATCGAGAAGTGTCTTGAAATCCATGGCTTTGCTCCACCTGTTTATGCGTTCCCTCGATTCCCGAGACTGACGCAAAACCGTCGAATTTCAAAGCGTTTTTTTGACGTCAGGCGTTCCGCAAATACCAGTCATAATCGAGCCGCGGGACTTCGCTGAAATAGCGGTCCTGCTCGACGTGTTTGACGATCGAATACATGTCGACAAAACGTTCACCCAGATAGTCGCGCATGATGCTGGAGGCATGAAAGCGGTCGACCGCCGCGAACCAGTTGCTCGGTGGTTTATCGTCGCCTGAAGAGTCGCGGTCATAGCCGTTGCCGACGACGGCAGGGCCGGGATCGGTCTGGTTCGCCATGCCGTGATGCATCCCCGCCAGCACCGCCGCGACCGCCAGATAAGGGTTGGCATCGGCCCCGCAGGCGCGGTGTTCGACATGGCGGGTCTTGGGCGCGCCTGCTGGAATGCGGAAGGAAACGGTGCGGTTGTTTACGCCCCATGTCGGCGCGACCGGTGCATAGCTGTTCGCCTTGAACCGGCGATAGCTGTTGGCATTGGGCGCGAACAAGGCGAAGCTATCCCCCACATTGGCGATCATCCCGCCAATGGCATGGCGCAACGCATCGGTGCCTTCGGGATCCTCGCTGGCGAAGATATTATTGCCGTCGGCATCGTTGACCGAAACATGGATGTGCATGCCAGAACCCGCCTGATCGGCGAAGGGCTTGGCCATAAAGGTAGCTTCGAGACCATGACGCTGCGCGGCAGCTTTCACCACCCGCTTGTACATGATCGCATCGTCGCAAGCGCGCAGCACATCGGGCTTGTAGCACAAGGTGAGTTCGAACTGCCCGGGTGCAAATTCCGAGATGGCGCTTTCCAGCGGTAGGCCTTGTACGTCGCAAAAGGCGTAGAGATCATCTAGGAAAGGCCGGAAATCATCCAGTTCGCGCAATCCATAAACCTCGACATTGCGTGGACGATCCTTGCTATAGCCGGGCGCTGCCGGGCGCACCATGCCGTCACGGCTGCGCCTTGGATCGACCAGATAGAATTCCAGTTCGACCGCCACTGCAGGGACAAGGCCCTTTTCGGCATAACGGTCCACCACCAATCCCAGCACATGGCGCGGATCAAGATCGTGGGGCGTGCCGTCGAGTTCGTAAAAATCGACCAGGAACTGCGCTGCATTATCCCCCGCCCAAGGCGTTTTCACCAGCGTTCCGGGAACGGGCTTCATCGACCGGTCGGCGTCGCCATCTTCCCAGACAAGGCCGGTCTCGACCGTGTCCTGCCCTGTGATGTCAACCACGGTGATCGAGCCCGGGAACATCCGGCCAGTTTCATATACCGCGATCACCTCATGCTGGCGCAGCCGCTTTCCCCGCGGAACGCCGCCAAAATCGGTGTAGATCATCTCGACAGAGTCAATGTGCGGATGGGCCGCAAAAAAAGCTTCAGCTTCGCTCTTCGGTGCGACGACCGCCGAGGATTTTGCGCGTATGATTGTCATTCTCTGGCTCTCAATTCTTCGTCACCCCCGCGAAGGCGGGGGTCCAACACCTGAACCGTCGTTTTAAACTGACAGTACAGGAGATGGATTCCCGCCTACGCGGGAATGACGACGTTGTTAAGTTTCAACTATCCGTTAACTCCACCACCGCATTCCCCAGTTCGACAACCAGCCGGTCAGCCTGCCCCTCCTGCGTTGCCGGCGACAGCAACATCATATTGTGGAACGGCGCAAGCAAAATGCCGCGATTGGCGAGGTAGAGGTGGATAGCTGCCTCCAATTTGGGATTCATCGCCGCGCGCGCCTCGCTGCCATTGGTGGAGGGCTTCTCAGCACAGACAAATTCGACGCGTGCGCCGACATTGACGACGTGCCAGGGCAATTTGTGCGCTGCTATGACGTCCTCGATGCCCTTCACCAGTCGCTGTGCGAGCGCCAGCATGTGACTGTAAGCCTCATGCGTGATAACCTTCCCCACCATCGCGTGCATCGCGGTGATCGTCAGCGCATTGGCTGACAGCGTAGTGCCGATCCCGCTATGTCCTGAAGGGCGCGACGCGTTCAACTTCGCCATCCGCCCGGCGATTTCCTCGCTGAAACCATATACCGCCGTCGGCACGCCGCCGCCGATCGACTTGCCGATCACCATCATGTCCGGTTTGGGACCAAAAGCATTGCTGTGCCCGCCATAGCCCGAAGAGATCGTATGGGTTTCGTCGAAAACGAGGATCGTGCCTGTTTCCGGTGCAGAGCCGACGCAACGTATCCAGATAGCCCGGCGCGTCGCGCACCATGCCGACATTGGTCATCACCGGCTCGGCAAGGACGCAAGCGATATCGCCCTTCTTCAATTCGCGTTCGAGGGCTTCGGCGTCGTTGAACTCGATCACAGTCGTTGTCGGCAGTATATCTTGCACCTGTCCAATCAGGCTGGCGCGCACGCGCGGTTCCCAACCCGCCGCATGTGCCTTCAGATCGACGAACACATCATCGACTGCACCATGATAGCAGCCGTTGAAGATCAGGATTTTCTTCCGGCCCGTAATCCCCCGGCACCAGCGGATGACGGCACGGTTGGCTTCGCTGGCAGTCGTCGTCACCTGCCAACGCGGTAGGCCAAACATTGCCGACAGCATTCCGCCCAATTCGACGCCCTTTTCGGTGGGCAGCATATAGCTAAGCCCGTCCCCCGCCTGTTTGGCCAGTGCTTCGGCGAGCGGCGCTGGCGAATGGCCGAACATGGCGGCGGTATCGCCTAGACAGAAATCGTCGAGCGTGCGGCCATCTACCGTCATCAGCATCGCCCCCTTGGCCCCGGCTGCCACCAGCGGCACCGGGCTCGGCCAATCGAGCATCCAGTGGAAAGGTACACCCTGAAACCAGTGAGCCGAACCTTGTTGCGCCAACGCTAAAGACTTGGGGTTTGCGGCACGAAATGCCGCTGCTTCGCGCTCCGCTATGCGGTCAATGGCAGCATCTGAAATCATAACCGATCCCTTAGCGCGTACCAGAGCAATCCCAAAGTCGCGAGCGGACGGGCGAACAAGCGACCTCCCGGAAATGGCCGGCTGGGAAGTTTGGCAAAGACATCGAACCCACCCATCGTTCCCGTGACAGCTTCAGCCAGCAGCTCTCCGGCAAGCGTCGTGACCAACGCGCCATGCCCCGAAAAGCCATGTGCGAAAAAGACGTTCCCCTTGCGCCCCAGATGCGGAAGCCGGTTCATGGTGACGCCTACCGCCCCACCCCAGGCATAGTCGATAGGCGTGTCGGCAAGCGACGGAAACACGTCGACCATATGCTTGCGGACAAAGGCCGCAATATCGGCAGGCGGGGTCTGCACATATTTCTCGCCACCGCCAAAGATCAGGCGCTTGTCGGCGGAAAGGCGGAAATAATTGAGCACAAAGCGGCTATCGGCAACGGCGGCGTCGCTGGGCAACAGCTGGTTTGCATCGGGCAATTGCGCGGTGGCGATGTTATAGTTCATGATCGGCACTGTGTAGCCGCCCAACTCGCGGTCAATATCCCCCATCCAATTGTCCGCTGCCAACAGGATATGCTGTGCCTTTGCTTCACTATGTTCGGTGAAAACCCGGTCGCCGTCGATCCGCAGAACTGGCGAATGTTCGAATATCGCAACACCGGATTTCAACGCCGCCCCTGCCAACCCAAGTACATAGTTCAACGGATGAAAATGCCCGCCACGGGCGTCATAAAGGCCGCCATGATAGCCGCCACCGTTGATGTGCCGACCCATCTCGTCCGGTTGGACAATCTCAGACTCCCAGCCGAATTCCTTGGCCAGAAAATCAGCCTCGCGTTGCATGTCCGCAAAATGCCCTGGCTTGTGAGCCGCCTCCAAATGGCCGGATTTCAGGTCGCAGTCGATACCGTGCTGCGATATCCGGCTGTTCACCCGTCCCACCGCGCCATAGGCCAGATCGAATATCGCTTGCGCCCGTTCGCGGCCAAATTCCGCGTCAATCTCACGCATTGACCAGCGCAGGCCGGGGATTAATTGCCCGCCATTGCGGCCAGACGCGCCAAAGCCGATGGACT
This sequence comes from Sphingomonadales bacterium, assembly GCA_016707885.1. Classification (GTDB taxonomy): domain Bacteria; phylum Pseudomonadota; class Alphaproteobacteria; order Sphingomonadales; family Sphingomonadaceae; genus Sphingorhabdus_B. Next base: position 112,352 of record JADJGU010000001.1, read on the forward strand.
GCGCCTCGAACAACGCGACCTTAAGCCCCTTTTCCGCGCAAGCCAAGGCGGCAGAAAGCCCCGTAAATCCGCCACCGATGATCGCCACATCGAACTGACCGCCTCCATTGAAAACGGGTTGCACCTTCCATGCATTTGCGCTGGCCTGATAATAGCTGTTGTTGAGGGGATCGCTCATCGGGAATGCGACGGACCTATTCGGAACCGCCCTCCCCCAAGTCGATCACATAGAGTTTTCGTACCGGCGTCAGATTTTCCCAGACACCTTCGAAGCCTGGCTCGATCACCAGATTGCCGCCTGGCCCCGCTTCCACCACCGAGCCATCATTGTTGGTCAGCCGCACATTGCCTTCCAATATCCGGCAATATTCCCATTCGGAATAGCTGACGCGCCAGGCTCCGGCCGAACAGCTCCATTCACCGAAATATTTGCGACCATCGGCTGATTCATACGCGTTGCGGGTCTCGCCTGCCGGATTGCCGCTGACCAGCCTATCAGGCGCAGGTGCGAATTCTTCCCGTTCGGCGGTTTCAGTTTGAAAACTGCGGACCGGCACCGGATCAAACCCTCAGCAGCAAATGCTCGCGTTCCCAGCTGCTGACCACCGATTGATAGTTGAACAGCTCATAATCCTTCACCGCGTAGAAGATTTCGAAGAAATCCTCACCCAGCAGGTTGCGGACAGGTTTACATGCCGAGAAGCGATCGAGCGCGGCCTCCAATGTGCGCGGCAGGGTGCGAGCGCGGTTATAGGCGCTGCCTGTTATCGCCTTTGCAGGCACCATCCGGTCAACCATGCCGATATAGCCGCAGACCAGCGAAGCGGCCATTGCAAGATAGGGGTTTGAGTCCGCCCCTGGCAGGCGGTTTTCAACGCGGCGGTTGGCCTTGTCGGAAATCGGCACACGAAAGCCGCACGACCGGTTATCCTCGCCCCATTGTACATTGATCGGTGCAGCACTGTCCGGCCGCATGCGGCGGAAACTGTTCACATTGGGTGCCCAAAGCGGCGAGATTTGCGGCATGAACTTTACGAGACCTGCAATATAGCTGCGGAACATCGCGCTATCCTTGCCATTGGCATTTGAAAACAGGTTCTTGCCCGTTTCGGCATCGACCACCGATTGGTGGATGTGCATCGCGCTACCCGGCTGCCCCGCCATCGGGTTCGCCATGAAAGTGGCATACACGCCGTGCTGTTTCGCCACCGCACGGACGACGCGTTTGAAAAGGAACACCTGGTCGGCAAGCTTTAACGGATCGCCGTGAAGGAAGTTCACCTCCAACTGCGCAGCCCCCATTTCATGAATCATCGTGTCGATATCAAGCCCCATCAGCTCGCAATCGTCATAGATATGATCGATAATATCCTCATACTCATTCATCGCCTCCAACCCATAAGGCTGGCTCGCGGTTTCTGCCCGGCCGCTGGAGCCTGTCGGCGGTACGAGCGGGAAATCGGGATCGACATTCTGGCTGACGAGATAGAATTCCACTTCGGGCGCGATGATCGGTTTCCAGCCTTTTGCGGCGTACAAACTCAGTACTTTTTTCAGGATCGCTCGCGGGGCCAGCTCCACCTCGGTGCCATCGCCATTATAGGCATCGGCAATCACAAATGCGGTGGGCGATTTGAAGCCGGGCGCGATGCAAATCGTGTCCGGATCGGCGATCAAAATCTTGTCGGGGTCTTTGTCCCAGATATCCTCGATATCTTCGGGATAATGCCCGTCGATCGTGCAGATAAAGACGCTGCCGGGAATGCGGAGCGACTTGTCACTGACCGAGGACAGGAATTTCTTGGCGGGCAGAACCTTGCCGCGTTGCACCCCGTTAATATCGGGAACGATACATTCGACTTCGTCGATTTTGTTTTCGGCGATCCAGTTCGCCAGATTGACAGACATTGTTTTTCACCGGTTTAGGGCCGGAAATGGGCCTGCCACATAAGGACATGCCGGGCTTGAACAGTCAAGCCCGGCATGCATTTTCGATGGTACTGGCCTTGCGGCCAGAAAAAAATCAGAAGCCGTAGCTGATCGAGAAGACCGCACCAGCCTTGCCAAGGCCACCAACGAAGCGGTTGGTATCAACATAGGATGCACCCAGCGTGAAGCCTTTGACTTCAGCCGTCACGCCCAGCGACCAGTCGATCTTGTCATTGCCGAAGGCACCATCTTCGTAACCGACCGAACCCGTGAAGGTCAGTGGAGTGTCTGGAATGCCGATCGAAGCGTTGGTGCCGATATAGACATTGTCGGTGTTGCCCGTGCCGTCCTGACTCGGTGCATAGGCAAGCATTGCGCCGACGGTTGCCGGACCAACCGTTGTACCAACTTTGCCGATGATTTCAGCATAGTTGAACGACGAAACACCGGGGTAGATGTAATAGGTCACGCCCAGATCGTAGGTCACGGCATCACCACCGGCAAAACCTGCGTAGAGGTCAAGTTCCAGATCATCGCCAGCATTGTCGGCGATGTTCGAACCCCAGGCACCAACATAAAAGCCCGATTCATGGCTGATGGTGATAGTCGGCTGAACCGCAAAATCCTTGTCCGACAGCGATACGCCGCGGAAGCGATAGTCGGAAACAACCGCGATGCCACCCGAAACGGTGATCGGACCTTCGGCTTCTTCAGCGGCTTCTTCCTGCGCGAATGCAGGGGCTGCGGCCGAGATGCTGCCCAATGCAACGCAAGCCGCGGCCAGCTTGAAAACAGATTTACGCATATTTTGACCTTTCTTCACTTAAACTCGCTGACAGTCGGCACAAAGGCCCCTGCCCCCAATATGGCTGTTCGTTCCCGCGAGTTCTGCCAGCTTCCACTTGTTATATGGTTAACGACGCTGTCAGTGTGCAGGTGCACAAAAACAGCAAAGCATCGCCGCTTCAAGCAATTTTATGTCTGCAACATTGTCCTTTTTATAAGTTGTGGCATATCGGTCACAGTTAACCGGCACCAAACAGTGCCAAACAAGGACCGAATCGATGCGAGAAAACGACCCCTTGGCAGCGTTCTGGATGCCCTTCACCGCCAACCGCGCCTACAAAGCCCTTCCGCGTCAGCTCGCCGCTGCGAAGGACATGCTTTATTGGGATGTCGCCGGAAACCGTATCCTAGATGGCACGTCAGGCCTCTGGTGCAGCAATGCCGGGCATTGTCGCGCGCCGATTGTGGAGGCGATTTCGAAAACGGCGGCGACAATGGATTTCGGCCCGACTTTTCAGCTGGGCCACCCGCTTGCCTTCGAACTCGCAACCCGTGTCGCCGAACTGATGCCCGACGGGCTCGACCGCATCTTTTTCACCAATTCAGGTAGTGAGTCGGTCGATACCGCCTTGAAGATCGCTCTCGCTGTGCAGCGATCGCGCGGACAAGGCACCCGCACTAGACTGATTGGGCGCGAACGCGGCTATCATGGCACCGGTTTTGGCGGGATTTCGGTCGGCGGCATCGTCAATAACCGCCGCTGGTGGCAGGGACTACCCGGCGTCGATCATCTGCCGCACACCCATGATCTGGCGCGCAATGCCTTTACAAAAGACTTTCCTGCGCATGGAGTCGAACTGGCGGACGACCTCGAACGTTTGGTCACGCTGCACGGCGCCGAAACGATCGCTGCGGTCATCGTAGAACCTATGGCAGGCTCTACCGGCGTGCTGATCCCCCCCGTCGGCTATCTGCAACGGCTGCGCGACATTTGCACCAAGCATGGCATAATCCTGATCTTCGACGAAGTGATTACCGCCTATGGACGCGTCGGCGGCGCAACCGCTGCCGGAACATGGGGCGTCACGCCCGACATCATCACCATGGCCAAGGGCCTGACCAACGCTGCTGTGCCGATGGGTGCGGTCGCGGTCAGCCGGACGATCCATGACGATGTGGTAAACAATGCGGCGGACGGCATCGAGCTTTTCCACGGCTACACCTATTCGGGTCATCCTGTTGCTTGCGCGGCGGGGCTCGCGACACTTGATCTCTACCGCGACGAAGGGCTGTTCGACAAAGCCGACGAATTGGGTGCCTATTGGGCCGACGCTGCGCACAGCCTTCGCGGTAAGCCCCATATCATCGACATCCGCACCATCGGACTGGTCGCCGGGATAGAGCTGGAACCTCGCCCCGGCGCGCCCGCCAAACGCGCTACCGAACTGTTTCACGCCTGTTTCGACAATGGCCTATTGGTGCGCGCAACGGGCGATATCATCGCCCTCAGCCCGCCGCTGATTCTGGAGAAGGCGCATATAGATGAGATGTTCGGGAAGATTGGGGAGTTGCTGGAAGCGATAGATTAGCGCCGCCCGAACAACCGCCGGAAGAACCCTGGCTTTTCTTCCTCCGTCTCCACCAGCACCCGTTGGCGCAAGGTACTGCCGGAAACCTCTTCGGGGATTTCTTCCATATTGCGTTTGATCGTTACGGCCAGTTTCGGGATCCTGGCCATTTCGACGATAACCGCCGATTTCGCCATATAGACCGAGCTGATCTCGGGCTTCATATTGTGCATGCCGACGAGCACGGGCACATTTTTGCGCAGGCCAAATCCTTCGACCAGCGCCTTTACGGCCTGATGATAGCGGACAGCGCGCAGCATCGAGGCCAGACGGAATTCGATGTAGAGCAAAGGCGCGGTGTCAGACGCGAGGCCATTGGCTTCGTCGAGTACGTGCATCTGGTCGCGGAAATAATACTGGCGTTTGTGGTGCAGCAGCGCGGTGTTCAACTGGCTGAGGCCGTTGATTTCTAGATAGGCCTCCATATCCTCGCCCTGCCCCCACCAGCTTTCGTCTTCTGTGAGGCTGGCGGCGAGGATTTCGTCCCGCGCCATTTCCGAAAAGGCCAGATGCTCGTCGCTGTAAAACATCACTTCGATCATAGGGTGGTGCGTGATGCTCTTGTCTTCAAACACCAGATCGGGCTCGTTCGAGATCATGATATGCACGGCAGTGATCGGCTCACCTTCATATTGCGCGATGGAATCGCCCAACTCTTCCCAACCCGCAATGTCGACGGCCTCTTCGCTCAGATCGCGGCATAATTGACCGAGTGGTGTATCGACGCTGGCGAGGTCTTCCTCAATTATTGCCGATGCGGCATCCAGATCGCCGGCCTGCACCATCGCCTCTATGCGCTGGAAATAGGCATTTTCGACCGCCTCGTCGGCCCATGCTTTTTGCAAATGATGTTCCATACGACCCCCGCCCCGGACAAATATCCAAGTATGCGGGGTTAACGTCCAAAGCTTGTTATATTGTAAATCAGCCCAAAAGCCGCGGCGGGACCGTGCGGTTGACGACTTCGCGCAGGGCAAAGGCCGTCTCGATGCGCGCCACCCTGGGCAATCGTGCAATTTCCTGCCGGTGCACCCGCTCATAATCCTCAATCGAGGCCGCGCGGACGGTGAGGTGGTAATCATTGCGCCCGCTCATCAAATGGCATCGCAAGATGGAAGGGCTGGATGCAACTGATTGCTCAAATGCTTCCATCGCCTCCTCGCTCTGGCTGTCGAGTGTGATCGTGACCATCACTGTTGCGCCCATGCCGAGCTTGCGCAAATTCACATCAGCACGATAACCTCTTATTATACCAGCGTCTTCCAACGCCTTTTGCCGCCGTGACGCGGCGCTCGGCGAAAGCCCCGCCGCTTCGCCCAATTCCTGTTGGGTTGCCCGGCCACTTGCTACCAGTGCGCCAAGTATCTTGCGATCTATCCGATCAATATGCATATTTTGAGCGTCATTCTATAATATTACAATTTTAATCTGCATGAACCGGACAAATCTGTCCATAGTTTGCGCACTACAGATGCGCTCAGCATGATAAAAGCGGTGTAACACCGCTTTTATGCAGGAGAGTATGTATGCGCGTTGGCGTTCCCACCGAAATCAAGGTCCATGAATATCGCGTCGGTTTGACGCCCTCTGCCGTCCGTGAATATGTTGCGCGTGGCCACAAGGTGATGGTGCAATCGGGCGCTGGTGCAGGCATCATGGCGACCGACGAAGCTTATAAGAAAGCGGGCGCTAAGATTGTCAAAACTGCCGAGGAAATCTTCGCCAAGGCCGAAATGGTGGTCAAGGTGAAAGAACCGCAGCCCAATGAGTGGGTGCAGTTGCGCGAAGGCCAGCTGCTTTTCACCTATCTTCACCTCGCCCCCGATCCAAAGCAGGCCAAGGGATTGGTCAAATCTGGCTGCACAGCGATTGCCTATGAAACCGTCACCGACGACAAGGGCACCCTGCCCCTGCTCGCCCCGATGAGCGAAGTTGCAGGCCGCCTGGCCATCGAAGCTGCAGGCGAAGCGATGCGCCGGTCCGAAGGCGGCGCCGGCATCCTGCTGGGCGGCGTACCGGGCGTTCCGGCCGGTCGTGTTACCGTGTTGGGCGGCGGTGTTGTCGGCACCCATGCGGCGCGGATGGCGGTGGGCCTTGGCGCAGAGGTGACAATTGTAGATCGATCGATCCCTCGACTGAGACAGCTGGACGAGCTGTTCCATGGTCGCGTGCGCACCCGTTATTCGACGCTCGACACAATTGATGCCGAAATCAGCGTCGCCGATGCTGTCATCGGCGCGGTCCTCATCCCCGGCGCGAGCGCGCCCAAGCTGGTCACCCGCGCGATGCTCAAGCATATGAAACCGGGGTCGGTTCTGGTTGATGTTGCGATCGATCAGGGCGGGTGCTTTGAGACCTCAAAGCCGACCACACACGCCGAGCCGACTTATGTCGTCGATGGCATCATCCACTATTGTGTCGCGAACATGCCGGGCGCCGTGCCGCAGACCAGCGCTGCTGCGCTGAATAACGCTACCCTGCCCTATGGCCTTGCTCTGGCGGACAAGGGTCTTGAGGCTTTGCACGCGCATAGCGAGATAGGACGCGGGCTTCTCGCCGGCCTCAATGTCCACAAAGGCAAAGTGACCAGCAAGGCAGTGGCCGAAAGCCTTAACCTGAAGTTTGTCGACCCCGAGGTTGCACTGGCTGAATGATTGCGCCATCCTCCCTCTTGAGGACATAAGAGGGAGGGGAACATGCCCAAAAAGGCGTTTATTGCAGCGACGGCACTTGCAGTTGCAGCGTCAGGTGCGCAGGCACAGAGCGAGCACAAACAGCTGGATGCAGCCGAAAGCGATCCAGCCAAGCTCGGCTGGATGCAGGGCACACCTCCGCCTGCGGACAAACAGATCAAATTTGATGACGGCAGCTATTTCCGCTTCCCGCAGCTGCGTTGGAGCTTTTCCAACTGGCGGCAATTCTTCCCGACCCTGCCGCTGCATCGCGGTGACACCTCGGCTCATGCTTTTCCGCGTAAAGAGCGCGATGATATTGACGCGCTGACCTTTACGCCGCTGGGCAGCGACAAGCCGATGAGCTGGAAAGACGCTCTGGGTGCCAACTATACCGACGCCGTCATCGTGCTGCACAAGGGCAAGATTGTTTACGAGCGCTATATGGGCGTGACGACACCCGCGTCGCAGCACATCGCTTTTTCTGTCACCAAATCTTATATCGGCACACTGGCCGCCAGCCTCGCTGCAGAGGGCAAGCTCGATCCCGATAAGCTGGTTACCGATTATGTCCCCGAACTGGCGGGCAGTGGCTTCGCGGGGGCAACCGTCCGCCATGTCATGGATATGACGACCGGCATCGCATTCGACGAAACTTACACCAATGCTAACGCGGACATCATCCGACATGCCCGTGCCGGTCGCGCCGCGCCGAGACGCGCTGACTATGATGGGCCCGACGGATTCCTCGCCTTTCTGCCCACCATTGGCAAACAAGGCGAACATGGGGAACGCTTCACCTATCGCACCGCCAATAGCGACGCACTCGGCTGGATCATCGCGCGCGCCACCGGCGTTCCGGTCCGCGACCAGTTGGAACAGCGTTTCTGGTCAAAGCTCGGCATGGAACAGGATGCAGCCATTGTCGTCGATGCTCAGGGCACGCCTTTCGGGGGCGGCGGCCTGATGCTCGCTGTCCGTGACATGGCGCGCTTTGGCGAGATGATGCGGCTGGGTGGCAAGTGGCAAGGCAAGCAAGTCGTTCCCGCTGCCGCTATAGCCGATATCGCCAAGGGTGGTGGCAAGGCGGAATTCTCCAAAAACGGTGCTTACCCTCCCCTGCCCGGCTGGTCTTACCGCAACCAATGGTGGGTCAGCCATAACGACCACGGCGCTTATATGGCGCGCGGCATCCACGGTCAGGCGATCTATATCGATCCCAAGGCCGAAATGGTCATCGCCCGTTTCGCCTCGCATCCGGTCGCAGGCAACGTCGCGATCGATCCGACCTCCATCCCGGCCTATGAGGCCTTGGGACGATTGCTGGCTGACGAGAAGCGCAGCTAGCGGATAACGCCAATCGCATCGGGAGTAGGCATATTGTCGTCGGGGGACGGGATAGGCCCTCCCCCCATCCAGACCGCCAGATTGGGCGACGTCTTTTCAACGACCGACGGGAATTTGATCAGCAGCCATGCGGCATCCGCCATAACGCGTGGCCCCGGATAGATCGCCTTGAATTCGGCCATGGTCATGCGACCCGTCTTGAAGCTCCAGCCGCTCCCCGTGCCGGGCACAGAAGCCTTGGTGCGACTATCGTAAACGGTTGAGACCATTTTCTGCATGTCCTGAACCATCCACATTGAACCGTCGAAATAGGCACCCGAGCCCGGGGCTTCACTTTCGAACACGATCAGATCCCATTTGCCGAGTTCGCCTGCAGGCAGCTTCATGGCCTTCTCCAGCTGCGCAGCGCCCACCTTGCCCGGTTTGAAATCGCGGACATACACAGAATTATAGAATCCGACCCCTGTCGAAATACCATCCGGCTGCCCATGCACCGCAGCACTGGTTACAGCGGCGTCATCGGCTTGCTTCGACGCCCATTGGACATTTTGCGCAAAGGCACTGTGGGTGCCTAACGCAACCAACAACGTAAAAGTCATGATCAGATTCGGCCGCATACATCCTCCTGTTCGTTCTATCGGATGGTTCTGCCGCAAAAGCTGAAACGCTGCACTACCCATTTGGATAGCGGTGAGATTTCTGGTTTTGAGAATGTAAATGGTGGCAGGGCTGGATTCGAACCAAAGGCATAAATATATGTTTTGCATATCTTTTTGTTAGAATTGAATTTCCATTCCCCACATTTGCCCCCACACCATGGGTGCGCTGGAGCAAACTACCGTTCGATTATTGTGTCTCGGAAATTCCGCAGCGAGGCGCTTGATCATATGCTGTGTGTTCTGTGACGCGCAATATTCGCGACATGGAAGCCAGGGGGCGAGGCGGAGTTCTTCAGCCCATGGGATTGATTAGTCGTCATCTTCTTCCAAGCCGACCACAAAGTCATTTTGAGCCAAACCAGTAGATTTCCTCATCGAATGGACCATTTTATCGCGTCGCTCGCGAACAAAGCGCTTGAATTGGTTGTAATTCAGCTTTTCACGCTCAATGAACGCTCGCTCTAATATGCTATCGTCCACCACCTTCAAATATGTGGCTGGATGCTCAGCAGACTTGTTTCGGTTCAGTGTACGCGGCAAAATCCAAAAGTTACCGAGATCATTGATGATTTGAGCATCGTATCCCTTTTCAGCGAGCACCGATTTAGGGAAAATATGATCGATTTCAGGTGTGTTTGCCGCCGCGTACACTTTACGCGTTGACCGGCCATGCAGTATTGCAAGCGCTAGATCGAGATTGTTGGCGAACAGCCGTCCGTCGGGTGTATCGAAGCCGCAGCGCCAAGCAGTAAATCGAATGGCTTCGTCGTAAGGAAAATCCGCCCCTTCGGCAATTTCGTCTGCTTGAGGAAGGTGATCTCGAATGAATGCGCTTGTCCGACTTTCCATATGCTGACTGAGCGCACGAGAAAATGCGAACAAAAACAGCGACCGTCGAGCAGCTTCGACGCTGGTTTTCGGAAATGTGTGCCCCGGGGCGTGGAAAAGGTAGTGAACGAATGGGATAAGCGTGCTGATGCCGCCAACCAGTTTGGCTGAATCAAGTCGGCATTCGAGCCGAACGAAGTCGATAACTGACCGGATAGCCTCAAAGGTGCGAAGATAAGTCTGTTGAAGGGCTTCGACATTGCTGCGTTTTCGTAAAAGGTCAAACTCTAGCCGCGTACCGAGACCAGCGGTAGAGAACATGCATCTGATGACAAAATCTGTGTCGATATCAAGGCCAGACGACGCATTTACTTCTTTTATTAGCGATGGAAGCACCGAGCTTGCCGAAGGCCAGTAGAGGCGTAACATACTTACGATCAGGTCCGATCTCCGCAACGGCATGCCTTGTGTGTTGATGCGGACAAATATCTCAAGGATATCAAATGCCGATTTTCGCTTTTGATCGTCGGCGGGCAGATTGCTGTCTACCGTCTGGGTCTTCAGCAGCTCACTATTGCCAGAAAGCGCATACAGGACAGTGCTTAAATTCACTTCCAACCGTGTTTCTGATCCAGTTGAAAGCGATAGCTGGTCCTTGATGGTTCGCCGAAGTTTGGCAATCCCTGCTGGATCGAGGCCAACAATGTCCGAGAATCGCAGCCAGTAGGCAGAACCCTCGTTGTTCGCAGTGACGCTAGCCATCAATTTGGCGTTCCATTCTTTGGCGACATCGTCTTCGACAAACTTGAATCGGTATTTTTCTTCCGCGTGATCGTCGTTGTCATCGCCACTCAGAACGTCGAAATACAGTTTTCGTCCTTCGAAACTGCCTTTCAGCGCAACGTAAATTGAACTCAGTCGTTGCTGACCGTCCAAGACAAGTTTCAGGCGCCGCTTCTGCTTATTTTCGTCGAAATTGTGCAGAGCATCCCGCCTGTGATCGGCAACGAACTGTCGGTACTGCATCGGTTCGTACGTCTCCCAAAGAAGCACGATACCAACCGGATAGCCGCGAAAAAGCGAATCAAAGAGGCGCTCGATTCGGTCCTCTGACCAAACAAAATCACGCTGGATCGCCGGAAGAACAATTTCACCGTTCGAAATTTCGTTAACCAGTTGAAATATCGACACCGCGCACCCCCCTGATTGTTTAGGGAAGGATGCGAGGTAAAATACTGATTTGCAATAGTCATTTAGGATGTTTTTATTGCGGCCGCACGAATAACAATCCGGCCAGGACTGTTGGCATTCTCACTACCCAGAAACGCCGCATCTTCCGGCTTCGGCTCGCAGGATTCCGGGGCACAATACTAAACTCCGAACGACCGAGACACAAATGTCTGCTTTGTTGATTTATCCACCAAAAGCGGACAGTCCGCTCCCCCAAATACCGCCATTACACCGTGTCACTCCGAGGGGGCCACGAGTCATTTTGGGTGGAATCGCTATTTCATCCGTGCCGTCCATCACAGTCCAACAAATTTTAGATCGAGCGCCGATACTACCCACGCTGGCAGTTTGATCTGAGCCCGTTTCAAGCGATGCCACCTATTCGTGAAACAGAGACTGCAATCATTCAGAATTCGGAATGATGCTGACGGTGCACCGGACCGGTTTACCAGCAGCGTTTGCTTTCTTGATACAGCCGGCAATGATTTGGCGGTTTGCTTGCGCCATTCTTGCTGCCTGCACAACGGCATTCCATGCTTGGGGATCGTCTGCACTCATAAGTCTGGTGCCTGCCTCCCACCCAGATGCTTCATCCAGCATCCCCGATGCCATCGCTTCTGGCCAGTGCCAGCTTTCCGGAACGGCACGGGCGATAGTTCCGGGAAGGAAAGACCATAGCAGGATGCCGCCGAGCACTCCGCCTCCGACCGCCTGAAACACTGTGCGGCGTTGGTCCGCACTGTTGCGGGCGTGGGATGTGACACCGCGCATATCCTGCGCCGCTTGCCGAAGCTCATTATAGGCGTTGTTGATCCGCGTTTGATCGCCGCGCCGCGCCGCCTCCGCTGCGGCCTCGATCCGCCTGCCAAAGTTATCAGGTGTCACCTGCATGGCCGGGTGTTCCTCGATGCAATCCAGATTCTCCGCCATATCTTCGAGCCGCTTTGTCATCTCCGTCAGGGTAGCGCCGTAGTCAGGGATAATGATGTCCGCTCGCTCGGAGGCAAGATGCTGAACCGCGCGCCGCACAAGCGCCATTTCACCTTCAAGGCGTGCAAAGGCTTCGGCGGCAGGATCGCTTTCGACATTGGCGAGCCTAGGTTTGGCCTTGCGCTTTGGTCTGGGCTTGGGATTGGCCTCCGCTTCGGCCTCCTCCTCAATGTCCAGCGTCACTTCTTCGGTATCAGGATTATCCATGTCACTTCTCCTACAGGCTCATTCCAATCGAGCGGGTCCGCTCGAACGACACAGACGCGGCAAGGTCGCGGGACAAGTCGCGCCCGATATCCTTGCCGAGACCGAGTTCCCGCGTCCGGTTGCGCAACAGCGATTCCACCTGTGGATCGCGTTCCAGACCTTTCGCCATGTCGGCCATGCGCCCCGCGATACGGTGTGCACCATTCTCGTTGCCGCCTTGCTGCATGACCGCGCGCGCCTCTCCCAGCCGCTGCCAATCACCGACAAAGCGGTCGGCGCGCTGCACGGGATCGACGCGGATTTCAGACTCAAGCTGCATGGCGCGGATCGCACCTTGGCTGCGGCCATCGGCTGCTTCGCGTGTCAGTTCTGGCTGTCGCTGCAAGGCGCTGGCAAGATCGGCGGCGGCATGGGGCCTAATCGCGTCGAGGGTCTTCCCTGCCTTGTCGAGCGCCTCGCGCTGATGAGGTAGGATCGGCAAACCCTGCTCGCGCATCTTCGCCATATCGTCGGCGGCACGAGCGAAGCGTTCGACCGCACGGCGCTGGTTCGATAGGTTGGCCTGTTCGGTTGGCAGCGGTTCCAGCTTCTGCGCCTGCGGGCGGAAGTTGGCGAAGATGGATTTCGCACGCTCCGGCAACTGCCGCGCGATCTCGATGATGCGTTCGCGGAAGGTGATCCCGCGCCGCTCGGCAAATCGCTGTTCCGGGCTGTAGTCGCTCGCCATCTCTTTGCCGCGCTCGCGGCTTAATGTGCGGACAAGTTTCGACTGATCGGCAAATTCGTCGCGGCCATAATGCAGGTCCACGCCGTCGCGGTGGCGCGACAGCGCGACATAGGCACAGTGGCTATCCATTCCCGGCGTAGCCAGCACATGCGCCCGGTCCACCGTCATGCCCTGCGCCTTATGGATGGTCGCGGCATAACCGTGATCGATATGCGCATAGTCCTTGGTATCGAAGGCGACGCTGCGGCCATCGTCGGTGCGCACTGCCATGCGCTGCGGCGTTACCTGTTCGACCATCCCCAGCGTGCCGTTCTTGACGCCCAGCTCACGCTCGTTGCGGAGAAACATTATGCGGTCTCCGGACGCAAAGGCGCGTTCACCGCGCTCGGCTTTCACCGAGACATCGCCGCCCAACTCTCCACTCGCGCGCATCTTTCCGCGCGCCGCTTCATTGAGTCCGCGCACCTCGTCATTGGTGTGGGTGAGGATGATCCGCGTGTCGTCGGGGTTGGCCCGCCGGTCGCGATCCCAGCGCTCTATCAGGTCGCTACGCCCCGCTTCCCGCGTCTCGGCAGCATGAACCATGTCTCGTTCGCCATAGGCCTGAATGGCAAGGCCCGTGCGCCCGGTAGCGAGATGCCGTGTGGCATCCTGCTGCCAGACCTGATGCTGTCGGCGCACTTCGCTGATCTCGACGCCGCCATGTCGTTCATGGATCGCGCGGAACGCCGCTCCGGCTTCAATGGCCTGCAACTGCTGCGGGTCGCCAACCAGCACAACTTTCGCACCGGCATCGGCGGCGTGGGACACGACGCGCTCCATCTGGCGCGTGCCGACCATGCCCGCTTCGTCAATCACCAGCACGTCGCGCGAAGTCAGATGCTCGCGGTCTTGGCCCCACTGATGTTCAAGGCTGGCGATAGTGCGCGACGCAATGCCCGAACCCTGCTCCAGCCCCTCGGCAGCGATGCCCGAAAGCGCCGCGCCGCGAACATTAAAGCCTGCTCTTTCCCAAGCCTCGCGTGCAACGCCAAGCATCGCGCTCTTGCCGGTCCCGGCATAGCCGACGACAATGCTCAAGCCAGATTTGGCGGTCACATGCGCAAACGCCTCGCGCTGCTCGCCGGACAACACAAGTCCGCGTGCCTTGGCGCTTGCCAAAGCTGCGTCCCCGCCATTCGGATCGACCCCGTGCCGCTCGCGTTCTGCCATCAATTCCGATGCGCGCTGCAATCGCTGCTCAGTCTCGATCATCTGCCGGGATGTGAAGCGGTCGTCACCGCGTCCGTCCTTGCCCAAAGCGATGAAATCGGGCGATCCGCGCACTGCATTTAGCGCCGCATCGAACTGCTCCTTCCCGTCGCTGTGCCGATGCACGAATGTGGCAAGGTCGCGGTTCGTGAAGGTGGCTTGGCTGTGCGTGATCGCGTCGAGCGCGACATTCGGATTTGCGATAATGCGCTCGCCATTGCGTTGCGCGACGGCGCGGTGTTCCTCGATGCGCTCGGCCTCAAGCCCGCGCTCGCCCATGCGCGATGCGGCGGGGCCGATCTTGTCCTGCGGCTCCAGCTTGATGCCCTGCGCGTCCAGACTGCGGTGATCGACGCGCGCGTCGATATCGAGCTCCGCTAGCCGCTGATTGACATGCTCGGCCCAACGTTCACGCCATTGCTCGACCAGCTCGGCCTTGTTCCACTCGCGCACCTTCGCGCGGAAACCATCCTTCCCGACTTCGCGCATGGTAAGCATGACATGCGCATGCGGCTTTGCCTGACCGTCCTTGCCGATATCCCAATGGACATTGAGGTCAGCAATCATGCCCTTGTCGACAAACTCGGCTTCGACAAAGTCGCGGGCCAGCGCAATCCCCTGGCTCTTCCTCAGCTCGCGCGGAATCGCGAACTCGACCTCGCGCGAAAGCTGCGCATCCTTTCGCTTCTCGGCGGCCTCGACAGCGTTCCAGAGCCTTTCGCGGTCAGCAAACTCGGGCGGCGCGCCTTCGGGCAGCAGCACCTCAGAGTGGACAACGCCGTCCTTGTTCGTGAAGTCATGGTCGCGGTCGAGCCGCTCATCGTGCAACCGTTCGGCTCCGCGATAAGCCGCTGCCGCCACAGCGCTGCGCCCGCTGGCGCGGCTGATGACTTTTACCGAGAGATGAAAGATAGCCATGATGGCAATCCATCTACGCCATCAAAGCCACGTCGGCACGACGTATAAGCGCGCCCTCCCATGATAAAATCCTGCTCGGGACTAGGTGGTGTCAGACTGTCTCGACGACCCTACAGCATATAGCGCGGCGCGATATTATGATGGGTGCATCAACTCTCAATGGAGACAGACGATGCGCAAACCCCGTGATATTGATTCGGAACTAAAGGCACTTGCCGAAAGAGCAAAACAACTCAAGGAACGCCGCGTCCAGCAACTTGGGGAACTGGTGATCGCCACCGTAGCCGACGCAATGGACGCCGAAACGCTCGCAGGCGCATTGCTGGTGATTTCGGAAACAACCGACCCTGCCAAAAGGGAGAGCTGGCACAAACGCGGCAACGCCTTCTTTCAAGGGACGGCGCGAAAGCGTGGCCAAGGAACTGAAGGCCAACGGGACGGCACTCGCACGGCTGACGGCGGCACGGCACCGGCTTGAGGCAAGAAAGGCACGAACCGACATGCGCGAATGGCAGGTCAAGCGGCGCGAACGCACAAAGCAACTGATCGAGCTGGGCGGACTTGTAGTGAAAGCCCGACTGGTCGAACTCACCGACGATGACCGTGCGACACTCTATGGCGTGTTCCTGACGGTCGCCATCAAACTGCGCAGCGAAGACCGCGAACAGGCGCTGGCGATCTGGAAGCGTAAGGGTAAGCGCGCGTTTGAAGCTGAATGCGAAGCGTAAAGGCGGCGGCCTGAGCCGCCGCCTCGTGGGTCATCAGGGTTCTTCGACCATTGGCTTGCGGTTCGCTTTGGTAAGGATCGTGGAACCATCGACGATCATGTACTAATAATAAATACAGATCACCCGGTAGAGGGAGCTGTCCAAAGGCAATATTCCAAAGCGATCGAATCCCTAAGAGATTTCAAGCACTCCACAATTTGCATTATGAGAAATCTGATAACTTAAAGTCTTGACAATTTGTCCATATTAGTGGGAGCAATAGGAAATAACGCATTTGGGGGCTAATGTGTCGTTCCAGAAGTTGACGGGCAACATTCGCAGTCGCATACTTTTGGCTAATCTGTATGATACAGCTCAGGCGAATTTGGTTCGCGCCGACATCCAAAAGACCGCTTTGAAAGGGCTACACGCCACCCTGTCCGCGTTGGGTCCCCGTCCCAGGCACAAGACTGTTTTATACGCTATCGGTCGGTTTCTCCACGCTGACGGAGCTGATTACAAGATCCTTGCTGCCGAGCGCCCGGACGAGCGCGACCGGTTTGCGCTGGTAGTTAGCTTTGCAAAGGTCAAACCGATTCTCAATCAAATGGCGAGACGCATCAAGCAGACACATCCTAGCGATGCTGCGACGATCCAAGTTGCGCTCCGAGCCAGAGCGACATTGCCCGCGCTGACTGACGCAGTCGCAGTTCTTAATCGTCATCGGGAAGGCTCAACGGAGCTTACGATAAGCAACGTCAATCTGTTGATTTGGGGCGCTCCGTTGGATGCGCTCGACGCTGTGCTAGCCGATCCCGTGCTCGCCGCCGACGAAAGGGCGAACCGCATGCGCGACATGTTGGGTTTAATTCAGCTCACGCCTGCGCCTACCGACCCTGAGCGCTACATGTTTGTGTTCCGTTCGGATCAATCACTCAAGGACATCCGCGCCAAACCATCCCATTTTTCGGTCGCACGGCCGACCACCTTCGACGGCTTCGACAATCACCGCTTCTGCCAGCGAGATTTGGGTGGGCGAAAAATTGGTTGGGGCAATACGGTTGATCTTGCGGCGGGAACTTGTGGAACCGGCTTGCCCGAGGTGGTATTGACGCCCATGTCCATCGCTAACTTTACCTGCGAGTATCTGGGGGAGATTCGGAGCTCGCGTTTTGCGAGCGACAGAAGGTACTTTAGCATGATGGCACCGTCACCGCCCGACAGCGCGCTGATGGCGGCAGAATTGGACACGTTGGCAATGACACCATGAGAAGCGGAAAGCGCCTCCAAAGACCGGCTTTGCGCGTTGAAAAGCTCATCGAGCTGCTTGCGAAGTATGAGTCGGCAACGCCAGGGAAACCAGCTCAACTTAAAGCTTTCAACGAGCTGCAGGAATCCTACCCCGAACTAGATTTTCCAACCCGTTCCGAACCGAGAACCGTCATTAGACAATATCTCGTGACCCGCCAGAAGGCGGATCGTGTCTCGTTCGAGCGCGATATCGTAACGGTCCTAAAGTCTGACCAACTTGAATTGTTGTCATTGATGACGCTGGTCTCGATTCTCGAGGAAGGCCATTTCGAGTTTCCCGTTTCGGCAATGTATGAGGTTGTCAATCGCATTGATGGATTGCCATTGAACGATATTGTTGATCAAGTAATTGCCGATACTGTCGCTTTGGTTGAACGACGTGACCCCGCTGACCTGTTTGCCCTACTTCATCGTCTCTCTAGCCAGCGAGCGGCTCGGCCGGCAGCGCTTCTCGCGGCATTGCAAGCTGTGGCGCAACACAATCCCGCAGCCATGGGTGAGGTATTTAGGACATTTGGCAAATGGATTTTGGATCCCGCACTCGATACTAACGTGCTTGCTATCTGGTTGACGGAAGTATCACGGCTTTCTGGTCCGATCGCTCTGCTCATGAGCTTAAGGGCCCTCCCGACTGCCACGAATGGCAAGCTGTTGCTGGCTGCATTCGGTTTCGATTCCTCACCGTTCACAATGAGTCGCGTCATTGGCAATGACCCGGACGCACAGCGTATTGAGGTGCTTTGGCAAGGCGAAGCCATTTCACTTAGCGCGGTTGATCCCCGTGGTGACCATGACACGTGGCTTGCGCAAATTAGCGCGGCAATGCGGAACATCACCCGCGATCTGAAGGCGACCCAACCCAGCACATCGAGGCTTAGGAAGGTTAGCGTATTCGAGTCTCGTGAACTCGGTAGGCCCACGGCGACCGGCACAACGACAGGTCAGCCGTGGAACATTTCAACCGCGTGGCTCGAAAAGTTTAAGGCACTCAGCAACACGCCCGTACCGGAAGCGAGTTTCATATGAGCGGCCGGGAACCGAAATACGCGATTGGTCGCCTCGTCAACATCCTCACCGAAGCTCACCGGTTGCAACGAATTATTCGGAGCAATGAAAAAGACGTCAGGCTGCGAAAAAAGTTTAAGCTTCATCATATGGTCGACACAAGAGTAGTCGGGGTTTTGGCCGAGCCCAACCTTCATACAGGTCTTGTTTCGCCGTTCGGCACGCTGTTGCAGCAAGAAGGAAGCCAAAAATCGGGCCAGACCAAGAGCTCGAGCTTCCACGATATTGTAGGCGATGCTGACAAGCCCTTGGCAGAGGCGCAGGCAATTCTCTTTGCCAACGCTATGCTGACGGGCGAGTTGATTGTACGTTTTGCCCAAGAGGCAACTAACGGACCGCTGCTGATTTCGCCTGAACATATCAGTGAGGTCTTTGGATACATCTCAGCAATCGAACATCGATCGGCCTCCGAATCGAACGCTAAGGCGAACACAATCGCATCCCATAAGAACGTGGCTAACGAGCTTGCCCGCGAAGTGAAAGCCATTCGCCAGTCGCAACAGCCTGGAGGTGAAATTAGCGCCGAAGTGTGTCAGGCGGTCGTGGAAAAACTGGCTCAGCTCTCGCAGGCGCCGGGAATGGCGATGCGTCGGTTAGAGGAACAGTTTCTTAATGGCCGGATCGCGAATGCAGCACAGGAACTGAAGTTTGATCTCAGCCTTATCGCTCCTGACGAGGATCTTGTAAAAAAGTGGCGAGTCCGGATCAGACAGGCAAAAAGACACAATCCTGTGAAACCAAATGCTCATGCTTTGGAAGCAGATGCAGTGACGTTGGCGCAATTGCAGCTATTCAATATCGAAAGAAATGATGAAAGATGTGTACTCATCACAGATGATCGAGGGCTTCAGGAAGCGTATTTCCGGTTCTTAAAGGAGCCTGGAAACGCAAAAGAGTTCTACGCCATTCGAGACCCGCGACAATATATACCGATCTTTAATATTGGCGAGGACACCGGGAAATACACGGATCGAAGAGTTTTCATCGCTGTACGAGATTCCATCAATAGACTTCTGACATCGTTCGCTAGCCCCGATTCCGTTGACAACAATTCTAGCTTTGATGGTCGTTGGTCTACGATTGAGAAACTGATCAGAACCAACATGAAGAATATCTCCTCAGAATTTGCGCTCGAGGTTCGATCGCAAATACGCAGTTTGAGCCGAGCTTGGGTTGAGATGTTGGAACATTCGCTCGTCGCCAAAGCGGACACATTGCTTGATCTGGCCGACCGAGAGAACCGAGTGATGCTTGAAACTGGTATCGAGCAATCTCGAGAGCAACTTTCCCGACGTTTCCTTGCTGTAACCGAAAGCTCGGTCTTACTGCGAAACGAAATTTTGATTCTGGAGAAGCGTACAAGTCCGGCTAGCAACAACCGCCGTATGCTCGTCAGCGACTTCGGCGATTTCAAGAGTGCGCTCTTTGTAGGCCGTTCGCTTGACGAAAATGTCGGCATGCTGAAGGAAGAGTGTGCAGATCTACAAATTTCGCAGTTTCACGAGCAGTTCCGCGATGAACGCTTGCTGGTGCTCAGTTGTCTGTGCCTCGACCTAGGCGCTTGGGATGCAGCCCAAGCATTGTTGGCCGCGTCAAGGCCAAAGAGGGGAACTGCGCTGGCGCGGGAAATTGATTTCTTCCGATGTGTTTCGCGCCGTTTGGCAACAAACAGCAAGAGCAAGATGAAGCAGTATAACGATATCTCTGCGTCGCTAAAGAATTTGAATCACGGCCCGCATCCTTTGCTACGACTGCGTGTGCACAGCGAAATTGTTGCAATAGGACTTTCGCGATGGGCGTTACGCGTCCAATCGAAAAAAGCGCTTAACAGTGATTTGGAGCGTACTGCTGAAGATTGGCTAGGCCTGACCAATGCGGGAGAGCGGTTTTTATTTGATGAGCAGGCCCAGTCGGCTTGGAAAGGTTTGCAGAAGCAATATGCGCTCAACACCTTCTGTTTGGTATTTTGGCTGGCCGAATCGCGCATGGTGATTGGCAAGAAGCTTGGCCAGATAGCCAACACCTTGCTTCAAAAAATGGAGTTATCTGAATTTGCCTTCATCGGCGAGGGTGTTCACGGCAGCATCTATCCTAAACTCTGCCGTTATGTATTCACCGGCGAACCAGCCAAACCGGTTATCGCGGCCCGGATTGTCGAAGAAATTTGCCAAGTCACCAAGCATGACATGAACGAGGGAATTCTTTTCGACCTACCTTATATCGACCGAATTGAGCTCGCTTCTATTAGAACAATGTTGATGAAGCGTTATGGTTTCAATGATTGAGTTTTAAAAGGCGTAGTTTCTTTAATTGACGAATCTACCATTATTGTATTGAGACTGCTAAACTTCTTAGCTGATGTTCGATCAGAGATGAAACTTGCACAACCAGTGTGTCTGACGCCACACTCTCGATCAATTTGCTTTGTCCCTCCCCTCACGGGGCTCCGGTCCGCAAGCCCTGTATTGCCACAACACATCATCCATGATCCCAACTCCTTTCCGGCAAAGCCGCATTCGACATGCGACATGCGGCCTGCCTTCCGGCGAGGATGGGAGGGGGAGGGAAAACCGGAATCGATGCCCTGGCGCGGGCCAGCGGGCACAGCCCGCCACACGGGGGTGTCTATTTCCGGTTTCGGGAACGAGAGGGCAAAGCCCTTGGTGTTCCTGCCTCACACAGGAACAGAGGCGATCAGCCGACCATCACCGCAACGCGGCCAACAACGGCACCCTCGCAACAGCGTGACGCAGACGGGCGGTGTGGCGGCAAGCGAAGCGGGAACAAGGCAGTTGTCCCCAAAGGGGCAGCGCCGCCAGTCCCCAGCGAAAGCGCGCCCGTCGCCCGACCGGCAAGGAAAGAGGCGAGTGTGCCATGCGGGTCAGCCAAAGAACACCGCGCCCTCAGGAGCGCAACGCGCGGAAAAGAGCGCGACCTCAACCCCTCCCGCGCATCATCCCACGCTCCTGATCGTCACCCGAATGGGCCGGGACTACAGGCCCGGTGCGCGCAAGCAAATAGAGCAGGTTGCCCGACAGGGCAGCCCATCATGCTATATCAGGCAGATTGGTCGAACCATTTCCGGAATTCGCGGGGCAGTACTGCCCGAATTTTGTCTGAAGACATCTCGTAAAGGTCGAAATTCATGTATAGTTGGGGAGAGATAACCGAGACAAGCCGCCGAAAACTTCCCGGCGTGGTTTCCGAGCTCGCTACGCCTTTTTTCAGTTTCTTGGCTTCTTCGTCATAAAAAATGTCGAGACAAAGATCGATGAGTTGTGGATTGGAACGCACGTCATCCTTCTGGGACTGTTCAACGAAATCTGAATGTGTGTTGCATGGAACAGAGAGGAACAGTCTGGCCTTCGCCCCGTATTGCCGGAAAATCGTCCAGCCCATTCTGACAAGGTGACGGTAAAATCTAAGGCGACTGTTGTCGGGAGCATAGCGGTACTCGCTGGCGAGCAACCAATAACCATCGCTGCGATGGACAAGCAGCTGACTGATGTAAAGAATACTGATCCAGGTCCAAATTCCGTCATCCGCTTCGGCTTGGGAATTGGTGACAATGCCGGCAAGGTATTCGCTCATGTCAAAGCGGTTCAAAAACTGTCGCGATGGGTCAATTTCAACACCCGGACTAACCGGTTCAGTCAAATCTGACCTGAAGGCTAACTGGGAAAGCGATTCAACATCCTCTGCAGAAATCGGTGTCCCCTGACTTCCCTTTTTTGTGGATGCGTCACTACGGAGCCCTTCAATGGCAAGTCTGACCGCTGACATTCCTTTTTCATTGAAACGCAAGAGCTTGATATCGTCCGGTTGTGTCATGCCGATGCCTCCAGAAGCTGCTCGAACAGGGTCTGGCCATTTCGCCATTTAGTTTCTGCAAACTCGACGACACAATCTTCTGCCCATGTGAGCCAATCTTCTTCCGTGCCTTCTGGCCCTGGAATGGCGTTGCAGGAAGTTGCGCGTCAAATCGATCCTTGCAGAATGCGATAATCCTTCCACCGAGTGTTTCCTCGTCCAGTTCGCCGGGACTTTGGATTCTGCAAACAAGGCCAGTGAGGAGCTCCCGAAGCATGGCGGGGAGGTACAAGGCCTGCAAGACCGGATGACGCCACGAGCCGAACTTTTCTTCGAGCCTTCGGTTCAGTACAATGCGCGGATTGGCAACATCTCCTGCCCACTCTATTCGCCACGGCAAAGCGCCCAGATCATCCAGCTCGGGCACCAGAAACGGTTGACGCAGGACTGTGCCTTCTATCTCAACAGGTCGAATATCAGCCGTCGCGGCCAGAACTCTGCCCTCATTCGTACCCACAGCAATCTGACGCACCTTGAAACGAAGCGTTGCGTCAACGGGAAAATCTGTAAAGTCGAGGTCTTCTCCAGTCGGATTGGAGATTGTTTTTCTTTGATGTCGCCCCCTGTCAAACCCGTCGAGAACCAGCCTGTAGTCTTCGCTGGTTTGCAGAACTTTGCTATCAACGCTGGTGCGTACACGAATAAAGGAATCCGTGCGTTCGATCACGCGAATGTCAACGAAATTTGATTTGATTTTACGGCGGTTAGTGAAATTCAGGCTGGCAGAAGTCATTGTCCCGTCTCCGCAACCTTGCGAACATCAATATATACGTCACGGTTAGGATCGAAGCCCACCAGCTCGATCGAAAAATCCTGCTGCTCTGCAATGAACTCCAAGCTGTTCGGCGCGACGATTTTGACAGTTACACCGTTACCTTCCACCATGCCGTCATCCCGGAAATCAAAGTCTGAAGGGTTGTGGCGCTTTCGCCAATTCGATTTACTGGAACCAAAAATGATGTTTGCCGCCCAAACCTTACCCTGTACGCAGCCTGACTTCTCCAGATATTCACCGAGATGGTCGGTCCCGGTAACTGTCGCCCGACCGTTGGCCAGCCGCTGTATGCGGAAAAGCTGAGGCGCAGGGGGCGGGATCTCCGGTGGTAACGGACTGTCAGTGCCCAATTTTATTCCCCGTCCGCCACTTTTTGCTCCCGGCGTTTCCGGAACAACCTCTTTCTCGACAAAGAAGATATCATCCGCAAAGCCGACGAGCTGTTCCACGGTTCTCGGTACCCGACAACAGCGCTATAAACGAGCTTCCGAAACGTTGAACTGCATGCCGTTGCCAGTACTCGGAGGGAGCATATGTTCCAAGTGTGCGCCGCAAAGTCGAGTTTTTCCATTCGGTATGACCCGGATCTTCAGCATATTTCATATACTCGGACAGCTCATTGCCATCGTCATCGTTGAATATATCCAGAATCAAGACATCATAAGGCTGGGTTGCCCGGCACTTCTCTTTTTCGATAAGGATGTTGCCACGGAATGCCTTGTAGATTGGCTTGATTTCACTTCCGCTGCCCTTTGCAAACAGGTCGGCGTAACCGACAACCTTCTTGCTGTTTGCGAGCAGTATCGGAATTGCAAGGCGAGCTGAAACGACCTCACCTGCCGCATAGGCGTCCTGCATTTTCTTCAGGTTTGCATCGCTGAATGAATCAGAAGTCAGGCCCGCGTCATTTGTAAACTCAAAATCTGGCCGAGGATAAAAAAACTCGTCCTTGCTCGCCAACCTCGTGGCTTCAAGTGAGACCTCTATTGTCGCCCGCAGATCGTCCGCGTAGCCGTTAGAGTCAACAAGCGAGAGGATGTTAGCCTTCTGAATAACCTGAGAGGTGCCGGTTCCCAGATCATTGATCTCAACGACGAGATTCTCCTTTATTATCGGGAAAAAGAAATTCTCAATGATGGCGTGCATCAATTCATTTTCTGTGATTTCTCTGCGAACGTCTGGAATAAATACCGAAAGGCCATTTTCCAGATTTCTTCTAAGCTGTGCATGCTTGCGGAAACGCGAGAGAGAATCTGTGTCGTCGGGATCGACAAAAGGATAAATCACATTAGCGTTGTCGCTTTGCCGTTTTACCCGCTTCCCGAACCGGGCATAGCCTAGGTACTCTTGCTGACCATATCTGTGTGGCGGCAAAATCGAATAGCCAATCAGCAGTTCCTCTCCGTCAGCCCGTCGCGTTAGCTAGGAAAGCATTGGAATCTGAAGCGCCGGAAAGCGTACTCTTGCCAACGCCGTGACTACCCCCGCTGCCTTTTCGCTTGTTGGATCGCCCCTCTTCCCACCAGAAGCTGTAGAGGCTGTCGTGCGGCTCCTGTTCCTTGTCTATTGGTCCAAGCAGACCTTTGGTATTGAAGTCCTCAATCAGAAGAAACCGACCTGAACCATATTCCGAGGGTTTTCGTCCTGCGGCTTGCCAGTGTACACTGAGGGCTTCATACGCCTCGGGAAATTCTTCCGCATTCGCATTCCCGAGCGAAACCACGATGCGAACGGGTTTTTTGGGGTCTTCAATCGCATCAAGAGAGTTTTGGAAAGACTCGCGAATAATTGCCTGGCTAGGGCTGCCGGAAAAGAACTCTCCCAGCTTTGATTCTGCGATTGTGTCCTCATACGCAGCTTCCCTGAAATGCCACATCAGACATCCCCCCTGAGCGAGAACTTGCCTTTCGAGCCCAAACTCGCTTCCGCAAACCTTCGCTTCATTTCACGGACTTCGGCGTCGATAGCGCGGAAGATTCTCTGGTAGTCAGCCTCCTGGAACTCATAGTTTCCGGTGTTAGACAAATTTCCAATCAACTGGATTTGCTTGATCGCGTTGTTGACTCTTTTTTCCGCCAGTTCGACAAACTTGTCTCGCTTCCTGCTCATTGCATGCCCCTCATTTTCGATTTGCGCTGTATATCTGCTTTATGACTGACATATGGTCAATACATTTTTAATATGCACTGCAATTTTTAGCATTCATAGATAGTTTTCTGCATGACATCTAAGCTGAAAATGAATATAATTTCAATATATTATCGATATGAGAATCCGGGGCACTTTGACTGCCAGATTGATTCGCTTTGGGTTGGAATTGGAGTGGTGATGGCCCAGTTCACCGACAATGCGAACGCAGTGAATAAGAGAATTGCGGGATGAGCTAGCAACGTACATATGCCCGCACTCTTATAAACGCATTGCCCAGAGGCCCGCGCACCTCCAAAATTCAAACCATTTTCAGGCCCAAGCTACCATCCTCCTGCCCCTCAGTTCGCCCCTGAAAAACGTCGCAAAGTCCAGCACGTTGTCGTGACCGACATATTCCGTGTCCTTCGACTTCTTCAGCCCTTCCGGCACGACAAGTGATATGCCCAGCGATGCCATGTCCTCAATGGCGTTGGCAGCTATCGTCTCATCCACCGTGGCAAGGAACAGGTCGCTTCCTCCCATTTCCCGTTGCACCTGTTTCCAGCGTTCGCGTAGCGTTGTTTTGGCGCTCAAGATCAGACCGCGAGCCGCGCCTTCGAGCGGTTTCCGCAAATGCACCAGCGAAGGCAGCACAAAATCCGGTCGTTTGCGTGCATCCATAACGACCTGTTTGGCGAAGGGCACATTGCCAGCGACCAGCATGGCCTCGATCTGGTGCTCGAACGAATAGCCAGCGCGGGATTTCCGTTGCTGGCTGGCGGAGAGCATGATCGCGTCGATAGCGCCGGTAGCGTCTACCAGTCGCCGGACCACACTTTTCATATCGATTTTGACGGCATCGTCACCCAGAACCGCCCGCACCAATTCGACGGCCCGTTCGCGACGCTGGAACTCGCGGAACAACTCCCATTCAATCACGCGGCTGATTTCACGGATCGCGTCACCGGGACGGTCGATGACAAAGGGATCAAGCGCCGCAATCTTGTGTTGTTCCAGAAACGCGGTCCTTGCCATGGCAGCAAGTTCCACGGTGACCGGCATTTTCGCGCGATCAGCCGCAAAGGCGGCAATGTTGCCTTCAAGCCAGGCCAGCGCGACCTCTTCGGCAAAATCCATAATCCGGTCATGTTCCCGCGCGAGAATGTCGCGTGGATCAAGGATCCGGAAATGAAGGTAATATCCAGCCCGAGAGTGTCAGCCAAAACGATCGCCTCATCTGAATTCGAGTCTATGGTCAGGCAGACAAAGCCGGGTTCGCCGTCCCGGTCTGTGCGAACCATGACGAGCCATGAGGCAGGGGACAGGTCGGCAAACGCCTGTTTGGGAACGCCCGTCATGTGCGTTTCCGGTCCCTTGCTGGTATAGTGAACCAGTCGGCTCTTTCTTTCGATGCGGAATTGTGGCCAGTCCGTTCGAAACCATGTCTCGCGAATTTCGTGCGCTTCGGGATCGTCGCGATCCTTGGGCACCAATAGCGGGAAAAACCCGCTGTCCCGTTCGCGTGGCGGAACATAGACACCGGCCTGATGCTTGTTGACCATGCGCGCCCAGTCCCGGTCATTGTTGGACAGCTTTTTCACAAAAAGTCTGTCGGAATTCCGTAACAGGTCCGCAAGCAAGCCACTGCCCGAATCTTCTTCAAACATGTCAAACTGTTGTGGCATTCTGTCTCCGGAAACTGATCAGGCAGGCACTGCAACTATCTCGATACCGGACAGCCCCGAATGAAGCCAGTCTTCAAGTTGGTCGGTAACAGTATCGACCGGCATCCTGCGCTTTCCCTTGAGGGCGCATTCCCAGACAATGGCTCTACGCCATCCGGCGTCCGCAAGTTCCTGCGCATTGATCAGGTCATTGTACCGGTTCTTGCTGATTTTCGCCTGCCAGAATTCGACCCTGCTGCGAGGCCAGCGGAACAGATGGCATTCATGGCCATGCCAGAAGCAGCCATGAACAAGGATGACGGCGCGGAACTTCGGAAACACAAGATCAGGTTTTCCCGGTAAATCCCGCGCATGCAGCCTGTAGCGCAATCCGCGCGCGTGTAATGCGCGCCGGACAATGAGCTCGGGTTTGGTGTCCTTCCCCCTGATCCCCGCCATCATCCGGCTGCGGACTTCGGGGGAGACGATATCAGCCATGCGCCAGCATGGGCTCGCGAACATCGGTTGCCTGAACCGTCCGTTTGCCGGTTTCAGCGCGGATATGCGGGGCCATGATCCGGGCAACGGCACGGACAACTGGCACCACGACTGCGTTTCCGAACTGGCGGTAGGCCTGTGTGTCCGAGACAGGGATAACGAACTTGCTGTCCTGCGGCTCTTCAAAGCCCATAAGCCTCGCGCATTCGCGCGGGGTCAGGCGTCGGGGACGGTTGCCTGGTTGCAAGACCAGGCATTCGGACCCGTCCTTGTGGTAGCGCGCCGAGAGGGTCCGCGACACATCGTTCGGGCCAAAGACCGAATAGCCAAAGCCGTTGCCAGCCTTGGCGTGCTTCTCCTTATAGCCCTGCAGATAGTTCCAGAGATGCTCGGTCAGCGTGTATTTGGGATCGACCTTGCGCTCCAGAATGTCACCCAGAACCGGCTTGCGTCCTTCCGGAATCTCCAGATTGCCAAAATCGAAGGCAGAGCCGTCACGGAACCCGACTATGAAGACCCGTTCACGCTTTTGCGGAACCCAAGGGGCTGAGCTAATCACGCGATAATCGACCTGATAGCCAAGCTCATTTGTCAATACATGCATGATTGTGGCGAAGGTCCGCCCGCCGTCATGCCGCTCAAGGTTCTTCACATTCTCAAGCAGGAACGCTTGGGGGCGGTGATGGGCGATGATCTTGGCGAGATCATAGAACAGCGTACCCTGCGTATCGCACAGAAAGCCATGCGGGCGGCCTAGGGAGTTCTTCTTGGAGACGCCCGCAATCGAGAAGGGCTGACAGGGGAAACCGGCAAGGAGCACATCATGTTCCGGTACCTTCCAGGGCTCCTCCGCATAGGGGCGGATATCCCCCGCAAACTCATGTTCAAAGGGATTGTCCCGGAAGTTGGCGGCATAGGTCTGGCGCGAATATTTGTCCCATTCGGCGGTAAAGACACATTTGCCGCCGATTTCCTCAAACGGTCTGCGCAGACCGCCGATGCCTGCGAACAAATCTATGAAACGGAAACGTGTTTCTGTTCTGGCAACCGGCAATTTGGGAACACCCGCTGCGGCCATCCGTAACATGAAATCCATCGCAAGAGGAGCAGGCTCTGAGCCACGCGGGCCCATTGTTTCATAACGACGGACCGAACGTTCAGTGACCCGCAACAGTTTCGCCGTCTCTTCGACCGAAAGGCCCGCCCGTTCCCGCAGTTTTGCAAATTCGGTTCGAGGGTCAAGCATGGCATTCTCCACTGGGACTCATTTGGACATCCTGTCCGTTCTTGTCCCAGTGTTGAAACATTTGCAGAACATGATCAAGGGGGCATCGGAAATAATATAGTATTCTTCGGAATATTTCGCCGCCACTGGTGCATACCGCTACCAGTTAAAGAAAGAAGCATGCCCGAATCGGGCGCAGATTTCGTCCTTAGCCGACGGGAATTTACGCCTGCGACGTCCGTCGTTGTCGTCATTTGCACACGGAAGGTTTCATCGGCTGGATTTTCCATCTGCCATGGCTCGCCAAAGCCTTCCGTCCATACACGACCATATTCGTTTCGAGCCGTTTCTAATCGTTCGCTACCCAATGCCGCCAAGTGTGCGCCTGCCTTTCCCGGCACCCAAAACACTCTTGCGTAGATGATTTTCAACGCCAATGTTTGGTCCAGAGGGGTGCCAACGACTGCCAACGAATGGAAAAACATCCCATGTCAGATCTCGAACGAATTATCCGCCTTAAAACCGTACTGGCCCGCACAGGGCTGTCCCGCTCCACCATGTACCGCAAGATCGCCGAAGGCACCTTTCCGTGCCAATTGAAAATCAGCGTTCATGGCGCTGGCTGGAGAGAGTCAGCGGTCAACCGCTGGATCGCCAATCCGATTGCTTATCGTGAAGAAGCGCAGGAGCAATCCTGCCCATAGCCGCAGCTTGTGTCTGGTCCTGATTGTCGCTCTACCATTGCGCTATTTCGAAGCGCCCATGGCAACTGCGATACCTATTAGGTGTCCGCCGCCTCGCTCGTGCAATAAAGCCCCCACTCGTCCATCAGTGTGACACGCGCGCCCAGGCTGTTCCTGTGCCAAGCCAAGTTGTGCGGCGATAGGCGGCTTGCACCGCATAAGGTGTCTTGTGAGCCATTGCCACCACTACCACGGCATCGGCAAATCCTAGGTAATCACTGACCGTTGGAATCGGAGCCGCTAGAACAATATTCTCCCCAAGCGTCCATAAGTCGCACCCTCGGCCCGGGATTGTCCGGCGTCCCGAGATAGGTCGTGCGACGATAGGCGGCTTCCGTTGCGTCCGGTGTCTTGTGCGCCTTTGCCTTGTCGACCACCTCCTTGGAAAATTCCGTCTGGTCCGCTGCCCAATCTGTCAGCGAGGATCGAAAGCCATGCACGGTAAATGGCTTTCCGCCGGGGCCCATATCGCCATGGGTCAAATCCCTTAGGCATTTCAACAGCGTCATGTCGCTCATTGTCCCGCCGTTGACACCAGGGAACACCAAGTTGGTCCCAGCCAGTCGATAGGCCCTTGCCCGCTCCAACACCGCCAGTGCCATGTCGCTCAAGGGGACGATATGCGCCTTGTTGCGCTTCATATGTGCGGCGGGAACCGTCCAAAGCAGGTTTTCCAGATCGAATTCATCCCAAGTTGCAAAACGCAGCTCCTGGCTGCGCACACAGGTCAGGATGATCATTTCCAGTCCCAGCCGTCCGAATGACGGCTTGCGCTGCAATGTTTTGATAAAGGCTGGGATCTGCGCATAGGGCATCGCTTCGCGATGTTCTTGTTCCTTTTGCTGCCTTGGCAATCCCCGCCCCGCTTTCAGGCTACCATTGCCGCTTGGCGCTTCGCTGGAACGCCAGCCCTTGGCATGGGCATAGTCAAGGACGACGCAAATCCGGTTGCGCACCTGTCGCGCGGTATCGGGGATTGTCTGCCAGATAGGGCTTAAGGTCGCAATGATGTCGGCCGCCGTTATCGATCCAGTCGTTTCCTTGCCTAGTCTGGGGAAGGCATATGTTTCCAATCCGGCCAGCCATTGCCGTGCATAGGTTTTGCTTTTCCAGCCACCTTCATTTTCGGCATGATATTGGATCGCTGCTTCTTTGAACGTCACCTTGGCTGCACTTGCGTCTTTGCGTTCCGCCAGTACATCGCGCCGTTCGACCTTGACGGCAGTCCGCAATTCTCGTGCCTTTTCCCGCGCTATCGCCAACGTGACCATTTTGGCGCTGCCTATGCCAATATCCCGCCGTTTGCCGTCATGCTGGAGGCGTAAAAGCCAGGAAGCCCCTCCCCGCTTGTCCACTTTAAGGAAAAGCCCATCCCCATCCTGATAGGTACCGGGAGTCGTCAGATGCGCCTTGACCGCTATTGCTGTGAGTTTTCCCATGATTTTACCCCCACATTCTTCCCCCTAAAATCGGGAGGCTCAAGTGTGGGGGAAAGAAACTTCCCCCCCATTTACCCCCACGCTAGGCCTGAGATGCAGTAAAATTTCATGCGACGCAGGGGGAGGAACAAAGCGAATATACGCTAGGTTTTCAGGGATTTCCAGCACTTTTGAGGATGTCTTGGGAGGGGTAATT
This sequence comes from Sphingomonadales bacterium, assembly GCA_016707885.1. Classification (GTDB taxonomy): domain Bacteria; phylum Pseudomonadota; class Alphaproteobacteria; order Sphingomonadales; family Sphingomonadaceae; genus Sphingorhabdus_B. Next base: position 143,147 of record JADJGU010000001.1, read on the forward strand.
GGTGGACAGGGCTGGATTCGAACCAGCGTACGGAAAACCGGGCAGATTTACAGTCTGCTGCCTTTAACCACTCGGCCACCTGTCCACTTTCTGCGGGGCGTTGCGCGAGGCAAAGGGCCGGTCCCGAAGAAGAAGCGGCCTATTGGCGAAACGGCACTTGCCTGTCAATGCCTCAAGTGGGAAAGAGCGGGCATGAACCGAAATTTCTCCAGTCTTACAGGGCCACTTAATGTCATCGCATAAAAGCCAACGCCGACGCGGCGCCGCGCAGATCAGCGGCAACCCCAAATTCTGGGGTAAGCACGCAGTTGCCGCCGCGCTTGAAAATCCGGAACGTCGCATATTGAAAGTATGGGCAACACGCGAAGCGATGGCTTCGTTTGAGCTACCGCCCGGTGTCCCCTTCCAGTTTTGCGAAGGGTCCGACCTCGCTCGATTCGTCCCCCGCGACACCCCGCATCAGGGCATTGTTGCCGAGGTCGCGCCGCTTCAGGATGTCTGGCTGTCGGACGTGCTTGATGCGCATGACGATGATGATCGCCCCATCCTGATCCTCGACCAGATTACCGACCCGCACAATGTTGGCGCGATTTTCCGGTCGGCCGCCGCTTTTGATGCAATTGCCGTCGTGACACAGGACCGGCACGCGCCTCCAGAATCCGGTGTACTGGCCAAATCAGCCTCAGGCGCTTTGGAAGTTGTTCCTTGGGTTCGCGTTGTCAATCTGGCCCGTGCACTCGACGAAATAGCCGAGCACAATTACTGGCGCATCGGGTTAACCGGCCACGCCGATGTCACGCTTGCGGAAGCGCTGGCACCGTCCCGAAATGCGCTGGTGCTCGGCGCAGAGGGTGAAGGCATGCGCGCCAATATCGAGGATCATTGCGACCAGCTAGCAAAGCTGCCAATCAGCGAACAGATGGAAAGCCTGAACGTCTCCAACGCCGCAGCGATTGCGCTTTATGCCGCCGCGACCCTGCGCCAATCGAAAGCTGACTAATGCATTTCAAGAAAATCGCCGCCCTTGGCCTGGCTGTTGTTGCCCCCCTAAGTCTTTCGGGTTGCCTGCTGTTGCCCGGCGAGTTCAATTCGGAAATGACGGTGATGGCCGACGGCCAATTTGCCTTCAGTTATAAAGGGCAAATTCAGCTGGTCGGCCTTGCCAATTTGCTCAACGAAACGCTCGATAACGAAGGTGGCAACGCCGAATTTGTAGCGGCCTGCTATGGCCCTGTTCCAGAAGCTGAAAAGAGCGAGGAAGAGCAGAAAAAGGAAAAACGCAAGGAAAAAGCCGCCGCCAAGGCAGCCGCCGATGCCGCCGCCGCTGATGCCGCATTGGCCGAAATTGCCGCTGACACAGCAGGCACTGCCGCGTCGAAAACCTCTCAAGAGGATTTCACCCAAGAAGCCGAAGCAGAGGCCGATGCAGCAGCAGCGGCTGAAGATGCGGCGGGCGCAGCAGAGGATGCGGCCGCCGAAGCCGCTGCTGCGGTTGAGTCGATGGAGGACGATTATAGCGAGCGTGAATGCACAACCGCTGAAGTTGAACAGCAGAAAAAAGAATGGGATGAACAGCAGGCTGCCTCCAAAAAGGAAAAGGAACAAGCCAAGAAGATTTTCGCCGCCATGCTCGGTGGCATCGACCCCAGCAATCCGAAGACGATCGACCGCTTCACCAAGGAAGTCGAACGTCTGGCGGCTTGGAACAAAGTCGAGCATTTGGGCAATGGTCTTTTCATGATCGATTATTCGACCAAGGGCCGTCTGGCGGACGATTTCGCTTTTCCGGTTATCCCCCGCTATGCGCTGGGCAGCCCTATGATCCATGTTACCCGCTGGGACAATGGCCGCGTGCGGATTGAGGCACCGACATTCCACAATGACGCCGACATGTCGTTAATGTCTCTAATGGGTGCCGGATCAATGATCCCCGGCATGGGGTCTGCCAAAAAGAATGTCGAACCGGTTGAGGTCAAGGGAAGCTTCACCATCCGCACCAACGCAAAGATTATGGCCAACAACACCGATGAGGGCCCGGGAGATGAAGGCGCTATGCAGGTGCTGCGCTGGGATATTGGCCCCAAGACCTTTGGCCCGCCCATGGCCCTGCTGAAGCTCGCCAACTGATGGGATTGACGGCTGAACAGATAAAGCATTCGCTCGATACGCTAGCGGGGCAAGAGAAGCGCTTTGCAATAGCGTTGGAGCAAGCAGGCTATCCGGAGCCCCGCATCCGTGAGCGCGGATACACGACCCTGTTGCGCACCATCGTTGGCCAACAGGTGAGCGTCGCTGCGGCCTCGTCAATGTGGAACAAGCTGGCCGCCAAATTGGGTGAGGATTGCGCGCCGGATAAGCTGCTGGCCGAAGATTTCGACAGCCTGCGCGCCTGCGGCCTCAGTCGCCAGAAACAAGGCTATGCGCGCAGCCTTGCCGAACTGGTTGTGTCGGGCGCCCTGCCGCTTGATGCGCTGCCAGAGGATGATGAAGAGGCGATCGCCTATCTGACCAAAGTCAAAGGCATTGGCCGTTGGTCGGCTGAAATCTACTTGCTTTTTGCCGAGGGCCGGGCAGACATATGGCCCGCAGGTGATCTGGCAGTGCAAGAAGGCGTAAAACGCATACTTTTGCTAGACGAGCGTCCGGCCGAAAAACCGACACGCGATATTGCCGAAGCCTGGCGTCCCCACCGGGGCGCTGCAGCCATTTTCACGTGGCACTATTATGCGCAGGGATTCGAGGCCATCTAAGCCTTTAGCCAAATTTGCAAAAGCCCGGTCCGACCGGTTCAAAATAATTTTGGAGCCTCTCCCCAAAACGCAATTCGAGGGATTTCCATTCGTCACGCTTTAACGGTAAGAATGCGGCGGTATCGTTGCCATCGGATGCGTTGCAATAGCGCAGTTCAAATTCCGGCTGCAGCACCTTATTCAGTCCAATCATGGTCGTGTCGCGATCTGCAAACTCGTTCGGATATGCAATACGGTGTTTGACGCCCCTGTAGGTGATTATCAGATCAAGCGTTTGATTGTCGAATGCACCCTCAAGTTCCCCGGTTTTCAAAACGCGCTCGCACATATTGACGATGTCATCATCGCTTTCGCGGTGATCTACCCACATCACAAAGTCATGCTCAAAATCGCCATAGAACATGTCGTCAAAGGTTCTCGGATCGCCGTCTTCCAAATATTCAAAGATATGTTGCATTTTATTTGCAGGATTGATGTCATATGCGCGGGTTAAGCGAGATGGCAATTCTTTCGCAACCTCCGCCGTAAGAGTTGGCACGTCACGGTTGCGCGCTGTTTCCAATGAACCGGGAAGCTCGAGATATTCGTACCAGAGGTCAAAGACCTGCAATAGTTTGCCCACTTCATCTACATCGCGGGTCACAGGCATCAGGTCAGTGTCCATATCGGGCGCATCCAAATGCCCCTTGTGAAAACTGGACAGGGCATCGCCGGAAAAAGCAATCATGCCGGTCTCTCGCGGCATCCACCACTCAAGCGCCCGGTCAATCCGTTCGAACTCAGGCTTGCCGGATTTCGATTTTCTACGCTCGGCCAGTCCAGCCTGAAAGTCTGCTCGTACCAACAAGACGCAATAACCCGGCAGGCCCCGATGGATGGTCATGCTTTTGTCGGTCAGCCGGGCCAGTTCGAAAATTTCATCAGACTGCCGGACCAATTTCATTGCAGCTGTCATGTCTTCACGCTTGCGCTTGTTCGCTTTGCGTTTGCGCGATAGCCAAACGGCAAGCCACACCAGATAGAGTATCAGGATTACGCCTACCGGTATCAGCATGGCGCGACGATGTGCGCAGCCAAGAACCAATTCAAGGCGCGCAAGCGATTAGTACATCGGGAGGTAAAGGCAGGGGTTACAACCGCAGTGCCGGGTTGAGCTTCATCATTTCGAGCACAAACGACTTCGGCTTTTTGAAGAACTTGCTTTTGCGATTGACCGACAGCCCCAACAACGCCGCCGCCTCCATTACGAAATGTACGCAATTACGCTTATTCAGGCTGTAGCTTTTGCCGGGCATGCTGCGCCAGCGTTCGACATGGTCGATCAGTTTGCGATATTCTGCATCTGACAGGCGCAAGGTGAAATGCGGGTTGCTGCGCGAAACATATTTCGCATCCTTGGTTTCGATCATTCCCTTGACCGATCCCATCAGGATAGCCGGCGAAACGCTGACTGCTGTGAACCCGTAATTGGTGTCGACCTTTTCTCCAGTGGCATCGACAGTCCCCCTCAAACGAATGAAGGCATGGGGGAAATAGTCGCCAAAATCGTGACTGTAAAAGGTCGCGACGACCTCCGCCCGCGCCTGCCCGGGTGTCATCGCCAGCAGCAATGCGATAAGGGTAGAAAACAATAAGCGAAGCATCTGCATAAGTGGATATTCGATTATCGAACCGAATCAAAAGCCGCAAGTAGGGGTTGACCCAGCGGGCGATTTGCTGTGCTTACAGCGGTGCAAATAAGAGGGAGAGTCGAACCATGTCCAGCAACCGCAAAAGCATCTTCGTAACCGGCGCAGCATCCGGCCTTGGTCGCGAAGTGTCGCGCTATTTTGCTGGCAAGGGCTGGTTTATCGGCCTCGCCGATGTCAACGAAGCAGGGCTCAAGGAAACTGCAGACATGCTTCCGGCCGGTCAGTGGTCGATACACATTCTGGACGTGACCGATCGCACGCAATGGAAAGCGGCCGTTGCCGAATTTGCCAAGCATACAGGCGGCAAGATGGATGTGCTGTTCAACAATGCCGGCGTTGGCACGGGTGGGCCGATCCAAGATATGACCGACGAGGAAATCGACCGGATGATTGCAATCAACATCACCGGCGTGATCAACGGGATCCGCGCCGGATTCCCCTATCTGCAGGCAACGCCCGATAGTTGTGTACTCAACACGGCTTCAGCGGCGGGGATTTATGGTTCCGCAGGTCTCAGTGTTTACAGCGCCACCAAATTTGCGGTGCGTGGCCTAACAGAAGCGCATGACATTGAATGGCGCGAACTTGGCATCAAGTCGCGTTCTTTGATGCCCGCATTTATCGACACCAACATTATTGGAGCGGTCGATCCTAGCTCCAATCGATCAGGTAAAGAACGTTTGGAAGAGGCTGGCATCCTCGTCAGCCCGGTATCGATTATCGGCCCAGCGGCATGGGAAGCGGTACATGGCGACAAGGTGCATACGCCCGTCAACAAAATGGCGAAACAATTGGCCTTTGCTGCCCGCTGGTTCCCGGGCCGTTTGCGCAAGCAATTATCGATGATGCAGGGCATCGAGACTGTGGTGAAGAACTGAAGATTATAACTCGTGCGCCCCGGCCATTGCCGGGGGCGCGGCATTTCTAAGCGAATCCATCAATCGCTGTTGCTAGGGCTACATCGCGCGCGGACAAGCCACCTGCATCATGTGTGGTCAGCAATATTTCGACGCGGTTGTAAACATTGAACCACTCAGGGTGGTGGTCAGCCTTTTCGGCAAGGATCGCCACGCGGCTCATGAAGCCAAAGGCCTCCGCAAAGTCTGCAAAGCGAAATGTACGCCTTATCCCGCGGGCTTCGGCGTCGTAGATCCAGCCGTCCAGCCCGGCCAATGCGGCATCGCGTTCGTTTGCGTCCAGTTCCCGAACAGCCATCTTCTTCTCCTGCCTTTGCTTTTTGCGCGCGCCATGCCGCACAGTCAAGCCGCATCGCCAAGCATCGCATTGCACCGCGTCGCAATCATACGCGGCAGCCGGGTGATCCTGCGCGATTTCGATCTGGAGGTTGAAAGCGGCGAACTGATTTGGGTTCGCGGTGCCAATGGCAGCGGCAAGTCGACCTTGTTCCGTGCGCTGTCCGGGCTGCTTCAGGTTGCATCGGGGGAGGTCAGCATCAACGGCGCGATTGCCCTTTGCGATGACAATCTTGCCCTCGATCTTGACCAGCCCCTTGAAAAAGCGATCCGTTTCTGGACAGACCTTGACGGCATCAAACCTGCAAAACTCGAGGCTGCACTCGAAATACTCGACCTAATCGGTTTGGCGGATTTGCCCGTGCGGTTACTATCTGCAGGTCAAAAACGTCGCGGCGCATTGGCGCGGCTGTTGGCCAGCGACGTGCCAATCTGGCTGCTCGACGAGCCCTATAATGGTCTTGATCAGGCAAATGTCGCCCGTCTGGATGCGGCTTTATCCCGCCATACTGAAAAAGGCGGGATTGCGCTGGTTGCCTCGCATATCGCACCGACCGTCAACGTTACCCGCAGCCTTGTTATCGACCGGCCAAAGGCGGAGTTGGCCGCATGAAAGGGTTTGCGAGCATTGCCTGGCGCGAAGTGCGCATGGCTTGGACAGGCGGCGGCCTGTGGCTGCCCATCGTGTTTTACCTTGCGGTGGCGACGCTTTTTCCATTCGTCACCGGCCCGGACAAGGCCCTGCTCGCACGGGTTGGAGGTAGCATCCTGTGGATCGCGGCTCTGCTGGCCAGCCTGCTCCCCATTGAAAGGCTGGTTTTGCCGGACCATCAGGCAGGCGTGCTTGACCAACTGACACTTCGTGGGTGGGCCGACGAATGGATCGCTGCAGCAAAAATTGCGGGTCACATAATCGGCTTCGGCATTCCGCTGATTCTGGCGACGCCGGTCGCTATCGCTTTGCTGGGCGTCCCTGACGCCAAAGCGGCTGCCTTGCTGATCGGGCTTGCGATAGCGTTGCCCGCCTTTGCCGGACTTGGAGTCACGATTGCGGCGTTGACGGCAGGCCTTAACGGCGCGTCGGCGCTGGGCGGGCTGCTGCTCGTTCCGCTTGCTATCCCGATCCTAATTTTCGGTGCAGGGACCTTGGGCGATTCGGCCAACAACGCGCTGCAATTGTTGGCCGCCACAAGTCTTGCGATGACTGCACTATCGCCCTTTGCCGCAGGTGCCGCCCTCAGGGCCGCCCGCGACTAATTGTTCTCAGCCGCCATTTTCTGCGCATAGCCTTGTGCGACCATAGCCTCCATCATGTCGAACAGCTTGTCCGGCTCTTTCGCGCGAAGGTCTACAATAGCCGCTTCCATCCCCTCGGCTATCAGCAATTCCCGGGTGTCGGCGTCCACTGCCTCCCAGATTTTCTGCGCAGCAAATTCGGGGGGGTAGCCATTTTCGATGGCCGCGTCACTCACGCCCCGGGTTGAACCGTCGGAAGTCAGTGCGTTCACAGAAACCCCTGTGCGCACCGAACCCGGAGTAACGACGAGCACTTTCAGGCCCAATCCTGCCGTCTCCGCACGCAGCGCGTCCGAATAACCGATCAGTCCGTGCTTCGCCGCGCTATAGGCGGTCCGCATCGGCGATCCGACCTTGCCTGCCACGCTCGAAATCATGACCAACTGCCCGGAACCGCGAGCGACCATATGCGGAAGTAGCGCCTGAGTCAGCGCTATGGGAGCCAAAAGATCGACATCGACGATCTTTTGGTAGACCGGAAACGCTGTATCGACGGCAAGCGAGCGCTGCGAAATGCCAGCATTGTTCACCAGAACATCGACATTGCCGGCAAACGCCACCGCCTTCTCCACCAATGCAGGAATGGCCGCATAGTCGGTGCTTTCAAAAGGCAGCACAAGGCAGCGATCCGGGGCATGGGCAGCCACCGCCTCCAGCGCCGCGACATTGCGCCCCGAAAGCACACAGCGCCCGCCGCGTGCCAGCCATTCCTTCGCCAGTCCCTCACCGATTCCCGATGAAGCGCCCGTTATCCATGCCGTCTTGCCGCTCATTTCACATCCTCCGGAAAGGATGCGAGTTCGTCGTCCAGCGCCTTCTGCACGGCTTTGTAAAAGGCCTCGCGCCCATCCTGACCGGCGGGGTCGGTCGCGCGGGGCCAATTGCTGTTAGAAGCGATCACCAGCTTGCGTTTGGGATCGATGAAAATGCCCTGGCCGAAAATTCCCTGCGCCGCATAGCTGCCATCGTCATAGGTCCACCATTGAAAGCCATAGCCTTTGCCGGGCGTGCCGATATCAGCCTGCTTGGTGGTCGCCGATGCTATCCAACCATCGGGCAAAATCGCTTTGCCGTTGACGAGACCGCCACCGAGGATGAACATCCCGAAGCGGGCATAATCGCGGGTCGATGCCTGGATGCAGCAGCCGCTGATTTCATGGCCGGTCGACCCCAGCAGCCAGCTTCCGTCCTGCTCCATGCCAAACGGGGCCCAGACCTTTTCGGAGAGATAGTCGGACAATTTCTTGCCCGTTGCCTTGCTGACGAGAACGCCGATCAAATTGGTCTCACCGGTCTTGTACACCCACTTTGTGCCCGCCGGAGCCTCACGCGGCAGCTTGCGCATATAGCTGACGGTTACGTCGATGCCCGGTTCGGCCTTATGCTCGTTGAAGCGCGCCACATCGGACTTCGGATCTTCATAATCCTCATTCCATTTGATGCCCGAGGTCATCGTCAGCAACTGCGCGATGGTGACATCGTCATAGGCCGACCCCTTCATTTCGGGGATATACTGCGTCACCTTGTCATCCAGGCTCTTGATATAGCCATCCTTGATTGCCGCACCGACCATCGTCGACGTCAGCGACTTGGCGACCGAAAAGCTGGTCCATTTGCCATTGCCATCGAAATCGAGACCATATTTTTCAAGGCGGATCTGGCCGTTGTGGACAATAACCAAGCCTGCGGTGCGCTGCGCCTTCATATAGGCATCAACGTCGATTCCCGGTTTCAGTTCTGCGCCTTTGGTAAGCGGGAAGACCTTGTCACCCGCTTCGATAATATTCGCCTTGGCCAGAACCGGCAGGCGATCCATGGTGCGGAAGGCAGCATCACGCTGCGGGATTGACCAGAACAGGACATTGCGATCGGTTGGCAGGTTCGCCGCCAGATTGCGCATGTCTTTGTCCATTGTCAGCCAGCCAATGCCAAGCACCGCTGCGACCACGACCAACAGGCCGATAATCCATTTTTTCATGCTGTCCCTCTCCCGTCCCTCTTTAACTTTTGACCAGTGTCACCTGCGCCACATTGATTCCGCCTCCACGGAACCCGCCCTCGCAATACATCAGGTAAAAACGCCAAAGCGCAACGAATTTTTCGTCGAATCCAGCGGGCAAGCGCCTTTCCGCTACGGCAGCCTCAAAACGTTCGCGCCACAAGCGGAGCGTTTCCGCATAATGCTCGCCATAATCAGCCTGATCCTCCCAGCGCAGCCCGCGCTCCTCTGCCAAGGCGCGGAAGCGGCTTTCCGACAGCAGCATACCGCCCGGAAAGATATAGCGCTGGATGAAATCCTGCCCGTCGGCATATTGTTCAAAAATGTCGTCCTCGATGCGAATATATTGCAGCGCCGCTCGTCCGCCGAGCTTAAGGCAACGGACGATGCAGTCGAGATAGGCGGGCCAATATTCCTGCCCGACAGCTTCGACCATTTCGACGCTGGCGATGGCATCATATTGTCCGATGACATCGCGGTAATCGGTCAACGTGATTTTCCGGTCGCGTTTCTCGGCCAGCCGCGCTTCGGCAAAGCGGATCTGTTCGGGGGATAGACTGATACCGTGATAGCTGATCGGTGCATGTTCGAGCGCCGCTTCTGCAAGCCCGCCCCAGCCGCAGCCAATTTCGAGCAATTTATCGCCTGCTTTCAATTGTGCACGATCAAGGATCAGGCCAATCTTACGCTTCTGCGCGGTTTCGAGTGCCTCTCCGGCTGGCGGCAGATGTCCGAACACCGCGCTCGAATAAGTCATCGTCGCGTCGAGCCAGCTTGCGTAAAAATCGTTGCCGAGGTCGTAATGCGCTTCAACATTGTCGCGCGCATGTTTGCGGGTGTTGCGGTGCAGCCAATGCGCGATCCGACCGGCGATTTTTGCCAGACCCGATGCGCGGCCTACGCTGCCGAGCGCAACCCGGTTGCGCATGAACAGGTCAAAGATGGGAACAGGATCAGGGCTGTACCATTCGCCCGCTGCCCAGCTTTCATACCAGCCGACGGAACCGCTGCGTGCCAGCCGGACCAAGGCATTCCAGTCTCGGATTTCAATCGTTGCGGTAGGGCCCTCCCCACGCCCACCTGCAACCCGCGTCGTCCCATCGGGCAAGCGGCCCTCTATGACCCCATATTCCAGACCCTGATCGATGCGGTCCAATATGGTCTGGATGAAATGCGACGCCGCTTTTCCCTTTAACCGCGAAAAAAGGCCGCCCCGCGCCCCTGGCAAGCTAGCCTGATGGACGAGGTGACGGCCTCTTTTGTGTTCCGGTGCATTCATTGCACCAGTCTATGCCGTGATTACTTCTTCTTCAACTCATCGCGAATTTCGGCGAGCAAATCGACCTCGGTTGGGCCTTCGGCAGCCGGGGGCGGGATCAGCTTGTTTGCCTGACGTACGATCAGGAAGATAACAAAGGCAAGAATCAGGAAATTGATGATCGCAGTGATGAAGCTGCCCCAGGCAAAGACATTGGCGCCTGCTGCCTTTGCGGCTGCCAGCGACATACCAGCCTGCACTTTTTCAGCACCACCAAGAATGATATACTTCGCACTGAAATCAGTCCCACCGCCGGTAATCAACGAAATCAATGGCATGATCAAATCGTCGGTGAGCGACGAAACGATTTTTCCGAATGCAGCTCCGATAATTACACCAACGGCAAGATCCAGCACATTGCCCCGCGCAATGAACGCTTTGAATTCAGATAACATTTCGAGTCTCCCCATAGGTCAAATGATCTGTATTGATGGTAAACATATTGTAACTTGTGTCGAGACCGGCAAATGTAACTTTTTCGGCGATTGAATCCGCAAGCCAGCTGCCCTATCTAGGAAATACACAATCTTCCGGGGAAGGAGTTCACACATGCGTTCTGATCTTGCCAAGTTCCTGCTTGTACCTGTTGCCGCCGTTTCGGTTGCCGGTTGCGGTATCAACAGCGTGCCGACTGCCGAGGAAAATGCGAAGGCGAAATGGGCGGATGTGCAAGCCGCGTTTCAGGAGCGCGCCAATCTGATCCCCAATCTGGCTGCCGTCGTCAAAGGTGCTGCCGCGCAAGAAAACAAGACGCTGACCGAAGTGATCGAAGCGCGCGCGAAAGCAACGTCGGTTACCCTGGCACCCGGCGATCTTAACGATCCGGCCAAAATGGCAGCGTTCCAAACCGCGCAGAACAATCTGTCGGGCAGTCTGTCGCGCTTGCTGGTTTCGGTCGAGCAATATCCGCAGCTCAAGAGCCAGGAAGGCTTCCTGAAATTGCAGGACCAGTTGGAAGGTCAGGAAAACCGCATCCGCATCACGCTGCGTGATTACAACGAAGCGGTGCGCCAGTATAACACGACAATCCGCACCTTCCCCGACATCATCGGCGCGAAAGTGATCCACGGCGCCAAGCCGATGGTGCCCTATGAAGCGTCAACGCCGGGTGCAGAAGTCGCGCCGAAGCTCGACATGGCGCCGACGCAGTAACGCCGCTGAACCGGACCAAGCACATGCTCAGGGCCTTTGCCCTTTTCCTCGCGACGCTGAGCGTATTGATCGGAAGTCCTGCATCCGCGCAGGATTTCCCGAAACTGACCGGCCGCGTGGTTGATCAGGCCGACTTGCTGACGCCCGAACAGGAAGCATCGCTGACAGCCAAGCTGGCGGGGCTCGAAACCCAATCGAACCGCCAGCTGGTCGTCACCACGATCAAAGATCTGCAGGGCTATGAGATTTCGGACTATGGCTATCGGCTTGGTCGCCATTGGGCCATTGGGCAGGATGGCAAGGGCGAAAGCGAAAAAGATAATGGCGCGATCCTGATCGTTGCCCCGAACGAGCGCAAAATGCGCATTGAGGTTGGCTATGGCCTGGAGCCTGTCCTGACCGACGGCCTTTCCTCCAGCATCATCCGCAACGATATCACACCCTTCTTCAAATCAGGCGATTTCAATGGTGGTATCAACGCCGGGGTGGACCGCATCGTGACGCAGTTGACGCTTCCGCCCGAAGAGGCAGCCAAGATTGCCGAGGAAGTGGCGCTGGCCGAAACGCGATCAAATGACGATGGCGAAGCCGTTTTTCTTGTCATCTTCTGGCTGTTCATCTTCCTTTTCTTCATCCTGCCGATCATCATCTCGATCGCGCGTGGAGGTAAAAAACACCGGCGGGGCCGCGACAAACATTGGGGCGGCCCAGTGATTATCTGGGGCGGCGGTGGCTCGAGCTGGGGCGGCGGCAGTAGCGGCGGCTTTGGCGGTGACGGTTTTGGCGGCGGAGGCTTCTCCGGCGGCGGCGGCAGCTTCGGCGGCGGCGGTGCCTCGGGGGGATGGTGAGCATGGCCTTGCGCAAGATCAGCTATGTCAGTGAAGCCGATCACCAATTAGTGACTGCGGCGGTAGCCGAGGCAGAGCATCACACAAGCGGCGAAATCGTGACCATCGTCACCGACCTGTCCGACGATTATCACGACATCGCGCTGTCATGGGCGACGATGATCGCGTTCCTAGCCTTGTCGGTGGTCGCGGTATTCCCCGATTTCTATCTCGGCATGGTCGACCGCGCATTGGGCGGATGGGAGCATGACTGGACGGCGAGCGAATATCTTGCGCTGATCTTCCTGTTCATGGGCGGCAAATGGCTCGGCACCTGGCTTCTCATGAAATGGATGCCGCTGCGGCTGTTTCTGACGCCCAAACATATCAAGATGCGCCGCGTGCGCGCCCGCGCAATCGACCTGTTCAAAGTGGGTACCGAGAGCAAGACCGTCGGACGCACCGGTGTGCTGCTTTACCTTTCCATGCGCGAACACCGGGCTGAAATCGTTGCCGACGAAGCCATTGCCAGCAAGGTTGCTCCCGAAGTCTGGGGTGATGCCATGATCGCGCTGATCGACAACCTCCGCGAAGGCCGCCCCGGCGAAGGCATGGCCGAAGCGGTTCGGCAAATGGGCGTAGTGCTGGCAGAACACTTCCCCAAAGGCAGCGAAAATCCGAATGAATTGCCTGACAGGTTGATCGAAATCTGATGCCGGACAACGGAGTCGAAGAAATCGTCTGGCAGGGCAAATTCGTTACCGCCAAGCGCAAAGGCAAATGGGAATTTGTCAGCCGGTCGCGCGAGATTAAGGCGGCGGTTATCCTCGCGGTCGAGGACGGGCATGTCTTGCTGGTCGAACAATATCGCGTGCCACTGGGCAGGAACTGTATCGAACTTCCCGCCGGACTGATTGGCGACGAAACCGAAGGCGAAGACCCGCTGGAGGCGGCAGGTCGCGAACTGGAAGAAGAAACCGGCTATCGCGCGGCAAAGCTGGAATCGTTGGGCGAATATTATTCATCCCCTGGCATGGTGAGCGAGAGTTTCACCTTGGTTCGTGCCTCGGGACTGACACGGGTTGGGGACGGCGGCGGCACCGATGGTGAGGACATCACCGTGCACCGGGTAGCACTAAGCGAACTGCCCCGGTTCCTCGAAAGCAAGCGCGTAGATAATATCGGCGTTGATGTGCGCCTGTTGTTGCTCTTGGGCCAGCGGTTGCTTTGACGATGGCCTCGCCTACAAAAATTGTTGTCAACTTAAAGTCTCGATATGCGGAGCCGCATCGTACCTATCATAATTGGCATCATATCGAAGCATTATTGCGCTGGATGGACTCCGGTGAGTTCAGCTTGCATGACCAAGACGCGGTGCGCTGGGCGATATTGTTTCATGATGCGATCTATGACCCCATGAGCAAGGAAAATGAGGAACGCAGCGCACAACTTGCGGAGGTTGAGCTTGCATCCAGCATCGATGCAGAAAAGATTGCACTGGTTGTCGCAATGATACGGGCGACAGCAGTGCATAAAATAGTTCCCGGACTTGAGCCCGCTGCGGAAGCTGACCTTGCGCATTTCCTCGACATGGACTTGTCTATCTTGGGGGCCGAACCAACAGTTTTCGATCTCTATGAACAGAATATCCGCGCGGAGTATGCGCAATTTCCGGACGATTTATTTTGGCCAGGGCGGATGGCTGTATTGAAGCGGTTTTTAGATCGTGATCGACTCTACTTCAGCGATTGGGGCTTCAAGCGTTTTGAAGCCAAGGCGAGAAGCAACCTTCATCGATCGATAGAAGCGATAGCCCAAAAACTTATCTGAAATTGTCGGCGTAGGCCTGCAGCTTCAGCACCTTGGGCGCGGCAGGAATGACCGTATAGATGATGCCATTCTTGTCGGCATAGGCCTTGGCCGCGTCGAGCGTAGCAAATTTCAGGTTCAACTGGCGACGCGTATCGGCCGAACCGGCCCAGCCCATCAGCGGATCAGGGCGCTGCGCGTCGACGGGGTTATATTCCAGCACCCATTGCCCGGTTCCGTAACGACCCGATTGGAGCGCATTTTTCGATTTCTGGACGATCCGTGCCTGAGTCATAAATACCCCTTCTGCAGCGGCCCTTTCGCCGATTTAGGCGCGCCAATCAAGTGCGCGATTGCGCCTTTTTGGTCTTAAGACTGGCAACCGCAGCCGTCGGATCATCCGGCCAGTTGTGCTTGGGGTATCGGCCGCGCATTTCCTTGGCGACATCAGCCCAGCTGCCTCTCCAGAATCCGGGCAAATCGCGCGTGGTCTGTATCGGGCGGCCTGCGGGGGAAGTGAGCGACAGCACCAGTGGAGTTCGATTGGGGCCGATGGTGGGATGCTCCGCAAGCCCGAAAAGCGCCTGCACGCGCAATTCGACAGTCGGTCCGCCCTCCGCGGCATAGTCAATCAAATGGGTTGTGCCTGCAGGCGATGTGAAATGCGATGGCGCCAGCCGCTCGACAGTCTGCTGATTTTCCCAACCCAGAAGTCCAAGCAACGCGTTGTGCAATGCGCCAGGATCAAGTTCAGACAATCGCCGCTTGCTGCCCAGCAAAGGAGAGAGCCACATCTCGAGTGCCTCGCATAGCTCGGCGTTGCTCAAACCCGAAACCCCTGCCCATTGCGCCCGTTCGCGCAGCCGTATCGAGGCATCGCTCCACGGTAGCAGGCCGAGCCCATGTTCGCGCACGCCCTGCAGCAAGGCAGCGGCGATAGCCTCCGGATCGGCCATGGCGTCCTGCCCCTTTGACAGAGTTATCGCACCCAGCCGGCGACCGCTTTCCGTTCGCACACTTCCGGTTGCCGGATCAAAGCTTGCGTGCGCGCCGCTGACAATGCGGTCGCCATAGAGCACCTCGATCTCCGCAAAATCAATTGCTGCTGCCGATAGTATACGTGCGCCCGATGCCGCTCCTTGGATATCGGCAATCGCTAGCCATTCTTCTTTGGCCAGTGGGTGTGCGGGATCGAGCCGATATCCCCTGCCCCCAACGCTCAACCAATTTTCGCCGGAGGCGTCACGGCGCTTGGCGATGCGGTCCGGGAAAGCGAGGGCGATCGCTGACGCAATCCCCCTCCCGCTTGCGGGAGGGCTAAGGGGAGGGCTTGAAACATGTCGCTGCTGCGACTGGCCCTCCTCAGCCCCTCCCGCATGCGGGAGGGGAGAAGGTCTAACCACCTCCTCGCCAGCCCCCGCGCCGCCTCTGCCCTCTGGCCGCGCTCGCTGCGCCAGCGCGCGAGGCGTCGTTCGAGATCGGTATCATTGCCGCCCAGTCCGCGTTCAGACAGCAACACGGCAACCTCGGCCGCGAGCTTGCCGAAACCGAGCTCCGACGCCGTGACCAGCATATGCGCGAGCCGCGGTGGCAGCGGCAGGCGCGCAATTGCGTGTCCATGTTCGGTAGGGCGTCCGTCCGCGTCGATTGCCTCCAATTCGGCCAGTCGCACGCGCGCTTCATCAATCGCTGCTTTTGGCGGAGGATCGAGCCACTGCAATGTCGCTGGATCGCTGACGCCCCACAGCGCGCAATCGAGCAGCAGGGGCGAAAGATCGGCCTCCAATATCTCTGGCGGATCGAATGGCGGCATCCCTGCCGTCGCGGCCTCTTCCCACAAGCGATAGGCGACGCCTGCACCTTGCCTTGCGGCGCGCCCTGCCCTCTGCGTTACTGCGGCCTGGCTCGCCCGCTCGGTGACCAGCCGGGTCGATCCCGCTGCTCGGTCATATCGGGCACGGCGCGCAAGACCGCTATCGACGACGATACGGACACCGTCGATCGTCAGGCTGGTTTCGGCAATGGAGGTCGCAAGGATGACCTTTCGATGGGTGCTTTTGCGAATGGCTGCACGCTGTTTGGCTGGATCGAGGCTGCCATGCAGGCGGTGGATTTCGGCGGCGACACCTTCTATCCGCTCCGCTGTCCGCTCAATTTCGGCGACACCCGGCAGGAAGGCCAGCACATCGCCCTCAATTTCCTCTGCCAATGCGCGGCGGATGGCTGCTGCCATTTCATCCTCGATACGGGCCTCGGCCTTTCGCCCGATATGGCGCAATTCGAGCGGCCATGACATGCCCTCACTTTCAATGACCGGCGCTTGCATCAATCTGGCAAAACGCCCGCCGTCGAGCGTGGCTGACATAGCCATCAACCGTAAATCGGGGCGCAGCCCGCCTTGGGCATCAAGGGCCAAAGCCAAGCCAAAATCGCTGTCGAGGCTGCGTTCATGGACTTCATCGAACAGCACAGCTGAGACCCCGGCAAGCTCGGGATCGTCCTGTATGCGGTTGCGGAATATGCCTTCGGTCAGAACCAATATGCGCGTTTTGGTCGACAGCTTGCTGTCCATTCGGGTCGCATAACCCACCACACCACCGACCGGTTCGCCCATCAGTTCGGCGATCCTCTCCGCAGCGGCGCGCGCGGCTAATCTGCGTGGGGAAAGCAGCAATATCTGGCCTGAGCACCAAGGCTCGCCCAACAAGGCAGAGGCAACCATCGTTGTCTTGCCTGCTCCGGGTGGTGCGATCAGAACAGCGTTGGATCCCGCGATAAGCGCGGCCTTCAATTCGGGCAGTACAACTTCGACAGGAAGGGTCACGCCGCCTTAATAGGCGCGGGCAATGGCAAACTCCACCGCCTCGACAAGCGCATCCTTGGCTGCGCTGGCTGGGAACGGGCCAAGGGCGTCGATGGCGCGCTGCCCATAATGGCGGGCACGCTCCAGCGTATCGTCGATGGCGCTATATTTGCGCAGCAGACCAGTCGCATAAGCCAGATCATCGGCGCTTACACGGTGACCGAGCATCGCATTGTGCCAGAAGCTCTTTTCCTCTGCATCGCCACGACTGTGTGCGAGGATTACGGGCAATGTCACCTTGCCATCGCGGAAATCGTCACCCGCATCCTTGCCCATCGTTGCGCCGTCGGAGACATAGTCGATAGCATCGTCGACCAGCTGGAAAGCGATCCCCAGATTGCGGCCATAGGCATCGAGCGCCAACTCGTCCGCCTCGGAGCGTTCGGCAACCACGGCCGCAATGCGGCAGGCGGCAGCGAACAGCGCGGCCGTCTTCGAACCAATAATATCGAGATATTTTTCCTGGCTGGTGGAAATCTGCCGCTGTGCGGTCAACTGGTTCACCTCTCCCTCGGCAATCACCGCCGACGCGTTGGACAGGATTTTGAGGACCTTTAGCGAGCCATCCTCGACCATCAGTTCGAAAGAGCGGCTGAACAGGAAATCGCCGACCAGCACCGCGGCCGGATTGCCGAAAATCAGATTCGCGGCCGTCTTGCCGCGCCGCATATCACTGCCATCGACAACATCATCGTGGAGCAAGGTCGCGGTGTGGATGAACTCCACGGCCGCCGCCAGCTTGTGGTGCCGGTCCCCCGGATAGTCGAGCAAGCGTGCGCAGGCGAGCGTCAACATCGGCCGCATCCGTTTTCCACCGCCCGCAATCAGATGCCCGGCGAGTTCCGGAATCAGCGGGATTTCCGACTGCATCCGGTCCAGAATCACAGCATTCACCCGGTTCATTTCGGGGGCGACAAGATTCAGCATCGGCTGGAGCGAAGGCGTGCGCGCGGCGCCAAGTTGGTGGATGGTCGCAGTCATATCCTCCAAAGCCTTGGCAAGCGGCGGGGCTGCACGCAAGTGCAAAAGCTGCAATGTTGCTTGCCTGTCGCGGCTTGGCACGGCATGGAAAGCGCGATGGCACAGGACGACAAGCTCACCCGGTATCGTGAAAGCATCGACAACATCGATGCCGCGCTCGTGTTCATGCTCGCCGAGCGCTTTAAGATTACGCAGGCCGTGGGCGAGTATAAGGCAACCACCAACCTGCCGCCGGCCGACCCCGGTCGTGAAGAGCGCCAGATAGAGCGGCTGCGCCAATTGGCCAAGGACGCAAATCTCGATCCTGATTTCACCGAGAAATTCCTGCGCTTTATCATCGATGAAGTGATCCGCCACCATGAGCGGATCCGCGGCAACGGACAATAATTCGGATTCACGCGTTGGTAATTGGCCTATGCTAGTCCGACGGCATGATTATCGTTCAAGGCTTTATCAAAGTTCAGGCCGCAGATTTCGCGAAGTACCGGCGTCGGCTGGCATTGCATGCTGCCCGCGTTCAGGCGCTCGACGGTTGCTTGCAATATAGTCTGGCCGAAGATTCTGGGGTCGATGGTCTGATCTGGTATCGGAACGGTGGCGCGACAAGGCCTCGCAGGCCGCGCATTTAGCCGGTGATCATATGGGAGAATTCAACCAGTTCATGAAGCATATGCCCATGAGCGCGGGCCATATCGCAAGCTATCAGGTTGAGGGGAATGGTGAATGGCTGCTGCGGGTTGGCATTAGCGACATTTCCCAATTGGCGGCATGAACCTAGGCTTTCGGCAGTTTTAGCCGAACGAGCAATCCACCCATATCCTCGCTCTCGTCCAGTTCGATGGTGCCGTTGTAGATTTCCGCCACATCGCGAACGATGGCCATGCCTAGGCCAGTTCCCGGCTTGCCACTATCCAGTCGTACGCCGCGATCAAAAATGCGGGCGCGATCTTTTCGGGAATACCGCGACCATCATCCTCAATGACAACCGCGACCATATCGCCCGCATCCTCGACGGTGACAAACACGCTGCCACCACCATATTTGGCGGCGTTTTCGACCAGATTGCCGATCATTTCGTCCAGATCCTGCCGTTCAACCCGCACCGCCAGATCCTGCCGCCCGGCCATGTCGAGCCTGACGTGGCGATAGAGACGGCCAACCGCCCGCTCGACCGATTCAAGGCTTTGCCACACTTCGGCGCGGCTATGGCTATGGCCACGCCGTCCAACCGCGCGCGCGCGGGCGAGGTGGTGATCGACCTGACGGCGCATCGTCGTCGCTTCGCGGATCACCGTTTCGGCAAGGTCGGGTGCCTGTGCTGTCGCGCTGTTCATGATAACCGTCAGCGGCGTCTTCAGCGCATGGGCGAGATTGCCTGCATGGCGGCGCGCTTCTTCAGCTTGCTTCTCATTATGATCCAACAACGCATTGAGTTCATTGACCATTGGCATTACCTCATCGGGCAATGCCTCTTGAATGCGATGTTGCTTGCCACTGCGCATCGCAGCAATTTCACGGCGCACATCGCGTAACGGCCACAGCCCGTAAAACGTCTGCAGCGCAGCCATGATGATCAAGCCAAAGGCGAGCACCGCGAAAGCCGTCGCCAGCACGGTGCGCAGTTCGGTAATCTGGGCGTCCAGGCTTTCGCGGCTTTGCGCCACTAGGAATATCCAACGTGTTTCACTGTCGGGCAGGACAATGGCCCGCTCGACAATGCGCAACGGCTCACCAGCAAACTCGGAACTGCTTCGGAAATGCGGCACGGAATCAGCATGGCTGAAATCGACACGCAAGGTGCGGTCCCACAAAGAACGGGACGGAAATGGCATTTTACCTTTGCCGCTTATTTGCCAGTACAATCCGCTGTTCGGTTCAAGAAATCGTTGGTCCCCCAGCGGCCGGTTTAGCCGGACTTCGCCATCTGGTCCAATTTCGGCTGAGGCGATCATTGCCGTCAGCACATATTCCATCTGGTCATCAAAATTGTCCGAAACGGCGTTGACCAATACCCGGTCCAGCGCCAAGCCGCCTGCGATCAGCAGCAGGGTGATCCAGCCTGCTGCGATAATGATCATGCGCCGGCTTAAATAGCCGGTACCGGTTGTCCGTTCGGCCTTGTCCGGAGGCGAAACTATAACGGGTTCGCCCTCTGCCATCGGTTCAGCCGCGCGATTCTTCCAGGCTGTAGCCTAGGCCACGGATCGTTGATATAACGTCCTGACCCAGTTTCTTGCGAATGCGCGTCACGAACACTTCGATCGTATTCGAATCGCGGTCGAAATCCTGATCATAAATATGTTCGATCAATTCGGTACGGCTTACGACCTTGCCCTTGTGGTGCATCAGGTACGACAACAGCTTATATTCCTGCGCCGTCAGCTTCACCGGTTCGCCATTTAATGTAACCCGACCCGAGCGGGTATCGAGGCGGACGTCACCTGCCATCAGCTCGGAAGAAGCATTGCCTGAGGCACGGCGGATCAAGGCACGAAGGCGTGCAATCAATTCCTCGGTCTGGAAAGGCTTGGCAAGGTAGTCGTCTGCACCGGCATCAAGTCCGGCAACCTTGTCCGACCAGCTGTCGCGCGCGGTCAACACCAGCACGGGGAATTTGCGTCCCTCACGCCTCCAACGATCGAGCACGGTGAGACCGTCGACCTCGGGCAAGCCGAGATCCAAGATCACCGCATCGTAATTTTCTGTTGAACCCATAAAATGGCCATCTTCGCCATCGGTCGACAGGTCCACAGCATAGCCAGCACCTTCCAGTGTCGATTTGAGCTGCTGCCCGAGTGTCGGTTCGTCTTCCACGATCAGGATGCGCATGTCGCTTCCTTGCTCCCTATGGCTATTATTGATTTACCGGAGATAACAGATTGAACGGCAGGCGCAAACCAAAGGCTGCGCCTAGCGCTGGCGCAATACGCTACCCGAACGCGCATCAACATCAACGAAGATGACGCGACCCGAATCGATGAATTTCAGGCGATATACCTGCGCGCTGCCATCATATTCGGGGCCCAGATATTCCATCCCGCGCATCCGAGGAACCACGCGACCCTCGATTTCGCGCAACGAAAGAACCTTGCCCGAATTCATCTGCTCACGCGCCTTGACCTGATCATCGCCTTTGCGGGCATGGGCGGGTGCGGTGATGCTGGTGCTTGACAGCGCGGCGGAAAGCAGGAGCAGGACGGCTTTTTTCATATCACCCATTTGCAATGACAGCATTGAACCAAGTCTGAACGACGCGTCAAGCTTTTGGAAAGGATAAAGCCGCCCTTGCATCTCTGCTTACTTCACCATTTCAAAGGTGAAATTCATCGTCGAACCGATGCGGACCTGTCCCGGGGCAATCGGCGTATCCTTGGCCGAGGATTGTTCGCGCACTGCCATTACGGGCATGGGGTAACCGCCAAAGTCGCCCGACTGTTCCTCGACACGAAGCACGCGCGCTCCAGCATAGCCAGCCTTGCGGGCAATTGCGTTGGCGCGTTTCATGGCACTGTCCCAAGCTTTGTCGCGCGCGGTTTCCTTAAGCTTGCTGTCGTCGTCGACCGAAAAGGCGGGGCCATTGAAATTGGTCGCTCCGTCGCTGGCGAGAGCATCAAGAAATTGCAGTAATTTCTTCAGGTCGCGCAGCTTGGCCGTTACCGTGTTGTTGGCTTCAAACCCGCGAAACGACTGTTTGCCTTCGTTGTAATCAAACTGTTGGTTGAGCGATATCTGGGTCGTCTGGATATCCTTGTCCGCGATGCCGAGTTTTTTCAAACGCGCGATAACGGAAACCATCTGGGCATTATTCTGCCGCACGGCCTCATTCGCGGTCGGGGCGAGCGTCTGCACGCCGGTCGAGAAACTGGCGACATCCGGGGTAGCATCGACATATTCAGTCACCGAAAGGTCGATGACGGGATTGGTTGAGGTAATGTGAACTTCGGTTGCCATAGCTTGCCCCGTGATGCTGCCGGTTGCCAAAAGTGCGGCGATAATCAGCTTGCGCATAAAAACTCCTTCTTGCGATCAAATCGCGGAATTGCGCGCAAACTCGATATAGGTTTCGCGCAATTTCCGCGTGATCGGGCCGCATTTGCCATCCCCAAGCTGAACGCCGTCTATACGGGTTACCGGAAGCACAAAGGCAGAGGCGGCGGTGACCATCGCCTCGGCAGCGTCTTTGGCCTCCTCTGCCGTGAAGGAACGGGTTTCAACCTCAACCACGCCCTGACGCGCCAGTTCGAGAACCGCCGACTGGGTGATGCCATGCAGGATATTGTTGTCGAGCGGGTGGGTGATGAGTTTGCCCTGCTTCGTAACAATATGTGCATTTTGCGAAGTGCCCTCGGTTATGAAACCGTCGCGTACCAGCCAGGCATCGTCCGCTCCGCGCGCTTTCGCCTCTGCCTTCATCAGTGAGGCGTAGAGCAATTGCGTAGTCTTCACATGCGCCATCTGCCAGCGGCGGTCGGGCAGCGTGACCACCGAAACCCCACTTTCCACCTGTGGCCTGTTCACCAGCGAGGCGCTCTGGGTAAAGCCGACGATGGTCGGCGGCAAGTCGGCGGACGGGAATAGGAAATCACGATCGCCGGGATTGCCGCGAGTCGCCTCGAAATAGATCATCCCTTCGTTCAAGGCGTTGCGCGCGACAAGTTCCCGGCACATGGTGAGCAGCTCTTCGCGCCCCGGCGGCCAAGGCATGCGCAGTTCGGCCATCGACCTGTGCAGGCGCGCGACATGGCCTTCGAAATCGATCAGCTTGCCGTCGATCACCGAAACAACCTCATAGACTGCATCCGCAAAGAGGAAGCCGCGATCGAAAACCGACACCTTGGCTTCGGTTTCGGGGATATAGTGGCCGTTGAGATAGACTGTGCGCATAGGAGAGCTTTGCGCGAGAGCTTGCATCGCGTCAACCTTCCCCCTATCCGCCGCGCACCATGTCTGCCCCACCCATCCTGTCTTATGAAAGCCTTTCGCTGCAGCAAGGGGCGGGCTGGCTGTTTAGCGATATCGATGTCTTCATCGGTCCGCGTGACCGACTGGCACTGATCGGGCGCAATGGGGCCGGCAAGACGACACTGATGAAGCTTGTCGCCGGCATAATTGAACCTGATAACGGCAAGCGGACTGTGGTTCCGGGCACAAATATCGTGATGCTCGAACAGGATCCGGATTTTGCGCCTTTCGATAAACTCATCGACTATTGCCTTTCGGGCGAACGCGCTCCGCCCGAGCATGAGATTCGCAGCATAGCCGATCAGCTGGGCATTGATCTCGACCGCGAAGCCAAGACCGCGAGCGGTGGGGAACGGCGCCGAGCCGCGATCTGCCGTGCGCTGGCGAGCGAGCCTGATCTGTTGTTGCTCGACGAGCCGACCAACCATCTTGATCTGGCCGCGATTGAATGGCTCGAAGACTGGCTTACACGCTATAAGGGCGCCTTCATGGTCATCAGCCATGACCGAACTTTCCTTACCCGCCTAACGCGCCAGACTTTCTGGCTAGACCGTGGATCCTTGCGTCGCAACGAAATCGGTTTTGGTGGCTATGAGGCTTGGATGGAGGCGGTTTACGCCGATGAAGCGCGCTCAGCCGACAGGCTTGACGCCAAGCTTAAGATCGAAGCCCATTGGCTCGAACGCGGGGTAACCGCGCGGCGCAAACGCAATCAGGGCCGGCTGGCCAAATTGTGGGAAATGCGCGCGCAACGCGCCGCGATGCTCGGTCCGCAAGGCACCGCAAAGCTGGCGGCAGCATCCGACGATTCAAAAACCAAAACAGTGATTGCGGCAGAGGGCGTTTCCAAAAGCTTTGGCGACCGCAAGATCATCCGCGACTTCACGCTGCGCATCCAGCGCGGCGACCGCATCGGTATCGTCGGTGCCAACGGAACCGGCAAGACAACGCTCATCCGAATGTTGACGGGCGAGATGCAGCCCGACGAGGGTAAGATTACTCTGTCGAAGACGCTGACCGGCATCATCATCGACCAGCAACGCAAACTGTTGGCGCCCGAAAAGAAGGTGCGCGATGTGCTCGCCGATGGCAGTGACTGGATAACCGTGCGTGGGCACAATAAACATATCCAGGGTTATTTGAAGGAATTTCTGTTCGACCCCAATCTGGTTGAGGCGCGGATCGGGACGCTGTCGGGCGGCGAACGCTCACGTCTGCTGCTCGCCCGCGAATTTGCGCGTGAGGCGAACCTGCTCGTGCTCGACGAACCGACCAACGATCTCGACCTCGAAACCCTCGACCTGCTGCAGGAAGTCATCGCCGATTATGAAGGCACCGTCCTGATCGTCAGCCACGACCGCGACTTCCTCGACCGCACGGTGACATTGACGCTCGGGCTCGATGGATCGGGTAAAGTTGATATCATCGCGGGCGGCTACGCCGACTGGGAGGCGAAGCGCGACCAGCGCCCGCAAAATACCCCCAAAGCGCAAAAGGCGACGCCCGCAACCGCAACCCCTCCCCCGCCCAAGGCTTCCAAACTGTCATACAAGGACCAGCGCGACTACGACCTGCTGCCGCAGCGGATCAAGGAAATCGATGCCGAAGTTGCCAAGGCGGAATCCGAATTGTCCGATGCAAATCTCTACGCCCGAAATCCGAAACGATTTGCGGAGCTGACCGCAACAATCGACGCATTGCGCGCCGAAAAGGATGCTGCCGAGGAACGCTGGCTGGAAGTGGCCGAAATGGTTGAGGCACTCGCGTCATAATCACCCCGGCAACCGGTAATAATTCCCCAGCCGGTCGAGCGCGATGCGCAGCACCAGTTTGCCCGACCGCAAAGGCCAACCCATTGCCTTTTCGGCAACCGGCACGCCTTCACCTGCGCAGATCACCCGCCATGCAATATCGCTGAGATCGCGGCCCAGCGCCGTCATGGCGTCATCGAAACGCTGCTTGGCGTGCAGTGCGCGTTCAGTAGGCGTGAAGGACGAGGGCGCACTGCGCTTGCGGCGCGATACCGGCGAGGAATCCCAGACCATCGTAGTTCGCGCACCAAGGCAGGCATTCTCATAATCGGCGCGGAGTTTCTCTCCCGCCAGCAATTGCCGGCCAGACAGATGGCCATGCGCATGGAGCCAAGATAGCGGCGACTCGGACAGGTTGATCGTAACCGTCCGTCTCGGCTTCTTGCTGGACGCGTCTACCGCCGGATCGGGAATCGCTCGTTCGACCAGCATGCGGGGATCACGGAAAGCAGCGAGTTCGCTGGCGGTTGGACGGCGAGGCATAGGGGCTCCTTCGAATCGTTGAATTGCCCTATTGCCATTTGGAGATTTATGTAGGACAGTGAAAACCTATTTGGTTATCGAAGGCCTGCGCAATGCTGCACCGAATCCGCGAAGTCCGCCGCGCCAAGGGATATACCCTGCTTGATGTCGCCGAACGCTGTTACCCGCCAACCACCGCTCAAACGATAGGACGGCTGGAAACCGGCACGCGCACCTTGTCGCTCGACTGGCTCAACCGCATTGCTGGCGCCTTGGGGGTCGATGCCAGCGAGTTGGTGCAGCTTCCCGATCAGGAGGAGTTGCCCGTGGCTGCCCATCTCGGCATCGATGGCGTGCATGCGCCAACCAAAGCGGATAATATGGTCGCGCCGCGCCTGCTCGGTGAAATGGTGGGCCTGCGGGTAATGGACAGCATCGGCGACTATCGCCGCGGCGACGAAATCTGGTGCGAGCAAATGCCATCCGAACGCTTCGCCGAAGCGCTCAACTGCGATGTGCTGGTCCCTCGCCCGGCCGGACGTTTCCTGTTCGGCCGATTGCTCGGACGCGAAGATGGCAAGCTGCATCTGCTCCCGCTCGCAGCCGGTGCCCGCCAGCAAATAGTCGCCGATCCGGCATGGATCGCCCGCGCTGCAAGGCTGTTGCGGTCACTATAAACCCATGCGCGTTCTCTCACTCTCGACCCTATATCCCAGCGCCGTCGCGCCAAATTTCGGGCGTTTTGTCGAACTGTCGCTCAACGCCGCCGACGCCACAGGTGAAGTCGAGATTATCCGCATCAGCCCCAAAGGCCTGCCGCCCTGGCCGCTGTCCAAACTGCTTTCTGCCTATCGCCGGCGATCTGCATTGCAGCAAGAAGACGCTTGGAACGGAAAGGCAGTGCTGCGGCCCCATTTCACTTTGTTCCCCCGAATGGCCCCGGCCCGCAATGCCGCCGCCATTGCCAAGGCCGTGCTACCCCTTGCCCGTCGCCTGCATGCGCAGCAGCCTTTCGATCTGGTCGATGCGCAATTCTTCTGGCCTGATGGCCCTGCAGCGATGCGAATTGCAGAAGCACTAGGTCTTCCTTTTTCGATCAAGGCGCGCGGCGCGGATATTCATTATTGGACGACAGTTGCCGGATGCCGCGAGCAGATTGTCGAGGCAGCGCGAAAGTCCACCGGATTGCTGGCCGTCTCAGACGCTATCAAAGACGATATCGTTGCACTGGGCGTCGATGCGACCAAGATACGGGTCCATCGTACCGGCATTGACCGCTCGCTTTTCAATATCCCGACCGAACCGCACAATATGCTGCGCGAACGACTGCAAGTTCCAATTTATGAAGCGCTGCTTGTGTGCGTCGGTGCCCTCATTCCACGCAAAGGCCAAGCCTTTGTCATCAAGGCGATGGCGAAATTGCCAGACGCACGTCTAGCGCTCATCGGTGAAGGCGAAGACCGGCAAATGCTTGGAAAATTGGCGCACGAGCTGGGGGTTGCCGAACGTGTCCACTTCCTCGGATCCTTACCCCATAGCGAAATTGCCCATTATCTGCAGGCCGCCGATGTCGCGGTGCTACCTTCGTCCAGCGAAGGCCTGGCCAACGCCTGGATAGAGGCTCTTGCCTGCGGAACGCCACTGGTCATTACCGACACGGGCGGAGCACGCGAAGTGTTGCATTCCGACACAGCAGGCAGGATTGTCGAACGTGATGCCGAAGCTATAGCTGCAGCGGTGCACGAACTGCTTGCATCACCGCCCCACCGTGAGACGGTTGCGGCGACGGTCGCCGACTATAGCTGGGAGGCAAATGGCGCCGCGCTGGTCGCGCATTGGCGCCATTTACTGGTCAGGAAAGCTTAGACTTTTCCTTCGTTCAGTCGTTCGACCTTGCTGTCAGCGACCTTTTCGGCAGGCACAAAGCTGTCCGAATTCACCCCGAACCAGATGAGGAAGGGAGCCGACTGATAGATTGACGAATAGGAGCCGACGAAAATGCCAAAGGCCATCGCGACGCTGAAACCGAAGATTACGTCTGGCCCGAACAGCACCAGTACCACCAGCGGAGTCAATATGGTCAAGCTGGTCATGACTGTCCGCGACAATGTTTCGTTGACCGAAAGATCGAGCAGCGCAGGCAAATCCATCTTACGGAATTTCATCAGATTTTCGCGAATACGGTCATAAATAACGATCGTATCGTTGAGCGAATAACCGATGATGGTCAGCAGCGCCGCGATGATGTTCAAATCGAATTCCATCTGCGTCAGCGCGAACAGGCCAAAGGTCAGCGTGATATCGTGCACAAGCGCCCAGATTGCGCCCATGCCGAACTGCCATTCAAAGCGGAACCAGACATAGACCGCAACCCCCAATGCCGCAGCGATCAATGCGAAAAAGCCCTTTTCGAACAATTCGCTCGACACTTTGCCAGAGACCGAATCGACTCCGTCTATTCGAACTTTGGGATGGTCTTCCTTGATCTTGGCAACGATTTTTTCGGCCATGACATTCGCCAGTTCCGGCTTCTTGTCTGCTCCGTCGGGCAGCTTCATCCGGATCGAAACCTGGTTTTCCGCGCCGAAGCGCTGGATGGTCGGCTCGCCATACCCCAATTCGCCGACGGACTCGCGCAGCGCCTCAACCGGAGCGGCCTGTTCACCGACGAAGGTCGTTCGAATCATCTGGCCACCGATAAAATCGACGCCGAAATTCAGGCCACGCGTCGCGACCAGCGCGATGGATGCGACCATCAACAGGATCGAAACGCCAAAGGCGATATTCCGCCATTTGAGGAACCCGATGTTGGTATTGTCGGGAACGAGCTTCAAAAGTTTCATGGTTCGGCCCCTTGCCTCAAATATTCAGGTCTTGCGGACGGGCGCGCTTGACCCAGCGCGACACCCACATCCGTGTAAAGGTCACTGCCGTGAACACCGATGTCACGATGCCGATCATCAGAACCACGGCAAAGCCGCGGATCGGGCCCGAGCCAAAGATGAAGAGCAGCACAGCGGCAATGACGTTGGTGATATTCGCGTCGAAAATCGCACGGCTCGCTTCCTTATAACCATTTTCGATGGCCTGGATGACGCGTCGGCCCTTTCGTCGTTCTTCGCGTATGCGTTCGTTAATCAGCACGTTCGCGTCAACCGCTGCGCCGATAGTCAGCACGAAACCGGCAATGCCCGGCAGCGTCAGCGTTGCATTGAACATCGCCATAACCGCCAAAATCATCGCTACGTTCAGGACCAGAGCATAGCTCGCATAGATGCCGAACCGGCCGTATGACAGGATCATCCACATCAGTACGGCGGCGGTGCCGACCAGTGCGGCAATCATCCCGCTGCGGATCGAGTCCGCCCCCAGATCAGGACCGACCGAGCGTTCCTCAACAACCTTTAGATTGACCGGCAATGCGCCCGAGTTGAGCGCGATTGCCAGCTGGCTTGCGCTTTCCACAGTAAAGCTTCCCGAAATCTGCGACGTGCCGCCCAATATGGGTTCGTTGATCCGCGGCGCGGAAATCACCTGTCCGTCGAGGATGATGGCAAACAGCTTTCCGGTATTCTGCTGGGTCATGCGGGCAAAGCGCTGCCCACCTTCACCGTCGAATTGAATGATGACCACGGCTTCATTGGTTTGCTGGTCGAAACTTTGCTGCGCCCCGGTCAACTTGTCGCCGGAAATCCCGCCTAGGCGACGCACTGCTATATAAGGAATACCCGTCGGGTTGTCGGGATATGGCAAAACCTGGCTGCCGACGCGAGCCTTGCCCTGCGCGGTCTGCTCGGGGTCAGCGCCTTCATCGACCAGCTTGAACTCCAGCTTGGCGGTCTTGCCGATCAGTTCCTTTAGCGCCTGCGGGTCGTCGAGGCCGGGCACCTGCACAACGATACGATCCGCACCCTGACGGATAATGGTTGGCTCCAGAGTGCCAACCGCGTTGATGCGGCGGTCGATAACATCTTTTGCCGAATTCATCGCCTGGTCGAGCGCGGTGGTGTTGCCGGTTGCCGCCGGGATCAGGCTGATGCGGTTTCCGTCGGTGACTTCGATCGTCCAATCGCGTCCGCCGACACTGTTCGCAACAACGGGAAGCAGCGCTTCGCGTGCTGCATCAATCTGCGCGGGATCGGTCACAATGAAGCTGAGTTTGCCGCCGGTGCGGGTTACCGCTTCGATGGTGATACGCGGCTCTGCACGGCGCATTGCCGTGCGGACGCTGTCTTCGATCGATTCCAGCCGGTCGCGTGCCAATTGGGCAGTATCTGCTTCCAAAAGGATGTGACTGCCGCCTGCAAGATCGAGCCCGAGGCTGATTGTTTGCTTGGGAACCCCGTCAGGAATGCGATCCAGCCAGCTTTTTGGCAGGAAACTTGGTAGCGCCAGTAAGAGGCTCAACACCATCAGTGTGTTGAGCATGATTACGCGCCAGCGTGGAAAATCCAGCATCACTCTATCCTTGTCGTCAGACAGCCTATGGCCGGATTATTCGTTTGCCGCTTTCAGCGTACGACTTTTCACGTCGGCAAGCGTCGATTTCAGCGCCTTTACCCGAACATTGGGGGCGATTTCGACTTCGACATGGTCATCGGCAACCTTGGTTACTTTGCCCATCAAACCGCCGCCCGTCACGACTTCGTCATTCTTGGTCACTGCCTCGATTTTCGCCTCATGCTCCTTCGCGCGCTTTTGTTGCGGACGGATGAGCAGGAAATAGAAAACGACGAAAATCAGCAGCAGCGGAAGCACCTGCACAAAAAAGGCCGCGCCGGTTGCACCACCGGCTGCGGCTGCGAATATCATGGACGATGTCATTATGGCTTTCCCCGATTGTTCTTGTTGGAGGGCAGATAGGAAGCCCTGCCGAAAATCCAAGGCGCGCGGTTACCATTAAGGATATGGACGCGCAACGGGAAAGCGTCTGGCGGCAAGTGTGGGGCCTTGATGACAAGGCCCCTTGCTTTTGGCAAACCGCCGCCATATAGGCGCGCTTCCAATGCTTGCCCTGCAGGCTTGGCGGTCGGGACGTAGCGCAGCCTGGTAGCGCATCACACTGGGGGTGTGGGGGTCGGAGGTTCGAATCCTCTCGTCCCGACCAATTTTCCGAACAATTTTATGCCGCCCGCCGCCTTAGGTCTTTTGACTTTGGTGCGGCGACTACCGATTTTCCATTTTTCGGAAATCGTTAGCGCATCACGCCGTATTTTGGCACTATTGCTAAATGGCTGAACAACGTTCTCCCCGCCTCGCCGTTTTGATCGATGCCGACAATGCCTCAGCGCGAATAGCGCCTGGATTATTCGAAGAAATCGCGAACATCGGCGAAGCGAGCGTTCGTCGAATCTATGGCGACTTTTCTGGGACCAGACTGAAGCAATGGTCGGAAATTCTTTCAACTCATGCAATAATGCCGCACCAGAATTTCGCGTACACATCAGGCAAAAACGCGTCCGACATAGCCCTAGTCATTGATGCGATGGACTTGTTGCACAGCGGACGTTTCGACGGCTTCTGCCTGGTTTCGTCGGACAGCGACTTCACACGACTCGCTGCCCGCATTCGCGAACAAGGCGTCGATGTTTATGGCTTTGGCGAACAGAAGACGCCTGAAAGCTTTCGACAAGCCTGCAGGCGCTTTTTCTACACAGAAAACTTGCTGCCCGATGCTCCAAAGCCCGATGGCGGAGAACAACAAGCTGCACCAAAGGCACTCAAGCCACCAAGCGCAGCCGTTCCATTGATCCGTAAAGCCATTGGCCAATTGGCAAATGACGATGGGTGGGTCGCCCTTGGCCCCGTCGGCAGCCATCTTTCAAAACTGGCATCTGATTTTGACCCGCGTACCTATGGCCACGCAAAATTAAGTGATCTTGTCAAAAAGTCCGGGGCGTTTGAGCTCAAACGCCCCGAAACTGGTGGGATGTACATCCGTGTGAAGCCAAACAAAGCGGCGGCGGCGAAAGCCTAAGACTCTCGCCACATTGGTTGTCAGGCAGCAATCCGTTTCCGTACGGCCTCCGCCTGCGCCATGATATTTTTCACGAGGTCGGCACAGGTCGGGATGTCGTGGATCAGCGCTTGGCTCTGCCCACTTGTCCAGATGCCGCCGTCGGTGTCGCCCGCGGCCAGCACATTTTCACGGCCGCGCACGCCCGCCATCAATTCCTTCACATCAGCGAAGGTCTTGGTCGGGTCTTTCTGGATCTCAGCAACTTGCTCCGAAATGGCGTTGCGTGCGACGCGGGCGGTGTTGCGCAGGCTGCGTCCGACCAGCACCGTGCCGAGTTCGTCGAGCTCGACAATCTTGTCTTTCACATTTTGGTGAATCTTGGCCTCGACGGTCGCGCAGAAACGGGTGCCCATGTTGACGCCATCGGCACCAAGCGCGAGGGCGGCAACCAGGCTGCGGCCATCGGCCATGCCGCCCGAAGCAATGATCGGGGTATCAGGCAGCGCATCTACCGTCGCAGGGAGCAACACGACAAGGCCCACATCATCCTCACCGGGGTGACCGGCGCATTCAAATCCGTCGATCGAGATCACATCGACACCTTTTTTAACCGCAGACACCGAGTGACGCACGCTGGTGCATTTGTGGATCACCTTGACGCCATTTTCCTTGAAGCGCGGCAGGTGGTCGGTCGGTGCGCGACCTGCGGTCTCGACGATCTTCAGGCCCGACGCGATGATTGCCTCGCGATAATCATCATAGGGAATCGGGTTGATCGAGGGCAGCAAAGTTAGGTTCACGCCAAAGGGCTTGTCCGTCAGCTTGCGGGTCTTTTCAATCTCGTCAAACAGCGCCTGCCCGCTTTCAAACATATGCGCGGTGATGAAGCCGAGCGCGCCTGCGTTGGCGACAGCCGCCACCAGTTCGCCATAGCCCACGCCGGTCATGCCGCCCATGACAATGGGGGTTTCCACACCGAACATTTCGGTGATGCGGGTCTTGATTGCCATTTTTCCTTCTCCTGATCCTGTTATTTCTGAATTAGTTACGCGCACTCTGCCCGTCATCGACGCGGATCACTGCACCAGTGACGCATTCGGAAGCAGGCGAGACGAGATAGAGCAAGGTGCTGTCCATCTGTGCGGGGTCGCAGATCCGTTTGCGCACCACATGCTGGCTGAGATCGCCGACGCGTTCGAGCATGCCGTCGAGCATTTCGGTCTTGAACATGCCGGGGCAGATGGCGTTGACGTTGATGTCATATTTAGCCCATTCGAGCGAAAGTGCCTCGGTCATCCGCGCAACCGCCGTCTTGGTAATCGCATAAAGCGCCGCGCCGTTGCCCGAATAGCTGTAATGCGCGACCGAGCTGATGTTGACGATACGCCCCGGCTTTTTTGCCGCCATCAACCGCCGCGCCACCTCGCACGATAGGATGTAGGGCGCGCGCAGGTTGACGCCCAAGACCCGGTCAATCAGTTCGACCTCCATTTTGTGTGCGCGCTGGGCATCCGGAATGCCGGCATTGTTGATGAGGATGTCGACCGTGCCATAAGCCTTTTCGAGTGTATCAACTGCCGCGAACAACTGGTCGGCATCGGTCGCATCCATCGGGATGCAGATTGCCTCGCCACCTGCGGCGCGGATTTCCTCCGCAACGGCCTCAAGCCGGTCAACGCGGCGCGCCGCCAGCCCGACCTTGGCTCCGCACGCGGCAAGCGCCTTTGCAAAACGCACACCAAAACCCGAAGAGGCACCGGTGACGAGCGCCACCCGCCCGTTCAAGTCATTCGACACATTGGGCAAGGGAAACGTCATCACCTGTACTCCTCAGCGCCCGGTTGGCAG
Organism: Sphingomonadales bacterium; assembly: GCA_016707885.1. Classification (GTDB taxonomy): domain Bacteria; phylum Pseudomonadota; class Alphaproteobacteria; order Sphingomonadales; family Sphingomonadaceae; genus Sphingorhabdus_B. The sequence continues at coordinate 176,128 of JADJGU010000001.1, forward strand.
GTCTTTGAACGGCATGCTCTTGTCAACGCGGATTTCACCCGGCAGACCAAGCACGCGTTCGGCAATGATGTTGCGCAGGATTTCGTCGGTACCGCCCGCGATACGTCCGCCCGGCGAACCGAGGAACATCTCTTGGAAATCAGCATTTTCGACTGCGAGCGACGGATCACGAATGATCCCCGCCTGATCCTGCAGATCGACCATGAAGTCCGCCAGATCCTGCATGCCTGCGGCCTGCACCAGCTTCGTCACCGACTGCTCCGGCCCCGGCGTCTTGCCTTGCGACAAAGCGGTCAGCGAGCGCATGCCGGTGAAGCGCAGACCTTCGGCGCGAACATAATGTTCGGCAATCTTTTCGCGCACCGTGCTGTTGTTCGACAGCGGATCACCATTTTCATCGCGGATTTTCTGCGCGACCTGCAATGCCTTGATCGCACCGCCGCCCCGCGCACCGCCGCCACCGCCGACCGATGCACGCTCGTTCATCAGGGTGATGATCGAAACGTTCCAGCCGTCATGCAGCGCGCCAAGACGCTGGCTGTCCTTAATGCGGACATCGGTGAAGAACACCTCGTTAAACCCGCGCGCGCCCGACATCTGGTGGATGGTCTTGCACTCGACTCCGGGCGACTTCATGTCGATCCAGAACATGGTGAGGCCCTTGTGCTTCACCGCATCGGGATCGGTGCGGACAAGGACGATGCCATAATCGGCATAATGCGCGCCCGAGGTCCAGATTTTCTGGCCGTTGACCACCCAGTCGAAATCGCCATTGGCGTCGACCGAGCTTTCATCCTTGATCGCACGGGTGCGGATGGCCGCAACGTCTGAACCGCCAGCAGGTTCGGAGAAAAGCTGGCACCAGATGGTTTCACCGCGAACAGCGGGCCCGACAAAACGCTTTTTGGTTTCGTCATCGGCGGTTGCCATCACGGTCGGAATGCACATGCCGAGGCCGATCGCGAACGGGCCGCCTAGCTGCACGCCCATGCGCGATTCTTCCTGCGCGAAGATCACGCTCTGGATGGTGGTGCCGCCACCGCCACCCCATTCCTTGGGCCAACGGATTTGTGCGTATCCAGCTGCAGCCTTTTTGGCCTGCCATGCCTTGCACGCATCCATCTGGCTTTCATCCTCGTCACCGAGCGATGCGCCCTTCACGCCGCGCGGTGCGTTTTCTTCGAGCCACGCGCGGACCTTTGCGCGATATTCGGCTTCTTCGGGAGTGTCGTTGAAATCCATTTTCTCGTTCCTTCCCTAAATAGTTCAAGCCGCGTTGCGGCGTTCCAGCATGCTAACCAAACGATGTTTCCAGTTGCGCGCCGAACCAGCAACCAGCGCCAACTGGCGGCTGCGGCGATAATGCAGGTGGGCGTCAATTTCCCAGGTGAAGCCCATGCCGCCATGCACCTGGACATTTTCCTTGGCCGCAAACCAATAGGCATCGCACGCCGAAATGCGAGCGCCAGCCGCGGCAATCGGCAATTCCGGGGCATCGCTGTTGAGTGCCCAGGCGCCATAATAAGCATTGCCGCGTGCGAGCACGTTCTTGGCGTACATATCGGCGAGGCGATGCTTGATCGCCTGATATCCGCCGATTGCGCGGCCAAAGGCAAATCGTTCGAGCGCGTAGTTTTTCGCCATTTCAAGGCACATGTCGGAGCCGCCGACCTGTTCGAACGCAATCAACACCGCCGCACGGTCGTTGATGGCTTCAAACAGCGCGAGGCCATCGCCCACTTCGCCCAGCCGCTCAACCGGCGCATCCTTGAATTCGACTCGCGCCGCTTCGCGCGATCGGTCGATGGTGTTGACCGCTTCGCGGGTGACGCCAGGCCCGTTGAGATCCACAATATAGAGTGTCGGCTTGCCGCCTTCTTTCGCCAGCACCACCGCAAGGTGCGCAACCGCACCGTCAGTGACCGGCAGCTTCACACCGGTCAGCTTGCCTCCCGATACTTCGGCGCTGATATTGGCAACCGAAACCGCACCGGCCTGCTCTGCGCTGGCGATGGTGCCAATCAGTTCGCCGGTGACGACCTTCGGCAAATATTTTGCCTTCTGCTCGGCGCTTCCGGCACGCAGCAAAGCTTCAGCAAAGAAATAGACCGTCGAAGCGAAAGGCACCGGCGCAACCGCGCGGCCCAATTCCTCGGCGATGCAGCACAACTCAAGATAACCAAGGCCAAGCCCGCCATGCTCTTCCGGAATCGCTGCTCCCAGCCAACCCTGTTCGGCGACCTGCGCCCAAAGCTCCGGATCGAAACCGGGGCTGTCTTCATCCATCAATTTACGGACGCGATCGGGCGGGCATTTCGCGGCGAGAAATTTGCGTGCCTCATCCTTTAGCGCGAGTTGCTCTTCGGAAAAATCGAAATTCATTTTGGGACCTCTCCTGTCATGCCTTCGGGCAGTTATTGATTCTTCAATACGCCATTCAGTCCGTCGGGCAACAAGATTTAATCGCGCGATTAAAAAATCTTGCAGCACAGGAAAAGTCCTGTAGCCATAAAACTGGTTTTTTGTCTGTCCTACATTATTCCTATTTGGTTATTTTGATTCGCCTAACGAAGGAACGGATCGAAACCATGACCAACATAGACGAAATGATCGACGACGTTATCGAACGCGAAGGCGGATATGTGAACCATCCCGCCGATGGAGGCGGCCCCACCAATTGGGGAATAACCGAGGCTGTTGCCCGACGGCAGGGCTATGTGGGCGATATGCGCGCCTTGCCGCGCAGCGACGCAGTAGCCATCTACAAAAGGTTGTACTGGTTCAAGCCGCGCTTTGACGAGGTGGCCATCCAAGCCCCTGCCCTTGCCGCCGAACTGTTCGATACCGGCATCAACATGGGCACCGGCACAGCGACGGCCTTTCTGCAGCGCGCACTTAACGCCCTGAACCGAGAAGGCGGGGATTATGCCGATCTCAATATTGATCGCCAAATAGGCCCTGCGACAATAGCCGCTCTAAAGGCATTTCTTCGAAAACGTGGTGCTAGCGGTGAATCCGTCCTGCTCAAAGCTGTCGAGGCACTACAAGGGGCGCATTACATCAAAATCGCCGAGGCTCGGCCGTCGCAGGAAGCCTTTGTCTATGGCTGGCTCGCCAACCGGATTGGTGGCGGGACGTTTTCTTAGCCCCCTTCGTCACCACCGCGAAGGCGGGGGCCCAACCCCTGCGGTGTAAATTTGGACCGCAGGAGTTGGATTCCCGCCTTCGCGGGAATGATGAATTATACACTATATGGAGTAACAATTATGCCCATCATCGAAACCCTGATCGGTCCTATCGCTGCCTTAATCGACAAACTCATTCCCGATCCCAAGGCGCGTGACGCGGCGAAGGTCGAACTCATCAAATTGCAAGGCAGTCAGGAACTGGAAACCTTGCGCACGCAATTGTCGGCGATCCTTGCCGAGGCGCAAGCGGCCGATCCATGGACCAGCCGCGCGCGGCCCAGCTTTCTTTATGTGATGTATGCCATCATCCTGTGGTCGCTGCCGATGGGCCTTATCGCCGCCTTTCGCCCGCAGGCCGCTCTCGACATAGCGGCAGGCATGAACGCCTATCTGAATGGCCTGCCAGAGCCGCTCTACGCGCTCTTCGGCACGGGCTATCTGGGCTACACCGCTGCACGCCAATGGGGAAAGGTTAAGGGCGTCGAGAAATAGGTTCTATTGACGGGCCGATATCTCCGCCCTATCCGCCTTCCCCGTAACAGGTGCCCCGGGAAACCGGGGTGAAAAGGGAAGCCGGTGTCAATCCGGCGCTGTACCCGCAACTGTGACCGGCGAGCGAAGCCCAATGTGACCACTGTGCAAACGGGAAGGTCGGGAGGAGCAAAGACCCGGGAGCCAGGAGACCTGCCTGTTGCAGCCAGTCCTTCGCCCGTGCGGGAAAACGCGGACGATCGAATGAAGCTCCTCAGGAGCTTTCCTTCGCGTGACGGCATTTGAATGCAACGTCACAGGAAGGACATAAACATGCACATATTGAGACTGACTGCAGCCGCACTGGCGATTCTACCGTTTGGCGCGCATGCCCAAACTGCAGCCGAAACCGAAGATCCGATCGAAGAGGATGGCGGGTGCTGCAGCTTTTATTCGGAGCGCCTGCCGTCTCGTGACACAATTGTTGTCACAGCGACCGGCACAGAACTGCTCGCAAGAAAAAGCGGCTATTCGGTTTCGAATATCGGCATCGACGAGATCGAACTGCGCCAACCATCAACCCTGTCCGATCTACTCGCAACGCTCCCCGGCGTTACGGTATCCAACACCGGCCCCATCGGCGGCTTTTCCGCAGTCCGTATCCGCGGCGCCGAAGGCGAGCAGACGCTGACGTTGATCGACGGGGTTCGCGTCAACGACCCCTCCTCCCCCGGTGGCGGTTTTGATTTCGGCAATTTGCTGATCAGCAATATCGACCGGGTCGAGGTGCTGCGCGGGCCGAATTCGGTGCCATGGGGCAGCCAAGCCATCGGCGGTGTGGTGAATATCATCACTGCTCGCCCCGGATCCGCCAACAACCGCGCCCTGCGCGCTGAATATGGCAGCAACAACCGCACCAATCTGGTCGGCCAATATGGGATATCGGGCGACCGAATTTCGGCCAGCCTTGGCGGTGGTTTTTTCCGCGACGACGGAATATCCGCAGCGGCCAACGGCAGCGAGGCCGATGGCTATAAGCAATATGCGGCCAACGGGGCTTTTGAGGTCAAACTCAGCGACACGGTGAGTATCGATCTGCGGGGATTCTATTCGCACAGCCGTGCGGAACTGGATGGCTTCCCCCCGCCCTTTTACAGCCTATCAGACACACCCGAATATTCGACCGGCCAGCAAGTGATCGGCTATGCCGGTATCCATGCTGACATGGGAAATCTGAAGAACCGGATTGCCCTTACTGTCAACGACATCAACCGGGATAATTATGCTGCTCCCGGCGCAGCAGCACCTGACTTTTTGTCGCGCGGCCGGACGGAGCGGTTCGAATATCAGGGCGATTGGCAACTCGCCCCGCCAGTACGCGCCGTGTTTGGCGTCGAACATGAGAGGTCGCGATTCACCGACGGATTTGCACCCGCCAAAACCCGGCATTCGGGTGCATATGCGCAAGCTATCATAGATCCGACCGAAACGATAACCATCACTATGGGCGCCCGCGTCGACGACCACAAAAGCTTTGGCAGCAAAGCAACATTCAGTGCGAACGCCGCATGGCGACCCAAATCCCAAACGGTCATCCGCGCGGCCTATGGCGAGGGTTTCAAGGCACCGACATTATATCAGCTCTTCAGCTTTTACGGCGATCCCGGTCTGCAGCCGGAAGTCGCCAAAAGCTATGAACTGGGCTTTGAGCAAGGCCTGCTTGAGGGTCAATTGCGTTTTGGCGCGACCGCGTTCCAACGGCGCACGCAAAACATGATTGATTTCGATCTGCTTATCTACCGTTACAACAATATCATCCGTTCGCGCGCCAAGGGGATCGAAACCTTTGTCGAACTGCGCCCCAGCGACCGCCTGAGCGTTCGTGCGAATTACAGCTATGTAGACTCCGAAAAGCGCGAGGATGGTGCCGCGAATTTCGTCCGCCATCTGCGCCGACCGGTGCACAGCCTGAACGCCAGCATCGATTGGCAAGCAATGGCTAAGTTGAAACTGGGCGCCGACCTGCGTCTGGCCAGCGACAGCCTCGATGGCTTTGGCGGCTCGGTGCGGATGGACGGCTATTCTTTGGTGGGTATTCGCGCCGCCTATGATGTCAGCGACGCACTCGAAATTTATAGCCGCGTCGAAAATGCAGGCGATGCCAATTACCAAACTGTCGCGGGCTACAAAGCCTATGGCCGTAACGCCCATATCGGGCTGCGCGCTAAATTTTAGGGAGTTGACGGTGGGCCGATGGCCGCTACCGTTGGAATGATAAGGAAGGGAATATGATTATGGCGAATGCAATGTTGAACCCAAAGACCGCTGCTTGGCCAGCGACGCTGGCAGGTGCAACCGTCCTCGGCAGCCTTGCGCTCGCCTGCATATTCCCTTTCGCCGCAATTGCGGCATTGGCTGCGCTGACGCTTGATCGCAGGAGCAGCATCGCATTGGTGGGTGCAGTCTGGGCAGCCAACCAGGCTGTCGGTTTCCTGCTTATGAATTTCCCCTGGGATGCCCAGGCCGTCGGTCATGGCATCGCCATCCTCACCGCGACACTGGCCGGATTTGGCGTTGCCCGTATTGTTGCGGCCAAGGTTGAAGGCAGCATCCTGCGCAGCGTCGCTGCGCTTGTCTCGGCATTTGTCGTCTACGAAGTCCTGCTTCGTGCCTACGCGCAGTTTGGCGGCGGAGCGGAAAACTTCTCGGCGGAAATCGTCTCGGGCGTTGCGATCAACGATGCGATGTGGTTCGTAGGGTTGCTCGCACTGCGTTGGGTCATTGGCCAGGCTACGGGCGAAAAAGCCTTGCTCAGCGTCGCCCGCTGAATTTCCAATCCTGAATAAATTCCCACGGGCCGCCGCGATAATAATGCGCGGCGAGCCCTGTGATTTGCAGCGGTCTCGATATGAAAGCGGCTGACAATTCGGCAAACAATGCCTTTGCAACTGCGGGTTCGACCTTGTTCTGGATGGTAATGTGGAGGCGGGGCTTCGCTTGATCCTGGGGCGTCAATAACCCCTGCAGGTCTGCCACTAGCTCTTCGCGCATCGACAGCAGGTTTGGGCATTCGACCCGAAACGCAACCCCGCGCCCTAGAAACATCACTTCGCGCAACCACGCTTCGGGTTGCGCGAATTCATGAGCCAGACCAGCCAGCCGTGCTTTGATCTCTGGCCAATACCCGGGCGGCAGATGGTGAAACAGCGTGATGTGCGCCTGCAGATAGTTCCGCTCTGGCGGAAAATGCTGTGCCCGCAATGCGTTTGCCCAGGCCTGATCGGCTTTTCCCATAGTCGCGGTCACGATGATTGGCGCAGTTTCAGGCATGTCGCGGGACTATGCGCTGCGGTGCCAGACTACAAGATAGGGAGATTACCGGGACCGGGCGAGGGTTTGGAGGGGGGGGGTATCGGCACCGGCCCCGGCGATGCATGACGCCTAGCTGGACATACTATCGCGGTAAAACCGAGTGTCTCGCATTCACTAATCGGCTGCGCCGATATCAATCGGGGTTGCAGTGCCGCGCTTTACTGACTTAGGTGTCAGCCGAGGGAGAGAAAATATGCGTCTGATTCCGCTTTTGCTGCTCGGCGTTGCCACGCCTGCATTCGCCGCCGACCCGGCCCTGGAACCCAAACCCGCGAGCGAGGCCACGATTGCCGCGCAAAAGGCCGAGAAAGCCAACTTGCCGGTCGAGGACGGGCGCGATCTGGAATTTGCGCAGCAAGGCTTTGTCGCCACACGCGCCGACCCGATCATCCGCGCCAAGGATGGCCGCCCTGTCTGGAATCTTGAGGCATATGCATGGATGAAAGGTGACGCTCCGGCCACCGTCAACCCCAGCCTATGGCGGCACATGACGCTATTGCGGAATCACGGCCTCTACAAGGTTACCGAAAATATCTGGCAGGTGCGCGGGTTCGACGTTTCGAACATGACCGTGATCAAGGGACAGACCGGCTGGATTCTGATCGACCCGCTGACCACGCGCGAGACCGCGGCGGCGGCGCTCGAACTGGTGAACAAGGAGCTCGGCGCGCGTCCCGTCACTGGCGTCATCTACAGCCACAGCCACGGCGACCATTTCGGGGGTGCGCGCGGCGTTACCAGCGAGACGGACATCAAGGCGGGCAAGGTCGCCATCATCGCTCCTGCACATTTCATCGAGGAAACCGCTTCCGAAAATGTGATGGCGGGGTCCGCCATGGGGCGGCGGGCGAATTACCAGTTCGGCACAGGCCTGACGCCGGGTGCGCAGGGCCAGATGGGCAGCGGTATCGGCAAAGGCGTTGGAGGCGGCGAGATCACATTGCTAACCCCGACCGACACGGTCCTGCAGACCGGCGACAAGCGCGTTGTCGACGGGGTCGAACTCGAATTTCAGATGGTCCCGGAATCTGAGGCACCGGCGGAGATGAATGTTTATGTGCCCGCTGCCCGCAGTTTCCTCGCGGCCGAAATTGCCACCTGTACGCTGCACAATGTGCTGACGCCGCGCGGGGCGAAGGTGCGCGATGCGCTCGCCTGGTCACAATATCTGGGTGAGGCGGTCAACCTCTACGCTGAACGCAGCGATACCATCCTGTCGAGCCACTGCTGGCCACGGTTCGGACAAAAAGAGGTTGAAAGCTGGTTATCAGGGCATCGCGACAATTATCGCTACCTCCACGATCAAACCGTGCGGCTGATGAATCAGGGTTTCACCCAGACCGAAATCGCCGAGCGACTGAAAGCACCCCCTGCCCTCGCCAAACAATGGTTCAACCGAGGTTATTACGGCACCTACAGCCACAATTCGAAGGCGATCTATCAGCGTTATCTGGGCTGGTATGACGCGATCCCCGCCAATCTCAATCCACACCCGCCCGAGGAACGCGGTAAGCGACTGGTCGCAGCAATGGGCGGCTCGAAGAAAGTGGTGGCCGAAGCCAAGCGGGCGATGAAGGCAGGCGATTATCGCTGGTCTTCCGACCTGCTCCATCAACTCGTTTTCGCAGACCCCAAAAACGCCGAGGCGCGCGCGTTGCTAGCCGATAGCTACGAGCAGCAAGGCTATCAGGCTGAATCGGCGATATGGCGCAACCAGTTCCTGACGGCGGCACGCGATTTGCGCCAAGGTTTGACGCCCAGCATCGCCTCACAAAGCGTGGACATGATTTCTGCAATTGCCACGCCGTTGCTGCTCGATTCGGTGGCAACACGCCTCAATCCGGACATCATCAAGGATCGAAAGCTGGCGATCAACTTTGCCATTCCTGACCGGCAGGAAAAGGCGAAGATAAGCGTCGGCAATTCGGTGATGTTCAGCGAGATGGGGGCGGCACATGCCGCGCCCGACGCAATCGTGACTGGCCCGCGTCAGCTGTATCTCGCCATGCTGTTCCTGAAAATGCCGTTGGCGCAGCTTGAGGCAGCGGGGTTGAAGATCGAGGGCGACAGAGCGGCGGTAGAAACATTGCAAGCAGCCCTTGATCCGATGCCAACCGCGTTCAACATCGCGGAACCGTAAGCGGGGTTACATTTCCCCGCTCGCGGCGGATGGCGTACCATTTCTCTACATTGGCATTATGTTCTTCGAGCGTTTTGGCGAAAATATGGCCGCCGGTGCCATCGGCGACGAAGAACAGATAGTCGGTCTTTTCAGGGTTTAGTACAGCTTCGATCGCGGCGCGCGACGGGTTGGCGATTGGCCCTTTGGGCAGCCCGACCATCGAATAGGTGTTGTAATCGTTGACCGATGATATTTCGGACTGGCGGATGCGCCGCCCCAATGGTTTACCCTTGGTAATCGGATAGATGATCGTCGGGTCGGCCTGTAGCATCATCCCCTTTGTCAGCCGGTTCGAATAGACACCCGCGACCATCCGCAATTCGGACTTCTTCGAAGTTTCCTTTTCGACAATCGAGGCGAGCGTTACCGCTTCTTGCGGTGTTTTGACGACCGTATCTTTGCTGCGCTTGGGCCATAGTTCGTCGATGGTTTTCTGCATCGCCGCCTGCATGCGCGCAACAACCGCTGCACGCGGCTCGCCCTTATCAAAGGCATAGCTGTCGGGCAGCACCGACCCTTCAGCAGGGACCGGAATTTCGCCGGTCAACCGATCATTGGCCATCAGCCGCTCATAGACCATGATCGACGGCATGCCTTCGGGCACGGTGACCATGCGCTGCACTGTCTTTCCGCCAGTCAAAATCGAGAGGATTTCGGAATTGGAGGCGCGCGCCGGAATCAGGAATTCGCCGACCTTGATCGTGCTCGACGCCCCAAAAACCCGCGCGCGATTGACAAAGGCATCAGCGGATTTGATCGCGCCCATGTCCTCCAGCTGTTCGGCCGCCGAGCGAATGCTCGCACCCGGCTTTATGACGACAGCTGTTTCCTTGGCTAATGGCCCGGCAGCATTCCATCCATAGACGAAATTTCCCGCGATAATCAGGAACAACAGGCCACCTGCGATCAGCAGCCCTTTGAACAGCCGGTTCATGCCGTTAGATGGCCTTCATCACAAGGCTGGCATTGGTGCCGCCAAAGCCGAAGCTGTTGTTGAGCACTGCCTTCACTTCACGCTTGCGCGCGACGTGCGGGACGAGATCGACGCCCTCGGTGCCCTCATCCGGATTGTCGAGATTTAGCGTCGGCGGCACGATCTGATCGCGGATCGCGAGGATGCAGAAGATGCTCTCCACCGCGCCTGCCCCACCCAGAAGATGGCCGATAGCCGATTTGGTGCTGCTCATCGAAGCGCCACCCAGATCGTTGCCCAGCACGCGCTTTACCGCTGCAAGTTCGATGGTGTCGGCCATGGTCGAGGTACCGTGCGCATTGACATAGTCGATGTCGCCCGCCTCAAGCCCTGCCTTGCGCAGCGCCATCCGCATCGCCAGCTCCGCGCCCTTGCCTTCGGGATGCGGCGCGGTGACGTGATAGGCATCGCCCGACAGGCCATAGCCGACGACTTCGGCATAGATTTTGGCGCCGCGGGCCTTGGCGTGCTCATATTCCTCGAGCACCACCACGCCTGCACCTTCGCCCATCACAAAGCCATCGCGGTCCTTGTCATAAGGGCGGCTGGCCGCTTCGGGGCGGTCATTGAAGCTGGAATTGAGCGCGCGAGCCTGTGCGAAGCCGGCAACGCCCAGCGGGTTGATGGTGCTTTCTGCACCCCCTGCCAGCATGATGTCGGCATCATCATCCCTTATCATCCGCGCGGCATCACCAATCGAGTGCGCACCGGTAGAGCAAGCGGTGACGACCGCATGATTGGGGCCCATAAGGCCATATTTGATCGAAACCTGACCGCTGATCAGGTTGATCAAACGTCCATGGACGAAGTGCGGTGAAACGCGGCTCGGGCCTTTTTCATGCAGAACGATCGATTCGCTTTCGATACCCGGCAGGCCTCCGATACCCGAACCGATCGAGCAACCGGTGCGCATTTTCAGTTCGTCGGACATGTCCGTCAGGCCCGCATCTTCCAATGCCTGCCCTGCGGCATCGATGCCATAGATGATGAATGGGTCGACCTGTCGTTGAACCTTGTGGTCCACACGCTTGTCGGGATCAAAGCCCCAAGGATGTTCCTTAGGCTTCACTTCACAAGCGATGTGGCATTTCTGGTCACTCGCATCGAATCGGGTAATCATCCCGGCCCCTGATTTGGATGCCAAAAGGTTCGCCCAAGTCGTTTCGACATCGCCCCCCAGCGGCGTGACCAGACCCAAACCTGTAACAACAACCCGACGCATGTGACGCTCTCCATCGTGCAATTGGTTCGCGCCCATTAAGGCGAGCGCGGACAAAAAAGCAAACGGCTTTCCAGCAGGTTCACGCCTGTCCGGAAAGCCGCCTGTAAATTTCGCTCATTCAGCTGCGCAATGCAGCCCCAACTCAGCTGTTGGCGTTGATGAAATCGATCGCGTCCTTGACGGTCGAGATCTTTTCGGCCGCATCGTCGGGGATTTCGACGTTGAATTCTTCTTCGAAAGCCATGACCAGCTCAACGATATCGAGGCTGTCTGCGCCCAGATCGTCGATGAAGCTTGCAGCTTCGGTGACCTTGTCAGCTTCAACGCCGAGATGTTCGACGACGATTTTCTTTACACGATCCGCGGTGTCGCTCATTTTATGCCCCTTCTTGTTTGGGATTTGAATTTCGAAAACCGCCCCTAATGCCCAGCAAGGCGGCTGGCAAGGGGGGAGTGCTTTTGTGGCCGACGAAGCGGGTCAGAGCATCGCCATCCCGCCATTTACGTGCAGCGTCTGGCCGGTGACATAGCCGGCCTCTTTCGATGCCAAATAGGCGACTGCCGCGCCAATATCGCTGCCCTCACCCATACGTCCCATCGGGATACGCGCGTTAAGCGCGTCTTTCTGCGCATCAGCCAAGACGTCGGTCATTGCGGTACGAATGAAGCCGGGCGCCACGCAGTTTACGGTAACATTGCGACTGGCGAGCTCAGCCGCCAAAGCCTTCGACATGCCGACAAGGCCTGCCTTAGATGCTGCATAGTTGATCTGCCCCGGATTGCCGGTCGCACCAACCACGCTGGTGATTGTGATAATACGCCCGAAACGCGCCTTCATCATCGGCTTGGTCGCCGCGCGCATCAGGCGGAAGGCGGCTTCGAGGTTGATCTTGATAACCTCTTCCCACTCCTCATCCTTCATCCGCATAGCAAGGTTGTCGCGGGTAACGCCGGCATTGTTGACGAGGATGTCGATCTGGCCAAGTTTTTCGAGAGCAGCCGGAACCAGCGCTTCCACGCTGTCCTTGTCGCCAAGGTTGCACGGCACGGCAACATGGTCACCGCCAAGTGAAGCATGGAAAGCCTCCAGCTTTTCGACATTGCTGCCCGAAACCGCCAGCCTTGCCCCCTGCCCGGCCAGTGCATGACAGATTGCACTGCCGATACCGCCCGAAGCGCCGGTGACGAGGGCGGTCATGCCTGTGAGATCGAACATATTATTCTCCTGTGAAAACCGGTGTGCGCTTTTCGATGAACGCGTTGATCGCCTCATCATTGTCGCGGGTGTTGTGCGCAAGGCTTTGCATCGCCGCTGACATTTCGAGGATATTTTTAAGGTCCGCCATCTGTCCCTCGCGCAGCAGACGCTTGGTCATGCGGACAGCGTGCGGCGGATTGGCGGCGATCTTGGCAGCGATTTCGCGCGCCTTTGGCAGCAAGTCGGCATCAGGCACAACATGGCTGACCAAACCAATCTTGAGAGCCTCTGCCGCGTCGATCATTTCGCCGGTCAGCGCCAGTTCGGTCGCCCGACTGAAGCCGACGATGCGCGGGAGGAGCCAAGCCCCACCGTCGCCCGGGATGATGCCAAGCTTGACGAAACTCTCTGCGAATTTGGCGCTTTCTGCGGCCACACGCACATCGCACATCGTTGCAAGGTCAAGCCCCGCACCGATCGCATGGCCATTGACTGCAGCTACGACCGGCACTTCCAACGCCTGGAACATCAGCGGCAAGCGCTGGATGCCATATTTATAGTTGCGACGCGTTTCGACCGGATTGCCCGAACGCAGGCCGCCGCTATCGGGGCGCATCTGCTTCAGGTCGCCCCCGGCAGAGAAAGCCGTGCCTGCACCTGTCAGGATTACACAACGCACTGAAATGTCGCGGTCAGCCTCTTCAAAGGCATTGCAAATCGCATCCACAACAGCGACGTCTGAAATCGGATTACGCTTTTCGGGCATATTCAGGGTGATCGTCAGGATCGACCCGTCACGTTCTTGCAAAAGCATGGCTCAAAGCTCCTTCAAAACAGCTTCGATGTCGTCCATCGAAATGATGCTGGTGGTAGCAACCTCGTCACCCGCGCTGCGCTTCACCATCGGCGACAACACTTTGCCGCCAAATTCATAGAAATGCGTCACGCCGGTATCCCGCATGGCAATCGCCGACTCACGCCAGCGCACACGCCCGGTAACTTGTTCGACCAACAGGCTGCGAATTTGATCAGGCTCTGAAACGGGTGCCGCAAGAACATTGGCGAAGACGGGGACATAAGGCGCGTTGATTGCAGTCTGACCCAACGCGTCGGCCATGCGGTCGGCGGCGGGCTGCATCAGGGGGCAATGGAAAGGCGCAGAAACCGGCAGCAGGATGCCGCGTTTGATGCCATGGTCCTTGACCAGTTCAATCGCGCGGTCGATCGCGCCTTTGTGGCCGGAAATCACCACCTGCGTCGGGTCATTATCATTCGCAACCGTGCAAGTTTCGCCCTGCGCTGCAGCGGCGGCAAGCGCCTCTGCCTTTTGTATATCAGCGCCCAGCAAGGCCGCCATTGCGCCAATACCGACCGGAACCGCCGCCTGCATGGCCTGCCCGCGCAGCTTCAGCAATTTGGCCGTCGTCGCCAGATCGAAGGCACCAGCAGCACACAAAGCGGTATATTCACCAAGGCTGTGACCAGCGACGAAATGGGCCTTTTCAGAGAGCTTTACGCCGCCTTCTTTCTCCAGCACGCGCAATGTCGCAATGGCATTGGCCATGATCGCGGGTTGGGCATTTTCAGTGAGCGTCAGGTCGGCCTCCGGACCTTCGCACATCAGCTTGAACAGGCTTTGCCCAAGCGCTTCATCGACTTCCTGAAAAACCTCGCGCGCCATAGCACTCGCCTCGGCCAGCGCCTTGCCCATGCCGACAGCCTGGCTGCCCTGCCCCGGAAAGATGAATGCCCGCATGTTCGCTCCCTTATGCGTCTCGTTGTTCCCAGCCGCCTATGGCGGGAAAGCCCGCGATGCAAGCGGGAGTGCGTTTCAGGGAATGATTGTTGTGAACAAATAGACACCGAAAATAACGAGATGGACGACGCCTTGCAAAATGGTCGTCTTGCCAGTCGCCAAGGCTTGCGCGCTGACCAGCAACGTCAGCATCAGCAGCACCATCGACTTGCTGTCGAGCCCGAGCGTAATCGGCATTGCCATTGCCATCGACAGGGCGGCAACAGCGGGAATAGTCAGTCCGATGGTTGCCAGCGCCGAACCCAAAGCCAGATTCAAGCTTGTCTGCAATCGATTAGCCAAAGTCGCGCGGATCGCTGCGACGCTTTCGGGAAGCAGAACAAGGGCAGCAATGATGACGCCAACGAACGCGCGCGGCGCTCCCCAATCATCGACCATAGTTTCTATCGGGGTGGCCAGCTTTTTTGCCAGCATCACAACCGATACGAGGCAAACGAGCAGCAGGGCAAAAGACAGTCCTGCGGCGCCAGCCGTTGGCCTATCGGCATGCACATCTACATCGGCCGCCTTGTCCTTGGGAGGCAGAAAATAGTCGCGATGGCGAACCGTCTGCACGGCAACAAACGTTCCGTATAATAGCACTGACACAATGGCGACAAAGGCCAGTTGCGAGGTCGAATAGACGGGGCCCGCTTCCGACACGGTGTAATTGGGCAGCACCAGGCTGAAGACCGTCAGCGCTGACAATGTCGCAAGCGAAGCACTGACGCCGGTTTGCTGAAAGCTCTGTTCGCGGTGCCGCAATCCGCCGATAAGAAGGCAGATGCCGATCAAGCCGTTGAGAATGATCATAACTGCGGCGAAAACGGTATCGCGCGCCAGGCTCTCGGCACCTTCTCCGGCGGCTGACATCAAGGTTACAATCAACCCAAGCTCAATAATGGTTACAGCCAGTGCGAGAACGAGAGTGCCAAAGGGTTCACCGATCCGGTGCGCGACCAGCTCGGCATGGTGGACTGCCGCAATGACCGCACCAGCGAGCAAAATGCCTACCAGAGCAACCGGTAGCGATGCTCCAAAGCTTGCCAACACCCCGATCATAGCGAGCAGGGGCAAAACCCAGACCCAATGCGACAGCAATTTCCCGAGTGTTCCCTGCATAGGGGTAATGTAACCGAAATTGGCTAACATGAAAGCCTCGCACCTCTATTTTACCGAACATCCATTTTGATAAGCAGTTGCTTAAATGCCGGTTATCAGCGGCTGTCGGATAGACTGCAGCCCGCGCTCCCTCCAGCTACCGCAAATGAAACCGCAGCCACTGGAGCATCCTATGTCCGTCATCGAACCTACAAAACGGTGGGACCCCATCGTCAAACTGACCCATTGGGGGGTCGCGTCTGCCGTCATCGCCAACGCCCTTTTCACCGAAGAAGGATCGGGCTGGCATGTCTGGGTCGGCTATGCGCTGGCCGGTCTGCTGTTGCTCCGCTGGCTATGGGGTTTCGTCGGCACCCGCAATGCCCGCTTTTCCGCCTTTCCGCCCAATCCGATGCGGGCCGTGCGCTACATTGCCGGAGCCCGAAAAGGGCAGGTAAAACAGCATAGTTCACACAATCCGCTAGGCACGCTTATGGTATATGCCTTGTGGTCATGTCTGGCCGTCATCATCGCCAGCGGCATCGCCATGGCCGGCCCACCGCCAGCCAATCCTAATGTTCGCGAGGTTGGAGAGGCCAATGAGGCAGCTTCTTCCGAGGTGCGCAGCTATTCCGAAGAAGAAGGCGAGCAAGAGCGAGAAGAGCAGGAACGTGGTGAATCGGGTGAAGGTGGCGAAGAGGTTCTGGAAGAAGTCCATGAAGTCGCGGTCAATCTGCTTTATGTCCTGATCGCATTGCACATATTGGGTGTCCTGTTCGAAACAATGCGGCATGGACGTGGAATCGTGGGAGCGATGATTCCCTTTATGAACCGAAGGAACCCATGACGCGAAAAGTCGACAAACCAGCGACGACCGGCCCCGCAAGGGCCGGTCTGGTCGCTGTGATTGTCGGCATTCAGGCGATCGCTGCGATTTTTTTCATCGCCGATGCGATCAGCGATTTGGCCGCTGGCGAAATGGATTTTCACATTTTGGTCGAGGCGCTGATCGCCTTTGCCTTGCTCGCCGGTGTTGGCATTGGTGCGCTGATGGCCCGTCGTCTGCTCGCCGAGGCGCAGGAACGTGAGCGCGTATTGGCGATCGCCTCTGGCGCGCTGACCGAGCACATCCAGATGCGCTTTCGCGACTGGAAGCTGACCGATGCCGAAGCCGAGGTGGCGTTGTTTGCAATCAAGGGCTGCGATGCCGCCGAGATCGCCCGGCTGCGTGGTGCGGCCCAAGGAACCGTGCGGGCTCAGCTAAGCCATGTTTATGCCAAGTCGGGCGTCACCACGCAGGCCGAATTGGTCAGCCTGTTTATCGATGACCTGCTGCAAGTCGACTTGCGAAACCCGACCTAACCGATCGCGCCAAACGGCACGACCTTATTCGCGCTGTCATGCCCGATATCCGCTTCGCCCAGATAGCTGATACCGAAACGCTTACACCAGCGCCGCGCAATTTCCTCGGCCGTCTCGCCAAATGGGCGGTCATTCTCTGGTACATCGCTGACGCGGCCGAGCCGCAGTCCGGCAAGGCCAGCCCCTTTCAAATGCTCTCCGACATGGAAAAAAGCGCGGTCGAAGGCATAGAGATATTCGCTGACTTCTTCGACCATCAGAACATGGCCCTTGAGATCGGGCATCAACGGCGTACCGACCAGCATCGCGAGCGTCATCAGGTTGAAAGCCGCATATCTTGATCCAACTTCAACATGAATTTCCAATGATTTAGGATTGCCTTTTACCAGCCAGTCTAGCGCTCGCTTCACTGCCTGATCGCCACCCTCCCGACGGATATCGGTCGGCATCGGGCCGTGGACAGGCCAGCCGATACCTGCCTTATACAACGCCGCCAGCAGGTTACCCTGATCGCTATAGCCAAGATAGCTTTTCGCTCGGGCCGGAGCCTTGAGCCGTTTCACTGCATCTTCGGCAATCCGGCAAGCGCCGTAGCCGCCGCGCACAAACCAGACGGCATCAAATGCAGGGTCGTTGGCCAGGCGTACAAACGCTTCCAGCCTTTGCGCATCGCTTCCTGCAAAATGGCCCTTTTCGAAAAAGCATTGGTCATCGAAGATCAGTTCGGCGTCAGGATGGCTTTCTGCTGCCAACGCCGTAACCCGCGCTGCATCCTCGCGGGTGAAGGGGGTTGAAGGTGCGCAAATACCTATCTTCACAGTCCCTCTCCCGATAAGCGATTGCCAAAATTGCCCCCGCGCAATAGCGGAGCGCGATGGACAAAAACAAATCCTATTTCTTTTGCGGTATTGGCGGCTCGGGCATGTTGCCGCTGGCCAATATCGTCCGCGATGGCGGGGCGCAGGTCGCCGGTTCGGATCGCGCGCTCGACCAGGGGCGGCTCGCACCCAAATTCGAATGGCTGCAGAGCCTGGGTATCGACATTTTTCCGCAAGACGGCAGCGGGCTGACCAGCGCCGACCAGATCCTCATCGCTTCCGCCGCGGTTGAGGACAGCGTTCCCGACGTCGCCAAGGCAAAGGAACTGGGTTGCACGCGCATGACACGTGCCGAACTGCTTGCCCAATTGTTCAATGCTGCGCCGCGCTCAGTCGCGGTTGGCGGCACCAGTGGGAAGTCGACCGTAACCGGAATGATCGGCTGGATATTGACCGATGCGGGGCTCGACCCGACCATAATGAATGGCGGCGTGATGAAAAATTTCGTCTCCGAAGGCACGCCCTTCGCCAGTGCCCGTGTCGGCCATGGCGGGGTTTTTGTGTCCGAGGTCGACGAAAGCGACGGTTCGATAGCATTGTTCCAACCCGAAGTTGCAGTACTCAACAATATCAGCCTCGACCACAAGTCGCTCGATGAATTGCGCCAGTTGTTCGGTGATTTCGCCAAAACAGCGAAACGCGCAATCTGGAACGCGGACGATATCGAAACCGTAGCTCTTTTGGCTCCCATGGGATTGCAGGACGCGATCAGTTTCGGCTTCACCGACCGGGCAGATGTGCGCGCAGTCGATGTTATCGAAATGCCGCTGGGCAGCCGCTTTACACTGAAAGCCAATGGCCAGAGTTGGCCCGTGACATTGCAGGTTCCAGGACGCCACAATATCGCCAACGCCCTCGCCGCTATTGCTGCCGCGCTGGCGCTTGATGTGCCGGTGGCGCAGGCGGTCCATGGGGTGGAACGCTTTGCGGGGCTGGCCCGGCGCTTCGACATTGTCGGTATCGCAGGTGGCATCACTGTCATCGACGATTTCGGTCACAATCCGGACAAGACGGCCGCGACGCTGGCGACGCTGAAGGCGTTTCCGGGGCGCGTGATCGCCTTTTTCCAGCCGCACGGCTATGGCCCGATCCGGGTGATGGGCAATGAGCTGGCCGGGGTTTTTGCAAAACATCTCAACCGCGATGACTATCTGATCCTGTGCGATCCGGTCTATTTTGGCGGTACGGTCGACAAATCGCTTGGCAGCCAGTCGATCACCGACGCCGTCGTCGCGGCGGGCAAGCAGGCCGAATATATCCCGAGCCGCGAGGAATGCGGCAACCGCATCGTCGAACTGGCGCAGCCGGGGGACCGCATCGTCATCATGGGCGCACGCGACGATACACTGAGCGCCTTTGCCGCTGACCTGCTGACGCGCCTTGTGAAAGCCAGTGTTTGACTTGAACCCGTCATGCCATTTTGCCATGGGTCGGCGATGAAGAAACTGCTCCTCGCTTTCACGGTCCTCGCTTTGCCCGGCTGCGCCAGCACCCGCATGGCGAATGAGACGGTCGCGCCGGTTGATATCCGTATCATCGGCATCAACGACTTTCACGGCCATCTCGATCCACCCAAGGCAACGACCGAAGTTCCCAACGAAGCAGGCGTAAAAGTCCGCATCCCCTCCGGCGGCGTCGCCTATCTTGCATCGGCCATCGACTCGCTGAAGGCGGATGCACCGAACAATGTCGTGGTGGCTGCAGGCGACCTGATCGGTGCCTCGCCGCTTTCCTCCTCGCTGTTCCTCGACGAGCCCTCGATCATGGCAATGGGCATGGTGGGGCTGGAGTTTAACGCAGTCGGTAATCATGAATTCGACCGCGGCACCGAAGAATTGCTGCGCATGCAATCGGGCGGATGCGCTAAGTTCACCCAATCCGAGCCGTGCCGAGTCGACAAACCCTTCCCCGGCGCGAAGTTCAAAATGCTGGCAGCGAACACGAAGAAGGCCGATGGCAGCACCCTGTTCCCGCCCTTCGCGCTCAAGAATTTCGGCGCAGGTATGACGCAGGTCACTGTAGGCTTCATCGGCATGACGCTCGAAGGCACAGCCAATCTGGTTTCCGCCGGCCGTATCAAAGGCATCAGCTTTGCCGATGAGGCAGACACCGCCAATGCCCTGATCCCGCAATTGAAGGCTGCGGGCGCGGATGTCATCGTCGTGCTCGTGCACGAAGGCGTCAACAACAGCGGCGATATCAACAATCCCAAATGCGATGGCGTTTCGGGCACGCTGTTTCCGATTCTCGATCGGCTGGACCCGGCCGTAGATGTCGTCGTTTCCGGCCATACGCATCAGAGCTATGTTTGCGATTATAGCCATATCAATCCGGCCCGCCCGATTCTGCTGACCAGCGCGGGTTCCCGGGGGCAGGTTGTGACCGGCATTGATTTGAAGGTCGACGCACGAACCGGCAAAGTCCTGTCCAAATCCGCGCGCAATATAGTGGTGCAGAGCGAGGCTTTTTCCAATGCGCGCGGCGAAGTCCCGCTGGTCGAAGGCTTCCCGGTCTTTGCGCCGCGAGCTGATCTGGCAGCGCTGGCCAGCCGGTATCGCGAGGCCGCAAAGACAGAGGCCAACCGCGTGGTAGGAACGCTGGCAGGGCCCGCGACACGCGATCGCGGCAAGACCGGCGAAAGCATTTTGGGCAATTTGATTGCCGACGCCCAACTCGCGGCGACTGCGGGTGCCGAAAATGGCGGCGCTCAGATTGCCTTTATGAACCCGGACGGGATTCGTGCGGACATCTTCCCTGGCACCGATGGTCAGGTGACTTTCGGTTCGGTTTTCGCGGCGCAACCCTTCGGCAACACGCTGATCACCAAAACGCTGACGGGAAAGCAGATCATCGGTGTATTGGAGCAACAGCTGAACAATCCCGATTGGTATCGCATTCTTTCACCTTCGAGCGGTTTCCGCTTCGGATATGATCTGTCGCGTCCCATCGGCCAGCGCATAGTCTTTGCGACGCTGAACGGCGTGCCGCTTGATGCCAACGCATCATATCGCGTCACGGTTAGTGATTTTCTCTCGAATGGCGGCGACGGCTTTTCGGTGTTCAAGGATGGCACCAATCCGGCTGTCGGACCAACCGATCTGGAGGCCTTCATGGCTTGGCTGTCGCGCGGCGGTATCACGGCGCTGCCATCGCTCGGCAGGGTCGAGAACAAGACGCCGCAATAAATACCCAAACCCCTTGCATTTCCGTGCCATCCGGCGTAGTGGCACGCCTTCGCCCGGGACTGCCCGGGTGAAATGAAGAAAGCCGGAGGGGCGCTCGCATGGGGCGACGTCAGCGATCGGTAAGGAACAAGGAAGACGCCCATGCCGTTGTACGAGCATGTTTTTTTGGCGCGTCAGGACCTGTCACAAGCACAGGTAGATGCGCTGGCTGAAAATGCCACCAAGATCGTCGAAGAGAATCAGGGCAAGGTCGTAAAGACCGAAACCTGGGGCCTTCGCAGCCTTGCCTACAAGATCCAGAAGAACCGCAAGGCGCATTTCGTGATGCTCGACCTTGACGCTTCGGGCGATGCCATCGCCGAACTGGAACGCCAGACCCGCATGAACGAAGATGTGATCCGTTACATGACCGTTCGCGTTGACGAGCATGAAAAAGGCCCGTCGGTGATGATGCGCAAGCAGGAACGCAGCGACCGTGGTGATCGCGGTGGCTTTGGCGACCGTCCTGACCGTGGCCCCCGCCCCGACCGTGGTGATCGCGAAGCCCGCGCTCCCCGTGCTCAAGAGGAGATTTGATCCATGGCACGTCCGTTTTTCCGTCGCCGCAAATCCTGCCCCTTTTCCGGCAAGGATGCCCCGCGCATTGACTATAAAGACACACGTCTGCTTCAGGGTTATATCTCTGAACGCGGCAAGATCGTCCCAGCCGCATCACCGCCGTTTCGGCCAAGAAGCAGCGCGAACTCAGCCAAGCCATCAAGCGTGCACGCCATCTCGGCCTCATGCCCTATGTCGTGAAGTAAGGAGAAGACCCATGGAAATCATCCTGCTTGAACGCGTGGAAAAGCTGGGCCACATAGGTGACGTTGTTACCGTGAAGGACGGCTATGCCCGCAACTTCCTGCTTCCCAACAAGAAAGCGCTTCGTGCCAACGAAGCCAACCGCAAGGTTTTTGAAGCCAACCGTGCGAAGATCGAGGCAGACAATGCCAACCGTCGCGGCGATGCCGAAAAGCATGCCACCAATGTCGAAGGCAAGCAGATCGTCCTGATCCGCGCCGCTTCGAACACCGGCCAGTTGTATGGTTCGGTTTCGGTCAAGGACATTGTCGACGGCCTGAACGCCCAGGACGCCAAGGTTTCGAAGGCGATGATCGTTCTCGAACGCCCGATCAAAACCCTCGGCGTGTTCGACGTCAAGGTCGTTCTGCACCCCGAAGTTGCGGTGACCGTCACCGTCAACGTCGCGCGCTCGGACGACGAAGCCGAACTGCAGAAGGACGGCGTCAACGTCATCGACCAGATGTTTGAAGACGAACAGGCCGACATCGCAGCCCAGGCCATCGAAATGGCCGAAGCCCGCGAAGCTGCCGCTGACGAAGCTGACGAAGCCGACGCTGCACGCATCGAGAAACTGAAGGCCGATCAGGCAGCTGCAAAGGCCGCTGAAGGTCTTTCGGCTGACGCAGGCGAAGACGAAGCCTGATAGCTTTTAAAGCCCAAACAAAGAGCCGCCCCGTCGCAAGACCGGGCGGCTTTTTTGTGTAGATCAGACCGCCAGACGGTATCCCACAGCAGGTTCGTTGACGATCAGTTCCGGCAGCGATGGTGTGGTTTCAAGCTTTTGCCTGAGCGCACGGATTGCAACGCGCAAATATTCGATCTGATCCTCCTGTGCAGGCCCCCAGACAGCGCGCAGCAGATGGGCATGGGTCAACACGCGACCGGCATGTTTCGCAAGTTCCGCGAAAACCGCATATTCCTTAGGCGTCAGATGGATCTCTTCACCATTTTTCAGAACCGCACGACGGTATAGATCAATCACAACATTGCCCAGTTGAATTGGGCCCTCTCCTGAATTCGGGCTGACATCCAAAAGGTTATCAACATAGCGATCCAGCTTCGCGGCCTCGGTCGCGACGCTAGCGATTATCGACCTATCACCTTCGCCAGCACGTTTAAGAGCTCTTGCGGCTGCGCCTATCGCGTTGAGACTGGGTTTGAAATCTTCACCAATAGACGCCAGCAATGATGATCTGATGGTGTCGCGTTCACGCAGTTTGACAACCTCACGTGCATCCTGTTCCAACTTGGCGCGTTCCATCGCCAGAGCAGCTTGGTCGAGCAGGCTTTCCAGAAGTTCCAGTTGCGTTCCGATAGCCGGGAGCGCACCATCTGCTCTCGCCAGCCCAACCGCCGCCAAAACAGCGTCAGCTGATCGGATCGGGCGGAACTGCCAATCAACCGGATCAAGCCGTCCAACCCCGCGCCCTGCGGGTTCCCCATGAAGCAAAGTGATTGTTGCCGCCGCCAGATCACTTGGTGCTAACTGGATATCACCGAGAGTCGAGGCAAGCACTGCAGGCTGGTCGTTGTCAGTCAACAAGACCGCATTGCAACCGAACAGTTGAGCCAGTTCATTGACCACAACTTCCGAAATGCTGCGTTGGTTGGAACAAGAAAGTAGACGCCTTGCAAAACCGGCAATGGCTGCATTTCGGGCTGCATGCGCAGCGGCCAATTGTGCCTGTTCCCGCAACTGACCAGCGAGGCGGCTTGTGACCAATGCGACGATGAACAATATCACCACTGTGGCAACATCAACGGGGCTTTGTATTCGGAGGGTGTGTAAGGGAACGGTGAAGTAGAAATTATAGGCCAATGTCGCAGCGACTGCGCCCGCCAGTGACGGCCAAAGCCCCCAGTAGCTGGCCACCAAGAGGACTGGCGGGATGTAAAGCAACACGACCGGAGCAGTGCCCCACCGGATCGCCACAAGCTGCCCGATTATGGTCGCCACTGCTACCAACAGCATGGCGACTGCATGACCGGTCAACCAAAATGCCAAATCGGGCTGCCGTGGCTCAGAAATCAGTTTTGAAATCTTCATGCCTCAAAATTGCGCCTTTGCATTGGGATAGTCGAGTATTTTTGGCGGTCTTTATGCGTCAGCTACCCAATTCCACATGGAAACTTTATGCGGTTGGCCGACACAAGACGCGCATGGAAAAATTTCAAACCGCGCCAGATGCTGCTCTCGATTCCGTGGCACCTCATCATAATCCCAAAGAAAAACTGGTTGTGCTCATGCTTGGCGCAATTGGCGTTGTTTATGGGGATATCGGCACCTCTCCGCTTTATGCGCTGAAAGAGAGTTTCATCGGGCCGCACCCGATGAACGTGAACCAGTTGCACGTTTTTGGCGTCTTGAGTCTGATCTTCTGGTCGCTGATGCTCATCGTGACAGTAAAATATGTTTTTGTGGCGATGCGCGCCGACAACCGTGGAGAGGGCGGTTCCTTTGCGTTGCTTGCGCTGATGACGCGCCATCTTTCGGGCAGCAAATGGTCGCCAGTCCTTATCATGCTGGGGGTTCTCGCAGCGTCGCTATTTTATGGCGATGCAATGCTTACTCCAGCCATTTCGGTGCTCTCTGCTGTCGAAGGCCTTACAGTTGTAGAGGCGCGGTTGGAGCCTTTGGTATTGCCGATTGCAGTTATCGTGCTCGTTGGCCTGTTTCTGATCCAGTCCAAAGGCACCGCGCGCGTCGGTGCATTGTTCGGTCCGATCGTGCTCATCTACTTCGCGACGCTGGCAGCGCTCGGCATCGTTAACATTGCAAACCATCCTGAAATTATTGGTATTCTGAACCCCGTCTGGGCTGCGGAATTTTTTGTATACGATCCCAAGCTGGCCTTTCTGGCGATGGGTTCAGTATTCTTGGCCGTAACAGGGGCGGAAACGCTCTATGCCGATATGGGCCATTTCGGGCGTAAAGCGGTTGGCATCAGTTGGCTCACGCTAGTCTATCCATGCTTGATGCTGAATTATATGGGGCAAGGTGCCTTGCTGCTTGAAACCCCTTCGGCTGTCGAAAATCCGTTTTTCCTGATGGCGCCTGAATGGGCTCGCCTGCCCTTGGTTATTATTGCCACATTGGCGACCATCATCGCCAGCCAGGCGGTCATTTCCGGCGCATTTTCGGTCACGCAGCAGGCGATGCAGCTTGGTTTCCTGCCGCGCATGCGGACGTTGCACACCAGCGCCAAAGCTGTCGGCCAAATCTACATACCGATGATCAACTGGGGACTGTTGCTCATGGTGTTGCTGTTGGTTCTGGGATTTGGTCAGTCGACGCGACTGGCTTCTGCTTACGGAATATCTGTCATCGGCACCATGCTCATCACCACATTGATGCTGGCTTTCCTCATCTTTAAGGTTTGGCGCTGGAACCGTTTGCTTGCCACCCTAACGGTAGGACTTTTTCTTCTGGTTGACGGAATCTACTTCGCGTCGAACATTACGAAGATTCCCGACGGTGGATGGGTTCCGTTGGCAGTCGCCGCGACCTTGTTCACGGTACTGACCACCTGGGCAAAAGGTCGCAAGTTAATGCGCGACCAACTGGCGGAATCTGCAATGCCTTTGCAGGTGTTCATCAATTCGGCTGCATCAGCGCATCGCATTCAGAATACTGCGGTTTTCATGTCAGCCTCTCAGGACAGTATCCCGTCAGCCTTGCTGCATAATCTGAAACACAATCAGGTCATGCACGAACGCGTTCTGATTGTAACCGTTAAGGTCGCAGAAATACCCTATGTCGATCAGGAAAAGCGCCTGGAGGTGCATGATGCCGGGAAGGGGTTTTATCGCGTTGTCGTGAATTACGGCTTCATGGATGAGGTCGATATCCCACAGGCATTGGCCGGACTTTCCAACATTGGAGAACCCTTCAATATCATGACAACAAGTTTCTTCCTTGGCCGCCAGAAATTCATTGTTTCAAAGAACCATGCGGGAATGGCGGTTTGGCGAGAGCATCTTTTTGCGTGGATGATGAAGAGTTCGGAAAGTGCGATGGAATATTTCAAACTGCCGGTGAATCGGGTCGTCGAACTGGGAAGCCAGATGCATATTTGAGTTTTCCGATTTCGATCCGTTCACTGCTGCTTATTCGACGCTTAATATCAAGATTAGCTCTATGGTGCATGAACCGGGATTGCTGCCGGAATAGGCAGGTGGTCCATTAGGCCACAGCTTGACTTTGCGCATCTGTTCTCATATTGTTCTATGAAGGCCTGGGGTGCATCTGCCCGGCGTTGAATATCCCAGTCTCGCCGGCTTGGTGCAAATCCCCGCAACGCGCAGCCATCGTTTAAAGTGACAAAGGTGACAGTCGAGGGGTGCCGTTCCGGTAACTTTTGTCACTTTATGATCGGCAAGTCACGCCCCACATAATTGCTCCGCCAATGCGTGGCCCATGTCGGCTTCGGGGAACACGACCTTTAAAACGCCCAGCCGCGTCAATATCAAGCCGTGCTGGCGGGTCGAGGCCTTGGCCCAGATATCCTTGATACCCAGTTCCTGCAGCGCGAGGACAGAGAGTACGCTGCCCTCAAGGCTGCCCCCAATGGCGACCACGGCATAGTCGACCTCGTTCACGCCCAGCGCGCGCAGCGCCTCTGCCTCGGTCGAATCCGCCTGCACTACATGCGGCAGGTCGTCGGCGAGTTTCTGGACTATTTCGGCATTGCCGTCGATTCCGACCACCTCATGCCCCAGCTCGACAAGGCGCAGCGCCACGGCTTCGCCGAAACGGCCAAGGCCGATCACCGCGACATTTTTCTTCTCGGCGGTTTTTGCACGCTTAGCCAATGAGAACCTCCTCTTTGGGATAGTGATAGAATACCGGTTTGCCCCGCGAAGCAAGTGCCGCAAACAATGTGATCGGGCCGACCCGCCCGACGAGCATCAGGAAGATTAGCAGATATTTGCCCGGATCGGTGAATTGAGCGGTGACGCCGGTAGATAAGCCGACGGTGGCAAAAGCCGAAACCGCCTCAAACATTGCATCGCGCGGGGCGATCTGCGGTGACAGCGCGACGAGCAGATAGCCGCATGCCATCACCAGCACGGCGGCCAGTGCAACCACCGAAATTGCCCGGCGCTGGTTATGTTCGCCGATGCGGCGGCCAAAGGCCTCAACATCGGGCTTGCCACGGATTTCGGACCAGACGATCAACAAGATGA
This sequence comes from Sphingomonadales bacterium, assembly GCA_016707885.1. Taxonomy (GTDB): domain Bacteria; phylum Pseudomonadota; class Alphaproteobacteria; order Sphingomonadales; family Sphingomonadaceae; genus Sphingorhabdus_B. The sequence continues at coordinate 203,085 of JADJGU010000001.1, forward strand.
CGACAACGGTCGCCACCTTCACGCCGCCTGCCGTGCCCGCGCTGCCACCGCCGATGAACATCAGGATAGAGGTCAGCATTAGCGACTGGTCACTGAGTTCACCGATATTGACCGCGTTGAACCCTGCCGTGCGCGCCGTCACCGACTGGAACAAACCATTGAGGACATGCGCATGCGGCTCCATATTGCCCATCGTCTTGGGATTGTTCCATTCGAGGGCGATGAACAGCAAGGCTCCGGCCACCAGCAATATCGAATAGCCCCACAAGGTCAGCCGTCCGTGCAGCGAAATCCGTTTCCACCCGCGCTGGGTCCACAGGTCACGATAGACCGGATAGCCGATGCCACCTGCGACCACAGCGGCCATGATCGGCGTCAGGAAAAGCCAGTCGGACTGGAAACCCATCAGATTGTCGCTCCACAGCGCGAAACCGGCATTGTTGAACGCGGAAACGGCGTGGAATAGCCCGTTCCAGGCGGCATCGGCCAGCGGCTGGCCATGACCAAGCGAGAGCCAGCCGAATAGCCAGAGCGCGATAATAGCCTCAAAAGTAAAGGTGAAAGCAATGATGATTTTGAGCAGCGGGCGGACATTGCCTGGCGTGATCCCGCTATTTTCCGCCGCCAGCCCGCGCCTTATGCCAAAGCCCATGGTGCGGCTGAACAGGGCGACGATCAGCACCGAGGCGCTCATGATGCCAAGGCCGCCCAATTGGATCAGGATCAGGATGATCAGCTCGCCCAACCCCGACCAATGGTTGGGCACATCGAGCGTCGACAGGCCGGTAACGCACAGCGCCGAAATCGCGGTGAACCATGCATCGACGAATGGCGTGCCCTGCCCGCTTTCGGTTGCCGAGGGCAAAGAAAGGGCGAATGCGCCGAGCAGCGAGACGAGGAAGAACAGCAGCGGCACAATCTGCACCGGCCGCGCGAACAGCAGGTTCACCAGACGATCGAGCGTGCTGACCGCGAGCCGCTCTACCAGATGTTCGGGATGATGTTGTTGCTCGGCCAAGACTTTCCCCTTGCCAGCAATGCCTTAATGGCAATGTGCAGCAGGGGGAAGGTTCAATAACCCATCAGGCTCATCACTTCCTTGCGGCTCGACTGATCGTCGAGGAAGCAGCCGATGAGCTTGGAGGTGACCATGTTGACGCCATGCACCTTCACCCCGCGCCCGGTCATGCAGCCATGCTGCGCCTCGATCACCACCGCGACGCCTTCGGGCTTCAGATTGTCCCAGATGCAATTGGCAACCTCTGCCGTCAGCCGTTCCTGCACCTGCAGGCGGCGGGCAAAGCCGTGGAGGACGCGGGCGAGCTTGGATATGCCGACAACGCGGTCGGTCGGCATATAGGCGATCGATGCCTTGCCGATGATCGGCGCCATATGGTGCTCGCAATGCGACTGGAACGGAATGTCTTTCAGCAGCACGAGCTCGTGATAGCCGCCGACTTCTTCAAATGTGCGCGATAGATGGACCGAAGGATCCTCACCATAGCCCGCGCAATATTCGCGCCACGCACGGCCAACACGGCGCGGTGTATCGATCAGGCCTTCACGGCGAGGATCATCACCCGTCCAGCGGATCAATGTCTTGATCGCTTCGAGCACATTGTCGGGAACGACAACCTTGCCGCTCTCGTCAATCTCGTCATCATAGTGAATGTGCGCGATGGGAAACACCATTTCGGGTCTGTTCATTAGCCTGTCCTTGCGGAGTCGAAGTCACGCAACGTTAGGCCCAGCCCGCCTTTCTATCCTATACAGCCATTAACCCTTAAGGCGTTGTCCGCAAGGGGTTCGACGCCGGACGGACGATGTATCACCGTGGAATCTGCCAACGCACGCGGCTCGACCAACTGGTAGGGCCGCCACCATCGGCGATTGGGCGGAACCTTGCCCTGCGCAGCAACGCTTTGCACGTGGCGGCATCAAGGTCGGCATGGCCGCTTGAACCGGTCACCGAACAAGCGGTCGGTTTGCCGTCGATATTCACATCAAGACGAAAAGCGGTCGTGCCCTGGCGTTCCTGCCGCAGCGCCCGCGACGGATAATCATTGGTTGTCACCCATGTGCCGGGATTGCCGAGGGGTATGGCAAAGTCTGACCTTTCAATATCGATGTCTGGTGGGCCGGTTTGAGGAGATTCCTCAGCGTCGGAGGATTCTGCCTGAACTGGAACTTCGAACGCATGTTCGCTGCCGGCAGCAGGCGCTGCAGGATCGTCACTATCGAGCGTATTGATCAGCAGCACAAAAAGCACAACCGCAACAGCCAGCACATTTCGGCCGATTTTGGTGTTGACCAACCAGTCGAGAACGGCACCGGTTCCACTTTGCGGGAAGTTCAATCGGAACTGGCTATATTCTTCGTCTTTCTCTGCCTGCTCTTCCTCCAAAGTTCTGTAGCCACCGCCAGGTTGATATTCGGCAGACGAATGGGGTTGATGCGTTTCAGTCTGTGCAGCAGGTTCAGCGACTTCGAGCGGGCGCGGCGTGTCGGCGGGTATGGCCGCGGACTTGCTTTGCAATTCGGATTCCGCCCGGCGCGCCTCGATAACATGGAGATTTGCACGCAACGAGGCTTTGCCCTTCGCAAGCGATACCCGACATTTGGCACACACATTCTCGAGTGGTTCAGCAGCATGCGCGGACGACCGCATCAGATCATCGACACGATCCCGAACATCCTCAAAATCAGATAATGTGGCGCCGCATTCCTTACATTTAGGTTCGCCAAAGCCAAACATCGCCGCGCCTTTGGCTAGCCGATCGCCTGCCCGGTTTTCGCCCAATCAGCGAGAAAGCCTTCGATGCCCTTGTCCGTCAGGATGTGCTTGAACAGTCCTTTGATGACCGAGGGCGGCGCGGTCATGACGTCGGCACCGATTTTCGCGGCTTCTAGAACATGGATACCGTGGCGGACGCTGGCGACAAGGATTTCGGTGCCGAAATCATAATTGTCATAGATCAGGCGGATATCGGAAATCAGGTTCATGCCATCAAAGCCGTTATCGTCATGACGACCGACAAAGGGCGAGATGAAGGTCGCGCCGGCTTTTGCCGCGAGAAGCGCCTGGTTGGCCGAGAAGCAAAGTGTGACATTGACCATCGTACCGTCGCTGGTCAGCGCCTTGCAGGTTTTCAGCCCATCTATGGTTAGTGGCACTTTGATGCAGACATTGTCCGCGATCTTGCGCAGCACCTCGGCCTCTTTCATCATCGTCGCATGATCGAGAGCCACGACCTCTGCCGAGACGGGCCCATCAGTAAGCCCGCAGATTTCCTTTGTGACCTCCATGAAATCGCGTCCCGACTTCATGATCAGCGAAGGATTGGTTGTGACACCATCGAGCAGGCCGGTGGCCGCAAGTTCTTTGATATCGTCAATTTCGGCAGTGTCAGCGAAGAACTTCATGTGCGGTCTACTCTCAAATCAGGTGAAGAATCGAATATATCGACTAATGGCAAAATGCTTGCCGGTTGGACAGGATATTTCGATCGCCGGTGCAATCCTGAACTTGAGATCTACGAGCCCGCGTTTTTACTGTGAAGCAGCAAAGTCGAAATGGTGGACCGAAGTTGCGCAGGGCGTATCGGTTTTTTCAACACGGTGACAGCCGCCTGATCGGGCATTTGCCTGACTTTGCTTTCGTCATGCCCCGTCAGGATGAGCACAGGAAGATCGGCCCCCATCTGCGCCCGGGCGGCGCCAACCACTTCCTCACCGGTAACACCGCCACCGAGGTCGAAATCGGTTATCAGCAGATCATAATCGCCTTCGAACAACTGATCGGGCAGTCCCGTAAGCGCATCCACTTCACACCCCCATGCGGCGAGCAAATCGCGCATGGCATCCATCACGTCGATGTCATCTTCCACCAGTAAGACGTTGCGCCCCTTTAACGGCAACCGCGGATCAAACCTTTTAGTGCGCAAGGATTCAGGAGCAACATCTGTCGCCAGCTCAATACCCTGCAGCTTGATCGATGTTCCCTTTCCATGTTCGGAATGGATAGCAACCTCTATCCCGAGCAAGTCGGAAATCCGTTTGACGATTGAAAGGCCCAGCCCAACGCCCTGGCGGTCTGGATCGCCGCGTTCCCGGACCTGGAAGAATTCATCAAAAACGCGCATCAAATGCTCGCTGGCGATGCCTTCGCCATTGTCGCAAACTTGAATCATTACCCGATCACCTGCCGACCGGCAGCCGAGTACAACCTTGCCATCGATGCTATGCTTGATCGCGTTCGAAATGAGATTCTGCAAAATGGTGGTTAACAAGGCACGATCGCAACGCACAATTTTGGTTGTCTTGACGACCTGGAAATCGACATTCGACCAGGCAGCGGCTGCTGAATTCTGCGCTTCGAGTTCGGCAAATATCTGTCCCAGCGCGATTGGCTCGATTTCCGCCTTCAGCGTGCCGCTATCAAGCGTCGATACGTCGAGCAAAGACCGAAAAAGGCGAGCCACACCCTGCAACGATCTGTCAATGCGGTCGGCGATAACGCGCTGCTCGCGCGACAAACCTGTGCGCCTGAGCGTTTCCAGAAACAACCCGATCGCATGTACCGGCTGGCGAAGATCATGGCTGGCTTGAGCCAGAAAACGTGACTTTGACAAACTGGCATCTTCAGCGGCGCGCAACGCCCGGTCATTCGCGCGGAGCAATGTATAACCATAATGAGGGATGATCAGCGCGGTTATCGACAATGTCGCCACCATGCTGGGGTCCGCTTGCCAATATGGCGTCAGCCAGAATATCGCGAACAAGCTGATTTGGGCCATGAATGTGGCAATAATCAAATATCGCCGTCCAAATCGAAAACCGTTCCCCATGGTTACCCAGAGAATGACCGCATAAAGCGGCAACATCACGACGCAACCGGCGATTATCCCATAAGATAGACCGGCAAAGTCATTCACCATTACTGCGATGCGGCGGGCCGGATAATGTCCCGGATAGGCTTTGGTATGCAAAAGGATTGCGACCGAAACCGGTAGGAAAAACACATTATAGGTCAGAACGTTGCGGGCCCATTCCTCTAAGCGGAGTCCGCCCGTCATATAGTAATTTGTAGCCAGGATGTAGAGGATGATCGTGAACAACATCCCCATCCGGTTCCATTCTCATACCCGTAGCGTGCTGCAGTCTGTCGGAAGAATGCAGTATGTTACCGGCGGATTTTTTTGGAAACCAGACGCCAGACACAGCTTTCTATCTGAGCAAGCCGAATACGCCAATAAGTAAAGGATCGTTGGTTTTTTGCGGATTGGCACGAATGCCCTCTTCCTCAAGACCAATCGCTGCCCAAATGGCGTCGTCAGCCTTGCGGGTAATATCCTGACCCAGTGCCGCCATATCAAAGCCGGTTACCGACTGGACCGCGCGGTTGATGACCTGATCGTCGAACAAGCGCAGACCATCGGAAATACCGGGAAGCATCGCGTCAAACAACGCGATGCCCATCTTGCCGCGCAAAAAACGGGTCGCTGCTTGCGGCCCGCCGCGCACAATTTCATCGGCGGCCTCGATACTGACCATCCGGATCGTGTCTGCAATCAACGGAGCGGCGCGTTCCGCACCTTTTTCGGCGGCCCTATTGAGTTGGCGCTGCAGCCGGTCTCGGAAGGACTGGCTTTGCAGCACGACCGAGAGAATTCCCGTACCGCGACCGCCGCCCAACCGGTCTGGCAAGGCGATACGTGCCACCGAATGGTCGTAAAAACCACCCGGTTGCAACAGCAGCGCAAACGCATTTTGCGATGCCGCCACCAGCAACCGGCGAATGACTTCAGCAAGGCTGTAGCGAGGCCCTGAAGCGCAACCAACCAGAGCGAGCGTCGCCCCGGCGGCACCTGCCAGCAGAAGTTGGCGGCGTTCGAACAATATGGACATGAAGCGACTCCTCCCAAAACCCTATAACGTTCGAATATCAGAAAAATTCCGACTCTACCATGAACGGGTCGGTGAAGGCGTGACGCGACAGGGGTCACACCCTATATCCACCAGATGAATCGTCCCAGCCCCTCTGGCAAACGCGTGCGCGTTATCCTGTTGACGCAGGTCATAGGGCCGCTCGACTATCGGCTGCCTGGCTGGATGGACGCCGATATTGGTTCGGTTGTTGTTGTACCGCTCGGCCCGCGCAAGCTGGTCGGCGTGATCTGGGACGACGGCGTGTTCGGCGACGAGGCGGTCGAGGAGCACCGCCTGCGCAATGTGCTGGAGGTGGTCGATGTGCCACCGATCAAGCGAGGGTTGCGGCGGCTGGTCGACTGGGTCGCGGATTATTATCTCTCCAATCATGCGGCTGTCTTGCGGATGGTTTTATCGTCATCGGCGGCGTTATCGGCTGGTGGCACGATTACCGAATATCGACCCTCGGGTATCGAACCTGCCCGGCTGACACCACAGCGGGCGGTCGCGCTAGACGCATTGGTCGATGCGCAGGGGCTGGTGCGCGAACTGGCCGAGCAAGCGGGGGTCAGCGAGGGTGTGATCCGCGGGCTGGTAAAGGCGGGCGCGCTGGAGCCGGTGATGGTCAGCATCGATGCGCCCTTTGCGGCGCCTGAACCCGACCATGACCATCCCGAACTGTCAGACCTGCAGGAAGCCGCCGCAAAGGTGATGCGCGATGCAGTTAGATCAGGCGGATTCGAACCGATGGTGCTTGACGGCGTCACCGGATCGGGCAAGACCGAAACCTATTTTGAAGCGGTGGCAGAGGCGCTGAAGATTGGAAAGCAAGTTCTTGTCTTGCTTCCTGAAATTGCTCTTACCCAGCCCTTTCTGCAACGCTTCGAAGCGCGCTTGGCGTCGAACCCGCAACCTGGCATTCGGGAATGAAGCAATCGCAGCGCCGGCGGGTGTGGCGCGGTGTGGCAGAGGGGCGGGCGCAGGTGGTGGCCGGTGCTCGCTCGGCCCTGTTCCTGCCCTTTGCCAATCCCGGGCTGATCGTTGTCGACGAGGCGCATGAGATCAGCTTCAAGCAGGAAGATGGCGTACGTTATCATGCGCGCGACGTTGCGGTGATGCGCGGCAAGTTTGAGGGCTTCCCGGTCGTGCTGGCATCGGCCACACCCGCGCTCGAAAGCCGCCATATGGTGAGCATCGGGCGCTACAAGGGCCTTGAAATCCCCTCGCGCTTTGGCGCAGCAAAGCTCCCGCGCATCGAAGCCATTGACCTGACGCAGGACCAGCCCGAACGCGGCACATGGATCGCGCCGACTCTGCTCAAGGCGCTTGAAGAGCGGCTGGAGCGCGGTGAGCAGAGCCTGCTCTTCCTCAACCGACGCGGCTATGCGCCACTAACCTTGTGCCGCAATTGCGGGCATCGTTTTGAATGCCCCAATTGCACGGCTTGGATGGTCGAGCACCGCTTGGTCCGCCGCCTTGCTTGCCATCATTGCGGCCATGTCATGCCCCCGCCCGATAAATGCCCGGAATGCAGCGCGGAGGACAGCCTCGTCCCATGCGGCCCGGGGGTCGAGCGGATAAGCGACGAGGTCAAACGCTTCTTTCCTGAAGCGCGCACCATTGTCGCTACCTCGGACACTTTGTGGTCACCTGAAAAAGCCGCCGAATTTGTCGCGCTGGTCGAGAATAAGGCGGTCGACATCATCATCGGTACGCAATTGGTGACCAAGGGATATCATTTCCCCGAACTGACTTTGGTCGGCATCATCGACGCCGATCTTGGATTAGAGGGCGGCGATTTGCGCGCCGCCGAGCGCACCTTTCAGCAAATTGCCCAAGCGGCGGGCCGCGCAGGCCGCGCTGACAAGCCCGGTGAAGTCTATATCCAGACGCGCAACCCGTCGCATCCAGTCATCGCAGCGCTGGTGGGTGGCGACCGCGATGGCTTCTACGATGCGGAAACCGAGCAACGCCGCCGCGCCGGTGCCCCGCCTTTTGGACGCTTTGCTGCGATCATCATCAGTTCAGAGGATGAACGCGAAGCCATCGAAACAGCGCGGGCAGTCGGTGGTTCAGCCCCGCAGGTCGACGGGATGCATGTCTATGGCCCAGCACCTGCTCCGCTCGCCATGCTGCGCGGACGCCACCGGCAGCGCTTGCTGGTGCATGCGCTCCGCTCAGTCGAGTTGCAGAGCATCATGCGCGAATGGCTCGGCGGTCTCGAATTCCCGCGTAGTGTGCGGGTGGGTGTCGACGTTGATCCATACAGCTTCCTGTAAGCAAATTTTTGCTCTACCTTTAGCCGTCTTATTTCTATAACACAGTGCATCGATGTTCTTCCGGCGATCCAAGACCCCTGCTCCCACCGATATAGACGGCAGACTGGCCGCGTTTGACCGTGCCTATGCCGGGATGTTTCCGGGTGAGCCCAAGCCTTGGGAATCGACAGTCAATACAGAACAGCCCAGCGCACCCGGAAAGCCCTGGCTCATGGGCAAGACACGCTGGTGGTGGTTTAGCCGTGCCAGCGCTGGACTATTGGCTTTGTTCATCCTCATCGTCTTTTGGCTGGCGATCACCGCACCGCTCTCCAAATCGCTGCAGCCGATAGCCCCGCCGCGCATCACATTGCTCGCTTGGGACGGCACGCCGATTGCCCGCAACGGCGCCGTCGTCGATAAACCCGTTGAGGTCAAAAATCTGCCGCCACATGTGGTGCAGGCTTTCCTCTCTATCGAAGACCGCCGCTTCTATTCGCACTGGGGCGTTGATCCGCGCAGCATTGCCCGTGCGCTATGGAGCAACACCTTTGGCAGCGGCCTGAAACAGGGCGGCAGTACAATTACACAGCAGCTCGCCAAATTCACCTTTCTGACGCCAGAGCGCAGCCTGACACGAAAGGCGCGCGAGGCGTTAATCGCCTTCTGGCTCGAAGGCTGGCTGACCAAGGACGAAATCCTCGAACGCTATCTGTCGAACGCCTATTTCGGCGACAATGTATACGGTCTGCGCGCCGCTTCGCTGCATTACTTTTACCGCCAACCCGAGAGGCTGACATTGTCGCAGGCGGCGATGCTGGCAGGGCTGGTGCAGGCACCCAACCGGCTCGCCCCCACCCGCAATCCCCAGCGCGCCGCCAAACGCGCGAAGCTGGTTTTGAACGCAATGGTCGCAACCGGCGCGATCAGCGAAGCCAAGGCCGACGCGACACCGATCGCGCGGATCGATGTTCGCTATAAGGAAACGCTGCCCACCGGCACCTACTTCGCCGATTGGGCCATGCCGCAGGCGCGGCTGGATACCGAAACCGGCTATGCTGATCAGGTCATCCGCACCACGCTCGACTCACGTCTGCAGAACATTGCCCGCAATGTGATAGCGCGCGCGCCGCTCGGCAATGCGCAAGTAGCGCTAGTGGCGATGCGGCCCAATGGCGAGGTTGTCGCGATGGTGGGCGGTAAAAGTTATAAGGAATCCCCCTTCAACCGCGCGACACAGGCCAAGAGACAGCCCGGATCTACCTTCAAACTGTTCGTCTATTCGGCGGCATTACGCAGCGGGATGACGCCTGACAGCAAGGTCGACGATAGCCCGATAACCGAGGGCGACTATCGCCCCAAAAACTATAGCGACCGCTATCGCGGCAAAATCACGCTGAAACAGGCCTTCGCCCAATCGAGCAATGTTGTCGCCGTGCGGCTGTACAACCAGCTGGGCTATAGCGCGGTTGCTCGTGCGGCGAAGGACCTCGGCGTTGAAAGCCCACTGACCCGCGATGCCAGTCTTGCGCTGGGCAGTTCGGGCATGACCTTGATCGAGCTGACCTCCGCCTATGCAGGTGTTGCCGGAAACAAATGGCCGGTCGAACCGCGCGCCTTTGTCGCTGAAGAAGAAGGCTGGTTCGGCTGGCTACTTTCTGCGCAACGCAGTTTCAGCACTGCGCACCATAAGGCGTTGCTCGAATTACTGGGCGCGACCGTCAACCAGGGCACCGGGCGTGCGGCGCGATTGGCAATCCCGGCCTATGGCAAAACCGGCACCAGTCAGGACTATCGTGATGCCCTGTTCATCGGCTTTGCGGGCGATCTGGTGGTCGGCGTGTGGATCGGCAATGATGACAATACCCCGCTGAAAAATATGACCGGTGGAGGCCTGCCCGCGCGCATCTGGCGCGATTTCATGGGGCAAGCGGTCAAAGGCGCGGGCGCGCGACCCAAGCCGAAGCCGGTGGTCGAGCCCGATCCCGAAGGCCCGATCGAGCCGCTCGACCTGCCTGAAATTCCCGAACTGCCGGTCAATATCAACGGCACTGAAGTCCGCGTCGATCCCGACAAGGGGGTAACCGTCAGCGGACAAATTGAGGGCGTACCTCTGGACGTCACGATCGGCCGCGATGGTGTGAATGTGCAGTCGAGGGAAGATCCCCAGCGCCAGTGAGAGCATCAATAGTTTGGCTTAGATTGATTGCCCGCCCGATTTATGGTCGAGTGGCGCAGGGGCCTGATTTGGAGATTCGTGTGTGCGGCAGCTTCTGAACTGGTTTCTGGTGGCAGCGATGGCGGCTTTGGCCGTTTCGGCGGTTCGTGCCGACCCATCAGACATCGCCGCCGCTAGCCGCAGCGTCGTGCGCGTCGTCGTTTTTCCCGCATCAGGCGGGGATACTCCGATCGGACACGGATCGGGCATCGTCGTCGCGCCCGACAAAATCCTGACCAACGCCCATGTCGTTTCGGAAGAAGAATATGATGGCGCGATCCGTGTGGTCATTGTGCCTTCCGACGGTGGTGAGGCGATAACGGCCGAGATCATTGATCGCTCGCCACGCAACGATCTCGCGCTGATTGCGCTGAATGATGGCAAGCGGCTGACTCCGGCTACTTTTTACAGCGGACCTGTGGGCGACGGATCGGATGTCTTTGCCATCGGCTATCCGGGCGGCGTTGATATCGCCCAGGGTCTCAACATGTCCGATGTCCTGCGCCCGCAAGCGCCGGTCAAGACACGAGGCAACGTCTCCGCTGGACGATCCGCCAAGGAATTTGAGACAATCTTGCACACGGCCGCAATCGGCGGCGGCAACAGCGGCGGGCCATTGGTTGATGCGTGCGGACGCGTGCTCGGCGTCAACAGCTTCGGTAGTATTTCGGATGGCAGCGACGCCGAATTTTTCTTCGCGGTTGCCCAGCGGGAGGCCGTAGCCTTTCTGCGTCAAAACAATGTGGGCATTCGCAGCGTCGACAGCGAATGCCTGTCGCGCGCCGATTTGAGCCGCGCCGAAGCCGAACGAGCCGCTGCAGAAAAGGCGCGCATCGAAGAGGAAAACCGGATCGCAGAATCGGCCCGCACCAAAAGCTTTGGCGAAGCGCGACGGCAGGCCGAATATGACATCATAGAATCGCGCGACAACCGGTTGATGCTGACAGTAATCCTGATCCTGTTGGCACTCGGTGCTGCCGGGACAAGCTGGCAACTGCTCGAACGCGAGCGACGCGACCACGCCAAGCTTGCCGGTGGTTCGGCCGCCGCGCTGGTGGTTGCCGCTTTCCTGACCTGGTTCACGCGCCCCGGCTTTGACGAAGTCGACACCCGAACGCGCACCACACTCAGCGAGACCGCAGACCCGGCTGCTCCTGCCAAGGTGGCGCGCGCCGGCAAAATGACCTGCGTCATCGACCGGAGCCGCAGCCGCATCACCGTGTCCGACACCGCCGATGTGCCGTTCGAATGGACCGACACAGGCTGTGTCAATACGCGCACCCAATATGTCGAAACCAACGGCCTGTGGACCCGCACCTTCGTGCCGAACAATGAGGCGCAGGTTTCGATTATCAGTTTTGAACCTGACAGCAGTACCTATCGCATAGAACGCCACCTGCTTGGAGCAGAGGCCATGCAAAAAGCTCGAGAAGCGCGCGGCCAATATGATGTGAAGAGTTGTTCGACCGATCCTGCCATGCTGGAAAAGGTGGCTTCGATGAATGTCGCCGTGCGCCAGTTGCTGCCCCAGCAGCCGAATGAATTGCTGGTTTTCAATTGCAACTGAACCTTTGCGCGGGCGAAAATTGCCGTTAAGGCCCTGAATCGAAAATGGCAGACAATTCCCCCCTCGAACAGTTCAAGCAGGTGCTGACCGGCACCTCGCGCGCGATTGCGCACGATCCCGAAGTCGAGCTCGCCTTTACTGCGGACGCGCCGACACAGGCGGGGAAGAATTTCCGCGTTCCGATGCCGGGCCGGTCGCTGCCGCCCGAACAGATCGCCGAAGCGCGCGGTTTTGCGGACAGTTTTGCGCTGCGCCTGAAACATCATGATGTCGCCCGCCACGCGGCACTTCGCCCGCATGAGGCGATGGCAGGTGCCGCGTTTGATGCCATAGAAACCGCGCGGATCGAGGCGCTGGGTTCGCGCGCAATGGACGGGGTGAAAGGCAACCTGACCCACGCGCTGGAAATGCGGCTGCGTACCGATCCGATTTCGCGCGCGCAGGCGGCGGAGGAAGTTCCTATATCGACAGCGCTCGCGCTGATGGTGCGCGAACGGCTCACTGGCCAAACTGTGCCCGAAATTGCGTCGCAAGGTGTCAATCTGCTGCGCGGCTGGATTGAGGACAAAGCGGGTAGTGATCTCGATGCACTGGGCCTCGCGCTCGACGATCAGGCCGCCTTTGCTTCGCTCGCGCAGACGATGCTTGAGCATCTCGACCTGACCGAAGGCGAGATTGAACCGAACGAAGCCGACGAAGGCGGGGACGAATCCGAGCAAGAGCAGGAACAGGACGGCGAGAGCGACGACGAGGGCCAGAGCGAAGCCGGCCAGGCCGAAGCCCGTGCCGAGCCGCAGGAGGGCGAGGGCGAGGAGACCGAGGCCGATTATGATTCGTCCGAGATGGACGACATGGATGATGCCGACGGCGATATGGGCGAAGACGGCATGCAGCCGGTCAACCCGCAGCGCCGCAATTGGGATCATTTGCCGCAGAGCGATTATAAGAGCTGGACAGTCAAATATGACGAGGTTGTCGGCGCGACCGAGCTGGCCGATGAGGAAGAACTCAACCGCCTGCGCGCCTATCTCGACCAGCAGCTTTCCGGTTTGCAGGGCGCGGTTACGCGGCTCGCCAACCGGCTGCAGCGCCGCCTGATGGCCCAGCAGAACCGCAGTTGGGATTTCGATCAGGAAGAAGGACTGCTCGATGCCGCGCGCCTCGCCCGCGTCGTCGTCTCCCCCGGCCAGTCGCTGAGCTACAAGGTCGAACGTGAAACCAAGTTCCGCGATACCGTGGTCACGCTGTTGATCGACAATAGCGGATCAATGCGCGGCCGCCCGATCAGCATCGCCGCGATCAGTGCCGACATCATGGCGCGCACGCTCGAGCGCTGCGGCGTGAAGACGGAGATCCTCGGCTTCACCACCCGCGCATGGAAGGGCGGGCAATCGCGCGAGGACTGGCTCGCCGCCGGTCGCCCCGCCATGCCTGGCCGCCTCAACGACCTGCGTCACATCGTTTACAAGAAAGCCGATGAGCCATGGCGCCATGCGCGCCGCAACCTTGGCCTAATGATGCGCGAAGGCTTGCTTAAGGAAAATATCGACGGCGAAGCTTTGCTCTGGGCGCACAACCGCCTGATCGCCCGCCCCGAAGACCGCCGCATCCTGATGGTGATCTCCGATGGCGCGCCGGTTGATGACTCGACTTTGTCGGTCAATCATGGCGGCTATCTCGAACAGCATCTGCGCCGCGTGATCGAGATGATCGAGGGCCGGAGCCCGGTGCAACTGGTCGCCATAGGCATCGGCCATGACGTCACCCGCTACTATCGCCGCGCGGTTACGATCATGGATGCCGAGCAATTGGGCGGCACGATGATCGAACAATTGGCCGGGTTGTTCGACGAGGAATAGGCTTGCAATTCCGCGCTGACCTGACATTGATTTAATCAAGCGATTAAATCTTTGGAGAGCAGGATATGCAAGTCAGCGAAGCCGTAGCCAGCCGCCGGTCGGTGCGCGAATTTCTGGACAAGCCGGTCGATAAGGCGCTGCTCGAACGCATCCTGACCAAGGCCCAGAATGCGCCGTCGGGCGGCAATACGCAGCCGTGGAATGCAGTCATGGCGACAGGAGAGCCGCTCAAGAAATTGCTGGAAGCGGTAGCCGAAGTCATTCCGCAAGGCGCCGCCGCGCACAAGCCGGAATATAATATTTACCCGCCCGAGCTGGATGGTCGATACAAGGACAGCCGCTTTGGCGTGGGTGAGGCGATGTATGCAGCACTCGATATTCCGCGCGACAACAAGATGGCACGGCTGATGTGGTTCGCGCGCAATTTCCGCGCCTTTGACGCGCCGATCCTGATGCTGATCCACACCCCGCGCTATATGGGCCCGCCGCAATGGTCGGATATCGGCATGTGGTTGCAGACGGTGATGTTGCTGCTCCGTGAAGAGGGGCTGGATAGCTGCGCGCAGGAGGCGTGGGCGATCTACACCCCGCAAATCCGGCAATGCTTCCCCATCCCCGACGATCATATCTTCTTCTGCGGCATGGCGATCGGCTATCGCGACCCGGATGCTGCGGTGAATAATTTTCCGGTGGCTAGGGCGCCTTTGGGGGAAGTGGTGAGTTGGGAGGGGTTTTGATTAATCACTAACCCGTCATGCTGAACTTGTTTCAGCATCCATCGTGCCACGCAGGCCGAAGGGTTGAGAGGAGAAATGGACCCTGAAACAAGTTCAGGGTGACGGTGCTTTGGAAACTTGACCTCAGCCCTACTTTCCAGCATCGCCCCGTCCATGTCCGACCTCAAACTCTTCAACAGCCTGACCCGCCAACTGGAAACCTTCCAGCCCGTCCATCCCGGTGAAGCGCGTGTCTATAGCTGTGGGCCGACGGTCTACAATTACCCGCATATCGGCAATATGCGCGCCTATGTGTTCGCCGATACGCTTGGTCGGGTGCTCAGCTACAAAGGCTACAAACTGACCCACATCATCAACATCACCGATGTCGGACATTTGACCGACGATGCCGATGCGGGTGAGGACAAGATGGAAAAGATGGCGGCCGAAAAGGCGCAATCCATCTGGGACATCGCGCGCCACTATACAGAGGCCTATTGGGCAGACATCAAGGCACTCAACATCCGCCAGCCAGCCAAATGGTCAATCGCCACCGACTATGTGCCGCAGATGATCGAGTTCGCCAAAAGCATCGCCGAAAAGCACTGCTACGAGCTGGAAAGCGGGCTCTATTTCGATGTCACAACGGTCCCAAACTATGGATGGCTGGCTGCAGACGATGACTTATGGGCTCCATACCGCCAGTTTTCGAACGAACTCAAAGCAGGTGACGTTTCGAGTGATTATCAATCTGCAGTCAGAAACTTGCTGCATAGCGTTCGCATATCTCAACAAAACCGGCCTTCACGGAAATCAGCGCGCTTAATCGAAGCGTTGGCGCCACTTGAACATGCTGACCAAAATACATTTGTCCGGGAATTCCCTGAGATTGCACGGAAGGTCGGGGAACTTTTCAATACCGGTCGAATTGAACAAGTCTCAGATAAGAGAAATCCAGAGGATTTCGCGATCTGGCGCAAGACCCCACCCGGTGAAAACCGCCAGATGGAATGGGACAGCCCATGGGGTAAGGGCGCGCCGGGCTGGCATCTCGAATGCTCGGTCATGTCAGGCGATCTGCTCGGCTTTCCGTTCGATATCCATACAGGCGGGATCGACCATCGCGAAATCCATCATCCCAATGAGATTGCACAGAATCAAGCGCATGAATGCTCCTCCGACAGCGGCGCGCGCATCTGGATGCACAATAATTTCCTCGTCGAACGCAGCGGCAAGATGAGCAAGAGCGCAGGCGAATTCCTGCGTGTGCAGCTGCTCATCGACAAAGGCTTCCATCCCCTCGCCTATCGCCTGATGTGCCTTCAGGCGCATTATCGCAGCGAACTTGAGTTCAGCTGGGAAGGGTTGGTTGCGGCGTTCACGCGGTTGAAGCGCATGGTGATGGCGATTCAAAAGCAAATGTGGGACGAACACACAAAGACCGGGAATCCGGTAGATGACCCGAGCCTTGTTAAACCTAGAAAGGCCGATCAAAGGGCTTCGGATGGGTTTGGTTATCTGCTCGATTTTGATAATGCCATTGCCGACGATCTAAATACTCCGATGTGTCTTCCTTTGGTTGAAGCTGTTTTATGGGAAAAGAGTATCGAAAATCGAGAGCGCTGGCAGATACTTGCCGACATGGATGATGTGTTGGGCTTGAATCTTCTATCCTCGACAGCACGCACAGACCTCCGCATCCGCCCCAAAGCCGCCGTCATCACCGAAGCCGAAATCGAAGACGCTCTGGCCCAACGCAAGGAAGCCCGCGCAAACAAGGACTTTGCCACCTCAGACCGCATCCGCGATGATCTGATCGCCAAGGGTGTGGAAGTGATGGACGGCGATCCGCTGGGGTGGGATTGGAAGATTGAGGGTTAGTTCCCCCTCCCGCTTGCGGGAGGGGTCAGGGAGGGCATGGTTGCTTTCCCAAATTCGGGACAGGCCCTCCCCCGGCCCTTCCTGCAAGCGGGAGGGGAGACATTTTAGTATGACCAAAACCAAATTCGTGGCCTCCAGCCTGATCCGCGCGATGGTCGAGCCGCGCCTGCCCGATTGGGTCGATGCGCATTGGTATGTGACCAAGGAGGAGGCGCTCGAACTCGCGCCGCTGGCGGAAATCGGCTGGTTCGATATGTATGACAAGGCCGACATGGCGGCGATTATCACTGCGGCGACCAACCTCAAATGGCTCAACAGCATCTATGCGGGCGTCGATGGCATGCCGCTTGCCGAGCTCAAGAAGCGCGGAACCAAGGTAACCAACGGCGCGGGCATCAATGCTATCACCATTGCCGAATATGTCGTCATGGGGATGCTCAATATCGCCAAGGGCTATCGCGAAGTGATGCACGCGCAGGACCGGTGCGAATGGCTGATCGACTCACCCGGCAAGGTCGAGCTGTACGGATCAAAGGCCTTGCTGCTCGGCTATGGCGCGATCGGCAAGCTGATCGAGGAGCGGCTGAAGGCGTTCAACGTCAATGTCACCATCGTCCGCCGCACCCCCGGCCCATTCAGCCTCGCCCCCGACGCTTGGCAGTCGCGGCTAGGCGAATTTGACTGGGTGATTCTCGCAGTCCCTGCAACACCAGAAACCGACGAAATGATCGGAGCCGACGAGCTGGCCGAGATGAAGCAAAGCGCCGTTCTGGTGAATATCGCGCGTGGTTCGGTGGTTGATCAGGATGCGCTGGTGAAGGCTTTGCAGGACCAGCAAATTGGTGGCGCGTTCCTTGATGTGACCACACCCGAGCCTTTGCCCGCCGACCATCCACTGTGGAGCCTCGACAATTGCCATATCAGCATGCACCTGTCGGGCCGCGCGCAGGACAAGATGTTTGTGCGCTCTGCCGAGCGCTTCCTTGAAAACCTCAAACGCTATCACAAAGGCGAAAAGCTTGAGCCATTGGTGAATTTGGATTTGGGTTATTAATTACCGCAGTGCTGAGCCTGTCGAAGCACGTTTTTCCGATAAGCGCCCTTCGACAAGCTCAGGGCTACGGTTTGGGAGGATAAGAGTTATGCCGCACAACCCCGCAGAAATCTGGCACCGCGTCGCACTGTCGAAGGACGTCGCCGAGATTGAGAATATTCTCCATGACGATTGCGTCTTCGAAAGCCCGGTCGTCCACACCCCGCAGGTCGGCAAAGCGATCACCTCCCAATATCTCGCTGCTGCCGGCCATACGCTTGGCAATGATACATTCCGCTATGTTGGCGAATGGCACCGCGAGAACAGCTCGATTCTGGAATTCACGGCCGAGATCGACGGTATCAAAATCAACGGCATAGACATGATTTCGTGCGATGATGATGGCCTCATAACCCATTTCAAAGTGATGGTACGCCCATTGAAGGCAGTGAACATGCTCCACCAGAAAATGGGCGAGATGCTGGTTAAAATGAAGGGCAGATGAGCCGTCTGCGCCTATTCGTTCCCCTGCTCGCAGGCGCAAGCTTCGGCGATCGCAGCTGGGCCGCCTTAGGGGCTGGACTGGGCGTCCTGTTTGCAAGCATTGTCGGGCTAGCAGTTCAGGCCAGCTATTCCGGACTGCCATACCTTATCGCACCGATTGGCGCATCTGCCGTGCTGGTCTTCGCTGTCCCGGCAAGTCCTCTCGCGCAACCCTGGCCGGTATTTGGGGGCAATCTGGTTTCGGCGGCTGTGGGCGTGGCGATGGCGCAAAGCATAGACAATCCCATGCTGGCAGTAGGCGTGGCCGTTTGCCTCGCGATTATCGCCATGTCCGTGTTGCGCTGTCTGCATCCACCTAGCGGGGCGGTGGCCATAACCGCTATATTGGGGGGAGACGCCATATCGAAAGCAGGCTTCGCCTTTCCCGTCACATTGGTAGCCGCGAATAGCGCTGCGTTGCTGGCTATGGGCTGGCTCTATCACCGCTTTTCTCGGCACAGCTACCCCCATAAGCCAGAGCCTGTCGTCGAAATGTCAGCACCCACAGGATTGCTGCGTGAGGATATCGGCAAAGCCATTGCCGAAAGCGGAGAAACCTTCGACATCGATTTGAATGACCTTGAAGGTCTGTTGATCCGGGCCGAAGCCATTTCCGCCGTACGGCAAAGAAGCGATGCAGGCTCCGATTACTCGATTTAGCCTGAAAAGAGACCGAGCGCCGTCGCTACAGGCAAATTCCCAGTTGAAATTCGCGTAACAACCTCTAAATCGGCGCTCAATCCGGGCCCCTCTGGCGCATGCGGCGGCATGCGTGATGTCGGATTGTTCATCCGAAAGCGCGACACGCGGCGCAACCTCCGTCTCTCGGGACGGATTGGACACATTAGGGGCCCGTTTGATGGATTTCCTGTTTGATATGTTTTTGGGCACGCCGGTCTGGTTCTGGCTGTCCTTCATCGGCATCGTTGTCGTGCTGACAGCGTTCGACCTTGGTTTCCTTCATAAGGAAGACAAGGAAATGGGGATTTCCGAATCCCTGAAGCTTTCTGCCTTCTACATCAGCATCGCTTTGCTTTTTGGCCTGTGGGTCTGGTACGCAAAGGGTGCCGATCTGGGCATGAAATATTATACCGGCTTCTTCATCGAAAAGGCGCTGTCGATCGACAATGTCTTCGTGATCAGCCTGATTTTCACCTATTTTGCGATTCCGGCCAAATATCAGTATCGCGCGCTGCTTTGGGGTATCATTGCGGTCATTGTGTTGCGCGGTATCATGATCGCACTGGGTGCAGCGCTCGTACAGGAATTCTACTGGACGCTTTACATCTTCGCGCTGTTCCTTGTCGGCACTGGCGTAAAAATGCTGTTCACGGGCGACCAGGAAATGGACGTTTCCAAAAACCCTGTCGTCAGTTTCATGAACAAACATTTCCGCGTCACGCATGATCTGCATGGCGAAAAGTTTCTGGTGAAGGTTCCCGACAGCAAGACGGGCAAAATGGTAACCGCAATGACGCCGCTGCTGCTGGCACTGATCGTCATCAACCTTGCCGACCTTGTGTTCGCGGTGGATTCGGTACCGGCGATCTTTGCGATCACCACTGATACCTTCATCGTCTACACCTCGAACATCATGGCTATCCTAGGCCTGCGGGCGCTCTATTTTGCGCTCGCGGCGATGGTGCACCGTTTCCATTATCTGAAATATGCCCTCGCGCTGGTGCTGGTGTTCATCGGCTCGAAGATCTTCATCTCCGACTTCCTGATTGGCGGCGACAAATTCCCGCCGGTAATCAGCCTGGGCGTGACCTTCGCCTTGATATTGGGCGGGATATTGTTCTCGCTGTGGAAGACAAAGGCCGAGGATAAGCACGCCACCGCCTGAACCGACCGGTTTCTCCCAGGGAAGACCCCGCACCTTGAACAAGGGTGCGGGGTTTTCTTTTGGTCGGCGAAGGAAAAAGGCCTTGTGTCCCCTGCCCGCTCTCCCCAAATGGGGGCTATGATTATCGAGACCGAACTGACGCCGAACCCGGCGACGATCAAATTCCTGCCCGGACGTATCGTGATGGATGCAGGCACGCGCGATTTTGCCGACCATGAAGAGGCTGAAGCTTCTCCGCTGGCCGAAGCCTTGTTTGGCCTTGGCGATGTGACTGGTGTCTTTTTCGGACGCGATTTTATTTCGGTAACGGCTGCCCCCGGCGTCAGCTGGACCGATCTGAAGCCCGATGTGCTGTCGATCCTGCTCGATCATTTCACTGCCGATATGCCGCTTTTCCATGCGCCCAAGGCCGGATTCAGCGTCCCCGCCCCCGATACCGAATATCCGCTGGATGACCCTGCAGACGCAGAGATCGTCGACCAGATAAAGGAACTGATCGAAACCCGCGTCCGTCCCGCGGTCGCCAATGATGGCGGCGATATTGTCTATCGCGGGTTCCAGCGCGGCGTTGTTTTCCTGCAGATGCAGGGTGCCTGCTCAGGCTGCCCTTCATCGAGCGCGACGCTGAAAAATGGCATCGAGCAGCTTTTGAAACATTATGTGCCCGAAGTGACCGAAGTCCGCGCGGCCTGATATCCAACGAACCGGGGAACCCTATATGCCGATCAATCAGCCGTTGGGCGATGCCGCCCTCGACCAGCTTTTCCGTACCGCACGCACCTATAATGGCTATCTCGACACGCCGGTGTCGAACGACCAGTTGAAAGCGGTTTGGGAGTTGATGAAATTTGGCCCGACCTCTGCCAACTGCCTGCCGGCGCGCATTGTCTGGTGCGTCAGCGATGAATCGAAGCAAAAACTCGCGGCGCTTGCGATGCCCGCCAATGGTGAGAAAATCCTGCAGGCACCCGCCACCGCGATCATCGGCATGGACCTGGAGTTTTACGAAAACCTGCCCGAGCTTTTCCCGCACACCGATGCGCGCAGCTGGTTTGTCGGCAATGACGCGCTGATCGAAAAAACCGCGTTCCGCAACAGCAGCCTTCAGGGCGGCTATTTCATTCTCGCCGCGCGTGCGCTCGGGTTGGATACCGGTGCGATGTCGGGTTTCAACAATGATGCAGTAGACGAAGCCTTTTTCGCAGGCACCAAGGTCAAATCCAATTTCATCTCGACCATCGGTTATGGCGATCCGGCGACAATCTTCGAACGCAGCCCGCGCCCGGCATTTGAGCGCTTTAACAAGATCGTCTGATCGGTTACGCGCGGCAGCGTGAGACGGCTGGTCATAGATACTGCAACGCGTGCCTGTTCGGTGGCGCTGTTCGAAGACATGGAATGCATCGCTGCGTGCCATGAAGTTATCGGGCGCGGACATGCCGAACGACTGGTACCGATGATCGCCGAACTGCCCGAAAAGGGCCTTGCCGACATCCTTTCGGTCAATGTGGGGCCGGGAAGTTTTACAGGAATTCGTGTCGGTGTATCAGCGGCGAAAGCTTTGGCGCTGGCATGGAATGTTCGATGCCAAGGCTATAACGGACTAGCCTTAATGGCAGCTATTGCACGCCAGACATCCGGATCAACGACCACAATCGATGTCGCCGTTCATGGCGGGCATGGTGAGTTGTTCTTCCAGAGCTTTGCGGCAAATGGCAGCGCATTGTCCGCGCCGCAATCGCTGGTGCCCGACGCCGTCGCACAGCTTTCAACCGCCGACACCATCGTTGGCGATGCCGCCGATTTGGTCGCAGGGTTGCGGGGTAGCGGCGCTGTCGCAGAGGCCGTTTCTGACGCGCGTCACTGGCCATTGATTGAACATCTAGGTGCCGTGGATGCCACGCCCTCTTATGTTCGCGGCCCCGATGCAAAATTGCCAAAGGCCAAGTGACGATGGTGTCGATCACTTTCGGCGA
The DNA here is from genome assembly GCA_016707885.1 of Sphingomonadales bacterium. Lineage (GTDB taxonomy): Bacteria > Pseudomonadota > Alphaproteobacteria > Sphingomonadales > Sphingomonadaceae > Sphingorhabdus_B. The sequence goes on from JADJGU010000001.1 coordinate 224,910, forward strand.
TGCGCGCGACATTGCTGCGATCATGCCGATTATGAACGCCGCTTTTGACCCCAATTATGGCGAAGCATGGACCGCGAGCCAATGTCTCTCGCTGCTAGCAATGCCCGGCAGCCAATTGCTACTGGCCGCAATTGAAAACCAGATCGTCGGCTTTGCTCTGACAAGATGGGTTCTGGATGAAGAAGAATTGCTGATGATCGGTGTCGACCCAGGTTTTCAGCGCCAAGGTGTCGCAACCCAGATTGTTGCGTCGATTATTAGCATCGCAAAGAACAGCGGCCGACAAAATCTGTTTCTAGAGGTTCGTGCGAATAATAGTGCTGCCAACTTCTATACCAGATTGGGTTTCGCTGCCAAAGCAACTCGACGGGGTTATTATAGAGGTGTCGACGGTCAGCGATTCGATGCTACAACGATGGCGCTTAACTTTTGATATAAGCAAGCCTGCTCCAATATTCCCGATTTCAATCAGACTTGTAAATATACACCATTGATTAAACCCGTTCGCTGGGCTTTAGTGACAGTGCTGTAAACATGAAAATAGCCGGGTAAGGGAGAATATATAATGACCGATGAAACGAATGAAGCAAATGAAATGCTGATAACGCTGACCGCAGATATTGTAGCAGCACATGTCAGCAACAACAGCGTTGCTGTTTCCGATCTGCCAGTGCTGATTGGTAATGTACATGCTGCGCTTGCCGGGTTGACGACGCCGTCATCCGCGCCCGCCGTTGCCCCCGAACCGGCTGTGCCCATCCGCACTTCGGTCAAGCGCGACTTCATCGTGTGCCTTGAAGACGGCAAAAAGCTGAAGATGCTCAAGCGCCACCTGATGACGCATTATGGCATGACGCCCGATGACTATCGTGCAAAGTGGGGCCTGGCAGCCGACTATCCGATGGTTGCCCCTGCTTATGCCGAACAGCGCCGAGACCTTGCAAAGGCAATCGGCCTGGGCCGTGCACCCGGTTCAGGCCGCAAAAAGAAAGTGAAATAATCTTTCACTCAAAGCGAAATTGATGAAAGGGCCGGTCGGGTGTGGACTGGCCCTTTTCATTGACGAATCCCCGCGCGACACTAAATACCGTAACATGGAATCCCGGATTGACCTTGAAGCGCTGTGCGCCGAACGCGGCCTGCGCATTACCGACCAGCGGCGCGTAATCGCGCGCGTCATATCCGATGCAGACGATCATCCCGATGTCGAAGAACTCTATCGTCGCGCATCTGCGATCGACGGAAAGATTTCGATTGCGACCGTTTACCGCACGGTCCGCCTGTTCGAAGAAGCAGGCATTCTCGACCGCCATGATTTTGGCGACGGGCGCGCGCGTTATGAGGCATCGCCGGAGGCGCATCACGACCATTTGATCGACGTCGAAACCGGCAAAGTCATTGAATTTGTCGATCCCGAACTCGAAGCGCTGCAAAAGGTGATAGCGGAAAAGCTGGGTTATCGCTTGGTCGACCACCGTATGGAGCTATACGGCGTTGCACTCAGCCGCGACGATTAAGCAGCGTAACCCGATCGGCCTGATTTTCGGGCAGATCCTGTTTGGCGCGCGCCTGTTGCTGATGGCCGCATCGCTTCTGGTCGGTCTGCTCCTCCACAATATCTGGCGTCTGTTTCGCCAGCCTTCACCCTGGCCACGACTTTTCCTGCTGTCGATCAGCTGGACCGCCGGCATTGCGACCGCAACCAGCGGTCAGCGCATCCGCAAAAATGTCTTCTACGCCGCCAATCACCATAGCTGGATCGACATTCCTGTCATATCCGGTGTAACCGGCTGCACCTTTGTCGCCAATGACGGGATCGAAAAATGGCCGCTGATCGGCTGGCTTTGCACGATTAACAACACTATCTTTGTCAGCCGCGAAAACCGGTTGAGCGTCGGCGATCAGGTCGACGATCTGCGTGACGCGATGAGCGGCGAGCAACCTGTCACGATTTTTCCGGAAGGGACCACGCATGACGGCTCAGGGCTGCTGCCGTTCAAGCCTTCACTCTTTGCGGCACTCGTCCCACCTCCTCAAGGCATGATGGTGCAGCCAGTGTTCCTCACTTACGGCGAACACACGCGTCGCCTTTCCTGGGTCGGCGAAGAGGGGATAGTCGAGAATTTCTGGCGGATCATGACCTATGTCATGCCGGTAACCGCTACAATCCATTTTCTGGAGCCGTTCGATCCATCCCACTACCCCGATCGCAAGGCGATTTCGGCGGAAGTGCGGCATCGCATCACGGAGGCAATGCAGGCTGGCGACCACTATAGGCGCGATGTATAGCGCCGCTCCATGAGCAACGAGTCGCCCAAGACCTTTCACGTCAAAAATTACGGCTGCCAGATGAACGTCTATGATGGCGAGCGGATGGCGGAGATGTTTGCCGCGCGCGGCATGGAGGCGTCGGACAAGGAGGATGCCGACCTTGTCATCCTCAATACCTGCCATATCCGTGAGAAAGCGGCCGAGAAGGTTTATTCCGAAATCGGCCGTCTGCGCCGCAAGGATGGCAGTTCGCCGGTGATCGCCGTGGCTGGCTGTGTCGCGCAGGCCGAAGGCGGAGAAATCAGCCGCCGCGCCAGCGAAGTCGACATCGTCGTCGGCCCGCAGGCTTATCACAAGCTGCCCGACATGGTTGCTGCCGTCGCAAAGGGCGAAAGCACGATTGACCTGGACTTGCCCGGGCTAGACAAGTTCGCCGTTCTGCCCAAGCGCCGCAAAACAGGGCCGACCGCTTTTCTAACGGTGCAGGAAGGCTGCGACAAATTTTGCACCTATTGCGTTGTTCCCTACACGCGCGGCGCGGAAATCAGCCGTCCCTTCGCCGAACTGGTCGATGAAGCCAAAGCGCTGGTCGATGCGGGGGCGAAGGAAATCACCCTGCTTGGCCAGAATGTGAATGCTTGGGAAGCGGACGGACAGGATCTGGGAACGCTAATCCGCGCGATTGACCGGATCGATGGCTTGCACCGCATCCGTTACATGACCAGCCATCCCAACGACATGACAGACGGGCTGATTGCCGCGCATGGCGATGTCGAAAAACTGATGCCTTATCTGCACCTGCCGGTGCAGGCTGGCAATGATCGCATCCTGAAAGCCATGAACCGCAGCCACAGCCGCGACAGCTATCTGCGGATCATCGACAAGGTGCGCGCAGTACGCCCTGATATTGCGCTGTCCGGCGATTTCATCGTCGGATTCCCCGGCGAGACCGACGCCGAGTTTGAAGACACGCTCAGCATCGTGCGCGAGACAGTCTACAGCTACGCCTACTCTTTCAAATACAGCCCCCGCCCCGGCACACCTGCCGCAACGATGGACGGTCAGATCGCGCCCGAGGTGGCGGACGAACGGCTGCAAAGGCTGCAGGCATTGATAAGCGAGCAGCAGGCGGCTTTCAACCGCGACACTCTAGGCAAACGCACATCGGTGTTGCTCGAAAAGCCCGGCAAACTTGAGGGTCAGTTGATCGGAAAGTCGCCCTGGCTACAATCTGTGCATATCTTGGCACCGGGGCTTTCCATCGGCGATATAGTCGATGTAGATATAGTCGAAGCCGGTCCACTGAGTCTCAAGGGAGAGTTATTGATGCAGGTCGCAGCCTGAATGGCGAAAAAAGCCCAAGCGCAAGCCGGCGATATGTCGCGGCTCGAAATCACCTTCGACCGCCCGCACCTCATCAATACCGTATTCGGCGAATTTGATCGCAATCTGGTCGCTATCGAGAACCGGTTGGGGGTCTATATATCTGCGCGCGGCAACCGGGTGCAGATTGAGGGAGAGGCTGGCGCAATCGCCCGCGCTCGTGATGTCCTGAACGATATTTACAGCCGCGTGATGCGCAACGAGGAGATTGACCCTGAAGCTGTGCAAGCGATCATTTCGATGAGTGCCGAGCCGACGCTCGACGGCATATTGCGCAAGGACGATGGCGGCGCCCCCGAGGTGATGATCCGCACCCGCAAGAAAACGCTGGTGCCGCGATCGGCCACGCAGGTGCCCTATATGCACGCGCTGGCGCGCGACGAGATTATCTTCGCGCTCGGCCCGGCAGGCACGGGCAAGACCTATCTTGCGGTGGCGCAGGCGGTAGCGATGCTGATTACCGGGGCGGTTGACCGGCTGATCCTGTCGCGTCCAGCAGTGGAGGCAGGCGAACGGTTGGGCTTCCTACCCGGTGACATGAAGGAAAAGGTCGATCCCTATCTGCGCCCGATCTACGACGCGTTGCACGACACTTTGCCGGTCGAGCAGGTCGAGCGCCGGATTGCGAGCGGCGAAATCGAAATCGCTCCCCTCGCCTTCATGCGCGGGCGCACTTTGTCCGACGCCTTCATCATTCTCGACGAAGCTCAGAATACCACGCCGCAGCAGATGAAGATGTTCCTCACGCGCTTCGGCATGAACAGCCGGATGGTGATCTGCGGAGACCCTAACCAGGTCGATATCCCCGGCGGTGCGACCTATTCGGGACTGAACGATGCCGTACAGCGGCTTGACGGGGTTGAGGGCATTACCACCATACGTTTCAACAGCAGCGACGTTGTCCGCCATCCGCTGGTCGGACGGATAGTCGATGCCTATGAGGGGCCCAATGCTTGAGGTCGATATCGACCGGACGCGCGAATGGGATGGCCAGGCCGACTGGGAACGGATCGCCGAAGATGCTGTAAAAGCAGCTTTTTCGGTTTCGTCGCATGGTGATTTGGCGGAAGCGCCTTTCACACTTTCGATCAGCATACGGCTGTCGGACGATGGCGAAGTGCACGAACTGAACCGGCAATGGCGCGACAAGGACAAGCCGACAAATGTGCTCAGCTTTCCCATGCTCGAAACCGACGAACTCGACGCGCTCGCCAACACCGACGATGGCGAAGTTTTGCTGGGTGATATGATACTGGCTTATGGCGTCTGCGCAGCCGAAGCGGAGGAAAAAGCCATCCCGCTCGCCCGCCACGCCAGCCATCTGATCGTCCACGGCACGCTACACCTGCTCGGGCTTGACCATATCGACGATGGCGAAGCTGAACAGATGGAGACGCTGGAGGTAAAAGCGCTTGCATCGCTGGGCATCGCCAATCCATATAGCGACCACTGAAAACAGCCGGAGGCAGCATAGCCAACCCCATGACGGAGGGCGAGAGTAGTAGCGGTTTACGACCCCGCAAGGACGAAACCGAGGACAGCCGATTATGGCAGCGCGTGAAGTCGCTGCTGTTCGGGCGCAATCATGAACCGACGTTGCGCGAGCAACTCGAAGAAAAATCGCCGAACATGAGGAAGATGTAGAGGAAGGCGAAGCGCCAGATTCCGAAGGCGATCTCTCGGCCATTGAACGCGAGATGGTCCGCAACCTTCTCCATTTTTCCGAGCACCGCGTCGACGACGTGATGGTACCGCGCGCCGACATTTTGGGTATCAAAGACGATGCCAGCTTTGATGAGGCCGTCGCTGCCTTCGTCGAACATGGCCACAGCCGCATGCCAGTTTACAAGGACACGCTCGATAACATCACCGGCATGATCCATGTGAAAGATATCTTCGCGGTCCTCGCCGAGGGCAAGGAAAAGCCCGACAGTCTAGAAGCCTTTATCCGTCAGCCACGCTTTGTGCCGCAAAGCATGGGAGTGATGCAGCTGCTCGACGAGATGCGCCGCACACGAACCCATCTGGCTATTGTATTCGACGAATATTCAGGAACCGAGGGTCTGGTCACCATTGAAGATCTGGTCGAGGAAATTGTCGGCGAGATCGAAGACGAACATGACGACGAGCCCGAAGCGCTTTTCGTCGAAAACGCACCCGGCATCTGGGATGCCGATGCACGGAGTGAATTGGACGATCTTGCAGAGGCGTTGGACGAGAAACTGTCAGAAGTTGATGAAGATGTCGACACGATCGGCGGCCTCGCCTTTGTGCTTGCGGGGCAGGTTCCCGATGTGGGCGACGTGCTGATTCACCCGGAAAGCGGTTGGAAAATCGAGATAGTCGAAGGCGACGAACGCCGCGTCACGCGTGTGCGATTGTACAGGCCAGAGGCCGTGGGTGAGGCGGCGGGGTAAGCCTTTTACTTCCCCCACACATCTTTCAACCGATCATCACGTCCGCAACGGCTGCGGTAGTAGCGGTATCGGATCGGATTCTTTTTATAATAGTCCTGATGATAGTCTTCGGCCGGGTAAAAGGCTGTGCGTGGTTCGATTTTGGTGACCAAGTCGCGCTTGAAAAAGCCGACAAGATAATCGCGTGAAGCCAGTGCAGCCTTTCGCTCGGCAGCGCTTCCCGGGAATATCGCGGCGCGATAGCTCTCCCCTTTGTCGCAGAACTGGCCGGCTGCATCGAATGGATCGACATTTTTCCAAAATACGGTGAGCAATTCGAAGTATTTCACCTTCGCCGGATCATAAGTGACGCGCACGGCTTCATAATGACCTGTCCCGCCCGCACTGACCTGTTCATAGGTCGGGTTTCGCGTGGGTCCGCCGGTATAGCCCGATACGACTTCAACGACGCCGTCGACCTTCTCAAAATCAGACTCGGCGCACCAGAAGCAGCCCATAGCGAAAATGGCTGTGGCGGTTTCGGTTTTGCCCAGCTTATCGGATGCGCTGGCCGAAGAGAAGACGATAGTGGCTGACAGGATAGCGATTAGCATGTGGCTTAGCTTTTTCATCATACCCTCTGGTTCGCATCGAGTTGGCCAAAAGTTACGCTTAGCCCAGACTTTCGAGCAATTGCTTCGCGCGCCATCGCCAATGGATAGCTAGTGTCTCCATTTCCGCCAATTCGCGCAATGCGGCATTTGCCCCGTCCATACGGTGCAAGCCGCCAATCAATAGTTGGAAAGCGCGCTCGACTGTCCAGCCATGGCGGGCGCGCTCCACTTGCTCGATACTGTCATCAGGCTTCACATGGCCGACTTCGAGCACCCTGAAATAATAGCCGCTACGCCCTGTCTGTACGACCGCCGCCAACATCCCTTTCACGCCAAAATGATGGTCGATTTTCCAGCAGGGCTGCCTTCCTTGGCTTATCTCGACCAACGCCTCACCAATCCGGAACCGGTCGCCAATCTGGACACGTTCTTCGGTCATCTCCAGCGCCGAGATATTCTCACCAAAGCCACCCAATCGGCCAAGATGCGGATGCGGTTCGCGGCCCGCCTTGGCAAAGTCGGCCTCCCACAGCGGATAATGTTCGCCCGGATAGAAATGCACCGCCTTGTCCTCACCGCCGTGCACGGTGGGGTCACCGACGCGATCGCCTTCAAAGCCTGTAAAGGTCAGATAGACCGGAGCTTCGACCGGAAGGCGCGAGCCTATGGAACTGTCTTCCCTGTCGCCTCGAAACGAAACGGGTTTGCCAACCAGCAGAGCTTCAATCGTCGTTGTAATCATATCCAAGCTTAACCCCGCAACAACGGCTTGACCATTGGCAATCGCGCCCGCGCTGTCTAATAGACGGCGGATGCAGACGGCGGACCTTCGCATTGCCCTGTTCAGCGGCAACTATAATTATGTGCGCGACGGCGCAAATCAGGCGCTCAACCGACTGGTAGGCTATCTGCTGCGTCAGGGCGCACATGTGCGCGTCTATTCACCGACTGTTGCCGAACCGGCCTTTGAGCCAACCGGCGATCTTGTCAGCGTGCCCTCGATGGCGATCCCCAACCGCCCCGAATATCGCATTCCGTTGGCACTGTCAGGGGCGGTCAAACGCGACCTGGAAGCGTTTGCACCCAATGTCGTCCACATTTCGAGTCCCGATCGCGTCGCGCGCAAGGCTGTAAAATGGGCGCGCAAGCGCAACCTGCCAGTGCTGGCATCGGTCCACACGCGGTTTGAGACCTATTTTCGCTACTATAACATGTCGTTCCTCGAACCGTTAGTCGAGGCGTGGCTGCGCACGCTCTACCGGAAATGCGACGCCCTTGTAGCTCCGTCAGAGTCGATGGCGCAGGTGCTGCGGAAACAGCGGATGAATTATGACATCGACATCTGGTCGCGCGGTGTGGATCGTGAGATATTCCATTCCGGTCGCCGCGACCTCGCCTGGCGGAACAGTCTTGGCATCGACAATGACATGCCGGTGATCGGTTTCCTTGGCCGACTGGTGATGGAAAAAGGCCTTGATGTATTTTCCGACAGCATCGACCAGCTGAAACGGCGTAATGTGCGGCACAAAGTGCTGGTGATTGGCGAAGGCCCCGCACGCGGCTGGTTCGAAACACGCCTGCCAGACGCCGCCTTTGTCGGCTTTCAGGGCGGCACCGATCTTGCGCGCGCGGTGGCCAGCATGGACATGCTGTTCAACCCCAGCGTCACTGAAACCTTCGGCAATGTGACGCTCGAGGCGATGGCGTGCGGCCTTCCGGTCGTCGCAGCGAAGGCCACCGGCAGCCAAAGCCTTGTCGACGACAATCGTTCCGGCCGTCTGATTACGGCGGGCGCTATCGCCCAATTTGCCGAAGCTTTGCGCAGCTACTGCGAAAACCCGGCCCTACGCTCCGAACATGGCAAGGCCGGCGAGGACCGCAGCCTCGACTATAGCTGGGATGCCATCAATCAGGCTGTCGCCGACACCTATGTCCGGCTTGTCAGACAACACCGCACAGAGATCACCCCAGCGTGACCGACCTGTTCGGCGATGCACCGGCAAGCTCCCAACAGGCTATTCCGCCGAATGCCCCGCTCGCCGATCGCATACGCCCGCAATCGCTCGCCGAAATTGTCGGGCAGGAGCATCTGACCGGTCCTGATGGCGCCATCGGGCGTATGGTTGCCGCCGGGCGACTGTCTTCGATGATATTATGGGGTCCGCCCGGAACCGGAAAGACCAGCATCGCCCGCTTGCTCGCCGATTCAGTGGGCATGCATTACATGGCGGTTTCGGCGGTGTTTTCGGGCGTTGCTGATCTGAAAAAGGCCTTTGCTGAGGCCGAACAGGTCGCGCACACCGGCAAGGCTACATTGCTGTTCGTCGACGAAATCCACCGCTTCAATCGTGCACAGCAAGACGGGTTCCTGCCCTTTGTCGAGCGCGGTATTGTGACGCTGGTTGGGGCTACGACCGAAAACCCCAGTTTCGAACTCAACGCCGCCTTGCTCAGCCGCGCGCAGGTGCTGGTGCTCAAACGGCTCGATGAAGCAGCCTTGGGCAAGCTTCTGGAGCGGGCAGAAGCTGTTGAGGGCAAACCCCTGCCCCTCACCGACGACGCTCGCTTCGCCCTGATCGCCAGCGCCGACGGCGACGGGCGCTTCCTGCTCAATCAGGCCGAAACACTCTTTGCCATCGCGCCACCCGACACACCGTTGGACCCGCAGGCGATGGCGGCTTTGCTCCATCGGCGCATGCCCGTCTATGACAAGGACCGTGAGGGGCACTACAACCTCATTTCCGCGCTGCATAAATCGATGCGCGGTTCGGACCCGCAGGCCGCGCTCTACTGGCTGGCCCGCATGCTGGTGGCAGGAGAAGAACCGCTGTACATCCTTCGCCGTATCACCCGCTTTGCGGTCGAGGATGTCGGCCTTGCCGACCCGCGCGCGCTCGAACAGTGCATGGCCGCAAAGGACGCCTATGAATTTCTCGGCTCGCCCGAGGGCGAACTCGCGATTGTGCAGGCGTGCCTCTATTGCGCGACAGCCCCAAAATCGAACGCAGCCTATAAAGCGCAAAAGGCAGCTTGGAAGCTAGCGAAGGAAACGGGCTCTCTGATGCCGCCAGCCAATATCCTGAACGCCCCGACAAAGCTGATGAAAGATATCGGTTATGGTGCTGGCTATTCTTACGATCATGACGCCGATGAGGGCTTTTCAGGCGCGAATTACTGGCCCGACGAAATGCAGTCCGCCCAACTGTATCGCCCCGTGGCGCGCGGTTTGGAAGCCAAAATTGCAGAGCGACTGGCCCATTGGGATGGCCTTCGCAGGGAGAGGAACCCAAAATGAGCTATCGCGCTGCCGTCTGCACCGCATTGACCGGGCCTGAGAGCATCAAAATCGAAACCCGCGAGCGGACGCCACTAAAGCCCGGCGAGGTTCGGATTGCGATCAAGGCGGCGGGGCTGAATTTCCCCGACCTGCTGATGACCTATGGCAAATATCAATTCCGGCCCGACCCGCCCTTCATCCCCGGCATGGAATTTTCAGGCAAGATTATCGAGATCGCCGATGGCGTGACTGCATTCAAAAAGGGTGATGCCGTCATGGGTGGCGGCAAAGGTGATTGCATCGCCGAAGAAGCTATGGTTTCAGCCGCCGCTTTGGTCGCGAAACCTAACGCCTTGTCATGGGAAGAAGCTGCCTGCTGGCGTGCGGGCGGGGTCACGGCCTGGCACGCTTTGCACGACAAGGCGGCACTCAAAGCAAGCGAAACCTTGCTGGTGCTTGGCGCTGCGGGTGGCGTCGGGATGGCTGCGGTTTCGCTGGGCAAACATCTGGGTGCGTTCATTATCGGTACCGGTTCCAGCGCAGAAAAACGGGCCGCCATCCTTGCAGCAGGCGCTGACCATGCGCTTGACCCAGCCGATCCCGACCTTGCCGCCAAGGTCAAGGAACTAACCGGCGGCAAAGGCTGCGATGTCGTGTTCGATCCGGTCGGGGGCGATCTGTCTATCACCGCCACCCGAGCCATTGGCTGGGGCGGGCGCTTCCTCATCATCGGCTTTGCCAGCGGAACGACACCCAGCTTTCCGGCCAATCATGCGCTGATCAAAGGCTATAGCCTGATCGGCCTTCGTGCCGGCGAAGCCAGTCGCCGCGACGCAGACCTGGCCGCGCGCACCGGGGTTGAACTGAAAAAGCTGGCCGAAGCGGGCATCATGCGTCCGCATATCTCGCACCACTTGTCTTTGGAGCAAACGCGTGAGGCGTTGCTCGTACTCGAACGACGCGAGGCCATCGGGCGGGTTGTGGTTACGATGGCCGGTTGAACCCGGCCGGGTTACGTGGTCGGGTTCAATGGCGTTTGGACCTATCTATTCATTGGTCCGAATCTGGTTCGTTGTGCGACGGTTGCGCGCTTGACCTTCCCCGGACTTGCGAGGCGTCAGCTTGGCATCTTTGAAATGCTTGCCGCGCGCCGGCTGCATATTGCTTTCAAGCGGCTTGTCGCCCGCCTTGCGAACGGTCATCGTGCCCCGCCGGATGTGCGTATCTGCATGCCCGTCGCCATTGATATCACCAGCGGCAACACGCGGTTTGCTTCGCGGAGCAGGTGGTGGCGTGTCAGGTGTTACATCTGAAGCTTTCTGAACAGCAGGAAGCAGAAGGCCTTTTTGCGGTTCGTCTGGTTTGGGCGTGACATCTGTCGGTGTCGCGGCACTCGGTTCGGCGGCTTCACCTTTGATGCCTTCATATTTCATATAGATGGCGCTGTGCGCCGCGCCAATCATTCCAAATGACAGCGTAACCGCCACCAGCCAGTCCTTTTTCCTTTTCACATCGTCTCTCCTTGGGTCGCATCCCTCACCGGGAATGACTCAATAATAGAGTGTTGCTCTAGAGTGTCAATCCACTTTTTCCTTGCTTGTTTTTGCTGGCCGTTTGATAAGGTAGGCGCAATGCATACCGCCAAGCCCAAGACCCGCGACCGTATCCTAGCCTCGGCACGCGAACTGTTTTTTTCCAAGGGCTTGGATGAGACCTCGATTGCCGAAATCTGCAAGCATTCGGGCGTCTCCAACGGCAGTCTGTTCCACCACTTTCCAACCAAGGAAGCGATCGCGCTCGAAATCTTTGTCGGCATTCGTCGCCATTATTGGGAGCATGTGATCGCCGCGATGGAAGCCGAGTCGACAGTGCCTGCAGCCGCCGAGGCATCGGTGCGCGCGGCCTTTGATTTCCAAAAAAAGTTCTCCGACGAATACACCTTCATGCTTGATACGGCGGCCGCACCCTGGGTGCTCAAGCACACGACCGCGCTCAAGGATTTGAACGCCGCCTTTGTCGAACGTGCAATGGGATGGGCCGCCCCCTATTTCATAAAAGGCGAGTTGCCGGCCCTATCGATCCATACATTTGGCGCACTGATTTTCGGCTTGCCGCAATGGATCGCGCGCGAAGCCCGCGCAGGGCTTTCTGTGCCTGACATCGAAATTGTAACGGCAGAATTGTCAACGCTGATGCGAAAGCTTTTCACAGTCGACAAACAATAAACCGAGTCAAATCATTGCTTTGACTCATAAAAATGCTGCGCAGCATAAGCTGCAGCAAAAATTTGCCAGAGTCTTGATTCTATGGTAGATTCTATTCGCTTCTAGACCCTTTGAGGTCGTTATATGGGGGGAGCAAAAATGGATAGTTTCCAAATAGCGGGTTACGCTTTCGACAAGGTTCTTTTCATGGAGTGGGCGGAGAAGATATTCTTCGCCCTTATCATTTTGGGCGTCACCTGGGCGCTGGCAAAGGCGGCCAAATGGACGTTCGCAAAGATGGTCGAGCAGATACCCTTCCTTCAACGCGGGACATCTGGCGGAGAGAGTGTCGGCATGGCGCTTGGCAAAATAGTGTCGCTGCTGGTCTGGCTCTTCGGCTTGCTAGCGGTTCTACAGCAACTGGGCTTTGATAGCGTGATTACCCCAGTGCAAAGCTTGCTCGGCAACTTCATCGGCTATCTCGACAATGTCGTCTTTGCCGCCGCCATCTTCTTCATAGGTTCGATGATAGCCGGAATAGCCCGAGATCTGGTCGAAACCGCATTGGGGGCCGTCGATTTCGACAAATGGGCCAACAAAGGCGGTGTCGAGGCTATTACTGGCAATAATGCGATCACCAAGACACTGAGTACCATTGTCTATGTGCTGGTTATCATACCGGTTGCAATTGCAGCACTTCAGATGCTGGAAATCTCGGCGATTACCGAACCGGCGATGAACCTGCTGAACATGGTGTTCAAAGCCATCCCGCTGATTATCGGCGCCTGCCTGTTGCTCGGCATCGGTTTTGTCATCTCGCGCTGGATTGCTTCGCTGATCCGCGATTTGCTGCCCAGTCTGGGCGCTGATCGCGCTATTAACGAGCTTGGCATTCTGCCCGAAGGCCGCAGCGCTTCCGGCGTTATTGCAACCATCGTCACCATCGCCATCATGATCTTCTTTGCGATTGCGGCAACCAACATGCTGGGTTTCCCGCAATTGACCAACATCCTTGAAACGGTGCTGGCGCAGGCAGGCAATGTGGTCTTTGGCGCAGTCCTGATCGCGCTTGGCGTTCTCATCGCGAATATCCTGCGCAACCTGATCGCCGATGCGACAGGGCCAGACATCGCCTCAAACGTCACCTATTGGATCACAACAGGCCTGTTCGTCTTCATCGGGCTGAAGCAGATGCAGATTGGCGGACTGATCGTCGACTATGCCTTTGGCGCACTGGCAATCGGTGCAGCGGTTGCCTTTGCCCTCGCCTTTGGCCTTGGCGGACGTGATGCGGCGGCACGGATGCTGTCGGATCTGCGGGCTCCTGCGGCACCGGTGGTCAAAAAGCCGGTCGCCTCGCTTGCACCCAAGACGGTCAAGCGCGCGCCAGCACGCAAGGCACCTGCCAAGAAATAAGCTGCCTTTACCGAAGCAGCCAATTGGGGTGGGGGCAACCTCGCCCCCCTTTTATTTGGGTGAGTGTGGAGGCATAGCATCCCGTATGCGCTGCTTCTCCAGATTTGCCTGTATCGACTGGTCCGGCGCGGTTGGTGAGTTCCCATCCGGCCTCGCCCTCGCCAGCATAGGCCATGAAGGTGCGCCCGAACTGATCGGTCCCGACAAGCGTTGGTCGCGGCAAGCTATTCTCGAATGGCTGCTTGAATGCGCTGATGCGCAAGAAGACATTTTGATCGGCCTCGACCTGTCGTTCGGCTTTCCCTTCCTCGATCACGGCAGCTTCTTTCCCGAATGGGACGACAGCCCTGCCGACGCCCGCGCGCTGTGGGCATTGATAGACCAAATCTGCGCCGACGACCGGCATCTGGCAGCGAACAGTTTTCTTGCCCACTCCGAAGCCCGCCGCCATTTCCGCCACTCCAAGGGCGATGTCGGCGATCTGTTCGAGGGCGGCATAGGCCGGTTGCGCGAAGTAGAGCGCCATCAACGCGCAACCAGACAAGCCAATAGCTGGAGCTGTTTCAACCTCGTCGGTGCAGGCCAGGTCGGCAAAAGCTCGCTGACCGGCATGCGGATGATGCATCGTCTGGACGGACGCATCTCGATCTGGCCGTTCGATCCAATTCCCGAGAGCGGTCCTGTCATCATCGAAATCTACACGACGATGGCCGCACGTGCCGCCGGCTTGCCCGCCAACACCAGCAAGATTCGCGATGCAGCGACGCTGGCAAAGGCGCTCGCCCTATTCGGTGCCGATGCCCCTACCCTGCTCCACAGGCTCGACGACCATGCCACCGACGCCCTGCTGACCGCCGCATGGATGCGCAACGCTAGCCAGCACGCCGCTCTCTGGATGCCTGAACTGCTGACCCCCGAAATAGCGCAAAGAGAGGGCTGGACCTTTGGGGTGCTATGACGCTAAAGGGCCCGCATTGGTCGCGCCGGCTTAGCTCAGTTGGTAGAGCACCTGATTTGTAATCAGGGGGCCACGGGTTCGAATCCTGTAGCCGGCACCATTCCCCATTCGCCTGTCACGCAATGCGCAGTCCGATTTTGCGCTTCGACAATCAGTACCAAAAAAGAAAATAGGCGGCGACAAGCGAAGCGACCAAGATACCGCGCATTATTAAGCCTTTTCGCAGCGAATAGCCCTTGAAATAAGGCTGCAATTCTGCCGGTATCGGCATCGGAAGCGTCGGCGACACATTCGCGCCGCCCGTGTTGCCAACTGGTGTCCAGCCGACCATGTGGAAAGGCCCCGCGCCAATCAAGCGCACGATCTGCCCCCGAACTTCCTTGGCATCAGATTGTTTCAGCGCCAGCCGGAACATGCGGTAATGGCTTTCCATATGCGCCAAATACCAGCGCTGACCAAGGATATGGGCGCATTCGAGATGCGTTTTGGCCAAGGCGAAATCGCCTTTCTCTTCGGCCAGCCGCGCATTGTCCATTTCCCGGCGAAAGGCTGCTTTTACATTCAACGCCATGACATAAACCTTCCAAAAAACGCCGTAATGGATACCAACTTCTTCGCCTTTCGCACGAGCGTCGATTTGGACTAGCTCATCGCACGCGCCGAATTTGTGTGGTTCTCGCCCTCCTGCCCCATACACTTGTTTCTTGGCCTCTGCCACCTTCTGCCTCGGTCCGCTTTCGCCAACACCATAGCCTTGCGCGCCAATAGATAAATTTGCCGATTGGGGGCTTCACGAATCCCTTCACGTCGGCCAAGGCTTAATCGAGCGCTTAAACGCGGCGACATGGGAGAGATGTGATGGGAATGCTTGAAGGCAAGGTTGTGGCTGTAACCGGCGCAGGGCGCGGGGTTGGCCGGGAAATTGCCTTGCTGTGCGCCAAACATGGCGCGGCGGTGGTCATCAATGATCCCGGCGTCGGCGGCGGCGGCGAAGGCGGCGACGCTGGTCCGGCCCAGGAAACCGCGAATGACATCATCGCTGCCGGTGGCAAGGCGATCGCCAATCTCGCCAGCGTCGCCGATCCGGCGGGTGCAGCCTCGATTATCGAAGACGCGGTAAAGGCATTTGGTCGCATCGATGCTGTCGTGAACAATGCCGGCATATTGCGCGACACCATCTGGCACAAGATGAGCCATGAGGATTGGCGCGCGGTTATCGACGTGCACCTCAACGGCAGCTTCAACGTATCCAAGGCCGCCACGCCCTATTTTCGCGAGCAGCAATCGGGCAGCTTCATCCACTTCACCTCGACCAGCGGCCTCATCGGTAATATCGGGCAGGCCAATTATTCGGCGGCAAAGCTGGGCATTGTCGGCCTGTCGCAGTCGATCGCGCTCGACATGGCACGTGCAGGCGTACGCTCCAACTGCATTGCGCCCTTCGCCTGGAGCCGAATGACCGCCTCGATCCCTGCCGAAACGCCGGAACAAAAGGAACGCGTCGAGCGTCTCAAAACCATGAGCGCTGACAAAATTGCCCCGTTGGTGGTCTATCTTGCCTCTGACGCGTCAAAGGATGTGTCGAACCAGATATTCTCTGTGCGCAAGAATGAGATCGTGCTGTACAATAAGCCGCGCCCGATCCGTTCGATGACCAAGGTTGAAGGGTGGACGCCGGAGAGCATCGCCGATGAACTGATCCCCGCCTTCAAACCCAGTTTCGCACGTGCCGATGAAGTTTCGGCGCATGTTTTCCCCTACGATCCCATCTGAGGAGCAAGAGATGAGCAATCCCGGTATGGACTCCGAAACTTTCGACGCCTTTATCGAGCAACTCCGCCGTTATGTGCTCGAACGCCTGATCCCTGCTGAAGAGGAAGTGATCGCAAACGACGCGATCCCTGACGATATCCTCGCCGAAATGCGCGAAATGGGGCTGTTCGGTATCACCATTCCCGAAGAATTTGGCGGCGCAGGAATGAACATCAGCCAATATATCGAGACGGTCAAACAACTAGCCTACGCGGCCCCTGCCTATCGCTCGACAATGTCGATCAACGTCGGGATGACGGGCAGCGCGCTGAAGAATTTCGGCACGCCGGAGCAGAAGGCCTATTGGCTGCCGCGCATCGCGAGCGGTGAAATCGCCTGCTTCGGCCTCACCGAGCCGGGCAGCGGTTCGGACAGCGCCGCGATGCAGACAATGGCGGTCCGTGATGGCAATGGCTATAAATTGACCGGCACCAAGCGCTATATCACCAACAGCCCGCACGCAAAAATAGGCCTGATCATGGCGCGCACCTCCAAAGAGGCGTTGCCCAAAAACGCCCATGTTTCTGCATTCATTGTCGACATGACGTCACCGGGCATCAGCATCGGCAAACCCGACAAGAAAATGGGCCAGTCAGGTGCGCATATCGCCGACATCATCATGGAAGATGTCAAAATTCCCGGTGACGCATTGGTCGGCGGCGAAGAAGGTCGCGGCTTCCAGATTGCGATGCAAAGCCTTGATAATGGGCGGCTTTCAGTGGCAGGCATGGGCGTCGGCATGGGACGCCGCGCACTCGATACCGCTATCCGCTACGCCACCGAGCGCAAAGCCTTCGGCGAGCCGATCGCCAATTTCCAGCTCATCCAGGCGATGCTGGCCGACAGCGAGGCGGACCTCTATGCCGCCGAGTGCATGATCGCGGATGCCTGCGCGCGGGCCGACCGTGGCGAGAATATCCTGAGGAAAGCGGCGGCAGCCAAGCTGTTTTCGTCCGAAGCTTGCGGCCGCGTTGTGGATCGCTGCGTGCAAGTTTACGGCGGTGCCGGTTATCTTGCCGAATATCCCGCCGAGCGTTTCTTCCGCGATGCCCGCATCCTGCGCATCTACGAAGGCACCAGCCAGATCATGCAATTGCAGATCGCCAAACATCTCCTCCGCGAATTCGAACGCGAAGGGGCTGTGTGGTAATCCCGCCCGATGTATAACCTTCTCAATGACCTGTCGGTAATCGAAGCATCGAGCTTCGTCGCATCCCCCACTGCCGGTTTATATCTGGCGCAAATGGGGGCGGAGGTCATTCGCGTCGATCAGATCGGTGGCGGACCAGACTTCCGGCGCTGGCCGGTGACCGAAGCCAATGACTCGCTCTATTGGGAAAATCTCAACCGCGCCAAGAAATCGGTTGCACTCGACCTTGGTGCGCCGCAGGGGCGCGAGTTGCTGCAGGAATTGGTGCGCAAGACTGGACAATTCGTAACGAACTTTCCGGTCGAAGGCTTCTTGTCACACGCAAAGCTGGCGGAAGGACGCGCTGACCTGGTAACCGTACGCGTGATGGGCTGGGCCGATGGCTCGCCTGCGCTTGATTATACCGTCAACAATGCGGTCGGCTATCCGATGATGACGGGACCGGGCCCAGATCCGGTCAACCATGTGCTGCCCGCTTGGGACTTGCTGTCTGGTGCCTATGCCGCTTTTGCCATGCTCGCCGCAATCCGGAAGCGCGAAGCAAGTGGCGAAGGCAGCGAAGTGCGTATCCCGTTATCCGATGTGGCCATCGGCACTGTCGCCAATCTCGGCGGAATTGCAGAAGTGCTTCATTCAGGGAAAAACCGTCCCCGGCTTGGCAATGCGGTCTACGGCCTATTCGGGCGCGATTTTGTAACCCGTGACGGGGTACGTACCATGATCGTGGTCGTGACCCACAGGCAATGGGCCAATCTGCTCGATGCCTTGTCGCTTGGCGATGCAGTGGCCACCATAGAGACGGCACGTGGTGTCAGCTTTGCCAAGAATGATGGACTGCGGTTCGAGCATCGCGATGCCCTATATCCGCTTTTCGAAGCGGCCATTTGTCAACGCGATCACGCAGAACTGGCATCCACACTCGACGTTGCCGGGATTGTGCACAGCGCCTATCGCACGATGCTCGATGCCGCGAAGGACGAACGTCTTGTTGGCAACAACCCCATGTTCAGCGCCTTTGATGCAAACCCTTCGGGCTTTGCCTATCCGGCTGCGGGGCCTTTTGGCACCATCCCGCAGCAAGAACGTGGGCAGCCCCAAACTGCGCCGCGCAATGGCCAGCATAGCGAAGAAATCCTGACCGACCGCCTCCAACTTTCAACGGGCGAAATCGCCCGTCTCATCGACTCTGGAATAGTAGGAATAGCATCATGACCCTCCGTCGCGCGGCCATTGTCGCCCCCATCCGCACCGCCGTCGGCAAATTCGGTGGATCTCTGGCATCGCTGACTGCGGGGCAATTGGGCGCGGTTATCCTGAAAACGCTGATGGAACGGTCGAAAATCGATCCGACCCGAGTTGACGACGTGATATTCGCGCAAGGTTATGGCAATGGTGAAGCGCCTTGCATTTCGCACTGGTCTTGGCTGCTCGCCGGACTGCCTGAAGAGGTCCCGGGCTATCAGCTTGACCGTCGTTGTGGCTCAGGCCTGCAGGCCATCGTCAACGCGGCGATGATGGTGCAAACCGGGGTTTCCGATGTAGTCGTCGCAGGTGGCTGCGAGAGCATGTCCAATGTCGAGCATTACAGCACCGACATCCGCAAGGGCGTGCGCGCCGGAAACCTGACGCTGCATGACCGGCTGACCCGTGGCCGCGTGATGAGCCAGCCGATCGAACGCTATGGTGTGATCAGCGGAATGATCGAAACTGCAGAAAATCTGGCCAAGGACTGGAACATCAGCCGTGAGGCATGCGACGCCTATGCCGCGCGCAGCCACCAGCGCGCGGCGGCGGCATGGGCCAATGGCCTGTTTGCCGACGAACTGGTTCCTGTTCAAATCCCGCAAAAGAAAGGCGATCCGATCGTCTTTGACCATGACGAAGGCTATCGTGCCGATGCCAGTGTCGAGACGCTGGGCGCACTTCGCGCACTCGAAGGCGGCGTGGTCACGGCGGGCAATGCCAGCCAGCAGAATGACGCAGCGGCGGCGTGCCTCGTCGTTGCCGAAGACAAGCTTGAGGAACTGGGCCTTGAACCCATCGCATTCTTCCATAGCTGGGCTGCCGCCGGTTGCGACCCCAGCCGCATGGGCTATGGCCCTGTGCCCGCGACCGAACGCCTGTTCGCGCGCAATGGCCTGTCATGGAACGATATCGGCCTCATCGAACTCAATGAAGCCTTTGCGCCGCAGGTTCTTGCTTGCCTAAAGGGCTGGGGCTGGTCCGATGATGACAGCCGCCATGACATACTCAACGTCAACGGATCGGGTATTTCGCTGGGCCATCCCATCGGCGCGACGGGTGGGCGCATCCTTGCCAACCTGACGCGCGAGATGCAGCGCCGCGATGTCCGCTATGGCTTGGAAACCATGTGCATTGGTGGCGGCCAAGGCATCGCTGCCGTGTTCGAAAAGGCATGACTGAGATGCACGATTACACCGCCATCCGCGAAGAAGTTGCCAAGCTGTGCGCAGGGTATCCCGGCGAATATTGGCGTGCGAAGGATAAGGATCGCGCCTATCCATCCGAGTTTGTGACAGCCTTGGGCGCAGCAGGCTATCTCGCCGCCCTGATCCCGGAAGAATATGGCGGTGCTGGCCTGCCGCTATCGGCGGCAGCAGCGATCCTTGAAGAAGTCCAGAAGCAGGGCTGCAACGGCGGCGCGGTGCATGCGCAAATGTATATCATGGGCACGGTGCTACGTCATGGCAGCGAAGAGCAGAAGCAGCGTTACCTGCCCAAGATCGCAACCGGCGAACTGCGCCTGCAGGCCTTTGGCGTGACCGAACCGACCAGCGGCACCGATACGCTGAGCCTCAAGACCGTCGCCAAAAAGGATGGCGACAAATACATCGTCAACGGCCAGAAAATCTGGACGAGCCGCGCCGAGCATTCGGACCTGATGCTCCTCCTCGCCCGCACCACGCCGCGCGAAGAGGCAGCGAGCCGCACCGAGGGGCTTTCGGTCTTTCTGGTCGACATGAAGGAAGCGCTGGCGGCAGGCACGCTCACCATCAATCCCATCGACACGATGATGAACCACGCCACGACGGCGGTGTTCTTCGACAATATGGAGGTGCCCGCCGCGAACCTGATCGGCGAAGAGGGCAAGGGCTTCCGCTACATCCTTTCAGGCATGAACGCCGAGCGTCTGCTGATCGCGGCTGAATGTATCGGCGATGCCAAATGGTTCATCGAAAAGGCGACCGCCTATGCCAAGGAACGTGTGCTGTTTGGGCGACCGATCGGCCAGAACCAAGGCGTGCAATTCCCTATAGCGCGTGCCTATGCGCAGATGCGCGCTGCCGACCTGCTGGTGCAGGAAGGTATCCGCAAATATGAAGCAGGCGAGAATTGCGGCGAGGAGGCCAATATGGCGAAGATGCTGGCTGCCGAAGCCAGCTGGGCCGCGGGCGAGGCATGCGTGCAGACGCATGGCGGTTTCGGATTTGCTGCCGAATATGATGTCGAGCGCAAGTTCCGCGAAACCCGGCTCTACCAGGTAGCCCCGATCAGCACGAACATGATCCTCTCCTTTGTCGCCGAGCATGTCCTCGGCCTGCCGAGGAGTTACTGATGGGCGCGTGGGATGCCTGGATTGGCCGACAGATGGTCCAGCGCGATCGGCTGACCCCGGCCCTGCTGCGACGTTTCCGTTCGACAATCGATAGCGAAGAACGCGGTGATATTGCGCCTCAAGCGATCCATTGGGTGCTTTGCACGCCGGAAGCGCCAACCGCGCAACTGGGCATAGACGGCCATCCTCAGCGCAGCGACAGCCCTGACAGTTTCTTTCCGCCCGTACCCCACCCACGCCGCATGTGGGCATCGAGCAAGGTAGAGTTCCTCGCCCCGATCCCGGTCCATGCCGAGATTGAGCGCATCTCGACCATCGCCTCGATCGATGAAAAGTCAGGCAGCACCGGCAGTCTGGTATTTGTCGATGTCGAGCATGAGACGAAGGCCGATGGCACGCTGGCAATCAGCGAACGTCAAACGCTCGTTTATCGAGAGGCCAACACGGCAAAACCGGCACGTGCGTCCGAAGCCGTCGATATAGATTTTAGCGAATGGGACTTCCATAGGACGCTGGTTCCAAACGAAGCGCTGCTGTTCCGCTTTTCGGCCATCACCTTCAACACCCACCGCATCCATTATGATGCGCCCTATGCGATCAACGAAGAGGGCTATCGCGGGCTGGTGGTCCATGGGCCGCTGACATCATCACTGCTCCTCGACCTTGCAGCGCGTCAATTCGGAGCGAACGCGGTGCAACAATTCGCCTTTCGCGCCCAAAGCCCTGCCTTTGCAGAGGAGCCGCTCCATCTTGTCGGAAGACGCGAAGGCGATGCGCTCACATTGGCGGCACTCAATCCGGCGGGCCAGGCCGTCGTCGCGGCGGAAGGAAGCTTATGACCGATCTAGTTACGCGAGAAGACCGCGATGGCATCGCTGTCCTGTCTCTCAATCGCCCCGACAAGCGCAACGCGCTCAATGTTGCGCTGTGGCTTGAATTGGAGGCGCATATTGCCGCCATAGGCGAAGCGGAAGGAGAGATCGGCGTGGTCATCTTACGCGCCAACGGCCCGACTTTCTGCGCAGGAAATGACCTGAAGGAACGCGGCGTCGAACTGCCTCGTCCGCATTTTCAGGCCTCGATCGTCACCGCGCTCGCGACCCTGCCCCAACCCGTCATCGTGACCGTCCAAGGCGGTTGCTATACCGGTGGTCTTGAACTGGCGCTGGCGGGTGACATCATACTGACCTCCGAAAATGCAGTCTTTGCCGACACGCATGGCAAATTCGCTTTGGTCCCGATCTGGGGGATGAGCCAACGCCTGCCCCGCCGCGTCGGCCAGTGGAAAGCCCGCGAGATGAGTTTCACGGGCTTGCCGGTTTCAGGGGCGGAGGCGGCGCGCATCGGCCTTGCAAACCATGTCGTGCCGGATGCCGAACTCGATGCCAAGGCGCTGGAACTCGCCGGTGCTATCGCCGCGCAAAGCCGCCACAGCGTCTTTGCCTATAAACGGCTCTATCAGGAGCAGGCCGACCTGCCGCTGAATGCGGGCCTCGCCCACGAAGTGTTCAACAGCGTGGGCGTAGGTCCGGATTTCCTCGAGCGGGTCAGCGGCCAGTTCGGCAAGTGAACCGGCTTACGGCCTGATCAGATATTTCTCGCCG
Organism: Sphingomonadales bacterium; assembly: GCA_016707885.1. GTDB lineage: Bacteria > Pseudomonadota > Alphaproteobacteria > Sphingomonadales > Sphingomonadaceae > Sphingorhabdus_B. The sequence continues at coordinate 247,572 of JADJGU010000001.1, forward strand.
GTTTTCTTGGCGTTGTAAGCCTGCATCGTCGCGACATCGACCGCCTGCTCAAGGCTGATTTCATGGCTGTAATGGCTCTTGAAGGTCGTGGTCAGCTCTGCGGCAACGCGAGCGCGCATCCGGACGACGATTTCCGGGCCGGCTTTGGCCATGAAGGGGGTTAGAAGCCAGCCGCCGAGACCCCAGGTGAGGCCAAAGCTTCGATTGAGGATCGTTGGTCCAACATCGAGCGCGCCATAGATATAGACCTGCTTCATCTGATCAGAACCATAGCGGCTAAAGCTTGTCATGCGACGGACGGCTGCGGCCTCCATCGCTCCCAAAATCTGTCCTGCCAACTTACCGCCGCCGATAGGATCAAAGCCTAGGAAAGCTTCGGTCTTTTCGATCGCACTGGTCAGCTGTTCGACGAAATCAGCATCGTTCGAATTGAGGACGATTTCAGCCCCGATAGCTTTGAGCAGCGCGACCTGCTCTTCGCTGCGCACGATGTTGACGAGGGGGATGCCATCGGCCTTGCAGATCTTCACCAGCATCTGGCCAAGATTGGAAGCGGCGGCCGCATGCACAATCGCTTTGTAACCTTCAAGCTTCATCGTTTCAACAAAGCCAAGCGATGTCAGCGGGTTGACGAAGCAGGACGCACCGTCCTCCGGCGCAGTGCCATCGGGCAGCGGCATACACATTTGCGCCGCGAGGCAGCGATATTGCGCATAGATTTCGCCGCCGATGAGCGCGACAGTCTTTCCCATCAAACCCTGCGCTTCCGGCGATGCACCGGCCGCAACCACGACGCCGCAGCCTTCGTTACCGATCGGCAAAGCCTGCCCCATACGGCCAGCCATGAAGCGCATTCCGGCATCGGAAACATTCATCGCGATGCCGGGAAGGCCATCACGATTGATCGCGCGCGCGCTGGTCACATCAGCAGCGCCCACCATCAGACCGAGATCGGAGGGGTTGATTGGGGTTGCCTGCACCTTGACCACAACCTCGTGATCCTTAGGTGTCGGCATCGGCAAATCAGCAAGATAGAGTTCAAGCACCCCTTCCGGCTTCACTTCGGTCAACATGGTGCGGTTGGTGGCTGGTAAATCGGTCATCGCTCTCTCCTGTCGCAGCTTCACCGGAATCGGTTCGCCTTTGCAACTGGGCTAGCCGATGCGCGTCACAACCGCAATGTCCACAGCCTATCCCATTTTGATTTCAAGTATCGCGGCTACCAGCGTCGCCAAAATCGCGAAAACGGTAATCCCAGTCCACGGCATGAAGCCAACATCGTCAATTCTGTGCCGTTTCGCGCGACGCCGATCAGCAAATATGGCAATTGTCGCAAGCACCGCGAAGCCACAGGCGACGATGGCCCACCCGTGATAGTCCCAGAGCTCGATCAGCTGCACATACATGGGCGAGCAGATGGCAACGCGCAGAACGAAACGCAAGGGCTGGACGAGAAACCGCAAAGCGCTAAGGCCGACCGCATGGCGATCCACGATCAGCTTCATCAGCCGACAACCGCGCTACCAGTTGCCCGACCGGTAATAGGAATCGTGATGCGGCTCTCTGCGATGGCTGTGCTGGCAATCATGTTCGCGCTGGTCAAGATAGCCGGCGCCAAGGGCGTGCACGTCGCGGAGAGCGTGTTCTGGCGTCAGCTGACCGGCCTTCCAGTCGCGCTGGCCTGGCTGTGGTGGCATGGAGATTTGGCCACAATCCGCACCAGCCGCCCCTTCGCCCACGCGCTGCGGATGTTGCTGGGGATCAGTGCGATGGTACTGAATTTCTCTGCGATGCTGCTGCTGCCGATGGCGGAGGCAACGACTTTTGGTTTTGCAGCCCAGATTATTGCCACCATATTGGCAGCGCTGCTGTTGGGTGAACCGACGGGGCGATATCGCTGGGGTGCGGTGCTTTTGGGTTTTGCAGGTGTGCTAATCGCGCTGCAGCCCGGCGGGCATTCGGTCAACCTCTGGGGTGCGGTGATAGCTTTGCTCGGTGCCACGGCAACCGCAGCTGTCATCATTCAGATCCGGCAAATGACGCAAACCGAAGCAGCAGGCGCCATCGTATTCTGGTTTTCGCTTACTTCCATGATTCCGCTGGGGATCGCGCAGTATTTTTTCGGTGCCGCGCACTCGACGGAAGCCTGGCTGGCGATCGCAGGCCTCAGCATCGCCGGTGCAGTGGGACAGATCCTCCTGACGGCGTCCCTGCGTCATGCGTCGGTCGCAACCATTATGACGATCGACTACAGCATGTTGATCTGGTCGGCGTTAGCCGGGTTCCTGATTTTTACGGAAATACCCGATAATAGTGTTTGGATCGGCGCACCGGTCATCATTACAGCAGGGCTGATCATAGCCTGGCGGGAACATGTTCTGGCAAGGAAACGGATCAGAGGAGAGGCGGAACATCCCGTCGGTTGAGGTGCACGGGAATTTGCGCGCGCACTGCCTGTACACGGTCGAGGTCAAGGTCAACAAAACCAAGCCCCTCTCCCTCTCCCATATCGAGCAACACCTCACCCCAAGGATCCACCACCAACGAGTGGCCATAGGTTTCACGGCCGTCGGCATGCTTGCCCGATTGTGCTGCTGCGATAACAAAGGCTGCCGATTCAATAGCGCGGGCGCGGAGCAGGACGTGCCAATGCGCTTTGCCAGTTGGCACCGTGAACGCGGCAGGAACTGCAAATGCGACCGCACCATTTCGGGCTAGCGTGCTGAAAAGGTCCGGAAAACGAAGGTCGTAACAGATGGTCAAGCCCATCGGTCCCAAGGGCGACGCGGTTATAACGGGACCAGCCCCACCAAGATAGGCCACAGACTCACGCCATGATTCGCCCGTCGCCAGATCCACATCGAACAGATGCATCTTGTCATAGCGGGCCAGAACTTGGCCGGAACTGTCAAATATAAGTGTGCGGTTGCAGAAACGGTCGGCAGACCGCTCCGAAATGACTGGCAACGAACCGATATGCACCCATATCCCTACCTGCCTTACTGCTTCAGCGATTGCCAAAAGCGCCGTGGAGTTCGCCTCTTTTGTGATTACAGATTTGGCCCGAGGTCGATCACGGTCGAGCAGCATAGACATTTCGGGAGCGAAATAGGCATTGGCACCGCCCGCTTTTGCTTTTTTTATTCCCGTTATCATTGCTTCAACATTCTGCTGAATGTCGAATGTGCTATTCATTTGATGTACCGCTATCCGCATAAATGACTTCGTTTCTCTGCCATTCGGGCTTACGCCGATGTATAATTCACTCTGCATTTACTTCATCGCAGATGTCGTTGCGATCAACCGAGTGTGGAACAATATCTATTGCAGTAGTTCCGCATCAAACACTGTGTCGAAGGCGCAACAGTCCCGCAAGCTATGATGACAAAATGAGATTTTTCAATTCCATCGCCGATTCACGGGTTGCGTCTGAAGGCTGTTTGTGCCAATTAGACGCCGGTGTGTTTGAAACCACATTCAAAAAGGAGCCAAAAAATGCGTTTCGGTAAAGTTTCGCTCGCTGCAGTTGCTGCTGTTGCCCTCGCCGGTGCCCCGGTGATTGCACAAGCTGCTGCTCCTGCAAAGCCCGTCGCTGCCAAGGTGCAGCGCGCTGGTGCCGCTAAGGAAGAAAGCAAGCTCGGCGGCGGAAGCGGTGTTATCATCGCTGTTCTCGCAGCTGCTGCTGTTATTGCCGGTATCGTCATTGCCTCGGGCAACGACGACGACGCTCCGACCAGCCCCTGAGCTCGGTCAGAGACTTAAAGGAAAGGCGGCTTTTTGGCCGCCTTTTTTTTAACTTTCGCAGACGGAAGTCTGGCAATTTCAACCAGACCAAAGTGATTTTGTTAACCAAAGTATCACTCTCATCGGCTATTAACCCGTCATGCCTAAAAACCTCAAAGTCCTCGTAACCGGCGGTGCTGGATATATTGGCAGCCACGCCGTTCTTGCCCTGAAAGATGCCGGACACCGCCCCGTCGTCATCGACAATCTGGTCACAGGTTTTCGCTGGGCAATCCCTGATGATGTGCCTTTCGTCGAGGGCAATATTGCGAATGAGGAATTGGTCGCAGCCACGCTACAAGATCATGGCATCGACGCCATCATGCACTTCGCGGGTTCAATCATCGTTCCCGAATCAGTCGAAAACCCGCTCAAATATTATCGCAACAACACCGCCGCGAGTCGCAGCCTGATCGATTCGGCTGTGCAGGCAGGCGTGAAGCATTTCATCTTCTCTTCGACTGCCGCCACTTATGGCATCCCCGAATCGAGCCCGGTGCGCGAAGACATGCCCAAGCTGCCGATCAATCCTTACGGCATGTCGAAACTGATGACCGAATATATGCTGCGCGACGTGGCAGCAGCGCACAACTTCAACTATTGCGCGCTCCGCTATTTCAACGTTGCGGGCGCCGACCCGCAAGGCCGCACTGGCCAGTCGACCGCAGGTGCCACCCACCTGATCAAAGTCGCGGTCGAAGCGGCCCTTGGCAAACGCGATTCGGTTGCTGTGTTTGGCACCGATTATGCGACAGCAGATGGCACCGGTGTACGCGACTATATCCATGTCAGCGATCTGGCCGCCGCGCATGTCATCGCGCTGGAGGCGCTGGTGGCTGATCCTGCAACCAGCCACACGCTCAATTGCGGCTATGGCCACGGCTATTCGGTGATGCAGGTTCTGGACGCAGTCGACCGCGTCACCAACTTGACCATCGACCGCAAGATCGAAGGCCGCCGCGCAGGCGACCCCGACGAGTTAATTTCGGACAATCGAGAGATCAAGGCGCGCCTTGGCTGGCAGCCCCAGCATGACAATCTCGACACTATCGTTTCCCACGCTCTGCAATGGGAGCGTAAGCTAGGTCAGCGCGGCTAGTCTTGCAGAGTTGAACCACCCGCCCCATATCCGGGGCTATGGACAATCAAGCACATAGCAACCCGTCGACCTGGTACGGCACCACCATCCTTTCAGTCCGCAAGGGCGGCAAGGTAGTGATCGCCGGCGATGGTCAGGTTTCGATGGGCCAGACGGTGATGAAGCCCAATGCCAAGAAGGTTCGCAGGTTACACGACGGCAGCGTGATTGCTGGCTTTGCAGGCGCTACCGCCGACGCCTTCACCCTGTTTGAACGGCTGGAAAAGAAACTGGAAGCGCATCGTGGGCAATTGATGCGCGCTGCGGTGGAGCTAGCGAAGGATTGGCGCACTGACAAATATCTGCGCAATCTGGAGGCGATGATGATCGTCGCTGACAAAGAAGTGACGCTGATCCTGACCGGCAATGGCGATGTGCTCGAGCCGCTCGATGGCATCGCCGCGATCGGATCAGGAGGCAATTTCGCGCTGTCAGCTGCGCGGGCGCTGATGGATTATGAGGCTGACGCCGAAACTCAGGCGCGCCATGCGATGAAAATCGCTGCCGAAATTTGCGTTTACACCAACGACCAGTTGACGGTCGAAAGCATGGACAGCGTCAGCTGATCCCGGGAAATCTGTTATTATGAGCCAGAATTTGACGCCGAAGGCGATTGTCGCCGCATTGGACGAGCATATCATCGGTCAGGCCGACGCCAAGCGGGCTGTCGCGGTTGCCCTTCGCAACCGCTGGCGCCGCCAACGCTTGCCCGCTGAACTGCGCGATGAGGTGACGCCGAAGAACATCCTGATGATCGGCCCGACGGGTTGCGGCAAGACCGAGATCAGCCGTCGTTTGGCGAAACTGGCAGACGCCCCTTTCATCAAGGTGGAAGCAACCAAATTCACCGAGGTCGGCTATGTCGGCCGCGATGTCGAACAGATTGCCCGCGATCTGGTCGAAGAAGCCATCCGCCTGGAAAAAGACCGTCGCCGCGAAGTTGTGCGCGAAGCCGCCGAAACCGCCGCGATGGAACGCATCCTCAAACCGCTTGCCGGGGACACTGCGAGTGAAGCGACCCGCGAAGCCTTTCGCCAGCGCATCCGCGACCACCATATGGATGACGTCGAGATCGAGATTGATGTCGTCGATGCCCCGCGCATGCCGATGGATATTCCCGGAATGGGCGGTGTCGGTATGATCAACATCGGCGAAATGATGGGCAAGGCATTCGGCCAGAACAACCAGAAGCGCCGCAAGATGAAGGTACCCGAGGCTTGGGTGAAGCTGGTTGACGAAGAAACCGAAAAGCGGTTGGATCAGGATGATGTCGCACGCACTGCAATCGCCGATGCAGAGGCCAATGGCATCGTCTTTCTCGACGAGATCGACAAGATTGCGGTCAGCGATGTCCGCGGCGGCTCGGTAAGCCGTGAAGGCGTGCAGCGCGACCTGCTGCCGTTAATCGAAGGCACCACCGTCGCGACCAAATATGGCCCGATGAAAACCGACCATGTGCTGTTCATCGCCAGCGGTGCCTTCCATGTTTCCAAACCTAGCGACATGCTGCCCGAATTGCAGGGCCGCCTGCCGATCCGCGTGGAGCTGACCGCGCTGACACAGGAAGATTTTGTCCGCATCCTTTCGCAGACCAAGGCCAATCTGCCGCACCAATATGTGGCATTGCTCGGCACCGAAGAGGTAGGACTTGAATTCACCGATGATGCGATTGCGGCCCTGGCCCGCATCGCCGCACAGGTGAATGAAAGTGTCGAAAATATCGGCGCACGCCGTCTGCAAACGGTGATGGAACGCCTTTTGGAAGACATCAGCTTCGACGCTGAAGACCGTAAGGGCGAAACGATAACAATCGACGCCGCTTATGTTGAACAGCAGCTTTCGGGCATTGCAAAGGACGCCGACCTTTCTAAATATGTTCTATAATTGTTCTCAATATCCTGCTATGTGATTCGGTGCAGGAAGGAGACAATATATGACCCATCAAGGCGGATGCCATTGCGGCGCGGTTCGTTATGAAGTGAGCGGGGATCCCCAGCATGTGGCGCTGTGCCACTGCAGCGACTGTCGCAAATCCTCGGGCGCTCCGATGGTTGCCTGGGCGGCCTTTACCGAGGATCAGTTCAAACTGGTCGAGGGCGAGCCGGTAACCTTCAATTCGTCGGGATCGGCGATGCGCAGTTTTTGCCCGAAATGCGGGTCTGGCCTCTATTATCGCAACCAGGAATTCTTGACCGGTATCGTGGATATCCAGTCAGCCACGCTGGATGATCCCGATGCCCTGCCTCCGGGCGCGCATATTCAAACCGCCGAACGGCTCGGCTGGATGGAAACCGCGCATAGCCTGACGGCGTTTGAGCGGTTTCCGGGTTAGGATTTAGCGAGAGGCGACCGCGTCTGCCTCTGGCTCGACCACCATCGTCCAGGCCTTCTCTGAAACCAGATATTTGCGCGCCAATGCTTGCAGCTGCTCCGGCGTAACCTTGCTGTAATCGCTGTACAGCCGTCCCAAAGCTTCATAGCGCGCAGCATTGTAAGTCGCACCTTCAAGCTCGTTCATCCAGAACAGATTTCCGGTAGTCGCACGTTCGACATATTGCAGGATGGGCTCCAACGCGCGCTGCAATTCATCCTTGCTCACCGGCGTCGAGGCCAAATCTGCTGCGACCGCATTCGCAAATGCGAAGAAGCGGTCTTTGTCTTTCGGCTGCATCTGGCTGTACGCCATCAGGAAGCCGCCCGATGCAAATTCGTCCGGCCATGTCGCGGTTGCATCCGGGCTATAGCTTGCGGCCTGTTCCGAGCGGAACTTTTCGAACAACCGGTCGCGGAACAGCGCCGCCAGCACTTCGAGCTGGCGCGCCTCGTTAATCTGCGCAAGCCCTGCTCCGGTAGGCCAGCCAATGACGGCGGCCATTTGATCCTTCGGGCCCTTATGCGTAAACCGCAGCGGTTTTGCGTTGGAAGCAGGGAAGATGACCTGCGACGCCTTTTGCGAAATCGAATCTGCACTCCGCGGCTTCAGGGCACCGACGGTGTTCTGCAGCGCATTGACCGCCTTCTCCGTTTCAAAGTCGCCGAACAGCAACACCTCAACAGGTCCACTTGCGAGCAAGGGTTCCCAAAAAGCACGAAACGCCTTGGCGTCGACTTTACGCACTTCGTCGGGCGTCGGGATTTTCCAGCGCAGGTCATTCCCCGACAACCTATATTGCAGCTCGCGTTGCAGCACCGCAGTCGCTGACATGTCGAATGTGCGGAAGCCCGCAATCGCCAGCGCCTTTTCGCGTTCGAGCGGAGCGCTATCCCAATTGGGATTTTCCATCTTGGTCGCGATCAACCGCAATTGATCGACCAAATCCTCTGGCCGCGTCGACGCGCTATATTCGAACGCATCATTGTCGACACTAAAGCCTAACTCGATACGACGTCCGTTGACCAACTGGTCGATCTGCGTCCGGCTAAATTGGCCAATTCCGCTTTCGCTGATGATACCCTGCCCGGACCAGAACAACGCACCCTTGGCCGGATCGACCGCCTGATAGCCACGGCCGAAGCGCACGAGTACGCGCACCTGTCCGCTTTCCGCCTTGTTCGGAAACAGCAGCGCGCGCACGCCGTTCGACAGCTCGACCGATTCCATCTCAAGCCGCGACAGCGTATTGCGCGACACGACCGTCGCCGGCGCACCTAACTTTGGCAGATCGTCAATGGTGATTGCATTTTCGGACAGGCGCACTGTGGTTGCTGCCGTCACCGGATCGGTCAGCGCCTGTGCCAGACGGACATCGGCGTCGGCACCGTCCGCAACCGGTGTTGTGCGCAATATGCGGACGGCGTCGGCAGCGAAAAGCGCCTTGGTCGCTGCGAACAGGCGCTCGGGTGTGAATTTGCTGCGCATATTTTCATAGACCGACACCACCGTATCGGGGTCGGCGATGGTTTCGCGGATATCAACCGCCTTGACGATGTCATCAGCCTGTTTGGCCGCTGCTTCGAACGGATAGCTGTCGCGCATCGTGCGCAATGCATTGCCAAACAGCGCCAGTTCGCGCTCGATATCGGCAGTCGAAGGCGGCGTAGTGGTCGCATCGGCGATGATAGCGCGTACGTCTGTCACCGCCTTTTGCCAATTGTCCCCAATCGGCGTGATGATGACCGTGGTGGTATCGGCGCTGCGCGAAATATCCTCCTGCGCCACCTCAGCGACGCTGAAGGTCGATCCGGCCCGCGCCTGCGTCACCAGACGGCGGTTGACGATTTGCTGCGCCAACGCGTCGACCAGCAATTGTTCATTATACGCAATTGTGTCGGCGACCTTTTCCCATGGCCGGACATAGATGACCGCGACATTGGGCGGCAAAGTGGGCGCCACCACCGTCTTGGCCACCGCGCCCTTCGGATCAGGGCGTCCGAAATCAGGGTCGGCAACGGCAGCGCCCTGCCTTTTCCAGCTAGCAAAATGCAGCCGGACCAGTCGTTCGAGTTCGGCAGGGTCTGCATCGCCCGCGATGGAGACGACCACTTTCTCGGGCCGGTACCAGCGCCGGTGAAATTCTTTCAGTCCCGCAGCCGAGGCGGTGTCGAGGCTTTCTATTGTTCCAATGGTCGAACGATTGGCGAGCCTTTGTCCCTGAAAGGCGTGCTGCCGCATCGCTTCACCCAAATCCATCCCGGCACCCGCTGACTCGCGCAATTCGGCCTGCACGATCGCGCGTTCGGCCTGAAGTGCGCTTTCGGAGATATTGGGCGCGCGCACCATGCCCGCCAGGATTTTCAGCGATTCATCCAGCGTGGCAGGCGAACTGTTCGGCAGATCGAGCTTATAGACCGTTTGCGTCGGCGTGGTCTGCGCGTTGCTGTCGCTGCCAAAGCTGACACCGAAACGCTGCCAGATGCGTTTGGCCTCTCCATCGGGAACATGTTCAGAGCCGCGGAACGCCAGATGCTCCATCAGATGCGCAAAACCGAGCTCATTATCCTCTTCGTGCAGCGCGCCCGCATCGACACGCACGCGGATTGAGACCTGGCCCTGCGGCACGATATTCTTCTTCACCGCATAGCGCAGGCCATTGTCGAGTACACCGAAGGTCCAACTTTTGTCGACCGGAACGTCACTATTTTCGTACAGCCATGGAGTGCTGACGGGCTTGGTTTCCGTAACCGGTGCGGTATCGGCAAAGGCCGCCTGAATGGGCAAAAGCAGAGCGAGCGCAGTCGCAAAGCGGAAACTATGGAGCAATTTCATCGACCGGCTTCCTGCTGCGGCGTCGATTGACGCAGGATGAATAGGCGGTCAAATCCCGCCATCAATGGTTTCATATCCAAAACCCGCCAGCCCCGATCGCAAGGCCTCGACACAGGCCGCTAGCTGATGTGCGTCGGTCGAGCGCACGACGAAATTGGCACCCACACGCCCTTCGCGGAAGAAGGGATAGCTGCCGATCTGGCATCCTTCATGGGCCTTTTCGGTATCGCCGAGCAGCTTGGCAATCTCGCTTTCAGCGACCCAGCAGCCGATCTGGTGCGACAGCAAGGGCGCACCGCCCTCCAGCGTACCGGTCAAAGCGTCTAACATCCCGGCGGTAATGTGCGGCACACCCGCCATGATGAAGATGTTGCCGATCTTTATCCCCGGCGCGCCCGACATCTTGTTCGGGATAAGGTCCGCCCCCTCCGGCACGCGTGCCATGCGCAACCGCTGTTCGGTCACACCACCGCGCGTTTCATAATAACGCTCAAGGATTTCCTTGGCGATCGGGTGGAGCACCACCGGCACGCCCAGCGCCGTCGCAATCGCATCGACGGTAATGTCGTCATGCGTCGGGCCGATTCCGCCGGTGGTGAACAGATAATCGTTGCGCGCGCGCAGTATGTTCACCGCCTCGACAATCGCCTCCTCGACATCGGGCACCACGCGCACCTCGCGCAGGCGGATGCCCTGCACGTTGAGCCAGAGCGCAATCTGGCTGATATTCTTGTCCTGCGTGCGGCCCGAAAGGATTTCGTCGCCAATGATGACGAGCGCGGCGGTGTAGATGCGATCTGAACTCATGGACTCGGGCATAGCCGCAAAGACCCCCCTCGCAAAGCACGGATAAAGCGCCTATATGCGCCCCCATGAACCAATATGTTGCCGTTACCGCCGAAGAGGCCGCTATCCCGCGTGACGGGGTGATCAAACTGCATGGCGCAGAAGCCTTTGAAGGCATGCGCAAGGCGGGCCGCCTTGCCGCCGAAATCTTGGACGCACTGACCAGCTTTGTCGCCCCCGGCGTGACCACCGGCGAGATTGACGATCTGGTGCGCGACATGACGCTGAAGGGCGGCGGCATTCCCGCAACACTCGGCTATCGCGGCTATACGCACAGCTGCTGCACCAGCATTAACCATGTGATCTGCCACGGCATCCCTTCGGACAAGAAATTGCGCGATGGCGATATCGTCAATATCGATGTCACCCCGATCATCGATGGCTGGCATGGAGATACCAGCCGCATGTATCTGGTGGGCGATGTGCCCACCAAGGCGAAGCGGCTGGTTGATGTGACCTATGAATGCCTGATGCTCGGCATCGAACAGGCCAAGCCCGGCAACCGCATCGGCGATATCGCCCATGCGATCCAGACCCATGCCGAGGCGCATCGTTACGGCGTGGTCCGCGAATTTTGCGGCCATGGGCTGGGGCGGTTGTTCCATGACGCGCCCGAAGTGGTGCATGCCGGAAAGCCCGGCACTGGGCCCGAACTGAAACCCGGCATGATCTTCACCATCGAGCCGATGATCAACATCGGCAAGCCGCACGCCAAGGTGCTGGAAGATGGCTGGACAGCAGTAACGCGGGATCGCTCGCTATCGGCGCAGTTTGAGCATAGCATCGGCATTACCGACGATGGCTGCGAGATATTTACGGCTAGTCCTAAGGGGCTGCATAAGCCGCCTTATTGAGGCCGAATGTCAGCGCCGTTAACGTATTGGTTTACTACTGCGCTTTATGCCTCGATCTCTAATAAATGCTCCGATATTAGTTCGGTATGAAATTACCGCGTGAGCGACATAAAGAAAAGCAGGTGCAATCAATATGAAGATGGTCCACCAAAAACTGTGAATTGGTAGGACGTTTATTTCTCTAGCTACAAGTATTGCAAATAGCCAGACGTATAGAACAACGTATCGAGGCATTGCTGTGTTCGGGTTGTACGCTTCCTCGAAAATAGTGTTTTTATCAATATCGTATGCAATGCTCGTTATAATTGACGCATCTCTCCAAGCTTCGCCTTCGATCAGCAACGGACAAGCTGCTAACAAAAAAATCCAAAAAGCTAAGCTTCCGCCAGCGACGAAGAAATTTAGCATACTGATTATGAATAGAGCCACCCCAAGCAAGATTGGGAACCATGGCGACCTGTAATTCACAACCGCAACCCCGCCACCTCATCCAGCCCGGCCATGATGTTCAAATTCTGCACCGCAGCGCCGCTTGCGCCCTTGCCCAGATTGTCGAGCATCGCCATCAGCCGCACCTGATCGCAATTGGGGCTGCCCATGACATAGAGGTCGAGCCGGTCGCTCGGTTCCTGTGTGTTGAGGATCAGCAGTTCGGACGGCGCCATATCGGCATGGACCTTGACCACCGGTGAGCCAGCATAATGTTCCATCAGGCAGGCACGCATTTCTTCAGGGCTGTCGCTTCCGGGCATCACCGAGATCGGCAGCGGCACCTCCACCATCATGCCGCGGAACGCCTTGACCACTGCTGGCGCAAAAATCGGGGCGAGCGACAGGCCGGCATGCTGCTGCATCTCCGGCACATGTTTGTGGCTGAGGTCGAGGCCATAGGTGCGAAAGCCGATATCGGCCCCCTCCCCTTCAAAGCGTTCGATCAGCGCCTTTCCGCCGCCCGAATAGCCCGACACCGCGTTGACCGTATAGGGCCAGTCTGACGGGATAAGCTTTGCCGCGACCAGCGGCGCAACAAGGCCCAGAAAGCCGGTGGGGTAGCAGCCCGGATTGGAAACAAAACGCGCCGCCGCGATCCGTTCATGTTGGCCCTTTTTAAACTCGGGAAAGCCATAAGCCCAGTTGGGATCGACGCGGTGCGCTGTCGAGGCGTCGATCACGCGGGTGCGATCATTGGCAATCATCGCCACCGCCTCAATCGCCGCATCGTCGGGCAGGCAGAGGATGACAAAATCGGCATCGTTCAACGCCTCACGGCGCGCGGCGGCATCCTTGCGCTTTTCCTCAGGCAGGATGATTTGCTCAAACTCGCTGCGGCCCGAAAGCCGGTCAGCGATTTCGAGGCCGGTGGTGCCAACGGCGCCGTCGATGAAGAGGTTGTGGGTCATCGTCCTCTCCCTTTACGGGAGAGGATATGGAGACTTGGCAACTGGTTGCCTAGTCGGAATTGGAGAGGGTTTGTGGAGATCACCCCCTCTCCAAGACTTGCTAGGCAGCAAGCTGCCAAGCCAAGTCTTTCCTCTCCCGCAAGGGGAGAGGGAAGGAAAATTGAAGAAGCGCTCACAACGCCACCCTCTTCCGCGCCAATACCGGCTGATCATGTTCGGCAAAGCGCTTGGCCGCCTCCGCTAGCGGCTCAACCGAAACCGCCATCGCCGCGCCATTGGCGTGGATCAGGTTGCTCTCATCCGCCATGATACCGACATGGCCGGGGAAGAAAACAAGATCACCGCGCTGCAGCTTTTCGTCCGCGCCCAGTTCCTCACCAAAGCCCGCCTGCTGCATATCGGCATCGCGCGGGGCCTTGATGCCTTTCAGGCCAAAGACCAGCTGCACCAGCCCCGAGCAATCGAGCGCATCTCCGCTGCGCCCACCCCAGCTATAGGGCACGCCGACCAGCTTTTCGGCCAGATCGGCAGGAGAACCTTCGACCTTGCCCGGTTCGGACAAATGCACGCGTGGGATCCAACCGCCTTCGCAGGCGAGGAACTTGCCACATTCGCTGGGTTCGCCGCAGACGATCTGCGCGCCCATCGGATAGCGGGCCAGCACCGGAGCCTTGATCGAGGGCGTTGCCACCAGCAAGGTGGCAGGTGCGCTGACCACATGGGTTGCAGTGAAATCATCACCCAGATCGGCAAAGCGCAGATAACCCAGATAATCGTCGTGCAGGCAATAGCCCCAGGCCCATTCGCCCGCGACATCGAGCACGGCAAATTCCTCCCCATGCATCAGCGCGCTGACGGGCATTGAGGAGAGATGCGGCTCGGCATGGATTTCGGTGACCGGCGCAATCCCCGTGCGCAGCATCGGCACCGCATAATGCGGCGCAAACAGTTTTCCGGCGAGCTTGATGTCCGCCAGATCGCCACGGATCGGCGTCGTGCGCTTGTCGCCTTCGATGCTATGCCCGCTAAGGCGATAGGTCGCGCGCTCTTTTGGTGGCTGTTTTGCCAATTCTAACCCTTACCCTGTTATCGTCACCCCCGCGAAGGCGGGGGTCCATCACCGGCTGTTGAAATTTCCAAGTCAGGTGATGGATTCCCGCCTTCGCGGGAATGATGAGATATTCGAATTTAGTCCTTAGCGGACGGGATAGGCCTGCGACAAGTAGCGATAGACCGCACGCAGCCCCAGCGCCTCTCCACCCTTGGGCCGCCCCGGCTTGGCGGTCGGGCGCCAGGCGAAGGTATCGAGATGCGCCCAGCGTACGTCATCGGGCACGAATTTCTGCATGAACAAGGCCGCCGTGATCGCACCGGCAAAGTTGCCACCGGCATTGGCGGTGTCGGCAATGTCGCTGTCGAGCATGTCGGCATAGGGCTTCCACAAGGGCATCCGCCACAACGGGTCGGCCACCGCCTTGCCCGCATCGAGCAGGCCATCGGCGAGTTCGTCGTCATTGGCGAAAAGCGCAGGCAAATCAGGGCCGAGAGCCACGCGGGCCGCGCCTGTCAGCGTCGCAAAATTGACGATCAGGCCCGCCTTGTCCTCGACCGCCTTGGCTAAAGTATCGGCAAGGATCAACCGCCCCTCGGCATCGGTATTGTCGATTTCGACATGGATACCCGCACGGCTTTTGACGATGTCACCGGGGCGCAATGCGCCACCCGCGACGCAATTCTCGACCGCGGCCACCAGAAGGTGCAACCGCACCGGCAGATGCGCCTTCATGATCAGCTCGGCGAGCGCCAGCGCATGCGCGGCACCGCCCATATCCTTTTTCATCAGCCGCATACCGACCGCGCTTTTCATCGAAAGCCCGCCCGAATCGAACACCACGCCCTTGCCGACAATGGCGATGCGCGGATGGCGTTCATCGCCCCATTCAAGTTCGATCAGTCGAGGCGCATAATCGCGTGACGCTGCCTTGCCGACCGCATGGATCAATGGATAGCCGGTTTCGAGATCATGCCCCTTGGTAACATGCAGCTTGCCCTTATGCGCCTTTGCCAGCCGCTGTGCCTCGGCCTCCAACTGGTCAGGACCCAGATCACCTGCGGGGCGGTTGACGAGCGTGCGCACCAGATCAGTCGCCTCTGCCTGGCGCACGGCATTTTCGATCCGCCCCAGCTCGCTGGTGAGCAGGACGCGCGGTCCTTTCAGCTTGGGTTCGCTGCGATATTCGTCAAAACGATATTGGCCGAGCAGCCAGCCAAGCAACGCATCGCCGGTTTCGGCTCCTGACAACCGGTAGGTGCCCTCTGGCAACGCCTCCGCCGCCTTGGCAAGCGACCAATGTTCGAGCTTTCCGGCATCGGCCACAACCAGAGCGGCCTTCCATTCATCACTGCCCGGAATGTGCAGGATGGCAAAATCGCCCGTGCCGCCATCAAATTTCTGCGCGCTGGCCGCAGCCCGCACGGGTGAGGGCTGGCCTGAAAACCAGTCAGCAAAGCCTTCTTTCGCAACGATTTCGATCTCGGTTGCGGCTTGCCCGCTATCGGGCTGGATTAGTGTGGAATAATCGGTCATGACGCGGTGTTAGCGATTTCAACCGCCCGGGGGGAGAATGTTTTCCGTCATGCGACAGTTTTTTCTGATTATCCTGTTTTCCCTCGCAATATCATGGGGTTTCGCAGCCCAAGCACAGACAGCTGACAATCAAGCGGAGCTCGAGCAGGCCAAGCAGGTCGCTGTTCAGTTTCTTACGGCGGCACGCGAAGGGCGGATGGATGACGCCAACCGCCTCGTCACCTCTACAGCGGCGGACGAATTGCAAGCGCAGTTCAAATCAGACAGCCAACGGCTGAAGGCGGCACCCGCGCCCGAATTCCAGTTCGCACTGCCTTTGAAAACCAAGTCGTTCGACCCTGAAGAATATGAGGCACAACTGGTCTACGCATCCAAGAATAACGGCAAATGGACGACCACGACGTTGCGCCTGTATCGCTATGACAGCGATCCCTATCGCGTCGAATATTGGAAAATCGATGGTCGCGAACCTAATCTGTTCGCGATGTCGGATGACCCGGTTTTCAAGAAAATGCCCAGCATCATGCGCGGGCTATTCCTCGGCATGGCCGCCGTCGGATTGCTGCTGCTCTTCCTCATCCTCTGGCTGGTGCGTCGCAAGCCGCGGCTTGTTGCACCCGAGAATGAGGCGGAACGACGTGTCGCGGCGATTACGAGGCGTGACGACCAGGCAGCGGAATAAGTCTTACTCCGCCGCTTCCAGCATCGGCTCTGCAGCCACTTCTACCGGTTTCACCATCTGCCCGGCCTTTGAGAACAGCATAATGCCATCCTCGATCGGCTCCTCTGTCAGGATCTTCTTCTCGGCCTGGTAATCCTGCAGCACACGCCACGGATGGCGGTCGCCATTTTTGGGCAGCTTGTCAAACGAGCGCGCGAAATAGCCTGAGGAGAAATCGTCGACCCAGGGCAGGCGCGGCATATCGGCGTCGGCCAGATGCGGGTTGGCGATCTGCACACCCTTTACATCCATCGTTTTCAGCAGGCGGCAGACATAATCGGCAACAATATCGGTCTTCAGAGTCCAGCTGGCATTCACATAGCCAAACACGCTCGCCATGTTCGGGATATCGTTGAACATCATGCCTTTATAGCTGACATGCTCATGCGGCGCGGTCGCCTTACCATCAATGCTGAGATTGGTCTTGCCCATCATCACCAAATTTAGGCCGGTTGCCGAAACGACAATATCCGCGTCCAGCTCGCGGCCAGATTTCAGCTTGATTCCGGTCGGGGTGAAATGGTCGATATGGTCGGTGACAATCTCTGCCTTGCCGTCCGAAATCGCGTTGAACATATCGGCATCGGGCACAAGGCACAGCCGCTGCTCCCAAGGGGTGTAAGGCGGCTGGAAATCTTTTTCGAAATTCGGATAGTCGGCAGGCAACATCTTGCGCGCCATTTCGAGCAGCCGCTTGCTCATTTTCTCCGGTTTCTTGCGCGCCATGTTGTAGGCAAAACGCTGCATGATGATGTTGCGCCAGCGGGTGATCTTATACGCCATCATCTCAGGCAGGACGGCGCGCATGCTGTTGGCCAGCCAGTCCTTTGCCGGTCGTGAGACCATATAGGTCGGCGTGCGCTGCAGCATATAGACCTTCTCGGCGGTCTCGGCCATCACCGGCACGATGGTTACAGCAGTCGCGCCAGATCCGATGACAACTACCTTCTTGCCTGAATAATCAAGGTCTTCGGGCCAATGCTGCGGGTGGATGATGCGTCCGGTATAGCTCGCCTCTTGCGGGAATTCGGGGCGATAGCCTTGATCATAATCATAATAGCCTGCGCACATGAACAGGAAGTTGGCGGTGAACTGCACCTCCGCACCATCCTCTTCGCGGCGCGCGGTTACCGTCCAGCAGGCCTTGTCCGTCGACCAGTCTGCACCCAGCACGCGGTGGCGGAAACGGATATTGGGCGTGATGCCATATTCGTCGGCGGTTTCATGGACATATTTGTGAATCGCCGGGCCATCTGCAATCGCTTTCACCTCGGTCCAGGGTTTGAAGCGATAGCCGAGCGTGTGCATATCCGAATCCGAACGGATGCCGGGATAGCGGAACAGATCCCACGTCCCGCCCATATCGGCGCGCTGTTCGATGACGGCATAGCTTTTGCCCGGACATTGCATGGTAAGATGCGCGGCAGCCGCGATCCCCGAAAGCCCCGCTCCCACAATCAGGACATCAAATTCGCCACCATGCTGCTTCGCCGCCATTGTCATCTCCTATGCGCTTTTTAAGTGTGCGCTTAAGAGGAAGACTTACTTAAATGGTTGCTGATTGCAACCCAATAGCGTCAGTCGTCAGCTATCGCCCCGAACAGGTCATGCTCGTCGGCATCTTCTATCGCAACTTCAACGATATCGCCCGCCTGCAGCGTTCTTGGAACATCGCGCAGAAAGACATTTCCGTCGATTTCAGGCGCATCGGCTTGGCTGCGCGCGGTGGCACCGATACTGCCGTCCTCATCCGAATCCCCGACCTCGTCGATAATCACGGGCAGCGTTCGGCCGACCTTCGCGGCGAGTTTTGCAGCGCTGATCGCGGCGGTTTTCTCCATGATGCGTTGATAGCGCTCTTCCTTGACCTCTTCGGGCACTGGATTGGGCAACGCATTGGCGGCGGCTCCTTCGACGGGTTCAAACCGGAAGGCGCCGACACGGTCCAACTGCGCCTCATCGAGCCAGTCGAGCAGATATTGGAAATCCGCCTCGGTTTCACCGGGAAAGCCAACAACAAAGCTGGAACGGATCGCGATATCGGGCGCGATGCTGCGCCAGTTGCGAATGCGTTCAAGCACCTTGGCCTCATTGGCAGGCCGCTTCATCGATTTGAGTACCGAAGGCGCAGCATGCTGGAACGGGATATCGAGATAAGGCGTTAGCAGCCCTTCAGCCATCAACGGGATGACATCATCCACATGCGGATAGGGATAGACATAGTGCAACCGCACCCAAGGCGCTTTGCCCTCCAATGTCCGCAAGTGCCCCAGTTCGCGCGCAAGATCGGTCATGTGCGCGCGCACCTGCCGCCCTTTCCATTCGCGCGGTTCGTGGCGGGTATCGACGCCATAGGCCGACGTATCCTGGCTGATAACCAGCAGTTCCTTTGTGCCCGCCGACACCAGTTTCTCTGCTTCGCGCAGTACCGCATCAATCCGGCGGCTGGCCAGTTTCCCGCGCAAGGACGGGATGATGCAGAAGGCGCAGCTATGGTTGCAGCCTTCGGATATCTTCAGATAGCTGTAATGGCGCGGGGTCAGTTTCAGCCCGCCTTCGGGAACCAGATCGACAAAGGCGCCGCGCGCAGGCGGGGCGGCGGCGTGCACCGCAGCGACGACATCCTCATATTGATGCGCGCCAGTTACGGCCAACACTTCGGGGAAGCGAGCACGGATCAGCTCGGCTTCATTACCCATGCAACCGGTCACGATGACGCGGCCATTTTCGGCAATCGCTTCGCCAATCGCCTCAAGGCTTTCTTCCTTGGCGCTGTCAAGGAATCCGCAGGTGTTGACGAGAACCACGTCTGCGCCCTCATAATCTGGCGACATCGCATAGCCATCTGCGCGCAACTTGGTGAGGATGCGTTCACTGTCGACCAGCGCCTTTGGGCAGCCAAGCGACACCATGCCCACCTTGGGCGCTTCTTGAATTTTCGTTGCCATGATGGCGGCGCGCATAGGCGTTTTGCACGCACTTGTCACGAAGTGCGTTCACGCGCATGATGGAGCCGGGAGGAAACAGACATGGCAAACGCAAATCTATTGGCAATTCTGGTTGCGGCTGCAGCGGGCTTTCTTGTCGGCGGCCTTTGGTATGGCCCCTTGTTCGGAAAGGCTTGGCAGCACGAAATCGGGCTGTCGGACGACGACATAAAATCATCCAACATGGCCAAGATATTCGGGCTGACTTTCCTTTTCAGTATCCTGTCGGCGGTGTTCCTCGGCCACCTACTCGCACATTTTGACACAGACTTTTATCGCACGATGATGATCTCGACCGGCATCGCCCTAGGCTTTGTCGCACCTGCAATCGGAACCAACTATCTGTTTGGTCGCAAATCGGGCAAGCTGTTCGCCATCGATGCAGGATACTGGATCGTCTTTTACGCCGCGATGGGGCTGGTTTTCGGGCTGTTAGGGGCCTGATCGAAAGCCTTCAACTGCCTCAGGAAACGGTTTCGATCGGGTAGCAGATCCGAAAGCATATATTCGTCAAGCTTGTCGAGAAACGCCGCCAGCGCTCCGTTCAGCGCGCCCTGCAGCCCGCAAGCGCCAGCAACCGGACAACTGTTTGACCCGCGATCGAAACATTCGACGAAGCTCTCGAGACTTTCCAGCTTGCGCACGACAAAACCGACATTGATCGCTTCGGGAGCCACGGCAAGCGCGAAGCCACCGCTGCGCCCGCGCCGGGCCTCTATCAATTGCAATTCCACCAGACTGCGTGCCACCTTCATCAGGTGGTTGCGCGAAATTCCGTAGGCCCCTGCGATTTCATCGACCGACGCCTGATCGGATTTAGTCGCCAGATACATCAGTATCCGCAGCGCATAATCGGTGTGCAGGTTCAATCGCATTAAAGTTGTATATCAAATGTTGCTTTTAGGCGCAATGCACTTATAGGTGCATTTCAAATACCACTTAATGAGTCGTATCATGACAACGCATCCCTATTCCGCCTCTGCGCGCCAGGCCAAGAAAGCAGCTGCCGAGGCTGTCGGCATTGACGAGGCCTATATCGGCCTAATGGTCGAAAGCTTTTATGCACAAATCCGCAGCGATGCGATGCTGGGGCCGATCTTCAACAGCCGAATCAAGGCTTGGCCCGAGCATCTTGAGCGAATGAAGCAATTCTGGCGGTCGGTCTTGCACAACAGCGGCAGTTTTTCGGGCAATCCGATGCTGAAACATGTGGCAATCCCGCAGATCGAGGCCATCGAGTTCAATCACTGGCTCTCCCTTTTCAAACAAACCCTTGCGGATACCGCGCCATCTGAGGCCGCCCAGGATCTGATACTCGGTCGCGCGCACATGATTGCCGATAGCCTATTGACCGGGATTCGCATCCATCGCGATGGCCACCTCGCCTCCAGTATGAAGGATGTTCACCATGCTTGATGAATTGCAGAGCGCAGCCCTTGTCGAACAAACGCCCGTACCGCTTGATGCTGCACGCCCCGTTCGGATCATTCCTGACATCCCTGTTCAGCCAGAGGCAACCGATCTGCAGATCCCCAAATCGGTATGGCACGTCATGTGGGCATGCTACGCATTGTTCTTCCTCGGCCTGCTCGCAGCCATTGGCACCGAACTTTCGGGCCTGTTCATGCTGACTATAAGCGCTGCTTATACATTCATGTTTTTCGGGACAGCCGCTGTGTTGTTCGGCCTGAATCCGCCCCGGAAAAAATCGCACTTCGAACATGGCATTGGCGTCCTCGAAACCCGGCCCGGCCCGATGAGCCGCAGCGCAGTTGCAGGACAGATATTGGCCGTACCGCTTTGTATTGCGCTGTTCGGCATTTCGATAGCGGTGATCGCAAGGGCGGTCGGTTTGTGAGCGATCCGGCCGCCTTACCTGCATCGGCCGCGCCCTATCGCAAAATCGGGCCGTTCGATGCGACGACACTTCCTTCAGGCCTGCGCGCGGAGCACCGCCTGAAAGAGGATGTGTGGGGAAAACTCGAACTGCTGGAAGGCTCGGTAGACTTCGTCTGGGACGATGGCCGCACCGCTAATCGCCACAGGCTCGCCACAGGCAATATCCAGTGGGTTACGCCAACGACCCCGCACCATCTGGAAGTGTCGGGGCCGTTCCGGCTGACAATCGAATTCTGGAAATAGCGCCGTTCAGGAATAAGCGGCGCGCAGCACGTCCAGCGATTCACGATGGGTCAGATCGAGTTGCAGCGGCGTGACCGAGATGAAACCGTCATCGACGACTTCGAGGTCGGTATCGTGGCCCGAAGTATGCTCGACACCGTGCAGGCCGAACCAATAATAGTCGTAACCGCGCGGGTCAGTTCCCTTGACGATTGAGCCGCGGCTGTAATCGTGGAAACCCTGCCGCACCACCTGAATGCCCTTGACGGCATCGGGGGCGATTGCGGGAAAGTTAATGTTGGTCAGCGTGCGCGGCACAAACGGCGTTTCGAGCAGCGGCGCGAGCACCTTTGCTCCCCATGCCTCGGCAGCGGAAAATGGCACGGCATCGCCCATGCCTTCCTTGCCATAGACCTGGCTCATCGCAATCGCGCGAACGCCCGCCAAGGCCCCTTCCATAGCGGCGGAGACGGTGCCTGAATAGGTGATGTCATCGCCCAAATTGGCCCCGCGATTGACGCCCGACAGGATCACATCGGGTTTGGCATCCTTCATGACCACGCCGAGCGCCATCATCACCGAATCGGTAGGTGTACCGGTAACCGAGAAATGCTGATGGCCATGCTGGCGTATACGCACCGGGCGGGTCAGCGTGAGCGAGTGGCCCGCACCCGAATTCTCCTCGGCGGGGGCGACAATCCAGATATCGTCGCTGAATTCGCGTGCGATCTTTTCGAGGACCTTGAGGCCGGGGGCGTTCACGCCGTCGTCATTGGTGAGAAGTATGCGCATCAGTTCATCGGCTCCAACTTATCAAGTCCGCCCATATAGGGCTTCAGCACATCGGGAACCGACACACTTCCATCGGCATTCTGGTAGTTTTCAATCACGGCAACGAGCGTGCGGCCTACTGCCAGCCCCGATCCGTTGAGCGTGTGGACAAAGGCCGTGCCTTTGCCTTCCGCCGGACGATAGCGGGCATTCATCCGCCGCGCCTGGAAATCGCCACAGTTCGAACAGCTCGAAATCTCGCGGTACAGCCCCTGCCCCGGCAGCCAAACCTCCAGATCATAGGTTTTGCGCGCACCAAAGCCCATGTCGCCTGTGCACAGCAACAGCTTGCGATAGGGCAGGTTCAGCGCCTGCAAAACGCTTTCCGCCGCCGCCGTCATCCGCTCATGTTCGGCAACGCTGTCTTCGGGGCGGGTGATCGAGACCAGTTCGACCTTTTCAAACTGGTGCTGCCGGATAAGGCCCTTTGTGTCCTTCCCTGCTGCACCTGCTTCGGAACGAAAGCAAAGGGTGTGCGCAGTCATGCGAAAGGGCAGCTCTGCGTCGTCCAGAATTTTGCCGCTCACGCTGCTGGTCAGTGACACCTCTGCAGTAGGAATGAGCCACCGCCCATCGGTTGTGCGAAAGGAATCTTCGGCAAATTTCGGCAATTTATCAGTGCCGTACATGGCAGCATCATTGACGAGGACGGGCGTGTTGCACTCGGCATAACCATTGGTCCCGGTCTGGTGGTCGAGCATGAACTGGCCAAGTGCCCGGTTGAGCCGCGCCATCTGCCCGCGCATGAAGGTGAAGCGAGCGCCCGAAATCGCCACTCCGGTTTCGAAATCAAGGCCCAGCGGCGGGCCGATCTCGCTATGGTCCTTGGCCACGAAATCGAAGGTGCGCGGAGTGCCCCAACGGCTGACTTCGACATTGTCATTCTCGTCGTTACCTTCCGGCACCTCGTCGAAAGGCAGGTTCGGGATGGAGGCGAGGAGCGCATCCAATTCGCTGGAAACGCTCCGTTCCTGCTCCTCAAGCTGAGGCAGCTTTTCCTTGAGCAAGCCAACCTCGGCCTTCAGCGCATCCGCGGTCGCGGCATCGCCCTTGCCCATCGCGGCCCCGATCGCCTTAGACGCCTCATTGCGGCGCGACTGACCCTCTTGCAGTTCAATGAGTACTGACCGACGGCGTTCGTCGAGTGCAAGGATTTCGGCAGTTACGGCCGCAACACCTCGGCGCGCCAGTGCAGAGTCGAATGCGGCAGGGTTTTCGCGGATGGATTTCAGGTCGTGCATGGCCAAGGCCTATGCCGACCGGCGTGCGCCGGTGCAAGCATCATAAACGAAAAGGGCGGCCCGAAAGCCGCCCCCCTCAACATTCCCCTGTTACGAAGATCAAGCCGCCTCGTCCTGCTTTTTCTTCTTCGCATTGCGGCGGCGGGCGAAGAGACCTGCTGCGGCTGCGCCAAAAAGCAAGACCATCGGCGGGGCCGGAACGTCGGTGCCACCGGTGCTGCTCGTACTGCCGCCGCTTGACGACGACGATGAGCTGGAGCTGGACGATGAGGAGCTGGACGAGCTGCTGCTCGACGACGATCCACTCGAACCCGTCGATCCAGTGCTGGTGCTGCCGCCAAAGCTGGACGAACCGCCTGACGAGCTGCTCGAAGAGCTGGAGGACGACGAACTGCTCGACGACGAGGAGGAGCCGCTCGAGCCGGACGACCCGCTGCTACCTGACGAGCCAGAGGATCCACTGCTGCCCGATGAGCCGCTCGATCCACCATTGCTGGAATGGCCACCGCTGCTGCCATGATGGCCGCCGCTGCTACCGCCCGGCTTGCCTCCCGTGCTGCCGCCGCCTGAAGACGAGCTCGACGAAGATGACGAACTGGAAGAGGATGAACTGCTCGACGACGAAGAACTCGAAGAACTTGTGCTATTGTTGCCCGACGAGGTCGATACGTTACCGCTCGAGGTGCTGACACCACCGGTCGAAGTCGATACGGCGCCCGACGATGTGCTTACCCCACCAGTCGAGGTGCTGACACCGCCGGTCGAAGTTGATGTGCTGACGCCGCCTGTTGAGGTCGAAACGCCACCTGAGGTGCTTGATGTGCTGGATCCGCCCGAGCCACCAGACGATGTGCTGGTTGAACCGGTCGAGGTCGACGAGACAACTACGGTGCTGCCGCCGCTGCTACCGCCGCCGCCAGAAAAACCGCCAAAGAAACCGCCGCCAAAGCCACCGCCAAAACCGCCGCCGATGACGACGGGTACGCCGCCACCGCTGCTGCCTACATCGCCCATGGGGGGCAGCGGTGCATAGGGGATCGGCATCGGCATACCCTGCGCGATTGCGACAGGCTGCGGCATGCAAGTTGTCGTTGTGGTGCGAACAACCTTACGGACGCGCTTGACCTTGCGGACAGGTGCATGGCGCGCAATCTTGCGTGCTTTCACATGCTTTTTGGCCTTGTGTACCTTGACCTGTGCAGGCGGTTGGTCCGCAATCTGCACTGCACCGCCGCCGATAAGGGCACCACCGCATGTACAGGCGCACAATTTCGCCAAAGCCATCCGTACTGACATATTCCCTGACCTCTTCAGTCGTTCCGACAGACTATCGACCGGACTTGGTCGAAATTGGCTGTCCCTTCATCAAACCAAATGGGCAGAAGACTCCCATTGCTGCAATTGCATTAACCCTGTTCAGACCCATTCGCCTAAAAAAATCTCTAGAAACAGCGTGTAAAATGACGAAACGTCCCGTTGTGGAACTGTTTGGTCTGTGAGGTATTAACTCTATCCGAAGTTATATCGGTTTTCCGACCAAAATTTCACAGCCTATTCCGAACTTCACCATTTGCTGCTTGTGCGGCGTATAGCCCGAGTCTATAGCCCCGCCGCAAGAGTGGGATAGCGGGTGTAACAGCCTGTTTGGAGCCGAAATTCGGTGGAGACGTCGTGATGAATGCCAGCACAAAGCTGCAAGATAAATCCGATAAAATCAATGAATTGGAAAGTGACCTAGACCCCGATTATCTTCCGTCAGATGACGAGCCGTTCATGAATGACAAACAGTTGCGTTATTTTGAACTGCAACTGTTGAAATGGCGCACAGACATTTTGGAAGAATCGCGGGGAACACTGAATCAGTTACAGGACGGGCCAATTCGCGAGCCCGATCTGAACGACCGCGCATCAAGCGAAACCGACTGGGGCATCGAACTGCGAACCCGCGACCGGCAGCGCAAGTTGATCGCCAAAATCGACGCTGCGCTTCGCCGCATCAAAGAAGGCGAATATGGCTATTGCCAAGTAACTGGCGAACCCATCTCGCTGGCCCGGCTGCGGGCACGCCCTATTGCGACGATGACGTTGGAAGCGCAAGAACGCCACGAGCGTCAGGAGCGTATCTCGCGCGACGATTGATCTGTTTTGCAGGCGGCGGCGAACCGTATTGGGGCGCCGCCTGCCTCTATTCACATCAGTAAGTGACGATCTTCAACCGCTGGCCACTGGTAATTGTCGAACTGGCGTTCATGCCATTCAGCGCCAGGAAGCGCTCGGTCTGAAAGTTTTTATAGGCCATGCGGCTGGAAAGCGTCGCCACCGTATCTGACCGGCTCGCCGTTACCACACGAATTTTCCGTGGTTTGATATCGGCAGCTTGCCGATCGTTCAGCCGCGTCACACTTTCAAACATGGATTCGAAAGGCATCGAATTCGACGGCGTAATAGTCACAAAGTGAAATGCCTGATTGGGCCCCCATTCATAGGCGAACACCATCAGGGTTACGACGCCCGACTGCTGCGTTTGCACATTGGTCGATGCGTAAAATGCCTGAATCCCATTCACCGTCGGATTCTTGATCGCGCCGTAACTCGCCTGCTGTTGGTCACCGACGACTGCTTTGAATGCCGCGTCGATATAGGCTTTGCGGTCGCCATTATAGGGTTGGGTCGTGAACAACGCCTTGCCGCCATTGCCGTTGATGGACACAGCCTGCGACCCGTTAGACATGCCATAGCCTTGCGGTACGGCAAAACGCAGGCGCAGATCAGGGTGCAAAAACTCCTGCCCTTCAATCACGCCTTCTTTAGGGTCGTCGTCGTACAGCATGCCGTTAATCGCGTTCAGGTGGTTGTCAGCCTTGCGAACTGTGATCGCAGGATATTTCTTGGCAACCGACAATGCCCGTACCACGCGTTTTGCCGGATCAGGGTGCGTACTCGCCCATTCAGGAACCGAGTGACTATTGAGCCCCGCCGCTTTGGCATCAACCGCAGTCTGCAGTGCCAGCGAGTTGAGCATCGCGGACAGAGCAGATGGATCGTAACCCGCTTTGCTTAGATATAGGATGCCCAGATCATCGGCCTGTTCTTCCTGACCGCGCGAGTAGGAAAGCGTGAACAACTGCGCCAATTGGCCGGAATATTGCTTTGCCGCCCCGCCAAGCGCCCCGGCCAAACCGCCGCTGTCCCCCAGCATAGCTCCGCCGATCGTTCCAATGGCACCCAAGATATTTGCGATTGTTGCCTGCTTTTGCCGCTTCTTGCTGTGGCGTGCCGCCGTATGTCCGACTTCATGGCCCAACACACCCGCCATCTCGGCTTCGCTATTGCACAGCGCGGCCAGTTGCCGCGTGATGTAGACATAGCCGCCTTCGATCGCGAAGGCGTTGTTGACGGCTGAATTCAGGAATGTGACCGTAAACTCACCTTCGCTATTGGCGAGGCCCGATTGCAAAGCGATTTTCTTGCCGACGCTCTGAACATAATTGGTCTGCGGGCTTTGGTAAGCGCCGCCAAATTCCTTCAGAATTTCTGGATGATATTTTGCTCCATTGGCCTTCTCCTTGGAAGTGAATGGCAAGGGGCCGCTGCTCTTGGCCTTTTTGGCCTCGGCTGGCACCGTCGTCGAAACAACGCCAGTAACGATGAGCGAGGCACAAAGGGTTAGTAGAATTTTTTGCCGCACAGCCGACTCCTCCAACAGATAATGCAACATAACACGCATTTACGCAGCGAAGCGTAAATTGTTCCCGCCGACTGGCAAGCCAATTTTCGCGTTTGCAATGGTATTTCAGGTTAGTGACGACCCCTAGACTCGGCCTTGGCAATTGAATTAAAACTGTCCCATTTTCAGGAATTTGGAGTGACGGCGGCGCTTGATTTCGCCGCGACTCAATCCGTCATGCGCGGCTAGCGCCTCGGTCAGCGCCTTGCCCAAATTGGCGCTCGCTTCTGCATGGTCACGATGCGCCCCGCCCATGGGTTCGGGCACAATGGAGTCGATAACGCCAAGTGATTTCAGGTCGGCTGCGGTAACCTTCATCGCTTGCGCTGCATCTGCCGCCCGGTCATTGGTACGCCAAAGGATCGACGCGCAGCCTTCTGGCGAAATCACCGCATAGACCGCATGCTCAAACATCAGCACGCGATCCGCTGCAGCAAGCGCGACAGCGCCGCCCGACCCGCCTTCGCCGACAATGCACGAAATCATCGGCACGCCGAGTTGCAGGCATTTCTCTGTCGAACGGGCGATGGCCTCTGCCTGGCCGCGCTCCTCAGCCTGCACACCCGGAAACGCCCCTGACGTATCAACGAGTGAGATAACGGGCAGTCCAAATCGGTCGGCGAGTTCCATCAGGCGGATCGCTTTGCGATAACCTTCGGGTTTACCCATGCCGAAATTGTGGCGCAGACGGCTTTCGGTATCGTCGCCCTTTTCATGCCCGATCAAAACGACGCGGCGGTCACCCAGGCGCGCTAGACCGCCGATTATTGCTTGATCGTCGCCAAATGCACGATCCCCGGCTAGTGGCATGAAATCTTCGAACAGGTTGGCGACAAAATGCTTAAAATGCGGGCGCTCCGGATGGCGGGCGACTTGCGTCTTCTGCCACGGGGTCAGCTTTGCATAGGTATCAGCCAGCAGCTTGTCGGCCTTTGCGCGCAGCTTGCCAATTTCGCTGGTCGCATCGATTTCGGTTTCGCCCGCCGTATCTTCCAGTTCCTGGATGCGGGCTTCGAGTGCGGCGACCGGCTTTTCGAAATCGAGATAGACTGTCATGCCTCGCCGTTAGAACCTGTGGGCGACGGGGTCAACGAGAGAGCGAACGTTTTGCCAATGGGTGCCTCTGGTTCACCAATTCGACCAGCTTTGATGAATCGACGTGCGTGTAGATTTGCGTGGTCGCAATATCGGCATGTCCGAGCATCGCCTGCAGCGCGCGCAAATTGGCACCGCCTGCCAGCAAATGTGTGGCAAAGGCGTGGCGGAGAACGTGCGGGCTGACCTTTGCAGGGTCTATCCCCGATTCCGCCGCCAGTTCGCGGATAATCTGGAATAGCCGGATGCGGCTGATGTGAACATCGCCCTTGCCCGATGCGCGCGCGGCACGGGATGGGAAAAGATATTTCGAATCCTTGGGTACAAAGGCGTGCCAAGTGCCCACTGCCTGCCGAGCCCTGTCCGAAATAGGCACCAGCCTCTCTTTTGCTCCCTTACCGATCAGGATGATATAAGGCCTGTCACGCATGATAGACGCTCTGGGCAAAGCTACCAGTTCGGTCGCACGCAAGCCCGATCCGTAGAGAAGTTCAACGAGCGCCGAAAGCCGGTAATCGAGCGGTGATGGTTTCGGCTTCGAAAGACGCGCCTCAATCGACGCGAAAAGCGCTTCGACCTCAGCTATGTCCAGAACCTTGGGCAGTGCACGGCTTTGCACCGGTCGCGGCAACGCCGCAGAGGGGTTATCTGGCGAAATCCCTCTTCCTCGAGAAAACCAAAATCCGCGTAAAGCGGCCGCCTTTCGTGCAATCGAACTATTGGCAAGATGCGACCAGCCCGCTGTCAGTATCGACAAGGTATCCTTGCCAGCCGCAGCCAGCTTACCTGCCAGCATATCCGAAGCCGCCGATAAATCGCTACGATATGCTAACAATGTGTTTTTCGCGACGCCGCGTTCTGCAGCCAGCATTTCGAGAAAGCGCTCGATCAGGTCGTTGTCGGTTCCAATATGACCCGTGTTACTCAATGCCGCTTCAGCTCCAACTCACTGCTTCTGCCGCTATCATTCGCGCTTCGGCATCGAGGCCGACCTGTTTCAGCGCACGAACAATATGGTAGAGATGGTGCGCAGGTATATCCTGCCAGCCCTCGCCTTGAAGCGCAGCAGCGGACAATAAAACCACGGTTCCGCTTTCGCCCCGTTCTGCTGCAGCGCCGATCGCTCGCGACCAGGCAGTTTCCTTTCGAACATTGGTTTCGAGCGTCTCTGCAAAGCCGCTTATGGCAGCGCCCTGCACCCTGCCTAATCCAGCAAGACCAGCAAGCAGCATTTTCGACCTGCGATAGTCCGAACTGTCGTCATTACTTCGAAAGTCGTCAAGTTCGCGTTCGCTTATCGTTCCGCGCCAACCGGGCGACGCTGTTGCCAGCAACCCCCAGCCCAGCGAACCCCCATCAACAATTGACGCCCAGCGTACTGCCTGTTCATCAAAACCGGCTGACAACATGGAGGCAATCAAACGATCGGCTTGCGCAGCATGGTCTTCGCTAGGAGCAATAAGAGCGGCCGCACGAGCGGTAAGTACCAGTGCTGCATTGCGATCACGCGAGGTCGAGCTGCCATCCCATAGGCTGGCCATCGCGCCGACTTTGGCGGCATTGCTACCTGCAGCATAAGCCGTTCTTAGCAGCTCGCCCTTCGCCTTCATGTCTGAAGCTGCATCGGGGTCTTCGAATGCGATGCTGAAAATATCGACCATTGTACGGTTCGATATTACTCCGAGTGCCGCAGCCCCAGACACCGCGCGCATCTTGGACGCGAGCGACGCGGTAGGCAATTGCGCCACCCAGCCATCAACCTGTCGCCCAGCTTTCGCATAAAGCGTCTGTGGAGGCTCTACCCCTGTCGCTTGGCCGACACCATGACGCCAGGTCGAAAAGCTTTTGGCATTTTCCCATTCGATTTTCACCGATCGGCGACCCTGAACCCCGGCACCTACCGCTTTTTCGCCCAACAGCAGGTCGGTGCCTTTCATCCAGCCGCGTCCGCGCGCCTGATTGATTAACGCGGTAGCTCTTCCCTGTTCCCCGGCAAGCGACGCACAAATAGGCTGCGCCATCCGCCATGTCGCTTCATTGGTTTGGCGGGCACCGGCTTCCGCCAGCGGGCACATTGCAGACAGGTCAGCATTGGCCAAAAAGGCTGGCATTGCAACTTGATACAAGCGTTTGGTATATCGATCTGGATCGACCTGCTGGACCAATTGGCGCGCAACAACTGCATCCCCCATTCGCAGCAGAAGCCAACTGCGTTCTGCCGTCCAGTCTGCGCCATTGACGTTGCGCGGGGTTACTGTCCGGCTGGCGAGCAAACGGCGCGTCATGATCGTGCCCCAGCGCGACGCCAGCGGCGCTTTTGTACGCGTCAAAACCTGCGTCAGAAAGGCACCGTCCGTTCCACCAAAAGCATTGGCAGGAAAACCACCCGAAGCGTCTGTGAAAAGCCCGACAGCCTTTAGCGATCGCCGTGCGGTAGGCGGTACATCGTAGCGGATTTCGGTTTCTTCTTCCTCTTCGTCACCCTCAACGCCGTCAGCAGCGGCGGCATCCGCGGCCCCTTCGGCAACTGTCCCTGAGGTTCCTGTTGGCGCGGGTGCGGTGCCTGAAACGGCATCAGACGGGCGCGTGGAAGGCGAAGCTGACGATGCTGGCGGCGATGGGCGCGAGGCTGGCGGAGGTGCCGGATCATTGAACCCTGGAGGTAGCAGCGATTCAGGACCCTGCTGGCCCATAGCTGGCAAGGTATAGACCAACGCAGCCAAACTGGCTGTCGCGCACAGAAGTATCGAAATACGCTGCTTTGCCATATCAGTCTTTTACACTCTCTCCGTTGTTGCCAGCTTCCGGTTCCAGCCGGATATCGACTTCAACCAGCTTTTGCGGCTGCTCACTGCCCAGCCATTCAAAGAAAAACAACGCCGCGACAAGCACAATCGGCACAAAAAGCCACTTAACCCAGCTTTTGCCTATCGGCCTGCTCGACATTTGCCCTCCAATAGTTGCCGGTTGGCAAAAGGCTTTCCGGTATCGATTAGCCGATATATAGCGCGCATCGCAATGGCTTCGCGACCCGACACGACATCTGTTACAAATACTGCCTCTGGCCGTTCAATCGTACTCGTCGGCATGATGGGTGTGGGCAAGTCAACCATTGGCAGATTGCTTGCCGGCAAACTGGGTCTGGATTTTGTTGATTCCGATGAACAAATCGAGGCGGCGGCCGGAATGCCGATTTCCGAAATTTTTGGACGCTTTGGCGAACCGGGTTTTCGAGACGGCGAAAGGCGCGTGATCGCGCGGCTTATCAGCGAAGGCCCCAAGGTGATCGCGACAGGCGGCGGCGCATTCCTCAACGATGAGACACGTGCGCTGATCAAGGAACAGTGCATTTCGGTCTGGATTGACGCAGACTTAGATGTTCTCGTCGAGCGCGTGTCACGGCGCAATAATCGGCCTTTGCTCGTCGGGCGCAACCCCAAGGACGTTCTAACCGAATTGGCTGAAAAGCGCACCCCCTATTATGAACAGGCGGATATTCATGTTCGCAGCGACTCCGGGCCTCACGCGCGCACGGTGGGTCAGATATTGGAGGCATTGGCTTGATGGACAGAATTACAGTCGGTCTCGAAGTCAGGCCTTACGATGTGTTGATAGGACAGGGTGTAGTTGGCCAAGCAGGTGTTCTACTGCGACCATACGCCCGCAATGGACGTTTGCTTATTGTGACCGACACGCATGTCGGCCAGCATGTGCTGCCGCAGTTCGCCGCTGCGTTGCAGGAAGCGGGATTAAGCTATGCCGCACATCTGTTGCCCGCCGGTGAAGGATCAAAGAATTGGACCGAACTGGAGCGACTGGTCGACTGGCTACTTTCCGAACATGTCGAGCGCAGCGACCATATCGTCGCGCTTGGCGGAGGTGTGGTGGGTGACATTACCGGTTTTGCCGCCCATATCGTCAAGCGTGGCTGCCATTTCGTGCAGGTGCCGACAACCTTGCTCGCGCAGGTCGACAGCAGCGTTGGCGGCAAGACGGCAATCAACAGCGGGGCTGGCAAGAATCTGGTCGGCGCGTTCCACCAACCGGCGCTGGTCCTGATCGACCCGGACGTTCTCGATAGCTTGCCACGCCGCGAACTGGGCGCGGGCTATGCCGAGGTCGTCAAATATGGCCTGATCGACGCGCCCGAATTTTTCGACTGGTGCGAAGCCAATATCGATGACTTTCTGGCAGGAGACGCCCAAGCGCGCCGCTACGCGATTGCCCGTTCGGTCGAGGCCAAGGCGCGGATCGTGGCGGCGGACGAAAAGGAACTGACCGGCGTTCGCGCACTACTCAATCTAGGTCACACTTTCGGCCATGCGCTGGAGGCGGAGACAGGCTATTCGGACAAACTGCTCCACGGCGAAGGCGTGGCAGCAGGCATGGCGCTGGCCTTCCGCTATTCGGTGCGCCGGGGGCATTGCACCGCGAGCGATGCGGACCGTGTTGCTGCGCATCTCGATAAAGCCGGACTACCGACAACGCTGCGCTCCGCCCATGTTGACACCAGCGGCGAACATCTGGTCGAACATATGCTGCACGACAAGAAGAAGAGCGGCGGCACCCTGCCTTTCCTGCTCGCCAATGGGATAGGCAAGACATTCCTCGCCAAAGATGTCGATCTGGAAGATGTAGCGGCCTTCCTGGATGAAGAGCGGAATCGCTAACCCTCATCCATTGCAAAATCGTCCGATTCCTTGCCGCCGAAGCTGTGGCGCGACCCGGCACGCATATTACCAGTCTTGAACTGCGCCTTCAGCCGGGCAAGATCACGGCGGCGAAATTCGGTGACAGCCTGTTCGGCGACCGAAGGGTCGACATTGATGGAACGCAGCGCATCTTCTGCCATTTGAACAGATGATTCAAATACTTCCCGTGTAATCTTAAGATTCTCTGTCGGCATGAGCTCGAGCATTTGACGCCTGTCATACGCCCGTACGAACAGCTTGGCATTGGGGAAGGTTTCGCGCACAGCGACCAAACCGTCGGCGTCCAGATCACGGTCATCCATGCAGAACAGGATCGCGCAGGATTCATCTGCACCCGCGCGCCGCAACAAATCTATGCGCGTTCCATCACCATAAAATACCTTGCGCCCGAACTCGCCGCTGACGTCGATCTGCTCGGGCTTGATATCGATCAGGGTGATAGACAGGCCAGCCGCCTGCATGATCTGCCCGACCGTCTGGCCAAAGCGGCCATGGCCGACGATGATGATATTGGCCTGCACCGCCAATTCCGGATCGTCGAGCGTGACGTCGCTCGTCCGCCGCCGCGCCGCCAGTCGGCCTGCAAGGATCATCAGGAACGGCGTCGTCGCCATTGACAGCGTGACCACGGCTCCAAACAGGCTCGCGGCTTCGGGTTCTATGAGCAACGCATTTTGCGACGCGGTGAACAGCACAAAGCCAAATTCGCCACCCTGACTCAGCAGCAGCGCCATGATGATAGACGCCCTGTTGTTCAGCCCGAAGAGGCGACCCAGACCGAAAATCACTGCAGTTTTGACCAACACCAACCCCGCTGCCAATCCGACGATCAGCATTGGCTGTGCCGCAATGACGTCGAGGTCGAGCATCATTCCGACAGCGAGGAAGAACAACCCGAGAAGGATCGAGCGGAACGGATCGATATCCGCCTCTAGCTCGTGCCGGTAAGGCGATTCAGCGAGCATCACGCCTGCAACAAATGCCCCGAGCGCCGCCGAAACGCCAATCGACTGCATCAGAGCAGCGCTGGCGCACACGGCAAACAGCCCGGTGACAATGAACAGTTCGCGTTCGGACACCCGCCCGACCAGCCGCAGCAAGGGCGACAGCACATAGCGCCCGGCCAGAATCAGCCCGCCGATGGCGAGTATGGCATAGATGGCGAGGACAAGCCCGCTGGGTGCGCCCTCTTGCGCCGGCGCGCGCGACAGAGCGGCGACGATCGTCAGCAAGGGAACGATCGAAATATCCTGGAACAACAGGATGGCGAAGCTTTTCTCGCCATAGTCGGTTTTCAATCGTCCGCGCGATTGCAGCAGCGGCAGGACCTGCGCGGTCGAGCTCAGGCCAAGCGGAAGCCCCAGTACTAGCGCGGCTTCCCAGCTGAAAGGCAGCACAGCGTAAATGATGGCGAACATCGCGAGGCCGCACAGCGCGACCTGCAGCGGTCCGAACAATAATATGTCCCGCCGCATAACCCATAATCGCGAAGGCGATAGCTCTAACCCAACGAGGAACAGCAGCAGGATGATCCCGATTTCAGCGAAACTCAGGATAGTTTCGGGTTCGCCGCTCAGACCCAACACGTCGGGCCCAATGATGATACCTGCAACCAGATAGCCGAGCACTGCGCCCAGCCCCAATTTGCGGAAGACCAGCACCGCCACCAGCGCCGCACCCAGAAGCAGTGCGCCAGTGGTCAAAATGTCCGTCAGGAAATGATGGCCCTCTTCCATCAGTTGCCCCCCGTCATTGCCACGAGAACGGCATCAAAAGGCAACAAGATCGCAGCATGGCGTGCAGGATAGGCGCGCGCGCTTTCAAAAACCGTCAGTTCGGGCCAGCAGCCATCAAATGCGCTTTGGCCAATAAGTGCTTGCGCAAGCGCGGCGCGAGCATTCGAAATCTCTTCAGCCGAACGACCGATGGCAATCTTGCGCACGACCGCCGCCGATGCCTGTCCCATCGCGCACGCGCGGCCACGCAAAGCAATCGCCGTGAGATGGCCGTTTTCGACTTTCACATCGGCGCGCATTTCACTGCCGCATACTTGCGAACGGCGGGCTGCGCTTGCATCGGCGTCGGCCAACGCGTCTGCATGCGGCAGACTGGCCGCAAGCCGCAATATGTCCTTGGTGTAGAGCTCGGGCTTGGGCGATGCTGGGCGTGCGGCAATATCAGCCGGCATCGCTGCCCTCGCCTGCATTGTCCTGCTGGCGTTCGCGAATGAAGGACGAGAGCGCATCCCCCGACGCGTTCAACAACGGATAGGTGCGTGACGCGGTCATCCATTCAGGGCGTTTGCTGTCGCCGCCATAAGCGACTTCGAATACCATGACGAGCAGCAGGAACAGCAGAGTCGCGCCGATCAGCCCCTTCACCGCGCCAAAGCCGAAGCCGAGCACACGGTCGAACGGACCTAGCGCCGATTTGCGACTCTTCTCGCCAATCTTGCGCGCTATCAACCGCCCGCCGACATAAGTGACGATGGCAATGGCGAGGAATGCCAGGACCGCAGCCCCGGCGTCGGTACCAACCGGACCATAAAGCCATTCGGCGGTCGGCGCGTGCAGAAATCGTATCGCCGCAACGACCAATACCCAGACGCCCAGCAACAGCACTTCCTGCGTAAAACCGCGCATAAAGCCAAAAATGGCACCGGTGCCGAGCAGGAAAAGGACGATGATGTCGAATGCGGTCATCGCATCCAGTTAGTCCCGCCCGAGTATATGGTCAACGAGGTTGGAGAGCGTCCGAAACTGTTTCAGTTTCATAGCGCCATCATCCTGTACCGATGGTGGCACCAAAGCGGTCTGGAAGCCCAGCTTGGCCGCTTCCTTGAGGCGGAGATTACCATGCGCGACGGGACGGATTTCGCCTGAAAGAGCGACTTCGCCGAACAAAACGCAATCTGAAGGCAGCGGCTTTTCCGCATAAGCGGACACCAGTGCTGCAGCGACAGCAAGGTCGGCCGCAGGATCGGATATGCGATAGCCGCCCGCGATGTTGAGATAAACTTCCGCCGTTGCAAAGCTTAGCCCGCAGCGCGCCTCAAGCACCGCCAATATCATCGCCAGCCTACCGCTATCCCAGCCAACCACGGCGCGACGCGGCGTTGCTCCACTCGACAGGCGCACGGTGAGAGCCTGAATTTCGACCAGCACCGGTCTTGTGCCTTCCAACGCCGGGAAGACCGTCGCCCCTGTCACCTGCTCGGCCCGGTCAGTCAGAAACAGCGCGCTGGGATTACCGACCTCGGCCAAGCCGCTGTCAGCCATCGCAAAGACGCCAATCTCGTCGGTGCCGCCAAAGCGGTTCTTGTTCGCGCGCAGGATACGATATTGATGGCTGCGTTCGCCTTCAAATGCCAACACGGTGTCGACCATATGCTCGAGCACACGGGGCCCTGCGATGCTGCCATCCTTGGTGACATGGCCGACCAGCATCAACGCGGTGCCGCGCTCCTTGGCAAAGCGGATCAGCTCTTGTGCCGAGGCGCGCACCTGGCTGACCGTGCCCGGCGCGCCTTCGATGAGGTCGCTGTGCATAGTCTGGATCGAATCGATGATGAGCAAGGCAGGCGGCTTTGTGCTGCCCATCGTCGTCAATATGTCGCGAACCGAAGTCGCCGCTGCCAATTGCACCGGCGCATCGCCAAGCCCCAGCCGCCGCGCACGCAGCCGCACCTGATCGACCGCTTCCTCACCCGAAATATAGGCGACGTCTAGCCCGCGCCGCGCAAGATTGGCCGCTGTTTGCAGCAGCAGGGTTGACTTTCCGATCCCCGGATCACCGCCCAGCAAGGTCGCCGATCCCGCAACCAGCCCGCCGCCCAAAGCGCGGTCAAATTCTGATATTCCCGTCGAAGCGCGATCGGGCAGTTTGATATCACTATCGAGCCCGACAAGCCCGACATCGCGCCCGCCATTTTGCAGATGATGCTTCAGCTCGAATACGGTCGCGCCCGCCTCTTCGACGAGACTGTTCCACGCACCGCAATCCTCACACTGCCCCTGCCAACGCGGCGCAACCGTGCCGCATTCCTGACAGACATAGCGTTTCTTGGGCTTGGCCATCGCGCAACAGTATCAGAACATATAAGGAACGCAACCGTGTAATTGACGGCAATTTATACGAAAACGACACCAACGCAGCAGTGTTGTGAAGGCTAAAGGTGACACAAGTTACCGGAAGCATACCCCCCGATTGTTACCAGTGTCACTTTAAAGATGTAATGAGGGTGGCGGATTCGCTGGAGCGAAATGAACGGGTTCAAAGAGCTGGATACCGGCTCGCAAAACATATCCTACATTGCAAGAGGATACCGCACGTTAATTTCGTAACTTGGTGCCGCAACTCCAGCAGCTGATTCAATATGGCCCAAGCTTGTTCAATCCGCTTTGGCTTGCGGGAACCACAGCTTTCACGGTGCAGGTCAATCCTGCACCGCAAGACTCCTTTACTATGGTGTCGACCATATCTTCAGCGGGGCTTGATGTTACAAACATTCGGCCGTCGCTTTGGCGTGCCACTACCATAAAGGTATCCGCGATTGAACGGGCGACGGAGCATGTATTTTTACTCTGTTGTTGGCATGTTTCTAGCGCGCTACGCTCGGCTTCGGCTTTCGAGGCGTAACCGCCCGTCACATAAACCATGCTCTTCGCCGAATTAGTCGGTCCAGCTTCGCCCTGCCAGGCTGCCGCAGCATGGACTTTCCGGAAATTGCCTTCCGGTTGGTGCGATTCCTGTGTGGGTGCGTAAGAAATAGTAGGATGGGCCACCCAATGCCGAAAAACGGCGCAATAATCATTCTGGTTCCGGCAAGCGATCAGAACCGCAGCATCGCTCACCGAAGTATCAACACCCATTGCGTAATATATGTCTCCGTTCATTCCGCGCGCAAACGACGCGACGTTATTTGAACCACTAAACGTTACCGCGCATTGCCCGACCGACGCTTCGTCTGCTCCTGCCTTAAGGAGCATGTTGATACCACAGAGCATTCGCGCATCATTTTCTGCAGATTTGCGTTTCGTTGCACCGCCCATGATAAACACATCTGAAGAATCAGGATGAAAGGCCACGGCATAATAGTTGTCGAAACGCTTTTTGACCTTCTTCTTTCGTAGCTCGTCAACCAGATCCTGATTGTTTGTGGCTGGCCCGTCAGGCACCATAGCGCAGCCTTCATAACCCGAATTTCCGCCGCCAATAGGAACCGAGCCCGGCGGGCAATTGCCTTCCGCCCGAGCACCACCGGAAAATGTGAACGCGATGAAGAAAAACAGCGCGAAAAATCTGATCATCCTTCTTCCTTCATCGAGAATTCTACTGCGCTCCCAAAACCGGCATCGCCCGCAAAACCAGTCGACACAATAGCGGCGGCCTACAATGACAATGACTACAATTTGCTGCGAGCCATTTTTGGCTGCAATAGGCACATCATCTCGGCTCCAAGTCTTTGGCCGCATCGATCCAGTCTTACTTGCCAACTGAAACAACGCTTACCCGATAAAATTAGAACCAATCGTCAGTACCGCAATGTTCATGGTGCACTAGTACGCCAGACCAAAACACGCCGCAGCACGGCGACACACAATCGCATGTCGTTCAAATTCCGCTCGGCTTTCCTGAACGCCGGAGACATGGGTTAGGATGCCTCCGGTTTTGCGGTCATTCCACCGCTTTCACTCAGAACCCCAGAAAGGTCACCTGCTCACCCAAAGGCACGCGCTCGCGCACGAAACCGTTCACGGAATCGCTCTCATCACGATAGCCGATGGCAAGGCCGCAGAACAGCAGCACATCTTCGCCCAGACCCAGTTGGTCTTTGATCGTCCGGCCATACATCCCCATATATTCCTGCGGGCAGGTATCGAGGCCTTCTTCGCGACAAAGCAGCATGATCGTCTGCAACCACATGCCGGTGTCGGACCATTGGGCTTCCCTCATCCATTTCGGGAAATGGCAGAGCAACAGC
Organism: Sphingomonadales bacterium; assembly: GCA_016707885.1. Taxonomy (GTDB): domain Bacteria; phylum Pseudomonadota; class Alphaproteobacteria; order Sphingomonadales; family Sphingomonadaceae; genus Sphingorhabdus_B. The sequence continues at coordinate 286,804 of JADJGU010000001.1, forward strand.
ACCGGTGCCCCGAAGGAAACGAGGTTCGACTGGACGAAATCGGCGCGCTGCTTGCCATCGTCGCGGGCAATCGCCATTGCACCATACATCGCGGCACCCACAGCCTGCAGGCGGGCCTTGTACTTTTCATGCTTGCCGGGTTCCGAGAAATCATAGTCCATCGGATCGTCGGGCTGGCTGGCAGTCAATCGATCCTGCAATGCCTTGAGCGGAGCACCTGTGAGGACAGTGGCTTCCCATGGTTGGAAATTGCAGCCCGAAGGCGCCATGCGCGCGCGCTCCAATATGCGCTCGATCGTTTCGAACGGAACCGTCTTGTCCAGAAACGAACGGATGGAACGGCGGGTGGCGACGGCTTCGGATACCAGCATAAAATCTCTCCTGTTTGCTTTGCGCCCACATTTAATCGAACGATTAAATCCCGCAACTGCAAAAACACCTATATCTGCAATCACCCATTTCGCGGCCTGTTTGCAAAGGCGCATCGACAAAGCCTTGCACCCCATGCCCTGCCCTGCCACATCTTGGCGATGCGTGAGAAGGAACTGCGGCTGGCCCTTATCTGCTATGGCGGAGTGAGCCTTGCAGTGTACATGCACGGTATTACGCGCGAGATCTGGCATCTGGTGCGCGCGAGCCGCGCATTCCTGGAAAACCAGCCGCCCAGCAGTGGCAGTGAAGCTGTCTACCGCGAACTGCTCGAACTTATCGAAGCCAAATCGGGCACCAAGCTGCGTGTCCTGACCGACATTATTTCAGGCGCGAGTGCCGGGGGCATTAATGGCGTCTTTCTGGCACAAGCCATCACCACCGGGCAATCGCTTGAGCCGTTGACCGACCTTTGGCTGCAGAATGCCGATGTCGAGGTGCTGCTTGATCCCGATGCGCGGCCGCTGTCGCGTTTCTCCAAATTCTGGGCGGCACCGATTGCCTGGGCGATATTGCGGCGGCGCGGCGGTGCGGTTGAACGCACTGTTGCGGCCGAGGCGCAGGATGAGGTTGCGACCAAGCTATCCGGTTTTGTTCGCGCCCGATGGTTCCAGCCGCCTTTTGGCGGGCGCGTATTCTCGACCCTGCTGCTTGATGCGCTGCAGGCTATGGAGGCGCAGAGCGTCACCCGTCCCCTGCTCCCGGCAGGCCAGCCGCTCGACCTGTTCGTAACCGTCACCGATTTTCACGGCCACCGCGAACAGTTGCAGTTGAACAGCCCGACCAATGTCACTGAGAATGAGCACCGCCTGACCATCGGCTTTTCAACGCGTGGGCAGGATGCGGGGATGCTCGCCCATCAGGCAGAGCTGGTTTTCGCCGCGCGTTCGACCGCCAGCTTCCCCGGTGCTTTCCCGCCCTTCACCGTGCGCGAGCTTGACGGACTGCTGCAAAGCCGGGCAGTGATATGGGACGGGCGCGAAGCATTTCTGAAACGCATTTTGCCGCAACAGTTTGAGGCTGGAAGTGCTGAGGACGCCTTTCTGATCGATGGTTCGGTTCTTGCCAACGCGCCGTTCGCGCAAGCCATCGATGCGCTGCGCAACCGCCCAGCGCGGCGCGAGGTCGACCGGCGGTTCGTCTATATCGATCCCAAGCCCGGAATGCCCAGCTTCCGCGTGCGCGGGCGCGGCAAGGCGGCTGACGGCCATCTGAAACCCCCCGGATTCTTCTCGACTATCTTTGGCGCGACATCAGACATCCCGCGCGAACAGCCGATCCGCGACAGCCTGAACGCGATCGAAGGCCGTTCGCAACGCATCGCCCGCATGCGCGAAATCACCGACCATCTGGAGGTTGAGGTTGAGCATATGATCGAGGTGATGCTCGGCAAGACCTGGTTCCTGACCAAGCCGACACCCGAACGCCTGCGCAAATGGCGGCTGACGATGCTGCAGAAATCGGCAGTGGCCACCGGCTATAGCTATCCGGCCTATGCGCATTTGCGGATGATGGGTGTGCTCGATGACCTTGCCGCTACCGCGCGACGATTGTGCCCCGACGCGCGGCAGGAGCATTGCCGCCTGCTGCGAGATGCGCTGTGGGGCGAAGTCCGCCGCCGCGGTCTCGACAAGCTTACCGGCCCCAAAGGTCGCGTAATGGCCGAGGAATCGATGCTGTTCTTCCGCGCGCAGGACGTGCGGTTCCGCATTCGCCGCCTGCGTTTCCTTGCGCGAAAGCTGGCCGAAGATGTCGAGATCATGGCCGATGTTCCACCTGCGGCGGCGGACCGGCTGCGGCAGGCAATCTATGCCTCGCTCGCCCATTTCCTCGAGGTAGAGACGTCTGAATATCTGGGAGCGGATGTGGCCGAGGCGGTCCGCAATGGCGTCGAAAATCCTGCAGCTTTGCTCGACCGTCTCGCCGAACGGCGCAATCTGGAGGCGGGCGATGCCGCGACCGACGCCGCGCTTATCGCCGCGCTCACTGATGTGCCCGATGCCGCTACGCGCACTATTTTGCTCGGCTATCTCGGCTATATCCTCTACGACATCGCCACCCTGCCCTTACTGCAAGGCGAAGGGCAGGACGAGTTCGACCCGATCAAGGTCGACCGCATTTCCCCGGACGACGCAACGACCATCCGCAAAGGCGGGGCCGCCGCCACGTTGAAGGGCATAGAATTTAACAATTTCGGCGCCTTTTTCAGCCGAGCCTATCGCGAGAATGATTATCTCTGGGGCCGCCTGCACGGCATCGACCGGCTGGTGGACATCGTGCTGTCGTCCATGCCTGGCACGGTATCCGCCGAGCAAGCCGAAGTGCTGGCACTCAAGAAGAAGGCATTTGCGGCGGTGCTGGAGGCGGAAGCGCCCCGGCTGAAACGGATTCAGCCGTTGATCGAGGAATTACGCGGGGAGATAGAAGCGATTCCAGTTAGTTAGATCATTTCGGAAGGGAAAATCTCACTGTACTTTTCCAGTAAGATCGAATCGGGTTGTTGTCAGCATCAATTGCAGGCTCAAACTTTGATCTACGCATTAGTGACACGCAAACTGCGTTGTCGAATTCGAGTGGACGGGTTGTCTGCTGTATGTGACAACCAATCGGCTTCCCCTTTTCATCAATATCTAAACGAAACTCGACCAAAGCAGGCTGTCCTTGGCGAAGCATTTTTATGGGATAATCGGCCGTATTCACCCAATTACCCGGATTCCCTTTTGGATTGACTTCTCGTTTCAAACTTCTGTGCTTTGCTACATCAATGCCCCAGGTGGACATTAGGTCGTCAACGCATTTTTCCAGCGCACCGAAGGCCTTGTCCATCGGTCCAAGTTGCAGTTGAATCGGGTGAGTTAGCGGTGACCCCAGTCGCAAATAAGTAATGGCCTTTTCACGCGCTTCATCTCGCTTCGGATAGACATCTTCGATCGGTATCGCGCGCTTTGAGGCATCGAATTTGACGGGCGAAGCCGGAGTAATCCACACTGCGCGAGTAAAGATCAATGAGGGTATTTCTTCTGAGAGCGTTCCCGGCCAGAATTCTAGCTTCTGTTCGCTTTCGTTGGGCCCAAACCGAACTTCAATTTCTCCGGATTTCCCAAGCTTCAAGGGTTGTCCACTCAGAACCAGTTTAAAACTCGTCCCAGGACCATATCGGCTGAAGCTCGCAATCACGCGATCCTTACCTTCGCCAAATTGCCGCGCTAACTGGCAGCCTTCATTCTCATAGTCGACAATCCATTTTGAAGTAGGTGCTAAGGCCTGAGTATTATCATCCAACTGGGCAATTGCTTGCCCACTTAAAATAGCGGAACAGCATAGCAGTCCGATTATTCTTGTCGGTCTATTGAGCGGTATTACTCGCACCATACAATATCTCAAACCTTCAGCGAATCGTAGACCATTTCAACAAACATATCGGGCTTAATAAAACCATTCGGGTTCACGCCAAATCCATCCGCCGGCTTCATCGCCTTGACCTCTTCGAGCGACTTGCCCGCTTTCACCGCAGCCTCGACCTTGCCGACGATCGCCACCAGCATGTCGCGATAAGCAACAAGGTCCGCCTTGCTCGCCACCGCACCATGACCGGGTATGATTTTTGTATTGTCATCCGCCATCGCCAGCACCTTGTCAGCCGCCGCGATCACGCCGCGCACATCGCCACCGCTGCTGCGATCGACAAAGGGAAAGCTCATCTTGTGGAAAAACAGGTCGCCCATGTGGATGACGTTCGACTTGGTCCAGTGGACGATGCTGTCGCCATCGGTATGCGCGGGCGGGACGGAGATGACGCGCACCTCCTCGCCATTCAGATGCAGCTTCAGCCCCTCGGCATAGGTGATCACGGGTAGCGCGACCTTTGGGCTGGCCTTCACCTCGCCAAAAGGCGTGTTCTGGTCGCTTGCCATGCGCACGCGCACATTGTCGTGCGCCATGATCACGGCACCCGCCTTGCCGAAATTCTCGTTCCCACCGCTATGGTCTCCATGCCAGTGGGTGTTGACCAGAAACTTGACTGGGCTAGCACCCAGACCTGCGACCGCCGCCTGAATCTTTGGCGTTAGCGGTGCATATTGATCATCGATCAAAACCGTTCCGTCCTCGCCATGCGAGACGCCGATATTTCCGCCTGCCCCAAACAGCACCGAAACGCCTGGGGCCAGATTTTCGGCCTTCACTTCAACCTTGCTGAAATCCTGCTGGGCATAAAGTGTGCTGCCGACGACTGTGGTCAGCAGGGCAGCGGCAAACAGGCGCTTGATCATAACGACTCTCCTCAGATCGAATTATTTCGCGCCTTCTAGCTTGATATCCCCTGCATCGGCGAGCAATTTCAGCAACACTGCCGCACCACATTGCTGCGACTTGGCCGTCTGACTGAACTTGCCGTCGGCGACGAATTTGCCGCGCTCATAATGGTTGGAAAAGCTCCACAAATAGGGAGTCGGCACGCCCAGCCCGCGATAGCCCAGCCCATTATAGGCCTCCAACCGGTACAGCGTGCGTTCGAGGCTCCAGTCGCTTTGCCCGACATAGCCGAGCAGCCGCAATGCGTCCTTGGCGCTCGATTCCCAATCCGACGGAGGCAGCCATTTGGTCGGGCGGCCGGCGGGAACCTGCCGTGTCCGCGCGGTCAGAGGAAAATCGCCATTGTGGAAATGCGCACGGAAATTGAAGCTCGCCTCCAGCCCATGGGTGACGGCGATAAAGTGCCAGGGCACTCCTGTTTGCGCCCCGACATTTTCATAACGATCCCGTGACTTGCGGATCAGAGCCATGTGCCAGTCGACCGTCTCCTGATATTGCGGACGCACGCTGAGCTTACGGAACATGCGGGCATATTCGCCCTTCAATGCTGCAAATTCGCGCGACTTGCTGAGCGGTTTGTCGGGTTCGTCTTCTGCAACGACGGCGGCCTCGACCTTGGGTGGCAAGGCATCGGCTGCTGGCGGCGCGCCGGGCACGAAGATGATCTCGCCCTGTCCTGTTTCGGGTTGTACCAGAAAGCGCTGCCGTTCCGGTAAAAAGGGTTTTAGGCCCAACTCGCCTAGGCCCAGTTTGAGTGCCTCGGGCAGTTCATGCTGGTTCTGGTGCAGTTCAGCGAGCAGTTCCCCTGCCTGATCCGCGAACTGGACGTCGATGGTTTCGCTGCGGTCTATCAGCGCGACCAAGCGGGGCATGGCGAACTGGTACAGCGAATCCGCAACATCGGCGAGCGATTGCCCTTTTCGCGTTTCCAATGGAGATTTGGGGAAGCCTCTGCGATCAGCCTCGCGCTCGAGCTGAACAACGGATTCAGCAATGCGCAGATAGTTCAACGGCTTGCGCGGGATCAGATCGATGACCTGTTTCGGGAGCTCCAGACCGAGGATGCGCGCGTCTTGAGCGCGCGCATGTGAGCCCATGATCGATGCAATCAGTCCACCACCAGCTAGCCGGAGAATATCCCTTTTGTCGAAACTATTGCCCGCCATCGACTCGCTCCTGTCGGGGCGAGCATAACATTGGACATAGGGCGAGTCTTGCCCGCGCCGGTAGATTTTACTCGGCTAATTCTCCCCTCCCGCTTGCGGGAGGGGCCGGGGGAGGGCCTGAAAGGTGGGAAGGCTCGCTTCGCTCGCTCCCTCCCCTAGCCCCTCCCGTAAACGGGAGGGGGACTATTCGGTGAGATCGTCCCAGAATTCTTTGACCTTGTCGAAGAAACCCCGCGATTGCGGGCATTCCTCGCCAGTCTCGGTTTCGCGGAATTCGCAGAGCAATTCCTTTTGCCGTGCGGTTAATCTTGTCGGGGTCTCGACGTCGATCTGGATGACAAGGTCGCCCCTGCCGCGTCCTTGCAACACCGGCATGCCCGCACCGCGGACGCGGAGCTGCTTGCCCGACTGGATGCCTTCGGGGATATTGACGCTGTGCTTACTGCCGTCAGGGCCGGGAATTTCGATTTCGCCGCCCAGCGCCGCTTTGGTGAAGCTGATCGGCGCGCGGCAGAACAGCGTCGTGCCATCGCGTTCGAACACCTTGTGGCGGGCGATGTGCATGAAGATGTAGAGGTCGCCTGCCGGCGCGCCATTGGGCCCAGCCTCGCCCTTGCCAGCGACGCGGATGCGGGTGCCTTCGTCGACGCCGGGGGGAATATTGACTTCGATCTTTTGCCGTTCATCGACACGACCTTCGCCGCCGCACTTGCGGCACGGGTCTTCGATGACCTCACCGCGACCATGGCAGGTCGGGCAGGTGCGTTCGACGACGAAAAAGCCTTGCTGCGCCCGCACCTTGCCATGCCCGCCGCATAAATTGCAGCCTCGCGAACTGGTGCCGGGTTTTGCGCCTGTGCCATCACAATCGCCACATTTCGCCGCAACATCGATCGCGATTTCGGTGGTGCGCCCGTGAAATGCCTCTTCGAGGCTGATTTCAAGGTCATAGCGCAGATCGGCGCCGCGCACCGGCCCGCGCTGTCGCCCGCCGCCAAAGGCGTCGCCGAAAAAGCTCTCAAAAATGTCGGAGAAATCACCAAAGCCAGCGCCGCCGCGTCCGCCGCCATTGCCCATCCCGCCATTTTCGAACGCCGCCTTGCCGAACCGGTCATAAGCTGCGCGTTTTTGCGGGTCCTTCAGGACATCATAGGCTTCGTTGATGGCCTTGAACTTGGCTTCGGATTTGTCGCATCCCGGATTACGATCCGGATGGCATTCCATGGCCAAGCGCCGATAGGCGGTCTTCAGCGTCTTTTCATCCGCCGTCCGCTCTACTTCGAGCAATTCATAATAATCGATATCGAGGCTCACGACCGACGTCCCTCCGTTCGTTGACCGCCACCCCGCGCAAAGCAGAAGTGACGGTCACCGATAATCATCAGTCTTTCTTGTCTTCGTCGACTTCGGAGAATTCGGCGTCGACGACATCATCGTCAGCCGCGGCTTCTTCCGAAGGAGCAGCTGACGTGCCCGCCGCCTGTTCCTGTTCGTAGATCGCCTGACCCATCTTCATCGCGACCTGGGCCAAGGCATTCGCCTTTTCCTTCATCGCTTCGGGGTCGCCGCCTTCGATGGCTGCCTTGGTTTCGCCCATGGCGGCCTCGATTTCAGCCTTCAGACCAGCGTCAATCTTGTCGCCATGCTCTTCAAGCTGCTTTTCGGTGCTGTGAACAAGGCTTTCGGCATTGTTCTTGGCTTCGGCAGCCTCGCGGCGCTTTTTGTCTTCTTCGGCAAATTGTTCGGCATCACGGACCATCTGGTCGATGTCAGCATCGGACAGACCGCCCGAAGCCTGGATCTTAATCTGCTGTTCCTTGCCGGTACCCTTGTCCTTAGCGGTCACGCTGACCAGACCGTTGGCGTCGATATCAAAGGTCACTTCGATCTGCGGAACGCCGCGCGGTGCGGGCGGAATGCCGACAAGATCGAAATTGCCCAGCAGCTTGTTGTCCGCCGCCATTTCGCGCTCGCCCTGGAACACCCGGATCGTCACGGCGTTCTGGTTGTCGTCGGCGGTCGAGTAAACCTGCGACTTCTTGGTCGGGATCGTCGTGTTGCGGTCGATCATACGGGTGAACACGCCGCCCAGCGTTTCGATACCGAGCGACAGCGGGGTCACGTCGAGCAGCAGCACGTCCTTGACGTCGCCCTGCAACACACCCGCCTGAATGGCAGCACCCATGGCAACGACTTCATCGGGGTTCACGCCGACATGCGGTTCCTTGCCAAAGAAGGCCTTCACGACTTCGCGCACCTTGGGCATGCGGGTCATGCCGCCGACCATCACGACTTCGTCGATCGCATCAGCTTTCAGGCCTGCGTCGGCCAACGCCTTTTTGCAAGGCTCCAGCGTGCGCTTGATCAGGTCGTCGACCAGTTTTTCGAGGTCTGCGCGGCTGATATTCTTGACCAAGTGTTTCGGACCGTTCTGGTCTGCCGTGATGAACGGCAGGTTGACTTCGGTCGTCTGCGCAGAGGAAAGTTCGATCTTCGCCTTTTCGGCAGCTTCCTTCAGGCGCTGCAGCGCGAGCTTGTCTTTGGTCAGGTCAATGCCTTCGGCCTTCTGGAAATCGGCTGCGAGGAATTCAACCAGCTTGCTGTCGAAATCTTCACCGCCCAGGAAGGTGTCACCATTGGTCGACTTCACCTCGAACACGCCGTCGCCGACTTCGAGGACCGAAATATCGAATGTACCGCCACCAAGGTCATAAACCGCGATGGTCTTGTTCTCGTCCTTGTCGAGGCCATAAGCGAGCGCTGCGGCTGTCGGTTCGTTGATGATGCGCAGCACTTCAAGACCGGCAATCTGGCCGGCATCCTTGGTCGCCTGGCGCTGCGCGTCGTTGAAATAGGCCGGAACGGTGATCACCGCCTGCGTCACGGTTTCGCCCAGATAGGCTTCGGCGGTTTCCTTCATCTTCTGCAAGGTGAAGGCGCTGATCTGCGACGGGGAATAATCTTCTCCACCCGCCTTGACCCATGCGTCGCCATTCTTGCCCTTGACGATGTTATAGGGGACGAGTTCCATGTCCTTCTTGGTCATGGGATCGTCAAAGCGGCGGCCGATAAGGCGCTTCACCGCGTAAATTGTGTTGTCCGGATTGGTCACCGCCTGGCGCTTGGCGGGCTGGCCGATAAGGCGCTCACCATCTTTCGCAAAGGCGACGATAGACGGCGTCGTGCGCGCGCCTTCCGCATTTTCAATAACCTTCGGCTGGCCGCCTTCCATCACAGCAACGCAGCTGTTTGTGGTGCCCAGATCGATACCAATAACTTTTGCCATTACAAATTACCCCGATAACTAAATTAGCCCTGTTTTTGGCGAGCAGCCCTATCAGGCACTGCAGCCAAACATGCGAGGGCGATATAGGTGGCAAATTGCTTGGCACAAGGCTTCGCCCGGCTTACATTGTCAAAAAGGCGGGCAATGCCCCGTTTCAGAACGAAAAAGTCGAACCGGAAAGATTATGACAATGCTGAACATGCGCGCACGATTGGGACTATTTGCCGCTCCGTTGCTGGTAGCCGTTCTGGCAAGCTGCGGCCCCACACCGCAACTTCGCGTCCACGACGCGGTGGTCAAGCTGAACCCGGTCGATAGCAATCCGTCGGCCATGTATTTCACGATCCGAGGCGGGCCTAAGGACGTCTATCTGATGTCGGTCACCTCGCGTTCGGTGCTGCGCACCGAAATGCACGAGAGCAAGGTCGATCCCAAGACCGGCGCGATGACGATGCGTCCGCTGACCCGCGTTTTCATCCCGGCAGATGGCAAGGTCGAATTCAAGCGCGGCGGCAAGCATGTGATGGTCTGGGGTGTCAATCTGGTCGGTCGGCGGCTGGGCGAAATGGAGACGCAATTCCTGTTTTCAAACAATGAACGCATCCTGGTCAAAGCCCGTGTCGAGGAAATGGACGGCCGCGAACCCGACGAGAAGACAGGCCACAATAACCACTGATGTTTGGTCCGCACCCATCAGGACGGCCCATGACAGCGCGCGAGATCAAGCTCGCGCGCTCGGTTTTCCACGATGCCATCGATTATGAAAAGGTGCGCATCCACAAACGCAAATGGTGGTGGTTCCAGCCGCGCAAGATCACCATGGCACCCGACGGGCATTTATGGTTCCACCCCGATAGCGATCTGTTCTGCGACGATTTCTGCGACCGCGATCTTGGCCTGCAGGGGCTCTTCATTCACGAACTGGTCCATGTCTGGCAGCACCAGCAGGGCATTTTCTTGCCGCTGAAGCGCCACCCGTTCAGCAACTACAACTATGCCCTGAAGCCCGGCTGGATGCTGGAGCGCTATGGCATCGAGCAGCAGGCAGAAATCGTCCGCCACTATTTCCTTTTGAAGAACAAGGCGAAAGTTCCGGGCGCGCCTCCTTTGGAGCAATATGAGGGCGTGCTGCCCTTTGCCAAACAGGCGACCGCGAAATGATGTCGCAGTTCGAATTCATCTTCTCGCTCTACAGCCTGTTGCTGGGTCTTTCCCTCGTCGAGCTGTTGTCTGGGCTGGGCAGGACGGTGAAGGCGCGGCTGCATGTCGATGAAGAGGCAATGGCCGGATATCGTATCGGTTGGCTAACGCCGTTGCTCGGCCTGTTCGTAATGCTCGACCTCCTGTCCTTCTGGGGGGCGGCCTGGGCGGTGCGTGACATCATTGCCGTATCGGGCGGCTGGATGATGGGGACGATGCTGTTCGCAAGCGCCTATTACCTCGCCGCCCATCTGGTTTTCCCTGAAAGCATCCCGAAAAACGGCAATCTGGACCCGCATTACTTCCATGTCCGGCGGATAGTATTGGGGATGCTATTCGCCTTGCTGGTCGTGCAACTGACTTTCTATCTTACCAACCCGGCTCTTTCGGCGCGACTGGTCAATCCCACTGCTCTGGTCCTGACTGCGGTTCTGGTAGCGCTGATGACGGCGGCATTTTTCGTCAAATCTAAAGCCATGAACATCGCGGTCCTGATCGCGCTGATCATTCGCTATGCTGCGGTCTATCTGATCTGACATTCGACCGCGCAGCGGCTTGCACCAACAAGTTTCATTTGATACCAAATGCGCAGAGGTGGCCCAACCCGCACCTCGCCCAAGAGACTTCCATGAAACTTGAAGATTTTGGCCTCAGCGCAGAGCGTGGCTACCTCTCAACCCATGAAATCGATGAAATTTCGTTGCCCGATAGCTTCGTCGAAATGCTGGATGCAGCCGCCAGCCTGTCGGACCTGATTACTTCAGGCCGCGTGCGCCATTTCCTGAAACAGGTTGGCCATCCCGACATGGCAACCTTCCTCGCCAGTGCCAGCAACGAACAGGTGCGCACGGCAATGGTCCACTATAGCTTCCTCGTTCAGGCCTATGTCTGGGGAGAGGCCGAGGCGCCGACAACCTTGCCCGCGAACCTCGCCATCCCCATCTACGCGATAGGCGACCATCTGGGCCTGCCGCCCTTGCTTCCCTATTCAGGCTATGTGCTCGACAACTGGTATCGCCTCGACAAGTCGGACGGTATCAGCCTCGACAATATCGCGATGCACCAGAATTTCCTTGGCGGTCAGGACGAGAACTGGTTCGTCCTTGTCCATGTCGCGATCGAAGCCGAAGCAGGTCGCGCACTGCAGCTGGCGACCGAACTGGTCGAGGCCTCGGCGCAGCACGACGCTAAAAAGGTCGAGCAACTGCTGACCGACATGAACAGCGTCTGGAATGCGATGAACGCGCATTTCGATCGCATGCCCGAACGTTGCGATCCCTATATCTATTACCAGCGCGTGCGCCCTTACATCCACGGCTGGAAGAACAATCCGGCGATGCCCGAAGGGCTAGTCTATGAAGGCGTCTCGAAGTTTGCCGGCAAACCACAGGCATTTCGTGGACAGACCGGTTCGCAAAGCTCGATTGTTCCGGCAATGGACGGGCTGTTCCAGGTGGTGCACGAAAGCGATCCGCTTCGGGAGTTTCTCGATGAACTCCACCAATACCGCCCGCCACAGCACCGCGCCTTTATCGATGCGGTTCGTGAGGCCAGCACGTTGCGCGATTTTGCCAAGACACAGGGCCAGTCGGTCAAGGATGCGTTCAACGCCTGTGTCGAACAGGTCGCGCGCTTCCGCACTCGGCACCTCGAATATGCGGCGAGCTATATCAACAAGCAGGCGTCGTCGGGCACAGGCAACGATACCGATGTCGGCACCGGCGGCACGCCGTTCATGAAATACCTCAAAAAGCACCGCGACGAAAATCGCGCGCAGACGATTTAAATAGGGACTGTCCCAATGTTTAGGCCGGTTGGGGCAACAGCCCCAGCCGGTCGCGCGACAGCCAGCGGACCAGCACCAGTGCGGCAACAATACCAAGTCCGATGGCAAGCCCGATCCAGATACCGACGCCTTCCATATTTTGGTAAAAGGCCAGCCAAGCGCCCACGCCAATCCCGATAACCCAATAGCCAAATGCGGCAAACAACATCGGCCAGGTCGTGTCCTGCAAGCCACGCAACATACCCGTGCCGACTACCTGCGCACCATCGACGATCTGGAAGACCGCCGCTACCAGAAGAAACTGAACTGCCAGCCGTAGCACCTCTTCATTCTGCACCTTATCCGGCTCGAGAAACAGCCCGGCCAACGTGCCCGGCATTGCCCAGATGACCAACGCCATGGCCGTCATGAAGCCAACGCCCAGCGCATAGGCCGTCCACCCTGCGCGGCGAATGGCTTCGGGATCGCGGCGACCATAGCCGAGCCCGACACGGACCGTCGCTGCCTGCCCCAAGCCCATCGGCACCATGAAAGTCATCGAGGCGATCTGGATAGCTACTGCATGCGCCGCTGCCGCTTCGGTGCTGATATAGCCCATCAGGAAGACTGCGGCGGCGAATACCATCGCCTCAAAACCCATATGCAATCCGATCGGCAAACCCAGTTTCCAGATAGTCGCAAAACGCTGCCAATCGGCGCGCCACCAGCGGCCGAGCAGATGGTAGCGTCGAAAACGGGGATGGATGTAAAGCACCGCACACAGGAACAGGAACTGGAACAGGCTGGTAAGCGAACTGCCCACGCCTGCGCCAAACAGGCCCCATTTGGGTAGACCGAAATGGCCGAAAATAAGACCGTAATTGACGACGGCATTGACGATGACTGCTGCAGCACCCGCAACCATGGTCCAGCGCGGCAGTCCAAGCGCGGCCATGACCCCCCGTATCGCGACCACGCCGAGAGCAGGCCAGATTTGCCACATTAACGCGCGAACGAAGACCCCGGTATCGACCGCGAGTTGTTTGGGCTGTCCTGCCCATTCGAGCATCGCACCCGTGTTCCACAAGATCATCCAGATCGGGAACGATACCGCCGTCGCCGCCCACAAAGACTGGCGGAAACTTCGCCTGACATCGCGCACCGAATGGGCTTTGCGCCCAAGTTCTGCCGCCATCAGTGGCGAAGCGGCGACCACGATGCCGATGCCGATCAACAGCATCGCAATAACAATCCCCGACCCCATCGCTGATGCCGCCAAAGCCCCGGGGCCCAGCCGCGCGAGCAGGAACACGTCGGTCGAATTGATCAACACCATCGTTATATTGGTGAGTATCAGCGGCCAGGCGAGCGCCAGCGTCGCGCGAAGCTCATCGCGCCAGGGGGACTGGCGGTCCAATGCGGTTGCCGCTGTAGCCATGGCGTTCGAATAGCCCAGCATTTACGGTGCGGCTAGTGCAGGAAATGCTTCCCGCTTTCCGGCTTGCGCTTTTGTTCGCGCTGTCACAAAAGCGCAACATTGGGGGATGGCAAAAAGGACTATAAGTGACTGCCCCGAAACGCATTCAGGAAAATCTGACCGCCGCTGTTGAACGCCGTCTATTGAACTGGATTTGCGCGCGCCTGCCACTTTGGTGGACGCCCGACCGGCTGACGGCGCTCGGCTTTTTCGGGGCCATCCTGATCTCCGCTGGCTATATTGCGAGCAATTGGGGCCGCGACTGGTTGTGGCTTTCCGTCTTTGGCTATTGCCTCAACTGGTTCGGTGATTCGCTCGATGGCAGCGTCGCCCGCTATCGTAAAATCGAACGACCCAATTATGGCTATTTCATCGACCACAGCCTTGATGCGCTCGCCAATACCATCTTCATTCTTGGCATGGGGTTGAGCCCCTATATGCGGATGGACACCGCTTTGTTCGGCTTGGCCGGTTATTTGCTGCTGTCGATCCACACCTTCATTTCAGCCAAAGTCAGCGGCGTGATGAACCTGACCTATTTGGGTGGCGGACCAACCGAGGTGCGGATGATGCTGATTGTCCTGACGATCTGCATGTTCGTTTTCGGACCAGAGGCGAACATTCACTGGCCTGTAGCGAACCAGATGTTCTCTCCCTTTGACATTTTCGCGGTGGTGCTGGGTATTTTGTTAACAGGCGTTTTCGTGTTCCACACGACGCGGTCAGGCATAGATTTGTTCCGAAAGGGAAATTGAACCCGCTCAATAACCGCACCAACTTGGCGCGCTTTCGTCACCGTCGCATTGTTTCCGGTCCATTCCGTCGAGATAATATTTCTGTCGCCCGATACGCGTCCAGATGACTTTCGATTTGGTCACCGGAGTGCCGGCTTCGGGCTCAAAAATTTCGATGCCGGTCGTCACCTTCTTCCGGTTGGTGAGATAGTTGATACTGATTTCCTCACCCGTTCCGCCATTGCGCGCATAGGATCTGCGGTCGAAACCGATCAAACGATAGCGGCCGTTTTCCAACCGGAATTTGAAGCTGTCTTTGGACGTGCTCCAGCTACCGCAGCTGAGCCAATAATTGAGATTTATTGTCAGCCCATTGTTGCGCAGGTCCATGCCGCCCTCCTCAAGCGGATCGGCTAGGCAGGGTGTATCGCTATCCCCTTCTGGCGGCAGGAAATTGTCCGCTGAACCGGTCTGTTTATAGCCAGCCGAAACGCGCGACAGAATCAACAACCGGCGCGGATTGGTGTTGAGTTCATCCGGCCCGAGCCCGGCATTTTTCACGCGCTTCGCCGGATCATCCTGCTCTATCATCAGAACGGCAGCATCAGCTTCGGCCGCATCGCCGATCAGTTTCCAGCCAGACGGAACATGACTTTGCCAATCTTCCGCCGCATATGCTGCGGGCGATGCAACCAGGGATAAAGCCAAGAAGCCAAGCGATTTCAAAACACTACTCCCGCATCATACACGCAAATCCTGAACCGGTTTGGCGCGCTTTTCAAGCGAGAGCGGCGCTTAGTACATAAATTGCCTAGTCAGGCTTTTTGGCAACACCGACCATTGCCGGTCGCAACAAGCGATCCTTGATCATATAGCCCGCCTGCATTTCGGCGACCACGGTGCCGGGCTCGGCATCGGCAGTTGGAATTTCCACCATTGCCTGATGCTGGTTGGGATCGAGTGGCAGGCCCATTGCGGCGATGCGGCTGATGCCGTGCTTGGTGAAAACGCTGTCCAGTTCGCGGCCTGTAGCTTCGAGGCCGGTGACCAGCGGCTTCATCTTTTCGTCTTCGCGCAGTTCAGCGGGAATGGCGTCGAGCGCGCGGGTGAGATTGTCCGATACCGAGAGAATATCGCGCGCAAAGCCGGTGGCGGCATAGGCGCGTGCATCGGCGGCTTCCTTTTCCATGCGACGACGCACATTTTGCACCTCTGCCTGCGCATAAAGGATATCCTGCCGCGCGGTTTCCAGCTCGGCTGCCAGCTTGTTCAGTTCTTCCGCGGCGCTGTCAGCAGCATTGGCCTCGCCCTTCAGATGCTCGGGCACGCCTTCCAGCTCCTGCTCAGCCGCTGCGTCGATTTTTTCCTTGTCGTTCATAACTGCCCCGAATGTCTGTGTTGAAGGCGCATATAGGCGCTCGCTTCATTTCATCAAGCGGGGTGTCACGTCATCAAGCGACTAAGCGCCTGCGCCGTGAAGTCCACCATCGGTACGATGCGGGCGTAATTGAGCCTCGTGGGGCCAATAACGCCTACCACGCCGACAATCTGCCCGCCCGCGTCGCGATAGGGTGCGGCGATCACTGACGAACCGGACAGCGAGAAGAGGTTGTTTTCCGAGCCGATGAAAATCCGCGTCGCCTGCGCCTCGCGCGCGCTGTCGATCAAGCGAGAGATTTCTTCTTTGTTTTCAAGCTCGTCGAGCAATTGACGGACACGGTCGAGGTCTGCCGCAGCGGTTTCGTCGAGCAGATTTGATTGCCCGCGTACGATCAGCACCGGCCGTTCATTGGCATCGAGCGACCACATGGCGAGGCCATTGCGCACCAGCTCCGCGCTTGCCTGGTCGAGCGCGGCCTTCTGCCCACGTATCTCGGCGTCAAGCCTCACCAGCGCTTCTGAGAGCGTCAATCCCGAAAGCCTCGCACTGATATAATTGCCAGCCTCGACCAAGGCGCTATCGCTGACCGCCGATGAAATTTCGACCAGCCGGTTCTCGACGGTTCCGTCCGCGCCGACCATGATTGCCAGCGCCTGCCCCGCCGACAATCGGGCAAAGCTGAATTGTTTGAGCACCGCCTCACGCTTGGGAACCATCACCACGCCTGCACAGGCAGACAGGCCGGACAAAGCGGTGGTTGCCGCGGCCAGCGCATTTTCAATCGGCCCGCTGCCAGCTATTTGTGACTCGATCGCACGCCTTTCCTCGGCCGTCGGCTCTGCGGCCTGCATCATGCCATCGACGAACAGCCGCAATCCGCTTTCGGTCGGCAACCTACCTGCGCTGGTATGCGGCGAAGCGAGCAAGCCCGCCTCCTCCAGATCCTGCATCACATTGCGGATCGAAGCAGGCGACAGGTTGAGCCCGCCAATTTTGGACAGCGTCCGTGAACCGACCGGAGCACCCGATTCCAGATAGCTTTCGACCACGATGCGAAAGATCGTACGGGTGCGATCGTTGAGTTCGGTGATGGGAGCGGTCATGAGAAGCTAATGTGCGCAGCCCCCGAGCGGGTGTCAATCTGACTTCACGAGATTTCGCGCGATCAAAGGGTAAACAGGCGCCAGCATTGCCCAAATCGCCTCATTCTTGGCGGTGTAGCATGTTCGATCGAAGCGATAGCCTTTTTGGTCTTTTTCCTCCGACCATTTCAGAATGCCAAAAGGCTGATCGGTCATGCAACGGCGGTTGGGTTCATCCGGATCACTCTCCCAAGGCTCTATCATAGGAGCCACTCGCCCGGCAATGATGCCATCTAGTGAAGCCCTTACCTTTAGATAACCCGCCCGACCGATGTTGAACCGGCTTTCCCCGGCTGGGATGAAATATTGGTCGCGCAACTCTTTGTCTGCATACCAACTGATATGACCCTCGGTTACGATTTTTCCCTTACCGTCCGGACGCAATTCGAAAAGTTTTCCGCCTGCGCCCATGGGGCCGACTTCATCATATCGCAGTTGCTCCTGCCATTCGAACGGCTTGCTGTCTTTGCGAACAGAAATCGCGACATTGCCACCCTGCTCAGACAGACGCCTGCCGAGAATTTGCCAAGCCTGATCGAACCGCGCCAACATCTCTGCCACAGCCTTATCTTCGTTGCGGCAGCCAAAGTCTGCAAAAGCCAGACCTTCCCTGGCATCTTTAGTCCAGCGCAGCTGTGCGGCACCGAGATCCATTGTGCGGGCCATACGGCATTCAAGCCACGGGCCATCCCGCGTCAACGGCATCGGCCCGCGTTCGACAATTTGCGACAGAGCGGAGCGCAGTTCAGCATAGCCATCCGCCCCAATATCAATAGGGTGCTCGCCTTGAAGGAAGTAATAGTCATTTTCGGCAGCCGGGATCAAATGTCCGATAGAAAAGGGGATAGCAACTTCACCCTTACCGTCAGGGCCAACGGTCCATTTGAAGCGGTTACCAAAGCGTGTGCCGATGATAGTATAGTGCAGCGTTTCGCCACCCACGTCAGCATTTTCTATTTGAGAGGATTCTGCGGGTGCCGCATCCGCCGCAGCCAGCGATGGCGTCATAGCCAGTGCCGTCAAAAATGAAATCAAGCCACCCAAGCGCATAACTTTCTCCCTCGGTCGCATTGCTCCCATAGCCATCTTCGGATAAGTGCCGCGCCATTAAAACCATCAAAGGAAACTAGTACATGCGCCCATCCGGACGCGCGCCAGACGAAATGCGCGCCATTTTCATCGAGACCGCTTTCACCAAACATGCCGAGGGCAGCGTGCTGATCGGTTTCGGCGATACGCAGGTGCTGTGCACGGCGAGCGTCGAGGATCGCCTGCCGCCCTGGCTGCGCGGTAAGGGTGAAGGCTGGGTGACTGCCGAATATTCGATGCTCCCCCGTGCCACGCACACCCGTGGCCAGCGCGAAGCCGCGAAGGGCAAGCAATCGGGCCGCACGCAGGAAATCCAGCGACTCATTGGTCGCTCGCTGCGCGCAGTGGTCGACATGACGAAACTGGGCGAGTTCCAGATCACCCTCGATTGCGACGTGCTGCAAGCCGACGGAGGCACCCGAACAGCTGCAATTTCCGGCGCATGGGTCGCCCTGCGCCTTGCGGTCAACAAGCTGATGGCCGAAGGCAAGATCAAGGAAGACCCGATAACCGGTCGCGTTGCCGCGGTCAGTTGCGGCATCTGCAATGGCACACCGGTGCTTGACCTCGATTATGTCGAAGATTCAAGCGCCGACGCCGATGCCAATTTCGTGCTGATCGAAGGCGGCAAGATTGCAGAAGTACAAGCAACTGCCGAAGGCGCGACCTATGACGAGGAAGCCCTGCTGCGCCTGCTGCGCCTCGCCCGCATGGGTTGCGACCGTATTTTTGCAGCCCAGGGCGAAGCTGTGAAGTGACACTTAGCCCTCTCCCCTTCAGGGGAGAGGGTTGGGAGAGGGGTGTCTTGCCCAAAGCCCCTCTCCGCTGCGACTAGGCGTCAAAGACGCCAAGTCTCGCTGCCTCTCCCCTGAAGTAGAGAGGATGGTAAGGAGAAACCATGACCCACCGCAAACTCGCCCCCGGAAAACTTGTAATCGCCAGTCACAATGCCGGCAAGGTGCGCGAAATCCGTGCACTGCTCGAACCGTTCGGGATAGAACCGGTATCGGCGGGTGATCTTGGCCTGCCCGAGCCAGAGGAAACCGGCACCACCTTCGCCGAAAACGCGTTGTTAAAGGCGCATGTATCGGCACAGGCCTCCGGCCTGCCGGCACTTGCCGACGATAGCGGACTGTGCGTTGCGGCATTGAATGGAGCGCCAGGGGTGTACACCGCGGGCTGGGCCGAAAAGCAATGGTTCGAGGCACAGGCGCTGGGCGGCCCGGGGCGCGACTGGTATCTCGCCATGGGCAAGGTTGAGGGAAAGCTTGCGGAACAAGGCCCTGACGTCGATCGCAGCGCCTTCTTCATCTGCACCCTCGCACTCGCCTGGCCCGACGGGCATGAGGAAATTTTCGAAGGCCGCGTTCACGGCACTCTGGCTTGGCCGCCGCGCGGGACGATGGGTTTTGGCTATGATCCGGTGTTCGTGCCTATGGGCCGCCACCATACATTTGCCGAACTCGACCCGGCTGAAAAGCACGCAATGAGCCACCGCGCCGATGCCTTTCGCAAACTGGTCGAGGCGGTTTTTTTAGTTGGTTTTTTTGCGGGGAATATTGGCAGATGTTTTTGGCGGGAATTGTTGTGGGGCAGACAAGAAGAAGGCAGGGCCCGCCCGCGGGGGGGGGGCGGGGGGTCGGGGGCCGGGGGGCCGGGGACCCGGGCCGGCCTGCCCGGGGGGGGGGGATCGGGGCGCCTGGGGCTCGGGGCCGGTCCTCGAAGACGGGGCGGAAAACGGCGGGGCGGTGCCGGGAGCCGGCAGCTCGGAGGGGGGGGCTGCGTGGACTGGCTTGCAGGAACCGGCGGGAGCGCTCCGGCGTCCAAAATCTCCAGGCCGCAATGCCATCTACAACTTCGTTGTGCCCGGGCTCGAAGGGCCAGGTGTAACGATGTAGGCCTGTCGATCTGCGGCAGGCCGGAGACATCAGGCACTATCTCGACCGGTTGGCTGGCAATACAGCGCCGGTGGAATCGACCGCAATTTGATGGAATTGCCGCTCGCCCTTTACATCCATTGGCCATTTTGCGTTTCGAAATGCCCATACTGCGATTTCAACAGCCATGTGCGCGAGCAAGTGGACCAGGCGACTTGGCGCGAGGCGTTACTCGCTGACCTCGCGCACGAAGCGCGGCTGACCGAGGGGCGCAAACTGGGTTCCATCTTCTTTGGCGGCGGCACGCCTTCGTTGATGCCACCGAAAACTGCCGCAGCACTCATCGATGCAGCGGAGCGCCACTGGGGCTTTGCCGACGATATCGAGATTACATTGGAGGCAAACCCTTCCTCGGTAGAGGCCGCACGCTTTGCCGAACTGGCAGCGGCGGGGGTCAATCGGGTGTCTTTGGGCCTTCAGGCGCTAGACGATGAAACCCTCGCTTTTCTCGGCCGCGCACACAGGGTGGACGAAAGCCTGTCTGCGCTCGACACGGCGCAACGGCATTTCGGGCGGGTCAGCATCGACCTGATCTATGCCCGCCCTGACCAAAGCCCCAAGGCATGGGATGCCGAACTGGCGCGCGCCATCGGCTTCGGAACCACCCATATGTCGCTCTACCAGCTGACCATCGAACCTGGCACACGCTTCGCCACCGATGTTGCGAAGCGGCAATGGGAACCGCTCGACGATGATGTCGCGGCTGATCTGTATGAACTGACTCGGATGCGGATGGAGGCCGCCGGCCTGCCTGCCTATGAGATCAGCAACCATGCTGCCCCTGGACAGGAAAGCCGCCACAATCTCGCTTACTGGCGATATCAGGATTATGTCGGGATTGGCCCCGGTGCACATGGGCGCCGCACCGCCATGGCCACACAGCGCCACAAGAAGCCCGAAAATTTCATGGCCGCGGTTGCGCGCAAACTGCACGGGCTGCAAGTCGAAGACCCGCTCGACACTGCAACACAGGCGATGGAAGCGCTGCTCATGGGGCTGCGGCTGCGCGAGGGTGTGGATATCTCTGCGCTGAGCGACCGTTTTGCAATCGGCTCCGGCGATTTGATAGATTGGACGGCTGTGGAAAAACTGGCGGCCTTGGGGTTTGTCGAGGGGGGGGGGGGGCGGGAGGAGGCTCACCTTTCCGTTACCCCGAAAGGTTTTCCTTTGCTCGACGCGATACTGCCGCAAATCGTTGCGATTGAGCCGACGCCTGACGCCTGATAGCATCACGCGCATGGCCGAAGCGCTGATCGCCGAATATCGCTCCTACCTTGCCGACAATCGCCGCCGGTCGGTGCACAGCGTGCGCGCCTATGTCGCGACGGCAGAGCGGCTGTGCGCGTTCCTGACCGAACATCTGGGCGAACCCGCCAACCGCGCCACACTTGCCAAAGCGACCGCCGCGGATTTGCGCGCTTTCCTCGCCAACCGGCGGGGGGACGGCCTGACCAACCGGTCGACCGCGCGCGAGCTATCGGCGGTTCGCAATTTCCTGCGCTTTGCGCTTGGCGATGAAGCGGCGATCCCGGCTCTCAAGGGCCCGCGCGTCCAGCGCAGCCTGCCGCGCCCGGTCGATCCCGAAGCTGTGCTTGCGCTTGCAGGTGACGCGGCAGACAACGCTAGTGATAGCTGGGTCGGCGCGCGCGATTGGGCGGTGCTGTTGCTACTCTATGGCTGCGGCCTGCGCGTAAGCGAGGCGACGGGGCTGACTGGCGATGCCCTGCCGCTGGGAACAACGCTTCGCGTCACCGGCAAGCGCAACAAGACCCGTATCGTGCCACTGCTCGACAATGTGCGCGAAGCCATCGAGGGCTATCTCGAACTCTGCCCCTATTCCCCGGCCAAAGGCGAGCCACTGTTTCGCGGACGTCGCGGCGGCCCACTATCCCCAGCACTCATCCGCCGCGCGGTGCAGGGCGCGCGCAAGCGGCTGGGCCTGCCCGAAAAAACCACGCCGCACGCCTTGCGTCATAGCTTTGCGACGCATCTGCTCGCAGGTGGCGCCGACCTGCGCAGCCTGCAGGAGTTGCTCGGCCATGCCAGCCTGTCTTCAACGCAGGTCTATACTGCGGTCGACACCGCTATGCTTCTGGATGAATATCTGAACTCGCATCCACGGGCTTGATGGCTTCGGCGTTGGGCTTCCACCGCCACAACCTCCACAGATACCCAAGTAGAATGGCTGCAATGATCGCGGTTGAAAGCGGCCCCATGATCCGCTCAACCTCTTCGAACTGCGATCCTAGGAAATAGCCCACACCCGCCAGCGCGGCACTCCAGCCAGCTGTGCCGATTGTCGAGAAAACCAGAAACCGGCGATGCGACATGCCGAATAGACCTGCAGGAATCGAGATCAGCGAACGCAAGGTCGGCAGCATCCGCGCAACCAGCACGATTGTCGAGCCATATTTGCGGAACAGCGTCTCGCCGCGCTCCACCTCATGCCAGTCGAGCGTCAGCCAGCGGCTATGCTTGTCAATAAAACGGTGCAGCCGCGCCTCGCCAAATTTGATCGCTAGCCAGAACCACAGCCAGTTGCCGAGCATCGCGCCTGCCGTACCCGCTGCGATCGTACCGGTGAGGGTCATATTCCCGCGTGCGGCAGAAACCCCGGCAACGGTCATGATCACTTCGGATGGAATCGGCGGAAACACGGTTTCGAGCAGCATCAGCAATGCCACGCCCCAATAACCGGCCCAGTCGACCAGTTGAATGATCCAGTCTTCCATCTGAGGTCAGCCCGCTGCGCGTTCTTTGAGGCGGCGCTCGATCGCATCCCAGATTTTGCCGGGCGTATCGGTGCCGTTGAAGCGATCGATGGCGACGATGCCGGTAGGCGAAGTGACATTGATCTCGGTCAGCCATTCGCCACCAATCACATCGATACCTACAAAGATCAGACCCAGTTCCTTGAGGCGCGGGCCCATCGCGGCGCAGATTTCCTGCTCGCGCGCGGTAAGCTCGGTTGCCTCGGCGCTACCGCCGACGGCAAGATTTGAGCGGAATTCACCTTCGCCCGGGCGGCGGTTGATCGCACCGGTGACTTCGCCATCGATCAAAACGATGCGCTTGTCGCCTTTCGCTACATCGGGAAGGAAAGGTTGCACCATATGCGGTTCGGGCCAGGTGGTGTTGAACACTTCAAACAGCGCACCGAGATTGTCGCCCTCTGCGGGCACGCGGAATATTGCCTTGCCGCCATTGCCGTGGAGCGGCTTCACGACGACAGCGCCATGTTCCTTCTGGAAGGCGCGGACCTCATCGGCCGAGCGGGTGATTAGCGTCGGCGGCATGAAACGGCGATAATCGAGCACCATCACCTTTTCGGGTGCATTGCGCACACTGACGGGGTTGTTCACCACCAGCGTCTCATGCTCGATCCGCTCCAAAAGATGGGTCGCGGTGATATAGCCGACATGGAATGGCGGGTCTTGCCGCATCAAAACGACATCCACATCCGAACCAAGATCGATCCTTTTGGGCTCCCCAAAGCGGAAATGCGCGCCCGCCACGCGCTGCAGGTCATAGACCGGATGGGCAAAGGCGGTCAGCCGGTCATTGGCATCAAGCGTCAACGTGCCGACATCATAATGCCAAACATCATAGCCACGCGCCTGCGCCGCGAGCATCAGCGCAAAGCTGCTGTCGCCGTTTATGTTGACGCCCGCCATCGGGTCCATTTGCACCGCAACGCGCAAGCTCATCTGTTGCCCTCTTCTTCTCTATCCGTGCCAGACGTTGACCAGATGGTGCGGCCAGCGCCAAGGTGCAACCAATATCACGTCGATCCGCATATTTTCCGCGCCCTTGCCGTAGCGCGGGAGCAATTGCTCGGCCGCTGCCGCCACCCGGCGCAATCGCCAGCCGTCGATGGCGGTCGACAGATCGCTTCGTTTCACCCGAGCCTTTACCTCGATGAATGCAACGGTTTTTCCCCGCCGCGCGATCAGGTCCACCTCTCCTCGAGGTGTCTTGAGCCGTTGGCCGACAATGCGCCAGCCATGCAACCGCAGCCACCATGCAGCAATGGTTTCACCCCGCCGTCCGCGCTTTTCGGCCAGTTCGCGGCGGTTGCTCATGCGCCGGATTTAAGTGCCATGGCGCGCTCGTAAACCTCTGCCCGATCCACACCAAAGCGTTTGGCGATATCCTTGGCCGCTTTGGCGGGAGGTAGGGTTTCAAGTGCATCCTTGAGCGCGCTTACATAATCGCCTTGTTCGGCTTGCACTTCACCCGGCGGACCAACGATCAGCACGATCTCCCCTTTGGGTTCGGCTTCGGCATAGCGTTCGGCAAGCTCGGGCAGCGTTCCCGATACCACTTCTTCGAATTTCTTAGTCAGCTCCCGCGCCACCACAGCTTCGCGCCCACTCAACTGATCGGCGAGCGCCGCAAGTGTCGCACCCAATCTCTGGCCGCTTTCGTAAAAGACCAAGGTAGATTTTACATTTCCGATTTCGGCGATAGCATCACTGCGCGCCCTGGCTTTGGAGGGCAAGAAACCGGCGAACAGGAACCGGTCGGTCGGCAGGCCTGAAATCGAGAGGGCAGCAATCACGGCACTCGCCCCTGGCGCGGTGCTGACCGCTATTCCGGCCTCGCGCGCTGCACGCACCAGCTTATATCCGGGGTCGGAAATCAGCGGAGTTCCCGCATCCGAGACGAGCACGACCACGCCTTCGCGCGCAACGGCGAGCAGGGCGTCACGATCCGCCTCGCTGCTGTGGTCATGATAGGGCCGCATGCGATTTTTAAGGCCCAAATGGTGCAAAAGCTTGCCCGTCACACGGCTGTCTTCCACCGCAATCAGATCGGCGGCGCGCAACATTTCGATGGCCCGTTGTGACATATCTGCCAGATTGCCGATAGGGGTGGCGACGATGTACAGGCCGGAATCAATTGCCTTGGCCGGAATTTCCGGCTCTGATGCAGCAAAATCATAAGGGTTGGAGGACATAAGCATGACCATTGCAGCAACGATGGCTGCGCCGCAAGCGCAGTCGGGCAGCATCGGTTCGATGGCGAAACGCGCAGCGGCTCTGTTTGCGCTGATGTTCCTTGCAGCTTGCCAGTCGGTGATCCCGAAAGGTGGGCAGACTCCCGATGGTCCCCCGCCGGTGGTGACACCCGATCCGGGCAATGTCGTGCTATCTGACGGCGACCGTCACAGGGTGGCGTTGTTGTTGCCCGTAAGCGGTGCCGATGGCGATGTCGGCCAGTCGATTGCCAATGCGACCACGCTGGCCCTGCTCGACACGCGCAACACCAATATCCGCATGACGACCTACGACACCGCATTGGGCGTTGATGCAGCGGTGAAAAAGGCAGTTGCCGATGGTAACAAGCTGATCCTCGGCCCGCTGCGCAGCGACGATGTGGTTGCTGTTGCCAATGTCGCCAAGCCTGCGGGTGTACCGATGATCAGTTTCTCAAACGATGTGGGTTCAGCGGGACCGAATGTATTCCTGCTCGGCCACCTGCCATCGCAATCAATCGATCGCGTCGTGAAATATGCCAAGGCGCAGGGCTACACCCGCTTTGGCGGCATCGTGCCCAAATCGGTCTATGGTCAGCGCGCGCTTTCGAACATGACCAATTCGGTGCGGGCTGCTGGTGGGGCGCTGGTTTCGGTGCAGGAAATTGACGGGTCAACTGTCTCGATCGATGCCGCCGCACGCAAGTTGAATGCGGCGGGTGTAATTGATGCCGTTTTGATTGCTGACAATGGCCGGGTTGCAATTGCGACCGTGCCTGCTCTGCGCAAGGCAGGCCTTTCCAGCGCCAAAGTGTTGGGAACCGATTTGTGGAACATCGATGCCAGCGTTGCAGCCAACCCGATGATGCGGGGCGCTTGGTTCGCCAGCGTTTCAGACGGCATGTATCGCCAATATGCCGACAAATATCGCGCCCGCTTCGGTCGCGCACCTTCGCGCCTGTCGAGCCTTGGCTATGACTCGGTGCTGTTGGTCGCCCGTGTGGCCCAGAACTGGAAGGTGGGCAGCCGCTTCCCGGTTAGCCGCTTGACCGATACCGATGGCTTCATTGGCATCGACGGAGCCTTCCGCTTCGCCGCCAATGGCATGTCCGAACGCATGCTGGAGGTGCAGGAGGTGCAGGCGGGCAAATATGTGACCGTCGATGCCGCCCCGCGCGGCTTTGTGCCCGCGAAATAGCATAGCGGCATATGCCGATTGAACAGGCCCGCCGCTATATGGAGGCCGCGCTTGATCTGGCGCGGCAGGCGGCGGCGGCGGGCGAAGTTCCCGTCGGCGCGATTGTCGTCAAGGATGGTGCAATTATAGGCCGTGGCGGCAATCGCCCGATTGCGGGCCACGACCCCACCGCCCATGCCGAAATCGTAGCGCTGCGTGAAGCGGCGGCTACGCTTGGCACCGACCGACTCATCGGTTGCGACCTGTGGGTCACGCTGGAGCCCTGCGCCATGTGCGCTGGCGCCATCGCCCATGCCCGCATCGCCCGGCTCTATTATGGCGCGAGTGATCCCAAGGGCGGCGCTGTCGAGCATGGCCCAAGGCTGTTTGAACAGCCCACCGTGCATCATCGGCCAGAAGTGTATGGCGGGATTTGTGGGGAAGATTCCAGCAGAGCTGCTGAAAGCCTTTTTCAGCGAGCGCCGCTAAGCCAGATTTTTCTGGAAAAACGCCATCGTTCGGCTCCACGATAGTTCTGCCGCCGCCTTGTCGTAACGCGGTGTGGTATCATTGTGGAAGCCGTGCTGCGTGCCAGCGTAATAGTGCACCTCGAACGGCTTCTGGTTCGCCAGCAGCGCTGCCTGATAGGGTAACGCAGCGGCATTGATGCGCTCGTCATTCTCGGCATAGTGGATCAGCAAAGGCGCTTTGATCGAGGGCACCTCTGTAGCTGTCGGCTGGCGCCCATAATAGGGAACCGAGGCCGACAGTTCGGGACAGGCAACCGCCAGCGCATTGCAGATGCCGCCTCCATAGCAAAAACCGACCGCACCGACCTTGCCGGTCGATTTGCCATGCAACCGCAGAAAATCGAACGAGGCGATGAAATCTTCGAACAGTTTTTTCGGATCAAGTTTGGCCTGCAATTCGCGGCCCTTGTCATCGCTTCCCGGATAGCCACCGACCGACGTCAACCCGTCAGGTGCAAAGGCCAGATAACCGGCCTTGGCAAGGCGACGCGCAACATCTTCGATATAGGGGTTGAGCCCGCGGTTTTCGTGGATCACCAACACTGCCGGGATCTTGCCCTTCGCCTTGGCAGGCATTGCGAGCAGGCCTGAAATCGTCCCATGGCCTTTCGGGCTGGCGACACTCGGGCGCTCGGTTTTGATTGCAGGATCATCTGCCTTCACCTGCTGCGCCGAGGCATAGTCCGGGCGCAATTGATCAAAAATCATCGCCCCTGTAACACCAGCTGCGGCAAATTTCCCGGCCTGTGCGATAAACTCGCGTTTGCTCAATTTGCCATGCACATAGCCGTCGAAAATTTCGAGGATTGCCGGATGAAAATCGGCTGCGGTTTTGCGTTCTGCCATCGTCAATGCACAAACCTCGCTACCACGTCGCGATAGCTGCGGCTGACCTTTACCTGCGCGCCCGATTCGAGAATCAGGAAGCATTCGCCATTGGTGTGCGGCTTCACCTGCCGGACAAGGTCGAGATTGACGATCTTCGAACGGTGCACACGCTGGAAGGTGCGCGGGTCTAGCCGCTTTTCCAAGTCCTTCATCGTTTCGCGCAGGATTAAGGAGTTATCCGCGGTGATGATGCACATATAGTCACCCGCCGCCTCAATCCGTTCGATCGTGTCGACGTCAACGCGGAAAATCTGGCCGCGATCCTTGACGTTGATCAGCTTTTCAAACCGACTGCTCGACATTTCCTCGTCCGCAGGCGGCATGTTTTCGGCGGCTTCGGGTGCCACTTCGTTGATCACGCTGCGCAGACGCTCAATCTCTTCGGAGGTCCGCTTGTCAGCCAGACGGTTGCGCACCCGTTCCATTGTGTCTGCCAGCCGATCGGGCTCGACCGGCTTCATCAGATAGTCGATCGCCTGCGCTTC
The DNA here is from genome assembly GCA_016707885.1 of Sphingomonadales bacterium. Lineage (GTDB taxonomy): Bacteria > Pseudomonadota > Alphaproteobacteria > Sphingomonadales > Sphingomonadaceae > Sphingorhabdus_B. The sequence continues at coordinate 314,782 of JADJGU010000001.1, forward strand.
GAACGCCTTGATGGCATGTTCGCTATAGGCAGTGACAAAAACGAACAGCGGCGGATCGATATCCATCACGCCCTGCACCACCGAAAAGCCGTCAAATCCCGGCATCTGGATATCGAGGAAGACCAGATCGGGTTTCAGCGTCTTGATCTTGCGGATTGCCTCCCGCCCGTTCAGGCAAGTGGCTACAATCTCCACATCGTCGAAAGCTTCCAGCCGCAGCTGAAGGCCCTGTGTCGCCAATTTTTCGTCATCGACCAGGATGGTGCGAATAGTCATGCGGTTACTGCTCCTTGAACACCGACGCCCGCTGTTACCGCCGGTGCCTCGATGGCTAGTGTTTCGCCCCCGCTGTTTTTGGTCTGATAGGGAAATTCTATCACAACCTCAAATCCTCCGCCGCTCCTTGTGTAGCTGTCGAAGCGTTGATCGTCGCCATAGGCCTGTAACAGCCGCTCGCGCGTATTGGCCATGCCAACCCCTGTCGACAATTTGGGGTCGGGCAGGCTCGACTGCAACCCCGGCCCGGTATCGGCAACGATAATCCGCACCCGATCCCCGACGCGGCGGGCGTTGATCGAAATGTCTGCGCCGTCCTCTTGCGGGGTGACCGCATATTTGATCGCATTTTCAACCAAAGGCTGCAGCAACAGCGAAGGAACCAGGGCTTCGACCACATCGTCGTCTATATCGAAATCGGTCCGCAGCCTTTCTTCGAACCGCATCTTTTCAATATCTAGATAGAGTTTCAGCGTTTCAACCTCTTGCGACAGCGTCACTTTTGCCTCTGCCTCATTTATCAAGGTAAAGCGCAGGAAGGAGGATAGCCGCGACAGCATGGCGTTTGCCTGCTCGGTTTGTTTGAGCAGCACAAGCGTCGAAATACTGTTCAGCGTGTTGAACAGGAAATGCGGGTTCAGCTGATAGCGCAGCATCGTCAACTGCGCGCTGGTCGCTGCGGCCTCCAGCCGCAACAGCTGGTCCGCCTGTTCTTCTGCGCGGACGAAATAGTTGATTGCGTAATACAGCGCCGACCAACCGCCGAGCAGCAAACCGTCCTTGAACAGGGCACCCAGCACCAGTTGCGCAAATGGGGTCTGGTCAGCGCCTTCGACAATCGTCTGCACGACCCAGGTGTCGATATAGGCGTACAGCATCGTCGCCAGCATCACCGAGAAGAACGTTGCACCCCAGGTTATCAGGGGTCGCTGGTTGATGACATTCCGGAACACCACCGACAGCAGCAGCGATATCGAATAGCCGGTCACCGACGAAATCAGCACCGGTAGCAGGAAATCGAGCGGCCGGTTATTGGCTATGCCTGTCGCTGCATATAGCGCCGTCGCCCCGCCCCAGCCAGCGCTGTGCAGGTTCCAGAACGCCCGGTTCTTGTCCGAAAAGAAGGGCTGGTCACCCAGTTCGAGTACGGCCATCGATATCGTCTAGCGCGAAAAGTCCGGCCCATGAAGCCCTTGTTTGCACCCGACGATGTGATAGCGTGTTATCGGGATAAAAAATGAGGAGCAACCGGCATGAGCGAAGGACACAGCCGCGCCACATTCAGCGATATGTCGCAAAGCACACAGGAAGACTGGGCTGCGATCATGGTCGAACAGGCCCCATTTGCGCGCAGCGGCGGTGCAAGGGTGCTGGACCATCTGCGTCTACTGGCGGGCGATTATGGCGGTTTCCCGGTCGACCGATTAACCCACTGCCTGCAAACCGCGACCCGCGCGCATCGCGATGGCCGGAGCGAAGATTATGTCGTCATGGCGCTGGTCCATGACATTGGCGATACGCTGGGTGCTTACAACCACCCAGATATCGCCGCTGCGATCTTAAAGCCCTTCGTCTCCGAAGAATTGCACTGGATTGTCGAACATCACGGCATTTTTCAGGGCGTGAATTTCTTCCACCATATCGGGCTGGATCGCGACATGCGCGAAAAGTTTCGCGGGAATGTGCATTTCGATGCGACGGCGGAGTTTATCGAGAAATATGACTGCCCAGCTTTTGACCCCGACTATGATACGCTCCCTCTCGAATTTTTCGAGCCTATGGTCATGCGGCTGTTCGAAAAGCCGCTGAACAGCATCTACAAAAAGGCAATGGACAAAGCAGCTTGAGCGCAAAGAAAAGGGCCGTCCCTGAAGGAACGGCCCAAAGCGGCATATAGCCAGTTAGGGAGGAAAGCGTGCCCCATGAAAGGCACATCCCGGTTATAGGCCAAGATGGTTAACAAGCGCTTAAAGGGAGCGGATCAGCATGGGCCGCTGCGGCGAGCCTCAGCTGAGAAGGAAAATGGCGATCCATTTTGGATGCCCTGTGACTGAATCTGCACCAGCCGGTCATTTTCCTTGCGGATAGTCGTCAGCCCCTGACCTGCGCCTTTGCACGAATAGCTGATCGTCACCGACGTCGGCGTCGATTTGACCGTGAAGTGGTTGCACTGCGCATTATTGCCATGCTGAATCTGCGCAAGATAACGCGATTCACCAAGACACAATTGGCTGACCGTCAGACTGGCCGCATTGCTGCCAACCGGGCGCAACTGCCAACGTCCGCGTTCCAGCGTATCAAGCAATCCGGACGAATCCGATTGCGCCAGCGCATGGGCAGACGCGCCTACACAAACGGCCATCAACGCCGTGATACTTGTGACCAGCAGTTTAGATTTCATGTTGTCTCGTTCCGCGGTTAAAATTGCCCCAGCGACCCGACCCATTTGTCTTTTCGGTATCTCTGTCCGATTTGTATCAATGCACACGATAAACCGTGCTTCATGAACGATAAGTCGCACGAACGAGGTTAATCGAGGCTGAATGATTCAAGTCTGGGGCAGCCGCCCACTGCGGAATCAGTTGGACAGGCTCGCCAGACTGATCGGGAAAGTGCGCGAACAAAATTCGCAATTCACGACAATGTCGCCTTGTTCGTCGGCCATTTCGACACGTTCGGACGCTGGGAAGCGGGCGATTACATCGCGAATATGATGAGGATCGCAGCGGCAGCCTTTGGTCATCGGTGGTGCTGGTTCGATGCGCACCTGCTGCTCCTCATGGAACAGCCGCCAGGCAATTTCTTCGAGCGGCAAATCAGGGTCAACCAGTTCCGCAGCCGTTATCGTTTCCGACAAAATCCGCACATGCTCCCAATCCGGATGGTCCGCGCGGGCATGCAGACGCTCACGCCCGACTTCTCCATCGGGCAGATACTGCACCATCAGGCCGCCCGCGATGCAGCGGCCACCCACATGGTCAATGGCGACGCGAATGAAGGTTGGCAGCTGTTCGGACTGGTCGAAATATTGCACCGCCGCGTCGGACAGGGTGTCGCCTTCCAGCGGCACGATGCCCTGATAGCGACCGCCAGCTTGCGCATCGGGAAATGGCCGGTCAAAGGTGACCGCCAGATAGCCCTTGCCGAACAGCGCGAACAGATTGGGGTCGGCTGGAACTTCGGCAAGCTTGACCAGATCGAACTGTGCATAACCGCGCACGGCACCGTCGATATAGTCGCATACCAACAGCGAGATTGGCCCATTTTCGGTCTGTGCCTGCATCGTCAGCTGGCCTTCACGATCCTTCAAGGTGGTACCCAGAAGTGCGGTCAAAACCAATGCCTCGGCGAGGATTTTCTCGACCGCTGGCGGATAGGCATGTGCTGCCAGCACATCATTGAGTACGGCATCGAGCCGCACCAAACGCCCGCGTGCGTTCAGCGCGGGTATCGAAAAGCGCAATGGCTGATCGCATCGGGTTTCCGACTGGTCGGACATCAAAGCTTGCCGAAACACCAGAGCAATATGGACTTTTGCGCGTGCAGGCGGTTCTCTGCCTCGTCCCAGATTACAGATTGCGGGCCGTCCAGCACGCCATCGGTCGCTTCCTCGCCGCGATGTGCAGGCAGGCAGTGCAGGAATTTGGCGTCCGACTTGGCCGCTGTCATCAGCCGGTCGTTGACCTGATAGGGCATCATCGCTGCAATCTTGTTGTGCGCATGCTCCTGCCCCATCGACACCCAGGTATCGGTGACGACGACGTCCGCACCTGCAACCGCCTCGGCAGCATCGCGGGTGACTGTGATGTTCGCGCCATTGGCCCGCGCGGCTTCGATGAATGCGGGGTCGCTGTCATAACCCTGGGGCACGCCGATGCGTACGTTGAATTTCATCAGACCGGCGGCCTCGACAATCGAGTTCAGCACATTATTGCCATCGCCCAGCCAGGCAAGCTCCAACCCCGGCAGCGCCTTGCCATGCTCTACGAGCGTCAGCAGGTCGGCGACGATCTGGCACGGATGCGACAGATCGGTCAGCCCGTTGATCACCGGGACGCCCGAATAGGCGGCCAATTCCTCGATCTTGGCATGATCGTCGGTGCGGATCATGATGGCATCGACATAGCGCGAAAGCACACGCGCGGTATCGGCGATGGTCTCACCCCGGCCCAACTGCATCTGGCCCGAGGCCATGAACATGCTGTCGCCGCCCAATTGCTTGATCGCCATTTCGAACGAGGCGCGGGTGCGGGTCGAATTTTTCTCGAAAATCATCCCCAGCGTATGTCCGGCCAGCGGTGCATCGGCATCTGCCTTGCCCTTGGGCCAGCCAGCGCGCGCCGCCTTGCGGTCAATGGCGTCGTTGATCATCGCCGCAATGGCATCGGCACCTGCGTCCGTGAGATTGAGGAAATGCCGGGTCACGCTGCTTGCGGCATCTGATAGTCGCGCGCGCCAGCCGAAAGCCGTTCGATGCACTCGGCGATATGATCTTCATTGATCACCAGCGGCGGCAACACGCGGAAGACATTCTCTCCCGCAGCAACAGTCAGCAACCCGTGATTATCGCGCAGATGCGCAACAAAATCGCGGCTAACGGCAGGATCCTTCATCTTGATGCCGAGCATCAGGCCCTTGCCACGGATTTCCTCGAACAGGTCGTCATGGTTGGGGATCAACTGCTCGAACGCCGCGCGCAGGCGATCGCCCATCGCGGTGACATGCTCAAGGAAACCGGGTTCGGTCATCACGTCGAGAATCGCCTGTCCGGCTGCCATGGCGAGCGGATTGCCACCATAGGTCGAGCCATGCGTCCCTGCGACCATGCCCTTCGCGGCCTCTTCGGTTGCAAGGCAGGCACCCAGCGGGAAGCCGCCGCCAATGCCCTTGGCCGAGGTCAGGATATCGGGCGTGATGCCATAATGCTCATAGGCCCACATCTTGCCGGTGCGGCCATAACCGCACTGGATTTCGTCAAGGATGAGCAACAAGCCATGCTCGTCACAGGCCTTGCGCAGTCCTTGGATGAACTCGGGCGTCCCTGCCGTCATGCCACCTTCGCCCTGCACCGTCTCGACCAAGAAACCTGCGGTTTCATCGTCGATCAGCGCCAATGCGCTTTCGAGATCGTTGAATTTCGCATAGGCAAAGCCGGGCAGCAGCGGCTCGAAACCGTCGCGCATCTTCGCCTGATCAGTGGCCGAAATCGCACCCAATGAGCGACCATGAAAGGCGTTTTTGAAGGTGATCAGCTTGTGCCGCTGCGGATTGCCATTGGCGAAATGGTAGCGGCGCGCTGTTTTAATCGCACATTCGATCGCCTCGACACCCGAATTGGTGAAGAACACTGTGTCGGCAAAACTGTTATCGACGATGCGCTGCGCCAGAGCTTCGCCCTGCGGGCTGCCATACAGGTTCGACACATGCATCAGCGTGGCTGTCTGCTCGCAAATCGCCTTGGTCAGATGCGGATGACCGTGGCCGAGCGCGTTGACCGCGATACCCGCCGCAAAGTCGAGCGCGCGGCGGCCATCCTCGCCAATCAGATAGCATCCCTCGCCTCGCACCGGCCGGAACCCGCAACGGGGATAGACGGGCATAAGGGGCGTGATCGACATGGCGTGGTCCTTTCAAGTTTGTCTTCCGGCCCCACGCCCCAGCGCGGGGGCGGGGCCGCGGCGAGGCCAAAAGGCAAAAAGCGGCCCCTAGGGACCGCCATTGCTAAAATCCGGCTATAAGCCTGCCCAAATAGTGAATCAACCCCTTGGGCTCCCCTCCCGCTTGCGGGAGGGGCTGGGGGAGGGCCTGAAAGGGTGCATGGCTCGCATCGCTCGCCCCCTCCCCTAACCCCTCCCGTAAACGGGAGGGGGATTTACCCCAGCAGCGTGTTGATGTTGATCTGGTTCGTGAGTGTCCGATGCACGGGGCACTTTTCGGCAATCTCGATCAGCTTGGCGCGCTGTTCGTCATCGAGCGGGCCTTCGAGGCGGACGACGCGGTCGATCATGTCGACAGGCTTGCCACCATTCTCTCCTGCGCGCTCTTCCTTCGAATGTTCCAGCGTCACATGCACCTTTTCGAGCGGCCAGCCCTTGCGCGCGGCATACATTTCCAATGTGATCGAGGTGCAGGCACCCAAGGCGGAAAGCAGCAGTTCATAGGGCATCGGTCCGTTGTCGATGCCGCCATCCTCTAACGGCTCGCCCGCTGCCCATTCATGCACGCGCGCCTTTATGAGCTGGGCGTAGGTGCCGTCGGAGCTCTCGACTGTTGCGCAGGGGTTATCCTTCATTCTGCTCGTCCTTTTCGCGTTTGGCTGAATTAATACGGCGTTGGAGATAACCGTAGAGCAGCAGGTGCACTGCGACCAATAGCAGTACGACAATGGTCACGACTTTGATCATGCTCAATCGCCTCCTCCTCCGTCGCAAGCACCGCCGTCAGAAACCGAACAATCACTCCCGGACGCGTCACTTGCAGTCGTTGCGCCCCCATCAGCGCTCGATTGCTGCCTTGTCTTGGAACTACGGCGCGCAACGAACACCACGAACAGACTGATCGCCACAGCTCCCAAAGAAATAAACAATGCGATGCTCATTCGCTCTTCTCCAAATGCGCTTTTGCAACTTCCCAATTGCGACCATCGAACTCGACTACAGTCGCCGCCAAGCCATGTCCGTCGTCAAGACAACGGTAATTCACACTCCATGCCTCCGGATGTGAGCGGGGCTGGTAAAAGGCCTTCACTCCGCATTTGCTGCAGAAAAGATGCTCCGCCGCTCCCGTTCCGAAACGATAGGAAACGAGTGCGTCACGCGGTGTGCCCAATTCAAAATCGCTGTGTGGAACAATCAGATGGAGGAAACCGCTCCGGCTACACATCGAGCAATTGCAATCGAGCAATTCGACCTCAGGCAAAGCTAATGTGAAACGGAACCGCACCGCGCTGCAATGGCATCCACCCTCAACACTGATGTCCGTCTCCATGACATCTTGTTTCCCGAACATCCATTCCGGTCAACCGCAATCTTGCCCAGTGCCTACGTACAAAAACATTGCTCGGACCACAGCCCTGTGGCAGCGGCGCTTAGAGATATTCGACGGAAGATACTGACATGGTCCATCGCCCCCTTTTCATCGCCGCCGCATTGCTGGCCAGCTCGACCGGCGCAGCGGTCTATGCTCAAGGCGTACCGATGATGGGCGGTCGCTATATGTTCAACTGGAGCAATGATAGCGGATCGGGTTCGGAAGAGGTTTGTCTATCCGAGATGCAGCAATTTCGCGATCCCGCGCATATCGTTGCCATCTATATCAACAATTACAGCAACAGCTGTTCAACTGAGGCCAAAGGCGGCGGTGTATATGGCGTCAGTTGCACCGGAGCGTTGGTCGAAGGAACGCTGACCGTGCTCTCGGCAGGGGCTACGTCATTTTCTGTGTCGGGAGGCGTATTGGTGAACACGGACAATATGGGCGGACGTACAAGAACCAGTATGCGGCTTTCCGCCCAGCGCCTGGGTGACTGCTAAGGTCGCCCGATCCGCACCGTTAATCACTCAAAGAGACTTCGTGGCTAAAGCCTCCTTTGTCAGGAGTCTTTTCCCATGAAGTTCATTACCCTCAAGTCACGCGGCGGCAATTATCTGGTGGTGGCATCGAACATCGCCTGGCTGCGCTCTGCAGAAAATGGCCAAACGCAGATCGGCATTGTCGGTGGTTCACCCTTGCTGGTCACCGGAACTATTGAAGAGACTGCAGCTGTCATCTTGGCTCAGTCTAGCGAAGCTGCCTGACCAGTCGATTGTCGCCTGCGTTGCGGCTAGGATGCTTCCGCGGGCGCAATCGCCTTGTTCAAAGCCGCGCTGGGTAAATTGAGCGCGCGCAGCATCGCCCAGATTTCTTCACGGGCATTATGCTGCGGCTTGCCGAGTTCGGGGATCGCCTCAAGATCGAACAGCGTCAGCCCCATTGGGAACAACTCGCGATAGGTCACCCGTTCGCGCAATCCGGGAACGATCCTGAATCCTGCCACCGGCGCAATCTTTTCCAGCGCGTCGAGCACCTTGCGCTCGTTCTTCGTGGCAAAATTGCGCGACCGGTTCTGCATCACCACCCAGTCGAGCGCCTTAGGGCGGATCGCCATTCCGGGTTCTTTCAGATGCTCGACCAACCGGGCAAAATTGCCGAGCGTGCGCAGCTCTCCGGTACGCGGATCGATGCGGCCGAGCATATCAAGATCGATGAAACTGTCATTCACCGGCGTAATGATCGTATCCGCCATGAAGATCGCCTTGCGCGCGATTGGCGAGTCATGCCCGCCGACATCAATGATGATGAAGTCATGGTGGATGCGCGCCATGCGCAGCTTTTCCTCCAGCTCATTCTCATTCTGCTGGGCGAGCAAGATCTGCTCCGGCCCGGGCAGCTTCACACCAAATTCGCGCTCGCTCTCCTGCCTTGCCCACAGCGCATGGTGCAGTGTCAATTGCCGCAGGTCGACGTCGAGTGCGGCAACGCTTTCCCCGGCATTGCACAGCGCGATGCAGGTGTGGAAGGCGCTGGTCGATTTGCCTACCCCGCCCTTTTCATTGGCAAAAACGATAATGTGCCCGCGCTGGCCACCGACCGGATATTTCATCCATGACGGTGTTTCCTGCACCTGTTGGGGAAATGCAGGCGCGCTATCAAAGGAACGGTATTGCGGCGTGGGTGAAAGCGGCGCAGGCGGCCACTGGCTATCGTCAAACGGGCGTGGCGACGGCAGTGTCTGCCGCTTTGGTTTTCGCCGGAAAAGGCGCGATAAGAATCCCAATGGCCATTACCTCCAGGGCAGCGGTGATGGCGAATAGCAGGCCTTGTTTCAAGACCGATAGATTACCCCTGCTCTGCCATCTTCAGTTTGAAGCCCATATAAGCATTGGCCGCAACCGCTGCACATAGGTCTCGATACGCCCCTACACCGCCCGCATAGGGCATGAACACGCGCGGCTTGCCCGGAATGTTGGCGCCCAGATACCAGCTATTGGCGTAGTTATAGACGGTGTAGTTCGACACCTCGTTGACATGCTCGACCCAGAATTCCTGCGCATGGGCCGTCGGTTCGATCTCAACCATGTTGCTGTCGCGCATGAAGACGAACAGGTCGGCGAGCCATTCGACATGCTGTTCGATCGACACCACCATGTTCGACAAGACCGACGGGCTGCCCGGGCCGGTGATCGTGAACAGGTTGGGGAAGCCTGACACCATCAGCCCCAAATAGGTCTTGGGCCCTTCCGCCCAGCTATCGACCAATGTCCGCCCCTCGCGTCCCTTGATATCCATCCGCGTCAAAGCACCCGTCATCGCGTCAAAACCGATGGCGAAGATGATCGCGTCGACCTCATACTGCTTCTCGCTGGTCGCGACGCCTGTTTCGGTGATCGTATCCAGCGGGGTTTCGTTGAGGTCGATCAGTTCGACATTGGGCCGGTTGAAATTCTGGTAATAGCCGGTGTCGACGCACAGCCGCTTGGCACCGAAGGGATAGCCTTTGGGTGTCAGCTTCTCCGCCACCTTCGGGTCGCGCACGATCTCGCGGATTTTCTCGGCCGCGAATTGGGCAACGAGTTCGTTCGAGGACGGATCGGCCGACTGGTCGGCAAATGCCCCTAATATCGCAAAGCCACCTTCGGCCCAGCGTTCCTCATAAACCTTGCGTCGTTCATTATCGCCGGTTTCCGAGGCCTTTTGCTCGTTCGCGACCGACGACATGAAGCCGCCCAGCGTCTGCCGTTGCGCCATCCGGTTTTCCGCTCGGTTGGCGAGCCAGTTTTTGCGCACCTCCGGATTGGCCGGGCCATTATGCGCCGGCACGCTGAAATTGGGGGTGCGCTGGAACATAAAGCTGCCCCACCTGCCCCGCAATTTCGGTGATCGACTGGATCGAGGAGGAGCCAGTGCCGATTATCGCCACCCGTTTGCCCGAAAGGTCGACGCCCTCATGCGGCCAGCGGCCAGTGTGATAGGTCGGCCCGGCAAAGCGTTCCTGCCCCGGAAAATTGGGTTCGTTGGGCACCGAAAGACAGCCCGTTGCCGAAACGCAGAAGCGCGCATGGACGCTGTCCCCGGCTTCGCTATCTACCCGCCACAGATGGTTCGCCGCATCATAGCTCGCCGATTTCACCCGTGTGTTGAACTGGATATCGCGGCGTAGGTCAAAGCGGTCGGCGACATGGTTCAGATAGCGCAGGATTTCGGGCTGACTGGCATAACGCTCGGTCCAGACCCATTCTTCTTCCAGTTCGGGGCTGAAGGAGAAGCTATATTCCTGGCTCTCGATATCCACCCGTGCGCCCGGATAGCGGTTCCAATACCAGGTCCCGCCAACATCATGCCCGGCCTCGAAAACCTTCGCGCTCAAGCCGACTTCGCGCAGCTTGTGCAGCATATACATGCCCGCCATGCCTGCGCCGATGATGATGACGTCGTAGTCGTGTTTCATGTGCTTCCTCTCCCCATGATCCAGCCACGCCGGTTACAGCGCGACAGAATCACCCGGCAGGATACACAAAAAGGGCAGATGCCAAAGGGGTAGTTGTCACTCCACCGTAACCGACTTCGCCAAATTGCGCGGTTGATCGACATCGGTGCCCTTGGCGCAGGCGACATGATAGGCCAGCAACTGCACCGGCACAGCATAAACCAGCGGCGCGATCAGGGGGTGGACGTGGGGCATTTCGATGGTGGCGAGGCAGCCTTCGCCGGCTTCGGCCAGCCCCTCGGCATCGGAGATCAGCACGATCTTGCCGCCGCGGGCGCGGACTTCCTGCATGTTGCTGACGGTCTTTTCAAACAGCGGCCCGCTGGGCGCGAGGACGATCACCGGCACTGCCTCATCAATCAGCGCGATCGGCCCGTGCTTCATTTCGCCCGACGCATAGCCTTCGGCGTGGATATAGCTGATTTCCTTCAGCTTCAGCGCGCCTTCGAGTGCGAGCGGATAATCGGGGCCACGGCCGAGATAGAGTACGTCGCGCGCCGGGGCGATCAGATGCGCCATGGCGGCGATATCCTCATCATGCGCCAACGCGGCGTTGAGCGCGGCGGGCGCCTCAATCAGGTGGCGGACGATTTCGCGTTCCTCCTCGGCCGATAGCTTGCCCTTCACCAGCGCGAGGTGCGCGGCGAGTGCGGCGAGCACCGCCAACTGGCAGGTGAAGGCCTTGGTCGAGGCAACACCGATTTCCGGCCCGGCATGGGTGGGCAGTAACAGGTCCGCCTCGCGCGCCATGCTCGATGTCGGGACATTGACGACGACCGCGATGGTCTGGCCATTTTCCTTGCAATGCTTGAGCGCGGCGAGCGTGTCTGCGGTTTCGCCCGATTGCGAAATGAACAGCGCAAGCCCGCCCTCCTCCAGCACCGGATCGCGGTAGCGGAATTCGCTCGCGACATCGATGTCGACCGGCACGCGGGCGAAGGTTTCAAACCAATATTTGGCGACCATCCCGGCGTAAAAACTGGTGCCGCAAGCGACGATGGTGATGCGCTTCACGCCTGCGAGATCGAAATCCATCTGCGGCAGCGCGACGGTCTGTTCGAGCGGGCGGATATAGGAAGAGAGCGTCTGCGCGACCACGGTGGGCTGCTCGAAAATCTCTTTCTGCATATAATGGCGGTAATTGCCCTTTTCGATCGCCGCCGCCGAGACGCCCGACGTGGTGATTTCGCGTTCGACCGGATTGTTGTTCTTGTCAAAAATCTGCGCGCCTTCGCGGTAGATGATGACCCAGTCACCTTCCTCCAGATAGGCAATTTTCTGTGTAAGCGGGGCGAGCGCCAGCGCGTCTGAGCCCAGATAGGTCTCACCCTCACCATAGCCGACGACCAAGGGCGAACCGAGCCGTGCGCCGATCAGGAAATCCGGATTTTCGCGGAAGGCGATGGCTAGTGCGAAAGCTCCACGCAGTTGCGGCAACACCGCTTTCACCGCCTCGGTCGGCGATTGCCCCGCTTCAATCTGTTCGCTGACGAGATGCGCGACAACCTCGGTATCGGTCTCGCTTTCAAAGGTGCGGCCACGTGCCGTCAGCGCATCGCGCAGCGGCTTGAAATTCTCGATAATGCCATTGTGGACCAGCGCGACTTCTCCCGTTGCATGCGGGTGTGCATTGCTGGTCGTCGGCGCGCCGTGGGTGGCCCAGCGGGTGTGCGCGATACCGATATTGCCGGGCGCGGGATTGCCAGCCAGTTCCTTGACAAGGTTGTTTAGCTTCCCCTCCGCACGGCGGCGGATCAGCTGGCCGTCCAATACTGTGCAGACGCCCGCGCTATCATAACCGCGATACTCCATCCGCCGAAGGCCATCGACCAGACGGTCTGCCACTGCTTCCTTGCCGACGATGCCAATAATGCCGCACATGAATTTTCTGCTTTCTAAGGAGTAGTATAGGGGACGCGGATACCCGGCATTTTTTCCGGGAAATCCTTCGTGTTTCGGGTGATGAGGATGGCTCCATTCACCTGCGCGGTGGCAAGGATATAGGCGTCCATCAACTTCATTGGCGAACGGTAGCGGATGTCGGCAGCCGCAGTCGCAATACGCGCATCGATTTCGACAACCTCCAGCGATGCGAGAGTCTGTTGAAGCGTGTCGCGCTCTTCTATCGGCACGCCAGCCAACAACTCAGTCCAGACAACACGGCTGATCCGGTGCTTCCGATAGCGCGACAGTTCTGCGATAGCCTTTGGGCTATCGTTCAACCAGTCGATCAATATGTTGGTGTCAAAAAACGGATCGGACACAAATCAGATATCTTCATAAGGTCTGCGGTCTTCGCGCATCGACCTTTGATACTCAACCGCATCGCCAATGTCGGTTTTGTGCTTCCACAATCCGGCCCCGCGCGCGATCCAATCCTGATTATCGGCATTATGGATAAGATACAGCTTCACCGCCTCCCGAATCGCCGCCGCGCGCGAGCTTTTCTTCTTGGACGCCACGGCATCGAGCTTTTCGATGTCTTCGTCTGGAATGTCGGTCAGAATTCTCATTTTTGAACCTTGATATGCTGGCGATACCAGCGGACAATCATGCTGAGCACCTCGCCACGCGACTTTCCCTGCTCGGCGGCGAGCTGGTCGAGCCATTTGATGGCTTCATCGGGCAGGTCGGCGAGGATGCGAGCCATGATATATTGATATCATATCATGATATCATGTCAACTCACTTCCCTTCCTTCTTCTTCCGCATCGCATCATGAAAGCGATCCGCCCAGCCGGGTTTCACCAGTTGCTCGGCCCTCACCATGCGGAGTTCGCCGTCGGCGACGTCGCGGCTCACCGCGCTGCCCGCCGCCACAATCGCGTCGCGCCCAATCTTCACCGGGGCGATCAACGCCGAGTTGCTGCCGATAAAGGCCCCCTCGCCAATCACCGTCTGATATTTGAAATAGCCGTCATAATTGCAGGTTATCGTGCCTGCGCCGATATTGGCCTTTGCGCCGATTTCGGCATCGCCCAGATAGGTCAGGTGGTTCGCTTTGGCGCCTTTGCCCAGATGCGCTTTCTTGGTTTCGACGAAATTGCCGATCTTGGCCTTTTCCTCCAGCACCGTGCCAGGGCGCAGCCGCGCGAAGGGGCCGACTTCGCAGCCCTCACCGATCACCGCACCCTCAATATGGCTGTTGGCGCGGATCTTCACATTGTCAGCGACCGACACGCCGGGGCCGAAAAACACATTGGGTTCTATCAGGACATCGCGGCCCACCACCGTGTCTGCCGCAAACCAGACCGTTTCGGGCGCGATCAGGCTTGCGCCATCGGCCATCGCCTGCGCGGCGGCGCTTCTGCCATTCGGCCTCCATCGCCGCCAATTCGCCCCGACTGTTGATCCCGGTCACGTCGTAAGCGTCGGTCCTGACGACATGGCAATGCCGCCCGTCCTGCACCGCGATATTGACGATATCGACCAGATAATATTCGCCCGCCGCATTATTGTTCGTCACCCGCGCAAGCAGCGCAAACAGGTCTTTAGACCGCACCGCCATCAAGCCAGAATTGCACAGCTTGGTCTGCCGCTGCTTTTCGGTCGCATCCTTATGCTCGACCATCCATTCAATCCGATCGCCGGTCGCGACGATGCGGCCATATTGCAGCGTGTCTTCGGGTTCGAAACCGAGCACGACAACCTCCGGATCGTCGTCGCTGTGCAACCGGTCGATCATCGCCTGCATCGTTTTTGTGGGCACAAAAGGCACATCGCCATAGAGGATCAACACATTGCCGTCGAAATCCTTCAAGGCGCTTTGGGCCTGTTGCACCGCATGGCCTGTGCCAGTTGCGGCTCCTGCACCACAGTCTCCGCGCTATCGCCAAGGGCATCGCGCAGTTGATCCGCCTTGTCGCCAACGACGACAACCTTCTTCGCAGGTTCCAGCGCATCGACGCTCGCCATCAGATGCATCAGCATCGGGCGGCCCGCTATCGGGTGCAGCACCTTGTGCAGTTGGGATTTCATGCGGGTACCCTTACCCGCTGCGAGAATGATGGCGGCGATGTTGCTCATGGCCCAAGGCTTTAGAAGCAAATGGTTGCAGTTTCCAGAATTTGCGGACAGCTAAAGATGATATGACAAAATTCCCGTTCGACATTGTCGGCTTCGATCTGGACGGCACATTGCTCGATACCAGCATCGAGCTTGCCGCCTCGCTAAACCATGCGCTGCAAAGCATTGGCCGTCCGCCGATTGCGACCGATGGCGTCAAGGCATTGGTCGGCATGGGGACGCGGCACATGCTGACACTGGGGTTGCAACAATCGGGCGAGGCGGAGGAGGAGATGATCCGCGCGCTCCACCCGGTGCTGATCGAGCATTATCGCGCCAATCTGGGCAGCAATTGCCCGCCCTTTCCGGGCCTGGTCAAGGCAATCGACCAGCTCGAGGCAATGAACGTCAAACTGGCGGTGGTGACGAACAAGTTCGAACACCTCGCGATTGAACTTCTCAGCAATGTCGGGCTGGCGGAACGTTTTGTTTCCATCATCGGCGGTGACACGATGGGGAAAGGCAATGGCAAGCCCAAACCTGATCCGATCCATGAAATGATCGCCCGCTGCGGCGGGGGCCGCGCCGCTTATATCGGCGACTCAATCCACGATGTGCACGCTTCGCGTGCCGCTGGCATACCGAGCGTTGCGGTGGCCTTCGGTTTCCTTAGCCAGCCCGCCGAGGAACTAGGCGCCGATGCTGTGATCAACCATTATGATGAGCTGGTCGCAACACTTCACACGCTCCGCTAGCCCTTGCGCCACTTCACCCACAAATGCCGCGCCAGCATTAGCAGCGGCATGCGCAGCCAGTGCGAGCGGATGTAGAAGATGAGGCGGATGAATTGGCGGGTTGGGCGGCCCCAGCCGTCGCGCGCGGTCAGGCGCGCCACATACCATTTGTCCTGACGGTCCCAGCCCGCCCACTCCTGCGGAATTTGGGTTCCATAAAGCTGGTGCGCCAGCCGAACGGCACGTTCGACGGGTTCGGAAAGCTGGTGCAGATTGGCTCTTTCGCCCAGCGATGGCCAGAAATCCGGCGTCGAAAATTCGCTGAGCAGGCAATGGATATCCCACAAATTCCGAAGTCCGCCCGCCAGATCGCCATCGGCAAAGAGATGCGCGGCGCTGTGGCAGACCATGTCTGTGGGAGCGAGGGTGTGTAATCTCCCCTCCCCTTCAGGGGAGGGGTCGGGGGTGGGGCTTGTTAACCCTTGCGCGACGCTGACAGGCCCCGCCCCAACCCCTCCCCTGAAAGGGAGGGGCTTTGATCTCCCCAACATCGCCACCGCATCCGGCCTGCGTCGCGCGGTCAGCGGCAGGATGGTGTGGTGCACATCGATCATCCGGTCGCGCTCCTTGTGGATCAGCGGCGGCAGTTCGTGCATGTGATCGCGATAATAGGCGTCGTCATAGGGATCGGGTTTGACCCATTCCCAACCGGAATCAAGCAGCGCCTCCTCGACCTGCGACAAATCGTCGCGCGCCACCAAGATGTCGAGGTCGCCAATCGAGCGGCCCTCGCCTGCCTTCAGGCCCGAAGCGACATAAGCGGTGCCCTTGAGCAGCACGACCTTGCCGCCATAGCCCGCCAAAGCGCGCCGCGCACAATCGGCCTCCCACAGCGCAGAGCGGTGCTGATAGTCAGCATTGATCCGCGCTTCGGCCAGGATTTCTGCGACCTTCGGTGGCACCGACTCAATTTTGAGTCGCTCTGCCAGCGTTCCAACCAACTGTTCGGCGCGTGCCATCGAGAGCAATTCGGTCCATCCCTGCGCATCCAGACCGCGCGTGGTTGCGGGATCGCGGAGCGCATCGACCAGCAACATCGCATCGCGGCTCATGCCAGCCGCTCCCACAGCTTTTCGACCAGCGCGATCGCCTCATCACCCGACTGATAATCTATCGCACGCGAAGGCACCGATTTGACGAAGCGGGTCAGCGTGATGAACCCCGCCTCCCCCAGCGCCACATAATTAGTCGAGGCCTGCGTCAGCCGCATGAAGGTCTCGCCCGGAGCGACCTCTCGCACCGCACCCGGATAACCATAGCGTGGGAATAGCAACAAGGCGGGCGCACCACCCTGCCCCATCTGCGCAATCGCATCTGCCGGCGGCACCACATGACGGATATCGCCCTTGGGCGTACCCGCCAACAGCGGCCCGAAGCGCGCATCGGGCTGCGCCGATTGCATTGCGGCAATGGCTTCATTCTTTAGGCTGATGAGGCGCGGGAACGGGACGACATTGCCAGTCACCGGATCGAGCAGGACGAACTCATCGCCCAGAAAACGCCAACCTTCCGAGCCGAGCAAAGCCGAGAGGGTCGATTTACCCGATCCCGACTGGCCGGTCATCACCAGCACGCGTCCGTCGCGCTCGACCGCGCTGGCGTGCAGCAACAAATGCCGCCGCCATCCGAGCGCCATTTGCAGGTTCATGGCCATTTCAGCAGCGAGCAGTCCCTGCGCCAACGGCAGGGGCGCCGCATCGGGCAGCATATAATCTCCACCAATCGCGACCGAAGGCCGCAGCCAGCGCCGCAGCCAAGTCGTCGGTTCCAGCCGCACGGTGAAATCGGTGAAATCGGGCTGCGGATAATCGCGGTAAAGATGCGCCAACTGGTCGATAGGTGCCCGCCATGCCGAACCAATGCGAAAGGCCGCAGGCCCCACCTGAACGCGAAACTCATGCATCGGTGACCCGCTCCACCAGCCCAAGCTCGGCCAGTTCCTCCAGCCGTTCGGTGATCAGGGTAACCGCATCATCTTGCCCGCCCAGATCGAAACTGACCGCCAGCCGTGCGGCCAGTGTAGCGGCGTCAACAGCATCCTCGCCCATCGCCTCGAGCATCTGCGGCACTGGCTCTCCGACCATATGCGTGATACCCGACCGGCGCTGATAGATCAGCGTCATCATGTCGAGCGGCTCGACGATGCGGGCATCGGCAGGTTCGGCTTGATAAAGAGTTTTGGGATTGGCCACGGCCAAGGCCTAATACAGCCGCGTTAAAATTCAATCGGCAAGGATCAGCGCGGCATTTGCAGCGAGGCGAAACAGGTGAAACCACTCTGCCCTGCCTGCAGGCGGCGGATGTAGTTCACATAGGCCTGGCTCTGCTCATAGGTCGTGCCTGGTAGCGTCTGGCCCGAAAGCGCACGCTTCACTTCCTCACCACTGAATTTCTGGCCTGTGGCAACGAAGGAGCCGGGCGTATCGGGCGCGACCAGATTGCCCGTCGCATCGATATTCATCCCCGTGCCATGCGGCCCCGGAACCGGAATTTCGCAGTTGAGGACTGATCCAGCGGTCTGGGCAAGCGCGGGACGCACCGACACCACCGTCGCAACGCCCGCGGCACCCAGCATTAACGCGCGACGGCGTGTCGGCATCTGGATCGGGTCGTTTGGCTCGGGTGTATCGCCGCTCATGCAATGCCTTTAGCAATATCGACCGGGGAATCCACTGCCGGAATTGTAAAGGCTGGCCTACGTCTTGGAACGGGACAGCCTTTGCGCAAAGGTTAAATGCAGTGCGTCAGAAATCGATCTGCGCGCGTATGCCGATAACGTCAGCGGAGTAGTCGCCGCTGCCGCCCGCAAGCACAGCCGCGTCGGTCAATTCGAGATGGCCGTAATTGGCTATGAACTTCACATATTCGGTCGGTGTCCAGACCAGCGATAGGCCGTAGACCTGCTGCTTGCCGCCGGTGACGGCTTCATCCGAAAGATCGACCCAGTCGTAACGGGCATTTACCTGCCACGCACCCATGCCGCCCTTGCCAAGCGGATTGGAGGGCTTGGTGCGGTCAACCACGCCGCCCTTATAGGACAGCGAATCCTTGGTAAGGAAATAGCCGACCTCGGCATAGCCGCCGTTGAAGGTCGGGTCGGCAAAGGCGCCGATGCGCTTCGCGGTTAGCCAGTGGCTTTCGGCGGTGGCGTGGAAGCGGCCATTGCTGACAAAGCCTTCAAGGCCAAAGCTGTCTTCACCGCTTGCAAGGAAACCGCGCGTGTCGACAAAGCGCGTATCTGTGGTGCGGGTGAAGGGGCGGGCGCGATAGCGCGCGGTGCTCGAAAAATCGTTGAAACGGCGGCTATGGCCCGATGCACCGAGGTGCAGCTGTGTATTGCCCATTTTGGGCATGAACACGATGCGGCCGTCAAAGCTGCGGCTGTTGTTCGTACCGTCACCGTTTAGATCGGCTGCATTGTCAGCGAAAATACCACCCTGCAGCAGCACATTTTTGCCCGCATAAGTGGCGGACAGGCCGACGCGGCGTTCAAAACCGAAAGCACCATGATAAGCGGCGCGCTCGTTAAAGCTGGTGAACAGGTCGCTGGTCATTTCCTCCAGCCCCCAGAAAGGCTTGTGCTGGCCAAGAGTGATGGTTAGCTCTTTATTCGCCTTATAGGTCAAATACATGTCGGTCAGCTCGGCGGGCCTGCCTGCCGATATCGGCTTCGACGCGATAGCCGAAGCCGCCGGGGATCGTGCCGTCGATACCGAATTGCGCGCGGCGCACGCGAACGGTTGAACCCAGGCTGTTGGTCGCGATGGTATCCGAAGGGTTGATCGATGCAGCATCGATCTGCAAGCGTCCCCGCGGTTTGAAGCTCCATCCGCCTTCTCCCTTGATTTCGGGTGCGCCTTTCCATGAAATTTCGGCAGCAGGTTTCTTTTCAGCAGCAGCGACGGCGACAGGTGCCGGGGCGGGAGCGGGAGCAGCGGCCACCTTTTCAACCTTGGCCGAAAGCTCCGCCAGTTGCGCCTTCAACGCAGCGACTTCGGCGCGCAACGCCTCCATCTCGGCATCGTTCGATTGCGCCAGCGCCGGATTGGCGGCCAGCAGGGCGGCTGTAGCGACGCTGCCGAGCAGCAATTTGCGTGCGAATTTCATGTCGGTCCCTTTTCCTTCCCCGAATCGCCATGACAAAAGGATTGCCAATTCGCGTCGCCTTTATGACGGCAATAAGTAGCTTTTGTTACAGCCATCCATTTTTGCCGCTTTACGCTTGCGTAAACGTAAGGGGCGTGCCAATCCGCGCCCCGCAAATTCCCGGGGTTTGGAGTCGCTTTTGCGTGTCACCAGACCTCTTAAATCTGGAGCATGACAATGACCATCAACTTCAAGGATAAAGTCGCCATTGTGACCGGTGCGGGCGGCGGATTGGGCCGCGCCTATGCGCTCGAACTCGCCAAGCGCGGCGCCAAGGTTGTCGTAAACGACCTCGGCGGCTCACGCGATGGCACCGGCCATTCGGATGCAGCGCTGAAAGTAGTCGAAGAAATCAAGGCTGCTGGCGGCGAAGCAATGTCGAACGGCGGCAGCGTCACCGAATATGAACAGATGGTCGAAATGGTCGCCAAGGCGAAGGAAGCCTGGGGCGGCGTCCACATCCTGATCAACAATGCCGGCATCCTGCGCGACAAGAGCTTCACCAAGATGGAAATGGCTGACTGGAAACTGGTTGTCGACGTCCACCTCATCGGTTCGGCAAACTGCACCAAGGCGGTTTGGGAAACGATGCGCGAGCAGAATTATGGCCGCATCCTCATGACGGCATCTTCAACCGGGCTTTACGGCAATTTCGGCCAGACCAATTATGGCGCGGCGAAACTCGGCCTCGCCGGCTTCACCAAGTCGCTCTATCTTGAAGGCGCAAAGTACAACGTGAAGTGCAACACGCTGGCACCGATCGCGGCGACCCGCATGACCGAAGACATCCTGCCGCCCGCGGCTTTCGCAATGTTCGATCCGGTCAATGTCGTTCCGGCCGCCCTGTTCCTCGTATCGGAAGACGCGCCTGCCAACGTCATCATGGGTGCCGGCGCCGGTTTCTTCCACACCGCCAACGTTACCATGACTCAGGGTGCGTTGCTCGAAGGTGACGATCTGTCGCCTGAGGGTGTAGCAGCCAATTTTGCCAAGATCAGCGACCGCACCGGCGAAATCGTTCCCCAGTCGGGCGGCGAACAGTCGATGCAGGCGATGAAGCTGCTGCAGGCAAAGGCTGGCTAAGCCAACAAGGCCCGGATCGCCCGGGCCGCATCCTGCATGATTAACCGGCTATCGAGCTCGGGTTCGTCGAAGACGAGTTCGATAGCCGCATATCCCAGATCGACCGCCAGCCGCGCACGGCGCTCCAGACTGGCCCGATCCTGCCGCGGCTCCAAGGCCAGCGCGCGCTCCACCAATTCCCCAGTCAGCATCCGGTGCGACGACAATCGCACCTCGGCCAATTGCGGCACCGCGCGCAGCATCCGCATCACCCAAGGGCCGCCCGGGCTCTGCCGCGTCAGATCGACATGATCGAGCAGCGACTTGGCTATCACGCCCTCATCCTGCCCCGGATCGAGCGGGACCAGCGCGTTCTGTGCCTCCATCAACCGCATTCCCAGCGCCGCTAGCAGCGCATATTTGTCGTCGAAATAATGGTAGAGCGTCGGCGGCGTCACCCCCGCTTTCGCGGCCACCAAATTGGTGCTGACGCGTTCCACCCCGACTTCGGCCAGCAACGCGCCCGCCGCATCGAGCAGCTTTTCACGCGTTGCGATCGAACGTTTCTGAAGGGGCTTGCGCGGCACTACGACATCCTGCTTGACGAAATATAGTTATAGCTATATTTCTGCACATGGGAAGGGGAAATCATGCGAAAACTTGCACTGGCGATTCTGATATTACCGCTCGCAGCCTGTGGCAGCGGGGAAGCGCCGCGCAAGCCGCTGACCGCCGAACAGAGCGCCATGCTTTCGCCATCCGATCCGAAACTCGCCGAACTTTATGCGGGATCGTGCAAGGCATGCCATACCGTCAAGGACTCGCTCGCGCCGCTGACCGGCGACCGCAGCGTTTGGGATGCGCGCTGGGCACAGGGCGAAGACGTGCTTCTCGCAGCTGCCATTCAGGGTAAGAAGGGTATGCCAGCCGGGGGGCAATGTTTCAGCTGCACCCCCGACGATATGAAAGCTTTGATCCGCTTCATGGCGGGACGGGAGGACGAACAATGAAACTGGGCCGCCGTGCATTATTGGGAGGGGCCGGGCTGCTGGCGCTGGGTGTCGGCGGACTGACCGGACGCCGCTTATGGCTGAGCCGGGAGCCTGACCTGCCTGAACCCATTGACGCCAAGGGCCGTGCGCTATGGTCCAACTGGGCGGGAAATGAGCATGCCTATCCGGCAACACGTGCCGCCCCTGCCAGCGAGGCCGAGCTTACCGCATTGCTGCCAAAAACGCAGGCACCGATACGGCCTGTCGGTTCGGGGCACAGCTTCACCGCGCTTGTGCCGACCGAAGGCACATTGCTGTCGCTTGATAGGATCAATGGGCTGGTTAGCCACGATGCAGCGGCGATGACCGCGACAGTCCGTGCTGGAACGAAATTATCGGCACTTGGCCCAATGCTGGCCGGGATTGGGCAGGAAATGCCCAACCTGCCCGATATCAACAAACAGACGCTGGCGGGTGCGTTGGCCACCGGAACGCACGGGACCGGGAAAGGCGTAAAAGCGATCCACGGCGAAGTCACCGCGATGCGGCTGGTTCTGCCCAATGGCGAAGTGGCGGAATGCAGCCGCAAATTGCGGCCCGAACTGTTCCATGCTGCTCGGGTATCGCTGGGTGCCTTTGGCGTGTTGAGCGAAGTCACCTTGCAGAACCGCCCGCTCGAACGCGTGAAGAAGGTGGTGTCGCTGGTCGACACCGAAGACATGCTGCGCCAATGGCCCGCACTCGCCGAGAAGCATCGCAACGCCGAATTTCTGGTGCTGCCCTTCACTGGCAAATCCGCGCTGATCACCCACGATACCACGACCGAACCCGTCAGCCCGCGCGGAACCGACCAAGACAGCGACACGCTGATGGATCTCAAATCACTGCGCGACCTGTTCGAATTCACGCCCGAGCTGCGAAAAAAAGCCGCACAATCGGCAATGGCCGATATCCCGCCCGATATCGCCATCGACGAAGGCTGGAAATTGCTGTCGAACGAGCGGCCCGTGCGCTTCAAGGAAATGGAATATCACCTGCCGATTGCCGAACAGGTCGGCGTGCTGCGCGAAATCATCCGCCGGATCGAAAGCGATGCGCGCGGGGTGTTCTTCCCCATCGAAGCGCGCATCATCGCGCCCGACGATGCCTGGCTGTCGCCCTTTTACGAACGCGAAAGCGGCTCGATTGCAGTGCATGCCTGGTACAAGGAAGACCATGACTGGATGTACCGCCTCGCCGAACCGCTGTTCCGCGAAGCCGGTGGCAGGCCGCATTGGGGCAAACTGCATTCGCTGAAAGCTGACGATTTGAAACGCCTCTATCCGCGATTTGCCGAAGCGGATGCAGTCCGCCGCGCGGTCGATCCCGATGGCCGTATGAGCAATCCGTTCCTGCAGCGGCTGTTCGGATGAAACGCCGGACCTTTTTCATCGGTGGCGGTGCCTTGATTGCGGTGGGTGCGGGTGCAATGCTGCTACGCCCGACAGAGGAGGGAGCGATGCACAGCGACTATTTCCGGAAACTGGCCGACGCGCTTGGCCGTGCGGGGTTGAACCGGCCAACGCTGGTGATTGATCGCCAGCGGATCAGCGCCAATGTGAAAGCCATCCGGCAGAGTGTCGACAAGGCTGGGCTGCCGTTGCGCGTTGTCGCCAAATCCCTGCCTTCGCCCAAGCTGCTCGACGCCGTTCTGGCTGGAATGGGCAGCGATCGGCTGATGGTGTTCAGCGCCGAAATGCTGCTGCAATTGCTGCCGCTACGCCCCGATGCCGACTATCTGATGGGCAAGCCGCTGCCGGTCAGCGAATATGCGCGCGTCATCGAGAAAGCGGGCAAGGATGCAATCGGAAACGTCCAGTGGCTCCTCGATACACCGCTGCGCCTCTCCGAATATGTCGCGGTGTCGAAGGCGCGCGGCGTTCCGCTCAATGCCAGCCTCGAAATCGATGTTGGCCTTCATCGCGGCGGCTTTGCCGATCCGGCAGAACTGGCTGCAGCCGTTAAAAGCGCAATCGCCGCAAACGCCAAGATTTCGGGCCTGATGGGCTATGATCCGCATGTCCCCAAAATGCCTAGCCCCGACAAGGCCTTTGAAGCGACCCAGGCTGCGTACAAAAACGCCATCGGGATTTTGAAAGCTGCCGATCTCGATGTATCAGAAATGACGCTCAACGGCGCAGGCAGCCCGACCTTCCGCCGCCATTGCAAGGGTACGGTGGCGAATGAAGTGTCGGTCGGCTCCGCCTTCGTCAAACCCGGCGATTTCGATTATGAAGACTTGGCCGATCTTGCCCCCGCTGTCTTTATCGCAACCCCCGTCCTCAAGGCGAGTAGCGACCAGCAACTTCCGGGGCTTGAACCGCTATCGGGCGCGCTCCATTGGTGGGATCGCAACACAGAACGCGGTTTCTATATCCATGGCGGCCATTGGCTCGCCAAACCTGCCTCACCCGAGGGCCTGCAATATTCAAAGCTGTTCGGTCGTTCTTCTAATCAGGAATTGCTGACAGGCTCCAAAAAGATCGACCTGAACCCCGGCGACACTATTTTCCTGCGTCCCGATCAGAGCGAAGCCGTGTTCCTGCAATTTGGCGACATCGCGGTGTTCGACGGGGGTGAGATAGCCGAAACCTGGCCGACGCTGCCGGTGAGCGCTTAGCCCTCAACCAGTTTCAGCAGCTTCCGCTCCACCGGCGCCAGCACCGGCACCAGTTCGTGCCCGCGTTTGAGCACCGCGCCGCCCTCTCCGATCAGTGCCCACATGCCCTGTTTGTTGCGCAGCGAGGGATCCTTGACGATGCGATATTCGGGACGTTCGGCGGTTCGGCGGAAGGCGGAGAAGACAGCGACATCGCGGCCAAGGTCTATCGCATAGTCGCGCCAATTGCCCGCCGCGACCATCCGGCCATATAAATCCAAAATGCGGGTGAGTTCAGCACGTTCAAAACCGATCTGGCGCGGCAGGCGCGCGGCAACCGGAAAAGGCGTGATGATCGCGCTCAAGCCGACTTGCCGTCCCCGCGCTTGCGTGCCGAACTTTTCGCAGCGGCGGCAGCATCGCGTTCCTCAAGCAGCTGCGCCAGACGCTTCTGCATGGTTTCCATTTCGCATTGCAGCAGTTCGAGTTTCTGCGTAGCCGGATCGAAGCGTTCGCTGCACGGTGTACCATAGGGTACGAAATTCTGCGTTTCGGGTTTCACCTCAACCAAAGTCGGTTTGGCCGGAATGCCGACCATCGTCGCACCTTCGGGCACATCCTTGGTGACAACCGCATTGGCACCGACACGGCTGTTTGCGCCCACGGTCAGCGGGCCCAAGATCGCAGCACCCAGACTGACAATGACATTATCACCCAAAGTCGGGTGGCGCTTGCCGCCCTGCCCGCTGGTCGGATTGGTACCTCCCAGCGTTGCGCCTTGGTAGATGGTGACATTGTCGCCGATCTCGGCAGTCTCTCCGATCACGACAAATCCGTGGTCGATGAAGAAATTGCGCCCGATCACTGCACCCGGGTGGATGTCGATTGCGGTCAGGAAGCGCGAGATATGGTTCACCAGCCGCGCGAGGAAAAACATCTCGCCCTTGAACAGCCAGTGCGCGACGCGGTGCATCCCGAGCGCCCAGACGCCCGGATAAAGCAATATTTCCCAACGCGTGCGCGGCGCGGGATCGCGAGCCTTGATCGAGTCGAGATATTCGACAAAATTTCCCAGCATGGCCTTTTACCTCCCGCAACCCGCAGTGCGGACTTGCCGTCCGCATTGGCCATTCGTTTGTTACGCCTGTAAAGTTAAGCGCTCGTACAAATAATTCCAGACCTGTTGACCTTGGTCAAAGGAAAAACATGGATTTTATCGGATATGGCGATTAATTAAGCCCGACTAATCGATTGGACCGCTTTATGTCGACCTATCTGCCCACGCTGAAACAGCTGCAATATCTGGTCGCGCTCGAAGAGCATGGCCATTTCGGCAAGGCAGCCGACGCCTGCTATGTCACGCAGTCGACGCTTTCCGCCGGGATCAGAGAGTTGGAATCGCTGCTCGGGCTGGTATTGGTCGAGCGCACCCGCCGCGTCGTGCGCTTTACCCCTCTCGGCAAGAAAATGGTGATCAAGGCGCACCGCATCCTGCGCGAGGCGGAGGAATTGGCCGATATGGCACGCGCCGCGGGCAAGCCGCTGGCCGACGAATTGCGGATGAGTGTGATCCCGACCATCGCCCCCTTCCTGCTGCCGCGCCTGCTACCCGCGCTACGCAAGAAATATCCCGACCTCAAACTCTATCTGCGCGAAGAAACCAGCGCAGCCGCGTGTGAGGCGCTACACCGCGGGCAGGTCGATTGCGTGCTGCTGGCGCTGCCATACGGTTGCGGCGATACCGAGCATGCCAAGCTGTTCGACGACCGGCTGTACGTCGCCTTTCCCAAGGGCGAGCCGGACAATCCGCCAAGCACCATCATTCCCGAAATGATCGATGAATCGCGATTGCTGTTGCTGGTCGACGGGCACTGCCTGAAGGATCATGCGCTCGCCGCGTGCAACCGCCCCGAATTGCGTGCCTCGGCGACGATGCTTGGAACCTCGCTGCACACGCTGATCCAGATGGTCGACAATGGCCTGGGGCAGACGCTGATCCCCGAAATTGCAGTGAAAAACGGTCTGCTCAACGGGACCGAAGTACTGGCCCGCCCGCTCGACGCACCACACGCCAGCCGCGAAATTGCGCTCGTATGGCGCACCAACAGCCCGCGTCAGCCTGAATTCGAACTGCTCGCCGAAACGATGCGCGAACTGGTCAACAACGCTTAGTCGCCAGTCGGCCCCAGATAGCCGGCCCCATAGACCGCCTGGCGGATATCGTGGTGCAATGTGCCGTCAAATGGCATCACCTGCACGAAATACACTGTCGCCATATTGTTCGCTGGATCCACCCAGAACAGCGTCGTTGCCGCGCCATCCCAGAAAAATTCCCCGGTCGCACCCCGATTTTCCTCAGGCGTTTTCGGCGGCGATTTGCGCACGGCAAAGTCAAAACCGAAACCGACCGATCCTTTGCTGGGCAACCACTGACGGTCGATCACCCGGGGATCAAGATGGTCACTGGCCATCAGCTCGACCGTGGATGGTTTCAGAATACGCACGCCATCGAGCCGCCCCTTGCCCAGCAACATCCGTGCAAAGCGCATATAATCGTCGAGCGTGGAGGCAAGGCCATAAGCGCCGGGGGTGAGCTTGTTGTCCTCAAAATTGAGCATACGGGCTTGCGCGTCGCTCGCGCGTTCCAATTTGCCATCTTTGCGCAGATACATGGCTGCGAAGCGTGCAAAATTGGCCTCCGGCTGGCGCCATGCCGTGTCGCGCATCTTGAGCGGATCAAGGATATGCTGCTTCACATATTCTGCATAAGGCTGGCCCGAAAGCCTCTCGACCAGCAACGCCTGCACGTCCACCGAAATGCCGTAAACCCAGCGCTCACCTGGATCGTGCAGTAGCGGGACGCGGGCCAAACGGCGGCCTAGTTCGGACAGGTCGTGATCGAGCGCCGACGGTTTGGCGAGGCTGAACGCTTCATGCGCGGGCGTTTCCTTGCCCTCACCCGCAAAACCCGCGCTATGTCGCATCAGGTCACGGATGCTGATCGGGCGGCTCGCCGGACGATATTGCGCAACACCGTTGACGTCCTTGCCGGCATAAACCTGCATATTGGCAAATTCGGGTAGGAATCGCGCCACCGGATCGTCGAGGCCGAACTTCCCCTGCTCCCACAATTGCATCAGCGCGACGCCGGTAACCGGTTTGGTCATGGAGAATATCTGCACGATCGTGTCGCGCTGCATCGGCTTGCCATTTTCGCGGTCGGCGTGGCCTGATGTGCCGAAATAGACCTCCCGCCCATCCTTCCACACCAGCGCCGAAACGCCGCTGCGCGCCCACCCTTGACCATGCCCGTCAAAGCCGCATCAATGCGCGCCTTGCTGATCGAAAAGCTTGCTGCGGTCTCTTTGGATGCACCCGCTTGGGCCTGAACCGGAGCTATAGCAGCCAATGCGATCATACCGCATAGGGCGATATCTCTCAAACGCTTCATACCCCACCCCATTTCATGGATATAGTTCACCCGTCCCAACTCTGGCCCCGTTCGACATCGCTCGTTTTCTGCTCCACCCACTGCGCAACATCGCCTCGATATTCCCGTTTCCAAAACGGAGCGTCGGTTTTCAGCCGGTCGATCAGGAACGCACAGGCCTCCAGCGCAGCCGCGCGGTGCGGCGACGCGGTTACAACGAGCACTATGGGCTCGCCGACCTTCATCCGTCCGACGCGATGAATGATTGTACAGCCGGTCAAGCCCCAGCGCTCCTGCGCTATCGCACAAATGTCGTTGAGGCTCGCCTCGGTCATGCCGGGATAATGTTCGAGTTCGATCGCGGTTACACCATCATCGCCGCGCACAATGCCCGTAAAGGTCGCAACCGCGCCAACACCCGCTGCCTCCAGCGCCAGGGTTTCGGCAGCTATATCGAATGCTTCGCGTTGAACCGAAACGCGGATCATCCGCCCGTGACCGGCGGGAAAATGGCAAATTCGGTTGCGCCTGTTACCGGTGCGTCAAATTTCACCATGCGCTGGTCGAGCGCGAAGCGGAGCTTCGACCTGTCCGCAAAGGCCTCCGCATGGCGCGGCGACTGCGCGGCGAGCCAGTCGATTGCATCGCCAACCGTCAGCACGCTTGCGGGAAATTCCATCTCCTCGCCATCGCTGCCCATTGCTTCGCGAACGCGTGCGAAATAGACCAGCTTCATGGTCAATCCATATGCTTGATGCCGACGCGCAGATAATCCCAGCCGGTGATGATCGTCAGCACCGCCGCCACCCACAAAAGGGAAAGGGCAGCCGTTTTCAGCAATGCCCAATCGGGCAAAGCGCCCGCCAATATCAGCCCGCCAAAGGCCACAAGCTGCGCGGTGGTTTTCCATTTTGCCAGTTGCGACACCGGCACCGACACCTGCAACCCGGCCAGAAATTCGCGCAAACCCGACACTGTGATTTCACGCAACAAGATGATCAACGCGGCGATCACATGCCAGCCATCGACGTCGCGGGTGAAGACCAGCAGCAGGATGACCGCACCGACCATGATCTTGTCGGCAATCGGATCGAGGAACACGCCGAGTTTCGAAACCGTCCCCTGCGTGCGGGCGACATAGCCGTCGAAATAATCGGTAATCCCCATCAGACAATAGAGCGCGAAGGCGAACCAATAATCGATCGGCAGCGGTTGCAAGCTGTAGGGCTTGGTTCCCGGCCACAGCAGGAAGACAAGGATCGGCACCGCAAAAATGCGCGAGAGCGTGAGGATATTGGGCAGGCTCAGCATATCACAAAGTCCTAACGCCAAATGTGCGGAAAAACATCCGCTATTTTCCCGTTCCAGGAACATCCGGATAGCTTTGCCACAATGCACCCAAAGCATCCTTCAGCGTATCGAGCCATTGCTCATAAGGCTTCCACTGCTCGACACCGTCGCGGTTGATCGGGCGGCGTACCTGTTCGCTCGACGCGGTGCGAACCGCACGCTTGTTCTGGTGGAAGTTGAGGCAGGCTTCCTCGAACGGCACACCCAGATAATTCAGCATCGCGCGCACCTGTGCCTCGGGCTCTTCAATCACCTGTTCGTGGATCACGCGATGGACGCGGCCCGGCAACACTTTATCGAAATGCGCCATCAGCCGCACATAATCCGAATAATAACGCCCCATGTCAGACAGGCTGTAGCTGAAGGCTTGCCCCTTGGCGAAATGCTGACGGAAGTTGGAGAAACAGCAATCGAGCGGGTGGCGCCGCGCATCGATGATCTTTGCATTGGGCAGGATCAAGTGGATCAGGCCGGTATAGACCCAGTTATTGGGCAGCTTGTCGATGTAGAAAGGCTTATCGGTCTTGCGCTGCACGGCAGTGCGCTGAAGGAATTCCGCACCCAGTTCGGCGAGCCGTTCTGCCGGCATATCCTTTATGGCATCGACCCAGCCGCTCGGCGTCGCCTTGCCTTCGCGCAGCGCGATCGCAGGCAAGTCGGGCAGTTCCATCGTGCCTTCGATCAGCGAATGGCTGGCCAATATCTGTTCGAGCAGCGTCGAACCCGCGCGCGGCATGCCGAGGATGAAGATCGGATCCGGCGTCGCATCGCCCTGCTCTGCTCGGCTTGCTAGGAATTCGGGGGTGAAGGTGGCGATGATCTTGTCCACATGGCCCGTCACCACATCGGGATCATAATCGAGCTGGCCGTGCCGGATGGCATTCGCCCGGTCATAATGGCCAAAGGAAGTTTCCGCTTCGCGCCGGTCGTCAAACGCCTTGCCGAGCGCAAAATGCAAATGCAGCCGGTCTTCATCTGAAAGCCCCGCCGTTTCGAGCGCAGCCTCCATCGCGACGATATCGGCCTCATCAAAGCGCACCGTCTTCAGGTTCGCAAGGCTCCACCAGACCTCGCCCAGCGTTGGCTCAACCGCCAGCGCTCGGCGATAGGCGGCGATGCATTCATCCTGTTGCCCTACAGTCTTGAGGACATGTCCAAAGCTCATCCAGAGCTTGGCGTGTTGCGGAAAGCGCTGCGTCAGCGCGCCATAAAGCGCCAGCGCCTCGTCATATTCGCCGATCCGGCCCAGTGCTGCGGCCATGAGGCTCTGCCCGCTGGCATCATCGGCGTCGACCTGCAGCACGGTATCGAGTAGATCCACCGCTTCTTCGAAACGGTTCTGCCGGTATAAGATGCCTGCCAGATTGGACTTTGCCGCGATGAAATCGGGCGCGAGTTCCAACGCGCGACGTAACAGTGCCTCGCTGTCCTTGAAACGGCCCAGCCGCGCCGCCAGTTGCGCCATCAGCCGGATTGCAGCAACATCGAACGGATCGTTGTGCAGATGTGCGCGCAATATCGGCTCGGCATCAGGCAGCCGGTCTTCGTTGATGGCGAGCGCTGCCTCGATCAGTTGCGGATTGCGCATGCCGCGCGCGACATAATGGCTGGTAAGATCAGGGGCGTTCTGCGTCATATTGCTGCACCTATCGCACTCACCGGTTTCAGCCAAGCGCGCTGTCGGCGATATGCAACCGCAAGGCGTCGGAGCCTGCGCTGTCAAACAGGCTTTCCTCGGTTCCGGTCATCCACACCTGGCTGCCGGTATCGTAGAGCCGCTCGAACAAGGCCTCGCGACGGCCAGGGTCTAGATGTGCCGCGACCTCATCAAGCAATAAGATAGGCGGAGCACCGCGCAATTCCGCGACGAGCGCCGCATGCGCAAGGATAAGCGAGAGCAGCAGCGCCTTTTGCTCGCCGGTCGAACAACCTGCCGCCGCTTGCCCATGGCCGTCGTGCCGGACGAGCAGGTCGTTGCGGTGTGGCCCTGAAAGCGTGCGCCCTGCGCCCCGATCACGCCCGCGACTGGTTTTCCAAGTTGTGATGAGCATTTCAGCATCGGGCACCGCTACATCCTCAAGCGACAGAACAGGCTTGGCAAAGGGCGATGGCGGCATGGCGGCGATGCGATCTGAAAGCTGCGCGACGGTGCGCGCCCGGCTTTCGACAATCGCGGCCGCATATTGCGCCATGCTGGCTTCAACTGCATCGAACCAGGCCGCATCGCCCTGCCCTTCGGACAGCATCCGGTTACGCTGGCGCAGGGCATTTTCATATCGGCTGCTGTTCAGCGCATGCGAAGGCTCGAGCGCTAGCACCAACCGGTCGAGGAAACGCCGCCGCGCGCCCGCCCCGTCCATGAACAACCGGTCCATCGCTGGCGTCAGCCACAGGATCGACAGCCATTCGGCTAGATCGTTGATCGCGGCATTTGCGCCATTGATATGGACAATGCGCCGGCCCGGCTGCTGCGCCGTCACAGCGGTTCCCAAATTGCTCTCGCCCAGCCGGGCAGAAACGGCAAATCCGCCCGCGCCGCCCTGCCGCGCCATTTCGTGCAGGTTCGCCCGGCGCAGCCCGCGCCCCGGTACCATCAGCGAAACTGCCTCCAATATATTGGTCTTACCGGCGCCATTCGCGCCATGCAGGATGATGAAGCGCCCCTGTGGACGCACGCTGAGCGCGGCGTGATTTCGAAAATCTGTAAGGTCGAGCCGATCGAGCGCCATAAGGGTGCCCTATCCGAGATGCTGGCCGCGTCAACGCTGATTTGGGGATGCGGGTGCGCGTTGGCGCAAATTCCACCACAGTCATCCCAAAATGTTGGTGGATTTTCCCAATATTCAGGTTCGTAAAATCGTCTTTCTCACGTCGGAAAATATTATGCCATTGTTATTATTATATTTTCAAAAACTGGCATGCCTCCTGCAATAACCTTGGCATCCCCGGAACACTCCGGAACATGAACAAGGAAGGACTTTTAAAATGACCATTTCGACCCGCAATCAGTTCGCTTCGGTTTTCGCAGCTATCATATGCGCATTCCTGACCGTCGGCGTCAGCATCGCCCCCGCAGTAGCGCCCTTGTCGCCCTATCTTGCCTGATCGCAAGACCACTCCGAAAGGATTTTTGAAATGAATGCCCCGCTTCGCAACCAGCTTTTTTCGATCGCAGCAGCCTTGGTCTGCGCCTTCATCACCGTCGGCATGAGCATCGCGCCCGCCGTCAGCAATGGTATCGCATGATGCGCCGCGATCCAGTCTTCAAAGCAGTTAATGGGAGTAAAGGTAAAATGACCAAATTGACACTCGACCGTGCCAACAAGAAAATCATGGGGGTTTGCGCCGGACTTTCGAACTGGAGCGGCATTGATACTACAGTCATCCGTATAGCTTTTGTTATAGCCACACTGGTTGGCTTTGGTTCGGCTCTTCTGATCTACATCGCATTGGGGTTGATCCTCGATTGATCCCAAATATGTAAATAGACGTCACCCCATGCCGTTATTCAATTTGGACTTTAACGTTATGGATGGTAACAGATGGCGCAGATGCAGACTTCCAGCCAGGAGCGGCGATGCGTGTCTGACGGCGAGAAAAGTTCGAAAGCCCCCACACCTGGGATAGAGGCCCGCCGCTTCAACCGTGACCATGTCTATATCCCGATTGATATCCGAGAGCATGGCGGCGGACGGCACAAGGGCCAGATGATCGACCTGTCGCAATCGGGATGTCGCCTGAACTGCCCGGTTTTGCTCAATCTAAACCGCAGAGTTTTTGTAACCTTGCCGGAACTGGCACCGCTTGAAGTCGAGGTTGTCTGGAAGCAGGGCGACGAATATGGCTGCTCATTCCATAATGGGCTCCATCAGGCGGTTTACGACCATATCGTCGCGAAATTCCCTTCATTGGGAGGCTATTGATTACCCTCAAATTTCCCGAAGGCCGGGTGTATCGCAAACGCCGCGCCGGCTTTATACGCAGCCTGTTTTTCCTGCTGCTGCTCGCAGCCCTTTTGGCGGCCTGGTATTATGCTGACGGCATTGTTTCGGGTGAAACAATCGTTGCCGCGCAATCTCCCATCCAGACCGCCGACGGTGACAGCTTTGCCATCGGCCCGCGCAAATTCCGGCTGAAGGGCATCGACGCCCCTGAATACCACCAGACCTGCGATGATGCCAAAGGTATGAAATGGGAATGCGGAAAGGCGGCGCGGGCAGCGCTAGAAAAACTGCTACTCGAACCCGGCCTAACATGTGTCGCGGATGCGCAGGACCGCTATCATCGCTCGCTCGCCACCTGCAAGACCGCACAAACCCCTGATCTGGCTGCCAAACAGGCAGCCGACGGCTTTGCGGTCTCACACGAATATTATGGCCTGCGCGACTATGGCAGCGAAGAAGATGCAGCCAGTTCGGCCCGCCGGGGAATCTGGCAAGGCAGCTTCACTCCGCCCGACGAATGGCGCGCGACACAGTCACGCTAAAGCAGGATCAGGCGACCTTGCGCACAAAGACCGTGCCCGCCGAATAGCCAGCCCCGAACGAACAGATCAGCCCGGTATCGCCCGCCTTCAGGTCTTCATTATGTTTGTGGAACGCGATGATAGAGCCCGCGCTTGACGTATTGGCATAGGTATCAAGCACGGTCGGGCTTTCATCCTCATTGGCTTCATGCCCCAGAACACGCTGCGAAATCAGGCGGTTCATCCCCTGATTGGCCTGATGCAACCAAAGGCGGCGCAGATTGCTGCCGTCAAGGCCGAGATGCGCGGCATGGTCGACAATCATCTGCGCGACCATCGGTACCACTTCCTTGAAGACCTTGCGGCCTTCCTGCACGAACAGCTTATCGGTCTTCGGCCCGCTTTGGTCGACCGGCCCCTTGCCCTCTGCGCGGTTGAGGAAGCCGAAATTGTTGCGGATATTGTTGCTATATCGCGTCTTCAGCCGGGTACCGAGGATTTCCCAATGCTGTGCAGGGGCAATATCCTTTGCCTCGACGAGGATCGCGGTTGCGACATCGCCGAAGATGAAATGGCTATCGCGATCACGCCAGTTCAGATGGCCCGAAGTGATTTCGGGGTTCACGACGAGCACCGAACGCGCATTGCCCGAACGGATATAGTCAGCCGCAGTCTGGATACCGAAAGTCGCCGACGAGCAAGCGACGTTCATGTCAAAACCGAAGCCGCGTTCCATGCCCAGTTCGTGCTGGATCTCCACTGCCATCGCCGGATAGCCGCGCTGCATGTTCGACGCGGCGCACAGCACAGCGTCGACATCAGCAATGTCGCGCCCCGCCTTGGCCAGCGCATCGCGGCAGGCGGCGACACCGATTTCGGCCATCAGTGAAATCTGGTCATTGGGGCGCTCGGCATAGCGCGGCTCCATGATTGCGGGATCGATGATCGCTGTCTTGTCAATCACATGGCGCGATTTGATCCCGCTCGCTTTTTCGACAAATTCGACCGAGCTGTGCACCAGCGGCTCGGCATCGGGATTCTGCGCATTGTAGAGGTCAACATAAGCGTTGAAGCTGGCGACCAGTTCCTCGTTCGAAATCGTGTCGCTCGGGGTGTAAAGCCCGGTCGCCGAAATGACCGGTGTGTTGGCGTCTGACATGGTAATCCCGCTTATATTGTTTTGATGGCTGTCGACTAGCGCCCCCCACTACGGGAAACAAGCTAATTGCTTTTGACAAACCCCGCGTCCAATATCCCGAAGGAGAGGGGACCATAAATATATGGCATTGGAGACGCGTAAACCCAGTCTGCTGTCGCGCGGCGTCAGGGCATTATTGATGTGGTTTTACCGGCGACAGGGCTGGACAGCCTATGGCGAAGTGCCCGAGCCGCGCCGCTTTATCATTATAGCAGCACCGCACACCTCAAACTGGGATTTCGTCTATTATATCGGCCTCACCCAAAGCCTGGGCGTGACACCGCATTTCATGGCAAAAACCGGACTTTTCCGCTGGCCGATGAAGAATTTCATGCTCGACATGGGCGGGGTTCCGGTCGACCGGTCGCAGGGCGGAAACTATGTCCAGGCGATGATTGACGAATTTGCCAAGCGCAAGGAATTCATGCTGACCATCGCTCCCGAAGGCACACGCGGCGCGGTGCGCAAATGGAAAACTGGTTTCTACCATATCGCTATGGGCGCCAAAATCCCGCTGGTGGTGGGGATGATGGACTATGCGAAAAAGTCGGGCGGGCTGGGCCCGATGCTCTGGCCTACAGGCGATTATGATGCCGACATGGCCAAACTCGCCGAGATCTATGCCGGGGTGACGCCAAGGCATCCCGGCAAGCAAGCAACCAACATCACAGGGGAGAGCGAGACATGAGCGACGCGCTGACAATGCTGGCAATCAACCTTGGGGTTTTGATGGCCGCAATCTTTTTGCTCTGGGCCTATGCGGTCAAAATTCGCGATGTGTCGTTCATCGATGCCTTCTGGGCGTTCGGGATGGTCATACTCGCTTGGGCAAGCTGGTTCCAGATCGACGGGCAGGGTCGCCGTGCGGACGTGCTGCTGGCGCTGACCACGATCTGGGGTGTGCGGCTTGCCATGCACCTCGTCACCCGCTGGCGGCGTGAGGGCGAAGACCCGCGCTACAAAAAGATCATGGGCCATGCGATGGAAACCAAAGGCTGGAGCTGGGCCAAGACCGCGCTGTTGATGGTATTCCTGACTCAGGCGCCTTTGCTGTTCATCACTTCGCTTCCCGCACAACTCGGCATCTGGGCGAGCGAGGGCGGACGGACGATCATGGGGCCGGTGGCGTGGGCGGGCATAGCCGTCGCGCTGATCGGAATCCTTTTTGAAACCGTCGGCGACGCGCAGCTCAAAGCCTTCCGCAGCAATCCAGCCAACAAGGGCAAGGTGCTCGACACCGGCCTGTGGCGCTATACCCGCCACCCCAATTATTTCGGCGACGCCTGCACCTGGTGGGGCATCTGGCTGGTCGCAGCCGAAACTGGCCCGGCGGGCTGGGTGAGCATCATCGGCCCGATCTTCCTCACCTTCACGCTGACCAAATGGTCGGGCAAGCCGTTGCTCGAGCGCGGTTTGAAGAAAAGCCGTCCGGGCTATGCCGAATATGTCGAACGGACGTCAGGGTTCTTTCCCTGGCCGCCTAAGAAGTAGAGTGAGAATATTTGTCATTCCCGCGAAAGCGGGAATCCATGGCCTGACACCTCAACGTAAACCAGTTGTTCAGACCATGGATCCCCGATCAAGTCGGGGATGACAATTTTTCATCGTGGCAGTCAGCTCACTTCACCAACCAAATCTCGCCATAGCCGTTAAAGGCGGGGGCGACCTTGTGCTTCACCTCGCGCCCCGGCGCGAAGGCGAGGTTGGGGAAGCGTTCGAATAGCATCGGCAGGGCAATCTTTGCCTGTGCCTTGCCCAGCCCTGCGCCAAGGCAGTAATGCGCGCCGCCGCCAAAGGCGAAATGCTGCACATTTTTGCGCTCGATATCGAATATCAGCGGATCGGGATTCATTTCCGGATCATAATGCACGCCGAACAGCGACATGTGCAGCGTGTCGCCCTTTTTGATCGACTTGTCGGCGACCTGCATATCCTCATGCGCGCTGCGCAGCACCTGTGATACCGGCGGCTCGACGCGCAAGATTTCGTCCATCGCATTATCGTGCAGGTCTGGCCGCGCGCGGAATTTGGCGAGCTGGTCGGGATTTTCAGTAATTGAACCACGCCCGCGCCCAGCATATCGGTTGTCGTGGAATTGCCCGCGATCAATAGCAAGCGGATCAGCAGCACGATATCCTGCGTCGTCAGGCTGTCGCCCGCCTCCTCGGCTTGGGCGAGGCGGGTGATCAAATCATCGCTCGGCTGGGTCCGGCGGATGTCAACCTCGCGCGCCAGATAATCGGCGAGCACCGTGGTCGATTCCTCATACAAAGCGGTCTGTTCGGGCGTGCGGAACGGGTTGAGCGCCTGCATGCAGCCCAGCGACCAGCGTCGGAAATCCTTGCGGTCGGCGGGGTTGATGCCGAGCAGTTCGGCCATCACCGTGGTTGGCAGGGGCGAACCGAAAAGCTGGACGAAATCAAACTCGCCCTCTGCGACTTCGATATCGTCGGCAAGTCCCTTGGCGATTTCCTCGATCCGCGGCAGTAGCGCTTCGACCGAGCGCTTGTTGAAAGCCTTTAACACCAGCGTGCGTTGCCGCTTATGCTCGGGATCATCGAGCATCAGGATCGACAGCTCCTTGCTGTTGTTACCATAAAGCGTCTTCGAGAAGCTGCCCTCATTGGCCTTGCGCGGATCAGCATTGAGTTCGCGGTTCTTGATAAGCTCCGCAACCTCTTGCCCGCGCGTCAGGAAGTAACGGCCCAGTTGCTGGTCGTGATGCACCGGATCAGCGGCGCGTAGCCGGTCAAGCGGCACCCAAGGCGTTTCGCGATAAGTCGGGTCGAGCGCCGAAAGCTGGTAACCCGTTGGCAGCGGCTGTTCTTCGTCGGACATGAAAGGCTTCTCGCTAGTTATATAACCACCCACATAGACGATACGCAGCACGGGCAGCTTTACAAGTGCGCTTACCATTTTCGACGGGGAGAATTTTGCCCTGTGTCAAATACATCGCAGAACATGCCCGCTAACAACGGATATGCTTTTGCAACTCGCCATTTCGACAGCGATGGTCATCCTGACTGTTATCATCCACGGCCTGGGCCTCAGCCTGCTGGCCAAAATGGTGCGGATCGAGTTTCATGAGGAACGTGTCCACCATGTCCCGCCGATGTCGCGCCGCAGCCTGTTTTTCACACTCGCGCTGGTCCTTGGCCTGTTCCTGTTGCACGGCATCGAAATCTGGCTCTACGCCTTTTTCTTTGTTGCCGTCGGTGCCGTCGCGACGCTGGAAACGGCGGTCTATTTTTCGACGATCAGCTACGCCGGCATCGGCTATGACGACCGCTATATAGAGCCCGCGTGGCGACTGGTTTCTGCGATTGAAGGCATAAACGGGCTGCTGCTGCTCGGCTGGTCAACGGCCTTTTTCGTTACTTTGGTAACCCGCCTCGGTCGCTGATCAGCGCACCGGCATTTCGCGCGTCAGCATGGCCATCGCGCGGTAGAGCGTGATCATTTCGCCAAAGTCAAATGCCTGCTTGACCGGCTGATCATTGGCCAGTCTGGTTTCGATTTCCAACGGGACAGGGCCATTCTGCTTCAGCAACGCTTCGTTGAATGCCTTACCCTCGAATATGGCGGTCCAGGCGGTAACATCCTCGGCGTCAGATAGCGACTGGTTGAGCCAATCCGCAACGACAGGCGGTGTCTCTCCCGCACGAAACTGCACGGGTGCGATCGGTCTTCCGGCCAGTTCGGGCCAGTCGAACGAACTGACCGACAGGCCGAGCATATACTCTTCATTCTGGTTCTGCAGCACCAGCATGCTCGCGCCCTTTACGCCATAACCTGTTGTGCATTGCATCACCGCTGCTGCGCCGCCGCGATAGCAGCGAAACTCGCCCTTGCGCGTGGGATAGGTCGCCGCTGGCGTGTCGCCTGACAGTGAAAAGACGATGGTGTCGCCCTGATAAAGCGCACGGATTTTTTCGCCATCGAGGATGAAATCCTCGACCTGGGCGATGCCAATCATCTTGCCAAAACCGTCGAGCGTTTTGGCACAACGCAGCCGACCACGAAATTGCGGTGTGGTGACCGTTGAGGGCATCAGTTCCTCGCGTTCATAGCCCAGCTCCGCCGCGCGCTTCGCCATGTCGGCGGGCAGCGCGTCGGTGATGCTGCAGGTCGGTGCTGTACCTCGATCAGCGACCTGCAGCTCAGGATTTGCAAGGGCCGGGGCGGCGCTGAACAGCGGCATGACAATCAAAGCGAGGCCCAGCATAGCGGAAAACTTCATACTCTGCCGATAGCCACCGCGGCAATGCGCGGCAAGCTTGCAAATCGCGCGCACGAGGCGCAAAGCCCGCGCCAGAAAGGCGGGAAAATGTCCGACGAAGATTATGTCTATGATGAGGAAAGCGGCGAATGGCTGCCCGCCTCCGAACTTGCGGCAAAGCAGGCTGCGGCAAACTCGGTAGAAGTGCGCGACGCCGTGGGCAACATATTGCAGGATGGCGATCAGGTGACGCTGATCAAGGATCTGACCGTCAAGGGTGCTGGGCAGACGCTGAAGCAGGGCACGCTGATTAAGTCGATCCGGCTGACCGGCGATGCGCAGGAGATCGACTGCAAATTTGAAGGCATCAAAGGTCTGGTGCTGCGCGCCGAATTTGTCCGGAAACGCTGATGCGGCGCTTGGCCATAATCGCAGCGCTTGCACTTTCAGCCTGCGCGACCACCCCGCCCGCCAATCCGCAAGATGCCTTTTGGGCGAACCTGAGCGCGCATTGCGGCAGGGCGTTTCCGGGCAAGCTGGCCAGTGACGAAGCCGCTGACGCCGGCTTCAAGGGCCGCCCGCTGATCATGCACGTCCGCAGTTGTACCGACAGCGAAATCCGCATCCCGTTCCATGTCGGACCCAAGGATGCCGACGGCAAATGGGATCGTTCGCGCACATGGGTCATCACTCGCACCGCGACCGGACTGCGGCTGAAGCATGATCACCGGCATGAGGATGGCAGCGAGGATAAGCTGACCCAATATGGCGGCGATACGGCAAACGCGGGCACGGCGACCGCACAAGCCTTTCCCGTCGATGCCGAGAGCATCGCACTGTTCCGCCGCGAGGGCCGCGACGTGTCGGTCACCAATGTCTGGGAAGTCGAGATCAGCGACAAGGGCGCGGCCAATCCCCGCTTTGCCTATGTCCTGCGCCGGACTGGAGAAAATGCACGTTTTTTCCGTGTCGAATTTGACCTCAGCACGACTGTAGTCGCGCCCCCGCCTTGGGGTGGCTAGGCCATTCCAGATCTTTACATGGTTTGCAATTTGCCTGAACCGAATTAGGACATGCAAGATATTGTCCTTAAAAGGAATTCAACTTGCTCCGTCCAATATGCGCAATGCTTGCATTTTGTTTGTTTGCCACCCCGATGTCCGCATCGGCAAAAGAGAAAAAGCCGGTCAACGGTAGCTGGCAGATCGCGCCGATACCGTTGGAAGCGCCCAAAATCATTCAAGTCGGCAGCGGCGATAGTCTGTTGCTCAGCCAGCCGCTGACACCCGAAGCGATCCGAATTACATCGAATGCGGCCAGCCTGGACAAGCTCAGCGTCGATGCAGGCGACACCTTGTTCCGCGTCACCACCAAACAGGGCACCGCATGGTGCGCGCTGGCTCCGCTCCGTCTGCTGCCCGAAGAGAAAAAGGGACTGGGCCTAGCCAATGTCTTTCTGGGCGGATCTGTGCTTGCCAACCGCCCTGACGCTTTGTGCTTCGGCGATACCGATAATGACGGTGTGATGGAAAGTGCGATGAAAGGCAGTTCAAAGGGTTACGTACTTCCGGTCATCGACAAGCTGGGAAAGCCCGTGCCCATTGCTCCGCTTTCGACGAGCGAAGGAGACGCTACAAGCGTCACGGATTGGAAAGTTGAGCTGCATGCAACCGCAGCACTGCGCAAGGAAAAGACTGACGTGATCTATTCTGCGCTGCTCGTCGGCCCTAGCGGAACCATGTCCATCGACGGGTTCCGGCTTCTGGACGGCGAAGGCAATGCATTTGCCATCTTTGGCAATCTGGCCACAATCGACACGAAATTTGATAGCGTAACACCTACGCGCGTTACCAAAGGTGAAGCCGACGGTGAGGGAAATATCGAATTGCGCGTCGAAAGCGCGATGCAGGCGCGTGCCATGACATTGG
Organism: Sphingomonadales bacterium; assembly: GCA_016707885.1. Classification (GTDB taxonomy): domain Bacteria; phylum Pseudomonadota; class Alphaproteobacteria; order Sphingomonadales; family Sphingomonadaceae; genus Sphingorhabdus_B. The sequence continues at coordinate 355,810 of JADJGU010000001.1, forward strand.
GCAATCCCCAGCCATATTAAGATGGTGCACTAAACTGGGGTGATTGGAAGGGCTAGCACATCCTTCTGCCATTGCATTCGCGCCGACTTACTGTATTATATCAGCAATACATTGAGAGGCTGGTAAATGCAGAATGACGATCTTTTGACGAGCAGTAGACCTGTGGACAAGCCTGTATCTGAGCGTTTTGTGCTGAGCGGCCTGTGGGCGTCGACAATGTTCTGCTACATTTATGCTGACTTTTTCGGGCTTTTCCGGAGAGGCCGTATGGCGTCGATGAACGAGGGCATGATCCTGCCATTGGGTGAGGCGACGCCTACAGTGTTGCTGGCGGTATCGGTGATGATGGCGATCCCGAGCCTTATGGTCGCGTTGACACTGATCCTTCCTGCACGTGTCGCGCGCTGGTCCAATATCGTTTTTGGACTGGCTTTCACCTTCATCCAAGGCGCGACAATGGTCGGCGGCGCGCCGCCATATTATTTGTTCTTCGGCACAATCGAAATGCTGATGACATTGTCGATTGTATGGACCGCCTGGCGCTGGTCGCGTCCGGAAGGAATTCGCCGATGACTGTCATTTCGCAAACGCAGGCCCGCGTTGCAGGCTGGTTATATCTCGGTACCATCGTCGCCGGAATTTACGCGCAAGTGTTCACGCGGATGAATCTGGCGGTAGCCGATAATCCGGCAGCAACCGCCACCGCTATTTCGGCCCATGAAAGCCTGTATCGCTCGGGGCTGGCTGCCGATGCGGTGATGCTATTCTGCTATATCGCGGTCACCATCATATTTCTGGGCTTGTTCAAAAGCGTCGACGCACTGCTCGCGCGCATCGCCGCCGGGTTCAGCATGATCGGCATCGCCGTGCTTTCTATAACCGGGATATTCCACGCGGCGCCGATGCTCCTGCTGCAAAATGCCCCTTATCTTGACCCCGACATGCAACAGCAGCTCGCACGACTGTCACTCGATCTGCATAGTGAAGGCTATAGCATCAGCCTGCTCTTTTTCGGGACCTACTGCCTGTTGCTGGGCGTGTTGATCTGGCGGTCGCGTTTGATTCCAAAGTGGGTGGGTGCATTGATGATGGCAGGTGGAACCGCGCATCTTTTCAACAACTTCGCTTTCATACTGGCACCCGATTTTGCCCGACAAATCCCCGATCTGTTCAAATATCCCCCGCTATTGGGCGAACTTGCTCTGGCGCTGTGGTTGGTGTTTTTTGGCATAAGGACTGCTGGCGACAGCTAGTCACGCGACGAGCAGCTATTATTCATGCGGGGATTTGTGCGGAAACGCCTATAGGCCGCTGGCGCACCGGAAGCTTTGGGTCAGTCGCATGAGGATTTGCGACATGGAAACCCGACTGATCATTGCCTATTCGCTTATCGCTATAATGGCACTTTGCGCGATTTTCGGTGTTGTGATGATAAGACGGAAACTGGCACACAACCGTCGCCGCGACCATGGCAATGGTGGTGATTGACAGCCGCTATCCTTTTCGCAGCAGGAACGCGAAAAATCCAAGCGTGAACAGCGCATCTCCTGCTAGAATATAGCCGGTTCCCGCCGCCGCTTTTCCGGCGATCACATCAGGTAGAAGCAGCCCGACTATGCCGAGCTTTCCAATAATTCCCGCCCATAACACCGGTCCGAACCGAACTGGGTCGCGCCCGACAAATGCATAGACAATGCCAAAACCGAGCACGAGCAATCCGACAATCCGGTCATTCACCGGTGCCGCAGCGTTGGCCAGACCGGCACCACCAATGACAATATTATAAGTAGCGGCAGCGTAGAAGAACCAGCGCCAATATTTGGCTATTGTGATTGGTTCTGTGCTCATCTTGCTCCCCTTCCCCTTTGGACGATGACCCAAAGAGCCGAAGCGAGCCAGATTCACAAGTACCTAAAACTGTCTTTCAACGTTGAGCACAAACAAACCCCGTCAGGCGCCTTCGAGCACGTCCGCGCCGTTAACGGCAAGCCGGGTGCGATTGTCATAATCACCCAGAACAGCCTTGGTCAGGCCAAAGTCGGTGATCGCCAGAATCACCAGCTCGTCGGTTTCGGAGAGGTTTCTGGACTGATGAAAATGCCAGCGCGGCACAAAGGCCAATCCGCCGGGTTCCAGCGTCAAAGTGGCATCACCAATCCGCACTTCGGCCTTGCCGCTGATGACATAGAACAAAGATTCATGGGCATGCTTATGCAGTTCATTATTGGCCCCGGCAGCAATCCGCACCACGCGCGCATCAAATGCCTGGGTCCCTGGAAAGTCCAGAACATCGACCGAGAAATCGATGCCAAGTTTCTCATTTCGGTTGCGATATATTTCGCGATGGGTGTTCACCAGATCTGCATGAAATTCCGCTGCATCATGGCCGGTAGCCAGCGGCTGGCGATCCTCGATATTCTTGATGATAGTCAGGATGTCTGCGTTCATTTTTGTGTTTCCTTTGCGAAAAGCGTCGCCGTCCGCTTAGGGTCCTAGCTGGACCGCGCCTTGGCCTCGAATGTCAGGATGCCATCGCCATTTCGTGCTTTTCGGCGCAGGTCAGCGCGCGATCATACATCCAGTCCCAATAGGATGACCGGAGCGACAGCGCCTTGATCATGCCACGGCGCAGATCGCCCTTGCCCGAAGGCGTTGCCGCAAAATCGAGCGAGATTTGCTCCAGCGCTTCCTGATGGTGATCATCCACCGCCGTGTGCAGCGGAAAGAAAACTGTGTCGCGCGGATGGAGATCGGTACGCTTCAGCGCTTCGACAAAGGGGATATAAATGGTGCTGACGATGTTTTCGGTACCCAGACCCAACGCACCCAGTGCCTCGGCAGCAGACCCATAAGTCAATGTCGCCAGAAAGGATTCACGCCAGCACACCAGCTCGATTGCCTCATCCGCCTGGGCATAAGGGGCAGTGATGCCGGTCGCCTCACGAAAGCGACGGAACAATTGCGGGTGCGGTACACCCTCAATCCATTCGCGCTCTACGCCGACTGCGGCGAGCTCGGCATATTCCTCATCCTCGTAAATCCCCGATTCCTCGGTCAGGTTTTGCAACAGGCTGTTGCGATGCGCGGCAACTTCCAGTTTTGAAATCACCGTCGTCAGATAGCGGGGGAAATGAAGCGAATAGCCGTAATAATGCTGGGCAAAGTCGCGTAACGCCCAATCTGTGTCTGGCAAATCACCCGAACCCAAAGCTTTCAAATAGGGATGATTGACAGCGCGATGATTGAGCGATTCTTCGATAAGATCTTTGATAGAAACAGGCACACGACCTCCGATTATTGTTAATCTTCGGACGGCCTAATAGTGTAAGTTGGCAGGCGAGTTGAACAAGTCTATGGAACTAGTTCACTTTTGTCCCAACACTTTACATCGGCTTGGGTTCCCACAATTCGATCTTGCGACCTTCCGGGTCCATGATGTGCGCAAAGCGGCCATTGGCTTCATCGGGAAAGGTTTTGACCGGCTCCACCCCATGTTCGGCACAGCGGGCGAGCATGCCGTCCAGATCATCGACCATCAGGTTGAACATGAACTCTTTGTCCGAAGGTGCAAAATAGTCCGTATCAGCCTTGAAGGGCGAGAACACCGTAGCCGCCCCCGGATGCGCGGCGGCGGCGTCGGGGGTGAAAATAATACCCCAGGGTTCCACCTTGATACCAAGCACCCGCGCATACCATTCATTGGTTGCGGACGGATCTGCCGATTTGAAAAACAGCCCGCCAAGCCCGATAATATTGGCCATCGTCAATCTCCCGGAGCCAGTAATCAGTTGAACTCAAATCGGCCGGGCAAACCGCTCTCGATCCGCGTCCTATCGCGGTGGAACCAACGTCCGGCGAGGAAGAACGCCGGAAGCGCCAAGAGCGAGGCGACCGACATAGTTATCGCTGCATGGGTATAAGGCTCCAGACTGCCCGCCGTGCGGAACATGTCAATCAACCAGCCGGTGCCGGTTATGCCCAGGCCAAGGCCCACAACATTCAAGCACAATATGTTGAACGCGATCACCGTGGCGCGTGCGGTGGGCGGAGAGAGTTCCTGTATCGTCGAAATAGACGGGCCGTAAAAGGCGCAGAGGATGAAGATACCCAGCCCGATCCCCGGCACGAACAGCGCCGAATCCGCTGGCAGGATACGAAAGATCACCGAGAAGGGCCCGACAATCAGGAATATCCAGAACAGCAGCATCGCCCTGCCCGATTTCCGGTATTTGTACCACCAATCGCCTGCAAAGCCTCCAAACAGCGTTCCTGCGATCCCGGCAACCACCGTGATATAGCCGGTCAGCTTGGCTATTTCGGCACGTTCGAACCCGCGTTCCTCGACAAACCAGATCTGGTCAAACGCCGCCGCGCCCACTGCAAAGTGCAGCGCAACCCCGCCACCGATCATCATGCACAAGGCCGGCGATTGTTTCAGTGCAGCGCCGAGAAGCCGCATATGCCCGCGCAGGCCGGGCCCATGTTCATAGTGCTGCGCGTTCGGCACGCGCGGGTCACGGACAAACAACATAAACACTGCAAACAGCATCCCCGCTCCGCCGAGCAGGTAGAAGCAATTGCGCCAACCAATTGTCGGGCCCAAATAGCCTGCGACCAAAAGGCTGAGCCCCGCGCCCACCGGCACGCCGAGATAATAGAGCGCCGCTGCCAGCCCGAGCTGCGACGGGCGGAACCGGTCCGCCAACAGCGAGGTCGCCGCAGGCGTCAGCGCCGATTCCCCGACGCCGATCAGCGCGCGCGGTATCGCCATCGAAACGAAACCCTTCGCTGCCCCGCTCGCCGCGGTCAGCAAGCTCCAGACCGCAATCGCAGCCGCGATCAGCTTTCCCCGATGCATCCGGTCGGCCAATATCCCCATGAACAGTCCGGCGACCGCGTAAAAGATGATGAAGAACAGCCCGGTCAGCAGGCCATATTGGGTGTCGGTCAGCCCGAGCTCCGGCTTTATGAAATTCGCAAAGCTGGGGAGCAACTGCCGGTCGACAAAATTCAGGACATTGATGATGGTGAGCAGCACGAGCAGCCCCCATCGGGACGCCGAATCCTGAACTTTATCGTGCTCCGCAGAACTTAAACCATTGGCGGACATCGGCTCTCCCTCCTCATCCCGTCCGGCCACCATGGGTGAGCGGACGAGCGATGCCAAGAGATATATGCGGCCTGCCGTCTTGTTTTATGTCTCCGCCGTTTCCCGGCTAACTGCACATCCGGCTGCGTTCGCTTTCCCAGTGATGGCGTTCTTCCAGATAGGCATTGTGCAGGTCCACCGCATGCCGGTGGCCATCGGTATCGCCCAGCTGATTGGCATATTCGGCGAGTTTTTCTGCCAGAATCTGCGCATCGGCAAGGTAGGAAATCAGGCTGCCCATCATCGCGCAACCACGAGTGAAATCGCGCTCGCTCTTCATGTCGGTTTTCAGCGAGTTGACTCTGTCCACCACTTTGTTGAACTCCATGATGGTGGAATTAAACTGATACCGGTAAAAATCGCGTCCCTGCGCCGCCGCCATCTGGGGTAAGGCCAATGCTAAGCAGATCAGCAGCGACAAAATGTAGCGGCGCATGGCGGGAAGCTCCTTCGGAACACGGATTGATGACATCCCATAACTTTCCCGGACGGCAAAAAATTGGAAAAATCGCGCAAATCCCAATCCCGCCAAATATAGGGCATGTTTGGCGATTCCTTTACGCAACCATGCTATGGGCGATGCCATGATATCCGGCAGGAAAGACAAGGACGTACTGACCTATCACCGCAGCGCGCGGCAGGATGTGCGCGCCTGGGCGATGTTCCTGATCGGCGCGGTGTTCGTCTTTGCCGGTCTGACCATCGATCCGCAGAGCAATTGCAACGAGGCAGGCGAATGTGCGCCCTGGCTGGTGCCGGTGGCGTTGGTGATGGGTGCAGCGGTGGGCTTGGGCGGGCTCGGGCAATTGCTCGCCAACCCGAATCGCGGCAGCCGCATCGATCCAGACAGCGGCAGGCTGATCTGGTGGCAAAACCGGTTTGGCAGCAGCGGCGGCGACGAAGGCAGCATCGATCCCGCCGACATCGCGCTGATCCGCATCATAAAGCAGGATGAAAGCAGCGACGGCATCCACCTCTATAACCATGCAGGCGAACGGCAATTCTACTTTGACGACGAGGTCATCGGCTGGAATCAGGAAGGATGGGCCAAGGCGATGACCGACCGCTGGCCACATATCAAACTGGAGATCAAGGGCTAGGCGACCCAGCCACCCAACAGCTTAGCGGTTGAACTGCACCAGATCCCACAAATTGCCATAAAGATCGGCAAAAACCGCCACCTTGCCATAGGGCTGCACCGCGGGCGGGCGGATCCACTCGACACCGGCTGCTGAATATGCGGCATGATCGCGGTCGAAATCGTCGGTTGAAAGGAACAGGAACACGCGGCCACCGGCCTGATTGCCGATGAAAGCCTCCTGCTCGGGCTTCGACGCACGGGCGAGCAAAATCGTGGTGGCATCCTCCGTTGCACCGGGCGGGCGGATGAGCACCCAGCGCTTGTCCTGTTCGGGCTGATATTCGTCGGCAACCAGCGTGAAGCCGAGTTTTTCGACGTAAAAACCGATGGCTTCGTCATAGTCACGGACAACAAGGGCGATGTGGGCAAGATGGGGCATGGCTCGACAATGACGGATTTGCCCGCGCAGTAAAGCGCCAAAATTCTTCCGGAAGAGCTAGCACACGCGCATCATTGACAGATTTACTGATATAATACACCACTACAGTTTGCAGTGCCCGATTCCGGGGCTCGGAGGAAATATCATGCCGGCGATCAACGACACCCAATTTCCACCGGTCGCCACATGGCGGATCAACGCCATGCGGTTCCTGTTCCTGCTGATGGCGGGTTTCATGGGGGCGATGTTCGTCTGGCCGCAACTGCTGTTTGAATGGGCCGACTGGGATGTAAATCGCGGCCTCGCCAAATCGATGCTGGCCGCGCTCGCGCTGATGAGCCTGCTCGGCGTGCGCTATCCGCTGCAGATGCTGCCGCTGATGCTCTATGAGATTGCGTGGAAGACGATCTGGCTGGTGCTGATCGCGGGCCGCGCCTGGATGGCGGACAAATGGACGCCCGATATCGAGGGGCTGTTCTACGACTGCATCGGCATCATCATCGCCTATTTCATCGTGCCCTGGCGCTATGTCTGGGCGCGCTATTTCGCCCAGCCGATGGAGCCTTTGCGGCAGAAAGCCTAGCTATTTCGCCAGCCGTTCCCGGTTGCGGCGCACGCGGCGGGAATAATGGGCGATACTGCCGCTCACAATCTGTTCGGGGCTGGTGCCGAGCTTTCCGGTCATCAGATAAACGCCCAGCGCCATATTGGCCGCGACCTTTTCCGAAACCATCCGCTCCGCCTCTTTCACCGCCGCCGGGCCGCCAAAGGCCAGCGCACCCAGCCGCATCGCAATCACCATATTGGACTCAGCGGCCAGTGCCCATGCGTCCATGGCGATGGTGTAATAATTGGGGCGTTTGCGGATGGGGGATTTTGTTGGGCTGGTCATATCGCCTTGTCCTAACCGGTTGGGGCAGAATGTCACGTGGGGAATGCTATCAAGAGACGATCACGGGACACACCACGCCAAGCGAGCCGCTGCAGAGGCGAGAGAAGTTGGTGCCGGGAGGCTAAATTGGTGTAAAGTCGCGAACAGAAATGACTGCCGACAGCCCCGATCCCCTACCCCATAACTCGCCGAGCATCCTTGTCGATGCCGATGCGTGCCCGGTGAAGGAGGAGATTTACAAGGTCGCATGGCGCCGCAATGTGGCCGTCGTGCTGGTCAGCAATGCGCGCTTTCGCATTCCCGACCATCCCTTGATTACGCGGCATATCGTATCGGACGCTTTCGACGCCGCCGATGATTGGATCGCGGAGCAGGCCGGGCCGCGCAGCGTGGTGATCACCGCCGACATATTGCTGGCGGACCGGTGCCTGAAGGCAGGCGCCATTGTGATCGGCAACAATGGCAAGCCGTTCACCACCTCCTCCATCGGCGGCGCCATCGCCACCCGCGCCATCATGGCCGACCTGCGCGCCGGAATGGACGGATTAAGCGGAGGGCCAGCGCCCTTTGCGAAGGCCGACCGCTCAAGGTTTTTGCAGGCGTTGGATGAGGCTTTGGTGAGGTTGGGGTGAGGGGCATGGGTAGCCAATGCACACCAACCTTTAATTAGCCGACGCAAGGCATTTTAATCAAAGGCTACCCTTGACTAAAAGATATTTTCTCTTCTAAGTTAAGTCAGACTTTAATTAGAGGCGAAAATGGCGACGCAACTCAGGGCTGGCCGATATATCAAACAGCCAAACCGCTATTCGGCTTTCATGCCAGAGCCGCTGCCGCCCGTGCCGCCGATCGATATTGACGGCACAATGCAGACTATGTTGTCAAAGGCAGATCGTGCACTTGGGCGGCTAGATGGATCAATCCAGACGTTACCCGACCCCGACATGTTCGTCTTCATGTATGTTCGCAAGGAAGCTGTGCTTTCCAGTCAGATCGAAGGAACGCAATCTTCGCTCAATGATCTGCTTGAGGCTGAAGCTGCGATACATGACGCCGACCGGCCCAGCGATGTCAGCGAGGTGCTGAACTATGTGCGCGCCATGAACTACGGTCTGCAGCGGTTGGCGGAATTGCCAATTTCCGTTCGGCTTATCCGTGAAATTCATGAGCGGCTGATGCAAGGCGTTCGCGGCAATCATGCCAATCCCGGCGAACTGCGCCGTAGCCAGAACTGGATAGGGCCGGGGGGGTCGACCCTCAATGATGCGGTGTTCGTTCCCCGCCGCCGCATGAGGTTGAGCGGCTGTTGTCCGATCTCGAAAAATTCGTCCATGACGAAAGCGACATTCCGGCACTCATCAAGATCGGGCTGATCCACGCACAGTTCGAAACGATCCACCCGTTCCTCGACGGCAATGGCCGTGTCGGGCGGTTGTTGATCGCCTTCTATCTTTGCCAAAAAGACATATTGCTGAAACCGGTACTGTATCTATCGCACTGGTTCAAACTGCATCGGGCACGCTATTACGAACTGCTCCAGAACATCCGGGACAAGGGTGAGTGGGAAGAATGGATCAAATTCTTCTTGGAAGGCGTAGCGTCGGTCAGTTTGGAGGCAACCGAGACGGCCCGAAAAATTGTCGCGTTGCGAGAAGACCACCGACGGATCATCACCGACCGCTTCGGACGTTCAGCAGGGAACGGGTTAAAGATATTAGAGGATCTATATACCAATCCCTACATCAACACGTCGATTGTGAGGCAAAAACTGCGCATCAGCTTTCCACCAGCTATCGATCTCCTGCAGCGTTTCGTCGACGCAAATATCCTGACCGAAATAACCGGGCGGGAGCGGTATCGGATGTATCAATATTTTCCCTATGTGCGCCTGTTTTCGGATGTCGGGCGGTGAGTTTGGGAGATTTCGCAACTGCCGCGGGAACCCACCGCGATCAAAATGGCGAATCGATATTAAGATGACAGATGATTTTGAATTTGACGTAGAAATGGTTAGAAAAGCTATTCAGGCTAGTGTGTTAGCACAACGAATGCGCCAACAGCGCTGGGGCGCACAGGGTGCACCAATCAATACTGTCGTGCAGGGACACCGAATGGTTGCCGCTTACAATGAGCTGCTGACAATTAGGCCTGATGCAACTTACCACGACTTCCTGACTTTATATCTGCGACAAATATTTGGCCAAAAGTGGTGGGAGGATGAGGAGACGAAAACAGCAGAACAGCGCCATATTCTTGTAAACTGGAATCACGCTTGCGAACGTATGATGCTTGAAGGCAGCACCGGCGAGCATAAGGTTCATGAGGCGCCGATGCCTGCCGAAGCAGCCCACCTACTGAGGCTGGCGTTCGATCTTCACCAGATTCGACACTTAGGGCTATTGCTACCAAGTTTAGTTAAACGCTTGAAGGTAATCGACCAATTTCAAGGCGCTAGATACGAAGCGGCCGTATCGGCAGCGTTCGCCCGCGCAAATTTTCACATTGAGTTAGAGCCTGAGGGAAAGGGCCCTCAAAAGCGTTGCGAGTTTGTCGCGATGCACCTTCCAACAAAGCGAAAATATACTTAAGCACTAATCCGCAAAGCGTTGGATAAGACAGCAGAATATGACAGAATCATCTGTATAGACATCAACTGCCCTCACCCTAGCGACAATATCATCCCAGAATGGGGTTCTACTCTACGTCAACAAGTCAACAAACTGGAACAAAAAGGTAGCGGTCCGGCTATCCTAATATTCACAAATGCCCCTTTCCATTTTCTTAAGCCCGGATCTCCAGTACGTGGGCAAAAATCAATGCTAATGGGTCTCCTAGAGCCAAGATTTCAGCCGCAGGACGTCCATCACGTACAACAAACATTTCCCGGTATAATCGATGCAGCAAATGCATTCCATTTGCCTATCCCTAGCGGCTGGGACTAGTCGACGTTCTAAAGCAATGCGCGACATGGCGCGTCACTTCGAATACGGTGACAATGCACGAATTACTCTGTCCCTCAATCATGCTCCCGATCACCAGCGCACGTATACAATTTCCGCCCGTTGGTGCCATAAACCGTGCTCATTTGTTCACCCCCCATCACCCCCCAAACACCCCGGCAAGCTCGGTCAAACTCCCCGCCTCATAATCCCATGGCTGCTGATATTGCAGGTCCGGCGCCGGGGCGCCGCCATATTCCAGCGGGCGGTGGATGAAGGCGGTTTGCAGGCCGGCGGCGCGGGCGGCGAACAGATCGCCATGGTGGGCGGCGACGAGGCATAGCTCGCCGGGGGCGATATCGAGCGCCTGCGCGGTGCGCTGATAAGCGGCGGGTGCGGGCTTATAGGCCTGCGCGACCTCCGCCCCCAAAATCGCATCCCAGGGCAGGACCGCGTGCCGCGCCATGTTCACGAGCAGCGCGATATGGCCATTGGAGCAGGTGACAAGCGGGAAAAGCCGTTTGAGCCGGGTCAGCCCCTCGACGCTATCGGGCCAAGGCTCCAGCCGGTGCCAGCCCATCACCAGCGCCTCGCGATCGGCCTCCGCCAGATCGAGACCGGTATCGGCGAGCAGCGCGTCGAGCATTTCGCGGTGCAGGATATCGAGCTTCACAAAGCCGCGCCCCGTCTGCCCGAAATCGCGCATACCGATGAGGTAGCGCATCCGCCAATCATCGGTGAAGGCAAAGGCATCGATATCGGGGTGGCCCGCCGCGCCGAGCACCCGCCCCACCAAGGCCGCGATGCTCGTCCGCCAATCAACGACCGTGCCGAAAACATCAAAGGCGAGAGCCTTGGGCGGGGTGCGTACGGTCATCGTTTCAATCCTCAATCATGCTCGCGGTCGCTCTGCCCCATATACAACTCGCGCCCGGTGGCGTCATAGACCTTGCTCATCTCCGCCATGCCTGCCTCGGCCTCTTCCGCCGCGACAAGCATCACCAGACCTTAATGGTCGGTTCAAATCCGCCATGCTTGTCACTATGGCTAGCCTTCATCACTATTCGACTAGGGACAAAACTGTTGCCCTTATACTCTGGTTCGACGGTAAGCTTGTTGATCAGGTCGTCTTCGACATATTTGATCAGAGTTTCAGTGATGAGAGCCTTAGCGTCGGCAGCAGCCTCCGGGACGAAAACTACATTGGCAGGAATATCTGCTCCGCCAAACTCCTCGGGGAACAGCAGTATTTTTACCAACTCGCCCTTGGCTTCAAGCCGTTTGGCATCCTCGACCGATGTCACGTCGCTGAAATCAAGTTTCACCTTGGCCTCCGCCTGAATAGGTTGAAGTGGCATTGCAGCAAATCCGCAAGCGAGCAACATTGCGCAAAACGCTCTGCGGTCAATCATGCTCGCGATCGCCCTGCCCCATATAGAGCTCGCGCCCGGTGGCGTCATAGACCTTGCTCATCTCGGCCATGCCCTCTTCCGCCTTCGCCAAGGCTTCGGCGGACAAGCCAGCCCCATCCGCCGCGATAAACCCGCCGCTGTCCTGATTCTGCAACCGCGCAAACTCCCGCACTTCCTGGCTGATCTTCATGCTGCAGAATTTCGGACCGCACATGCTGCAGAAATGCGCGGTCTTTGCGCCTTCTGCCGGCAGCGTCTGGTCGTGATATTGCTCCGCCGTATCGGGATCGAGGCTGAGGTTGAACTGGTCACGCCAGCGGAATTCGAAGCGCGCCTTTGACAGCGCATCGTCGCGCACCTTCGCCGCCGGGTGGCCCTTGGCCAAGTCCGCCGCGTGCGCCGCCAACTTGTAGGTGACCACGCCGACCTTCACATCGTCACGGTCGGGCAGGCCCAGATGCTCCTTGGGGGTGACGTAGCAGAGCATCGCCGTGCCATACCAGCCGATCATCGCCGCACCAATGCCGCTGGTGATATGGTCATATCCCGGCGCGATATCGGTCGTCAGCGGCCCGAGCGTGTAGAAGGGTGCTTCGCCGCACACCTCCAGCTGCTTGTCCATATTCTCCTTGATCTTGTGCATCGGCACATGGCCGGGGCCTTCGATCATCACCTGCACATCCTGTTCCCAGGCGCGCTTGGTGAGCTCGCCCAGCGTATAGAGCTCGGCAAATTGTGCTTCGTCGTTGGCGTCGGCGATTGAGCCGGGGCGCAGGCCATCGCCGAGGCTGTAGGCGACGTCATAGGCCTTCATGATCTCGGTGATGTCGTCGAAATGTTCGTAGAGGAAGCTTTCCTTGTGATGCGCGAGGCACCATTTCGCCATGATGCTGCCCCCGCGGCTCACAATGCCAGTCACGCGCTTGGCGGCGAGCGGGACGTAAGGCAGGCGGACGCCCGCATGGATGGTGAAATAATCGACGCCCTGCTCTGCCTGCTCGATCAGCGTATCGCGGAAGATTTCCCATGTCAGGTCTTCGGCCACACCGCCGACCTTTTCCAGCGCTTGATAGATCGGCACGGTGCCGATGGGGACGGGCGAGTTGCGGATGATCCATTCGCGGGTGTCGTGGATGTTGCGGCCAGTGGAGAGGTCCATCACCGTGTCCGCACCCCAGCGGATCGACCAGACCATCTTGTCGACCTCGCTCGCGACATCGCTGGCGACCGCGCTGTTGCCGATATTGGCGTTGATCTTCACGAGGAAATTGCGCCCGATCGCCATCGGCTCGCTTTCGGGGTGGTTGATGTTGGACGGGATGATCGCGCGGCCCCGCGCCACTTCATCGCGGACGAATTCGGGCGTCACATAATCGGGGATGGCCGCGCCAAAGCTTTCGCCGTCACGCACATATTCCTTGAGCCGCGCCCGGCCCAGATTTTCGCGTTCCGCCACATATTCCATCTCGGGCGTGATGATGCCGCGCCGGGCATAGTGCATCTGCGACACATTCATGCCGGGCTTGGCGCGTAGCACTTTATGCCGGACATTGGGGAAAGGCGCGACGCCGCCGCTGCGGTCGGGGCCGAGCTGGCCATTATCCTCGGGCCGCACTTCGCGCTGGGTGACTTCCTCGACATCGCCGCGCGCGACGATCCAGTCGCGACGCAATTCGGGCAGGCCCTGCGCGATGTCGATCTGCGCCTGCGGGTCAGTGTAGGGCCCGCTGGTGTCATAGACGCGCACCGGCGGCTCACCGCTCGACGGCTCCAGATAAATCTCGCGCATCGCGACCTTCAGCGGGCCGACATGGATCTTTTTCGAACCGCGGATCGGGCCGGTGGTGACTGCAGGATTTTCGGTGCGTGCGGGGGCGTCGCCCATATCTCTTCTCCATTTTAGTCGGAGCGAGGGCGGGTATCAGGTGAAGCCGCTCCCTCCCTCCGCCTGTGCTAACAGGTTCAGGTTCAACGGGTCGGATGGAGCTTACCCATCCCTCTCAGCCACAGCAGGCTCCCCGGGGATGGGGGGATGATAGAGGGGTCAGAAGCTATAGGCAATCCCTGCGACCGCCAGAAACTGGTCGGCATTGCCTGCGTCGCGCACAATCGGGCTGCGCGCATATTGGCCGAGCAGCCTTTTATAGCCGGTCAGCGCAAACAGACCCCAACCCTTGCGCGTCTCTCCGCCCAGATCGTGGGTGAGGAGCAGCGTGGTGCCGATGCTTTTGAACCCCGCACCGTCGGTTTCATAAGCGGGCAGCGCCCCGGGAGCAGCAATGGCGGGGACATCGAAATAGGTGCGGCCATAGCCCGCCCCGACATAGTCCGCCGAAACCCCCAACCGGGCAAAAGTCCGCTGCGATACCGGGCTCGACAGCGACAGGCCGGGGCTGAGGATGAAGCTGTCATGCGCGCCTGCAACGTCATGGACGAAGCTCAGGTCAAATGTCAGGCTTGCAGGCGGAATCAGAAAGCCTTTTTTGCCGATGCCGATATGCCCACCAAGCTCGACAGCTTTCTCGCGCGTGCCGAGTAATGCTACGCGTGGGTCATCGAGATCGCTGCGGCTCGTCCGCTCCAGCCGGATTTGCGCGACCGGGCCGAGGATGAGGTTGAGCTTGCTGTCATCGGCATCGCGGATCAGGTCGACATAGATGTTGGTGCCACGCACCTGAAAATCAAAACCATCGACCTTGCCTTGAATCACCCCGCCGGGCTGGAAGCCATACTGCCCCGACCCTTCATATTCGGGCGCTATGCCACCGCCGATGCCCAGCGTCAGGCTGTTGCGATCGGGCGCGGGTGGGCCATAAGGCGCCTGTGCAGAAGCGGGAACGGCGGTGGCGGCCAGTAGCAACGGGGCCAACAGGGCATGGGACAGCGCGTTCATCGAAAACTCCTGATATATCGCCCCCCGCTCAGTGTCCCGCTAGCAGCCGGTACCGCCCGGGGCACGACAGGAGTTTGCCCTATAACACAGTCGAGCGTCAGGATTCAGGGAATACGGCGCATCGACAACAGCTTTTCCTGCGTCGCTGCATTGCTTTCGGACGCGTCCATCATCGGCAAAATCTCGACCGACACATTTTGCCGGTTGTAGTTCAAATATCCGCCCGTTTCACTGACAAACTGCATCCAAGCACCATCGGGGTCACCCGCAAAGTCCACCTTGCGGCCCGGCTTCATCTTTTTCATCGAGGCCACGGCCATGTCGAAATAGCCGGGGTCATGCGCGATGAAATTGATCCGCAGACTGCCTTTGTCGCCCTTATAGGTGCAACCCGACATCTGCCCCATCGTCTCCGGTTCGGTGGCTGTAATGGTGATGCCAAAGGTCTTGCCGACCTCTTCCTTGGTAAAAAGGCACGGGTCTTTGAGTTTGGCCGGATCCATAGCAGCGACGCCTGGCTTTTGTTGGGATGCTGGCTTCGCAGATACAGAATCGGGTTTGGCCTGCGCGTTTGCTGCCGGGTCGGCGGGGGCACTCTCCCCACCACAGGCTGCCAGCACTAAAGTCAGCGGGAGAAGCGAGAAAAAGCGGGACATGGTTGATTCCTCCAATAAAGCCCGCCCGTCTAACGCCTTTCCGGGCCGATGCGCGCTACCTATTGGGGTAGGAAATCGCTGTTACGCCATGCTAATGCCGCGCCATGGCCAAAGCGAACGACCTGTCCGTTTCCGATATCTGCGCGTTGATCGATGCGAAGGGCGAACTCGCACTGCGTGTCGTACCCGGCGCAAAGGTGGAACGCGCGGCAATCGAAAATGGTGCGCTCAAATTATGGACCCGCACTGCACCCGAGGATGGCAAAGCGACCAAGGCGGTGCTGGCGCAGCTTGCCGGGCTGCTCGATATGGCCGCGCGCGACATCGAACTGGTCAGCGGCGCGACGAGCCGCGAAAAGCGCGTCCGTATCCGCCAAGCCTAAGGCGTTAAATCCAGCCGTTCGATTTGAGCAGCAGGCGGCGTTCTCGAGATACCGGCACGTCCAGCCCATTTGTCAGGCGCAGCTGCAACGCATTGCCTGCGGGCACAGCTTCGACAACTGCATCGCGCGCAACCCACCAGCTGCGATGGACGCGTAGCCCGTCGATCCCGCCCACCGCATTTTCCGCATCGCCCATGCGCAGCAGGACCAACGCATTTCCGGCCTCTGTATAGACCCGCAGATAATGATCCTCGGTCTTCATGCAGAGGATCTTCCGGCCGAGATGGCGCGGCAGCTTGTCGAACAAAATCTGCTCTGCGCCCGCTGACAGGCTGGATGCTGCTTCGCCGACAAGGGGCTGCGATGCCGCAATGTGGACCGTATCATTTTGGAGTATCAGATGAATGATAAATTGCAGTGGCAGGCACAAAACTGCCACCGACGGATATAGCTGCCAGAAAGCGGACAGCCGGATTTCGCTGTTGAGCGCCGGGCCTAGCGCGTGGACAATCAAGGTGGTGGGTATTGCGGCAATGATAGCCGACAGCGGCAACCAGATACGTGGCAGAATATCCCGGGTGCGGGCGGAACCCTGCGCCACCAAGTGCAGAGCGTAAAGCAGATAGCAGCCGAAAATGCTCGACAATGCCCAGAAAGCCGTAAGCTCCCATAAGGTGAAGATGTCAGCCGTGCGGAACGGTGCAAGCAGCGCGAGCAACAGCCCGGTTGCGACTGCAAGGCCCAGAATCTTGCCGTGCGCGATCGCAGAAGCTGGGTGGCTCGTTTCAGGCATCGGGGCGCTTCTCTAGCATTTCACGCAGACATTTCCACCGTTCACGAAGCGCCAACCGGCATTCACGCAATCGCGCTTGCTGCCCCTGTCCTGCCTTGCCCATCTTTGGTCGCACTCGCTGGCATATCCCCCGCAGCCAGCCCAACACAGGAACCCAAAATGCGACTTTCACTCTGGATGTTACCGACACTCATCTGCGCAGCATCGCTGTTACACGCCATCGACAGCGCGGAATGCGCCGAAAAGGATGGTCTGGTTTTGACACTCAAGGTCGAAGGCGTTCGTTCGTCCAAGGGACAGATACGGGCAGAGCTTCTCGGCAAGCAAGCCGAT
This sequence comes from Sphingomonadales bacterium, assembly GCA_016707885.1. Lineage (GTDB taxonomy): Bacteria > Pseudomonadota > Alphaproteobacteria > Sphingomonadales > Sphingomonadaceae > Sphingorhabdus_B. The sequence goes on from JADJGU010000001.1 coordinate 372,780, forward strand.
GATACCAAAGCCAAAACGGTGACCTTTGGCGTCAAGGATGCGCAGACCGGAAGCGTAGTTATCGAATTTCCCGGCCTCACCCCGGCGACTATGCCGTCCAGCTTTACCATGACGAAAATGCCAACGGCAAAGTCGACATGAATATGGTTGGCATTCCGCTGGAAGGCTTCGGCTTTTCCAATACACCCTTGGTCGCAGGCGGTATTCCGGAATTTGACAAAATGAAGGTCAGCCTATCAGCCGACGCCACCACCACCGCTGTATTGGCCTACGCCCCATGAGTGGCCCACACAGGACGGAAGCCAGCAGGCGCGGGTTCCTGACGGGTGCCGCAGGCGGTCTTGCAGCCTTCGCCGCTACCCGCAGTCTGCCTGCCTTTGCGCAAGATCCCTATCATCCGATCGACGAAATCGCCCCGACATTTGCCAAGGCCCGCGCATCCGACCCGCGCCTCTTAGCTTTTACCAACGCAGCGGGTGAGTTCGATGTCACGCATATCCGCGTCGAAGGCAAAATCCCCGAAGGATTGCGCGGTGCCTTCTACCGCAACGGCCCGGCCCAGTTCGAACGCGATGGCATCCGCTGCCGGCACTGGTTCGACGGCGATGGTCTGGTGCAGCGTTGGTCGGTCGGCCCGGCAGGCATCGGCTATCGCGGCCGTTTTGTCGCAACGCACAAGCGCGGGATAGAGCAAAAGGCCGGCAAGTTCGTCGTCGCCACCTCGGGCGGCGGTATTGCCATCAAGGCACCGCTCACCGGGTCCGACAGCACCAACCCGTCCAACACCAGTATCCTGCCTGTTGATGGCGCGATGTGGGCGTTGTGGGAAGGCGGCAGCGCAGTCGAGTTGGACGCCGAAACGCTGGCAACCAAGGGCTATGTCGATCTTGGAGAAGGCTCCAAGGGCGCCCCGTTTAGTGCGCATCCGCGTGTAGGCGAAGACGGTCGAATCTGGAATGTCGGTTCACTAGGATCGCGCGTCATTCTCTACCGGCTCAGCAAGAATGGAAAGCTGGAGCAGGCCCGCATCCAGCCGCTGGGTCAGCCCGGTTATTATCACGACTTTCTGCTGACCAGCCGGTCACTGGTGGTAATTCAATGTTCAACCCAATCCGACGCCACCCGTTCGATCGAAAATGGCAGCTTTGGAAGCATGCGCGCTGTACCCGGCAAGCCCATGAAAGTACATGTATTTGATCGGGAAAGCTTCGACCTGACCCGGCAATCGGAACTGCCCGAAGGCTTTGTCTTCCATTTCGGCAATGGCTGGGAAGAGGAAGATGGCACGATCCGTTTCGACATGGCGCATGATGGCAATGCCGACCTGATGCTTGAATTTTTCAAGCCGATGCGCGGCATATTTCCCGATTGGAACGCTCGCGCCTACCGCGTTACCCTGCCCGCCAAGGGTGCAGCTTTGGTCGAGCCGCTGCAGCAGCGGGTCGAGTTCCCCAAAGTCAATCCGCACTTTGAATCCAGGCGGAACCGTTTTGTCTATATGAGCACCATGGCCACAGCGGGTCGCACCGACTGGTTCGATGCGGTGGTCAAAATCGACCTCGAAAAAGGCAAGGATAAGGTCTTCCGCTATGGCCCGGAATGGATGATCGAGGAACATCTGTTCGTTCCCCGCCCCGGGGGCATCACTGAAGATGATGGCTGGCTGGTCGGTACCGCACTCAACTGGAAAAAACAGAAGAGCGCTCTTACCATTTTCGACGCCGCGCATCCAGAGCGTGGGTTTCTAGCCCGGGGCTGGCTCGAAACGGCGATGCCGCTCGGTCTGCATGGCCAATTTGTTCCCGCATCAGCCTGACACGAACGAAATCGCGCTGTGTAACAAGCAGCGCGCAGGAGCGGGGAGGCGCACACCACCCCTGCAATCTTCCCGCTCCTATCGGTGAAACGGGATCATGCGAGGCACAACCAACCGGTTTTCATCTGCATTTGGCGGCGTTCAGGCTGCTTTCCAGTCGCCTACGGTGTTGAATGCGGGCAGGCCCTTCTTGCGAACCGGCTCTTGATTTTCGTCATAATAGCCCGGCGGTAGATTTTTGATCGGCATCCCTGCCGCTGCCATCATATAGGGCGAAACGCGACGGCTGGTGCAGAGTCCGCCATTGCCATCATTCACCAGTCGCTCCTCGAATTCCAGACCCTGCTGTGGGCCCATGGAACGAACCACGGTTGAAATTGCCAGCTGGCCGTCGCCAAAGTCGAGTACGAATCTTGTGCCCAGCGGCACATCTTCGATACCCTCGATCAACGCGCCAGAGACCGACAGATTGCGCAGCACGACATTATAATAATGATCCTCATGAATCGCGCCGATCTTGCGATACATCGACAGGCGGTCGCTGCGCTGGACGGCAGGTCCGGCGGGGGTGATTTCCCAATCGCCTGTTTCGCACCGTTCCAGCAGCACGTCATTTGCGACTGGCTGGCTGTACACATAGCCCTGCACATGGCTGACCTGCAGGTCGCGGATCAAATCGAGCTGATCGAGCGATTCGATACCTTCCGCCGTCGTTTCCATCCCCAATGCGTTGGCAAGGGCGACGATCGCCGAAATGATCGCGCCGTTGCGCGAACCGGGCTCGGTGGCCCCGCGTACGAAGCTCTGATCGATCTTGATTTTGTCAAACGGCGCGGTTTTCAGATAGCCAAGCGAGGAATAGCCGGTGCCGAAATCGTCGAGCGCCAACCGCACGCCAATGTCTTTCAGTCGCTGGAACATCGCGTCGGTATCATCCGAATCCTGCAGGAACACGCTCTCGGTGATTTCCAGCTCCAACCGTCCGGGTGCCAGGCCCGAAACCGCTAGCGCTTCCCTAACCAGCTTGGGAAGGGTGTCCTTGGCGAACTGGATGGGTGACACATTCACCGCCACCTTCATAACCCCCGGCCAGGTAGCCGCCTCTTCACACGCCTTGCGCAGCGCCCATTCGCCCAGTTCACCAATCATATTGGCTTCCTCGGCAATCGGAATGAACAGTGCCGGAGAAATATTGCCACGCTCCGGATGGTTCCAGCGCATCAGTGCCTCAAACCCGGTGACGATGTTGGTCTGTGCGTTGACGATGGGTTGATAGGCCAGCCAGATTTCATCGCGCGAAATTGCGTCGCGCAAATCTTCTTCCAGAACGCGCCGGTCTTCGGCGGCCTGCAACAGATCGCTTGAATAGAAACGGAAGCGCCCGCGACCACCGCCTTTGGCGGCATAGAGCGCGAGGTCGGCGTTGCGGATAAGGTCTTCGCTCGATTGCCCGTCAAAGGGGCTGACAGCTATACCGACCGATGCACCAATGATGCAGCGGCTGCCGTCGATCGAATAGGGGTGCGACAGGCTGCGGATAATCTTGTCCGCCATGTCACCAAGCTCACCGCGATCGTCCTGATCCTGCAATATGATCTGGAATTCATCGCCGCCCAGACGGCTGACCTTTTCGCGGTCGCCAACCACTTTGATCAATCGTTCGGCCACTTGCTTGAGCAGCGCATCGCCAGCCGGATGACCCAGCGTATCGTTGACCTGTTTGAACCGGTCGAGGTCGATGAGCATGATGGCACAAGCGCGCTTTTGCAGTTGGAAAGCCGACAATGTGCTTTCCAGCAGCTTGGCCATACGGTGCCGGTTGAGCAGCCCGGTCAGCGCGTCATAGGTCGCCAGCCGGTCATTGTCTTTCGACGCACGGCGTTGTTCGGTGATGTCGGTGCCGCTGCCGCGATAACCGGCAAAGTCGCCATTGGCATTGTGATAGGGTCGACCCGACACCGCCCACCAGATTTCATCTTCGATTTCGGATGCCTGCAAAGCCAGATCGTCAAATTTTGACTGGCGCATCAGCACCCAGGGCAAAGTACGCTGCCGGTCTTCGCTGCTGTCGGGTTTCAGGAAAAGCTCGACAAAGTCCTTGCCGGCCAGTTCGTCGCACGATTTTCCCAGTCGCTGGCACACCGACTGGCTCAAATAGGTTATGCGGCCTTCCGCGTCGGTCGACCAGAACCAGCCGCGGCCGCTTTCTTCAAAATTTTGCAGCAATAACAACGCGTCTTTCGACGTCGCTGCGGGCGACGCCGACGGCTGGCGCTGGCCCAGCTTACCGAGCAAACCACGCGCAGGCGGCTCAGCCGATTTCTCGCTGTTTGCTCCCCATGAAAATTTTCTTGCGGCCATTATGTTCTGGTTTCCTGTCGGATTACCAGACGCGTTTATCCATATCGCGTTTCAGAAGCGTAAACAGCGACCGGGAAGCCGAACCGAAGACATAATTTTACATGAATTCACAAAGCTAAGCCGAGTCCGCTGGTTTGGCTTCAATTTGGTGGCAACGCCTCCCAAGTATAGATCCCGGCATCGGCTTGCAAAGCGAGGCTCAGCGTCGTGCCACGGATTGTATAGCTGCGGATGAAGCCCATATCGCGGGCAATCGTCGTATCCATCGCGCCCGGCTGGCACATCGCGCGGGTCATCGCCCCGCCGCTGATCGTCACGCCGCCACCAGTGGGCGAACTCGGCTCCGCCTCCCATTTGCCCGCCAGCCGGTTGCAATCAAGCTGCGCCGATAGCAAGCCATCGCTGGCAAAGGTCAGCACATATTTTTCGGGATTGGGCGGGATTTTGGTGCCGATGCTGTCGTCGGACGACTGGAACTGCACCAGCCGCCAGCTCGTGCCGGGCAGGCCGCGTGTGATCGGCGGGCTCACGGGCGGTTGCACTTGCGGCGGATTGGCGGGATCGAATTCAAAGCAGCTAAGATTTTCGCCATTAGGTTCTGTCCAGGTTGCATCCTTGCCCTTTCCGCGCAGGCTATGGCCGTCTCCGGCATAGGAATAGCCCGAACCGGTCGGTTGTTGCATCAGGTTATAGGTGTTCGCACCAACCCTCACTGCAGCCTTTTCACCGGTGAAGATCACGTCGAGACGCTTTCCGACACCGCACATATAGCTGGCTTCGATCGCATCTGCGGGGGGCGCGACGGATTCGTCGCCATAGGTTGCGCAGCCAGCCAGCAGAACCGCGCCCGAAAGCGCAACAGCAATATGCTTCATCACCGTCACTCCCAAACTGTCAAACCTAGTTCCTGTAGCTCGCATCGATCCGGTCGAGCTTGCGCAGCAGTGCCGGCCAGGCGAGGCTTTGGGCGACCATCGCCATGCCACCGGGAGGCGACTGCCCCTCAACCTTGCCCTCAACACCCTGCGGCGGGGTGTGCAGATTTTCGCGGCCTGCCGAGAGCATCTTGACCTGCGCATCGCAGGCGCGTTCGAGGAAATAGAGCCGCATAAAGCAATCGGCGACGCTCTGCCCCACCGCCAGCGTGCCGTGGTTGCGCAGGATCATCGCGTGCTTTTCACCCAGATCCTCGACCAGCCGTTCGCGTTCATCGAGGTCGGTCGCGATGCCTTCATATTCATGATAGGCGACATTGTGCTTGGCGATCATCGCGGTCTGCGTGTGCGGCAACAGCCCCTCGGCCATCGCGCTGACCGCCTGACCCGCAGGGGTATGCAGGTGCATCACCGCATGGGCATCGTCGCGCGCCATGTGGATCGCGGAGTGGATGGTGAAACCGGCCGGGTTCACCGGATGCGCGGTCGGCACCACAGGCTGTCCCTCAACATCGATCTTGACCAGCGACGAGGCGGTAATCTCCTCGAACATCATGTCATAGGGGTTGATCAGAAAGTGATGCTCCGGTCCCGGTACGCGCGCGGACAGGTGGGTGAAGATCAGGTCGTCCCAGCCATAAAGCGCGACCAGCCGATAGGCCGCGGCGAGATCAACGCGCACCGCCCATTCTTCTGCGCTCACCGTGCCGCGGATATGCTCGTCATTGGCGGCGGTCGCCGTGTTCATCATTACCGACATGGGTCTCTCCCGTAATTGCTCTCTCACTTGCTGTGAGTCGCAATATCGCGATTGCGGGCGCCATGCCAGCGCGGAATGGCGCGCCCCTACCCCTTCCCGTCATGCAGCATCTGGTTGGTGACCCCGGGCCGCAAAGGCGCGTCGCAGCGGATGCACACACCCTGCCGGTCGGCATCGGCAAACATCCGTTTGCGCATCAGATCAAACTTCGCATCCAGCCGCGCTTTCACCTTTTCCGGGTCTTCGAGCTTGTATTTCTTGCCAAAGCCGGTGAAGCGCCACCCTGCCTTATATTCGTCAAAGGTCAGCACATCCTCGGCCTTCCCGCCCAGCTTGCCGCCCGACATATCGCCGCGCTTGATGAGCAGGCCGAGCATCGCATCCGAAGGCTCGATCTTGCGCTCATATTCCTCGCCCTTGCGGATGATGATCGTCTCGCGCCCCTCTACCGCGCGTTGATAGGCAATCGCGATCAGCCCCTGTCGCGATCGATCAAGCGCATCCTCCCACGCGGCGGCAAAAAGCGGATAGCGCCGCTGCGCCCGCCGCGCTGCAACCGCAGACATCCCCGCCACCCGCGCCGCATCCTTGACGCAGCCGGTATGCCCCAACGTATCGAGGAAGCGCTGCAGCCGTTGCTGGTTCCAGCCATCGTGCCGCTTGGGGTAACCCGGCATCAGCCGCTGAAAATCAATCTTGGGGCCAGCGGGAATATGCTGCGGCGGGTTGGCAGAGGCGGCGGCCAGATCATCCTCCGGCTTGCGACGGCGCGCCATTACCACTCCTCCTCGGGGCAATCATGATCGTCGCCATCGTCGAGTACGGAAAAATAGCACGGCGCGCAAAAGCCGAGCACCTTAAGTTCGGCGGCGGCCCAATCAAACTCCTGCCGCAAATCGTGGAGATAATTGACCAACTGATCCATCCGCTCGCTCTTCGCCAGTTCGTTGATCATGGCCTGCAGCCCTGCCAATTTGGGCGAGAGAGGAAGCACCGGCGCTTTGGGCGCAACCGGCGGCGCCTTGCGCGGGGGGAGTTTGGGGGCGGGCATATCCGCGATTCCTTTCCGGGTTAGAGAAACGAATCACGGATAACCCATATGGTTATATGTAGGACAGAGCAATTTCCCGCTAAGGTCAATTCACCTACATCGGCGTAAAGGCGGTTCCGGTCCCCGTAAATGCAATTGTTACGCTATTGGAAGCCTCATCGCTTTTCTTTTTCTCACCGCCGATTTTGAATATCAGGAATGATATTCCGGCGCTGCCGCCGCGATCGCGCGTCACGGTGAAACCGAATTTGATGCTGTTCTTTTGTTTGTCTTCCGGGCCAAAGCTGAAGCACGGCCCTTTCGCCGCAGCTTTTGACAAGGAAGTCCGCAATTCTGCCAGCACCGCGGCAAAACCTGTCAGCACCTGCCCTTCGCTCCACATGCCATTCTGGCTTGCGGTTTTCGCCGGATAAAAAGTGAAATTCAAAGACTGCGAATTTTTCTGGCCTTTCGAACCACTGCCGCCGCCGCTTAAAGTTACCGGCCCGATTGGAATTTCAGCGCCGACTTTGCCGCTGCTGGTGCGCTGCGTCGTGGTCGCAAGTTCAACGGTTACCCCCGTAACCTCAAACTCCACATTCCCCCCACATACGGCATTATCCGGCGGATCGACCGGGTTACGGGCGACAAAGGCGTTATACTCCCCCAGTTCCTTTTTAATCTGCCCAACCACATCTTCGACCGTCAATGGCTTTGGCGGCTCCTTTGATTGGGCGTGGGAAATTGTTGGCGTTGCAAGCAATATCGTACATACCGCAACCGACAGAAATTTTCGTGTCATAAGGTCCTCCTATCGCGAGAACCCGCCTATCGCATTGGGGCACCAATATTTTTGTGACGCGCATCACGCTTGCGCAAAAAGGGGATACGCCTAACAGGGTGGGATGATCCCCTTCGTCACCCTGATCGACACCCGCGGCCAGAAAATCTCGGTCAATGCAGAGATTGTGCAATTTGTGAAGGCCGCCGACAACGCGCCAGATGAGTGTCTAGTTGTCTTCGGCAAAGACCAGCTGCTGCGCGTGCGCGGGACGCTGGAGGAAGTGACGCGGGTTTTGAGTGAGGGGTGAGGGGTGAGGTAAGGGGCAATCCGCATGGCAAGCAATAAGTCTTTATTCACGCCATTCAAAATTGCGTCCGAAACGACTTTCCACTCCGGAACTATCTCTCTTGCTATAATCTGCAAATTGAACCAGTTATTGTAGCAAACTGGAGAACTAATAGATGCGTTTCGGCTGGCCGATCTCAATTGCCTATTTCTTGGTTGTCCAACCAGTCTTTGCTCAAAATCAAGAAGTCAAACGCAGTTCTGTTCCCGATTGGGCCCAACCCTCGGAATTGCTGCCTGTGCCAGAAACGGCGACGGGCGCAATTTTCGTTCGCCGTCAGGATGTGTTGATTCATCTCGATAAAACAGGAGAGCAGCACCATACAAGTTTTCGAATCAAAATTCTTGATCCCAGTGCCTTGGCGCTCGGTAATCTATCGATTTCATGGAATCCAGTATCAGGCGCTCCTCTAGTCCATGCGATCAAAATCCATCGAGATGGCGACGTTGTCGATTTGCTAAAAGATTCAAAATTTGAAGTCCTGCGTCGCGAAAACGAACTGGAAGCAGCCAAGTTGAGCGGTTTGTTGACGGCAGTACTTCGTATTTCAGACCTGCGTGTCAGCGACGAATTGGAGTTCAGTTTTACCATCCCGCAAAACGATCCAACTTTGGGGTCGAACAGTTCCGGCCTGCTTTTTGTTGCCGGAGAGCCAGCTAATGGCCGCTATCGTCTAGGGCTGAGTTGGGATGGCGGCCAAAAGCCAAAAATTGCGATGACCGAGGATATGGCCGCTGTCGCCCGGGAGACTTCTCAATCGATAGAGTTTCTCTTCGACAATCCTCCGCTGATCATGCCGCCCAAAGATGCCCCGCCGCGCTACAATTGGCAACGTATCACGCAATATAGTGACTTTCCGGACTGGCAATCGGTTTCGCGGCACTTTGCACCGCTGTATAAAGAGGCTTCCAGATTAGGAAATGCATCGCCATTGAAGGCCGAAGCATCGAGGATTGCAGCAAAGTATCAAACTCCGCTCGAGCGGGCAAAAGCCGCATTGAAGCTGGTGCAAAATGATATTCGCTACATTTATGTTGGGCTCGACGGGGGCAATTACAAACCGGTGAGTGCAGATGAAACCTGGCAACTTCGCTATGGTGATTGCAAAGGCAAAACTGCTTTGCTCATCGCCCTGCTGGCCGAATTGGGGATCGAATCCGAAGCCGTGCTGGTAAACAACAATGGCTATGATGATGGCACAAAGGATCGACTACCAAGCCCCTTTTTGTTTGACCATGTGCTCGTCCGCGCCAAGATTGATGGAGCCACCTATTGGCTTGACGGTACTTTGCCCGCCATTGTTCCGCCACAAACCGAACCATTATTGCCTTATCGTTCGGCACTCCCACTTTTGGACTCCGGTGCCGCGCTGGAAACCTTCGAATGGAAAACTCCGACCCGGCCAGATGAAATTAATCTGCATGAAATTGATGCTCGGGAAGGATTTGATCAGCTCGCCACAATCCGGAACACACGGATTGTAAGGGGCATCGACGGCGTTCAAATGCATTTGCAGTTATCGCCATTGACCAAGGCGCAATTGACCAACAGCCTTCGACAACAAATGATCGGCGATACATGGCAGAGCATTGACGATGTTCAATGGCGTTACGACCAAAAAGCGCAGGCCAGTATCCTTACCATTATTGGCAAGGGCATTGTCGAATGGGAAAATGATGGAGGCGGAGCCAAGTCATTTTCTTTGCCTGGCGGCGGGTTCAATCCGCCGGAGCGTCGGGTTCGCGCCGCTGAGCAAGACCAAACTGCGCCCTTTTTCAGCAAACCTGAATATAGCTGCTATGTCACAACCGTGCGAATACCCTCAAGCACCAAGGCCGCAAACTGGTGGTACAATACCAGCTTTGACACAAAGATTTTTGGACGAACCTACTATCGTGGCTTTGAACTACGCGACAATGCAATTCGCATGATCCGTGGCTCTAGGGTCGATCAGCCGGAAATCGACGCCGTCAGCGCACAACGGGATAACGCCCGGATCAAATCATTCGATAACAGCATGGCGAATATATACTACGATCCGTCCAATAACGAAATTGGCGGCGGGAACGAGAAGCCAGTGCCCGCAACATTAGGCCCCTTCCCTTCACCCTCTCTTCAAGCTAAGCGCGCGAGCAAACGAATCTCCCGCTTTGATGCCGGTTCGAGGTCAACCCGAGCGACCCGTTCCCCAGCCGGCAAAAAGTACCACTTTTTGACGAGGAAAATACCATGACCGCCGTTGGACAAGACTCGCTTGGCACCCGCTCGACGCTGAACGTCGGGGGCAAATCCTATGCTTATTACAGCCTCAAAAAAGCGGCGGCAAAGCTGGGCGATGTGTCGCGCCTGCCCTTCAGCATGAAGGTGCTGCTCGAAAACCTGCTGCGCTTTGAAGATGGCGGCTTCACCGTTTCGACCGCAGATGCCCAGGCGCTGGTCGATTGGCAGAAGAACCCGAGCGAAAGCCAGAACGAGATCCAGTATCGCCCCGCGCGCGTGCTGTTGCAGGATTTCACCGGCGTTCCCTGCGTCGTCGATCTCGCCGCGATGCGCGATGCGATTGCGAAGCTGGGCGGCGATACCAGCAAGATCAACCCGCTCGTCCCCGTCCACCTCGTCATCGACCACTCGGTGATGGTCGATGAATTCGGCCACCCCAAGGCGTTCGAGCAGAATGTGGAGATCGAATATTATCGCAATGGCGAACGGTATGACTTCCTGAAATGGGGCTCCAAATCGCTCGACAATTTCAAGGCGGTTCCCCCGGGCACCGGCATCTGCCACCAGGTGAACCTTGAACATATCGCACAGGCGGTGTGGACCTCCACCGATCAGGATGGCGCGACCGTCGCTTACCCCGACACCTGCGTGGGCACCGACAGCCACACCACGATGATCAACGGCCTGGGCGTGCTCGGCTGGGGCGTGGGCGGGATTGAGGCGGAGGCCGCGATGCTCGGCCAGCCGGTATCGATGCTGATCCCCGAAGTTGTCGGTTTCAAGCTGACCGGTTCATTGGGCGAAGGCATCACCGCGACCGATCTGGTGCTGACCGCAACGCAGATGCTGCGCGCTCACGGTGTGGTGGGCCGCTTCGTCGAATATTATGGCCCGGGCCTCGCCTCGCTGACCCTCGCCGACCGCGCGACGCTCGCCAACATGGCGCCCGAATATGGCGCGACCTGCGGCTTCTTCGGCATTGACGACAAGACGCTCGATTATATGCGCCTGACGGGCCGCAGCGACGAGGCCGTCGCGCTGGCCGAGGCCTATGCCAAGGAGCAGGGTTTCTGGATCGATCCTTCGGTTGAGCCGATTTTCTCCTCGACGCTCGAACTCGACATGTCGACGGTGCAGCCTTCGCTGGCGGGACCGAAGCGGCCGCAGGACAAGGTGGTGCTGCAGCAGGTCGACGATGTGTTCAACAAGGACCTCGCCGAAGTCTACAAGCATGATGGTTTCAAGCGCGTTCCGGTGGAAGGCAAAAGCCACGACATCGGCGATGGCGACGTTGTGATTGCGGCGATTACCTCGTGCACGAATACGAGCAATCCGGGCGTGCTGGTCGCTGCGGGCCTTGTCGCGAAAAAGGCGAATGAGCGCGGCCTGAAGCCCAAGCCGTGGGTGAAGACGTCGCTTGCGCCGGGATCGCAGGTTGTCACCGACTATCTGGTGAAGGCCGGCCTGCAGGAGCATCTCGACGCGGTTGGCTTCAACCTGGTCGGCTATGGCTGCACCACCTGCATCGGCAACTCCGGCCCGCTGGCCGAGCCGATCTCGAAGGCGATCAACGGCAATGATATTGTCGCCGCCAGCGTGATTTCGGGCAACCGCAACTTTGAAGGCCGCGTCTCGCCCGACGTGCGCGCAAACTTCCTGGCATCGCCGCCGCTGGTCGTCGCCTATGCGCTCAAAGGCACGGTGACCGAGGATTTCACCACCACGCCAATCGGCAAAGGTTCCGACGGCGTGGAAGTCTACCTCAAGGATATTTGGCCTTCAAATCAGGAGATTAGCGACCTGATGACCGCCAATGTCAGCCGCGACATGTTCCTCAGCCGTTACGCGACGGTCTATCAGGGTGACGAACATTGGCAGGCGATTCAGGTCGAAGGCAGCGAAACCTATCAGTGGCGCGCAGGCAGCACCTATGTCGCAAACCCGCCCTATTTCGAGGGGATGAGCATGACCCCGGCCCCGGTCAACGACATCATCGAGGCCAAGCCGCTCGCGATCCTCGGCGATTCAATCACCACCGACCACATCAGCCCCGCCGGCAGCATCAAGGCAGACAGCCCCGCCGGAAAATGGCTTATGGAACATCAGGTTAGCAAGGCCGACTTCAACAGCTACGGCGCCCGCCGCGGCCACCACGAAGTCATGATGCGCGGCACGCTGGCGAATATAAGAATCAAGAACGAAATGGTCCCCGGAATCGAAGGCGGCATGTCGCGTTATGGCGATGGCCCGGCCGAACCGATTTACGATGTCGCCATGAAGCACAAAGCCGATGGCACCGCGATGATCATCGTTGCGGGCAAGGAATATGGCACCGGCTCTTCGCGCGACTGGGCGGCGAAGGGCACCAACCTGCTCGGCGTTAAGGCAGTGATCGTCGAAAGCTTCGAGCGTATCCACCGTTCTAACCTTGTCGGCATGGGTGTGCTGCCGTTGCAGTTCAAGGAAGGCGAAAACCGCCAGAGCCTTGGTCTCAATGGCGATTGCAGCTTCACCATCACCGGCGTCGCCAATCTGAAGCCGCGCCAGACGGTGACGGTCAAGGTCACCCGCAAGGATGGCTCGACCTTCAACTTCGACGCGCTGTGTCGCATCGATACCGCCAACGAGCTGGAATATTTCCTAAACGGCGGCATTCTGCACTACGTGCTGCGCAAGCTGGCTGCGTGATGCGCTCGAAAGCAATCTTGGCGGGGGCAGCGTTGCTGCTCCCCGCCGCGCTGGCGGCGCAGGTCACGCTTGACGGCAACCGTTTGGTGCTGCCCGGTAAAGTCAGTTTCCCTTCCGGCAAGGCTGTTCCCAATGCCAGTGCCGATGCGCCAATTACCGCGGTGGCCAATTACATGACCGAAAAGAAATCGATCACGACGTTGCGGATCGAAGGGCATGTCGCAATGGGCGCACAGCCGCAGCAATTGAGCCAAGACCGTGCCATGGCCGTCGCCAAGGCGCTCGTCGCAAAAGGTGTCGACTGCAAAAGGCTGTTCGTGGTGGGCTTTGGCAACAGCAAGCCCGTCACAACACCCTCTTCAAGCCCCGAAAACACGCGCATCGAATTTGTGAATGCAGCGATGCGCGGCAAGCCTATCGGTGGCTTGCCGATCGATGGCGGTGGCTGGGGCGCTGGGAATCCCTGCAAGCCTTATTCTGCGGCGTCCTCAATCCGCACCAGCAGCGCTTCGACCTGAACCTGCGCGCCAGCAATGGCGTTTAGCTCTGCCACCACACCGTCGAACGGCGCGGTGAGGGTGTGCTCCATCTTCATCGCTTCGAGGGTGAGAAGTTTCTGCCCCTTGGTGACCGCCTGCCCCGCCGCGACATCGACCGCTATGATGCGGCCCGGCATGGGGGAGAGGATGGTGCCGTCGCCCGCAACACCGCCATGCGCGCCATCATGGCGATCGAGCGTGTAGCGGCGGGCAAAGCCGCCGGTGAAGGCGAGGACATCGCGAACAGGCTCGGCCACATTCACTTCGGCCAGCGGCACTTCATAGATCGTGCCTGCATCGTCGCGCAGGCGCGCGACCGCATGGGGCGCTGCATTCATGCGGAAGCCGAGCGCGCCGCTCCACGGCCCTTCGCCGGGGCTGGCGGCGAGCAACGCCGCGACTTCGGTCAGTTCGTCAACCTCGGCCTCGATTGGGTGCACCAACTCGTCGCCATCGCGCCCGATCAGGCCGGTGTCGACATCGCCGGACAGGAAGTCGGGATGGCGCAGCAAATTGCCGAGGAAACCGGCATTGGTTTTGACCGGCCAGACCTCGGTATCGTCGATCCCTGCCTCGAGCCGCGCGATGGCCTCGTCGCGGGTCGCTCCGTGGGCGATCAGCTTGGCGATCATCGGGTCGTAAAAGGGGGAGACTTCGCCGCCCTGCTCCACGCCGGTATCGACGCGCAGAGTTTCAGGTAGCACCAGATGCTCGAGCTTGCCGATTGAGGGAAGGAAGCCCTTTTCGGGATCCTCGGCATAGAGCCGCGCCTCCATCGCCCAGCCGTTGATACCAAGCTGTGCCTGCGTCAGCGGAAGTCGCTCTCCTGAAGCAACGCGCAGCTGCCATTCGACCAGATCGACGCCGGTAATCGCCTCGGTCACTGGATGTTCAACCTGCAGGCGTGTGTTCATTTCCATGAACCAAATGCGGTCGGCGCGCAGGCCTTCCGAAGCATCGGCGATGAACTCAATTGTTCCCGCCCCGACATAATCGACTGCCTTGGCGGCGCGCACGGCGGCGGCGCATAAAGCTTCGCGCGTTTCGGCATCCATCCCCGGCGCAGGTGCTTCCTCGATCACTTTCTGGTGGCGGCGCTGGAGCGAGCAATCGCGTTCGAATAGGTGAACAATCTGGCCGTGGCTGTCACCGAACACCTGCACCTCGATATGGCGCGGGCGCTGGATATATTTTTCGATCAGGACATGGTCATTGCCAAAGCTCGCCGCTGCCTCGCGCCGGCAACTGGCCAGCGCATCGGCAAAATCCTCGGGCCGCTCGACCAGCCGCATCCCCTTGCCGCCGCCGCCCGCGACCGCCTTGATCAGCACCGGATAGCCGATGCCATCGGCCTGGATCGACAGGAAACCGGCATCCTGATTGCTGCCCATATAGCCCGGCGTCACCGGCACGCCTGCTTGCTGCATTAACTGCTTGGCGGCATCTTTCAGGCCCATGGCCGTGATACTCGCCGGATTGGGCCCCACCCACACGAGCCCTGCGCTAATAACCCGCGCCGCAAATTCGGCATTTTCAGAAAGGAAGCCATAGCCCGGATGGATCGCCTCCGCGCCGGTGACGCGAGCGATATCGATGATCTTGTCACCCACCAGATAGCTTTCACGTGCGGCGGAGGGCCCGATATGCACGGCATCATCGGCCATGCGCACATGCAACGCGTCGGCATCGGCGTCCGAATAAACCGCGATGGTGCGGATACCCATTTCACGCGCGGTGCGGATGATCCGGCAGGCAATTTCGCCGCGATTGGCGATGAGGAGGGAGGAAATCACAATTCCTCCCCTGCAAGGGGAGGGGAACCATCCGCAGGATGGTGGAGGGGCACAGGCGAGTTCTCCCGACGCTGCTGCAATTTCCCAACCCTCTCCAAACACACGTCAACAATCCGCGTCACCACCGCCTCCAAATCCTCTAACACTCGCTTCGCCGGAACCCGCAAAGTCGCCACATGCTGCGACCGAAGAAAATGCGCCCTCGCCGCATCGGCTTGCGCCGCACGGATGCTGTCATGCACCATTCCATCCACTTCAATTGCTAGCCTCGCTGCAGCGCAATAGAAATCCAGCACATAGATCCCAGCCGGATGCTGCCGCCGGAATTTCAGTCCACCAGGTCGCGTTCGCAGCACGCGCCACAGCACGCCTTCCGGCAAAGTCATCTCACTCCGCAACTTCCGCGCACGTTTGACGGTATCGGTAGGCCCGGTGATCACTGAATTCCTCCCCGGAACGGGGAGGGGGACCATCCGAAGGATGGTGGAGGGGCACGATCAAGTTCCCCCACCCTATCTGCACCCACCGCCCAAACCAAACCCTCAACCAACCGCCGCTCCAGCAAGGCACCCAAGCTTCCAGCATCCCGTGCCCCTCCACCAGCTTCGCTGGTCCCCCTCCCCCGTTGGAGGAGGAATTGGGTGGCGATGAGGAGGGATTGGATCATCTTAACTTCCCACTGAGCATATGAATTCCTAGTGATGTCCACTTTCCTCCGCCATGAAGAGGACGCATTAGACCAAAATTTACCAACTGCTCCACTGCGGCTTCGCCTGCGTTCATAAAGTCGTGACGAACATCATGTTCCAGATCGGTGTTAAATTTATCGTAGATTTTATCCCAGACTATGATGGCAAGACAATGAAGCGAAACCAGAAGGCTTTCCGTATCGTCATTTACATAGCCTCGGACAGAAGTAGTAATTCTTGTCGGTGAGATGTACTTACAAATTGTTCGCCAATCTTCGGCAATCTCACGGTTCAAAGTATCAAAATTAACTTCCGTATTAGAATATTGGTGTATCATTTGGGCAATAGCGAAATAGACGTCACATTTTGAACTTTGCCAATGTTGTAAGTGGCTCTGCGACCAATTTTCACTCACATCCGGAACACGCCAAAACGCGTGCCCTCCTCAACCGGCGCATTCAGCGTCGCCGCGAGCGCCAAACTCAGCACGTCGCGTGTCTGTGCAGGATCGACAATCCCGTCGTCCCACAGCCGGGCGGTCGCGTAGTATGGATTCCCCTCATCCTCATATTTCTGGCGGATCGGGGTCTTGAAGGCTTCGGTCTGTTCGGGGCTCCAGCTGGCGGCATCGCGGTGCACCGTTGCCAGCACCGAAGCCGCCTGTTCGCCGCCCATCACGCTGATCCGCGCATTGGGCCAGCTGAAGAGGAAGCGGGGCGAGTAAGCGCGCCCGCACATGCCATAATTGCCCGCACCAAAGCTGCCGCCAATCAGCACGGTGATTTTGGGCACTGTTGCGGTGGCGACGGCGGTGACGAGCTTTGCGCCATGCTTGGCAATCCCCTCCGCCTCATATTTGCCACCGACCATGAAACCGCTGATATTCTGCAGGAACAGCAGCGGGATTTTGCGCTGCTGCGCGAGTTCGATGAAGTGCGCGCCCTTTTGCGCGCTCTCGCTGAACAGCACGCCATTATTGGCGAGGATCGCGACCGGCATCCCCCAAATATGGGCAAAGCCGCAAACGAGCGTGCTGCCATAGAGCGCCTTGAATTCATGGAATTCGCTGCCGTCGACCAGTCGCGCAATCACCTCATGCACGTCATAGGGTGCGCGGACGTCTTCGGGGATGATGCCGTAGAGTTCCTGCGGATCATATTTGGGCGGGCGAATGCCCCCCTCCCGCATGCGGGAGGGGCTGGGGGTGGGCCCGAAACTGCCAAAGCTCGCTTCGCTCGCCCCACCCCTAGCCCCTCCCGCAAGCGGGAGGGGAATGTGCGACACAATATCCCTCACGATGGTCAGCGCATGCTCGTCATTCTCGGCCAGATGATCGACCACACCTGATTTCTTGGCGTGCAGGTCCCCCCCGCCCAGATCCTCGGCGCTAATCTCTTCCCCCGTTGCGGCTTTCACCAAAGGCGGGCCGGCGAGGAAGATCGTGCCCTGCTTCTTCACGATCACCGTCTCGTCCGACATGGCCGGCACATAGGCACCGCCCGCGGTGCAGCTGCCCATCACACAGGCGATCTGCGGGATCGCCTTGGCTGACATGTTCGCCTGGTTGAAGAAGATGCGACCGAAATGCTCGCGATCGGGAAAGACCTCTGCCTGGTGCGGCAGGTTGGCCCCGCCGCTGTCGACGAGGTAGATGCACGGCAGCCGGTTCTCCATCGCGATTTCCTGCGCGCGGAGGTGCTTCTTCACCGTCAGCGGATAATAAGTCCCGCCCTTCACCGTCGCATCGTTGCACACGATCATGCATTCGCGGCCCGAGACGCGGCCGATGCCGGCGATCAGGCTCGCGCCATGAACATCGCCTTCATACATACCATTGGCAACCAGCTGGCCGATCTCAAGGAACGGCGCGCCGGGATCGAGCAGCCGTTCGACACGGTCACGCGGCAGCAGCTTTCCGCGCGCCACATGGCGCTCGCGATGCTGCTCCGGCCCGCCGAGCGCGGCCTGTGCCACCTTGGCGCGCAGCTCGTCAGCCAAGGCGCGGTTGTGCGCAGCGCGGGCTTTAGTGGCTTACTCTTCCGCATTATATTGCGTGGTCAGGAACGGGAGCCGTCAATTTTGACACACCGTCATGCTGAACTAGTTTGTGCAAGCACGCCGTCGGCCCCAGCATCCATTTCTCCTCTCAGACCAAAGTTCCCGGAGCACAATGGACCCTGAAACAAGTTCAGGGTGACGAGAAGTGCTGCCGTGAAACCATCTTATAACGGCAATTTTTGGGAATCCTATGCGCAACTTTATTACGCAAAGCGGTTGCGCAGGTCCAGCAGGGCGATGGCTGCCTTCGCAGCTTCGCCGCCTTTGTCCTTTTGGCCGGGATCGGCACGGACAAGTGCCTGCTCTTCATTCTCGACCGTCAGGATACCGTTGCCGATCGCCACTCCGTCCATGGTCAACGCCATGATTCCGCGCGCGCTTTCACCGGCGACAATCTCAAAATGATAGGTCTCGCCGCGAATGACGACGCCGATGGCGACGAAACCGTCATAGAGGTCGCTCTGGTCGGCAAGGGCAATTGCTCCGGGAATTTCGAGTGCGCCCGGAACAGTGATGACTTCAACCTCATGCCCGGCGGCCTTCAACGCAGCACTCGCGCCCGCCACCAGCATGTCGTTCAAATGGTCGTAGAAGCGCGCTTCAACAATCAGGAATTTTGCCATTTTTCTTACTCCGGAATGGGGCGTTCGCCGACGACGTGGATGCCATAGCCTTCAAGGCCGACAACGGTGCGGTGCGAATTGGTGAGCAGCGTCATATCGTGCACGCCCAAATCAGCTAGGATTTGCGCGCCGATGCCGTAGACGCGCAGCTCGCTGCCGTCGGTGGTGCCACCAACTTCGTGCTGCAGGCTTTGCGGTCCGCTGGGCATCAGCACGACGATAAGCCCTCGCCCTTCCCTGCCGATTTCAGCCATGCAACGCTGCAGCGTCCGCTTGCGCGGACCCGAGCGTCCAAGGACATCATCGAAGATCGAAATGGCGTGCATGCGCACGAGCGTCGGTTCGTCGGGCAGCACCTTGCCCTTTTGCAGGACGACATTGGTGCTGCCGTCGATCTTGTTGCGATAAGTCATCGCGCGCCAGTCGCCGCCATAGTCGGACTGGAAGGCACTCTCGCTCGCTTTTTCGACCAGATGGTCGTTGCGCATGCGATATTCGATCAGGTCGCGGATCGTGCCCATCTTCAGCTTGTGCATGCGGGCGAAGGCGACAAGATCGTCCATCCGCGCCATCGTGCCATCGTCTTTCATGATTTCGCAGATCACGCCCGAAGGGTTGAGGCCAGCCAAGCGGCTGATGTCGACCGCGGCCTCGGTATGCCCGGCCCGCACCAGCACGCCGCCATCGCGCGCGGTCAGCGGAAAGACATGGCCTGGCGAGACGATATCGGCGGGCCCTTTGGAGGCATCGACCGCAACCGAAATGGTGCGCGCGCGATCGGCTGCGCTGATCCCGGTGGTCACGCCTTCTTTCGCCTCAATCGAGACGGTGAAGGCAGTTTCCATGCTTTCGCGGTTCTCGCTCGCCATCGGCGCGAGGCCGAGCTGGTTGCAGCGCGCCTTCGTCATCGCCAGACAGATCAGGCCGCGACCATGCGTCGCCATGAAATTGATAGCATCGGGCGTCGCCATCTGAGCGGGGATGATCAGGTCGCCTTCATTCTCGCGGTCCTCATCGTCGACCAATATATACATGCGGCCATTGCGCGCTTCCTCGATGATCTCCTCGATCGGGACGAGCGCGGGCGTGTCGTCATTGGAAAAGAGATAGCTTTCCAGCTTGCGCAGCGTCTCCGCCGTCGGGTTCCAGTCCGCCGCATCAAGGTCGCGCAGCGTATTGGCGTGGAGGCCAGCGGCGCGGGCGAGGCCCGAGCGCGACAGCCCGCCTTCTGTGACTAGGTGGCGGAGTTTTTCTATCAATTGTGTCGACATTTCACATTCCCGTGAGAATCATGCCCCTAAAATGGAGCCAACTCGAGTCTGATTTCACATCATGATGTGAATGTCAAAGCGCAATCATCACATTGCGCTATTTATCTGTCAGGTGGCGATGCCGGCAGACATGCTGTCGATCACGGCATCGATCAGCGCTTCGTCGGTTGGCACCTGATTGTCGAGCATCAGCATCGCCAAGCCATGGACAATCGACCATGCCCGCAAGGCGGCGATCCTTCGTTGCTCTGGCGAAGCCCCTGCCGGGGTGAGGCTGGCGATATTGTCGCGCAGCAATTGTAGCGCACTATTGTCGCGGCCCTCCGGCATGTCGAGAAAATCGACCGCCTGCCGTGTCGTCATCATCATCCGGAACAGCGTCGGATTATCAAGCGCGAAACGCACATAGGCTCGTCCCACCGCATCGAAGCCAGCGCGGCCGCCGCCCGATCTTTGCATCGCCTCCAGCTGCAACCGCCCGAGTTCGCGCCCGCCTTCATCACATAGCGCACCCAGCAGCGCGGCTTTGTCCGGAAAATGGCGGTAAACCGCCGTCGCGCTAACCCCTACCAGCCGCGCAATTTCGCGCAAGCTGACCTCTTCGGCGCTACGCGTTTTCAGCAGCTCGAGCCCCGCCTGCACCAGCGCAGAGCGCAGATCGCCATGATGGTAGCCGCGCTTGTCATTTTTTATGTTGACACTGTTATCATTAACACTCATGTTATCGCTGTAAACATTGCCGAGTCGAATGGCAAGCCAGAGGAGAGCAGATATGGCCAGCGCAGTCGAAACCCTCATTCGCGGAACCGTCACCAAGGGAGTGATGAAGGTCGCCGAATTTAATCGCGAGCACCGCAAGGCGCCTGCAGCGCATCCTTATCTGTCGGGCATCCATGTCCCGATGGACGCCGAACTCTCGCTAGATGATTTGCGTGTTACCGGCACGATCCCAACCGAACTCGACGGCCGCTACATCCGCATCGGCCCCAACCCGATCAACCCAAACCCCGCCGCCTATCATTGGTTCATGGGCGACGGCATGGTGCATGGCGTAAGGCTGCAAGGTGGCAAGGCGCTGTGGTGTCGCAACCGCTGGATCCGCTCGAACGCTGTCAGCGCAGCCTTGGGCGAGCCCCCTGCCCCCGGCCCGCGCGCCGAACGTTTTGACACCGTCAACACCAATGTCCTAGGCCATGCGGGCCAGACATGGGCGATTGTCGAGGCCGGCGGCTTCCCCGTGCGCATTGACGAGGAACTGAACACTATCGCGCACGATCCCTTTGGTGGCACGCTGCATTATTCCTTTTCGGCTCACCCGCATCTCGACCCCGATTGCGGCGAGATGCACGCCATCTGCTACAAGGGCGATGTGCAGGACACGATCTGGCATGTTGTCGTTGACGCAAGCGGCAAGGTTATACGAGAGGAACCCATCAACGTTGCCCATGGCCCGATGATACATGATTGTATGATAACGACAAATTACGTGATTATACTCGACCTGCCCTGCACTTTCTCGATGAAAGCCCTGATTTCGGGCCACCCCTTCCCCTATCGCTGGAACCCCGATCACAAGCCGCGCGTAGGTCTGTTGTCTCGAAAAGGCAAAGGCGAAGACACCATCTGGTGCGATGTCGAGCCCTGCTATGTTTTCCACCCGTGCAACGGCTATGAAACCGACGATGGAAATGTCATTCTGGACGTCTGCGCCCATGACCAGATGTTCCGCCCCGATGCCTCCGGCCCCGATTCAACCCGCGTGCCTCTCGAACGCTGGACCATCGATCCGGCCGAGAAACGGGTCGAACGTCAAGTTATCGACGAAGAGTCGCAGGAATTCCCCCGGCCCAACGAAAACCGGATCGGTAAATCCTATCGCTATGCCTATACGATGGCTCTGCCTGACGGGTTCGACGCAGCCTCTCCCAACCAGTCGAAACTGTTCAAGCATGATCTGGAGGCCGGAGGAAAGCAGGTGCATGATTTCGGCGCGGGTCTCATACCCGGCGAGTTTGTCTTCGTGCCACGCGACGGAGGGGCTGCGGAAGATGACGGTTGGCTGATGGGCTATGTCGTTAACATAGCCGAACAAACCACCGACCTAGTAATTCTGAATGCGCAGAATTTTGATGGTCCGCCAATTGCGATCGTGCATATTCCGCACCGCATCCCGCCTGGCTTCCATGGCAATTGGGTGCCTGCCTGAGCATAAGGCCTAACTTTGTGGGTAACGATTGAGCAAAAATGGTGGGGTGGGTAGGGCCCACCCCATCCAGGTCAAATCCCGTCGACGCTTTTGCTGACAAGGATATTGACGGCAACGCGGCGATTTTGCGCCTTGCCTTCTTCGGTGCTGTTATCCGCGACTGGATCGGATTCAGCCATACCGGTCGGCGTCAACATGCGATACGGAGCCCAGCGGCATTTCTGTTGCAAATGGTTGATGACACTGTTCGCACGGCGCTCACTGAGCATCTGGTTATAGTCTTCGCTGCCGACTGAGTCGGTATAGCCGACAACAAGCAGCAGAGCGTTGCTGGTTGAATCGGCCTGAGCTGCAGCTGCACAAAGCTCATCCTTCGCCTGCGCAGACAGCGCCCATTTTCCAGTGTCGAAATAGACGTTGGTTGTGCCCTTGATGTTGTATTTGTCGATGTCACCCATGCGTCCGCGCAGCGCCTCGGTCGCGGCCGCCTGCTCACCAAATCGCTGGTCGGTGCCATTGTAGATCATATTGGCGGTCTTGAAATCACCTTTGCGGAAACTGATGTGGCTAGCCAGCAAACCCTCGCTCCACTGCAACGTCTTGACAGTTACGGGCAAGCCGTTGAGCAAAGCAGCTGTTCCCAGCTTGCTCTTACCGCCAAATAGTCCGCTACTCGTCTTGATCTTGGTCGCCTCACTGATCGCGATGACGGTACTGTTGCCATCCGCAGTCGTGATCTTGATCCTGTCATCGTTGCGCGCAGAGATGATGCCCTTAATTTCCGGCCCCTTGGGCATTGTTGCCGGGTCGGGAATGGGCGTACCATTGACTACGATATTCGGCTCGGTTGCGTCCTGCTGCGCCGACAAGCTAGCCGACGCCGAAATTGCAAGCGCTGAAACAAGGACGAGGCGTCCTGTCTTTTGGAAAACAACACGCATTGAGAACTACTCCTTCTACCTGCCCCTGCCAATTTGCCTGTTGTGACAAACCTTGCTGGTGTATGAACAGGTTTTAGCAGATTCATTCTTCTGCCGATAGTAAGAGCGGTTGGTGCGACAAGCCGAATGTCGCGCTTCTCTGATGCCGACGAAATTTCGCACGCATAAAGACAAGCTAGAAGAATGCAGCATCATACCATTTCGACCACACACTCGGCGATTGCTCAGCGATTGCCGAAACAGCTGCATATGTTCCTGCTGGAAATAGGAGCCGGATGACCCGCCGAAAAATCGTTACGGCTGCTTCCGTCAGGATCTGACCGGGTTGGCGACGACAGCGCCCATCCGACTCCCGCAGCGCATATGGCAGCGAAGTCCTGCATTTTCAAGCACGGTCATTTTTTCGAATAATATTCGGGGAAAAGCAGCATGTTGGCTGGTTTAGTCTTTGTTATCCATTCTTAGTTGCCCCGCATTAACCCTGACCACGCAATGTGCGCGTTCAACTGGCAGGATTTTCGGCAATGATTGTACCAAGCACAATCGACCCCACTTCGCTTCGCTACGACAGCGCAGCTCTTGAAGATCGCTGCGCACCGCGCATCAAAATCCGTGTACCGGCATTGTTGCGCCAATCGGGCAACACGGGTTTCGCAGTTGTTGTGACCGATTTGTCGATTGCAGGGTTTCAATGCGAAGCCCTGACCGGAATGCCAGCGGGCGCGCGTTGCTGGCTCGCGCTTCCTGGGCTTTCACCAATCCAGGCAGAGCTGATTTGGAACAATGGGCGCGCAGTTGGCTGCGCATTCACCAATTTGCTCAACGAAGCAGTGCTCGATTCTATTATCAAGCGCTTCATCGTCGGCTGATGTCAGAACAACCGGGTGAGCAGGTAGAAACTCGCCCCCACCGCAGCTGAGGCGGGAACTGTCAATATCCACGCGGTCAGCAGGTTGCTGGCAACACCCCAACGCACGGCAGAGGCTCGCCGCGCGGTCCCGGCGCCGATGACAGCCCCCGTAATCGTGTGTGTTGTCGACACCGGTATGCCCATCGCGGAGGCGCTGAACAGCATGATCGAACCTCCCAATGACGCGCTGAAACCCTGGTGCTGCGAAAGCCGGGTAATCTTTGTCCCCATAGTCTCGATTATCTTCCAGCCACCACACGCTGTGCCAAGGCCAATCGCGACATAACAGCTGATTGCCACCCAGTGCGGGACATGAAATTCGCCCTGCATGTAACCAGTCGAATAGAGCAGCACTGCTATGATCCCCATTGTTTTTTGAGCATCGTTCAACCCGTGGCTGAGCGAATAAGCCGCGGACGACAGGATGTGCATCAC
This sequence comes from Sphingomonadales bacterium, assembly GCA_016707885.1. GTDB lineage: Bacteria > Pseudomonadota > Alphaproteobacteria > Sphingomonadales > Sphingomonadaceae > Sphingorhabdus_B. The sequence goes on from JADJGU010000001.1 coordinate 397,185, forward strand.
CTTCATCCCGCCTTCGGCTTTGCTGGCAGTTGCGTTGCGCAGGGCCCACGAACTGACGAGCATGACCAGCATAGCCAAAATCATGCCTAAAGTCGGCGACAGGAAAATAAACAGGACAGTCTTATTGAGGCCCGCCCATTGCACAGCACCAAAGCCATTCGCCGCCACGCCTGAACCAATCAATCCACCGACAAGGGCATGCGACGATGAGGATGGAATTCCCTTTACCCAGGTCAGTATGTTCCAGAACATCGCGCCGCAAAGAGCGCCGAAAACAACGGCTGGTGTCACCAGATCCTTGTCGATCAAGCCTTTGCCAATCGTGTCGGCGACCTTGTGCAACCAGGGAAAGTAGAGCGTCAGGAAATAGGCCGCAAAATTGAAGAAGGCGGCAAACATGACCGCATGAAACGGCTTCAACAGCTTGGTCGAAACAATAGTAGCAATCGAATTGGCGGCGTCATGCAGTCCGTTCAGAAAATCGAACAGCAGCGCAAGAATAACCAGCCCGACGAGCAGCGGAAAGGCGATTTCCATATGTGCCTCCCAGATCAGGCGTGGTCGATCACGAGGCCGTCAATTTGGTTCGCGACATCTTCAAACTTGTCACAGACCTTTTCGAGGTGGCGGTAGATTTCGTTGACGACAACGAATTGAGTCGGGTCGGTTTTGCCATGTTCAACGAAGGCGTTGCGTAGCCCGTCAAAGTTCAACTTGTCGGCTTCGCCTTCCAGTTTGACAAGGCGTGCCGTCATTTCATGCAGCGGCTTTGCATTCGCTGTTACATCGCGCAGCAGCGGCAAGGCTTGATCGATGATCGTTGACGCTTCGACGATGATGCCGGCCATGCCTACCATTTGGGGCGTGAATGAGGTTACGTCGTAAAGTTCGACTGCTCCCGCAGTCTGCTGCATCTGGTCGACAGCATCATCCATCACCCCAATCAGTGAAGTGATCGCCCCGCGATCGAACGGAGTCAGAAATATGCGTCGGACATCCTGCAGAACATCGCGGATGATATCGTCCGCCTTATGCTCTTCATCTTCAATGGTTTTGATGTGAACAGCTATGTCGGGACCGCCACGAACAAGTTTGGCCAGTGCCTGTGAACTGGCAACAATCGTCTTCCCGTGCGCTTCGAACTGCTCAAAAAAATTGCCAGTACGCGGCAACAGCTTCTGAAACCATGCGAACATATACCCCCCTGAACGCTGAAAAATCACGGAGCGCGAATCGCCCTCTTGAACGTCGCGTTGATGTAACGGTTTCGTCGCACAACTGTAACGCTCATCTGTCGTTGAACTGAAGTTTTTTTGTCCCTTCACCAGTGTTTAGGAGTTTTCGGTCGAACTTCACGATTGTGCAATTCCCTACCTAAGATATGGATGGCAAATGGCAGAAAATGCACAACAGTTATTGTCGTTGATCGAAATCCCCATTCTGCTTGTGCAAGGCGAGCGTGTGGGTTTTGCCAATGCCGCAGCCAAGTCACTATTGGGTGCTCATATTGAGCAGCAGGATATCCGCATTGCAATTCGCGATCCCGATGCACTCGAGTTAATCAAATCGGCGGATGGTGGTCGCGCTCGCATCAACGGACTATCTGTACGTGGAAGTGTTTGGGAAATGGTGTGCAGTCCACTGGCTGATAACAACCGACTAATCTCGCTTCGTGATAAATCGGTACAAGTCAGCGTCGCGCGCGCGCATGCTGATTTTGTGGCCAATGCGAGCCACGAATTGCGCACCCCGTTAACCGCGATATTGGGGTATGTTGAAACGCTGTCCGACCCGAAAGCCGGTGAGGACGCGGCAACCCGACAACGGTTTCTTGACATCATCAAGCGCGAGGCAACACGCATGCAGGCGTTGGTGTCCGATCTGATGTCGCTTTCGCGCATCGAGGCCGTGCGTCACGAGGTTCCATCGGACGAAGTCGAAATGGTCAGCCTGTGTAAGGAAGTCATTGGCGAGCGTTTGCGCGAGACCGAAGTGGAATTCAGCAGCAATGTCGACAAGGTGATTGCGACGGGTGATCATGCGCAATTGGCGCAGGTTGTTCGCAACCTTGTCGACAATGCTGAAAAATACGGCCGATCCGATGTCGGAACAAAAGTGCGACTCGAATCGAGCGACAGGGGTTGGCTAACATTGACGGTGACCGATCATGGTGAAGGCATTGCACCCGAGCATTTACCCCGATTAACCGAGCGCTTTTATCGCGCTGACACCGGACGCAGTCGCGCAGCGGGCGGGACCGGACTTGGTCTGGCAATCGTCAAACATATCGTCGAACGCCATCGTGGAAGGTTCGACATAAGCAGCCGACAAGGCGAAGGCACAACCGCGACCATCATGCTTCCTCAGAGTTAATTGAACGCGAGTCTCAAAACTGTAACATGATTGTCGCATTTGGCGGGCCAGTCACAAAAGTGAAAGGTGTTTAGCAATGCGTAAATGGGCTCTTATCGCAATGGCGTCTGCCACTGCTCTTACAGTTTCAGCATGCGGCGGAAGCGGCTCGGGCGGTGGTGAAAATCGCGACTTCCTGCGCGTTGTCGGCTCGTCGACCGTGTATCCGTTTGCGACCGCGGTTTCGGAAGCAACGGCAAAAGCCAATCCCGACATGAAATCGCCCGTCATCGAATCGACCGGCACGGGTGCTGGCATGAAGCTGTTTTGCGGTGGCGTAGGTGCCCAGCATCCCGACATCGAAATGGCTTCGCGCCGCATAAAGAAGTCCGAATATAACGATTGCGTCAAAAATGGCGTGAAAGACATCATCGAAGTTCAGGTTGGCCTTGACGGTATTGCCTTTGCCGAAGCCATTGCCGGCCCCGAAATGAAGCTGACTCCGGAAGACGTCTATAAGGCGCTCGCCGCCAATCCCTTTGGCAAGCCGCAGGCTGCGAAGAACTGGAACGACGTCAATCCTGCGCTTCCGGCAATCCCTATTGTCGTTTACGGCCCGCCGTCGACTTCGGGCACCCGCGATGCGCTCGCCGAATTGATCCTGACCAAGGGCTGTGAAACCGATCCGGCCATGAAGGCACTGAAAGATAGCGACAAGGACAAGCACAAGGATCTGTGCACCAAGGTGCGCACCGATGGCGCCTATGTCGAGCAGGGCGAAAACGACAACCTGATCGTGCAGAAGATCGCCGCCAACCCAAAAGCTATCGGCATTTTCGGATTCTCATTCCTCGAAGAGAATATGACCAAGATCAAGGGCATCCCGATGTCGGGCGTCATGCCGACTTACGCCAGCGTTTCGGATTTCTCCTATCCCGGCGCACGCCCGCTCTACCTTTATGTCAAAGCGGCGCATGTGAAGGCGATCAAATCGGTTACGCCGTTCCTCAACGAATTTGCGAAGGCGTGGGGCACCGATGGCTATCTGAAAGCCAAGGGTATGGTTGTCGCCCCCGAAGATGTCCGCACAAAAAATGCTGACATTGTCTCGAAAATGACATTGATGGATGCCAGCGGCCTTAAATAAGCCGGAAAGCTGGGGGCAATGCCAATATCCTTTGTTTTGATTTGTGTATTTGGCCTGGGCGTTATCGCCTGGGCCATTGCACGTGCACGTTCGGCGCATTTTGCGCCGGTTTCCGGCAAACTGAAACTGGCATTGCCCGGCCATTATGGGATGTATGCGGCAATCTGGGCGATTGTTCCTGCCCTGATTATCGCATGGTTATGGTCGTTGATTTCGCCGGGGCTGGTTCATGGAGCAATTCTAGCGGATCCCGCAGCGGCGCAACTTCCGGCCTTTGAGTTCGAACGCAATACCGTTTTGAACGAAGCATTCGCGCTGGCCCAAAATCCTGACGCTTTTGCTACCAACCCGATTGCCCAGCAATTGGCACCAGCTATCGCTGCTGCGCAGACCAAGTTCGGCTGGATCGGTGCCGCACTCTCGATTTTGGCAGCTTTTGCCGGGATGGCTTTTGGATATACAAGGGTCAAAGCTGGATTCCCCGCGCGCACCCGCATCGAACGGATTGTATTGGGGGCGTTGTTGCTCGCCTCCTTCGTCGCCGTTATCACGACAGTCGGCATCATCGCCTCGCTGATTTTTGAATCAGCGCGTTTCTTTTCGATGGTCAGCCCAATCGACTTCCTGTTTGGGACCAACTGGACCCCCGACACAATGTCATCGCCGACATCGGACATGGGGAGCGATCTTGGAGCCGTTCCGCTTTTCTGGGGCACCTTCTTCATCGGAGCCGTGATTGCGATGATCGTCGCAATTCCTTTCGGATTGATGAGCGCGATCTACCTGACACAATATGCAAGCCCGCGCGCGCGCAGCATTTTGAAGCCCATGCTCGAGATCCTCGCCGGCATACCTACGGTGGTCTATGGCTATTTTGCCGCGTTGACCGCTGCCCCGTTCATCCGCGACCTAGCGAATGCCATCGGTATCACCAATGCTTCAACCGAAAGCGCGTTGGCCGCGGGCTTGGTGATGGGCGTAATGATTATTCCTTTCGTCTCGTCGATGGCCGACGACAGCATCGCCGCCGTTCCACAAGCGATGCGCGACGGATCGCTGGCTATGGGTGCGACCACTTCGGAAACGATCAAAAAGGTACTCATCCCCGCCGCCTTGCCCGGTATTGTTGCAGGTATCATGCTCGCCATCAGCCGCGCGATTGGCGAAACCATGATCGTCTATATGGCGGCCGGGGCCTCGGCTAATCTGTCTGCCAATCCCTTCGAACGTATGACAACGGTAACCTACCAGATCGCAGCCCTTCTGACCGGCGAAGGCAGCTTTGACCATCCGACAACGCTATCGGCCTTTGCCCTTGGGCTAGTGCTCTTCATCGTTACGCTCATTCTCAACATCATCGCACTGCGCGTCGTGAAGCGCTTCCGGGAGGCGTATGAGTAACTGGCAATCCCCAGAAGCAATTGCGCACCTCAACAAGCGCTATGCTGCAGAACGCCGTTTCAAACTGCTCGGTCTGGCGGCCATCGTGCTGTCTATGCTGTTCCTCGCAGTATTGCTGTTCACGATGCTGAAAAACGGCATCTCCGGTCTCGACTGGTCGTTCCTATCGGGATCGGATTCGACCGATCCGTCAACCGCTGGCGTGTGGAGCGCAGTTAAGGGCTCTATATTGACCATGCTGGTGACACTGGCGCTGGCCTTCCCGATGGGCGTGCTTGCAGCCATATATCTTGAAGAATTTGCCCCGCGTTCGCGGTGGGTCGATTGGATTGAAGTGTCGATCAACAATCTGGCAGCGGTCCCGTCCATCATCTTTGGTCTGCTGGGCCTCGCCGTTTTCATCCAGTTTCTGCAATTGCCCCGTTCCTCTCCGCTAGTGGGCGGGATGACATTGGCATTGATGACAATGCCGGTGATTGTCATATCGGGTCGCAACGCCATTCAAGCGGTGCCGCCATCGATCCGCGATGCGGCGCTAGCGGTCGGCGCAAGCAAGGTGCAGACGGTATTCCACCACGTCCTGCCGCTGGCGCTGCCCGGTATCCTGACTGGCACGATTATCGGCATGGCGCGCGCGCTGGGCGAAACCGCTCCCCTGTTGATGATCGGTATGCGCGCCTTTGTCTCAACCCCGCCGGGCAGCGTCACCGATCCGTCATCGGTATTGCCGATGCAAATTTTTCTGTGGTCGGATGAAGTCGACCAGGGCTTTGTGCAAAACACATCGGCTGCGATTATTGTGCTATTGTTCGTTCTGATCGCCATGAACGGCGTCGCCATCTACCTCCGCAACAAGTTCGAGACCCGCTGGTAAACATATGTCAGAAAATTCGACCCTCAAAATTTCCGCGCGCGACGTCAACGTCTTCTACGGCGACAAGCAGGCGATCCGTGACGTCTCGATCGATATTGCGACCGAGCATGTGACGGCCTTCATCGGTCCGTCGGGTTGCGGTAAATCGACCTTTTTGCGGACGTTGAACCGCATGAATGACACCATCGCGGGATGCCGCATTGATGGCGAAATCAAGCTCGACGGTGAAGACATTTACTCAAGCGGAATGGATGTGGTGCAGCTTCGTGCGCGCGTTGGCATGGTGTTCCAGAAGCCGAACCCCTTTCCCAAATCGATTTACGAAAATGTTGCTTATGGCCCGCGCATCCACGGACTCGCCGCCAGCAAGACAGACATGGACGCGATTGTGGAAAAATCGCTCCGCCGCGCTGGCTTGTGGGACGAAGTGAAAGACCGCCTGACTGATGCCGGCACAGCGCTCTCGGGTGGCCAGCAGCAGCGGCTTTGCATCGCGCGCGCCATTGCCGTTAGCCCCGAAGTGATTCTAATGGACGAACCCTGCTCAGCTCTCGACCCGATTGCCACTGCACGCATTGAAGAGCTGATCGACGATCTGAAGGGCCGTTACGCCATAGTTATCGTTACCCACTCGATGCAGCAGGCCGCGCGCGTTTCGCAACGCACCGCCTTTTTCCATCTGGGTTCGATGGTCGAATATGGCGAAACCTCGACCATCTTCACCAACCCGCATGAAGAGCGCACTAAAGACTATATCACCGGTCGTTACGGATAAGGACCCGACATGGCAGAAAACCATACCGTCAAGGCATTCGATGAAGATATCAGCAAGCTACGCGGCCTGATCGCCGAAATGGGCGGATTGGCTGAAGTCGCCATTGCCGATGCTGTCGATGCCCTCAGCCGCCGCGATGAAGCCAAGGCTCAACTGGTGGTCGCTGCCGATGCCAAGCTTGATGCGCTTGAGGCAGAGGTCGACCAACTCGCCATTCGTATCATCGCACTGCGCGCGCCTATGGCCGATGATCTTCGGGATGTGATTGCCGCTCTCAAAATATCCGGCGTCGTCGAACGTATCGGCGACTATGCCAAGAACATCGCAAAGCGCGTGAAAGAATTGAATTCAAAAGGCTCAATTGAGCCTTTGACGCTGATCCCTGCTATGGCAGATATCGCCCAGGGCATGGTTCGGGATGTGCTGAACGCTTATGCAGCGCGCGATTCACAACTGGCGATGGAAGTGATTGCCCGCGACGAGAAACTCGACAATTTCTACAACAGCCTTTTCCGGAATCTGGTGTCGCATATGATGGAAAATCCGGCCACCATCAGTACCGCTGCGCACTTACTATTCGTTGCCCGCAATCTGGAACGCATCGGTGACCATGCAACTAACGTCGCCGAGATGGTCTATTATGCGGCCACCGGAAGCTATTTCACCGACCGCACAGTCCAGGTCCGCATCGAGGATGACGAATGACCCCGAAAATCCTGATAGTCGAGGATGAGCCGGCGCTTGCCGAATTGCTTTCGTGGAACTTTGAAAGTGCTGGGTTTGCCGTCCAGCAAACTGCAGATGGTGAAGAAGCACTACTACTAGCACAAGAGTTCGGACCTGACATCATCATCCTCGACTGGATGATTGAGCAATTGCCCGGCATCGAAGTTTGCCGGCGTCTGCGCCGTGGCAAGGAAACCGCTGCAATCCCGATTATCATGCTGACCGCGCGCGGTGAGGAAGAAGACCGAATTCGCGGCCTCGAAACCGGAGCTGACGACTATATCACCAAACCCTTCTCTCCGCGTGAATTGCGAGCGCGAGTAGAGGCCGTCCTGCGAAGGACGCGGCCTGCAGTCACCGGCAGCACATTGGTGGTAGGGGATATTGAGCTTGATCCAATCGCAGTGCGTGTGAGGCGTGATGGCGCGCAAATTGCGCTTGGTCCCACCGAATTCCGTCTGCTCCGCCATTTCATGGAACGTCCCGGCAGAGCTCAATCACGCAGCCAGCTGCTCGATGCGGTTTGGGGGCATGATAGCGACATCGAATTGCGCACCGTCGACGTCCATATCCGCCGCCTGCGCAGCGCGATTGAAGTTGCCGGCAAGGAAGATCCGATACGCACGATCCGCTCGGTCGGCTACGCGCTTGACGGCTAAAGTCTAAACTTGGATTTCACGCCATTCCCCCGGCGCGAGCCCCGCAACCGTCCAGTCACCTATCGACCAGCGCACCAGCCGAAGTGTGGGGAATCCGACCGCCGCAGTCATTCGCCGCACCTGGCGGTTGCGCCCTTCACTTATGGTCAGCTTGATCCAGCAATCGGGCACCGATTTGCGAAAGCGGACAGGTGGATCGCGCGGCCAAAGTTGCGGTTCATCGATGCGCTCAGCCTCCGCAGGCAGGGTCAGGCCGTCCTTCAGCAGCACGCCTTTGCGCAACTGCCGAAGTGCTGCGTCGACAATGTCGCCCTCGATCTGGACCAGATAGGTTTTGGGCGTCTTGAACTTCGGTTCTGTTATCCGCGCCTGCAATTTTCCATCGTCGGTCAGCAGCAACAGCCCCTCGCTATCGCGGTCTAGTCGGCCCGCCGGATAGACGTTTGGGATATCAATATGATCCGAAAGCGTTGCCCGCACGCCGTCACTGCCACGGTCGGTGAATTGCGACAGCACGCCATAGGGCTTGTTGAACAATATCAGCCGGGACATGCGATCAAGACCAGAATTTCAGTTCGCCAACCTTGGAAGGCGCAGCAACCTGCCTCGGCTCGTTCGACAAAATCGCAGCCGCAATCACGCCCGACAGCGCTCCGAACAGATGCGATTCAAAGGAAATATAGCCGTCGGTCGGCAGCACGCCAAAGACCATGCCGCCGTAGAAGAATGTCACAGCCAAGCTGATAACTATGTTCCGCCAGCTGCGATCAAACCACGCCAGCGCGATAACAAGGCTCCAAAGCCCGAAGATCCAGCCGCTTGCGCCAATGTGGAGATTGTCGCGCGCAAATGCCCAAACCAGCGCGCCCGTAATCAGTATGATAAGCAGACTTGCCTTCAAGAAATAGCGAAGACCGTTGATCAGGCAGATCGCCGCCAGTACGACAAAAGAAGCCAGATTGCCGAACAAGTGGCCGAAATCCGCATGCAGCCAGGGGGCGGTGAAAATGGTGTAAGCGCTGCCCGCGTTTCGCGGATCGATTCCGAAAGAAAGAAGCGCACCACCCAGCGCGAGGTTCAGAATATGCACTGCAATCATCGTTGCGCATATCGCTGCCAAGACCGTGAAGCGTTTCGCCATTGCACGCGATGTAGGGGCTGCATCATCAAATTCCAAGAAAAAGGGCCGGAGAGTTTCCTCTCCAGCCCCTTATATTCAGTCTGAACTGACCGGCAGGACTTAAAAGTCCATGCCGCCCATTCCACCCATGCCGCCGGGCATTCCGCCCATGCCGCCAGCGGCCTTGTCTTCAGGCGCGTCCGAGATCGCTGCTTCGGTGGTGATCAGCAGACCAGCCACCGATGCCGCGTCTTGCAACGCCGTACGGACAACCTTGGTCGGGTCGATAACGCCAGCAACAACCAGATTTTCATAGACATCGGTCGATGCATTGAAACCCTGTGTCTCGTCATTTTCGCGCAGCAGATTGCCCGAAACCACGGCACCGTCAAAACCGGCATTCTGCGCGATTTGACGGATAGGTGCCATGATCGCTTTACGCACGATGTCGATACCGCGGGTCTGGTCGTCGTTGATGCCCTTTAGGCCTTCCAAAGCCTTGGTAGCATAAAGAAGGGCGGTACCGCCGCCGGGGACGATGCCTTCTTCGACAGCTGCGCGGGTTGCGTGCAGCGCGTCATCGACGCGATCCTTGCGTTCTTTCACTTCAACTTCGGTCGAACCACCGACCTTGATAACGGCAACACCGCCGGCGAGTTTCGCCAGACGTTCCTGCAGCTTCTCTTTGTCATAATCGGATGTGGTCGTTTCGATCTGCGCACGGATCGCTTCAACGCGGCCCTTGATCGCATCGGCATCGCCTGCGCCATCGACGATGACGGTGTTGTCTTTGTCGATGGTGACGCGCTTGGCTTGGCCGAGCATGCCCAAGGTAACCGATTCAAGCTTGATGCCCAGATCTTCGCTAACCATTTCACCAGCGGTCAGGATCGCGATATCTTCGAGCATCGCTTTACGACGGTCGCCAAAGCCGGGGGCCTTAACGGCCGCAATCTTCAATCCACCACGCAGCTTGTTGACAACCAGAGTTGCCAAAGCTTCGCCTTCGATGTCTTCTGCGATAATCAGCAGCGGACGACCCGATTGCACAACCGCTTCCAAAATCGGCAGCATCGCTTGCAGCGACGACAGCTTCTTTTCGTGGATCAGGATGTACGGGTTATCCAGTTCAACCGACATTTTTTCGGTGTTGGTGATGAAGTAAGGCGACAGGTAACCACGGTCAAACTGCATGCCTTCAACAACGTCGAGCTCGCTTTCGCGGCCCTTGGCTTCCTCAACGGTGATGACGCCTTCTTTGCCGACTTTGTCCATGGCTTTCGAAATCATTTCACCGATTTCGGCTTCGCCATTGGCAGAGATGGTGCCGACCTGGGCAATTTCAGACGAGTCAGCAACGGGCTTTGAGCGTTTTTGCAGATCCGCGATGACGGTGTTCACCGCCAGATCGATACCGCGCTTCAGATCCATCGGGTTCATGCCGGCAGCAACCGAGGTCATACCTTCGCGAACGATGGCTTGAGCAAGTACGGTTGCAGTAGTGGTGCCGTCACCTGCCGCGTCATTTGCCTTTGAGGCGACTTCGCGGATCATCTGGGCACCCATATTTTCGAACTTGTCTTTCAGCTCGATTTCCTTGGCGACGGTGACGCCGTCCTTGGTGATGCGGGGTGCGCCGAAGCTCTTGTCGATAACAACGTTGCGGCCTTTGGGGCCGAGGGTAACCTTCACCGCGTCGGCGAGGATATCGACGCCGCGCAGGATGCGCTCACGCGCGTCGCGGCCGAATTTTACGTCTTTTGCAGCCATGTTCATATTCCTTCAAAAATGGCGGATTCTTCAGAAAGTAGAAGGGTATATCACCCCCCTATCGGGCCAGTGTTCAGCCCACGATTCCCAAAATGTCCGATTCCTTCATGATCAGCAGGTCTTCGCCGTCGATCTTGACTTCGGTGCCCGACCATTTGCCGAACAGGATTTTGTCGCCAACTTTGACGTCGAGCTTAATGCGCTCGCCATCTTCGTTATAGGCGCCTTCGCCAGCGGCGACGATTTCGCCTTCTTGCGGCTTTTCTTGAGCGCTGTCAGGGATGATGATCCCACCAGCGGTTTTTGCTTCTGCCTCGACGCGACGGACGAGGACGCGGTCATGCAACGGACGAAATTTCATGCCATGCCTTCCTTTTTGGGTTGATGACGCAGAAGAGAGGCAAAAATGCGCACTCTCCAAACGCCTGAAACACTATTAGCACTCACTCACGTTGAGTGCTAACGATGGCGAGATAGGGATTATCCCGTAGAGGTCAAGCGGCACCGCGCAAAAAAAATGCGCAGATCTGTAACCATTACTGCATCGCTGGCGAACCCCGTTGTGAAGCAGGCATTGCGTCGTGCTTCCGGACCATCCCCCTGGCCGAAACACAATTCCTATCTGGAGGATTTTATGACTGTTTCCGTATTCAAGATCGCCGCAGCCGCGGCCGCCCTTTCCGCTGCAGCAGCGATCGCAACTACGCCTGCCACTGCCGCCGCAGGTGCCAAAGAAAAATGCTATGGCGTTGCCTTGAAAGCCAAGAATGATTGTGCTGCAGGGCCCGGCACCAGTTGCGCCGGCACCTCAACCGTCGACTATCAGGGTAATGCCTGGAAATATGTTGCTAAGGGCAGCTGCGTGAAGTTGGGCGGATCGCTGACTGCAAAGCAGGGCAATGCCAAGCCTGTTCCGCAGAGCTGAGTTCTGCGCTAAAGTCTGCGGATGGACATGGCGGCCAAAATGACGGCGCGACCCGGATATTCCGGCGCCCTTCCCCCCAAGACCGGGATCGGGTTGAAGCCCCAACACTATACTGCCGTGCTCGACACAGACGCCCAACCGGGTCGCCCCGCCTGGATCGAGGTCCATCCGCAAAACTATTTCTGTGACGGCGGTCCGCCGCACCGCTGGCTGGCCGCCGTTGCAGAACATTATCCGGTCAGCTTTCATTCGGTTGGTCTGTCGCTGGGAACAGCCGAAGGGCTGATCGAGGACCAGCTAGATCGTCTGGCTGCGCTATGTGATCGCTACAAGCCTGCAATGGTTTCCGATCATCTGAGTTTCAGCGGTAACGCGCATGATCGCTATGCCGATCTGCTGCCTATCCCTTACACCAAGGAAGCGCTTGATCATTTCGCTACGCAGGTCGACCGCGTCCAGCAGCGGCTGGGCCGCCAGACGCTGATCGAGAACCCCTCTTGTTATCTGGCCTATGCCGACAATGAGATGACAGAGACGGATTTTCTGGCCCAATTAATTCAGCGCACTGGTTGCGGGCTGCTCCTCGACATCAATAATATTGTTGTTACGACGGGCAATCTGGGCAGTGATCCTCGCACATGGCTCTCACAAATTGATCCGGACTGGGTCGGCGAAATCCATCTCGCTGGCCATGTGACCGAAATCCACGAGAGCGGACCGCTTTATATCGACGATCACGGCAGTCCGGTCGGCGATATCGCTTGGATGCACTATTTTGATTTTATCTCAACTCATGGCGCCAAGCCGACGCTGATCGAATGGGATACGAATACCCCCGATTATGCAGTCTATATGGCCGAGGCTGACAAGGCGCAGGCGATCCTCGATGCCGTCGCTGTCTGAAGCCCAGCGCAACTTCGTCGCGACCATCAACGATGGGCCCGACGCGCTAGATGCCACACTGTTCATCGGATCGCCGGAGCGCATCATCCTTGGCCTGAAGGCACATGCCAATACGATCAGCCATGCGCGCCTTGTCGCGTTGGAGCAAAGTTTCCCCCTCACTCGCGTTGAAGTCGGCGAGGTACTATTCAATGCACTGAGCCGGGAATATGTCGAAACCGCAGAAGCAAAGGCGTGCGACCTTGCGCATATAGGCCGCCACTTTGCGAAGTTTTTTAGCCACAGCCTCCCTTCCTCTTCAGAGGAGGGGCACAATGCAGCGATCTGCGACCTCGCCAAAATCGAATGGGCATGGCTGGAAAGCTATCATGCCGCAGATACGTCTTCGCTTTCCTTGGAAACCATCGGCGCATTAGCCGAAACGGAACTGCTGGGCTTACCAGTTGTTTTTCATCCTTCGACACGCATCTGCGAGTTGCACGCGCCGCTTGCGGCACCTCTGAGTCATTTGGCAGTGGAGATGACGCCTTCCGCAACCCTTATTGTCCGTCCGGAGACCGAAGTCCGGCTTCTCGCCATCGACGACCGTACACTCCAAGCCGCACAAAAATGTCGGCAGCCCATCACCATCGGTAACCTTCTCGCGCTTGCCAGCGAACAAGGGGAAGATACCGACCCCATCGGGCCGGTCCTGACCCTGATCGGCGCCGGCGCGCTGATCGCGATGGAGTGAGCGATGTTGCAGACACTGACCCGACCCTATGATCGTATCATTAGCCTGATTTCCGGCGGATTTATCGAATCTCTCATGCTGCTGTTTGTCCGCATGACGCTAGCCGGCATATTCTGGCGATCGGGTCGGACAAAGGTTGAGGAAGGCAGTTGGCTGACCGTCGGCGAAAACACGATCTACCAGTTCGGCGACGATCCTTTCAACAAGGTGCCGTTGCTGACCTCCGAACTGGCAGCGCATCTTACCACCTATGCCGAACATGCCCTACCTATCTTGCTGGTGTTCGGTATGTTTACGCGCCTTTCCGCAATGGCCTTGCTGGGCATGACCATCGTGATCCAGATATTCGTCTTCCCCGAAGCATGGTGGCAGGTGCATAGCCTTTGGGTCGCGCTCACGCTGATCCTTATCGTGCGCGGGGGTGGCGGCCTGTCGGTCGACGCATTGCTCGCGGGCCGCCGCGCATGATTGCAAACGAGGAAGGACTGCGCAGGCTGATGCGAATGTCGCAAAGCGGCGACAAGCAGGCCTATGCCGTTCTCCTCGAACAATGCGGCGGCTGGCTCGCGCGTTATTTTCGGCAGAAAATTGCGCCCGATGCGGTTGATGATCTGGTGCAGGAAACTCTGATCTCGCTCCACCGCAAAAGGGCGAGTTACGACCCGTCGCGGCCTTTCCTGCCCTGGCTGGCCGCCATCGCACGCTATCGCTGGGTTGATCGGTTGCGGCAGAGTTATCGGCACCAGACCGAGGTGCTCGATCACCATGATGCAGCCGAAGAAAGCCATGAAGAAGTCGTCGGCGCGCGTATCAGTATCGACCGTTTGCTCGATCTCATTCCCTCACCGCAAGCCGAAGTGATCCGCATCGTGAAAATCGATGGCCATAGCATCGCCGACGCTTGCATCCAGACCGGCCAGTCCGAAGCACTGGTCAAAGTGAATATCCATCGCGGCCTCAAAAAACTGGCTGCTCTGATCGAGAATGAATAAGAAAATGAAACAGCCCTTCGACATTTCGCAGCTGGTCGACGAACTGGAGCCGGTTCGGCCGATGAACATACGGCGCGCCCTGATCCTGCCGGTTGGAATGACCGTGGCGGCGATAGCCGTGATCGCGACTTATGCGGGTATCCGCGCAGACCTGATGGCAGGCGCACCGCACCCGATGTTCCTGCTGCGCGCAGGAACCCTGCTCCTGATGGGGCTGGTGTGCGCGGCAACCTTGCTGGCGATGGCTAATCCGGGCGTCGGGCGTCAAGGGCATGGCTGGAAAACCGCTCTGGCCGCAGCGCTGCTCTTTCCATTGGCAGCGACGATCTTGGCCATTGCGGGGCAACCTTCAGGGTCTTCTGGTACGATGCAGTCGGGCATCCAGTGCCTGACCTTCAGCTTCATCGGCGGCTTGGCGACAGCCATTCCGATGGTATTGTGGCTGCGCCGTGGGGCACCGGTCGCGCAGGAAAAGGCAGGGTGGCTGACAGGCCTTGCCGCAGGTGGGTTGGGTGCCTTTGCTTATAATTTCCACTGCCCGTTCAACAGCGTGGTCTATACCGGTTTCTGGTACACGCTGGCGGTCGGGATCTGCGCACTGCTCGGTCGGTTGATCGTACCGCGCCTCATCCGCTGGTAGTCAACCGCGCGCGGGGAGACCCGCTGCCCTGAGCGCCGCATGTGCCTCGGCAATGCTGTAGGTGCCAAAGTGGAAGATTGAGGCCGCCAGTACCGCGCTGGCATGGCCCTTGGTCACACCCTCGACCAGATGATCGAGCGTTCCAACCCCGCCGCTGGCAATAACGGGAACGTCGACAGCATCGGCGATGGTGCGCGTGAGTTCGAGGTCAAAGCCGATCTTGGTGCCGTCACGGTCCATGCTGGTGACGAGAAGTTCGCCTGCCCCCAGATGTGCCAGTTTCAGCGCGTGTTCCACCGCGTCGATTCCGGTCGGGTTGCGCCCGCCATGGGTGAAAATTTCCCAGCCGTCGCGGCCATCGGACCAGCGCTTGGCATCGACCGAGGCAACGACACACTGGCTGCCAAAGCGTTCGGCGATATCCGCCACGACCTCGGGACGTGCGACTGCCGCACTGTTCACGGCGACCTTATCCGCCCCTGCGAGCAACAAGGCCCGCGCATCTTCGGCACTGCGAACCCCGCCGCCGACGGTCAGCGGCATGAAGCAGACTTCAGCGGTGCGCCTTACCACGTCGAGGATCGTGTCGCGGCCTTCGTGGCTAGCGGTGATATCGAGAAAGCAAAGCTCGTCCGCGCCCGCTTCGTCATAGGCCTTGGCCTGTTCAACCGGATCGCCGGCGTCTTTCAGGTCAACGAAATTGACACCCTTGACCACACGGCCATTGGCGACATCAAGGCAGGGAATGACGCGGATGCGGACGGTCATCAGCTTATCCTGATCGCAACATCTATAAAGACTAAGATCGCCATGATTGCAGCGGCGAGAGCGCCAAATACGTATAGCCAAAAAGTCCTCGGATGCTCGCTCCTCGTTCGCTTCTCAAAATAAATATCTATGTGACCTTGACGCAAAAACTTGATTGCTCCAGCAAACCAAATGGTAGCACCAAGTGCGGTAAGGACGAGGATCAGATGATCGGTACTCATGCCCTGTTCGCTATCCTAATAGCCGTCGCCAGATCCAAGCGCCCGTCATAAATTGCTCGTCCCGTAATAACGCCTTCAATTCCGTCCTGGGCATGCAGGCTGAGAATATGGATTTCGTCGATGCCTTTTACGCCGCCGCTGGCGATCACAGGAATATCTACCGAACGCGCTAGATCGACCGTCGCGTCGATATTGCAGCCGGTCAGCATCCCGTCGCGGCCAACGTCGGTAAACAACAGGCTGGCAACGCCTGCGTCCTCGAACCGGCGGGCGAGGTCTATCACCGGCATATCCGATTTCTCGGCCCAGCCTTCGGTTGCGACAAAGCCGTCGCGCGCGTCGACCGCGACGACGATGCCGCCTTCAAATTCGCGCGCCATATCCTTGACGAACTGCGGATCCTTGAGCGCCGCGGTGCCTATCACCAGCCGCGCCACGCCCAGATCGAACCAACGCTCGACGGTCTCGCGGTTGCGGATACCGCCGCCCAGCTGCACATAGCCGGGGAAATTCTCGATGATATATTCGACCGCTTCGGCGTTCTCCGGTTTTCCGGCAAAGGCCCCGTCGAGGTCGACTACGTGCAGATGTTCCGCCCCCGCCTCGGCAAACAGTAATGCCTGCGCAGCCGGATCATCGGCATAGACCGTGGCACGGTCCATATCGCCCTCTGCGAGGCGCACAACCTGACCACCTTTCAGGTCGATAGCTGGAAAAACGATCATGGGTTCCACTCCAGAAATCTAGCGAGCGTGGCAATTCCATAAGATTGGCTTTTCTCAGGGTGGAATTGCACTCCGAGGATATTGTCCTTTGCCACAGCAGCCACGCGCGGGCCGCCATGATCGGTGGTCGCCAGTACATGCGCAGAGTCAGCGGCGTCGAAATGATAGCCGTGAAGGAAATAAGCCTCTCCGGTCGCCACAACCGGATGCACACCGCGCACGGTTACATCATTCCACCCCATATGCGGAACTTTAAGGCCCGGAGCAGGCTCAATCGCCCGAACGGTACCGCCTATCCAGCCAAGTCCCTTGGTGCTGCCATGCTCGACACCCTCGTCAGCGAGCAACTGCATACCCACGCAAATGCCTAGAAACGGCGCAGCATCGCGCAAAACACGTTGCTCCAATGCCTCGATCATCCCGTCGATGCCCGATACGCCTTCCATGCAATGGGCAAAGGCGCCGACGCCGGGGAGGACTATGCGTTCAGCACGCGCAACAATCTCAGGATCGGCAGTCACAGCGATATCCGCCGCTCCCGCAGCCTTCAGCGCGTTTCGAACCGATTGGAGATTGCCCGCGCCATAGTCGATCAGCGCGATGCGCTCAGCCACCTAATATCCCCTTGGTCGAGGGGATCGCCCCGCCCTTGCGCGGATCAATCTCGACCGCCTGCCGCATCGCGCGGGCAAAACCCTTGTAGATGCTCTCGGCGATATGGTGGTTGTTCTTGCCATAGAGCAATTCGATATGCAGCGTCAGCCCGACCGCATCGGCAATCGAGTGGAACCAGTGCTCAAACAGCTCGGTATCCATTTCGCCGAGGCGTTCCTGCGTGAAAGCGGCTTTCCAAACAAAATAGGGCCGCCCCGATATATCGAGGGCAACGCGACTCAAGGTTTCGTCCATCGGCGAATAGGCGCTGCCATAGCGCATGATCCCGCCCTTATCGCCCAATGCCTTCAGGATCGCTTGCCCGATCGCGATCGCGCTATCCTCTGCGGTATGGTGCTGGTCGACATGCAGGTCGCCGTTGATGCGACATGAAATGTCGATCATCGAATGGCGCGAAAACTGTTCGATCATATGATCGAGAAAGCCAATCCCGGTCGAAATATCATAATGTCCGGTGCCGTCGAGATTTACCTCGACCGCAATTTCGGTTTCCTTGGTGTTCCGGTTGACAGAGGCGGTGCGCATGGCCGCCGCTATAAGCCGATAAAATGCCAGTGCAAGTGCGCGAACCTATACCTCGCTAAAGTTCATCTTGATTTCAAAACGCGGTCAGTCCACCAAGGCGCGCATGAGCGACGACGCCCCTGACAGCCTGATCCCTATGACGATATCGTGCAGGAGGCCCTGCGTGCTGTGGTTGGTCGTGTGCTCGGCGAAGTCATGGTCAGCGGCTTGCCCGGCGACCATCATTTCTACATCACCTTCAAGACCCGCGCGGCTGGTGTTGCCATCCCGGTGCATCTGATGGAGCGTTTCCCCGATGAAATGACCATCGTGATGCAGCACAAATATTGGGATCTGAAGGTGGGTGAGGATTATTTTGAGGTCGGCCTGTCATTCAGCCAGGTGCCCGCGCATCTACACATCCCGTTTTCGGCAATCACCGCCTTTGTCGATCCGGCGGTCGATTTCGCGCTGCAATTCCATGTCGACGCCGAATCCGGCCCGGAACCGCACGAACAGGCGGAAAATGACGGGCCGAGCATCGAGCAGGAGGATGGCTCGAACGTCGTGACGGTGGACTTCGGACGGAAAAAGTGACCGGGGCAACCCGCAGCGAAACCGATAGCTTCGGCCCTATTGATGTCCCCGCCGAGGCCTATTGGGGCGCGCAGACGCAGCGTAGCATCGGCAATTTCCCCTTCCCGCCACACGAGCGGATGCCACTGGGGATCATCCACGCCTTGGCATTGGTCAAACAAGCTGCCGCACGGGTGAACCGCAAGCATGGGCTGGATGCCAAACTGGCCGATGCAATCGAAGCGGCGGCGGCTGAGGTAGTCGCTGGCCAGCATGACGATCAGTTCCCGTTGACCATCTGGCAAACCGGCAGCGGCACGCAATCGAACATGAACGTCAACGAGGTGATCGCGGGACGTGCCAACGAGATGCTGACAGGTGTGCGCGGCGGCAAGTCGCCAGTCCATCCCAACGATCATGTGAATATGAGCCAATCGTCGAATGACAGCTTTCCGACGGCTTTGCATGTTGCAACCGTTCTTGCCGTCCGCGATTGTTTAAATCCCGCTAGAGATAGATTGCACAATGCGATTGCCGATAAAGCCGAAGCTTGGCGTGGTCTGGTCAAAATCGGGCGTACGCATCTGCAAGACGCTACGCCGCTCACATTAGGGCAGGAGTTTTCAGGTTATAGTTGGCAGTTGGCCAAGGCTTCAACTCGGCTCACCACGGGCGTAATCGGACTGTATGACCTTGCACAAGGGGGCACTGCCGTCGGCACCGGACTGAACGCTCCTACCAATTTTGACGACGATTTCGCGAGCGAGATCAGCGCTCTGACGGACATTGAATTTTGTGCCGCTTTCAACAAATTCGAAGCGCTCGCTACTAATGATGCTTTGGTGGATATGTCCGGAGCACTTAACACCCTGGCCGTCAGCCTCACCAAAATCGCCAACGACATCCGCCTGCTCGGCTCCGGCCCGCGTTCCGGCCTAGGCGAGCTTTCGCTCCCTGAAAACGAGCCCGGCAGCTCGATCATGCCGGGCAAGGTCAACCCCACCCAGTGCGAAATGCTGACCATGGTTGCGGCGCAAGTCATTGGCAATCATCAGGCGGTGACAGTGGGCGGGATGCAGGGGACATTTGGAACTCAACGTGTTCAAGCCCTTGATCGGCGCCAATGTGCTGCGGTCTATTGAATTGCTGAGCATCGGCATGGAGACATTTGCGAAGAATTGTGTCGAAGGACTGGAGCCCAATCGGGAGCGTATTGCCGAGTTGGTCGACCGCTCGCTGATGCTTGTCACCGCACTGGCGCCCGTCATCGGCTATGACAATGCCGCCAAGATCGCCAAGCATGCCCACCAAAACGGCCTGACGCTCAAACAATCCGCGCTGGCGCTCGGGCTGGTTGACGAGGCAACCTTCGATGCCCATGTCAGAGCAGAGGACATGGTGTGATTATCCACACCACCCTGTGGAAAAAGGAGTTATCCACATGCCCCTGTTGAAAACTATTGCAGGTGCCGTTGTCGGTGAAGTCGTCGGACGCAGGCGTGGCCATGGCATTCTGGGTGCGGGGCTGGGAATCGCGGCCACACGAATTGCATCCCGCTCAATTCCCGGCGCATTGCTTGTAGGCGGGGCGTTGGTGGCCAAAGCGCTTTACGACAAGCGCAAAAAACGGAGCGGCTAACCCTTCCCCGTCACCCAATAGCCGCTGGCACCCGCCTGCCACTCCTTGACGCTTTCGAGCGGGGCGGTGAGCATCAATATATTGAGCGCGAGATTGTCGCGGATCATCCAGCCGACGAATAGCTCCATCGCCAGCCCGAGCGCCAAGGTAGCCTTCCACGGCAGGCGTGAGGCTAGAAAGAAGCCGAAAATCATCCAGGCAATGTCGGCTAGGGAGTTGACGATGCTGTCACCGGCATAGCCATAGGAAATTGTCACCTCGCGGTAGCGATCGATTATCACTGGGGAATTTTCCAAAATCTCCCACGCGCCTTCAACCAATATCGCCAGTGCAGTCGCGACACCCAGCGGGAACAACGCGGGCCATTTGCGGCGCAACAGATAGCCCGCGCCGTAGAACAGGAAGCCGTGGATGACGTGGCTGGGCGTGTACCAATCGGCCAGATGCTGGCTATTCTCGCTCGATTGCACGACCAGATGGAGCAGCTTCACGTCGCCACAGGCGCAGATCGGCGGGCGGCCCATTGACCAAAGGATAGCCCCGATAGTTGCGAAAAGCAAGAAGGCGATCAGTGCGCTGAACTTGCTGATCCGAAGCGGCCAATTCATGTACACACTCCCCGTTTCAAAACCGTAGTGCTGAGCCTGTCGAAGCACGTCTCGCAGTAAGGCGCCCTTCGACAGGCTCAGGGCTACGGTGCTTTTCGGCATCCGTGCCAATCAAATCCCGCTTGACGCCCTGCCCTCTCTTCGAGCAGTAGCGGCTATGGCCGGTTCCGACAACCAACTCGAACGCCGCGGGCTGTTGTTCGTGCTCTCCTCGCCTTCCGGGGCGGGCAAATCCACATTGTCGCGGATGCTGCTCGAGGCTGACCCGCAAATTGCGCTTTCGGTGAGTTATACCACCCGCCCTCCCCGCCCCGGCGAGATTGACGGGGTGCATTATCATTTCACCGACGTGCCGACGTTCAAGGCGATGGCAGCCAATGGCGAATTCCTCGAATGGGCGCATGTCTTTGGCCACCGCTACGGGACGCCCAAAGAGCCGGTTGAGGCCGAACTGGCAGCTGGCCGTGATGTGCTGTTCGATATCGACTGGCAGGGCGCGCAGCAGCTGTATCAGGAGGCAGGCCCGGATGTCGTCCGCGTCTTCATTCTGCCACCGTCAATCGAAGAACTCGAACGCCGCCTGCATGCACGCGCGCAAGATAGTGATGCGGTCATCGACGAGAGAATGGCGCGTGCCAAATCCGAAATCGGCCACTGGGATGGCTATGACTATGTCCTCATCAACGATGATGTGGATCGCTGCTTTGCTCAGGTGCGGCAGATTTTGACTGCCGAGCGACTCAAGCGGCGGCGGCAAAAGGGCCTGATCGGCTTCGTCCGCGATCTGGTCGCTAGCTAACGTTCGCCCGGCAAAGGCTCGTCGAACAGTCGCCCCATAAATTCATCGCTGTTCTTTGCATAAGGGTCGAGCGCGATCACTGTGCCATCGTTGAACCGCAACTGATAATCGCCACGCCAGCGTCGGCGGAACGCTGTGAAATCATCGACGGACTGGCTCGCCTCGCGCCCGTCGCTATCGACATAGGCGATCTGGCGACCCCGCATGCGCAATGCCGTCTTGCGCAGCTTGCGGATCAACAGGCCCGAATAGACCGCGCCGATCCCGAAGGTGAATGACAGCCAAAAGGCGATGCGCATCTGGAATGCGGCATCCGAGCGCGCCGATCCGACAGAAATCCAAACCCATGCAATCAGTGCAAATAGCGCAGCGCTTACATAAAAGGAAAACCAGTGCATCCCGCCCGGTCGCACCAGCATCCAACCCGTTTTCGTGGCGGTCGGCGTCGCAGCAATTGCCACAATCAACAGCGCGATGCAGGTTGCAACTGCTCCGAGCATGATCAGGCCAGATGGCGTGACATAGTCCTGCATGCGAATTCTTCGAGGCAGGTCGCCTCCCACAGGCTTTTTGCATCGCCCGCTTGCTCGACAATCGCGAGGACCGCAACCAGTGACCCGGCCAGATGCGCCAGCTTGGCCATTGCCGCCAATTCGAAAGTCCCGCGTGCCATCACCGCAGCGCGCAGTTTTTCAAGCGTCGCTTCCGGCTGGGGCTGGTGCAGTACGCCATGTACGATCTGGAAGGAAACATCATAACGCCCCCTTGCCCAATCGAGCCAGCGATCCCAGATCTCGGCCTGCTTAGGCGCGAGCGGTTCGTCGGGTTCGGCGCGATAGCAAAAGGCATCGCTTTCGGCATAAGCCGCGATAGCCGACGCAAATTTGGTCCGGTCGGGTGCGACATGATCAATCGCAGCATTGGCAAAGCCCGTCATCGGCATCGCGGCGGGATCGATGACCTCACCCACAGCCTCCCATTCGGCCACTGCCGCATCTGCCAGCGCCTTGGTCGGCAGATAAAGCTCATTGCGCATCGGCGTCTTGAGCGCACGCGCGTCGAGCCTGATCCCATACCCATATGTGCCCTGTTCAAGGCTGACCTGTTTCCAGAAGCGGCGCATGTTCAGCTCTGCCCGGCATCCTTCTTGTTCCAGCTCTTTTTCAGCAGAATCGGGAACAGGAAAAATTCAAACAGACCAAGCACGATGAAAAGATAGCCAAAAAGCGGCGGGAAATCCGGGAACAACCGACCCGCACTGATGGCAAGACCCATCATGACGATTACAGCACCCGAAAAACGCAAGACGTTCAAAATGATAAAGCGTTGTTTGGCCTGAGTTTCACGTTCGTCGCTGGTCATAAATGCCCCTTAATCGCTTGCATCAATTCTTCCATCGATTCAACCAGATGATCCGCCCCCGCTTCACGCAATTCATCGATTGGATGATAGCCCCAGTTTACGCCTATCGTGCGACAACCGGCAGCCTTGCCCATATGAATATCGTACACGGTATCGCCAATCATAACAGCATTGGCGGCGTCGGCACCTGCATCGGCGAGCGCCTGCCAGACCATCGATGGGTGCGGCTTGGACGGATGCCGGTCCGCAGTTTGCAACGTCACGAACAATCCCTTGATTCCATGGTGGTCGAGACAACGTTCCAAGCCTCGATCTGACTTGCCCGTTGCCACACCCAGAAGCCAGCCATTCTCGTCGAGCTCGCTCAGCACCGCCGCCATGCCTTCATAGAGCGGCTCATCGACCAGCCCGTTTCCTCGCAATGTATAGAATGCCTGCTTGTACCGCTCGGCCATGTCGCGGTGGAGAGCATCCTCTGCTTCGGGCAGCAACTGCCGCATCGCCTCGACAAGGCTGAGCCCGACTATACGTCGCGTTGCATGGCGCGGCGGCGGGGCCATGCCCATTTCGTCGAAGGCATGCTCCATCGCCATGCAGATATTCGCCTGGCTGTCGACCAGCGTGCCGTCGCAATCGAATATGGCGAGGCGGGCCGTGGTCACTGAACCCATTCCCGCATCAAATGCGCCAGCGCTTTCTTGCCCTGCTTTTCAAGTTCATAGGCTGCCCGCAAACGGTCAGCATCGGGTTTGTTCTGCGACAGCTTGAAAGTCGGACGCCAAGCCCGGATTTCCATTTCAAAGCCGGTAATTGCCCGGGTCATTTTGTCAAACAAGGCGCTGTCCATCTTGTCGCGCGTCCAAGGCGCTTTGGGCGCGAGCCGCGCCTCATTAACCGCGCTCAAATCGTCGAGCAGCGCAACCAGACCATCTTCATCCATCTTGCGCACCGGCCCTTCCAACTCAATGCTCAGATAGTTCCATGTCGGCACCTGATTGGCCCCTTCATACCAGTCCGGGCTGATATAGGCGTCAGGCCCGTTGACCACGACCAGCGCGTCGGTGCCGTGCAGATACTTGGTCAGCGCGTTGCCGTTGGACAGGTGAAACTGCACTGCACCATCGCCGGTTGAAAACAGCGCCGATTGCGCGACGCGCGGGCCATCAGGGGTTTGCGCGAAAACCATTCCAAAACCGATTTCCTGCACCAGCGCTTCCATCGTCGCGCGCTGATCAGCATCGCTGCCCTTCAGACGGAACGTCGAATTGGGATGCATTATTTCTTGCGCCCCTTGGGCTTGGCAGCAGGCTTTGCGCGTGTTGTCTTGGGCGGTGCCTTCACCTCTCCCCGGCTCCGTCGTTCGCCCTTGCGTTCCTTGCGCACGTCCTTAGCACGCGCGGCGGCGGCGCGGCGCTTGCCCTCTGGCGTTTCGGATTTTTTGGGCTCATCAAGCACCAGCGCATCGCCCAGTTCGATGTCTAGTCCTAGATCAGCAAAGCTCTCTGCCATATGCGGCGGCAGGTCGGCGCGCACATCGATATGCCCACCATCGGGATGGTCGATGCGGATGCGCCGTGCATGCAGATGCATCTTGCGGCTGATCGTTCCGGTCAGGAACGCGTCCTTGCCACCATATTTGCCGTCGCCGACAATCGGGTGGCCTATTGCCGCCATATGCACACGCAGTTGGTGCGTCCGCCCGGTATAGGGTTGCAATTCGACCCAGCAGCAGCGGTTCCCTGCCCGCTCAACGACGCGATAGCGGGTCCGCGCTGTCTGGCCTTCCTTTTCATCGACATGCATTTTCTCGCCACCCGTGCCGGGCTGTTTGGCGAGGGGCAGATCGATGAAGCCATCGTAAATTTCAGGCACGCCCATCACCAGCGCCCAATAGACCTTGCGCGCGGTGCGGGAAGAAAAAGCCTTCGAGAAATGACCTGCGGCACGCGGTGTACGCGCAAGCAGCAAGGCCCCACTGGTGTCCTTGTCGAGCCGGTGGACGAGCTTGGGCCGCCCCTCCAGTTCGAAGCACAATGCATCGAGCAGGCCATCGACATGGCTTTCGGTCTTAGTCCCGCCCTGCGTCGCCAGCCCTGCCGGTTTGTTAATCACCAGCGCTGCCTTGTCCTTATGGATGACAAGGCTGCGCGCGAATTCAGCCATTTCTTCGCTAACCTGCGGACGCGCCTTTTTGGGACGTGCATCGGCTACTGGCTCGGCGGGTGGAACGCGAATTTCCTGCCCTGCCTCAATCCGGTCGCCGGGGGCCGCTCGCTTGCCGTCAACCCGAAGTTGCCCCGTCCGCGCCCATCGCGAGACGATGTTAAAGCTGGCATCAGGCAAATGCCGTTTGAACCAACGGTCGAGGCGGATGCCGTCATCTTCGGAATCGACGACGAAGCGGCGGATGCTCAGGCCGTCCTTGCTCATACGAACACCGCTCTACCGACTAAGAGCCCTGCAAACAACGCCAGCAGTGCCAACAGAACCGAGGCCAGCGCATAGCCGCCTGCCAATGCCAGCTCCCCGCGCTCAACCATCTGCGCCATTTCCAAGCTGAAGGCGCTGAAAGTCGTAAAACCTCCCAGCACGCCAACACCTGCAAACAGCCGGACATTTTCGCCCACCGCTCCGTTGCGCAACACATAGGCTGCAAGCAGTCCCATCAGCAGCCCTCCCAGCACATTGGCAAGGAAAGTATGCCAAGGCCACCCCACTTGCGCGCTCGGTATTGCTCGCGCCAATCCAAAGCGCGCTGCCGCACCAATGGCGCCGCCGGTCATGACTAAAATATAGGCCTGCATGAAAACTGCATTAGCGGCTGAATCTCGTTAAACCAGCCCCATTGGTAGGAACGGTCAGTTGACCCGCTTTACCCGTCGCAGCGGGCCGTTACCGATCTTGAGCATATAGCCCCCCGCAATGCCCTTTTTGATCGTGATCGCTTGGCCTTCGCGCGGGACTGACGTCAGCGCTTCGGTGCTCTGCCAAGTGCCGCCTTCGGGAACGGTAAATTGCCACTTGCCAAGCCCTAGGTCACGAACCGTTTCAAATGTGGTCTTGATTTCCTTGATCTCTTCTTCGTCGGCGCTGTCATCACCATCAAAGAAGGGCAGATTCGGAAGGGTGAAGCCAAACAATGATCGACGTGTCTTCCGCACATCGGCGCGGTCGAGAAGGACGACTTCTTTGGCCTCTCGCGCTTTTTCCAGATCGGCGCTCGACTTGTCAAAACAAGCGAGGCGCGCGTTGGCGTCTTCGATGGAACGGCATGCCAGAAGGTCGACATAGGTTTTGGGCGGGGCTTCTTCTTCTGCCTGCACCGAGGTTGCCATCAACAAGGCCATGGGAACAATCATCACCGCAATACGCATTACCAAATCTCCGCTCCTGTTCGAAGCAACTATATGGCGGATGATGTGATGTTCCTAGAAAAGAAATTGGGGACCGAAGCCCCCAAGTCGTTTCGGAACCAAATTGAATCTGTTTAGCGGCCGTTATTGGCCACGATATCGACCGCAGTACCCCCGCTCTTTAATGCGGTGAGTGTGATGACATAGGCTCCGCCATCATTGTCACGGACACCGCCGAGCACATGTTCACCGCCGCGTATTTCATAGTCAGCGGTAAAGCCGGAGCGTTTTGCACGGGTATAATAATAGTCGGCAACCGCCTGACGACCGGTAGATGTCGTAAAGCTGACCACGCGAATATCGCAAATTCCGCCGTCAACGCCGGCAGCTTCCTTGACGCGGCCTTTGGGATAGACGGGGAATTCAGGAGGCATACGGTTGGACCATCCTGCGCCATATTGCAGCTTGGCCTCGCACGTGCCTTTGCCGCGCTTTACACCCTGCGCTGCAGCGCGGGCTTCAAGCGTCTCCCCACGGCCCGAGGCACAATCGGTGCAATCCTCAGCGGCGACAACCTTGGGCTTGGGCGCCCGCATCAGCTTTGCGCCATCCAGTTCCTCGATCGAAGCAGTCGAGCCATCATAGCCGGTGTCAGCAGGGACTTTCCCGTCGAGCGCCTTGTCTGCGGCGCGGGCCATATTGCTGTTCGAACTGCCTGCCAGATCCGGATCAACCAAAATCTTTTCGTTCAAAGCAGACTTCATGGCAGGATCGCTGCCCTTACCGGTCAGTTTTTCGTCGAGCGCAGCGACATCGTCGCCCTCGGGCGACTCTTTACCGCATGCGGACAGGCCCAGCGACAAAATGCATACAGCCGAGGCCGCAATCAGACTTTTGGTAAAACGGGTTCTATGTTGCACATTCAGGCTCCGGCTTTCGGTAAACCACAGGGCTGCGCGTCTTATTCAGGCGAATCCAGCCTAAAAGAAGGTTAACCCAGTCCTTGCCGCCATTAATGCTATTATTTGGCCGAAGCAATCGCCCCGCTGTTCCACTGCGGGACAGTGACGTTTCTCATCCTGAAGATTTTGGCAGAATTGCGGTTACTTAATCAAGCCACGATAGCTGACTGAACCGGTCGCTCCTGGAGCAATTGCTGTAGCGAACACCCAGCGGACATGAGTTACATCCTCCGGCGTCGCCGCGCGCAAAACGTCACCTGTGCCATCAGCATTTTTCGCTGTTACTTTAAGTTGTGCCAGCTTGCCCCAGCTTTTGCCGCCATCGACCGACACTTCAGCCCAATCTTCGGCGACCGAAACGAACTGGACAGGTGCAGGCATCGGATTGGTTGCCCGAAATCCAGATGCGGGTTCAGCGCCATTATTCACATAGCGCAGCGTGAAAATGATCCGGTCGCCGGGGACTACGATGACATCGGACGGCTTTTTCAGAACCAGCTTTTCCTTGCCAGCGGCATCGGTTTCGCTGCGTTCGACCATGGCTTCGCTGGTCAGAACCACCGAATTGCTGGCGAGTAGCGCTGCAGCCTGGGTTGGCGTAGGCAAAGCAACAACTGCGGCACATGCCGTAATGACAATTTGAGCGAACCGAAAACGGTGCAGCATTTGCGCGATCCTGATTATAATTTCAAATAACGGGAACGTCCCGATTTACGGCGTCTGTAACTGAACAAAAATGCTTAACAGTCGGTAAATTTCCGTCTGATCCGCTTTCGTTTCGTCGCAAATCGGATCAGTAAATTCCGCCCTCTTTGGTCATGAACTCCTGATCACGCTGGTTGGCGCTGGCACCGCTGTTCTGGCCGCTGCCACCCGCTCCATTCGCTGCATCCGTGGTAGTCGCTTTCTTCTTCGGCTTGTCGCCGCGTTTTTCAAGTTCGTCCTGCCGTATCGAACGCTTAGGCTCTGTTTCGGCAGCGAATGCTTCCCAGATGACTGCGCCCTTGGGATCATCATCGGGCCATGCGCCGTAAACACGCTTGCCGGTTTTACGATCGATACGCACCAGACGAACACCTTCGGGTGCGGTGAACGGCAATTTGGGCATTCCGACATAGGCCTGCCGGGCGAATTGTTTGAAGATTGGCGCTGCGATGGAGCCACCTTGCGCATATCCACCCATGTTGCGCGGCTGATCAAACCCCAGATACACTCCGGCGACCAGATTGGGCGATCCTCCAACAAACCAGACATTGGTCGGGCCATTGGTTGTTCCCGTCTTGCCGAACAATGGTCGGTCAAGATCGCGCAAGATGGTAGCTGTTCCGCGTTGGACCACGCCTTCGAGCATGTGCACGACCTGATATGATGTCACAGGCTCGAGTACTTGCCTGCCGGCGGGTTTGAAGCGCGGCATTGGCTTTCCGTCCCAATCCTTCATGTTGCAGCCTTGGCAAGCCTTCCAGTCTTTGGGCCAAATTACCTTGCCGCTGCGCGACTGGACGAAGTCGATCAACGTCGGTTTCAGTTCCCGTCCGTGATTGACCAGCATCGAATAGGCGTTGGTCATTTTCAGGACGGTCGTATCCCCGGCACCTAGCGCATAAGAAAGATAGGGCGGATAATCGCCGATGCTGACCGCACGGAAGGTGTTGGTGACATTTTCCATACCTGAGTCATTGGCGGCGCGCACCGTCATCAGGTTGCGTGACTGTTCCAGGCCCCAACGCATCGTCTGCGGCCCTGCTCCACCGCCGCTGAAATTGCGGAAGCATTTCTGCCCCAAGGAAGCGCCTTGCCAAACGCAATAGGGGCCATCAACGATGATTGACGCCGGCGTCATGCCATTTTCAAGCGCTGTAGCGTATACGAACGGCTTGATTGTCGATCCAGGCTGGCGTTGCGCCTGTGTCGCCCGGTTAAAGCTCGATATGCGCGAGTCAAAGCCACCTTGCATCGCCAGCACCCGGCCGTTCACCGGATTCTGCACAACCATGCCCCCGCCCACTTCGGGAACTGTGCGCAACTGGAAGGCGCGCCCGCCCAACGGTGCGACGGCGATGATATCGCCCGATTTGAGGGCAGCAGGTACAGCGTTCAGCACACCAGTGTCGCCATCGGCAAAGCCGATTTCTGCCCCGCCGCCACGTTTGCGCAGCGCGACCGCGATGCGCCAGTTGCTGTAGCTGATGCCTATGTTCGAACTGGCAAGGCGCGACTGCCATTTGCCGTCGTCCATCGGAATGGTTGCAATCGGTTTGGTCCAGCCACGGCCGCCATGATAGCGCAACAATCCGTCGCGCAGCGCCTTTGTGGTCAGCTCCTGAAATTTCGGATGCAATGAAGAGCGCACCCAAAGGCCGCCCGCATAGACGCTATAGGGCCCTTTTTCGGCGGTCTCGCCGAATTGCTCGATGAGCAAGCGACGGACTTCTTCCGCAAAATAGCCACCGTCATTCTTGAACTGCTGGGCCTGCCGGGGGATCAGCCCCAAGGGCATGGCGCGCGCCTCGTCGGCCTTCGCACGCGAGACCCAGCCATTCGACACCATCTCACCCAGAATCCAGTTGCGGCGCGCAATTGCGGCGCTTTCATATTTCGCGCGGCTGTATTTTTCCGGGGCCTTGGGCAACGCCGCCAGAAAGGCCATTTCGTGCAACTGCAGCTCGTCGGCGCTCTTTCCGAAATAGGCCTGCGATGCCGCTTCGACGCCGAATGCTTGCCGCCCAAGCGCAATCTCGTTCATGTAAAGCGACAATATCTGCTGCTTGGTCAGCGCATTTTCGATGCGGTAGGCAAGGATCGCTTCTTTGATTTTGCGCGTATAGCTATATTCGTTGGTCAGCAGCAGGTTCTTTGCCACCTGCTGGGTAATTGTCGATGCACCGCGCGATCGGCCTGTACTGGTCAGATTATCATATATAGCGACCAAGATGCCAATATAGTCAATGCCACCATGCTGGAAAAAATTCTTGTCTTCGGCAGACAGATAGGCGCGAATTAACATCGGCGGGAAATCGGCATATTCCAGTTGCACCCGACGCTCGCGCGCATAGCTGTGAAATGGCTCGCCATCGATGTCGCGAACTACAGTCGGCAGCGGCGACTGATATTCCACAAGCGCGTCGGCATCGGGCATAGTCCGCAAGACCAGCACCCAAAGAAGCAGATAAAAGGCCAGCATCGCCGCCAGCGCATAGCTTGCGATCCGGAACCATCTTTTCTGCCAATAAACCTGCAACTGCTCCCACAGTCCACCGGCGCTGCGGGTTAGCTTATAGCTGGTATTGGTCGGCGCTTCATCGTCCATCGTTCGCTTCTCTAGCGAATTCGTGCCGAGCGTCCAGAACCTTGTCGATGGACACCGCGCGAATTTACGCCCGGTGGCGCGCGCCAGTCGGGGGCGGGTCTTGCGGCGGCCCGGCAAAACATTGCGCAATCGCCATCCAGCGCGTCGCGACGGGGCCGTGCACTGACAGTGAAGTATCGCCGATATTGCGGCATTGGGTCACGACCTGACAGAACTCGCTGGCACTGCCCTCGATCAGGTCTTCGCCCTCCCCATATTCCCAAATTACACCCGAAGGCGCGGTCAAGCGAAGCCTTGGCATCGGCCCCGGCGGGTCTTCCTTGCGGTTCTTGAAGGTCCAGCCATAGGTGTTGACGCCAAGGCGGACGATATTGCCGATGCGGTCGGCATCGGTCCGTTCGACCCCCATCGCATCATACACAGCCTGTGCATGCGCCCATGTTTCCATAAGCCGTGCAGTGATCGAACTGATTACGCTCATGTCGGGCCCGACCCATTGCACGCGCATTTTGGGATCGGCGGCCGAAAAACGGGGTGGCATCGCGCGAACTTGAGCAATCCAGGCATCGCGCAACGCTGTGCCGGAAAGGCCCTCAAGATAGACCTTTTCAAAATCGGGCAGCCGCCCGCCCCTGATGCCAGCAGCCATCTGGCCCACGAAGGCGCGAAACGCCTCCGCGTCACTCAGCGCCATATCGGCAGCGATATTCCAGACATGCAGGTGGCGCAGAACTTCGTCGATCGTCCAGCCCTTGAACAGGGTCGGCTTCGCATAGTCATCGTCCGACAGTGAAGCGAGCAAGGCGTGGATCGCCTCGCTCTCGTCCTGAAAATCCTGTGCTTGCTGCATCAACCTTTGCTCATGAAACCGAACAAGTGGCCGGCAACCTTGCGCATCTGGATCTCTTCCGCGCCTTCGGTGATGCGATAGCGGCGATGATGACGGTAGATGTGTTCGAACGGCTTGTGCCGTGAATAACCCATGCCGCCATGGACCTGCATCGCCCGGTCGGCCGCGTCGCAAACCAAACGGTTGGCGCGGTAGTTGCACATTGAAATCACATCGGACAGGCGCTTCGCCACTTCCGGCTTGGGCATCGTATCCATCTTGGCGCTGGTCGCATAGATCAGCTGGCGAAGCATAGCGGCTTCGGTGTGCAGTTCAACCAGCGGGAACTGGATTGCCTGATTGACCGCGAGCGGCTTGCCAAAGGGTTTGCGCTCGCGCGCATATTTGACACTTTCGTTGATGCAATATTGCGCCGCGCCGAGCGAGCTGGCCGCCTGGCGGATGCGGTTTTCGTGAACGAAATGCTGCGCCAGCGCGAGGCCATAATCGAGATCACCAAGCACCATGTTCCCCGGAATCCAGACATCCTTGATCGCCACCTTGGGGTGATCGGTCGGCATGTTGAAGGTCCACAGATATTCGCCGACCTCGAAACCCGGCGCGTCGGCGGGGACAAGGAAACAACCGATACCCTTTGCGTCGCCATCATTGCCGCTGTGGCGGGCAAAAACCATACAATGCGAATGGTGATGCGCGCCTGTGGTCCACATCTTGTTGCCATTGATCAGCCAGCCATCGACGCCATCGCGCTTTTCAGGAACCGCGCGGGTATCCATCCAGGTCGCGTCGGAGCCATGATGTTCCTCGGTCAGGCCAAAGGTGCAGCGCATACGACCCTCCAGCATTGCAGGGATATATTCGGCCTTCTGCTCGGCGGTGCCGAAGTCGCGGACCATAAGCGGCTGGACTAAGTTACCGACGATCGAACTTTCATTCTGCAAGTCGTTGTGCAGACCCAGCCCCTTTTGAGCGAGATGCTCGCGAATGCACGCCATGGCCAGATGGCTGCCATTCTTGCCGCCATATTCGACGGGAAGGTTAAAGCGATAGTGCCCGGCCTTGTCGGCGCGGCGGCGCATCTCGACCAGCAGCTGCTCCCATTCCTTGCGTGGCAACCCGTCATTGTCCCAATCGGTGCGCGCCCATTCGCGGCGGTGGTCGAAGAAGCGCTCATTATCGTCCTGTTTCTGCAGCGGAACGATTTCGCGCTCGATGAAGTCATCCAGTTCGGCCAGATAATCGGTTATATCCTTGGGGATTTCAAACAATGTCATGACAGCCTCTCCACTCGCTTTGGGGGAAAGTTGACAGGGCTGGGCGTCGAGTCAAGCGCAATTTAATCGAGCGATTAAATTTTGTACGTTTTGATTTGCCGCAATGACACCATCAGCGCCGCGCCCCGCGCCAATGTTGCAAAAAAAGGGTGGCGACTGCGCGATGCTCCTGCTAACCGCGCGGTTCGATAAAGCACCCGTAGCTCAGCTGGATAGAGCGCTGCCCTCCGAAGGCAGAGGCCACAGGTTCGAATCCTCTTGGGTGCGCCATCTTCTCCATAAACAAACTCATATCAGGCCGCTTTGGAAAACTGCCGACATGTCGCATGGGTGGCGATGGGCGTTCGCAATATCGCGCGCGCGCCATTTGCAATATCGGCCCTACTCAAGATTTTGCAACAGCCAGCTTTGTCGTGCCTGCCATTTCGACACACATTCCACTTTGTCATACGCGCCAGATCGCCGCTCCGGCGCGATCGACAATTATTGACATAGAGGATTGTCAAATACATTCTGACAATGTTCTTTGTCACATTCTGATTCGACTGACAGGCTGGATTGCCAATAGGATTGCCGCATGCAGTGTTTGGAGAGCAGGCTGCAGCGAGATTTCTGTAATGTATAAGATTGAGAGAGGAGACAGGCATGAAGGCGAACGAACTTTCCCCGGTACGCAAATCCATCCTGCCGCAAAGTGGCGACCGATGGGAAAATATTGCACAGCGGGAGCTTCCCGGCACTGCCGAAGGCGATGCCGTGGCCATGCTGCAGAGCTGGAACCTGCATGTTTTCATGCGATCAGCAGGCGGCGTCGGGCGGTTGCGCAGTGACAATCCAATCTTGCCCAGCGATGTAATATTTGTCGAACCACCGCGCGCATAATCTATGGCAGGTGCGAATATCAGCGAAGTGCGCATCGCCGCAGCCCATGATGGGGAGGCCGAGCTTTTGGTCACCCTGACCTTTGCTAATGGCGGCCGATCGCTCGTCACGCTTGATGAGTTCGCCGCGCGCACGCTGCTCGCCTCCACCAACGCCAGCACATCAGAGCAATTGATCGGTGTCAGCTGGGATCAGGTGCGCGATGCGTTAATTGCATCGTCCAACCGCTTCACCGAACACACAGCATAATCAGAATTTGAGGAGAATTCGAAATGTACGATCTGGTCATACGCAATGGGCGCGTTGTCGACGGCTCCGGGATGCCTGCCTTTAATGCCGATATTGCCGTTCAGGACGGTCGCATCGCCAAGATCGGCAGGGTTGCAGAAGCGGGCCGTCGCGAAATCGATGCTACGGCCAAGGTTGTCGCGCCCGGCTTTATCGATCCACACACCCATTTCGATGCGCAACTCCTATGGGATGGCTATGCCAAGCCCGCGCTGTCGCACGGCGTGACCACCGTGGTCGCCGGCAACTGCTCGCTCTCGCTCGCGCCGCTCAAGGCCGAGCACCGGATGAAGCTCGTGGGCATGTTCAACCAGATTGAGGAAATGCCGCTTAAAGCCTTTAAGGAAGGCGTTGTCTGGGATTGGGAGAGCTTCCCCGAATATCTCGCGCGCATTCAAAAGGGCCTTGCCATCAATGTCGGCCAGCTTGTCGGGCACAGCGTATTGAGGCTGTGGGTGATGGGCGAAGCCGCAATGGAGCGCACTGCCAACCAGCAAGAAATCGCTGATATGCAGAAACTGCTGCGTGAATGTCTCGATGCCGGAGCGATTGGTCTTTCGACAAGCTATGTCGATATGGACGAAACGCTGAAGCCCGTCCCCAGCCGTTATGCCGATGCCGATGAAGTCGATGCTCTGGCGAGTGTGCTCAGCGAATATGGTCGTATCCTGCAAATCGTGCCCGAATTTTACGATCCCGATCTGACCATCGCCCGGCTAGATCAGTTGGCCGAACTGTCGATCAAATATGCCATCCCGACCACCTTCTCTCCGCTGTTTGTCAGTGCAGATAATGTGGGCGCTGTCGAACGCGTCATGGCGCGTGTCGATGAGCAGTTCGCGCGCGGCGCCCGTGTCTGGCCACAGGTGCAGACGCGACCCATCGACATCAGCTTCAGCTTTGCCGTGCCTAGCCTGCTCTTCATCCGCCTGCCGGGATGGTACAATGTGATGCGCTTTGGCACACAGGATGAGATCATCGAAGCCTTTTCCAATCCGGAAAGCCGGGCGAAGCTGGTTGCGGAAGCCAGCTCGCAAATGGCTTTATGGTCGTTCTTGCGCCTGCGCCATGTCGCGAGCGAGGCGAACCAACAATATGTCGGCAAAACGCTGGCCGAAATTGGTGAAATGCGCGGTGTGAGCCCGCTCGATGCGATGATTGACCTGTCAGTCGAAGAGAGGCTGGATGCCCATTTCATCGCCGAAAATATGGGCCACAATCTGGACGACAAGGTTGGCGGCTTGCTCAAGCATCCGCGCGTTCATATCGGTGCCAGCGACGGCGGGGCGCATATCCTGTCCTTCTCGACCTATGGCGATACCGGCTATCTGTTCGGCCACTTTGTCCGCAATCAGGGCCTCCTCACCCTTGAGGAATCGGTGAAGAAGATCACCTCTGACACGGCGGCAATCTGGGGCATTCCCGATCGCGGCCTGCTGCAAAAGGGATTGGTTGCAGACATCGTCGTGTTCGATGCAGATGCGATTGATCGGGGCGTGGAAGTCTATGTCCAGGATGTGCCGGGCGATGGCAGCCGCTACATTCGCGATGCGCATGGTGTCGATACCGTCATCGTCGGCGGCGGCGTCGCATGGAGTGCGACAGAAGGCTATACCAGCGACGCGCGCGGCGCCATTCTGCCGCCTGCAATCGATCCGGCTTTGGAGCGCATCGCTGCATGAGTTGGGAAGGCGTAACCGAGCGTCGCGTCGAAACCAACGGCATCGCCCTCAACATTGCTGAAGCCGGAGAGGGGCCGCTGGTCCTTCTCCTCCATGGCTTTCCTGAAAGCTGGTATAGCTGGCGGCACCAATTCGCCCCGCTTGCAGCAGCGGGCTATCATGTCGTCGCCCCTGATATGCGCGGCTATGGGAAAAGCGACCGTCCCGAAGACATCACCGCCTATAATCAGGTCGAGGTCGTCAATGACATTATCGGCCTGATACCGGCTCTCGGTTATGAAAATGCCGTGGTGATTGGCCATGACTGGGGCGCACCCACCGCCTGGGCAACCGCGCTGTTCCATCCGGATAAAGTTCGTGCGGTGGGCGGGCTTTCGGTGCCGTTCATGCCCCGCTCCCCGGTTCAGCCGATGCCGATGATGCGGGAGATGTTCAAAGGCCAGTTCTTCTATCAGCTCTATTTTCAGGAGCCCGGCGTTGCCGAAGCAGAGTTTGAAAAGGACTTGAAGACCGGCCTGCGCAAATTCCTGGTAACGGGTGGAGGAGAGACAGACCTCACCACCCTCGCCCCGAAAACCGAGCATGACGATCTGCTGACCAGCCTGCCTGATCCGCAGGTGCTGCCGCCTTGGCTCAGCGAAGCCGACCTCGATTTCTACGCGGCCGAATTCACCCGCTCGGGCATGCGCGGGCCGCTGAACTATTATCGCAACCATGATCTGACATGGGAACTGACCAAAGGCGCGCCCACCCAGATCCATCAGCCCGCAATGTTCGTGGCGGGAACGGCAGACGGCGTGGTGATGATGGCTGCAGAGGCCGTAAAGGCCCTGCCCCAATTCGTCACCGATTTGCGGATCAAACGGATGATTCCTGGCATCGGTCACTGGACCCAGCAAGAGGCACCAGACGCGGTCAATGAGAGCATTCTCGAATTCCTGAACATCATCGACGGCTGAGGAGAAGCGAGCCGATGCGTGAAAAGGTTTTGGTCATCGGCGCAGGCATTGGTGGACTGTGCACCGCGTTAATGCTTTCGCCATCGGGGCGCGAGATTGTCATGATTGAACGCGACGGCCCGCTCGATACGTCGGATCCCGACGAACTGTTCCGTAACTGGAAACGCAACGGCGTCGCCCATCTGCGACAGAGCCATGCCTTTCTGGCGCGGCTGCGCGTTATCATGAAGGAAGAACATCCTGCACTGATCGATCAGTTGCTGGCCAATGGCGTGCGCGAGCTGCCCTTCGACATCTGGCTGACCGAGCAGCAGGAGGCAGGCTATCAGCCCGAACCTGAAGACGAAGACCTTACCATGATCACCAGTCGTCGAACGACGCTGGAAATGACCATGCGGCGCTATGTCGAAACGCTACCCAATGTCCGGCTTCAATGCGGCTTTCGCGTCGAGCGACTTCTCACCCGCAAGGGAGAGGACGGCATATTGCAGGTCATTGGCGTCCAAGGCATGCTCGATGGCGTAGAGACGTCATTGCACGCCGATATTGTAGTCGATGCCTCTGGCAAGGGCGGGCGCGGTATCAAGCAACTCATCGACGAAGGCGCTGTCATCAAAGAGGAAAGCGAAAGCGCGGGCATACTCTATTTCACCCGTCATTACCGCCTGCTGCCGGGTCAAGAGGAACCCGACCGGCGGAGCAACCCGCCAGCATCGGGCGATCTCGGCTATCTCAAATTCGGGGTATTCCCGGGCGACAATGGCAATTTCTCGATCACCCTCGCCGTACCAGAAGTCGAACTGGAATTGCGGCAAGCAATAGTCGATCCCGAAATCTTCCACGCGATTACGTTGATGCTGCCCGGGCTATTTCCGTGGACAAATGCCAACCGGTCTGAACCAACCGGCAAGGTCATCGGCATGGGCGATCTGGTCAGTCGCTGGCGCGACATGGTGGTCGACGGCAAACCCGCAGCGCACGGATATTTCGCACTTGGCGACACGCTTGTCCGCACCAATCCGCTATTCGGGCGCGGCTGCTCCTTCGCGGCGGTCAGCGCCCAGTCGCTTCGCAAGGTGCTCGACACTCATAGCAAACCGACGGAACGGGCGATTGCATTCGACGAAGCGATAAAGTCGGAACTGCGGCCCTTTTACCTCAACCAGCGGCAGCAGGATCGCGCCGCAATCAAGGAAGCGCGGCGGGCACTGACACCCGGTGCGCGCGCAAAATTGCGCACAAGGCTGACGAAAAGTTTCATCAAGGACGGAATCGAAATCGCAATCCGGTCAGATACCAAATTGCTGCGCGAAGCCTTGCGCGGGTTTCATATGCTGGAGCATCCCGATGCCTGGCTGCGCCGTCCGCGCAATCTGGGGGGCGTGCTCTATTACTGGGCGCGGGGCAAGCGCCGCAATGCGGCCGCCTATCGGCCTGAGCCCGGCCCTGAACGTGAAGCGATGCTGCGGTCCTTGCAAATAGACCATCAGGCCGACATCAACCGCATTGCGTCTGAAATGGCACGGGCGGCATAGTGCTGGCGTGACAAAGCCAAGTCGATCGGCGCGGCGTTAAGCCAAAAAATCGTCACGCCGACCGTTCACGCGGTCAGGTCAGAACAAGCCCGCGCATTTCGCCGTCTGATCGCCAATCTTCAAGGATACGGAAAAACGCAACTGACCCTTTGCCATAAGAGCTGAAACTGGCGGCCTGCTCGCTGATTTGCCCCTCGCCATTGTAATAGCCGGGCGTGCATTCCTCGAGGAATTTACGACGGTCAAGCACGGCATCGAGAATTTCCTGCGTCCAGGAATCTTCGGCTTCTACAGTTGGCTCCACGCGGGTCTTCTGCTGCTTGAGCGCGGCGGAAATAATATGTGCAGCATGCTGGCTCTGCTCTGCCAGCGCGTGCGGATAATTGGCGGTAAAGCCCGATTGGATGGTCGAAAAGATAAAGCAGTTGGGAAAGCCGTTGACCGTCATGCCATGCAGCGTACGCCCGCCGGTTGCCCATTTCTCTTCCAGCGAGCGCCCACCGACACCGTGGATGTCATAACCTGTGCGTCGGGCAAAGCTGGTTCCCACCTCAAAACCAGTGGCAAAGATCAGGCAATCGAGCGGATACTCTTTGCCATTCGCAACCACGCCGCGCGCGGTAATGCGTTCGACGCCCTTTCCGTCCGTATCAACCAAGGTGACATTCGGCCGGTTGAAAGTCGGCAGATAATCATCGTGGAAACACGGGCGTTTGCAGAACTGGTTGTAATAGGGCTTCAACGCCTCGGCAACAGCAGCATTTTCCACCACTGAATCAACACGGCCGCGGATCGAATCCATTTTCTTGAAATCCGCGAGTTGAACCAATTCATCCGGATCGACATTTTTGCCTTCAGCGGCAGCCTTTTCGGCGCGCATCCGGGCGATCACGCCTAAGTTGCGAATAATGTCGGTCCAGCCGTCGGCGACAAGATCTTCTTCTGCCCAGCCGCCAGATACTAGAGTGTTGAAATTCTCCATCCTGTTCTGGTGCCAGCCGGGGGTCAGCGACCCGGCCCAATCCGGATCGGTCGGGCGGTCGCCGCGCACGTCTATCGACGATGGCGTACGTTGAAAGACATAGAGATGCTTCGCCGCTGCTCCAAGATGGGGAACGGCCTGCACGGCTGTCGCGCCGGTACCGATTATGCCGACCACCTTGTCGCCAAGCTTGTCGAGGCCACCGGTCGAATCGCCGCCGGTATAGGCATAGTCCCAGCGGCTGGTATGGAATGTATGTCCGGCAAAATCTTCAATGCCGGGAATGCCAGGCAGTTTGGGCCGGTCCAGCGGGCCATTGGCCATCACCACAAAGCGGGCGCGGATGGCGTCACCCCTGTTGGTCGAAACAATCCACCGCCGCGCAGATTCGTCCCATGAAAGGTCGGTCACCTCGG
The DNA here is from genome assembly GCA_016707885.1 of Sphingomonadales bacterium. GTDB lineage: Bacteria > Pseudomonadota > Alphaproteobacteria > Sphingomonadales > Sphingomonadaceae > Sphingorhabdus_B. The sequence continues at coordinate 436,572 of JADJGU010000001.1, forward strand.
TCTGGAAAAGCACATCGCGGTTGAGGTCATAATGCTCGGCAAGCCGTTGCGTGTAAGCCCGGATTTCCGGCCCTTGCGAATATTTGCGTTCCGGCATGAAACCGGTTTCCTCGAGCAACGGCAAATACACATAGCTTTCAATGTCGCAAGCCGCACCGGGATAACGGTTCCAGTACCAGGTCCCGCCAAAGGCTCCGCCTTTTTCAATCAAGCGGATATCCTCAATGCCTGCATCGCGCAGTCTTGCCCCGGCGAGCAGCCCGCCAAAGCCGCCGCCAATAACGACAACATCTTTTTCGTCCGACAGCGGCGCACGCTCGATAATCTGCTCGACATAAGGGTCTTCGCGATAATGGGCGAACTTGCCCGCCATCTCGACATATTGCTCATTCGCATCGCCGCGCAGACGCTTGTCACGTTCGGCACGATATTTGGCTTTGAGTGCATTGGGATCAAATCCGAGTTCGCCAGTGTTCGCTTGGGTCTCTGTCGTCATAGTCGGGCTCGCTTTGCTAATAGAAACTATATCCGTTGGGCGCAGCAATTGCGTATTGGATGGAGGCGGCCAAAATCGGCCTGTGTCGAAGGTGCGTCATATCGAGCGCACCGAGCTTTCCGGTGGCAGTCAGCTCGCGCGTCCCATCGCTTCTAAAATCGTTCCCAAACGACAAGCTGATTCGACCACCTCTTCGATTGGCGTAGTGAAATCATTGATGATCCAGTCGAGCGCTATGTTAAGGATCGCGCCGACGGCGCCAATGGCAACCATCCGGTCAATGCGCGACAAGCGGTCCAAAGGCGCATCGACGATCAGCTCGGCAAATGTCTCGACCGCCGTTTCGAGATATTCGTCCACAATCGGGCTGATACCCCGAATTTCGACCAGAAAGGCACGGGCATGTGCAGGCTGTTCGCGCAGCATCCCGTAATAATTGGTCAATATTGTCCGCAGGCGCTCGTTTCGCGGAACCACCTCGCACTTGGCGCGCAATTCGCCGACCATATATTGCAAAGAAGCCGAAGCGACTGCCACCAGCATGTCTTCGCTGTTGGCGAAACTTTCGTAGAAATAACGCTCGGTAAGGCCAGCTGCGTCACATACCGCTTTTACCGAGGAATGACGAAATCCACGCTCGCTATATACTTGCAGCGCAGCAGTCAGCAGCTGCGCGCGCCGTTCCGCCTTACGCTCGTCGGCCCCACGGCCGCGCCATCTTCTTTCAACTGCCTGCGCCATATTTCAAAGACAGCCTAACCGAACAATCGTGTTGTTGACAATCTAAATTGTCATTTTGGCAAAGCCTTTTGGACACAGGCGATTTCAGCCCGCTTTACGTAGCGCTGCGGGCCATATTCAATAGGACATCGTGTGGGCTAAAGCGTCTTGATGATCGCCGAGAAATCGAGACCGCCCTGTCCCGCCTTTTCAAAGCCGTCGTAAAGCGCAGCGGCTTTCTCGCCCATCGGCACATCGGCATCGACCGAGGCCGCCGCCTCCATCGCCAGTTTCAAATCCTTGAGCATCAGCGCAGTTGCAAAGCCGCCCTGATAGTCGTTGTCTGCCGGTGATTGCGGGCCGACGCCGGGGACCGGGCAATAGCTCGTCATCGACCAGTTCTGGCCCGACGCCTTGGACGAGATGTCGTAGAAAGTTTGCAGATCGAGGCCGAGCTTGTCGGCCAGCATGAAAGCCTCGCAGGTTGCGATCATCGACGCGCCAAGCAGCATATTGTTGCAGATCTTCGCTGCCTGCCCTGCCCCTGATGCGCCCGCATGGATCACCGCCTTGCCCATTGCGGCAAGGATGGGTGCGGCGCGCGCAAAGGCGCTGTCACTTCCGCCGACCATGAAGGTTAGCGTGCCGCCATTTGCCGCAGCGATGCCGCCCGATACCGGGGCATCGACCATTTCATAGCCTGCCGCAGTCGCATCCGCCGTTACCTTGCGGGCGGTATCGACATCGATGGTCGAGCAATCGAGCAGGATCGCACCCTTGGGAGCATGGCCGATGACGTCACCTTCGTAGACGGCCTCGACAATCTTACCGTTGGGGAGCATTGAGACCACCGCTTCCGCATCGGCCACTGCCTCGCGCACGCTGGTGAAAGTCGCGCAGCCATTCTCCTGCGCCCGCGCCAGTGCCTCTTCCGACAGATCGAACGCGTTGACGCTATGCCCCGCCTTTACAAGGTTCGCAGCCATCCCGCCGCCCATATTGCCGAGACCGATAAAGGCTATTTTGCTCACAATTACGAGCCTTTCCTAAACTCTAAAACAGAATGCGTTGCTAAAACGGAGAACATCGCGAATGCGAAAAACGGGAGTCCAAAGAGTAGTTCGATGTTGCCATCTTTGTTTATCGAGTCTGTCGCAACGTAACTGCCGATATTTGCTGATAGTCCATAGACAATGGAAATGATGAAGCGATTCCATGCTCTTTTGCACGACAGCCAGCCCACACCAATTCCGCCGATTAAAACGAGAAGAAAATATGCCATCCGATTGTGCTCTCTATTGGCGTAATAAATCCCTTCCGACGATCATCCGCATCACCTGATTGGTGCCTTCGAGGATCGAGTGGACGCGCAGGTCGCGCCAGAAACGCTCGATCGGATAGTCGCGCAAATAGCCATAGCCGCCAAAGAGCTGCAGCGCCTTGTTGACAATTTCGCTGCCATTGTCGGTCGCCAACCGCTTGGCCATGGCCGAGAAGCGGCTCTTGTCGGGCGCATTGGCGTTCACTTTGCACGCGGCCATATAGAGTAGTGCGCGGGCGGCTTCGAGGTCGGTCGCCATGTCAGCGAGCATGAACTGGGTGTTTTGGAAGTCGGCAATCGGCTGGCCGAATTGCTGGCGTTCCTTGGTATATTTGACTGCCTCGTCGAGGCAGCGCTGCGCGCCACCCAGCGAGCAAGCACCGATATTCAGCCGCCCGCCATCGAGCCCCGCCATCGCAAAGCGGAAGCCATCGCCCTCTGCACCAACACGGTTGGCGACGGGCACGCGGCAATCCTCAAAGATCACCTGCGCCGTCGGGCTGGCGTTCCAGCCAAGTTTCTTCTCCGGCGCGCCAAAACTGAGGCCGGGCGTGTCTTTGTCGACCACAAGGCAGCTGATACCCTTGGCCTTCTCATCGCCGGTACGCACCATCACGACATAGATGTCGTTATAGCCTGCGCCCGAAATGAACTGCTTCGTGCCGTTGAGGACATAATGATCGCCATCCAGCCGCGCGCTGGTTTTCAGCGCAGCTGCGTCTGATCCCGAACCCGGCTCGGTCAGGCAGTAACTGGCGATCTTCTCCATGCTGACCAGATCCGGAAGGTAGCGCGCCTTAAGTTCTGCCGAGCCGAAGCTGTCGATCATCCATGCGGCCATATTGTGGATCGAGATATAGGCACTGGTCGCGGGGCAGCCATAGGCCATCGCTTCCATGATCAACGCCGCCTCAAGCCGCCCAAGCCCGATCCCGCCATTCTCCTCCGAAATATAGATTGCCCCAAAGCCAAGCTCGCCCGCCGCCTTCCAGACGTCGACCGGATAGTGCGATTTCTCGTCCCACTCGCCCGCAAAAGGCGTGATGCGATCGGCGGTAAATTTGCGCGCCATTTCCTGGATGGCGAGCTGGTCTTCGGTGAGGTCAAATTGATTCGTCATTGCTTCACTGTCTCTTTCACCACGCGCCGTTCAAACAAATATGTCGTAACGCCTTCCCCCATCCAAAGGGGAGACAAGGGCGGTTCGACTCCCTTTTCCCATGCCAATGCACCGGTCAAGGTGCCCCAGCTATACGGAACATCCGGAAATGCTTTTTTCAACGCATCACTATAGGCTTCGTCGACCGAAATAATTGTCCAGCCGTTGCGGCGCAATTCGGCGGCAAGATCCCCGATGAACATCGCGGCGAGGTCGGTTTCGTGCAGCAATAGTATATGAGCTGGAGATCGACCCAATGTACGCTGCGCAAGGATATCATGATATTCAACGGCGCTGAGCTGCATCTGCAGATACAGTTTGCGCAACGCCTTCATATCCATCGCCTTGCCAGATGCGACGGCTTCAATCGTCAATCGTTCAAGATGCCAGTCTGTCCCGTCTGCGGTGACATAACCATTGCGCAACCCGCGCGCTGCCAGACCGGCGCGTACCGCATCACGCTTGATTTTGTCGGCAGCTCCTTCGTCCAGATAGGGAAAGCGGAACCAGGGGCGGTACCCGTCCCGGCCCGAAAGCCATTTCTCTGCCCGGTCGACGTCGGCCAGATATTCCTCGGCTGTCGATTCGCTCAGATGATTATGCGAAAAACTGTGATTGGCGATGACGTGTCCGGCAGCGACATAGGCTGCGATCCGTTTTTCTCCACCAACACCATCGGGCGCATCAAGACGCCCCGGGTTTACAAAAAATGCGGCTTGCGCGACTTTGGCGTCGCGCAGAGCTGCGATCAGTTTTTCGGTACGTTCGTCCGGCGTGAAAAAGGCCCCGCGCTGACGAGGGATGTCATCAAAGGACAGGGCGATCTTTTTTTCCGCAAAAACGGGTCCGCCTGCAACAAACAGACAGATCAACAAAGCCAGGCGAAACAGCACGCAATCACCCCATCGTCGGAATGATGAACGCATTGGTTCCGTCAGGCGAGCCATCGGGCCAGCGTGCGGTGACTTTCTTCACCTTGGTCCAGAATTTGATGCCTTCGATGCCATATTGGTCTGTGTCGCCAAAGCCCGAGCGCTTCCAGCCGCCAAAGCTGTGATAGGCGACCGGCACCGGGATCGGCACGTTGATGCCGACCATGCCGACATTGACCCGCGCGGCGAATTCGCGTGCGGCGTGGCCGTTGCGGGTGAAGATCGCGACGCCATTGCCGTACTGGTGCTTGCTCGGCAGGCTCAATGCCTCCTCAAAATCCTTGGCGCGTACCATCTGCAGCACGGGTCCGAAAATCTCTTCCTTATAGCTTTCCATGTCGGTGGTGACATGGTCGAACAGGGTCGGGCCGATGAAATAGCCTTCCTCATGGCCCTGCAGTTTATAACCGCGCCCGTCGATGACGAGCTCTGCACCTTCATCGGCGCATTTCTGGATCCAGCCTTCAACCTTCGCCTTATGCTGCGCCGTGACGACCGGGCCATAATGCGCATCGGGATCGGTCGAGATGCCAAGCTTGAGCGCATGGATCGCCGGGATCAGCTTTTCCTTGAGGCGTTCGGCGGTATCCTCACCCACCGGCACAACCACGGGCAGCGCCATGCAGCGCTCACCAGCCGAACCAAAGGCAGCGCCGGTCAGGTCGTTCACCACCTGATCAAGATCAGCATCGGGCATCACAATGCCGTGGTTCTTCGCCCCGCCCATCGCCTGCACGCGCTTTCCGGCAGCGACACCGCGGTTGTAGACATAGTGCGCAATGTCAGACGAACCGACAAAGCTCACCGCGCCGATCGCCGGATGATCGAGAATCGCATCGACGATTTCCTTGTCGCCATGGACGACCTGGAAAATCCCTTCGGGCATGCCTGCCTCAAGGAACAACTCTGCAATACGGTTGGGCACGCTCGGATCGCGCTCCGAAGGCTTCAGGATGAAGGCGTTGCCGACGCTGGTGCATACCGCACCCATCCACAACGGGATCATTGCGGGAAAGTTGAACGGGGTGATGCCTGCGCCAATCCCGAGCGGCTGGCGCATCGAGTAAACATCGATGCCCGGGCCAGCGCCCTGCGTATATTCGCCCTTCAACACATGCGGCAGGCCGCAGCAGAACTCGACAACCTCCAGCCCGCGCTGGATATCGCCCTTGCTGTCGGCGATCACCTTGCCATGCTCGGCGGAGAGCATGTGCGCCAGTTCGTCCATATGGCGTTCGACGAGCGCCTTGAAATCGAACATCACGCGCGCGCGGCGCTGCGGGTTCATCGCTGCCCAGCCCGGTTGCGCCTTTTGTGCAGCCGCTACGGCCAGATCGAGCACCACCGCATCGCCCAGCGCCACGCGGCCCTGCACACCGCCATTATTGGGGTCCATGATGTCGCTGAACCGCGAAGCCGCAGGCGCACCGCCCGCAAGGAAATGGTCAATCTGGCGCATCTTGGCTCTCCTATAATCCCAGTCCGGATACGCTGCGGCCATAATGACCCTTTTGCGAGATTCGGTAATAATACATCTTAGTCGCGCAACTATCGAATAGCAAACATCCGCTAATCGTCCAGCCTACGACTCGTGGCGCAGACTAGCCCAGCCAAAATGGCCAAACCAGATTTTAGCGCGGAAGTTCGCTCTCACCCATCAGGTGCAGGTCAACAGAGCGCGCGCACTGCCGACCTTCGCGGATGGCCCATACGACAAGGCTTTGCCCGCGCCGCATGTCGCCACAAGCAAAAACGCCATCGCGGCTGGTCATATAGTCGCTGACATTAGCGGCGACATTGCCGCGCGGGTCAAGCACGACTTCGGACTGCTCGACCATTCCCGGCTTGATCGGACCGACAAAGCCCATCGCCAGCAGGATCAGGTCGGCCTTCAGCACAAATTCGCTGCCGGGCACATCTTCCATCCGGCCGTTTGACCAATCGACGCGCACGCATTCAAGACCGGTTACACGGCCATTCTCTCCAATCACACGGCGGGCGTTGATCGCCCAATCGCGCTCGCAGCCCTCTTCGTGCGAAGACGATGTGCGTAACTTCAGCGGCCAATCGGGCCAACTGAGCGCCTTGTCTTCCTTGATCGGTGGCTTGGGCATGATTTCGATCTGCGTCACCGATGCCGCGCCCTGACGGTTCGATGTGCCGACACAGTCAGACCCTGTATCGCCACCGCCGATAACGATAACATGCTTGCCCGTCGCGGTCAGCGTGCCACGCGGCGCGGCGCGGGTTTCGTCGTCGCCAGCATTGCGCTTATTCTGTTGGGTCAGGAATTCCATGGCGAGCCGGACGCCCGCCATTTCCGCACCAGGAATGGTCAACTGCCGCGATTCCTCGGCGCCACCCGACATCACCACCGCATCGAAATTTTCGCGCAGCGATTCCATCGACACATGCACGCCGACCTCGGTCGAGGTTTTGAGCACAACGCCTTCAGCCTGCATCTGCATCAGCCGGCGATTGATCTGGTCCTTTTCGAGTTTGAAGTCGGGGATGCCATAGCGCAGCAGCCCGCCCATCCGGTCATTCTTTTCGAACAATGTGACGCTATGCCCGGCCCGCGCCAGTTGCTGCGCGCAAGCCATGCCTGCCGGGCCAGAGCCGACAACAGCAACCGATTTGCCGGTTTTGCGTGAGGGAGGTTGCGGCAATATCCAGCCTTCTTCCCAGCCCTTGTCGACAATCGCACATTCGATCGACTTGATCGTGACGGGTGCATCGTCAATGTTGAGCGTACAGCTTGCCTCGCACGGGGCGGGGCAGATGCGGCCTGTGAATTCGGGGAAGTTGTTGGTGCTGTGCAGCACTTCAAGCGCGTTTTGCCAATCACCCTCATAGACCAGATGGTTCCAGTCGGGGATGATGTTGTTCACGGGGCAGCCATTGTGGCAATAGGGGATGCCGCAATTCATGCAGCGTGACGCCTGTGCCTTCAGCTTGTCCTCGGGCAGCGGCACGACAAATTCCTTGTAGTGCTTCAACCGCTCCTTGGCGTCTGAATAGGTCCGGTCTTGCCGGTCGAGCTCGAGAAAGCCTGTTGCCTTGCCCACTTTAGTACTCCGTAATCTTATTCAGCCGCGACATGGGCAGCGGCAAGGCGTTCGGCCTCCAACTGCTTCAGCGCGCGTTTGTAATCTTTCGGCATGATCTTGACGAACTTGCCGAGTGCATTGGGCCAATCGTCAAGGATCGCGCGAGCGCGCTTGCTGCCGGTGTGGAGATGGTGGCGTTCGAGCAGGATTCGCAGGCGTTCTGCCGAATGGTACAGCATGTCGCCCATGCCATAATCGGTCACGCTCGATGCACGCTGTGCGGGCGCACCAGTGCTGTTCTCGACTTCTGGGCCATCGGACTCGATCGCCTCGACATCGACCATCGCCATGTTGCAGCGTTCTCGGAAGCGGCCATCCTCGTCAAAGACATAGGCGACGCCGCCCGACATGCCTGCGGCAAAGTTGCGACCGGTCTTGCCGAGCACCGCGACAACGCCACCGGTCATATATTCGCAGCCATGATCGCCCGTGCCTTCGACCACCGCGAGCGCGCCGGAATTGCGGACGGCAAAGCGTTCGCCGGCCACGCCGCTGAAATAGGCCTCGCCCGCAATGGCGCCATAAAGCACGGTGTTACCGACGATGATATTCTCGGTCGGCTCGCGCTTCACATGGCCCGGTTGCTTCACGATCACACGGCCACCCGACAGGCCCTTGCCGACATAGTCGTTCGCATCGCCAGTGAGTTCGAGCGTGATGCCATGCGCGAGGAACGCGCCGAAGCTCTGCCCCGCAACGCCGGTGAAGGCGATCTGAATGGTGTTTTCGGGCAAGCCTGCATGACCATATTTCTTGGCCACCTCGCCCGACAGCATCGCGCCGACGGTGCGGTTGAGGCTCTTCACCTCCCGTTCGATCCGGACGGTTTCGCCCTTTTCCAAAGCGGGGGCGGCAGCAGCGATCAGATCCTGATCAAGTGCCTTGTCGAGGCCGTGATCCTGAGTCTCGGTATGGTGCAACGGCAGGCCCTTGGTATCGACGACATGCAGCAGGCGCGACAGATCGATGCCCTGCGCCTTCCAGTGGTGGATCGCCTTCTTCATGTCGATCCGGTCAACGCGGCCAACCATTTCCTCGAGCGTGCGAAAGCCCATTTCGGCCATGATCGCGCGCAATTCTTCGGCAACATAGAAGAAGTAGTTGATAACATGCTCAGGCTGGCCGGTGAAGCGCGCGCGCAGGACCGGGTCTTGCGTTGCCACACCCACCGGGCAGGTATTGAGATGGCATTTGCGCATCATGATGCAGCCCGCCGCGATCAGCGGAGCTGTGGCAAAGCCAAACTCATCCGCGCCCAGCAGCGCGCCAATGGCAACGTCGCGTCCGGTGCGAAGACCACCATCGACCTGCACCGCGATGCGGTTGCGCAGATTGTTGAGCAGCAATGTCTGCTGCGTTTCAGCAAGGCCGATTTCCCATGGCGAACCAGCATGGGTCAATGAGGTGAGCGGCGATGCTCCCGTGCCGCCTTCATAGCCCGAAATCGTCACATGGTCGGCGCGCGCCTTCGAAACGCCTGCGGCCACCGTGCCGACGCCAACTTCAGAGACGAGCTTCACCGAAATCCGCGCACCGGTGTTGACGTTTTTGAGGTCGTGAATCAGCTGCGCCAGATCTTCGATCGAATAGATGTCGTGGTGCGGTGGGGGCGAGATGAGGCCAACGCCCGGGGTCGAGTGGCGGGTCGCGCCGATGGTCTTATCGACCTTGTCACCCGGCAACTGGCCGCCTTCACCGGGCTTTGCACCTTGCGCCATCTTGATCTGGATATCGTCGGCATTGACCAGATATTCGGTCGTCACGCCAAAGCGGCCCGAGGCGACCTGTTTGATCGCCGAACGCATCGAATCGCCATTGGGCAGCGCCTTGAACCGCTTCGGGTCTTCGCCGCCTTCGCCAGTGTTCGATTTGCCGCCTATGCGGTTCATCGCCACGGCTAGCGTGGTATGCGCCTCCCACGAAATCGAGCCATAACTCATCGCGCCAGTCGCGAAGCGCTTGACGATTTCGGCTGCGGGCTCGACTTCGCTGATGTCGAGCGGCTTCTCAGCCGGTTTCAGCTCCATCAGCCCGCGGATGGTCAGCAGGCGTTCGCTCTGTTCGTTGATCGACTTAGCGAATTCGGCATAGTTCTTCGGATCGTTGCCGCGCACGGCATGCTGAAGCTGGCCGACATTGGCTGGCGTCCAGGCATGGTCCTCACCCCGTATGCGGTAGCCATAGATACCGCCGACATCGAGCATGTTCTTGTAGATCGGGTTGTCGCCATAGGCCGTCGCGTGGCGACGGACGGTTTCCTCGGCAACCTGAGCCAAGCCGACGCCTTCGATGGTCGTCGCGGTGCCGGTGAAATATTTGCCGACAAAGGCAGACGACAAGCCCACTGCGTCGAAAATCTGCGCGCCACAATAGCTTTGATAGGTCGAAATGCCCATCTTGGACATGACCTTGAGGATGCCCTTGCCCACCGCCTTGATATAATTCTTTTGTACCTCATAAGTGGAGAGCGAAAGGCCCTGCCGCACGCGGATTTCCTCCAGCGTTTCAAAGGCGACATAGGGGTTGATAGCCTCTGCCCCATAGCCCGCAAGCACGCAGAAATGGTGCACTTCGCGCGCTTCGCCAGTCTCGACGACCAGCCCGGTCTGCATGCGCAGGCCCTGACGGACGAGGTGGTGGTGGACGGCAGCCGTCGCCAGCAAAGCGGGCATGGCAATCCGGTCAGGCCCTTGTGCGCGGTCGGAAAGAATGAGGATATTCTTGTCCTGCAACACCGCTTCGGTGGCGGCCCAGCACATTTCCTTGATCGCCATCTCAAGACCAGCGGCGCCGCTTTCCGCATCCCAGGTGATGTCGATGGTTTCGGCGCGGAAGGCGGCATCGAGCGCCTGTTCGACCGACCGGATTTTCGCCAGATCGGCGTTGGTCAGAATCGGCTGGTCAACCTCGAGCCGTTTGTGCGTGCCTGCATCATGGCCAAGCAGGTTGGGACGCGGGCCAATCATCGAGACGAGGCTCATCACCAGTTCTTCGCGGATCGGATCGATCGGCGGGTTGGTGACCTGCGCGAAATTCTGTTTGAAATAATCGTAGAGCAGCCGCGATTTGTTCGACAGCACGGCAATCGGCGTATCAGTACCCATCGAGCCCAGCGGGTCGTCGCCATTGGTTGCCATCGGCTCAAGGAACTTGCTGATATCCTCTTGGGTGTAGCCAAAGGCCTGCTGGCGGTCGAGCAAAGCGGCATGATCGTTGACCAGCGGCGCTTCGGCGACCTCGACATCGTCGAGGTCTTTCAGCTTATACTGCGCAGCTTTTAGCCATTTGGCGTAAGGTTCGGCCGTTGCCAGTTCGGCCTTGATTTCCTCATCCTCGATGATCCGACCCTGCTCCATATCGATGAGCAGCATCTTGCCTGGCTGGAGCCGCCATTTGCGGATGATATTGTCTTCCTTGATCGGTAAAACGCCGCTTTCCGAAGCCATGATGACATGATCGTCATCGGTGACGCAGAACCGGGCTGGGCGCAGGCCGTTGCGGTCCAGCGTCGCGCCGATCTGGCGACCATCGGTGAAGGCCACGGCAGCGGGGCCATCCCAAGGTTCCATTAGTGCGGCATGATATTCGTAAAAGGCGCGGCGATCGGCATCCATCATCGGATTGCCTGCCCATGCCTCAGGGATCAGCATCATCACCGCATGGGCAAGGCTGTATCCGCCTGCGAGAAGCAGTTCGAGTGCATTGTCGAGGCACGCTGTATCTGACTGGCCATGCGGAATGATCGGCCACATCTTGTCGAGATCGGGGCCCATCAGGTCCGATTCCATCGTGCGACGGCGCGCATTCATCCAGTTCACATTGCCGCGAACCGTGTTGATTTCGCCATTATGCGCGACAAAGCGATAGGGGTGCGCCAGCTTCCAGCTCGGGAAGGTGTTGGTCGAAAAGCGCTGGTGGACGAGCGCGAGGGCCGACTGGCAGAGCGGATTGCGCAGATCGTCATAGAAACTGCCAACCTGTCCGGCGAGGAGCAGTCCCTTATAGACCACCGTACGCGTCGACATTGAGGGGATATAGAAGCTGCCGAGACCCGGCAGCCCGTGCTTTTCCTCCAGTGCGAAGAGCGGGTTTTGCGCCTGTTTGCGGATAGCGAGCAGCTTGCGCTCGAACGCATCCTGATCGGCACAATTCTCGCAACGCCCGATGAAGAGCTGGCGGATCACCGGCATCTGTTCGATCACTGCCTTACCGAGGCCATCGAGCGTGGTCGGCACGTCGCGCCAGCCGAGGATCGTCTGGCCTTCCTTGACGATGAAGCTCTCGAAATTCTTGATGCCAAATTCGCGTGCCGCTTCGTTCTGCGGCAGGAAGCACATGACGACGGCATAATCGCCCGGCTGCGGCAGGTTCACGCCCGCACCCTTCGCCCAGTCACGATAGAGCGCGTCGGGGATCTGGATCAGGATGCCCGCGCCATCGCCCAGCAGCGGGTCAGCGCCCACGGCACCACGATGATCGAGGTTGACGAGAATCTGTAAACCGCGCTCGATGGTCGTGTGGCTCTTTACGCCCTTGATGTTCGCGATGAAGCCAACGCCGCATGCGTCATGCTCATTACGTGGGTCATACAGACCCTGTGCCGGAGGAAATCCCATGGCGTACCCTTGTCATCCGAATCTGTTGAAATTTTGAATCGCGGTAGCGGCAGATTTGCGCAATTAAAAGACCTGAACGAACCTAGATAGGAAAGTAATCTTGCCCTATTCGAAAGTTTGCATTTCAAAGCCCCATTTTACTCGCCCGAACGCGTACCGGAGAGACGAATGTTTCGAGGGCGTTAGATGTCGAACTTGACGCCCTGTGCCAGTGGCAGGTCGGCGCTGTAGTTGATGGTGTTGGTTACACGCCGCATATAGGCTTTCCAGGCATCTGAGCCGGATTCGCGGCCGCCGCCGGTTTCCTTTTCACCACCAAAAGCCCCGCCAATTTCAGCGCCCGAGGTGCCAATATTGACATTGGCGATGCCGCAATCGCTGCCAGTGGCCGAAAGGAAAAGCTCTGCTTCGCGGAGGTCGAGCGTGAAAATCGAGGAGGATAGCCCTGCGCCGACGCTGTTCTGTAGCGCAATGGCATCCTCAAGTGACGAATAGCGGAAGACATAGAGGATTGGCGCAAAGGTTTCGCGCAAGGCCGGGCCTGCATGCTCTGCCATTTCGACGATGGCGGGGCGGACATAGACGCCGGGTCGATCAAGGCGTTCACCACCATGGACCTTTGCACCGATATCGCGCGCTTCGCCCAACGCGGTTTGCATCCGTTTGAGCGCGTCTTCGTCAATGAGTGGTCCTGCGAGATTGGCGGTATCCAGCGGATCGCCGACAGGTATGCTCGCCGCAGCAGCCTTCAGCTTGTCAACAAAGCCGTCAAAAATAGCTCCATGCACGAACAGGCGACGCAGGCTGGTGCAGCGTTGTCCGCTGGTGCCGACGGCCGAGAACAATACTCCGCGCAGGGCGAGATCAAGGTCGGCTTTGTCGCTGACAATCGCGGCATTGTTACCTCCGAGTTCAAGGATGGTTTTGGCGAAACGCGCCGCAGCGACCTGCCCGACCGCGCGCCCCATCGCGGTGCTGCCAGTGGCTGACACCAGCGCGATGCGCGGGTCGGCGGCCAAGGTGGCACCGGTATCACGTGCGCCGATGATGACTTGCGACAATCCATCGGGCGCTTCGTCGAAATCCTTGAGCACGTTATCAAGAAGCGCTTGCACCGCGAGCGCCGTCAGCGGCGTTTTCTCCGATGGTTTCCAAACGATGCTGTTCCCGCACACCAGCGCCAGCGTCGCATTCCACGCCCAGACCGCGACCGGAAAGTTAAAGGCTGAAATGATGAGCACCGGCCCCAGCGGGTGCCATTGTTCCATCATCCGGTGGCCGGGGCGCTCGCTCGCTATGGTCAAACCGTGGAGCTGACGCGACAAGCCCACGGCGAAGTCGCAGATGTCAATCATCTCCTGCACCTCGCCCTCGCCTTCGCTGATCGGCTTGCCGCATTCGATGGTGACGAGGCGGGCGAGGTCGGCCTTGTGGTCGCGAAGGGCGTTGCCAAAAAGGCGAACGAGTTCGCCTCTGCGAGGGGCGGGGACGGCGCGCCACAGGAGGAAAGCTTCTTGCACTTGGGTGAGTGCCGCGTCGATTTCGGCTGGAGTTGCCGTTGCAAACGAGCCGATCCGGCTGCCGTCTATGGGCGTGTCGACAGGTAGGTCGCCTGCGTGGAACACCGCGCCGAGATTTGCCAAAATTTCACTCGCTTGAACATTTAAAGTCATAGTCACTCCCAAATATTGTCACCCCCGACTTGATCGGGGGTCCATGGCCTGATTTGTAGGTTTAAACCGAGATTTCCGGCCATGGATTCCCGCTTTCGCGGGAATGACAATGTGTTTGGGGGATAGCAAGGGTTGCCGTTCAACTGTCCGGCTTATAAAGGCAGGCTCAATACAAATCCGCGCTGAAGCGGAAATTACGCTGGAGATTCCCATGGCCGAAATGGCAGCCTTTGACTGGTCCGATCCCTTTTTCCTCGACGATCAGCTGACCGAAGAAGAACGCATGATCCGCGACGCTGCGCATGGCTTTGCGCAGGATGAGTTGCAGCCACGCGTGATCAAGGCATTTCGCGACGAAATCGACGCGCCAGAACTCTTCCCGCTGATGGGTCAGGCCGGGCTGCTAGGCGCAACAATCGCGCCGGAATATGGCGGCGCCGGTGCAAGCTATGTCGCCTATGGCCTGATCGCGCGCGAGATCGAGCGTGTAGATTCGGGCTATCGCTCGATGGCTTCGGTGCAGTCGAGCCTCGTGATGCACCCAATCAATGCCTATGGTTCGGAAGAACAGCGTCGCAAATATCTGCCGGGCTTGGCAAGCGGCAAGCTGATCGGCTGCTTCGGCCTGACCGAACCCGATGCGGGCAGCGATCCCGCAGGAATGCGCACCCTCGCCAAGAAGGTTGATGGCGGTTACGTCATCAACGGTAGCAAGACATGGATTTCTAACGCCCCGTTCGCCGACGTGTTTGTCGTCTGGGCGAAGAGCGAGGCGCATGGTGGCGGGATCAAGGGCTTCATCCTCGAAAAGGGCATGAAAGGCCTGTCCGCTCCCAAGATCGAAGGCAAGCTATCGCTGCGCGCCTCGACCACCGGCATGATTATGATGGACAATGTCAAGGTGGGCGAGGACGCGTTGCTTCCCGAAGTGCAGGGGCTGAAAGGCCCGTTCGGTTGCCTCAACCGCGCGCGCTACGGCATTAGCTGGGGTGCGCTGGGTGCCGCCGAATTCTGCATGCACGCAGCCCGCCAATATGGGCTCGACCGGCACCAGTTCGGCAAGCCGCTCGCGGCGAACCAGCTCTATCAAAAGAAACTGGCCGATATGATGACCGACATCGCGCTCGGCCTGCAGGCATCACTCCGCGTAGGCCGCCTGATGGACGAAGGCCGCTTTGCGCCCGACATGATCTCGATCGTCAAACGCAACAATGTCGGCAAGGCACTCGATATCGCCCGGCAGGCGCGCGACATGCATGGAGGCAACGGAATTTCGGAAGAATATCAGGTGATCCGCCACATGGTGAACCTGGAGACGGTCAACACCTATGAAGGCGCGCATGATGTGCACGCGTTGATCTTGGGACGCGCGATTACCGGGATTGCGGCGTTTTAAGTTGACCCCCCTCCCGCTTGCGGGAGGGGCCGGGGGAGTGCCTGAGAGGAGAGCTAGGCTCGCTACACTCACCCCCTCCCCTAACCCCTCCCGCAAGCGGGAGGGGGATATTTTACCGCCCCAATAAAGTCCGTGCCTGTCCCGCAATCTGGGCAAGCATCGCAGGCGTCGGCAATCCACCGCGCCGTGCGCGATCGATCATAGAACGGAACATCCCGACGCGATCCTGATGCTTGGCAAGCCATGCAGTTACCGCATCGGCGTCTGCAACCTTTTGACGGCGCAGGAAATCAAGCCGCATTGCCTGGAAATCGCGCGCGAGGCCAGCAACAAGCAAGCGCTCCCAAGGATCCTTCGGGTCCATCTGCATCGCGCTGTTCTGCGCCCAACCGAGACCCAGAGCATCGCCCAAAAGCACAAATGCCTTGGTCAACGCCTTGGCATCCGCTTTGCGTTCGGTTGCCAGCGCTGCCAACCCGATCGCGCCATCGAGTTGCGCGATGCGGACCAGCTTGGCGACCAGTTTGGCAGGCGCGCCACCGGCGGACAACTTCTCACCATAGGCTTCGGTCTGCGCCTCGACATCGGGGGTCAGCAATTCCTTGCGCGCGGTCGACAGTTCTTCGATCACCGGTGCATAATCACCAATCGCCGTCCCGACGCTGCGGCCTTCCTTGCCGTTGCGGATCATGTCCGCCATATGTGCGCGGGTTTCGACTGCAATCTGCTGGAACAGCATGATGCGCGTCGCTTCGGGGATTTTCGCCTCGTCGATTTCGGCCCACAGCGCAGGCAGATCGAACAGCCGTTCGGCAATTGCGAATGCCTCGACCACGATACCGAGCGTGCAGCCTTCCTCTTCAGCCAACTCGAACGGGTGCAACATACCCATGCGGTTGATCATACGGTTGGCCAGCTTGGTCGCAATGATTTGCGGACGTAGCCGGTGGTTCAGGATGGCTTGCGCGTGTGCATCCGCCATCGGTTTGGGGAATGCGGTGAGCAATTCACCGTCCATCGCGCTGTCAGCGGCGATCGGGCTATGCTCAGCCGCGTCCTGTGACGCCAATTTGGCAGTCGATAGCAGCACGGCGAGTTCGGGGCGGGTCAGGCCATGGCCCTCGGCTTCGCGGCGCAGATATTCATCATTGCCTTCCAGCCCCTCGACCGCGCGGTCGAGCTTGCCCTGGCTTTCAAAGATTTCCATCAGCCGGACATAGGCGGGTAAATCGCCTGCCCCGCCACTTTCCGAAATCGAAAGCGCGAGTGTCTGCAGACGGTTATCCTCGAGCACGAGTTCTGCAACATCGTCAGTCATGCTGGCGAGCAGTGTGTTGCGCGATTCAATTTTGAGTCGCCCCGCCGCCATTTCGGCGTTGAGCGCGATCTTGATGTTCACCTCATTATCCGAACAGTCGACGCCTGCACTGTTGTCGATAAAGTCGGTGTTGATGCGCCCGCCCTTCAGGCCAAAGGCGATACGCGCAGCCTGTGTCACACCCAGATTCGCGCCTTCGCCGATCACCTTGGCGCGAAGATCCTGCGCGTTGATGCGGATTGCGTCGTTGGCGGGATCGCCCACCTCGACATTGGCTTCGCTGGCATCCTTCAAATAGGTGCCGATACCGCCAAACCAGATTAGCCCGACGTCGGCCTTCAGGATCGCCTTCATCAACGCGGCAGGTTCCATCACGCTGTCCTCGACGCCAAGCAATGCGCGCACTTCGGGTGAGAGCTTGATCTCCTTCTCACTGCGCGCAAACACGCCGCCGCCCTTGGAAATCAGCTTCGCGTCATAATCGGCCCAGCTTGAGCGCGGCAGGTTGAACAGCCGCTGCCGTTCTTTCCAGCTGGCCGCCGGATCGGGATTGGGATCGAGGAAGATATGGCGATGGTCAAATGCCGCAACCAGCTTGATCGCCTTTGACAGCAGCATGCCGTTGCCGAACACGTCGCCCGACATGTCGCCGACACCCGCAACCGTCACCGGTTCCTTCTGTACGTCGATGCCCATTTCGGCGAAGTGCCGCTGGACTGATACCCAGCCGCCCTTGGCGGTGATCCCCATCGCCTTATGGTCATAACCCACCGAGCCGCCCGAGGCGAAGGCATCGCCCAGCCAGAAACCGCGTTCGAGCGCGATGGCATTGGCAACGTCGGAAAAGGTTGCGGTGCCCTTGTCAGCTGCAACAACGAAATAGGGATCGTCGCCATCGCGGATCACAACGCTGTCTGGATGGACAACCTTGTTCTCGACCAGATTGTCAGTGATCGACAGCAAGGTGCGAATGAAAATGCGATAGCTTTCAGTGCCCTCGGCGAGCCAGGCATCGCGGTCGACACGCGGATCGGGCAGGCGCTTGGGATAAAAACCACCCTTGGCCCCGGTCGGGACAATGACCGCGTTCTTCACGCGCTGCGCCTTCATCAGGCCCAAGATTTCGGTGCGGAAATCGTCGCGCCGGTCGGACCAGCGCAGTCCACCACGCGCAACCGGCCCGGCGCGTAGGTGGATGCCCTCGACACGGGGGCTGTACACGAACACTTCGCGCCAAGGGAGCGGTGCGGGCAGGCCCGGGACTTTCGCGCTGTCGAGCTTGAACGCCAGTGCCTCTTTCGAAGCTGGTGCGAAGGCGTTGGTGCGCAGCGTCGCCTTCACCACAGCTTGCATCAGACGCAGGATGCGATCCTCGTCCGCTGCCGCCACCTTGGCAAGGCCAGCCTTGATTTCTTCATCGAGTTTTACGGCAGCATCCGCACGGATGCCAGTAAAGGCGGGATCGTGCAGCGCGGTGAACAGAGCCACAATCGCGCGCGCAATTCCGGCATTGTTGCCAAGTGCGGCAACTACGGTGGGCACGCCATAATTGAGGCCGGTCTGGCGCAGATAGCGGTGCCAAGCGCGCAGCCAGACGACCGACTGCGGATCTAGGCCGGCAATCGTGATCAACTGGTTGAAGGCATCATTCTCTGCCTTGCCGTCGATCACCTGCGTCAGCGCGGTTTCGACAATTTCCTTGCGCGCAAACAGCGGCGCGGTCGAAGCGCCACCGCGCAGGCCCAAATGGAAGTCGTGGATATAAGCAATCTCGCCCAGCGCCGTCGGCACCTGCTCGATCACATTGAAACCGAAATTTTCGAGCACCGGCACAATGTCAGACAGCGGCATCGCCCCACCTGCATTATACACCTTCAGGCTAAGCGTGCTGTCATCCTTATCCTTGTCGGATATCAGCCGCGAGACGCGGCTATGGTCGCGCTCCATCGCCAACAGGCCGATCATGTCCTGCGCCGCTTCCTCAACCGGATAAGCCATGCGGTGTGATTGGGGGAAGGCAGCGGCATAGCGTTCCATCAGCGCAGCCGCGCGTTTCTCATCGGTTACCCGTGCCAGTTCGGCCTCGACCGCAGGTTCCCAGCCGCGCACCATCAATTGCAGGCGGCGGTCGAGTGCTGCTTCGTCGATCTCAACATTGCGGTCTTCGAGGTCGAGCAGATAGCGCAGCAGTCCGATGCCGCCGTCTTCGAGGCCGATCGACCAGCCGAGCACGCTTGCGCCCTTGGTCTCGGTCAACATCGCCTCGATCGCGCGGCGCAGCCCGGTCGAGATTTCATCACGCGGCAACCAGACAAAGACAAACACATGCCGCCCCAGCGCCGAGCGCACCGCAAGCAATTTTGGCCGCGGGCGATCAGTCAGCGACATGGCAGTCAGCGTCACCCGTTCCAGATCGGCGCGGCTGAACGACACCAGCAGGTCGTGCGGCAGCGAGGTCAGCGCATGCGACATCGCCTTGCCCGCATGGCCCGACGGGTCAAACCCATATCGGGTCAGCAAATCGGAAAGCTGGGTGCGCAGCAGCGGGATACGCTCGGGCGGGGTGGCGAGCGCGTTGCTCGTCCACAGGCCACCGGTTACGCCCAGCCCCTTGATCTTGTCACCATCGCGCACCGGCACGACCAAAATGTCAAGTTGCACTGAACGGTGGACGGTCGAAACCCGGCTCGATTTGAGGATCAGAGGCGCCTGCCCACCTTCGGCAAAAAAGGCGCGCGCGCGGGTGACGCTTTCGTCCGAAAGCAACGCGGTTTCACTCGACCGGGCCAGCCCCAGCCGCGCTTCTCGCTCACCATCGCCCATGATGCGTTCGTGCGCCAGCACGGTCATCGCGCCGTCCATGAACCAGCGCATCAGCGCCGCGCCTTCGCCTTCGGGCACGCTGTCGGCATCTTCCGACATCGCGCCCTGCATTTTGCGCCAGTCCGTCACCGCGCAACGCACATCTTCCAGTACGGCGGCCAGACTGTCCGCCAGTGCCCGCCGTTCCTTGGCATCGATGCGCGAGGTTTCGACATAGATGAAGCTCTCGCGCTTGCCCGTAGACCCGCGCTTTTCGCTAAGGCCGGTCAGCTCGCCCGACGCATCGCGCTCGACATCGACCACCGGGTGGATCAGCCGTTCGATGGCGACATTGGCGCTGGCCAGAGCAGCCGCTACCGAATCCACCAGGAAGGGCATGTCGTCATTGATCAACGCTACACGCATCGCCAGACGTCCGCTGGCATCGGCAAAAGTATCGACCGCTACATTCGACTTGCCGCTAGCGCGCTTTGCCGCCGTCGCCAGCATGAACTCAACCGCCTGCGCCTGCGCATCCTTGCCAAATCCGTCAATTTCACCGGGCAAGGTGCGCGCCAAAATTGCAGCCAGCAGGGGTTTCGCCAATTTGGGGTCGGCACTCGCCATGATCATTCGCTCCGCGTCGTTTCAGGGCCTTTCGCCCCATTTGATTTTCCAAGTCCTATGCCCCTGTTAGCACGGCCAAACAACCGGATAGTTGCGTTTGAAACGAAATTTACGCTGCGGAAACGGATGCGCTTGCCGTGCGGTTACCGCTCGGTTACCACGGTGCCAGAACAGATAAAGATTAAGGGGAAGCGTGAATGGACCGGCGGCTGACTTGGTATATCCTTGCAGGCATGATCCTGGGGGTCGCCGTAGGATATGCAGTCCATATCGGTATCGCTCCGGACAATGTCTGGTTCGAATATGCGACCAAGACATTCAAACTGCTGTCGGATATCTTCCTCAACCTTATCAAGCTGCTCGTCGCGCCCTTGATTCTCTCGACCATCGTCGTTGGAATTGCCCATATGGGCGACAGTTCGGCGTTGGGGCGGATCGGTTTCCGCGCGATCAGCTGGTTCATTATCGCCAGTTTCATATCGATCGGCCTCGGCCTGTTGATGGTCAATGTCTTCCAGCCCGGCGTGGGTGCCCCGGTCGATACCGTTGCGGCTGCAGCGCAAAACATCGGTGAGGTGAAGAAGCTCGATTTTTGGGAGTTCATCCTCTCGGTCTTCCCCAAAAATGCTTTTGAAGCGATGGCGACCAACAACATCCTGCAGATACTGGTTTTCTCGCTGTTCGCAGGGGTCGCACTTTCGGCACTGGGCGAGAAAGGGGCCCCGCTAGTGCGCGGCGCGGACGCACTTGCAGAAATGATGCTGCAGATCACCCACTATGTGATGCGCTTCGCTCCGTTCGCGGTCTTTGGCGCATTGGCAAAGGTGGTGGCAACCAGCGGCCTTGCAATTCTGGGCACTTATCTCGAACTGGTGGTCGAATTCTATCTCTCGCTGTCGATCCTGTGGGTGATCTTGCTGTCGCTCGGCGCGATATTCCTCGGCAAGCGTATTTGGACTCTGATCCGCTATATCCGCGAGCCGATGCTGATCGCCTTCTCGACCGCGTCCTCCGAAGCCGCGCTGCCCAAGCTGTTCGAGCAGCTCGACCGCTTTGGCGTGCCGCGCCGGATTTCGGGCTTCATGCTGCCGCTGGGATATAGCTTCAATCTTGACGGCTCGATGATGTATATGAGCTTTGCGACAATCTTCATCGCGCAGGCCTATGGCATGGACTTGTCGATCGGCACGCAAATCCTGATCCTGCTGACCCTGATGATTTCGTCCAAGGGTGTCGCCGCCGTGCCACGTGCTTCGCTGGTCGTGATCACCGGCACGCTCGCCATGTTCGATCTGCCGGTCGAAGGCGTCGCCCTGATCCTCGCCATCGACCAATTCCTAGACATGGGCCGCACCGCGACCAATGTTGTCGGCAATGCCGTTGCAACCTCTGTTATCACCAAATGGGAAGGCATGCTCGAGGTTGAAGAGCCCGAGTTCATCGAACCGCCGCACGCCCCGTCGCACACTGTGGCGGGCGGCAAGGCCGGATTGGATCTGGCCGAGGATATGGTCGAGGACGAGCGGACCAAACGGTAATCAGGTGCTTCGCAGGATATCGACCAGACGGTCCACATCCTGCGGATTCTGATAGATGCCAAACCCTATCCGCAGCACATCGCCGCGCACATCGGTGATCACATTCCGCGCCTCCAGTTCAGCGTGCAGAGACGGTGCAGAGTGTCCACGATAGGCGAGGAAGCGGGCATGCGGGCCTTCACTCAGAGGGTTCAGCAATTCGTAACCGGGCGTAGCATCCGCCTCGACAAAGCGGCGCTGCAATGATGCAACATGCGCTGAAATCTTGCTCGTCGTCAGCCCTTCGCCATCGAGCATCCGGCGCACGGCATTGAACCGGTACAGGCCCGAAGCATCGAAAGTGCTGCCCAGAAAGCGCCCGCCATCCTGCGCATAGCCGACAGCGCCGGGCGGCAGCGCCAGATCCTCGAACGCTGCATACCAGCCCGTGACCACCGGCCGAGGTGCAAATCCGGGTGGCGCGTGGAGGAAGCAAATCCCCTCCCCCGCCATCGCATATTTATAGCCGCCGGAGAGGTAGAAGATGCGGTCGGCAACTGCAGACAGATCGGTTTCGAGCGCCATAAAGCCATGATAACCGTCGACCACCACCCAAGGGCCTTCGGGTTTTGCGAGTGCCGCCAATCTCTCTAGGTCGGAGATGATCGCGCCTGAATTGAACAGCACATGGCTGGCAAAGATCAGGTCAAAACCACCTGCCTCTGCCGTCGCCACCAGCTCATTTGCGGGTGCATTGACCAGCTCCGCCTCACCCGCTTCAACCCAACGCGCCATCTGGCGACGAAAGCTGTGAAACTCGCCATCGGTCGCGAGCACGCGCACCGGCCGCTTCGAGATTGCCGAAAAGATGCGGACAAGGAAGTCGTGGGTGTTGGGTGAAAAGGAGAGTGTCGCAGGATCAGGCAACTTCAGCTCACGCGCGATATGCCCCTGCGCCTCTTCCCACACCGGGCCCATGATGCGGCCCCATTTGAGATCCGCGAGCCGGGCCGCATCCTCCCACGCCTCAACCTGCCCGTCAAAGCTAGCGTCGGGCCAGAGATGATGGCTGTGCGCGGCGAAATGCAGGCGGTCGGGGTTGGCGGATAAGGCGCGGGTGAAGAGGTGTTTGAAACTCAAAGCTCCGTCCTCAACGACCACAGTTCCGGAAACGCCCGCTTCGCCAGTGTCGCCTGCAAATAGCTAACCCCTGCCGTACCGCCGGTCCCGCGCTTGCCGCCGATTACGCGTTCAACTGTGACCACATGCTTGTGCCGCCAGGTCGCCATCGCATCGTCAAGGTCGACCAGTTTTTCGGCGAGCTGGTACAATTCCCAATAGCGTTCGGGTTCGCGATACACGGTCAGGAACGCCGCCTCGACCTCCGGGTTTACAACATAAGGCTGGCTGACATCGCGGTTCAGCACATCTGCCGGAATCGGCAAACCGGCGCGTGCGGCAGCCGCAATCGCATCGTCCCAGATACTCGGCGTTTGCAAGGCATCGCGCATCGCCGCCTGTGCCTGCGGGCGATCCTCCTGATATTTCAGAAAGCCGCCGTCTTTCAGCCCCAGCATATATTCTACTGCACGGAACTGGTCCGACTGGAAACCCGAGCTGGGCCCCAGCACATGGCGGAACCGCGTATAATCCGAAGGCGTCATCGTTGAGAG
The DNA here is from genome assembly GCA_016707885.1 of Sphingomonadales bacterium. Taxonomy (GTDB): domain Bacteria; phylum Pseudomonadota; class Alphaproteobacteria; order Sphingomonadales; family Sphingomonadaceae; genus Sphingorhabdus_B. The sequence goes on from JADJGU010000001.1 coordinate 459,932, forward strand.
TACATCCCAGCTGAGCGTCATAACCGCTTGAATACGACTGACCCTTGCCAGAGCCTTATAGGCCGGCACCAGCGCATCGGCCTGCACCTGCGCCTTCGCGAGTTTCATCTCGCGGATGATCTGTTTCAGCCACAATTCCTTGGTCTGGTGGATGATAATGAACAGCATCTCGTCATCCAGTTCGGATTGCGGATTCTGGCAGGCGAGAAGGTCGTCGAGCGCCAGATAACGGGCATAAGTCATGTCGGTCATGCCCGACCGATACAGTTTCAAATGAAACTATGCTAGCCCGGTCAGCCGAGCCCAGTCAGCCCAACAATGCATCGAGCCATTTTTCGACGAGGACACCCGCTTCTTCGCGGCTGAACGGCGCATCGCCAAGGCTGAGTTCGAGCCACAGGCCATCGACCAGCGCCGTTAGTGCGACGGCTGTAAGCCGGTGGTCGCCGGGTTGGCAGGCCGCGAGCAGCGCCTCCAGATCAGCGCGATAGTCGCGGTAGATTTCCCCGTGCAGCGTTGCGATTTGCGCATCGGTCTTGGTCAGCGCCCAGAAGGCGAGCCAGGTGGCGAGCAGTTCGGGGTCGGCAATGGGCGGCACGAAACTGGCGGTCAAATAGGCCAGCAGCCGGTCGCGCGGGGTTTGCGGTGCGGCAGCAACAGCTTCGGCGAGCGCTGCCTGCACCCTATCGCCTGTACAGCGATAAGTCGCGGCGATCAGCGCGTCGACACCGTCAAAATAGTGGCGCAGCAGACCGGGTGACACGCCTGCTTCTGTGCAGATCACGCGCACTGACGTACCCTGCACGCCATATTGCGCGAGCGAGGTCGCACAGGCTGCGATTAGCGCGTCGCGTCGGGTATCGGCACTTTCGCGTGTAAAGGGACTGCGGATGGCTTGCATATTGTTATACACTCGTATAACAATTGCTGAGTCATGGCAAGCGTACACACTCTCGACATAGGTCAGGTTTCTCTGGATGGCTGGAGCCTTCCTGCCTGGACCTATAACGATCCCGAATTTGCGGCGGTCGAAATCGACCGCATTTTCCGCCCCGGCTGGCAGGTCGTCTGCCATGTCTCCGATGTCCCCAATTCGGGCGACTGGCATAGCCTCGATTACGTCGGCGAAAGTGTCATCGTCGTCCGCGGGCAAGACATGCAGTTGCGCGCCTTTACCAATGTCTGCCGCCACCGTGGTAGCCGACTGGTCGATGGAGCAAGCGGTTGTGCGAAAAAACTGGTCTGCCCCTATCATGCCTGGACCTATGACCTGGACGGCCGCCTGACGGGTGTTCCCGATAGCGCCTCCTACCCCACGCTCGACAAGGGCAAGGCAGGGCTGGTGCCGGTCGATATGGAAATCTGGCGCGGCTTCATTTTCGTCCGTCTCGAAAGCGGCGGCCCCTCTGTCGCGGAAATGATGGCGCCGTATGAAGATCAGGTCGCGCCTTATCGTTTCGAGGAACTGAAGGCACTGGGTCGCGTTACCCTGCGCCCGCGCGATGTGAACTGGAAGAATGTCGGCGACAATTATTCGGACGGCCTGCATATCCCCGTCGCCCATCCGGGCCTGACCCGCCTGTTCGGCAAAAGCTATGGCGTCGAGGCCGAACCCCATGTCGACCGCATGTGGGGCGACCTTGTCGACCGGCCATCGAACAACTGGTCCGAACGCGCCTATCAGAACCTTTTACCCGCGGTTCCGCATCTTCCGGAAGCAAACCAGAAACGCTGGCTCTATTTCAAGCTTTGGCCTTCGGTCGCGTTCGACATTTACCCAGACCAGGTCGATTTCATGCAGTGGTTGCCCACCGGGCCGACCACCTGCCTGATCCGCGAAATCAGCTATGTCTTTGACGACGAACGCCGCGAAATGAAGGCCGCGCGCTACCTCAACTGGCGCATCAACCGTCAGGTCAATGCAGAGGACACCGCACTCATCACCCGGGTGCAGGAAGGCATGGCCAGCCGAGCCTTTTCGATGGGCCCGCTGTCCGACAAGGAAGTCTGCCTCAAAAGCTTTTGCGCGCGCATCCGCGATCTGATCCCGGAAGCCTGCCTCGAAAAACGCCCGGCACCGGGCTGGAGCCACAAATGACCCAGAAATATGATGCCGTAATCATCGGCGGAGGCCATAACGGCCTTGTCTGCGCCTTCTATCTCGCACGCGCGGGAATGAAGGTGCGCATCGTTGAGCGCCGCGATGTCGTGGGCGGAGCAGCGGTGACTGAAGAATTTCACCCCGGTTTTCGCAACTCGGTTGCGAGCTACACGGTCAGCCTGCTGCAACCCAAGGTGATAGAGGACATGCGCCTTGCCGATCATGGCTACCGCGTGATCGAGCGCCCGATCAGCAATTTCCTGCCGCAGGAAGACGGCGGTTACCTCAAGCTGGGCGGCGGGCTTGAACGCACGCAGGCGGAGTTCGCGCGTTTCTCCAATAATGACGCTGCGGTACTACCCGACTATTACGACATGCTCGAAGGTGTGGCCGATGTGTTGCGCGATCTGGCGCTCAAATCCCCGCCCAATGTCGGCGAAGGACTGAAAACGCTTATCGACGGCGCGATGCAGGGACGCGGGCTGATGAAGCTTTCGCTTAGCCAGCAACGCGATGTGCTGGAGCTTTTCACCAAGTCGGCGCGGACCTTCCTCGACAGCTGGTTCGAAAGCGAAGCTGTGAAGGCCGCCTTCGGCTTTGACGCGGTGGTCGGAAACTATGCTTCGCCCTGACACCCCGGGCAGCGCCTATGTCCTCCTCCACCACGTCTTTGGTGAGGTGAATGGCAAGAAAGGCGCTTGGGGCCACAGCGTCGGCGGCATGGGCAACATCACCCAGATCATGGCCAAGGTGTGCCGCGAGCATGGCGTGGAAATCAGCGTCGAAAGCCCGGTATCGCGGGTCCTGGTCGATGACGGCAAGGTCGCAGGCGTGCGCCTTGAAAGCGGCGAGGAAGTGATCGCCGACCGCGTGATTTCGAATGTCGGGCCGAAACTGCTGTACGAACGCATGTTCGACCACAGCGATTTGAAACCCGAATTCAAGCGGCGCATCAAGGGCTTCAAGGCAGGCAGCGGTACCTTCCGCATGAATGTCGCTTTGTCCGAACTGCCGAAATTCACCTGCCTGCCCGAAGCTGGCGAGCATCACCAATCGGGCATCATCATTGCCCCGACGCTCGATTATATGGACGAAGCCTTCCTCGACGCAAAGCGCTATGGCTGGTCCAAGAAACCGATTGTCGAGATGCTGATTCCTTCGACTGTTGACGACAGCCTCGCCCCCGAAGGCCAGCATGTCGCCAGCCTTTTCTGCCAGCAATTCGCTCCTGAGCTGCCCGATGGCCGTGATTGGGATGCCGAGGAAGGCAATGCTGCCGACACCATCATCGACACAGTCGAGGCCTATGCCCCCGGCTTCCGCGCCTCGATCCTCGGTCGACAGATCCTCAGCCCCAAGGGGCTCGAGCGCAAATTCGGCCTCGTTGGCGGAGACATTATGCACGGCAATATGAGCCTCGACCAGCTCTGGTCGGCACGACCTGTACTTGGCCACGGATCCTATCGTGGACCGATCAAGGGGCTTTATATGTGTGGTGCCGGCGCGCATCCAGGCGGCGGCGTGACCGGCGCGCCGGGGCACAATGCGGCGCATGTGATCCTGCGCGACAAGCGTTCCTGGTTCGGACCCAAGTGGAACTAAAATTCCTCGCACCTGTAATATAATGTCGCTATCAGAGCGCCATGTTATCGGTGCTCGATCTGTTTCGCGTCGGAATTGGCCCGTCCAGTTCGCATACGGTTGGGCCGATGCGGATAGCTGCCCGTTTCCTGTCCCATATGGAGCGCCACCGAAATATATCCCAAACCGCGCGGATTCAGGTTGAACTGCAGGGATCACTGGCACTAACAGGCGAAGGCCACGGAACCCCGCGCGCGACGCTGCTGGGTTTACTCGGTTTCTTGCCTGAAACGATTGACCTTGAACAGGCGGAACAGTCGCTGGCCAAGCTGCACCAGTCCCGGCGATTGCATCTTTCCGAAGGCCACGAAATTGCCTTCGATCCGTCGAACGATCTCATCCTCGACTTCGACAATATCCCCGCATTGCACCCCAATGGCATGCGAATGACGGCATTTGATGCGGCAGGACGCATCGTATCAGCCAAAACCTATTATTCGACCGGCGGTGGCTTCATCGCCTCGGAGCGGCAATTATCGGCACCGGTTGAAGATGATCGCATCACCGTCGGCAATATTGTGCCCTTTGCATTCAGCAGTGGCGCTGAATTGCTGAATCTATGCAGCACACATGGCATGAACATTCACGACCTGATGCTGGCCAATGAAAATGCAATGCGACCGAGCCAAGAGACCGAAGAGCGTCTCGATGCGATCGCACGGATCATGCTCGATTGTGTTGATCGCGGTCTCGCGACCGAAGGTATCCTTCCCGGCCGTCTGCAGGTCCAGCGCCGGGCAGCGCATCTGTGGCAAAAGCTCAAGGCGGCACCGCTTGCAAATGAGCGCGAAAGTCTGTTCGACAGGCTGAACGCCTATGCCATGGCGGTAAACGAGGAAAATGCAGCCGGCGGCCGTGTTGTTACCGCGCCTACGAATGGTGCAGCCGGTATCATTCCAGCGGTTATCCGCTATTATTGCGTCGATGCCGAACGCCCCGCGAAAGACATCCACACCTTCTTACTGACTGCAGGTGGCATCGGCCTCCTCTACAAACAGCGCGCGTCCATCTCGGGGGCAGAAATGGGCTGTCAGGGGGAAGTTGGCGTCGCCTGCTCGATGGCCGCTGCCGGTCTGGCGGCGATCTGGGGCGGAACCCCAGAACACGTCAGTATTGCCGCTGAAATCGGGATGGAACACAATCTAGGGCTGACCTGCGATCCGGTCGCCGGGCTGGTGCAAGTGCCCTGCATCGAACGCAATGCTATTGGTGCGGTAAAGGCGGCAAACGCGGCGCGACTGGCGCTGCATTCGACCGGGCCGATGCGCGTCAGCCTCGATCAAGTCATCGAAACAATGCGCCAAACCGGGCTCGATATGTCGAGCAAATATAAGGAAACCGCGCAGGGCGGCCTAGCCGTCAATGTGGTTGAGTGTTAAGCGAGCGCCGCGTCCACCAGTAAAGCGGCAGGCCAGCAAGCATCAGTACGATGCTCAAGCCGCTGGCATCAACACCCGCGCCCCACAGGCTCCAGACTCCGAACACTAGCCCCAGCAGTGCGAAGGGCACAGCGATCTTGCGCTTCAGCGCCACGGCGGCACAGGCGAGATAGAGCCAAAGCGTGACCGACGTGGTCACCAGCGCCATGAAGGTGAACAGGCCCGCCATCGATTGGCTGCTGTTCGCCAACACCAGCAGACTGCCCAAAAACGTCGCTGACAGCAGGCCATTGATCGGCACACCATTGGCCGTCGTGCGGGCAAACCATCGTGGCATCATCTGCCTTTTGGCCATTTCCAGCGGAACTTCTGCTTGCACCAGCGTCCAGCCATTGACTGCCCCGATCGCACTGATCGCGGCAAAGGCTGCGACAAATGACGCCGGACCCGGCGACCAGAAGGTCGAAACAAACAGCTCGAATGGAGCTGGAGAGGCCGCGACTTTATCTGCGGGAAGCATCAAAGTGATGCCCGAACAGACGATCAGATAGATTATGCCAGATAGCAATGCGCCGTAAAAGTCGCGCGCGGAACATTGCGTTGCGGATTATCGATCTTGTGTGATGCGGCGCAAGCTGCTTCAAATCCGATCATCGCCCAAAGCGTCATCGCGGCGGCGGTATTAACCGATACGAGCGAAAAACCCTCGTCGGGAAAAGGTGCAAGCGCAGCTGTGCCTTCACGACCGAAAATCAGACCGATCAGGATCGCCACGACGATCAACGGCGTCAGCTTTAACAGCGTCGTTATTACCTGGAACGAGCCCGCAGATCGTACCCCGAGCAGGTTCACCGCCGTCATCGTCCAGATAACGCCAAGCGCGGTAAGCGATGGATGTTCGCCGAGCACAGGCAGGAAACTCGACATATAGGATGTGGCCCCCACTGCGATGGTCACGCAACCGGTCCACACCGATACCCAAAAGGCAAAGCCTATCAGGAAGCCCGCCAATGGCCCGAAGCTTCGCTCGACCAACTCAGCCGGGCCAATAGCACCTTCATGAGCAGCCGTTAGTTTGGCGAGCACATGGGCAAGGCATAGCGCACCCGCTATCGTAACTACCCAGCCGGCAATCGCGTTCCAGCCGAAAGGCGCAAGGCTCTGCGGAAGCAGAAATACGCCAGATCCGATCATGTTGCCCATGACCAGCGCCACAGACATGAAAAAGCCGAGCTTTTGGCCCGGCTTTTTCGTTTTGTCGTTCATCAAGCGAGCGATCAGAAATCGCGGCTGAATTTAAGGCCGATGATACGTGGTTTGATCAGCGTATCGTAGAAGGTGCCGCCCAGCGCGGTGCCGCCACCCGGGTCACCGCAGACCGTTTCAAGGCAAGACACACCGGTATTGACGACACCGAGTTCATCAAACAGGTTGGTCGCAAAGGCCTCGATGCTCCAAAGGTCGTTCTTCACACCGAAACTGAAATCGACGGTTGTGTAGCTATCGAGCCCACCCTTGATTGCTGCCTGCGCAGGACGAAGATCGGTGCGCCGGCTTCCCGTGTGGTTGGCGGCCAATTGGACATGGCCATTCCAATCCGATATCGGGAATTCATAACGTGCGACTACGTTGCCCTTGAATTTGGGTGTTACCGGCAGGCGCGAACCCGACGGAGCCAGCAAGTCGTTGGCTTCGCCTGCCGGTCCCGGCAATGTGCAATCGAAAGCGGGATTGGCGATGAGGCAGAAATCGCGACGGATTTTCGCATCATTATAGCTCATACCCGCGTTCAGGCTGAAACCGCCCGTGCGGTAGCCCACATCCATCTCGACACCGCGAATGCGGGCGATGCCTGCATTGCGGACTTCCGCTGAGGCCGTTGGCGCCCAAGAAGGTCAGCTGGATGTTGTTCCAATCAAGCTTATATACCGCACCGTTGAAGCGGAATGCGCCAAAGTTGGTCTTCCAGCCCAGTTCGTAATTGTCGAGTTCGTCGGCACCATAAGGCGGCAGGGTACCGCGGCGGTTGACACCACCGGGACGATAACCACGAGACCATGTTGCATAAACCAACGCATCGTCGTTAATCTTGTATGTGGCGTTCAGCTTGAAGATCGCACCGGTATCAGACGTCGACTTGTCGACATTGGTGCAAGGCGATCCCGCGACATCAGCCGGAGCCAATGTACCCGTCGGATTGTTACGCAGCGTTTCGCCCGTCGTGGTGAAGCAAGCTGCCACACCCGTCCGGCTTGAATAGCCGCGCGAATAACCAAAGAAACCGATCAGCGAGTTGTCAAATTTGTACAGGCGCGCGCCGCCGGTCAGCGTCAGCTTGTCAGTAACGTCAAAACTGAGTTCGCCGAACGCGGCATAGTCGCGGTCGGTACGCAGCTGTTTGGTCAGCCAGATATTGCTGTCAGTGCCAGGTACGGTGATCGAATCCGCAATATCATCGATGATGTAATTCTGCTCGATATTGTGGGTCTGGCGCTGCCAGAACAAGCCGCCGATGAAGCGCAGCGACGCATCCTGAGGTGACGAAATACGGAATTCGCCAAAGCTCTTACGATAGCGGTCGATGCCCTGAATATACTGGTTCGGGCTGACATAGTCGCCAGCATTATCGTACCAATAAGCGCCGTAACCGGACAGGGCATCATAAAAATAGCCATAGTCCGAATAATCGCTTTCGGTATTGGTCTTGCGACGAAGGTGGCCACCAGTCAGCGTAAGATCCCAGTTGCCGATTTTGCCTTCCACGGTCATCGCAGCCTGGATCCATTTGTCCTTGCTGCTTTCGGGATTGTACTGAACAATTTGGTACTTACCGCTGTTCTGGCCCGAACGCTCACGCGCATAGCTGCCTTCGGTGTTCTGAACCTGACCCATCAGGGTCGGCTTGATAGTCCAGCTGTCATTCAGCTCGATGCCGAGCGCCAAACGTGCGCCATAGGTTTCGGCGTCGTTATAGTTTTTCTCGACCAGGGCAGCGTTGTTCTGTGTAATGCCAGAGGTCGCATAAGTGCGCGAGCCCGGAATATTATCAATATAGCCGCCATCATCGCGGTACCAGCCGACAAGGCGTGCAGCAGCGCGCTCACCAAGCGGCACGTTGACAAAACCTTCGAACACCGAACCAAAATCGCCATGCGCGACGTTGTTGATCTCAACGCCTGCATTTCCATAGAAGCCCGATGTGTCCGGCGCATTGGTCACCAGTTTCAGCGTACCGGCCATCGAGCTTGCGCCATACAGCGTGCCCTGCGGGCCGGCGAGTGCTTCAACGCGCGCAAGGTCATAGGCGTGGATGTCGAGCGCGCCCTGAATGGTCGTGATCGGCATTTCGTCCAAATAGGTGCCGACGGTCGGCAATGACGTCGAGTGGTTCGCATTTTCGCCCGAAGCAACGCCACGGAAATAGACCTGCGCGAAACCAGGGCCGCCCTGCTGGATAGTCACCGAAGGCAGGAACTTCACCACGTCGGCGAATTCATTCACCTGGAGCTGATCGAGCTTCTCGGTTCCAATTGCGGTGATGGCGACAGGAACGTCTTGCAGATTCTGCTCGCGCTTTTGCGCGGTAACGACGATTTCGTCATTATCGTCTTCGGCCGCCGCTTGGGCAAAGGCCGGTACGGACATACCGATGGCGCTGGAGGCCATCAGAGTAGCGACTGCTGTCCGGACATAGATATTGCTGTGTGTTTTGCGCATTGCGCATCCTCCATTATGTTGCAATGCCGCAATTCCACATATTTATGGAATCGTAGCAAGAATTTTTCGTCAAATGACGTGTGGTCGTTAATTTATTCCGAACGCTGTGGCATATGCGCAACGCATAACTGCCACTTCGGCACAGTCTTTCTGCCGCCATAATGTCACAGGAATCTGCTTGCCTAAATTGAGGCCCCCGTTAGGGCATGGCAAAACAAGAGGGGAAGTCGCACTCAATGCAGACATCTATGGCGTTGCTCCGCAAACGGCGGTTCCTGCCGCTGTTCGTGACCCAGCTGCTCGGCGCGTTCAACGACAATCTGTTCAAAAATGCCATGGTCCTTTTTGTGGTCTATGGCGTTTACAACGATGAAAAGGCCGAAGCGCTGTTTAGCGCAGTCGCCACTGCGGTATTTATCTTGCCCTTTTTCCTTTTGTCGGCGCTTGCGGGCCAGTTGGCCGATACGCGCGACAAGGCGAAAATCATTCGTATCGTCAAATTCTGCGAAATCATCATCATGCTGGTTGGCGGTGCAGGACTGGTATTGGCTTGGCTCGATATTGCGGTCACCTTAGTGGCGATCCCACTGATGATGCTGGCATTGTTCGCTATGGGCGTGCACTCGACCTTCTTTGGCCCCATCAAATATGCGATCCTGCCGCAACATCTCAAAGACGATGAAGTGCTGGGCGGCACCGGACTGGTCGAAGCGGGCACCTATATTGCAATCTTGGTGGGCACGATTTTGGCTGGCATCATTCCGGTCGAATGGGCAGCGCTGGGCGTCGTCCTGACGGCAATGCTGGGTTATGCGACGGGACGGCAGGTCCCCCCCGCTCCGCCCGAGCATGAGGAAACTGGCATGGATTGGCACATCCTCCGCTCGTCCATCACGCTCGTCAAAGGCACTATGCACATCCGCAAGCTGTTTTTGGCCATTATGTCGATCAGCTTTTTCTGGACTATAGGGGCGGTGCTATTCATCCAGTTCCCACCGCTCGCAAAAAATGTGCTGGGTGCCGACCAAGAAGTCGCCAGTCTTTTCCTCGCTATTTTCTCAATCGGCATTGCCATCGGTTCAGTCGCGATCAACAGATTGTTAAAAGGCCAAGTATCGGCTCGCTTCGCGCCGGCAAGCGTGATCGCTATGGGGCTTTTCGTTGTCGCGTTCCATTTTGTTTGCCGCAACTGGCAGATCAATGACGATGGCGCGCTCTATACCATCGGCAGCTTCGTAAATCACGACGGTGCATGGATGCTGTTGGGCACGCTACTGGGCATCGCCGTTGCCGGTGGCATGTTTGTGGTACCGCTTTATGCCTTTCTGACCACCACCGTTCCCAAAGATCAGACCGCGCGCACTGTGGCGGCGAACAACATCGTCAATTCAGGCGCAATGGTTATCGGGTCGCTGATCGCGCTTGGATTGAGTGCAGCAGGGATCAGCATGGTTAACCAGCTTCTGCTGGGTGCTGCGATGTGCGTTGTTTCGGCGTGGCTAGCGCAGTTGCTGCACAAGGCATGCGACTAAAACGAGTCCGAAGCCTCCCTCAGGCGATGAAGGTGTAGAACGCTGTAAAGAAGGCACCAAAGCTGACCACAAACAGATGCGCATCTTCGCGCTGCCACCATTTCAGCGGCTTGGGTTTCCATTCAGCCGGAACGGCAAAAACATGCGGTGCCAGCGATTGCCGGAAAGGATGCCGCGCACCTTCGCTCGTCTGAACCAGTTTCCTCTGCATGATGCGTACCCCTTAATGGTTTCGTTACCGTGGACGTTAACGTTTCATTAGGGATGTTGGCGAGGGACAAAGGTGGTTAACAACGGCTCCATGCGGAACCGTATCATTTTGCTACAATATTTGTGGAGTGGTGCCCCTGGCCCGACTCGAACGGGCACATCTTTCGATACTCGATTTTGAGTCGAGCGCGTCTACCAATTCCACCACAGGGGCATTGCGGATGGAGCCTCTAGCGAAGCTCCCGCCCGGGCGCAAGCCTACTTGCGCAATTCACGTTCGAGCGTCTTGTGGGTCGATTTGCCATAAGGCGGTTTGAAGCCGGCCATGCCGGCGACGTCCATTGCAGGCTGGCGATATACCGCACGCATATGGCTGAAGGTCTTGAAGCCATCCTGACCATGATAATTGCCCATACCCGACGGCCCAACGCCACCAAAAGGCAGGTCTTCCATCGCATTGTGGAAAATCACGTCGTTGACCGTTGCGCCGCCCGAAATGGTGCGTGTGAGCACACGGTTTTCCTCCGCCTTGTCAGCGCCGAAATAATAGAGGCCGAGCGGACGATCATGCGCGTTCACATAGTCGATCGCCTCGTCCATCGACGAATAGGTCATCACCGGCAGGATCGGGCCGAAGATTTCCTCCTGCATCACCTTCATGTCGTCGCTGACGTTGCGGACGATGGTCAGCGGCATCTTGTTGCCGTTAGACGATCCAAAATCCTCATTAGCCGGGTTCACCTCGATCAGTTCGGCACCCTTTTCTTTCGCGTCCGCCAGATAGCCCTGAAGGCGATCATAATTACGGCCATTCACAACCGACGTGTAATCGTCATTGTTCAGCAGCTTGGGATATAACGTCGACACGCCGTTGACGACGCCGTCGATAATCTCCTGTTCCTGCTCTTTGGCAACCAACAGATAATCAGGCGCGAGGCAAATCTGCCCCGCATTCATCATCTTGCCGAGCGCGATGCGTTCACCCGCCTTTTTCTTGTCGGCGGTGCGCCCGATTATCGTTGGCGATTTACCGCCCAGTTCGAGCGTTACGGGCACAAGATTGTCCGCCGCCGCGCGCATGATATGCTTGCCGACACTGGTCGCGCCGGTGAAGATCAGGTGATCGAAAGCCAGCTTCGAAAAGGCTGTGCCAACCTCAACCCCGCCGGTGAACACAGCCATTTCTTCTTCGGCGAAATATTTGGGGACCACCTCGGCGAACACATCTGCCACACGCTCGGTAAATTCAGACGGCTTGATCATCGCGCGATTACCCGCCGCGAGAATGCCTGCCATTGGCACCATCACCATACCGATTGGAAAATTCCACGGCGCGATTACGCCTACCACGCCCTTGGGCTGATATACGACATCAGCCTTTGCACCGATCAGCCCGAGCGGAAATGTCGGCTTGCGCTTTTCGTTGCGCGCCCAGCTTTCAAAATGCTTTTTGGCATGTTTCAAAGCGCTTACCGACGGCATGATGTCTGTCATCAAGGTCTGCTCGGTGCTCCGGTGGCCAAAATCGGCAGAGACCGCCTTTGCAAATTCATCCTTATAATCGACCAGCAATGCAAGGGCGCGGTCCATGCGATCTCGGCGCACGGACATCGGTTCGGGCATTGCTGCAGTAAAGGCGGCTTTTTGCTTTTCTAATATGGTCTGCATATCGGCGGTCATGTCACTCTCCTGATTTAATCGCTGGATTAACATTTCTGGATACGAATGCAACGCGCCAGCGCATTGTGTTGCAGCTTGCACCGGATTAAGGGCGAATCCGTAACGTCTCCCAAGCACAAGGAAGCTATCCATGAGCAGCACCGATCCCGTCGTCATCCTTTCCTATGCCCGCACCCCGATGGGCGGCATGCAAGGCGTGTTTTCCGACGTCGCCGCAACCGATCTGGGTGCCACTGCGGTCAAGGCTGCTGTCGAGCGTGCTGGGGTATCGGGCGAAGACATCGAGCGCATCTATATGGGTTGCGTTCTGCCTGCTGGCCTCGGCCAGGCCCCTGCCCGTCAGGCAGCGATCAAGGCAGGCCTTCCCAAATCGGTGCAGGCTACAACGGTCAACAAAGTCTGCGGCAGTGGCATGCAGACTGTAATAATGGGTGCGGAAGCCATTGCAGCCGGTTCGGTCGACTATGTTATCGCTGGCGGCATGGAGAGCATGACCAACGCGCCCTATATCCTGAAAAAACATCGTTCGGGCGCGCGCATCGGTCATGACACAGCTTATGACCATATGTTCCTCGATGGCCTTGAAGACGCCTATGAACCCGGCCGGGCTATGGGCACTTTCGCGCAGGAAACCGCGAACGAATATCAGCTGACCCGCGAAGATCAGGACAATTACTCGATTGAATCGCTGCGCCGCGCGCAGGAGGCGATTTCGTCGGGCGCTTTCGTTTCAGAAATCGTGCCCGTCACCGTCGTCAGCCGTGCGGGCGAAACCGTGGTCGACACCGATGAGCAACCCGGCAAGGGCCGCCCGGACAAAATCCCGACCCTGAAGCCTGCCTTTGCCAAAGACGGCACAATCACTGCCGCCACCTCCTCGTCAATTTCGGATGGCGCTGCCGCGCTCGTCCTCTCACGTGCCTCGACGGCTGCGGCAAAGGGCCAGACGCCGGTCGCAAGCATTGTGGCGAGCGCCGCGCATGCGCAGGAGCCTTCGGCTTTCACCACTGCCCCGGTCGGCGCGATCAACAAATGCCTCGCCAAGGCAGGCTGGAGCATCGCCGATGTCGACCTGTTCGAGGTCAACGAAGCCTTTGCCTGCGTCGCGATGTTCGCGATGCGCGACCTTGGCATCCCGCATGAGAAGATCAACGTCCATGGCGGCGCAACCGCGCTCGGCCACCCGATCGGCGCATCGGGCGCCCGCATCATCACCACGCTGATCGGTGCGCTGAAGCATAAAGGGCTAAAGCGCGGCGTCGCCAGCCTTTGCATCGGCGGCGGCGAGGGTACGGCGATTGCGATCGAACTGGTTGATTGATCCGCAGCGATGAACATCGTCTTCGTACTGTTCGACAATGTCACCCAACTCGATTTTTCGGGGCCAGTCCAATTCCTCTCACGCTTGCCCGGGGCGAAAACGCATGTCGTTTCGAAGGATGGGAAAGCGATTTCGACGGATTGCGGTTTTGCGATCATGCCGACCGGAAGCTTTACCGATTGCCCGCAAGCCGACATCATCTGCGTGCCGGGCGGTCATGGTGTGCGTCAGGCTATCTCCGATGACGCGCTGGTCGCTTTTGTCCGGGAACAGGCGAAGAGCGCCGAATGGATAACCAGCGTCTGCACCGGGAGTTTCATCCTTGGTGCGGCAGGATTGCTGAGAGGTAAGCGCGCCACCACGCATTGGGCCTATACCCAATTGCTGCCGCTGTTCGGCGCGACGCATGAAGAGGCCCGTGTCGTTCGCGATGGCAATCTGGTGACTGCAGGCGGGGTCACGTCAGGCATCGATTTCGCGCTGAAGTTGATCGCACTTGCGCAGGGGGAGGATGTCGCGCGCACCATCCAGCTTGCGCTCGAATATGATCCCGCCCCCCCCTTTGACGGCGGTCATCCAAGCCGGACAGCAGCACCAATTGTTTCCGGCTTGCGCGATCACGTCTATCATAGAGCTGCGACCGATATGGAAGTCGCTATCAAGGCAATCTTGTGAAGCGCAACTTAGCGCTGGACCGACTCTGCATCGCGCGCTAGCGATTTAATCGAGGGATTAAATTCGGGAGAGAGAGCGATGCGTTTTCGGCGTAGTGCGGTATTGGCTTTGGCTGGTGTGGCCGCTTTGGCGGTGTCTGGCTGCAAATTGGCGGATAACAATCCGGGGGCACAAGACCCCGAATTTGCGAAAATTGACGGCGAGTTTCTGAAGACTGGCGGCAATGGCGATGACTGGGCCTTCCCTGCCCAAAGCTATAGCGAGCAACGCCATAGCCCACTTACCCAGATCAACGACAAGAATGTGTCCGAACTCGGCATCGCCTGGTTTGCGGATATGCCCGATGCACGCGGCCATGAATCGACCCCGGTCGAAGTTGACGGCACGCTTTATGTCACCGGCCCTTGGTCTAAGGTTTTCGCTTATGAAGCCAAGACGGGCAAGCCACTCTGGCAGTTCGACCCCGGCGTCGATAAGGCGCGCGGGGTGAAGGCCTGCTGCGATGTCGTCAACCGCGGCGTTGCTTTCTGGAAGGGCAAGCTGTTCGTCGGCACAATCGACGGCCGCCTGATTGCCCTTGATGCGAAGACCGGCGGCGAAATCTGGTCGGTGCAGACGCTCGACCCCAAATCAAACGGCACCATCACCGGCTTCCCGCGCGTCGTGAAGGATAAGGTCATCATCGGTAATGGCGGCTCCGAATTCGGCGCGCGCGGTTTTGTGACCGCTTATAATGTCGATACCGGCAAGCAGGTCTGGCGCTTTTACACCGTTCCCAATCCCAAGGGCGAGCCGGACAACGCGGCGAGTGACAAGGTGATGAAAGAACTCGCCTACGACACCTGGAGCAAGACACCGAAGAAGGACGACTGGCGCGATTCAGGCGGTGGCGGCACCGTCTGGGATGCGATCGTCTATGACGCCGAACTCGACCAGCTCTATCTGGGTGTCGGCAATGGCAACCCCTGGAACCACGGCATCCGTTCGAACAGCGAAGGCGACAACCTGTTTCTGTCGTCGATTGTCGCGCTTGATCCTGATACCGGCGAATATAAATGGCATTATCAGGAAACCCCGGCTGAAAGCTGGGATTACACAGCCACTCAGCCGATCATCCTCGCCAACGAACAGCGCGATGGCAAGGATGTGAAAGTCCTCTACCACGCTCCGAAAAACGGCTTCTTCTTCACGCTCGACCGGACCAACGGCAAACTGCTGGCGGCCAATCCCTTCATCAGCGGCATCACCTGGGCGACCGGTTACGACCTCGCCTCGGGTCGCCCGATCGAAAATCCGGAAGCGCGTTACGAAAAGACCGGCAAGCTTTATATGGCGAACCCGTCTGCGCTCGGTGCACATAACTGGCACCCGATGAGCTACAACCCGGCGACCGGCCTCGTTTACATCCCTGCGCAGCAACTGGGCGGGGCTTACATGCCTCCTGCCGCTCCGAACGAGCAGGGCCGCAGCTCGATGGGCTTCAACACCGGCGGGGCGATAGCCACAGCGGACGTGCCCGACGATTTCAACATGGTGAAGGCAATTCAGGCGGTCACCACTGGCCAGCTTGTCGCGTTCAATCCAAAGACCGGGAAGGCGCAATGGACCGTCAACTATCCCACTCCGTGGAATGGCGGCACGATGACGACCGCCGGCAATCTTGTCTTCCAGGGCAATGCGATGGGCAAGTTCCAGGCCTTTGCCGCCGATACGGGCAAGCTGCTCTACAGCCTTGACGTGCAGTCGGGCGTGTTGACCGGAGCTTCAACCTATCTGGTCGACGGCGAGCAATATGTTGCCTTCATGACCAGCAAGGGCGGTGCCTTCCCGCTGGTGTCGGGCTATGTATCC
Source organism: Sphingomonadales bacterium (assembly GCA_016707885.1). Classification (GTDB taxonomy): domain Bacteria; phylum Pseudomonadota; class Alphaproteobacteria; order Sphingomonadales; family Sphingomonadaceae; genus Sphingorhabdus_B. The sequence continues at coordinate 476,039 of JADJGU010000001.1, forward strand.
GGCGCTAGCCAGGAAGTGCCCAATATCCCGCGCCTGATCGTGCTCAAAATCGGGGCCAAGGGTAAATTGCCGCCGCTTCCGCCGGCAGAGGAGTGGGTCTGGAATCCACCTGCTTTGTTCGGCAGCCCGGAAATCATTGCGGCAGGCCAATCCAGCTATCAGCGTTATTGTCTGGTCTGCCACGCCCCGGGTGCGGTTGGATCTGGGGTGCTACCTGACCTGCGCAAGTCGGGCACCATTGCTGACACTGCGACCTTCAAGTCGGTGGTTTATGACGGCATCCTCGCAAAGAATGGCATGGCCAGCTTCAAACCCGTTTTGAAGCCTGAGGAAGTTGAGGCAATCCGAGCCTATCTGGTCAGCCGCGCGCATTTCGCAAAGGCGAATGATGCCAAGTTCAAAGTCAGTCCTAAATGATGCCCATGAATCTGGCATATGCCTAAATATTAGGCAGCAAATTTCCAGCCAGCCCCGTGCGTTAGCGTACGGGGCTTTGCTTTTGCGTGTCTCGGGCGCAGCGGCAAACTGGCACGATCCTTGATAAGCTAATGGCATGACACTCGCGCGCGCGGATTTTCGCGGTGCGCCAAGACCTGAGGAAAGCCATGAAAAAGATCGAAGCGATCATCAAGCCGTTCAAGCTCGACGAAGTGAAAGAGGCGCTGCACGAAGTCGGCGTGTCGGGCATCACCGTAACCGAAGCCAAGGGCTTTGGCCGCCAGAAGGGCCATACCGAACTCTATCGTGGTGCTGAATATGTTGTCGACTTCCTGCCCAAGGTGAAGCTTGAAGTCGTCGTTGACGATGCGTTGGCCGATCGCGTTGTTGAAGCCATAGCCGCCGCCGCTCAAACCGGCCGCATCGGCGACGGCAAAATCTTTGTCATCCCTGTCGAAACCGCGCTGCGCATCCGCACCGGTGAGCGCGACAGCGATGCCGTCTAAATCCAGGAAATCCGCCCAAAAGCCAAAATCGGGCAAATCCAAACAATCCAAGTCAAAGAAGGAAAGCATCATGGCATCAGCCAAGGACATACTGAAACAGATCAAGGAAAATGACGTCGAGTGGGTCGATCTGCGCTTCACCGATCCCAAGGGCAAGTGGCAGCACCTGACAATGTGCGCTGGCGTCCTCGGCGAAGATGAACTTGAAGACGGCCTGATGTTCGACGGATCGTCGATCGAAGGCTGGAAGGCGATCAACGAATCCGACATGATCCTGCGCCCCGATCTCGACGCAGTTTATATGGACCCGTTCAGCGCAACGCCGATGATGATCATCTGTTGCGATATCGTCGAACCTTCGACCGGCGAACTTTACGCCCGCGATCCTCGTTCGACCGCGAAGCGCGCCGAAGCCTATGTCAAGGCAACCGGTATTGGCGACACTGTCTATGTCGGCCCCGAAGCCGAATTCTTCATGTTCGACGACGTGACCTTCTACGACGGTTATGATGGTTCGGGCTTCCGCATCGACGACATTGAACTGCCGACCAACACCGGCCGTTCTTACGAAACAGGCAACCTTGCCCACCGTCCGCGCGCCAAGGGCGGCTATTTCCCCGTCGCCCCCGTCGACAGCGCGGTCGACATCCGCGGTGAAATGGTCACGACAATGCTCGAAATGGGCCTGCCCTGCGACAAGCATCACCACGAAGTCGCGGCAGCCCAGCACGAACTCGGCCTGACTTTCGGCACTCTGGTACAGACAGCTGACCGTATGCAGGTCTACAAATATGTCGTGCACCAGGTCGCGCATGCCTATGGCAAGACCGCAACCTTCATGCCGAAGCCAATCAAGTCGGACAATGGTTCGGGCATGCACACCCATATTTCGCTCTGGGCCAAGGGCAAGCCGCTCTTCGCTGGCAATGGTTATGCCGGTCTGTCGGACATGTGCCTTTACTTCATCGGCGGCGTCATTAAGCACGCCAAGGCGCTGAACGCGTTCACCAATCCGACCACCAACAGCTACAAGCGACTGGTACCGGGCTTCGAAGCCCCCGTTCTGCTCGCTTATTCGAGCCGCAACCGTTCGGCTTCGTGCCGCATTCCTTACGGCACCGGTGACAAGGCGAAGCGCGTTGAATTCCGCTTCCCCGATGCGCTTGCGAACCCCTATCTGTGCTATTCGGCACTGCTGATGGCGGGTCTGGACGGCATCCGTAACAAGATCCACCCCGGCGATGCGATGGACAAGAACCTGTACGATCTGCCCCCGGCAGAACTCGCGCAGGTCCCGACCGTCTGCGGTTCGCTCCGCGAAGCGCTCGACAGCCTAGCTGCCGATCATGACTTCCTTCTGGAAGGCGATGTCTTCACCAAGGATCAGATCGAAGCCTATATCGATCTGAAGTGGGACGAAGTGTCGCGCTGGGAAACCACGCCGTCACCGGTCGAATTCGACATGTACTACAGCGGCTAAGCTGGGGGGCAGCCGCTATCGAAAGGGCGTCCGGAGCGATCCGGGCGCCCTTTTTGATTTTCCATTTGTCGACTAAGCAGATTTGCGAACGTGCATTTCAACTGGCAGCCACAACGACAATTTACTGCCAGCACCTTCGTCGCTTTCAATGCGCAACTCGGCGCCAAGTTGCGATGCGCGTGTGTGCATGTTTGAGAGGCCACGTCCGTTTCCGCTCACATTAGCTGCAACAAACCCCCGCCCATCGTCGGCGAGGATAAGCTCGACTCCATCGCGACCCTCTCTTTCCGTCGGACGGCAGGCAATGGTGATGCTGCTTGCACTCGCATGCGACAGGACATTGCCGACCCCTTCCTGGATGATACGCAGCATATGGAGCGCGTTTGGGGCATCAAGCCAGTCGAGCGATGGGCATGGCTCGACACGCCAGATGCATTTTACCCCGGCCTTTTCCATATCGGGTTCCATCCGGTGGCGTAGATTGGCGAGTAGCGCGACAACATCGCCCTCAACCGGCGCGAGTGAATCCACCGTCAGTTTCAGATCGGTGATCGCGCGTTGCAAGGTTTCTTCCGCAACAGGTGCTTCGCCCTGCTTTCTGACTACAGCCAGCGCCGTGACCAGATTTGATCCGATGCCATCGTGCATCTCGCGCATCAGCCGTTCGCGTTCGATACCAACCGCGTGTTCTACTTCGATTCTTTGCCGCGCACGTTCGCTTGCCGCCAGGGCATGTGTCGCAGTTTCTACCCGCTGTTCAAGACTGGTATTGAGCGTCTCAACTTCGGCGAGCGCTCGTAGATATTTGCGCCCGACCGACAGCAGGAAGACGCTGAACAACAAAAATCCGGTGTAAGGCTGGATATGAAAACCGAGCCCCTGCCACCAGTTCACATTGGGTATCCGGCCGATATCGTGTAGCCCTAATATGGTGGCAAATAAAACGACCGCAACAAGAGCTAGGCTTTCGAGTGAGCGGTTTCGAAACCACTCTCTTATCATCAAACCGCAAACCGTCAGTGAAACGAGCAATGTTGAAAGACTGGTCGCGAGGTCGGTACGGTTGGTCGACGTAATCGCCACACGAAAAATGCACAGAGCAACTCCAATCGTAAATAGCAGGGCAATGATCCGGCGATGATTGGGAAGTTTCAAAAAGGCGACGCAGAAGCTAAGCGATGCGGCTACCGCAAAATAGAGCGAATAATAGCTGACCTGCTGAAACCAATAGGGATCAAGCGGTGACTCTTCAGCGAAAAAGTGAAAATCGCGCACGAACCAGAGCAGCCCTGTCATCACCAGCCAGAATATTTCGGTTTCCGAACGGCGCGCCATCCACATCAGGAACGCCGCAAAGGTCAGGAACAACATCGCATAATTGGCAGCCGCCGAACCCGTCACCCGCCAGAATTGCTGATAGTTGTAGAGCCTGCCCAGCACTTCCTGCGATCCGACCTTGACCGTTCCGACTCCCAGCGAGAATTGCCGGTCCGAACCTACGCGCAGCACCAGCTCGTTGCCCCCATCGCGCAACAGTTTTCGCGGGACAGGAATGATATAGGGCCGGTTCCACCCGAGCGTTTGCGAGGTTGCGCTTCGATAATTGCGGAACAGCTCAACGCCGTTCAGATAGACGGTCAGGCGCTCGCGATTATTTTCGGTGTAGATGGCAAGCGGCTCGCTCGGCATCTGGTTCCGGTCAAAGTGAAAGCGCCCCCATGCGGTCAGCTTGCCGTCCAGCTTTGCCCGCGCCTCATCCGACAGCCAGAGCGCAGGCGTAGCGCGCCTTGCCCAGCCCACTGCAGGAATGTCGCTCTGGTCGGCAAAGGCAATATCACCGCTGCAAAATTCGAGCACGTCGGCGGGATGCTTGCCTGCAGCAGCATTCGCCGAAACCGCCGCACAGCTGACAAATATGGCGATGCACGCGAACAGCCACCTAACGAATATCAAGCATTCCTCTGTTCGACGCCTCGAATACCGCTTCGGCACGCGAATTAACCTCAAGCTTGCGGTAGATATGTTTGACATGCGTGCCCACCGTATGCTGCGAAATCCCCATCAATTCTGCGCATTCGGAATAGGTAAATCCGCGCGACAACAGGTGCAAGGTTTCCTTTTCACGCTCTGACAGCTGCTCTTCAATCGTCGTAGTTTGCACGGCCTCTGGTGGCGAAAGTTCCTTGAGCAGCAATCGAGCGATGATCGGGCTGATTGGCGAGCCGCCTTTGCGTACCTCGCGGATCGCAGCGACGCATTCGCCGAGCTTCTGATCTTTCAGCAAGTAACCACGTGCCCCCGCACGAATGGCGTCGAGCACCTTGTGATGGTCGGCGAACATCGTCAGCACCAATATGTCGACGTCCGGATATTGCCCAGCTGCTTTGCGGATCAGAGTGGTGCCATCGCCGTCGGGCAAACCAAGATCGCATACCAGAACATCAAAGCCGCCTTCGTCGATCAGTTTGCAGCCGGTTGCGACCGAGCCTGCAGAAGCGACAAGTTCAACATCGTCAGCCTGCCGGATTACCTCGGCAATATCTGCGGCGATGCGCGGATCATCTTCAATGATGGCGGTACGGATCATGCAGGCGACTGTCCCACTAACCGGTCGACTAGACAATGGAGCATTTAGCCGCCGCAGATTTCGTCCGCTTCCGTCACAATGGGTCGCGTATTATGAAAGAAGCGGACGGCCATCGGATAGGAGGACAATGCTCGCTCCGCTATCCCATGAATTGGGGATGCTGGTACCCTGTTCACGGAATGGCATGTCGCGTCGCATCGGCCTGCGGGCAAAGTTCGCGATATCTCTCGGCGCCGCTCTCATTGGTCGAAACAGCGGCTGCGCACAGTTTCTGGCGCGTTCCTGTATCTTTTCATCGAATCGTCGACAGGAAACCCCGGGCTTTTTTAATCGCGCGATTGAACGCGCTGTTGACCTTGGCGGAAAAAGTCCCAAATCAAAACCGAAGCCTCGCTTTCGCGACTCGCTGGGACATAAGGAGAGAGACATGGACAGCTATCTGAAGCATTATATCAACGGCAAATGGGTCGACAGCATTGGCGGCAAGCGCCACGAAGTGATCAGCCCTTCGACCGAAGAGCCCTGCACCGAAATCACGTTGGGTACTCAGGCCGATGTCGACGCAGCGGTGTCGGCGGCACGCCAGGCTTTCAAGACCTTCAGCCAGACGAGTCGTGAAGAGCGCATTGCGCTGATGAACCGCATCATCGAGGAATATAAGAAGCGCATTCCAGATTTCGCCAAGTCGATGGCCGCTGAGATGGGTGCTCCCGTCAGCTTTGCGACCATGGCACAAGCACCCGCAGGACTTGGCGGCTTTCTCGGCACCCTGCCCGCGCTCGAAAACTTTGCGTTCAAGGAACAGCATGGCGCGAACACTGTGGTCTATGAGCCGATTGGCGTGGTCGGACTGATTACGCCTTGGAACTGGCCGCTCAACCAGATTGCACTGAAGGTCGCACCCTGCATCGCAGCGGGCAACACAATGGTGCTGAAGCCTTCGGAAGAATGCCCCGGCAACGCCGCAATCTTTGCAGAAGTGATGGACGCAGCCGGCGTCCCCCCTGGCGTGTTCAACCTGGTGCAGGGTGACGGCCCGACAGTTGGCGCTGCAATTTCGGCGCACCCCGATGTCGACATGGTCAGCTTCACCGGTTCGACCCGTGCCGGCATCCTCGTCGCCAAGGCGGCAGCCGACACCGTCAAGCGCGTGCATCAGGAACTGGGCGGCAAATCGCCGAACGTTGTTCTGCCCGACGCAAAGTTCGAAGAAGTCCTGCCACCCACGGTGCAGGGCGTCCTCATCAACAGCGGCCAGAGCTGCATCGCACCGACCCGTATCCTCGTACAGAAAGACCGCGCGCAGGAAGCCGCCAATTTCGTCAAGGCGATGTTCGAAGGCACCTCGGTCGGCGATCCGTTGCAGGAAGGCGGCCATATCGGCCCCGTCGTCAACAAGGCGCAATATGAGAAGATCCAAGGCCTGATCCAGTCAGCCATCGACGAAGGCGCGACGCTCGAAACCGGCGGCACCGATCGCCCGGCCGACCTCAACCGTGGCTATTATATCAAGCCGACGGTGTTCTCGGGCGTAACCCCGAACATGCGTATCGCCAAGGAAGAGGTGTTCGGCCCGGTCGCGACAATCATGGCCTATGACGATCTCGATCAGGCGATCGAAATTGCCAATGATACCGAATATGGCCTGTCAGCTGTTGTCTCTGGCGATCCCGCCAAGGCTGCCGAAGTGGCTCCCAAGCTGCGTGCTGGTATGGTGGCGATCAACAATTGGGGTCCCAATCCCGGAGCACCTTTCGGTGGTTACAAGCAATCAGGCAATGGCCGCGAGGCTGGCCTGTTCGGCCTCAAGGACTTCATGGAAGTGAAAGCGATCAGCGGCCTGCCTGCATGAGCTTTCGCCTGACTAAGATAGTGCGCCAGTCCCTCACCTTAACGGGTGCGGGGCTGGCGCTCGCCTTTTCTACTCCGGCATTTGCGCAATTGAGCAAGGCCGAAGCGAAAATGGTTGCGACCGTCGATGCCGAATATGAACGCTCGGTCGCCTTGCTTGAAAAACTGGTGAACCAGAATTCGGGCTCTATGAACTTCGATGGCGTGCGCAAGGTCGGAGACATGATGCGTGCCGAACTGGAACCGCTGGGTTTCAAGCTCGAATGGATTGATATGTCGGCGGCAGGCCGTGCAGGGCATCTGGTTGCAACCAAGCAAGGCAAAAAGGGCACCAAACGCCTGTTGCTTGTTGCGCATCTGGATACTGTCTTCGAACCCGACAGTCCGTTCCAGAAATTCGTCCGCAAGAAGTCAGGTGGCACCGATGAAGCCGAAGGCCCGGGTGCTGGAGACGACAAAGGCGGGATGACAGTGATCGTCGCTGCGCTGAGTGCGATGCAGGCGGCAGGCACGCTCAAAGACGCCAATATCGAAATCCACATGACCGGCGACGAAGAGGATGCGGGTGACCCAATCGAGATCACCCGCGCTCCTTTGATTGCTGCCGGCAAGAGCGCCGATGTCGCGCTCGATTTCGAAGGGCTGGTGCGTGACGAAGGCCGTGACATGGGATCAATCGCCCGGCGCTCGTCGAACAGTTGGAAACTGGAAGTAACTGGCAAGACTGGCCACAGCTCGCTGATCTTCAGCGAAACCTATGGCGACGGCGGGGCATTTGAGCTCGCGCGCATACTCCACCGCTTCCGTACTGAACTGCCCGAACCCAATTTGACTTTCAATGTCGGCCTCATTGCTGCGGGGCAAGAGGCCGCGCTTGATGCAAGCGGTATCCGCGCGAGCGCCGCGGGCAAGACCAATATCATTCCAGGCATCGCGCTGGCCCGAGGCGATTTCCGGACCTTGTCCGAAGAACAGACGGCACGTGTGAAGGCCAAGATGCTGGCGATTGTTGCTGAATCAGCGCCGTTGACCAGCGCCAAAATCAGCTTCGATCCGGGTGCCTATCCCGCTATGGCGCCGACTGCTGGCAACAAGGCACTGCTCGACAAACTGAATGGCGTGAATCGAGACATGGGGTTGGCCGAGATGCCGGCGCTCGACCCGCTCAAGCGCGGAGCAGGCGATATCAGCTTTGTGGCCAATGATGTCGACGGCCTTGCCGGCCTCGGCACTTATAGCCGCGGTGATCATGCGCCTGGTGAAACAGTTGATCTCGACAGCATCCGACGCCAGGCCAAGCGCGCTGCCATCCTGATGTCACGGATCGCCAAGGAAAAGGCGAACTAGGCCGCCTTTCCACCCCTGACCGACGATGCCACCAGCCTCGCTAGCAGGCTGCGTAAATTCGGGTAGTTAGCCTTGTCATAGTTGCTGCCATCGCCAAATTTGGCAGCGAGCCTGCGGTGCACCTCAGGCAGTGCATGATAAGGTACGCTGGGCACCAGATGGTGCAGCGCGTGATAGCGCAATCCAACGGGTGCCCAGAACTCGCCCATAATCCCCGGCGGCGGTACATTGACGCTGTCAAGATATTGCTCGGTAACGCTCAACACCTCGCCATCATTTTCCCACAAATGCGCAACCAGCGTGCGGACTTGGTTCAGCACCAAAGCTGCGGCGACAATGGCAAGATAAATCAGGAAGGCCTTTAGCGGGATCCAGCCGACCGCAACCGCAGTCAGCACTCCGATAGACCACAGGCTTGCTCCAGTTTCCATGATGATCCAGTCGCGGCGAAACTCCCCTTCGGGCAATGCGCGGCGATAGGAGGGGTTGATCGATAAGGTCGAAAAACGCGCAACAGTTTCACGCCTGATCCAGGGACTGATCAGGGACAGCGGCGAAAGAACCGCAAATCGGAATAGAAACCCAATCGATCCCAAAGCGGCTACTGCCATGAAGAAAACAAGCATATGCGGCTTCATTAGCGCGAGCGGCAGATATTCCGGATCCCGGTCTGTACCATAGCGCATCTTTGAATGGTGCTGATTGTGCGTGTCTTCATAGGTGAAGGACGGAATCAACATCGGGATGCCGACCAGAAAATTCCACACCCAGCGGAAGCCCGGCACATGATCGCGCTTCATATGCGTGATTTCATGGATGAAAAGCGCCGCGCGATAGAGGAATGTTATCGCGACAGCGGCACCCGACAATTGGATCGCCAATGACGAGCCAGCAATGGCAAAATAGAGGGCGATATAGCCAACCAGCGCCGACCCCAGAAAGTCGGGCCAGTAAATGCCAGGTTTGGCAATGCTGAATTCGCGGGTAAGGGCCGCAGCTTCACGGATAAGATCATTATCCTCGAACGCTTTTGCCTTGGTGGGTATCACATCGGTCATGCGCATCATATAAGGTGCAGACGCCACTAGGTCACGCCCCATCGATTGCAAAACTTTCCGATTTGAGTAATCGGCGCGCAATTCAAAAGGCTTGGCGCAGCTTCTCGATCATCCTGTGCGGCGCCGGCACATCTTCATTCGCGCTGTAAACATTGCTGCTGACGCGCTGAACGCGATAGTAAAGATCCTCGCTGGCGGTAATTAGCAGCCGGGCCTCATCGGGCATTCGGCCGACCATCCAGTCGTCTGTAGCAGGCGCATAGCCAAGCTCGTCAAGCTCACGCAACGTATCGCTAGGGTGGATTTCACCTGCACGGATAGCCTTTTGATTGAGCAGCCAGGCGATGACATGCATGAGCCGGGTTGTGACCTTCAAGGACTCGCAAGAAAACGCCACGGCAACCTCAGCAGGACTAATCTGCCGGATCCGGTCGCTGTCGAAATAGGATCTCGCCTCGTCCGCTAGTACCATCGCTTCGGTATAGAGACTGTCGATCAATTTCGGGGTCAATTGATATTGCAGGTCCTGCATTCCTATAGAATGGCAGAGAATTACTGATTCTGGCAGCCGCAAATTCCGACTTTTCCACTGCTTTCAGTTACATGTTTCATCATGACACGTTAACCTTAAGCTATATTAACATTATTTTTCAGGCAATTATGTCAGGCAGCAACTGGTCTTCCAGTGCCATAATCCTGTCTTTCAAAGCTAGTTTCCGGCGCTTCAGCCGGGCAATTTGCAGTTGGTCGGGAACGGTTTGCTCCTGCAGGGCGAGAATCGACGCATCCAGATCGCGATGTTCGATTTTCAGCAACTCGATCTGCTGCCTTATACCTTCGTCGTTCATGGCGCCCCAAATGGTTGGTTCTATTTTGTCAGCGTGATAGCCCTGCTTTCCGCTTGTCGCCAGAATGAAATTGGATTGCGACAAAGTGGAGCCTTTTTCGCAAGACAGCCTGTGGAAAACATGTTTTACTTTCCTTCTTGGCTCTGGTGAGTCGAAATGGATCGACTCTCCTCGCGGCAAGCAAGAAGGAGATAGCGGTGAGCGAAAATCATCTGTCGGCCCTGCGCCTGAAACATGCAGAACTCGAAGCCCAACTCGAACGAGAAGAAACCCGGCCTCACCCCGACGATGATTTGATCCACCGCCTTAAAAAGCAGAAATTGCAGCTCAAAGACGCAATGGCGCAAGAGTTGGCGACTGCCTGACAAAACATGCATACGTAATTTTTTCGGTTGATGCCCGCTGGGGTATCGCAAGCGTCCATGCCATCTGCTAACCGGGTGGCATGGAAAGCGCAGCAATAGCCGCAAGGAACATTTTAACCGGCCTGCACGAGGTTATGGCCTCCGGCAATCATGCGCAGGCAAAGCTCAATCAGGTCGTCAATATCATTGGCGAAGCGCTGTCGAGCGAGGTCTGTTCAATCTATTTGCTGCGGGACGGCGTTCTGGAGCTTTTCGCTACACGCGGACTTAATCAGGACGCAGTCCACGTCACCCGTCTTGGCTTTGGTGAAGGTCTTGTCGGAACGATCGCCGAAAATGTCGAAACATTGAACCTAGATGAGGCAGCTGCCCATCCCGCTTTCCGCTACATGCCCGAAACCGGCGAAGAACGCTTTCACAGTTTTGCTGGTGTTCCAATTGTTCGATCCGAACGGGCGGTTGGCGTATTGGCTGTCCAGCATGCCGATCCGCGCAAATATGCCGAAGTTGAAATCGAGGCGTTGCAGACGACTGCCATGGTCTTGTCCGAGCTGATTGCTTATGCCGGCCTGATCGACGAAGCCGGAACCATTGGCAGCAGCCAGACCGGCACCGTCGTGTTGACCGGCTTGCCACTTGTTTCAGGCGTGGCTGCAGGCATTGCAATTTTTCACCAGCCTAATGTCCGGATAGAACATACCGTTGCGGAAGATACAGAGGCAGAGCGCGCCCGGGTCTATTCTGCTTTTGACAAGATGCGCGAGCAGATCGACCGCATGGCCAATATGGCCGAGTTCGGGGCGGGCGGTGAGCATGAGGAAATTTTGGCGACCTATAAAATGTTCGCCTATGACGAAGGCTGGTCACGGCGCATCAACGAAGCGATTGACAGCGGCCTGACCGCCGAAGCCGCCATTGAGCGTGTACAGCAACGCACCCGGATGCGGATGCGGCAGATTGATGACCCTTTGCTTGCCGATCGCATGCACGATCTGGAAGATCTGTCTAACCGCCTGCTGCGCATTGTTTCGGGGCAGATGAGCACCGCTGCGCAACTGGGACTGAAACAGGATTCCATCCTCGTCGCGCGCAACTTGGGCCCAGCCGAACTGCTCGAGTATGACAAAAGGCGTCTGCGCGGGGTCATTCTTGAAGAAGGCTCATTGACCGCGCATGTCACGATCGTTGCCCGGGCGATGGGTGTTCCTGTGCTCGGTCGCGTGGCAGGCGTTCGCCAGACAATCCTCGATGGCGATATGCTGCTGCTGAACGCCGACGAAAAAACTGTTATCGTTCGTCCAGCTGCTGCCGTTCAGGAAGCATTTTCCAGCGAGCTTGCCGACCGGCAGAAAAAGAAAGCCCGCTATGCAGCTTTACGCGACGAACCTTCTGTCACCAAAGACGGCAAAAAAGTTACTTTGATGATCAATGCCGGGCTACGCGATGATGCGCTGGCCATAGGCCTAACAGGAGCCGAAGGCATCGGCCTTTTCCGTACGGAATTCCAATTCCTGATTTCGGCAACTCTGCCGCAGCGAGAACGTCAGCAACGCTTTTACCGTGAAGTCCTTGAAGCTGCAGGCGACAAACCGGTGGTGTTCCGGACGATTGACGTTGGCGGCGATAAAGCGCTTCCGTATCTGAAACATGTGTCTGAGGAGGAAGAGAATCCGGCGCTTGGCTGGCGCGCGCTACGGCTGGCGCTCGACCAAGAAGGGCTGATGAAGGCTCAGGCGCGGGCTCTTTTGGAAGCAGCTGCCGGCCGAAACTTGAATGTCATGTTCCCGATGGTATCGGAACCTTGGGAATTTGACGCTGCTAAGCAGGTATTCGAAAGTCAGCTCGAATTTTTGGCAAGTCGGAAAAAGCAACTCCCGTCGCGCATCCGCTATGGTGCGATGCTGGAGGTTCCAGCACTTGCTGAGGTACTCGACGTCCTGCTTCCCAAAATTGATTTTCTATCGATTGGAACCAACGATCTGACGCAGTTTCTGTTCGCAGCAGACCGCGCTGATCCGCGGTTGGCCGAACGTTATGATTGGCTAAGCCCTGCCATATTGCGATTTATACGTCGGGTCGTACTCGCCTGTCGCGAGCACAAGGTCGATCTTGCGGTTTGCGGCGAAATGGGGGGGCGTACGCTCGAGGCATTGGCGTTGATGGGGATAGGCATCGACCGTTTGTCGATCACGCCTGCTGCAGTCGGGGCGGTAAAGGCCATGGTTCGCTCAACCGACATGGGTGCCGTACAAGGATTCATCGAAGAATTATTGTCAAATCCGACCGCAAATTTCCGACAGGAAATAACGAGCTGGGCCGGCGAGCAAGGCGTGGAAATTGGCTGACTTTAGCTGATTTTCCAAAGGCAAGCGCCGCATTACACATTGACTTTCGTTATAGCTTAGGCATTGTTCGTCCACCGCCCGGCAGAGGTGGCTAATCGGGTCATTGGAGAACATTTTGAGCGACGAACGCCTTGAAGACGGCACAGCCCCGGGCGCGCCGGAAAATGCCGAGTTCCGATTCCAAACGGTTGGGGAGCAGTTGAAGGCTGCGCGCGAAGCTCAGGGTCTTTCATTGGCGGAGGTGGCAAGCCGTACACGTGTGCCAATGCGGCACCTGGATGCAATCGAACGCTCCGAATTTAGTGCGCTGCCCGGCACGACCTATACGGTGGGATTTGCACGATCCTATGCAAAGGTGATGGAGCTGGACGATGTAAAACTCACCAACAACCTTCGCGAAGAATTGGCGCAGGGTGGCTATCAAGGCACGACCGCCAGAATGCCTGCTTATGAACCTGCAGATCCGGCACGCGTACCGCCGCGATGGCTGGCTTGGTCGGCTGCAGCCTTGGCCGTAGCTTTGCTGATAGCATATTTCGTGTGGCGCAGTTTCGCGCTTTCCGGGGACGCCCCTTCGGCGGAAGCGGCCAAGGTTGTCGCTGAAGCCGAAATCGGCAAGCAGAAAGCAACAGCAGCAACTGCCGAGGCGATTGACCCCAAAGGCGAGGTTGTCATCAGCGCTACCGAAACTGTATGGCTGAAAATTTACGACAAGGACAATAAGCGGCTGTACGAAAAAGAAATGCAACCAGGCGAGCGCTACATCGTACCGGCGGATGCCCAGAATCCGATGATCGTAACCGGTCGTCCGCAGGTTTTGAATGTCACAATAGGCGGCAAGCCTGTTCCACCGCTTGGTAGCGGCGATAAATCGATTGCCGATGTGGAGGTAAGTGCTGCAGCGTTGCTCGCGCGCAAACCGGCTCCACTTACCGAAACAACTTCGACTAATGGTTCTGAAACGGGCGGAGCAGCGCCTGTCCGGTAAGTGCAATGTCGCGTCACTCCCGATCAGGATCAAGCCAGAATCCACAGGAATTTACTTCAACTTCCGCCAAATCTGCCCAATAGACTTTATTGGGCCCCAGCGCTGGGTTATGCCTGAAAGCCATATCGGCGCCGTGTCGACCCAAGCGTGCGGATGATACAGGGAGATTTTGCATGAAGATTGTCTATCTGCTGTCAGCGGCGGCACTCGCGCTTGCCCCTGCGGTCGTCAATGCACAGGACGCCAATGTCGAAGGCCGCGTTACCAAGCTCGAAAAAGAAATGCGTTCGGTTCAGCGCAAGGTTTTCCCCGACGGCGCCGGTAAGTTTTTTGAGCCCGATATTCAGGCTGACCCTGCCAAACCCACAACATCAGGCGCGCCCTCCGCTTCGGCTGTTACCGACCTAATTGCACGCGTCGATGCACTGGAAACGCAGCTTGCTACGCTGACAGGTCAGGTCGAGCAGCAAAGTGCCAAAATGACGTCGATGGACAGTCGACTTAAGGATTTGGAGGCGCAGATCAAATCTGTATCGGCAGCAGCGACGGCACCCGAACCGAAGCCAGTTGCAGCGGCACCCAAGCCCGCCCCTGCTGCAGCCAAGCCTGTAGCTGCCCCGGCAAAACCCAGCGCCAGCCGGACAGCTGCGGTTGCGGCTATCCAGAAGCCGGCGACAGGTGACGCTTTTGAAGACGGGTACAGCTATGGCTACCGTTTGTGGGAATCCAAATTCTACCCCGAAGCTCAGGTTCAACTGCAGGAAACCGTGACCAAATACCCGAAGCACAAGCGGCTGAGTTATGCGCGAAACCTGTTGGGGCGGGCCTGGCTGGATGAGGGAAAACCGGCTACTGCGGTGAAAATCTTCTACGACAATTACAAGAACGACCCGAAAGGCGATCGCGCACCGGAAAGCCTGTATTTCCTTGGTGAAGCCCTGACCGCTTTGAACAAAGCGGCAGAAGCCTGCGAAGCCTTTGGTCAATTGGCCAGTGCCTATCCGGCTGAAGCCAGCGGGCGGCTTGCGGGCAGGCTTGCGGAAGGGCGCAAGAAGGCCAAGTGCAAATAAGCCGATAGCCAAGGCCCAAAGCCGGGCTTAAGGCCGGTTGGATGGCGGGATCATTCAGAGACATCTTACCTATGTTCGCCCATGATCTGGGACGGCTAACGGGGGGCGATCCGGCGATGTTGGATTTGCCGCAGATCGGCCTGGCGGTATCGGGCGGGCCTGACAGCCTGGCGCTACTGCTCCTCGCCCACGCGGCCTGCCCAAAGGCGATCAGCGTTGCCACGGTCGACCATCGCCTGCGGCCCGAAGCTGCCGACGAGGCCGTCTTTGTGGCGCAACTCTGCGCCGAGCGCGGTATTCCGCATAGCATATTGACGCCGGACAACCCTATCACCGGCAACCTTCAATCCGCCGCCCGCGAGGCGCGCTACCGGTTGCTCAACAACTGGGCCGACAGGCAGGGCCTGCACTGGATTGCGACCGCGCACCATGCCGACGACCAGTTGGAAACGCTGCTGATGCGGATCGCGCGGGGCAGCGGTATCGCCGGGCTTTCGGCAATCCGCGAGAGCAATGGCCGCATCATCCGGCCGCTATTGGGTTTCACCAAGGCGCAACTGATTGCCGTTTGCCAAGAGCAGAGCGTCACCCCGTGCGAGGACCCGAGCAACGCCAATGTGGATTTCGACCGGGTGCAAGTCCGCAACTGGCTCAAATCTGCCCCGCCGCTGCTCAACGCCGCACGCGTTTCGCGCACGGTAATGGCGGTGCAAGAGGCGCATGAGGCGCTGGAATGGATGGCGGCCAGACTACAGCCGGAGCGGATTGCGGTATCCGACAATCGCGGTACCACGCTCGACCCGGCAGGCCTCCCGCCCGAGCTGGTCCGGCGCTTGCTCATCCGTGCCCTGCAAAGCCAGGATGCGCACATTGCGCCGCGCGGCGAGACAGTCGACCGCGCGCTGGAAACGCTTGCCACCGGTGGAAAACTGACCGTTGGCGACCTTTTGTGCACAGGCGGCACGCTGTGGCACATCGAACCGGCACCCTTGCGCAGCGAAAATCGTTAGAGAAATCGGATTTTTCGCGCATCCGGGCAAAAGGCTTATATTGCCATTCACCTTTTGTGACCTACATTGGCAAGACTGACCGGATAGGACTCATATACGCCATGAACGACGAACAGGAACCCAAAGGCAATCCAATGGCCCGGAATCTGATGATCTGGACCGGGATCATGGTTGCATTGTTGCTGGTGGTTTCGATCTTCAGCGGGTCGGGCAGCGATGCGGCGACCGGCATGACCTATTCCAGTTTCCGTGACAAGATTGAGGCTGGCGAAGTCAAATCTGTGTCGATCGGGCCGGACAAGATCACCGGCACGCTGACCAGCGGCGAACAGGTCGCGACCGTACCGATCCCCGGCGATGCCGATCTGTACAAGCTGCTCGATGAAAAGGGTGTCGATGTTCAGGGCAAGCCTGAAGAGCAGCCCAGCCTGTGGCTGATCCTGCTCTATCAGGCGCTGCCCTTCCTTCTTATCCTCGGCATCGCTTTCTTCGTTCTTCGCCAGATGCAGAAAGGCGGCGGCGCTGGCGGGGCGATGGGCTTTGGCAAATCCAAGGCCAAGATGCTCACCGAAAAACATGGCCGCGTCACTTTTGACGATGTCGCCGGCATCGATGAAGCGCGCGAAGAACTGCAGGAAATTGTCGAATTCCTGAAAGACCCGCACAAATTCAGCCGTCTTGGCGGCAAGATTCCGAAGGGTGCGCTGCTGGTTGGTTCGCCGGGTACGGGAAAGACCTTGCTGGCGCGCGCGATTGCCGGTGAGGCGGGCGTTCCCTTCTTCACCATTTCGGGTTCGGACTTTGTCGAAATGTTTGTCGGTGTTGGTGCGTCTCGCGTCCGCGACATGTTCGACCAGGCCAAGAAGAACGCCCCCTGCATCGTCTTCATCGACGAAATCGACGCCGTCGGCCGCAGCCGTGGCGCGGGCCTTGGCAACCAGAATGACGAGCGCGAACAGACGCTGAACCAGCTGCTCGTCGAAATGGACGGTTTCGAGGCGAATGAAGGCATCATCATCATTGCCGCAACCAACCGTCCCGACGTGCTTGACCCTGCCCTGCTCCGCCCCGGTCGTTTCGACCGCCAGGTCGTGGTACCGCGCCCCGATATCGATGGTCGCGTCAAGATTCTGGGCGTCCATATGAAGAAGGTGCCTTTGGCTCCCGATGTCGACCCTCGTGTCATCGCACGCGGCACGCCCGGCTTTTCGGGCGCCGACCTTGCCAATCTTGTCAACGAGGCTGCGCTGCTCGCGGCGCGTCGCGGCAAGCGTCTGGTTGCCATGAAGGAGTTTGAAGACGCCAAGGACAAGGTGATGATGGGCACCGAACGCCGGTCGATGGTGATGACCGAAGACGAAAAGCGGATGACCGCCTATCATGAGGCTGGCCATGCGATCGTCGCGATCCACGAACCGGCTTCGGACCCGATCCACAAGGCCACCATCATTCCACGTGGCCGTGCGCTAGGCATGGTGATGCGCCTGCCCGAACGTGACAATTACAGCTATCACCGAGACAAGATGCACGCCAATCTGGCGGTCAGCATGGGCGGTCGAGTCGCCGAGGAACTGGTTTTCGGCTACGAAAAGGTCAGCAGCGGGGCGTCGGGCGATATCCAATATGCGACCAGCCTTGCGCGCGACATGGTGACCCAATGGGGCATGTCTGACGAAATGGGCCCGCTGCAATATGAAGAAAAGCAGGACGGCTATCTGGGCTATGGCTATAGTCAGCGTTCGGCCATGTCGGACGAAACCGCGAAGAAGATTGACGCCGAAATCCGCAAGCTGGTCGAAGGCGGCTATGCCAAGGCGACTGCCTTGCTCAAAAAGCATCGTAAACAGCTCAATTTGCTCGCCGAAGCCTTGCTCGAATTTGAAACCCTGTCTGGTGACGAAATCAAGCAACTGCTCGCAACGGGCAAATTTGAGCGCGATGGCAGCAAGGCCGTACAACCCACCGATATTCCAACTGTTGGCACCGCGATTCCAAAGGCAGGCCGAGGCAAGCGGACAAGCGTTGGTGGAACCAGCCCGCAGGGAGCGTGAAGGCACGGCTTAGTACGCTGATTCACTTGCCATTCAAAATGGCGGGCTTACCGTCCAGCAGGCAACTGACTGGAGATTGGTATATGCGGAATATCGGTGCTTTTGTATGTCTTGCGTTGGCGACGCTCGCGGCTCCCGCCGTAGCTGGTCCTGGCGATATGAATGTTGCAACATTCCTGGCCAAAGCAGACGCACTGAAGGCCAAAGGGTTGGGTGCGCTCGGTGCTCCCGATATCAAGCTTCTCTATGGCGAAGCGAATGCAGCGGGCAAAACCTATCGCGAGACGATAGCGGCCGACAAAAAGGCGGGGCGTGCTCCGCATAGCTGTCCGCCGAAAAAGGCAGCCTTGAACTCCGATCAACTCCTCGCCCATTTGCGGACCTATCCGGCTGCTGTCCGACCCAAGACGACAATAACGACGGCGATGTTCGATGTGATGAAGAAGCGCTATCCCTGCACATGAACGCGCGCTAGCATCGCTCTATGCCAATATATTGCGATGAGTCAGGTGGTGTCGGGCGCGGGGTAATGACCCTGGCCGGAATCGATATTGAAGAGGACAAGGCCGAGGCTTTGATCGCCCGTTTCCGGCTGGTCACCGGATATCATGGCGAGGTCAAAGGCAGCAGAATCGATCTTGCCGAACGCGCCTTGATTTTCGAACTCGTCAAAGACAGCGAAGCGCAGATCATGGTCGGCATCGCGATATCCGCACTGGTACCGGACAAAAATGCCGATCGTGGCGACCACGATACCGACGTTTATGCTGCGTTGCTCGAAGATGTTGTGAAGGCGATGCTGCCCGATTTGCCAATTTGCGACAGCGTGATTATTGATGACGGGCGTTATGGCCCTGAAACCCTGGCGGCAATCCGCGCCGATATTGCCAAGTTGGTCGGGCCATGCGGGACAACCCAGCTGGAACACAGCCACCGGTTGGCGGGGCTGCAAATCGCAGATGTTATTGCCAATACGTTTTTCAACCGCGCATTGGTCACCGAACGCCAAGGCAGGATAGCAGCCATAGCGGCACCCTTGCTCGAAAGCGGGCAGATTAGGATGCGGGTATTGGGTGGCGGAGAGGTACCTCCCACCGAAACTGCACCGAAGCCCTGAGCCTGTCGAAGGGCGCCTTACTGTGAGACGTGCTTCGACAGGCTCAGCACTACGGTTTTAGTTAAGCTGTCTTAGCGGTCGTAGTCGCGGGCAACGCCAGCGCTGCGGGCAGGTGCAGCAGCGGTCAGACGAAGGGCTTCTGCCGATTTGGCGAGTGAACCGATTTCATCGACTTCTTCGTCCTCGTCCACCTGAACCTTCTGCAGCGACTGCGTCAGGCCTTCCTTGAGATGCTCCGGACGGACGGTTTCTTCGGCGATTTCACGCAAGGCAACGACGGGATTTTTGTCGCGATCGCGATCAATGGTCAGCTCCGCGCCACCCGAAATCTCGCGGGCACGCTCTGCAGCGAGCAAAACGAGGTCGAAACGGTTGGGAACCTTGTCGATGCAATCTTCAACGGTAACGCGCGCCATGTCGGCTCCTGAATCACTTTGGATGTGTGGAAAGTCGAGCGCAATTAGGGGTTGAGGCCCGTCTTGTCAACGGAAAGCACGCGCTTGCGCCGGTTGCTTGTCACGCTGCGACGTCTTATCTGCCCTATATGGAGGCATTCAAAACCGCATTGAAATTACCAGGGAAGCGGTTTGAAATCGCCGGAAATACTATCCACATCCTGCATGATCCAGAAGAGCGGCTGCAAAGCCTGCTGTTGCTGATCGCGTCCGCCAAGCACAATTTGACGCTCAGCATGTATATGTTTCACAATGATACCAGCGGGACAGAAGTGCGCGACGCGTTGGCGGCGGCGGCGTTGCGCGGGGTTCAGGTCGACGTGCTTGTCGACAGCTTCGGCTCGGCAAAAGTCCCGGCATCCTTTTTCGAGCCGATCGCCGAAGCGGGCGGTAGCTATCATTTTTTCAGCTCGCGCTGGCGGCTATCCTATCTGATCCGCAACCATCAGAAACTGCTGGTGATCGACAATGAACATGCCCTGATTGGCGGCTTTAACATCACCGACCAATATTTCGGGCGGCGCGGCGATGACAGCTGGGAGGATCTGGGGCTGACCGTGTCGGGGCCGGAAGTTGCGCGGATTTCAAAATATATATCGGAATTGATACAGCTGTCGGCGGGTGGCGGCGTGAAACTGCTCGCGCTGCGTCGCCTTATCAAGGAGTGGCAACCAGGCGACGGGCCATTGCAGTGGCTGGTCGGTGGACCCACCAACCGGATCTCACCCTGGGCGTTGGCCCTCAAACGCGATCTGCAAAATGCGCGGACCATTGACATCGTCGCCGCCTATTTTTCACCCACACAGACAATCCTGCGGCGGCTGGCGTCGGCAGCACGCAAGGGCGGCGAAGTGCGGCTGGTTTTGGCGGGACGAACCGACAATGGCGCCACCATCGGCGCCGCCCGCATCCTGTATGGCTATCTGCTCAAGCGGGACGTGCAGATTTGCGAATATCAGCCGCAATTGCTCCACACCAAGCTGCTGGTGATCGACAATGCTTGCTATATCGGCTCGGCCAATCTCGATATCCGCAGCCTGTTCATCAACAAGGAGCTGATGCTGCGGATCGAAGATGCAAAGCTGGCGGGCTATCTGCGCGGACTGGCGGGGGAACTGGCGTTGGATAGCAAGGTGCAAACAGCAGAGCACCATCGCAACCGCTTGTCGTGGTTCAACCGGCTGCGCTGGTCGCTCGCCTATCTGCTGGTGAACAGCGTCGACTATAATATCGGACGGCGCATTTCGCTGCGCATCACCCAAATGCTGCAGAAACGACTGCCAGGCGGTTAGCCTCAGCTCTTCCAGCCCCAGAATAGATAACAGGGCAGGACGTTCCAGAATTCATAGCCATTGTCGATGCGCTTGAAATGCGGTTCCATGAAGTCGCGGACGCGGGCGCGGAACTGATAGACCAGAAACGCGCCGCCGGGGCGGATGGCCTTGCCGGTTTCCTCGGCAATTTTGGGGCCGAGATCGCCGGGCAGCGTCGAGAAGGGCAGGCCCGAAAGCACATAGTCGGCATGTTCAAAGCCGAAGCCGCGGATGATATCATTCACATCTGCGGCAGATCCGTGCACCGCGATGAAGCGGCTATCCCGGAAATGCTTGCGCAGAAATTCGATGAAGTCTGGGTTGGTGTCGATTACCAGCAGTGTCGCATCCGGACGCATCCGGTCGAGCACAGGCTGGCAGAAGGTGCCAACGCCCGGGCCATATTCGACGAACAGTTTGCATTCGTCCCACTTCACTGGCGCGAGCATTTTCTGCACCGTCCAGCGCGACGAAGGGATGATCGAGCCAACCATCACCGGGTGCTTGAGAAAGCCTTTGAAGAATACGCCCCATGGGCCGAAAAATCGTTGCACCGATGTCTTGATGCGTTCGATCTTCGAAGTGATTGCTACCGAGCCGTCGTTCATCAATCCGCCTTAGGGCTGTAATACAGTGGTCATCTGCACTTGCAAATGCGCGCGCACGATGCAAGCGGGTTAAGCAAAAAAGTCGATAAAGCGACCAAGCGGGGTTGCCCCAAACGTAAAGTCAATCCTATGGATGGAGCATGCCGACCTACCCGCCTTCGACCGTCGCGGTCATCTTCATCGCCGAACGGACATTGGCGGATGATGCGGGCTATGGGGTTGCCGCCGATGCGATGGTTGAACTGGCTAGCGCGCAACCGGGCTATCTCGGCATCAATTCAGCTCGTGGTGACGACCGTGTGGGCATCACCGTCAGCTATTGGGCAGATGAGGACGCTGCCAAGGCGTGGCGCGACAACACCGAACATGCGGCAATCCGCAATGCAGGGCGTGACCGCTGGTACAGCTGGTACGACCTTCACGTCACCTCGATCACGCGCAGCTATGATTGGGTGAAGCCATAATGCCCAAAAGCCCGGCCATCCCCGCCGATCGGGTAACGATCCTGTTCCTGGTGATGCTGGTCGCAGCAGCGGGCAACACCGCAATGCAATCCGCCCTGCCCGCGATTGCCAGCAAGCTCGACATTGCCGACGTCTGGGTCAGTCTCGCGTTCAGCTGGTCGGCTTTGCTCTGGGTGCTGACCGCGCCCAAATGGGCGAGGCTGTCGGACAAGCGCGGGCGCAAGGCGTTGATGACCGTCGGCGTGATCGGCTTTGCAGCATCAATGGGGCTGTGCGGGCTGGTGCTGTGGCTCGGCCTTGAAGGATTCATCGCACCAGCCGCGACCTTCATCATCTTTGCCATATTCCGCAGCCTCTATGGTGGCTTCGGCTCCGCCGCCCCGCCCGCTGTGCAAGCCTATATCGCCGCACGGACAGAGCGCGAGGAGCGGGCCAAGGCGCTGTCGCTACTCGCTTCCTCCTTCGGGCTCGGAACCGTCATCGGCCCTGCGCTGGCCCATTTCCTGATTTTCGAACCATTCGGGCTGGCCGGGCCGCTGGTGGTGTTCGCCAGCTTTGGTGTGCTCGTGCT
The DNA here is from genome assembly GCA_016707885.1 of Sphingomonadales bacterium. Classification (GTDB taxonomy): domain Bacteria; phylum Pseudomonadota; class Alphaproteobacteria; order Sphingomonadales; family Sphingomonadaceae; genus Sphingorhabdus_B. The sequence continues at coordinate 498,511 of JADJGU010000001.1, forward strand.
CGTTGCACTCAAGCTCCGCCTGCCCAACGACACCCCCCGCTTTGCCGCGCGCGGGATCGTCACCTCCTACCCCTCTGCCGCCTCGGTCAACCAGCCCGAGGTCGAAGAGGGCATCGAGGAAGACAATGCCCTGCCGCGCGAGGAAGTGCGCCTGCGCTGGCGTGACGAGCGTTTTGCAAGCTGGCTGGTCGCGGGCCTGATCGGTGGCCATGCGCAGGCCATCATGCTGGGTGTGGTGGGCTTCCTGATCCGCGACCGGTTGGGGCTGCATGATTTACCGAAGGAGACGGTTGAGGCAACCGGTTCGGTGATGTTTGTTGGCGCAATGGCGACCTTGCTCGCCCAATGGGGGCTGATTCCCATCCTGCAGATCGGTTCGCGCGCGTCTGTCCTGTGGGGTGCATTCCTTGCTCTGCTCGGCATCACGTTGGTCGGGGTGAGCTTCGATTTTTACGGCATCACTTTGGGCTTTGCGCTCGCCTCGCTGGGTTTCGGTTTGTACCGTCCGGGCTTTACCACAGGCGCTTCGCTTGCCGTTCGCCGTTTTGAGCAGGGTGATGTGGCCGGCAAGATCGCATCATTGAACGGCTCGGCCTATATCGTCACACCCGCCATTGGCGTGGCCCTGTTCAACTGGTGGGAACCGGCGACCTTCATCCTGATTGGAGCGGCGCTGCTCTATCTGATTGTCTGGGGACGCAAGGCGCTGGACGATGCGCCCAAACCCTTGGGCGCCTGATTAAGCTTCGTTGCTTGAGCCATCCTTGTAGATGAAGCCGTAAAGCGGATAGCTGGAGGTGCCGAGGCCGTTTACCGGCGCATACCAGACGCGGACTTCGCTCCAGTCGCCAGCCGCCGAAACGTCGAGTACGCGTGCACCGCGTTCGATCTGGCCGCGACGGCCGTTGATTAACGACCAGTTGGCATGGTCGATCAAAACTTCGCGGTCGGAAACAATCTTGCTGACCATGCCGACATGGCCAATCGGCATCGAGCGGGTTGGCTTGAATGCGATGACGGCACCAACTTTCGGTTCATTGCCGCGCTCATATTTGCCCGCTGCCTGACCCCACCAGGTGCCCGCATTCCCAAAAATCTCAATCCCCGAAACATCACGCGCAAAGGGAGCGCATTGCAGCGCCATCGCTTGAGCGGGAATGAGAAGGGCAAGCGCGCCAAGAGCAGCGACAAATTTCTTGCGGAACATGGAAAAGCGACCCCGAACCTTTATTTTATATCAGCCTGATGGCCGTGACGGGGTTTCGCCACAATATCTAGTCGGTGACCTGTCGGGTTACTAAGATGAACCGTTGTTCATTTTCGGCCCGTCGCCGGAGAGCATCAACTCACCGGCGATCGGAGCGCATGTTAAAAATGTGCCATCGAAGAATCACCGTAGCCCTGAGCCTGTCGAAGGGCGCTTCAAAGTTCAGCGCCATGCCTTGAGGCGTACTTCGACAAGCTCAGCACTACGGTTTCTTATCGACTCGGGTTTGGATCAGGCCGCCTTAGCTTTCAGGCTGTCGGCAACTTTCACGCCTTGGCGCTCAAGCGATTCGACAATCTTCTTGGCCCCTTCAAGGTCGCCCCAGAACATCGGGCCACCGCGATAGACAGGCCAGCCATAGCCATAAATCCAGACCACATCGATGTCGGAAGCGCGCTGCGCCATGCCTTCTTCCAGGATCAGATAGCCTTCATTGACCATCGGATAGAGGCAGCGTTCGACGATTTCCTGATCGCTGATTTCGCGTTTCTGCATGTTCGAGCGGCTGCGGAAATCCTCGATGATGGCCAGCGCTTCGGCGCTGGGCGTGCGGTTGCGCTTTTCGTCATAATCGTAAAAGCCCTTGCCGTTTTTCTGGCCGAAGCGACCGGCAAGGCACATGGCCTCGCGCACATTGGTCGGCTCTTTGCGAGGTATCGCGGTGCCAGCCAATGTCCATCCCCGCCAAGTCCGCCATCTGGAACGGCCCCATCGGGAAACCGAAATCGGTGAATACATTGTCGATCTGTTCGGGCGATGCACCTTCCATCAAAAGCGCATTCGCCGGAATCTGGCGCTGGCTGAGCATGCGGTTGCCGATGAAGCCGTGACAAACACCTGCGACCACCGCAATCTTGCCGATTTTCTTGCCGATAGCCATCGCGGTTGCTAGCACGTCGTCAGCGGTCTTGTCGCCGCGCACAACCTCGAGCAGCTTCATGACATTGGCGGGCGAGAAGAAGTGCATGCCGAGCACATCCTGCGGACGCGAGGTCGAGGCCGCAATCTCGTTCACATCCAGATAGCTGGTGTTCGATGCGAGGATCGCACCCGGCTTGCAGATTGTGTCGAGCTTTCCGAACACGTCTTTCTTGACGTCCATGCTTTCGTAGACCGCCTCGATCACCAGATCGCAATCGGCAAGGTCTTCCAAGCTGAGCGAGGGCGTGAGCAGGCCCATCATTTTTTCGACCTGCTCGCTGGTGTAGCGGCCCTTGGCAGCCGAAGCCTCGTAATTCTTGCGGATGACACCCACGCCGCGATCGAGATTTTCCTGCACCATTTCAACGATGGTGACCGGGATGCCCTTTTGCAGGAAGTTCATCGTGATGCCGCCACCCATGGTGCCCGCACCGATCACGCCGACCTTCTTGATGTCGCGCAACTGGGTGTCCTTGGGCAGGCCGTCGATCTTGGCTGCCTGACGTTCGGCGAAGAACATGTGCCGCTGCGCCGCGGACTGGCTACCCGTCATCAGTTTCATGAATTCGGCGCGTTCGAATTTCAGGCCGTCTTCGATATTCGGATTTTCTGCCGCAGCAGCCACGCAGCGCAGGTTGGCATAAGGCGCATCAAAGCCTTTCCACTTGCGCGCATTTTCCGCCTCAAGCTTGGCGATGATTGCCGTGTCACCCTTAACGGGCAGGTCGCGGGTGTGGCGCGGGCCTTTTGCGACGCATTCGCGTGCGAAAGCAACGGCATCGGCAGCGAGGCTGTCTTCTCCAGCCAGTTTATCGATCAGACCGGTATCAAGCGCCTTTTGCGCAGAGATAGGTTCGCCCAGCGAGGTCATGACGGCGGCCTGTTCGATGCCAACAAGGCGCGGCAGCCGCTGTGTGCCGCCAGCGCCGGGCAACAGGCCCAGCTTGACTTCGGGCACGCCGAGTTTCGCCGACGGCACGGCAATACGGTAATGGCAGACAAGAGTTGTCTCCAGACCGCCGCCCAGTGCCGTGCCATGGATTGCCGCGATCACCGGCTTGGTCGCGGTTTCGATGGTGTTGAGCACAGCATTGAAATCCGGGCCTTGCGGCGGCTTGCCAAATTCGGTGATGTCGGCGCCAGCGATGAAGGTCTGCCCTTCGCAGCGGATGATAATCGCCTTGACGCTGTCGTCCTTCAGACCCTGTTCGATACCATCCGAAATGCCCTGGCGCACGTGCCAGCTGAGCGCGTTTACCGGCGGATTGTTGACGGAAAGGACGAGGATTTCACCGTCCTGCGAGGTGGTTACGGATTGCATATTACTTCCCTTTCTGCTCCCCTCCCGCTTGCGGGAGGGGCTGGGGGAGGGCCTGAAACGAATGCGGTTGGACGGGCCCTCCCCTAACCCCTCCCGCTTGCGGGAGGGGGACTAAGCCGCCAAAGCCGCATACATCATCGTGCGAATTTCACGCCGGATCGGATAAGTTGACGAGGGCGCGAGCTGGGTCATGAAGACCATGATCAGGTCTTCGACCGGGTCGATCAGGAATGCGGTCGAATACATGCCGCCCCAGTAGAATTCACCCTTTGAGCCTGCGAGCATCGTCGCCGCCGGATCAATATTGCAGGCAAAACCGAGGCCGAAACCGATGCCTGCATTTTCCGCTTCGCTGAACAGCGATTTCGAATGCTGGGTCAAATCGCCGCCGCCAGGCAGATGGTTGGCGGTCATAAGCTCCAAAGTCTTGGGGCTGATGATCTGAACGCCGTCAAGCGCCCCGCCATTCAGCAGCATCCTGCAGAAGCGATGATAATCGTGGACGGTCGAAGCCAACCCGCCGCCACCCGATTCAAACTTCCAACCTTGCGCCCACAGGCTGTCGGCGCCGGCCTTGTCGGTCTGCACCATCTTGTCTTTGGGGTGGAACGCATAGCAGGGCGGAATGCGGTGCGCCTGGTCGGCGGCCACCTTGAAGCCGGTATCGTTCATCCCGAGCGGTTCAAAAATATGCTCGCGGAAATAGTCGCCCAGCGACTGGCCCGAAATGCGCTCTACCAATACGCCCAATACGTCGGTCGAAACCGAATAATTCCAGCAAGTGCCCGGATCGAATTCGAGCGGAATCTGCGACAGATGGTTGATGAAGCTCTGGCTGTCACTCTTCATCCAGTGCTCAAGCTCGGTCTTGCGATAGGCCGCATCGACCGGCGTGCGTTCCTGGAAACTGTAAGTGAAGCCGGTGGTGTGACGCAGCACGTCGATGATGTTGAGCCGTGTCGTGGGCGGGCGGCTGGTGAAGGGCACATTGCCACCGCCAGCCATGAATACGCCCAGATCGGCAAATTCCGGGATATATTTGGCGACCGGCTCGCTGAGCGCGACCTTCCCCTGCTCCACCAACTGCATGAAGGCGATCGAAGTGATCGGTTTGGTCATGCTGGCGATGCGGAAAATGGCATCATGGTCGACACCTGACGCCCATGTATGCGCGACTTCGTCACCACGCCCGATAAGCAGCGCGCCGAAGGGCAGCTTGCCACTGTCCAGATATTTGGCCTGAATATGCGCGCCGATCCGGGCAAGCCGATCGGGCAGAAAACCAAGTTCAAGTGCTGCGTTGTCGTCGCTCATGTCAGTGTGCCGTCTGTCCGAGAAGTTGCCGGGTTACCGGATGCGAGCTGGTCAAACCACCGTCGACCGCAATCGCCTGACCGTTGACATAGCTTGCCTGATCAGAGGCGAGGAACAGTGCGACATTGGCCAGCTCCTCTGGTTGGGCCGCCCGCTTCAGCGGGTTCAATTGCCCCACCTTGTGCATCACATCCTTCGAACGGGCATAGTCAAAGGTCGGCTTGGTCATGCCGGTTTCGGTGAGCCCCGGGCAGATCGCATTCACGCGCACGCCCGATGTCGTCAGCTGCTGCGCCGCTGTCTTGGCGAGGTTGATAACGCCTGCCTTCGACGCCGAATAGGTCAGCGGGCCAGCCCCCGAATTGAGGCCTGCGACACTCGCGGTCAGCACGATGGCCCCGCCGCGCCCCTGATCGACCATCGCCTTGCCCGCATGTTTCACCATCAAGGCGGGGCCAATGACGTTGACGCGGAAGGTTTCGGCCATGGTGGCAGGATCGATTTCAAAGATTCCGCCCATATCGCCGATGATACCGGCATTGGCGAAGGCGACATCTATGCCGCCATAATTGGCCTTCGCCGTCTCGACGAGCTTCGCCACATCGGCCTCTACGCCGGCATCAATCTGCAACGCGGTAACGGTGCCGCCTGCTTCCTCGACCATCTTGGCCGTTTCGAAAACCGCTTCGGTCTTGTCGCCAATAACCAGCTTCGCGCCTTCGGCAGCAAACCGTTTGGCAGATGCGCGGCCGATCCCCGAACCCGCGCCTGTTATGATTGCGACTTTGCCTGCAAGTGCGCCCATGCTCATCCTCCTGAAATTGTATTGCCGCCGTCGATGACGATGGTTTGCCCTGTGGTAAAGCCGCCTGCCTTGCTGGCAAGGAATACCGCTGCCCCTGCGATTTCATATGGCTCACCGATGCGGCGCAGCGACGAGCGACGGGTTGAAATTTCCAACGTATCGGGATTCTCCCAAAGCGCGCGGGCAAAGTCGGTCTTGATGAGGCCCGGCGCAATGCAGTTCACGCGCACGCCCTTTGGCCCGAATTCATCGGCCAGATTGCGCGCCATCTGCATGTCGGCAGCCTTGGAAATGCAATAGGCACCGATGACGGTCGAAGCCTTCAAACCGCCGACCGACGAAACGATGGTGACCGACCCCTGCCCACGTTCGCACATTTCGGGCGCGACCATGTGGATCAGCCAATGGTTGGACAATATGTTGTTGTCCATGATCTTGCGGAACTGATCGTCGCTGATCCCGGCGCTGGGGCCATAATAGGGGTTGGATGCCGCATTGCAGACCAAGGCGGTTATCTTGCCGAATGCCTTGCGGGTTTCATCGACCAGATGCTGCAAATCTTCCTTCGACGAAATGTTGGCCGCAACGGCGATCGCAGTGTCAGCGCCATATTTGGCGTTGATTTCAGCCGCGACTGCATCGCAGGCATCCTGCTTGCGGCTGGAAATGACAACTTTGGCGCCATGCTCGGCCATTTCTTCGGCAATCGCCTTGCCGATGCCGCGCGATGACCCGGTGATGAGGGCAACCTGCCCGCTCATGTCGAAAAGGGACATATGATCTCCTCCATTTACGTCGCCCCTACGCAGGCAGGAGCCGCAGTAGGTTTACCCAAAGCAGGCTGCGAAAACTTCCAGCGGCCCCGGCCTTAGCCTGGGCTACGCCATGTTTAAGCCCCCGCTTTCACGGCAAATTCCAATGCCTTGTCGACCAGCGGGGTCACCCGGTCGGACATGGCCTTGGCGTGCGCAGAGCTGGCCGTGCCATCGATCACACGCTTCTTGATGCCCTGCATGATGCCCGCAAGGCGGAAGAAATTGTAGGCGAGGTACCAGTTCATGTCAGGAACGCTGTCACGTCCGGTCGCGGCGCAATAGCGTTCGACCATTTCCTCCAGCTCCGGAATTCCCAGCGCCTTGCGGTCGAGATCCTTGACGCCTGAGCGACCGCCATTTTCGGTCACCCACGCCATCGCGACATAGGAGAAATCCGCCAGCGGATCGCCAATCGTCGACAATTCCCAGTCAAGCACCGCGAGGCATTTCGGGCTGTTGCGATCGAAAATCGCATTGTCGATGCGGAAGTCGCCGTGGACCACGCTGGTGCGGGTCTGTTCAGGCAGGGTCGCGGGCAGCCATTCGATCAGCTTTTCCATGCCGGGCATGGTTTCGGTTTCCGAAAGGCGATATTGCTTGGTCCAGCGATCAACCTGACGGCCGAAATAATTGCCGGGTTTGCCGAAGTCTTCCAGACCGGCCGCTTCAATCGGCGTATTGTGCAGCTTTGCCAATACGTCGAACATCTCGCAGTAAACCGCGCGGCGTTCTTCCGGAGTGCTACCTGGCATCGCGCCATTCCAGATGGTGCGACCATCGACCATGCCCATGACGTAGAACCAGCTGCCGATGACGCTGTCGTCGGTGCACAAGCCATATTGGCGTGCGACGGGGAAACCGGTCTTATACATCCCGGCCTGCACCTTATATTCGCGGTCAACCGCATGAGCGGAAGGCAGCAATGGCCCAAAGGGCTTGCGCCGCAGCACATAATTGCCCGACTCCGCTTCGATCTTGTAAGTCGGGTTCGATTGCCCGCCTTTGAACTTGGTCAGGTGCAGAGGGCCTTTGAAGCCCTCCACATTGGCCTGCATCCATTCGGTAAGGCGGCCTTCGTCAAGCTTGTCTGCACCCTCAGGCTCGACCGTGCCGACAAAGGCTTCCTCGGCATTCATTGCAGCGGCGTCACTCATTGATCAAACACGATAACACTGCGCGCGCTATCGCCCTTCTTCATCTTTTCGAAGCCCTCGTTGATCTGCTCAAGCGGGATGCGTTCGGCAATGATGCTGTCGAGATCGAGCAGCCCGCGCATGTAGAAATCGACCAGACGCGGCATATCGACCGGGAAGCGGTTGCCACCCATGATCGCACCCTGCAGCTTCTTGCCCGAAAGCAGATCCATAGCCGAAAGGCCGACCGAATGCTGCAATGGCATCATGCCGAGGATCGTCGCCGTGCCGCCGCGACGCAGCGATTTAACCGCCAGATCGCCCGAGGCCGGACGCCCCACAGCTTCAATCGCATGGTCGACGCCGCCTTTGGTCAATTCAATCACTTGAGCCGCCGCATCATCCGCCAAGGCATCGACCACATCGGTCGCGCCCAACTTCTTCGCCAGCTCGCGCTTTTCGGGGATCGGATCGCAGGCGATGATGCGCCCAGCACCCGCAATTTTCGCTGCATTGATCGTCGCCAGACCAACCCCGCCGCAGCCGACAACCGCGACAGTCTCGCCCGGTGTCACCTTGCAGGCGTTGAAGATTGTGCCGGCCCCGGTTGTGACCGCACAGCCGATCACCGCCGCCCTGTCGAGCGGCATTTCGGGGTCGATGCGGGTGCAGGCATGCTCGTGGATCAGCATCATTTCGGCAAAGGCCGAAAGGTTGAGCATCTGGTTCACCGGCGAACCATCGGGGCGCGAAAGCCGCGACGGATCTTCCGGCGCACGACGGGTATCAGCGCCCAGGCACAGCGACATCCGCCCGGTAACGCAAAACTCGCAATGCCCGCAGAAGGCCGACAGGCAGGTGATGACGGCATCGCCGACCTTCACCGTGCGGACTTCGGAACCCACTGCCTCGACAATGCCTGCCGCTTCGTGGCCCGGCACAGCGGGCAACGGATGCGGATAGGTGCCTTCGATGAAGTGCAGATCCGAATGGCAAAGCCCGCAGGCCGCATTGCGGATCAGCACCTCATGCGGCCCCGGTTTCGAGATTTGGAGGGTTTCGATTTCGAGCGGTTTGCCCGGCTGGATAAGGACTGCAGCTTTCATCAGCGTGTCACCGCCAGATTGCCACTGGTCAGTTCAACGCCGCCGCGGACGCCGCCATATTTGCCCAGTTCCATCCGCGCAATCGAACGGCTGTGCACTTCATCGGGGCCGTCGGCGAGACGCAGCGTGCGCTGGTGCGCATAAGCCGACGCCAGACCGAAATCTTCGGAAACGCCGCCACCGCCATGCGCCTGTATGGCGTCGTCGATAATTTTCAGCGCCATATTGGGTGCCTGAACCTTGATCATCGCGATTTCGTTGGCAGCCGCTTTGTTGCCGACCGTGTCCATCATTTGCGCGGCCTTGAGGCAAAGCAGACGGGTCATTTCGATGTCGATACGTGCGCGTGCGATACGTTCATGCCAGACGCTATGTTCGGCAATCGTCTTGCCGAAAGCGACGCGGCTGGTGAGGCGTAGGCACATTTTCTCCAGCGCTTCTTCAGCGACGCCAATGGTACGCATGCAGTGGTGGATGCGGCCCGGTCCGAGGCGGCCCTGCGCGATTTCAAAGCCGCGGCCTTCGCCGAGGATAACGTTTTCGACAGGAACGCGAACGTCCTTCAGTTCAACTTCCATATGGCCGTGCGGCGCGTCATCATAACCGAATACCGGCAAATGGCGAAGGATGTTCACGCCGGGCGCGTCCATCGGCACAATGATCTGCGACTGTTGCTGGTGCTTTTGCGCGCCAGTGTCGGTCTTGCCCATCACGATCGCAACCTTGCAGCGCGGATCGCCCAGACCCGACGACCACCATTTGGTGCCGTTGATGACATATTCGTCACCATCGCGAACCATGCGGGTTTCGATATTGGTGGCATCAGACGAAGCCACGGCAGGCTCGGTCATCAGGAATGCCGAACGGATCTCGCCGTTCATGAGAGGCACCAGCCACTTCTTCTTCTGCTCGGCAGTGCCATAGCGGTGGAAAACTTCCATATTGCCGGTGTCGGGTGCCGAGCAGTTGAAGACTTCGGAGGAAAATCCGAGTCGACCCATTTCTTCGGCGCACAGCGCATATTCGACGTTGGTCAGTTGCGGACCTTCGAATTCGACGGAGGTGTCGAGGTGCGGATTGGCACCCTGTGGCGGCATAAACAGGTTCCAAAGGCCAGCGGCCTTGGCACGAGCCTTTTCCTCTTCAAGGACTTTTAGGACTTTCCAGCGGGTGTCGCCGCTTTCCATTTCCTTTTTATAATCACCGACACGCGGACGGAGGTAGGTGTCGATATGGTTCTTGATGCGGTCGCGCCAATAGGTTTCGCGTTCGGTGAAGGTAAAGTCCATGCGAGTCGTCCTCTTTTTAATCGTCCGGTTAACTTGATTTCCTTGGGCCTATCCGGCCCCTGCTTCAACTGTTTTTTCGCCCTCGGCGAGACGCCGAACACGTTCCTCATGATCGGCGCGGGTGATCGGGAATTTGCGGATCCGCCATATGGTGCCAAGCCCCAAAAGCACGATTGTGCCGATATAGGCTATCACCAAACTATCGATCACCGGCCCGGGAACGGTAGCCGGATTGGCCTTCTCCGGAAGCCCGGCCATCGAAATGATGAAACCGCCGATCAGAATGCCCGCACCGGTCGCACATTTCTGCACGAACAGGTTACCTGCATAGAGCAACCCTTCCGAACGCCGACCGGTACGCTCCTCAGTCACCTCGACCACATCTGCAATCATCGACGCGACCGAAATCTGGATAATCACCCCAGAGCAATTGGCGATAAAGAAAAATGCGAACACCATTGCCGTTGAGAGATTGCTGCCCGTCTCCGGCCAAAAACCCCCGAGAAACAGCAGGAACGGCGTAATCCAGAAACCGGCATTGATGAAGATGAACCGGAAAGCCGAATCCTTCTTGCCCCACTTCTTGTTGAAAAATGCGACTAGGAAAAAGGCGATGATCACGCTGCCAAACAGCAACCACGGATACGCCTGAAACCAGCGTTCAGGGAACCGCCACACAAAAATGTACAGATAGTTGGACAGGACATAGGTGACCTGCGTGCTGACCGCGGCAAAGGCGACGGCGGAAATCAGCACAAGATAGGTGGGATGAGACACCGAGTGCCAGATCTCCCGCATCGCTTCGGCCACGGTGGTTTTATCAGGCTGCGTCGCAGGCAGGTGCGCGAGCCGTTTGTGCTGACCGATTGCCGATAGCAGCACCGTGAACGCCATCAGGCAGGCACCGGTGATACCGTACATCCAATAGCCTTCGGCCAGCAGCTGCCCGACTTCGCCTTCCTTGTCTGAAACCAGAAACACGCCATAGGCAAGGAACAGCATCAGCAGCCCGCCGGCCCATGCGAACAGATAGCGCAGCCGCATCAGGCTGGTTCGCTCATCATAATCTTGCGTCAGTTCGGGCAGGATCGCGACCGAGGGCACCTCGCAGGCCGAAACCAGCGTTCGAACCAGCACCGCGGTGACAACTAGATAGGCAAAGGCCTGCCACCCCTCCAGCCCTGGCGGGTGCCAGAGCAGCATCCACGAAGCAGCCAGCGGGACTGCCGCGAGATAGAGCCACGGCAAACGCCTGCCCCAACGGGTGTAGGTGCGATCGCTCATATGGCCGATGATTGGATCGGCAAATGCATCGACGATCATGGCGATAGCCAATGCTGCACCAACCAGCCGGGCATCCATCCCGATGACCTGATTGTAAAACAGCAAAAGGAAGGTGGAAAAGCCGTTCTCCTTCACGCCATAGGCCATGCTGCCAAAGCCGTGAAAGAATTTGATCCGCGCTGGAACGCGCCCGTCCGAGGTGATCGTCATTCCTGCGCCGCGCCGACGAAGCTTTCGAGCGAATCGAACATCGCCGGGGCATTTTCATCCCAGCTGTGGCGCGGGCCGATTGTAATCCCACCGTCGACCACCATATGCGTGCCCGTGATGAAGCGCGCTTCAGAACTGGCGAGATAGGCAACCATCGAGGCAATGTCCTCTGGATTGCCGCCGCCTTTCACCGGTTGCGCCGCATTGGCCACTTCATAAATGACGGCATTGGCCGCATCGCGTTGCTCCAAAGGCACGTCGAGTGCAGCCGCGAAAATGTTCGTTTTGATAAAGCCGGGGCAAATTGCGTTGACGCGAATATCAAACTTGGCGAGTTCCGCCGCCGCCATTTTCGACAGATGCAGCACGCCAACCTTTGCCACCGCATAAGCCGAAGGCGAATATCCCGCGCCGAGCGCAGCAATGCTGGCCGTGTTCACAATCGAGGCGCCCTTGCGTCCCTTCATATGCGGCACGGCATAGCGAATACCCATCGCAACCGAGCGCAGCAACAGGTCCATCGTTCGGTCCCAGCCTTCGGGTTCGATCTCGTCAATCGGTGCCCGGTCACCGGCCGCGCCCGCATTGTTGAAAACGATGTCGATGCCGCCGGTCTTTTCGGCGGCGAAATCCATCAGCGCCTTTATGTCAGCTACGTCACAGACATCGGTGCGTTTGAAGAATATTTTGCCATTTGAAGTAGCTGCGAGTTCGCTTCCACCCTCTTCATCGATATCTGCGGCGATTACGGTCGCACCTTCTTCGGCCAATCGAAGGCAGGTGGCCTTGCCAATGCCCGATGCAGCCCCGGTGACGACAGCCGTCTTCCCAGCGAATCTCATATTCCTCTCCTCATCCCGACTCTCTCCCCGCTATCCTGTGCCGATAAAATGGCCCGGTCAACGGGCGCAAAATTGCCGTTACGGAAAGCGCGCCTCACAAGTTGACGCTTGCGTAAAGTGCACAAAGAGACATAGTGATTCGGCACTTTTTAGGAGAATCCCGATGAGCGAGCTGGAAGCATTCCGGACGGAAATCAGGGCGTGGATAGAGGCAAACTGCCCGCCCGAAATGAAAACCCCGATCAAAAGCGACGACGACACCTGCTGGGGCGGTCGCAACTTCGTTTTCCAGAGCGAAGCGCAAAAACAATGGATGGAACGCTGCGCAGCGGCAGGCCTTACCGTGCCCGATTGGCCGAAGGATTATGGCGGTGCAGGCCTTTCGCCCGCCGAAACCAAGATCTTCCGTCAGGAAATGGCCCGCGCCGGCGCCCGCTCTCCGCTCAACAGCTTTGGCATCTGGATGCTTGGCCCCGCATTGCTCAAATTCGGCAGCGAAGAGCAGAAGCGCCATTACCTGCCGCAGATTGCGCGCGGTGAAATCCGCTGGTGCCAGGGCTATTCGGAGCCAGGCTCGGGTTCGGATCTCGTTTCGCTGCAAACCTTTGGTGAAAACAAGGGCGACCATTGGGTCGTCAACGGCCAGAAAATCTGGACCAGCTATGCCGACAAGGCCGACTGGATCTTCTGCCTCGTCCGCACCGACAAGGAAAATAAATATCAGGGCATCAGCTTCCTGCTGTTCGACATGACGACCCCGGGCGTCACCACCAAGCCGATCAAGCTGATTTCGGGCAACTCGCCCTTCTGCGAAACCTTTTTCGACAATGTTGTTGTACCGAAGCACCAGATTGTCGGCGAACTCAACCGCGGTTGGGATGTTGCCAAATATCTGCTGGGTCACGAGCGCGAAATGATCTCGGGCATGGGCGGCGATGGCGGCACGGCTTCGCTCGGCGGCGGCTTCAAGGATGCGCTGGGCGATGAGCCCATATTGCGCGCGCAGCTGGCGATGTTTGACGTCGAAAGCCTCGCCTTCCGCGCACACAGCGAACGTTTCATGGACGAATGGAAAACCGGCACCGCGCATCCGGCCTATTCGAACCTGATGAAATATATCGGTACCGAGTTGAACAAGAAGCGGCACGAGCTGGTGATGGCCGCTGGCGGTTCGGATGCACTCGAATGGGAGAGCGAACGTTCGAAGGGCGGCAAGCGCGCACGCGACTGGCTGCGCACCAAAGCCAATTCGATCGAAGGCGGCACGAGCGAAGTGATGCTCAACGTCGTCGCCAAACGCATTCTCGACATGCCGGGAGCCTGACCAATGGCCATGACCTATAATGAAGACCAGTCGATGCTGCGCGATAGCGCACGCGACTTTATGAAGACCGAAGCCCCCGTCGCGCATCTGCGCAAATATCGGGATATGGATTGCAAGGATGGCTTCAGCCACGATCTGTGGAAGCAATTTTCCGAAATGGGCTTCACCGGTATCCTGATCCCCGAAGCCGATGGCGGGCTGGGCATGGGCCATGTCGAAGCCGGCATCGTGCTTGAGGAAATCGGACGTAACCTGTCGCCCTCGCCTTTCCTTTCGACCTCGGTGATCGCTGTCGAGGCGCTGAAGGCTGCCGACAAGGCAATGCGCGACCGCTGGTTTCCCGGTATCCTTGCTGGCGAAACCGTAATCGGCATCGCACTGGAAGAAGGCAAAAAGCACCATCCCGAAAAGATCGCGCTCAAGGCCGAACGCAGCGGTAATGGTTTCAAGCTGAGCGGCGCAAAGCAGTTTGTCGTGCAGGGAAGCTCTGCCGACATGCTGATTGTTGCAGCCCGCACTGGTGGCGCCGTTGGCGAGACGGATGGTCTGACGCTGTTTGCCGTTGAAAAGGATGCAGCCGGACTTTCGCTGGATGCTGCACGCACGGTCGATTCTGCAATGGCGGCACGTGTTGCCTTTGATGGTGTCGAAGTGAATGCCGACGCCGTGATTGGCGATGTCGATGGCGGCTGGGCTGTGCTTTCAAAAATGCTCAACGCCGGACGCACCGGATCGGCCGCCGAAATGGTCGGCGTCGGCACCGGCGCGATGGACCTGACCTTTGACTATCTCAAACAGCGCAAGCAGTTCGGCCGCGTTATAGGCGAGTTTCAGGCGCTGCAGCACCGCGCCGCGCATCTTTATGGCGAGATGGAAATGGCGCGTTCGGCAGTGCTCAAGGCGCAGAACTTCCTCGACGAGGAAGATCCGCGTGCGGAGCTCTACGCCTCGGTTGCCAAGGCCAAGGCTGGCCTCGCCTGCAGCCTCTCTGTCCGCGAAGGCGTGCAGATGCATGGCGGCATCGGCATGACCGATGAATATGATATCGGCCTCTATATGAAGCGCGACCGCGCTTTGGCCGAGTATATGGGCGACATCTATTTCCATGCCGACCGCGTGGCCAAACTGAACGGCTATTAAACTCCCCTCCCGCTTGCGGGAGGGGCCGGGGGAGGGCCCCGAGCCTTACAACACGGCTCGCTGCGCTCGTCCCCTCCCCTAACCCCTCCCGCAAGCGGGAGGGGAATAAAAAGGAGATCATCATGGACTTGCAAAAACTGTTCAGCCTTGAAGGCCGCATAGCCCTTGTTACGGGCGGTTCCAAAAATTTGGGCCGTCATATGGCCGAGGGTTTCATCGCGGCAGGTGCCAAGGTCTATATCAGCTCACGCAAAGCGGACGCCTGCGAAGAGACCGCAGCAGAACTGGGCCCCAACTGCATCCCGCTGCCAATGGATGTCTCGACCGTTGAGGGCTGCAAGGCACTGGCGGCGGCATTTGCCGAGCGTGAGTCAAAGCTCGATATCCTCGTCAACAATGCAGGCGCCGCATGGGGCGCACCGTTCGAGGAATTCCCTGAAGCGGGCTGGGACAAGGTCATGGACCTCAACGTCAAGGGCCCCTTTTTCCTGACCCAAGCGCTTTATCCGCAGCTCAAGGCCGCAGCATCGAAGGCGCATCCGGCGAAGGTCATCAACATCGGTTCGATCGACGGCATCCGCCTGAACCCATGGGAAACGTACAGCTATCACGCATCCAAGTCGGCGATACTCTATCTTACAAAACGTATGGCCGCGCGGTTGGTGCAGGATCAGATCAATGTCACTGCGATCGCCCCGGGCGCCTTTGCATCCGACATGAACAAGGCCGCTCGCGACCATGGCGACGCGGTTGCCAGCAATATCCCGAACAAGCGCATCGGGGTTGCCGAGGACATGGCAGCGGCCGCGATCTACCTCGCGTCGGATGCGGGCAACTATGTGGTCGGCGATACTATCACCGTCGATGGCGGCGTGGCCCACGCCAATATCGGTTCACCGAGCATCGACGCGTGAGCGTCCAGGGCGTTGCAGAGGGTAAATTTGCGGGCGTCAAGTCCGTGATGGAAGCCAGTCTTGCAAGCGGTGCCGATCTGGGAGCCTCGTTCTGCGCGACAAAAGGCGGCGAGACGGTGGTCGATATCTGGGGCGGCCATACCAATCCGGCCAAATCGCGCGAATGGGAACGCGATACCATCATCAACGTCTATTCAACAACCAAAACGATGACCGCACTGACAGCACTGTTGCTTGCCGACCGTGGGGTTTTTGACCTGCACGACGAGGTCAGCAAGTTCTGGCCCGAATTTGCTGCAGAGGGCAAAGGCGACGTCACAATTGCGCATTTGCTCAGCCATTCGGCAGGCCTTTCGGGTTGGAAAGAGCCACTGCAACGCGAAGATCTGTACGACTGGTCCAAATGTACCGATCTGCTGGCGCGGCAGGCTCCGTTCTGGAAACCCGGGACCGCACCAGGCTATCACGCGTTGACGCAAGGCTATCTCGTCGGTGAAGTAATCCGGCGCGCGACCGGAAAAACAGTCGGTACCGTGTTCAGGGAAGAAATCACCGAACCACTCGGTGCCGATTTCCATATTGGATTGCCCGCCAGCGAAGACGCCCGAGTCGCCGAACTGGTGCCACCACCGGTTGCGGTGGGCGCACAGCCCGGCTCCGAATTGCAGAAGAATATGGCGACCAATCCGGGTATCGATGTCGGCGAAACGGCAAAACGTGCATGGCGTGGCGCGGAGATTCCGGCTGCTGGCGGTACAGGCAATGCCCGGTCTGTAGCGGAAATTCATGCCATACTGGCCAATGGCGGGGTCGGAAAGGGAAAGCGCTTCCTGTCAGACGCCGGGTGTCGCCGCGCACTCGAATGCCAAGTCGAAGGAACGGATCTTGTCCTCGGCATACCCGTACGCTTTGGCATGGGTTTTGGCCTGCCGGGCGGCATGGTGCCATTGCCCAACCCCAATAGCTGCTATTGGGGTGGCTATGGCGGTTCGATCGCCATCGTCGACATGGATACACAGACGACATTTTCTTATGTGATGAACCGGATGGAGGGCACCACTACGGGCGATGCCCGGGGATTCGCGCTAGTGATGGCGACATGGCAGGCCATGGCCGCATAAATCAATAAGTGCAAATCGCGCAATTCGAGGTCAGTTGCATTTCGTGCAACTGACCTTTTTCTTTTCGCAATTGCACAATGAACCCCCAATCGCCAAATGCGGGTCACCGAAAGCGAAACTTTCGAAACACATTCTGACCGGCGAGCATCTCCTCCTCCTCTCCCCCGCTCGCTGATCAAGACGAACGGCCTTCATGCACAGCGTGGAGGCCGTATTCGTTTGTGGCTTAATGTCGCAACAGCGATGTATTATTTCCCCCCCGCGACATGCATCTTCTTGTTCTCCATTTTGTCCACCGCAAACCCCTCCGCCTGTGGATAAGTCGCAAGATTCCCGTTGCCCGACTCAGGGTTCGATGAGACCTTTCAGTTGTCAGGCAGGAAAGCCGGAAAGCGAAGTGGAACGGAAACGGGAAGCAGAGCGGAACGAAAGAACTGTCAGATACCTCGCCAGAGCGTTTCAGAAGCGAAAGTGGAAGAAGCAGGAAAGCAGAGGTTGCTGCCGGACAACGAACGCCATGTGCGGGCCGAGGCCTCACCGCCAAAAGCCAACGCCGGGCAGGATACCGAAAGCAGTCAGGCAAACTGGCGACCCTTCGGGGCCGCCAGCGAGCCGGACGCCGGAAAGCGGAAAGAATGGCCCTTGAGGCCAAGGACTTCCAGGATCAGGCGCAGTGGGCGCTGGTAGCAATACCAGCGCCCATTTATTTTGGGGTAAACCCAAAAACTGGCTCGTTCAGAGATTTTCCGTCGACTTGAAACGGTAGGCCTAACCAATTCTTCACCGCCATGATGCTATCCAGTATGCGATGATGAATCCCAAACCCTTTGGCAAATTGGGCAATCGCAAAATGGCGCGGCTGGCAACAGAAATCGACGCCGGAATGGTGCTGCTCGAGCGATCCGAGCGCTGCAGTCTGGAAAACATCTCCCGAACCGGCTGCCGTCTGCAGCTTAACGAACCGCCGCGCATCGGTGCGACTGTGCTGATCCGCGTCGAACGGATCGAAGCCATGGGTATCGTGGCTTGGGTTCGTGGTAATCGATGCGGGATCAGGTTTCCTGACCCTCTGGCGATACGCGAATTTGAGCGCGTCCGCTGGATTGTCGAACATGCCAGAGCACATGAGCATAACAGCCTGGCCCACGCTACGGCGGTTTGGCGATAATCGCGGCGGCACCCCCCAGCAAATTTCGGTATAATTTGGCCTGCGTGACGGGCGTCACGCGTTTCATTCCGATTCACATGCCAATTACGGGTTGCGACCCGGTTGGCAAGGTTCTCCCTATGCCAACATCCTGCCGAGGGCAGGGGAACACACCCCCCTGCTTCTCGGCTTTTTCTTCAGACCCCGGATTTTAACAGCCAGTCGTGGAAGATACGCACCGCGCGTTGCTTGAGCGCACGGGGTCGGCAGACAAACCAATAGCTGTAGGGGCTTTCGACCTCTAAATCGAAAAGGCGGACCAGCCTTGGGTCTTTGGCGTCGGAGAAATGGCTGCCGTGCATGATGGCGACGCCCAGCCCATTGGCTGCCGCCTCCAGCATGAGCGGCCCGCTATCGATATGGTCAATGGCAGCAGGCTTCAACTTGGGTTCGCCCACCGCCACCCGCCATGCATCGAAAATCAGCGGCATATCGCTGTGCACCAAAACGGTCTGGTTTGTCAGATCGGCCGGTTTTTTTAGCGACTGCTCGCGCGCAGCGGTTTCGGACGCGATGGCGTAAACATTGTTGCGGTCGAGTCGCACCGCGTAAAGCCGGGGATCAACCTGATCGGCGATGATAATCGCAGCGTCGACCACATCGCCCAGCAAATTTTCGGCATGTGCCGAGGTATCCACGTCGATGTGCAATTTGGGGAACAGCTTGCGCAGTTCGGGCAGTTTCGGGATCAACCTTTGTGATCCGAACAGCGGAAGCACACCCAGCCGCAAGCGATATTCGCCCCCCTGCCCCGCCAATTCGTCCACCGCATCCGCCATGGCGTCAAGCGCGGGCTCGATCGCGGTCAGTAATGCTTGCCCGTCAGCATTCAGCACCATCGCCTGCGATTTGCGGTCAAACAGAGGTTTTCCCATAAAATCTTCGAGCGCTTTCACCCGCCTGCTGAGCGCCGGTGGCGAAAGCGACAATTCGCTGGCGGCTGCTTTGGCCGAACCCAGCTTGGCAATTCGGACAAAGGCTTCCAGCGACCGCAAGGGTGGCAATCGACGCATGGGGAGGACTCTCTACTTTGTGCGACGCAATAATTTCTAGAAAACGGGACAGTTTCGTGAATCGCGCCTGTTTTGGTTGAGTTGAAAGCTAATTCGGATTGCAAAAACTGCAACCACTTTTTTATTCTTCGCACTTGCACAAAAAATGGATTCGGGTGAGAAAGAGCATGCCTAACAGGCATCCTCTCCTAAAGACTTTTTCAGGCCGGCGTTCGCGTCGGCCTTTTTTTATGCATTCCGGGCGCGAGAAGCCAAGCATTGCCCCCTCCATTCCAACACCCTATCTTGAAAATCGTGGGGTTGGTGCAAAGGTAGGGTCGGATGGCAAAACAAAAATCCGCAAAATTGCAGGTGGCCAATGCGCGGCCTGAAGATTCAGGCCGTGGCCTAGCCCGCCTTTCCCGCGAGTTCATGGCGCTCCATGGGTTGCAGCAAGGCGATGTGATCGAAATCGCCGGCAAAAGAACAACCGCCGCGCGCGCAGTCGACCCATATCCTGAGGATGAAGGGCTAGAACTGGTCCGCCTCGATGGTCTGCAACGCGCCAATGCTGGCGTCGGGGCCGGCGAACAGGTCGAAGTGCGCAAGACCGAATCGGTTGCGGCGAAGCGCGTTATCTTTGCCCCTGCGCAAAAAGAAATCCGGCTGGAGGGAACTGGAGAGGCCCTGAAACGGAATTTTGTCGGGCGTGTATTTGTCGCCGGCGATGTCGTCGCAACGCATGGGCAGCAACGCGTTGCCCCCGATGACATGCCGCCCCAGTTGCGCCAGATGCTGGCCGCACCAGCTTTTGCGCTTGCCGAAATCCGGCTGACGGTTGTTTCGACAACGCCCAAGGGCATTGTGCATATCGACGCCGACACCGAAGTTGAAATGCGTGCCGAGTTTACCGAGATCGGTGAAGCGCGCCGTGCCGATGTGACCTATGACGACATTGGCGGCATGTCGGACACGATCCGCCAATTACGGGAAATGGTCGAACTTCCCTTGCGCTATCCCGAATTGTTCACTCGGCTTGGCGTCGATCCACCGCGCGGCGTGTTGCTCCACGGGCCGCCCGGAACCGGTAAAACCCGGTTGGCACGCGCTGTGGCGAACGAGAGCGAAGCCGAATTCTTCGTCGTCAACGGCCCCGAAATCATGGGTTCGGCCTATGGCGAATCCGAAAAGAAGCTGCGCGAAATTTTTGCCGCAGCAACCAAGGCCGCGCCCTCCATTCTTTTCATTGATGAAATCGATTCGATCGCACCGTCGCGTGACAAGGTGCATGGCGAGGCTGAAAAGCGTCTGGTTGCGCAGCTGCTGACGCTGATGGACGGGCTAGAGCCGCGAACCAATCTGGTCGTGATCGCAGCGACCAACCGGCCCGAGGCCATAGACGAAGCGCTGCGGCGCCCCGGCCGCTTCGATCGTGAAATCATCGTCGGCGTACCCGACGAGAGCGGCCGGCGCGAAATCCTGGCGATCCACACGCGCGGCATGCCGCTGGGTGCGCGGGTCGACCTCAAAGAATTGGCGCGCACCACCTATGGCTTTGTTGGTGCCGACCTGTCGGCGCTCACGCGCGAGGCGGCAATTGAAGCCGTGCGCCGCATCATGCCGAAGCTGGATTTGGCCAGCCAAACTATTCCGCCCGAAGTGCTCGAAAATCTGAAGGTGACGCGCGACGACTTTCTGGAAGCATTGAAGCGGGTGCAGCCTTCAGCGATGCGCGAAGTGATGGTACAGGCCCCTGATGTGCGCTGGGAAGATGTTGGCGGGCTCGACGAAGCGCAGGCCAAGTTGAAAGAGGGCATAGAACTTCCCTTGAGAAACCCCGATGCGTTTCGCCGGTTGGGCATCCGCCCGGCCAAGGGCTTTTTGCTCTATGGCCCACCTGGGACGGGCAAGACCCTGCTCGCCAAGGCGGTGGCGCGCGAAAGTGAGGCCAATTTTATTGCCACCAAATCCTCTGACTTGCTCAGCAAATGGTATGGCGAGAGCGAGCAGCAGATTGCCCGCCTGTTCGCCCGCGCGCGGCAGGTGGCGCCCACGATCATCTTCATCGACGAGATCGACAGTCTGGCACCAGCGCGGGGCAAGGGGCTGGGTGAGCCACAAGCGACCGAGCGTGTGGTCAACACCTTGCTCGCCGAAATGGACGGGCTTGAAGAGCTGCAATCGGTCGTCGTGATCGGCGCGACCAATCGGCCCACATTGATGGATGCAGCGCTGTTGCGTCCGGGACGGTTCGACGAGTTGGTCTATGTCACCGTGCCCGACAAAGGCGGACGACGGCGAATATTGGGCATCCACACATCGAAAATGCCGCTTGGCAAGGATGTCGACCTCGACGAAATCGCCGAGCGTACCGACCGCTACACCGGTGCGGATTTGGAAGACCTTGTCCGTCGCGCCGGTCTGTTTGCGCTCCGCGAGGATGGTAGCACCGCCAATGAAGTGCGCATGAGCCATTTCAGTCAGGCGCTTAACGCCAGCCGCGCCACCGTCTCCCCTGAAATGGAGGAGGAATATCGCACGATGGAAACCAAGCTCAAGCAAGCTGCGCTCGTTCCCGAAGGCATGGGTTTTGTAAGCCCCGGTATGGTGAAGCCAGTGAAGGCCAGCAAACACGAGCCATAGTCCGATCGCAATGTACTAGGCCGGCAGCAGCGTAGCTTTGTCGCTGGATTCTTCTAGATTGCCTTCATGACTTGCATCGAGACCATTGCGTGAAGCTGTCTACATCGCTCTTCGTCAGCGCAGGTCTTGCGCTGTTGTTGGCTATCGCTCCAGTGCTTCTGACCTTTATCGCCGCCGGAATCGCGCAAGCATATGGGTGCCAACTCGACGAAGGCTCGGCACATAAGTGCATCATTGCAGGGCGCGATTATGGCGAGACTCTCTACACCATGGGCGTCGCATTTTGGATGTTCATCCTGACCGCGCTCTATTTACCGGTGGCAATTGCTTTCGCGGTCGCAGGTTTCATCAACATGGTGCGCGGGCGCGAAGATCCATCCAAAAATGGCAAGACAGGCTGGATATTCTGGCTGCTGGTGATGTCAGCACTGCTGTTCCCGATCCTGGGTCTGCAGTCACTCCTTCTTGCCGCGATCGCCGCTGCTCTATTCTGGTACCGCAAAAAGAAAACAGAACTTGCAGGTTAGCTGAGGCTCCGTTCAACAACCTCGCCCAAGCCGATCGCGCGGACAAGAACCATCCCCTCAATCCGCACCAGCAATTTTGCTGCATCGCGCGCGCGGGTTTCGGCATCGGGCGCCGCCAGTTGTGCAGCCCCCCATTCCAGAAAGCCTTGCCCGATGGCAGCGGCAATCGGCGTATAGAGCGGGTCTCCTCTTCCAGCGCGGCTCGCGAGTTCGAGCCATACACACATATAGGGCCAGAAGCGTTCCTCGAACAGAAATGCCGACAGGCGCTGCGAAAGCGCGTCTAGCGATAGTGGCTCGGGTGCCACCTGTTCCGACATGGCAGCCACCATGCGCGCCGCGATACATTGCAGCGTGGCCGCTATAATTTCCGCCTTGTCGGGAAAATAATAGAGCAGCATCCTGTCGCTCGTCCCCGCGGCCTTGGCCAAAGGTCGCAGGCTGGCGGTTACAAGGCCATGCTCCAGCACATGGTCGGCCAGCTTATCAACCAGCGCCATTCGGCGGACTTCAGATTTGCTCGGGTTCGTCACATCTTCGCCTTAGGTACAAAAAGGTATTGTAGCGACTGCTACATTAATGTAGCATATGCTACATATAAATCTAATACGAAAGGATATAGCATGAACAGGTTCTGGCAGAATTGGCTGACTATTTGGGCAGCAGGCGTCACCATTTTCGGTCTTGTTCTTGCAGGTGGGGCCTTTGCTGCAACCGACGGACTTACGCGCATGCTGTTCGAACTTTTCGGAATGCCGATTCCGGCACAGCCCGATGCCCATCACCGCTTTGCGATTGGCTTGATGGGCGCGGTAACGATGGGTTGGGGGCTGACCTATTTCGCGACCTTCAAGGCATTACACGCACTGCCATCCGACCATGCCGCCCCTACATGGCGCTTCATCCTTTTCGCGAGCTTTGTCTGGTACGCTATCGATTCATGGATTTCGGTCGCAACCGGATTCTGGATGAATGCGATTTCGAATACGCTGTTGCTTGTGATGCTGCTGATTCCGCTGTTGGGCAGCGGGATGCTGAGTGGTAAGGCGAATGCCTAGAAATCAACCTGCTCATAATAAGATGGGGGCGTAATCGCCTCCATCCGTTCCGACAGCAGCGGGCGGAAACTGGGCCGTGATTTGAACATCGAGTACCAAGCCTTGGTCTGTTCGTGACCGCTCCAGTCAATGCCACCGAGATAGTCGGCAACCGAAAGCTGCGCCGCTGCCGCAAGATCGGCCATGCTCATGGTGCTACCTGCCATCCAGGCGCGGTGATCGATCAGATAGTCGATATAGTCGAGATGACCATTGGCCAACCGCATCGCCTCTCGCAAAACAGAACTGTCAGGCGGCTGGCGGTGCACGAGCCGCTTCTTCATCCGCTCGTGCAGCAACGGTGCGGTGACATCCCCGTAAAATTGCTGGTCAAACCAGGCGACGAGACGGCGGATTTCAGCACGATAGGTGGCCGAACCGCTGATCATCGGCGCAGTGTCGCTGGTTTCCTCAATGAATTCTGTAATCGCAACCGAATCCGATAGCGTCAGATTGCGCGCGCTATCTACCAATACGGGCGTCCGCGCAGCCGGATTCATGTGCAGGAATTCGTCTCGATATTCCCACGGATTTTCACGGACAAGGCTGTAGGCAATGCCTTTTTCGCCCATAAGCAGACGAACCTTGCGCGAGAACGGACAAAGGGGGAATTGCAGAAGCTGCCACATGGCCGCCCTGTTAGGCAGTTTGTTTCTGAAAGGGAAGAGCGCTGATGGCCACCCTGCCGAAGCAAGGCAGCCATAGCGTCAATGCACTGTGCCGAGTGTGGTCTCAAGGCTCAGCAGCACCACCAGCCGTTCAATCTGGCGCCAGCGGCAATAGTGCAAATGGTTACCGACGTTGCGGCTTGCTTCCGCCCTCTCTGCCGCTTCGAGCCCCGCCTCCGGACCGAAACGGGCGATCAGCGCCTCTGCTTCGTTGACGTCGCGCGGTTGGACATAAAGCGGAAAATACATAGCGGAATGTGCGACCTTTTTAGGTGTTTGAACGCAGGCGAACCGGGGTGAGGCCCGCCTACCCACCCCGGATAATGTGCAGGCATGGAGGAAGGCTGACGGGCTTTGGTTACCCGATTGTTAGGTAGTTTTTCGGAAGCAGTTAGGGAATATATCCTGCTTGCTACCGCGCCCCAGTCGATGGCATTAGGGTGTGATGAACAGCCCCGAACCAAAGCCGCTGCCCCGCGAAGGCAAACCACGCATGGCAGGCGGCATCTTCATTTTTCTTGGCCTTTTGATTGGCACCATCGCTGGCGTCTATTTTAACGAGGCTTCTATCGGAATGATGTCCGGTTTTGCCATCGGCAGCGCAATCGCGATTGCAGTCTGGCTGATGGATCGCCGCAAGGCTTAGGAGAGACCATAATGCGGAAACATATACTCGGCTTTACGGCATTCGTCCTTTTACTCGTAGGTGGCGGGCTGTGGTACATGTCCCAGCCAGACGAAGCCCGGGTCTCCATTGAGAAACTAACCGGGCCAAAGCCCGAAATCACCGAACCGCGCGAACAACGCATCCCGACGGTTAGCATTGCAGAGGTCGACCGCTGGAAGGCAGGGGAAGCCCCGACCGGAGCCGACGGCTTGGTCGTCGAACGCTTTGCCGAAAATCTGGAGCATCCGCGCAATATGTATGTGCTGCCCAATGGCGATGTTCTGGTGGCTGAAACCAATGCTCCTCCCGGGCGGATGGAAGGCATTGAAGGCTGGATTGCCGAATGGCTTTTCACCAAGGCTGGAGCTGGCGTGCCGTCAGCGAACCGTATCACGCTGTTGCGTGATGCCGATGGCGACGGAAAGCCTGAACTGCGGAGCAAATTCCTTGAAGGGCTGAACTCACCCTTTGGCATGGTTCTGGTGGGCGACATCCTATATGTCGCGAATACCGATGCTGTGCTGGCCTTCCCATATAAGGATGGCGACACAGAAATTACGGCGAAGGGGAACAAAATCCTGGCCCTCAATGCCCAGGCCCCCAACAACCACTGGACACGCAACCTTGTTGCGAGCGCCGACGGAAAGAAGCTGTATATTGCGGTCGGTTCGAACAGCAATATCGCCGAAAATGGTCTCGATAAGGAAATCGGACGTGCGCGGGTTATCGAACTCGATCTCGTTACCGGCAAAAGCGGTGCTTACAGCTCAGGCCTGCGCAACCCGGTCGGCTTGGCATGGGACAGTTCGGGCGTTTTGTGGACTGTGGTCAACGAGCGTGACATGCTCGGATCGGATCTCGTTCCCGACTATCTGGCAGTCGTTGAATTCGGTGCCGACTATGGCTGGCCGCATCATTATTGGGGCGGTTATACCGACCACCGCGTCCAGCCCGGTAAGCCCGAAAAGCGCGAATATGAGCGTCGACCGGACTATGCGCTTGGCGCGCATACCGCTCCCTTGGGACTGGCGTTTGCGGACAAGGCGAAATTGGGCGAGCGCTTTGCGAGTGGCGCTTTCATTGCTCGGCACGGTTCGTGGAACCGCAAACCCAAGGCCGGATATGATGTCATCTTTGTGCCATTCAAAAATGGCCAACCGAGCGGAATGCCGGTCAATGTGCTGACCGGCTTCCTCGATAAAGACGAAAAGGCGCAGGGCCGCCCATCGATGGTCGCAATCGACAAGACCGGTGCACTTCTGGTCAGCGACGATGTCGGCAACATTATTTGGCGGGTGCGCGCGAAGGGTTAAGCAGCCTGCTGCGTTAAGGGCGTATTGCCCCATGTTGACCGGGGCGTCCTTTGCAAAGGAGAGCGCCCAATGGCTGTGGACGTTGCAATTGCTTTGAACCGCTTCGGGTTGGGGGCAATTCCCGGGATTCCCGTTGCCGCCAATCCGAAACATTGGTTGCTTGACCAGTTGGAGAAGTTTGAGGCCGCACCCGCCCGCATCAGCGCGCTACCGCCATCGCGCGAACTGGTGCTGGCAGTGCGCGAGCTGGGTATGGAGCGGCGTGAGCGCAAGTCAAAGGCCGCGACACAGGACGCGCAAGCTGAAACGGCCGAAAAGCAGCTCAATGGCTATCGCAAAGCGGTGCGTGACCAATATGTAAAGGCAGTCGACGCACGTATGGGCGTAGCGCTTGCTTCTACGAACAGCTTTGCTGAGCGGCTGGTGCATTTCTGGGCGAACCATTTCGCGCTGTCGATCGACAAAATAGCCATTGTCGGGCTTGCCGGAAGTTTCGAATTTGAGGCAATCCGGCCGCATATCCTTGGCAATTTTGCGGACCTTTTGCGCGCTTCGACCTGGCACCCCGCGATGTTGCTGTATCTCGACCAAGCCCAGTCAATCGGGCCGAACAGTCCGCTCGCAAAACGGGTTGGCGCGCGGAGCAACCGCGAGATTGGTTTGAACGAAAATCTGGCGCGCGAAATATTGGAGTTGCACACGCTAGGCGATCGCAGCGCCTATAGCCAAGCCGATGTCACCGAATTCGCTCGCCCGATGACCGGGTTGACGGTTGGAGGGCTCGGTCGAGCGCGCATTCAGAGGTTGGTCGGCAGCGATGCCAAACCTGGTGAGGCGATATTCGTCGACGCGCTGCACGAACCCGGCACGCGTCGCATATGCGGCCGCGCTTATGCGCAAGGCGGTGCCAAGGCGTTATCGGCAATCATTTCAGACCTTGCCCGACATCCTGCCACAGCGCGACATATAGCATTCAAACTGGCGCGGCATTTTATTGCCGACGATCCGCCGGTTTCGCTGGTGGCCAAGCTGGAAGCCAATTTCCTCAAAACCGGCGGTGACCTTCCGTCACTCTACCGCACCCTTGTCGAGGCACCCGAAAGCTGGGTGCCGCAGCAAGCCAAGTTCAAAAGCCCGTGGGAATGGACCATATCGGCCTTGCGCGCCCTTTCGATAACCGCAATTCCGGGCAAGGCGCAAGCCGCGGTCGCACTGTTCAACCAGATGGGGCAGCCGGTGTGGAAACCCGGATCGCCCAAAGGCTATGGCGATACTGCCGCTGATTGGGCGGGACCTGCAGGCCTGATGCGAAGGGTGGAAACGGCCGGGCGCTTTGCCAAACTGGCAGCCAACCGCGTCGATGCCCGCAATCTCGGCACGGCTATTCTACCGGGTTCTCTGACAGCCGCCACAGCCGAACATATCGCCCGTGCCGAAAGCCCCGAACAGGGTCTTGCGCTGCTGCTCGTGTCCCCAGAATTTTTGCGGAGATAATGTGATGATCGACCGTCGCAGACTGATCCTGTCCGGACTTGCTGGAACCTCACTGGCGCTCACCCCACGCTTCGCATTCGCCGCCGCGGACACTGACCGGCGCTTTATCTTTGTCATCCAGCGCGGAGCCGCAGACGGCTTGGGGGTTTTGGCCCCGGTCGGTGATCCCGCCTTTGCTTCCGCACGGGGTGATCTGGCCGCTAATGCTGCCGATGGCGCAAAGCTGGACAGCCTGTTCACTCTGCATCCGCAAATGACTGCAAGCGCGACCCTGTTTCGGCAGAAACAGGCGGCCTTTTATCACGCCATCGCCTCGGGCTATCGTGAGCGATCGCATTTCGACGGGCAGAACCTGCTCGAAACCGCAGGCACCCGCCCCTATGGCCGTGACGATGGTTGGATGAACCGGCTGCTCAGCCTGTTACCGAAAGGCGAGAGCAAGGCGCTGGCGCTCGCTACCGCTATTCCCCCCGCCTTGCGCGGCCCTGTCAGCGTCAGCAGCTACGCCCCCTCCCGCTTGCCCGATGCCAACGCCGCGCTGATGGAACGCGTGGCAATGCTCTATGCCGAGGATGCGCAGCTTGCGCCGCTTTGGACCAGCGCGACGCAAACCGAGGCGATGGCCGGCGGTATCGACCCGAGCGCCGGTCGAGGTGGGGTTGCCGCAGGCAAGCTGGTTGCCAGCCTTATGGCAGGTGCGGACGGCGCGCGCATTGCCATGGTCGAAACCGGAGGCTGGGATACGCACATCAATCAGGAAGGACGGCTTGGAACGGCGCTGAAGGGCGTTGACGAGCTGGTCGACACGCTGCGTACCGAATTGGGGCCTGTATGGGCCAAGACGCTGGTGCTGGTTGCAACCGAATTCGGGCGTACAGTGCATGTCAACGGCACTCGAGGTACCGACCATGGCACCGCCTCTGCCGCCATGCTGTTTGGGGGCGGGCTTGCTAAAGGCGGCAAAATTATTGCCGACTGGCCGGGATTAAGCCCCAGCCAGCTTTATGAAGGTCGGGACCTGAAGCCGACCATGCGGTTTGAGAACATGGTCATCGCCGCCCTGTCGGCGCATTATGGTATCGATCCCGAAAGGTTGCGACGGTCAGTCTTTCCGGATTTTCCCGACATGAGCTAGTTTCTGAGAGGAATTGACAAGGACACTCGATCCTATAACCGTATTAATACACTAATACGGAGTAGTCTGCTTTGCCCAAGTCCTTGCCGAAAGTCCTGTTGCTGGCAACCAGCCTGTTCGCAGCGGCCACCACAACCACCGCTTGCGCGCATACCGCCGCCAAAGCGGTCGATGTCTGTCGTGCCGACGCCGATGTCGACTTGTTATTCAAAGTGCCCTTTCGCGTGGTCGATGGTCGCATCTATGTCGATGTCGTGGTCAACAAAAAAGGGCCTTTCACATTTGCGATCGACACTGGCGCAAGCGGACTTGGCCGGTCCGATGCCAGCCTGACAAAGGCTCTTGCCCTGCCCATCACCAATAATGGCCTTTCCAGCGACGGGGTCGCGACCGCCAAAGTCGACATGACGCGTTTCGACTCGATCGAAATAGGCGGGTTTCGTCGCGAAAATCTTGAAGTCATCACCCGCGATTATAGCAGCCGCATGTCTGCCGAAGCTGCGATATCGGGGATCATCGGACGTGACTTTTTTGCCGATGGCGTGCTGATTATCGACTATCCCGCAAAGACACTGTCATTCAGCCGGTCGATGGATCTGTCCGCAGACAATGCTCAGGTCGTCGCCTATGAACGACCGTTCCGGATCCCTGTCTCGATTGGCGCTGTGGTGACCGAAGGAAATATGGATACGGGCGCGAATGTCGAGTTTGTGATGCCCAAATCACTCTTCGACAAAGTCGCAGCCGGGCCGGTGCAAGCCGCCGAAAATGCGACGCTGACCAATAGTAGTCTTGAGACGCAATCCGCAAAGGTACCGGGGCCTTTCCGTTTTGGCGGGGCAGAGGTTTCGGACGTCAATGTACGCATTTCCGACCGTTTCCCCGAACTTCTGGTCGGTGCACGTGTGCTGCAGCATCATAAAATCCTGATCGACCAGCGGTCAAAACGGATCGCTATCTGTCGACCGGGCTAAGCGGCAACCAATTCGGTGTTGCGCAACAATCGCTGCTGCTCTGCTGGCTTTAAATATAGGAAGTTGCTTGGCAGGCCCAGACGCACGCAGGCCTTTGCAGGTGAGGATTCAGCATCATGCTTGCGCTCTGCGGCTTTGGCCACCAGCTTGATCGCGATGCGGTCGGCGAAGGTCAGATCATATTCTCCGCCAAGTTCCAACCGGTCGCGCACCAGCGGTGGCAGGATCGAGACGGCGGCGCGTGCCAGTGCGCGGTGCAGGAAACGCGGGATTTGCGGTGCAGCCTTGCCCGACTGGATGATGTCGAGAAACTCTTTGTTGATCGGGTGAGGCTCGAACCGCGGGGCGAGTTTCTCCATCATCGCAAAGAAGTCGGCGCGACTGCTGACCTTATTCTGCACGCCGTATAATTCGGCAACCGCAGTCCCCTCCCGATAGAAGCGCTCCTGATCTTCGATAGGAAGCGGTGCGACGAAACGGTCATAGGCGGTCAGGAAGCCATAGCCAGCCGTCGCACTTACCCAATCGAGCAGCTCTGGATCCTTCGCCGAATAGGCGATGCCGCCGGGCGTTTCACCCTGCACCTTGGCGTGCATGCGGTTGACCCCTTCGATCACGCGGCGGGCGGCAGCCTGAGGCCCATAAACACCGATCATCGCTGCATAGCCGGTGCGCTCGGATCGGCCGATGGGATCTATCTTGTAGATCGAATGGTCCCACACGCCCGAACGGATGCGCGGATCGGCAAATTCCAGAAGCACCGCAGCGACCCCGCCAATGCCCAGCGCAATCTGGTTCTTGTACACCCGCCACGCAACCGAATCTGGCCCCATAAAGGCAGGCGCGCCAGCGGGCTGGCTGTAATCGAAGGGCGGTAAAGGCTTGCGGATCGGTGCGTTCATCATCAATCCCTCCTCCGGATCGGCTGATTTAATCGCGTGATTAAATGCAGCCTGTCAAGCTTCAATCCCGTAAGCTGTTCGTTCCAGCGCGCCAAAGAAACCCAAGGCGCCTGCATCGCCAAAGGGCGCGAGCTGGCTCATCATCACCCCGCCAACGCCATTAGCAGGATCGATCCAGTAATAGCTGTTAAAGATACCAGCCCAGGCCAAGCTGCCGGGCGCGCGACCATTGGGGCCCTGCTCCGGATTGATTAGAAAGCCGAGGCCCCAGCCGGTGTGCTGGTCGGGGAACGTGTCATAGGGTTGAGCGAGATCGGGCATCGCTGAACCCATAAAGCCAGCCCGCAGCGGCGCGACTTGGTTGCGCGCCATTTCAGCGACCGTTGCTTCTGCCAGCACACGATGTCCGTCCAACTCGCCACCGCGCAGCATCATGCGCACGAAGCGGCCATAATCATGCGCGGTCGACGACAGCCCGCCGCCGCCCATTTCGAATTCGCCGCCGCCAAGGAACATCGACTGGATGGCGAGATCGCCCTCCAGTGTGCGGGCATGCACCTTGGCTGCATCGTCGGGAAGTGCATCGAGAAATGCGGTCGATGACATGCCGAGTGGATCAAGCAGGTTGGATTGCAGATACTGACCGAGCCGCTTGCCCGATGCAGCCTCTACCGCTAGCCCGACCCAATCGGTCGCGACGCTATATTCCCAATTCTCTCCAGGATCGAACAGCAGCGGCATCTGTATCGAAGCAAGCGAACCCGGTGCCGGCATTCCGGTCGCGGCGAAATAGCGCAGCACTTCCGGGCGGATGAAGAAATAGCCGAGCCCCGCCGTGTGCGTCAGCAAATGGCGGAGCGTAATCGGTCGCGACGCGGGGCGCAATTGCGGTTCGCCGCTATCGGAAAAGCCGGTGAGCACTTGCGGGTCCGCCAGCTGAGGGAGCAGGTCACCAATGGGTGCGTCCAAATCGAGTGCGCCGCTTTCCACCAACTGCATGGCACCCGCCGAGACGATTGCCTTGGTCATTGACGCTATCTGGAAGATCGTGTCAATTTCCATTGCCGCTCCAGTCGTCGCATCGGCATGGCCGAATGCCTCGACAAAGCGAACGCCCTCACGATCGGCGATCAGTGCAACCGCGCCGGGCAATCCGGATTCGGCAAAAGCCTTCTCAAGTGCTTGTCTGCTCATAGAAACTCCCCTCCCCTGTTCTGTTTTAGTCGCCGAGTTCGATCCATGTCGGCGCGTGATCACTGGCTTTTTCCCGCCCGCGATGGTCCTTGTCGACGCCACACGCCACAAGTCGATCTGCCGCTACCGGGCTGAGCAACAGATGGTCGATGCGAAAACCGTGATCCTGCTGCCATGCACCTGCCTGATAATCCCAATAGGTCCACACCCGCCCTTGCGGAAAATGCGTGGCCAGAGCGTCGGTCCAGCCATCGGCGAGCAAAGTGCGATAGGCGGCGATGCTTTCCGGCTGGCGCAGGGCATCGTCGAGCAACGCCTTGGTCGACCAAATATCGTGATCGTGCGGGATGACGTTATAGTCGCCAGCTAACACGACCGGCAGTTCAAGCACTGCCAGTTCCGCCGCACGCGCGCGCAGCCGCTGCATCCATTTCAGCTTGTAATCGAATTTCGGACCCGGTTGGGGATTGCCGTTGGGCAGGTAGATGCTGGCGATACGAACGCCATGCACCTCTGCCTCGAGATAGCGCGACTGTTCATCCTCCGGATCGCCGGCCAAACCGCGCTGGGTTTCGACCGGTTGGGCGTCGCGTGCGAGGATGGCCACGCCGTTGAAGCTTTTCTGCCCGTGCCAGATCGCGCCATAGCCGAGACGTTCAAACTCATCTGCAGGGAAACCTTCGTCCTGCGTCTTGATTTCCTGCAGGCAGGCAATGTCGGGCCGGGTTTCGTCAAGCCATTCAAGCAGGCGCGGCAGACGCGCTTTGATGCCGTTGATATTATATGTAGCGATACGCATGTTGCGACCCTAGCGAGGGGTCAGCCGCGCATCAAACCGAAAAGCTGGAACCGCAACCGCAGCCCGATTGGGCGTTGGGATTGGTGACCTGAAAGCTTTTTCCGCCGAGCGATTCAACAAAATCGACTGCCGAGCCGCGCACCAGATCAAGACTGACCGAATCGACGACCAGTTTTGCCTCACCCGATTCGGCGATGACATCATCGACTTCGACCGAATCGGCCAGACCGAAACGGTATTGAAATCCTGAACAGCCGCCACCTTCAACCGATAGGCGCAGCAAAGGCGCCTTACCGAGCTTATGCGCGATTTCCGCTACGCG
Organism: Sphingomonadales bacterium; assembly: GCA_016707885.1. GTDB lineage: Bacteria > Pseudomonadota > Alphaproteobacteria > Sphingomonadales > Sphingomonadaceae > Sphingorhabdus_B. The sequence continues at coordinate 531,251 of JADJGU010000001.1, forward strand.
TTTCGCGGCATTTGGCAAAAGCTGGATGTCGGGAGCCATGGTCATGTCCTATATGTAGGGACAAACAAAAAGGGCGGCAAGGTGTCTCCACCAAGCCAGCCCCAGATTACACCCTCTCCCAAAGGTGATGCGTTTACGGCCGAAGTGCTTACTCAGCAGGGCCGCCTAAAGATTTGCTATCAGCATCTTTTGCCGCAATCAAGATATTTGACACTTTTGTTGCAGGCTCGAGGAAGCTGGTCGGATTGACCGGCTCGCCAGCGATGCGGACTTCATAATGCAGGTGGCTGCCGGTCGAACGGCCGGTCGAACCCATGAAACCAATAATGTCACCTTTGCGGACGCGCTGGCCCGAATAGACATTCATTGCAGAAAGATGGCCATAACGGGTCTGGATGGCATTGCCATGTTCGACTTCGACATATTTGCCATAGCCGGAAACCCATTGCGCGCGGCCGATGATGCCATCTGCGGTTGCGTAGATCGGGGTGCCGATCGGGCCAGCGATGTCGAGGCCTTTGTGATTCTTGCGGCGGCCCTGAAATGGATCGGTGCGGTAGCCATATTGGCTGGTCATGCGCATCGATTCAACAGGGTTGATTGAGGGAACGGCAACCTGCGATTTGCGGGCAGTGCCATTGGCCTGGCCCCAGCTATCATGCAAAGCGCGAAATTCGGGATCCGAAACGCCCAACGCGGTCTTGTTTGAAGCGACATCTTCCGGCTTTACGCGGAAGCATCCGAAGCAGCTGCGGCGGAATTGGCAAGTGCAGGTGTAGCAACCGAAGCCGAAGCGACGAGGCTAGCTGCAATTAACACCTTACCCATCAGTGATTGGCCCGAAGCCAAAACGCTGTGTACCATGTGTTTTTACGACCCTTTGTTGCAATCCCGTAACTGCGTACGGGAAAGATCCCCAAATTTGCGGCAATTATTTGCCTACCCCTTATGTGTCATTGGGTCTGGCGGGGCCGTCAGGACAAAGCAACCTGCATGTAATAATCGCGCGCTAAACCGGCCTTCGAACGCGCCGAGTCGTTGAACGGAGGCTTAACAGCCCCCCGGAAGTGGCGGTTTACCAGTGTTTTCCAGTAATACTTTGGTAATAGATTGGCCTCTCGGCAGCCCGATTCAAACCATTTCGTCCCTGCCGAAACATGGCGGATTTCGTCGGTAAAAATGCGCATCAATATGCGTGCGGAGGCCGAATCGCTCTGCGCCTCGAATCGCTCCACCGTGGCTGGCGTGACATCGAGCCCGCGTGCTTCGAGCACCATGGGCACGATGGCAAGTCGTGCCAGCGCGTCATTGCGCGTTGCATAGGCCGCCTCCCACAAGCCGTCATGCGCGGGCATGGCACCATAATGGCTGCCCAATTGCTTCAACCGCCGATCGAGCAAGGCGAAATGCATCGCCTCATCCGCGCCGACGCGCAGCCAGTCATCGGCAAAATCACGCGGGAAAAGCCCGCCGAACCTTCCGACAAGATCAAACGCCAAGTCGATGGCGACAAACTCGATATGCGCCAGCGCGTGCAGCATCGCGATCCGCCCGCGCACAGATCCTGCCCTGCGCCGCTTGGGCATGAAGCGCGGGGCGAGCAGCTCGGGCTGGGCAGGTCGTGCGGGATAGTCGGGCATATCAGTATCGAAACGATGCTCCAGCCGCCTCAGACGCCAGTGCGCGCGACCGACCGCGCCCGCATCAACTTGGCGCCGGGTCGGCGGTTTCACACCGCTTTGCACGCTTCACCCAGCGTCAAAACCATAGATCCCATGCCTTCCACAGATAGAACAGACCTATGGCGGTGACGATCAATGCCGTCCAGCGCTTGAAATTGGCATCGCTCACCCGGTTAAGTACCCATCCGCCCACTGTGGTGCCCAGCATCGAAGCGGGGATGGCCAATGCAAATATCCACCAAGGTGGAATGCCACTGCTGCTGCCGATAGCCAAAAGCGGCGCACCATAAACGATAATCTTGGCGAGATGGCTGAACACCTGCGTCGCCGCCTTGGTTGCGACGATCTGATGGCGGTTGAGTTCGGTGCGGACGAAGAAGATATCGAGCAAGGGACCCGCCACGCCGGCGCTGAGGTTCAGCGCAGTGACCAGAAATCCCGAAACCAGCGCATGCGGCGGCTTGGATGCGTCGAACTGCAACCAGTTCTTTGGCAGCCACACCAACATAGGAACAAGCCCCAGCAACAGGAACAACAACGGTTTTGAAGGCATGAAGGCAATCGCCAACACCACGCCTGCCGCAACAACCGAAGCAATGGCATAATTCCACAATATCGGCCAGGCGATATGCTGCCGGTGCAGCACCGCACGCCAGCCATTGGCGACGAGTTGCAGCAAACCATGCGTCACAAAGGCCACCGACACCGGCAGGACAAGCGCCAGCGCACCCATTAGCACCAACCCGCCCGCCATCCCGAAAATGCCCGACAGCAGGGCCGTCAGGAAAGCAGCGATGATTAGGAAAGCGGCGGCAACGTAGGACATCAAGCGAGGGCTTTAGTAGCCTCCAGCACCTCTGCGGCGTGGCCCTTTACCTTCACATTGCGCCAAACGCGCGCAACCCTGCCGTCCTCGCGGACCAGGAAGGTGCAGCGCTCAATGCCCATATATTTCTTGCCGTACATCGATTTTTCAACCCAAGCGCCCATCCGTTCGGTGGCATCGCTCTCCTCGTCGGACAGCAACGTCACCTTCAGCCCATATTTGTCGGCAAATTTGGCGAGCTTGGCAGGCTTGTCCTTCGACATGCCGTAAACAATTGCCCCAGCCTTTGCGAATTCGCCCTGCAACTCGGTAAAGTCCTTCGCCTCGTTGGTGCAGCCAGGGGTGTCGGCCTTGGGATAGAAATAGAGCACAAACGGCCCCTTGAGCGCGCCGAGTGCTACATCATTGCCAGCACTGTCTTTCACCGTCACGGCGGGGAGGGTATCGTTGACGTCGGTCATTTTCTGTCTCCTAGAATCAGTTTTTCAATCGCGGCGCGATGCCCTGCCATTCGGCAGAAATGATCCCGCGCGCAGCATCAACGGCCTGCTTGACTTCGACCCAATCGGCGAAGCCCAGCGCCTTGGCAACCACCGCCTGTGCAGGTTCGGGCGGGACCTCACAATCGGGTGCGACCAGCCGCAGCATCACAAGCAGCCGCGTCAATAGCGCCTGCGCGGGCGCGAAACCTTCTGGCAAAAGCCCTGTAGCGATCAACGCTTCGGCGGCGCGGTCGAGTTGTGGGTAGAACGCTTGCCCGAAACGCAGTTGCAGAGCGTGGATGACAAATTCGGCGTCAACCAGCCCGCCCGGCAGCAGCTTCACATCCAGCGCGCCTTTGGGCGGCTTGTGTATCGCCATATCGGTGCGCATCTTGACGATGTCCTCGGCGAGCTTGGCCGCATCGCGCGGCATGGTCAGCGATTCGGCGATGATGCTTTCCAGCTGCCCGCGCGCCGTTGCCGAGCCACAGACCGGGCGGGCGCGCGTCAGCGCCATATGCTCCCAGGTCCACGCCTCTTCGCGCTGATATTTGGCAAAGCTTTCAAACGACACACACAGCAGCCCCTGCGCGCCCGATGGCCGCAGCCTCGTATCGACTTCATACAGCGCGCCCGATGCGGTCGCGACCGTCAGCGCGCCAACGACGCGTTGCGCCAACCGGTTAAAATATTGCGTCGCCCCCAAGGGTCGTGGACCATCCGATTCCTCGCCATGATCGCCCGTGAACAGCAAAATTAGGTCGAGGTCGGATGCGTGCGTCAACGCCTCGCCACCAAAGCGGCCCAGCGCGAGGATAGCCAGTTCACCACCTGGCACCTTGCCATGTGCACGCTCGAACTCGGCGACGGTCGCGGCGGTCAGTTTCTCGACTGCGATTTCCGCAAGCATTGCGTAGGCATGCGACACGGCAAGCGGGTCCTGCTGCCCCTCGACCAGCTGCACCCCAAAGGCAAAGCGCTTTTCGCCGACAAAGGCGCGAACGAGATCGAGCAGGGTTTGATAATCGTCATCGACAATGCGCGCCTCCAGCTCCGCCGCCAAGGCCGCGCAGCTTTCGGGCAGGCGGTAGGCGCTGGTATCGATCAGTCCTTCGAGCAACTCGCCCCGCCGCGCCAGCGCGTCAGCCAGCGTCGGGGCGTAGCTCAATAAATCCGCGAGCAATTGCAGCAATGCAGGGCGGGCGTCGAGCAGGTTGAAGAAATTGATCGCACTCGGCAGCGCCTCAATCACATTGTCAAACCGCGCGAGCGCGTTGGCCGGATCTGGGGCATGCGCCAGCGCTGCCATGATCTTGGGCAGCACGATCTCAAACGCCTCGCGCGCCGAACTGGAGCGGATCGCGCGGAGTTGTCCGCTGCGCCATCTGGCAAGCCGCTGGGCAACCGCTGGTGGGTCGGTATAGCCCAAAGTCGACAGCTGGTCTTCAAGCGGCAGGCCTTCGTCTGCAAGCCGTTGCGTGCTCTCATCTTCCTCGCCTGCCAGCCCGTCATAGATGGCGCCCACGTTGGTCACGACAGGTTCGAGCAACGCGACCAGCGCTTCCCCATCCGCCAGCCCGTGTAGGCGTGCCGCGCGATCAAGATCGGCGGTATTTTCGGGCAGGCTGTGCGTCTGCCGGTCGTCGAGCATCTGCAGCCGGTGCTCTATGGTGCGCAGCAACTGATAGGCCGACGCCAGCGTTGCCGCTTCATCCGCGCCGATCCGCTCGCGCTCCGCCAGCGCGGCCAAGGCCGTGCGCGTGTCTGCCATGCGTAGCCCTGGATCGCGCCCGCCGTGGATCAACTGGTGCGCCTGCGCGAAAAATTCGCATTCGCGGATCCCGCCCCTACCGCGTTTCAGGTCGTAGCCGGGGCCGAGCACTTGCCCCTTGTGATAATGGTCGCGGATCTGGCCGCTCATCTTGCGGATGTTGGCGAGTTGCCCAAAATCAAGGCTGCGCCGCCAGACAAAGGGCTGGATGCTTTTGAGGAAATAGTCGCCCAGCGCCTTGTCCCCCGCCGCTGCGCGCGCCCGGATGAACGCCGCCTGCTCCCAAGCGAGCGCGCTCGATTCATAATAGCTGATCGCTGCCTCAACCGGGATCGCAATCGGCGTGACTTCGGGTGAAGGCCGCAGCCGCATGTCGACGCGGAAGACGTAGCCATTTTCATCGCGTGCGCCGAGCAGTTCGATAATCTTGCGTCCGATGCGCACCGCACTGTCCGCCACATCCTCACGCTCACGTTTGGGCAGTGTTTCGGGATCGTAGAGGAAGATCGGGTCGATGTCGGACGAGTAATTGAGTTCCTGCCCGCCATGCTTGCCGAGGCCAATCACCGCGAAGCCCTGCACCGGTGCGTCAGGCACACGCTCGGCGAAAGCGGCTGCGATTGCGGCTTCTAGCGCGCTGTCGGCGAAGTCGGAAAGAATGCGGGTGACACGCGTCAGGTCCCAAACGCCAGCAAGGTCCGCAATCGCAGTCACTAGCGCCACGCCTTGCCGCCTTGCGCAAGGTGGCTGCGGTGTCGCCCTCGACCGTGATGGACGCGCCGCCAACGCGCTTTCAAAGTCACCTGTTTCGAGCTGCGCGACTGAATCCGGCTGGCGCTCGATCAGCTGGCCAAGGAACGGGCTGTTGGCAATTGCGCGGGATAGGGCGTCGCCGACGTCGGTCATTTTTTCAGATAGTCCCGCCTGAAATCTGCGGCAAAGGTAGCAAACCGCCCTTCCGCGATTGCGCTGCGCATCCCAGCCATCAAGCTCTGGTAGAAATGCAGATTGTGCTGCGTCATCAGCATCGCGCCCAATATCTCGCCCGAGCGGACGAGGTGGTGCAGATAGGCCCGGCTCCATGTCGTGCACACCGGGCAATCGCAGCGTTCATCTATCGGCCCCTGATCTTCGGCATGCTTGGCGTTGCGGATGTTGACCGGGCCGTTACAGGTGAACGCCTGCCCGTTGCGCCCGCTACGGGTCGGCAGAACGCAATCGAACATGTCGATCCCGCGCTCGACCGCCCCCACAAGGTCATCGGGCTTGCCCACACCCATCAGGTATCGGGGCTTGTCCGCAGGCAACATATCGGGTGCAAAGTCTAGGCAACCGAACATTGCCTCTTGGCCTTCACCTACTGCAAGTCCACCCACAGCATAGCCATCGAAGCCAATGTCAATGAGCGCATCGGCGCTTTCCTTGCAGCTTTTCATCGAGCGAGCCCTGCTGGATACCGAACAGCGCCGCGCGTTCAGCATGTTCGCCGCCGCTGTCGAAGCCGTCACGTGACCGCTTGGCCCAGCGCATCGAAAGCGCCATCGACTTCGCCGCCTCTTCGCGTGATACGCCATTGGCTGGGCATTCGTCGAACGCCATCACGATATCCGAACCCAGCAACCGCTGGATCTCCATCGAGCGTTCGGGCGACAGCATGTGCCGCGAACCGTCGAGATGACTTTGAAAGGTCACGCCATCCTCGGTAATCTTGCGCAAGCTCGACAGGCTCATAACCTGATAACCGCCGCTGTCGGTCAGGATCGGACGGTCCCAGCCCATGAATGTGTGCAAGCCGCCCAGCCGCGCCATCCGCTCCGCCGTCGGGCGCAGCATCAGGTGATAGGTGTTGCCCAGAATGATGTCGGCACCGGTTGCGCGCACTTCGGCAGGGCGCATCGCCTTGACCGTCGCGGCTGTACCAACGGGCATGAAGGCAGGCGTACGGATTTCGCCGCGCAGCATCTGGATGCTGCCGGTGCGGGCTTTTCCGTCGGTCGCGCTGATTTTGAAATCGAATCGGGATTGCATGCGCTTCGCCATAGCTGGCATAATCTTTTCGCGCTATTGGGGGCGCATGGGGCCCGACAGACAGTCTGACTTGATGCATTTGGCCGGACTGTTGGCTGCCGCCGCCAGTCTGTCGGCGTGCGAGCGCCCCGCCACCACCGACATCCACTATGACGAAAAAGGGCGCGGACTGGTGATGCCTGAACCGCAAAAGGCTGATCGAGAGAAATGCTATGGGATAACACTCGCCCAATATAATGATTGTGCAGCAGGCCCGGGAACCGATTGTGCGGGCACGGCAACGAAAGACTATCTGCCGGAACGCTGGAAATATGTGGCTGTGGGTGAATGTGAGCGACTGGGCGGTACTTTGGAGCAAAGGTCACGCGCCAAATGAGTATCTCCCGTTTCGCAACAACTGGTCGCAGCGACAAAGGCGCTGGAGCGGTGAGCGACACGCCCCGGCTCGATGCCGAACTGTTAATGGCACATGCTTTGGGGCTAAGCCGCAACGAATTGCTGCTGCGCGCACGCGATCTGTTGACGCCGCCCGATTTCGAAGCGCTGCTGCAACGCAGACTGGCGCACGAACCGGTGGCCTATATCCGTGGCTATCAGGAATTCTGGGATCTGACGCTGGCAGTTACACCCGCCACATTGATCCCGCGCGGTGACAGCGAAACCTTGATCGAAGCCGCTATCGACTATTTTCACGACCGCGAACCACCTGCCCGCGTCCTTGATCTTGGCACCGGATCAGGAGCCTTGCTGCTCGCCGCGCTTTCGGTGTTCCAAGACGCTGAGGGAACCGCCATCGACGCCAGCCTCGATGCCGTGGCCGTTGCGAAAGCCAATGCCGAACGGCTGGGCTTTGGCAATCGGGCCCGCTTTCTGCACCGCAACTGGCGCGATGCGGGCTGGGTAGATGATTTAGGGCGTTTTGACCTGATCCTTTGCAACCCGCCTTATGTCGAAACCGATGCCGAACTGGCGCCACAGGTACACGCGCATGAACCCGACTCTGCGCTGTTCGCAGGTGCAGACGGCCTGGATGATTACAAACTGCTGATCCCGCAAATCCCGGCTTTGCTCACGCCCGGTAGCGCCGCAATATTCGAAATTGGGCGAGGTCAGGAAGTTGCAGTTATGCAGTTGGCCAAAAAACAAGGCTTTGCCGTCCAGCCACATCGCGACCTTGCGGGCATCATCCGCGCATTAAGCCTATCTAAACCCGGCAGTGGATAAATTTAGCTTGGAATCGCCCGATAGGCGGGCTAGGGCAGCCATAGCTTCACAGCGATGTGGCCGGAAACCGGCCCTTTTTGGGAAGCTGCCCCAACGCATCGACGACATAGAGGGGGACCGCACAGGGCGGTCGCGTTACGGGCACAACACACGGAAATTGGGTTGCTTTATTACAGGACAGGTTCGTCTTTATGAATAATCGGCAGACCAGCCGCCGCCGCGGCCGGAGCAATAATCGTACGCAGAATAATAACCGCAATGGCTACGATCACCAGAATCGCATCGACAATCGTGCGCGCGGAAACGCCGCCCAGATGCTCGAAAAATATAAAAAGCTGGCGCAAGATACGCAGCTGAATGGTGATCGGGTGCAGGCAGAATATTATCTGCAATTTGCCGACCATTATTTCCGCGTGCTCGCCGACTTCCGCAGCCGCCAGGACGAAAACCGCCCGCAGCGCAGCGAATGGCGCAATGACGACCGCGATGGCGGCGACTGGCGCGATGAAGAACGCGACAGCGAAGGCAGCGAAAACGACGGCGAAAATGTCGAAATCGAGTCCGATCTCGATCAAGGCAATGCCGACGAAGACCGCCGCCCGCAGCGCAACGACAATCGCGACCGGAATCCGCGCAATGATCGCAACGACCGGAATGATCGTAACAACAATCGCAATCGCAATCAGCGGAATGACCGCTATGAACGGAATGACCGTCAACAGCCGCGCGAAACAGAGGTTGTAGAATCCGGCCTCGACCTTGCCGTATTACCGCCTGCCATTGGCCCCGCCAATGACGAGGATATGGTAGTCGCGGAAGCAAAGCCTGCTCGCAAGCCGCGTGCTCGCAAGCCTAAGGCGAGCGAAGATGAAACCGTCGCTGCGGAGTAATCGCATTTAGCTTCGATGCACATGTACTGGGTCATTAAGGCTCTGGTCATGTTGAAAAAAATACTTCACCAGATAGCGACCACTATCGGGGGAGATGCTTCATGCGTGCACTTTGGCTTTTCGCTGCAGGAGGCGCGCTGGCAGCGCCGCTTCTGGCTCAAGACGCGACCACAGTCGCCGTGCCAGGGGAAGCGACGGCGCAAGGCGATGTTGCCGTTACCATCTATCAAAATGGCCAAAGCCTTGTGCAGGACACGCGCAAGCTCAACATGCCTGCAGGTCGATCCAAGCAGGAATTCCCCGATGTTTCGGCGCAAATCCGTGCCGAGACGGTCACGCTGACCGGCCCCGGCATTGGAATTGTCGAGCAGAATTTCGATTATGACCTGCTGACCCCCGCCAAGCTGATGGAAAAAGCGGTCGGACAGACGGTCACGTTGATCCGCACCAACCCGGCTACTGGTGCCGAAGCGCGCGTTCAGGCCAAGGTGCTGGCGGCCAACGGCGGCGTCGTTCTGCAGATCGGCAACACTATCGAAGTACTGCGCGACGATGGGCTGCCTGTCCGTGTGATCTTCGACAAAGTGCCCCCCAATTTGCGTGCGCGCCCCACACTTTCGGTGACGCTCGAATCCAAGGGCGGCCTGACGCCAACAACGCTGACCTATCTGACCCCAGGTCTTGGCTGGACGTCCGACTATGTTACACTGTTTGACGATGCCAGCAGACTATCGATGTGCAGGGCTGGGTCACACTCACCAACAATACCGGAACGGATTACACGAAGGCGGACGTCCTGCTGGTCGCAGGCAACACAAATGGCGGTGGCGGTCGGCGGAACTATACCACGCCATGGAATGGAGCGACCGGTACGATTGACGAAGCTGGAACCGAGAGCAACGACCGCGAACGGTTGGGCGATTATTATCTCTACCCTCTCGCCGAACGGACGACGATTGCCAATGCGCAGCAAAAGCAGGTCAGCTTTCTTGATGTGAAAGCAGCGCCTGCGCGCAAGGCCTATGAATTCAACAATGGCTGGCTGGCGACCAACGAGGCAGCCAGTGCTTCGTCTGTGCTCAAATTTTCGACTTCACGTGCAGGCGGTCTGGGGGACCAGCTTCCTGCCGGAACGATGCGCGTCTACATGCGCGACAAGAGGGGCGACCCGCAATTTATCGGCGAAAGCCGGATCGAGGCCACCCCGATGGGCAGCGCCATGTCGATCCGCACCGGTGAAGCCTTCGACGTCAAGGTGAAAACGATAGTCGAGGAACGCACGCGTATCAATTCCAGCCGCTGGAAAACAAAGATGCGCTATGAATTCACCAATGCACGTAACGAGGCAATCACGGTCGACCTAGGACAATCAGGCCTTTGGGGAGATGTCCGCATTCCTGAGCAAAGCCAAGAAGGCAAGCGCATTTCCGCCGACCGTGTCGAATGGAGCGTTGCTGTTCCTGCCAATGGCAAGGCGACGCTGACAGCGACTTTCGACAGCCGGTATTGAGGCCAGTTTGCGGGCGTTGCTCGCCTTGATTGCACTTGCGGTCGCGGCTCCGGTCGCGGCGCAAAATGTTGTGGTTTCGCCCGTGGCGGAGACGATCTCGATGACGGTCTATCGTGACCCTTATCGGGGCGAAAATCCAATCAACCGCAACTGGCCAGGCGGCTACGCACTTATTACCGAAACCCGAACGATCAGCATACCAGCAGGCGAATCGGTTATCCGTTTTGAAGGCGTGTCGGAGGGGCTGTTTCCCGAAACCGCGATTGTCACCGGTCTGCCCAATGGCGTGCGCGAGAAAAACCGGGATGCGCGGCTATTATCGCCTGCCGGTCTAGTTGACGCCTATCTCAAGCGACAGGTAACACTGACACGTACCGATCGCGCGACTGGCAAGGTTCGCGAACAGTCCGCACTCGTCACATCGGGTCCCGACGGTGGCGTGATCCTGGAAACCGATGGCGGCGTTGAGGCGCTTCGCTGCACCGGCCTGCCGGAGCGTATGCGCTATGGCGGGTTGCCAAAGGATTTGTCGGCGAAACCCACGCTGTCGGTCATCACCAATAGCAACCGTGCGCTCAAAGCCACGGTTACGCTCAGCTATATGGCAGGCGGATTTGACTGGCAGACGAATTACGTGCTGAATGCGGGTAAATTTGCCGATGACCACAAGATTGCCTTGGACGTGTTCGGCTGGCTGACCATAGCCAATGGCGGCGCACAAAGTTTTCAGGACACCAATTTGATGGCAGTCGCAGGACGACCCAATCGTTTGGGCAATGCGGCACTTCCCAAAGCGCCGCTGCCGCAACTGGTGCTCAAATGCTGGCCTGCGCAGCGGACGCATGAGGTGCCCCTTCACCCTGCCCTATACCGAGTATGCCGACGAAGATTTCGCCTATGAGGAAGAAATACAGGTGGAGTCGGCACGGCTGTACGCCTTGCCCACAACTGCCCCACCGCCACCTCCAGCCGCTCCGATTGCCGCTGTTGTAGCCCAGCAGGAAGAATTGGGCGACTTGAAGCTTTATCGCGTTCCCGAGCGGGTTGATGTGAACGCCAAAGGGCAAAAGCAGGTGGCGATGATTGTCCAGCCCAAGGCTGGTTTCCGCCGCGTCTATAAAGGGCAACCGGTCTACAATGGCTGGCACCAGCCGATGGTAAATCTGAACCCGACACTTGTCGGAGAAAACAAGAAGGACACCGGTCTTGGCCTGCCGCTGCCTTCAGGCAAGGGTATGGTTTTTGAAAATGCTGCGATGGGTAACCAACTCGTCGGTGAAATCACGGTCAAGGATCGGGCAGTTGGCGATGATATCGACTGGTTCCTGCCAGCCACATCAGCTGTTCGAATCAATACAACACTTGCGATGCAAACCAAGAAATCTCGCACCTATCGGCTCGTCCTATCCAATTCCAATCCCTATGCGGTGAGCGCCGAAATCAAATTCCCCGACACGCTACGAAACCTGCCAGAAGGCATGCGGCGCGATGAAGGCATTCCGACTTGGTTTGTCACCGTCCCTGCCAATGATAGCTCGGAGATCATAGTCGAGGTTCCACTCCAATGATCAAGCGTGGCGCGATTGTCGTTTTGGCGTCGATTGCACTGCCATCGCCAGTTTTTGCCCAGTCCGTAATATCATCAGACGGACCCGAGACTGTCTCGCTCACCGTTTATCGCGCCCCTGAACGGGGAGAGCAGCCGATCAACAAAAACTGGCCGCAAGGCTATGCGCTGATTACCGAAACGCGCACCGTGACCATCCCTGCGGGCGAAAGCCTGATCCGTTTTGAAGGGGTGGCAGAAGGCATGTTTCCCGAAAGCGCAATTGTCACGGGCCTGCCCAGGGGCGTGCGCGAGAAAAACCGCGATGCCCGGCTTCTGTCTCCTTCAGGGTTGGTCGATTCCTATCTTAAGCGACAGGTATCGCTGACGCGCACCGACCGGGCAACCGGAAAGGTCCGTCAGCAAGAAGCGGTGATTACTGCAGGCCCGAATGGTGGGGTGATTTTGCAGACGGCAGAAGGATATGAAGCGCTGCGCTGTACAGGGCTGCCTGAACGCATGTCCTTTGGCGAACTGCCACAAAACCTATCGGCGAAGCCCACACTCTCGGTCATCACGCACAGCGACCAGCCAGTGACCGCAAAGCTGACACTCACCTATATGGCATCGGGCTTTGACTGGCAGACCAACTACATCGCGCACGCCAAGCCGCTCGATGCCGACAGTGTTGGCAAAGGGAAAGTTGATATTTTTGGCTGGCTGACCATTGCCAATGGCGGCAACCAAAGCTTTGTCAACGCCAACGCCATGGCCATTGCGGGGGAACCCAATCGCGAACGGCGCGCAGAGCAACCACGTCCCACCGGCAACGGACTGTCGCTTCGGTGCTGGCCCGCGCAGCGTACCCATCAGGTTCCGTTTCGCCCCGCCTTCATCCCGGGGCGAGACTATGATCAGGACAATCGCGGTGGGGTCATTTACGACTCCGCTGTCGCAGTGACCGCAATCGATAGCGAAAACATAATCGTCACCGGTTCGCGCATGCGGGCCGAAAAAATGGCGCAGCCAAAAGCCGTTGTCGTCGCCGAACAAGAAAATCTGGGCGACCTCAAACTTTATCGCATTCCCGAACCAGTGTCCGTCAATGCCAAAGGCCAGAAACAGGTCGCCATGATTGTCAAACCGGATGCGGTTTTTGAACGCGTTTATTCTGCCAATGTTGACGATTTTTATGAAGACGATGGCGCCTCTATCCCCATGTCGATCCGGTTGCGAAGCGACAACAAAACTGAAAAGGGCTTGGGCCTGCCAATGCCGTCGGGCCAACTCCTGCTGTTCGAGGACAGCCAATTTGGCCCGCTGCTTGCAGGAGAGTCGGTTATGACCGACCGCGCTGTTGGCGATGAAATCGATCTCGGGATCGGCTCTTCAAGCGACGTTCGCTATAGTCTCACGACGATAACCCGCACAAAGACGCGGCAAAAACTCAAAGTCGATATCACCAATGCCCGCAATGAACCGGTCAATGTCGAAATCGAGATTCCCTTTGAGTTGAAGGGCAGCCACAAGCACATCCCGAAAATCGACGGCATGCCGACATGGAAAACTACTGTACCCGCAAATGGCGAAGCCAGCCTCTATTACGAACTGCAGCTGGAAAACTGAAGCGGACGAAGGGGGCTTCGTCCGCTTCAAGGTGATTCGACTCTCAAATCGAAAAAAGAGGCGCAAAGGTTCGAAGAGAAACTCTGCGTCGAACGACAAATTGCCACCTGCAATTCGCCTGCGCAATCGCGAATACGCGAAATCCGACCAAACGTTCGCGAATGGTGTGTGCAAATTCACGAAACGTCGATTTGCCAGCGCCCTATGCCAAATCTTGTGAGTCTTTAGAGAAGCTGCTAAATCGACAATCGAGGGGGCACGCGAAATGACGCTGCACGGATTTCTCGACTATTGGTGCTCGCTGCACTGGCGTCACCAGCTTCGGCATTTGGCGCAATATTTGTTGATCGCGATGCTGCTGGGCTTTGTCGCCCCTTTTGGAATGCTGCCCGATCAACCTGTCGTCCGGCTCAGCTATTGGTTTGCGATACTTGCCATATTCGGCATGGCGATGATGCCGATCGCCGCAAAGATTATCCGGTCGACTGGCGCATTTGATGATTTCAGCCGATGGAGCGGCATCTTCGGATGCGTCCTGTTTGCTACCATCCCGATGACCTTCATCGTTCATGCCATTGAATATTGGGGATGGTCTATCGCAATCGCCCGTATCGGTGACGCAGCCGCACCGATGCGGCCTTCGCGTGACGCTGCAGGATTGATGGTACTGTTCACGCAACTGCTGGCGATCAATCTGCTGGCAATCGGCGTCAATTCGCTCTTCATCATAGCACTGCACGGGTTACAGCAAGACGCGCCCAAAGCGCCTGCGGCAGGCATTCGTTTTTTGTCCAGACTGCACGACCATCTAGGCACAAAACTGCTGCATCTGCAGATGGAGGATCATTATTTGCGTGCAACGACGGACAAAGGTGCCGACCTGATCCTCATCCGGTTTCGCGATGCCTTGCAGGAACTTTCGGACTATGACGGGTTGCAGGTTCACCGGTCCTGGTGGGTGGCGCGCGAGGCGGTCGCAAAAGTCAGCCGCACCGGCCGGAAAATCGAACTGCTGATGTCGGATGGAACGCGGGTTCCGGTATCGGCAGCCTATCGAAAAGCCGTTGAAGAACAGATTATGGGCAAAGACCAGATCTGAATATTAAGGCAGCGGCCTTGGCTTATGCTGTTCGTCCAGGGCAACGAAGGTGAACAGACCTTCTGTCACCTTCACCTCCTGTTCGCCACGATCACGGGTTGCGATGACTTCAATCTTGATTGCCATCGACGTCCGCCCTTTGCGCTCAAGCGATGCATAGACCGATATGATATCGCGGAGCAGGATCGGCGCGATAAACTCCATCTTGTCGATGGCTACGGTGGCGCAGGGACCCTCGGCGATGCGTCCGGCGACAATGCCGCCTGCAATGTCCATCTGCGCCAACACCCAACCGCCGAATATATGCCCATTGGCATTGATATCGGCCGGTCGTGGTACAACGCGCAGGATCGGGTCGTTGCGCAACGGCAGGTTATGAACGGCGTTGGTCATTTGCTGTCATCGGCCAGATCTGCAAACGGATCCTCGACCGCCTCATCATGGCCCGTTCCGCTGGACAGGAATACTAATCCCATCAAGGCAGCCGTCAGCATTATCGCGCCGATGATGGCCCCACCAATGGCTATGAAAAAATGGATTGAGAGCATGCCATAGGTCCACCAGAAGGACCCTAGTGCAGCGACAGTGACCGTAAGGGTGAATGCCAGCATCCAGCGCATCAGACGCCAGTAGCGCGCCCAGGCAAAGGCTGCATATTCGGGATCGTCAAGGCGGGAGGGGCGAGTCATTTTATCCAGAGCGCGTCTATGCTATCAATATCGGGAGAGCAAGACGATTGGGAGGAAGGCGATGACAATTGCGACTATCCTGCAAAGCCGCACAGGCGCGGTTTTCACAGCATCGGCGGATGAATTGGTTGAACAGGTTACAGCGCGACTCGCAGAGCAGCGGATTGGCGCCTTGCCGGTCGTCGATGGTCAGCGGGTAATAGGGATTTTTTCGGAACGCGATGTCATTTACGGTTTGGCGTCGCATGGTTCGGCAATGCTGCAGAAAAAGGTGTCCGAAGTTATGACGGCACCCGCAATCACTGTAACCGCCGACACCCCCGTCCTTTCGGCACTGTCACTCATGTCCCGGCGCCGCATTCGGCACTTGCCTGTTGTCGATGACGACCGCATTTCCGGGTTTGTGTCGATTGGCGATCTGGTCAAATACCGCATCGAAAAGATCGAAGCCGAAGCATCGGCGATGCGCGACTATATCCAGATGGCCTGACGGGTCACGAATGGGATCTGCAAGCTATAGGCTTCAGCCCCGATCAACGAGCATTAAGTACAGCAAACAGCCAGCGCGGTGGACGCTCCACCCGTCTTATTTGGTGGAAATCGCCGTCGGAGCCGGGGAAGTCGTCGCCATAGTCGCCGTCGATTTCGGGCCGTAACGCGCATTCCAATCCGCCAGATCGCGCTCATATTGCACGAAAGCGTTGTAGAAATTGATGAACACGGCATCGAGGTCGTTCAACGCACCAAAGGAATATTCGGGCAGCGTATTACTCGGAATGGTCAGCAATTCACGTGACTTCTGCAATGACTTGTCACAGAACTCCGCACGCACCGGTGGTAGCGCGAAATAATTATAGAGGTCGGTGGTGCGCGTATCGCGAACGCGCAGTGCATTCTGCCCGGGGAACCGCTTCACAAACTCCGCATCGACTGCCTTGTTCGTCTGCGCCAATCGGCTTTTATGGACCTGAAGAAAACGGTTATAATTCTGGGCGATTTCGCCCCACACCGGACCCTGGCAATTGAGCGCAGCAACATTGATGCCCGAACGCAGATGCCAGATATATTCCTCACGCGACAGGTTGCGGTTGGGGGTGATGCGGACACCATCTGCGCCAAAGGGTGGAATCTTCATGGTCACGGCAGCACCACCTGGCGGCAGCGGCATTGACGGGGTCGGCGGGGGCGCAACGACGACCGGAGGCGGAACAGGAATGGGCTTAGGTGCGGGCTTGGGGCCACAGGCCGCCAGCGCGCCAATCAGAACAACACAACCCAGCCCTTTACCCGATATTCGCATTGTGACGTCTCGCTCCCGAATTGCTGCTTTTTGCGCTTGAAACCTGTCAACACGATTAACAGTCGAAAATAAAGTGCGCATCGGTGAACCGACAAAGAAAATGGCCCGACGGAATCCGCCGGGCCATTCTGAATGCAATCGAGTTAAAATCGATTAATCGCGGTTACCCAGGAAGCTGAGCAGGAACTGGAACATGTTCACGAAATCGAGATACAGGTTCAGCGCCCCCATGATTGCGATCTTGCCGAGCGCTTCATGGCCAGCGAAGTAGAAATATTCGCTCTTTATGCGCTGGGTATCATATGCCGTCAGGCCAGCGAATATCAGCACGCCGAGGAAGCTGATCACCCAGCCCATCGTGCTCGAACCAAGGAAGATGTTGACGATCGAGGCCAACAACAATCCGACCACACCCATGATCAGGAAGCTGCCCCAACCGGTCAGATCCTTTTTGGTGGTGTAGCCCCACAGGCTGAGCGACGCGAAAGCCGCGGCGGTCACGAAGAAGGTGCGGGCGATCGATTCCCCTGAATAGACAAGGAAAATCGTCGACATCGACAGGCCCATGACGGTGGCGAATGCCCAGAACATTGCCTGCAATGCGCCGGTCGACAACTTGTTCATGCCAAAGCTCATCACCATGATGAAGGCGAGCGGTGACAGGATGATCAGCCAGCGCAGCGGCGTTGCCATCACCTGTGCGGCCATACCGCTATTGGCGAACAGCATCGCGACGATGCCGGTGAGCAAAACGCCCGACGCCATATAGTTGTAAACCTTGAGCATATGGGCGCGCAGCCCGGCGTCGACTGCCGTTGAGGCAATCGGCTTGCCATCAATGGTAACGCCCGCCTGGGTTTGCGTTACCCGCGGATCAGACCATTCAGCCATTTGAAAGTCTCCTTATAGCAGCGGCACCATAGCCGCCTAAGCCGGTAATATTGGATGAAATCGTTCCAATTTCAAGCGAAACCGGAATCGGCCTGGCCCGTTTGCTGCATTCGCAGATATGCTGGCGCTGCTCCGGAGTGACCTCCACCATTCTCGACAGCATTGCTGCTATCAGGCGATAAACGCCGCCCAAACGAATACCGCACTGCCCAATAATGAACTGATAATCGTCGGTTTGCGATAAGCGGGGCTGAGCAAGCCGATAAACAGGCCGCCGAGCACCACGAAAAACAACGTCAGTCCGGCAATCCACCCGAGCGTCTTGTAAATGAGCGGGCCATGTCCCTTATGGATTTCCATCAGCGCGTTGAGTGTATCGGGTTCCACATATTTGGCGGTCAGTTGGCCGTCCTTTTCCTCAAAGGCGACATGTGGACGTGAAGTTGGCCGCGTAGTGAAGCTGTTCCCGCGTGCGCGGATATAATCAAAATCCACCGCGATTTTCCGCGATTTCAGGAAGGTGCGGACATCATTCTCGAAATTTGGACTTTTGGTGTCAAAACTGGTTCCGGCAGGTATCGCCAATGGCGTTTCCGTGGTGCCACCTTCGATCCCGGCCATTTTCAGACCGCCCGTTACCGCAACCAATAGAAAAAGCGGCGCCAGCAGGGCAGCTCCGTATAGATGAAGTTTAACCAGCAAATTCCGAAGCTTCACTTTATTCACACAAATTTCCCTTCACTGAACCTATTTGTCCCAGATGTTCGGAGTCCCGATGCCATAATCGAACAGGAGAAGCCATTAGGGATAGCGTTTCTGATTTATGTTTAAGTGTCGCTGGATTGCAGTGCGTCCCGATGTCCAGGTTTCATCTCAAACTACCCATCAGCTGTTCGGTTGCTGCGTCAATTAGCTGCCAGACACGCTCGAAATCCGCATCGTCGCCATAATAAGGGTCGGGAACTGACCGTCCCTCTTGCCCCGGCAAGTGATCGAGCAGCAGCGAAAGTTGTGCGCTTGCATCTGCCGGGGCAAGGTTCAGCAGCATGCGGTGGTTGTCATGGTCCATCGCGATGATATGGTCGAAGCAGTGGAAGTCATCGAGGATCACTTGCCGGGCGCGCAACGCGCTGACGTCGATGCCGCCCAGCCTGCGGGCCACCTCTTGCGCTCGCATATCGGGCGGGTGGCCGACATGCCAGTCGCCGGTTCCGGCGGAATCAACGATCACATCCAGCCCCAGCCGCGCCGCATGATGCCGTAGAGTCGCCTCTGCCAAGGGCGAGCGGCAGATATTACCGAGACAGACCATCAACACCGAAACCGCCATGCAAACTCCTTTACCCGCTTGCGCTTTGCATATCCTCTGCTAGCCCAAGGCCCGACCGAGAGACAAGCAAGAGGAGAATGACGTTGAGCGCAACAAGCGATGGGGAGTCGATTGGAAACGCCAGCGCTCAGGGTGAAAAGTCAGCGACCGGCTATAGCTGGTATGTGCTGACTGTCCTTGTCATCGTCTATATTTTGAACTTCATTGACCGTCAGATTGTCAGCATCCTCGCGGTCGACATCAAGGCTGATCTTGGTCTGACAGATTCCGAAATGGGCTTTCTGGGCGGAGCTGCGTTTGCCGTTTTCTATGCTCTTTTCGGCATTCCGCTGGGTCGGTTGGCGGACAATTGGAACCGGGTAAAGCTGCTTTCAATCGGCTTGGCATTGTGGTCGTTGATGACCGCACTTTCGGGCTTTGCACGCAATCAGGTTGAGCTGACTTTGGCGCGCATGGGCGTGGGCGTTGGTGAAGCCACCGCAAGCCCGACGGCATATTCTTTGATTTCAGACTATTTCCCCAAGCGTCAGCGCGCCACCGCGCTCGCCATCTATTCTTCCGGCCTGTATCTGGGTGGTGGCGTATCACTGTTCATCGGCGCTTTGATCGTCAAGGCGTGGAATGAGGCCTATCCTGTTGATGCACCAATGGGTTTGGTTGGATGGCAGGCCGCGTTTCTGGCAGTCGGCATTCCGGGTGTGTTGCTTGCTCTTTGGGTTTCGTCACTACGGGAACCGATCCGCGGCGCGATGGACGGGGTTGCGACCGAAAGCTCGCCCACACCCTTCCGCGCCTTTGCCAGCGATCTGTCGATGATCGTTCCCCCCTTTACCATCTGGGGCGCTTGGCAGCGTGGACCCGCCGCATTTCTAATCAATATCGCAACCGGGGCTGCCATTGCTGCTTTTGCTTGGTGGATGATCAATTTGACCGGCAACCTGCCGCAATGGTCGGCAGTCGGCTTTGGCTATTATGCGGTGTTTTCATGGGCTTCGGCGCTGCGCGCCCGCGACCCGGCCACCTTCAAACTGATCTGGGGCACGCCCGCCTTTATCTGCACCACGCTGGGCTATGGCCTTGTGTCGCTAGCGGCTTATGCATTGAGTTTCTGGTCCGCGCCCTATGCTGAAATCGTGCTGAAACTGCCAAAGGCAGAACTGGCCTTCATCCTGGGCGCTAATGGTGCGTTGAGCGGATTCCTCGGCGTTATCATCGGCGGGCGGATGGCCGATGCTTTGCGGATGAAAAATCCCGCAGGCCGCATATTGATGATCATCCTCGGCGTGGTCGGCCCGATCATCCCGATCTGGATTGGCTATACCACCGAAAATTCAACTCTGTTCTACACGATGAATTTTGTAGCCGGTATGCTGGGCGCGACTGCGCTGGGTGCAGCGGCAGCAACCACGCAGGATCTGGTTCTCCCCCGCATGCGCGGCACCGCAACGGCGGCTTTCTTCCTTGGCACCACCTTGGTCGGCCTGTCCTTTGGCCCCTATATGGTTGGGCAGATTTCAGACCTTGCCGGCACCATGGTTGATGGCAAACTTGTCGGCGACCTGCGCTTTGGCATTTTGTCGCTGATCGGAGTTGCACCAATTGCGCTGGCTTTACTGCTAGCAGCCTATCGCTTGGTACCAACCGCCGAGCGTACCTTGGTGATGCGCGCACGAGAGGCGGGCGAACCAGTTTAATCATACGGTTAAATTCCCGCTTGACGTGCGCGTAAAGTTGAGGCTTTGTAGGCGTCAACTTTGTCAGTTTTGAAAGGGCCACCATGTCGCTCGATGCATTGCACCGCACCGCCTATAACGAAGACCATGAAGCCTTCCGCTCGACCGTCCGCCAGTTCGTTGCGAAAGAGATCGAGCCCAATGCCGACAAATGGGACGCCGAAGGCCTCGTCCCAAAGGACGTGTGGCCCAAGGCTGGTGAACTGGGCCTGCTGTGTCCGACAGTACCCGAGGAATTTGGCGGGCTTGGCCTCGACTTTGGCTACAACGCCATCATCAATGAG
This sequence comes from Sphingomonadales bacterium, assembly GCA_016707885.1. Classification (GTDB taxonomy): domain Bacteria; phylum Pseudomonadota; class Alphaproteobacteria; order Sphingomonadales; family Sphingomonadaceae; genus Sphingorhabdus_B. The sequence goes on from JADJGU010000001.1 coordinate 552,162, forward strand.
GAATTTGGCTACAACACCGATGTCGCCACCGGCTTCTCGCTGCAGACCGACATCGTTGCCAACTACATCATCCAATATGGCTCTGAAGAGCAGAAGAAGCAGTGGCTGCCCAAGATGGTTTCGGGCGAGGTCATCACCGCAATCGCCATGACCGAGCCGGGCACCGGTTCCGACCTTCAGGGCATGCGCACCACGGCGAAGAAGGACGGCAACCATTATGTCGTCAACGGCGCCAAGACCTATATCACCAACGGCCAGAATGCCGACCTGATCCTCGTCTGCGCCAAGACCGATCCCGACGCGAACCCCGCCTATAAGGGCGTATCGATCGTGCTCGTCGAAGCGGACCGGGAAGGATTCAAGCGCGGCCGTAACCTCGACAAAATCGGCCTTGATGCCGCAGATACATCAGAACTCTTTTTCGAAGACGTCCGGGTACCGATCACCAACTGTCTCGGTCAGGAAGGCATGGGCTTCATCTATCTGATGAGCGAACTGCCACAGGAACGGCTGTCGATCGCCATTGGTGCACAGACCGCAGCCCAGCGCAGCTTTGACCAGACGGTCGAATTTGTCCGCGAGCGCAAGGCGTTCGGCAAACCGATCCTTGATTTCCAGAACACACGCTTCGTGCTCGCTGATCTCAAGACCAAGTTGCAGGTGGGTTGGGCACATATCGACTGGGCACTAGCCCGCCATATCAAGAAAGAGCTGACCCCCGAGGAAGCGTCTGCGGCTAAGCTGTGGCACACCGAGCTGCAGGGTGAAGTCGTCGACAAGTGCCTCCAGCTTCATGGCGGCGCCGGCTTCATGAACGAATATCCGATCGCCAAGCAGTTCCGTGGCGCGCGCGTGACCCGTATCTTCGGCGGCACCAGCGAGATCATGAAGGAACTGATCGGGCGCAAGCTCTAATGGCGAAACCCGAAGGGTGGCGGCTGGACCTGGCCGCCTACCCCGTCATCCTGGAATGCGACACGCGCTTTCAGGACATGGACATCAACGGGCATCTCAACAATGTCGCCTTCGCGTCGCTGTTCGAAAATGCCCGAGTCCAGCTGCATCGCAAGGCGCGCCCCTGGGCTGACAGGCCGGATAATGAACGCACGATGGTTGCATCGGTCGAAATCAATTATCTGCGCGAAGGCAATTTCCCTGCGCCCGTGACCATCGGCTCTGGCGTAGGTCGCATCGGCAATTCAAGCTGGGCTATTGTGCAGGCGATGTTCCAGAACGGCCAATGCATCGGCACTTGCGACAGCGTGATCGTCTGCCGCACCGATAACGAGGCCAAGCCACTGCGGGCAGAACTGGTTGCCGAGCTGGAAGAGATGATGGCGAAAGCCGCAGATTAAATTACCCTCCCACAATCGGGAGGGGGCCCCTTGCTCAATCCGCGAAATTCGGTTTCCGCTTTTGCATTTCAGACATCACCGCCTCCATCTGGTTCGGCGTGCGGATGACCTTCAACTGCTCGTCGCTTTCCATCTGGAGCAGTTCGGCATCGCTTGATGTCGCCAACGCGTTGCACATGCGCTTGGCACCGCGAATGGCATGCGGGTTCTTGTTTGCGATGACCCGGGCAAGTTCCATCGCCTTGGCATGCGGATCATCGGAAACATGGGTGGCAAAGCCCATTTCCTTGGCCTCGACACCATTGAATTCGCGATTGGTGTAAATCATTTCGCGCAACACATCGTCAGCGACCTGCGTGCGCCACAACGGCATGCCACCGACATCGGGTACGAGGCCCCATTTCATTTCCATGATCGCAATGCGTGTATCGGGGTGGACGATGCGGATGTCGGCACCCGCCATAATCTGGCTGCCCGCGCCAAAGGCCACGCCATGCACGGCCGCAATAACCGGCACCGGCAATTCGCGCCAGCCATAAGCGGCATATTGTGCATTGTTCGAAATGCCCTTGGTGCGATCAGCGAGCGAGCCACCCGCGCTGCTGGCACCGGGATCCCGCTCGCTTTGCAGGCTGGCCAGATCAAGGCCGGCACAGAATGCCCTGCCCTCGCCCGACAACACAACGACGCGCAGGCCGGGCGTGGCTTTCAACTGGTCGATCGCCTCGACCAACGCGTTCCATTGCACGCCGTCGAGCGCGTTCATCTTGTCGACCCGGGTCATGCGAACATCGGCGATGCCGTCTTCCAGCATCGTGATTGAAATGCGGTCGTTCATGGCGTTCCTCTCCGTAGAGCTGCCTCAACCAAAGGCAGCTGATCATTGCCAAAATACATGTCGGTGCCGTCGACGAAAATCGATGGCGATCCATAACCGCCGCGCGCGATCACCTCTTCGGTGTTGGCACGCAAGCGGGCTTTTACGTCATCACTTTGCGCGGCAGCCTTCAGCGCCGCGCCATCAAGACCAGTGCTGTCGGCAACCGCCGCGAGCACATCGGCATCGTCCAGATTTTCCTGGGCGCCAAAATAGCTTTCAAATGCCGCCTTGGAAAAGCGGCGCAGCGCATCCTGATCACCTTCAAGCGCACAGGCAAAGCGCATGGCATTCACGCTCTTCGCCGGATGCCATTTGGACGGAAAATTCATCTCGACCCCCGCTAGCGCGGCCCAGTCGTTGAGCACCTTCCAACTATGCTTGAGCTTGCGATTGTCGGTCATTTCGCGCGCGGCATAGACTGACGGGTTCACTGCATTGAACACCCCGCCGACCAATATCGGGCGCAAAACGGCTTGCTCACCGGTGCGCTCCAGCATCGGCCACAAATTGGTGAAGGCTAGATAGGTCCAGGGGCTGGACAGGTCGTAGAAAAATTCGACGCGGGTGGTCATTCTGCCGGCACCTCTTCCAGCTTTGGCGCATTTTCCGCCTTGGCATCGAACTTCAGGAACACATCCTTGATCCATTCGGGGTACGGCATCGGCCGGTGGCTCTCCAGATCGACGAAGACACTGACCAGTTCGACTTCGGCGCGCAGGTCGTCCGACCCATCTTCGGTCGCGCCGTGAATCTCGACGATCTTGGTGATGCTGGAGCGGCCCATTTTGGTGGTGCGGCACATCACTTCAATCAATTCGTCAGGGAAGATGGGTGCGTTCCACAAGACCGTGGCCTTTTTGACGTGAAACTCGAGCGGCTCGTCCGGATTCACCAGTCGCAATCCACAGGCGCGCCAATATTCAGTCACTGCAACATCGGCATAGTCGAGATAGCGTGCGTTGAAGACAACACCCTGCGCGTCAGTCTCTGCCCAGCGGACGCGCAACGGATAACGGAATGCGAAATCTTTTTTAGCCATGTAATTTCGATGGCGGATTGAAACCGATTCCGCAAGTAGATTGCCGTTAACGTCAAGTCAGGATAGCGTAGGCCCTATGAAACACCGCATTGCCCTGTTCGCCAGCACGATTCTCTTCACAGCCGCTGCACTTAACGCCGCCCCGCCAAAACCCGACGCTGATGTTACTGCACTGGCGGAAGCACAAGCCAAGGGTGAGATCAGTGCGAGCGAAATTGTAGCCTATTATCTCAATCGCATATCCGAGATCGACGACAATGGGCCACGACTGAATGCCGTAATTGCCACATTCCCGGACGTGCTCGATCAAGCGCGCCGCTTGGATGCCGAACGCAAAGCCGGCAAGGTGCGTGGGCCGCTGCACGGCATCCCCGTTTTGGTAAAGGACAATGTTGAGGTGGCAGGATCGGTGGCAACCACCGCCGGATCGCTGGCGCTCAAAGACAATATCACCAATCGCGATGCACCTATGATCGCCCGCCTCCGTGAGGCTGGCGCCATTATCCTTGGCAAGACCAATCTTAGCGAATGGGCCAATATCCGTTCGGGCGGCTCGACCAGCGGATGGAGTGCCGTTGGGGGGCTGACGCGCAATCCGCATGTGCTGGACCGAAATACATGTGGTTCTTCTTCCGGCAGTGGGGCTGCTGCAGCCGCAAATCTCGCGCCGCTCACGATTGGCACTGAAACTGATGGCTCGATCGTCTGCCCGTCTTCGGTCAACGGGATTGTAGGTTTCAAACCCACGCTCGGCCTTGTCAGCCGCAGTCGGATTGTGCCTATCTCGCATAGTCAGGATACGGCAGGCCCGATGACCCGCACTGTGCGCGATGCTGCGTTGCTGCTGACGGCAATGGCGGGTTCAGACCCGTCAGACCCTGCGACGGTTGAAGCCGATCAGCGCAAGAAGGACTATGCAGCCAATCTTACCGGCGACGCGCTGAAAGGTATGCGCCTCGGCGTTCCGCGCGACCGGATTGGCGACAACCCGGCATTGAAAGCAGGGTTCGAAGCGGCTCTAGATGTGCTGCGCAAACAAGGCGCTGAGATTGTCGACATTGCGGATACCCGGAAGGGCTTAGACGGGTTGGGCGAGGCCGAGTTCGAAGTTTTGATGGTTGAACTGAAAGCCGACCTAAACGCTTATTTGGCCGAGACCCCGCCCAGTGTGAAAGCCCGCACGCTCGAACAAGTCATCGCCTTCAATAAGGCTGAGCCAGCAGAATTACGCTGGTTCGGGCAGGAGTTATTCGATCTTGCCCAATCCAAAAAGGGTCTGGACGATCCTGCCTATTTGGAAGCACTAGCCAAGTCGAAGCGCATGGCCGGGCCGGAAGGCATCGATCGCCTGCTCCGCGAAAACAAGGTCGATTTGCTGGTATCGCCGACCACCGGCGTTGCTTGGAAGACCGACCTTGTAAATGGCGACCAATATTCGGGCCCCAGCGCCAGTGCCCTGCCCGCGATTGCAGGATATCCCCATCTGACGGTTCCGATGGGAGCGATCGAGGGGTTGCCACTCGGCATCAGCTTTATCGGCACCGCATGGGATGACGAACGCGTTTTGCAGGCAGGATATGACTATGAACAGGCGTCGAAGGCACGGGTGGAACCGGCCTTCAAGCCCAGCATTGAGGCAGCGTTACCGTAGACTAGTCACCGTAGTGCTGAGCCTGTCGAAGCACGCCTCGCAGAAAAGCGCCCTTCGACAAGCTCAGGGCTGCGGTTCTGCTTTTGTTAAATCGCCTTCGCCTGCGTCGGTGTATTCACACCCATCGATTGCAGATAGCGTTTGATGTTGCGCGCGGCCTGCCGCAGCCGGTGCTCATTCTCGACCATCGCGATGCGGACAAAGCCTTCGCCGTCCTCGCCATAGCCGACGCCGGGGGCGACTGCGACCTTGGCTTCGGTCAGCAATTGCTTTGAAAATTCGAGGCTGCCCAGATGCGCGAGTGCTGGCGGCAACGGGGCCCAGGCGAACATTGACGCCCGGGGTGCAGGGATGTCCCATCCGGCACGGCCAAAGGCTTCGACCAGCACGTCACGCCGCTTGTGATATAGTTCGCGGTTCTTCTCGACGATATCCTGCGGGCCATTCAATGCCGCACAAGCCGCCGCCTGAATCGGTGTGAAGGCCCCATAATCGAGATAGCTTTTGACGCGCGTCATCGCGGCGATCAGTTGCTTGTTGCCCACGGCAAAGCCAATCCGCCAGCCTGCCATCGAATAAGTCTTGGACAGTGAGGTGAACTCAATAGCAACGTCCTTCGCGCCCCTGACCTGCAGGATAGACACCGTCGGGTTGCCGTCAAAATAGAGCTCGGAATAGGCTAGGTCGGACAGGATCCAGACCTTGTTTTCCTTCGCCCAAGCGACCAGTCTTTCGTAGAATGCGAGGTCGACCGTTTCGGCGGTCGGATTCGACGGATAGTTGACCACCAAGATCGACGGGCGCGGCACGGTGAAGGCCATGGCACGGTCGAGCGCGCGGAAATAATTTTCGTCCGGTGTCGTCGGAACACTGCGGATCGTTGCTCCGGCGATAATGAATCCAAAGGTATGGATCGGATAGCTCGGATTGGGTGCGAGTACGACATCGCCCGGTGCGGTGATTGCGGTGGCAAGGCTGGCGAGCCCTTCCTTGGACCCCATGGTCACGACAACTTCGGTTTCGGGATCGACATCGACGCCAAAACGGCGGCCATAATAGTTCGCCTGCGCGCGGCGGAGGCCCGGAATGCCCTTTGATGCCGAATAGCCATGGGCATCGGGTTTCTGCGCAACTTCGACCAGCTTGTCGATGACATGCTGGGGCGGCGGCAGGTCAGGATTGCCCATGCCGAGGTCAATAATGTCCTCACCCGCCGCACGGGCGGCCGCTCGCATCGCATTCACTTCAGCGATGACATAGGGCGGCAAGCGCTTCATGCGGTAGAATTCTTCGGACATCGGACTCCAGAGGCTCCTTGTTACAAATTGGACCAGAGAACCGCCCTCATGCGCGATGTTTTGCCGCTTTTCCAGCAAAACCGGCCTAGCGCGGCCGGTTACCCTTGGCCTTATGCTTCACGCCATGTTTGGAGGGTGCAGGTCCGTCCTTGCGGAAAGGCCGCTTTCCGCCTGCGCCGGGGCCATCACCGCGCGGAGCGCTAAAGGGTTTGGCGCTCAGCCGGGGCTTGCCCGCATTGGGTGCGCCTTTGCCGTTACGACGGTTCTCACGGGCGGCCTGACGCGGCGGGCCTTCGGCCTCGATGATTTCGACATCATTGTCTTCATCATGTCCGCGTTGCGCCACAGCCTTGGCAAAATGGCGTGCAGATGCAGCCGAAATGCCGACATAGGTTTCATCGGCTGCGATGCGGATCGCGCCGATATCATTTTTGGTCACCCCGCCCCTGCGGCAAAGCAGCGGCAAGAGCCATTTGGGATCGGCATTGTTGCGGCGACCGATGTTCAGTTTGAACCAGACCGAATCGTCAAAGCCTGCACGGCGATTGTCCGGCATCCGCTCACCGCTGCCATTGTCGAGCAACTCTTCGGGTGCGGGCATTTTAGCACGGTGGGCGCGAACAAGAGCTGCCGCCACATCTTCCGCGCTCATCGTTTCTAGCAAGCGTGCACCTAGCGCGCGATCTTCCTCTTCGGCTTCGACCGGGGTCAACAGCATTTCGAGCAAGCGTTCATGGTCTTTGGCACGGATATCGTCGGCGGTCGGAACCTTGATCCATTCCGCCTCGATCCGCGCCCCGCGCAGCATCGATTCGACGCGCTTGCGCCGCTGATAGGGGACGACAAGCACAGCCGTGCCCTTCTTGCCCGCACGCCCCGTACGACCCGAGCGGTGCTGCAAACCTTCGGCATCGCGCGGCAGCTCGACATGGATGACGAGCGAAAGGTTGGGCAAATCGATCCCGCGCGCGGCAACGTCGGTTGCGACGCAGACACGGGCACGGCGGTCGCGCAGTGCTTGCAGCGCCTGGTTGCGCTCGCTCTGGCTATGCTCGCCCGACAAAGCGACGGCGTTGAAGCCGCGATTGGTCAGTTTCGAATAGAGATGCCGCACGCTTTCGCGCGTCGCGCAAAACAGGATCGCGGTATCGGCTTCATGCAAGCGGAGCAGGTTTACCACCGCGTTTTCAATGTCTGGCGGAGCAACTGTAACGACCTGATAGCTGATATCGCCATGGCCGCGATCTTCGCCGACGGTCGAAATGCGCAGCGCATCGTGCTGATAGCGCTTGGCAAGCGCGACAATTGGCTTGGGCATCGTTGCCGAAAACAGCAGCGTGCGACGGCCCTCGGGCGTGGCGTTGAGGATATCCTCCAGCTCTTCGCGGAAACCCATGTCGAGCATCTCGTCGGCCTCATCGAGCACCGCGACTTTCAGCGCCGACAGGTTCAGTGCTCCGCGTTCCAGATGGTCGCGCAAACGCCCCGGCGTGCCGACCACGATTTGCGGCCCGGTCTGGAGGTTGCGGCGTTCTTTCGACGCGTCCATCCCGCCAACGCAGGTGGCGATGCGCACACCGGCCTTGCCATAAAGCCACATCAATTCGCGGCTGACCTGCAAAGCCAGTTCGCGGGTCGGCGCGATAATCAGGGCAGCGGGATCACGCGCGAGGCTGACCAGCCCGCCGTCGAGAATCTCTGGCGCCATGGCGAGGCCGAAGGCAACGGTTTTGCCCGAGCCAGTTTGCGCCGAAACGATCAGGTCGCGACCAGCGGCTTCCTCGGTGACAACGGCGGATTGTACAGGGGTCAGCGCGGAATAGCCACGCGCGGTAAGCGCTTCACCAAGAAGCGCGGGAAGTTTTTCAATTGTCATTGGGGTTCCAGTGTTCAAACCCCTCCATAGGCGCATTTTGCTGCAATGTCCATGTTGCACCGCACAATAAATAGTTGCTTCGACAATGCAGCCACTTGGGTTATGCAACAGACATGGCCGATTCACCCAACATGCCGCCCCTGATGGACCCTGAACAGCTCGCCAAAATGGCCGAAACTTTCGGGGCTGGTGCTGCCGATCCGCTGACTGCCTACAAACATGCACTCGATGCCTGGGGTGAGGTGTTGGCACCGCTCGCAAAGGCCGGGCATGATAAGCTGAACACCGAGGATCGCCGCTTTTCCGCTCCCCAATGGGAACATCCGGTTTTTGATCTGATGCGGCAGGGGTATCAGCTGATGTCCGATTACATGATCGGTGCAGCGCATGAGATGGAACATCTGTCGAAGGCGGATAAGGCCAAGCTCGAATTCGCTGTGCGCACCGTAATCGAGGCGATGAGCCCTGCCAATTCACCGCTGACCAATCCGGTCGCGCTCGAAAAGGCGATCGAGACCAAGGGTCAAAGCCTGATGACAGGCGTCAGCCACCTGCTCGCCGACATGCAACGGGGGCAATTGACCCATACCGACCCGCAGGCCTTTCGTCTGGGCGAGAATATCGCCTGCACCCCCGGCAAGGTGGTGCACCAGACCCCGCTTTATCAGCTTGTGCAGTACACGCCGACCACCGAGAAAGTCTTCGAGACTCCTCTGGTCATCTTCCCGCCCTGGATCAACCGTTTCTACATTCTCGACCTGACCGCTGAGAAAAGCTTCATCAAATGGTGCGTCGACCAAGGTATCACGGTGTTCGTAGTATCGTGGAAGTCGGCCGACGCATCGATGCGCGATGTGGTGTGGGACGATTATATCGCGGCGCAGATCGAAGCTATTGATACCATCCGCGATGCGTTTGAAGTCGATAGCGTCCACGCCATCGGCTACTGCGTCGCGGGCACAACGCTCGCTGCAACACTCGCCATTCTTGCTGCTCGCGGGGAAGACGCCAAGGTGAAGAGCGCGACATTCTTTACCGCGCAGGTCGATTTCACCCGCAGCGGTGAATTGCTCAACTTCATCGACGAGCATCAATTGAAGATGATCGAGTCGCTCGCTTCGCAGCAGGGTTTCCTTGATGGCCGCTACCTTGCGCTTACCTTCAACCTGCTGCGCGGTAACGATCTGATCTGGTCGACGGTGAACAAGCATTATCTGCTCGGCGAAGATTATCCTGCGTTTGACCTGCTGCACTGGAATGGCGACGTTACCAACCTGCCGGCCAAATGGCACAAAGACTATTTGTGCGATCTGTATCGTGACAACAAGCTGGTCGAACCCGGTGCGCTGTCGGCGTTGGGAACGCCCATCGATCTGCGCAAAGTCACAACGCCGACCTATGTGCAGGCCGGCCGCGAGGACCATATCGCCCCTGTCGGCAGCGTCTGGAAAATCCGTGACCATTTCCAAGGCCCGATACGCTTTGTGTTAGCGGGGAGCGGCCATATTGCAGGCGTGGTCAACCCGCCTGCGCAGGGCAAATATCAATATTGGCTCAACGAAGACCCCAAGGTTTCAAGCCTCGATGAATATGTCGAGGGTGCTGTCGAAACCAAGGGCAGCTGGTGGCCCGATTGGCTCAACTGGCTATCAGCTCAGGCACCGAAGCAGGTCGCGGCCAAAGACTCACGTCAGCCGGGTGAAGGCAAATTGAAGGCGCTGGAAGAAGCACCGGGCAGCTATGTGAAAACACGCTGAGGCTTTAACCGGATGAACAGGAAGCCGGTCGCGGCAATGACATAGGAAAAGACCGCACCGGCCTGGAACAGCGAATAGTCACCAGTCCAGTCGTGAATTTTGCCAAACAGCAGCACACCGCACAACGTGCCCATCCAGCCTGCAACCTGCACCCAGCCATAGATGGTGCCATAGCGGTCCATTCCGAACCGGCTGGCCACAAAATAAGCGAGCAGGTCAATCTCCGCCCCTTGCTGCACACCGATAGCCGCCACTGCAAAAAGCGCCGCTGCGTAATAATTCTGCGTTTGCCACAGCAATACACATCCAATCGCCGGGATCAGCGTGAAGAAAAAGGCCGTGCGTTGCGGGTTCACGCGATCCAGTAGCCAGCCGCAAGCGAGCCTGCCGAAAAACTGCCCTGCAGCAAAGGCCGAGATGCCAAATGCCGCCTGTGCCGATGTCAGCCCCTCCTCCAGCATCATCGGAACCATCTGGCTGAGCATCCCGGACGCAGGCATGTTGATGCCGATATAGCTGACGGCAATCAGCCAGAATGTCCCGCTACGCCAAAAAGAGTCTGGACCGGTTTCGAGATTGTCTTGCTTTTCCAAAGAGCCCGCCTTGCGGGCCGGCGGATCTGCGACGAGGAACAATATCGACGGCAAACCGATAAGCAAGGCGAGCGCAGCCAGCATGAAATAGCCGGTGCGCCACCCTTCAAAGGTGATGATCCGCTCCAGCACCGGCGGCAGGAATATCGCTGCAAGGGAAATTCCTGTGGCCGAAAGCGCAAGCGCCAGGCCCCTTTGCCGCTCGAACCAACTGTTGACGGCCCGCGTGTAGGATATCGAGGTGGTTGCTACACCGATCAGGCCTGTTGCGAATACAAGCGCGCCAAACATCGCCGGGATTACCGGGGCCACACCGACCACCATGTACAATAGAGCAATGGCGACCATACCCGCCGCCCAGACTTTGCGACAACCATATCGGTCCATCGCCCATCCAGCGAGCGGTGCTGCGAGCGAGCCTATGCCGACAATGGCCTGCAGTTGGGAGAACTGGCCGAGCGTCCAGCCGGTTTCTTTTTGCAGATGCGGAATGAACAGGCTGAAAACAAAATAGAGCAGGTTGACGCCAGTCGCTGCCGCCAGCGCCGCGCCCAAAACGGTTCGCCAGCCGCGCCGCCATTCCTCCATAAATGCCCTCTCCTCAAGGCAAAATTCGAAGCCACACCATGTTGGTAAAATAGCGGCAGGTCAATTGACGTTTACGTAAACGTCCGGTAATTCCGAAGCCAGACGGATTTGGTGCGAGTCGACTCGCCTTGCGAGGGCCTGCGCGCTACATTGCCGCAATAGAGGAGAGCTGCCATGGATATGGAATTCACTGTCGAAGACCTCGCCTTCCGTGACGAAGTGCGGGCATTTATTGCCGAAAACTACCCGCAGGAACTGCGCGGAAAGCAAGACGAAGGCGACGAGCTGGGCAAAGAGGATTTCCTCGCCTGGCACCGCATCTTGCACAAAAAGGGCTGGGTCGCCCCGGCATGGCCGGTCGAATATGGCGGCACGGGGTGGAGCCCCACCCAGCGATATATCTGGTCGGAAGAAACCGCACGCGCCGATTGCATCCGTCTGATGCCCTTTGGCCTTTCGATGGTTGGTCCGGTGATTTACACTTTCGGCACGCCCGAACAGAAAGCCAAATTCCTCCCCCGCATTCTTTCGGGTGAGGATTGGTGGTGCCAGGGCTATTCGGAGCCGGGTTCCGGTTCTGACCTTGCCTCGCTGCGCACCAAGGCGGTGCGTGATGGCGATCATTATGTCGTCAACGGCCAGAAAACCTGGACGACAATGGCACAGCACGCCGATTGGGGTTTCTTCCTTGTCCGCACCGATTCCGATGCGAAGCAGCAGGAAGGCATCAGCTTCCTTCTGGTCGACATGAAGACGCCGGGCATCACCGTGCGCCCGATCATCACCTTGGGTGGTGAGCATGAGGTGAACGAAGTCTGGCTCGAAGACGTCCGCGTGCCGGTCGAAAACCGCGTTTATGAAGAAAATAAAGGCTGGACTTGCGCCAAATTCCTGCTCGCGCACGAACGCACCGGCATCGCCGGCGTTGCAGCGTCGAAGCGCGGCATCGAGCGTATCAAGGATATCGCGCGTTCCGAACAGGATGGCGACCGTCCGCTGCTCGCCAACCCCTTCTTCAAGCGTAAGGTTGCCGAACTGCAGACCGATCTGACCGCGCTCGAGTTCACCGAACTGCGCAGCCTTGCCGGTGAAGCCGCTGGCCGCGGCCCGGGGCCGGAATCGAGCCTGCTCAAGATCAAGGGCTCGGAAATCCAGCAGCGCATCACCGAACTCGCACTGGAAGCAGTCGGCCATTATGGCGCGCCCTATTTCCGCGGCTTTGGCGAAGGCGACAACGAGCACCCGATCGGCCCCGATTATGCGCACCGCACCGCGCCGAGCTATTTCAACATGCGCAAGACCACCATTTATGGCGGATCCAACGAGATCCAGCACAATATCATTGCCAAGATGGTTCTGGGTCTTTGAGAGGATAAGCAAAAATGGATTTTACCTATAACGAAACCCAGGGGATGATCCGCGACACGCTCGCGCGCTTTCTGGCTGACACTTATGATTTCGACACCCGCCAGAAGATGATCGCGACCGACGCAGGCCGTGATCCGGGCATCTGGAATGCTTTGGCTAACGAACTGGGCCTGCTGGGCGCGGCCTTTGACGAAGAGCATGGCGGCCTTGGCGGCGGTGCTCTTGAAAACGCGTTGCTGATGGAAGAATTCGGCAAGGTCATCGCGATCGAGCCTTATCTGCAGACCGTCGTCATTGGCGGCGGCGCGCTGAAAGCTGTCGGCGGTGCTCAGGCGGCAGCCCATATCCCCGGCATCATCTCAGGCGAAACCATCATCGCCTTCGCCTATGCCGAGCCGCAGGGTCGTTATGACCTCGCCAATATCCGCACCACGGCGAAGGCCGATGGCAGCGGCTATATCCTAAACGGCCATAAGGGCGTTGTTTACTGCGCACCCTGGGCAACGCATCTGCTCGTCACTGCACGCACAGGCGGCTCGACCCGCGAACGCAACGGCGTTGAGCTGTTCCTGATCGACGCCAACCTGCCCGGCATCACTCGCCGCGACTATCCGACCGTCGACGGCAACCGCGCTTCAGAAGTCTATTTCGAAAATGTCGCCATTCCGGGCGACGCTCTGCTTGCTGGCGGGATGGACCTGATCGACCGTGTGGTCGACGAGGCAACCGTTGCCGTATGTGCCGAAGCCACCGGCGTGATGGCCAAACTGCACGAAGGCACGCTCGACTATTCGAAGCAGCGTCAGCAGTTCGGCCAGCCCATTGCCCGCTTCCAGGTGTTGCAGCACCGCATGGTCGACATGTTCATGGAAGTCGAGCAGGCCAAGTCAATGACGACCTATGCCACGCTGCATCTCGACAAACCTGCGCACGAGCGCATGGCCGCCGTATCGCAGTGCAAGGCGAAGGTTTCGCGCGGCGCCAAATTTGTCGGCCAGAACGCGATCCAGACGCATGGCGGCATCGGCATCACGCAGGAACTGGCGATCGGCCATTACTTCAAGCGCGCGACGCTTATCGAAGGCCAATTTGGTTCTGCAGATTATCACTATGACCGGTTTGAACGGCTTGTTATCGACGAAGCCGCATAAAGCACGCATCGCCTATACTGTCCCCGGGACCATCCCCGGGGACAGCTTTCAAACAATCCGCTGTAAAAGGCGGATTTTATTTTTTGTGCACTGCACCATTTTTATTGACTCCCATCCCCTGAATCATTATTGTGCACTGCAACAAAACAGAAATGGTGCATGACAATGGCAAGCAAAGCTGAAACGACCGCAACCAAGGCCCGCAAGACTGCGGCACCCAAGGTTGCGCCCGCAAAGCCGGTTGTCACTGCAGCCGAAGCCAAGCCTGAAAAGGCTGAGCAGTTGGTGACGAGCATTGTCTCTGTGGATGACAAACCCCTCTCTGAAGGAGTCAAGAAAATGACTGACACCGTAGAAAAGACCGCCAAGGAAGCACAGGCCAAGGCTGCAGACTTTTTCGCCGACGTTCGCGAAAAGGCAACCGAAGCTGCTGAAAAGGGCAAGAAGCTCGCTGCCGAAGCAACTGAGTTCAACAAAGCCAACCTCGAAGCGCTGGTTGAAGCCGGCAAGATCGTCGCCAAGGGCGCACAGGATCTGGGCAAGACCAACCTCGAATATGCCAAGAAGAACTTCGAAGAAGCTCAGGCAGCCGTCAAGGAAGTCACCGGCGTGAAGAACCCGACCGACTTCGTAAAGCTGCAGGGCGAATGGATGCGCAAAGGCTTTGACACTGCGGTTGCGCAGGGTTCGAAGAACACCGAAGCTCTCGTCAAGCTTGCAAACGACATGTTCCAGCCGATCTCGAACCGTTTCGCGGTCGCTGCCGACTTTTTCAAGAAGGCTGCATAAGCCTTCCTGAAAGATTGCGTCGGGGCGTTAGAGCACCTGCCCCCTCTCTCCTCTCCTCCCTGGAGGCAGGAAACCAGACAATCCGGCGCATTTTGAAAGAGCCGTCCTTCCCAAGCGGAAGGGCGGCTTTTTCTTTGTGCGCGATTTACCATTAACAGCACTTGCGGAACGCCCCCACCTTACCCTATTTTCAGGACATGGCTTTGGACCGACATTCAGTACTGCTCATAACTGCTGGCCCCGATGGGGATCGTGACGATCGTCGCGGGCCCGGCGTTGGCCTTGCCACGCGCACTCGGCCCAAGACCAAAAAGCCCAGCCAGTACAAGGTGCTGCTGCTCAACGATGATTATACCCCGATGGAATTTGTCGTCCATGTGCTGAAAGCCTTTTTCCAGATGGATACCGAACAGGCGACGCGGGTGATGCTGCATGTGCACCAGAAGGGTGTCGGCGTGTGCGGCATCTTCACTTATGAAGTCGCAGAAACCAAGGTGAACCAGGTGATGGACTTCGCCAAGAAGCACCAGCACCCGCTGCAATGCACGCTGGAAAAGGCTTGAGCCGAGCAGCCCTGATTATCGGTGCCGGTGATGCAACCGGCGGCGCCATTGCCAAAGCCTTCGCGGCTGAAGGCTATACCGCCTGCGTCAACCGCCGCACGCGCCATGCCGACAAGCTGGAGGAACTGGCGCAATCGATCCGCAATGCAGGGCATAAGGCGCAAGCCTATCCCGCAGATGCCCGCGACGAAGAGGCAATGATAGCGCTGGTCGACAGCATTGAACGTGACATCGGGCCAATCGAAGTTGCCGTGTTCAATATCGGCGCCAATGTCCGCTTCGGGATTACCGATACGACGGCGCAGGCCTATCGCAAGGTATGGGAGATGGCGACTTTTGCCGGTTTCCTGATGGGGCGCGAGGTGGCGAGGCGTATGATCCAGCGGCAACGCGGAACGATCATCTTCACCGGAGCGACCGCCTCGATCCGTGGCGGTGCAGGCTATGCCGCGTTTTCAGGAGCGAAGGCCGCGCTGCGTATGCTGGCGCAATCGATGGCGCGCGAACTGGGCCCGCAGAATATCCATGTTGCGCACAGCATCATCGACGGCGGCATCGATACCGAATTCATTCGCGGCCTGCGGCCCGATTTTGACGAGGCCAAGGCCAATGATCTGGTGCTTTCGCCCGAGGCCATTGCTGCGCAATATGTTGCGCTTCATCAGCAGCATCGTAGCGCCTGGACCCACGAGCTGGACCTGCGCCCTTGGGGAGAGACATGGTGAGCAAAAGCTTTGAATTCCTGTTCGATTTTGGTGGCCCTAATAGCTTCCTTGCCCACAAAGTTCTTCCAGAACTCTGCGAAGAGACCGGCGCAACTGTCACCTATGTTCCGATCCTGCTGGGCGGACTTTTCAAAATCACTAACAATCAGGCGCCCATGATCCGCTATGCCGAAACCCCGGCGAAGCGGAACTATGAAATGCTCGAATTTGATCGTTTCGTGAAGGCGCATGACCTCCCGTTCCAAATGAACCCCAATTTCCCCATTAATTCGTTGCACCTGATGCGTGGTGCAGTTGCTGCGCAGCATTTGGGGTGCTTCATGCCCTATGTCGAAGCGGTCATGGCGGCGATGTGGGAAGACGGTGCGAATATGGGCGATCCGGCGGTTGTCAAAGAGGTACTCGATGCAGCCGGGCTGGATGGAGCAGCGCTGCTTGCCAAAGCCGAGGACACGGAGGTGAAGGCCGAACTTGTCACCAACACCGAAAAAGCCGCTGAGCGCGGTGCATTTGGCGTGCCCACTTTCTTCGTCGGCAATGAAATGTTCTGGGGCAAGGAACGGCTCGGTCAGGTGGCGGAGGCGGTGCGCAAAGGATGAGCTTGCACGCGGCGCGCATCGCGCTAAACCGCAGCGATGGACAAGATAATCATTCGCGGTGGCAATAAGCTCAAAGGCAAAATTCCGATTTCTGGGGCCAAGAACAGCGCATTGACGCTGCTGCCTTGCGCGCTCCTTACCGATGAGCCGCTGACACTGCGCAACCTGCCGCGACTGGCCGATATTGACGGCTTCCAGCACCTGATGAACCAGTTCGGCATTTCAACAACGATTGCCGGATCGCGCCCTGAGGATTTTGGCCGCGTGATGACGCTGGAGGCGACCCGGATCACCTCGTCCGTTGCGCCCTATGAACTGGTCCGCAAGATGCGTGCCTCTATCCTCGTGCTTGGCCCGATGCTGGCGCGCATGGGTGAGGCGACGGTTTCGCTGCCTGGCGGCTGCGCCATCGGCAACCGTCCGATCGACCTTCACCTGAAGGCGCTTGAAGCCTTTGGTGCGGAGATCGAACTGGCATCTGGCTATGTGAAGGCAACAGCGCCCAAGGGTGGATTGCCCGGCGGCAGCTATACCTTCCCTGTAGTCTCGGTTGGCGCCACCGAAAATGCCCTGATGGCGGGCGTACTCGCAAAAGGCACCTGCGTGCTACACAACGCCGCGCGCGAGCCCGAGATTGTCGATCTGTGCAACCTGCTCGTCGCTATGGGTGCCGAAATTGAGGGCATTGGCAGTTCTGATTTGACCATTCACGGCAAGGACCGCCTGCACGGCGCCACCTATCGTGTCATGGGCGACCGTATCGAGGCAGGCAGCTATGCCTGCGCGGTTGCCACCACCGGTGGTGAAGTGGAACTGGTTGGAGCCAATGAGAGCGAAATGCAGGCAACTGTTGATGCCCTGCGCACTTGCGGAGTGACTGTCGAACCCGTCAAGGGTGGGTTGCGCGTGGCTTCAGAGGGCCGCCTCAAGCCGCTGACCATCTCCACCGCGCCTTATCCTGGTTTTGCCACTGACATGCAGGCGCAATTCATGGCGATGCTGTGCATGGCCGATGGTGCCAGCGTGCTGACCGAAACCATCTTCGAAAACCGCTATATGCACGTTCCCGAGCTCAATCGCATGGGCGCGCACATCGAAACTAAGGGCCGCACCGCGATTGTCCACGGCGTGCCCAAGCTGACAGGAGCACCGGTTATGGCGACCGACTTGCGTGCCTCGATGAGCCTTATCATCGCAGGCCTGATCGCCGAAGGCCAGACCGAGGTCAGCCGCATCTATCACCTCGATCGCGGCTATGAACGGCTTGAGGAAAAGCTGAGCCTTGTCGGGGCGGACATTGAACGGGTCGGGGCGGACTAAAGGATTTTGCAGCCACTTGATAAGCATGTGAACTTCGGGCAATTTACCTGCAGAGGGATTGTTCGATGAAGTCTGTTAAGTCCATTTCCGGCAACCGGCATCCTGTGCTGGAATCAATCCGTCATAGCCCGATTGCCACCGTGGTCAGCGACCCCCGGCAAACTGACAACCCATTGATCGCCGTCAATCAGGCCTTCCTTGACCTGACCGGCTATGACGAAGATGAGGTGGTTGGCCGGAATTGCCGCTTTTTGCGCGGGGCGAAAACCGAAACCGCACAGACCGAAAAATTGCGCGTCGCCATCGAACAGCGAACACCAACAATTGCCGAACTGGTGAACTATAAAAAGGACGGCACCCAGTTTCGCAACGCCGTCATGATCGCGCCATTGTTCGATGCCGATGGAGAAATAGAATATTTCGTCGGTTCGCAGATTGAAATTGCCAAGACCGAAGACAGCATTACAGCGATCCGCCAGCAGCAGGCGGCCGCACTGGTTGACACATTATCACCCCGTCAGCGCGAGATACTGAAACTCATGGCGCAGGGATTCCGGACCAAGCAGATTGCGTACATGCTGACGCTAAGTGAAAAGACCGTGCAGATGCACCGCATGCTGTTGTTCAAGAAATTGTCGACATCCAATGCAGCCGATGCTGTCCGGATTGCCGTAGAGGCCGGCATCTGAAACCGGTTTTCACCCTATGGGTATAAAACCGTATGGTTAAAAGGCTCGCTGAGGCGCAAATCGCTTTCCACGGAGCGGTTGATGCAATCACCGTATCGGCAAAGTGCAGCCCTTGAATCCCTCCCTTAACTGCACTTGAGACCATCGCCTGCGTCCCCCCCGAACATGGCGATGAAGCTGGTACCGGTTTCGGCATTTGCCGATTGCACCTTCCGCTTCGCATTTGTTGCCGCATATGTCGGGCCACCACGATATGGCTCCGGGTCGCAACTGGTGCCGCTCCTGCCTGGCAGGGCGGCATCTTGTTTATGCGGCAGATTTCGCTCTCAGCCTTTCGACAAGCCATATCCGGATTGCTCCGGCCAAGCCGCTGGGCGTCGGTGAAGCCAGTCGTTCATTATCGATGGCAGCGACCAGCGCATTGACCGCCAGCCCGGTTTCTTCCGAGGCCGCCTTCAGCATATCCCAGAAAAGCGGTTCCAGACTGATAGAGGTCTGATGCCCTGAAATGGTGACGCTGCGTTTGACCGGCGGGTGATAAGGTGACCGGTCAACCATCATCAATACATATGCTGGCCACCATTGATCGAAAGCGTCGATCCGGTGATGAAGCCAGCATTGTCACTGGTCAGGAATTCCACGCCACGCGCAATTTCATCGGCCTGGCCAAGGCGACCGATCGGGATCTGCGCGACGATTTTTTCCATGACATTGTCGGGGATCGTGGCGAGCATTTCGGTCGCGATATAGCCAGGCGCAATAGCATTGGCGGTGACGCCGAAACGCGCGCCTTCCATCGCCAGCGATTTGGTGAAGCCATGGATGCCCGACTTGGCGGCCGCATAGTTGACCTGACCGATTTGCCCGCCCTGACCGTTGACCGAACCGACATTTACAATGCGCCCCCATTTTCGCTCACGCATTCCGGCAAACACGGCCTTTGGCCATGTTAAAGCAACCGGTCAGGTCGACGCGGATAACCTCATCCCATTGCTCGAATGTCATTTTGACCATCGTCGCATCGCGGGTGATGCCCGCATTGTTGACCATGATGTCGATAGGGCCGAATTCGGATTCGATGGCCGCACAGGCATCAAGGCAAGCCTGATGATTGCCGACATCCCATTTGCGGACGGCAATCCCGGTGCGGTCGGAAAATTCCTTGGCGGCTGCATCATTGCCGCCATAGTTGGCGATGACAAAGCGTCCCTTTTCTTTCAGCTTCAGGCTGATTGCCTCACCAATACCGCGTGTTCCACCGGTAACCACCGCAATGCGCGTCATAAAATCCACTCCTCACTGTTTATTAGTCTTATGAGTGGCATAACCAGTGTTGGGGCGGGCAACAAGTTTCCGTAAACGTCAGTGCATCGCTATTCACAGCCAGCCGGAAAGTTCGCGCCGCACGAGGGCTTCAAGCATATCCATGCCCGGCTCGCTGTCATTGAGGCACGGCAGATAGGCATAATGCTCTCCGCCTGCTTCCTCGAATTGCTCCTTGCCCTGCATCGCCAGCTCTTCGAGTGTTTCGAGGCAATCGGCTGAGAAGCCGGGAGCGAAAATAGCAATCTTTTTTTTGCCTTCGTTCGCCACGCGCTTGATTGTGTCTTCGGTCGACGGCTCAAGCCATTTGGCTCGGCCAAAGCGTGACTGGAAGGCTATAGTCAGCGGCTTGCCGACCGCCTCTGAAAGCAGACGCGCGGTTTTCTGGCAGTGGCAATGATAGGGATCACCTAAATGCAAGGTCCGTTCGGGCATACCATGAAAACTAGCGACGATGGCGTCGGGTTCAAAATCAAGCTCGGCCAGTTGCGCCTTCAGCCGGGTTGCCAGTGCCGCTATGTGCACCGGGTCGTCGTGATAGGCGGGCAAAGTCCGCAATACCGGTTGCCAGCGCATAGCCGCGAGCGCGCGTCCAACTTGGTCAACTACAGTTGCAGTCGTCGCGCCCGAATATTGCGGATAGAGCGGTGCGACGAGGATGCGGTTGCAGCCATCAGCCTTCATCGCCGACAGTTGTGAAGCGATAGCGGGCTGCCCATAGCGCATCGCGACACGGACATCGATTGCGTCGCCCAGCCGTTTTTGCAGATCAATAGCCTGCCGGTTCGTATAGACTGCCAAGGGCGAGCCCTCATCCATCCAGACCTTGGCATAATTGGCGGCCGACTTGGCCGGGCGAGTCCGCAATATGATGCCATGCAAAATCGGCTTCCAGACCAATGGCGGGATTTCTACAACGCGCCGATCAGAGAGGAATTCAGCCAGATAGCGACGTACCGCAGCCGTGCTTGGGGCATCTGGCGTACCCAAATTGACAAGCAACACACCAACTTTGGGGGCGGCAACGGGGGGATGGTTGGCTGGTAACATCATGCGCCCCGTTAACCGCTACAATCCGCGCGACAATAAGGGGAGTTCCCGTAGTCGAACCCCGGCGGCGGAGAAAAGCGCGTTGGCAATCGCAGGGGCTACGGCGGGCACACCAAGCTCGCTCACGCCACCAGGTTCTTCATCGCTGCGGATGAATTCGACTTCAATCTCCGGAATATCAGCAAGAATCGGCAAGTCGATGTCGCGCAACCGGCGCGCAACCGGAAGGCCGTTTTCATATTCCGTCGCAGATCCCAGCGCCTGTGCGAGGCCAAAGATAATACCGCCTTCAATCTGCTGACGGGCAATTTCCGGATTGATCAGCCGACCGCAATCTACAGCCGCCGATATGCGGTCAACCCGCACGCCCTGGTCGCCGGTCCGTGCCGAAGCGATGACCGCGATATGGCTGCCATACATCGAATGGCAGGCTAGCCCCTTCCCGCTAGCCCCTGCGCCACCATCCCAGCCTGACAGCGTAGCCACCGTCGTCAGGCAACGGGCGAGCCGCGTTTGGCCGACCAGCATCTGCATCCTGTAGGAAAGCGGTTCGACGCCTGCGGCAGCGGCCAGTTCGTTGATGAAGCTTTCAACAAAAAACGCCGTGTAGCTGTGCGCGTTCCCGCGCCACAAGCCGGTCGGCAGCGGCAAATCGACCGGGAAATGATCGACCGTCAAATTGGGTATGGCATAAGGTGGCATCGCCCCGTCGATTGCCATTGGATCATGAGCATCCGACGTGTCCACAATGGCATCCACCGCGCTATCGCCCTGCAGACGGCGCCATTGTTGCCGCGCTGTCGCTGGAACGGCAATACGGACAGCCAGTCCTTCAATCCGTCCGCCGCGCCCCATTGCCGCGGTCATACGGGCATGCGCCGGCGGACGCACCGCATCGCGCATGAAATCTTCCGGCCTTGACCAGATAAGCTGCACCGGCCGCTCGACATGTTTTGCCAGTACCGCAACTTGAGCGGCAATTTGCGATTCAAGGTTTCGGCCAAAGCTGCCGCCCGCCATCATCTGAATTATCGCAACAGCGTCAGGCTCGATTCCGATTGCCTTGGCAGCGGCAAGTCGCGCGGATTCGGGCGATTGCGTTGCCAGCCACAAGGTCAACCGCCCGTTACGATATTCCGCTGTAGCGCTGCGTGTTTCGATCGGCGCGTGCAGTGCGGCCTGCACCGCATATTGGCTTTTGAAAACCCGTGTGCCTGCCGACTTTTCAAGCGAAGCATCGACCGAGCCGATATCGGCCAGGCGTGCGCCTGGTCCCTTGTTCAGGGCACGCTCCAGTGCCTCGCTGATGCTTGGGCTTTCAGGCATTCGGCCTTTGGTCGAAAACACCGGTGCGATCGCATCAAGCGCCTTGTTGGCGGCCCACCAATTGGTGGCAAGCGCTGCCACCCATCTATCGGTGCGCACAACATCAACCAGACCCTTGATTCCTGCAGCGCCTACACGATCAATTTCCTTAAGATGCGTATCGCCAATTGGCCCCGCCCGGACTGACGCATAGAGCATGTCGGGGAGCCGGATGTCGCCGGCAAAATTCGCACTGCCATCAACTTTGGCTGCAACATCGAGTCGCAATACCTCTTTGCCCGAAAGGCCGTTTTGCGGTGTCGGTCGCAGTGGTACTGGATAGGGCACGTCATATCCCGATGCGTCGGCAACCAGTTCGGCGAATGCGATTTTCTTTTTGCCGAAAAACACAAAGCCGCCACCGGTTTCGCAATTCTCCCACTGCGTATCCCACCGTGCGGCGGCGGCCTGGCACAGCATTACGCGCGCCGCGGCACCCGCCATACGGCAAGGCGCTTCGAACTGGCGAATAGAGGTCGACCCTGCCGTTATCATGAAGCTGTTATTTTCAGCCCAGCCTTGGCTCCAGTCATCGAGCATAGCGCTGCCGGCAATACTGCCAACAGCGGCGGGTATCATGGCGGAGCGCCATTCCTTGACGAACAATTGATTTGCAAAAAGCGGACTGTTCAACGCTGGCTGGACGGCAACGGTGCGCCAGTCGGCTCCCAGTTCGCCTGCGACAATTTGCGCGAGCGATGTATAGACACCCTGCCCCATTTCGCTTTGCGGTATGGCAATGGTGATCTTTCCATCTTCAGCAATTTTCAGCCAGCTGCCAAACACATATTCGCCTTCATCGGCAGACAGATTGGGGCGATATTCGCGCGGCCAGAACTGCCACGCGACCAAGAGGCCGACGCCCACACCGCCGCCGATCAAAAGGCTGCGCCGAGACGGCTGAAAGTCCTTATATTTGTTCAACCAGCGCTCCGTTGATTATCGATCCAGGATGCGACCTGGCCAGCAATCTGGCCGAATGCCTGACCGATAGGACCATCGGTCAACGCAGGAGGCACGCCTTCGTCGCTTGCCGTGCGGATGGATATGTCGAGCGGAATGCGCCCCAGAAAAGGAATGCCCAGTTCGCGTGCCGCGGCTTCTGCCCCGCCGATGCCAAATGGATCGCTGACTTCGCCACAATGCGGGCAGACATAGCCCGCCATATTTTCGACCAGCCCGATTATCGGAACCTTAGCGGTTTCAAAAAAGGCGATCGCACGGGTTGCATCCATCAATGCAAGGTCTTGAGGCGTCGAGACAATTACCGCACCGATCGGCTTGTGTTTCTGGATCATCGACAATTGGATGTCGCCTGTCCCCGGCGGCATATCGACAACGATGTCGCGGACGTCACCCCAGACCGCATCGACCAGTTGCGACAGCGCCTGTCCCGCCATCGGCCCGCGCCACGCGATGGCCTGTCCCGGTGCCGCCAACTGCCCCATCGACAGGAAGGGAACGCCGCCTGCACCAACCGTTGGGACCAGTTTCTTGCCCTCAGCCTCTGGCTTCACGCCTTCAACGCCCAGCAGCCGCGGCTGTGACGGGCCATAAATGTCGGCATCGACGAGGCCCGCCGCACGCCCTGCCCTGCGCATCGCGACAGCCAGATTGGTCGACAAGGTCGATTTGCCAACCCCGCCTTTGCCGCTCGCTACTGCTATCAACCGGGGCACGATCCGTTCGGCGGTCTGCAATATCCGGATGGCGCAGCCGGGGGCCGCTGCCTCCATCACCCGGTGCAATTCTTGCGCGAGTTGTTCGCGTTGCTGCGCGCCAAGCCCGGCGACATCGAGCACCAGCGAAACCTTGTCGTCTGCAAGCTTGAGCCCGCTTGCCCGTTCCCCTGCAATCTGTTCGATTGCGGACTGGATTTTTTGAACATCAACCATCGCTGACCGAATAGAATCAGATTTTCGGGAATGACACTGTTTTTCTCGAAAAGGCGTTCCTATATGTCGAACATGATGAAAAACGAGGAAGGGGGAGCAGCCCGGCCGATGAGTAACGAAGGCAAGGGGCCATGGGACGCTCCAGACAATGGCGACACCAAGGGTCAGGGCGGAACGCCTCGACCCACATCGGCTAATGGTGGAAACGGCAATGATGCCCAACCCTCCAGCCCGTGGGAACCCGGCCCGCAGCGCAACACAAATGCGCGCGGCCCATCGCTTGAAGATCTTTTCCGCCGTAAGGCTGGTGGCGGCGGAGGCGGCTTCGGTGGCCTTCCGCAGCGCCCCGATGGCAAGAGCTGGTGGCCGCTTGTTGCAGGCGGTCTGGTTGCAATCTGGCTGCTCTGGACCAGCGTTCACCGCATCGGTCCGGAACAGGAAGGCGTCGTCACCCTGTTCGGCAGCTATTCGCGCACGGTACAACCCGGTATCGCGCTGACCCTGCCCGCCCCGGTCGAGCGGCTTGAAAAGGTCGATACGCAGCAAATTCGCACCACCTCCATCGGTTCGGTTCGGGCGAATGCGGAAAATCTGGTACTGACCAAGGACCAGAATCTGGTCGACATGGCCTATGATATCCGCTGGTCGATCAAGGATCCGGAACTGTATCTGTTCCAGCTCGACCAGCCTGATACCAGTGTGCAGGAAGTTGCCGAAAGCGCCATGCGTGCGGCGGTAGCCAATTTTAATCTCATTCAGGCAATTGGTGGCAGCCGGTCCGAAATCGAAGCGCAGGTGCGCCAGCGGATGCAGGCAATTCTCGACGAATATCGTTCCGGCGTGATGGTCCGCAGCATTTCGATCCGCGAATCCGACCCACCCGCAGAGGTCAATGACGCCTTCCGTGAAGTGAACGCGTCGCAGCAGCGCCGCGAAAGCTATTTGAACGACGCCCGCGCCTATGCCAGCCGCGTGACCGAGCTGGCGCTGGGTGAAACGGCCGAATTCGACAAGATCTACGAACAATATAAAACAGCGCCCGAAGTGACGCGGCGTCGTATCTATTATGAAACCATGGAGCAGGTGCTGAGCAAGGTCGACAAGACCATCGTCGAAAGCGGGAGTGTGACCCCCTATCTGCCGCTGCCCGAAATTCAGCGCCGTGCGGCGTCAGCCGCGACCGATACCGTGACCGTAACGGGGAAGAAGCAATGAGCCGAACATTCCTCCAAAACCCCCTTGCCCTTGGTCTCAGTGGCCTTGCGGCGCTCGTATTGCTTGGGATGTCGGTTTCGGTCGTTCCTGAAACGAAGCAAGTCATCATCAGCAGCTATGGCCAAGTGATGCGCGTCCGAAACGCATATGATCCAAAGCAACAATTTGGAAACACCGGGGCTGGTTTGGTATGGCGCATTCCGCTCGTAGAACAGGTCCAATTTGTGGACAAAAGGGTCCTGAGCGTTGAAATGGAACGTCAGGAAGTTTTGTCTACAGATCAATTGCGCTTGCAAGTGGATGCATTTGCACGATTTCGGGTGACCCAGCCTGCCCTCATGTACCGCACCATTCGCACCGAAGACCGGTTGCGCGAACAGCTCCGGACAATCCTCGGCTCTTCGCTCCGGAACGAACTGGGTCGTCGCTCCTTTGCGACCATGCTCAGCCCCGAACGCGGCGAGGTGATGGAAAATGTCCAGAAATCACTTAACCGCGAAGCTCGCAAATATGGTGCGGAAATCATCGATGTGCGCATCAAGCGCGCCGATCTACCCGATGGCGCGCCGCTCAAATCCGCATTCCAGCGGATGCGCAGCGCGCGTCAGCAGGAAGCAATCGCGATCGATGCCGAAGGGCAGAAGGAAGCGCAAATCATTCGCGCCAATGCCGAAGCCGAAGCAGCACGCATTTATGCCGCGAGTTATGGCAAGGATCCGGAATTCTACGATTTCTATCGCGGAATGCAGTCCTATCGCCGCACCTTTGTTCAGGAAGGCCAGGATGGCGCAGGCAAGACAACGTTCGTGCTGTCGCCAAATAATGATTATTTGAGGAAATTTCGTGAAGGCCGCTGAGTAAGTGACGTTCGTCGAAGCCGGTTTGCCGTTTGCATGACCCAAACCGGGGGACGACAATTGTTCAATTGGCGTTCATTAATATATCGCAAGGACGACCGGGTTTAGTCCGGAAAAGTCCGGCAATGAATGAAGAGGAATGACTATCGTGCGTTATGCTTATGGAGTTACTGCTCTGCTTCTGCTTTCGGGCAGCGCCTTTGCGCTTTCGACCGGAAACCCGAGGCCGGTTCCCGCTCCCGGTGCCGTTACGATTGCACAATCAGGCCTTGCCCCGCGCGGTGCGCCGAACAGCTTCGCTGATCTGGCAGCCCAGCTGCAGCCCGCCGTGGTCAATATCGCAACGAAGCAGAAGGTTCAGGTTGCCACCAGCTTCAACCCCTTCACTGGCGAACGCCGCCCAGTCACGCAGGAGCAGCAGAGCGGTGGTTCGGGCTTTTTCATCAGCGCCGACGGTCTGATCGTCACCAACAACCATGTGATTGCAGGTGGTCCGAAGGGAGACGCGGTCGATGAAGTCAACGTCACCCTGTTTGACGGACGCGAATTCAAGGCTGAAATCATTGGTCGCGACGCGACATCGGACCTCGCTCTGCTCAAGGTCAAGGTGACCGGCGTTCCCTTCGTCGAAATGCAGACGTCGGAAAGCAATCGCGTTGGTGACTGGGTGATTGCCATCGGCAACCCGCTTGGCCTTGGCAGCACAGTCACCGCCGGCATCATTTCAGCCCTGCAGCGCAACATTGGCGCAGGCGGTGCCTATGACCGCTTCATCCAGACCGACACCGCGATTAACCCCGGCAATTCGGGTGGCCCGCTGTTCAACCTCGACGGCAAGGTTATCGGGATCAACAACCGCCTGATTTCGCCTGTTGGTGCCAATATCGGTGTCGGTTTTGCTATCCCCGCCGAAGAAGCCATTCCCGTCATCGATTCGTTGCGCAAGGGCGTCCGTCCCGAGCGTGGCTATCTGGGCATTGGTATCCAGCCAGTGGGTGCCGACATGGCCGATGCCCTGGGCATCGACAAGAATAAGGGCGAATTCGTCACCCGCATCGTCAAGGATGAAGCCGCCGACAAGGCTGGCCTGAAAGAGGGCGACATTGTTCTGAAGGTCAATGGCCGTGACGTGACCCCCGACGACACGCTGTCCTACATTGTCGCCAACATCAAACCCGGCACCAAAATCCCGCTCGATATTCTGCGCGAGGGCAAGCCGATGCGGATTACCGCAACCGTTGGCACACGCCCGACCGAAGAGAAACTGGCGCAAAGCAATTTCGATCCGGACGAAAACAAGGATTTCGACCAGCAGGGCGATGATGCCGATACCAAGGCCATCCGTGACGCACTGGGCGTAAGCGTCATCCCCCTCGACCCCGAAATCGCCCGCCAGTTGGGCATGGGCACCGATATCAAGGGTGTCGTCGTCGACATTCCGGGCGCAGGCTCGGCGGCCCAGGCCGGAATCCGGCGCGGCGATGTGATCGTCTCGGTCAACTATAAGGCTGTGACCACCACCGCGCAGTTTGCCGCTGCGGTCAGCGAGGCCAAAAAGGCCGGTCGCAGCGCAGTGCTCCTCGGCGTCAAGCGTCGCGGCGCGCCGACACAATATGCCACGGTGCGGCTAGACGACTGATCCCGCTACCAACCGATCCTAAGGGGTGTTAGTGAGTGTCACATGACGCTGACAGACACCCCTTGGCGTGAAGACGCCGAAAACCTCCTACCCGATCTGGTTGAACTCCGCCGCGCGATCCATCGCGAGCCTGAGCTTGGCCTGCAAAACCCGAAAACACTGGCGAAGATTAAGCTCGCCCTTGCCGGGCTTCCGCTCGAGTTTCGCGAAGGGCCGTCGACGACTGGCTTGCTGGCCATATTGCGCGGTCCTTCCAATGGTCGCACCGTGTTGCTGCGCGGCGATATGGACGCGCTTCCGCTGCACGAGGATACCGGGCTCGACTTTGCCTCTGAAACTACTGGCGCGATGCACGCCTGCGGGCATGACACCCATGTTGCCATGCTGGTGGGTGCCGCAAAGATGCTCTGCAAGCGACAGGAGCAGCTGACCGGCACCGTCTATTTCATGTTCCAGCCGGGTGAAGAGGGCCATCATGGTGCGCGCTTCATGCTCGACGATGGCTTGCTTGATCCGTTGCCCGACGCGGCCTTTGCCCTTCATATCATGCCCAACGCGCCGCACGGTATTTTCACCGGCCGCGCCGGGCCGCTGCTTGCCTCATCCGACGTCTTGTCGATCAAGATCACCGGCAAGGGCGGCCATGCATCTATGCCGCATGACGCAGTCGACCCGATCCCTGTCGCGTGCGAGATTGTTTCCGCCATCCAGACGATGGTGACGCGCAAGGTTTCGGTATTCGATCCCGCCGTCATCACCATCGCCAAGATTGAGGCGGGGACGACCAACAACATCATTCCCGAAACCGCGAACCTGCTCGGCACCATCCGCACGCTTAGCTCGCGCCGTCGAGCGATGGTCGCTGAAGAGCTTCACCGCCTCGCCCCCGGCATTGCCGCCGCGCATGGCTGCGAGGCGCAGGTACATATCGAACAGGGCTTTCCGGTCACCCTGTGTGACGACCGCGCCGTGCGGTTCGGGCAAGAAGTGGTCGAGGCCACTTTCGGCGCCGAAGGCTGGAAAACACTCGACGCGCCGATCATGGGCGCGGAGGATTTCGCCTATGTGCTCGAAAAAGTGCCGGGGGCGATGTTCTTCCTCGGCGCCAGCCATGAAGGCGATGACTGGCGGCAATGTTGCGGCCTGCATTCAAACCGCATGGTACTCGACGAAAGCGTGATGGCCAAGGGCGCTGCACTCCACGCCGCCATCGCCGAACGCTTCCTTGCCGACGGTTTCGACGCCAGCTAACAAAGCCATTGCATCAGTAACTCAGGGGAAATCCATGCCATCCGGTCTCGCCGCGCTTCTCGACGATATCGCCACCATTGCCAAAGTTGCGGCCGCATCGGTCGATGACGTTGCCGCCGCTGCGGGCAAGGCAGGCAGCAAGGCTGCCGGTGTGGTGATCGACGATACTGCGGTCACCCCGCAATATGTCACCGGATTCACCCCGGATCGCGAACTGCCAATCATCTGGCGCATCGCCAAGGGATCGCTGTTCAACAAGATCATCATCATCCTGCCGGTGGCGTTGCTGCTCAGTTTCTTCCTGCCATGGGCGATAACCCCGCTGCTGATGCTTGGTGGTGCATTCCTCTGCTTTGAAGGGGCCGAAAAAGTCCTCGAAAAACTGATGCCACATGAGGAAGAGACGCTTGCCGAGGAATTTGCCGAAGTCTGCAGCAAGACGCATGAAGAGAATATGGTAAAGGGCGCGGTGCGCACCGACTTCATCCTCTCCGCCGAAATCATGGCGATTGCCTTGAACGAAGTGAAAGGCCTCGCCGAAACTTCAATCTGGCTGGAGGCTGCTGTATTGGCGCTGGTTGCATTGGTGATTACTATCGCGGTTTATGGTGTGGTCGGCTTCATCGTGAAGATGGACGATATCGGCCTGCACATGGCGCAACGCGAAAATGGCGCGACACAGGCGCTGGGCCGTGGTCTGGTCAAGGGCATGCCCAAGTTGATGACTTTACTGTCTGTCGTTGGCACCGCAGCAATGCTTTGGGTCGGCGGCCAGATCATCGTCCACGGCTTTGGCCTGCACCCGGCAGAATGGTTCGGCCTGCACGAAGGTGCGCTGGCATGGATAGTGGATGCAGGGCTATCCGGGGTCGCAGGGTTGGCAATTGGTGCCGCCATCGTCGGTGTGCACCATTTGTGGGCAGCGCGGAAAAAGGCCTAAGGTACCAGCACCGTATCCTGCGCCTCGGGCAGCATCTTCGGGAAATCGAGCGTGTAATGCAGCCCGCGGCTTTCTTTACGGGATAGCGCGGAGCGGATGATGAGGTCCGCGACCTCAACCAGATTGCGCAGTTCGATCAGGTCGGGGGTTACACGGAAGTGGCTGTAATAGTCCTCAACTTCGCGGCGGAGCAGATCGATGCGGTGCTTGGCGCGTTCCAGCCGCTTGGTGGTGCGAACGATTCCGACGAAATTCCACATGAATTGACGGATTTCGCGCCAGCATTGGGCGATCACAACTTCCTCATCGCTGTCGGTGACACGGCTTTCATCCCATGGACGAATGGCGGGCGGTGGCGGCAATTCATCCCAATGCGCGTCGATATGCGCGGCGCAGGCATCGCCGAAGACGAAGCATTCTAGGAGGCTGTTGGATGCGAGACGGTTGGCACCGTGCAGCCCTGACTGAGTGACTTCACCCGCTGCATAGAGCCCCGGTGCATCGGTGCGTCCGTCGAGATCAACCAGCACCCCGCCGCAGGTATAATGCTGCGCGGGAACCACCGGGATCGGTTCCTTGGTGATGTCGATGCCCAGACCCATCAGCTTTTCATAGATGTTGGGGAAATGCTCGCGGACGAATTCGGGTTCCTTGTGGCTGATGTCGAGATGGACATAGTCGAGGCCGTCGCGCTTGATTTCGCCGTCATTGGCGCGCGCCACAATGTCGCGCGGGGCAAGCTCTGCCCGCTCGTCATAATCGGGCATATAGCGGTGCCCGGTCTTGGGGTTTTTGAGGATGCCGCCTTCCCCTCGGACCGCCTCGGTGATCAGGAAATTCTTGACCTCCAGATTGTAGAGACAAGTCGGGTGGAACTGCATCATTTCCATGTTCGAGACACGGCAGCCTGCGCGCCATGCCATAGCAATGCCATCGCCGGTCGCCCCGCGCGGCGCGGTCGAGTACAGATAGGTGCGCCCTGCCCCGCCGGTCGCCAATATAGTGGCGCGCGCGGTAAACGCCTCTACCTTTCCGGTCTTGCGGTTGAGCGCATAGATACCGTGCACCCGACCGCTGGTTGAAAAGCGTTCCTGATGGCGACCCACGATCAGATCGATTGCGACCATATCGGGAACCAAGGTGATATTCGGATTGTCCCGTGCCGCGCTTTCCAGCGCCTGCTGCACCGCCCAGCCGGTCGCGTCGTTGACATGAACGATGCGGCGATGGCTATGCCCGCCTTCGCGTGTCAGATGCCATTGCTCGCCAAATTCGTTGGTCGGCCCGCCGAGGTTGAAGGGCACGCCGAGCTTTGCCAGCCGGTCGATGGCTTGCGGGGCATGCTCGATCACAAACTCAACCGTCTGCCGGTTGTTGAGACCAGCGCCCGCCACCATCGTATCTTCGATATGGCTTTCAAAAGTGTCGCCCGGCTCGAGCACCGCCGCAATCCCGCCCTGCGCCCATGCCGTCGCACCATCCGACAATGCGCCTTTGGCCAGCACGGTGACCTTATGCTTTTGGGCGAGCTGCAACGCGGCAGTCAGCCCTGCAGCACCCGATCCGATGATGAGGATGTCGGTTTCCACCAGTTCACTCCGCGCTTCCGCTGGTGAGGCTCAGGAACACGTCTTCAAGGTCGGCTTCCTTGGTGGTCACGTCGACAATGCCAAAGCCCAGCCCCTGCACCGCCGCCAGCACTTCGCCAGCGTTCATGCGGTCCTTGTTATAGGTGATCTCAACCGTGCGGTCGGCGACCAGTTCGGTTTTTTCAAACGCATCATGCTTGGGCGCTTCGGCGACATCGCGGTCGAGCGTCAGCACCACCGCCTTTTCGCGCGCCATGCCGACCAGTTCCTTGGTCGGCTTGTTCGCGATCAGCTTGCCGTGGTTGATGATCGCAATGCGGTCGCACAATTGTTCGGCTTCTTCGAGATAGTGCGTGGTCAACACCACTGTTGCACCCTGTTTGTTGAGTTCGACCACATATTCCCAAAGCTGTTGGCGCAGCTCAATGTCGACACCAGCGGTAGGTTCATCGAGCACGATCACCGGCGGCGAATGCACCATCGCCTTGGCGACGAGCAACCGCCGCTTCATCCCGCCAGACAGCGTGCGCGCATAGGCATCGGCCTTGTCCTCCAGCCGCACAGCCTTCAGCAATTCCATCGAATGGCGTTTATCCTTTGGCACGCCATAAAGACCGGCAAACAACTCCAGCGTTTCGAATGGCGTGAAAAAGGGATCGAACATGATCTCTTGCGGCACGATGCCGATCGACGCTTTCGCATTGCGCGGGTTGACGTCGATATCAAACCCCCAGATGCTGGCCTGACCCGAGGTCTTCTGCACCATTCCAGCCAATATATTGATAATCGTTGATTTTCCGGCTCCGTTGGGCCCCAGAAGTCCGAATATCGAGCCGCGCTCGACATCAAAACTGACGCCGTCCAGCGCCTGTTTGCCAGTGGAATAGCGCTTGGAAAGGTCGCGGATCGAGATAGCAGCTTCGTTCATAGGCGTTAATCGATAGCGGAGGCCTGACACTCGCGCAACGCAAGGCTTTGCATCAAAGGGTTAAGGACAATTAACCATAAGCGCTAACGCAATCTTGCACCCTGTCCTGCCATTGCACCCTAATGCGTGGGGCAAAAATCCTGAACAAAAGCGCGCGATTCGCGCTGGCTGCGGCTGTATTGGCTGCGGTATCGACGCCCGCACGTGCCGAAACCGAGGCGATGGATTCGCAAGTGGCAGTTGTCGCTCCGGGCAGTTTCTATAAAGTTCGAGACCTTTACTTCGGCGTCATTTCGTCAAGCCTGCTTCCAGGCACAGTAACCGTTGCGCCAAATGGCACGCGCACCGCAACCGGCGGTGTGACACTGATCGGGAACAGTCACCATCCAGCTGAATTTGCAGGAATGAAGCCGACCCAACCTAACCGACCCGTCCGGATGCGGGTTGCATCGAACACGGTTTTGCTGACTGGTCCTGGAACACCGATGGTAGCCAGCCTGTTTCGCGCCAATACCAATCCCGGCACACCTTTGTCTACCGTCACGCGCAACTATCAGGTCCAGCAGACCAGCAATGGCGCCTTTGCGCTCTCTGTTGGCGCAACACTCGCGGTAAATGCCAACCAACAGCCAGGCACCTATACCGGGACCTGGTTCCTGACCCTCGACTACCAGTAAGCCTAAACGACGACGTGCCGAACTTGCCCTTCCCGATAAGCCGCTGTTTACCATATGGTTATAACTTTTCGGCTATGGCTTTGGCATGAGTGCGTCCCGCCTGCCCCCCCTTGCCCTGCTTGCTTTGGCTGCATGCTGGCTTTCCTGCGTGGCTTCACCCGCTTTTGCCCAGAATGCTACCGAGCAGGTTCAGGCCCAGGTCGGCGTCGTGACCCCATTGAGCTTTATCCAGACCGAAGAGCTAAACTTCGGGAAAATCTTTGCCAGCAACACCGCGGGAACAGTAACAGTCGCACCCAACGGAACGCGTACCCGCACCGGCGGCGTGACCTTGTTCGGCAGCGACCACCAACCAGCCGAATTCGCCGGCATGGGTAGCTTCAACCAGCGCGTTCAGGTATCGCTCGGTAGCAACACGATATTCCTGACAGGCCCCGGCGTCCGCATGCGCGCACGAACCTTTACCATTGGCAGCACACCGACCGCAGTGCTTTCGACCAACCCCCAAGTTTTTCGCATAGCTGCGGCGACGGGCGCTTTCCGCTTCCCGGTCGGGGCAACGCTGGAGGTCAACGCCAATCAGGCGCCCGGCACCTATAGCGGCATCTGGACGATCACACTCAACTATCAGTGAAATGCCCCGTTGCGGCTGCGGGGCGGCTTTGCTAACGGCACGGCATGACAGACGCACCCGAAACCATCCTCGTCCGCACGCACCGTATCGCTTGCGACGGTAGTGGCGATGGCGTTCCCGCGGCGCTCGGCCATCCGCGTGTATGGCTGGAAATCGACGAAAGCGGCATGGTCGAATGCGGTTATTGCGACCGCCGCTTCGTGCTCGTCGGCGGACCAGCCGACAATGGAACGTCGAACAAGGGCTGAAGCCCCTTCCGTTCCGTGCTACAGCGCCTATATCGGTGGCATGAGCATTTCAGACCCGCGCAGCTTTCTTTATCAACCCGGCCTTTTGGACCCCGACGGGGCGTTACGCGTCACGCGTGAAGCTTTAACCGCCTGCGATGATGGCGAGCTCTATCTGCAATATAGCGCCAGCGAGAGTTTCGGTTTCGACGATGGTCGGCTGAAAATGGCCGATTATTCGACCGCCTCCGGCTTTGGTTTGCGCGGTGTTTCGGGCGAGATGACTGGTTTCAGTCATGCTAACGAACTGAGCGAGGGCGCAATTCGCCGTGCTGCCGAAACGCTACAGTTGCTCGACCCTGCCAAGGGCCAGATTGCCCCGCCGCCGCGCAAGAACAACCGGCACCTTTACACCGACGGCAACCCGCTCGATCTGGTGCCCTTCGCCCGGAAGGTTGAACTTTGCCAGAAAATCGACGCGGCGGCCCGCGCGCGTGACCCGCGTGTCGCGCAAGTTTCGGTCAGCCTTGCTGGCAGCTGGTCAGTCATCGAAATCGTTCGCGCCGACGGCTTTGTCGCCACCGACATCCGCCCGCTGGTGCGCCTGAATGTTTCGATCGTAACCGAGGAAAATGGTCGCCGCGAAACCGGCACCTACGGCTTTGGCGGACGCAAGCTCTATGATGACCTTTTCGATGAAGCCGCATGGAGCCACGCCATCGACGAGGCATTGGCGCAATCGCTGACCAACCTGCGTTCGGTCGATGCGCCTGCAGGAGAAATGACCGTGCTGCTCGGCCCCGGCTGGCCCGGCGTGCTGCTGCACGAAGCCGTCGGCCACGGCCTTGAAGGCGATTTCAATCGCAAGGGCACCAGCGCCTTTTCGGGCAAGATCGGCCAGCGTGTGGCCGCGCCCGGCGTCACCGTAGTTGACGATGGCAGCATCACCGACCGGCGCGGATCGCTGTCGATCGACGATGAAGGCACGCCGACGCAGGAAAACATCCTCATCGAAGACGGCATCCTGAAAGGCTATATGCAGGACCGCTTGAACGCGCGGCTGATGGGTGTCGCACCCACCGGCAATGGCCGACGCCAAAGCTATGCACACGCCCCAATGCCGCGCATGACCAATACTTTCATGCGCGGGGGCAACGACGATCCCGCCGAACTGCTGAGCCGGGTGAAGGACGGCATATTCGCCAAAAGCTTTGGCGGCGGGCAGGTCGATATCGTCTCGGGCAAATTCGTTTTCAGTTGCACCGAGGCCTATCGCGTCAAAAATGGCAAGTTGGGCGATCCGATCAAAGGTGCGACCCTGATCGGCGATGGCCCAACGTCGCTCACCAAGATTATCGGCATCGGCAACGACATGGCGCTCGACGAAGGCATCGGCGTCTGCGGCAAGGGCGGACAGAGCGTGCCTGCGGGCGTTGGCCAGCCTACGACCCTTGTCCGTGCGCTCACCGTGGGCGGCACCGCCGGGTGATTGACGACGAGGAAGTCGAGCTGATTGATCCACCCGACAATTGGGCTGAACAGCTCCTGCACTTCTGGTTCGTCGAACATGACTTTGCCAATTGGTTCAAAGGCGGTGCGGATTTTGATAAGGCCGTGACCGAGCAGTTCGCGGAATGGCGTGAGGCTTTGCGCGAACAGCCGACTGAAAGTTTTTTGACCGATCCGCACACCGCACTGGCAGCGGTCATCCTGTTCGATCAAGTGCCGCGCAATGCCTATCGGGGCACTGCCGAAGCCTTCGCCACCGATCATCTGGCGCTGGCTATCGCAAAAATATCGGTTGCAGGGGCATTCGATGTCGATCTTTCCAAGGACGAGCGGCTGTTTCTCTATTTGCCCTTCGAACATAGCGAAAATCGTGACGACCAGCGGGAATCGGTCCGTTTGATTAGCCAGTTGGGCGATCCGGACCTGTTGAAATATGCGCAAGATCATCAGGCGATGATCGAGCGGTTCGGGCGCTTCCCGCATCGCAACAAGGCGCTTGGGCGCTCCGATCGCGATGGCGAGGCAGAAGCTGTCGCCGCAGGTAACAACTGGTAATTGCTGGCTCTATTACCGCTAATCGCTTGCGCTGCATCAATGCAGGCATATAACCTTCGCTCATAGAATCGGGTCGCACAGGTTCCAGACGCAGAATCGTCGAACAGCAGGAGTTTTGCCGTGCGCACCATTTACCGATTTGCATCGATTGCCACCCTTGCCACCGCACTGGCGGTCGTTCCCGGCTCTGCCCAGAAAACGACCGGTCCCAAAGCAACCTATGCCATGGACGTACAGACCATGTCGGGAATGGGCATGGGGGCGATGATGGGCGGCGGCCTTGGCAGCCTGCTCGGTGGGGGCGGAGACAATTATATGCTCGAATTGCGGCTGACTTCGGCCACGCCGTCGCCGGTGCAGCCGGAAAAGGGTGACCATTTTTTCCAGCCGCAAGCGAAGATGGGCAAATCGGTTCCGCTGTTGGGCGATGCGCCGGGGACGTCAAAGCCAGACCGCGATTATGATCCCAATCAGACGATGGAAAAGCCTAAGGGCCGCATCCTGATGTTCTGGGGCTGCCACGCCAATGCACCCAAGGGTCAACCATTCATCATCGACTTCGCCAAAATGCCGACCGCAAAAATGCCCGCCAACATGCCGCAACAGATGCAGCGCTATGAGGCACAAGCCAAAGCGCGCGATGCGAACGCCGCCTGGTGGCCCAACGGCAAGAGCGGCAAGCAACCCAAATCAGGCTCTTCGCTGCGCGGCGAGCATCGGATTGCCAGTGCCTTCACACCCGAAATCAAGTTCGCGCTGGTCAATGATTATATGGCCTCGCTGAATGTGAATACGAACGACTCTGGCGCTCCGATCTTGCTCAACTGGAACAGCGTGCCGACTGCGACGGGCTATGTCGCCTGGGCAATGGGCGGTATGGAACGCGCGGGCCAAGGCGGCGACATGGTGATGTGGACATCGGCCAATAATCGCGATTTCGGCGAAGGCATGGGCTGGCTTTCGCCTGCCGAAGTGCAACGCCAGATCGCCGCCAAAAATGTGATGCCGCCATCGCAGACCAGTTGCCAGATCCCGGCCGAAGCCAAGGCGGCTGCAGGTGGCATGATGTTTGGCAGCATGAATGCCTTTGGCCCCGAGGAAAACTTCGCCTTCCCGCCCAAGCCAACCGATCCGAAAGCGGGGTGGAATATCGAGTGGACAGCGAAAGCCCGCTTTCGTGCCTTTGCCAGCTTCATGACAGGTATGGGCAACAGCGGCATGGGTGGAATGGGTGATGGCGGTACGGCACCTGCGCCGAAAAAGAAAAAGCCGTGCAAGGGTCCGCTTGGAATTCCCATTCCGGGGACCGAGTGCTGACGGAATTTGACTCCCGTCATTAGTTCTGGACGGCGGCCATGCGCTTTGGCACATCAGGCGCATGGCCGAGTTTTTTGATGCACTGAACAACAAGCATGTCGAGATGATTGGCAAGCAGCCGGTCTTCTTTGTGGCAACCGCTGCTTCGGACGGTCGGATCAACCTGTCACCCAAAGGCTATGACAGCTTTCGCGTCCTGTCGCCCGGCCACGTCGGCTATCTCCACCTCGGCGGCTCGGGAAATGAAACTCACGCGCATCTGTCCGTCGACGGCCGCATCACCTTCATGTTCTGCAATTTCGAACAGCCGGCCCTTATTCTGCGGATCTACGGACGCGGAAGGCCGGTTTTGCCGCAAGACGCCGAATGGGATGAACTCGCCAGCCATTTCGAAATCCTCCCCGGAACACGGCAGATCATCCTTGCTGATGTCGACAATGTGCAGACCAGTTGCGGCTGGGGCGTACCTTTCATGGCCTTTGATCGCGAGCGCGAAACACTGAAGAAAGCGCATGCCGGAATGGAAGCGAACGCCTGGATTGCGAAAGCGCAAGGCAGGACCAAAAGCATCGATGGAATAGCGACCCGGCCGACCGACCGTTATTTCGGGCCTGCTGACTGACCGTGCCGCCCATTAAGGTCGCAACTTACAATATCCGCAAATGCGTCGGCACTGATCGGCGGCGCAACCCCGAACGCATCCTTGAAGTACTGAGCGAAATCGACGCTGATATCATTGCTCTGCAGGAAGCAGACCGGCGCTTTGGCAACCGGATGAGCGCTATTCCCTATCATCTATTGCTCGAGCAGGGGACATATCGGCCGGTCGAAATTGGCGGCCGCCCGCAAAGCATAGGTTGGCATGGCAATGCCCTGCTGGTGAAACGGGGCATCGAGGTCAGGCATAGCGAGATCGTACCACTGCCGACACTCGAGCCGCGCGGTGCCGTACTTGCCGAACTGCTGCTGAACGGCGCTCCGCTGCGCGTTATCGGTACGCATCTCGACCTGTCGGGGCTCTGGCGGCGGCGGCAAATCCGCGCGCTGCTGGCCCGGCTGGACGGCGCAGCGCATCACATTCCTACCGTATTGATGGGCGATTTCAACCAATGGTCGGATCGGGGGGCACTAAGCGAGTTTGCATTCCACCACCACCGCTTGGTCAAAACGCCACCCAGTTTCCATAGCACCCGCCCTGTAGCACGGCTCGACCGTATCATTGTCAGCCATGACATCATGGTTGAAAATAGCGGGGCGCATATTTCAGACTTGTCGAAACGGGCATCGGATCACCTGCCCCTTTGGGCGACACTCAAGCATGCCTAATTTTTGTACAGCAGTTTTTCACTGATTATTTTTTAGGCAGTTTATCTAAAACCGGAGTCTGTAACCCTCGAAATCCAAGGCTTTCGGATTCTGGCACGCCCTTTGCATTGTGCATTGCACAACCACAAAAGGGGGCGTGCATGAAATATATCATTGCCATCATCAAGCCGCACAAACTGGACGAGGTGCGTGAAGCACTCGCCGGGCTGGGCGTATCGGGCATGACCGTGACCGAAGTAAAAGGCTTTGGCCGCCAGAAAGGCCAGACCGAAGTCTATCGCGGCGCGGA
Source organism: Sphingomonadales bacterium (assembly GCA_016707885.1). Lineage (GTDB taxonomy): Bacteria > Pseudomonadota > Alphaproteobacteria > Sphingomonadales > Sphingomonadaceae > Sphingorhabdus_B. Next base: position 590,989 of record JADJGU010000001.1, read on the forward strand.
ATACACCACCAACATGGTGCCCAAGATCAAGATCGAGGTCGCCTGCACCAGCGAAAGCGCGGGTGCGGTGGTCGAGGCCATCCAGGCTGCTGCCGCTACCGGGTCGATCGGCGACGGCAAGATCTTCGAGATCGAGCTTGTCGCAGCCACGCGCATCCGCACCGGCGAAGCCGGCGACGCCGCGCTCTAACCAAAACATTCGGACTAACCAGGGAAGAAAGCACATGCTTAAACACATGAAATGGATTGGCGCGACGGGGGCGGCAGTTTTTGCCGCATTGCCCGCTTTCGCGCAGGAGGCAGCCGAAGCGGTTGCAGAGAGTGCCGCCGCTGCAACGGCTGCGGTTGCAGAAGGCCCGATCAAGGCCCCCACCGTCGAACAGATGGCGGGCATGGTCGACAAGGGCGACACCACCTGGATGCTGATCAGCTCTGCACTGGTGCTGCTGATGTCGATCCCGGCACTGGCGCTTTTTTATGGCGGCCTCGTTCGCACCAAGAACATGCTGAGCCTGCTGATGCAGGTGTTCATGATCGTTTCGGTCGCAGCGCTCGTCTGGGTCAGCTATGGCTATAGCCTTGCCTTTACCAGCGGCGGGCCATTCATTGGCGGATTCTCCAAGGCATTCCTCGCCGGAGTCGATGCAACAACTTTCGCCGCAACCTTCAGCAACAATGTTTACATTCCGGAATATGCCTTTGTCGTATTCCAGATGACCTTTGCCTGCATCACGCCGGCGCTGATCGTCGGTGCCTTTGCGGAACGCATCAAGTTCACACCGCTGATCATCTTCACGGTATTGTGGCTGACTTTTGCCTATTTCCCTATCGCACACATGGTGTGGTACTGGGCTGGCCCGGACTTCCTGCCCGACGCACCGACCGATTTCGGTTACCTGTGGGGCATGGGAGCACTGGATTTCGCTGGCGGCACCGTTGTCCACATCAATGCCGGTATCGCTGGTCTCGTCGGCTGCCTCATCGTCGGCAAGCGCCTCGGCTATGGCAAGGAAGCCACGCCGCCGCACAGCCTGACCATGACCATGATCGGCGCCTCGCTGCTGTGGGTGGGCTGGTTCGGCTTCAACGCTGGTTCCAACCTTGAAGCCAATGGACTTGCCGCTCTTGCCTTCATCAACACTTTCGTCGCCACCGCTGCAGCTGCTGTCGCCTGGTGCATCATCGAACAGTTCCACCATGGCAAACCTTCGCTGCTGGGCGCAGTCACTGGCGCAGTTGCTGGCCTTGTCGCCATTACACCAGCCAGCGGGTTCGCGGCGCCCATGACCTCGATCCTGCTCGGCTTTGCGGCTTCGGCGGTCTGCTACCTCTTCGTGGCAATCGTGAAGAACAAGCTGAAATATGACGACACGCTCGACGTATTCGGCGTGCACGGCATTGGCGGCATCGTTGGCGCAATCGGCACCGGTATCGTTGCCGACCCGGCGCTCGGTGGCCAGGGCTTTTTCGACTACACCGTGTTCCCCGCCGTACCGGGTACGTACGACATGGCAGCCCAAGTGATCACCCAGATCAAGGCTGTCGGTATCACGGTCGTCTGGACCGGTATCGTCTCGGCGGTTCTCTTCTACGGCCTCAAATTCACTCTGGGTCTGCGCCCGAGCGAAGAAGCCGAACGTGAAGGGCTTGACCTCTCCGAACATGGCGAACGCGCCTATAATTACTAAGTTTATGGAGGGCGTTGCTGGGTAGGCGACGCTTTCCACCAAATTTCACAGCTTGGCGGCGGGGTTTCTTCCTCCCTCTCCTAAATCCCGCCGCCTCCCGATGTTCCTCCCGCGAACGTCCAACTTCCAAGCCCGGATCGGAAACGGTCCGGGCATTTTTTGTGGCATAAATGTTACAAGTCGCAGGATATTTGCAGGACAACACGATTGGGGGTGCCGCGAACCGTCTTATCCCGACTATAAAAGGACCACTGCGGACCTAGATAACCGCGGATATATTCGGGAGTAGGACATGAAAAACTTGAAAAGCCGCACCACGGCTCGCCATTTCATTCAACTTGTCGCCGGAACCTCGCTTTCCGCCCTGATTGCGCAGGGTGCCATGGCGCAGGATGCCGAGGAAGAAGCGGATGACAATGTCATCATCGTCACCGCGACCAAGCGTGACGCCAACCTGCAGGACATTCCTTTTTCGATCAACGCCCAGACCGCAGCGGACATCCAGCGCTCGGGCGCGGTCACGCTTGAAGACCTGTCGCGCAATGTCGCTGGCCTCGCCGTCCAGAATCTCGGACCCGGCCAAAGCCAGGTTTCGGTTCGCGGCGTGTCTGCAGGGCAAGTCGTGCGCGACCAACCCGGCGTGAAAGAGCAAGTCGGCGTCTATCTCGATGAATCAGTCGTCTCGTTGTCGCTGTTTACGCCTGACCTTGATCTGTTCGATTTGAACCGCGTCGAAACCCTGCGCGGCCCGCAAGGCACCTTGTTCGGCTCGGGTTCGGTCGGCGGTACGATCCGCTACATCACCAACCAGCCAAAACTGGGCGCCACAGAAGGTGCCGTTGAGGGCAATGTCAATCTGGTCGACGGCGACGATTTTGGTGGTCACCTGAAAGGCGCGATCAACGCTCCGCTGGGTGACAAGGCTGCAATCCGCGCGGTCGGCTATTTCACCCGCTATGGCGGCTTCATCAACGCCCGTCGCGAAGGTGGTGGCGTTAGCGAAGATATCAACGATGGCGAACGGTATGGCGGCCGCATCGCGCTGACTTTCGAGCCCAGCGAAACCATCTCGATCACGCCGCGCGTGATCTATCAGAAAATATCGACCGACGGCTTCAACCGTCAGGAAGTTTTCAATCTCTACGCCAACCCGTTCACGACGACCCGCCCTGCGGTGACTTTCAATGAACGCGAGCAGCATCTCTTGCTGCAAGAGGGCTTTGAAGACGAAACGATGATTGCCGACGCCACGATCAAGGTGGGCCTTGGTGGCGTCGACCTCACCTCGGTCAGCAGCTATACCGACCGCGATATTCTGGTCAGCCGCGATGCCAGCGCGTTGACCGGCAGCGTCTCTGTCGACCTTGGCTTCCCGACTGCGGGCGTTTTACTGCCGTCGAATTTGCGCGACACGACCAAGGTGAAATCCTTCACCCAGGAAGTGCGTTTGAGCTCGAACGGCGATGGCCCGCTGCAATGGGTATTGGGTGGTTTCTATTCGAACACCGACCGCGATTATGCCCAGCGCCTGCCTACGCCGGGTTATGACGCCTTTACCGATGTACGCTTTGGTGCCGGCACCTCTGCGGCCGTTGCCAACGGCTTCCCGCTCAACTCACCCTACAACGCCGACATCGTCTACGATATTGAGCAAAAGGCGGTATTTGGTGAAGCAAGCTATGCCTTTGGCGAGCAGTTCACGCTGACCGCTGGCGGTCGCTATTATGACTTCTCCGAAGACCGTCTGTTCAAATCGGGTGGCTTGTTCGCCAATGGTGACAACCAGACCGGCAGTACCAAGTCGGATGGCTTCACGCCGCGCGTATTGGCAAGCTTCAATGCGACCGACGGAATCACGATCAATGCGCAAGCATCGAAGGGCTTTCGCCTTGGTGGCATCAACGATCCGCTGAATATCCCGCTTTGCTCGGGTGGTGCAGGCGGCATCGATGCGCTGACCTATGGCAACCGCCCGCGCTATGATGACGAAACACTGTGGAACTACGAACTGGGCGTGAAAACGCAAGGTCGCGGCTTCACTTTCAACGCGGCAGCTTTCTACACCGATATCAAGAACCTGCAGGTAACGGCCGACGCAGGTAGCTGTTCATCGCGCGTCGTGTTCAACGTACCCAAAGCGCATACCCAAGGCTTTGAATTCGAACTGAGCGCAAGCCCCGCTGAAGGCCTTGATCTCGGCATTTCGGGCAGCATTGTCAGCGCGAAATTCGATTCTTCGGTTACCACCACTGCCGGTGCGGTTATTGCGGGCATCCGCGATGGCAATCGCCTGCCGACGGTACCGAAGTTCCAGATTTCGGCCAATGCAAGCTACAGCTTCCCTGTCAGCGCTGGCGCGGAGGCCTATGTGGCAACGTCGATCCAGCATGTCGGCAACCGTATTACCCAGCCGAGCGATCAGGAAGGCAATCCGCGCAGCTTCGTTTCGGGTCTGGCCTTCGCCGGGGCACCCGGCACCAATGCGACAACGCTCAACCTTATCTTGCCCAGCTATGAACTGGTCAATCTGAGCGCGGGTGTCGATTTTGAAAACGGCCTATCGGTGGTCGGCTACGTCAACAACCTGTTCGACGAAAATGCCTTGTTGTCATTCGACCGTGAACGCGGCGGACGGGCGCGCCTTGGCTTCTCGACCAACAGCCCGCGCACTTACGGCATCACGGTGCGCAAGTCGTTCTAAGAACTGCTTCAAGCCAAAAGAAAAGGGCGGCTCTCGGCCGCCCTTTTTCGTTTAGCCTTTCGGGTCCGTTCAGACGCGCATCGGCATCAGCACATAAAGCGCCGGTGACTTGTCATTCTCACGGATCAGCGTCGGGGCGCTGGCGTCGGCCAAGTGGAGCTCGACGGTGTCGCCTTCAATCTCGCCCAATATGTCGAGGAGATAGCGGGCGTTGAAGCCGATTTCGAAGCTGTCGTCCGAATAGCTGCCGGGAACTTCTTCCGCTGCCGTGCCGTTTTCTGGTGAAGTCACCGACAGGGTAATCTTGTCCTTGTCGAGCGCCATCTTGACCGCACGGGTCTTTTCGGTGGCGATGGTCGCAACGCGATCGACGCCTTCGGAGAAGCTCTTGGGATCGATCTTGAGCAACTTGTCGTTTCCGGTGGGGATGACACGGCTGTAATCGGGGAAGGTGCCGTCGATCAGCTTCGATGTCAGCACGGCGCTGTCAAAGGTGAAGCGGATTTTCGACGCTGACAGGTCGATCTGGATCGCATTGCTGCCGCTTTCGTCGAGCAGCTTGCGCAGTTCGGCGACGCATTTGCGCGGTACGATGACGTCGGGCATGCCCTCTGCACCCGCCGGACGCGGCAGGGTGACGCGAGCGAGGCGGTGACCATCGGTGGCAGCCGCCTTTAGCATCGGATCACCATCGTCGGTCACGTGCAAGAAAATGCCGTTGAGATAATAGCGCGTTTCCTCGGTCGAGATCGCAAAACGCGTCTTGTCGATTATCTGGATCAGCGAGGGCGCTGGCAGTTCGAAACTTGTCGGCAATTCGCCTTCGGCGATCATCGGGAAATCGTCGCGCGGCAATGTCGCGAGGCTGAAGCGCGCACGGCCTGCATTCACCGCCATGCGGCCATCGGCGGCGTTCAGCTGAACCTGGCTGCCGTCGGGCATCTTGCGCGCGATTTCGAACAGGGTGTGCGCCGAAACTGTGGTTGCACCGGGGATTTCGACATCACCCGCAATGGTTTCAACGATCTGCAGGTCAAGGTCGGTCGCGGTCAGACGGATCGCGCCATTTTCGCTGGCTTCGATCAGCACATTCGACAGGATGGGGATGGTGTTGCGCCGTTCCACCACCGACTGCACATGGCCAAGGCTCTTCAGCAGTGTCGCGCGCTCAATGGTCGCTTTCATCGTCCGGTCTATCCCCTTTGGCCGCTCCCACACGGAAACGGTAAGTCTTCCCAATTTGCCAAAGGGTCAAAACCCCCAATTTCGGCGAATCTTCCTTAACAACTCTGCCTTTTAGGGCAAGCCGATTGGCTTTACAGCACCGATTAATCTGTGGAAGAAGGCGGATGACGCAAAAGGGGTTAGGGATTTGAGCACAAACGGAAAAAGACTGTTCATCGCACGGCATGGCGAAACCGTGTTCAACGCGGTTGCACGGATGCAGGGACAGCATGCAGTGCACACCCCATTAACCCGCGCGGGATTTTTACAGGCCGATGCAATGGGCCGGGCTTTGGCACCCTGGTTTGATGGAAAACCGACGCCGATATTATGGTCGTCAACGGCCGGTCGCGCGCTGCAGACGCTGGCGATTGTGGCTGAGCATGTGGGGGCGGACTGGCACCAGACAAAGGCCGATGACCGGTTGCAGGAAATTGACGTCGGCGACTGGTCGGAGCGAACCTATGCCGATATCCATGCCGAAATCGGCCCCTTTGTCGATCACGATGCGGGGCTGTTTACCGTGCGTCCGCCCAATGGTGAGTGGTATGATGACATCGCCCACCGCCTGAACAACTGGATCGCCGAAGCGACTGCCGAACCGGGCGATGCGATTGTCCTGATGCACGGCATGTCGGCCCGGGTGTTGCGGGGTCTGTTGCTGGGTATCGATCCACATCCGCAGTGCGATGTCCCTATCGCTGACAGCCTGCCGCAAGGCAGCATGGTGATGATACAGGATGGCGAGGAGAAGATCGTCACCTTGGGCGAAGGGCAGCTGGAGCGCGCTTGAAACGGCTGTTTATCTTCGCTGTGGCACTAATCGCTGCCCCTGCGCTCGCCAAGGAGCGTCTGGGTGCATGGCAAAGCTGGGCGGCGTTTCGCGATGCCGAAACACCGCGCTGCTACGCCATCGGTGCGCCCGATGAATCGAGCGGTGAAGGGGGTTATGTGTCGGTCGGCTTTTGGCCAAAGCGCGGATTGGGCCATCAGGTCTATGTCCATCTCTCGCGCGAGCGTTCGACCAACAGCGGCATCACACTCAGTGCAGGCGGACGCCGGTTTCGCCTGATAGCCAAAGGCAATAGCGGCTGGGCCAAGGACCGACAGACCGACATGGCAATCATCGCCGCAATCCGGTCGGCCCAATCTTTGAGCATCACCAGCATGGCACGCGACGGCCGCACCATTGTCGACGCCTATGCGACGCGCGGGGCGGCAAGTGCGATTGATGCAGCAGCTTTGGGGTGCGCGGGGCGATAGCCAGCCAAGACTCGCTTTTCACACCCGACCTGCCTATATCGCCGCGCATAATGCAGATACCCGGCCATATCGATCCTGTAGTCACTCCGCGCGCCATAACGCCGCGCTCCGATGGTCGTATTGACCTGATGGGGATGTCGCATCTGCAGATCAAACAGCTTTTCCTCGAAAGCCAGCTCGACGACAAAGCGGCCAAGCTTCGGTCAAAGCAGGTGTTTCACTGGATCTACCATCGCGGTGTCACCGACTTTGAAATGATGACCGACATCGCCAAGACGATGCGGCCGTGGCTGGCGCAGCGTTTTGTGATTGGTCGCCCCGAAGTGATCGAGGCGCAGGTCAGCAGCGATGGCACCCGCAAATGGCTGCTGCGGACCGACGACGCGCAGGACTATGAAATGGTCTTCATCCCCGATGCGGATCGCGGCACGCTGTGCATTTCCTCGCAAGTGGGCTGCACGCTCAATTGCCGTTTCTGCCACACCGGCACGATGCGGCTGGTGCGCAACCTGACACCGGGCGAGATTGTCGGGCAGGTCATGCTCGCGCGCGACGCGCTGGGCGAATGGCCGAAGGGCAATATGGCCGGTTTCGGCGAAGAGGATGATGAGGACGACGATAGCGGTCACTACACCTCCGATGGCCGGATGCTGACCAACATCGTGCTGATGGGCATGGGTGAGCCGTTGTATAATTTCGACAATGTCCGCGACGCACTGAAGGTCGTGATGCACGGCGATGGGCTTGCGCTGTCGAAGCGCCGCATCACGCTGTCAACCAGCGGCGTGGTGCCGATGATGGAGAAGGCGGGCGAGGAAATCGGCGTGAACCTCGCCGTTTCGCTCCACGCCATCAGCAAGGAAATCCGCGACGAGATTGTCCCGCTCAACCGCAAATATGGCATCGAAGAACTGCTTCAGGCCTGCGCCGATTATCCGGGTGCCAACAATGCGCGGCGTATCACTTTTGAATATGTGATGCTGAAGGACAAGAATGACAGTAACGATGACGCGCGCGAACTGGTGCGGCTGATCAAGCAGTATAAGCTGCCCGCCAAGGTCAATCTGATCCCGTTCAACCCGTGGCCTGGTGCGCCATATGAGTGCTCAACTCCCGAGCGTATCCGCGCCTTCAGCAACCTGATCTTCGAAGCCGGTATCAGCGCGCCCGTCCGCACCCCGCGTGGCCGCGACATCATGGCGGCGTGCGGACAGCTCAAGTCTGCGTCAGAGAAAAAGAGCCGTGCGGAACTCGACAAGCTGGCCGAGGAGAAACAGGCGGCTTTGGGCTGATCCGCCAGTAATCGCTTGCTTTCACGCCAGTAAGTCTGTCCACTATGCGACGGGGAGGGCACCGCAAGGATTACGGAGGCTCTTCATGGCTCTTATCGAACGCGTGCTCGACGGACGGATACGACACGGCACGCTCAGAATAGAACGGGCCGATGGCAGTATAACCGAATTGGGAAGCAAGCAGGCTGGTTGGCCTGACATCATCTTGCGCATCCACAATGCATCGGCGGAACGCCGGATCCTGCTCAACCCGCGCCTCGGGCTTGGCGATGCCTATATCGACGGCAGTGTCTCGGTCGGTGATGACGACATCATGGGGCTGATTGAGCTGGTGCGCCGCAACAACCCGTGGGAAAAGGGTGGCGAGATTGGCGACCCGGGAGTGTTGAAGCGCCTCGCCAGCCAATTGGTGCGACCATTGCGCCAGATGAACAATCTGGCCCGTTCACGCTCCAATGTGGCGCATCATTATGATCTGTCGAATGATTTCTACCAGCTTTGGCTCGACACCGACATGCAATATAGCTGCGCCTATTGGCCGGAACCCAATATCGGTCTGGAGGCTGCTCAGAGTGCCAAAAAGGCCCACATCGCCGCAAAACTGGCGCTGGAGCCGAGGCAGCGGGTGCTGGATATCGGCTGCGGGTGGGGCGGGATGGCGCTTTACCTGAACCGCATTGCAGATGTTGATGTCTTGGGCATCACCTTGAGCGCGGAGCAATTCAAGCTCGCGCGCGCGCGGGCGGAAGCGGCCAGCGTTTCAGACCGCGTCAAATTTGAACTGATCGACTATCGCGATCTGGCGCGCACGGCACATGGCCAGTTTGACCGTATCGTGTCGGTGGGCATGTTCGAACATGTCGGCGTGCCGCAATTCGAAACTTTTTTCCGTAGCACTGCTAACATGCTCAAGGATGACGGTGTGATGCTGCTGCATACCATCGGGCGGCTGGGCAAGCCGGGCGCGACCGATGCCTTTACGCGCAAATATATTTTCCCTGGCGGCTATATCCCGGCGCTGTCGGAAACGCTTGCGGCAAGCGAGAAATCAAAATTGATTGCGACGGATATCGAAAATCTGCGCCTGCATTATGCGCTCACTCTTCGATCCTGGTACACAAGCGTTTTGGAACAACGAGAGGCCATCGTCGCCATGATGGATGAGCGCTTCTATCGCATGTGGGCCTTTTACCTCGCCGGAGCGACCGCTGCATTCGAATGGGGCGGGATGTGCAATTACCAGATACAATTTGCGCGCAATCGCCGCAGCCTACCGATCACCCGCAACTATATGGCAAGAAGCGAGGCGGCAATCAGCACACAGCAATAATCAAACGAACAGCGCGACCGACTGCATCCCGGTCATCATCGGTTCGCCCTTGCTGTTCCAGACGGTCATATATTGACTGCTCGCGCCATGAACCGCGTGGTGGGTTTCGGATTCAAGGAACCACCAGCCATTTTCGGTTTCAGGCGCATCTGTCAAAAGGTTGATCTGCCAGTTGATCGAGCTGATCATGCCTTCCTTCTTCATCAGCCCCATCGTCGACGGCGGCAGGGCATCGCCCATGCAGATCAGGTCGGCCACGGGATCGAGCCCGTCGCGTTCTTTCAGCCTGTGCCAATTGGCAAGGCGGGGCTTGTCCATGCCGAGTATCAGGCGCTTTTCAGGGTAATCCATATTATGGGTGAAGAATTCAGGCGGGCCGCTGCGGGTTTTGCCCTCTTCAGGAATTGGCGGGAATTCCGGGCGAGGAAGGCCTTCATAATCGATATGGCTTTCACGACGCGCCATGAAGACGAAGACGCAGCTCAGGCCGATTTCATCGCCGACCGCGATTTCGCTCTTGATGAAAGCACTATTGCGGCCGCGGCGCAAAACCTTGCTGTGAATCTCGATCTCACCCGACAATGGGCCGGAAAAGGCAATTTGCGCGGTCAGCAGTGGCGGCAGGTCGGGCGCCGCCAGCTTCGCTGACTGGTAGGCCAGTGCCGAACTCAAGCCACCATAGGCAGTCCGCCCCTGATGCCAGGTCGAGGGGATTGTGACCTTCTGGTCGGGGGCGTCCGGGCGCAACTGCGCAAGCAATTCAGCAAGTTTCATAACATGCGCTTATCGCGGGTGTTGCTGCCCGACAAGATTGGAAGACAATATACTTGCATCCTTTCAATTGCAGTGGTTCTACCGGCGCAGGATGGGGACTTCGGATCGTTTTGACTGGATAGAGCAACTTGTCGGAAGCGGAACACCTATTCCGCCAGACACGGCATCGTCGAATCTTATCGGACGCATTGTGTCTGCGTCTGTTTCCCGGGGTGCTAACCGCCCAGCGTTGCTCGAAGCAATTGGCACAAGCGAAGCGGTGCTCCGCAACCAGTTAAGCCGAGTGTCAGGCCAGGTATTGATCCGGCTGTTTTCCGCGCTGGAACATCATCTGTCCGATCCGGCCATAGCCTTGCGTATCGGCAAAGAAGCCAAGCCATATTGTTTTTCCGATATCGGTTTTGCCACCCGTCTGATGCCAAATTTGTCCGAAGTGCTCGCCGCGAATTTGCGAATGCAGATGCTGCGCCAGACATTATATCTCGTCAAACTGGTCGAAGACGGTCCGGCGCTCAAACTGGAGTGGGATATCGGCAGTTATGACGCGCAGGAAATTGGTGCCTTGGTTGAATTTTCCTTTGGAACCTATGTGCGGCTCGCCCGCGAAATATGGGGCGACCAGTTGGTGGTTGAAGGCATCACTTTCCAACATGCCGCTCGATTTGATGTGCAGCATTATGAAGACTTGCTGGGCGCCGATGTCGCTTTTGGTGGAAGCCGCAATGCGGTAACCTTTTCGGCCGAGCAGGCAAACAAGCCATCGCCCTGCGCCAACGCGCTTTTACTGAATGCTGCTACGACTTGCCATTCGGCGCCGGTTGAATGGCTGCGTTCGGGCCAACGCCATTCGGCTTTCACTTATTTCTATCTTTGGACCGAATTGAATAAATCTCCGGCCACACTTGATCGTGCGGCCCGTTCGTTCGGCATGACCGAACGGACATTGCGGCGCCACCTCGTTGAAGAAGGCCATCCATTCCGGGCACTTCTCGACGATCTGCGCAAAAGCATGTGTGGACTGTACCGGCTTGAAAACAAGCGGTCGCTGGGCGAAGTCGCCGAACTGCTTGGATATGGCGAACTGAGTGCTTTTTCGCGCGCTTATCGCCGCTGGTTTGGCGAACCACCCAGCCGGGCATGGTCGCACACATCGTAGCGTATCCAGACCGTCGGCTTATTTGCGGCCATTCGGCGTATAACGTATATTGGCTTTGCCGGTCACATCCACGGGAAGGAACAGCCCCTGCCCGGTTGCGATAACAGTCCCATGGCTAACTTCATTCACTTCAGCGGATAGAGTGAAATCGCCTTCGCGGCGCATTGCAATCGCCTTTTTGGCTGCGAGTAACACCTTTTCATAATCCTTGTTAAAATCGGCAACCAGCGCCTTGCTTATTTCCGCGAGCACTTCAGGGTCTTCGAATAGTGCAAAGAGGAGGTTTACCGCCTCACGATCGGTAGTGCCTGCGATGCGCAGGTCACGAACGTTTACCACCTCGGAATTGGCCTCATTGTAGGGGATAGCCGAAAGCCAAACCACGCCACTTGTTCCTTTGAGCGGGCTGCGTATTACATCGGCATTGGCTTCGATCCCGACGGCAATCCTGCCGCCGTCGGTTGCATAAACTGTGACCTTTTTGAAATCGACCTTTACCGGCCCGACCTGATCAAGCGCGATACCCTTAGCCGCCAATTTCTTCAGCGCTCTCAGGATAACCGGTTCCAATTCCCTATAATCGGCCAACACCGGAATATGAAAGCGCAGGCCATGGTCACCTGCCAATCGTGTAGGCGGCGGCAGGGGCGTGACATTAGGCTTTTCGGGACGGTTGCCGATAAAGGTCTCAGTTACGGCCTCGGCCGACAGAGTCATCATCAATTGCTTCCCGTTTATCCGGTAACCACCAAAGCCCAGCTTCTGCGGTGTTACCCGCATCCAGGCAGGCGGGCGTTCGCGGTTGAGCATGATCGTCGCAAAACCCTCTTTCCAAGCACCTTCGACAATGGCTCGCGTTTGGACGCGGGCAATTTCGCGGGAGAGGTCACGCTCAAGCCCCGCAATCACCTTCGCCAGTTCGGTATCGGCCTTGCGAACGAAGCGAACCCTCTTGCCCAAAAAATTAATTCCGGGAGGCTCCCTCCAATCATAGGCTATGTTCACCTTTGCCCGGGGCGACCAGTTGTCGGCAATCGAGATGCGAACATGGGCGCGCACATTGGCCGAAGCATTGGCCGTCTCACGCTTTACGACACCGCCGACGTCGCGCGCACTGACAACTGCGGTCACAGGCATTGTAACGGTCAACAGATCACCACGCCCAGACAGCCGGATACGTCCCCTGTTCACATGCCCGACGATGGTGCACGCGACATCCGGCGTCACCTTGGTTCGTTTGAAACCGATTTTGCAATCGACGTTCTTGCAGGCCTTGCCCTTGCACTTTTTCTTATGGACCGGGCAGATTGTTACCCGCTGCGCCGGGATGCATTTGGGTTCATACTGGTTGATTGCCCACAGCCGCGTCGGTGCCGAGCGGTTAAGCTTTGCCTCGAGCCCGCCGATATCGATGTTGAGCGGGACGATAATCGTCGATGTCTGCTTGGGCAGTTCGGCTGCCGTATCGATGCGCGGGGGTGCGGGATTGCCCGCCTGCTTGTCGCAGCCGCCTAGAAATGCGGCTGCGCATAAGATCCAAACGACCAGCCTTACCCAAGCAATCTGCACCATGTGCCCGCCTTCCTCACTTGCGAAACGCCGGTTTCGTCGAATCCCGATATTGAGGCGACCGATATGGTTTAGCAAATGCTGACACCTGTTGCGCGCAGACTCAAGCCGAAATGACGGACATGCTCCTTACAGAACTATTAGAATCTGAAGGATATTCTGCGCGCAAGCCGCCTTGCTACGTGACATCAAAGATAGGGGAAGGGAAAATGGTGGGCGTAGCAAGGATTGAACTTGCGACCCCTGCGATGTCAACACAGTGCTCTACCACTGAGCTATACGCCCACGCTGCGCGCCCTCTAACGACCTTAGTGATTCCGTTCAAGCCTGAATATCACTCCTTAAATCTGGCCGCTGGCGCTTTCTTTGTTGAACAGGCGCTCAACCTCGAGCACCAAGTCCTTCAGATGGAATGGCTTGGATAAGACCTTTGCTTGCGGCATCGACTGGCCTGCGCGGAGCGCAACGCCCGAAAAACCGGTTATGAACATGACCTCGGTAGAGGGAGAAACCTTGCTGCAATGACGCGCCAGTTCGATGCCATCCATTTCGGGCATGACGATATCAGTCAGCAGCAGATCGAAATGTTCGCGTTCCAGATAAGGAACGGCTTCAGTCCCGCGATCAACCGATACCACTTCATAGCCTGACCGTTCGAGCGCGCGCGCAAGATATTCACGCATCGCCTGTTCGTCTTCTGCAAGCAAGATCCGGATCATCGGTCGTCCTGTCCTTGGGGCATTTCCGCCATAGTGAGTCTCTTGAGCGGAAGCACTATCATCAGAACTTAAAAAAATTGCACCTCTTTTGCCAATTTTGTCCTAGCAAGTGCGAAGGATGGTTCGGATGATCGAAACGGGCACTGCTACCCATGCGGAAAATGCAGGTTTTCAGCTGCTAAATGCGGCCCAGCCAGCGTTTCCGGTGCTAATCTCGATTCCGCATTCGGGCCGAGACTATCCGCCGGAATTGATCGACAATCTGCGCGTGTCACCCGCAGATCTCATGCGGCTTGAAGACCGTTATGCGGATCGGCTTGTCGGGCCAGCTCTCGCTGCAGGTATGACAGGGATAGTTGCGCACCGAGCTCGCGCGTGGATAGATCTGAATCGCGCTGAGGATGATCTCGACCCCGAAATGGTATCGCCGCGGATAGACGGGTACAAATCGTCGAATAGTATGAAAATGCGGGGCGGACTTGGCCTGATACCGCGTCGTTTGATGCATGTCGGCGATCTTTGGAAACGTCCATTGGCGGCTGACGACATCAAACGCCGATTGGACAAATTCCACCGGCCCTATCATCAGGCCGTCGAACAAACCTTGCTCACCATTCGCGACCGGTTCGGCACCGCAATCTTGGTCGACGTGCATTCGATGCCACCCTTGACCGCGACAGCAACGCAAGCACCCCGTATCGTAATCGGAGACCGTTTTGGCCAATGCGCGCCTGCGCTTTATGCTGAAATGCTTTTGGCGCGGTTGAAATCGCTCAGCATCCCTGCGGCACTGAACCATCCCTATCCGGGCGACTATATCCTGCGGCGCCATGGTGAGGCGCAGGGCAGCATCCACTCCATCCAAATCGAAGTGGATCGCTCACTTTATCTCGACTCGATGCAGCGCGAACCGGGTCCGGGACTCGAATCGACGGCGTCACTAATCAGTGAGTTGCTGTTCTGTCTGGTCGATTTAGTCAGCGAACGCGCGATACCATTAGCTGCCGAATAACTCTTTGATCCTGCAAATTAAGCAAAGAAAAAACCACCCCGGAATAATCCGGGGTGGCCAAGGTTCAGGGAGGTGGCGCTGACCAGCAGCGCCGAAGGACAGACAAGGGAGGGGAGATGCCTGTCCTGTCCAGAAGATGGGATTTCTAGCCCGCCAAATCAATAGTGCAATTGTATTTTTCCGTATCGACGGGGTGAAGCGACTGAATTCAGGGCGGAATTGTGAAATACCGCCACTATAATATTCAGGGCCACATGCGTTGGATAAAGGCTAGTCTATCTGCAAACTGATGCTTTAAAGCGCCCAAAATGTGCAGCAGAATCAGGATGAACAGCGGCTTGGTCAGAATTTCGTGCACTTCATGACCGATGCCTGCCAATCCTTCGTCCTTGCCGATGGGCATGGTGATATCAAACAGTCCGAAGAAGTCGACTGGCGGTGCTTTTGGGTGGGCAGACGCCATCAGCCAGCCTGAAAGCGGAACGGCAATTATCAGGAAATAGAATAGCAGATGGACAAATTTGCCCAGACCCGCCTGCCATCCGGCTATACTCTCTGGCAAAGGCGGGGGTTTGTGGCCGATGCGCCAGAATAGGCGCAAAACCGACAAGAACAATATCGAAACGCCTAGGGCTTTGTGCGGCGCCATCAACGCACCCTGTGCCTCACGCGGTAAATCTTCCGCCATGCTGGCAAGCACGAAATTGGCTATCACCAATATGGCGATCAGCCAGTGAAACAGAATTGCGACTTTGCTATATTTGGTCATTGTGGCGGCCCTCCTCGCGTCGGGCCGCCCCATAGGGTTCAAGCGGTGGGCAGCTCGACTTGCTGCGGAACCTTACCCTGTTGCATTTGCATTGCAAATACGTCGCGCACGAGGTTGAGCGAGAAAAGATGCGCATAGATCAGCGGCAACATGCCGCTCTGGCTCATCTTGCGCAGTTCGTCACCGCGCAGGTCGCGCAGCTTTTCTTCATTCACCATCTGGAAGCCGCGATAGACGAAGGGGTTCTCGCTGCCTTCCTGCTGGATGGCGACTTCACCTTCCATCAGCAATTCCGCTTTTTTCAGCTCTTCGACGAAAGCCTGGGTGCGGGCACCGGCCTGTTCGAAGTCTTCACAGAATTTGAGGATATCCTTGGTCATCTGCGTCGGTTCAGTACCGTCGAACAGCGGATCGCCCTCTTTCTTGAACTCGCCAAGCGCTTCCGACGTCGGGTCGAAGCACAGCGACAGTTCGTCACTGTCAGGACGCAAGCGGGCCAGCATGAAGGGATAGCGGCGGATGTACGCCGGCAGGTAGACAGGGTTATTGAACTTGCCCTGATCATCCATGAAGACGTTGATGCCTTCGTTCATGCCCATCAGCGCCAGTGGCACGGGATTGTCGCCTGCCGAAAAGATGATGGGATAGTAACGCGACGCCGAAACAAATTCTTCAACCGTCAACGGAATAGCGTGCTGACCCTGCATGAAGGTGGCATTGTCGATCTGGCGGCTCTTGAAATTTGCATGCTCATTGCTGTTGAGCGGAACCAGATCCTTGTAGAAAAGCGGCAAGCCTTGTGCGGCGGGCTGGGTAGCCATTGAGTAACTCCATTGTCCGGATTCGAAATAAAGATTGCGCGCGGCTTTAAGCGTCAAGACCTGCGCTGGCAAGAGGAACGAGTTTCCCCGGATTCATGATGCCCTGCGGGTCCAGAGCATTTTTGATCGCCCGTAGCGCCGCAAGACGCGCCGGTTCGGATGTGCGTGCGAATTCGGCAATTTTTGCCTGTCCGATACCATGTTCAGCCGAAATGGAACCGCCATAAGCCACCACCCTGTCATAGACATCTCTGCTGATGCGCGTGGCAAAATCGCGATACCAATTCTCTGCTGTCGCACCTTGGGGTGCCTTGACGTGATAATGGATGTTGCCATCACCCAGATGTCCAAAGGCTATCACCTGGGTTCCGGGATAGCTTGCCTCGATTTTCGGTGATTCAATATCGATAAATCGCGCCATATCCGAAACCGGAACGCTGATGTCATGCTGCAAGGCTGGCCCTTCGGCCCGCTCTGCCTCGGCTATGCTGTCGCGTATTTTCCAAAAGGCTTCTGCCTGCGCCTCATTCGCGGAAATGGCCGCATCCAATGCCAATCCTTTTTCTATCGCCGTTGCAAGGAAGCGCTCGGCAAGTTGCGCGGACGCTTCCTGATCTGCGGAATCCTTGGCCAGCTCAATCAATATATGCCAGGGCGCAGCCGATTCCAGCGGTGCGCGCGTGCCCGGTATATGTTTGACGACATGGGCCAAGGCGGCCTCAGGCAAAATCTCGAACCCTTCGAGCATGCCATGACATTCGTCCTGCGCAGCCATCAGCAGTTGATACGCATCCGCAGGACTACCCACTGCGACCCAGCACACGACACGCTCGATCAGTGCAGGCACTAGATGCAATGTCGCGCGGGTCACGACGCCCAATGTCCCCTCGGCACCAATCAGCAAATGCTTCAGGTCATATCCGCGATTGTCCTTTTTCAACGGCGCGAGCCCATCATAAATCGAGCCATCGGGCAGTACGGCTTCAATACCCGCAACGAGACTTCGCATTGTACCATGGCGTAGCACCTGCGTGCCCCCTGCATTCGTGGATATCAGTCCGCCAACAGTGGCTGAACCCTTGCCGCCGAGAGTAAGAGGAAAGCGCAGGCCGTGCTTTGAAACCGCGTCGTGCAGATTTTGCAGAATGACACCTGCTCCGCACCGGACGAGCCTTGCATCCTGATCGACCGTATCGATGCTGTTCAACCGCCGCAGCGACAACAGACAGGATTGACCACTGGCATCAGGTGTCGCGCCTGCAACCATTCCGCTGTTCCCGCCCTGCGGCACCAGGGCAATGCGATGCTTCGCGGCCAATTTGATCACCGCCGAAACTTCGTCAGTTGTCGAAGGCGCCAAAATCGCGATGGCCTGACCGTGGTATCGACCCCGCCAATCGGTCAACCATGGAGCCATATCGTCAGAATCGTCCAGAAACCCCTTCGGGCCGAGCAAAGCTCTCAATTCATTGACTACATTCGAACCGGCCAAAATGCTGCTCCTTTTCGGGTTCGAATTGACTCGAACCTTACCGCTACATAGGGCTGGATTAATGCTCCGTTCAACCGTTACGGCTATTGGCTTGAAGAGGCGAATCTTAGTCGGGATCCGACATTGCGCATTTTAATGATTGTCATTGCCGGGTTCGCGCTTGCGCTGGGCGTCGCATACAGCGCGCAAGGGCAGTCTTTGACGTCGATTATCGACCTCCTTGACGGCACTCGCGATTTCCAGTTGCGCGTCGAGCAAAGGGTGATCGTCCGCTTTCCAAACCAACCGGTCACCGTTTCAAGCGGACGTGGCGATAATCGCAAATCGGTTATCTATAATGAGGAAAAGATTGGCAAATGCCTGCTGCTGGACAGGCTGATTGCTTCGCGGCCTGGTCCCAAAAACACACTCGAACTGGTGACCCGCGAACGGCAATTGATCCGTGCGTATCTGGGTGATGGCTGTCTGGCGCGCGAATTTTATGCAGGTGCGTATGTCGAGCGGTCTAAAGACGGGAAATTGTGTATTGACCGCGACTTGATGCATGCGCGGACGGGGGCCAAATGTGAAATTGACAAATTTCGACTACTGGTTCCAGAGTAAGACACCCCAATTTCCTTGACTTTTTGCGTTTGTTTCGCCAATCGGCGCGCACCGGATGCGCGGCGAAGCGCCGACCGGCCTGCTACCTTCCCTTGATATTGGAACCTTATGTCCTTTGCCGATCTCGGCCTTTCCGAAGAACTTTTGAGTGCCGTCCTAGCCGCCGGTTACGATACGCCGACGCCGATCCAGGCGCAGGCAATTCCTTCCGTTTTGATGATGCGCGACATCATCGGCATTGCGCAGACCGGTACCGGCAAGACCGCTTCTTTCGTCCTACCGATGATTGACGTTCTGGCGCATGGCCGCGCGCGGGCACGGATGCCGCGCAGCCTGATTCTGGAGCCGACCCGTGAATTGGCCGCCCAAGTTGCCGAGAATTTTGAGAAATATGGCGTCAATCACAAGCTCTCGATGGCGCTGCTGATCGGTGGCGTGTCGATGGGCGATCAGGTGAAGGCGCTCGAAAAGGGCGTCGACGTTCTGATTGCGACCCCGGGCCGTCTGATGGACCTGTTCGAGCGCGGCAATATCTTGCTCAACGGCTGTGAATTGCTCGTCATCGACGAGGCGGACCGCATGCTCGACATGGGCTTCATTCCCGATATCGAAAATATCTGCACCAAGCTGCCAACGACGCGCCAAACGCTTTTGTTTTCAGCAACCATGCCGCCGCCAATCAAGAAGTTGGCAGACAAGTTCCTTTCGAACCCGAAATATATAGAGGTCGCACGGCCAGCCTCATCGAACCTCAACATCGAAGCGAAGCTGGTTGATGTTGCACCGATGAAAAAGCGTGAAATGCTGCGCAGCCTGTTGCGCAGCGAGGATGTCCACACAGCAATCATATTCTGCAACCGCAAGACCACCGTGCGCGAACTCAACAAGAGTCTGCAACAACATGGCTTCCGCTCGGGCGAGATTCATGGCGACATTGATCAGGCTTCGCGCCAGCGCCAATTGGAGGCGTTCAAGAGCGGCACGATCAACCTTTTGGTGGCCTCGGACGTTGCAGCGCGCGGCCTCGACATTAAGGGCGTCAGCCATGTGTTCAACTTTGACGCTCCCTGGCACCCCGACGATTATGTCCACCGCATCGGCCGCACCGGTCGCGCGGGCGCGAAGGGCAAGGCCTTCACTTTCGTCACCAAGGCCGATGAAGAAGCCATCGATAATATCGAAAAGCTCATCGGATTGAAGATCGAGCGCCTGGGCAAGCCTGCAACCGAAAGTGCAGACGAACCAGAACGTGAACGTCCTGCCCGCCGTAAGGCCCGGACCGAACCGAAGGAAGCTAGCGAAGCCAAAGCTCCCTCTCGGTCTGCAAAGCCCGAAACGAGCAAGCGGACCAAGCCCGTTCGTAAGGAACGTGAGGATGAGACTGGCGACGGTGACTGGAATGGGCCCATGCCCGATTTCCTGAGTGTCGCAATACCCCTATAGTCGACAATCGCGACTGAAACGAAAAAGGCCCGCCGAAGCGGGCCTTGTCTTTTATCGGTTCGGCTTTCCTCAGAACTTGCCGCGAAGCGTAATCCCATAGGTGCGCGGTTCTGCCAGGAATTGCGAGAACAGCTGGCGACCGCCCGGATATTGCGGATCGACGAACGGCGCGCTCGTCGTACCTGCCTGGAATGAGGTGGTAAACGCAACCTGCGCATAATCCTGGTTGAAGATATTCTGACCCCAAAGTTCCAGAGACCAGGCCTCATCCGGACCACGGATGCCGATGCGCGCATTGAAGATCGCATAGCCATCCTGTTCCTTCTGCGGGAACAGATCCGAACCGGTGTTGTAATCGCCGGTCAAACGACCGTCGATGTAGAACAGGCCGGTTAGGCCGCTGCCACCGATTTCCGGCGTCCAGGTCAGGCTGGATGTCGCCACCAGTTCCGGCGCATTCGACAAATTGTCGCCCGGCAGTTTGCGCAATGCTGCATCAAGCGGAGCGCCCGATTTATTGCCCACCAAATTGGTGCGATAGCTGGTGTTGGCATAGGTAAGACCTGCAGCCATCCGGAAATTGCGTGCGGGAACCAACGAGGCTTCCAGTTCGAAACCTTCTGCCCGGACGCCGTAGCCGACATCGCCAGCAGCGCAAGCGCCAGTGGCAGAGCTGAGATCGCGATCCGCACCGCCAAGATCAGCCGAGCAACCGTTGATCGTCTGCACCAGGAATACTGTGCCGTTGAAGGTATTCAGCTGGAAGTTGCTGAAATCCGAACGGAATGCCGACACGCTCAGGCTGAATGGTCCGGTCGAATATTTCGCGCCCAGTTCATAGCTATCTACCAGTTCGGGGTCGAACTGGAGGTTACCAACCAGTGCCTGCGCACCGCCGACCGAGGCAAATGTCGCAATAGGCGATTTGAGCGCAGAACGGTCGAGGTTAAAGCCGCCCGCCTTATAGCCACGTGCAAAGCTGCCATAGAGCAGCAGGTCGTCCGTGGCCTTCCACGACAGGATAGCCGTTCCTGTGAACTCATCTTCGCTACGGCGGTCGTTGATCGAAACGCCGTTCAACTCTGCAGTCGAGTTGCCTTGGCAAGACAGTCCGATTATTCCGCCAGCAGTAGCCCCGAGCGGACCAGCGAGCAGAGGGCCAAGCGCCGCCTGGTTCGCGGTGCACACGGTGTTGTCGTTACCGAATGTGGCGTTGAACTTTTTCTTGTCGCTTGTGTAACGCAGGCCAAGGGTCAAATCGAGCGTATCGGTAATGTGCACGATATTGTGCGTAAACAGCGCCCAGTTGGTGCCATTCTGGAAATACCGGTCGTTTGTAGTACCCAGATTGTTGAGCGTATCTAGACGATCAAGCGCGGCCAGAATCGCCGGACCACCGGCTCCAAGCGCCGAACCACCGCCAGCAATCAATCCACGAACCGGCGCGCTCAAGCAAGCTTGCCCAGTTGGCGAATACCCAGCTGCAAGGCCACCACCGGAAACAATACGACAATTTGCAAAGCGGCCATATTGATTGCCAAAGCGCAGATTGTCGCGAACGGTCAGCTTTTCATTGGCGAAGAAACCGCCAACCAGCCAGTCGAGCTTTCCGTCAAATGCTTCGCCCTGAAGGCGCAGTTCCTGCGTAAAAGTGTGGAACTGACGATAGGCGTCGTCGCTCGGCGCACGGTACAGGATGTCGACTTCGCTATAATCCGTGTCCGAAGCCTGGCCCGAACGATATTGCCGATAGGCTGTAATAGAGGTCAGCTTTGCACCGCCAAAATCATAATCGATCTGGCCCGAAAAGCCGTAATCCTTGGTCTCGCCAGTGAAAACGCGGTTTGGACTGACAGAAATCTTGCGACCATAACCCTGATTGAATGCAGCCAGCGGTTGCCCCAAATCACGCAAAACATTGACTATATTGTTGCCCGATGCCTGAAGCGGCGTCAGAGGCGTCGACGGGTTGTTCAGATTGCCGATATAAGGATTGACCGTGCCGTCAACATAGGTCGCAGCGCAGCATTCTTCCTTGCGCGATGTATAGTCGGCGATCAGTCGAATCGACAAATCATCAGAAGGTTCGATCAGTAACTGGCCACGCAGGAAATAACGATCGCGATTGTTCACATCGCGGCCGTTCGTATCATCACGGTAGAAACCATCGCGTTTCACATAAACACCGTCCACTCGGAAGGCGATCTGCTCGCTGATTGGTCCGGTGATGCTGCTGGCAGCTCGCATAAAATCATAATTACCATAGGTCAGCTCACCGCTGCCGCCGAAGGTGAATTCAGGCTTCTTCGAGTAAATGCTGATCAAACCAGCCGATGAGTTGCGTCCGCCGAGCGTACCTTGGGGGCCACGCTGCACTTCGACGCGATCGATTTCGCCAAGTTCATTGAGGCCAATGCCTGAACGCGAGCGGTATACGCCGTCGATGAAGACCGGAACCGAGCTTTCGAGGCCGGGGTTGTCACCAACTGTACCGATACCGCGAATACGCGCCGAGCCATTGGCTTCCGAACCGGTCGACGAAACCAGCAATGAAGGTGCGACCTGGTTCAACTGGCGAATGTCGTTCGCGCCGCTGTTCTGCAGCGTCTCCGCGTTCACTGCCGAAATGGCCACAGGTACGTCCGAAAGGAGCTGCGAGCGCCCTTGCGCCGTCACAACGATCTCGACTTCTTCTTCGGCGGCTTCGGCTGCCTCATCCTGCGCATAGGCAAATGTCGGCATCGCCAGCGCACAAGTGGCGGCGGACAAAGCAAACACAGTTTTACGGATGCCAGTGGTGGCCATGATATTCCTCTCCTTCAAACTCAACTTATGTTGTTGTCTGCATACCTATGCGCTTTATACGGATAAGTCACCTGCAGCCGATATAATCGCAACAATTTTCCAAATACTGTTGCTCAACTGCAACAAACAACAACATCAAATGTCTAATTTAATCGATTAATTAAATAAAATGTTGCGCGCAGGTCTGCGCGACGGGCTTCACAATCTTGAAGCTGCTACTTTGCCAAGCCGCCTTGTGCGTAAACAGGTCGCCCGCCCAGCCATGTTTCTTTCACCACGGTGCCGCGGATTTGAGCGGGCGCCGCCAGTAGCGGATCTGTATCGATAAGAATGAAGTCAGCACGATGCCCGGGCGTCAGCGAGCCTACTTTCCCCTCGGCAAAAGTCGCATAGGCGGCACCGATCGTAAATCCAGCTAAGGCTTGCTCACGCGAAACGCGTTCAGCGGGAATCCAGCCGCCAAAGGGTTGTCCCTTTTCATCTTCGCGCGTGATAGCCGCGGCGATGCCAGCGAAGGGATTGGGAGCCTCCACTGGCGTATCCGAACCAAAGGCCAGTTTTCCGCCTGCTTTCAGGATCGAATTCCAAGCATAAGCGCCCGCCAATCGATCCGGTCCAAGCCGAACTTCGGCCATTAGCCGGTCCGAAGTCTGATGCACCGGCTGCATCGACGCGATGATTCCATTCTGCGCCAAACGCGGCAGATCGGCAGGGTCAACAATCTGGACATGCTCAATCCGCCAGCGTCGGTCACCCGGATAGGTCTCGGCCAGATCCTCGACTGCCCCAATCGCATCGGCATTGGCGGCATCACCAATTGCATGCACGGCAGTCTGGAAGCCATCCATCGACGCACGAACCATCAGATTACGGATTTCAGCACTTGCTAGAAAGGAAAGGCCAGTTTGGCCCGGTGCATCGGCATAAGGCTTTTTCAGCCAAGCCCCACGACTTCCCAGCGCACCGTCCAGATACAGCTTCACACCACCCAGACGCAGTTTGTCGTCATACAACCAGGGTGTCGGGCGCGGCCCTGCAATGGCGACCATATTGTCGATGCCGCCTGCATAGCCCACGATGCGGATCGACAGCCAGCCATCGTCTCCGGCCCGGCGATAGCTTTGCCAGTCCTCGATTGTTGTGCCCATATCCGCGATGCTGGTTACGCCAACCGACAGTAGTGCCTTTTGCGCCTCGGCCAGCGCCAGATCGCGTTCGGCGGGTTTGGGTGCGGGAATGTGTTTTGCTACAAGCTCGCTGGCTGCATCGACAAAGATGCCACTAGGCTTGGCACCCGCCATCTCGATCCGGCCGCCTGCCGGAGATTTGGTGGCACCGGTCACGCCTGCAATCTCCATTGCCTTGCTGTTGGCCCAGCCTGCATGGCCATCAACCCGCTCAAGCCAGATCGGGCGATCAGCAACGACGGCATCCAGATCGGCAGATGTCGGGAAACGTCCCAAGCCCCATTTTTCCTGATTCCAGCCACGCCCGACGACCCATCGGCGTTCTGGATATTTGGCGGCATAGGCCTTGATGGCTGCCTGCGCCTCTTCCAGCGAGTTGGTGCCCGACAGGTCGAGCGTCAGCGCGGCAAAACCCAAACCGATAACATGGCCATGCGCATCGATCAGGCCCGGCAACATCGTCAGCCCGCGCCCGTCATGCCGGAAATCGAGCTGTTTGGGAGCCTTTTCCTTGCTGGTTAAAAGCTGGCTGACTTTGCCTTCCCTGTCGATCAGCGCCGCAGAGAAACGTACAACCTTGCCGTCCTTGTCGAGCGTGATGCCATTTACATTTTCGACCATACCATCGGCGTAAACGGGAGCTGCGAGTGCGATGCAAATCGCCGCAGACAATCGGGTTATGGCTTTCATCGTTTCGGCAACCTCCGCACCAATGCGCTCGTATCCTGTCGTCCCCCACCCATATATTGGATGTCAGAGAAAAACTGGTCGGTCATTGCCGCGATGGGAATGCTGGCGCCATTGGCGCGGGCTTCGTCGATCGCCAGCCCCAGATCCTTGCGCATCCAGTCGACTGCAAAACCAAAGTCGAACTCGCCTTTCGCCATCGTTGCCCAGCGATTGTCCATCTGCCAGCTTTGTGCAGCACCCCCCGAAATGGCGTCGAACACCTTGTCGAGATCAAGTTCGGCACATTGAGCAAAGTGCAGAGCTTCGGAGAGCCCTTGTAAGACCCCCGCTATGCAAATCTGGTTGACCATCTTTGCCGTTTGCCCATCGCCAGGACCGCCGACATGGACGACACGTTTGGAATAGGCCGCCATCACCGGCGTGGCCGATGCCACCGCAGCTTCTGTGCCCCCGCACATGATCGCCAGCGTACCGTTTTCAGCTCCTGCCTGCCCCCCAGTGACGGGCGCGTCAACGCAATGGATGCCGCGTCCCTTGGCTTCGACGGCCAACTGACGCGCGATCCGGGCCGATACCGTTGTATGGTCGATGAAGGTGCTGCCCTTGGGCATTGCTGCAAATACGCCGTCACGCCCAAGTGTGATGCTGGCCAGATCGTCGTCGGTGCCGACACAGCTGACGACAAATTCGGCGTCTTTCGCGGCCTCTGCCGGCGATGCGGTCTTTTGCCCGCCATGTTCGGCAACCCATTTGTCAGCCTTGGCTGATGAACGGTTGTAGACGATCATCTCATGACCGGCATTGCGAAGGTGACGTGCGATCGGGCCGCCCATGACGCCCAATCCGATAAAAGCTATTCTTGCCATGCCTGAGCCTTAATGTCTGTTTTCACATTGCGCCAGATAGGTTAGGGCCCGCGCCACTATGTCCGAGCTTCTGACCCTTGCCGATGTCCGCGCCGCGCATGAGCGCATCCGCGACGCCATTGTCGCAACGCCCACTTTGCACAGCAAAACGCTGTCCAACCTGACAGGCGCGAATATCTATCTGAAGTTCGAAAACCTCCAGTTTACAGCAGCCTATAAGGAGCGTGGGGCGCTGAATGCGCTGTTGCTGATGCCCGAAGAGGCGCGCAACCGAGGCGTTATCGCAGCGTCGGCGGGCAATCATGCCCAAGGCTTGAGCTACCACGGAACGCGGCTCGGCGCTCCGGTGACCATCGTAATGCCCAAGACCACACCGACGGTCAAAATCATGCAGACCGAAGCAGTGGGCGGTAAAGTGGTCCTCGAAGGCGAAAAGTTCGATGACGCCTATAAGCATGCGCGCCTTCTCGAAAAGGAATTGGGGCTGACCTTTGTCCACCCCTTTGATGACCCCAAGGTCGCGGCAGGCCAAGGCACCGTTGCCCTGGAGATGCTCGAAGAGATTCCGACGATCGACACTTTGGTTGTCCCTATCGGTGGCGGCGGGCTGTTGTCAGGCATGGGCACTGCGGCGCGCGGCATCAATCCGGATATCGAACTGGTGGGCGTGCAGGCCGAGCTTTATCCCTCGATGTACGCACTGCTGAACAACAAGCAGATGCCGTGCGAGGGCGATACGCTGGCCGAAGGCATTGCGGTCAAGGTGCCGGGCGAATTTACTTCGAAAGTCATCCGTGACATTGTCGACGATGTTGTTCTGGTGTCGGAACCAGAGCTCGAAACGGCAGTCAGTCTGCTCCTCCAGATCGAAAAGACCGTGGTCGAAGGCGGCGGTGCAGCCGGCCTCGCAGCCGTGATGGCTTATCCGGAAAAGTTCAAAGGCAAGAATGTCGGCATCGTGCTGAGTGGCGGCAATATCGACACCCGTCTGCTCGCCAATGTGTTGTTGCGCGACCTGGCCCGTTCGGGCCGCCTCGCCCGCTTGCGCATCACCTTGCAGGACCGCCCTGGCGCGCTGTACAAGGTGATGAAGCTGTTCAACGAGCACAACATCAACATCATCGAAATCTATCACCAGCGCATCTTCACGACGTTGCCCGCCAAGGGCCTAATCACCGATATCGAGTGCGAAGCGCGTGATGCCGAGCAGCTGCAGGGTCTGGTCGATTCGCTGAAAGATGCGGGTTACAAGGTCGAACGTGTTGAGCTGAATTGAACAAATTCAATGCCATCGCATATTGATGGTAAACGCTCTTTTCAGCACTCCCGTAAAGCGTCATAACCCCTCGCAACCAACAACATAAGGCGAGGTCGGTTTACCATGAGCGCACCAGTCCGCTTTCCGCGCTTCTTTGTCACAAACCCGGCCCCCTGCCCCTATTTGCCCGGCAAGACCGAGCGCAAAGTATTCACCGAACTCAACGGTGCACACGCAACCGAGCTGAACGAGGCGCTGGGCCGCATCGGTTTCCGCCGCAGCCAGAATGTCGCCTATCGACCCAGCTGCATCGACTGCAAGGCCTGCGTTCCCGTGCGCATCTTGACAGACGGGTTCCGGCCCAACGCCACCCAGCGGAAGATATTGAAGCGCAATTCGGACCTGCAGGTCAGCGCTTGTCGTCCCTGGTCGACCAACGAGCAATATGAGCTGCTGCGCCGCTATCTGAAACAGCGTCACCCTGAAGGTGGCATGGCTGACATGGACGATATGGATTATGCCGACATGGTCGAGCAGACGCCGGTGCACAGCCATGTCGTCGAATATCGGCTTCCCGCTCGCTATGGCGCGCAAGGCGAACTGATTGGAGCGTGCATTACCGACCAGCAATCAGATGGTCTGTCGATGGTATACAGCTTCTACGATGCCGAAGCCGAAGGCCGTCCGGGCTTGGGCAATTTCATCATCATGGATCACATCATGCGCGCGCGCGCAGCCGGGCTTCCCTTCGTCTATCTGGGCTATTGGGTCGAAGGTGCAGCGCGGATGCAGTACAAGACCCGCTATCGTCCGCTCGAAAAACTCAGCCCCGATGGCTGGGTCGATTTCGAAAGCGGCGAGCAAGCCGATCTTTTCAGCTAACAAAAAACCCCGCCAAGGCGGGGTTTCTTATTTGGGCTCGTAATCACTCAGCGGCACACGCAGCGCGGCTTCGGCTTTGGCTTCGCTTTCCACTTGCGCACAGCCTTCCTTTTTACGGGCACCGTTTCATAATAGATTTCTTCGGTTACCGTGGTCGTGGTCACGGGCACCATCGAATATGTGACCATCGGTGCCGGGTAGTAATAATAGCCATAGGGATAGGCGCCGTAAGCGTGGCCAAAGCCTGAACCATATCCATTATCGCTCGGCAGATATTTCTCGCACTTCTTCATCGACTTTTCGACACCGAGACCGGCAAGCGCACCAAGCCCCGCACCAATGAGCGAACCTTCGGTACGGTTACCGCGGCCCGCAATGCGGTTACCGGCAATCGCGCCCAATATCGCGCCGATTGCGGCACCGCCAACACCGTCGCTCTTCAGGCACTTCTCATATTCGCGGTTGTCATAGCCTGCACCATAAGCGGGCGGCATGGGATAGGGTGCTGCGGCATGCGGAACGTCGTATGGCGCACCGGCTGCGGGCATGGGATGATGCGGCATCCGGTGATGTGGTGTCTCTTCGCCGTGACGGGTCACGGTGCCGTTCCACTGGCCTTCATAAACCCGGCCATCCTTGTCGACATATTGGCCCTTGGTCCATTCGCCCTGATATTCATAGCGCACGCCGCTTGCATCAGAATAGGTCGGCATGCCTGGGCCATCCAGATCGTAGATGCCATGATCGGCACCCATGGCCGGGCCATATTCGGCATGATCATGATGCTTCTTGCCCGAGTCGCTGGCGGCCTGTGCTGGCATCGCTATTAAAGCGCTGGTCGCAAGGCTCGCAATCAAGAGGACTTTCATGGTTAATCGCTCCCTAATCACGAAGACGCGCTCTTTACGCATTCTTCGATAGTTAAGAAGTGCTTAACATTATTTTGAAGTGCGCACCATGACGCGAATGTAAATTGGGGATGCCCTAGAACTTTTGTTCCAAAATGAAGCAGTGGGTCAGATGCGAGGTGCGAGCAGTTCAGCCAACGCCTCGATGCCAGCAGCATCGTCCGCATCGAACCGTGAGGGGCGCGGACTGTCGAGGTCAATAACCGCAATCACTGCACCGCCCCGCTTCACCGGCACAACCAGTTCAGAACGGCTGTCCGCATCACAGGCGATATGGCCGGGAAAGGCGTGAACATCTTCGACCAGTTGCGTTGTTCCGGTTCGCCCGGCCGCCCCGCATACCCCCTTGTCGAGTGAAATGCGGATGCAGGCCGACTTGCCCTGAAAGGGCCCGAGGACCAGTTCACGCCCGACCATGCGATAGAAGCCCGCCCAGTTAAGGTCTGGCACGAATTGCCAGATCAACGCCGAGATGTTTGCCATATTGGCAATGCCGTCCGGCTCGCCGGCGGTCAGCGCATCGGCTGCCTTCAATAGCTCGGCGTATAGCTCCGTTTTAGGGAGGTCAGTTGCGATATCGAATGCGTACATGCTTGCCCAGATAGTCAATCGAGCCGGACTTTACCACGGCCCTTCTTGATTTCCCCCCGCCCCTTTTTGGCATCGACGCGTTTGGCCTTGGATGCCTTGCTCGGCTTTGTCTTGATCCGCGGGGCCTCCCGAACGAACGCCTGATCGATCAGGCGGATGATGCGCGCGCGGGCCTCTGCCCGGTTGGCCTCTCTTGTACGGTGTTCGCGCGCGGTGACGATCAACTCTCCCGACGATGTCATCTTGCTGCCTGCAAGGGTTTTCAGTTTGCGATAAGCATAGGGCGGAAGGCCCAATCGGAACACATCGACCCGCAACTGGCACGCGGTTGCCACCTTGTTGACATTCTGCCCGCCCGGACCGGTCGATGCCAGAAAGGTCTCTTCAAGCAGTTCCTCGGGCAGTTCAAACGGCATATCTTCATTTAGGCCGCAGCTGACCACGGCGCTAGTCGAAACGCCATGCATCCATCGCGAGCACGCCATATTCGACGCTGGCGTGCAGCTTGGTAGCCTTACTCACAGTTCCTCCTGCGCCCAATGCCACGAACAATGGCAGGATATGGTCCATAGTTGGGTGATTGTCGGAGCCGTGCGGCGCGTGTCCAATCGCGCCGAGTACCGCATCGTGGCCGCCAGCCATCAATTGCCTATCGAGCCAGCCGAGGAAATCCGTTACCCAAGGTTGCGTAGGCGCATCGGCCGCATAGCCGCCTCGGAAAAGTGCATGCAGATTGTGCGTAATCGCGCCTGATCCGATAACGAGGACGTTGTCGTCGCGCAGCGCCTCCAGCGCCAGACCCAGCCGATAATGATAGTCCGGCGTAGCACGCGAGTTGATCGAGACCTGCACCACCGGAATATCGGCATTGGGCCATGCCAGCATCAACGGCGTCCATGTGCCATGATCGAACCCCCGTTCGGGATCGAGCCGGTTGGCAATATCGGCGTCGCCCAGAATTCTGGCTATGCGTTGCGCCAGTTCCGGCGAACCGGGAGCCGGATAGCGCATACGGTAAAGTTCGTCAGGAAAACCGCCAAAGTCGTGGATGGTTCCCGGTTGTTCGGCAGAGGTAATCGACGCCAGTGGTTCGTCATGATGCGCCGAGATCATGACGATGGCGTCCGGCCGTGTCGGCAGCTCGCCTGCCAGCCCGGCCAGAAAATGCCGGGCTGGCGTGTCGTCAATCACTATGGTTGGCGCACCATGCGAAACGAATAAGGCGGGCTGCCTGGTCATGATTCAGCCGAACAGCTTTGCTGCGGTGTTGGCAACGCGGCGACCAAGATAGCGCGCGCCTTCAAGTTCGGTCTCGCTTGGCTGGCGGCTGCCATCGCCATTGGCAATCGTAGTCGCGCCATAGGGCGCTCCGCCGACCACCTCGTCATTTCGCATCTGCCCGGCAAAGCCGTAATCGAGACCGACGATGGTCATGCCGAAATGCAGCAGGTTGGTGAGGATTGAGAACAAGGTCGTTTCCTGCCCACCATGCTGGGTAGCGCTGGAAGTAAAGGCCGCGCCGACCTTGCCATTCAGTTCGCCACGCGCCCAGACGCCCCCGGCCGTGTCCCAGAACGCCGCCATCTGGCTCGACATCCGTCCGAAACGGGTGCCCGTGCCGACGATGATTGCGTCATAGTCTTTGAGTCTCTCGATAGTGGCAACCGGGGCAGCCTGATCGAGTTTGAAATGCGCGGCTTGTGCGATCTCGAGCGGCGCGGTTTCGGGAACGCGTTTCACATCGACGGTCGCGCCGGTTTCACGCGCACCTTCGGCAATGGCGTTGGCCATGGTCTCGATATGGCCATAGCTGGAATAATAGAGGACGAGGACTTTGGGCATAAGATGGTTCTTTCTGGAAAAGGCCCCTCCTCCACGGCGGGAGGAGGGGTTCAGGGGGGAGGGTTAGTCAGCGTCTACAAGGACGATTTCGCTGTCTTCGATGGCGCTTATGGTGGTCGTTCCCGCAGTGATCGCCACGCCGTCACGGGCGTTGGCGCGCTGACCATCTATGTCGATGGCACCCGTGGCAGGAACCAGATAGGCGTAACGCCGGTCGCCGACCTGATAGGTCAGGCTCTCGCCTGCCTTCAAAGTCGCACCGAGCACCCGCGCATCGGTGCGGATGGGGAGTGCATCGCTATCTTCTTCAAAGCCGCTGGCCAGCACCTGCCAAGCACCGGAACGGTCACTTTTGGGGAAGGGTTTGGTACCCCAACTGGGCGCGCCACCGGTCCGCTTCGGCACGATCCAGATCTGGAATAGCGTCGTTGCCTCATCCTCCAGATTATATTCGGCGTGGCGGATGCCAGTACCAGCGCTCATCACCTGCACATCGCCCGCAGCGGTGCGGCCTTTGTTCCCCAGGCTATCCTGATGGGTAATTGCGCCAGTGCGGATATAGGTGATGATTTGCATGTCCGCATGGGGATGCGGAGGGAAACCGGTTTGCGGCTGGATGATGTCATCATTCCAGACACGAAGGCTGCCCCAGCTCATGCGATCCGGGTCATGGTAATTGGCAAAAGAGAAATGGTGATGGGCATCCAGCCAGCCATGATTGGCCCCGCCAAGGCTGGCGAAGGGGCGGATTTCTACCTTTGCTTTGCTGTCGATCATCGGAATGCTCCTGATTTCTGTGTTGCCGCCAAAATAGGTCTATGAATTGGGATTGAAATAGAAACATTGGAAACTTATTGTTTCCATATATGCGATTACCTGACTATGAAGCCTGGAGCATTTTCGCCGCCGTTGCGACTGAAGGCGGCTTTTCCCGCGCCGCGGAATTGCTGGGCCTTTCCAAGGCGACGGTATCCAAGGCCGTCTCCCGTCTGGAGGCGCAACTGGGCGCGCCGCTATTCCACCGAACCTCGCGGCGTTTGGTATTAAGCGAGAGCGGCGTGTCGCTGCTCGAGCAGGCAAAAGCGATTGTTGCGGCAGGCGAGGCCGCCGAGGAAGCGGCGCGCGATGAGGCAAGCGAACCGGTCGGCCTGATCCGCCTCGCCGCACCGATGAGCTATGGCATCAGCCGCGTTGCACCTTTGCTCTCCGAATTTCTGTGCAGCCATCGCGGCATCAGCATCGACATGCATCTGTCCGATGCCAAGGTCGATCTGATCGGCGAGCGCTTTGATCTGGCACTGCGCATCGGCGCACTCCCCGACAGTTCCCTCAGGGCGAGGCGATTGCGCGGCGTGACAGGCTATGTCCTCGCCAGCCCTGATTATCTTGCGCAAAACGGCGAGCCACGCCATCCCGCCCAACTGGGCGAGCATCGCTGCCTCAGCTACTCGCTCGCCTCCAATCCGGAGAGCATGCGGTTCACCGGCCCCGACGGCAGCGAAACAGTAGTGCGCCTGTCCGGGCCGCTGCGCGTCAACAATGGCGAAGCGATGTTGCCTGCCCTATGTGCGGGTCTTGGCATCGGCATGTTACCGGATTTTATTTGCGAAAAAGAAATCGAAGCCGGGCGGTTGAAGCCGATATTGCAGGGCTGGAAAACCGCGCCCATCGCCATCCACATCGTCACCCCGCCGAGCACCTTCCGCCCGCGCCGGGTGACAGCATTGATCGACTTTCTGGCGGAGAAATTGTCGGCGACCTGATCAGTTCCGCTTGCGAAACGGCCAGTCGGTTACTTCACCCACCCACAAGGCCAGCCAGATGATCAGCGGTTGCGCCGCGAGGCGCGGGCCGTGATACCACCAGCTCATCGTCTCGCCGCCCATCGCGATATTGTTGATGGCATGGTTGAAATTGGCCGGCCAGACGCACAGCGCATAGAGCGCAAGGCCGATACCTGCCGCCGGTCGCGCCCAGCTGATCCATGCACGCGGGATAAGCAGACCAATCACCCCGGCCAATTCGGCAACACCCGTCAGCGCGACAACTTCCACCGGATAGGGAACCCATTGCGGCGTAATTGCCAGAAACACCTCTGGATTGCGCAAATGCGCCACTCCGGCAAAAGCATAGAATGAAGCCAGCAGCACCCGCAGCGCGGTGCGGATCATGCGACAGCAGACTCCAGCAGTCGCAATGTTCCGGCGTCTGCGTCAATCTCGGCAAGCACGCCCTGCGGAATCGTGAACTGGTCAGAAATATGGCCGAACCAAGCCCCTTCGAACGCCGGTATGCCCAGCGGTTCGAAATGCTGGCGCAAAATTGAATTGAGCGTGAAACTGCTGCCTTCGGAATTGCGGCAGTTGGTGCATTGCCCGAAGACGACGCCAGCCAACCCCTTGAGCACGCCCGCCTGCCCCAATTGGGTCAGCATGCGGTCGATGCGATATTCGGCTTCATCGATATCCTCGAGAAACAGGATCGCACCGGTAAAATCGGGCAGATAGGGTGTGCCCGCAAGCGCGGTCAGCACGGTGAGATTGCCGCCGAGCAATTGCCCCTGCGCCTTGCCGCCACGGATCTTGATCGTCCGCCAGCGCCGTTGCACAAGCCGGTCTTCGGTCGCCTTGGGATTTTCAAACAAGGGCGTCGCCGCGTCAAAGGCAATGCCCTTGAAGCTTTCAACCGAGGCCTTGCCCCAGGCGCTGCTGGCATTGGGTCCATGCAGCGTCACCGCCCCACCCTTGGCCGCGATTGCCATGTGCAGCGCAGTAATGTCGCTATAGCCGATCAGGAATTTGGGATTGGCCCGCACCACATCCCAATCGACAAAGGGCAAGGCCCGCGCCGCACCCCATCCGCCGCGCACGGCGAAGATGGCCTTCACATCCTTGTCGGCGAACATCGTGTTGATATCCGACGCGCGTTCCCTGTCCTGCCCCGCGAGATAGCCATAGCGTTTGAGCAGATTGGGCGCGCGCTTAGGCACCAGCCCCATCGCCCGGATCGCTTCCTCGACCAGCACCAGATCGAACGGATCGTCGCTCGCCGAGGCGGGTTCGATCAGGCCGATGATGTCGCCGGGTTTAATGCGGGGTGGCTTGATCCGCTTACCTGAAGTGGGAGCCGCGTACACGGCACCATTCAAGCCAGGCAGGGCCGGCGCCGCCATCAGCGCCGCCAGCCCCGTCATGATCGTTCGACGCGACGGCGTCAGAACTTTGCCTCTACGCCAATAGTGAACGAACGGCCGCGTGGATCGGCCACACGAGGCTCCCAGCTGCTGCCAGCACCGCTGTTGCTGTCATAGGTGATTGCAAATGGCGGATCGGTATCGAACAGGTTCTTGATACCTCCGGTCAGCTTGAAGCGTTCGTCAATACTATAGCTGGCTGACATGTTGTAGATCACATAGTTTTTGACGCGGGCATTGAAATCCGGGCGCGTACTCGACCGCGGAATGGCGGTATTGTTCTTATACCCGTTGCGGAAGATTTGCGACAAGGTGAAGGTGAAGTCGTCATTGGTGTAAGACAGGAAGGCATTGTGCTTCCACTTAAGACCAAGGTCGCCGCCATAGGTGAAGACACCGATCAGGCTGGAACCATAAGGCGACGCCGGCAGGAACTTTTCCTTCTTTTTGAGCAAATAGGTTCCGTCCATTCCGGCAGAAACCTCACCACCCAACGCATCAAAACCGGCGCGCAACGAAACTTCGAGACCCTGCGTGCGTCGCGATCCGATATTGTCGGCGCGAAGGTCGAGCAGCGTGATGATGCCGTTGGTGCGAATCACCCGATCGGGGAAATCGGCAATGTTGTCGAGCAACTGCCGGATAGTCAGCGAACCGATGGTATCATCGACCGCAATAGACCAGAAATCCACCGATGCGCTAATACGCGATGTGGGCTGCAAAACAACGCCAACCGAATATTGCTCGGATGTCTCTGGCCCGAGGTTTAGATTGCCGCCCGTCAGCGAGTCAGGCGTGATGGGCGCACAACCCGGCGTGACGCCGGTCGTTCCACCAGCAGGGCATGTAGTCGGGTCGGTCAATGAGTTGCCCGGGTTGGGTGATTGGGTGACGCCATTGAAAATCTGGTTGAATGCGGGCACGCGGAAACCCGTGTTATAGGACGCGCGGAACATCAACCAATCGGCGGGACGGAATCTGGCCGAAACTTTCGGATTAACGGTCGTGCCAAAGCCGGAATAATCGTCCAAACGAACTGCGCCGGTGACTTCAAGCATGTCGAAAATCGGCAGAAGCAACTCGCCATACACGGCTTTCACAGTGCGATTCTTGGGCGTCAAAGCATTTACGTTATCGAATGCCACGTTGAAAATTTCCGGCTGGTTCAAAGCAGCCGCAGCCGAACCGTTAAAGCTGTAGGTTTCCTTACGATAATCGGCACCTAACGCTACTTGTACTGCACCGCCTGGCAAATCGAACAACGATCCGGATATTGAAGCATCAAATTGTTTCACTTCGTATTGACCGCCGTACAGCGTGGTGCCTTCCGCAGATATCGCATCAAGTGCCGCCAGTGCCGCATCGGTTTGATTCAAAGAGAATGGATTGAGAATCCCGCTGTTAAGTAGGCCAACAATGCCCGGCGCGGTCGCACCAGGGGCAATCGGAGCACGTGGGTCAAGCCCACCGTTAACAGCGCCAGCAACGCCGGATGCGTTGGCTGCTGCAGTGCTGGAGAAAACGCCGCGATAATGATATCCCGTGCCCAGAACCGATTTAGCTTCGCTCTTCGCATAAGAACCGCCTGCCCGATAATCCCAGCCTTCGAACAACGGGCCTTCGATATTCAATCCGGCGCGCAGTGATTTGGTGTTGGTTTCATACTCTCGACGGTCGCCCGCAATGTTGCGCCAGCGATAAGCGATCGGCTTGCCATAATTGGCTGCAATCGCTGGGAATACTGCGACAAGTCGGTTGTAAATATCGTTGTAAGTTGTCGCTGTTGTTGCATTCAGCGGATAATAAAGCGGCATTGTTGTCGCGTTGATCGAATATTGGTTGTTAGAAAAACGCTTTGCCGAA
The DNA here is from genome assembly GCA_016707885.1 of Sphingomonadales bacterium. Classification (GTDB taxonomy): domain Bacteria; phylum Pseudomonadota; class Alphaproteobacteria; order Sphingomonadales; family Sphingomonadaceae; genus Sphingorhabdus_B. Next base: position 626,930 of record JADJGU010000001.1, read on the forward strand.
TCTGCGTCGGAACCGGTGACTTCGGCTGAAATCCGATGATCCCCAAGCGCCAGCGTTGCTTTACCATAGTAAGTTAGCGTTTGAAGCGGCTGCTGCAATGTTGCAGCTTGGCCTGTATCCCATGCGCACGCAAACCGGGCACCCGGAATAGCCCAGAGTACTTCGTCATATGCCATGCCGCCGTCCATGCTGTCGCAACCCGCGCCACCAGGCAAATCAAGGAAGTTGATACCGCCGTCGGCGCGAACTGTCGAACCGGGCAGAAGCAAACCGGGAAGGAAAGTCGAGTTCGTTGTCGTCGTAGCGCCCAGCAAAGAACCGGTCGGTGCAAAGATACTGTTCGGATTGGCAGGGAATGCAGTCGCGATCGGCGTTCCGCGCGTATCGACAGACAGGCCGCGATTAGGCTGGTTACCATTTACGAAGCTCCGGTCCTTGCCGTAAAGTACGCCGTTCCAGCTTTTGCTGACCGCCGCCATGACGTTGAAACCATCTTCGTCAATGTCGCCATAGCCCACCGTGCCTGAAAGCCGGTAGATTGGGCTATCGCCTGCTTCGGTGATGTCTACAAATCCGTTCAGCGCGACGCCCTGGAAATTGGATTTGGTGATGAAGTTGATGACGCCACCAATTGCATCGGTACCGTAAATTGCCGAGGCCCCATCTTTGAGCACTTCGATCCGTTCAATGGCTGCGAATGGCACCTGATTAACGTCTACGGCTCCGCCACCGATACCGTGCGCGGCAACCCGGCGACCGTTCAGCAGTACCAATGTCGAACCAGAGCCTTGACCACGCAGGTTGGCAGCCGACAAACCGTTGTTGCCACCACGCGCCGCGCCTGAGACAACATCCGAGTTCGACGCCAGATTGTCGGCGCCATTACCGTTGCTGGTCAGGAACGAAATCAACTGCTCGGGGCTGTTAATCCCTTCACGCGTAATATCATCGGGCGTGATAACGGTTAGTGGCAGCGGGCTGTTGTTGGGATCGCGCTTGATCCGCGAGCCAGTTACGATGATAGCTTCCCCGCTGCTTTCCGCAACCTTGTCGTCAGCATCGGCGATACCCGCATCCTGCGCCACCACCGGAGCCGCGAGGCTCGCGGCGCTCAGATATAATGCCAGCTTGTGCAATTTCATGTCATAGCCCTCCAGCTCGTGCCGCCCCGCTGTGCAGTTGCGGCATGTTAAAACCCTGAAAGTTAAGGCTAGCAACGCAATATCCGCTTGGCAAATGGCAATTGGACATAATTTTCGGGTATATTGATGCGCCCGGCTGAATTTTTTTAACCCCCGCCGAGACTCCGAAACCCTAGGATTTGAGTCACTTTTGTCCAATCCGACTCCCTGCGACTCGCGGCTTCCTGCGCGTTAAGATGAAATTAACCTTTTCAGTTCATTTCCCTTATGGTTAATAACGATCGATGGCTGCGTCGCCGCTTCGGGCAGCACAGGCATCGGGGGTTGCAAAAGCAAAGAGGGGCCAGCCGCATGCGCGTGTTGCTGATTGAAGACGAACCGACCACCGCGAAAGCCATCGAGATGATGCTCGCGACCGAAGGGTTTAATGTCTATTCGACCGATCTGGGCGAGGAAGGCCTCGATCTCGGTAAACTCTACGATTACGATATCATCCTTCTCGACCTCAACCTGCCCGACATGCACGGCTATGACGTCCTGAAGAAGCTGCGCGTCGCCAAGGTGCAGACGCCGGTGCTCATCCTGTCCGGCATTTCGGAAATGGACAGCAAGGTGCGCTCCTTTGGCTTTGGTGCCGATGATTACGTCACCAAGCCGTTCCATCGCGAAGAACTGGTCGCCCGCATTCATGCGGTTGTCCGTCGTTCAAAGGGCCACAGCCAGTCGGTCATCCGCACAGGCAAGCTGGCGGTCAACCTTGATGCCAAGACCGTCGAAGTCGACGGCAGCCGCGTCCACCTGACCGGCAAGGAATATGCGATGCTCGAGCTGCTTTCGCTGCGCAAGGGCACCACGCTGACCAAGGAAATGTTCCTGAACCACCTTTATGGCGGCATGGACGAACCCGAACTCAAGATCATCGACGTGTTCATCTGCAAGCTGCGCAAGAAACTGGCGCTGGCCTGCGGTGGCGAAAACTATATCGAGACCGTCTGGGGCCGCGGCTATGTGCTGCGCGATCTGGACGATATGGAGCAGCCGCTGGTTGCCTGAACCGATAAAGACATTACCCCGGCAGTAGTTTGAGAGAGGGCGGTGCTGAGAGTCACCGCCCTTTTCGTTGTTCAGACTGACTGCTAGTCAACGAAACCTAAGCCCTGAGCCTGTCGAAGGGCGGCTGCAGGTTTCGGATGCCACTTTTAATTGAGAGGCGTGCTTCGACAGGCTCAGCACTACGGTATTCCATTGCTACGTTTGCAAATACCATCGCTCGCCACCCTCAAGGCCGATCGCAGTCAATTTCCCGCTGGCATAGGCGCCGGTATCGATCCCGATGCGCGAGCCGCGTTCGTCGATATCGTCATAAATGGTGTGGCCATAAACGATCACCTTTTCGAGATCGCCGCGCTGGCCGACAAATTCGTCACGGATCCAGCGCAGGTCGCTCTTGCGCTGCTCTGACAGGGGAACACCGGGACGGATGCCGGCATGGACGAAGGCGTAATCGCCCAGCACAATCATATCCTCAAAGCTTTCAAGGAAAGCCAGATGCGCCTCCGGAACCAGCGTCGCGAGTCGCTCAGCCAGTTGCTCGATATCAAGTTCGATATATTCGGCGCGGGTGATGGGGTAGCTTTGCAATGTGGCGTCGCCGCCAATCTTCAGGAAGAAGCGCAGCGTCTTGGTGTCGCGCTCACGGCAGGCCTTTAGGAACACCTCTTCATGGTTACCCATCAGGTAACGGACGGTACGCCCTTGCCCGCGCAGCGCCATCGCCGTGTCGATAACACCTGCACTGTCTGACCCGCGATCGACCAAGTCACCGAGGAAAACAATCTGCGTATCCGCTGCACCGCGCGCCTGGTCATCGGCGTCGATCTTTGCCAGCAGTGCCTGCAACAGGTCGTTACGGCCATGAATGTCGCCAATCGCATACACGCGCATACCATCCGGCACCCGCGCGGTATCGAGCGGACGGGACGGTGCGGCTTTCTTGAACAGGCGACCCAGCATGGTGCGCGCCATATAGGGTCGGGATATGATTTTCGGAAGGGCTTTTCCCTGGGGGTAGGGAGGCGAGCGAGGGCCACAGGCCCCCCGGCCCCCTCCCGCAAGCGGGAGGGGTGATAACTTAGTTCTCAGCGGTAAAGGTCAGCCCGGCATGCGCCTGCAACCGCTCAACCAGTTTGGCACCCAATGCTGCACCGGGGGTGGTCACCCCGCCCTCGCCGTCATTCTCAGCGAGGCCAAGCGCGGTTTCGGCGATCATCTTCGAGGTCGAGCCATAGCCCGGGTCCTTGTCGCCCTTCACCGAATAGAGCGCACGCTTGCCATCGGGATATTCGCCGACAAACAGTACGTCATAAAAGCCATTTTCGCGCTCTTCCTTGGTCGGGCCTTCACCGGGTTTCGGCCCCCCTTCGCCAAATGGTGCCTTGATGGCTTTGGCCAGCCCCTCGGCAGCCTGCTTGCCCATCTCGCCGGGGCTGGTGAGCACCATCTCGTCATAGCGCAGGTCCGCACCCCAGGGGTGGCCGAGCAGGAAGTTCGTCCGGTGGACATTCTTGGTGTTGATCGCCGCCATGATGAACGGCGCGGCCCAGCTTCCCAGATGGTCGTCATATTCGGGGATCATGCCGGTAGGCTGGTTGGGTCCATCAAAGCCCGGCGTCAGGCCGAACGGGCTGAGCATATAGGGTGTCAGTGTGGGGTGCTTGGCGAGCGTCTTCAGCGTCTCCTTCAAGCTTGCTGCCGTACCGCCGGAAAAGCCCCCCTGCATCGCGCGAACGCGGCCTTTAACGCGGGGCGCTGGTGCACCGAATTTCTCGGTCGCATGTTTTTGCAGCATGAGCACGCCCAGATCGAACGGGATCGAATCGAAGCCCGACGAGAAAGTGATGCGCGCGCCGCTCGCTTTGGCAGCATCGTGATATTTGTCGATCATCTGGCGCATCCAAACCGGTTCACCGCACAGGTCGGTATAGTCGGTGCCCGCATCCACGCAGGCCTTCACCAGTGGCTCTCCATATAGCTGATAAGGTCCAACGGTGGTCAACACCACCTTGGTGCGCTTGGCCATAGCCGCCAGCGAAGCAGGATCGTCCGCATCGGCGACCACCAATGGCGTGTCCTTTGGTGCGCCAATCAGATCGCGCACCTCCTCCAGCTTGGTCAGCGAACGTCCGGCCATCGCCCAGCGCCAAGGCCAGACATCAACGCCGCCTTCGGCCTGTTTAGCCAGATATTCGGCAACCAACCGGCCGGTATAGCCAGTCGCACCATAGACGATGACATCAAATTCGCGTGCTTCCTTGGGCATAACTCTCTCCTGATTCTGCTTTGGAGAATGTGATGCGCGCAAGGATGCGCGGAGTCAAAACAGTGTTTTGGCTATTGCTGGTCTTGCGCACACCGCATGCGCCTTCAAAAATTATATTGCCGGCTCGCCAGATCGAACATGATCTCCTCCGACCCGCCGCCAATCGCCATCACGCGGACTTCGCGGTAGATGCGTTCGACGCGGCAGCCGCGCATGAAGCTGGCGCCGCCTAAAATCTGGCAGGCTTCACGTGCGCTAAATTCCATCGTGCGCGTCGCCTGCACCTTGAGTAGCGCGAAATCGCCCGGGAAGGCCTTGCCCTCGCGCACGCTCCACGCGCACTGGTCGATCCACGCCTGCGTCGAATTGATCTGCCGCAGCATGTCGGCCAGCTTATGCCGGATCGCCTGATTGCGGATCAGCGGCTTGCCAAACACTTCGCGCTGCTGCGCCCAATCGAGCGCATCTTCAAAACAGACGCGCGCATAGGCCGCCGCCTGCTGCGCCATGCCCAGCCGTTCGCCGTTGAAATTGCGCATGATGCCCATGAACCCGCCATTTTCGCGGCCGATCAGATTTTCGGCGGGCACCTCTACATTGTCAAAATGCAGCGTCGCGGTGTCCGAGGCATGCCAGCCCATTTTTGCGAGCGCGGTGCGGCTGAAACCCGGTCGATCGGTTTCGATCAGCAGCAGTGAAACGCCGCCTATGCCGGGGCCGCCGGTGCGCACCGCGACGGTCACATAATCCGCACGCATGCCGCTAGTGATATAGGTCTTGCTGCCATTGACGATGTAGCTCGCGCCCTTGCGTTCGGCCTTGGTCTTGAGGTTCGCAACATCCGAGCCACCCGAGGGCTCGGTGATGCCTAGCGAGATGATCTTTTCGCCAGCCAGCACGGCAGGCGCAATACGCTGCTTCATCTCCTCACTGCCCATGGCGAGGATCGGCGGGAGGCCGATGCCGTGGGTCATCAGCGAGGCGGGGATGCCGCCTGCACCTGGGCGGCACATCTCCTCGCTCTGCACTAACGAGTGGAAAATATCGAAACCGTTGCTTCCCGTGCCGCCAAATTCGGCCGGATAGCCAAGCCCCAAAATGCCTGCCTCGGCGGCCTTTTTGTGCAACTCGCGCGGCAATTCGCCAGCCGCCTCCCATGCATCGACATTGGGCGTGATTTCGCGGGTTACGAAGCGGCGGACGGTATCACACACCGCCTCATGGCTTTCGTCATAATAGGGCGAACGGGCGCGCCATTGATCGAATAAGGGTGATGTCATCTGAGCCTCTCCTGCATCGGCATTTGCCCCATGTTTAATCGAACGATTAAATTGAGCAAGGCCGGATGTCCGGAGCAGGTCAAAGCCTCGGCAAAGTCACACCCTTTTGCCCCATATATTTGCCAGCACGGTCGGCATAGCTCGTCTCGCAGGGTTCGTTGCCCTGCAGGAAGAGAAACTGGCACGCCCCTTCATTGGCATAGATTTTCGCCGGCAGCGGCGTGGTATTTGAGAACTCCAGCGTAACATGCCCTTCCCAGCCGGGTTCGAGCGGTGTGACGTTTACGATGATGCCGCAACGGGCATAGGTGCTCTTGCCAAGACAGATGACGAGCACATCGCGCGGCACGCGAAAATATTCGACGGTGCGGGCAAGCGCAAAGCTGTTGGGCGGAATGATACAGACATCGGTTTCGCGATCGACAAAGCTTTTCGGATCGAACTCTTTGGGGTCAACAACGCTCGAATCGACATTGGTGAAAATCTTGAACTCGGGGGCGACCCGGGCGTCATAGCCGTAAGAGGACAGACCATAGCTGATGCAGCCATCGCGGCGCTGCGCCTCGACAAACGGCTCTATCATACCGTTTTCGAGCGCCTGTTGCCTGATCCACTTGTCTGATAGAATTGCCATACTGACTCCCCATTGGTGGTCGATGCTTTTGCCGGTTTGGCGGGGGAGTGCAAGAGGGACTAGTGCTATCGCCGCGCTCGACAGCCGGACAGATGTGCGGCAATCCTGAAAACCCGCTTCGACAGGATATCGACCATAGTGCGCAAATATCTTCTGCTTTTCCCGCTCCTCGCCTTGACCGCCCCGGTTGCGGCGCAAAATGATGAAATATTGAACTGGGAAAAGCAGGCCCAGACAGCATGCAACACCTATGACTTCAAAGGTTTTTTTGAGGCGTTTCTGCGTTCGGACAAGGTGCGCACGAAATATAGCGCCCGCCAGATCGACAGGGTACGTGACGGCACATCGGTGCCCGTCGCGGGGTCTGCCTACAACGATTTTCCGCTCGGCATGCTCGACTATAGCTGGGTGACAGCGGAATCGGTGCGCAGGAATGAGGCTGGCCTGCCCCCGCCCTATGAATATGTCGAACTCGAAATCAATATTGCAGGGGATCGTCGCGCGCGGGTCGATTGGGTTCGCATGGGCTATAAAAATGGCAGCCCCGACGAGGGCGGTGAAGGCGATGATCGCACCGGAGCCTATGGAAAGCCGGGCTATCTGCTTTTCTATCCCACCGACGCCTGCTGGGAACTGGTTCAAGACACGCAGGGCGGCGATGCCCCGGGGCCGATGCCCTGACCGACTATTTCAGACTGGCGGGTCCGAAACCAAAGGGGAGCAGTTCGGACAGCAAATGGGTGTCGTGGCCGCCCGCATGCGCGCAATATACGGGCAGATCGATGGCAACCTCGTCCGCGACTTCCTTAATCACCTGACGACAACGTCCGCAGGGTGTGATCGCATCGGCACCGATCAGCGCACTGCCGTCCACCGCGCGCGGCCCGCCCGCAACTGCAATCGCGACGATCCGCCGCATCTGCCCATCGCTGTTCGCCTTGGCGATGGCGACGGTTTCGGCACATAAGGTCATGCCATAACTGGCATTTTCGAAATTGGCCCCGGTGACTATTTCCCCCGTGTCAAGCAGCAGGGCAGCACCGACATGGAAGTTCGAATAAGGCGCATAGGCGTTGCGCGCGGCTTCAATCGCCGCCGCCACCAACTGTGAATCCCTGTTGCTCATGGTCGCACCACCACCCATTTTACCGGCCCGTCCACGCCGTCAATCTCACGTCGAGGATTAGCTGTCCACATGACCCATGGCTTGGCAGCATAGTCGGGCAAAAGCCATGTCTTTTCCAGCCAGACATTGCGGTCAATGGCAGAGCTGAGCTTGTAATGCTCCTCAAAATCCGGCGACAGCATCAACACCGCAGACTTGCCCAGATGCGCCTCAATCTGTGACAGGAAGGTTGCGACTTCGGATAGAACCAACGCGCGGTCGGGTTTGCTGGAGCAGTTCTTGGAAAAGCCGAATTCGACTGCCGCAGGTAAGGCGACGTCGCTGCGCGGAACTGTGGTGATAAACAAGGTCGCCTGATCGCTTGCCAACCGGCACAGATCATAGCGGTACAGCGGGCCGAAGCGCACGCCTGCCTCGCGTGCACCGGCCATATTGGCGGCAAAGCGGGGGTCGCGATCCTTCGAACCGTCGGTCGCGACAATATAGGCAAAATCGACCCCGGTTGCGGCAAGCATCGGCCAGTCGAGCGCGCCATGCGACCCGTCGACGACGATGCCCTGCACCGGATACTCGTCGCGCGACGGCGCCCAGCCGACAATCATCCGCCACAACACCAACGCGCCGAGCAACAAGGCGAGCACGATTGCTCCATTGCGCCAAAGCCTGAATTTTCCGCTGGCCATCCCGATCCCCGAATTACAACTTATGGCCTATTGCTTGATGTGCAGGACGCAAATCAATGTAAACAATCGCCGGGCGGTCGGAAAATCGACCTCAATCTTTCCCTCAAGCCGTTCCATCAGCAGCTCTGCGGCACCATTATGTACCCCGCGACGCGCCATGTCGATCGTCTCGATCTCGGATGCGGTCGCCTTGCGGATTGCCTGATAGTAACTGTCGCAAATCGCGAAATATTCGCGCACCGGGCGCTGGAAACGGCCGAGGCCGAGGATCAGCGTTTCGTGTGGCGTGCCGTCTTCGCGCGATATATCCCAGATCAAGCGGCCTTCGGTGACGCTCAGCTTCAGCCGATACGGCCCCGCATAGCCGTCGCCCATATCGCGCAGTGGCTTGAAATGATTCTCCTCGATCAAATCGAAAATCGCGACGCGCCGCTCCTGCTCGATATCGGCGTTGCGACGCAATATGGTCGCTTCATCGAGTTCGACGGAGATGATGCGCGGGTCGGACATAGCGTTCCTCTAGCCGATGCGCGTTTTCGGGCAAGGGGCGACGTGGTTGTCCACAATTGTTTCAACGACTCTATTTCGGTTGGGCTATTGCGGTTGTAACGCCCCTGCGCGATAGCATCCCCATGGCCGAACCAATCCGACTAGCAGCCTCCAATGATGGAGAAGAACAGCGCCTGCCGCGCAATGTCGAGGCAGAGGCGGCGTTTCTGGGCGCGTTGCTGATCGACAACCGCATATTGGAAGATGTCAGCATCAAGCTGCGCCCCGAACATTTCTTCGAGCCTCTGCACGGGCGGATTTTCGATCAGATTTTACGGCTCATCGACCGCAATATGTTGGTCACGCCGGTCACGCTGAAACCGCTGTTCGAAAGTGATGAGGCGATGAAGGAGTTGGGCGGGCCCGGCTATCTGGTGAAACTGACCGCTGACGGTTCGGGCCTGATTGGAGCACGCGATTTCGCACAACAGATTTACGACCTGGCGCTTTTGCGCGAGCTTGTCAGCGTCGGGCGCGGGCTGGTGGAAGGCGCACTCGACACCAGCGACATCGTCGACCCCAAGGCGCAGATCGAGCAGGCCGAGGCGCAGCTCTACAAGGTTGCCGAGGGGGAGGGCGACACCGGAAGCATGAAGAGCTTCCTCGCGGCGTCGACCGAGGCGATCAAGAATGTCGAAAAGGCGCTGAACAGCGGTGGCCACCTCTCGGGCGTTACCACCGGCCTCGACAGCATCAATTCGAAATGCGGCGGCCTGCACAATTCGGACCTTATCATCCTTGCCGGACGTCCCGGCATGGGCAAGACCTCGCTCGCCACCAACATCGCGTTCAACGCAGCCCAGCGCTGGATCCGCGATCGTGAGGACGGCATTCCCGAAGAGAAAAGCGTCGGTGCCAAGACCGCCTTTTTCAGCCTCGAAATGTCGGCCGACCAGCTCGCGACACGTATTCTCGCTGAACAATCGGGCATCTCTTCCGAAGCCTTGCGCATGGGCAAAATCAGCCGCGACGATTTCCGCGAGCTTTCGCGCGCCAGCCGCGAGTTGCAGGAACTGCCGCTCTATATCGACGACACCCCCGCGCTCACCATCGCTGCGATGCGCACCCGTGCGCGCCGGTTGCAGCGCAAGCATGGCATCGGCCTGATCGTCGTCGACTATCTGCAGCTGCTGCAGGGCTCGTCGCGCAGCAGCGACAACCGCGTCAACGAAATCTCCGAAATCTCGCGCGGATTGAAGACACTGGCGAAAGAGTTGCAGGTGCCGGTGATCGCGCTCTCGCAGCTCAGCCGTGCGGTCGAGCAGCGCGAGGACAAGCGCCCGCAGCTGTCGGACCTGCGCGAATCGGGCTCGATCGAGCAGGACGCCGACATGGTGTGGTTCGTTTTCCGCGAGGATTATTATGTCGCCGCGCGCGAGCCCAAGCATGGCAGCGACGGTGATGTGAAAGCCACCGAGGAATATGAAAAGTGGCGCCAGGAAATGGAGCGCGTTTTCGGCACCGCCGAACTGATCGTCGCCAAACAGCGCCACGGTTCAACCGGCAAGGTGCGCATGAAGTTTGAGGCAAAGATTACCCGGTTTAGCGATCTCGCGGATGACAGCTACGATCAGGGCTATGAATGAAGTCGCTACTCGCCGCCTTCAGCCTGATGCTGGCCGCGTCCGCGCCCGCTGAGCCGATCAAGGAGCCTTTCATGTTGCACGCAGCCGGTGAGTTCGAAGTCTCGCTGAAACCCGTATCTGGCGCCGATGAAGCGCCGATGCGCCTATCGATCGACAAGCAATTCCGCGGCGATCTGGAGGCAACTAGCGTTGGTCAGATGATGGCGGGCGGCAACGAAGCTAATGGTTCGCGGGTCTATGTTGCCCTCGAAACCGTCGCTGGTACGCTCAAAGGGCTGAAGGGCAGTTTCATCCTCGCGCATCGCGGGACGATGTCGGCCAACGGGCAGGCGCTATCGGTGATAATCGTTCCCGATAGCGGCACCGACCAGCTGAAAGGCATCGCCGGAAATCTCGATATCGATATTCGCGACGGCAAGCATTTCTATACGATGGACTATGTACTGCCCGAGTGACGCGCCGCCAAAATATAGTTGAGCGCCTTGTTCGAACTGAGATGCAAACCCGATAGCGGTGAGAAGGCAATGCCCTCCATCGCAATGACCTCTAGCCCGGCATCTGTTAGCAACGCCGTAACCTCTTCGGGCGTCAAAAACTTGTCCCAGTCATGCGTTCCGCGCGGCACCTGCCCAAGCCGCTCGGCTGCTTCGACGAGGAACAGCTTGGACGCAGCAGTGCGGTTCGGGGTCGACAGGATCATCAGTCCATTGGGTTTCAATCGCGCAGCCAGTTCGCCAACAAATGCTGACGGATCGGTGACATGCTCGATCACCTCCATTGAAGTGACAAGATCGAACTGACCTAGATTCTGGGCCGCAAGCTCGCCTGCACGATAGTCGATAGCCAAACCCGACTGCGCCGCATGCGCCTTCGCCGCCGCAATATTCTCAGCCGCCGCATCAACGCCCGTAACCGCCGCCCCCAGCCTTGCCAATGGTTCGCACAGCAGCCCTGCCCCGCAACCGACATCCAGCGCGCTCGTGCCGGCCAGTGGCTTCATTGACGTCTCGTCGCACCCGAAATGCATATCGATCTGCCGCCGGATGAAGCCCAGCCGCACCGGATTGAGCTTGTGCAGCATCGCGCTCGATCCTTTGGGTCCCACCAATCCGCCGCCAGCGCACCGAAATGCGCGGCCTCATTTGGATCGATGGTAGTTTTTCTGTTCGCAGCCATGCTTGCCTTTGTCATATCCTGTCCCTATCAGCGCCGCTGTTTGTAATATAGCCCTTTCACGCAAGGTTCCTATGGCCCGGATAGTCATGAAATTTGGCGGCACCTCTATGGCGGGGACCGAGCGGATTCGCCGCGTGGCGCAGATTGTGAAGCGTCAGGCCGAGCGTGGTAACGAGGTTGCCGTCGTGGTTTCCGCTATGTCTGGCGAGACCGACCGGCTTGTCGGCTTTTGCCGTGAAGCCAACCCGCTTTACGATCCTGCCGAATATGACGTTGTCGTCGCAAGTGGCGAACAGGTCACTTCCGGCCTTTTGGCGATCACGCTGCAGGCGCTGGGCTGCAAGGCGCGCAGCTGGCTCGGCTGGCAATTGCCGATCCACACCGACGATGCTTATGCCAAGGCGCGCATCGGCACGATCGACAGCGACGCTCTGCTCGCCTCGATGGCCGAAGGCACCATTGCCGTGATCCCCGGCTTTCAGGGGTTGACCGACGACAACCGCATCACCACGCTGGGCCGTGGCGGGTCGGACACGTCGGCGGTCGCGGTTGCCGCCGCGATCAAGGCCGACCGTTGCGATATCTACACCGATGTCGACGGCGTCTACACCACCGACCCGCGCATCGTCAGCCGCGCCCGCAAGCTGAAGGCAGTGACCTACGAAGAAATGCTCGAGCTGGCCTCGGTCGGTTCCAAAGTGTTGCAGACCCGCTCGGTGGGTCTGGCAATGAAGGAAGGGGTGCGCGTGCAGGTGCTCAGCTCCTTCATCGACGAAAACGCCCCCAGCGCAGATACCATCCCCGGCACGATGATTGTGACCGACGAAGAACTGGAGAATGCCCAAGTGGAACGCCAACTGATCACGGGTATCGCCGCCGACAAGAATGAGGCGAAGATCACTTTGACCCGCGTGCCCGACCGCCCCGGTGCGGTGAGCCATATATTCGCACCACTCGCGGAATCGAACATCAATGTCGATATGATCATCCAGAATGTCGGCCGCGACAAAGGCGAGACCGACGTGACCTTCACCGTGCCGCAGGCCGACCTCGCCCGCGCCACCGACGTGCTGCAGAACCAGCGCGAAGCCATCGGCTATAACCGCCTGATCCCCGACACCAAGGTCGCCAAAATCTCGGTCGTCGGCGTCGGCATGAAGAGCCATGCCGGCGTAGCCTCCACGATGTTCACCGCACTCGCCGACCGCAAGATCAACATTCAGGCGATCTCCACCTCTGAAATCAAGGTCTCGGTGTTGATTGACGAGGATGAAACGAACGGCAGGGATTTTAGCTCACGGGGGCGCCGGGCCATGAGCGGTGCAGGCGGGTCGCCATGTGTCCACCGGGAATTGGTCCGGACTGCTCAAATCCGCTATCAAGCACCGCAAAGAAGCTCTTGGGCTATGAAATCGAAAAGCCTTTGGGCTTTCTTTGAAGACTGAATTCACAGCCAGGGACGGGTGGGGCGGCAGATTTTGAAACAGGTGTTTATGTCCAAACTCGCCCACCTCATGCACCGCGGTACCGAATTTCTTGGCTGCGAGGTCGCGATAATGTGCGGCGCCATGTCCTGGGTTTCGGAGCGCAATCTGGTTTCCGCGATCTCCAATGCGGGCGGGTTCGGGGTGATTGCGTGTGGGGCGATGACGCCCGAATTGCTCGATGCCGAAATTGCCGCGACCAAAGCCCTCACCGACAAACCCTTTGGCGTGAACCTGATCACCATGCACCCGCAGATCATGGAATTGATCGCGGTCTGCGCAAAGCATCAGGTCAGCCATATCGTGCTCGCCGGCGGGTTGCCGCCCAAGGGTAGCATCGAGGCGATCAAGGCAGCGGGAGCGAAGGTGCTGTGCTTTGCCCCTGCCCTAACACTTGCCAAGAAATTTGCCCGCTCGGGCGTCGATGCGCTGATTATCGAGGGCAGCGAAGCCGGAGGGCATATCGGCCCGGTGGCGACCAGCGTGCTGGCGCAGGAAATCCTGCCCGAACTGGGCGAACAGTTGCCGATTTTCGTCGCGGGCGGGATTGCGCGCGGCGGGTTAATCGCGAGCTATCTGGAAATGGGTGCGGCAGGCGTGCAGCTCGCAGAAAGCAGGTAGAGGTCGCCGCCAAACTGGATTCAGGCGAAATCGACATGGAGGCCGCTCAGCTTGGAAATCGAGCACTACTGGGCAGGCGCGCTGCGCCGCGCGGTGATCGACGGCGATGTCGAATACGGTTCGGTGATGGCGGGCCAGTCGGTCGGCATGGTGCATGTCGAACGACCCGTGGTCGATATCATCGCCAAGCTGGTGCGCGAGGCGGAAGAGGCTTTGGCGCGCTAAGACAAACTGTCTTGCCAAAGCAACACAGCAGCCGCATATCTTGCGGATGGAAGATACCGACCAGCTAAAACCGCTCGATCCCGCTTATGTGAAAGTCATGCGCATAGGGGCGGCGGTCTTTGCCGCGATACCGCTGATCGGCGCGCTGGTGCTCGAGACAGCCCAGCTGACCGCGACCGGCATGTTCTTCATTCCGTCAGCCTTGCTCTCAGCATGGTTCGTTCTGGTCGTTCCCGGAAGGCGATTTGCCCGCTGGCATTATGCACTGGGCGCAGACCGGCTGCGCATCGTGCGTGGGTATCTGTTTTACAGCGACACCGTAGTTCCGCTGGGGCGGATCCAGCATATCGACGTGCATCAAGGCCCGATCATGCGTCGCTATGGCCTTGCGACACTGACGGTCCACACTGCCGGCAATCATAACGCCTCGGTCAGCCTGCCCGGGCTGCGCCATGAGGACGCGGTCGAAATGCGCGAGACGATCCGCGAATATATCAAGGCGGCGCAGGGTTGAACCACGCGCTTCCCGAAACCGGAGACCACGCCGCCGCAGGCGAGCGGCTGCACCCACTGGGGCTGATTGCGGGTCTGATTGCGGGGCTGCCGCAACTGATATTTCCGATGTTCGCCGCCGTGTTCGGCACCGGCAGTCGCGACCAGCCCGAGCTGATCCCGATCGTGATTTTGGCGGTGTTGCTGATCAGCCTGTTCTTCCGCTGGCTCGCATGGCTGCGCTTTCACTATCATGTCGGTGAAGACGATATCCGCATTGAACGCGGGATATTGAGCCGGTCGGCGCGCTCCATACCCTATGACCGTATCCAGGATGTCAGTGTCGAACAGAAACCGTTGGCCCGACTTCTCGGCATCGGCGAGGTTAAATTCGAAACCGGCGGCGGCGAAGGCGAGGACGCCAAGTTGAGCTATGTCTCGCTCGAGGAAGCCGAGCGGCTGCGTGAGACGGTGCGAGCGCGCAAGGCAGGGATGGTCGCGCAGGAAGCCAGCGCAGAAGAGGTGGCGGAGGTAGAGACTTCCCCTGTGTTTGCAATGGACACAAAGCGCCTTGTCATCCTCGGCATCTATTCGTTCAGCCTCGTGATTTTCGCGGTGCTCGGCGGTGTCGCGCAACAGTTCGATTTCCTGCTCCCGTTCGACTGGTGGGATTTCAAGGACTGGATCGGTATCGCCGAGGAAAACGGTGTCGATATCACGCGCATCAACCGAAGCGTGCAGATCGGCGGTGCGATCATCGCGCTGACGGCCCTTACCGTAATCGGCTTTGCCACGGGTATCGTGCGCACCTTCCTGAAGGAATATGGCTTCCGCCTTGACCGCACCACAAAAGGCTTTCGCCGCCGCCGGGGGCTGCTGACGTTGACCGATGTCGTGATGCCGGTCGCGCGGGTGCAAGCGGCAGTTGTCGAGACAGGACCGATCCGCAAGCGCAGCGGCTGGCACGCGCTCAAATTTGTCAGCCTCGCGCAGGAAAGCAAGGATGAGAGCCACCATATGGTTGCGCCGCTGGCGCACCTCGATGAAATCTGGCCGATCGCGGCAGAGGCAGGCATCGGTGCGCCGACCGCCGATACACTGATGCAGCGTGGGCGTTTCACCTGGTGGGTCGCTGGCAGTTTGCTGGTGCTACCGGTAGTCTTTGCGGCGATGGCGGCAGTCACCCTCTTCGCCGATGCATCGCCCGCCAAATCACTGCTTTTGCTGCTTATCCCCGCCGCGATGTTGATCATCGGCGCGGTCGAATGGAGGATTTATCGCCACGCCGACGATGGAGCGCAGCTGTATGTAAGGCGCGGATGGTGGCGGCAGCAGCTGACTGTGATGCCGCAGGTCCGTGTGCAGAGCGTGGAAATCGCACAAAGCCCCCTCGCGCATCTGGCAGGCTTGGTGTCGCTGCGCTTTGGTGTCGCGGGCGGCAAACTGGAAATGATTGCGCTATCTCGCGAAACTGCCGAAGCCATCCGCGACCGCGTACTTGCGGTTGCCGCGCCGGTCGACTTTTCCGAGATCAACCGAAGGGGTTGATCACCTGCTCCTCAATCAGGCTGCCATCATCCTTGCGCAGCGAAAGCTTCACAGTCTTCGCATCCCAATCGATATCGATCTGCCCGAAATTGGGGATCGACCAGAAGCCGCCCGTGCGCGCCGGATCAGGCTCACGGTCACGGTTGTCTCCTTTGCCGAACGACATGTTCAGCGACGACGAGGTGAAGTCCCATAGCGGCCTCGAGAGCCCCTTCACTTCGGTCTTGTAAAAACCGGCGGAATGGCGATCGCCGGACAGGATCAACGCATTATTCACGCCCTTGTCGGCGAGAAGGCGATAGAGCTTCTCGCGCTCGCGCGGGAAATTGGTCCAGCCTTCGAAATTGTGCGCGCTGGTGACAATTTGGGTCGACGAAACGATGATGCGCACATCGGCGGGCTTTGCAAGCTCACCCGCCAGCCATTGCCACTGCACCTCACCCAGCAAGGTAGCTTTCTTGTCTTCATTTGGCAGATACCAGCCCAGCGCCGGGCCCGGATCGCGATAGGGCATCCGGACAAGGTCCGACCGGAAGAAGCGCGTATCGAGCAGGATGAACTGCACCCGCTTTCCCTCTGGCCCGACGATGCGGCTTTCAAAAACTCCGGGGCGGGATTTTACTTCGTCGCTCGACGCCCAATAGCTTTCGTACACCTTCTCGGCATATTCCTTGAACGCAAAGCTGCCGCCCGCATCATTGGCTCCGAAATCATGATCGTCCCATGTTGTCAGCATCGGCACCGAGCGGCGGAAACGGTCCCATTCCTGCCGCGTGGAAAGCTTGCGATAACTGGCAGTGAGCGTCGGCATATCGGCGCTCCACTGCGAACCGGTATCGCCATAAACATTGTCGCCGATCAGCAGGAAAGCCTGCGGCTTTTGCGCGGCGATCACATCCCAATAGGCCATCGAACGGTTTTCATTCTGGCACGAACCAAAGGCGATGCGGGTCAGGACAGTGTCGCTGTTCAAGGCAGGATTGGGGGCTGCGACCGGCAATTTGGCAGCCAGACCGGCATAAAATGGCCGCAGTGCTTCCTGCGCCGTTGAGGGTGTAGCGCTGGCTGATACATCCTTAGCCGGACCGGTCGCACATCCCGCAAGGGTTAGCATTGCGGCCGATGCCAATATCCCGTGACCTACGCGCATCGCTTTTCCCTCTTGTTGTTGCCCTAGTTCATGCGCTGCCATGCCATGATGTCAAGCCTGTGACATTGTGTGGAGGCTAGCTGGTCGTTAGAAGGTCTGCAAATTCGGGAGGTAAAATATGCGCAGATTCATTCTCGCTACGCTGCTGCTCGGTACCGCTCTTCCGGCGCAAGCCGATTCAGGCACCGAAGTAAAGGCACTGGTCGATGAATATTGGGCGATGTCGCTCAAGGAATCGCCAATTTACGCCAGCTCTTTGGGCGTTGACGATTATGCAACCGAGGTGGGCGACTACAGCCTGGAAGGGCGAGACCGTTTCGTTGCTGCCAGCGCCGCGATCCTGAAAAAAGTCGAAAAGATTGATGCAGGCAAGCTCTCATCCTCCGACAAGATCGAATATGGTATATTGAAACGCACGCTTGAAGAAGCGGTTGAAGCCAATCGCTACGGCCAGCGCAGCATCAATTTTTCAACCTATTCGGGCTGGCATCAGAACTTTGCCGGGATGGCGGACAATCTGCCCTTTCGCAACAAGGCGGACTATGAAAGCTACAACGCCCGGCTGAAGCAATATGGCACGGTCAACGACCAGTCGCTGGCGGTCGCAAACGAAGCATTGAAGGGCAAATATGTTCTCCCATGTGTGGTGTTGAACGGTTACGAAAAGGGCATTGCGGGCCTGATCGTAGCCGACGCCGATATCCGTAAATCGCGCTACATGAGCCCGTACCATCGCCGTCGGCCCGAAAGCATGAGCGAAACCGAATTCAACGGTCTTGCTGCCGAAGCAGGCGCGACCATCGCAACGGTCATCCATCCTGCGCTGCAGAAACATCTCGACTGGTTTGCAAAAAGCTACAAACCCAATTGCGCCAAGGCTCCGGGCGTATCCGCGCAGCCGGGCGGCAAAGATTATTATAATTTCCGCATCCGTCAGGAAACGACCACCAACCTGAATGCCGAGCAGATCCACGAACTCGGCCTGAGCGAGGTCGCCCGCATCCGCGCCGAGATGGTCGAGGTTGCAACAAAAGCGGGCTATGAAAGCCGTGAAGCCTTTATCCAGCATCTGCGTACCGACCCGCAATATTATGCGAAGACGCCCGAAGAGCTGATGGAAAGGGTCGCACGGGTGAACAAAATTATCGACGGCAAAATGCCCGGCCTGTTTCACCGCTTGCCGCGCCTGCCCTATGGCATCAAGGAAATCCCGGCCGAGATCGCCGAAGGCACCACAACCGCTTATTACAATCCCGGTTCGCCCGCGATCGGGGTTGCCGGATTTTACTATGTCAACACCTCCAAACTTGACCAGCGCCCCTTTTGGGAAATCCCTTCGCTGTCGGTGCATGAGGCGGTACCCGGCCACCATCACCAGATTGCTATACAGCAGGAACTGGAGCTTTCGGATTTCCGGAAAAATGGTGTATTTTTCACCGCTTTCACCGAAGGCTGGGGGCTCTATTCGGAGCGGCTGGGAATCGAAATGGGTCTGTATGATACACCCGCCAAGGATATGGGACGGCTGTCCTATGAAATGTGGCGCGCGTGCCGACTGGTCGTCGACACTGGCATCCACGCCAAGGGCTGGAGCAAGGAGCAGGCCATCGCCTTTATGACTGACAACAGCGCGCTGTCAGATGCCAATATCGAGGCAGAGGTTAACCGCTATATCAGCTGGCCGGGACAGGCACTCGCTTACAAGCTCGGCGAAATCAAGATCCGCGAACTGCGCGAATTGGCGACCAAGGAACTTGGAAGCAAATTCGATCTGGCAGCGTTTCACGATACCGTGCTCGGGCAAGGATCGGTGCCGTTGAATGTGCTGGAAGATATGGTGAAAGACTGGATCGCGGCTGAAAAAGCCAAAGCCTGAAATGCGCCAACCCAAGATCTTCATCACCATCCGCGAATATAGCTGGTCGCTGTTCCGGCAGGATGCGCTTGCCGGGCTGACGGTGGCGCTGGTCGCGCTACCCTTAAGCATCGCGATTGCCATCGCATCCGGCGCTTCGCCTGCGCAGGGGCTGGTCACCGCGATCATCGGCGGCTTTGTAATTTCACTGACCAGCGGCAGCCGCGTGCAGATTGGCGGGCCTACCGGGGCGTTCATCGTCGTCGTCTATTCGGTGATCGCCGATCATGGCTATGACGGGCTGGTGTTGGCGACGCTGATGGCGGGGGCAATTTTGCTGGTCGCGGGTTTCTTTCGCGCCGGGCGGCTTATCGCTCTGGTGCCTGAACCCGTCATCAACGGCTTCACCGTCGGCATCGCGATCATCATAGCCACCAGTCAGTTGAAGGACTTTCTCGGGCTGAAGATGGCGAACCTGCCCGCGGAATTTCTGCCGAAAATAGCGGTTCTCGCAAGGGAGCTACCTAATAGTAGCCTCTATGCGGTAGGCGTCGCCCTGCTGGCGCTGGTGCTGATGGTCGTACTCCGCCGCTGGGCACCGCGCTCGCCCAGTCTGGTCATCGGGGTCGCAGCAGGCTCGCTGCTCGCTGCTATGGCTGCCTTGCCTGTCGATACGATCGCCTCGCGCTTCGGCGAACTGCCCGCCAGTTTGCCGATGCCCGTGCTGCCTGAAATCAGCCTGGCCAAGGCACAGGAGTTGCTGCCATCAGCGCTGATTATCGCTTTCCTTGCTGGCGTTGAATCGCTGCTGTCGGCCATTGTCGCGGACCGGATGATCGAAGGCCATCATCGGCCCAATGCCGAAATCATGGCGCAGGGCTATGGCAATATTGCCTCCGCGCTGTTCGGTGGGATGCCTGTCACAGGGGCCATCGCGCGCACCGCAACCAATGTTCGTGCGGGCGGCAAGACGCCGGTTGCAGGACTGGTGCATGCCCTGCTCATCCTCGCCATCATGCTGCTGGCCGCGCGCTGGGCGGGAATGCTTGCGCTCCCTGCACTAGCCGCCGTGCTGATGCTGACCGCCTGGAATATGAGCGAGCCTGACAAATGGCGCGAACACATCCACCTGCCGCTCGCCGATAGGGGGCTATTCTTCATGACACTGATCCTGACGGTTATCACCGACCTAACCATCGCTATCGGCGTCGGGGTTGCGGTAGGTCTTGCGTTGCGCCTGCTTGAAAAGAGCATGGACGACAACGGATGGACGCCGCGCGACCGCTAGTCGGAACCACCCAATATTTCGTCCCGGTCCGCATTCAGGCTAGGCGGATCGGCGAAGATCGACGCAGGAGTCGAGGCATAATGCACAGGATGCCGCATCGAACGATAAGTGTATCCCGCCTTCGCTTCGCGCTCCTCAAAGAAATCGACCGCTTTCAGATGCGGATCGTCGAAAACATCCGCCATGCGGTTATATTTCATCGCCGGAATATTATTGGCGTCAAGCAGTTCGACCCACTCATCAGTTGTCTTGGTCGCGCTCGATTCCTCGATCGTAGCGTATAGCTCGGTCGTGTTTTCGAGCCGTGCCTTGTAGCTTGAAAAGCGCGGATCCTCAAACACACCGGGCCTGCCGGCCAGTTCGAAAAAGCGTTCCCACTGATGGTCGGCATAAGGGACGATCGCGATATAGCCGTCTTTCGTCGGATAGGGGCGCCGCCGCGGATTGATCGAGCGGGTATAGGCCATCTTGCCATTTCCGGGCAGGAAAGTGTTCCCCCACAGATTTTCGACCATATGAAACCAGGTGAAGCATTCAAACATCGGCACCTGCACAAACTGCCCGCCAAGTCCATTTGCACGCCCGAGTAAAGCCGCGAGCACGGCGTTGGCCGCAAACATCCCGCTCACCTTGTCCGCCACCAGCGAGGGCGCATATTGCGGACGCCCCTTGTCGCGCATTTCGAACAAGGCGGCAAAGCCGGAGGCAGCCTGGATCAGGTCATCATAGGCCTGCCGCTTGGCATAGGGCCCTTCCGCGCCATAGCCGGCGCAATGGACGTAAACGATATCAGGATTGACCGCCTTCACATCCTCATACCCCAGGCCAAGCCGCTCCATTCCCGCCATGCGGACATTATGGAAGAAAACGTCGGCACCCGCGGCGAGTTCCAATATGGCAGCCTTGTCTTCCGGCTTGGACGCATCAAGGGCGACCGACTTCTTGTTGCGGTTGAGGCTGGCATAAATCGGGCCAAGGTCGCCGGTGGGATTGTCCCCCGCCTTGCGCATGATGTCGCCACCGCCTTGGGCATTTTCGACCTTGATGACCTCCGCACCCAGATCAGCGAGTTGCACCGTGGCGAAGGGGCCAAGCACCACCGACGACATATCGAGCACCTTCACGCCCTGCAGCGGCCCGGTACGCTCCCCATCCCATTCCAGCTTCGGCCAACCGCCCACTTTGCTCTCCTCCGATGAATAGTCGTTCATCCCCCGATAATCGGCTATGCACTAAAGTCGATACCGCAAATCAGTTTTGGAGAAAGAACATGTTGCGCAAAGGGATGGTTTTCGCACTTACCGCATCGATCGCATTGGCGGGATGCGCTTATGGTGACGCCGATACGGCACCGGCACCAATCCGTGACAAGGAAGCCAAAATCCTGGCCAAGGAACTGAAAGGCAAGGTTGCGGGCGAACCGCGCAATTGCATCAACAGTCGCGGCGTCGATGCGATCCGGATCAGTGATGACACGTTGCTCTATCGCGAGTCCGGTCGGCTGGTGTACCAGAACAAACTGCGCGGCTCGTGCCCTGGCCTGACGCGCGGCGATGACATCATGGTCACCGAAAGCTTTAGCGGGCAATTGTGCAGCGGAGACCTCATCCGTTTGGTCGACCGTACAAGCGGCATTCAGGGCCCGGTGTGCAGCCTTGGAGAATTTGTGCCCTATCGCAAGGCGAAGTGAACAAGCTTCCCCTCCCGGAGGCGGGAGGGGAGTTCATTCAATTATCTGACTACCACCGTCACAGCGCGGCGGTTCTGTGCCCACGATTCTTCGTTCGAACCAAGCGCCTGCGGGCGTTCCTTGCCATAGCTGACCGTCTGGATGCGCGATGAGTCGACGCCCAGAGAGGCGAGATAGTTTTTCGCTGCATTGGCGCGGCGTTCGCCCAAAGCCAGGTTATAATCGCGCGTGCCACGTTCGTCGGCATGCCCTTCCAGCGTCACCCGCGTATTGGGATAACGGGCGAGCCACTGCGCCTGCGTTTGCAGCACGGCTTGATCAGCGGTATCGACATTGAAACGGTCTGTGTCGAAGAAAATTCGATCACCCATTTGCCCGACCGATTGCAGGAAATCTTCCTGACTGCCCGGCACAATGGCATCGCCCGTCGGCGTCACCGTATCGCCGGTATTGCCATAGGTGGTGTTGTCGGCAACCGGTGGCAAATCCTTGACCTCCTTCTTGCCACATGCGGCAAGCGCAGTGCTGGCGATCAGCAGCAGTGCGAAAGTACGTGCCTTGTTTGTCATCTTCATATTCCTTTCCTACTGCCCCGCAAAATCCGTCAAGGAAGCACCGGCCCCCATGCCGGGTCCGAGCCATCGACCGGGGTCGGCAGCTTGCGTTCGTTGCGGCCCGTCAGGTCCACCTGCCAGACGCTTGTTTTACCCGTATTTCGTTCGGTACGGAAGAACTGGATGACGCGTCCATTGGGTGCCCAGGTCGGCGCCTCGTCCTGCCAGCTATCGGTCAGCAACCGTTCGCCCGAACCATCGGGACGCATAACCCCAACGCGGAAATCGCCAGCAATGCGCGTATAGGCGATCAGGTCACCGCGCGGGCTCCATTCGGGCGTGGCATAGCGCCCGCCTCCGTGGCTGATCCGGCGCTGGTTCGATCCATCGGCATTCATCACATAGACCTGCTGGCTGCCGCCACGATCGCTTTCAAAGACGATCTGCCTGCCATCGGGAGAGAAACTGCCACCGACATCGATACCCGGCGCGCTGGTGAGCTTCACCGGCGATCCGCCATTGACCGAAATCTTGTAGATATCGGTATTGCCTGCAACCGCCATCGAATAGAGGATCGTCTGTCCATCAGGCGACCAGCGCGGGGCGAAGGTCGGGTTCTTGCTCGCGGTGATCAGCCGTTGCCGCCCGCTGTCGATATCATAGACATAGATGCGCGGATTGCCGTCTTGATAGCTCAAATACAGGATCGACTTGTAATTGGGCGAAAAGCGCGGGGTGAGTGCAGTCGACTGGCCATTGGTGATGAAGCGGTGGTTCGCGCCATCCGAATCCATGATCGCCAGCCGCTTGACGCGTTTGCCTTTCGGCCCGGTCTCGGCGATGTAGGCAATGCGGCTGTCGAAAAAGGGCAGTTCGCCAGTCAGCTTCGAATAGATCGCGTCCGCACATTTATGCGCGGCGCGGCGCCATTCGCGCGGCGGCACGACGAAGCCAAGCCGGGTCAGTTCCTGCCCGAAATTGACGTCATAGAGATAGCAGCCGACGGTCAGATTGCCATCGCCACCAACGCGGACAAAGCCCTCGACCAACTGCTCGACATTGCGGCCTTTCCAATAATCATATTGGGGCGCCGTGACTTCCTCCAGCGCGATCGGGCGGATGCCAGCGGGGCCCTGCGGCTCGAACAGACCCGAATTGCGCAGGTTTGCAGAAATCACCTCAGCTATCTGGCGACCCAGCGTGGCGCTATTGCCCGCTGGCGTGTCAGCTGGACTGGGCGCGACCAGAGCAGGCACCGCGATGCGGCGGACTTTGGTTTCAACGTCAACCTCTATAAGTTCGGGTTCATTCGATGCGACCGTAGGCGTAACTTGGGCTCGAATCGTCGATGGCAGCAACGCCATCGTCAACAAAAACACCCATGCCAAAATTGAAGTTCTCTGTTTCATAGTTCGCCTACTTAAAGTTTACCTTCAACTGCACCTTGTGGTTTCGCCAGACATCATAATCAGCCGGATCGAGATTATAGGGCGACGCCGCTTGTAAACTATCCAAAACGCACTTCTTCATTCGATCAACTTGTGCTTGGTTTTCCGGTGTTATGCCTTGCACATCATAGACGTTAGCATCGATGAGTTTAGCCGCCTGACTGATGTTCAGCGCAACAAAAACACGGAGCGACGAATTGTCGCTAGTTATAGGCGCACAGCGTTGAATTAGCGGCCTCACCTCCGCTGCAATTGTTACGCTAGTTGCAGAACGGATTTGTGTCGCTGACTTTTCAGCAAACGTGCCCTGCTTGGGCGACGTTCCAGTCGTCGGCTTGGGGTTGCTCCCTGTGCCCTTTACCGCATCCTCAAAGCTTTTGCTGAATGGCTTGGGCGCTGTTTGCTTGGGCTGGCTGGCCGCTTTGGGTTTGGGCTGCACCGTCGCCTGTTTGGTCAACGGCTTGGGCGTTGGTTTCGGCGTGGGCTTTGGCGTCGGCTTTTCGACGACCTTGGGCAGCGGCTTTTCGGGTGTTTTCTCGACCTTCATCACCTGCGTCGGTTCGGGCTCTGCGGGCGCTGGTTCTGCGGCAGATTCGGCGGGGGCAGGCTCTTCTAGCACCGGATCGGGCGCGGTCGAAACGTCGGCGACCTCACCCACCAGCGATACCGAAATCGGTTGCGGCTTGGTGATGCGGTCGGCGGTAAAGAAGGCACCCAGCGCGAAGGCGCCGAGCAACAGCGCATGGCCGCCAAGCGCGGTGCCAAATCCTATCCTTTCCGCACGGTCCATCGCCACAGGGCTATTGCTCCTCAGATGAACCCTGGGTGACCGGGGCAGCAGCAGCGGTCGTGACAAGGCTGACCGAATTGAGGCCGACGCGGTTGAGCTCGCCCATCACCTTCATCATTTCGCCATAGCTGACGGTGGTGTCACCGCGCAGCATGATCTGGCGCGGATTGGCCGCATCCTGCTCCGCTGCAATCGCCTCCAGCTGCGCCGACAATTCGCCAGCGCTTACAGGGGCGCTGTCGATAAAGACCTGGCCTTCCTTATCGATCGAGATATCGAGCGGCTCATCCTTCTGGTCCAAAGGATTAGCGCGGCTTTCGGGCAGCTCCACTGGCACACCGGAGACGAGCAGGGGTGCTGTCACCATGAAGATGATCAGCAGCACAAGCATGACGTCTACGAACGGCGTGACGTTGATTTCGGCCATCGGCGCGCGGCGGCTGCCGCGACGGCCACGGCGCGCAGAACCGCCGGAGTTGAGGTTCATCGCCACAGGCTTAGCCTTCCCGCTCCAGCTCACGGCTTAGCAGACCGTGAAAGCCATCGGCAAAGCGGCCCATACGCGCTTCATATTGGTTCAGGCGGTGCGAGAAGCGGTTATAGGCAATCACTGCAGGGATGGCGGCAAACAGGCCAATGGCGGTGGCAAACAGCGCTTCGGCGATGCCGGGTGCGACGACAGCCAGCGAGCTGTTCTGCTCGGCGGCGATGGCGGCAAAGCTGCGCATGATGCCCCAAACGGTTCCGAACAGCCCGACAAAGGGTGCAACCGCACCGGTGGTCGCCAGGAAGTTCAGACGATTGGCAAGTTTTTCGCTTTCCGCCGCAATCGCGGAATCCATCGCTGTTGCCAGGCGCTCACGCGTTCCCTGCCGGTCGGGGGTCTTCACCGCGGTCGAACGCCGCCATTCGGCGAGGCCTGCGGCAAATACCTTGGCAATGGGCAGGTCGGACTTGCCATGTTGCTTGAAATAACCGTCGACATCCTCGGTCCGCCAGAATTCGCGCTCAAACGTCTCGCTCTGATTGTTGATACCGCGGATTTTCAGGACGAAGCTGACAATAATCGTCCACACCCAGATGCTGGCCAGCGCAAGGCCGATGATCACCGCCTTGACCACCAGATCCGCGTCCAGAAACAGCTGGATGGGGGAAAAGCTAGCGCCCTGGCTCAGTATCAACAAATCCATAAACTCTCTTTCTGCTTAGCCGTTGCGCCCCGCCTTGATGCCTTCAAACGCCGCAAGCCATTCGCGCGGCTGGCGGCGCGGACGGCCCTCTGGCGTCAAGAAGGCGGCGGTGACCTCTGCCTCGGTCAATATTTGGTCGCCGCGCATGACCGCCTGATGAATGACCACGCTAGCTCCCCGGATTTCCTCGACGGTCGAGACAATCAATAAGGCATCGTCGAAATGTGCGGGTGCGCGATATTTGATGTGGAGATCGGCGACCGCATAGACACCCTCTCCGCCCTCATAGGCTTCGCGCTGTCCTATCCCGGCCACGCTCAACATATCCGATCGCGCGCGTTCCATGAAGTGGAGGTAGCGGCTGTGATAGACCACACCCGAAAAATCGGTGTCCTCAAAATAGACCCGCACTGCGAATAGGTGGCGGGGGCCATCAAAATGGCCCTGATAGGGCTGCGTTCCATTCATTGCAGAGCGGCTTACCGCATGGATTCCGCGACAGGAAGGGGGTAGTGCGGATGCCAACTCGGTTGGTCGATGAAATGACTCGGGTCGCCTCCTGCGGGTCGTCGCGTCAGGCTATTTATCGAACAACCCGTCCTGCGTCGCGGTTGGCGGTGTGATGCCGAGATGCTTCCACCCCGGCGCATTCAGCGCACGCCCGCGTGCTGTGCGGGCGATGAGGCCGAGCTGGAGCAGATAGGGCTCCACCACATCCTCAATGGTATCGCGCGGTTCGGATAGCCCCGCTGCCAGCGCCTCGACGCCGACGGGGCCGCCGCGATAGATATCGGCGATCATCGTCAGATACCGCCGGTCCATCGCGTCGAGGCCGAGATGATCAACCTCCAGCCGGTTGAGCGCGGCATCGGCGATCTTGGCCGTGACCAGCTCCTCACCTGCGACATTGGCAAAATCGCGCACGCGGCGCAGCAGCCGCCCGGCGATGCGGGGCGTTCCGCGCGCGCGCTTGGCAATTTCACGCGCACCATCGGCGGCGATGCCCAGATCGAGCAATTTGGCTGCCCGGGTGACGACCAGTTCGAGTTCATCATGATTATAGAAATTCAATCGCACCGGAATGCCGAAACGGTCGCGCAGCGGCGTGGTCAGCAGGCCCTGCCGCGTGGTCGCGCCGACCAGCGTGAAGGCGGCAGGTCGATCCGCACCGAACGCGCCGACGGCCCTTCGCCGATCATGATATCGAGCGCTCGGTCCTCCATCGCAGGATAGAGGATTTCCTCGACCACCGGATTCAGCCGGTGGATTTCGTCGATGAAGAGGACGTCGCCTTCTTCAAGGTTGGTCAGCAGCGCCGCCAGATCGCCCGACTTGGCGATGACGGGGCCGGAGGTTGAACGGAAACCGACCCCCATTTCCTTCGCGACAATCTGCGCCAGCGTGGTCTTGCCCAGCCCCGGCGGCCCGAAAAACAGCACATGGTCAAGCGCATCGCCGCGCGATTTCGCCGCCTCGATAAACACCCGCAAATTCTCCCGCGCCGCCTGCTGCCCGATAAATTCGGTAAGGCTTTTCGGGCGTAGCGCAGCGTCGATATCCTCGGGCTTGCGCATGGGGGTGAGGTGGGGGTTATCGGTCATAAAATGCTCCGAAGAGCAAAAAATGATCCGCCAACAAATAAGAATAAGCTAATTACAGTAGAAATAATAGCAAACCAAATTGCAATATTACCAATTTTCAAATCACGATCAATATTATAAGTCTCTTGATAGCCATGCATTCGTCTCTGTGCATTGTACGTTTGATTTACAACCATCTGCATATAATAGCCTTGAGAAAAATATGCTCCAAAATAAGCTACTAAACAGAAAAACAGTCCGAGAGCGAAAAGTAAAAATGACCACCAAATCGCTTCTTGGTCAAAAACGTGACCTTTGTTTCCAATAAATGTGAGCAACGATATGATTGCTCCGCCGTTCACGAGCATCAAACTTTTTAATGCTGACTGCGAAAACTCCGTCTGATATCTCAATCGATCGTTAGATTCACTTAGATATGCTTCGTAGTCTAGTTTAGCTATAGCACGGAGAACTTCTTCGCTGACAAAATTTTGATTTGTTGTATCGGTGTCTGTCACTTCGCCGCCCTCTTCAGCGCGAGCCGTACCAGCGCATCCAATGTCGCGCCGTCGCCCAATTCTTCCAGCGCCAGCGCGACTGCGCCTTGCGCCTCGCCGGGTTTGAAGCCGAGGCCGGTGAGCGCTGCGACGGCATCGGACACGTTGCTGTTCCCCGCCTTGGCAGCTGCCGCCAGTTTCGCGCCGCCGCCGATACCGGCCATCACGCCGACCTTGTCGCGCAGTTCGTTGACGATGCGGCTGGCGAGTTTCGGGCCAACGCCATTGGCGCGCGCGACCATCGCGCTGTCGCCATTGGCGATGGCGATGGTCAGGTCATCGGCCTCAAGCGCCGAGAGGATCGCAAGCGCCACCTTCGCGCCCACCCCCTGCACACCGATCAGCAGGCGGAACCAGTCGCGTTCTTCGCGGCTGGCAAAGCCGATCAAGCGCTGGTCGTTCTCGCTCACCAGCATTTCGGTGAAGACCGTCGCGAAATCGCCCGCACCGCCCAGCACCGCCAGCGTCCGCGCGCTTGCCTGCACCAGATAGCCGACGCCGCCCACGTCGATCACCAGGCTATCCACGCCCGTTTCATCGATGCGGCCATAAAGTTTTGCGATCATGCGAGAGGGTTAGCTTGCCGATCAGCGGTCGGCAAGCAAAAGAGAACAAGGCGTGAACTTATCCGCGAATATGGTGCGCATGGGTGACGGCCACGGCCAGCGCATCCGCCGCATCCTCGCCTGCCAGTTTGAGCCCGGGCATCAGCACGCGGAGCATTGCGGCGATCTGGTCCTTGTCGGCCTTGCCGGTGCCGACCACCGATTTCTTCACAAGCCTTGCGGCATATTCGGTGACGGGGGTGCGGTTACGCGCTGCGCCGAGCAGCACCACGCCGCGAGCTTGCCCCAGCTTCAGCGTCGATTGCGGGTTCTTGTTGACGAACACTTCTTCAACCGCCGCACAATCAGGTTTGAAATGGTCGAGGACCGCGCGCAATTTCTCGTCGATTGCGACCAGTCGGTTGGCGAGCGGCATTTTTGCGTCGGTGCTGATCTCACCATTGTCGATGTGGCTGAGGCGGTTGCCTTCTTTCGCGATGATACCCCAGCCCGTAGTGCCCAAGCCGGGATCGAGACCGAGGATGATCATTTGCTCCCCTCCCGCTTGCGGGAGGGGCCGGGGGAGGGCCTGTCCCGTATCTGTTAGAGGGCGACTGGCCCTCCCCTAACCCCTCCCGCAGGCGGGAGGGGAATTGCTTAGCCCAGCTTCGCCATCACCTCATCGGAGACGTCATAATTGCCCCAGACGGTCTGGACGTCGTCATCGTCTTCCAGTGCGTCGATCATTTTCAACAGCGTTGCAGCGTTCGCTTCGTCCACTTCGACCAATAACTGAGGCTTCCAGGCGAGCTTCGCGCTTTCGGCAGCACCCAGCGTCGCTTCCAGCGCCTTCGAGACTTCGTGCAGCGCATCCATCGCGGTCCAGATGCTGTGCTCTTCTTCGCCGCTCTCGACATCCTCAGCGCCTGCTTCGAGTGCTGCTTCAAAGACGGTATCGGCATCGCCAACGCTGGCAGGATAAGTGATCAGGCCCATGCGGTCGAACCCATGGCTCACCGCGCCCGATGCGCCCAGATTACCGCCATTCTTGCTGAACGCGGTGCGCACATTGGTGGCTGTGCGGTTGCGGTTGTCGGTCAGCGCTTCGACGATCACAGCAACGCCGCCCGGGCCATAGCCTTCGTAGCGGATTTCTTCATAATCCTCGCCACCCGCCGCTGCTGCCTTATCGATTGCGCGCTGGATATTGTCCTTTGGCATCGACTGCGCCTTGGCCGCGTTGACCGCGAGGCGAAGGCGGGGGTTCATGTCCGGATCGGGCATGCCCATTTTCGCTGCGACGGTGATTTCGCGGCTGAGCTTGGAAAACATCGCCGAGCGCTTCTTGTCCTGCGCGCCCTTGCGGTGCATGATGTTCTTGAATTTGCTATGGCCTGCCATGGCTCTCTTCTTTGGCTGGAGGTGATTTGAAGGCGCGCCCTTACATCAGGCGCACGCAGATGAGCAAGCGGCTAGCTGGCTATCATTGGCACGCACTCGTATTCGACGGCGCGGTAAATGCTTGCATAGACACCGGCAGTCAAAAGACTGTTTACGAAAAACAAAATGCTCTCAAGAACTGCAAAACCGAGGTCAGCTGACATTGATAAGGTTTCGCTTCTGACAATCTGGCTCAAAAGATCACTGGAAAACTCAGGCAGTGCAATCAACAACGTGACGGTTAGCAGGATGGATTTGGCATTGCGCAATGTTGCAGCCATCACACTCCAACTCGACACTCCAAAGAGGTTGATCGCACGTCCTGCTGATACCACCATCATTGGCGTGCCAAGGACAATGCCTACCCCGAATATAAATGATTCAACCGGTGTGCCTTCAACTTTATCAAACCACTGATCAAAGCCGGTCACAGCCATGTGAGTTAGGATCAGGATCAGCATCGGAATCAAGCCCAGCAATATCCAACCGAGCCAGGACCAAAACGACCCTTGCTCTTCGTTATGCGGCTCACCCGCTCGACGCGACTGGAGGTAGAAAATGCTGAACGAAGCAAACAGTGCCGCTAAGGTCGGCAGTATCACCCAGTTTTCGTCAGTTTCGATCCACCATTGCGTTCCCGACATCGCAAACAGGACGCCTACGAGAAGTGCCATTAAAGTTAGTGGCCAATAGCTTGCCGCAACACCAGCGCGGCGAAGACTGTCCGCAATCATCCTAGCTTCACCGCCGTCCCGCTGGCACTGACCATCAGCATCGAGCCTTCCTTGCCGAGCACTTCATAATCAAGATCGATGCCGATTATGCCGTCTGCGCCAAGCGCGCGGGCCTCTTCGGCCAGCTCTTCCAGCGCGGTGCGACGGGCGTCGCGCAGCGAGTTTTCATAAGCTCCCGAACGTCCGCCGACGATGTCTCGGACGCTGGCGAACAGATCCTTGAAGATATTGGCACCGACAATGACTTCGCCGGTCACAACGCCCAGATATTGGGCGACGGGGCGGCCTTCAACGGTGGAGGTTGTGGTCATCAACATGTCGCACGTCCTTTCAGTTGTCGTCATGCTGAACTTGTTTCAGCATCCATCCATCCGTCAAGCTCAGTTTCTGCTGCGCGATGGACCCTGAAACAAGTTCAGGGTGACGGCTAATAGCAAAAGGGGGTTGCCTACGCCAATCCCAGCGCCGATTTGTAAGTCTCCAAAATGGCTTCCATTTCCTGCCGGTCATGGGTTTCCATTTTGCGCAGGCGGACGATCTGGCGCATGATCTTGGTGTCATAGCCCTGGCTTTTCGCTTCGCTGTAGACGTCGCGGATATCATCGGCGATGCCCTTTTTCTCCTCTTCCAGACGCTCGATGCGTTCGATGAAAAGGCGCAACTGGTCAGCGGCGATATTGCCTTCGGACATGATATTCTCCGGTTGGTTGTAGGGCGCTTTATGCCCGAATCAGGAAGCGCCTCGCTTAAAGGCTCGGCGCGTTCTTGGCCATGCTTTCCTGCATCCGCGCCAGTTGCTCAGGGGTTGCCTCCGACTGATATTTGGCCTTCCATTCCGCAGGCGGCATGCCGTGGATAAGGGTGCGCGCTTCTTCCTTCGATAGCTCCGGCTGCGCCTCCATCACCCAATCGGCAAGGCAATTGCGGCAGAAACCGGCTAGGCCCATCAGGTCGATATTCTCGGCATCACGGCGGTGCTGCAAGTGCGCGACCAGACGCCTGAATGCCGCTGCCGCTGCTTGATCACTGATTTGCATAGCTATGCTCCCTTCCCGTTCCGGTTCCTCCCCGTTATGGAAGGCAAGAGAGACAAAATCCAGAGCGCGAAAGAGCCTTCCCAGATGCAATATCACAAGCCGCGCATGCGCAAGGTCCGCATTCTCGCCACTTTGGGCCCGGCGAGCGACACGCCGGAAATGATCGAGAAACTGTTTCGTGCCGGTGCAGATGCCTTCCGCGTCAATATGAGCCATGGCGAACAGGCGGATAAGGCGCAGTTGATCGCCAATATCCGCGCGCTTGAGAAGGCCTATAACCGGCCGACGACGATATTGGTCGACCTGCAAGGACCCAAATTGCGCGTCGGCACCTTTGCGGGTGGCAAGGTTGAGCTCAAGACGGGCGAGCCGTTTCGCCTCGATACCAACAAGGAAGCGGGCGATCAGTCGCGCGTCCATTTGCCGCACCCAGAGATTTTCGCGGCGCTCGAAATCGATACCCGGCTGCTGCTCGACGATGGTAAGCTGGTGCTGCGCGTCACCGACATCAGCCCCGACCATATCGACACCAGGGTCGAGGTTGGCGGCATGCTCTCCGATCGCAAGGGCCTCAACGTCCCCGACGTGGTCGTGCCCATCGCCGCGCTCACCGACAAGGACCGGTCGGACCTTGCCTTTGCCCTCGAACAAGGGGTTGACTGGGTGGCGATGTCGTTCGTCCAGCGGCCTGAAGACGTCGCCGAGGGCAAAAAGCTGATCGGCGGCAAAGCGGCCTTGCTTGCCAAGATCGAAAAGCCTGCCGCCATTGGTAGGCTTGAGGAAATCCTCGAAATTGCCGACGGCGTTATGGTCGCGCGCGGCGATCTGGGCGTCGAACTGCCGCCCGAACAGGTTCCGCCGCTTCAGAAGAAGATCGTCTCGACCGCACGGCAAATGGGCAAACCGGTAGTCGTAGCTACACAGATGCTCGAATCGATGATCGTTTCGCCAACGCCAACCCGCGCCGAAGTTTCGGACGTCGCAACCGCGATCTACGACGGTGCTGACGCCGTGATGCTCTCGGCTGAAACTGCTGCGGGCGCCTGGCCGATAGAAGCCGTTTCGATCATGGACCGGATCGCCCAGCAGGTTGAAAGCGACCCCGACTTCTTCAAGCGCATCCACTTTACCGAAACCCCTGCCGACGCCACCACCGCCGACGCTTTGGCCGAAGCGAGCGGGCGGATTGCCGACACGGTCGAAACCAGCGCGATCGTCTGTTTCACATCATCGGGCTCCACCGCCCGCCGCATCTCGCGCGAACGGCCAGCAGTGCCGGTCTTGGTGCTAACCGCGTCGAGAGCGACCGCGCGCAGACTGGGGCTGCTATGGGGTGCTTTTGCCGTCACCACCAAGGATATCGGCAGCTTTGAGGAAATGGTCGCCAAGGGCAAACGCATGGCATTACGCTATCATCTGGGTAGCGCAGGCGCGCGACTGATTATGATGGCGGGGGTTCCGTTCGGCACGCCAGGGTCAACCAATGTGCTGCACGTCGTTCGGCTGACCGGGGATGAGTTGAAGGGGCATTGACCCTTCAGGGGATCAGCAAGCTGCTGTCTCCATAGCTGTAAAATCGATAGCCCTGCGCGATGGCATGGGCATAGGCCGCCTGCATCGTCTCTAACCCCATCAGCGCGCTGACCAGCATGAACAGGGTCGATTTGGGCAGATGAAAGTTGGTCATCAGCCCGTCGATGGCCTTGAAGCGATAGCCGGGGGTGATGAAAATCGCCGTATCGCCCTCAAAAGACTGCACCAGCCCGTCCGCGCTCGCGGCACTTTCGAGCAGGCGGAGTGAGGTGGTGCCAACCGCGATGATGCGCCCGCCTTTTGCGCGTACCGCGTTCAGACGATCCGCAGTCGCAGCGTCGATATGCCCCCATTCGCTGTGCATCTTGTGCGCTTCGGTATCCTCGGCTTTCACCGGCAGGAATGTACCCGCACCCACATGCAGCGTCAGCGTTTCATGACCGATGCCTGTATCCGCCAGCGCCGCCATCAACCGCGGCGTGAAATGGAGCGATGCGGTTGGCGCCGCCACGGCGCCCTCTTTTTCCGCAAACATTGTTTGATAGTCGCTACGGTCCTGCGCGTCGGTCGGGCGCTTCCCCGCTATGTAGGGCGGCAAGGGCATTTGTCCGGCTCGCTCGAGCAGCAGTTCGACCGGCTCCTCGCCTTCAAAGTTCAGGATGAAACTGCCATCCTCCAACCGCTCCTGCGCGATAGTGGTCACTTCGGCACCAAATTCTATACGGTCGCCAGCGCGCAGCCTTTTAGCGTTGCGGATGAACGCCTGCCAGCGGCGCAGGTCGACCCGCTTGTGGAGAGTTGCACCAATCCGAGCTTCGTCCCCCTTGAACTTCCGGCGTACACCTTCCAGCTGTGCGGGGATCACCTTGGTATCGTTGAAGACAAGGCAATCGCCCGCGCGCAGCCGCTGCGGCAAATCGAGAACTTGCGCATCCTCCATCTGTCCGGAACCGGTGACGCACAACATGCGCGCCGCATCGCGCGGTGACACCGGTCGCAGCGCTATCCGCTCGGGCGGAAGCTCGAAATCGAACAAGTCGACGCGCACTCTGAATTACTTGGCGTTGGTTCAGTTGAGTGGTTTGTTGAGATCGCTGAGCGTCACGGGCGTATCAACCGGTGCTGCAGGTTTGGCCACAGTCGCGAAATCCGGCGGAGGCACATTGTCGGCGGCGATCGAGGCCTGCAAAATCCGGTCAGGTGTTGCAGGCGGCTCTCCACGCTGGATAGCATCGACATATTGCATCCCCGCAATCACACGTCCGAACGCGGTGTAATTATTGTCGAGTGCAAAGCGCGGCTGGAAGCAGATGAAAAACTGGCTGTTTGCGCTATCCACACTGGCAGCACGCGCCATCGATACCGTTCCGCGCAGGTGCGGGGTCGGGTTGAACTCAGCTTTCAGATCTGGCAGCGGCGAGCCGCCCGTGCCGGTCCCCGTCGGATCACCGGTCTGCGCCATGAAGCCATCAATCACGCGGTGAAAAACCACGCCGTTGTAAAAGCCCTGACGCGCGAGCGTCTTGATGCGTTCGACATGCGCCGGGGCCACCGCCGGGAACATTTTAATGCTCACCCGACCACCGGTCGAAAGGTCAAGATGAAGGACATTCTCCGCCTCATCGACGACGGGAGCCGGTGCGGTTGCAGCAGCTGGGGCCTCTGCTGTCTGTGCGAATACAGTCGAAACGCCGAACAGCGTAACCAACAGAAAAGTAATGAAACGAAACATGCTGGAAGACTCTCCTGTCGAACCATTTGAAATTGATTGGCGCCTCCTTAGCCATTTGGGCTGTCCTTGTCATGAACGAAGAACAGCGGTGCCAAAACGGTTGCCAATTTTGCTATTTGGCGACAAACAAGTGCAGGGACCAGTTTTGGTCAAAGGGAGATGCAGATGCGTAAATTTCTATTAGCCGGCGTCGCCGCCAGCATGTTCGCAATTTCGGCTTGCTCTGACAAAGGTGCTGATGCGGACGGCGATGGCAAAGTGAGCGCCGCCGAAGCGCAAAAGGAATTGTCGCAGGGCGGTGCGATGGCGATGAAGCCCGGCATGTGGGAAGTCAAAATCAGTTTTGACAGCATCGATGCCCCTGGCATGCCCGAAGCGGCAAAAGCGCAAATGACCAAGGCAATGGGCAGCGGCATGTCCGTCAAATCCTGCCTTACCAAAGAACAGGCCGAAAAGCCCGGCGCCGATTTCTTTGGCGGAGACGCCAGCGCAAATTGCACATTTGAACAGCTCGACCGGTCCGGAAATAAAATGAGCGTGCAGATGACATGCAAGCCGCAAGACAAAATGGTTATCGCCAGCAAAATGGACGGCAGCTTTCAGGCCGAGAGCTATTCGATGACGATGGAACAGAAGGCTTCCGGCACGCCCATGGGCGAGATGACCATGAAAGGCAAAATTGACGGCAAGCGCCTCGGTGATTGCCCGGCTTGAGGCATGAAAATGCGTAAAATCTCAATTTTCGCAATGTTTTGCGCTGCGATGACCGTCGCGGCATGTTCCGACAATTCGGACATGGATGGTGATGGCAAAGTCTCACGCAGTGAGCGCGCCGATGAAATGCGGCGTGACGGCTATCTTGCAATGCAGCCCGGTCGCTGGCGCACCAGCTTTGCGTTTACCGATATTGATGTCCCTCGGCTGGGTAACAAGGAAAAAGAACAGATTAGGGAAGAGCTGTCGACTGGCGCATCGGGAATATCGTGCCTGAGCGAAGCCGATGCCGCGCAACCCGGCCCCGATTTTTTTGGCGGTGAAGGTGCGGAAGATTGCAATTATCGCAAATTCGACATTGCCGGAAACCAGGTCAGCATGCAGTTAAGCTGTGGAATGGGCAGCATGGGCAAGGCCGATATGGACCTCGATGGCACGGTCGGCGATACGGAGTTCCGGTTTGACACCAAATTGGTCGTTCATGTGCCGATTGCCGGAAAGATTAAGCTGGATGGCACTATGACCGGAAAGCATGAAGGTAGTTGCAAGGGGGACGAGTGATCGTCGCCAAGGCAGTGGTTGCTATTGCCATTGGGGCAGCGGCATTCGCCCCAATTGGATTATCTGCCGAACCTGCTTTACCGAAGGCAGCGGTCGTTAGGGTCGATTTCGACAGCAGCAAGATTTTGGCGTCCCGGGCTGATGGCGAGGCTGGCGTCATTGGGCGCGTCGTGAGCGCGAATGATCCTGTTCGCGTTGCTTCGATTTCGAAACTGGTGACGGCAATCGCGGTGATGCGGCTGGTCGATCAGGGCCGGGTCGATCTGGACCGGGATATTTCCGAATATCTGGGATTTCAAATCCGCAATCCGGCTTTTCCGGACCAGAACATTACACTTCGCCAGCTGATAACGCACACATCCGGCGTGCGAGACAAGATTGACTATCTGATTCCGCTAGACGGCCGAATCGAGGCTGTGATGGCTAACCCGGCCGCGTGGGATTCCCGATACCGCCCGGGCAGCTATTTCAGCTATGCCAATCTGAACTCCCCCATCATAGCGGCAACGATTGAGGCTGCGACGGGTGAGCGGTTCGACAAGCTGGTTGCCAAGAATGTGCTTGCTCCACTGAAAATTGACGCCTGTTTCAATTGGGGTGAGGGGTGCAGCCCCGATCGACGGGCACAAGCGGTGACATTGCTCCGTACCAACGGAGATCTGGCACGCGACCCCGCTATCAAGGGCCAGGATCCCTGCCCGGTGCTCGCCGCCGCCGACGGCAGTTGCGATCTGCGTCGTTACCCGCTCGGCAAAAATGGCTCCTCTTTCAGCCCGCAAGGCGGCTTGCGCATTTCAGCAGATGATCTGGCAAAGGTCGGGCAGCTTTTGTTGAATGGCGGTCGTCCCCTGCTATCGAGCAAAGCCTTCGCAGAAATGTCCCGGGTGCAGTGGCGTTTCAATGGCATCAACGGCGATGACGACCAGGGCTATTTCAAGGCCTATGGGCTGGGTGTGCATATTCATGAGGACTCCGCTGGAGCATTATGGATAGGCCATGTCGGCGAAGCTTACGCACTGCGCGCGGGGCTGTGGGTCAACCCCGCAACGCGCAAGGGCTTTGCCCAATATGTAACGATGGTGCCGGCCGAGACACCTATCGGGCATTGCCTTGACGCCTGTCCATGATAGTCTGCGGTCAACAGAGGAGGGGTTCATGAAATTCAGAATGATACTGCTGTCTGCAGCAGCTGCCATGTCGTTGACAGCGCCAGTCGCAGCGAAGCCCGATTATGTGGCCGATATTAAAGCCGATTATGACAAGTCACTGGGTATGCTTTGGGACCATTTCCACCGCAATCCCGAACTGTCGTTCCGCGAGTTCAAAACCGCCGCGCGCATGGCGCAGGAATTGCGCGCTATTCCTGGAATGGTGGTGACGGAAAAGGTCGGGCAAACCGGCGTGGTGGGTGTACTCAAAAATGGCGATGGCCCCGTGGTATTGGTCCGCGCCGATATGGACGGGTTGCCGGTGCAGGAACGGTCTGGCTATGCCAATGCCTCTACCGTGCGTCAGGTTGGCGTCGACGGGCTCGAAATGCCGGTCATGCACGCCTGCGGCCATGATGTGCACATCACTTCGCTGGTCGGTACGGCCCGCCAACTGGCGCGACTGAAAGATCGCTGGAAGGGCACCGTGCTGTTCATCGTGCAGCCGGCCGAAGAACGTGTCGGTGGTGCAAACGCCATGGTCAAGGACGGACTCTACACCCGCTTCCCGAAGCCCAATTTTGCGCTCGCTTTCCATGTCGCTGCCGAACTGGAAACAGGCAAGATAGCCGCATCGGAAGGTATCCAATATTCGTCTGCCGACAGCGTCGACATTCGCGTTCCCGGCATCGCAACGCACGGCGCGGCACCGCACCTCGGCCGCGATCCGGTCTATATCGCGTCACAGATCGTGGTTGGCCTGCAATCGATCATCAGCCGCGAAAAGGGCCCGCTGGAACCCGGCGTGATCACGGTCGGTGCCTTCCATGCGGGGCAAAAGCACAACATCATTTCCGAACATGCTGACTTGCAGGTCACTGTGCGCGCCAACAGCCAGGATGTACCCGACCAGTTGATTGCTTCGATCGAACGCGTTGCTGTGGGTATTGGCCGCGCCAATGGTCTGCCCGAAGACAAACTGCCCGTCGTCAAGGTCACTGAAACGACACCTGTGACTGTGAACGATGCCACGCTCGCCCGCCGCCTCAATACGGCCATTGGTGACGCGCTTGGCAAGGATGTTGTCGTTCCCTTCCGTCAGACCAATATGGGTGCCGAAGACTTCGCCTTTTTCGTCGATCCTTCCTTCGGCATTCCGGGCTATTATTTCGGTGTTGGAGGCACCAATCCAGAATGGATCAAGGCTGCAAAAAATGGCGGCCCACCAGTTGCCGGACATCACTCGCCGCTGTTCAAGATTGATCCCGAACCGTCGGTGCGTCTGGGCGTAGAGGCGATGACCGCCGCAGTGCTTGATTTGTTGAAGCCCGGGCAGAACTGACCTTAGACTTTGGCGGCGTGTTGGCTTATACCATTCGTCACTGCGCTGTTGCTGGCTGCGCCCGCAATCCGGCTTTGGGCCGAGTTTGGGAGAGGGCGGCGAGCGCAGCCAGTCTGAGATCAAGCTGGTTTGGGGGTCTTGCGACCCTTGGCCACCAGCGCCTGTAACTTATCCTTTACGGCGAGCTTCATGCGCTTCAGCCGCTGGATTCGGGTAAAGCTCGGCCAGTTGCTGCGCATTTCGGCGCGCAGCTCTTCATCGAGCTTCTGGTGATATTGCATCAGGCGGAATGTACGTTCCGACATGTCTTTCTCCTCTTGAACAATTGGCGTTCAATCGGATGTTCCGATGCCGGGCAGAGGGTATTCGGGGGAAACAGGGACCGCACAACCCAAGCACCGGAAACATCCGATGCGGCCGACATCACGTTCCTTCCGAAGAAGCGAGCGCCAGAGGGGCCCGGTCCGCAAGTCGGTAATTAGAGCGATTCGCTCTTCTATGGCAAGCAAAACCGGATGCAGTTCGTCGAAATCTAAGCGCGGTCAGTCGCGCAAAAGCTCGTTTATGGCAGTTTTCGAACGGGTTTGGGCATCAACCCGTTTGACGATCACAGCACAGGCAAGGCTTGGTCCTGGCAAGCCATCGGGCAACGGCTTACCCGGCAACGCACCGGGTACAACGACCGAATAGCTTGGCACCCGCCCGACAAAAATCTCGCCGGTCGCACGATCGATAATCTTGGTGGTTGAAGACAGGAACACACCCATTGCGAGAACTGCACCTTGTTCGACGATGACGCCCTCGACGACTTCGGAACGCGCGCCGATGAAGCAATCGTCTTCGATAATCACCGGACCAGCCTGCAAAGGTTCGAGCACGCCGCCGATTCCAACGCCGCCGGACAGGTGCACATTCTTGCCGATCTGCGCACAGCTGCCAACCGTCGCCCAAGTGTCAACCATGCTGTTTTCATCGACATAGGCACCCAGATTGACGAAGCTGGGCATCAGTACGACGCCCTTGCCGATATGCGCGCTATGGCGGACGATGCTGCCCGGAACGGCGCGAAAACCGGCGTCACGAAAGCGATTTTCGCCCCATCCGGCAAATTTAGACGGAACCTTGTCCCACCAATGTGACCCACCCGGACCGCCGGGGATGGTTTCCATGTCGTTGAGGCGGAAGGACAGCAGCACGGCTTTTTTCAGCCACTGATTGACCTGCCAGCTGCCATCGACCTTTTCCGCCACGCGACGCTGGCCGCTGTCAAGCAAGCCCAGCGCCGCTGCGACAGCAGCACGTACTTCGCCACCGGTGCCGACGGTGATGCCGTCGCGGTCATCCCACGCCTTTTCGATGATCGCTTGCAGTGCTTCGGTCATTTCTATTCCTTTTCTCCGGCCAGCCAGCTGGCCACATCTGCTATCTCATAGTCTACATAATTCGGACGCGCGTCGCCGCTATGATTAACCCATATGGTCGTCATGCCCAGCGCTTTGGCGGGTTCCAGATTATGCGCCGAGTCTTCGACAAACAGAGCTGAAGCCGGTTCGATACCCATTTGTTCACAAAGTGCATCATAACTATCCGTCGCCGGTTTCGGTTTGTGCGCCATCCGGTGAATGTCGAAAATATCTTCGAAAATCCCGTCAAGGCCGCGCGCCTCAAGCACGCGTTTGGCATAGGGTGCGTCT
The DNA here is from genome assembly GCA_016707885.1 of Sphingomonadales bacterium. Classification (GTDB taxonomy): domain Bacteria; phylum Pseudomonadota; class Alphaproteobacteria; order Sphingomonadales; family Sphingomonadaceae; genus Sphingorhabdus_B. Next base: position 667,377 of record JADJGU010000001.1, read on the forward strand.
GCATTGGTAAAGATCAGTTTGCGTCCCGGTAACGCCTCAATCCCTGTCCGCAAGCGTTCGCATGGCTGCAACAGCGACATATCGACGTCGTGAACAAAGTCGAGATAGCCATGTGGATCGACGCCATGTTCTACCATCAAACCGCCGAGCGTCGTCCCATATTTGCGCCAATAATCATAGCGTATCTGGTGCGCCCGCGCCTGATCGACCTTGAAATAATCCTCGACATAGGCGGCAATCCTATTGCGCACCTGCTCCATGATATTATGCTCGGGCGCATAGAGCGTCAGATCGAGATCGAATATCCAAATATCGACATGAGGAAGCGGCGGGGCCATCGCCGTCCCGTTAACTACAGGTGTCAAATCCCGCAAGGATCATCTGTGTTAATACTGGCGCAAGCGCTGCCGTGGCAGTATCACTAACGGCATATCGGGGAGTGAAATGGCCGCAACAGATTCCAAAGCAAGCACAGGTCGAAACATTGCGATTGGCACATCCATCGTTTTTGCGCTGGCATTATCAGCGTGCGGAAGCGGCGGCAGTGGGGTAGGTTCGACACCCGCACCGCCGTCTACAATTGTGCCGCCTGCTCCTCCGCCTCCGCCCCCTCCACCTCCCCCACCCACGTCAAACTTCAACACTGTCGAATATCAACGTTCGAACGGTGCGGCACAGGCGCAGGCTATTGCCGCATATAATACCGGTGCAACGGGCGCTGGAGTGATTGCTGGTGTGATAGACAGCGGCATTGACGTCGACAGCCCAGAATTTGCCGGTAAGATTCATGCCCAGTCGGCTGACTTTGCAGGAACGCGTGGATTGCAGGATGAAGGCGGCCACGGGACTGCGGTGTCATCGGTGCTACTGGGTGCCAAAAATGACCTCGACACGCATGGCGTCGCTTTTGACGCGACTTTGCTGGTGTTGCGCACCGACACCGCTGGAAGCTGCGCCAATACTGACCCCGATGCCGGATGTACCCACAATGACAATAATATGGCTCGCGCCGTCGACCGGGCCGTTGCAGTCGGTGCCCGCGTAGTCAACATGTCGCTGGGCGGATCGCCGATGAACTCCACATTGCGAGCAGCCGTCGATCGCGCGACTGCCGCTGGTGTTGTGTTTGTGATTTCGGCAGGCAATGAATTTGATACCGATCCGAGCAACGCGATCAACCCCGACCCAATGGCCCTAATTGCGCTGGATCCGATCGCACGCGGTCAGATTATCATTGTGGGCGCGACCGACTCAAGTCAGCAGATTTCGACATTTTCCAATCGCGCAGGGACTGGTCAAAATTATTATCTGACAGCATTGGGGGTGCGGGTTCGGGCACCCGACGAGAATGGGACCCAGTTCTTGTGGAGCGGTACAAGCTTTTCAGCACCCATAGTATCGGGCGCGGTTGCGCTGCTGGCCCAATCCTTTCCCAACCTGACAGGGCGACAAATCGTCGACCTTTTACTGACAACTACAACCGACTTGGGTGCAGCGGGAATCGACAACATCTTCGGCCGGGGCGAACTCAATCTGGCGCGGGCCTTCCAGCCGCAGGGGCAGCAGACTCTTGCGGGCACGCCGGTTCCGGTGCCGACTGGACCTACAGGCGCGCTATCTGGATCGATGGGGGATGCAACGGGCAGTGGCGGCCCCGAAGCGATCGTCCTCGACAGCTATGGACGGGCTTTCCGTGCCGACTTCTCCGGGACTTTGAAGGTAGCACAACGGTCACCCAAACTCGCCCCGGCACTGGCTTTAGGAACTGAAACCCGGATCGCCGCCAACCCCAATCTGGCCGTGACATTGTCGGTCGCGCAGCGGCGTGACGGTGTGGGTCCGGATCGGCTCGACCTTAGCCCGCGCGAACGGGCACAAGCGCGCGCGGTCGCCGGCTCGGTTGTCGCCAAACTGGGTGCCGACCAGCAAATGGCCATCGGTATCGCCCGCAGTAGCGGGGCGCTTATCGACCAGATGGCGGTCGAGAAGGCAGCCTCTTTCATCGTCGCCGATTCCGCCAGAGAGTCAGCAGGTTTCTATGCCAAGCCGCAATCGGCCTTTGCCTATCGCCAGCAGTTTGGCGCTGTCGGCTTGACCGTTAGCGGTGAAAATGGTGCCGTCCGCGTGTGGTCGGATGTCGACGGCGACCCGCTGCGCAGCCGGTATCGCGGCTATGGCTACCGTTTGGCACGCGTTGGTTTGGATCGTTCGATCGGTGCGATGCGCCTTGAACTTTCGGGTGCATTGCTCGACGAGCGCGAAACAATTCTTGGTGCGACCGGGAATATGTGGACCGGAAGCGAAGGCGCGAAAAGCTGGTTCGCCGATGCCAATGCCAGCTATGCGTTTGCAAGCAACTGGACTGCGAATGCCAGCTATCGGCGCGGATGGACACGCATGGCAGCAGCAGGCCTGCGCGACAGCGCCGACTGGCTGGAAAGCGACGCTTGGTCATTCGACATTACCCGAGTCGGTCTGTTCGGATCAAATGACAGCATTGCCTTGCGCATGGCCCAGCCCTTGAGGGTGCGCAGCGGTGGCATAAACCTGTCATTGCCGGTCAGCTATGACTATTCGACTCTAACCGCCAGCTTCGACCGCCAATTTGTGTCCCTTGCCCCTAAGGGGCGTGAGCGCGACATTGAGGCGGCCTATGCGACGCCCTTTGCTGGCGGCTATCTGTCGGCCAACGGATATTGGCGCAGCGAACCGGGCCATATCGAGCTAGCATCGGACGATCTAGGCTTTGCACTGCGCTTCAACCGCAAATTCTGAGCGGGCACAGTGGTTTTCAACAATATTACCTCCGTTGCGAATGGGGTAACGGTGTTGATTGGTATCAACTGCATTTCATTCGCAGCCTTCGGCATCGACAAGATGAAAGCCGAAGCCGGGCGGTGGAGAATTTCGGAATCGACCTTGCTGATGCTCGCACTCGTCGGTGGTAGCCCAGGAGCCTTTGCAGGACGCGCAACATTTCGGCACAAGACCCTCAAACAGCCTTTTAGCGGACAGTTGCACGGCATTGCGGTGTTTCAGGCCCTTATCCTGGCAATCGGTGGCGGCTGGTCGGCCGCCGGCTAAATTCGGCGACCAGCAAGCACCAGCCCTATGGCTTGAGTTATCACGCCCATAGAAACTCGACCGAAGTTGTCCCGGCATTACTACCGTCCGTATGAAAGCGACGCTCGCTGATGAAACCCTTTCCTTCGCTGTCGACCAGCACAACCGTACTGCACCGCGTTCCATAAACAGGCGCATTGATGAAAATCGGAACGCCTCCGTCATCGAGCAGGCTTTCATCGCGGAGCATTTCGAACAAGTCAGCAGGCGCACCGTTGGCTGCGATCCAGTCAGACAAAGCCATTTCCGCAGAGCTGCGTCGCGGCCAGGGCTCTCCGGGATGACCGTTCGACAGGCCATGAATCCCGGCATCGAGCAATTGTCGTTGCGGCTGCGGCAGGTTGGACAGCAGCATCGTATCGTCCTGGCCGCACAACAATAGATTGAAAGGATTATAGTCGGGTAATTCGTCCATAAGCGGTGCGCGACCTTCGGCGAGCCAGTTTCCGACCAAAGCCCCGCGCGAAGCCTTTGCCGGGTCTGGCCCGTCCGGATTGCGGATGTTGGTGACAACTGCCAGCCGTCCCTCGCTCGATACGCCCAGCCAGCCACCCCCCGCCTGCCGGTCGCGTCCCGCGATTACATGCGGTGCTTCGCTCCAGACATGGAGCGGATCAGCAGCACGTGCATGATATTCGTCGCGATTGCCCGCCAGGACAAGCTTCCAATGCGGATGGCAATCCACAGCAACGGCGACGACACACATGCAAAGGGCTATGGCGCAACTGGCTCAGGCTTTCGAGCCTTTTTGTAAAATGTCGCGCTTTGTAGTGACAAAAAGCCAGCCCAAAATGGTGGTGGCCAAGACCATCACAATCACTGCACTATTGATACCCGCCCAGACAAGCTCACTGCCGTCACTATGTTTCATCGTTCCCCCGTATAGCGGGCTCAGGAAATGGGCGGCGAGGAATCCGGTCGTGACCAGTAGCGCGATCAGGCATGCCTCACGCAAACGGTTCTGCCGCCACACCATCCAACCGAGGTAGAGCGCAATCATACTGTGCGTGATCAACTGCCACAAATTGTGCAGCCGTGCATGTCCCGGCCAGTCACGGTTGAACACATGGGTGGAGCTGATTTCAAGGATTGGCGTCAGCAATCCGAAGGTCAGGATAGTAAGCGTGAAGAGAAGTTTTCGAACCACGGCACATTATTCCTTTCGTCAGACGTTGAGGGAATGGCGCATCGGCTAACTCTTATATTGACGATGTCAATATAAGGTCGCATGGACTAGCACATGTTAGAAGACACCGAACGCCAATATCACCACGGGCGACTGCGGTGTGCATTGCTAGACGCGGCGCGCACTATTCTGGATCATGATGGCGTGGACCATTTAACGATCCGGGCCGTTGCGCGACTGGCGGGCGTGTCACACGCTGCCCCTGCCAACCATTTCAGCGACCGAAAGGCATTGCTGACAGCATTGGCAATGCGCAACTATTACGATCTGACATGGCGAGTGACGCAAGCAATTCATGCCAGTGAAGATGGCACTACAGACCGGTTGCATGGGATCGCCGATGCCTTCCTAGATTATGCTTTGACTTACCCGCACCGGTTCCGGCTGTTGTGGCGCGGCGATCTGGTGAACATGAAGGACCCTGATCTGGAAACGACGATGAACGGGCTTTATGCAAAATTGCTTGCAGCAACCTCGCTCGATCCGTCAGGCAAAACGAATGTCAGTCGTGCCATCGCGTTCTGGTCGATGGTGCACGGTTATGTCGCGCTGCGCATCGATGCGATGTTCACGCCGCAACCTGACGAACGCACCGGAGAGCCCCGTTTGACCGCGATGATCAACCTGCTGTTTGCAGAGGAATAGCGGGCTAATCGACAGCGAGGTCAACAGCACGATAGGGCCGGATCAAGTTGCGCACATCGGGCCAGTCGCCTGTCAACCAGCGCGACCAATCCGCCGTCGCCAATATCGCTGGCACCGATGCTGGTGCCTTTCCCCCTTCGATCGGATAAAAGGCTGCAGAAGGCTCGGTCGTCAAAATTGCGAAGACCGGCATGTCGGTCAAATCACGCCAAATTCCGGCGACGGCAAAACATTTTGCGGATGTCAGTCTGCATGTTTGCAGTGCTTTGGATCGGCCACCGGGCAACGGAAATTCGGTCATCGGCACTAGGCAGCGAAGCTCTCGATGCCGTAAATTTCCAACCCAGAAAGGGCTATCGAGATTGCGAACCGAAGATACCCAGCGCATCTGACCGACGGCTGTCATTTCCGGGGATTTGCCAGGCGCAGGATAGCCCCAATGCATCGGACGCATCACCTTGGCGCCGGTCCGACCGGACAGAACGACAACCGGCGCAAACTGTCCAACGGAGATTTGCCCACCCTGCCACGGATCTGGCCCGGCATGTGCGCTAAAGCACGCTGCTATGTCAGCCGAGCAGGCGTCCAGTTGATAGGCATTCATCGCCTCGACATCGTCCAACAAGTATTTTTCCGCAAGACAAGCGCAGGCTATCGACGCAGATTATTCGCTATCGTTGCGACTTTCCGCCCTGCGGTCGGCTCCTGAGCGCCTGTCGCTGGCAACGCGGCGGTCACTCCCCGAACGGCGCTCGGGCCCCGAATATGCAGGGTCACTAAATTGGCGTCGATCGCCACCCGATCGCCGGTCGGACTTACTCCTCCGGTCGCTCGCTTGTCGAATTTCGCTGTCATCACTCATATGCCGCTCCCCTTTCCAGCATTTGCGTGGAAAATTTCCTCAATGTAGGCGACCTGTCATTGTTGAACTATGCTTAACCTACTAAATCCAAAGATATAGTAAATTGTAAATTCGCTTTGATCAAAATCAAGGACTGCTGGATCGCAGCAAGGCACGACGGACCTGTCAAAATTGAACGAGGTTTTCCAATGTCCGATCTGTCGATTTTTCCTGTCGCAATTTTTAGCGGTATGGTGCTGTCTTTTGCGGCCATCATGCTGTTCGCGGTGTTGACCGACAAAGACCCCAGCAAAAGCTAAAGCATTTTCAGCGCTTTTAATATTCGACCCGGACGGTGACTGTATCTCCTGCGGTCAAGCCTTCGGATTTGCGTACTGCTGCCTTGACAGGAAGCAGATAGCCACCGCTCTCCTTGGCTGGGAAGACCGACGTCTGCCACTTGGTATCGCCGATCATTGCGGTGACACGGATTGATCCCCAGCCGCGTCGCTGCCCGCCCTCCAGCCGCCGCATAAGCGCGGTAGCGCGGATCGCTTCGGCCGCATCTCCGTCAACGGTCAGGAAATGCCAGCTCGCCGGAGCTTGGGGGCTGGTCCAGATCCAAAGGGTAGCAGTGGTCTCGACGCTCTCGCTCACTGCTTCTGCCGTCTCACAGGGACCGGGATATTGCAGATATCTGCGCCCCCTGCCGGCGTGATGAAAAACGGATCACGCCGGTTGGCGCGGGCATCTGCGTAGGCGGCGAAGCTGGCACTATCGGTGGATAGATATTCGAACGCGGGCAGGTCAGCGATTTCATTGCCGAGGCGCATTGAGATGATCGGTACGCGGTCCTCTTCTTTCTCGTAAAAGCCGAGCGGCCCGGTGCCGCGCGGCAGGCTGGAAAGATGCTCGATCCCCTCAATCACGCGCCCGACCAGCGCGATATTGCGGTCAAGGTGGCGCGGTGCGTGACCGATGACGGTGTAGAGTTCGGCACCGGTACCAGTGTCGGGCGAGAGATTGCGGCCCACGCCAACCATGCCGTAGCAGTGGGTTGGCCAATTGCGTTCGCTGTCGGACGTGCCGACCCCTGCAACCGGGAATCCTTGATGAAAGCTTGTCCATCGCGAGACATCATTTGGTGGAACAAAAAGTCCGTCTAGTGCACGCGGACGAGCTAGCGACTTTGGATGAACATAGTCAGATTCAGACACATTCACCAAACCCTCAGGCAGAGCTTTCTTTTCAGTCGGATCCCCCCATTGCGCGACATAATTGTCCTGCACGCGGACAACGGCGGTGCCATCCCACCATTTCGCTGCCGCGAGCTTGCGGATATTGCCCACCCAGCCTTGGCTGAACGGTGCCGGCATAAGCTGGATGATAATGCGGCGGGCTTTGCCCTTGGCATCGGGCGTAAGGTCCATCACCAGCAGGTCCGATGGCGCAATCGTCACCCATTCCTCTGCCTTCGCTTTGGCAACGATTTCCGGTGGTGATGGATATTCAGGTTTGGCATCCTGAGCCAACAGCGGGAGCGCGACGAAGGATGCGGCGCAGGCGAGCAGAGACAGCTTTTTGATCATATAGCCTTATTACAAATCATCCGCCCTTGCGAAAGCCGCAATCAGGCGATAGGGCGCGCCATCCAGGATGCGGAGACGTGGCCGAGTGGTCGAAGGCGCTCGCCTGGAAAGTGAGTATGGGTCAAAAGCCCATCGAGGGTTCGAATCCCTCCGTCTCCGCCATTTCATCCAAAGCTGCCGCCGACTTTGGTCCTAGCGAAATGGGGCCTCGATCATTGCGGCGATTACCTTTGCCGCATGTTTGAGCGTTGACCCTGATTGCCACATGCGGTGCGGGCGGGATTTATCTGACAGCTCGCTCTCGCGCGATGCCAGAATGGCACCCAAGGTGGACCCTAGAAAAACGAAACGCTCATTCTTTTTCGCTGCTGGCATTTCGGGCATCAGTCGGCGCAGGTGATCTAAGCAACGCTGGTATCCCGTGTTCCAACGCCCCTCGAGCGCTTCCATGAAAAAGGCACGATGCGAAAGTCCCAGCAGCGTGAAAAAGCGGTTGAAGCTCTCATCGCCCGGGTTTGCTTCAGGATCGAGCGAGGTTTCGATCATCCCTTCGATCACTTCGGTGACATTATGCGGTCCGCCTTTCGCCTCGCAAGCGTCCAGCCAGGCATTGCGGCGAACATCAATCGCGCGGGCTCCGTCGACGATCAGCTCGCGAACCAGCGCCTCTTTCGAGCCGAAATAATAGCCGACCACGGCGTGGTTTTTCTGCCCGGCGGCCTCGGCAATCTGGCGCACGGTAACACCGTCAATCCCGCGCTCGGCAAATAGGCGCAAGGCCACTGCTTTCAAATGCTCCGCAGCATCAGATCGCACTTTCGGGGCGGGATTGGCCATAGCCAGAACCTAGGCTTGACTCATTTTTACGTCAACTGCATTATCCATTTGGATAATATTGGAGAGGATTCGTTGGAGATGATCGACGGCGTCGATCTTTCGGCACTCGAACAGTGGATGGACCGACAAGGGCTTGGAGAGGGGCCCATTGCCGAGGCCACCACATTGGCGGGTGGCACACAGAACATATTGCTGCGGTTCAGCAGGTCTGGCCGCTCCTATGTCTTGCGCCGCCCGCCGCCTGTTTTGCGCGCCAATTCGAACAAAACCATGCGCCGCGAAGCGCGTGTGTTAGCAGCACTTAAAGGCAGTGACGTCCCACATCCCGAGCTGATTGCGGCCTGCCCAGAAGCGAATGTGATCGGTGCATCGTTCTACCTGATGGAGCCGATCGAGGGTTTCAATGCGACACAAGGCCTGCCTGCGCTGCATGCTGGGGACGCGGTCGTCCGACACCGCATGGGTCTGGCGATGGTGGAAGCTATAGCAGCGCTCAGCCAGGTGGATTATCAAGCAGTGGGCCTCGAAGGGTTTGGCAAACTCGACAACTGGATCGAGCGGCAGGTCGGGCGCTGGGCTTCACAACTCGCAAGCTATGCTGAAATGCCGGGTTGGACCGGGCCTGATGCTATCCCCGGTGTCGCCAAGGTTGCCGAGTGGCTCGATGCACATCGCCCCACCAGCTTCCAGCCGGGTATCATTCATGGCGATTTCCATTTCGCCAATGTGCTGTTCCGTAACGACAGCGGCGAATTGGCGGCGGTGGTCGATTGGGAATTGTGCACTTTGGGCGATCCGCTGCTCGACCTCGGTTGGCTCGCTGCGACGTGGCCGGAAAATAACCACCCACATGCAACCGATGTCGCGATTACGCCGTGGGAGGGCTTTGCCACCCCCGACGAACTAGTCACCCATTATGCTGAACTGACTGGCCGCGATTTGGCGGACTTTGATTGGTACGCGGTGCTCGCTTGCTACAAGCTGGGCATCATCCTCGAAGGCACGCACGCACGCGCCTGTGCAGGCAAGGCCCCACGCGAGACCGGCGACCGGCTGCACGCCCACACCATCCACCTCTTTGAACGCGCGCTGCGGCGCATCAGCTGAAAGGAATATCCTCTATGGCCAACGACACCGATTTCACCGGCAAGCATGTGCTGGTTGTCGGCGGATCGAGCGGGATCGGCAATGGCATCGCGCATGGCTTTCGCGAGCGCGGCGCCAAAGTGCATGTCTGGGGCACTCGTGCCAATGCCGCCGACTATGATCCGGCTGACGGTTCGGAGCTGAGCGGGCTGGGCTATTCCTGCGTCGATGTCAGCGATCCCGATGCGATTGAGGGAGCGGCGATGCCCTTCGACACACTCGACGTGCTCGTGCTTTGCCAAGGCACCGTTGTCTATAAACGCGGCGAATTTGAGCGTCCCGGCTGGGATCATGTGATGGCGGTCAATCTCGACAGCCTGATGCACATTTCGCGCAAATTCAAACCGCAACTGCTCGACAGCAAGGGCAGCGTCATCATCGTTAGTTCGATTTCGGGGCTGAAGGCCAATATCGGCAATCCGGCCTATGCCGCGTCCAAGGCAGGCGCGATCAGCCTGACCAAGACGCTGGGGCAGGCATGGGGGCCCGAAGGCATCCGCGTCAACGGCCTCGCCCCCGGCCTTGTCGACACCAAGCTGACCAAGGTGACCACGCAAAGCCCAGAACGGCTCGCCGGTGCGCTCGCCAACATTCCGCAACGCCGCATGGGCCTGCCTGTCGACATGGCGGGCGCGGCCATTTTCCTAGCATCCCCGCTCGCCTCTTATGTCACCGGCCACACGCTGATCGTCGATGGCGGGCTTTCCCTCTGAAAGGACTTTCCCATGGATTTCGAACATAGCGACAAGGTCAAAGGGCTGCTGGCCCAAATTCAAGCTTTCATGGACGAGCATGTCTATCCCAATGAGGAAGACTATCATCGCTTCGTCACAGACCCGGCCAATATCTGGAAGGAATGGCCGAAGATGGAGGACCTGAAGGCCAAGGCGAAGGCATTGGACCTGTGGAACCTGTTCCTGCCCCACGAATATGGCGAATTCTCGCCCGGCCTGACCAATCTGGAATATGCCCCGATTGCCGAACTGCTCGGCCGCGTGCCATGGTCGAGCCAGGTGTTCAACTGCTCCGCGCCCGACACGGGCAATATGGAAGTGCTGGCCAAATATGGTTCGCCCGAACAGCAGGAAAAATGGCTCAAACCGCTGCTCAATGGCGAAATCCGTTCGGCCTATGTCATGACCGAGCCACAGGTCGCTTCGTCGGATGCAACTAACCTCGAACTGTCGATCACCCCCGATGGCGACGAATATGTGATCAACGGCCGCAAATGGTGGATTTCGAACGCGATGCACCCGCGTTGCGACATCTGGATCGTGATGGGCAAGACCGATTTCAACGCCCCTCGCCACGCCCAGCATTCGCAAATCCTGGTCGAGCCCAGCACTCCGGGCATCACCATCGTTCGCCACCAGACGGTGTTCGGTTCGCACAATTCACCGGGCGGTGAATCCGAACTGCGCTTTGAAAATGTCCGCGTGCCCAAGGAAAACCTGATCCTCGGCGAAGGCCGCGGATTTGAAATTGCGCAAGGCCGCCTCGGGCCCGGTCGTATCCACCACTGCATGCGCTCGATCGGGCAAGCACAGCGCGCGCTTGAGATCATGGCGCGGCGCGTCGACAGCCGCGTCGCTTTCGGTAAAAAGCTCGCCGACCAGTCGTCGATCCGGCAGGATGTGGCGAAGAGCTTTTGCGAGATAGAGATGTCGCGCCTGCTGACGCTCAAAGCAGCAGACGCGATGGATCGCTATGGCAACAAGGTCGCGAAAGACCTGATCGCTGCGATCAAGGTCGTCGCCCCGCAAATGGCGCAGACCGTGTGCGACCGCGCGATCCAGGCGCATGGCGGCATGGGCGTTTCGGATGATACGCCGATCGCGCGCTTCTTCACGCTCAACCGCTTCGTGCGCATCGCCGATGGCCCGGACGAGGTGCATATGAGCCAGCTCGGCAAGGCGAAAATTAAAGAATATGTCTCGATGAACGAACGTTGAGGAGGCGCACAACATGACATCGCTTTTCGATCTGACCGGCAAGGTCGCGCTCGTCACCGGAGGCAATAACGGCATCGGCCTTGGCATGGCCGATGGCCTTGCCGCTCATGGCGCAACCGTCGTCATCTGGGGCACGAATGGCGAACGCAATGCCGAGGCGGCGGAAAAGCTGCGCGTGCATGGCGGCGAAGTTCGTTCGGCACAAATTGATGTGTCGGACGAAGCCGCCGTCACCAAAGGCGTGGCCGACATCATCGCCGAATTCGGGCGGCTCGATCAGGCGATTGCCAATGCCGGCATTTCGATTTCGCGCAAAAGCCTGTTCGACATCAGCGTCGAGGATTTTCGCAAGATTGAGGAAGTGAACATCCACGGCGTGCTTTTCACCCTGCGTGAGGCAGCACGGCACATGGTCGAACGGCATAAGGCGGGGGACGGCGGCGGCTCATTGGTTGCGATCTCCTCCACCTCGGCGATCCACGGCGCGGCACGTAACGAACATTATGCCGCGACCAAGGGCGCGGTCGTTGCGATGGCGCGGGCGATGGCGGTCGAGTTCGCCCGTTATGGCATCAGCGTGAACAGCGTGCTGCCTGGCTGGACCCGTTCGGGTATGACGGCTGGCTTGCAGGAATGGGACAAGTTCAACGAAGCGGTGATCAGCCGCGTACCGACCGGCGACTGGCTCGATGGCTCCGATTTCGCGGCCATCGCGGTCTATCTCGCCAGCCGGGGTTCGCGCAACCACACCGGCGACACCATCGTCATCGACGGGGGCTACACCATCTACTGAGGTTCGCGAGGGAGAGAGCGATGGGCAGGATCAAAAGCGGCGAGCGCACACTGACAACGGCAGAGTTTGACGAACGCGCGCGGCGAGCCGCAACGGTCATCCAAGGGCTGGAGGTGGAAAGCGGCGATGGCATCGCGCTCTACCTGCGCAACGACATCGCCTATTTCGAGGCAGCTTTCGGTGCGGGGATGCTGGGCGTCTACCCGTACCTGTTAACTGGCACTACATGCCGGATGAGGCCAATTACCTGCTGACTGACAGCGGTGTGAAGCTGCTTCTGATCCATGCCGATCTTTATGAACCGATCAAGCAAGCAATCCCGGCTGGCCTGCAGGTCATCATCGTCGAAACCCCGCCCGAAATCCGCGAAGCTTACGGACTAACCGAGACCCCTCAGCCTGAAGGGGCTGCCGCGCTGGCATGAACTGGTCAATGCGGCAGCCCCCTTTTCGGGCGAGGCCGAAATGGCGCCAAGCACCATCATTTACACATCGGGAACCACCGGTCGGCCCAAGGGTGTGCGCCGCGCGGCCTTCACGCCGGAACAGGCCGAGGCGGTCAACACGATGCTTGGCTGGTCTTATGGCTATACCGATGTGCTGGCCGGGAAGCGCGATCCGGCGACGATCACCACGGCGGTGATCGGGCCGGTCTATCACAGCGCCCCCAACGCTCATTCGTCCTTCTCGATCCGCGTCGGCGCCAATGTCGTCATCTGCCCGCGTTTTGATGCCGAGGCGCTGCTCGCTCTCATCGAAAAAGAACGCATCACGCACCTCAACATGGTGCCGATCATGTTCAACCGGTTGCTGCGTTTGCCCGAAGAGGTGAAGCGCAAATATGACCTGTCCAGCCTCGAATATGTCACCCATGCCGCCGCGCCCTGCCCGCCGCCGGTCAAGCGCGCGATGATCGAATGGTGGGGGCCGGTGATCTGGGAATATTATGGCTCGACCGAGATGGGCAATGTCACCTGCCTGTCGTCGGAAGAATGGCTCGCGCATCCAGGTTCGGTCGGGCGGGTACAGCCCGGAGTGACTTTGCGCGTAGTCGATCCTGAGGGAAATGACGTGCAACCGGGAACAATTGGCGAAGTGATCGGAAAGGGCCGCCACGGCACCAATTTCACCTATCAGAACTCGCCCGAAAAGCGTGCTTCGATGGAGAAATACGGTCTGATTATGCCCGGCGACATGGGCTATTTCGACACTGACGGCTTTCTCTATTTGTGCGACCGGATCAACGACATGATCATTTCCGGCGGTGCGAACATCTATCCTGCCGAAATCGAAGCGGAGTTGCACAAGCTTTCGGGCGTCGCCGACTGCGCGGTGTTCGGCATTCCTGACGAGGAGTTTGGCGAAAGCGTGATGGCGGTCGTGCAACAGATGCCGGGCGTGTCGCTGACCGCCGAAGGGCTGCAGGCCGAACTCAAAAAGGTGCTCACCGGATACAAGGTGCCTCGCCGGATCGATTTTGCCGACAGCCTGCCGCGCGAGGATTCGGGCAAGATATTCAAGCGCAAGTTGCGCGAACCCTTTTGGGAAGGACGGGAGCGGAGGATATGAACGAAGCGATACTCGAACCGGATCTGCCGATCATCGATCCGCATCATCATTTGTGGGACTGGCGTTCGCGCCTGCCCTTTCTGCCTGCCGAAATGTCGCACCCGTTCGAGGCGATCTTGCGCCAGTCGCCGCGCTACCTGCTCGACGAGTTGCTCGCCGACACCGGCAGCGGGCATAATGTAGTCGGTACCGTCTATGTCCAATGCGGTGCCTTTTACCGCGCCGATGGGCCCGAAGCGATGCAGCCGGTGGGCGAGACCGAGTTCGTCAATGGTGTTGCTGCAATGGCCGCAAGCGGCGTCTACGGTGCGACCCGGGCGTGTGCCGGAATAGTCGGCCATGCGGACCTTGGTCTTGGTGATGCCGTGGCCGAAGTGCTCGACGCACATCTGGCAGCGGGTGGCGGCCGTTTCCGCGGCATCCGCCACATGATGGCGCATGATGATGACCGCGCGGTGCTTGGTCCCCTTGCCCATGCCGCCCCCAATCTGTGCGCGTCACCGCAAGTCCGCTCGGCGCTGAAGCATTTTGCCCAGCGTAAGCTCTCGCTCGATATCTGGGTGGTCGAACCACAATTGCCCGAAGCCGTTGAACTGGCTCGTGTCTTCCCCGAAGTGCCGATGGTGATCGACCATGTCGGCACGCCGGTCGGGTTGGGCCGCTATGCAGGCAAACGCGACGAGCGTTTTGCCGGATGGAAAGCCAGCATGGCAAGCCTTGCTGAGCTGCCCAACGTCCATATGAAACTCGGCGGGCTCGGCATGCCCTTCCCCGGCTTTGAAGGCATGGGGCCGGATGTACGTCCGTCGTCCGAAGCGCTGGCCAAGGCGTGGAAACCTTATATCGAAAGCTGCATCGAACTGTTCGGTGCGGACCGCTGCATGTTCGAGAGCAACTTCCCCGTCGACCGCTGGGGTGCCGACTATCCGACGCTATGGAACGCCTTCAAGCAGATCGCTGCGAGCGCTTCTGCAGACGAAAAGGCGCAACTATTTGCGGGCACAGCAGCCCGATTCTATCGACTGGAAGGATTGGCATGAAGGCCCTGCGCTATTTCGGCGAACGCGACATCCGGCATGATGACATGGCAGACCCGAAACTAGAATCCGATCGCGATGCCATCGTCCAGATGACCGCCTGCTCGATCTGCGGCAGCGACCTTCATATCTATCACGGCCATGGCTTTTCCGAAGACACCGGTTTTTGCGTCGGCCATGAAGCCGTTGGCGAAGTCGTCGAAGTCGGACGTGCTGTGACGCGGGTGAAGGTTGGCGATAAGGTAATGATGCCCGCTGCCGTCGGCTGCGGCGCCTGCCGGTCATGCCTTTCCGGCGTGGTGAACAATTGCGAGAACAATGCCAGCGGCTGTTACGGGCTGTCCGCCCGCCTTCAGGGCGTACAGGCCGAGGCCTTCCGCGTGCCTGCCGCCGACATGAACGCGGTAAAAATCCCTGACGGCATTAGCGAAGACCAAGCATTGATGATGACCGATGCGATGGCGACAGCCTGGTTCGGCGCGCGCAACGCCGATATCCGCCCGGGCAGCAGCGTGGGCGTGATCGGACTTGGGCCAATTGGCTTGATGACGGTCGAGGCCGCTTTCGTGATGGGCGCGCATGTCGTCTATGCCATCGATCCTATCCCCGAACGGCGGGCTCTGGCGGGGGCGGTCGGCGCGATTGCGCTGCATCCCGACGAAGCGATGGAGCGCATCAAGGAAGACACAAGGGGCGTCGGCTCGATTGCGTCGTCGAGGTGGTAGGCAGCGACGCAACCGTCGATTTCGCGCTACGCTGTGTAAGGGTTCGCGGGACGGTGTCGGTGATCGGCGTGCAGCAATCCCGCCGCTTCCCCTTCCCGCTTGAGCGCGCCTTTGCGGGCGGCCTAACCTTCCGCGTCGGCACCTGTTCGGTGCCCGAGGAATTGCCCGCACTATTTCCGCTGGTGCAATCGGGCCGCCTAAAGCCCGAACGCTATATCAGCCATCGCCTGCCATTGAGCCAAGGTGCCGATGCTTATGACATGTTTGACCGCCGCGAGGCGGGGGCATTGAAAATGGTGCTGGTTCCTTAACGCAAAAGCCGCATTCGGGTGTTGCGCACTACCGTTTCGCTGAATAAGGCCAAGGACAGAATAAGGAGTTACCATCGATGAAGACCCGCGCTGCTGTCGCCTTTGAAGCCAAGAAACCGCTCGAGATTGTCGAGCTTGATCTGGAAGGTCCGAAGGCGGGCGAAGTGCTGGTTGAAATCATGGCGACAGGAATCTGCCACACCGATGCCTATACGCTCGACGGTTTTGACAGCGAGGGCATTTTCCCGAGCGTGCTTGGTCATGAGGGTGCAGGTGTGGTGCGTGAGGTGGGGGCAGGCGTGACATCGGTCAAGCCGGGCGATCATGTCATCCCGCTTTACACCCCCGAATGCCGCCAGTGCAAAAGCTGCCTTTCGGGCAAGACCAATTTGTGCACCGCGATCCGCGCAACACAGGGCAAGGGTTTGATGCCCGATGGCACGACGCGCTTCAGCTATAAGGGCCAGCCGATCTTCCATTATATGGGCTGCTCGACCTTCTCCAACTTCACCGTCCTTCCCGAAATTGCGGTTGCCAAAATCCGCGAAGACGCGCCTTTCCAGTCGAGCTGCTATATCGGCTGCGGCGTGACCACCGGCGTTGGTGCAGTGATCAACACCGCCAAGGTACAGGTGGGCGACAATGTCGTGGTCTTTGGCCTCGGCGGCATCGGGCTTAACGTTATCCAGGGCGCTCGCCTTGCCGGTGCCAACGCGATCATCGGTGTCGATATCAACCCCGACCGTGAAGAATGGGGCCGCAAGTTCGGGATGACCGCCTTTCTCAACAGCAAAGGTATGAGTCGTGAGGATGTTGTCGCCAAGATCGTCGAGATGACCGATGGCGGGGCTGATTATACCTTCGACGCCACCGGCAATACTGAGGTAATGCGCACCGCGCTCGAGGCCTGCCACCGCGGCTGGGGCACCTCGATCATCATCGGCGTGGCCGAAGCGGGCAAGGAAATCGCCACCCGCCCGTTCCAGCTCGTCACCGGGCGCAACTGGCGCGGCACGGCTTTTGGCGGGGCAAAGGGACGCACGGACGTGCCGAAGATCGTCGACATGTATATGCAGGGCAAGATCGAGATCGATCCGATGATCACCCATGTTATGGGCCTCGAAGAGATCAACACGGCATTCGACCTGATGCACGCTGGCAAAAGCATCCGCAGCGTCGTGGTCTATTGAGTTTCAACCAAGGAGAGAGACTATGTTTAGCCATATCATGCTGGGGGCCAATGACCTCGGCGAAGCGAAGGCCTTTTACGATGCCACACTAGGCGCGCTGGGCCATGGTGCTGGAACGCAAGACGACAAGGGCCGGGTATTCTGGTTCACGCCCACCGGCATTTTTTCGGTCAGCATCCCAATCGATGGCAATCCGGCATCATGCGCCAATGGCGGTACGATCGGCTTCGCGGCCAAGTCGCCCGAAGAATGCGATGCCTGGCATGCCGCTGGCCTTGCGCATGGTGGCACAGCAATCGAAGACCCGCCGGGCGTTCGTGACGGCGGTGCCATGAAGCTGTATCTCGCCTATCTGCGCGATCCGGCAGGCAACAAAGTCTGCGCCATGTACCGCATGCCCTGAATTGGACGCGGAAACAAAGCTTTACAATAACTTGAAGCTCCTCGGCATTGCTTACGCAGTCGAGGAGCATCAAGCGGTATTTACCGTCGATGAAAGCCGGGATGTGAACGCCAGACTGCCAGGCGCACATACCAAAAACCTGTTCTTAAAGGACAATGGCGGTCAATTCTGGCTGGTCACTGTGCCCGGCGAAATTCGCGTCGATCTCAAATCACTCCCTGCAACTATAGGATCAAAACGCCTAAGCTTTGGAAAATCCGAAGACCTTTTGCGTCTGCTTGGCCTGACACCCGGGTCGGTGACACCTTTGGGCGCCATGAATGATATAGACGGTCAGGTACAAGTCGTGCTGGATCGCGAGCTGGCCGAGGCTGCAACAGTCTGGGTGCATCCGCTGCGCAACACGGCATCGTTGGCATTGGCTGGAGGCGATCTGGTGAGGACACTAGCGGGGTGGAACCACGATCCGCAGATTGCCGACATTCCTCGCAGCACAGAATCTGAAGTGGCATGAAGCGGCTTACCATCATCTGGCACAGCATGACCGGCGGCTCTAAAGTATTGGCCGACGCGGCTGCGGCTGGATCTGCGAGCGCAGATGGCGTCGAAACCCTGATTTTGCATGCCGAAGACGCAAGCCCGCAGACTTTGCTCGACGCTGATGGCTACATCTTTGCTTTCCCCGAAAATCTCGCGGCAATCAGCGGGGTGATGAAGGCGTTTTTCGACCGCTGCTATTATCCCTGTCTTGGGCGTATCGAAGGGCGGCCCTATGCCCTGCTCGTTTGCGCAGGCTCTGATGGCAACAATGCCGTTCGGCAGGCCGAACGCATAGCTGCCGGCTGGCGATTAAAACGCATTGCCGATGGCCTGATCGTTTGCACCCACGCGCAAACGCCGGACGAGATACTGGCCCCCAAAATAATCAATCAGACCGAGCTTACCAAGGCCCGTGAATTGGGCGCAATCTTGGCGGAGGGCCTGGCGCTGGGAATATACTGACCTCTTGCGGCCGAAATCACCAGCGCCCCGAAAACTGAGTTGAGATCGGTGCCACAATCACCGCATCAATCGGAAGCGAGAAGTACTTTCGAATTGGACGCATCGGTCGCTGCAAACGCGACGCGGCTGTCGCCGACATTGCCATTCACCTGCCCGTTTTTCACAGTGAGGCTAAAATTCTGGCTGAAGCCAAACTTCTCGCTTTTACCGACGATCATACGCTGACCATCCTTTTCGATCACGCGATAGGTGTAGGTCACACCATCACGTTTGAAGGTGCGATAGTCTCCCGCTTGGGCAGAAGTGCCCAAAATCGCGAACATGGTAACAGCAGCGACAACAAAACGATTCTTAAGCATGGCAGACGCCTTTCGTGGAGAGGATGCATTGTTTTTGTGCAACGCAACATAACTCCAGCCTTGCGGGCTACCAATTCAGTAATTTCACTGTAGTTTTGCAGTTTTTGCATCTGCGAAGGTATTACCCCCGCCGATGCTCGCTCTTCACCCAGCGCACTGTGCCCGATGAAGCACGCATCACGACGCTTTCGGTGGTGATCTTGCCGTCGCGGGTACGCTTCACGCCTTCGAGCAGTGAACCGCTCGTCACGCCGGTTGCGGCGAAGATGCAGTCACCCTTGGCCAGTTCCTCAAGGTCGTAAATCTTGTCGAGATCCTCAATGCCCCATTTGCGGGCGCGCAGCCGTTCGTCATCGTTGCGGAACAACAGGCGGCCTTTGAATTGGCCACCAACGCAGCGCAGTGCAGCCGCTGCGAGCACACCTTCAGGCGCGCCACCCGAGCCCATGTAAAGATCGATGGTCGTGTCGGGGTCAGTTGTCGCAATCACACCTGCAACATCGCCATCAGGGATCAGCATGATGCCGCATCCAAGCGCGCGCAGTTCTGCAATAATTTTTTCATGCCGCGGGCGATCGAGCACGCAGACGATGATTTCTTCAGCCGGAACGCCCTTTTCCTTGGCAACGGCGAGGACATTTTCTGTCGGCGTCTTAGCCAGATCGATAATGCCGGGGGAGTAGCCAGGGCCGACCGCGAGCTTTTCCATATAGACATCGGGCGCATTGAGGAGATTTCCTTCCTCGGCAACCGCCAGAACCGCCATAGCGTTCGGACCGGCCTTAGCCGTAATCGTGGTGCCTTCGAGCGGATCGAGCGCGATGTCGATTTTGGGACCTTTGCCCGGCGCATTGCCGACTTTCTCACCAATATAGAGCATCGGGGCTTCGTCGCGTTCACCTTCGCCGATTACGACAGTGCCGTCCATATACAGTTCGTTGAGCGCAGCTCGCATCGCTTCGACCGCAGCCGCATCCGCAGCCTTTTCGTCGCCGCGGCCGATCATGCCTGCAGCTGCCATGGCCGCCGCTTCGGTCACACGGACCATTTCAAGGACCAGGACGCGGTCCATGGTCTGGCTTTGCTCAGTCATCCAAATTTGCTCCCTAACCGGATTTGGGGCGACGATTAGACAGGCATGGGCACAATGTCGAGCGTGCTAATATGCACTAGCCTCGCATAATGTTTGAAATAGCCCGAACGCTCGCCGATTGCGGGGGCGGAGGTACCGATGACCTTATTTGCTTCGCTATTCTTATTTGCCGCGACCGCCGCACCGCAGTCAGGCGCCGGACTGCCGGTCGTAGATGAATCGGTCCGCGCGCGGCTTGATGATCGTGGGTTGAAATACACAATTGACGCCGATGGCGATTTCAAACTGACCTATGCTTATAAGAACGAAAGCCGTTCTCAACTGGTCTTTGTAAGGGGCAAGAGCGAGACCGTCAAAGGTCTGGTCATCCGCGAGATTTTTTCCCCAGCAGCACGGCTGGGCAAAGATGGAATCGGATCCGAGCAGGCGCTGCTATTGCTCAACAACAGCCAGCGGAACAAGCTTGGCAGTTGGGAGGTGCAACTCGACGCGCTGTATTTCGTCATCAAATTGCCGGATACTTTGTCGGCAGAGCAACTTGAGTCGGTAATTGATATCGCAGCAGAAACCGCCGACAATATGGAAAAGCAGATCAGCGGCAATCGCGACGAGCTTTAGTCCGCCTGTTCATGACGCGTTACCTTTTCGGTTTCTAGTTTCGAACAAGGTTGCAAATACGGGACAATAGCTTGAATCTAGTTGTATATAGCGCGCTTGCGGTCGCTTTGGCGTTGGGCACGACTCCTGCCGCTTATTCGCAGCCGATACCGGACGCCGATATCGCTGACATGATTGCGACTTCGAAGCGCCTGACCGCGTCCGACAAAAATGGTTGTTTGAAGCCGGAAGATGCATCCATCATTGTCGTCTGCGGCGAAAGTGAAGACTCCCGACGCCAGCGCGTCTTCAAGGATGGAGCGGTTGATCCCGACCGCATCATTCGAGGCGAAGCCGTGTCAACCGAGCGCGCGGCGGCGTGTGTGCCGGGCACCGGCTGCATACCACCCTTTACTGGCGGAGTAAGTATGCCTTTCGGCTACGTTCCGCCACCAGCCATCCCCTTGGAAGAAGTACTGAAAGGTCTGCCCGAGCCGGACATGGTGATTCCGGAAGAGTGATTTTGGCGCGGCGCTTGGCTTGCTAATTCGCCAAGATATGCATGACCATCGGTTCGCCTTGCAGGCTGTCTGATCCGGCAAGCGCCGCCAGCGTATCGGAAACCGCCTGCTCGCGTGCTTCGTGTGTGACCATGGCAATCAGCGCCGAGCCGTCGGCCACTTCGCGCTGGATCAGACTTTCAATCGACAGGCCTGCATCGCGCATCGCCGCCGCAATTTCGGCAAGGACGCCCGGGCGGTCGGCCACGAGCATACGCAAATAGGTTTTGTTGATCCGGTGCGCAGCCGCAGCACGTGGCAGCTTTTCGAGCTCAGTCGTCGGCACGGAAAAAGCGGGGCCTGTTTCCTTACGCGCTATATCGACAAGGTCGGCAACGACCGCCGAAGCCGTAGGCCGGTCTCCCGCGCCCGCGCCCTGAAACAACAGGCGGCCCGAGAAATTGCCCTCTGCCACCACAGCGTTGGTCGCGCCCATCACATGGGCAAGCGGATGGTCGACCGGTACAAGGCAGGGCTGAACGCGCTGGAACAGCGAAGCTCCCCCGTTTTCGCCATCAACCTCGGCCAGACCAATCAGGCGGATACGATAGCCCAAAGCTTGTGCCTGCGCGATATCGGCTGCAATGATCTTGCGAATGCCGCGAATGTCGACGCCATCAAAATCAATCTCCGCACCGAAACTGAGCGATGCCAGAATCGAAAGCTTATGCGCCGCATCTACCCCATCAATGTCAAAGCTGGGATCGGCTTCTGCAAAACCCTTTGCCTGCGCATCGGACAGCACGTCGGCAAAGTCGCGGCCATCGCGTTCCATTGCCGACAGGATGAAATTGCAGGTTCCGTTGAGGATACCATAAACACGGTCGATGCGGTTTGCGGCTGCGCCATCGCGCAACCCCTGAATCACCGGAATACCGCCCGCAACCGCCGCCTCGAATTTCAGCGGCGCACCTTTAGCGTCTGCAAGCGCGCCCAGTTCCGCACCGTGATGCGCGATCATCGCTTTGTTGGCCGTTACCAGAGCACGGCCCGCACCTATTGTCTCGCGCGCCAAAGTCAGCGCGGGTCCATCCGAGCCACCGACCAATTCAACCACAACATCGACGTCTGCTGCGGTTGCCAGCTCGCCCATATCGTCGACCCAGCGATAGGGCGTCAGGTCGACGCCGCGATCCTTGGTGCGATCCCGCGCAGTGACTGCCGTAATTACAATCGGTCGGCCCGCTCGGCGCGCAATCAGCGCGCTATTTTCCTCGATAAGCTGGATGACCCCAGTGCCGACCGTTCCAAGTCCCGCCAGTCCGATGCGAAGCGCGTTTGCCATAGAAATCCCGTTATCCTTTTCGCCGCCGCGCCTAGTGCAAAAACGGATAGTTGACCAGCCTAAGCTTGCCCCATTTTGTGCGGATGCTAAGAGGCTGCGCATGACCGACCAACCGACCATCCTCATCCTCGCGGGCAAGCGCGACGGCAAGCTTGACCCTCTCGCCGAACGGGCTGGCGTCAGCCACAAATGCCGCGTGCCGATCAATGGCAAGCCGCTGCTTGAATGGGTGGTCGAAGCGGTAGGCCCTGCCTTTCCCCAAGCAAAAGTGTTGATTTCGATCCACGACCCCGCAGTCGTCGCCGACCTGCCTGCCGTTGCGGCTCTCGAGGCGAATGGAAGACTGGATCTGTGTGCGGCGCAGGCAGGCATTGTTGAAAGCGTCGAGCATGCAATCGCTCTCGCCGGGGGCGATGCAGCATTTCCACTGCTGATTACCACCGCCGACAATGTGCTGGCCGAAAGTGGTTATCTGCAAGGCGTGCACCGTGATGCGCTGGCGAGTGACGGCGATGCCGTTGTTGTTCTTGCAACCCGCGAGTCCATTCGCGCGGCGCACCCGGACGGACAACGCAAATTTTATGAGTTCAGCGATGTCGCAATTTCAAACTGCAACGTTTTCTGGCTGCGTAATGCAAAAGCGATCAAAGCAATAGAGGCTTTCCGCGAAGGTGGCCAATTCGCCAAGAACCGCGCGCGCATTGCCAAGGCCTTCGGCATCTTCAACCTGATCCGCTTCCGTCTTGGCTGGTGGACACTGGAAAAGGCGTTCAAGGCAATATCGCGCCGTTTCGGTGTGCGTGTTGTGCCGCAAATCACCCCCGATGGCGCGTTCGCCATCGATGTCGACAACGAGCGAACCTATGGCGTTGCCGAACTACTGCTCAAAGCGCGCAAGGGTTAGTCGCGCAACTCAACCTTGGCGCGCCACAGCGTCATCCAGTCGGTTGAACCGCGACACTCGTCCATCGCATAAGCGAGAACCAGCCGAAACATTGCACCGTCCCAGACATAGGTTTCAGCGCTGCCGCAATCGCCGATACCGCGACCTTTGGCATAGCTGCTTATCTGCTGATTTTCGGCATCCCAACTTGAATTGACGAGCAGATTGACGCCGTCTTTCCTCGTATTCCCGTCTGCCAGATAGTCAAAACGGGCAGGCGTGAAGCTCCATTTCTTTCCATCGGTCGACGTCCCGATAAAGGGTGCTGAGGAGAAGTTATAAGCGCCGTTACCGCAACTGAGCATCACCAGCGCCTGGTAAGTACCTTCATGCTTGCCAAGACTATAGGCAGAATTCTCTGTAACGACTGAGCTAGCTGCCGCGCAATCTGAGCCTTCGACAAGGCTGACAATGGCACCTGCATCAGGTATGATGTCCTGCTTGCCGATGCGCTTGGCAGATATCACGGGCAGCGGAGCTGATTTGGCGCGCAATGCCCTTTTGCCCACCGCAAACAATGCAGTGCGGGTGCCCGCGCGGTTCTGGACGCTATCAATATGTGTGAATGCGGCAGCCGTGCCGTTTAGACCCAGTTGCCCCAAAATTATATTATCTGTTCCACGTACAATCAGTTTTCGTCCGCGACCCATGGCCCGGGCCAGCTTCATCGCTGCCGCTCCTTCAAGGCGGATCGGAAACTCCCCCTTGGCGAGCATTCCGTTGTCGATCTGTCGGCCATCGACAAGCACACGATAACGGTCACCTTTGGGGTCGGCGATCGAGATTTTGATCTGTACCGAACCAACAGCATCATTTGCGCGAAACACGCTGATGGTCGGCATCGAATCATCTTGGCTGTCGTTCATCAACGATACGGCTTCGCATGACAGCGTATTGTCGCAGGCGGCGGCCCAGTCCTTATGGAAAAATTGTTTGCCAAGCTCGGTCGGCGCGGCTTGCAAAGGCATCGCCAGAAGCGAAATGGCAAATACGGCTCTGGCAACAGGCAAGGTCATGGCAAACAGTCTATCGTGAACCAGCCTGCTGCGCTAGGGGGGCGCCGAACATATTCGAAAGGGTCGTCAGCATGCGGTCAGTTGCAGTTATCGGGGCAGGTCAGATGGGTGCGGGCATCGCACAGGTCAGCGCGTCAGCGGGTTATCATGTACTGCTGTCCGACATCGATCTGGACCGTGCGAAGGCAGGCAAGGATGGCATCGCAAAAGCAATTCACCGCATGGTCGAACGCGGAAAAATTGGCGTTGCAGAGGCGGAGCAAATACTCGCCCGCATCGAACCGGTAGGAAGCTATGAACCGATGGCATCGGCCGGTCTGATCATAGAGGCGGCAACCGAGCGCGAAGAAATCAAGCGAAAGATATTCGAGGAGGTCGGTAAGGTGCTGGGCCATCAGGCGGTTCTGGCGACCAATACCTCGTCCATTCCCATCACCCGCATGGCGCAATCGTCACCCGATCCGGCGCGCTTTATCGGTGTGCATTTTTTCAATCCGGTGCCGATCATGGGGCTGATCGAGGTCATCCGCGGGCTTGCCACATCGGAACAGACCGTTGAAAAAGTCAAAATGTTCGGTGACGCGCTGGGCAAATCGATGGTCTTTGCCGAGGATGTTCCAGGCTTTATCGTCAATCGCATATTGATGCCGATGCTCAACGAAGCCTGCTTTTCCTTGGGTGAGGGCGTGGCATCGATCCGCGATATCGACATGGCCTGCCAAATCGGCCTCAACCACCCGATGGGCCCGCTGACGCTCGCCGATTTCATCGGGCTCGATACCTGTTTCGAGATCATCAAGGTGCTGCACGACACCACAGGGGATTCCAAATACCGCCCTGCCCCGCTGCTGGTCAAATATGTCGAGGCCGGTTGGCTGGGTCGCAAAACCAAGCGTGGCTTTTACGATTATAGCGGTGAGGTACCGGTTCCGACGCGATGAATCGATTAGTGTGGTGAAGTTTCTGCATTGGCAATCCACACGGCCGGACACCATATTCCTATCATATCCTCTAAAGGAGAATTTCGATGGGAAACAACAGCACAACCGCGCTGGCAGCAGCTTTGAACGGGCTGCTTGCTGACTATTTCGCGCTCTATCTGAAAACCAAGAACTTCCACTGGCATGTTTCAGGGCCGCATTTTCGCGAATATCATCTGTTGTTCGACGAACATGCGACCGAACTGATCGGCACTACAGACCTGATCGCCGAGCGGGTTCGCAAATTGGGGCAACGGACTTTGACCTCAATTGGTGACATTACCGCCAAGCAGTCAATGAAGGACAATGACGAGGACGGCTTATCCGCTGACGCGATGCTCAAGGAGTTGCTGTCCGACAACAAGGCGCTGATCGATACTTTGAAATCGGTTAAAGAGCTCGCCAGTGAAGCCGGTGACAATGCAACTGACGGAATGCTCGACGACTGGACTGATCAAGCCGAACAGCGTGCCTGGTTCCTGACTCAAACCGTCGGTTGAACCCACAAACAAAAAAGGGCCTCGAAAGAGGCCCTTTTCGTATCCGCAATTTGCCAAGACTTATTCGGCAAGGCGTTCCACATTGGTGGCCGAATATTTGCCGCGACGGTCAACTTCGATGTCAAACGCCAGACGGTCATTTTGGGTCACCTGGCCAACGCCCGAGCGATCAAGCGCGGAAATGTGCACGAACACATCTTCGCCGCCATCGTCACGCTGGATGAAACCGAATCCCTTCATGTCGTTGAAAAATTTAACGGTGCCGTTGGCGCGTTCGCCAGTCGATTCGCGCATCGGGCCACGCTGGAAGCCGCCATCGCGATCACCGCCGCGCTGGAAGCCACCACGGTCACCGCCGCGGTCACGATCAAAACCGCTGCGCTCGGGACGCGGGGCGCGCTCGGGAACGGGGATCGGGTCACCGTCGATGACAAGGTCGGTTGCCGAGACCTTGCCGCCGCGATCCACCAGCGTGAATTCGAGCGGCTGACCTTCGGCCAATCCGGTCAGGCCAGCCTGTTCAACAGAGCTGATATGGACAAAGACATCGTCAGGACGATCATCGACCTGAATGAAGCCAAAACCCTTTTGACCATTGAAAAATTTGACGATTCCTTTGCCGGAACCAATCACCTGAGCGGGCATTGCCGGGCCGCGCGGGGGACCGCGGAAGCCACCGCCGCCGCCTGCTCCACCGCCGCCGAAGCCGCCACCACCGCCACCGCGGGGGCCGCCAAAGCCGCCGCCGGAGCGCTCACCAGCTCGCAATTCGCCGGGGAATGAAGGGGCCTCAAAGCCGAAATTATCGTCGCCAAAACGATCACGCTTGTCACGGCCACGGCCACGACGCTTGTCATTGAAACTCATGTTCGAATTAATACTTTCTCGTCGCCCGCCTCTTTCGATCCATGCAGAATAGGACGATTACTCTGCATTTCCCGCGCATTGCCAACCGCTCTGCCGCATAAAAGCTATACTGCATTGCCTGCTAATGCGATAGCAAATATTGCGGGACGTAAATTGCCACGGAACTTGCCTTGAAACGCGCAGTCGGGCACAGCGGAACTCATATCAAAGACTAGCAGGATCGAGCAGCACCAATGGCCGTTTTTCTTCATGAAGAGGATCTTCCCGACGATGTCCTTGGCGGTACTGGTCCGATTGCCATCGACACCGAAACAATGGGTTTGCAAACGCTGCGCGACCGGCTTTGCCTGGTTCAGATATCGGATGGTAACGGCGACGAGCATCTTGTTCGATTCGCTCCCGGTAGCAGCTACGACGCGCCCAATCTAAAACGGGTCATCGGCGATCCCGCGCGACTGAAGCTATTCCATTTCGCGCGTTTCGACCTGGCCGCAATCGAGCATTATCTTGGTGTTGTTGCAGCCCCATTGTTCTGCACCAAAATTGCCTCTCGGTTGACACGGACATTCACCGATCGGCACGGGCTGAAAGAACTGGTGAAAGAACTTTTGTCGACCGACATCTCTAAACAGCAGCAGTCGAGCGACTGGGGCGGGCCAGTGCTTAGCGAAGCGCAAAAGGACTATGCCGCCAGCGATGTGCGTTATCTGCATCGTCTGCATGCCGAATTTGTCGGGCGGCTAGAACGAGAGGGGCGAACCGAAATTGCCCAGGCTTGTTTTGATTTCCTGCCGCACCGTGCAAGGCTCGATTTAATGGGCTGGCCCGAAACCGACATTTTTGCGCATGCCTAACCCGACGTTCACATTGTAGGCGCAACAACCGGCTATGTCTGAACTGGCAGATCGCGAGCGAACCAAGCGGCAATATCTTGCTGCTCCCGGAGGTGCGCATGATCGCCTTGTCCGGATCTTACGAGTTGCCCTGCCGAGCATTATTGGCGTTCTGCTGGCGGTGTTGGCTGTCGCTCCATTTTCAAACACGCAGGAAATGAGCTTTGTATTGGCGAAGGATGAAGTGAATCTCGCCAAGGAACGCATGCGACTGACCGAAGCATTATATCGCGGAGAAGACAGCAAAGGCCGGCCCTTTTCTTTACGAGGTGGAAGTGCGGTGCAGAAAAGCAGCGCTGAACCCCGTATTCAGCTGAACGACCTTTCGGCACAGATGATGATGGCCAGCGGGCCCGCAAGCCTAGTCGCCGGGCAAGGCTATTATGACATGGAAACCGAGCGTGTTCGCGTGGTCGGCCCGCTTTCGTTCAAGGGCAGCGATGGCTTTAATCTTACCGCCGACAATGTAGAATTTGCCATGAAAACCCGGCAGATTGAAAGTTTCGGTCCCGTCAATGGTAGCATGAACGTAGGCAGCTTCAGCGCCGGAAAGCTCCGGGCCGATGTCGATGCACGGATTGTCAGACTCGAAGGCGGCGCACATTTGCGCATCGACCAGAATAAGATTAGGTAGCACGCATGTTGAGCAAAGGCTTTTTCCCGATCATGGCCGTAAGTGCGCTGGTCACAGGCGTCCTGATTTCGGTTGCGGCACCGGCACAGGTGATCCGCAATCATAACAGCTCGGCACCAGTCGATTTCGACGCTGGGGCGATCGAACTGCAGGACAAGGCCAATCGCGTCATCTTGACCGGTGGCGTGACTGCGACACAGGCTGGACTGACATTGAAAGCTTCACGCGTGACGGCAGCCTATAGCAGCAACAGCGGAATAGACGTTAATCGGCTCGACGCGGTTGGTGGCGTGAACATCACAAAAGACGATTTGCGCGCATCAAGCGACTCGGCGATTTATGATCTCGACAGCAGTTTGATCACGCTGCTGGGCAATGTGCGGCTGACCCAGGGGGCCAACCGGCTGAATGGCGGACGGATCGTCATCGACCTCAATTCCGGCCGCTCGACGATTACCGGTGGAGGCGCTGCAGTGCCGGGAACGACCAGCAGAGGCGGTCGTGTCACGGGAACATTCACGGTTCCCCAGCGCAAAAACTGATCCGTTTCGGCGCATTTTCTGCGCTGCATGCATAAATCCTGCCAATTGGAGCAATTGCCTCCTTTTATTGTCGAGCAGGCGCGACTAAGTTCCGCATCGAGCAGGCAAAGGATGGACGCCGGATGGTATTGACCCACGACAATGGACCGAGTGCCCATAGCGACGAACCGATAACAGGCGCGTTGACCAAAGGTGCGATGCAGTCGGGCCTCGCTGTCGTGTCGATTGCCAAAAGCTATGACAAACGCGCCGTGCTGACCGATGTTTCGTTGTCGGTTGCGAAGGGAGAGGTTGTCGGGCTTCTCGGCCCCAATGGTGCGGGCAAGACCACTTGTTTCTATTCAATCATGGGACTGGTGAAACCCGACTCGGGTCGCATCATGCTCGATGGCGAAGACATCACCCGGCTCCCCATGTATCGGCGCGCCATTTTAGGACTCGGCTATCTGCCACAGGAAACCTCGATTTTTCGCGGGATGACGGTCGAGCAAAATATAACCGCAGTCCTCGAAATGGCGGAGCCTGACAAGGCAGCACGCGAAGCCCGGCTGGAGCAATTGCTCGAAGAATTCGGGCTGACCCGACTGCGCAGCTCGCCCGCAATGGCATTGTCGGGCGGTGAAAGGCGACGTTGCGAAATTGCACGCGCCTTGGCGGCGAACCCGTCGATCATGTTGCTCGATGAGCCGTTCGCAGGCATCGATCCAATCTCGATTTCGGACATTCGCGATCTGGTGAAGGAGCTCAAGAACCGCGGTATCGGCGTACTGATCACCGACCATAATGTCCGCGAAACGCTCGACATCGTCGACCGCGCCTGCATCATCTATGGCGGACAGGTGCTGTTCGCCGGATCGCCCGAGGATCTGGTCAAGGATGCCAATGTGCGCAGGCTCTACCTCGGCGAAGGGTTCGAGATGTGAGTTAGCGCTGGTGGCGCGCGCGACTGCATCCCCTATCGGCTGACCCGAATATGGCTTTAGCCCCCCGCCTTGATCTTCGGCAGACCCAGTCGCTGGTGATGACGCCGCAGCTGCAGCAAGCAATCAAGCTGCTGGCACTGTCTTCACTCGAGATTGAAAGCTTCATTGCGGAGGAACTCGAGCGTAATCCACTGCTTGAAATGGCGTCGGGTGACAGCGGCGGCGACGCCGACGCACCGGACATATCCGAACCCCCGCCCTCAACCGAAAATCTCGGCAGCGACCAGTTGATGAACGACGGCGATTTCGGCACAGGGGGCGAAGCGCTCGACACCGATTTTTCGAGCGAGACATTCGAACCCGACGAGGGTGGCGGAGCGGGTGCCGACGGGATGCTCGGAATGAACGGTATCGAGGGGCGCGGATCAGACTTTGGTGAAGGTCCGGATTTCGATGCTTTTGCGGCCCCCGATATATCGTTGCGCGAACATCTGATGCAGCAGGCGGGCTCCTCGGCCTCTGGCAGGCAATTGCTGCTCCTCGAACAGTTGATCGAACATATCGAGCCCTCAGGTTGGCTAGGCGCCGACCTCATGGGCATTGCCTATCGGCTGGGCGTGCCGATGGCCGAGATGGAGGAAGCGCTCGTCTTGCTCCAGACGTTCGATCCCACCGGTGTGGGTGCGCGCGACTTGGCCGAATGCATTGCACTTCAGGCCAAGGAGGCGGACCGCTACGACCCCTGCATGGCGCGCTTGATCGATAATCTCGATCTGGTCGCGCGCGGCAGTTTCGATCAGCTTAAGCGGCTCTGCCGGGTCGACGACGAGGATCTGCGTGACATGCTGGTCGAACTGCGCAGCTATGATCCAAAGCCTGGCCTGCGTTTTGACAGCGACGATGCGGCGATGGCTGTAACGCCGGACATTTTCGTGACCGCGCATGGCAAAGGCTGGGCGATCGAGCTTAACAGCGCCAACCTGCCGCGGCTGCTTGTCAACCGCAGCTATTATTCCGAAATGGGTGGCGGGGGCAGTAACAAGGCTGCGAACAACTGGCTCAACGAAGCCTTGGCCGACGCCAACTGGCTGATCAAGGCGATGGACCAGCGCCAGCGGACAATCATGAAGGTCGCGCAGGAAATCGTGAAGCAGCAGGAAGGGTTTTTCCGCGAAGGTGTCTCGCGGTTGAAGCCACTGACCTTGCGGCAGGTCGCGGAAGCGATCGACATGCACGAATCGACCGTCAGCCGTGTCACCAGCAACAAATATCTGCATTGCAGCAGAGGTCTGTTCGACCTCAAATATTTCTTCTCCAGCGGTGTCGGTTCGGCCGATGGCGATGGTGCATCGGCAGAGGCGGTGAAGGCTGCGATCAAGACGCTGATCGATGCCGAAGCCCCCGACGACATTCTTTCCGACGACACGCTGGTCGACATGCTGAAGGAAAAAGGCTTCGACATCGCCCGCCGCACCGTCGCCAAATATCGCGAGGCGATGGGGATTGGTTCGAGCGTGCAGCGGCGTCGCGCGAAGAAGATGGGGCGTTAGGCGAGAACCCGCCCCAGCGCATCCTTCCACCCTGTTAGCCGCGCCTCCCGCGCAACGCCATCCATTGCAGGGCTGAACCGGCCAACCTTGCCGCGCATCACCGATGCCTCCGCAAGCGAACCGTAAAGCCCTGCCCCGACACCTGCCAGCATCGCCGCGCCCAATGCGGTGGTCTCAACGAAATCGGGGCGTTCGACCTCGACCGCCAAAATGTCCGCGAGATCCTGCACCATCCAGCCGTTTGAAACCATGCCACCATCGACACGCAGTTCGGCCCAGTCGGCCCCGTCGGCGGCGAAGGCGGTTTTGAGATCGTGGGTCTGGTGCGCCATAGCCTCCAGTGCGGCGCGCGCGACATGCGCTTTTTTTGCTGCAAAGGTCAGGCCGTGGATCGCGGCACGTGCATGCGGTTGCCAGTGCGGCGCGCCGAGGCCCGATAGTGCGGGGACAAGATAGACGCCGCCATTATCCTCGACACTGCGCGCTAACGGCTCGGTATCAGGTGAGGCGTCAATTAGCCCCAGATCATCACGCAGCCACTGGATCAGGCTGCCGGCGACAAAGACCGAGCCTTCGAGCGCATAATGCCGCTCTCCGTCCAATTGCCACGCCACAGTCGCCAGCAAGCGGTTGGTCGATTTGGGCAAGCTACGTCCCGTCTGGGTCAGCACGAACGCGCCGGTGCCAAAGGTCGCCTTGGTCTGGCCAGGCTCAAGGCAGGACTGGCCGATCAGCGCCGCCTGCTGGTCACCCGCCATTCCGGTGATCGCGATGGGTGCGCCGAACAGGCTGGTATCGGTCATCCCCAGTTGGCCCGCGCTGTCGCAGATTTCGGGCAGGATGGAACGCGGAACACCGAACAGGCTAAGGAGGCCATCATCCCAATCGCCGCTGCCGATCGCCATCAACGCGGTGCGGCTGGCATTGCTGGCATCCGACACATGCACTCTGCCGCCAGTAAGGCGATAGACGAGGTAGCTTTCAATGGTGCCGACCGCGAGATGCTCGCCCGCCTCTTGCAATTGCGGCCAATTCTTGAGCGCCCAACCGATCTTTGAGCCGGAGAAATAAGGATCGAGCAGCAGCCCTGTCTTCGCCTGCACATCGGCTTCATTGCCAGCAGCCTTCAGCGCCTCGCACATCTCCGCCGTGCGCCGGTCCTGCCAGACAATCGCGCGCGCCAGCGGCTCGCCGGTACGCCGGTCCCAGAAGACCACCGTCTCGCGCTGGTTGGTGATGCCGATGCCAGCAATGGCATGCGCTCCCCCCGCTTGTGCCACCATCTCGCGCGCGCATTCGAGCGTGAGGCCCCATATTTCGGCGGCGTCGTGCTCGACCAGTCCGGGGGCAGGATAATGCTGCGTCAACGGGCGCTGCGCGCTGCCCAGACATGTGCCATCCTTGGCAAACAGCATCGCGCGCGTCGACGTGGTCCCTTCGTCGATGACGAGGATATGATCAGTCATTTTCTTCTCCCCTCCCGCCTGCGGGAGGGGCCGGAGGAGGGCCAGAATTCGGCGCTCCTTCTCAGGCCCTCCCCTAACCCCTCCCGCGCGCGGGAGGGGAATGTTGGTCTTTCGACCGGAGTGCGGCAAGCTACGCGGATCGTCAAGCCGCCAAACCCTTGCATCCCCCATCAAACCGGATAGCCTGCCCATTGAGGAGAGAGTCGATCATGCCCACCACACACCACCGCACCTGCAGCATTTGCGAAGCCAATTGCGGGATCATCGTCACCACCGAAGGGCGCGACATAATCTCGATCAAGGGCGATCCCGATAACGCACTGTCGCGCGGGCATATCTGCCCCAAGGCAACGGCGCTTGCAGATTTGCAGAATGACCCTGATCGCTTGCGCAAACCGCTGAAACGCAATGGCGAAGCTTGGCAGGAAATCAGCTGGGATCAGGCCTTTGCCGAAATCGGTGAGCGTACCCGCGCAATATTGGCGCGCGATGCCAGCGGTGCGGCGATGTATATCGGCAACCCCAATGCCCACAGTTATGCCAATTCGCTGGTTTCGGGTGAGCTCAAAAAAGCGCTGGGGCTGAAGAATATCTATTCGGCAAGCACCGTTGACCAGATGCCACACATGGTCGCGAATCTTGCCCTGTTCGGGCATTCAGGTTTGTGGGGCGTGCCTGATATCGACCGCACCGAAACGATGATCATATTGGGCGGCAATCCGATGGCATCGAACGGCAGCGTGTGGACCGTTCCCGATTTCCGCAACCGGGCGAAGGCGCTGCAGAAGCGCGGCGGGCAGTTGGTCGTCATCGATCCGCGGCGCACAGAGACCGCGAAGATTGCCGACCGGCATCTGTTCATCCGCCCCGCGACCGACGGTTTGCTGCTGGTCGCGTTGGTAAAGGCTGTGCTTGCGCATCCGGACCGCCCGGCCCTGCCCGAATATGTCGACAATCTGGACGCAGTTGCGGCTGCCATTACAGGCTTCGACAGCGCGGCCTGCTCGCAGCAGAGCGGCGTTTCCCTGCCCGATATCGAGTGGCTGGCCGACCGGATGGTGCACGGCCCGGCAGCTTTATACGGTCGCATCGGCTCGGCGGCGCAAAGCTTCGGTACATTGAACGCCTGGCTGATTGGCCTGATCCACATCGCCTCGGGGCAACTCGACCGCGAAGGCGGGTTGCTGTTCCCGACGCCTTTGGTCGATACCGTTGCTATGGCCGGGCCAGGATCGGTCGGCCGCCGCCACTCGCGCGTGTCGAACCACCCGTTGGTAATGGGCGAATATCCCGCAGCCGCATTGGCAGAGGAAATTGAAACCCCCGGTGAAGGCCAGAACAAGGCGCTGTTTGTGGTCGCGGGCAATCCGGTGCTGTCGACGCCCAATGGCCGACGGCTCGACGCCGCGCTGGAGGGCCTCGAACTGATGGTGTCGATCGACATGTACCGCAACGCCACCAGCCGCCGAGCGCATTATATCTTGCCACCGGTGGGGCCGCTGGAGCGCGAACATTACGGGCTGTTCCTGTTGCCCATTGCGGTGCGGAATTTCGGCAAATTCTCGAAGCCGCTGTTTGAAGCTGAGGAGGGAACGCTGCAGGACTGGCAAATCATCCGCAAACTCGCCGAAGCGATTACGGGCGTGCCCATCGAGCGGGCTACACCTCGTGAAGCGCTCGATGGCATGCTGCGCGCCGGACCCTATGGCATTTCGCTTGCCGATCTGGAGGCGGAACCGAGCGGCAAGGACTTCGGGCCGTCACAGGCCGGACGTTTCCCGGAAAGGCTGCGCACCCCGACCAAGCGCATTGATTGCGCCCCTGCCAATCTGATTGCTGATCTCGAACGCCTGCACGGGACACTGGCGCACGCCAATGATGACCGGTTGCGGCTGATCGGGCGGCGGCATGTGCGATCAAACAACAGTTGGCTGCACAACAGCCCGCGCCTCGTGAAGGGGCCCGAGCGATGCACACTGATGATACACCCCGACGATGCCCGCGCGCGCAATCTGGGCGATGGGTCGTTGGCGGAAATTTCGTCCAAAAGCGGTGCGATTAAACTGACGGTTGAGGTTACCGACGACATGATGCCCGGCACGGTTTCAATCCCGCATGGCTGGGGGCACAACCTGCCCGGCGTTTCGATGGCGGTCGCGCAGGCGCACGCCGGGGCGAGCATCAACGACTTGACTGAGGAAGATGCGCTCGATCCCTTGTCAGGCAATGCCGCCTTTTCCGGCGTGCCGGTGGAGGTCAGGCCTGCGGCTTAGTTTGTCCAACCAACCGTAGCCCTGAGCCTGTCGAAGGGCGGCTCTCAGTCAGAAACGGAATTTGAAACCTAGGGACGTGCTTCGACAGGCTCAGCACTGCGGTGTTTTTCGTTACCGCTCCTTGGTTGCACTGAACACCAGATCGGGATGCTTTTCCTGCTGATAGCCGACATCCCATGACGAGCGGGCCATGAAGACCGGGTTGCCATCGCGATCCTTGGCCATATTGCCAGCGTTGAATTGGGCAAAGGCCTTAAGCGCGGCATCGCTGCCGTTCAACCAGCGGGCGGTGTCGTACGGCGCGGGTTCGAGGAACGCGTCCACCTTATACTCGGCCTCAAGGCGTGAAATCAGAACGTCAAGCTGGAGCTGGCCGACCACGCCAACCACCCAGTTCGAACCGATTTCGGGGTAGAAGACCTGGATCACGCCCTCTTCGGACAGGTCGTCGAGCGCCTTCCTCAACTGCTTGGTCTTGGTCGGGTCGCGCAGCACGACGCGGCGGAGGATTTCCGGCGCGAAATTGGGCAGGCCAGTGAAGCGCACGCCATTTTTCTCGCTCAGCGTATCACCAACGCGCAGCGTACCATGGTTGGGAATACCGATGATGTCGCCGGGCTCGGCGGTGTCGGCAATCTCGCGGTCTTGCGCAAAGAACAGGATTGGCGAATGGATTGCAACCGGTTTGCCAAGCCCCGACGGCGTCAGCTTCATGCCGCGTTTGAAAGTGCCCGAACACAGCCGCATGAAGGCGATGCGGTCGCGGTGCTGTGGGTCCATATTGGCCTGCACCTTGAAGATGAAGCCGGTGACTTCATTGTTATCCGGCGTGATCGTGCCCGCTTCGCTCGGCTGCGGGCGCGGCGGCGGCGCGAATTGGGCGATGGCGGCGATCATTTCCTCAATCCCGAATTCTTTCAGCGCCGAGCCGAAATAGACCGGGGTCAGATCGCCATGGCGATAGGCCTCCAGATCGAATGACGCATAGCCAGCCTGCGCCAGTTCGGCCTCCTCGCGGAACTTAGCAAGGCCTTGGGCCGACAATTTCTCCGCGAGCGATGGTTCGTCGATGCCGCTGTGCTGGCTCGATTTGCCTTCATAGGCTTTGCTGTCGCCGCTGGGCTGGGTGAGCCTGCCGCTGGCGAAATCGAAAATGCCTTCAAACTCTCCACCCATGCCGACCGGCCAGCTCATCGGGCAGACATCGAGCGCGAGTTTGTCGGCAACCTCGTCAAGGATTTCGAAGCAGGGGCGGCCCTCGCGGTCGACCTTGTTGACAAAGGTAATGATCGGCACGCTGCGCAAGCGGCAAACCTCGAACAGTTTGAGCGTCTGTGGCTCGATCCCCTTGGCGGCATCGATCACCATGATCGCGGAATCGACCGCGGTCAGTGTCCGGTAGGTATCTTCGGAGAAGTCTTCGTGCCCCGGCGTATCGAGCAGGTTGAAGACGATGCCGTCTTTCTCGAACGTCATCACCGACGATGTAACAGAAATACCGCGCTGCTGTTCGATCTTCATCCAGTCCGAACGCGCACGACGGGCAACCCCGCGCGCCTTGACCTCGCCAGCCAGGTGGATAGCGCCGCCTTGCAGCAGTAGTTTCTCGGTCAGCGTGGTCTTACCCGCGTCAGGGTGCGAGATGATCGCAAAGGTGCGGCGTTTGGCCCATGGTGCAGTCGTCATAGGCGGGGCGCATAGCGGGGTTGGCGGCAACAATCCAGAAACACCTGACCTATGCTCCATTCCTTTTGGGGTTGACTAATTGCGATTGATTCGCAATTGCATTGATATTGCAATTCAATCGTAATAAAGGGGAAGTCATGTCCGTGTCCACAACCGGAACGTCCGTTCGCGCCAATTCGATACCGCCAGCCAAGCCCGCGCTGCTGGAGCGTGGAGCGCTGCTGGGCGCGGTGCTGTCGGCGGCTATCATCCCCGCTGCGGCGCATGCAGAAATGCTGGATGAAGAGGCGGCATCGGGCCGCGCACCGATTGTCGTGACGGGTTCGCGGATCGAGGCTGCCAACCCCAACGCCAATCCGAACGCACCCTATAAGGTCGAAAAATCGCAGAATGACAAATTCACCGAAGAGCTGCGCGACACCCCAAAAACCGTCATTGCCATCCCCAAGGAAGTCATCGAGGATATGGGTGCAAACAGCTTCCGCGAAGTCGTGCGCTCGACCCCCGGTGTCACCTTGGGCACCGGCGAAGGCGGCAATGCCTTTGGCGACCGCATCTTCATCCGCGGGTTCGAAGCGCGCAACGACGTCTATATCGACGGCCTGCGCGACCCAGGCGTGACCAGCCGTGATATATTCGCGGTCGAGCAGATCGAAATCGTCAAGGGCCCATCGGGCAGCTTCGGCGGACGCGGTACAACCGGCGGCCTCGTCAGCCTCGAATCCAAACGCCCGCAGGTCACCGACACCTACACCCATGTCGAAGCCGGAATCGGAACCGAAAATTATTGGCGCGGAGCCGCAGATATCAACATCGCGCTCAATGATCGTATGGCTGTTCGCGTCAACGGCCTGTACCAGAATAGCGACACACCTGGCCGCGACTATGTGAACCAGGAAAAATATGGCGGTGCGATCTCCGCCTTCTGGCAGGCGACCGATACGCTGAGCCTGACCGCCGACTATTATCTCTACCGCATGCAGGGCATCCCCGATTTCGGCCATCCGTTCGATACGACAACGCAGCAGCCCTACAAAGTTGACCGCGACAATTTCTATGGCGTGATCGGTCGCGATTTCATCGAAAATGGGGCGGATGTCGGCACTATCCGCATCGATTTCGATCCTATCGACAATCTCAGCTTCCGTTCGGTCACCCGTATGGGCGAAACCTATAACCGTTATCTGGTCGGCACCCCCGGATCGGTTTGCCGCTTTGCCCGAACCGCAACGGGCGCATGCCCCGCGACCGGCGTCGATGTGGGAGAGGCCAATTACACGATCACCGCAGGTGGCCAGCGCCGTTTCGGCACCAACCGTTACGTCGCCAATGTCACCGATGCCACTGCACGTTTCGAAACCGGCGGTATCAAGCATATACTCGTCATTGGCGGCGAATATGCGAAGGAAAAAGTCAGCACGCTGCCACTGTTGATCGACGCTTTTGTCGAAGATTCGGCGGGCAATGTCATCTCTACGCCATCCACCTATATCCGCAATTTGCTCAACCCCGACCCGGTGCTCGGCTACACGATCCCGGTATATGCCAATGCGGCGAATGGCCCGACCAAAGTTTCGGTCGAATCGCTGTCGGCCTATGTCATCGATACGATCAAATTCACTCCGCAAATCTGGGCGACGGTTGGCGCCCGCCTCGATGGCTATTCGCTGCGCTACCAAAGCAACGGGCTGCCCACTGCAACTGTCCTGCGTAACAATGTGCAGTTTGCCAACTATCAAGGCAGTCTGACCTGGAAGCCGAGTGAATTACTGACGCTCTATGCCTCCTTCGCCACCTCCTCGAACCCGTCCGGCGAACAGCTGGACGGCAACGGCATCTCCTATGACGGCATCGCTGCGCAGACCCAGAATCTGGCTCCCGAACGCAACCGTGCATGGGAAGGCGGGGTGAAATGGGAAACCCCTGACGGCAACCTGCTGCTGACTGCTGCAGCTTTCCAGATCACCAAGGCCAATGCGCGCGAAAATATCGGCGGCAATGTCTATGAACTGGTTGGCAAGCTGCGCTCACGCGGTGTCGAGCTGGGCGTCAACGGCACACTTTTTGACGTGCTGCAACTGTTCGGCGGCTACACCTATACCGACGCCACGATCGTCGAATCGGTAAATGCAGCCAATGTCGGTCGGCCATTCGCCAACATCCCGAAGCACAGCGCCAATTTGCTGGCGACGGTGATGCTGGGCGATCATGTCGAGGTCGGCGGTCAAGTGCATTATCAAAGCAAGATTTTCGGCGGCAGCCTGGCTGCAGGCAATGCCCATGTGCCCGGCTATGTCCGGTTGGATGCAATCGCCCGTTTCAAGCCGACCGAATGGCTCGAAGCGCGGGTGAACGTCAACAACCTGACCGACAAACGCTATTATGATGCGATCTATCGATCCGGCAGCCCCTTCGCCTATATCGCCCCCGGGCGATCGGCATTCCTGACGCTTGCCGTGAAGATGTAAGGACGAGCGATGTTGATTGTCATTCCGCAGCTGCTCGACCGCGAACAGGCAAGGGCGCTTGGCCGCACGATAGCCGCTGCGGAATGGGTCGACGGCAATGTGACCAGCGGGGCCGGCGCCGCGCTCGCCAAGCGCAACCGCCAATTGCCCGAGGCAGGCGAAGCCGCAGCCCATGCCCGGATGGTGGTGCAGGAAGGGCTCGCCCGATCACAGCTTTTTCTGTCCGCCGCCCTGCCCAAACGGATCTTCCCGCCTTTGTTTAACCGCTATGGCGTG
The DNA here is from genome assembly GCA_016707885.1 of Sphingomonadales bacterium. GTDB lineage: Bacteria > Pseudomonadota > Alphaproteobacteria > Sphingomonadales > Sphingomonadaceae > Sphingorhabdus_B. The sequence goes on from JADJGU010000001.1 coordinate 706,636, forward strand.
GGCGAAGGCTTTGGCGACCATGTTGACAACGCCATCCGGCTACTTCCCGACGGCACGCAGATGCGCACCGACCTGTCGGCAACCTTGTTCCTCAACGACCCTGCAGACTATGACGGCGGCGAATTGTCGATCGAAGGCGATTTCGGACGCGTCGCGTATAAGCTGGAGGCGGGCGACATGCTGCTCTACCCCTCAACCAGCTTGCACCATGTGACCGAGGTGACGCGCGGTGAGCGCATCGCCAGTTTCTTCTGGCTCGAATCGCTGGTTCGCGATGGCGGCGCACGTGAGGCGCTGTTCGATCTCGATCAGTCTGTGCAGACACTGACTGCCGAGCGCGGCGGCGATGATGCGCAAGTGCTGCGGCTGACGAAGCTGTACCACAATCTGATCCGCCGTTGGGCAGTCTAGCGCTTGGTCAAACCATCGCGCAGCATAGCGTTCACCACATCGGCAATTTCGCCGACAGCACGCTCTTCGCCCATCACGCCATAACGCAGCCCGAGGAAGACGTTCATCCCCATGATCGCCCAGGCATGGGCTTCATCGACCGGCCCTGCGATTTCACCGCGCGCTTCGGCAGCCTTCAGACGTTCGAATATGCGGTCGACGGTGGTGCCATAATGCGCCTGCCAGGCGTCGGACGCGACGAATTCGGCTTCGTCGATGATCCGGTAGATTTCCTTGTGCTGCCGCGCGAAGGACAGGAAGGCGGAGAGCGCCCGTCCTTCGGCATCAATCTGGTCCCCATCGCCAGGCAGCACCGGTGCAACATAATCGCGCACCTGCCCCGACATGTCCTTGACCAGCGCGCGGAACAGCGATTCTTTCGAATCGAAATAGGTGTAGAAGCTGCCGAGCGCGACCCCGGCGCGGCTCGTGATACTGACCACCGAGCTGTCATGGAAGCCCTTTTCGCCAAATTCGGCGCGGGCAGCATCAAGCAACGCACGCAATGTGCGACGGCCGCGTTCGGTGCGCGGTGCCTTATCTTCCCCCGTCATTGTTGCATCCATGCCACGCACGGCGACCATTTGCAAAATTCCTCTTCCAGAAGTTGAAAGATGGTTCAACTTTCAGTATGGAGCAAGCAGAAAATAGCGGGACAGCCGCATATTTAGATGTACGGAAGAGAGGATATCATGAAATTCCAATCATTTACGCGCGCAATCCTGTTGTCGGGAATCGCCCTTGGCAGCGTCACCACTTTGTCCAGCCCCGTTTGGGCGCAAGATGAAGCTACCGCCGACGAAGGCGAAGGTGGTGGTGAAATCATCGTTACCGCCCGCCGTCGTGAGGAAAGCCTGCTCGACGTTCCGATTTCGATGACCGCCATTTCGGGCGACACGCTTGCTGCCCAGGGCGCAGTCGACATCACCGCGCTGCAGGACAAAGCGCCGAACATGACGATGCAGATTGCACGCGGTTCGAACTCGACCCTGATCGGTTTCATCCGCGGCGTCGGCCAGCAAGACCCGCTCTGGGGCTTTGAACCCGGCGTCGGCCTGTATGTCGACGACGTCTATGTCGCCCGCCCACAGGGTGCGGTGCTCGACATTTTTGACGTCTCACGCGTCGAAGTGCTGCGCGGGCCGCAGGGCACGCTTTATGGTCGCAACACCATCGGCGGCGCGGTCAAATATGTAACCAACAAACTCGGCAATGAGTTTGGCGGTAAGGTGCGTGCCTCTTATGGTGCGTATAACCAGATCGACCTGATCGGTCAGGTCACTGTGCCGCTGGGTGACACCTTCTCGATCGGTGGGGCCATCGCATGGTACCAGCGTGACGGTTTCGGCAAGAACCTGACCACCGGCGCCGAGCATTATAACAAGGATGTGCTTGCCGGCCGCATTTCGGCAGAATTCGCACCTTCCGAGGATGTCTTCATCCGCGTCGCAGCCGACAAGATCATCGACAAGTCGAACCCGCGCCACGGCACCCGTCTGGTCGGCAACGGCGGCTTGGCTGCCTTCGAACCCACCGCAAGCGTCTATGATACCCGCGCTGGCATAGGTGACGACAACAAGGTTGAAACACAGGGCGTATCGCTGACCGGCGAATTCGGCCTGTCAGACGCGCTGACCTTCAAGACGATTTCCGCCTATCGTGACGGCCATACCGACACGCTGATCGATTTCGACAACACTGCAGGTCCCGTCCTCGACGTGCCTGCATTTTATGATGACCGCCAGTTCACGCAGGAATTGCAGCTGCTGTTTGAAGGCGACCGCATTCAGGGCGTTGCCGGTATCTATTATCTCGATGCCCGCGCCAGCGGTGCATTCGACACGGTGCTGGGCGGCCTGAACCTCACCACGCTGACATCGGGAACGGTGAAAACCAAGAGCTATGCGGCCTTTGCCGATTTCAGCTTTGACGTGACCGATCAGTTCAAGGTTTCGGCAGGTTTGCGCTATACCAAGGACGACAAGACCGGCACCGTTTTCCGTCGCAACTATACCGGTATCCGCAGCCCGTTGTTCGGCAATACAACTGCAGTTCCGGGCCTGATCCGTTCGGATTACACCAACAGCCGCAGCTTCAAGAAGCTGACCCCGCGTGTTTCGCTCAGCTATCAGCCTAATGACAATGCGAATATCTATGCCTCATACGGCAAGGGTTTCAAATCGGGCGGCTTTGACATGCGCGGCGACGCCATCCTGACGCCGACCACGGTCAACGGCTATGAACCCGAAACCATCGACAGCTTTGAAATTGGCTTCAAGGGCGCGTTCCTCGACCGCACGCTGTTCACCAACTTTGCGCTGTTCAAATCGAAGTACAAGAACCAGCAGGTCACCGTGCAGGTGCCCAGCCTTGCGGGCGGCATTGCCAGCTTTGTCGACAATGCGGGTCGTGGGGACATTTCGGGTGCAGAATTCGAACTGCGCGTTGTGCCTTCAGCCAACTTCTCGATGAATGCGGCAGTCGGCTACACCAATGCCGATTATAAGGAATTCCTGACCTTCATCACCGGCGGCACCACCCCGGTCGACGTATCGAATGCGCGCGAATTCCAGAACACGCCAAAGTTTACCGCCAGCGTTTCGGCAACGGCGTCGGGCGACCTGCTGGGCGGAACGATTTCGTTCACCCCGGCGGTTTCGCTGCGCAGTGATGCCTATATGTTCGAAATCCCGACCCCGGCGCTCGATCCCGACGGTTATTTCCTGGTCGATGCTTCGGCAGCCTGGACCTCGCCGGATGACGTATTCAAGCTTTCGGTCAACCTGCGCAACCTGACCAATGAACGCTACCGCGTCGGTGGTTACAACTTCCCGGGCGCACTCTTCGGCAATTCGATCATCGGCTATTACGGCCCGCCGCGCACCGCGACGTTCAACATCGAATATCGTTTCTGATTTCCTCCTACCCTCTCCCAGGAGCGAAACGGAAAGGCCGGGGAAACCCCCGGCCTTTTTTGTTGTCAGCTGATCAGAACAGCCCAGGAACTTCGCGCTGCGCCACATTGGGCGATTTGGGCAGTGGCACCACGCGCCGCTCGCTGCGCTGCCCGTCGGCTTGCTGCACCTGTCCGGCAATCACCGGGGTGCACGAACGTCCGGCGATGAAATCCAGCGCCGAACGCAGCGATGCCTCCGTTGGATCGCCAAGCGGGCGGGCGATGTCGTCCGGTGCAGCACAAGTCGTGCGCATCGTGTCGGCGAGCCCGGCAAAATAGCCCGCCTGACCGGCAGAGTTTTCGGTCGCAAATGCGACAACCCGGATCCGGTCGTCACAAGCGGACTGATCCAGGGCAATCTGCCCGACCGGTTTGCCATAAGTGTTGCTGCCGATCAGGGCTGCATTGACACCCAGGTAGGGCACGAAGCTGTTCATCACGAGCTCGCTAGCGGATGCGGTTGCATTGGTGGTGATGAAGGCGACTTTAACAGGTGCGATTGATTGCGGCTGCGGTGCAAAGCGGCGGGTGTCGTTGTTCGACGCTTTTGACGCCCGGAAACGGGTGACCGAAAAGATATCGCTCGTGCTGCGATTTGCGCCCAAAAGGTCTCCCATCAACTCCGCAGTCGCAACCAGTCCGCCGCCATTATAGCGGAAATCGATCACGATGTTGGTGATACCCTGAGCACGGAAATCGGCAAAGGCGGTGCGCAGCTGATTATCCGCCGTCGAAATGAAGGTGCGCATATTGATATAGCCGACTTTCCGGCCACCATCGTCGATCACCTTTACCCCATAGCGAGAGGATAGCGGATCGATATTATAGTCCGCCTTCGATATGGTGACGTTCCTTGTCCCACCAGCATTGGAGATACGTAGCACACGTGTCGTCCCGACGGTGTTTGGTCCAAGAGCGCTGCTGATCCCGGCCGATCCTTGCGATGCCAGGATGTCGCCGACCGGCACCAGATTGCTTTCGGTTGTGCCGATGGCGAGAATTTCGGTTCCACGATCGATACCCGCCGTTAGCGCGGGCGCATTTTCGAAGGTTTCGATGACGAACAGCCTGTTACCCTGAAACGCGAAACGAACGCCAAAACCGGCTGTCGCACCGGATGAAAAGAAGGCGTTTTCCTCGGCAATAGAGGTTATGTACGTGAAGAACCGGTCCCTACCCTGCGAACGAGCGGTAGCGGTGAGCGCGTCAATATAGGCGTCCACCGTGCTGTAAGGCGACGGATCGAGCGAAGCCGGAAGCGTCTCGGGGAACAGATACCATTCGTTGAGAACCGAGAAGGCAAAATCCTGCCGATTCCGAAGGCTGCAGGCTGATGATGGAGGTGGGGAAGGTGGTGGGGTCGTGCTGGTAGGTGGAACAACAACGGTTCCCCCACCCGATCCGCCACCGCCGCCTCCACCGCAAGCTGTCGCGCCAGCGGCCAAAATGATAACCAGATTTTTGAGCGACTTTTTCCGCACGACCGCGAACTCCATATAAAGACGCGATGGCCGAAGCCATCAATCCGTCCCTAACAGCATGAGTGCGGCTGAACTGGCAAGTAACAACTTGCTTGGCGTCAGCCGCGCAGCGCCGCACCTTGCTTGGAAGCGGCTGTAACGACCCGATCACTTATCGCTTTCAACTCATCGTCGGTGTAGCTTTTATCGCTAGGCTGGAGCGAAACCTCGATAGCGAGGCTGACCTGACCATCAGGAACACCCTGCCCTGCAAAGCGATCGAACAGGCGGACGGCGGCGATATTGTCCTTGTCGCAGCCCTTGATCGCACGGACGAGGTCGCCTGCATGCAGTTGCTCGGGCACGAGGAAGGCAAAATCGCGCGTGACTGCCTGCAAAGCGGGCGGCGTGAAAGCAGGGCGCATAAAGCCCGCACCCTTCTTCAACGGAATCGCATCGAGGAAGATTTCGGCGGCAATAACTGCGCCGTCCAGATCAAACGTCTTGGCGGTTGCGGGGTGCAGCGAGCCAAACGCAGCGAGGACATTTTTAGGCCCCATGCGCAGGGTCGCCGACTGGCCCGGGTGGTAATGATCCCCTGCGTCGCCTAGGACCATCAAGCCCTCAGTCGCGACGCCAGCCGCCGCCAGCAGCGCGATGACCTCGGCCTTGGCATCAAAGGCGTCAAACTTTGCCGCTTTGCCGCTGGACCAGCCGCGCGGGGTCTTTTCACCCGCCAGCACGATGCCCGCCGTCAGCCGCTCGCAATCCGCCAGATAACGCCGTCCGATTTCGAACAGCCGCACGGATGCAGCGCCGCGATCCATGTTGCGCTGCGCAGCCGAGAGCAAGCCCGGAAGCAGCGAAGGACGCATGACCTTCATGTCCTCCGAAATCGGATTGTCGAGGCTCCAGGTGCCACCACCAAAGGCATCCGCTTCCTTCTGCGGCAGGAAGGACCAATTGATCGCTTCATTCAACCCACGCGCAGCCGCTGCACGGTGCACCTTGCGCTCAAGGCTTTGCTGCAGGGTTGCCGTTGGCTTCGCCACACCATCGGCACGCGGCAGCGGGATGGAAACCACATTGTCGAGGCCAACGATGCGGACGACCTCTTCGACAAGGTCTGCCCAGCCATCGATGTCGCGGCGCCACGTCGGGACGGTTACGGTCCAATCGCTGGCAACTTCGAAACCGAGCGATTGCAGGATCGCCTTCTGCCGGTCAGCCGGTACGTCGATACCGCCTAGAGCTGCACAGCGCGCGGTATCATAAGCGATGGTCTTGCGTTCAACAGGGGGCTGCCCGGCGCGGATCACATCGCTCGGTTCACCGCCACAGGTCTGGACGATCAGGTCGGTGAGCAAAGCGAGGCCATCGTCGAGGAAGGCCGGATCGACGCCGCGTTCAAAACGGCTGCGTGCATCCGAAGTCAGCGCCAGCGCCTGTCCCGTTTTGGCAATCCGTTCAGGCGTGAAATAGGCGATTTCGAGCAACACATCTGTGGTGTCCTCCGAGCAGCCCGAATGTTCGCCGCCCATGATGCCGGCAATGTCGTGCACGCCGCTGTCATCTGCGATCACCGTCATTTCGGCGGTGAGCGTGTAATCCTTGCCATTCAGCGCCGTAACGGTCTCGCCCTCTTCAGCACGGCGAGCGACCACAGCGCCATTAAGCTTGGCCAGATCATAAGCGTGCGCGGGACGCCCGCAGGCGAGCATCAGATAGTTGGTGCAATCTACCAGCGCCGAAATCGGGCGCTGCCCCGCAGCCTTCAACCGCGCCTGCATCCAATCGGGCGAAGGGCCGTTCTTCACGCCTCGAATGACACGGCCATAAAAGGCCGGGCAACCATCCGGATCATCGGTGCGGATTTCGACCGGGCAGGGATAGCTGCCCGCGACGGCAGGCACTTCGACCGGTTTGAATGTTCCGAGGCCAGCCGCCGCGAGATCGCGTGCGATGCCCATCACACCCATGCAATCCTGACGGTTGGGGGTGATGGCGACATCGATCACTGGATCATTGGCTTCTGCATATTCGGCAAAGGCCATGCCGACAGGCGCATCGGCGGGAAGCTCGATGATGCCGTCATGGTCGTCGCCCAGTTCCAGCTCGGCAACCGAGCACATCATGCCATTAGATTCGACACCCCGGATCGCGGTCTTTTTCAGCACCATGCCGTTGGCGGGCACAGTCGCGCCTTCGACGCCGAACACGCCGACCAGCCCTGCACGGGCATTGGGCGCGCCGCACACGACCTGCAGCGGATTGCCATCCCCGCAATCGACAGTAAGCACCTGCAGCTTGTCTGCCTGCGGGTGTGGGGCCGCGGTCAGTACCTTTGCAACGCGGAAACCCGCCAGCTTGTCGGCGGGGTTTTCGATCCTTCGACCTCAAGCCCAATGCGGTTGAGACAATCGGCGACCTGTTCGATGGTCGCGTCGGTTTCGAGATAATATTTGAGCCAGGAGAGCGAGAATTTCATGCGCCTACTCCCCCGCTGAGTGTGGGCACATCGAGCGCGTTGAACCCGTAATGCTGCAGCCAGCGATTGTCGCCGTCGAAGAAGGCGCGCAGATCGTCCATGCCATATTTGAGCATCGCCAGCCGGTCGACGCCGGTGCCGAAGGCAAAGCCCTGCCACACATCGGGGTCGAGCCCGCAGGCCTCGATCACCTTGCGGTGGACCATGCCGCTGCCGAGCACTTCCATCCAGCCTTCACTGCCGCCAATCACGCGTTTGCCCTTGACCACCGAATAGCCGACATCGACCTCAACCGAAGGTTCGGTGAAGGGGAAGTAGCTGGGGCGCAGGCGCAACACGACATCGTCGCGCTCGAAAAAGGCCTTGAGGAACGTCTCCAGCGTCCATTTGAGATGGCCCAGATGGATGCCCTTGTCGATCACCAGACCTTCGATCTGGTGGAACATCGGCGTGTGCGTCGCATCGCTATCCGAACGATAGACGCGGCCCGGCGCGATGATGCGGATCGGCGGTTCCTGCTTCGTCATCGTGCGGATCTGAACCGGCGAGGTGTGCGTGCGCAGCAGCATCTTCTTTCCATCGCCGTTTTCGTCCTTTTGGGCCATCTGGTCGGGGAAATAGAAAGTATCGTGCATCGCGCGTGCCGGATGCGTTTCGGGAATGTTGAGCGCGCTGAAATTGTGCCAGTCGTCCTCGATCTCCGGCCCTTCGGCGACGGCAAAACCCATATCGGCGAAGATTTCGGCGAGTTCGTCCATCACCTGGCTCACCGGATGCACAGTGCCGCGCGGCGCTTCGGGCGCGGGCAGCGTCATGTCCAGCCGTTCGGTAGCGAGGCGTTGATTGAGGATTGCGGTTTCCAGCGCAGCCTTTTTGGCGGCGATGCCATTGGTCACCGCTTCGCGCAGACCGTTAATCATCGGCCCCTGCACTTGCCGTTCCTCGGGCGACATCTGCCCCAGCGTTTTGAGCAAGGCAGATACGCTGCCCTGTTTGCCGAGCGCATCAATGCGGACGGCCTCAAGCGCATCGGGCGTATCCGCCGCATCGATGGCGGCGAGGATCTGGTTCTGGAGTGTCGCTATATCGCTCATATCGGTTCGCCTGATAAGCAAATGGGCGCGAACGGCAAGTGCCGCCCACGCCCATTTGCGCATTATTCGAAGTGTTGCTTATGCTGCTTTCGGCAGCGCTGCCTTCGCCTGCGCAACTATGGCGCTAAACACTGCCGACTCGTTCATCGCAAGATCGGCAAGCGTCTTGCGGTCGAGTTCGACGCCAGCCAGCTTCAGGCCGTGCATGAACACGCCATAGGCCATGCCTTCGGCGCGGACAGCGGCGTTGATGCGCTGGATCCAGAGAGCGCGGAAATTGCGCTTGTTTACCTTGCGGTCGCGATACGCATATTGGCCGGCCTTTTCGACAGCCTGACGTGCGATGCGGATGGTGTTTTTACGACGGCCATAAAAGCCTTTTGCCTGCTCCAAGATGTTCTTGTGCTTGGCGCGGGTGGTTACACCCCTTTTGACGCGTGCCATGGTTCAGCGCTCCTTATTTCAAACCGTACGGCGCCCAGAGGCGGATGTGGCCCGCATCCGAATCGCTGAGCACATCGGTGCCGCGGTTCTGGCGGATATATTTGCCATTGTGGCTGATCAGGCGGTGGCGCTTGCCGGCTACGCCGTGCTTTACCTTGCCTGTGGCGGTGAGCTTGAAGCGCTTTTTGACGCCGCTCTTGGTCTTCAACTTGGGCATTTTGGTCTCCTTTGTTTGCATGGAGGCGGTACCGGCCCACTCCCCCACCCGGCCACCCATGACGATACCCTGTTTGGGTGGCCGGGTGGAGTGGGCTGGTGCCGCACCTCTCCAAGAGAGTCCGTATCGAGCAAACATGGCAGCCCTTTTAGCCAGCCTGCTCATTCGGAAGGCGCGCGCCTAGCGGGATTCGCGCGGAAATGCAAGCGCGAAGGCCGATTCAATGCCCGTTGCCCGACGCCAGGCTTTTGCAACGCTTGCAGCGGATCGCCCAGCGCCACCATCCGCGCCCGCGACGCCGCACCGATAATCGGGTGCGGATGGGCCGGTATTCGCGCGGACTCATTTTGAAAAACTGCCGGAAATCCCGGTTGAAATGCGCTTGGTCGTAATAGTTGGCATCGAGCGCGTCGGACCAGTTGCTCTCCGGATCGCGCATGATCACCGCCAATGTCCGCACAAAACGCTGCCGTCGAAGCAGCAATTTGGGCGAGAAGCCGAATATGCGCAGAGAGAAGCGCTGCAACTGGGCGATGGAGAGCTGCAACCGCTCCGCCAACTGGGCGACCGAGGCGATTTCGGGATCCATCAGCGCTGCATGTGCCGCGCGCACCCGCTGTTCAGTGGTAGCATCAATCAGCGGCCGGTTATCCAGAGCGTCGAGCAATATCGCATCGAAGCGAGCCGCCATTTCGTCAAGATTTTGCGCCGATACCGCTGCCTGCATCATGTCGGCAAAATGCAACCGGCGTTTTGACCAAAGAGGCATCATCAAGCCTGTCCGCCCAAGCGTCGGCAGGCTCGTCGATAAACATGCTCCATCCCACGGGCAGAAACCCGATGCTCGCAATACGCGCATGTCGGGCGGCAAAGGGGCCCGCAAGACTTGTCGGCCCGACAAAATGCGCCGGCGGAATGTCGCGCAGCTTTGCCCGACAAAACCGCCCAGCGTATCACCGCTATAGCGAAACCGCACACTCGCCCATTCGGGGTTCATCCAGTCGAAGACAGGCTCGCCATCCAGAGTGTCTATCGAGGTGAAATAATAGGCCGACAGATAGGGCTGGAGCCGCGGGTGCGGCGCGATGAATCGCGTATGGCTGGAGCCATCTGCCCCGGTCATTTTGCCATCCCCTGCATGTAAACTGTCATTGCTGCAGGATTTTCTGACGTCAAGCGGCGAGTAACGTCAAGGCCCCTGCAAGACCTGCAACGGCTGGCCGAGCGCTGCGGCCCGCGCCCGAAGCGCCGCCTTGCTAATGGGGCGCGGCATATCGAGAAAGGCCTTGGGCGTCATGCCCATGAAATCCCGAAAATCACGGCTAAAATGCGCCTGATCATGGTAGCTGGCGTCAAGAACCTTGACCCATTTGAGCGCCGGATCGAGCATACGCGGCGCAAGCGAGCGCAGGAAGCGCTGGCGGCGTAACAGCCGTTTTGGCGGAAAGCCGAAGACCCGGCGGCACAGCCGTTCGACATATTGGCTGTTGAGGTTCACCCGCGCCGCCAATTGTCCAACGTCGGTGATTTCAGGGTCGGCCAATGCGGCGTGGACCCGTTCTATTTCGTCTTCCTGACCCTGTTCGGGGCCGAGCGCTGCAAGCAAGTGCTGATCGAAGACATCGGCAATCTGGCGATGATCGCGCATCCCCTGTATGTCCGCCCATATAGCGCCAAAAAGGGCAAAGGCAGTTTCGGTTTCGACGTCAAATACTGCGTTTGCAAAGTGGTTCGCATTCGCACCAACAAACCGGCTCCAACCTGCAGGCAGCATGCCGATACCCGCCAGCCGCGCGAAGGAACAACGAACATGGCAGGCTCGGCTGGTGGGGCCGGTCATTGAGGCTCTCGGGACCGGAACTACGGGGTCCGGAACAAGACTTGCGGGGATCATCCCTTCGAGCATGAAACGTGCACTCGCCCATTCGGGGTAGAGCAGGTCGTCCAGCTCGAGCCCGCCAGGCGTCGCGATTTCGACAAAATAATAGCTGCTGAAATAGCGCCTGAGTTCAGGTGCCGGCAGAATGAATCGATAATCGCCGATGGAGCTTAGTGATTGCACGCCAGCGCCTCGATCACATCTTCCATCCGCGCGGGATCGCCGAGGGCGATGACATGGCCTTCGGAGCCCGCGTGCAGCAGCTCGCCATTCCAGTCGCACATCATCCCGCCAGCACCTTCCACGACCGGAACCAGGGCGGCAAAATCATGCAGCTTGAGGCCGGACTCGACAACGATGTCGATATGCCCCGAAGCAAGCAGTGCGTAATTGTAGCAATCGCCGCCAAACAACATCCTTTTGTGCGCGGTCTGCGCGGCGAGCGCCATGAAATGGTCGCCGTCATGCTGGCTAAAATATTGCGGGCCGCTCGTGGCCAGCGAGGCTGCCGCCAATTCACGGCAGGCGCGAGTCGAAACCTGCTTGCCGTTCAGCGTCGTCCCCTGACCTGTCACACCGATCCAGCGTTCGCGGTTGATGCACTGGTCGATCAAGCCAAGCACCGGCCAGCCATCTTCGAGCAAGGCAATCAGCGTGCCGAAAATTGGGCGACCGGCCATGAAACTGATAGTGCCGTCGATCGGGTCTATCACCCAGGTGCGACCGGAGGTGCCGCTTTTCTCGCCATATTCTTCGCCGACAATCGCATCTGTCGGGCATTCAACGTCGAGGATGGCGCGGATCGCAGCCTCTGCCGCGCGGTCGGCTTCGGTGACGGGTGTAGAGTCGGCCTTGGCTTCATGGTCGAAGCTGGCGCGGAAGAAAGGACGTATGACGCCCCCTGCCACATCGGCGAGTCGTCCCGCCAATTCGATTTCTCTCGCCCCAATCATGTAAATTTCCCTGCCCTGCTTTTCAGCAAAGCGCAACATGGCTTTACATATCAGGGCGTTGGGCCCGAAGTGGCCCTAATCAAACAGGCTCGATACGCTGCTTTCGTCGGCGATGCGCTTGATGGCTTCGCCCAATAGGGGCGCAATCGGCAGTTGGCGGATCTTGGCGCTGTCACGCGCAGCGTCAGAGGCGATGATCGAATCGGTGATCACCAGCTTGCGCAAGCTCGACGCGTTGACGCGGTTGACCGCCTCCCCCGACAGCACGCCGTGGGTGATATAGGCAACGACATCGGAGGCGCCTGCTGCCTTCAGGGCATCGGCGGCGTTGCACAGCGTGCCCGCGCTATCGGCGATATCGTCGATCAGGATGCAGAAGCGGTCTTTCACATCGCCGATGATGTTCATCACTTCGGAAACGCCCGCTTTCTCACGGCGCTTGTCGACGATCGCGAGCGGGGCATCGTTGATGCGCTTGGACAGCCCGCGCGCACGGACCACGCCGCCAACGTCGGCGAAACCACCGTGATCGGCTTGTCGCCATGCCGGTCGAGGATATCGGTGCTCATAACCGGTCCCGCAAACAGATTGTCGGTGGGGATATCGAAGAAGCCTTGAATCTGGCCAGCGTGCAAATCGACCGTCAGCACGCGATCGGCCCCCGCCTCGGTAATCAGATTGGCGACCAGTTTCGCCGAAATCGGCGTACGCGGGCCGGGCTTGCGGTCCTGCCGGGCATAGCCGAAATAGGGGAGCACTGCGGTGATGCGCTTGGCCGATGCACGGCGCAGCGCGTCGATCATGATCAGCAATTCCATCAGGTTGTCGTTCGCCGGATGGCTGGTCGACTGGATGACGAACATATCCTCGCCACGGACATTTTCGTGGATCTCGACGAAAATCTCGTTGTCGGCAAAACGGCGGACGCTGGCATCGGTCAGCGGAAGCCCCAGATATTCGGCGATGCCCTTGGCCAGCGGAAGGTTCGAATTGCCTGTCATCAATTTCATGCGTGCCACCCCTTCATCGCCGCATTGGAGAATCGTGACGACCCCCTAGCGAAGGCCACCGAGGCTGACAATCGCCTTGCCCGCACCGGTTGTGGACAATAGGAAGAAAGGCATGACCGATACCCTCTCCATCGCCATGGCCCAGCTCAACCAGCGTGTGGGCGATCTCAAAGGCAATGCCGATGCCATGCTCGAATGGCGGGCAAAGGCTGGAGCTGTCGATCTGGTGCTGTTTCCGGAACAGCAGCTGATCGGCTATCCGGCCGAAGACCTTGTGCTAAAACCCGCTTTTCAGAAGGCCGCAGCCCTCGAACTGGAGCGGCTTGCGGCGGTGACCGCCGATGGTGGCCCTGCGATGTTGGTGGGTTCGATCCTGAAAGACGGCGATGCGCTCTACAATATCGTGGCACTTCTCGAAGGCGGTAAAATCGTCGCGATCCGCAAGAAGCACGAACTGCCCAATTATGGTACCTTCGACGAGAAGCGCATTTTCGCTCAAGGACCGCTGCCCGATCCGGTCGAGTTTCGCGGCGTGAAGCTGGGCCTGCCCATCTGCGAAGATGGGTGGTTGCCCAGCGTGTGCACCCATCTGACAGCACAGGGTGCGGAGCTGCTGATTTCGGTCAATGGTAGCCCTTATGAAATCGACAAGGACGACCGGCGGCTCGAGGAAGTGTTCGCCACCCGCGTTATCGAAACCGGTCTGCCGCTGATCTTCCTCAACCGCGTCGGCGGGCAGGACGAGTTGGTTTTCGACGGCTGCTCTTTCGTGCTCAACGCCGATGGTAAGGCCGCGCACCACCTGCCCGACTGGGAGGAGCATTTGCGCATCACCCATTGGCGCAAAGGTGCCAATGGCTGGGCGTGCGAAGGCGGCGAGCTGGCGGTGTGGGAAGACCATCCTGCCGACATCTATTCAGCAATGGTACTGGCGCTGCGCGATTATGTCGACCGCAACCGTTTTCCCGGCGTCGTGCTCGGGCTTTCGGGCGGGATCGACAGCGCGATATGCGCCGCGATTGCCGCCGATGCTTTAGGTCCGGACCGGGTGTGGTGCGTCATGCTACCCAGCCGCTTCACCGGTCAGCTGAGCCTCGATCTGGCGGTCGAATGTGCCGCGATGATCGGTTGCCGCCTCGATACCATCCCGATCAACCCGGCCGTTGTGGCATTCGACGAGATGCTCGCAGGCAGTTTTGCCGACAAGGACGTCGATATCACCGAAGAAAATGTCCAGTCGCGCATTCGCGGGGTGACGCTGATGGCGCTGTCGAACAAGTTCGGCCATATGCTGCTGACCACGGGCAACAAGAGCGAAATGAGCGTCGGCTATGCCACAATCTATGGCGATATGGCGGGCGGCTATAACCCGCTGAAAGACGCCTATAAGATGACGGTGTTTGCGATCTCACGCTGGCGAAACACACACAAACCCCGCATCGGGCTCGGCCCCGACGGTCCGGTGATGCCCGAAGCGATCATCACCCGCCCGCCGAGCGCCGAATTGCGCCCCGATCAGAAAGACAGCGATTCCCTGCCCGACTATCCGGTGCTCGATGATATCCTACTCGGGCTGGTCGAGCAGGAATTGTCGGTCGACGAAGTCACCGCACGTGGCCACCCGCGCGAAGTGGTCGAGCGGATCGAACGGTTGCTCTACATCGCCGAATATAAGAGGCGGCAGGCTCCGCCGGGGGTAAAGCTCGGCAGCCGCAATTTCGGCCGCGACCGCCGCTATCCGATCACTAATGCGTTCCGCAGTGGCTAGTGCAACCGCGAAAGCAACTTATCGAACCAGTTTCCGGCTTTCGTCTCGCCACCTACTGTCGGTAGCCCCGCCACCGCCGCCACATTCCAGGCAGCGCACCTGCGCGCCTTGCAGCACCCGACAGCAAGCGCCAAGTCCGCTGCAATCCGATCAAATAGCAACTGCTGCTCCACGCCGCACGACCGAACAGGTCCATCGGGGCTGTCGCTTGCCGGAAACTTCCGGGCATCAGGCCGCCAAGCAGCGTGCTGGCAAAATCGGGCATGGGTTCGATGTAGAGCGGGTGCCAGTCGCCTTTCTCAAGCTTGGCCAGCCGCGCCGCTTCTGCCAAAGCATCGTCCAGGTCGCCCAGCCGGTCAACCAATCCCAATTGTAGTGCAGTACCGCCCGCCCAAACGCGGCCCTGGCCAATGGCATCGACTTGCTCGACCGTCTTTTTGCGCGACGCCGCTACGCGGGTCAGGAAATCGCGATAGCCTTTTTCGACCGTCGATTGCGCCAGCCGGTCGAATTCAGGACTGATGCCGCCGAGCACATCGGGTTCGCCCGATAGCGGGGTGGTGCGCACGCCATCGGTGGTCACACCCCATTTGGCGAGCGCTTCCTTACCCGAAGGCAGCACGCCAAAAATACCGATGGAGCCAGTGATGGTCGATGGCTCGGCAAAGATCGTATCGGCGGGCATCGAAATCCAGTAACCGCCGCTCGCGGCCAGATTGGCCATCGAGACGACGACAGGGATTTTGCGCTTCTTGGCTTCAGCCAAGGCCAGTCGGATTTTCTCCGACGCGGTCACCGATCCGCCAGGGGAATCGACCCGTACGACCAGCGCCTTGATCTCAACATTTTTGAGCGCGTCGTAGATCAATTCGGATACACTATCCCCCGCCGCCACGCCCGGGCCACCTTCGCCGTCGATGATTTCACCGGCGACGGTTATGACTCCAACGGGCGAACCATCGCGCGATGGACTGTGCGCGGCCAGCAAGGCTGCCGGGCGGGTTTCGGCAAAAGTGCCAATTTTCTCCTCGCGCCCTTCACCCACCTTGGCCGCGACATATTTGCCGAACGCGATGCGATCGCCCAGCTTGTCGACCAACCCGTTTGTCAGCGACAACTGCGCCAAATCGCCCTTTGCTGCCTCGACAGCTGTTGGTGCATCAGCAAGTAGAGCATCGAGTTTAGCCTTGGGGCGCGCTTTGGCGACATCGTTGCGCCATTGCTCCCACACCTCGTCATAAAGCGCCTTCATTGCGACTTCGGCCTCGGGCGACTGGTCGGCGCGCATATACGGCTCGACCGCGCTTTTGAAGGTACCCACGCGGTAGATATGCGCCTTGATACCCAGCTGGTCGAACAGGCCCTTATAATAAGTCCGCGAACCGCCCGGCCCGGTCGGCAGCACGCCGCCCAGCGGATCGACCCAGATTTCACTGGCATGCGCCGCCAGTTGATAGCCATCGTCGCTATAAGCGGTGGCAAAGGCGTAGACCGGCTTGCCTGCCTTGCGGACGGCGTCAATCCGTTCGCCTACTGCCGCGAGGCTCGTCTGTCCGCCACCCATGAAGCGATCGAGATCGAGCACCACCGCCTTGATGCGATCGTCCTTTACCGCCAATTCGAGCGCGCGGGAAATGTCACGCTGCCGATATTCGCGCATCGGCGCGCGCTGCGACAGCAAGGCTGCGACCGGATCGATGGCAGCGGGTTGTTCGGAAACAAATCCGTCGAGCTCAATCAACAGCGCCCCGTCGCGCACAGCGCCCGGATTGGGACCCGCGCTGAGAAGCGCATACAGCAAGCCGAAAAAAACCAGCAGGAACAGCAGCACCAGCCCGTCCTTGATGCCAACCAGAAACCGCCAGACGCCCCTCATAAATGTCATGCTCGATCCTCGACTTTCTAGTGCCAATGTAGGGCGCCGCCGCCAGCTTACCAGACGGTTTCGACGAACTTGCTATTCGGATAAGCGAAAAGGGCCGCTCCGGGAGGGAGCGACCCTTTCCTTACATGGGTCAGCAGCCGGACGTGCCGCTGCCGGGAGTGGTATTCATGCTGAAATCAGCAGCCGATCCCCCGAACGGAAATGTCCGACCTCGTAACTGAACCATGAGACATCGGATCACCTCCTTTCGATTGTTGAAAACTGTTCGCGTCATGCATCTGCTTGCCCTCCGCGACTCGAATTTGAATCAAGCGAATCAAGGAAACAAGTCTTGTATTTCGATTTTTTTCTGGCAAATATCTCGCCTCTTGCGCGGGACCGCACAGGTCCTTTTTTATGCGCGGTTTAACTACGGCAATCTTCGACCACGCGGCTGATTTCGTTCCAGTTCGGTATGGCGAGCGGACGCAATCCGCCAACTTCAACCGCAAACCGGCCACGGCTATAGGCAATCGCATCCAGAATTGCATCGCGTGGCATGATTTCGGCAGCAACATAGGGTGGCTCATTCGCAGCTTGAACCGGCTCAAAGGCTTTCATTGTCGAACTTGTGCGGATCAGGAACGTGCCACTATGTCCGCTGCCATTGACCGACAAATAGATGCGGCTTCGTGATCTGTCGCATCGCAAGGTCACCGTTGCATTGGCTCCGGCTGGGCCAAACAGTGCGAGCGAACCGCGCGCGTCAGTGCGGTATACCCAAGTTCCGGGGGCCAGCGGCCAGTCAATCCACTCCCCGGTCGGGCGCACGGGTTTGGGGGCCTCGACAACCGCCGGGGGTGCTGGCTGTGGCTTAGGCTGCGGGACCGGCTCGGGCTTCGATGGCACACAGGCTGCAAGCGCAAGCAAAGGCAACAGGATCAAATGGTTCCAACGCATAGACAGCCTTATGGCCAATCGTGCGGCTTTGGGCTAGGCCCCAAATCAACATGGCAAAACCGAAAATCCGGATAGACCAACTGCTCGTCGAGCGCGGCCTCGCCGAAAGCCGGACCCGCGCACAGGCACTTGTCATGGCAGGGCATGTGATGCTGGGCGACAAAAAGGCAGGCAAGCCGGGGCTGCAGGTGGCCGAAGACGCAGAGGTCAGTGTCAAAGGACAGGAACATCCCTGGGTTTCGCGCGGGGGGATAAAGCTGGCGCATGCGCTCAACCAGTTCGGTATCGACGTGACCGGCACTGTCGCAATCGACGTCGGTTCTTCGACCGGCGGCTTCACCGATGTGTTGCTGAGCAAGGGGGCCGCTAAGGTCTATGCCGTAGACAGCGGCACCAACCAGCTTGCTTGGAAATTGCGGCAGGACCCGCGCGTGGTGGTTCACGAACAGACGAGCGCGCGGATTTTGACCGCCGACCATATTCCGGAGCGGGTCGATCTGATCGTTTGCGATGCAAGCTTCATCAGCCTTGCCAAGGTTCTGGAAAGGCCGATGTCATTCGCCAAGCCCGGCGCGCAAATGGTTGCGCTGATCAAACCACAATTTGAAGCGGGGCGGGGAGAAGTTGGGAAAGGGGGCGTCGTGCGCGATGCAGCCATTCACAGCCGCGTGTGCGAAGAGGTATCAGCCTGGCTTGAGGATAGCGGCTGGGCGGTCAAGGGGTTGACCGAAAGCCCGATCACCGGCCCCAAGGGTAATGTCGAATTCCTGATCTGGTCGATCAAAACGGCAGGGTGACGTTCAGGCCGCGAGCGAACCTGCACCAACTTCGGGTAGCGAACTATCAAACAATGCTGCCACGATGCGGGCATAGGGACGCCCTGCTTCGGTCAGTTTGATAAAGCTGCCATCGCGAACCACTAGCCTGCGTTCTTCCAACTGATGTAGCGACGCCATCGAGGCGGGCTCTGCCAACAGGCATGAGGCATCAGCATCGCCCGAGCACAATAAATGTTCGATACGCGCTGCACGAACCCGATCGTTGGCATCGCGCAACAAACCGCGGCTTCCGGCTAGCCGGTGTTCACCGACAATCTGCCGGTAGACGCCGGGATTCTTTTCATTCTGGATGATGCGATCCGGAAACTGGCTGATCGCGCTGGCGCCAAAACCAATCAGCACGTCGGACTGATCGTCGGTAAAGCCTTGGAAATTGCGCCGTACCTTGCATTTGGCGGCAGCTATCGCAAGCGAGTCATCGGGCAGCGCAAAATGATCAAATCCGATGGGCACATAGCCTTCGGACACCAGCCGTTCAAAACCAATCGCCGCCTGTTCGAACCGCGCCTCAATGCCGGGCAAGGCCGCTGCATCGATGCGTTTTTGGCGCGGAAAAATATGCGGCAAATGCGCATAGCCGAACAGCGCAATGCGTGACGGCCGCAACCGCGCGACATGGTCCAGCGTACCAAGCAGGCTTTCATTGGTCTGATGCGGCAAGCCATACATGAGGTCGAAATTGATCGAATGGATTCCCCGCGCACGCAATGATGCCATGCAGGTTTCGATCATCTGCACCGGCTGGATGCGGCCAATCGCGGCCTGTATTTCAGGCTCAAAACTTTGCACCCCGAAACTGACTCGATTTACCTGCGCAATCGCCAGTGTCATTGCCCATTCGAGGGTGAAGGCGCGCGGATCGATTTCGATTGAAATGTCAGGGTTGTTGCCACCGAACATCGTGACCAGACGGTCGACCAGCCGAACAAAGGCGATCGGCTCGATTGCATTGGGGCTCCCACCGCCAAAGGCGATGCGCTGCAGTTTTCCGCGACCGCCAAGCAATTTGGCGACCAGTGACATTTCGGCCTCCAGCGCTTCCAGATAGGCGTGCAGCCGCTGCGTCCGGCCTGCAGCCCCAGTGTTGCAGCCGCAGTACCAGCAGATCGACTGGCAATAAGGAATATGCGCATAAAGGGAGATTGGCGTTCCCGAAACAACGCTGTTCAACGCCTCTGCCTGAGCGTCCGCATTGACCGTATCCGTGAATTGGGTGGCCGGCGGGTAGCTCGTATATCGCGGTACAGGCCGCGCCAACAGATCCGGGAAGTAAGGCCACATAATCGCCTATACTTAAGCAGAAGCGCCAATTCAGGCTTTGATCTCAGTCAATAACTTCGTTGTCATCGGTCAAGGACAAGGCCTGCGACGACTCGTACAATCTGGGCTCCAATCGGAATTGCAGGGGAAGTTGCAATGCTGAAATCAGTACTTGTCCATATTCATGACGACAGCGGCCTTGATGGCCGCGTGTCGGCTGCACTCGACATTTGCCGTGCGCATGACGCCCATCTCACATGCATGCATGTGACGCCTTATGGTGCCTATGCGACCTTTGATCCGGCAGGTGGCATGTTCACCAGCGGCGTGTTGATCGAAGAATTGCGCAAGACGCAGGACGCCTTGCAGAAGCGTATCGAGGACCGCCTGTCCAAGGAAGATGTCCGTTGGGACTGGCAGGCCTTTGACGGCGATGTTGCCCAGACACTGGTTTCCGCATCATCGCTTGCCGATCTGGTCGTGCTTGGACAGGCTGGTCCGTCCAAGGGCGACATTGCCCATCCATTGCCCATCGTCGACGCAGTCGTCGTTCATGCCGGATGCCCGGTTCTGGTTGTCCCGACAGGGTGTGACAAAGTTGATCCCGCTGCGCCCGTGGTCGTTGGCTGGAATGCATCGGAACAGGCCGCACGTGCAATCCGCCATGCTTTGCCAACGCTGCAAGCGGCCTCTGCGGTGCATCTGGTTTCCATCGGCAATGGCGGCGAAGATTTTCCTCAGCTTGGCGCATCGGAATATCTGTCGCGCCATGGCATCAAGACCGAGCTGCACCAGTTGAAACCCGGTGTGCGCGATACCGATGATGTGCTGCACCAGTTCGCACTTGATCATGGCGCAGGATGCATTCTGATCGGTGCCTATGGCCATTCACGGCTGCGTGAAACGCTGCTCGGCGGCGTCACTCGCTATCTGACGATGCAGTCGCGCATTCCGCTGATGCTGTCGCGCTAAACCATCTGGAAAGGATCAAGTCATGAACGCCAATGTCGGAAATGCTGATCGTATTCTGCGGATTGTCGCAGGCATTATATTGATTTCGCTCGTCTTTGTCGGGCCGAAAACCGTCTGGGGATGGGTGGGGCTCGTCCCGCTCTTCACCGGGCTCTTCCGCTGGTGTCCGGCCTACACATTGTTCGGGCTGAACACCTGCAAGAAACCATAACCCAACGCTCACAGGGAGTTACATAATGAGCACCAAGATAAAAACGATTTCCGCACTCGCTCTCCTGATGGCTGGAATGGCGGCAACCCCCGCCATGGCCGAAGCAGGCGATACCTTCATCCGTGTTCGCGGCATCATGGTTGCCCCGAACGAGGATTCGACCGGCATCACCCCGGCATTCCCGGCTGAAACCGTTTCGGTCGACAACGCCATCGCACCCGAAGTCGACATCACCCACATGCTGAGCAACAATGTCGGCATCGAACTGATCGCTGCTACTACCAAGCACAGCGTCTCGGGAACTTCTGGCACCACCGGAACTATCGGCAAGCTCGCCTCGACTTGGGTGCTGCCGCCGACCGTTACGCTGCAATATCATTTCGCACCCGAAGCCAAGGTTCGCCCTTATGTCGGTGCCGGCGTCAACTGGACGCTGTTCTACAAGGAAAAGGCATCGAACGGCCTTGAAGCTGCTGTCGGCCAGACCAACGTCAATCTGAGCAGCAGCTTTGGCTGGGCCGCGCAGGCCGGGATCGACATCGACCTCAACGAGAAGATGTTTCTCAATTTCGACGTCAAATATATCAAGATGGACACCAATGCCCGCCTGAACACGACGGCTGCCGGGGTGCAGCGCGTAGGCGTGGATATTGATCCGCTCGTCTTTGGCGTGGGCGTGGGCTTCAAGCTCTAAACACGCATTTACCAGCTCCTCCCTCTAGAGGCGGGTTCACAAGAGCCCGCCTCTTTTTTGTTGCATACCTCGTGCCCAGTGGAATAATTCGTCATTCCCGCGAAGGCAGGGAACGAAGTGACGGCACGTCAATCCATCTCCGGCCGCAGAAATTTATCCCACGGGTGATGACCCCCCGCCTTCGCGGGGGTGACGGGCAAACAAATGGGAAGACGCTCAGCAGCAGTCGTCTTGGCTATCGTCCTGATTCTTTTTGCGCCGGTCATTGGCGGCGTGGCAGCCCTTGTTGCAGCAGCCATGATCGCTTGGTTGGGTGGGGTCTGCAGGTATATCTATGCGATCCATCCCGCCCATGCAGTTCGACACCATGATCGAACGCGCCTGCACCGCTGCAGGGATGGGCATGGACAGCGCCAGCGACGCGAGCAGGGCAACCCAGGGATTGACGCGACGCTCAATCATCACTCGGCCCTTCGTCGTCGATTAATATGCGCAACGCCGCCCCATCAAGGTCTTCAAATTGCCCGCTGCGCAGCGACCAGAAAAAGGCCCCCAGTCCCAGCAGCCCAAGGCCCAATGCTATCGGTATCAGAACGAGGATGCCGGTCATTTGGCAGCGCCTTTCAATCGCAACGCATTGGCGACGACGATGATCGACGAACCGGACATGGCCAGCGCGGCGATAAGCGGCGTGACCAGTCCCATGATCGCCAAGGGCACCGCGACCACATTATAGCCTATGGCCAACACAAAATTCTGACGGACAATTCGTTGGGTGGCACGGGCTGCGCGGATCGCGATGGTGACGGGCAAAAGGCTGTCGCCCATGAACACGGCATCCGCCGCATTCTGCCCCGCATCGCTGGCCGAAGCCGGGGCGAGCGATGCGTGCCCGGCTGCCAAAGCAGGGCCATCATTCAGGCCATCGCCGATCATCAACACCTTGTGACCGGCAGAAGAAAGTCGCGATATCGTATCGAGCTTGTCCTGCGGGTGCATGCCGGTCTGCGCGGTCAGGCCCAATTCCCGCGCAACGGGCTGAACAGCCTCGGCGCGGTCACCGGAAACGATGCTGCTTTCGATGCCCAGCGCCTGCAATTGGCGCAGCGCCGATTGCACGTCAGGGCGCATGCCGTCTTCAAAAGTCAGGACAATCGCCGGTGCATCGCCGTGCCGGAATTGCACGGCCAGCGACGCACCGGCGCTCCTCGCATCGGGGCGCTCAAGACGGACCCTCTCCGATCCGTAAAGCGCCTCGACCCCTTGACCGGCAATTTCTTGGATATCTGTGATGTCAGCCGCAGCCACGCCTTCGGCTTCCAGCGCACGACGCAAGGCTTGCGAGAGCGGATGGCGGCTGTTGCGCGCCAAGGCCAGCGCTACAGGTTTGGCCGATGCGGGAAGCGCCTCGCGGTTCACCAATTCTGGGCGGCCCAAAGTCAAGGTTCCTGTCTTGTCGAACAGCGCACGATCCACTTCCGCCAACCGCTCGAGCGCTGAGCCGTCTTTGACCAAAATGCCTTTTTTCATCAACGCGCCGGCGGTGACAATTTGCGCGGCAGGAACGGCCAGCCCCAAAGCACAGGGGCAGGTGATAATCAGTACCGCAACTGCGATCAGCAACGACTGGTGCCATCCGGCCCCCGCCAGCATCCAGCCAGCGAAGCTGAGCAAGGCGAGCGTATGCACGGCGGGTGCATAATAGCGCGCGGCACGGTCTGCTATGCGGACGTAGCGCGACTTGGATTGCCCGGCATCCTCCATCAGCCGCGCAATGTCGGCGAGCGCGGTGGCTGCACCTGTGGCTGTTATCCGGACTTCTACCGGTGCATCGACGTTGAGCGTTCCGGCATGAACCATGTCACCCACGGCCACCAAGACCGGAACCGATTCCCCGGTAAGCAACGACAGGTCGAATTGCGACCGTCCTTTTATGACGATCCCGTCTGCCGCCAACCGCTCTCCTGCGGCAACCAGCATAACCATTCCGGTCTTGAGCGCATCGGCGTTGACCCAGCCCGATGTGCCATCCTCCGCCAGCACCAAGGCGCCTGCGGCCTTATGCTTGAGCAGCGCCGAGACGCCGTCGCGCGCGCGATCCCGCATAACGCTATCGAGCCAGCGTCCGGTAAGCAGGAAGAAGAGCAGCATGACCACGCCGTCGAAATAGGCATGAGGGCCGCTGACAAAGGTTTCGTGCAGCGACAGCGCCGTCGTCAGGGTGACACCGATTGCTATCGGCACATCCATATTGGTGCGCCGGTTCTTGAGCGCGTTCCAGGCAGAGCGGAAGAATGGCCGCCCCGAATAGGCGACGGTGGGCAGGGCTATCAGCGCCGACAGCCAGTGGAACAGGTCTTTCGTGCCCCCCGTAGCCCCTGACCAGACCGAGACCGAAAGCAACATGATGTTCATCATGGCAAAACCGGCAACGGCCATCGCCTTCAACAATTCCCGGCTGCTGTGATCTGAAATGCCTGCCAGTTCGTCGCCTAACGGCTGCGATTCGAAGCCCAGTGCTGCAATTGCACGCTGGATTTCAGGAACGGTAGTTTCGGGCAGATGGCTGATTGCCACCCGCTTTGCCGTGAAATTGACGCGGGCAGCAGCAATCCCCGGCACTTGCGTCAACCCGGTTTCGATCTTGGAAATACACCCCGCACAGCGCATCCCCGGCACCGCAAACAGCGTTTCCGGAAGTGCGCTTATCGATGCCTGGGGTGCAGGTGCGTTCATTTCACGTCGGCGATTGTGCGATAATGGTCAGCGTCACGGCGCATTTCGAAGTGGAGCGTCCAGCGGCCGGCGGGCAACGCCTCGGCAGACAGCCAATTTCCATCACCCTGCGGTTCAAAGCGCAGCGCCTGTTCGGGCGCGCGGCCCAGCGGATGGATGGCGCGCGCCGATATGACAAAGCCCTGCCCGGCTGCGCCATTGTCAGCGACTTTCAGGCAAACCTTGCCGCCTGCGACACGCGATGCGGCAATCGACCAGCCCAATTTGCTCTGGCGGTCGGCCTCGGCCAGCCATTCATTGTAGTTCTGGCTGGCCACATAGCTGTTGTCGACCACGGTACCCCCAAAGGTACCGATGGCGACCTTCGCCATGTAGATGTTGACCGCGATCACGATTCCGAAAAAGCCGATCAGGATGGCTGCCATATGATAGCCGGTAAAAGGCTTGCGCGTCATATCTGTCATTGTCCTGTCTCCGGCCTTTCAAAGCGCACGCTATCGCTGTCGCCGCGTTCATTACCCGTCAGCGCGACGGCCTGGATTTCGAAATCGGTACGTGCCGAGCCTTCGGTCGGGGCGACAACGAACAAGCGCACCTTTTGCACCGTATCGGGAGCGACCGAGACCTTCACCCTATCGGTTGCAGTTTCGCGCGACCCTGTACTGGTCCATGCGACGGCGCCCGGCAGCCCCTTGACCACCAGTTCAACCTCGCGCTGGCGGGTTTCCATGTTGCGCACTTTGACGGTGTAATTGTTACGGATCGAGCCGTCCGACAGCTGCACATAAAGCGGGTTACGGTCATGCTGGACTGTAAGGTCCAGTCGCGTCCGCTGCCCCAGCGTGAACAGCATGGCGAGCCCGATCAGGCACCAGATGCCAAAATAGACCAACGTGCGCGGCCGGAAGAGCGTCTTGAGCGTCGGATGCGCCGTACCGCCCGCCTTTTCAGTCGCGACATCATCAAGCGTCAGATAATCGATCAGACCGCGCGGGCGGCCAATCTGCTCCATCACACTGTCGCAAGCGTCGATGCACAGTGCGCAGGTGATGCAGCCGATCTGCGGCCCTTCGCGGATGTCGATACCGGTCGGGCATACGGCAACACATTGATTGCAGTCGATGCAGTCGCCAAAGGCACCGGGCTGGGCCTCTGCCTTTTTGACCGAGCCGCGCGGTTCGCCGCGCCATTCGCGATAGGTAACGATCAGCGACTTTTCGTCCATCATCGCGGTCTGGATACGCGGCCAGGGGCACATATAGACGCACACCTGCTCGCGCATGAAACCACCGAAGATGAAGGTCGTCGCGGTCAGCACGCCCACCGTTGCATAGGCGACCGGCGGCGCCTGACCGGTCCAGAAATCGACCGTCAGTGTTGGCGCGTCGGCAAAATACATGATCCACGCACCGCCGGTCCAGAAGGCGATGAAGAGGTAGATTGACCATTTGGCCAAGCGTTTAAGGATTTTTTCCGGCCCCCAAGATGCCTTTTCGAGGCGGATTTGCGCGTTGCGATCACCATCCACCAAGCGGTCAACATGCTGGAACAGGTCGGTCCATACGGTCTGCGGGCAGGCATAGCCGCACCACGCACGACCAACAGCGCTGGTGACAAGGAACAGCCCGATCCCTGCCATTACCAGCAATCCAGCCACATAATAAAATTCGTGCGGCCAGATTTCGATGTTGAACATGTAGAAACGGCGATTGGCGAGATCGACCAATACGGCCTGATCGGGGGCGTGTGGCCCCCGATCCCATCTTATCCACGGCGTGGCGTAATAGATGGTCAGGGCGACCGCCATGATCGCCCATTTGAATCGCCGGAAAAAGCCGTCGACCGCCTTGGGGTAGACGCCCTTGCGCTTTTCGTAGAGCGGGTTGTCCGCCCCCATCAGGTCATCAAGGTTGGCCATTGGCCGCCTTAGCCTCCATCGTTGCAGGTGCAGCAGCAGGAACCGCGGCAGCCGGAGTGGCTTCACCACCGCCCAGCGAATAAACATAAGCAGCGAGCATCTTGATGGTAGCTGCATCGAGTTTGTCGTTCCAGCGCGGCATCACGCCCTGACGGCTATACTTGACCGTCTCGGTCAGCGTCGCCTTGTCACCGCCATAGAGCCAGATGCCATCAGCCAGATTCGGCGCGCCGAATTCGCGCAGACCCTTGCCATCGACGCCGTGGCACGATGCGCAATTGGTCGCGAACAGTTCGGCACCCTTGGCATTGGGCTTGGCCTTGCCCGACAGCGACTGGACATGGCCGACAACCGAAGCGATTTCGGCAGGCGTCAGCACACCGTCAAAAGCAGGCATCGCCGAAACCCGAGTTTCCGGATGATCCGGATTCCGGATGCCGTGCGTCAACGTATAATGGATTGCGGCAATATCGCCGCCCCACAGCCAGTCATCGTCGTTCAGGTTCGGGTAGCCCTTGGAGCCAATCGCGCCCGATCCGTGACACTGCACGCAATGCACCTTGAACGCGGCGGCACCGCCAGCAACTGCACCTTGGTAGAGCTTCTGGTCAGCAACCAATTGCTCAACCGGAATGGCAGCCAGTGCATTCACCAATGGCGCACGCTTCACATCGGCTGCCTGCATTTCAGCGGCCAACTGCCCCGGCTGGTCCAGCCGAGCATGCCCTTGGTCGCGCTGTCAACCAGTGGCCAAGCCGGGTACATGATGACATAGGCCAAGGCCCAGATGATCGTGGTGTAAAAGGTCCACAACCACCAGCGCGGCAGCGGCGTGTTCAGTTCCTCGATACCATCCCATTCGTGGCCGACAAAAGCCGTGCCGGTAGGCTGGTCGATACGTTGGGTGTCGTCACCAGGTTTTTTAGCCATTGTCGTCGTCCCTGAAAATCATGTTCGCCGCAGCGTCATGGTCGCGGCTTGCCCCCTTGCGAAATGTCCAACCGACGAGCCCCAGAAAAAGGAGCACTGTGAACAACAGCCCCCAGCTGTCGGCAAATGCGCGTGCGGTTTCATAGTTCATTTCGCCGCCTCCGCATTGGGCACCTGTTGTGCAGCGGCCTTCTTGTGATCGACCAGCGTACCCAGCATCTGCAGGTAAGCGACCAGTGCGTCCATTTCGGTGACCCGTGACGGATCGCCATCATAATCGCGGATCTGGACCTTGGCGTAGCGTTTTTTCAGACCTTCGCTGTCGACATTGGGATCGGCCTGTGCGACCAGATCGGCATTCGCCTCGGCAATCGCTTCCTTGCTGTAAGGCACGCCGACCCGGCTGAGCGCGGTCAGATGCTTGGTCATATCACCGGCATTGAGATCGCGTTCGGCGAGGAAGGCGTAAGGTGGCATGATCGATTCAGGCACAACCGCGCGCGGATCTTTCAAATGCGCGCGGTGCCATTCATCCGAATAGCGCCCTCCAACCCGCGCCAGATCAGGCCCGGTACGCTTCGATCCCCATTGGAACGGGTGGTCGTACATGCTTTCCGCTGCCAGGCTGTAGGGGCCATAACGTTCCACTTCGTCGCGGAATGGGCGTACTTGCTGGCTGTGGCAGACATAGCAGCCTTCGCGCATATAAATGTTGCGACCGGCCTGTTCCAGCGGCGTGTACGGTCGCATCCCCTCCACCTTCTCAACCGTCGAGTCGATCCAGAAAAGCGGCGTGATCTGCACCAGACCGCCAATCGCAACGGTCACCAGGGCAAAGAGGCCAAGCAGGGCGACGTTGCGCTCCAGCTTGCCATGTTCAATAATTCTGAAAGCCATTATCATTGCTCCTTATTCGGCCGGTACGGCAACCGCCGGGCGGTCCGCTTCAGGATTGTAGGGTGTTTCGGTCATCGGCAGCTCTTCACGGAGCGGAGAGCCGGCAATCGTCTTCCAGATGTTGACCGTCATCACGATGGCACCGGCCAGATAGAGCAGGCCGCCAAAGGCGCGGATCAGATACATCGGGAACATCGCATCGACCGTTTCGACGAAGGAGTAGACGAGATAACCGTCCGCCCCATATTCGCGCCACATCAGGCCCTGCATGATGCCCGATACCCACATGGCCGAGGCGTAGAAAACGATCCCCGCACTCGCCAGCCAGAAATGCCAGTTGACCATGCGCAGCGAATAAAGACGCTGGCGACCCCACAGGCGCGGCGCAAGGAAATAGAGGCAACCGAATGTAACCATGCCATTCCATCCCAGCGCACCGCTATGGACGTGACCGATTGTCCAATCGGTATAGTGCGACAGGCTGTTGACAGCCTTGATCGACAGCATCGGCCCTTCGAAGGTCGACATGCCGTAGAAAGCGAGGCTCATCACGAACATTCGGGTGATAGGATCGGTACGGATCTTGTCCCAAGCGCCGTTGAGCGTCATCAGGCCATTGATCATCCCGCCCCAGCTGGGCATCCACAACATGATCGAGAAGACCATGCCCAGCGTCTGCGCCCAATCGGGCAGCGCGGTATAGTGCAAGTGGTGCGGACCCGCCCAGATATAGAGGAAGATCAGCGACCAGAAGTGAATGATCGACAGGCGATAGCTGTAGACCGGACGTTCGGCCTGTTTCGGCACGAAATAATACATCATCGCCAGGAAGCCGGCAGTCAGGAAGAAACCCACCGCATTATGTCCATACCACCATTGGGTCAGCGCATCCTGTACGCCGGCAAAGGCGCTGTAGCTCTTTGACCCGAGCAAGCTTGCCGGCATCGACAGATTGTTGACCAGATGCAGCATCGCAATGGTGATGATGAAGGCCAGATAGAACCAGTTAGCCACATAGATGTGCGGTTCCTTCCGGCGCATGATCGTGCCGACGAAAACCGCCAGATAGGACACCCAGACGACGGTCAGCCAGAGATCAACATACCATTCTGGCTCCGCATATTCGCGCGCTTCAGTAACGCCGAGCAGATAGCCTGTGGCAGCGAGCACGATGAACAACTGATAACCCCAGAAGACAAACCGGGCGAGACTGGGGAAGGCGAGCCTCGCCCGGCAGGTGCGCTGAACCACGTAGAAACTGGTGGCGATCAGCGCATTCCCTCCGAACGCAAAGATAACCGCCGACGTATGCAGCGGCCGCAAGCGTCCGAAAGTCGTGAACTCCAGATTGAGATTGAGAGCCGGGAAAGCGAGTTGCAGCGCGATGTACAGGCCAGCCAGAAATCCGGCCAAGCCCCAGAAAATTGTCGCAATCACACCGAGCCGGATCAGATCGTCATCATAGGTCGATGCGGCCTGTGATGACAACGCCGGATAGCGTTGGGTGATGAAGTCAAATCCCTTTGCGCTGGCAAAGGCGGCAATCAGTGCAGCAAGGCAGGCAATGCTCATATGAACCGAAAAGGCCCAATCCGCACTGGCTGCTGCCGCAAGGAGCAAGGCCAAAGCTATGGCCAACCAAGCCCCGCCCCGCATCATCAATCTTTCCATGATATTTCCCCGTTACTTTTCCCCCTGGACAGGGGAATTGGCATCAAAGCGCATCGCAACGACCGCGCGAGTCCGCATTGACCTAAGTCAAGCAAACGAACTTGCACATTTTGCAACTGCCGTCAGGCAGCTGTTGCGATGTTTTCTAGCCTGCGGCGATCCTTGATGACGACGCTGCGCCGGTCGGGCAATTCAATGATTTCAGCCTCTTTCAACTTGGTAAGCTGACGGCTGACGGTTTCGATGGTGAGGCCAAGCAGATCACCCATTTGCTGGCGATCCATAGGCAACTCAAACTTGTCGAGGAAGGGGGCGATGGCGCTGCAACCGACAGCCCCCAGACGATCGGATATTTCGATCAGCAAGGTGGCAATGCGTTCGCTCGCGGTTTTCCGTCCGAGCAGCATCATCCATTGACGGGCACGGTCAAGTTCATCGAGCGTGCGTTGCAGCAGCTTGTGCTGCAGGTCGGGATGTTCCTTCGCAAAGCCATCAAAGGCGGTGCGGGTAAAGATGCACACCTCGGCATCGGTCAGCGCCGTCACCCCATAGGGGCTTTCTTTCCCGAACGGCCGCCCGATGAAATCCGATGGGAAAACAACGCCTACGATTTGTTCGCGGCCATCCTGCGTCGATACCGAAAGCTTCAGGACGCCTTGAATGACGTTGGCCACCACGAGCGATTCATCGCCTTCCCAAACCAGCGTCTGGCCGCGTGTTACATTCTGCTTGCGGCCCAATTTGCTGAGCACGGCCAATTCATCAGGCATCAACGCCGAACAAATCGCGCGGTTCCGGACCAGGCAGGTATCGCAATCGGACATTCCCTTGCGCTATCCCTATGTGGCAGCGGGTGCAATCGCAAAAAGCGCTATTCCGCATTCTGCAATGTGCGCTTGACGCTACTCCCAATAATATGGAAGCCGTTTACGCGAACCAGTCACCTCTTCATTCAGCGTTGCCGCATCGAACAGCCGCCCCCCGATCATGACCTTGGAAACCTTGTCCGAATTGCGGATGTCGGCGCTGGGATCGGCATCCAGTATGACCAGGTCGGCCAGCTTTCCTGCCTCGATCGAGCCGACATCCTTGTCATAGCCGAGCGAACGCGCAGCTTCGATCGTTCCGGCAGCCAGTGCCTCAACCGGTGTCATGCCGCCCCGAACAAAGGACCATAGCTCCCAATGCGCTGCTATTCCGGCCTCTTGACCATGCGCGCCGATAGCCACGGGCACACCCAGCTTGGCGAGCTTATGCGCTTCGCGGGCGCTATCATCGTCGACATAGTCCTCTTCAGGTGCAATTTCGCGGCGCGCATTGTTGGCGGCGAGCACCTCCGGCGGCTGGTGCTTTTGCAACAGCGGATGGCGAAATACATCGGTATGCGCGCGCCAATAGGGGTCGGCCGCCGGACCGCCATAAGTCACCACCAATGTGGGTGTATAACCGACCTTCGACTTTGCATAAAATTGCAGCACATCGTCATAAAAGACGCCAAGCGGGATGTTGTGCTCCACCGTGGTGTTGCCATCGGCAATCAACGTCATATCCATACCGAATAGCGAACCGCCTTCGGCGACCGAGCGGATATTTTCCTTGATCGCTGCAGCCACGACCTGCTGCCGTTGCTCACGACGGGGTTGATTATAGTTTTTGACGCTGTGCGCGCCCTGCGCCTTCAAGCGCCGGACATGCGCCAGCGCGTCGTCAAAACTGTCGATCTGCGCATAAACATCTGCGGCTTTGGCACCGTAGACAATTTCGCCAGTCGAAAAGCTGCGTGGACCTATAATCAAACCTGCACGTTGCATTTCAAGCGCAGGGAAAGCGGTTGCGGCGCTGCTCGAAGGATCGTGCCGCGTCGTGACACCCATCGCCAATTCGAGCATGTTGACCCAATTTTGCTGCGGGGTGAATTCGTCGACACCATGCGGACCGTGCGCATGCGCATCGACAAGTCCGGGTATGATAGTTTTGCCGCTGACGTCGACCGATTTGGTACCCGCCGGAATCGGGACCTCTCCTGCGCGACCCACCGCCTTGATCCGGTCATTCTCGACCAGGATGACGCCGTTGTCTATGATGCCGCCATTCTTGTCGGTCATGCTCACAATCCGCGCACCTGTGAACGCGACCAGGCCTGATGGGCGGGCGGACTTAACGGGCATCGACAGCGAAAGTCCGGTCTTGGGCTGCTCGAATTCTGCAGGTTTTGCGTCTTTGTCGAGCGGGCCCGACGCGAAAAATGCCGTAGTTTGTGCCGAAAAGAGCGTAGGCCCTATCGCCCAGTACAGCCTATCGCCGCTGCCATTCCAATGGATGTAATCCGCACCGCCGTTGCTGACTTTCACAACCGGCAGCGGGCCGCCGGACGGGCTGGCGCCGACCTCTTGCGTTCCCGGCATCAATGGCATGGCAAATGCTTCGTAATTCTGGCGGAATGCGAAATTTTGTCCGTTGGGCGACACTTCAAAAACCGTCGCCAACTCACCCGACGCATGAATGCGCTTGGCTTCGCCCTGGAAATCGACACTCACCAATTGGCGCTTGTTCTGCCCGGCCTCCGTGTAGAAAATCCGGTCGTTGCGATTACCAAAATGCGGCGATGCCCCTCCCTTGGTAACGCGCACGGCAGCGCCGCCGGCTGACGCAATGCGGTAGATCCCAGTTTCGTCCGACTGCCGCGTAGACACCAGTCCACCGCCCTGCCCCTTTTCAAAGACAATGGTTTTGCCATCTGGGGAAAAGCGCGGCCGAGCATAGTGGCCGGATTGCTGTGTTAGTTTGCGCGATGTGCCGCCAGATGCGGCGACCGACCGGATTTCACCCAGACCCTTGTCGGTCCAGGCAACATATATGACGGTCTTGCCATCGCGCGACCAGCTTGGATAAGCCTCCATCTCATCAACCGCCGAGGTCAGCCGCTTGGCTGTGCCACCAGCGGCAGGCTTGACCCACAGCTTACCCAGAGTTTCAAAAACGACGTTGCGGCCATCAGGCGAAGAGACAACGCCGCGCGGCATGCTGCTCTGAAATTCCGCCGGTGCCACTTCGACCGGTGGGCGTGGCGGATCGATGATCGCACGGCTGTCGCTGACGCGGAACGGAATATCGCTTACATTTCCGCTCGACCAGTCCAGCTTGCGGATCTTGCCGCCCGCCCAGAAATACAGGCTTTTAGAATCCGGCGACCAATCCATATTGGGATAAACGCCGGTTACTGCCCAAGTTTCCTGCACATCCTGATCGAGTGCATCGTAGACCTTGCGTTCATCGCCGCTCGTCAGATCTTTGACATAGAGTTTGGATTTAGTGCGTTCACGCCGGACAAAGGCAATTTTTGTACCGTCGGGTGACGGTGTCGGACGCACCGAACCGCCGGCCCCCGATACCGCTGTTTCGGTTTCTCCGCTTTCCATATCATAACGTTCGATGTCAAAGACCCGACCGTTTGAATCCTGCGCAGATTGAAAGATGGGGCCCGGCGTTATGGTGCGGGTAAAATAGGGATGACGCCCGTCGGGCGCGAAGATGGGCTCGCCCAATTCCTTCTGGTGTTGCTCATTCGGTTTCTTCACCAAAGGTACACCGCCGCCACCCGATACATGGTACAGCCAAACTTCACCGGTACCGAGCGAACGTCCTGTAGTGAAATGCTTTTTTGCCGCGATGAACCTGCCATCAGGGCTCCAGCTCGGCTGGTTGAGCAGGCGGAATTCTTCCTTGGTCAGCTGTCGTTTGTCCGACCCATCGGCGTTCATGATCCAGATATTGTCGCCACCACCGCGATCCGAAGTGAAGGCGATCCTTTGGCCGTCTGGCGAAAAACGGGGTTGCGTTTCAAATGGCAAACCTTCGGCGATGCGTGTCGGTGTGCCGCCCGATACAGGCACCGTATAGATGTCGCCGAGCAGGTCGAAAGCCAGCAATTTACCGTCGGGGCTGGCATCTATGTTCATCCAGGAGCCTTCGCTGACGTCGATCGCGACGTCGCGTGTCATCAAACCCGGGGGCGCTGCAACATCCCATTTGGCAGGCTTGTCGTCTGCAGGAGCCGATTGGGCGTGGGCCGCATGCGCTGCAGAGAGCAGCATTGCTGCACCTGCCCACAAGCCTGCTTTGTGAATATGCCGCATGTTCTTTTCCCCTGCTCAGACACTGACTGCAAGCTGTCACGGCTAGGGCAAGTCTGCAAGCGTAGAGGAAGGGTTTCGATATGTGCTGCTCTGATTTCGGCGAACAGCAACAAAAAAAGCCCGACCAAAGGCCGGGCTGTTAAATCTGGTTGCGGGAGTAGGATTTGAACCTACGACCTTCAGGTTATGAGCCTGACGAGCTACCGGGCTGCTCCATCCCGCGCCACCAAAATCGAACCAGCGAATTACTGATCCAAAAAGAAAAAAGGCGACCGCCGAACTCGCGTCCGGTGCCGCCTTTTTGAAACTGTGAATGGGTTTTCCCTCGTGCTTTACAAAGCGCCGGCTTCAATGCCTGGCGACGCCCTACTCTTCCAACGCTTAAGCGGTAGTACCATCGGCGCAATCAGGTTTCACGGCCGAGTTCGAGATGGGATCGGGTGGGTCACTGACGCTATGGTCACCAAGCAATGAAGCAGGCGCTTTGTCTGCAGAAGGGTTTTAAAATCGATGCCCGTGCTGGTCTGAATATATTATCTAACCATCGGCAGTCTGTTTCCAGAACTGTCGTTGATGGTGGGACTCAAAAGTGCGAAAAGAGTAATTAGGACTGGTTAGCTTCACGCATTACTGCGCTTCCACACCCAGCCTATCAACGTAGTGGTCTACTACGACTCGATGAAATCTAATCTTGAGGGAGGCTTCCCGCTTAGATGCTTTCAGCGGTTATCCCGTCCATACATAGCTACCCTGCTGCGCGGCTGGCGCCACGACAGGTACACCAGAGGTATGTTCATCCCGGTCCTCTCGTACTAGGGACAGATCCTCTCAAATTTCGACGCCCACGGCAGATAGGGACCAAACTGTCTCGCGACGTTCTGAACCCAGCTCACGTACCACTTTAATTGGCGAACAGCCAAACCCTTGGGACCTGCTCCAGCCCCAGGATGTGATGAGCCGACATCGAGGTGCCAAACGATTCCGTCGATATGAGCTCTTGGGAATCATCAGCCTGTTATCCCCGGCGTACCTTTTATCCGTTGAGCGATGGCCCTTCCACGAGGGACCACCGGATCACTATGACCGACTTTCGTCTCTGCTCGACTCGTCAGTCTCGCAGTCAGGCAGGCTTATGCCATTGCACTCTAACAGCCGGTTTCCAACCGGCCTGAGCCTACCATCGCGCGCCTCCGTTACTCTTTAGGAGGCGACCGCCCCAGTCAAACTACCCGCCACAGAGGGTCCCTGTACCGGATAACGGTACGAGGTTAGACATCAGAAACAAACAGGGTGGTATTTCACATTATGGCTCCACATCAGCTGGCGCCAATGCTTCAAAGCCTCCCACCTATTCTACACAGTTTATTCCTAATGCCACTCTGAAGCTGCAGTAAAGGTGCACGGGGTCTTTCCGTCTAACCGCGGGTACTCCGCATCTTCACGGAGAATTCAATTTCGCTGAGCATATCCTGGAGACAGTGGGGAAGTCGTTACGCCATTCGTGCAGGTCGGAACTTACCCGACAAGGAATTTCGCTACCTTAGGACCGTTATAGTTACGGCCGCCGTTTACCTGGGCTTCATTTCGGAGCTTGCACTCCTCCTCTTAACCTTCCGGCACCGGGCAGGCGTCAGACCCTATACGTCGTCTTGAAGCCGACTTAGCAGAGCCCTGTGTTTTTGCTAAACAGTCGCTACCCCCTGGCCTGTGCCCCCCCACACTGGTTGCCCAATGTGAGGGCCTCCTTCTTCCGAAGGTACGGAGGCAATTTGCCGAGTTCCTTCAGGATACTTCTCTCAAGCGCCTTGGTATACTCTACCTGACCACCTGTGTCGGTTTCGGGTACGGTCTATACGGTGGGGCTATTTCCTGGAACCTCTTCGAAGCCAGTCCAATCCAATAAGGACTGACAACTTACGAGATCCGTCACACCACCCAGGCCCACGAATATTAACGTGGTTCCCATCGACTACCCCCTTCGGGCTCGTCTTAGGGGGCCGGCTTACCCTGCTCAGATTAGCTTTAAGCAGGAACCCTTGGAATTTCGGCGACAGTGCA
>JADJGU010000001.1:747500-1415735 GCA_016707885.1 Sphingomonadales bacterium
ATAGCCGGGGCGATCATCATGCCGCTGGTTTATCTTGCCGCAATCCGTTTTGGCGCGACGGGGCTGGCCTGGGGCTGGCTGGTCTCTTTCCCACTGTTGCTTGCATTCACCATCTATCAGGCGCGCCCTCACATCGGGTTCCGTATCAGCCAATTGTTTGGTGCGATCATGCCAGGACTGAGTGCAGCAGCGGTGATGGCGGCAATGGTCTGGCTGTTCGACCGCTATCTGGTTGAAGTGAACTGGCCACAGCTGATGCCGATCCTCCACCTTCTGCTACTCGCAGGGCTCGGCGCATTGATTTACGGTGCCCTGCTTTGGTTTGGTTCGCGTGAAACGGCGATGGAGGTCGTCAATCTGGTTGTGCGCCGAAAGGCACCGCCGGCGGCTGAGGCAGGCTAAACCGGCTCGACCGCCTGCGCCATGCGTTTCAGCGCCAGCCGGTCGAACCAGAACAGCTCGGGCCGCACTCTCGGTTGCATACCAGGCAATTCGCGCCTGTAGATGTCAGAAAGCAGGCGCGGCAACCCCTTTGGCCCTGTATCGCGCATAATGCGGCTGATCATCGCATTCTGGTAATGCCGAACGCTGTAGTTGATCATCCGGCGATATTGCATGCGCCAGCTTTTGGGTGATAGCGCGCTGACCGGTGTGCAGAGAAAGCCCGCACCTTCACACACTGCAACCCGATCGTCATTCCATTGCGATTCGTCGGCCAAGTCGGTCTTGGCCATCGCGCAGATCAGGCCATCCTCGCCGATCACATCGTCAGGCAAGCGGATGCCGCTCTGCTTCATCCGCGCAAGGAAATCGCCGCGCAACGCATAGAGATCGCCAAACAGTCCATGCTCCCGCCGCATCACCTGCTGGTAACGGGCCGTATTGCGCCCATTCATCGGCAGGCCTGATACCGCATTGATCTGGGGTTTTTGCTTCAGCGCCAGATTCAATGCCTTAATCGAACCGGGCACAATCTCCGCATCGCCATCTACGAAAATATGGGTGTCATGATAGGCGTTCAGATCGTCAAACAGGAACCGGTTCCAGCTGCGTGCCTTCCCGCCTTCCCTATATAGATGCACGCGCACATTGCGCGTAGCCGCCGCTACGCCGCCCGCAATCGCGGCAGTTGCGTCCGATGACCCGTTAACAAGCACATGGATCGCTACATCCTTTTCGCCCAGCGGAAGGCTGTTGAGGCAGGCGGCAATTCGCGCCTCTTCATTGTGCGCGAGCACGGCAATGCATATCGAAGGCTTAAGCGTCATGACTTCTGCGCCATCGCCCAGACGGTTACAGGAAAGCGCTCGTCATTGGGAAGATCGCGCTGCCAGCCGGTCCTGGCCCAGCGGTGGAAATTGGCCTTAACCGCTGCGGCATTACCCCAACTGCCGGTCACCACACGCTCCGGATCGAAGCCCGCTTCCTCCAGAAAATGCTTCATCCCTAATTCGGTCCAGCGGCTGCAATCGGTAGGGATCGGATGATAACGGATAAGGAAAGGCGTGATATTGACGAACCAGCCACCCGGCCGCAGCATCGCGTGCACATTGCGCGCGGCGCGATAGGGGTAGAGCAGATGCTCCCATACATTGTCGGCAATGATGATATCGAACTGGCGGTCGAGCTGTTCGCTGCAGATGTCATGTTCGGGCCAGTTCATCTCGGTGAAACTACCCCATTGGCGCTCGCGCCATTTCCAGCCCGCGCTGATTTCGAGCGTATCAAGGCTGTCTGCTCCGACGCTGTCGAGCCAGCGGTCGATCTCGCGATAGGCGACCGTGCGGGTGATGTGCTGTTTGTCATAGCCGACAGCAGCCGCAACCTTTCCCAGCCATTTTTTGAACCCGTCGTTCATTGCCACCCCGAAAGCGCCCACGCAGACGCGGATTCGGGATAGCAGACCCGCCCTTTACAGCGCGTAAATTCTTGTCACGCCTTCAAAAGTCCGATCTCAATCAGCCGTTCGCGCAGATAATCGTCGGCCAAGATCGGTTCGGGATAGCGGTTCGGATTCTCCTCGCTGATGCACTGTGGCAGCGTCGCGATCGGATAGTCCGAATTGAGATGCAGGAAGAAGGGCATTGAATAACGACTAAATTTCGACCGCTCGCCCATCGGGTTGCGCACCCGGTGGGTGGTCGAGGGGAGATAATGGTTGCACAGCCGCTGCAGCATATCGCCAACATTCAGCGACAGTCCGCCTTCGGGGGGTGAGACATCCATCCATGTCCCATCGGGACGCAGTATTTGCAGCCCCGATTCCTCGGCACCGAGCAAAAGGGTGATGAGATTGATATCTTCATGCGCGCCGGCGCGGATGCAGCCTTCGGTGTCGCCCTCAATCGGCGGATAGTGGAGTAGGCGCAGAATCGAATTGCCGACATTGATCTTGTCGGCAAACCATTCGGCATCCAGCCCCAAATAGATGGCGAGATAGGACAATATCTTCGCGCCGACCCGGTCGAACTCGGCATAAAGCGGTTCATAGATATCGCGGAAACCCTCAACGGTATCGGGCCAGATATTCTTCAGCATCTCGGCCTCGAGCGGATGGCCCGCAGGCAAGGTGCGTCCGACATGCCAGAATTCCTTCAGGTCATGATGGTCAGCGCCTTTGGCAATCTCGGTCTTGAACGGCGTATAGCCGCGCTGTCCGGCGATGTTCTTATCATACCAGCGCAGCTTCTCCTCGGTCGAGCGGGCGAACAATTCTTTCGAGAGCCGCCAGGCCTCTTTGGTGAGGTGAGGGTCGATGCCATGATCGACGACCTTGGCAAAACCATAGGTGCGGAAACTGTCGCCTAGCGCTTGCGAAATGGCATTTGTGTCGCTGCTGGCCAGCGAAATATCGGGCATTTGAGTCATATCCATGCGAATAGCCCTTGACCAAAGCGTGCGCCAGAGAAATTGACCCGCATCAAAAGGAGCACAAAATGTCCGAGCAATATTGGCTGATGAAGTCGGAACCTGACGTTTATAGCTGGGACGATCTGGTTGCGGAAAAGGAAGGCATGTGGGACGGCGTGCGCAACCACGCCGCGGCGCTCAACATGAAGACGATGAAGAAAGGCGACCTCGCCTTTTTCTACCACAGCAATATCGGCGTAGAAGTTGTCGGCATCCTGAAAATCAGCAAAGAAGCCTTTATCGACCCGACCGACGAGAAGGGCCGCTTCGTTGCAGTGAAGGTGAAGCCGGTCCGCAAGCTCAAAACCGCGGTGCCGCTAAAGGCGGTCAAAGCGAATCCCAAACTCGCCGAAATGGACCTCGTCCGCTTATCCCGCCTGTCGGTCGGCAAGGTGCGGCCTGAGGAGTGGGCGGAGATTTTGCGGATGGCGGGGGAGAAGGCCTAGGCCTCTACCTCTCATGCCCAAACTAGCCATCCTCACCCCCGCCCCCGATTATTGGGAAAACTGGTCGCTGCCCAGGGCGCATTATGAACGGCTGCTCGGCCCTGAACTGAAATTCCGCAGCTGGACAGCGCCCGGTGATCTTTCAGGCTTCGACCTTATCCTGCCGCTCCTCACCTGGGGTTATCAGCGCGACGTTCCAGGCTGGTTCGCGCTGCTCGACCAGTTGGAGGTCGACAGCTTGCCAGTCGCCAATCCAGCCAAAGTGCTGCGCTGGAATAGCGACAAGGCGTATCTGGCTGAATTGTCGGCGGCAGGCGTAGCCACTGTGCCAACGCTGATCCGCGAATCGATGACCGATGCGGCGCTAACAAGCGCGCGCGACATCCTCGAAAGCCCGCGCCTTGTGGTCAAACCGCCGATCTCGGGCGGGGCGGATGGGACTTATCTGATCGGCCCGTCCGACCCGTTACCCACCGAAGCCGTTGGCCAGCGGATGCTGGTGCAGCCTTTCCTGCCGGCGATTTCAGAAGACGGCGAATATTCGCTCTTCTATTTCGGCGGCACCCACAGCCACGCGATCAGCAAGCATCCCGCCAAAGGCGATTTCCGCGTGCAAGAACAATTTGGCGGAATCGAGCGCAGCGTCGAAGCGCCTGCCGATGCCAAGGCGGTCGCCGAAGCTGCGTTGGCGGCCACGCACAATCTGCTCGATTGCGGCCCGTTGACCTACGCCCGTGTTGACATGGTCCGCGATGACGAGGGCGCTTTCCGGCTAATGGAACTTGAATTGATCGAGCCGAGCCTGTTCCTGCACTTCGCCCCAGACGAAGGCAGTCTGTTTGCGGACGTAGTCAAGGCGCAAGTTTCGGCCATTCGCTGACACAGATTGGACTCGAAGTCAGATCA
This sequence comes from Sphingomonadales bacterium, assembly GCA_016707885.1. Lineage (GTDB taxonomy): Bacteria > Pseudomonadota > Alphaproteobacteria > Sphingomonadales > Sphingomonadaceae > Sphingorhabdus_B. Next base: position 751,763 of record JADJGU010000001.1, read on the forward strand.
GGGATATTTCGTGTAGCGCCGAGGATGCAATAAACCTCAAGGCCGATATCTCCGCTTGGCGTGCTTCAAAGCGTCGGCCCATTCGAAATGCACAGGTTTGAACTTGCCCGCCGCATAGAGCTTCATCTGGTCGGTATAATGCGGGGAGTCGGGGCGATTGGTCGCCGCACCATAAGGCTGAATTGAGTCGGACACCACCTTACCTGCCTTGTCCCAGCGCACCAGCATTATGAAGCTGTCGCCGTGGCGCACGCGCATCTTGCCGTCGGCTTGTTCGCCATCCCACATCGTTGTCGCTCGTAGCGTATCGGTGCCGCCATGCATTGGCAGATCGACCTTGCCGCGGCGCAGGCGCTGGATATCGCCCAGCGCCGGATCGAGCCGCCCGAAGCGCTCGCTGAACTCCTCAACCGTTTTCTGCAGCGTCTCGCGCGGATCGGGCAGCGGATCGTTGCGCCAATTGGCGCGCGCCGCATGGCGAATCAGCCGTTCGGCAATAGCGTCGGCCCTGCCCTTGCCATCGCTCGACCAATCCCATTGGCGGAGCAGTTTTTGTGCCTCGTCCAGTTTCGCATCGCCCTTGGTGTCGACCGCGAGCAAGCTGTCCATCCACGGCTTGACCCAACTCGATTTGGCGTAGCGCGTGTCCATCTTGATCGCGAGCAGCTCCTCCGGCGTGATAGAGCGGTCGTTCATCATCAACCCGGTTCCCATCAGGCCGCGATTGGTCATCCCCAGTTCGATGCCGAGATAGGGCGATTGGCTTGCCGGATCGATTTCCGAACCCGGCCCTGCCGCCAGAAAGGGCGTATTGTTGGCATTTTGCACAAAGCCCGAGGCAGGGCTGACCACCTTGGGGTAGCGATCAAACGGCACGGGCCCTTTCCAGACTGGCGCAGAGCTGTCGCCCGGCAGCACCTTGGTATAATCAAATCCCGGCGTCCGGTCTGGAAAGAGCGCATTGTAGATGTAAGCGATGCGCCCGGTCTTGTCGGCATAGACGAAGTTTGTGCCGGTGATGCCGCCGGTCGACATTGAACGCGCCCATTCTTCCCAATTGGTCGCCTTGGTGTTGCGATAATATTGCTCGACCGCCTTTACATTATCAATCCCGGCATAGCGTACCGCGAAGGCCCCCTGGTCGTTCTTGATGACCGGTCCGTGCACCGAACGGTACAGCGTCTGCGGGATCGGCACGGTGAACCAGCCGAACTTGACCGGCAACCAGACGCGCTTTTCCTCCAGCGGCAGCCATTTACCATCATAGCGATATTGGTCGCCCGCCTCGTTGAGCACGAGCTTGTAAATGTCGACCAGATCGGGCCGGTTGACCGTGTTGGTCCAGCCCAGATGGCGGTTATGGCCGAGCAGCACAAAGGGCGATCCGGGAAACAGCGCGCCTGCCATGTCGAGCCCCTCGCCCGAATGCACCACCGCCTCATACCAGGCGACCTGCCCTTCAAGCGGCTGATGCGAGTTGGAAACCAGCCAGGTCTTGCCATCGGCCATCCGGCTGGGGGCAACCGCCCAGGCGTTCGAGCCATTCATTTCCGGATCACGCCCAATCGGCGTCATCGCTGCCGCGCTTTCATTGGGCGGTGGCTTCCCTTCAACCAGAGTCGAAATGTAATTGTCGAGCCCGTAGAAAAAGGGTGCGCGGAGCACGAAGCCAGCAACGATGTCTTTGCCATTCACCGGGAAGAGGTTCGACAAACGCACCTCATCTGGATGCTTTTCGGCATAATGGTTGAGGCCCGCCGCATAGGCATCAAGCACCGCCCGGACATCCGCCGGAATTTCTTCATAGCGCCGATCCACCGTGTCGCGCACACCGAGCAGGTGAAAGACGAAATCGACCTTTGCGCCATCCTGGCCGGCAATCGCGCCATAACGGCCGCGAGTCATCGACACGACTTCCTCGATCGTCGAAAAATCATCCTCGGCGTGCGCGAAAGCCAAGCCATAAGCTGTATCAGCGTCGGTCTTGCCATTGATGTGCGGGACACCAAATCCGTCGCGGACGATTTCGACATCGTAGCTTTTGGTAGGCGGAGGCGGCGCGCTTTCGGCAGCAAGCGGTTCCCAGAATATCGATGCACCGCCAACCATCGCGAACACAGCGACCCCGCCCCACAGCCATTTGCCCATCTTCATCTCCCCTTCGTCGAAGTTATCTTGTCGCTGTCGCAGCATTGCCTAAAGAGCGTTGCATATAGAAGATTCAGGGAAAGGAAAGTTCACCCATGCGCCGTCACTTGTTCGCACTCATCCTCGCTTCCGGCAGCGTGCCTGCCTTGGCACAAGGCGTGCCGGCCGGATCGGGTATCGAACCCTCCACCGTCGCCAATTCGCAGGCGCGTCCGATTGCCTTTGCAAACCGCGCCGCTGATGATGGCGTGCTCGTCATCCTGATGCGAAATGCCGATTTGCCGAACGGCGTGCTTGGCAGCGCGGCCGAAGCCGGGGTCAAAGCCGCAATCACCAATGCGAAGTTCGATGGCAAGGATGGCACCAAGCTGACCTTACGCGGAATTGGCCGCCACGCACGTATCGATCTGGTCGGCATGGCAGGCGATGGCGATGTGGCCGACCGGCTCCGCCGGGCTGGTGGCCGCATTGCTCAGGACATGCGCGATGAAGCGCATCCAGTGAGCATTGTCGGCGCCGCCAGCGACGAAGCTGCGACTGTCGCACTGGGCTATAGCCTCGGCCAATATCGGTTTGACCGCTACAAAACCGTTGGCAAGTCGTTGCCATCCGGCCAGCCAGCCACCGTCATTGTGGGAGATGTCCGCGGCGCCGAATCCGAATGGAAATCGCGTGGCGCCGCGCTGGCCGAAGGTGTTACGCTCACCCGCGATCTTTCGACCGAACCCGCCAATGTCATCTACCCCGAAAGCTTTGTCGCGCGTGTACGCGAAGCCTTTGCAGGCGTTCCGGGCGTGAAGATCGAAGTGCTCGACGAAGCCGCGATGCGCCGTCTGGGCATGGGCACTCTGGCAGGCGTGGGACAGGGTTCGCGCCGTCCGCCCCGCCTGATGCTTGTCGAATATCGTGGCGGCAGCGGCGCGCCTGTCGCTTTGGTCGGCAAGGGCATCACCTTCGACAGCGGAGGCATTTCGATCAAACCCAATTCGGGAATGTGGGAGATGAAGTCCGACATGGCGGGCGCTGCCTCCACAATGGGTGCAGTCCTCTCGCTCGCCAAATCGCGCGCCAATGTGAATGTGCTGGCCGTGGCTGCTCTCGCCGAGAATATGCCGGGCGGTAACGCACAGCGTCCGGGCGATGTGGTGCGCACCTATAGCGGCAAGACGATCGAAGTGATGAACACAGACGCCGAAGGTCGCCTCGTACTCGCCGATGCCAATGAATATGTCATCGCCAATCACAAGCCTGCAGCTTTGGTCAACATCGCCACACTAACCGGCGCGGTCGGCAATGCGCTTGGTTATGAATATGCAGGTCTGCTGACACGCGACCCGACCCTTGCCGCTCAGATCACTGCTGCAGGCAAGACGACGGGTGAGGAAGTCTGGCAGCTGCCGCTCCACCCCAATCATTTGAAGACGATGAAGTCCGATATTGCCGACATCAAGAATTCGGCCGAAGGTGGCCGCCCGGGCGCGAGCCTTGGCGCCGCCTTTATCGGCTTCTTTGTCGATCCCGCCACACCTTGGGCGCATCTGGACATAGCCGGTGTGAACTGGGCGGACAGCAGCGACGATGTTACACCGAAAGGCGCATCAGGCTGGGGCGTGCGTATACTCGACGAGTTTGTCCGCAACTGGAAACGGTGAGCCACTATCTCCCCTCCCGCTTGCGGGAGGAGAATTTCTGTGCGCCCCTCTTGTGTTGCAAAAATGCAACATTACATCTTGGCGAGAGGCTTCCTAAATTGATGTCGGGGAAGCGCTGAGAAACGAGGGACCGAGGCATGAATCTCGAAAAATTTACTGACCGCGCGAAGGGTTTCCTACAGTCAGCCCAGACCGTTGCCATCCGCATGAACCATCAGCGGATTTCGCCCGAACATCTGCTGAAAGCTTTGCTTGAGGACGAACAGGGCATGGCGTCAGGCCTGATCAAGGCCGCTGGCGGCGACGCAGCCACAGCTTTGCGCGAAACCGATGCGGCGCTGGCCAAGATACCCGCGGTGTCCGGCGGCGGCGCGCAACAAACACCCGGCCTCGACAATGATAGCGTCCGTGTGCTCGACACCGCCGAACAGGTCGCACAAAAGGCAGGCGATTCCTATGTGACGGTCGAGCGCCTGTTGCTGGCGCTGACGCTGGGGACGGCCAACGCGGCAGGCAAGGCGCTGGCGACAGCAGGCGTCAAGACAGAGGCACTGAACGCCGCGATCAACGAATTGCGCGGGGGGCGCACAGCCGACACGCAAAGCGCCGAAGACCGTTATGACGCTCTGAAAAAATTTGCCCGCGACCTCACCGAAGTGGCGCGCGAGGGCAAGCTCGATCCGGTCATCGGCCGCGATGAAGAGATTCGCCGGACCGTCCAGATCCTGGCCCGCCGCACCAAGAACAACCCTGTGCTGATCGGCGAACCCGGCGTCGGCAAAACGGCGATTGCCGAGGGCCTTGCGCTGCGTATCGCCAATGGAGATGTGCCCGACAGTTTGAAAAACCGTAAGCTGATGTCGCTCGACATGGGTAGCCTGATTGCAGGTGCCAAATATCGCGGCGAATTTGAAGAGCGGCTGAAAGGTGTTCTCGACGAGGTCAAGCAGGCCGAGGGTGACATCATCCTATTCATCGATGAAATGCACACGCTGATCGGTGCGGGCAAAGGCGAAGGCGCGATGGACGCGTCCAACCTGCTCAAGCCAGCCTTGGCGCGCGGAGAACTGCACTGCATCGGCGCGACCACGCTCGACGAATATCAAAAGCATGTCGAGAAAGACGCAGCCCTTCAGCGACGCTTCCAGCCGGTATTTGTCGGCGAGCCGACGGTCGAGGATACAATCTCGATCCTGCGCGGCTTGAAGGAAAAATATGAGCTGCACCACGGCGTGCGTATCACCGACGGCGCGCTGGTAAGTGCGGCAACGCTGTCGCACCGCTATATTTCGGATCGCTTCCTGCCCGATAAGGCGATCGACCTGATGGACGAGGCTGCCTCGCGCCTGCGCATGGAAGTCGAGTCCAAGCCGGAAGAGATCGAAAATCTTGATCGCCGCATCATGCAGTTGCAGATCGAACGCGAGGCGCTGAAAAAGGAAACCGACGCGGCCTCGAAAGACCGTCTGGCAACGCTCGAGGGCGAACTCGCCAATCTGGAACAGCAATCATCCGAACTCACCACCCGATGGATGGCCGAGAAGGACAAGATTTCGGCTGAATCCAAAATCAAGGAAGCGCTCGACCATGCGCGTATAGAGCTTGAGCAGGCGCAGCGCGCCGGCGATCTCGCCAAGGCGGGAGAGTTGCAATATGGCACCATCCCCGGCCTTGAAAAACAGCTCGCCGATGCGGTTGCCGCCGCTGGCAATGCCATGCTGCGCGAGGAAGTCACCAGCGAGGACATCGCCTCGGTGGTCAGCCGCTGGACCGGCATCCCGGTCGACAAGATGATGGAAGGCGAGCGCGAAAAGCTCCTCAAGATGGAGGAGTGGCTCGGCGCGCGCGTTATCGGACAGAAGGATGCGGTCGAGGCTGTATCCAAGGCGGTGCGCCGTTCGCGCGCGGGCCTGCAGGATCCAAACCGTCCGCTAGGGTCGTTCCTCTTCCTTGGCCCCACGGGCGTCGGCAAGACCGAACTGACCAAGGCGCTGGCGCAATATCTGTTCGACGACGACAGCGCGATGGTGCGCATCGACATGAGCGAGTTCATGGAGAAGCACAGCGTCTCGCGCCTGATCGGCGCGCCTCCGGGCTATGTCGGCTATGACGAAGGCGGCGTGCTGACCGAGGCGGTGCGCCGCCGCCCCTATCAGGTGGTGCTGTTCGACGAGGTCGAAAAGGCGCACAGCGACGTCTTCAACGTGTTGTTGCAGGTGCTCGACGATGGCCGCTTGACCGACGGGCAAGGCCGTGTGGTCGACTTCTCGAACACGCTGATCATCCTCACCTCCAACCTCGGCAGCCAGTATCTGGCGGCTCTGGGCGATGATGAGGATGTCGAAAAGGCCGAGCCGCAGGTGATGGAAATCGTACGCGCGCATTTCCGTCCGGAATTCCTGAACCGGCTGGATGAAATCATCCTGTTCCACCGCTTGGCCGCGCAGCATATGGCTCCGATCGTCGACATCCAGGTCGGCCGCGTGCAGAAGCTGCTCAAGGACCGCAAGATCGTCATCGAACTCAGCGACGGCGCGAAAAGCTGGCTGGGCCGCGTCGGATACGATCCTGTCTATGGAGCCCGCCCGCTCAAGCGCGCGATTCAGCGCCACTTACAGGATCCGCTGGCAGACCTCATCCTGAAAGGCGAAGTCCCCGATGGCGCTACGCTCAAAATTGAGGAAGGCGATGGCGCTTTGAAATTTGCAGTGAAACCCAGCAAGGCATGAGCTTTACATTCACGCTAAATCCGGCACTGGACGCCGTGGCGTTGTCCAAAGCGTTCAGTGTCGGAGGTCATATTTCCATACCAGAATTTCTGGAACAGGATTGCGCCACCAAGCTGCACCAGTCCTTGGTCGACAGGCAGGATTGGGCTTGGGCGATTAACGCGGGTGGCCATGTGTATGATCTGGGACGTGAAGCGCGTGAAGCGATGACAGCGGAGCAGCGCGCCGAACTCGACAACCGCATCAATTTGGCGGCCCGCGATGGTTTCCAGTTTCGCTTCTCGTCATTGCGCGTTCCTGACCCGGTGTCGAAACGGAAACCGGAACAGGATGTTTTGCATGCCTTTGCTGAATTCATGCGCAGCGAACCGGTGTTGGACTTCATCCGGAAAGTTACTGGAAAGTCCGCTATCCTCTTCGCTGACGCGCAAGGCACGGCTTACCATCCGGGCGATTTTTTGACCGGGCATGATGACGATATCGAAGGCAAGAATCGGGAACTGGCCTATGTCATGGGGCTAACGCCCGAATGGCGAGTCGAATGGGGGGGCTGCTGCTGTTTCACAGAGCGGATGGCAAGATCAGCGGGCTTGTTCCCCGATTCAACTGCCTCAACTTGTTCGCCCTGCCAGTGCTGCACAGCGTCAGCCAAGTGACGCCTTTCGCAGGCGGGGTGCGCTATGCGATCACAGGCTGGATGCGGACGGAGTTTCCCGCTTAAGCTGTTTGACGGAAAGGCAGCACCCAATCCGGATCGGGCTGATCGGCATCAAAATATTCGAAGATCAGGTGGATACGGTCACATTGCCCGCGGTTTTGAACCGAATGCACGCCCATATTGTTCAGCTCGACGGCCTCACCCTCCTCCATCTGATATTCGACACCGTCGACATAGAAGAAGACCTGATCGTTGGTCTGGATCGGAATGTGGATCTTGTGCGGCCAGCGCGCGGCTGGGTTGGCATCACGATGCGGTTGAACGACCCCACCTACCGGCATGCGAGCGAGCATGGCGCGCGGAAATTCACCATTGGCATAGCCATAATCCGCAGTTGCAGCAGTCAGCACAGGCTCCAGCAACGACTTCCATTCCTCCCATAGCTCACAGCCATAATGGCCGCGCCAGTCTTTGAAATTTTTCACGAAGCGGAACGGGATGTGCCGGGTCGCGTCGAGCGCTTCGAAGCGGTTCGGCTTGTTCGCATTCTGGTGGTTCCAGACATCTTCCGGAATCGCCATGATGGCGGCCTTCAGATCGCTGATATCAACATGGCCAAGGCGACGGATGCTGTTGGTTTTGCGCGGATTGGTGTACATGGTGCGCCCTTCAATAATCGTAACCGAACAGATCGAGATCGCGAGCGTAAATCCGTGCGACTCCGTCGATCAGTTGCTGATCATAATAGTCTTTATAATCGCCGCGACGTGAACGATTTGCGTGGTCGAGCGGTATTGTTGCGATGCCAAGGCGCTTTGCTACCTCATTATATGAGGCCTGCATCGTTTCGACCTTGCCCAGATAATCGGCCTGCAATTGCCCATCCGGCCCGCATAAAAAGGTAAACTGTGGTTTGAAAATGATGTGGTTATGCGGCGGCGCATCGAACAGAAAATGCCGCATTACGCGCTTGGGATCGCGTTCAAACGTTCCCTCGCGGCTGGTGGCAAAGGAGCAATAGGAAATGAAGCGGTCGAACGGATTGCGGACAAATGCAAATTTGAAATAACTCGCAAACGCCTCTTCACCCAGATGCGGGCGGACATCTTGGAAACTGAGGTGCCCATGCCCCAACCTCGCGAGCTCTGGAATGGGGAACTGCTTTTCAATGAAAAGCCGTGCCTGTTCCATATCATCAGGCCCCATATGTGCCCGCAGCGCCTGACGCACAGAATGCGTACCTGTTTTGGGTACGGCGACGAATATGAATCGGTGCAGGTGCGACACAATCATGGGAGTTAGCGCGCAGCGACCATTGCCGGTTTGGGTGCAGATGAAACGGGAGCCGCTGCCATGAACACCAGTTCGTTGAGCGCGCGGTCGAGTGGCACGCCGTTTGGCAGGACAATCCGTCCGCTTTGCAAATGCTGCAATTCACGCCGTATCTGTTCAATCAGGTTGCGGTAATTTGGCAACGCATTGCTGTCAGTGCCCGACTGGGCCCAGAGCGCGCCCCATTCGTGCAGAAAACGCTCCAGCTGATGTCTCGTGCTATCGAGTAAATCTCCAGCGGGCGCTTGGTCGAGCAAGAAATCGACATGGCAGCGCACTTCCCACACCGACATGATGTCCGGGGTATTGATCTGCTCATAACGCAAATTGTCGGTCGGTACGGTGCCCGGTGCGACGAAGACCGCAACATCCGGATCGCGACCGGCCTGCTCACCTGCCCGCATCAAATCCCATAATTTCTCGCCACCGACGGTGTCGAGAACGAGGTGAACCCGCTTCTCGGTCCCGCTATGGCGCACATCATGAATGCGGAAAGAATCGAAAATCCAGCATTCGCCCGCCGCCATGTTCACCGTTTCACCTTCGCAAGTGAACTCGACGCCAGGATTGGTGATTACGGGGATATGGATGCGCAAATGTGTACGCCAATAATGGCCGACATCGACATGCTCGGGAACAATCGCTCCCGGTGCCAACCCCATCAAGCGGCTGCGACCCCAGACCGCGCCCAGATCAGCCATGATTTCCATAATATAGGAGCATGCGCGCAAATGCTCGGTTGGTGCCATGGGGCCGGCAAACGCATTGGTGATTGCGCCATGGGGGGTAATTAAAGGAACGGCATCATTGCCGACGATACGACCAGGATGCGGTAACCACGCCGAAGGCGGCAAGGCAGCCACTTCGGCGGCCAGCGTCTGCTGACAATATCGCCGCGGCAGTTTGAGCAAGGGCCTATCTATTTTCACGACGACAGGGTCACTTGTTTACTTCGATCTGAGGCCTATCGACCAATTCTTTCAGTCCCGCGCGGTTCTGCTCGGCCATTTCGTCCCATTGCGCGGCCGTCTTGCACACTTTTGCTTTGAAACGCGTGCCGGTTTCCTGACGATATTTGCAAATCATGCGATCGGCGGAATCAGCTTTGTTGTCAGCATGCAGCGGGGCAACCATTGTTAGAGCGGCGACGCCCATTAACATGATACGCATAAAATCATCTGCCTCTGATTATCGACGCGCTTTTTGGCTTTGGAGGACAGTCAATGCAGGCTGGGCGAAACTGCTGATATCAGTGGGACTCCGCCGTTTCGCAACCCTTCACGATGCGCTTCTGCCAGCCTCCCACTCCGCAGCTGTTTTGCAGGTCCGCTTTTTGAACCTTGTGCCGGTTTGCTGGCTATATTTGCAAATCATTCGCGCCTCGGGCATTTCGGCTGGTGCCGACATTGCGACCAATGGCATCGGCGCAGCCGTACAAAGGGGGACGAAGAATAACACCATTTTCAGCATCGAACTTCTCCTGCCAATTCGCATATTCCGAACCATCCTGGTCGAAATGTAGCAGCGTAAGAAATTCGAGCTAGACTCCCAATGTTACGCTGGTCGAACGCTGTCGCTCAAATGTCGAAGCAAATGCTCAGTCGCAACCGTTCGGGCCGCAAACCTTTATCTGCGGAAGATCGACAATTTGCTTCAGCGTGTTTCGATGCTCTTCGGCCATGGCTTCCCATTGCGCCGCAGTCTTGCAAATTTTGGTCTTGAACCGGGTACCAGTTTGTTGGCGGTATTTACAAATCATCCGGTCGCCATCCTGTGAGCCATTATCAGCAGCGGCAGGAACAACGGACAATGCAGGCGCACAGATTGCGAAGGCGACCAACAATTTCAGCTTGCGCATATTCATTTCTCCATTGACCGGATTCAATGAAGTTGCAGCAAGCAGCCGCTGCACGCAACAGGCGAAGAGAACTAGTATCTGTTAGGAGCGTCAGCAGCGCCGTATGACCGAAATTATCAATCGACTTCATAGCCATAGGCTTTTGCCCATGGCTGCAATATGGGCAAAACCTCATTCATATACTTCCGGTAACGCTGCCAACGGCCGCTGGCAGACGAATAGACCTTTTCGGTAACTTGGGCATAGCTGGGCGTACGAATATAGCCTCGTTCACGAGCGGTTTTCTGGTGGTCCAGCACGCCACTCTCCCATTCGAGCCCCAGAAAGTCGAACAGCGGCCGCACTTCACTTTCGACGTCTTCAACCATGGCTTCATAGCGGAGCATATGAACATCGAGTGGCAGGACTTCGCGGCACGTCTCCCAATAGGCGAAAATGCGATCATAAGTTCGTGCTGCATTGGCAAGATCAAGAAAACTCGACATGGCTTCGGTAGGCTTAAAATTCTGCATGTAACAACTGAGCACGACATCGCATGGATGCCGCATCGCAAGTATGATTTTCGCATCGGGGAAAGACGGTGGATCAGTGGCATGCGCACCATCGACAAAGGGTTCTTGTCGATCACCATCTTACCGGCAGGAACGGGCGAAGCCTTTGCAAGTTCTTGAAAATAAAGCTCCCGCATCGCCGCCACCTCATTGGCGCTCAACTCACCGACGCGCGTCAAATCGCCCACGGCCTGGGCAACTGTTTCGATCAGCGGGATTTCCTCCAGTACGTGCGTGTCGCTATGCCCCATCAATATGGTATCAAGCAGAGTTGTGCCTGATCGAGGGAATCCGACGAGGAACACTGGAGATGGAGGATCGCGTGAAACGTCAACTTTCGGCCAACCCGCAAACCAGTCAGCGGTGGTCTGATGTCTGAGACCATCCATATTGCGCTGATAAGCACTGCGATCGACACTTAAACCCAATGGGCTTTGCGCCATTGCCCGGTTCATGTCTTCATAGGCCCAGAAGGCTTCGTCAATCAGTCCTAGTTTATCCGCCAACTGGCCCTTCAACTGCGCAATTGTAGCTTCATTGATGGCGGTGGACGAAATTGATTTCGCCAACTGCAGCGCTTCATCAAGCTTGCCAGCACGGCTTAGCATCAACGCTTCCAGATAACTGATTTCTGGCCCATCCACACCATGCTGCCGGGCCGCCGCAACAAGTGCGGAAAGTTCGTCAACGCGATTTGCCTTTTCCAGCAATATGCCGAGATTGAGATAGCCGACCGGATTTTTTGCATCGGCCTGCAGCGCAAATTTGAAGGCGCGCTCCGCCTGCGGCTGATTGGACAAGTCTGTAAAGGCCTGTCCGATGGACACAAAGACTCTGGGATTTTTGGGATCGAGTCTGGCAGCGTCACCCAGAGCCCGCAGACCAGCCTCGGGATGGTCCATGCTCGTCAATGTCCTGCCGAGTTCAATTAGCGGCGCCGGGTCCAGGGGCGCAAGCAACGCAGCTTTTTCGAGCATAAGGCAGGCGTCTTCATATCGATCCTTCGACATGAGCACACGAGCGATATTTGTGAAAACGATTGATTCCTGAGGCTTCAATTGCCGGGCACGCTGGAAAGCATCCATGGCAGCATCCAAATCGCCCGATTCATGGCGGGCATTACCCAAATTGTTCCAAGCGTCAAAATTGTCAGGCTGCTCGTGAACTATGCGTTCATAGGCCCATACTGCTTCGTTCGGGCGACCTTGCGCTTTAAGCAGATCTGCTTCTAGCCTTTGCAAGTCTTGAGACGGCTTTCCGTCAGGGGACTGACACAGTTTTAACGCCTCATCCCATTGCCCTAGCTCGGCAAGTACTTTTGCGAGGTTGATTCGATTATCTTCATTGTCGCCACCACAGGCAATCGCTTGGCGAAGATAATCAGACGCTTTTTCCGGAAATCCAGCCTGCGCTGCAACGACGCCAGCAAACTGGAGAGCGACATGATCGCGCGGCAGGGCTTTCAACACCGCTTCGGCCTGTACCAACGCTCCTGACAAATCGCCTTTTTGATAGGCCGCATGAGCCGCCCGCATCCGTTCCTGTGATTTCATGCCTGCGTCCTAGATAGAAAAAGGGCGGGAAACCAGTCCCGCCCTTTCCTTTTTTGCTTTAGCTTGCGTTAGAAGCGCAGGCGAGCCGACACATAAGCGCGGCGGCCGAGAACGTCGTAGAGCGACGGATCGGTGCCCGACTGTACGTTCGGCGCATAGGTTTCCGGCTGCTTGTCGAACGCGTTGTTCAAACCGAGGCGGAAGGTAAGCGCATCGACATTGGCTTCCAGACCGAAGTCGAAATACCATGCTGCACCCGGACCCGAGAAGGTTTCACCGGGGAACTGGCGAGCCGCACGGTTTGCCATCTTGTGGGTATAGCGAACGCGTGTGTCGAACTTCAGATTTTCGTTCAGAGCCCATGCCATGTTCAGCGTGCCCTTCCAGCGCGGGAAGCTGGTTCCCAGACCTGCACCGAAGTAGGAAGCTGTACCGGCATAGTCGGTCTTCAGACCACCCAAACCGACATTCTTAAAGTCGATCAGATAGTTCATCAACAGGTTGAAGCTGATTGCCGAGGTTTCCGAAACAAATTCGGTCGGCAGACGGTAGCCCAACTGTACGTCGATGCCCGAGGTCTTCACCGAACCCTGGTTGATCGCCTGGAAGTAACCCGTTGCAGGGTCGCCGCCGAGCGAAGCAGGCAGGAAGATTGCAGCAATGTTGTTATTCTGACGGAACAAACCACCGCAATAGGGGCTGGTCGAGCTCAAGCTCGTGTTCAAGTCATTGTAACCATAGCAAGAAGCGATGATTTCGTTGACGTCAGGTGAGAAGATCGTGTCGGTGATCTTGATATTGTAATAATCGACCGATGCCGAGAACGCACCCGAGCTGAACACGCCGCCAACGGTAAAAGTATCCGACGATTCAGGCTTCAGGTTCGGGTTGCCCGTCACCGTAATGAATGCCTGACCACCCGGCGTTGCAACAAAGGTAGCCGAGCCAACGCCAGTTGCTGTGCAGAGGTTGGTCGCGGCCGCGCCACCTGTGGTGCGGAAGTTCGAGTTAACCGAGCAAGGATCGAAGATCTGCGGGAAGCTGCCGCCACCCGAGAAGAGTTCACCGAAGTTCGGCGCGCGAACCGAGTGCTGATAGCTCGCACGCAGACGAACCGAATCGATCGGCGAGTAAGACAGCGTGCCGCCATATGCCCAATCCTTCGAGGGAGCGCCGTCGACACCGTTCTGGATGTCGTTAAAATCGCTCTTTGAATGACGTGCCGTCAGCGAAAGCTCCAGATTGTCCATAACTGGAGCGCGAAGCTCAGCAAAGAAATCGAGGAAGCTGTTGGTACCAAGATCAGGTGTCGATGTGTTGAAACCTGCGATCGGGCCGAAAAGTGCACCCGGGTCAAACTCGTAACGGAATTTACGCGATTCAACACCGAATACAACACCGAGCGGACCGCCCGGCAGTTCAGTCAGATCGCCGCTGACATAAGCCTGAGCAACCTTCTGGGTGAACGTTGTTTTGGTGCGACCGATTTCGTCAACGAAGTCGACGCAAGCTTGCGAAAGCGGCTGAACACCAAACGGATTGAAACCGCCTGCGCACAGGCTGGCACCACCGTCAGCAGCTTCCAGCAATTGCTGAGCCTTCTGGACGTTGACGTTACCGCGCGCTTCCTGATCGATCGTAGTGCGACCCCAGCTATAATAGGCTTCATAGCGCCAGTTATCGCTGATGTCACCGCGAAGGCCGACCAAGCCCTGCAGAACCTGATTGTTAAATACCTGTTCGCGCAGACCGGTCGGGAGGAAGCGATAGCTGATTGCAAAAGCTTCATTTGCACCAGAGCCAGTAAATACCGGGCTGTCACCAGTACGTGCGTTCAACAGCGTGCGCAGATCGGTCGGAATGAACGGGTTGGTGGTCGGAACAACCAGACCGGTAACCTGGCACGGAGTTGGCGCATTGGTGCTGGTCCGGCAGAGGCTGCCGCCGGAAATCAGCGGTGAACTTGCCTGAAGCACGGAGTTTTCACCGGGAGCACGAATCGTGGTGCCCAACGGGGTCGGCGCAAGCGCTGTCGACGAAGTATACTCCGTGTAACCACCCTGCATGAAGAAATCGAATGAAGGATTGATTTCATAATGCCCCGTCAAGAACGCAGATTTACGCTCCAGCGGCAGCACCAGAATGTTCACGATGTCAAAGTTGTACGAATAGAAATCCGGGAAGAAGTTCAGGTTCGGATTCGCACCTGATTCAATCGGATAACGGAAGTTTGCAACATTGTTGGGGCTATTGAAGGTACCAATGCCAAACAGCGAACCGTCTGCGTTGAAGCCGAGCAAACCCTGCGTCGGATTGTTTACTGCAGCAACACCATATCCTGCGAACAACGCGTTGATCGCAGCCTGCGGAATCGCGTTTCCGTTGCCATACAATGCGCTGAAACGTGGCGATGCAGGATCGTTGCTATAGCCACCTGCACCAGAAGCCGAGTAACGACCAGTCGGGAATGTACCTGTGGTCGAAGTCGCCTGAGCCGCGAAGGGGCGCTGCGCCTTGATCAGGCCTTGACGCTTTGAATATTCAGCCGAGAAAGCAATGTTGCCGCGACCGTCGGCAAAGTTGCCGCCAATAGTGCCGCTGAGCTGAAATTCGCGGGCGTCCATTTCCGAAACGGTATTCGAATAGGTCGCACGCAGATCGAGGCCTTCAAAATCATCCTTCAGGATCATGTTGACGACACCTGCGATAGCGTCGGCACCATAGGCCGCGCCTGCACCGCCGGTGGTCACGTCGATACGCTCGATCAGGCCCTGCGGAATGGTGTTGAGGTCAACCGTCTGGTCGGTTGCCGACACCATCGGGCGGCGGCCATTGATAAGAACGAGGTTACGGTTCGAACCCAAGCCACGAAGGTTGATGTTCGACTGACCACCGTTGCCGGGATTGTTCGAGGTTGTCGTGCCAGCCGGGTTAACGCCGGGCAGGGTGTTGAGGAATGTGTCGAGCGTGACGTCTGCGTTTGCGACGACCTGCTCACCCGTGACAACCGAAACCGGGCTGTTCGAATCGAGGTTGGGACGCGCGATGCGCGATCCGGTGACGACGATGGGCGTACCTTCGTCTGCTGCCTCGTCTGCCGCATCCTGTGCGAAGACGGGGGTCGAAATCATTGCGAGACCAAGCACCAGCGGCGCGGTCGTCGACTTCAAATTGCTAAGACGTGTCATTTTCACGTGTCCAGCCCCTATATCTGTGATGACGAAACTGCCCCCCGAAAGGAGCCGGAATCGTCGTTTCAAATTCTCTGAATGCCGGAAATACTGCCTTGCGAGCAGCACAGTCCCCTCCAGATTGCCATGGCTGTTGGAACATTTTTGCGCAAAGGGCAAAGAAAATGCCGTGCTAGAACGCCGTTTTTCGCCAATTGTAACTATTTTGCAACACGCTAGGGATAGCGCGCGGCACCTATTGCGCTGGCAACAACGCCAGTGGATCAACGCGCGCCGCACGCCATTTCATGCCCCAGTGCAGATGGGGCCCGCTGGCCCTTCCGGTCGCGCCCACTCTTCCGATGACTTGCCCCTGCCTGACCATCTGGCCTTCTTCGACCAATAGTTCCGAACAGTGCAAAAACGCACTATTCAGCCCCATGCCATGGTCAATCATCAGCAAATGCCCCTCTAATGTGAAGGGCTGCTTGGCAGCCAAAGTGACAATTCCGTCTGCAGGGGCGACAAAAGCCGTCCCCGTTGGCATCGCAATATCGAGGCCGCTATGATAGCTGCCGGGCGTACCATTATAAATACGCTGGGCACCAAATCTGCCCGAAATCCTGCCTGTCAGAGGCCAGATGAAGTCCTGCCGCCAGCCGCCGCTGTCATGATCCTTGGCACGGGCCGCGTTTATGCGTGCGAGTTCCGGGCCGCGCCTGGCCTGAAACTCCTCGCTCGTTTTTGCGCCCCCAAAAGGATTGGCGTTCACATGCTGGATCGCCCAGTTGCCGGGGCGAACCGGGACATATTGCCCAACCTGCGTACCGTCCGCACGGTAGGCGACGAGACTGGCACTGTTTTCTGCATCACGGTCAAAGCCGATCAGAAAAAAGCCATCGGCGCTGACTGGAACTGGCGCGCCATTAAAAGCTACCTTCACCGCGTCAGAAGGCGCGCGCGCAATTGTGACAGATCCTTGCACGGCCGGACGAGCCAACCAGAACTGATCGCGCGCACTTTGCGGCGTCGCCGACGTATTGAGCGCGACCGACTCCGGTCTTGCGGAAGGACTTACTATTACAACTAATGGTTCGGCTGACGGATGGGCGGTGCAACTGACGACAGCTGCAACGAACAGCAAGATGGCAGTTTTGGAATTCAGTATCACTGGCTTTGTTATCAGCGCTCGCCCAGCGCCGCCTTCACGGAAATTTCCGGCGATGCATAGGGTTCCTGCAAGGCAACGCTCCAATAGCGAAGATCGTCGAGCGGGATTTGCTCTCCACTGACCGCGCAGCGAACATGGTCGCCGCTGGCAAGCATGCGAAAGCCGTTGGCCATATAATGAAGTCGGGCTTCCTTATTGCGGTTCATCATCAACATTTTGTCCATATGCACGATTGACGGCCTTGCCGCAATCTTGGACCCGTCGCATCCGGCAAGATGTAAAATCCTAACCAATATTATATGGCACGCGCGTAAGAAATATCGTTAACATGGGCGTGTGGGCGATAATCAGGACCAACGCGTCGAGAAATTAAGTGCCGTGCAGGTGGAGACTTTGCGGCACGTGTTCGCGCACCGCAGCTCGAAAGAAATCGCCCGTATCATGGGGGTTTCACCGCACACAGTTGACGAACGGCTAAGGCGCGCGAACCGCATATTGGGGGTTACATCACGGATAGACGCTGCGCGCATCGTTGCTGCCAGTGCCGGAGACGGACCTCAACCTTTGATATATCAAGCTCCGCAGCTTGGACCGCAGTTCGCAACGGCCGATGACAGCGGGGCTTCGCACGAAAGCGGATACCGGTTTCCCAAAGCAGGGATTGGGTATCCGTTTCCGACGCGGGGTCGGCCATATAATTCGCATGGCCGGAGGGAGCGTATCCTGTGGCCGATACTTATTGCTTTCGGAACCATCATGGCTTTCGCCGCCCTTTATTCCGTTCTGCTCGGTTTGGGAGCGATGCTGACCTGACCGGGCTGCTATACCCTTGCTGTCGTTTCGGCAGCCCGCAACCGAACAGGAAAATTTCATGCTAAAAGAACGTATCAAAGCCGCCCAGCGCATCGCCGCCGATCTGCACGAAGCCGAAAACGCCATCGACGACGCGATCATCAAGATCGCTCGTCTTGCCGCCACATTGCCTGTCGCCCGAATCGAAACTCGGATGTCGGCCGTTGTCGGGCAGGATGCCGTATCCAAAGTAACGCAGGCAGTTGCGGCTGCTGGGAATGTCCGCCAGATGATAACCGACGCGCATCATGCGCTAGGCGAGACCCAAAAGCAGGTGGGACTGGGAACACGAATGTTCGGCGCAGGTCTCCCCAAGCCGCCATCAGGAAGCATGGCTGTACCATCGCCACATAACCAGAATGACGGTGACGAAGCGGTTGAGGAAGCAGTGCAAACGGCTTCACGTCGCGCCGTTTAAGATATGTCGGGCCCGGATAAACTGTGAACCACGCTCATTTCTATTACACGTTTCTGGTTCTGACCGTTGTTCTGGCCTTTTGGAGGGGAGCGGGCAGCGAAAAATGGGGAGCGGTAACGGCCTTGTCCGGATCGCTCGCTTCGTCGCTGCTTGGCTCCGACGCCAACTGGTCAAAACTGATTGTTGATCTGATGCTTGTTGACCTGATTGTACTCGCAAGTTTCTGGTGGCTGTCGCTGCGTAGTGACCGGTTCTGGCCTTATTGGGTGACTGGCTGGCAGTTGGTGGCAGTTCTGGTGCATGCACAAAGAGCGCTGTTCGATGACATATTGCCAGCGCCTTATGCCTTGATGACCATGTATCTGGCCTATCCCATGCTGGCCCTCATCATCTGTGCATCAATCAAACGGGCTCAACATGTCGGCAATTGGCAGTCTTGATGCCTAAAGCCTGCGGGCGGCATTCCGGGAGATAGATATGATAGAGGCACCTACTTCGGGGCTCAGGGGGCGTGCGCTCATCTACCCTGTGCTGGTCATTGCCGGCTGGAGCATTGGGCGCGCATTCGCATTGCAATCCGAACCAGCACCGGCCGAACAGATCGTTAGCCGGGTTGCACCAAAAGCGCCGCATATCGCTGCACGCGACCCGAATATCGAACTGGCTTGTCCCTTCTGGCCCGGCCTGTGGAACAATCCGGTGACCAAATCTGGTTCTGTATCGGACAATCCACTACCCGAGCGCGATGGCTGGGCATCCTACCGCCAAGCGCGCGTCGCCAAACAGGCGCCACATGCGTTAGTGCTAGCAGAACGAGAAACCGGCGTTGGCATTCCTGCACCGCTGCCATTTGCGCACGCGGCTGCTCCAGTTCCAACACTGCCGTCTGCTTCGACACACGCTATGCTGCCCGCCGCGCAACCCCAGCGTCGTATGCAGCTATATGGATATAGTTTGTGGCGACAAGGCAGCGGGTCGGGCGCCTTTGCGCCCGGCGCGCAATATGGTGGAAGCCAAGCTGGATTGATCGCGACATGGGATCCCTTTGGTAAAGCCGGGAAAGGGGTGGCTTTGCTCGCGCGAGCATCCGCAACACCTGATGGGAATGAACGCGAGCTTGCGCTTGGTGCACGATGGCAACCCAGCCGTCGCTGGCCGATATCGCTGTCCGCTGAACGAAGATTCCGCCTGGATGGTCTCGACCGCTTTGCTGCCTATGCCGCTGGTGGAGTCAGTGATGTGACCATCATCGGCAATGCAAGTCTAGACGCCTATGGGCAAGCTGGATATGTCAGCGGTAAAGATGGCGGCGGCTTCTTTGACGCGCAGGGCCGCTTGCTACACCCGGTAACGACTATTGCCGGTCTGCCGCTATCGGCGGGGGCGGGTGCTTGGGCTGGGGGACAGCCGGGCGTAAAGCGCCTCGACGTCGGCCCGACGATTGTGACCCGCGTCGATACACGCTTTGCGAACTTCACCCTGCAGCTCGACTGGCGGCAACGGGTTGCGGGCAATGCCAATCCAAAGGACGGGCTGGCACTGACCGTATCTACAGGTTTCTAACCCTGCGTCCGCCCGCGCTCGATCACTGCCATGCGGCGTGCTTCCACCTCTTCTGCGCTGACCTGACCGTTGGCGGCGCGCGAAACGCGGGCCTCGTGCTCCATCGCCATCCCAAAGGGCAAAGCATAGCCGTCGTCGATCAACCGCTTATAGGTCTGCACCGTCGCCGGCTCGACCGAAGCGATATCGCGCGCCAGCGCCTTGGCATGCGTCAACAGCTCATTTGCGGGCACTACCGAGTTGACCAGCCCCCATGCGCAAGCTGTTTCAGCGTCGAGGAAATTGCCGCTGAACGACAATTGCTTGGCACGTGAAATGCCGATCAGCCGCGACAATTTTTGCGACAGGCCCCAACCCGGCATGATGCCCACGCGCGCATGGGTGTCTGCAAAGCGGGCGTTGGTCGAGGCGATCAATATATCGCAGGCAATCGCGACTTCAAACCCACCGGTGATCGCCACACCGTTGATCGCACCGATAACAGGCTTGCGACAAATCTCGATCGCCTTCACCGGATTTTCGTCCGCGCTCTCGGCATTGGCGGCCCCCAGATTGCTGGTGTCGGCACCCAATTCTTTCAGATCGAGCCCGGCGGTAAAAGCGCGCTCGCCTGCGCCAGTCAGAATGACGCAGCGGACGCTGTCATCCGCATCGACCGCCCGCATAGCCCGCGCCAATTCCGCCCGCAGCCCCCGCGACAAGGCATTCATCGCCTCCGGACGGTTGAGGGTGACGACGGCGATGCCATCTTCGATTTGGGTCAAAACCAGCGACATCATGCTTTCCTCATTCATTGATTTGTTCGGGCACTGGATTGGGTTCAGATCCGCCCAGATTTGCGCTGCTTAGCAGCCAATTGGGGAAACGCGACTGCGCCTCCGATATGATCCGGTCTTTCGCTGCAGCGACTTCTTCGGCTTCTGTGCCACGATCCCGATCGACAATCACGCGCCGCGCCTGGGCATCAACCAACAGCCTATTGCGCTCGATGAGGCCCCCGACGGTGAGGCCTGACAGCACAGCTTCAACTTCGGCATCGCGCTGCTCCAATGCACTTACGCGCCGGTTGAGTTGATCTTGATACTCCTCGGCTGCATTTGTTTGCCGTTTCACCTGTGCCAAGTCGACAACCACCTTGCGGTCCAGACGGCGGGTCGTGCTTTGAGCGAGTTGGTCGCCGAGCGACGGCGTAAATTTGTCGACCAGAACCACGCCTTCCACCGCGACATCATCGCCGTTGACCGTGACATTCAGATTCTCCACCCGATCACGCGGTTGCAACAGGTTCGACAATTCGGATTGGACAATCGTCCTTGCCCGAACTTCGCGCCCGATATTGTCAAGCGAGATTGCAAGCGGGATTGAAAGCACGCCAAGAACGGCGATAATGCCTACCAACTGCATAGCGGTATGCTGCGGCGTCAGTGAGGGCCCAAAACGGTTGATGCGCGCGACGATTGTTGCCGCAAAGGCAATGGCGAGCGTGTTGGTCAGAAACAGCAAGGCAGCGCCTGTGGCAAAATCCGCCCTTCCCGTCACAATGCCGAAGCCGACTGTTGCCAGCGGCGGGACCAACGCAGTTGCAATGGCCACGCCGACCATTACCCCGCTCATATTACGGATAATGGCAATTGCCCCAGCTATGCCGCCAACGACGGCAATACCCAGATCCATCAGATTGGGCTGGGTGCGCGCGCGCAGTTCGGGCGTCACGTCCTGAATCGGCGAAATGAGGATAATCAATATGGCAACCAAAATGGCGACTGCCATTCCGGCAGCCAAGGTCACCAGCGACCGCCGGATCAATCCGGTTTCGATTGTCGCGAGGCCAAAACCGACGCCCATGATCGGGCCCATCAATGGCGAAACAAGCATCGCGCCGATGACGACGGCAGTCGAGCTTTGCAGCAGGCCGAGTGTCGCGATTGCCGACGCCAAGGCAATGAGAATCAGGAACTTCCTGTCGAGCCGCGCATCGCGGGCGACGCTGGCGAGCGTTAGCGCACGGCTCTCGTCGGTCCGCGCTTCTTCGGACAGATCAACAAAAATGCCGGAGCGTGCAGCCCCGGCATGATTGTTTGCGCTGTCCGATCGTTCAGTTTTTGATCGGCCCGCCATTATGCCAGAGCCTCAAAGCTTGCCGGTCAATTCCGGCACGGCGTTGAACAGATCCGCTACAAGACCGATGTCCGCGACCTGGAAGATCGGGGCGTCTTCGTCCTTGTTGATCGCGATGATCGTCTTGGAGTCCTTCATGCCCGCCAAGTGCTGGATCGCGCCGGAGATGCCGACCGCGATATAGACTTCGGGGGCGACGATCTTGCCGGTCTGGCCGACCTGATAGTCGTTGGGGACATAACCGGCATCGACTGCAGCGCGCGAAGCGCCGACAGCGGCACCCAGCTTGTCTGCCAGCGGGAAGATGGTCGCTTCGAAAGTCGGCCCGTCCTTCAGCGCACGGCCACCCGAAACGATGATCTTGGCGCTGGTCAGTTCGGGACGTTCAAGCTTGACGATTTCCGCACCAACAAAGCTCGAGGTGCCGGCATCGCCGGGGCCCGAAACCGCTTCGACAGCGGCGCTGCCGCCGGTTGCATCGGCCTTGGCAAAGGCGGTGCCGCGAACGGTGATCACCTTCTTCGCGTCCGACGACTGCACGGTCGCGATGGCGTTACCGGCATAGATCGGGCGGGTGAAGGTGTCGGCGCTTTCAACCGACAGGATATCGCTGATCTGCATCACGTCGAGCTGGGCTGCAACGCGCGGCGCGATATTCTTGCCATGTGCAGTTGCGGGGAAAAGCACGGCATCGTGATGCCCCATCAGATCTGCCACCAGCGGCGCGACATTTTCAGCGAGCTGGTTGGCATAAGCAGCATTGTCAGCGACATGCACCTTGGAAACGCCTGCGATCTTGGCAGCCGCATCGGCAACTGCGCCGCAATTGTGGCCTGCAACCAATGCATGGACTTCGCCAAGCTGCGAAGCCGCGGTCACGACGGCCAGCGTCGCATCCTTCATCGAGGCATTGTCATGTTCGACATAAACGAGCGTCTTCATCATGCGACTCCCATTTCCTTGAGCTTGGCAACAAGCGCATCAACATCTGCAACCTTGATACCAGCGCTGCGCACCGGCGGTTCGGCGACTTTGAGGGTCTTGAGGCGCGGGCTGACATCAACGCCATAATCGGCGGGGGTCTTCTGCGCGAGCGGCTTCGACTTTGCCTTCATGATGTTGGGCAGCGACGCATAGCGCGGCTCGTTCAGGCGAAGGTCGGTGGTGACGATCGCAGGCGTCTTAAGGCTGACAGTTTCAAGGCCGCCATCGACTTCGCGGGTAACTTCAACTGCATCACCCTTCACTTCGACCTTCGAGGCAAAGGTACCCTGCGGACGGCCGGTGAGGGCAGCCAGCATCTGGCCAACCTGGTTGCTGTCATCGTCAATCGCCTGCTTGCCGAGGATGACGAGACCGGGAGCCTCTTCCTCGACAATCTTGGCAAGAATCTTGGCAATGCCCAAGGGTTCGACATCTTCGGCGACCACGAGGATCGCGCGGTCCGCACCCATGGCGAGCGCGGTGCGCAGCGTTTCCTGCGCCTTGTCGGGTCCGATCGAGACAGCAACGATTTCGGTCGCCGCACCCTTTTCCTTCAGACGGATCGCTTCTTCGACAGCAATCTCGTCAAAGGGGTTCATCGACATTTTGACGTTCGACAGATCCACACCCGTGCCATCCGGCTTTACGCGGGGTTTCACATTATAGTCGATCACCCGTTTAACGGGGACGAGGATCTTCATGTGATACCTTTCCTCTTGCTTAAAATTTCAGGGCACCGCCTAGCTTCCATTTACGTAAACGTCAAGCTAGGCTGGTTTGCATCGCCGGCCTGCTGATCTATGCTTTACTCGGGCGATAATCTGGTGACTACCGCAGTGTTCCCTTCATGTTGAGTATTAGTGCACAAATGTCGTTGCGAAGGATAACGCCGCAATTTAGCGAATAACCTTCGGGCCACAAATATTCTTTTGCCGTGCAGGTGGTGGCAGTAACTTGGACGGACTAGAGCGGTGAAAGCTAGAAACATGCAAGCATCCCTGACCAACAACTGTGTAAAGTGGGGCACCATAGTCGCGCCGGTTCTGGCGGGGGCAGCATTTATGGGTACGCCGACAGCGGCGCAAAATGTGTTTCCTTGCGGCGGCGGCCCGAACGAGCAACAAATCGGCGTTGATACAAATGGCCCCGTAACGGTGCCACTATGCGTTACTCGTCCTTCAGCGTCAGGCTCAAGCTCGAATGGTAGCGAGAGAGAGTATCGCTGGACACCACCGCCACTGCCCAAGCCACCGCGCGGCTGGCGACCTGTTTTCGGGGCATGGAAATCTTTTGAGACCGCCCGTATCCCGGGTACGGACCGGTTTGTTTTCGATTATGTAGTTAGTTTGGGACATGCGACCCCCGGCGAGGCACTGGCAGCGGTGCGTGAACTATGCATGGCAAAACCACGTGTTTATGATGAGCAGGAAGGCACCTGTCAGGGATTCCTGATCGACGATCCCTATGTCACGGTTGTACAGTATCCCGATGTCCCTGCGCTGGGCAATCAGCGCAATACCATTCTGGTTTACGATACCCGCGTTCCCAACATCGATGGCTTGAAGAAGCTCGAAAGTGG
This sequence comes from Sphingomonadales bacterium, assembly GCA_016707885.1. Classification (GTDB taxonomy): domain Bacteria; phylum Pseudomonadota; class Alphaproteobacteria; order Sphingomonadales; family Sphingomonadaceae; genus Sphingorhabdus_B. The sequence continues at coordinate 776,099 of JADJGU010000001.1, forward strand.
AGAGTTGGTCAGTTGCAGCATGCCGTCCACTCCGCGCAATGAGTGCACCCGAGTCAGGGCAACCATGATCAACGGTGTTATTCCCGGGAATAAGGAAAACCGCAAGCAACGCAAACGGAAGCAGTGAATAGTCTTTAAACCAAGATTAGTCCTTCGCGACGGCACCCCCTTTGCCGCGCGAAAGCGGGCATGTGCCTAGGCCGCGCGCACCTCGGCGACGATCTTCTTCGCGGCATCGCCAAGGTCGTTCGCAGGGACGATAGGCAGGCCACTGTTAGCGAGGATATCCTTGCCCTGCTGCACATTGGTGCCTTCCAGACGAACGACGAGCGGAACCGAGAGGTTCACTTCCTTCGCCGCGGCAACGATGCCTTCGGCGATGATGTCGCACTTCATGATACCGCCAAAGATGTTGACGAGGATGCCCTTCACCGCCGGGTCCTTCAGAATGATCTTGAACGCTGCGGTCACCTTTTCCTTGTTCGCGCCGCCGCCGACGTCGAGGAAGTTGGCCGGGAATTCGCCGTTCAGCTTGATGATATCCATCGTCGCCATCGCGAGGCCGGCGCCATTCACCATGCAGCCGATATTGCCATCGAGTTTGATATAAGCGAGGTCATATTCGCTCGCTTCGACCTCGGCCGGGTCTTCCTCGGTCAGGTCGCGCAACTCGGCAAGGTCCTTGTGGCGGAACATGGCGTTGCCGTCGAAGCCGACCTTGGCGTCGAGCACGAGCAGTTCATCGCCATTGGCACCTTCGCACACCGCGAGCGGGTTGATTTCGATCTGTTCGGCATCGCAACCGAGAAATGCCGAATAGAGGCCAGCCAGAACCTTGGCAGCCTGCTTCGCCAGATCGCCTGTCAGGCCCAGCGCTTTGGCAACGCTGCGGCCATGGTGCGGCATCAGGCCGGTTGCGGGGTCGATGGTGATGGTGTGGATCTTGTCGGGGTTGTTATGCGCGACTTCTTCAATATCCATCCCGCCTTCGGTCGAAGCGACAACGGCGATACGGCTGGTTGCGCGATCGACGAGAAGCGCAAGATAGAATTCCTGCTTAATGTCCGCGCCGTCGGTGATGTAGAGCCGGTTCACCTGCTTGCCATCAGGTCCAGTCTGGATCGTCACCAGCGTGTTGCCGAGCATTTCCTTGGCATGTGCTTCGACTTCTTCGATGCTCTTGGCCAGACGAACACCGCCCTTGGCATCGGGGCCCAATTCCTTGAACTTGCCCTTACCGCGGCCACCGGCGTGGATCTGCGATTTCACGACATAGAGCGGTCCAGGCAGCTGCTTTGCAGCGGCGACCGCTTCTTCAACCGAAAGTGCCGCAATGCCCTTGGGCACGGCAACGCCGAACTTCGCCAACAGTTCCTTGGCCTGATATTCATGGATGTTCATGGGAGAATGCGTCCTTCCGATGCCAGATTCGTCGGCCGCTTAAGCACAGCTTGACGCACAAGGGAAGTGGCCCGCCCCCGCTTTTTTGTCAGAGGAGCCCCAGAGCTACCAACTCGGCTCGCAATGTGGGCGCATCCGCAAAATGATGCGCGTGGAATCCGTTCGCCCGCGCAACCTCCACGTTGGGCAGGCTGTCGTCGACGAACAGCCCTTCGCCCTCCGCCAGTCCGAACCGGTTGAGCGCGAGGCGGTAAATTGCCGGGTCGGGCTTGCGCAGTTTTTCTTCGCCCGAAACGACGACGTCGCGGAAATGGTCAAAAACAGGTTGGGTCGGGCGAAAGCCAGCCCAGAATTCCGCACCAAAATTGGTGATGGCAAAAAGCGGTACTTCGCGCGCAGCGAGTTCCTCTACTATCTCATAGCCCCCCGGCACCGGTCCGGGTATGGTTTCGTTAAAGCGCGTCGCATAGGCATCAAGGTGCGAGGCGTATTCAGGAAACTCAAACTTGCGCTCGGCCACCATGTCCGCCAGCGCCCGCCCCGCGTCTGCTTGAAAATGCCATTCGGTAGTGACAACATTCTGCAGGAACCAGTCGAGTTCCTGATGGTCCTCGATCAACTTGCCGAACAGATGGCGCATATCCCATTGTACCAACACCCGGCCGACATCGAAAACCACTGCGCGAATCGCAGTCATGTGCTTCTCCCCAATGCGTCGACCGGGCTCAAACGCAAAAAACCGCCCGCGGATTTTCCGGGGCGGTTATAGCTGGCATGCAGCGCATGCCGGACATACCGGCGAATCAGCCCTGGCGCGCCTTGAAGCGGCTGTTGGTCTTGTTGATCACATAAGTGCGGCCACGACGGCGAATCACGCGGTTGTCGCGGTGACGGCCCTTGAGGGACTTGAGAGAATTGACGATCTTCATCGGATCTACCCGTTAAAAAGTGCAAAGCTGCGTGAAATTGAAGGCGCGCCTCTATGGGGGAAGGCCATCAAAGTCAAGCGCCATTGCGGCTTTTTGGCGAAGCGTTTAGGGTTATGCCATGAACCTGTTCCGCACGCTCCCGCTCATCCTTATCCCGCTGTCGCTTTCGGCCTGCGCGATTCCGACCGGCCCGGTCGAGGTCACCCGCTTCAACCGAATCGCTGAAGGCGTGGTCTATGGCACCGGCAGCTTTACCGTCACGCCTGCGGGCGATGCGCAATCGGGGGACGGGCTGGCGCTGTCGCCCTATTTGGCTGCGGTAGAACGCGAGATGAAGCGCGTCGGCTATAGCGAAGCCCTTGGCGCTACCGACGTCGTCGCCGAAATTTCTGTCCAGCGGGTCGAGTTTCGCGGCAATAATCGCAGCCCGGTGTCGGTAGGCGTGGGCGGTTCGACGGGTAGCTATGGCTCGGGCGTGGGGGTTGGCGTGGGCGTGAACCTCAACGCACTTGCCGACCAGCGTGGCGTCGAAACAATGCTTGATGTCCGAATCCGCCGGACAGCCGACAATCTGGTTATCTGGGAAGGGAAGGCGGTGCAAAGTGGCGCGGCCAATTCGCCTTCGGCACAACCCGGAATTGCTGCATCAAAACTGGCAGCAGCCCTTTTCAAAGACTTCCCCGGAACCAGCGGCGAAACGATAACCGTTCCTTAGGCCGAGCACTCGACAGCCGGGCACAAGGCGGCTAATCCGCCGCCCCATGACAATTCACAGCATCAACGCCGCCTTCGACAGCGGCAATATCATCACCGATTCGATCGACGGCGCAACTGCCAGGCTATCCATCCGCAAGGACAAGGATTCGGACTTCTTCCAATGGTTCCATTTCCGTGTCGTTGCCGAGGCGGGCGAAGAATTTATCCTGAAAATCACCGGCCTTGAAAAAAGCGCCTATCCCGGCGGTTGGCCCGATTACCGCGCCTGCGTTTCCGAAGACCGTGACTATTGGGCACGTGCTGAGACCAGCTATGACAAGGCTGAGGATGGCGGCACGCTGACCATCCGCTACACCAGCGTCTCGGGTCTCGCCTGGTTTGCCTATTTCGCACCCTATTCGATGGAGCGGCACCACGACCTCGTCTCGGAAACCGCCGCGTGCGAGGGCGTCGACTATCGCTGCCTCGGCACCAGCCTGGAAGGCCAGCCGATCGACTGCCTCGAAATGGGCAATGGCGACACACAGGTCTGGCTTTACGCCCGCCAGCATCCGGGTGAGAGCATGGCCGAATGGTGGATGGAAGGCGCGCTCGACATGCTCACCGACCCCAGCGACCCACACACCCGCAAACTGCTCGAAAAATGCCGCATCCATGTCGTGCCCAATTGCAACCCCGACGGCAGCTGCCGTGGCCATCTGCGTACCAACTATGTCGGGGTGAACCTCAACCGCGAATGGGCCGAGCCCAGCGCCGAGCGCAGCCCCGAAGTCCTCGCCATCCGCAACGCGATGGACGCCACCGGTGTGCATTGGGCGATGGACGTGCACGGTGACGAAGCTATCCCGGCCGCCTTCATGGCAGGCTTTGAAGGCATCCCCAGCTGGACCGATGCGCAAGGCGAGCGCTACACCCGCTTCATCAACCGCCTTGCCGAACGCACCCCCGATTTCCAGACCAAGCTGGGCTATGGCATTTCGGGCCCGGGCAAGGCGAACCTCGCCATGTCGACCAACCAACTCGCCGAACGCTTCGGGCCGTCGCATGGCTGTGTCTCGATGACGCTGGAGATGCCCTTTAAGGACACCATCGACGCCAATGATCCGGAGCAGGGCTGGTCGCCGGAGCGTTGCAAGTTGCTGGCCCGCGAATGCCTGGCGACATTGGCGGAGATGATTTGATCGCCGACCAATGCACATCATCGAAGACGATCTGACCGGCCCTGAAATCCGCGTTTTGCTCGAAGAGCATTTTGCGGGGATGCTCGCCAGTTCGCCTAAGGATAGCTGCCATTTCCTCGACTTTGAGGGACTGAAAGGCCCCGGCGTATCCTTCTGGTCGGTGTGGGATGAGGATGCGCTCATGGGGTGTGGCGCGTTGAAGGAAATCGACGCAAACCATGGCGAAGTCAAATCGATGCGGACCCATGCGGATCAACTCCGCAAGGGCGCAGCGGCGGCGATGCTCGAACATATCATCGTGACGGCAAGGCAGCGGGGCTACAAACGGCTGAGCCTTGAAACCGGTTCCGGCCCAGCCTTCGATGCTGCGCATGCGCTCTATCTACGCTATGGCTTTGAATATTGCGGACCCTTTGCAGACTATAAGGAAGATCCGTTCAGCCGTTTCATGACGCTGGCGCTTTAGGCTTCTTCTCCGGCAGCACCGTCACATTGGCTTCATACCAGCGGAGCATATCGAGCATGTGCTGCGCGTTGCCCTCCCCGGTCACATCGGAGAGAATGTCGCTCAGCCTGATTGCACGCAGCAGATCGCGATAGGCAATTTCTGCACGGCCAAAGGCAGCGGCGATGGCGCAAGGAGCGCGGCAATCGGCGCGCGGAACGGCGCATGGCCCCTTCTGCCGGATTTCGGTGCAGCGAAAGGCAGGCGCGCTGCCGTCGACCGCTTGTTTGATATCCCAAAGGCTGATTTCCTGCGGCGGTCTGGCCAGTGCATAGCCGCCGGTGTGGCCACGGCTGGTGCGGACGATTCCGGCCTTGCTGAGCAGCTGCATCTGCTTCGCCATATAGGGCAAGGGCACGCCATGATAATCGGCGAGCGCCGCCAGGCTGAGGCCCCTTCCCGCCCCCAACGGCGCGAGCAAGGCGCAGGCATGGACCGCCCATTCGACACCCTTGTTCATCTTCATCCGGAACCACCTGACCTATGTTTGCCGCCCCTGCTTGCGGCGGCGATTTAATTCGGATATTTAATATCCATAATGATTCGTTTTTTCAAGGAAAAAGCCCAATGACCCGCAAGCTGCACCGCATTACCGGGGGCGTAATCGCGCTCTTTCTGTTCACCCATCTCGCGGTGCACCTGTTCGCTCTCGCGGGGCCCGATGCGCATAATGCGGCGCTCAAGTCGGTGCAGTGGATCTATCGGCACCCGCTGGTCGAGCCGCTGCTGATTGCCGCCCTGCTGTTCCAGATTAGCCTCGGCATCCGCCTCGCACTGCGCCGCTGGCGTGAGCCGGGCAAGAGCGGCTGGGCCAAGCTGCAACTGGCGAGCGGATTCTACCTCGCCTACTTCATTATCGTACATAGCGGCGCGGCGCTTTTCACCCGCTATGGCGCAGGGCTGGATACCAACTTCCTCTGGGTGTCCGGCCCGTTGCTGCACGCAAAAATGCAGGGTTATTTTTATCCTTACTACGCCCTAGCCGTGCTGTCCGTCGGGGCACATCTGGGCGCGATCCTGCATTTCAATGGGAAAGAAAAAGCGGCCCGGATCGCGGCGTGGAGTGCCGTCCCGGTGGTGCTGGCCTATTGGATGAGCTTTGGCGGCTGGCTGTATCCGGTAGAAATCCACCCCGATTACCGCGAATACTATGATGGTCTGTTGGCGATGATCGGACTGGCCTGAGGCTTGCGTCCGAGGGCGGACCGCCCTAAGCGCGCGCTGAAAGCACCACCTGCTCAAAGGACACGCCCATGCCCAAGCTCATCCTCATCCGCCACGGCCAGTCACAATGGAATCTCGAAAACCGCTTCACCGGCTGGTGGGACGTTGATGTGACCGAAAAGGGCGCGGCCGAGGCATGGGCGGCGGGCGAATTGATGAAGGCCAAAGGCATTGCGCCCGACACATGCTTCACCAGCGTGCAGACCCGCGCGATCAAGACCCTCAATCTCGCGCTGGAGGCGATGGGTCGCCTCTGGCTGCCGGTCACCAAGGACTGGCATCTGAACGAGCGGCATTATGGCGGGCTGACCGGCCTCGACAAGGCGGAAACCGCGGCCAAGCATGGCGACGAGCAGGTGCATATCTGGCGTCGCAGCTTTGACATCCCGCCGCCGCCGCTAGACGCCGATTCGCCCTATGACCTGTCAAAAGACCCGCGCTACGCAGGCATTGCCATCCCCAACACCGAAAGCCTGAAAGATACCATCGCCCGCGTGCTGCCCTATTGGGAAGGCGTGATCGCGCCCGAACTCAAAGCTGGAAAGACCGTGCTGATTTCAGCACATGGCAACAGCTTGCGTGCGCTGGTGAAGCATCTGTCGGGCATATCGGATGCGGACATCACCGGGCTGGAAATCCCGACCGGACAGCCGATTGTCTATGAACTGGATGATGCGCTGAACGCGACCGACCGCTATTATCTGTCGGAGCGTTAAAAGCTAACGCGCGTCTTCGCCATATTTGGAGCGTTTGTCTGCGTACATGGCGCGGTCTGCTTCAATCAGTACCTCGCTGGCGCGTGAGCCGGATTCGATCAAACAATGACCGACCGACACATCGACTTTCAAGGTCGGCCCGGCTGTCTTGACTGGCAGCGCTGTCAATAGTTCGCGGACTGACTCCGCCTTCTCTGCAAGCTTTTCTGCCGAAATCGAATCGAGCAAAACGGCAAACTCGTCACCACCCATGCGCGCTACGACATCCGACTTGCGCGTTGCCGAAGATAACGCATCCGCAATCGCGCAAAGCACATTGTCACCGGCGACATGGCCGTGGGTATCGTTGACCTGCTTCAGCCGGTCGACATCAAGGTAAAGAAGTCCGAAAGTTCCACCATAGCGGTGCGCGCGCCAGCACCAGCGATCGAGTTCCTGCATCAGATAGCGGCGGTTGAACAGTGGCGTCAGCGTGTCGATTGTTGCCAGCCGTTCAAGCTCTGCAACACGGGCTTTCAAATGCAGATTTTCGCGCACAAGCGCATCGCTGCGATCATTCGCATTGGCAGGAGAAATCTGGTCGTTGCGCTTTAGCATCTTGGCCCCGGTTATGTTTTGCGACCCGGATAGCCGTTGTTTTTTGCGCATACAGTGTATTTATGAATAAATTGCAACTATTTACGTCTCTGACAGAGGCTGGCTTCGGCAATTGCGCTTGCGTAAAGCCGTCGCTACAGAGCTAATCCTCGGTACAGAAGGGCAAATCAGGGGCATCAGGTGGACAGCACAGCACCATTGGTCGGCATCATCATGGGCAGCCGCTCGGATTGGGAAACCATGCGCGAGGCATCGTCTGTGCTCGCAGCCCTCGGCGTCGCGCATGAATGCAAAGTGGTATCGGCGCACCGCACACCCGACCGGCTTGTAAGCTACGCCAAAAGCGCGGTTGATCGTGGGCTCAAATGTATCATCGCGGGCGCCGGCGGAGCTGCCCATCTGCCCGGCATGGTTGCGTCGATGACCCGCCTGCCGGTGCTAGGGGTCCCCGTACAATCCAAGGCTCTCGACGGCATGGACAGCCTTTTATCGATAGTGCAAATGCCTGGCGGAATTCCTGTCGGTACGCTGGCAATCGGCAAAGCTGGGGCGACCAATGCCGGATTGCTTGCCGCGGCAATGCTAGCCACCAGCGACCCGGAATTGGCTGCAAGGCTGGACGCATGGCGCGCAGCGCAAACCGAATCAGTTAGCGAGACGCCGGAATGACAACGCTTCCGCCGGGATCCACCATCGGCATATTGGGCGGCGGGCAATTGGGGAAAATGCTGGCCGTAGCGGCGACGCAGATGGGCTATCGCTGCCACATTTATGCGCCCGAGGAAAATTCGGTCGCCGCCGAGGTGGCCGCCGAATTCACATGCGCGCCCTATGACGATGTCGCCGCGCTATCGACCTTTGCGGATAGCTGCGATGTCATCACCTATGAGTTTGAAAATGTGCCCGTAGCGCCCTTGCGCGTGATCGAAGCGGGCACACCAATCCGGCCTAATATCAGGGCGCTGGAAATCGCGCAGGACCGGGTTGAGGAAAAACTTTTCGCCAGTCGACTGGGCGGCAAGACCGCACCCTTCGAAATTGTCGGCGAACGGCAGGATGCCAGTGCCGCATTTGAACGAGTGGGCTTTCCCGCAATTTTGAAGACCATCCGCATGGGTTATGACGGCAAGGGTCAGGCCCGCGTCGGCGAACCGCGTGACATATCAGAGGCATGGGCGCAGGTCGGTCGTCAGCCTTCGATTGCAGAGGCCATGATCCACTTCGACGCCGAATTTTCTGTGATTCTGACGCGGGGCACCAATGGCGAAATCCGTTTCTGGGATAGCCCGCGCAACCGGCACGAAGGCGGAATATTGGCGCATTCGACACTGCCCGCCGGGCCGCTGATCGAAGACCAGCAGGCAGAAGCGCGCAAGTTGGCGGCAGCGGCAGCTGAAGAATTGGAATATGTCGGCGTGATGACGATGGAGTTTTTCGCGACCGCCAATGGCCCGCTGTTCAACGAGATGGCGCCCCGCGTCCACAATAGCGGCCACTGGACGATCGAAGGGTCGGCGACCAGCCAGTTCGAAAACCACATCCGCGCGGTGTGCGACCTGCCTTTGGGTGCGACAGGCCTGACCGCTGATCGGGTGGAGATGGAAAATCTGATCGGCGATGATGCCAATGATTGGGAGCGCCTGTTTGCGGACGATGACGCCAACGTCCATCTTTACGGCAAGGGCGCACCCAGCCCCGGTCGCAAAATGGGCCATGTAACGCGGCTCTACCGATAGGCCTTGTCAGGCCGGAGCCGACTGGGCAAAGCAATGGCATGAATCATCCCGAAATCATCCTGGTGGTGGCGCGTGCCGATAATGGCGTGATTGGCGCCGATGGCGACCTGCCCTGGCGTATCCCGGCGGACCTCAGGCATTTCAAGCAGGTGACCAAGAACCTGCCGATGATCATGGGACGCAAGACCTTTGACAGCCTGCCGGGGCTGCTGGAGGGGCGACGCCATATTGTGCTGACTCGCGATCCGGAATGGGCAGAAGAAGGCGCGGAAGTCGCCCATTCGGTCGAAGAGGCGCTGAAACTCGCCAATGGTCCGCATGTCTGCATCATCGGCGGGGCTGAAATCTATCGCCTGTTCCTCCCGAGAGCGGACCGGGTCGAGCTCACCGAAGTCAGGGCCAAGCCAGATGGCGACACCATGCTGGAAGCGTTTGATCGCAAGGACTGGCAGGAGACTTCGCGGGCATCGCACCCCGCAGAGGGAAGTACGCCCGCCTTCGATTTCGTGACATTGGCGCGCAAGGAGGGGTAGCGCATGCGCAAGTTTTTCTGGGGGATTGTCGCCCTGCTCTTGATAGGCGCGGTCGGCTTTTTCGGCATCGCGCCGGGCTATGTCGAAGCATCGATGAACAAGGTCGACGGCAAGCCTCTGCCCAAGGTGAGCGCCGAGGCGATCGCGCTGCACAAGACGCTGACCATCGTCGACCTGCATTCCGATACGCTGATGTGGAAACGCGATATGCTCGAACGCGCCGAGCGCGGGCATATGGATTTGCCGCGCCTCGTCGAAGGCAATGTCGCGTTACAGGTCTTCTCCAGCGTTTCGAAAACGCCCAAGGGCCAGAATTACGACGCCAATGGCGCGGATAGCGACAATATCACGCTGCTGGCGGTTGCGCAGATGCAGCCGGTGCGGACGTGGAATTCGCTGCTGGAACGCTCGCTGTGGCATTCAAAGAAGCTGCATTTGGCCGAGGCAGCCAGCGACAGCGACGGCGGATTGCGACTGGTCGATAGCAGTACCAAGATCGACAGCCTGCTTGCCGCACGCAAAGGCGTCCGTTCTGTTCCGGTGGGCGGGCTGCTCTCCATCGAAGGCCTGCAGAACCTTGAAGGCAAAGCCGAAAATCTCGACAAGCTCTACGCCGCCGGTTTCCGCATGGCGGGGATCACCCACTTCTTCGACAATGAACTCGCCGGATCGATGCACGGGATCACAAAAGGCGGACTGACGCCGCTTGGCCGCGAAGTCATCGAGCGGATGGAAGACAAAGGCATGATCGTCGACATCGCGCATTGCAGCCGCCAGTGCGTTACCGAAATCCTCGCAATGGCGCGGCGTCCGGTGGTTTCTAGCCATGGCGGGGTGCAAGCGACCTGCAAGGTCAACCGCAACCTGTCTGACGAGCATATCAAAGGCGTCGCCAAGACGGGCGGAATCATCGGAATCGGTTATTGGGATGGTGCCATCTGCGACACCAGCCCCAAATCGGTGGCGAAAGCCATGAAGCATGTGCGCGACCTGGTCGGCGTACAGCATGTCGCGCTGGGTAGCGATTATGACGGCGCGACCACAGTGCGTTTCGATACCTCGAAACTGGTGCAGGTCACGCAGGCTCTGCTCGACGAAGGCTTCACCGCCGATGAAATCCGCGCTGTGATGGGCGGCAATGCGATCCGCATTTTGCGCGAAGGGCTGAAGCCGATGGCAAAGGCACCGCCTGCGGCATGAGCATACCCCGCCTTTCCGCCCGCGATCCGATGCCCGAAGCATTGCGCGGGGCGGTGATCGCGCTCGGCAATTTCGATGGCTTCCACCTCGGCCACCAGGCGGTGGCAGGCGAAGCGATTGCCCAAGCCAAGGCTGCAGGCAAGCCCGCCATCATCGCCACCTTTGATCCGCACCCGGTGCGCTTTTTCGCGCCGCATGTTCCCTGGTTCCGGCTGACCACGCTAGAGCAGCGCCAGCGCCTTTTTGCCGAGGCAGGCGCCGATGCGATGCTGGTATTCGATTTTGATGCAGAGCTCGCCGCGACCACGGCGGAGGATTTTGTCGTCAAATTGCTTGCCGAACGTCTGGGTGTCTCGGGCGTAGTAACGGGTGAGGATTTCACCTTTGGCAAGGCGCGCGGCGGCAATACCGGGGTTTTGCGCGATCTGGGTGCAGCACATGGCATCACTGCGACCACGGTCGGGCCAGTTGTGGATGAAGGCGGCGTCATCTCCTCCAGCCGCATCCGCGATGCGCTGAAGGCGGGCGATTGCGAAACTGCGACCCGCCTGCTCACCCGGCCTTTCGCGGTCGAGGCGGTCGTCCAGCATGGCGATAAAAATGGCCGCGACTTGGGCTTTCCCACCGCCAATATGGACATGGGCCATTATCTGCGCCCGCGTTACGGCGTCTATGCAGTGCGCGGGCGCTTGCCCGATGGCCGCGTGCTCGATGGCGCCGCCAATGTCGGTATCCGTCCGCAGTTCGAGCCGCCAAAGGAATTGCTCGAGCCGCATTTCTTCGATTTTGCCGAGATGATCTATGACCAGATGATCGAAGTCGAATTCCACGCCTTTCTGCGGCCCGAAGGCAAATATGACAGCCTCGATGCGCTGATCGCCCAGATTGCCAAGGATTGCGAGGATGCGAAGGCGGCTTTGGCGCAGCTGCTTCAGGGTAAACCAGATTATTTCACACGAAGACACGAAGATTTTTAAGATGTTAGATTGGCGCTGACACCGGGTGGCGCGGAGCGTCTTTCACTATGAATTTCGCTGCGCGAATTGGTTTTGAATGGTGAGACTGAGCTCTTAAAAATCTTCGCGTCTTCGTGTCTTCGCGTGAAACCAAAAAACGGGAAAAACCAAAAATGCGGGTTTCAAAACGCACCACGCGCATCGGTCTCGCCTTCGCCGCGTTCCTTATCGGCCTGTCGCTCTGGAATGCCAGCTGGCTTGCCCCCGCACCGCAAGGCAAGCCCAAGCTGATTGCGCATCGCGGCATGTATCATCTGTATGACAAACGCGCCGCCTTTGGTCGAGACACCTGCACCGCGCGCCACATCAAACCGCCGCAGCATGATGTATTTGAAAACACCGTCAAATCGATGCGCTTGGCGGTTGGCTATGGCGCGCAGATGGTCGAAGTTGATGTCGCGCCGACCAAGGATGGTCGCATGGTACTGTTCCACGACTGGACGGTCGATTGCCGCACTGAAGGCAAGGGCGACACCCGCGATCTGACGCTGGCCGAACTCAAGGCGCTTGATGTCGGCTATGGCTATTCGGCGGACGGCGGCAAGACTTTCCCCTTACGCGGCAAAGGCGTGGGACAGATCCCCACGGTGGAGGAAGGGCTGGCGGCACTTCCTGTCCACCCGATCCTCTTCAACTTCAAATCCAAAAGCCGCAAGGAGGCCGAACAGCTTTACGCCATCCTGAAAGCATCAGGCCGTGACAGCGCCAAAATCGGCGATGCCTTTTATGGCGGCCCTGACGAAGGCCCGGTCGGTCGCATAGGTGAGTTGATGCCCGAAAACTGGGCCTTTGCAACCAAGGGCCGGGCGATGGCCTGCACCAAGGCCTATGTCGCCTATGGCTGGACCGGCATTATCCCCAAAAGCTGCGTCGGCGGCACACTGATCATACCGATAAATTATCAATTCCTGTTTTGGGGCTGGCCCAACCGGCTGATCGCCCGGATGGAAAGCGTCGGCGCACGGGTGATCGTGATGGGCCCTTATGAAAGCGGCAAGTCAAACGAGGGACTGACCGAGCCACAGCAATTGGGCGAGATTCCGGCGAGCTTCAACGGCTATATCTGGGTCGAGGATATCTACGCGGTCGGGCCTGCCTTGCGGCGGTAAGTTCCTCTCCCCATGGGAGAGGTGTTTCTTGGCTTTATCCTTGCGGCGTAATCCCCTAAGCACCCGCGCGATATGACCGAAAAGCAAGACTATAAAGACACCGTCTTCCTGCCGAAGACCGAGTTCCCGATGAAGGCTGGCCTGCCGCAGAAGGAGCCGGGCATTCTCGCGCGCTGGAACGAGCAGGATCTGTACCATAAGCTGCGCGAAGCCCGCGCGGGCCGCGAAAAGTTCATCCTCCACGATGGCCCGCCTTATGCCAATGGCGACATGCATATCGGCCATGCGCTCAACCATATCCTGAAGGACATGGTCTGCCGCACGCAGAGCCTGCTCGGCAAGGACGCGCCTTACGTTCCCGGCTGGGACTGCCACGGCCTGCCGATCGAGTGGAAGGTCGAGGAGCAATATCGCAAGAAAAAGCTCAACAAGGACGAGGTTCCGGCCAAGGAATTCCGCGCCGAATGCCGCGCCTATGCCCAGCATTGGGTGAATGTGCAGCGCGAGCAGGTGAAGCGGCTCGGCGTCCTCGGCAATTGGGACAAGCCCTATCTGACGATGGATTTCGACAGCGAGGCGACGATTGTTTCCGAACTGCTGAAATTCGCCGAAAGCGGCCAGCTGTATCGCGGCGCCAAGCCGGTGATGTGGTCGCCGGTCGAAAAGACCGCGCTCGCCGAGGCCGAGGTCGAATATGAGGATATCACCTCGACGCAGATCGATGTGGCGTTTGAAATCACCGAAAGCCCCATCCCCGAACTGGTCGGCGCGCATGCGGTGATCTGGACGACGACGCCCTGGACGATACCGGTCAACCAGGCGATCGCTTATGGGCCGGATGTTGATTACGTCATCTTCAAATTTGAAGATGAAAACGAGAGAGTGCTCGGGCGATTTTTGGTCGCGCGCGATCTCGCACATTCCTTTGAGAAGCGTGTGGAACCACTATTGCGCGCTCAAATCGGGGAATTTGGTACGCTCATCGGAAGCACCTTGGATTTCTATGATGGTGTAACTCTCGCCGGAACTATCGCCCGTCACCCGATGCACCATCTGGGCGGCTTTTTTGCCAAGCCTCGCCCCTTCCTGCCCGGCGATTTTGTTACCACCGACAGCGGCACCGGGCTGGTCCACATGGCGCCCGATCATGGCGAGGACGATTTCGACCTGTGCAAGGCGCATGGGATCGAGCCGCAATTCGCGGTAGAAGGCGATGGCAAATATCGCGCCGACTGGGGCTGGCTCGGCGGGCAAGGCAGCGTCATCAACCCCAAATTCAACGCGCCCGATGGCCCGATCTGTTCGGATTTGCGTGAAGCCGGCGGCCTGCTCGCCGCGAGTGCGGATTACCAGCACAGCTATCCGCATAGCTGGCGGTCGAAAGCCAAAGTCATCTATCGCTGCACCCCGCAATGGTTCGTCCCGATGGATCGGGGCGAGGCGACGCTGCGCCAGAAGGCCATGCAGGCCATCACCGACACCCGCTTCGTCCCCGAAAAGGGCCGCAACCGCATCGGTTCGATGGTCGAGGGCCGCCCCGATTGGGTGCTCAGCCGCCAGCGCGCATGGGGTGTGCCGATTACGCTGTTTGTTGATCGCAAGACCGGGCAATATCTGAACGACGCAGGCGTCAACGCACGCATTGTCGAGGCAATCAAGGCCGAAGGCGTCGATGCCTGGGAAGCGGCGCGCGCACAGGAATATCTGGGCAGCGACTATAAGGCCGAGGATTATGAGCAGGTGTTCGACATCCTCGACGTCTGGTTCGATTCGGGCTGCACCCATGTCTTCACACTCGAAAGCGGCAAATGGCCCGAGCTGAGCTGGCCCGCCGACCTCTATCTGGAGGGCAGCGACCAGCATCGCGGCTGGTTCCAAAGTTCGCTGTTGCAAAGCTGCGGCACGCGCGGCCGCGCGCCGTACAACGCCGTCCTCACCCATGGCTTCACCATGGATGCCAAGGGCCTCAAAATGTCGAAGTCGGTAGGCAACACCGTCGACCCGCTGAAGGTGATGGAAACCAACGGCGCGGACATCATCCGGCTGTGGGCGCTGTCGGTCGATTTCACCGAGGATCACCGCATCGGCGATGAAATCCTCAAAGGTGTGGCCGACCAGTATCGCAAGCTGCGCAACACTTTCCGCTACCTGTTGGGCGCGCTCGACGGGTTCAGCGAGGAGGAGCGGCAAGAAGCCAATCTGCCGCCGCTTGAGCGTTACATCTTGAGCGAGCTGGCCTATCTCGACCGCAAATTGCGCAAGGCCGTCGATGATTTTGACTTTAACAGTTATGTCCGTGCGCTGACCGATTTCTGTAACGAAGACCTGTCGGCCTTCTTCTTCGATATCCGCAAGGATTGCCTCTATTGCGACGCCGTCGATTCACACAAGCGACGTTCCTACCGCTCGGTGCTGGACATATTGTTCAACGCTTTGGTGCGGTATGCGGCGCCTGTTCTCGTCTTTACCGCAGAGGAAGTCTGGCAGTCGCGCTATCCGGGATCGGATTCGGTGCACCTGCTCGAATGGCCCGAAATCGGCCGTTGGGAAGATGACGATCTGGGTACCGAATGGACCGCGCTGCGGGCGCTGCGCGCTCAGGTACTCGAGGCAATCGAGCCGATGCGGCGCGAGAAAGTTGTGGGTTCGGGATTGGAAGCGGAGGTGGCCGTACCTGCTTCAGCGGCGCTCAGCCTGCAACCCGAGGCTCTGGCCGAACTGTTCATTACCGCCAAGGTCCGACTGGCCGACGGCGAGTCCGTGGAGGTATCGCGGACGGACGATCACAAATGCGGCCGTTGCTGGCGGCACATTCCCGAAGTGACCGAAGATGGCGCTTTGTGCGGGCGTTGCGACGAGGTGCTGAATGGGTGAAGCGACATCTAATTCTATCGTCATCCTGAACTTGTTTCAGGATAGCAGGCGGCGGTTGCTCGTTGTGCTGAAACAAGTTCAGCATGACGATGTTAAAGGGTAAAGGGCTCCCATGACCAACCCCAAATTCCGCCTACAGGGCCTGATGCTCGCATCATTCCTGTTCATCGCCGATCAGGCGGTGAAGTTCATCATGATCGGGCCGCTGGCGCTACAAAGCCGGAGGCAGATCCATATCGTCTCCTTCTTCGACCTGACCTGGGCCGAAAATCGCGGCGTATCGATGGGCTTTCTTGAAGCAAACAGCGAGGCGCAGCGCTGGTTGCTGGTCGCCCTCACCGCCCTGATCGCGGGCATTGTCGCCGTCTGGATGTGGCGCGAGAAATTGCGCGGCGATGTGCTCGCGCTGTCGATGGTGCTGGGCGGGGCGCTGGGCAATATTGTTGACCGGGTGCGTTATGGCTATGTCGTCGATTATGCCGACCTGCATTTCGGCACTTTCCGCCCTTTCTGGATTTTCAACCTTGCCGATGCCTGCATCACCATCGGCGTGCTGATATTGCTTGCCCGCGCGTTCCTGATACGCGAAAGGGATGACGTTCATCCCGCGTCAAGCGGGAACGGGATAGCGGAGTAAGCATGACGCGGAAATTCATCATTACATCGGCCAGCCTGTTGGCGTTTTCAGCGCTTTCGGCCTGCGGTTCTACCAGCGTGTTCGACCGCGAACGTCCTGACGAATTTGCCGTCGGCCGTGCTGCTCCCCTGGCCGTTCCTGCCGATCTGTCGACGCTGCCCACGCCGCAGCCGGGTGCAGGCCGCCCGCAGGAAGGCGATAGCAAGCAGGCGATGCTCGACGCCATGTTCGGCGCCCCCAAACAGTAAGGACCGAATAGAGCCATGAAGAAAAATCTCGTCCTTGCCGCCAGCGCTTCTGCGATGCTGTTCGCGCTTTCAGGCTGCCAATCGGTCGGTGGTGCCTATCAGGCGCTTTATGATTGGGACATTCGCGGTGAAGACGCGGCGAAAGGCCCTGCCACCAGCCGCGTCGCACCCTTGGTTGTGCCGCCCGATTATCCGTTGGTGCCTTCGCAGGTCGGCGTGCCCCGTGCGCAGGATGGCAACACCCCTGAACAGGTTCTGGAAGCGATGTTTGGCGGCGATGCCTCTCGTTCAGCCGGTGAACGCGCGGTTGTGGCGGCAGCAGGCACCGGCGAGATGGGTATTCGCTCGACCGTGGGCGACCCCGAAACAACAACGGTGAACAAGGGCGCCGTCACCCGCGACATCATCGCCGCCCCCGAAGGTGACGGACAAAGCGCGCAGGCGGCTGTTCCGCAATAACTCGCGCAGTCAGGGTTTCACTGAAAACTGCAAACGATAAGGGCTGGCCGGTTGGGCGTCGGCCTTGCTGCGGAAATTCATATAGGGCGTGCGATTGAACCAGATTCTGCGCGTCGCGCGCGCTTTGAGTGTAGTTTTTCCATCGTCGATTGTTCCGGTTTCATCGCATTCGGGATAGGTGCGGTAACCTGCACGAAAGTTTCTCGAAGCCATTCCGATCGAACGACGGTCAGCTTGACCCTGTTTGATCTGTGATCCGTTGACAAGGTAGAAACCCGCATAGAGCCAGACGGCGCTGGACTGTTCACGAAATTAAGAAAGCTGCGCTGGCAAGCAGAGTGCTGGAACACGGGTCCTTTGGCGACCATTGCTCAGATTACGCCTTGACAGTCACCGCTTCGGCTGGATTGGGGTATCCAAAATCTCTCCCCAAAATTTTGATCGTTGGCCGAACGCGGCTTCGCGGCTGCTGCTGACGCCGAGTTTGCGCCGAGCATCGCGCAAACGCCAATTCACCAGGTCAAAATCGAGGGTCGCGCAATGAAGCCATGCCAACCACAGAAGCCGCAACACGTCCTTTTCACGCCCGAGCAAAGCCGAAACTCGTGCGCCTTCCCCGGCTTCCTCCACGCCTGCGCTGTTGTGGCGCAAAGCTTTCAGCACTGTGTCGACGATCTGCGGTGCGTTGAGGCCTGCTTCGTCATATTGCTTTTGCGGATTGTCATGTTCCTGGAACTTGTCCGGTAACCGCATCGTACGGATTTTCAGAGCCGCCATCGGTGAGGCCCAAGTCACTCGCCAGCGTCAGCACATGCGCACCGAGTCCACCGATCGAGGCTTCCTCCACCGTTACCACCACCTCATGCGTCGCCATCAAACGGCGGATCAGTTCTTCATCGAGCGGCTTGACGAAGCGCAAGTCAGCGACCGTGGTCGATAGCCCCTTGGCGTCGAGCGTATCAGCCGCCTTGAGCGCCTCGGCCAGACGCGTGCCCAAGGAGAGAATCGCAACCGTCTTGCCTTCACGCACCACTCGGCCCTTACCGATTTCCAGCCGGTGCGGAACTTCGGGTAGCGGCACGCCGGTGCCATTGCCGCGCGGATAGCGGAAGGCGATCGGGCCGCTGTCATGGCAGGCGGCGGTATAGGTCATGTGCACCAGTTCTGCCTCGTCGGCGGCAGCCATCACCACCATATTGGGCAGAGTCGCCAGATAGGTGACATCGAACGAGCCGGCATGGGTGCTGCCATCCGCGCCGACCAATCCGGCGCGGTCGATTGCAAAGCGCACCGGCAGGTTCTGGATGCAAACATCGTGCACCACCTGATCATAGGCGCGCTGCAGGAAGGTCGAATAGATGGCGCAGAAGGGGCGCATCCCCTGCGCAGCCAATCCCGCAGCAAAGGTCACCGCATGCTGTTCGGCAATGCCAACGTCGAAGGAACGGGTCGGGTGTGCCTGCGCGAATTTGTCGACGCCTGTACCGCTGGGCATCGCGGCGGTGATCGCCACTATCCTGTCATCCGTCTCGGCCAGCTTGGCGAGCGTTTCCCCGAAGACATTCTGATAAGCAGGCGGGCCGCCGCCTGGGCCCTTGTCCTGTTTGCCGGTGACGACGTCGAACTTGACGACGCCATGATATTTGTCCGGCGCCGCCTCGGCAGGCGCATAGCCATGCCCCTTCTTGGTGACGACATGGATCAGGCACGGCCCCTCTGCCGCATCGCGGACATTTTCAAGGACGGGAATCAGATGGTCGAGATTGTGCCCGTCGATCGGGCCGACATAGTAAAAGCCTAGTTCCTCGAACAAGGTGCCGCCCATCGCCATACCGCGCGCAAACTCGTCGGTCTTGCGGGCGGCGATGTGCAGCGGCTCGGGCAATTTGCGCGAGATGCGCTTGGCGACTTCGCGCAACGACAGGAAGGGCCGCGACGAAACCAGCCGCGCCAGATAGGCTGAAAGCCCGCCCACCGGCGGCGCGATCGACATGTCATTATCGTTGAGGATGACGACCAGCCGGTTGCCCGCTGCCTGCGCATTGTTCATCGCCTCATAGGCCATGCCTGCCGACATCGAACCGTCGCCGATCACCGCAATCGCCTTGCCGGGTTTGTTGTTCAGCTTGTTGGCAATGGCAAAGCCCAAGGCCGCCGAAATCGAGGTCGAGCTGTGCGCCGCGCCGAACGGATCATATTCGCTCTCGGTTCGCTTGGTAAAGCCTGACAGCCCACCGCCAGTGCGCAATGTGCGGATACGATCGCGCCGTCCGGTCAGGATCTTGTGCGGATAGCATTGGTGGCCGACATCCCAGACCAGCCGGTCTTCGGGGGTGTTGAACACATAATGGATCGCCGTGGTCAGTTCGACCACGCCCAGCCCGGCACCCAGATGGCCGCCGGTCACCGAGACCGCACTTATCATCTCGCTGCGCAGTTCGTCGGCCAACTGGCGGAGTTGGGAAGGTTCCAGCTTTCGGAGATCTGCGGGAATCTTGACCTTGTCGAGCAAGGGCGTGACGGGTGTATCAGTCATGCAAGGCAGCTTTAACGATGTTTGGAGGATGTGTCGAACGGGTTATTTGCCCGTAGCGCTTATCTAGTCGCAATCCGCACAGGTGCCGCGCACTTCGACCACGGGGCGGACGGCGCTGAAGCCTGCGGCTTCGGCGGCCTTGCGGACATTGCCGGTCAGGCTGTCATCGTCGATATGCGTCGCGCTGCCGCAACTGTCGCAGATCAGGAAGATGCAATCGTGCAGGCAGCCCGGGTGGGCATTGGCAAGATAGGCGTTGGCGCTTTCCACCCGGCTCGCAAGGTTGTTCGACACAAACAGGTCGAGGATGCGATAAACGCTGTTGGGCGCGACCCGTTTGCCGCGTTTTTGCGAGACCAGATCGGCAATGTCATAAGCCGACGCCGGCTTATCGAAGGTCGCGAGCACGGCGAAGATATCCGCCCGCATATCGGTCCACTGCTCGCCAGCCGCAGTCAATGCAGACTTGGCGGCATCGGCCAGATCATGGCCCTGATGTTCGTGATGATGATGTGCGTGCGTCGCCATTTTTCGAATTTAGGCCTTTTCTGCCCCGGGGGCAAGGCCGCGCTGGCTTAGCGCGAGGCGCGCAGATTGAGGTCGTGGCCGAGCGCCAATATGGCTACGCCAACCATCGTATAGACGATCTCGGTCCCGCCATGCGGCAGGGTCAGCGCGCCGGACATCACGCCAATGCCGAGCGAGCCAATTGCGGCAGGCAGCATGAAGCCATGCTCAATCATGCCCTTCACCAGCGCAATCACGCCAAAGACAATGGCGAGCCCCAAGCCAGCCTCATGAATGATCGGTGACAAGAGAAAACCGCCAGCAGAAGCCAGCAAAGCCAGCATGATCGAGGTAGCAAGGCAGTGAACCAGACACAGGCCGGCAAGGCTCAAACCGAGCCCGTCCCAGCGCTTTTCGCGCCAATATGCCTGCAATGCGATCAAGTTGCTGCCTTCCTGAGTCGCTATATGGCAAATCTCGCCCGACGTTACAACATATCATTTAACATGCTCTATCTGTTAACGCCATTGCAGCGCGTCTAAATCCGTATTATGTTAAACCTTCTTCGGGGGAGGAAAATCGTGGGCGAAACCAGCAAAACACCATTGGGTTTCTGGATCATCAGCGGGCTTTCGCTGCTGTGGAATGCCTTTGGCGCGTTCGACTATACGATGACGCAGACCAAGAATGCGGAGTATCTAGCGGCGTTCACGCCCGAACAGCGCACTTATTTCGAGAGCTTTCCGACGTGGATGGAAGCTGCCTGGGCGCTCGGCATCTGGGGTGCGTTGGCCGGATCGGCACTACTTCTGCTGCGCAATCGCCATGCTGTAACCGCCTTTGGCGTGTCGCTGTTCGGCCTTCTGGTCAGCACCGCCTGGCAGTTCGGGCTATCGGGAGCGGACGTCGCCAAGATTTTCGGCACCGGACCGATGGTGATGTCGGCATTCATCTGGCTCGTCGCGATTGCACTGTTCTCTATGCGCGAGCGAAAAAGGCTACGGGGCTGCTACGCTGAACCGAGACGGCGCTGTAACAGAAAGTTACACCGCCGTTAACCAAAGGGCTTAGCCACAATTTGAGCATGGCGCGGTTACGAGCCTTGCCATGCGCAAGACCCTGTTCGCCCTTGTCCTGATCGCCCTGGCTCTTGTGGCCAGCCCGGCCAATGCGCTGTATGAAGGGCTGGTCGACCATTGCCCGCGCATGCCGGTGGACGATATCGGCGATGCGCATACGTGGTGGAATCAGGCCGAGGGAAAGTATCAGCGCGGCAATGCGCCCAAGGTCGGTGCGGTGATGGCGTTTATTCCGCACGGCAATATGCGGCTCGGTCATGTTGCTGCCGTCCGCAAGATTGTCGACCGCAGGACGCTCCTTATCAGCCACGCCAATTGGTCAACGATTGACGGAATGCGCGGACATATCGAGGAAGATGTCCGCGTGATCGATGTGTCCGAAGATAATGACTGGAGTCGCGTGTCTGGCTACGCCCAACAGTGCGCCGGCGCGACCATGGCCTCCACGGCTTTCTATCCGGAAAAGGCCCGCAAGAAAGCGAAGCCCGCGCAGCTCGCGGCTTGCCAGACGCCGCCGTCGCGCCTTCAGCAAACCTGCGGGTGAGACGACCAAGCCCAAGCCGCACCGGTGCGCTTCCAGCGCTGCTCCGCCCAAACAGGGTTCACCCTGTCAAACGGTCTGCTGGCAGAGCTGGACAAGGCCGCCAAAAAAGAGGCAAAGCGCGCCCGCAAAAGCTGACCACTGTTTGACTGTAGTCAATGACATCAGGTAGCCTGGGTTCCACCTTTTTCTTAACAGGAAAGGACTCTGCCATGCTCAAAGTCGATAAAGATGCCAAAGCCGGTTATCTCGAACTCACGGTCGACGGGGTCATCCACAAAGCCGACTATGAAGCGGCAGTGGCCGCAGTCGATGAACTGCTCAAAACCCATGAACAGTTGAATGTTGTTGAGGTCGTCCGCGATATTGGCTGGGTCGAACCGCAAGTGTGGTGGAAAGACCTTCTCTTTCACCTTGCGCACCGCAATTTCATTCACCGCGCTGCGGTGGTTAGCGATAGCGGCTGGGTTGGCCCGGTTACGCGGTTTGTTCGCACCTTTTTATCCGGCGGCAATCCGTACTTTCGGGCTTGATCAACTCGAATATGCCCGCACTTGGGCAAAAATCGGGGATCACGCCAAAGCGGCGGATTAGCCTTCGCCGAATAGGTCATGCTGTCCAGCAGCTTTAGGGCGGCTGGATTTTGGTGCGGTTGGGGTGCGAGGCTTGTCAGCGCCCGATATGTCGGCCCCGACCGAACCATCTGCAAAGTTTATCCGCACATGACCCACCGCCTGTGCCTGCGCGCCACTCATGATCGTCGTCTTGCCATCAGCGGACGTGACCCGTGCAAAGCCGCGTTGCAGTGGAGCCTCTGGGTGGAGCGACACCAACAGCCTTTCGATACCCGAGAGACGAGATTGGCCCTCACTCACGCGGCGATTTAACGATGCCGTTGTTAGCCGCACCGCCCCCAATCTTTCGCGTTGCCGGTCAAGTGGACGAGTCAACAAGGCCGGATTCAAGCGCGCGGACACACCGACAAAGGCAATCTTCGCAAGATCGGCTCGCCGTTCCAATCCTCTCCGCAGCCGTTCGTTCAAATCGTCCGCGCGCTGCTGGCGGTTGGCAACGATGTCCTGCGCGTTGGGCATCAGTCTGCGCAGATTTTCGACACGCTCCATCGCGCGCTGCAGCAATCGCCGCAAGCCACCGGTTAGCCGCATCTCCGCGCCGGACAAGCGCTCCGCCAGATCAAGACGCACCGGTACCGCCATTTCGGCGGCAGCACTGGGCGTTGGTGCGCGCAAGTCAGCGGCATAGTCGCATAGGGTGGTATCGGTTTCGTGGCCAACCGCCGAAATGACGGGAATCGAACATTCGGCGACCGCGCGTATTACGATTTCCTCATTAAATGCCCATAGATCCTCGATTGAACCGCCGCCACGCGCGACAATCAGCAGATCAGGGCGTGCAACAGGACCGTCTGCGGGCATCGCCGAAAAGCCGCGCACGGCAGCCGCAATCTGCGCTGCCGCTCCATCGCCCTGCACCATCACTGGCCAAAGGATGACATGGCTGGGAAAACGGTCTTCCAGCCGGTGCATCATGTCTCGGATCACCGCACCGGTGGGAGAGGTAACAATACCGATGGTCCGTGGCAGATAGGGGATCGGGCGCTTGCGCGCGCCATCAAACAGCCCCTCTGCCGCCAGCCGCGCTTTCAGCTTTTCAAAGAGCAGCATCAGCGCGCCTTCGCCAGCGAGTTCCATCCGGTCAGCGACAATCTGATAGCTTGATCGGCCGGCATAGGTCGTAAGCTTGCCGGTCGCGATCACCTCCAGTCCGTCTTCGGGCGCAAAGGGAAGTCGCCCGGCATTGCCCTTCCACATCACCCCGTCGAGTTTGGCGTCGGCATCTTTCAGGCTGAAATAGAGGTGGCCGGACGCGGCACGCTTAAAACCTGAAATCTCGCCCCGCACACGGACATGGCCGAAGCGGTCTTCGACGGTGCGCTTCAGGGCATTCGAAATTTCCGAGACGGACAAGGCAGGGGCATTGCTGCCAGCCTTAGCCTCGGCTAACAGCCGCGAATTGCCTTCGTCGTCGGGAAATGGGGAGTCCATCGCTTGAATATCTTGCTCATCGGTTCGGGTGGTCGCGAACATGCGCTGGCGTGGCGGCTTTCGCAATCGCCGAGTTGCGATAAACTGTTTGCCTGCCCCGGCAACCCTGGAATCGACGAAGTCGCGGAACTGGTGGCCATCGACATTTCCGATCACGCCACAGTTGCCGATTTTTGCAAGGCCAATGCGATACCGTTCGTCGTGGTCGGCCCTGAGGCGCCTTTGGTCGACGGTCTGGGAGACAGCCTGCGCGCGGCGGGAATCAAGGTCTTTGGGCCAAATGCCAATGCGGCAGTCCTTGAAGGATCCAAGGGCTTTGTCAAAGACCTATGCGCGCGGGAAAATATTCCGACGGCGGCCTATGCCCGTCATAGCGAAAAGATGGCGGCACTCGCCGATCTTGCCCGCTTTGGTGTGCCTGTGGTGATCAAGGCGGACGGATTGGCCGCTGGTAAGGGCGTCATCATCGCCGAAACCGCCAGCGAGGCACGCGATGCTATTGAACATATGTTCGAAGGCGGCTTTGGCGATGCCGGGGCAGAGGTGGTGATTGAAGAATTTATGACTGGCGAGGAAGTGAGTTTCTTTGCCATCAGCGACGGAACGCATGTTGTTCCTTTCGGCTCAGCACAAGATCATAAGCGCGTGGGCGATGGCGATACCGGGCCTAATACAGGAGGCATGGGAGCCTATTCGCCAGCACCCATATTTACTAATACGCTCGAAGCTGAAGTGATGCAGCGCATTATCGATCCCACGGTCAAAGCGATGGCGCGGGATGGTTGCTCTTATAGCGGTGTGTTCTTTGCCGGCCTGATGCTGACATCCGAAGGGCCTAAACTGATCGAATATAATTGCCGATTCGGCGATCCCGAATGTCAGGTGCTGATGATGCGGTTCGAAGGTGATCTGGTTGAATTGCTACTCGCGGCGGCCACCGACGGCGGATTGGCGAACGTCAACAGACCCAGACTGTCGGACGAATACGCCCTCACCGTTGTAATGGCAGCCAAAGGATATCCAGGAACACCTGAAAAGGGTGGCCACATAAGGATTGGCAATGTCGGCGCTGCCCGCGTTTTTCATGCTGGGACGGCTGTCAACGACAGTCAGTTGGTCGCCAATGGTGGACGCGTCCTTAATATCACAGCATTGGGAAGCTCTGTGACCGACGCACAGGCGGCTGCCTATGCAGCAGTTGACGCTATCGACTTCCCGAGCGGCTTTTGCCGTCGCGACATCGGCTGGCGCGAAGTAGTCCGCGAAAGGTCCGATGCCGAATGACCGGTGATGGCGGTCTTGACTGGCTGTCCTTTGCCTTAGGGCTGCTCGCCGGAGTCATTCTGACATGGATATTGCGACGGCGTCGGCGGCAGGATACCGAACCGTTGCAGCCAATTCAGCCCCGTGAACTGCATGGCGAACTGAAGGCCCTCGTGCTGCTGTACCGCGCTGATGGACGTAAAATCGAAGCGATCAAGCTAGTACGCGAACAGTTGGAATGTAACTTGCGAACCGCCAAATATCTGGTCGAGCATGTCCGCTAAGACAGTAATGGCTTCGAAGATTGTCCGTGATTATTGCGGTTAACCGCGAATACTGGACAGATTGACATGTCCGGTTAAGTTAGTTTGTCCAGACTCGCCAATCCGGCGCGGACATGCAGGCTGCGAAGTATGCAGGTCCAATTTTATAACTGAGGGGAAATTCCAGTGACTTCTAATGCCTTGGTAATTTTGCTGATCATCGCGGCGGTCCTCGCCATCATCTGGTTCGCCTGGCCGCGCAAGCGCGTCGAACCCCCGAAGCCTGCGACCAAGATCGAGTCCCCCGCGCAGACAGTTTCGCCGCCTGTCGCACCAAAAGCCACAGCGCCTGAGCCGGTCGCTACCAAACCAGCGCCGTTGATGGACAGCCCGAAAGCTGCCCCTGTCGTTAAAGCCAAGGCTCCAGCCAAGGCGAAAGCTGCACCTGTCAAAAAAGCGCCTGCTCCGGCAAAGGCTGCTGCACCCGTCGCCAAGCCCGCAGCAAAGCCAAAGGCAGCTGCCAAGACCGCGGCCCCGAAGGCCGCCAAAGCCGAGGTGAAACCGACAACGGCCAAGGCTGCTCCAAAAGCTGCAGCAGCACCGGCCAAAGCCGAGCCGAAGCCCAAAGCTGCTGCTGTCGTTGCTAAGGCCAAAGTCGAAGCGAAGCCGAAGGCAGCCCCTGTATCGAAACCAAAAGCTGCACCTGCTGCTGCCAAGACCAAGCCAGCGGCCAAATCAGCCGCGCCCAAAGCCAAGGCTGCACCAGCCGCAAAGCCAGTACCGAAAACGGCTGCCAAACCGGCAATCCCCGACAATGTCGAATTGCTCAAAGGCGTCGGGCCAAAGCTGGTGGCGCAACTCAAGACGCTTGGCGTGACCGGATTTTCACAAATCGCCAGCTGGTCGGATGCGGATGTTGCCGAGATCGATTCGAAATTGGGCGCATTCGCCGGTCGTATAAAGCGCGACAGTTGGGTCGATCAGGCCAAGCTTTTGGCGGCTGGCGACATCGCTGGTTTCGAAAAGAAATATGGCGCACTGGGCAGCGAGCTCAACAAAGGCTAATCGAGAGGCCTTTACCCAATCAAAAAAGGCGGGTGCTCAAAAAGCATCCGCCTTTTTTATGCCCCCTCGGCCTTTCGGACACGTAATTTGTCTATCTTGCGCCCGTCCATATCGACCACTTCAAAATGCCAACCATTGTCGACAAAGCTTTCGCCCTCTTCGGGTAGGTGGCGAAGGATCTGGAGCACATGCCCAGCGGCGGTCGCGTAATCCCGGTCTTCGGGCAATTGAATGTCGAGCGCCTGCGCCATTGCGTCGGCAGCCATACCCCCGTCGATCAGAAGTGAGCCATCATCAAGCGTAACTATGTTCGCCGCGCTCCCTTGTTCCTGATCAGAGGCAAATTCGCCAGCGATCGCAGCAAGCAAGTCATTGGGCGTGACGATGCCTTCGAAATGGCCATATTCGTCGTGCACCAACAGCATCGGCACTTCTGACTTACGCAGGATTTCCAGCGCATCCATTGCGTCAAGCTGGTCGGGCACGATTTCGGCCTTGCGCATCATCGCACGCAATTCGAGCGGGCGGCCCTCTATTTGCGCCGCGACGATATCACGCGCCTGCACCACGCCGATAATGTCATCAACGCTTTCGCCCATGACTGGCAGCCGGGTATGCGGCGAATGTAACAGGCGGTCGCGGATCGTTTCTGCGCTGGCGTCTGCCGCGATGGTATCGACCTCGGTGCGCGGGGTCATGACTTCGCGCACTGGACGGTCGGCGAGGCGGACCACGCCCGAAATTACCTTATGCTCATGCTCTTCGATGATTCCGGCGTGCGTTGCTTCAGTGAAGACGACTTTCAATTCTTCGGTGGTCAGCGCATCGCGGTTGTCGCGGTTGAGCCCTAGCAGTTTGAAAATGAGGCGGCTGGATATGTCGAGCAACCAGACAAAAGGTGCCGCGATCCGGGCAAGCCATTCCATTGGGCGCGCGACCAGCGCGGCTATCCGTTCGGGTGCTACCAGGCCAAATTGCTTGGGCACGAGCTCACCAATCACCAGCGAGGCGTAGGTTGTGGCGGCAATGACCAGACAAAGCCCGATGTTCATCGACCATTTGTCGCTGAAGAGGCCTAGCAGGGCTATGCGCTCGCCCATCGGACCACCAAGGCTAGCGCCCGAATAGGCACCGTTGATGATACCAATCAGGGTGATACCAATCTGCACGGTCGAGAGAAACCGGCCGGGGTCCTTTGAGAGATGTATGGCAGCCGCAGCGCCGCTGCTCCCTCCTTCGGCCATCGCCTGCAACCGGGCCGGGCGTGAGGATACAATGGCCAGCTCGGACATCGCGAATACGCCGTTGAGGGCGATCAGCGCGAGGATTATCAGCGCATCAAGCCAAGGGAATGGGTCGAGGTCCATGGTAATGCCCTGCACATAGTGTGCGCCTGCCACCCTTGGCAAGACCCATGGCAATGCCTATGCGGTTGCCCATGTCGACTTTGCGCCCCACCAGCCCTGCAATCGCCTTCGCTGTTGCCGCAGCAGGCGTCGGCACATTTTCGCTGATGGATGCGGCGATGAAGGATCTTTCGATCAGCGTCGGGGCGTATAACGCCGTGCTCTGGCGCAATCTGGCAGGGTGCCTGATGGCTGGCACATTGTTTCTGGTCACCGGGCAAGGCTGGCCTGCGCGCGAGAATCTGCGACTGCATTTGTGGCGCAGTATCATTGTAGCCATGATGGCGGTCAGCTTTTTCTGGGCAATAGCGGTCTTGCCGCTGGCCGAAGCGATTGGCCTGTCGTTCATCGCGCCCGTCATCGCGCTCTATCTCGCCGCAATATTGCTGGGAGAGAAAATCGGACGTGAGGCGATACTGGCCTCGGTCGCGGGCCTCGCTGGCGTTGGTGTGATCCTTTATGGAAAGTTCAGCGGGCATTATTCGAGCGACGCTTTGTGGGGCGCGCTGGCCGTGCTCTTCTCCGCCGTGCTGTTCGCCTATAACCTGATACTCGCGCGCCAGCAGGCACAGGCAGCGGGACCGATCGAGATAGCCTTTTTCCAGAACTTGTTGACTGCGTCCGTATTGGCACTCGCCGCCCCCTGGTTTTTGGCGCCTTTGGTGGTGGCCAAGGTTCCGATGCTGCTGACCGCCGCTTCGCTGGCCATATTCTCATTGCTGCTGATGAGCTGGGCCTATGCGCGAGCCGAGGCGCAGATTTTGATCCCGGTCGAATATACCGCCTTTGTCTGGGCTGTGCTGTTCGGCTGGGTATTCTTCAATGAACCCGTCACGCTGACAACCTTGATCGGCACCGCACTTATCGTCGGCGGCAGCCTGATTGCCGCGCGTGTAAAACCTGCGATTGTTAATCATGTCGAAATGGCTTCTACCTAAGGAACCGGCTAGGTGCGGCAGGTTGCGCACAAGGAATAGCGGTTGACCCTGATGGAAATACTCACGGCGATAGGCCGAAAAGCCGGCAGCTGGGCACATGAGCGTGCCGTGCAAGGCATATTGGATACGCCGCCTATCGTGGCGCAGGATGATGGTGTCATGCTGTTTTCGATGATCGGAACCGCCGTGCTGTTGCCCTATCTGGTGGCGGTCAAATCGCTGCATCACCATTTGCCCCGCGGAAAAATCGTGCTGCTCGACGACGGAACTTTAACTGCGGAAGACAAGGCTGTTCTGGCCAAGCACTGCGATAATCCGGAAATCATCGTGAAGGCTGATGTTGAGACTGCACCCTGCCCTCGCGACAATTGCTGGGAACGATTGCTGTCAATCCTCGACCGACGAAACGACCATTTCGTGATCCAGCTTGATTCGGATACGGTAACCACCGGCCCGGTTCCCGAAATTGCTGCAGCGATAGATGCCAACCGCAGTTTCACGCTGGCCGGTGGCTTGGACGAGGCGCAGCACGGATTCAAAAGTGCACGGGAGATCTCGCAGATTTTCCATGCCAATGGGCCTACGACCGATCATGTACAGGCGCATGCCGAAGCAGCAATGAAGACGCTGCCCGATGCCGACATTCGACGCTATATCCGGGGTTGTGCCGGTTTTGCGGGCTTTGCCAAAAGTGATGATGGCCGCGCCACCGTATCGCGCTTTTCGCAGGAAATGGACGAGCGGCTCGGCAAGACCTGGCGGCAATGGGGCAGCGAGCAGGTCGCATCGAACTGGGTGGTCGCGAACGATCCCGATCCGGTGCAATTGCCCTATGATCGCTATATCAACCATTGGGATGAACCGATGCCGAAAAGCCCGGCTTTTGTGCACTATATCGGCACTTATCGCTATCGCTGGGGCAATTATTCGCGGACCACAAGGGAAGCGATTGCGGCGTTGAAAGCCTAATTTCAAAACCCGTCATCCAGAAACACCTGACCTATGTTCGCTATAGGCATTGACCCCTGAACAGACTCGGTTTAATCGCACGATTAAATCACACAAAGGAGTCCTGTCATGGCCACAGCTTATATTGTCGATGCCGTTCGTACCGCCGGCGGGCGGCGCGGTGGAAAGCTTGCCGGGGTGCACCCGGTCGATCTCGGCGCTGCCGTGTTCGATGCGATTGCTGACCGTAACCAGTTCGACACCAAAGCGATCGACGACGTCATCACCGGCTGCGTCTCGCAGGGTGGTCAGCAGACAATGGACCTTGGCCGCAACGCGGTTCTTGCCTCGAAACTGCCCGACAGCATTCCCGCTGTCACCATCGATCGCCAGTGCGGTTCTTCGCAGCAGGCGATGATGTTTGCGGCCAGGCCGTGATGTCGGGCACGCAGGATATCGTGCTTGCCAGCGGCATCGAAAGCATGACCCGCGTGCCGATGGGCTCGGTCGCGACCTTGTTCATGAAGGAAGGCCTCGGCAACTATAAGTCGCCGCGCCTCGAAGAGAAATTCCCCGGCATCATGTTCAGCCAGTTCGCGGGCGCTGAAATGATCGTCAAGAAGCACGGCTTTACCAAGGATGATCTCGACGCCTTCGCACTCGCCAGCCATCAGCGTGCCAAGGCGGCGACCGAAGCAGGCCATTTCAAGAATGAAATCGTCGGCATCGAAATCGAAACCCCCGAAGGCAAGGAAGTGCATCTGGTTGACGAAGGCATCCGTTTCGACGCCACGATGGAGAGCATCTCCAGCGTCAAGCTGCTGCAGGAAGGTGGCTCGATCACGGCTGCCACCAGCTCGCAGATTTGCGACGGCGCATCGGCCGCTTTGATCGTTTCGGAACAGGCCCTAAAGGATCATGGCCTGACGCCGCGCGCGCGCATCCACCACATCTCGGTGACGGCAGGTGACCCGATCATCATGCTCGAAGAGCCGCTGTTCGCCACCGAAAAGGCGCTGAAGAAAGCTGGCATCAAAATCGAAGATATCGATGCCTATGAAGTGAACGAAGCCTTCGCCCCGGTTCCGCTTGCATGGCTGAAATATCTCGGCGCATCGCATGATCGCCTCAACGTCCATGGCGGCGCGATCGCACTCGGCCACCCGCTCGGTGCTTCGGGTACCAAGCTGATGGCAACGCTGCTCGGCGTTCTGGATGCCAAGGGTGGCAAATATGGCCTGCAGACAATGTGCGAAGGCGGTGGCCAGGCCAACGTCACGATCATCGAACGGCTTTAACCGCCGCCGCCCCGGCGAAGGCCGGGGCCGCTATCGGTTTACCCAAAACCCATTGAATTAACCTCCAACGGCCCCGGCCTTCGCCGGGGCGACGATCTAGAAGGAAATTAGAATGATACTCGACTCATCCGTCGCAGCAGTCGTAACCGGCGGCGCATCGGGCCTCGGCGCTGCAACCGCACGTTCGCTCGCTGCAAAGGGCGTCAAAGTTGCGATTTTCGACCTTAACGAAGAAAAGGGCAACGCCATGGCCGCCGAACTGGGCGGCGTATTCTGCAAGGTCAATGTGACCAGCGAAGAAGAAGTCGATGCCGCGTTCGCCAAGGCACGTGCAGCGCACGGCCAGGAACGCATCCTCGTCAACTGCGCCGGTACCGGCAACGCGATCAAAACCGCCAGCCGTTCCAAGGAAGATGGCTCGATCAAGCACTTCCCGGTTTCGGCTTTTGAATGGATCATCCAGATCAACCTGATCGGCACATTCCGTTGCATCGCCAAGTCGGCTGCCGGTATGCTGACACTCGAGCCGCAGGCTGATGGCGATCGTGGTGCCATCGTCAACACCGCTTCGGTTGCGGCTGAAGACGGCCAGATCGGTCAGGCTGCCTATTCGGCGTCGAAGGCCGGCGTTGTCGGCATGACCCTGCCGATCGCACGCGATCTTTCGAACGAAGCTATCCGCGTCAACACCATCCTGCCGGGTATCTTCAACACCCCGCTGCTCGCCGCGGCTCCGCAGCCGGTGAAGGATGCCCTCGGCGCATCGGTTCCCTATCCGAAGCGTCTCGGCAATCCCGAAGAATATGCCGCACTCGCGATGCTGATGATCGAAAATGGCTATTTCAACGGCGAAGACGTCCGCCTCGACGGCGCCATCCGCATGGCCCCGCGTTGATATACCGACTGCTCCCGCATGCGGGAGTTTCGAAAGCAGCCACTTGGTCTGCTTTCCATGACACCCCTCTCGCGCTGCGAGGGGGGTTTCTTTTTTCCAAGAGGATGCCCGAATGAGCAATTATACGCAGATACTTTATGATGTTGCAGATGGCGTTGCGACGATCACACTGCATCGCCCGGACAAGATGAACGCCTTTACCGGCACGATGATGAACGAGATGATTTCGGCCTTTGACGAAATCGATGCCGATGACAATGTCCGCGCCGTCATCGTCACCGGCCATGGCGACCGTGCCTTTTGCGCTGGCGCCGACCTGACGCCCGATGACGGCAAGCATGTCTTCGCCAGCGGCGAGCAGGTGAGCGACCTTTCCGATGCCCGGGTACGCGACGGCGGCGGTTTGCTGACCCTGCGTATCTACGAATGCAAAAAGCCGGTGATTGCTGCCATCAACGGCGCGGCTGTCGGCATTGGCGTTACCATGCAGCTGGCCATGGATATCCGTCTGGCCAGCGAAACAGCCCGTTTCGGTTTTGTCTTTGCCCGCCGCGGTATCGTGCCCGAAGCTGCCTCGAGCTGGTTCCTGCCGCGCCTTGTCGGCCCACAACAGGCGCTCGAATGGTGCTTTACCGGCCGTATATTTGACGCACAGGAAGCGCTGAAGGGCGGCCTCGTCCGCTCGGTTCATCCGGCAGGCGAATTGCTGGCCGAAGCGCAAAAACTGGCACGCGAAATTGCAGACAACACCGCACCTGTCTCGGTCGCATTGACCCGTCACATGCTGTGGCGCAACTCTGCCCAGCCGCACCCGATGGAAGCGCACAAAATCGACAGCCGCGCCATCTATCGCCGTTCGCGCTCGGGCGATGCCAAGGAAGGCATTTCGAGCTTCCTTGAAAAGCGCGCACCCGAATATCCGGACAAAGTATCCACAGACATGCCAGACTTCTTTCCTTGGTGGGAAGAAGCGGTATATAACTGAACGATTAAAGGGTCGGGGCATAAATCCCGACCCTATATCCCCGGGGGAGTAAAGCCGTGGCGACAAACGGTCAAAAACTAGCCAGCGCCAATGAGACGCAAAGCGGCGCACGTGAACAACTGCTTGAAGCGGCAAGCGAAATCATGCGCGAAGGCGACACAATCGACCTGTCGCTTTCCGAATTGTCACTGCGCGCAGGGCTGAACAGTGCGCTGGTCAAATATTATTTCGGCAACAAGAACGGCCTGATGCTGGCCCTTCTCGATCGCGACATGGAAAAGATCGTGATCGAACTGCGCGCACTGGTGGCAAAGGACATGCCGCCCGAAGAGAAGCTTCGCCGTCATATCAGCGGGGTTATCGACACCTATTACACCTTCCCTTACCTCAACCGGCTGATGATGCGAATGGTGCGCGATGCCGCGCCCATCGAGGCCGCAAGAATTGCCGAGCGCTATCTGAAGCCACTGTCAGCCGCCTATGATGTGCTGATCGAGGAAGGCGTGAAGGCAGGCAAATTCCGCCCGGTCGATCCGCAGCTCTTCTATTTCTCGGTCACCGGCGCCGCCGACCGCTTTTTCTCGGCGCGGCTGGTATTGCGGCACTGCTATGATCAGCACGACATCTCACCCGAGATGCGCG
This sequence comes from Sphingomonadales bacterium, assembly GCA_016707885.1. Lineage (GTDB taxonomy): Bacteria > Pseudomonadota > Alphaproteobacteria > Sphingomonadales > Sphingomonadaceae > Sphingorhabdus_B. The sequence continues at coordinate 809,613 of JADJGU010000001.1, forward strand.
ACGCCTATCGCGAACACACCATTGCGCTGATCATGCGCGGCCTGTTGGCCGAGTAGCGGCCTTTATTCGGGTTGGGGCAATGCGCTGTCGGGATTTTCCGCCTCTGGCGCTTCATTTGCCATTCGCGCTTCGCGTTCCGCCCGCTCTTTTTCGAACTGCTTGACGCGCTCTTCGACAAGCGCTGCTTCGGCATCGATGGTGTCGAGGCGCTTTTTACGCTCTGCCGCAATCATCCGGCCGAAAGTCAGGCCAGGATCTTCCTTTTTCTCGGCATAAGCGGCTTCAATTTGCTTCAGACCGCAGCCGGTAAAGCCCCCGGCGCCTGACGCGCTGCAGCTCATCGTGCCTTCGCGACCGACATATTCATAGGCCAGAACACGATTGGTCCAAGCCTCCTTGCTCGGGTCATTGGGATCATCGCGCAACTGGGTCGGGATGCGGTAGCGATCCGATTCGGAAAGCCGTGCGCAGACATTGATCTGGTCATCGGTGCTCGCGGCACATTCATCTTCACCATACACAATGACCATGTTGATCTTTTCGGCATCGGGCGCGGCGGCTGGCGCTTCACCCTCTTGCGCAAAAGCGGAGGTGGCCATGAGTGCAAATGCGGCACCAAATATGAGGGCTGTACGATTGGTCATCGGGTTACTCCAGAATCTGGATTGGGGCTTAGGCGCTGCTGGATGAATGGCAAATGAAATTCAGCGCTGCATTGATGGCGGTCAAATTCGCTTTGAAAGCGCAATCGCCGCCCGGCAGCCAAGACGAATTGCCGCACTCATCAACGGATAGGCAGGGGCCTGCTCGGCCCCGGCGGCAAGCGCGGTTTCCTTATGCTCCACCTCTTCCTGACGGAATTCCTCGATCATGGCAGACAGCGAAGGATCGCTCTCTCCCAGTTCGGCGAGCTGTTCGCGATAATGGGCGTCGATTTCGGTTTCGACCGCAACGGTGCACGCCATCGCTGCCTCGGGGCCAATGGCGGCGGTCACCGCGCCCAATGCAAAACCTGCGACATTCCAGAAAGGCTGGAGCGCGGTGGGTCGCACGCCGCGTTCTGCCATCAACCGGTCAAAGGCATCGAGATGGCGACGTTCCTGCTCGGCCATATGTGCGATGCTGCGCGCGGCTGGGTGTCGATCCCCCAGCATGGCCAATTGGCCTGCATAAATGCGCGTGGCGCCATATTCGCCCGCCTGATCGACGCGGATCATGCTCAAACGGCTGGCGGCTTGATTGGCGATCATGCTTTCCCTCCCTTGCGCAGCAGCGCGAAGATGGCGAGTGCGCCAAATGTCGAAATCAGGAAGTTGAAACCGGCGAGCGAAATACCAAACAGCGTCCAAGGTGCAATATCGCAGCGGATAAGCGGAGCGTTGAGGATCGCATCAAGCACATCCTTGCCGCTGCCTGGAGCAACCGTCGATGAGCAAGTGGTGATGCCTTCCCACCAGCCATATTCGACCCCCGCATGATAGCCACCGATCAGGCCACTGGTCAGAATGGCAAGGGCAGCAAAGGCCGTGAAAGCACGGCGCTTACCGTCTCCCAGCAGTATGAACGCTCCCAACGCCAAAGGAAGCGCAGCAAAATGGGGCCAGCGTTGCCACCAGCACATCTCGCACGGATATAATCCGCCAATATATTGCGACACATAAGCTCCCGCGAGGAGCCCGAAAGGAAGCAGAAGCGCCAGCCAGCGCGCACGATCGAAACCGGTCATGCCCGCGTGTCTAGCAGGCTCTAATTGCGCTTGCCAGTCTTTGCGCTGGTTTCAGCAAGGCGCGCGCCTTTCGTTCCCAGACGCTCCAGCGTCTGCATCGCATAATGCAGCTGGAAATCCTCAATACCCTGTTTTTTCAGCTCTTCGGGTGTCATGGCAAAGCGTGGATCATCCTTGCCGTCGGACTCGAGGCTCTTGTCGTCGGCGAGATTTTCATTGACCAAATGGCGGCGCAAATCGGATTCGCGAACGGCGACGCGCTTGCGATAATCGGGATCGGAAATCTGCGGCACAGAAACATCAGGCTTCACGCCGCCTTCCTGCACCGAGCGGCCCGACGGCAGGTGGTAGCGTGCGACGGTCAGGCGCAGGCCGGTTTCTCGCGACAATGGCAGCACATTCTGCACCGATCCCTTGCCAAAGCTGCGTTCACCCATGACGAGCGCGCGGCGATGGTCCTGCAATGCGCCGGCGACGATTTCCGAGGCCGAGGCCGAACCAGCATCAACCAGCACGATCACAGGCTTGCCGCCCGTCACATCGCCCTTGATTGCCTGTTCGGCAAACCAGCGGCTGACCACGACCTTGTCGCGGCCGCGTTCGGAAACGATTTCGCCCTTGTCGAGGAAAGCATCGGACACCTTCACCGCTTCTTCCAAAATCCCGCCTGGGTTGGAGCGCAGGTCGACAATATAGCCTTGCGGCTTGCCGCCCAATTGGCGCTCTATGCCCTTGATTGCGGCAACCACATCCTCGCCGGTTTCTTCCGAAAATCCGGTGATGGTGATGACGCCAATCTTGTCCTTGACCTCCCATTTCACCGGTTTCAGGTCGATGATCGCGCGGGTCAGCGTCAGGTCGAACGGTTCGTCACGACCAGGGCGGAAAATGGTCAGCTTGATCGATGTGCCAGGTGCACCACGCATGCGGTTTACCGCATCGTCAATCGAATCGCCGACAATCAGTTCGCCATCGAGATGGGTGATATAGTCACCCGCCTTGATCCCTGCCTTGTCGGCAGGGGTATCGGCGGTGGGGGCGATCACCTTGATCGCGCCGTCTTCCTGCGTCACCGACAGGCCGAGGCCGCCATATTCGCCCTCAATCTGCGTCTGCAGATCGCGGAAATTGCTTTCATCGAGAAACGCGCTGTGCGGATCAAGTGTGTTGAGCATCCCCTGAATCGCGCCCTTCATCAGCTGCTCATCATCGACCTTGTCGACATAGTTGGCGCGCACTTTTTTATAGACCGCAATGAATTCGTCCATGTCGCGCAGCGGATCATCCTTGCGCTGCTGGGCGGTCAGCGAGGTCGTCGCCAAAGCGCCAATGACAAAGGCAGTGATGCCGGTTGCGAGCGTTTTCCTGTACATAAGCGCATTCGCCTTCGAGTCTGATCGCGTAATTTTCCAGCTATATCGTGATTGCAGCCAATGGTGAAAGCCTGTTTACCACGAAAGTGGTCCAGAGGCCGACGAGCGGCTTCAGCCGATCAGCGCGGCTATATCGACAATCCGCCCATTGCGCCGCAGTTCGACCATGATTTCAGGTTCTTCGCTGCCCGCCTGCCCGATATTGCTGCCCTGCCGGACACGCGCACCCTTTTCGACACCCAGCCGTTCGATATTGGTGATCAGGCTCGACCAGCCGCCACCATGTTCGATGATGATGATATTGCCAAAGCTGCGATACCGGCCGGCGAAGGTCACGATACCATCGGCGGGGGCAACCAGCGCGGCATTTTCGGCGACGCTGAGCCGCAGGCCCCGCTCGCGATAGCCTGTGGGGTTCAATTCGCCAAAACCTGACACAATTTGGCCACGCACCGGAAGGATGTAAGCGGTTTGCCTTGGCTTGGGGCTCATTGCGCCCGACCTGCGGGGCGAAGGACCCTCATATGTGGCAAGTAAAGCAGCGATCTGGCCGCTTTCGCGATCCGCGTCGATACGCTCGACCAGATCACGCGCGCGCTCGCCTTCGCCAATCGCCCGCTCGAACTCGAGCGCGGCATCGGCGTTGAGAGAAAGCGCACGCCCCCGCGTTCCGCTTTCGAGCGCAACCAGCGATTGCCGCCGCTCGTTGAGGCTTGTGCGTGCAACCGCGAGCGAGCGGATGGCGGTGCGCTCCTGCACGCCCAATTCACGTTGCAGCGCCATTTGCTGACGCAAAGCAGCCGTGCGCCGCGCCACTACGGGTTCGATCGCCGACATCGTCGCGCGCAGATGGATATAGTCGCGCCGGTCCCCCGGTTGGGCGAGGAGCAACGATACAGGCTGGCGCGTCATCGACTGCAATAGCGCGTTGAGCCGCATCAGAGGCGCGCTTGCCCCACCCAGCAGGGCCGCCTGCTCCTTTTGCCGCCGGGCAATGATGGTAATCCGCGCGCGTGCAGCAGCAATCTCTGCGTTAGCGGTATCTATTTCCGCCGCCAGCGCGGCACGGCGGGCCACAAAGCGGTCTGCGGTCGCTTCGGCGCTCGCCGCCTCTTGCCGCAGGAACTCACTGCGCGCGGACGCAGCGGCAGCGCGTTGTTTGGCTGCGCGCAGTGCCGCAACATCGCTTTGCCCCGCTGCAGCCGCAGAAAGCATCGCAATAGCAGCCGTCACCATCCCGATATGTCGCAAGCCGCCCCTCATCAGCCTATCCTTCGCGATGATAGGGGTGGTTGGCAAGGATAGATGTCGCGCGATAGAGTTGTTCGGCGAGCATCGCGCGCGCCATCAAATGGGGCCAGGTCGCGTGACCAAAGGCGATGAGTTTGTCGGCGTCGGCACGGTCAGCATCATCAAAACCGTCGGCGGCGCCTAGGCAGAAACGCACCTCTGCTACGCCTTCATCACGCCAGCGTTCGAGCATTTTGGCCAATTCGGATGACGAAATTTGCTCGCCTTTTTCATCCAGCAGGACGGTGCGGCAGTTGCGTTCGACGGGCGGCGTATTCCCGCCACGATCAGGTAGTTCGGTGAGTTTATGCGGCCAGGTCAGCCGCTTCAGATAGCGATCGACCAATTCTGCCTCGGGGGAGCGGCCGATCTTGCCGCGCGCAATGATGTGCAGCCGCATCTGCGGTCCCCCCCTCACTAATTTGCGACTGCCCTTATGCTATCAGGCGTTCGCAACCTCGGGCGCGTCGCCAAAGCCCCACATCCGTTCAAGGTTGTAGAAGCTGCGCACTTCGGGCCGGAACAGGTGCACGACAACATCTTCGGCATCGATCAGCACCCAGTCGGCCGTCGGCAAGCCTTCGACACGGGCATGCCGCCCAGCCTGCTTGATGCGCTCGACCAGTTTCTGCGCCATCGAAGCCACCTGACGACTCGAACGGCCGGACGCCACAACCATATAGTCGGCGATGCTGCTCTTGCCTTTCAAGGGGATCGAGACGGTTTCCTGCGCTTGATCGTCGTCAAGCGATTTGAGAATGAGTGCATGCAGTTCGTCAGGCTGCAGGACAGGTCCCTTTCTGGCGGTCTTGCCGCCGGGGACTGTAGCGAGTTCGATCAAAATTGCTCCTTAATACAAAACTTTGTGGGTAACGCCGTCAATGACGCGCCTTTCGTCAAAATCACGATACCAATATGGATTGGCCTGGCGAACCGCCGTGGCCGAGCGTGGATCGGGGCGAAAGCGCAAAAATACAAGCGCCGGTGTGCTCCACATTGTCCAATTAAGCTGCTGGTCCGGACGCCGGACATACCGCCTGAGCCAGGCCATTGCGGGACCCGCAACAGCATGGCTATCATAGCCCGGACGCGCGATAACCGCAATCGGCATTAATCGGGCGATATCGCGCCAGCGCCGCCAGCGTGTGAAATTTGCCACATTGTCCGCCCCCATGATCCAGATGAAATGGCGATTGGGGTAGCGGCGGACAAGCTTGCGCAGCGTGTCTATGGTGTAGCGCGTGCCCATTTGCGCCTCAATCGCGCTCGCGCGGATCGGCGCGCGCCGTGCCATTTTGCGTGCCGAGCCCAGCCTGGCCTTGAGCGGCGCCATATCCTTGGCCCCCGCTTTTAACGGATTGCCGGGCGAAACCAGCCACCAGATTTCATCCAGATCAAGCGCATCGAGCGCAAACAGGCTGATCGAACGATGCCCGCCATGCGCAGGGTTAAACGATCCGCCGAGAAGGCCTGTGAAGGTCAAATTTCCAACTGCCAGTTTTCGCGCGCATGAAATACCCGCGTAACGATTAACCGGGACGGTTCGGCCCGGTAGAGGATCAAATATCTTGTACCTGCAACTCGAAACTTCCGCGTGCCCTGCACCAGCATCGGTCCTCGGGATGGGAAGTTTTCGAGGCCGACGCAAGCGGCACGAATCATCGCCAAAATCCGGACCGCCGTCTCGCCGTCGGCATTGTCCATCAGCCATGCGGAGATACGGCGCAAATCCTCTAACGCTGGGCCGGACCAGATTATTTCCTGCATTTAGCTCGCTTGCGCCCTCGCTTTGTGCAGCGCAATCATTTGATCGAGCTCAGCAATAATTTCAGCATGCGAATGAAATTCGCCGCGCGCGATCGCGTCTTCACCCTCTTGTACAAAGGCAAGGAACTCGGCTTCACTTTCTGCGACCCGTTGAACGGCTTGGGCAACGAACCAGGAACGCGATCGCCCTTTGGCTTTGGCGATTTGATCAACCAAAGTCATGACGCTCTCGTCGAGCCTCGCGGTGATAACGGCGGATTTACTCATCGCACGTTTGTATCACTTGTATACAAAAGATACAAGTCGTCCGTTCAGGGCCGCGTCTGCCCCGAGCCATGCACCAGCCATTTATAGGTGGTGAGCCCTTCGAGCGCGACCGGGCCGCGCGCGTGCAGGCGGCCGGTGGCGATGCCGATTTCCGCGCCGAGCCCGAATTCACCGCCATCGGCATATTGGGTCGAGGCGTTGTGCATCACGATGGCGCTGTCGACGCCCGACAGAAAGTCTGCCGCCGCCGCTTCGTCATGGGTAATGATGCTTTCGGTATGCTGCGAACCATAGCGTGCGATATGTTCGATAGCCTCATCGACGCCAGCGACCATTTTCGCCGAGACGATGGGTTCGAGATATTCGGTGCCCCAATCAGCTTCGTCGGCCTGCACCGTCCGCGCGTCGAGTTCCATCAGCATGTCGTCGGCGCGCACTTCGCAACCGGCATCGAGCAAAGCACCAATCAGCCGCGCGGGTTCGGGATAATCCTGATCAATCAGCAGCGTTTCGGTCGCCCCGCAAATCCCGGTGCGGCGCATCTTGGCGTTAACTGCAATCGCCTCCGCCATTGCCGGGTCGGCCTTGGCATGGATATAGGTGTGGCAGATGCCGTCGAGATGCGCGAGCACGGGGACGCGCGCCTCATCCTGCACGCGCGCGACCAGCGATTTACCGCCGCGCGGGATGACCATGTCGATTTGCCCCTGTGCCTTAAGCAAGGCCCCGACGGCGGCACGATCTTGCGTCGGGACGAGCTGCACCGCATCGGCTGGGAGCCCCGCCTTGATGATTCCTTCGATCATCGCAGCATGGATCGCACGGTTGCTATGTACCGCTTCGCTGCCGCCGCGCAGGATGACCACATTGCCCGAACGCAGGCCGAGCGCTGCCGCATCTGCCGTCACATTGGGGCGACTTTCATAGATGATCGCGAGCACACCGACGGGCACACGGACGCGCTCCATGACAAGGCCATTGGGCCGTTCGCTACGGTCAATCACCTGCCCGACTGGATCGGCCAGATGCGCGACCTGCTCGACAGCCGAGGCGATACCCTCGATCCGGCCTTCATCCAGTTTCAGCCGGTCAAGCATCGCCGCCGACAGGCCGTTTGCCGCACCAGCCTCCATGTCGATCGCATTGGCTTTCAAAATCGTCGGTGCAGCGGCACGCAAAGCTGTAGCAGCAGCCAACAACGCTTCGGCTTTCTGCGCATCGCTGGCACGCGCAACTATGCGCGCGGACGCACGAGCCTTGGCCGTCATAGCGGCGACAATCTGGGTGGCATCTTCACTCATCGGTTTGCTTCCTAGAGCGCCCGACAGCGAAGCGAAAGCCGCAGAATCCTGCATTTCCGGCGGAATTTTACGCGTCTTGCGTTGATTCGCAATATGTATCTGTAAAATTTATGTTTTTGTTCGATTCTGGCGAGTGCTTGCCGGGTGCTCAGCTTAGGCCAGAAACCGATTTCATGTAAAAACTCACAACTCACCGCACGACTCTACCGACTCGGCACGAGTCACAATAAAGCGATTCGTCAGCGGCAAATCGCTCTGCTAAGCGCCCGTCACTAAATAAAAACGGGGTGGGTCGTGTCGCAAATGGCCAAGTTCGCCGGTTGGAAAAACCGGTTGGCCGGATGGTTCGTTGATCGTGAGTTTTTCATGCGATCGAACGGGCAAGTCCGGTTCATCAAAATCAGTGCAAAATTGCAGCGTCGGGTCGCGGGAGCGATTGCGGGTGTTGTTGGCCTGTGGCTGATCGTCACGCTCGGCATGATGATCAATCAGGTCAGTGTGTCGGCCGAACGCATGATGCTTTCTGCCAAGCAGGAAAAGATCGAAACCGTTGAAGAGCGTGTCGCCAAATATCGCGACGACATGGAGGCGGTTGCGAGCGACCTGGAGGCGCGCCAGAAAGTCATGGAAGGCGCGTTCGAGGAACATTTCGGCGATATGCCTGCTGCGGATGCTGCCGCCCCCGCCACTGGCGAAGCTGCCGAAACGGCGAAGAAGATCGGCCTTGCCGTTCCCGAAGCCGCGCAACTCGCACAGCTTGAAGCCCGGCAGATCGCCTTTGCCGAACGCATGACGCAGATCGCCATCGCCCGTTCGCAAAAGGCCGAAGGCGCTATCCGCGAATTCGGCCTCAATCCCGACCAGCTTGCCCGCGAAGCCAAGCAAGGCATGGGCGGCCCTTTCATCCCCTTCTTCGGCAAAAAGCAAAAGCAGGTCCGCGACCCGCGCTTCACCCGCATGCTGACCGCGCTTGAGCGGATGGAAGCGATGGAAATGGCGCTCGCCGGCATCCCCACCAGCATGCCTGCCGCGATCGGCCTGATGTCGAGCCGTTTCGGCTATCGCTCCGATCCCTTTACTGGCGGTGCCGCAATGCACGCAGGCCTTGATTTCAAGGGCCCGATCGGCACCCCGATCCTCGCTGCTGCAGACGGCAAAATCACCTTTGCCGGATGGCAGGGCGGCTATGGCAATTGCATCGAAATCACCCATGCCAACGGCCTTGTTACACGTTATGCCCATATGAGCGGCTTTACCGCTACGCTGGGGCAGGATGTAAAACGCGGCGTTCAGATCGGACGCATGGGTTCGACCGGCCGTTCAACCGGCTCGCATTTGCACTTTGAAGTGCGTATCAACGGGTCCGCAATCAACCCGCTCAAATTCCTGGAGGCCAATCCCGATGTTCTCGAAATCCAAGCCGTCGCCGGAAACCGGACAGCCGGTCGCAGCGACGCAGGGGCGTAACAGCATGCGTGGGGGCGGACATACTTTTTCGGTGATCGCATCGGATGTCGAAATCACCGGCAATCTTTCGGCCAAGGTCGATCTGCATATAGACGGCAAGATCAACGGAGATGTTACCTGCGGCTCGATCGTTCAGGGCGAAGGCAGCGTGATCAGCGGCAAAGTTGTCGCCGAAACCGCGCGGCTTTCGGGCAAGGTCGATGGCTCGATCGAGGCGGGCGATCTGGTGATCGAGGCGAGCGCGCGTATTTCGGGCGATGTTGTTTATCAGAGCCTGACGATTGCGCCGGGCGGCATGGTCGAAGGCAAGTTCAAGCACCGTGGCAGCAATGTGCCCAATATCGGCAAGGCCACGGTCGACATCAGCCGCACCGACCCGCTGATCTTGGGTGCGGATACGAAGGTCGGCTGACCTAAACCAGCATCTCCAGCGCAGCACCTTGACCAAGGAAATTGGCCGGGCTGGCGCTGGCGCCATAGGCCCCGGCACAGAATATCGCGACCAGATCGCCGACCTTGGCATGCGGCAGTATCGCGCTGTCCGACAATCGATCAAGCGGGGTGCAGAGGCATCCGACCACCGATTGCACTTCATCCGCAGGCGCATCGAAGCGCGTCGCAATCGCGACCGGATAGTTGCGCCGGATAACGGTGCCGAAATTGCCCGACGCCGCCAGTTGGTGATGCAGCCCGCCATCGGTGACGAGGAATGTCTCGCCATGGCTGACCTTGCGGTCGATGACGCGGCACAGATAGACGCCGGCTTCGCCGACCAGATAGCGGCCGAGCTCAATGCAGAAATGGGTATCTTTCAGGATAGCGGGCAAGTCAGACAGCGCCTGCCCCAGCGCGCCGCCGACCGCGTTCAGATCAAATGCCGTGTCGCCGGGAAAATAGGGAATACCGAAACCGCCGCCCAGATTGACCTTCGGTGGAGCAACCCCCACCGCCTCTGCCAATTCCGCCGCAAGCGCCAGCGTTTGCGCCTGCATCGCGATAATCGCCTCGGCATCCAGCGCCTGCGAGCCTGCATAGATATGAAAGCCGCGCCAGTCGGCGCCTGCAGCGATGATGCGCCGTACCAACGCAGGCACGCGGTCGGCGTCGACGCCAAAGGGTTTGGCCCCGCCACCCATCTTCATGCCGCTGCCCTTGAGGTCAAAACTGGGGTTCACGCGCACCGCGATTTTCGGAGCAACGCCTAGCCGCTCGCTTATCGCAAAAGCCCGCTCCGCTTCGCCCTCGGACTCGCAGTTTAGCGTAACACCATTCGCGATCGCAAATTCGAGCTCGCGGTCACGCTTGCCGGGGTAAAGAAGCTGATTTTGTCTGCTGCTACACCGGCGCCGAGAGCGAGCTTCAACTCTCCACCCGATGCAACATCAAACCCGTCGACCTTGTCCTTCATCCAGCCAAGCAAAGGCGCGAATGGATTGGCCTTCATCGCATAATGAATACCAAGTTGTGTGGGCATCGCCGCGCGCAACTCACCGATTCTCGCGTCCAGCGCTGCAGTCGAATAGACGAACAAAGGCGTATCGCCCGCCTCGGCAACCAGCGCCATCGCTGTCTTCCCGCCGACAGCCAGTTCGCCGTCGATCGTTTCAAAATAGGGAGGGATAGGCCCGGTTGGTTTGGCTTTCTCTTCACTCATACTGCCAACCTATCTTTCAGCCCGTCCCTGTCCAGCTTGCCATTGGCATTTTTGGGAAATTCGTCGAGCCAGACATATTGGGCAGGCTGCATGAAATTGGGGAGCGCGGCCTTCATATACGCCGCAAGGGTCGCCTCGTTGGCTGCACCGTTAGCGCGGACGAAAAGCACAATCGCCTCACCCAACCGTTCATCCTTGCGGCCAAGCGCGCAAGCCTCGGCGACCAATCCGCTTTCGATGGCTACTTCCTCCACTTCGGTCGGGGAGACGCGGTTACCGCTGGTCTTGATCATCGCATCGTCGCGGCCGACAAAATAGAGCAAGCCGTCGGCGTCGCGCCAGACGGTATCACCCGACCAGACCGCCATCCCGCCATAGCGAGAGAAGGCTGGCGCGGGCTTATAACGCAGCGCGGTGCGCTCCGCGTCTTGCCAATAGCCTTGCGCCACCAGCGGCCCGGCATGGACCAGTTCGCCATGCTCTTCCGGCTTGGCCTCGCTGCCATCCTTTGCGACCACCAGGATTTCGGCATAGGGAATGGCCTTGCCCATGCTGGTCGGGTTGGCGTCGATCAGCGCCGGATCGAGATAGGTCGAGCGGAAAGCTTCGGTGAGACCGTACATTGCATAAATATCGGTTTTGGTACCGAATATGCCGCGCAACGCCTTAACCAGCGAGGGCGTCAGCGCGCCGCCGCTGTTGGTCAGGCGGCGCATCGCCGCGGTCGCTTCCATGGGCCAGTCCTGCTCGGCCAGTTGCACCCATAGAGGAGGCACGGCGGCAAGGGTGGTGACACCGTGCTTGGCACAGGCGTTGATCACATCACGCGGCGTTAGATAGTCCAATGGCACCACACAGCCGCCCGCCTGCCAGGTGGAGAGCAGCTGGTTCTGGCCATAATCAAAACTCAAAGGCAGTACGGCGAGCGTCACATCATTCGCCGCCAGTTTCAGATAGCTCGCCACACTTACCGCACCGATCGCCAAGTTCGCGTGGCTCAGCATCACACCTTTGGGCCGTCCGGTCGAACCACTGGTATAGAGGATCGCGGCAAGGCTGTTGGTATCGGTATCGGCAGGGAGCGGCGGCATGACATCGCCGGGCTGGTCGATTGCGGAGAGGATTTCGCTTTCATCGAGCAGCAGTGCACCGGTCGGCACGTCACCCGCACCCAATTGCCCTGCCCGCACCTTCGCGGTCAGCAATGCTCTCGCCCCGCTATCGGTCAGGATATGCTTAACCTGCGCCGGTTTGAGCAGCGGGTTTACGGGCACATGCACCAGCCCGGCGCGCACCGCCGCCAGCGGCATCAGGCAGGCGAGCTCGGTCTTGGGCAGCCAGGTGGCGATCCTGTCCCCCGCTGCAAAATTCTGGGCTGCCAAAATCGCCGCCAGCCGACCGATACGATGATTTAACGACTGATAACTATAGACTTGGTCCTTGATACGAAGCGCAGGCGCATCCGGTGCCCCGCGAAGCGCGAGGTGATCGAGCGGAAAGGCTGGCAAATCGTCGGTCATTGGGTCAAAAGTCATCGGATAAAGGGTTAATCGGGGGCGATAATTGGCAGTTAAGTGTGAATATCACGATAATTTCCTGACCGCGCAAGCCGCCGCTGCTGGTGCGCTTGACCGCGAGGCGCAGCCCTGCCTGTTTGACCGGCTCGACTGGCTCGAAAGCCTGCACCGCATGGCGTTGCGCGACAAACCCCCTGCGCTGCTGCAAGCAAAAGGTGGGGATGCCCAAGGCTGGCTGCCGCTGATGCAGGCCGAGAGCGGCCATCTGGTCGCGCTCGCCAACTGGTATAATTTCACCTGGGCCCCCATTTTCGCCAATGCCCACAGCGAAGTCGAAAAACTGGCACTGCTGCGCGGCCTTGCGCGTTTGGCGTCGAAACATATCCGCCGTCTGACGCTGGCCCCGGTGCCCGACGAAGATGGAAGCGCCAGCATGGTGCAGGCGGCGTTTAAAGCCAGTGGCTGGACAGTGTTCCGCGAGGTTTGCGACCAGAACCATATCCTTGAGGTCAAGGGGCGCAGCTTCGATTCCTATTGGGAAGGCCGCCCGAGCCGCTTGAAAAACACCGTTAAGCGCAAGGGCAAGACCGGCGCGGTCACCATCCGCATCGATAGCGAATTTGGCACCGAAAGTTGGCGCGATTATGAGCGGGTCTATGCTCGTAGTTGGAAACCCGAAGAGGGCAGCCCCGAATTCCTGCGCCAGATCGCCGAACGCGAAAGCGTGGCGGGTGCGCTGCGCCTCGGCCTTGCCTATATCGATGGCAAGCCGGTCGCGGCGCAATTCTGGACGGTGGAAAACGGGACGGCGCTGATCCACAAGCTCGCACATGATGAGCGGCATATGCAGGCCTCACCTGGGACGCTGCTATCGGCAGCCTTGTTCCAGCATGTCATCGACGTCGATCACGTCAACCTGATCGATTTCGGCACCGGCAACGATGCCTATAAGGCCGAATGGATGGAGGATGTGCGCGAGCGTTACCGGCTTGAGATGTTCTGGCCCAACAATCCCGCAAATTGGCCCTATATTGCCATCCGCAAATGGCGCGCCTATCGCGCCTCAAACTGAGATAATAAGAGAGAAGAGATGCCTTTCGTTCACGACAGCGTAGAAACCACGATCCGCGAACTGCTCATCGATGTGCTGGGCGTAGCGCCTGCCACAGTGGCGGCAATGACCGACGATACCCCTCTGTTCGGTGCGCTACCCGAGCTCGACTCGATGGCGGTCGCAGGCCTGCTGACCGAGATGGAAGACCGGCTGGATATTATGATCGACGATGATGATATCGACGGCGAACTTTTCGAAAGCTTCGGCAGCCTTGTCGCCTTTGCGAAAGCCAAGGTTCGGGAGTGAGCCCTCGGCCCGAATATCGGACCTACCATTTTGCTGGGCATGACGAGCATGTCCTGTGCTTTGGCGCGGGATCATCGCGCCAGATACTGATCATTCCTCCGCTGTTCGACGAGATGAACCGGTGTCGCCGCATGCTGGTGCAGACGATGCGCGGGCTGGCGGAGCGCGGTGTGGGAAGCCTGTTGCTCGATCTACCCGGCTGCAATGAGAGCCCTGCGGAACTTGAAGGCCACAGCCTTGGCACATGGCGCGATGCTGTCACCGCCGCTGCAACACAGCTGGGCGCAACACACATAGCCGCGCTGCGCGGCGGGGCGCTCATCGACAATGGAGCAACGGACCTGCCCCATTGGCGGTTGGCCCCGGCCAAGGGATCAAGCCTGCTCAAGACCATTATCCGCACCCGTATTGCTGGCGACAAGGAAGCGGGCAAGGCGACGAGCGAAGCCGGGCTTATGGAAGCTGCAAAGACGGCACCGATAGAACTGGCGGGCAATTTGCTGGGCCCTGTGATGGTTGCGGAACTGGCAAGCATCGAACCTGCAGATCCCGCGATACTGACCGTACGCTCCTTGGGGCAGGACATCACTGGTTCCACCCTGTGGCTTCGCACCGAGCCGCAGGATAACCCCGCCATGTCCGCCGCAATCGCCGCCGATCTCGACCAGTGGAGCGCATCATGCGGCGGCTAACCGGCTTCGATTGTGCAGGCGTCTGGTGCGCCGCAACGCTTGATGAAGGTGCCAAGACCACCGGTTTGCTAATTGTCAGCGGTGGCAACGAAATCCGCAGCGGCGCGCATGCCGGACAGGCAGCTCTGGCGGCGCATTTTGCCGCTTTGGGTTATCCGGTCTTTCGCTACGACCGGCGCGGCGTAGGTGAAAGCGAAGGCGCAAATTGCGGCTTTGAAAGCAGCGCCGCCGATATCGCCGCAGCTGCCGCGGCCTTCCGGGTCGAAGCGCCGCATCTCGAACGCCTTGTTGCTTTTGGGAATTGTGATGCGGCGAGTGCCCTTGCGCTGTTCCACAGTGGTTTGGCTATCGACCACCTTATCCTCGCCAATCCGTGGGTGATCGAAACTCAATCAGAGGCGGATGCTCCAACGCTGCCCTCGGCAGCCGCGATCCGCGCGCGATACTGGCATCGGCTGAAAGACCCACGCAGTCTGATCGATCTGCTGACCGGCAAGATCAATCTAAGCAAACTGGCGTCAGGCATAAAACAGGCTAGGAAAAGCGAGAAACCGACGGCTTTGGCCTATCGCCTTGCCGATGCGCTTGCCGCCGGTCCCGTGCCGACAACCATATTGCTGGCGCAACGCGACACGACAGCAATGGCATTTCACGCGGCATGGCAGAGCGACGTTTTCAAAGCGTTACGTCATAAAGGCACATGCCCCCTCGAAGCGCTCGACAGCGCATCGCACAGTTTTGCAGATCCGGATTCAAAGGCGTGGTTGCGCCAGAAAATCCGGGAAGCGCTTTATAGCGAGGGTGGTTGAATACAACGCAGCCCAGCCAGTTGTTGATAATCCGCTCTGTCTGATACATCCTTGCTCCGAACGGAGTTAGGGGAGAGTGGGATGGCGACACAGCCTGCAGTTTCAATTGCGGCCGACGGAAAGCCGGATTTCATCACCTATGAAAGGCGTGATGGCGTGGCGTGGATCATGCTCGACCGGCCGCAATATGCGAATGCGCAAAATGCCGGACTGCTCGACCAGCTTGATCGCGCGTTCCGGGCGGCGACCGATGATCTGGAAGTCAAAGTCATCGTGCTGGGCGGGAATGGCAAGCATTTTTCCGCTGGCCATGATCTGGGTACGCCGGATGACGATTCAGACCAGACCCGCGATCGTAAGGCGATTTGGCACGACCATGTCGGCCTGAAAGGGGCAGAGCGGCAATATGTCCTTGAACAGGATCTCTATCTCGGCCTGTGCCGCCGCTGGCAGGACATCCCCAAACCGACCATCGCGATGGTACAGGGCGCCTGCATCGCAGGCGGTCTGATGCTCGCATGGGTCTGCGACATGATCGTCGCATCAGACGATGCCTATTTTCAGGACCCGGTCGTCCAAATGGGAATCCCTGGCGTTGAATATTTCGCGCATGCATTCGAACTGCCCCCGCGAATTGCGCGCGAGTTTCTGTATCTGGGCCAGAAAATGCCCGCCGACCGCGCCTATCAATATGGCATGGTCAACCGCGTGGTCGCCCGGGACCATCTGGCGGCAGAGGTTGAAGCCATCGCACGCGAAATAGCCGAGCGCCCGCGCTTCGGTCTCGCTATGGTCAAACAGGCCATCAATCTGGTCGAGGATCAGCGCGGCAAAAGGTCAGCGATGGATAGCGTCTTTCACATGCACCACCTTGCCCACGCCCATATGCAATTGACCACAGGCAGCATTGTCGGCGGCATTGGCGCGAAAGATGTCGCAAAGGCCGGTCGAAACAAGGCTTGAACGTACGAAGCTGTGAATGACCTTTGTTTCAATCTTGGATTTTGTTGGTAGCGGAGGAGGGACTTGAACCCCCGACCTACGGATTATGATTCCGCCGCTCTAACCAGCTGAGCTACTCCGCCAACCTTGCATGTCCGCGCGGGGCGCTGGACAGGAGGCGGCCTATAGGCATGCGCGTCGGAAGGGTCAATAGCCGGTTTGCAGGCTTTTGTCATAGAATAACACCCCGGCGGGTTGCGCCGCCGGGGTGTCGCTTGCGGGTTCCGGAGGACCAGTCACCGGAACCCTGTGGGCTCGTGATTTCTGACAATGAGGCAACGAAAGCTTTAACGGCACGATCGCGAGCAGCTTAAATTCGGGCTGTCAGTTTTCTGGCGGCCTACAGGCAGGTTCCAACTCGAACTCTCCCCATCTTATTGTAATTCATATTTATTCCGAAATTTGGCACGCGTGTTGCTCTGCCCTGCCCCACAAAGACCCGGATCAGGAACCATGATTGCAATCGACCAGAGTAGGACGCTGCGATCCTGTCTTGAGCGGCAAATCAAATTTTGGTCGAATGAGGAATAGGCGATGCTGAATCCCAGTTATGCCAAGGCCAGCGCGCACTACCGTACACTAGCGCTGAGCGCCCAGATAGAAAACGTCGATCCGCATGTACGTGTCGCGCTGCTCTACCAAGAACTGCTTTTGTGCATCAACATTCTGACGGTGCAGGCCAGAAAATGCGACACCTTGCTCCTCGACCCGCAAGCCCATCGAGCGCGCTCTATCATTGTGGCACAGAGGGCAGGACTCAATTTTGAATCTGGCGAATTGGCCGAAACGCTGGCAGGCCTGTATGCCGCCCTCGCGAGCGAATTCGAAGATCGGCTGGCCAACCCAGATCCGTTGCGCTTCGCAGAACTGCGTGCGGGAGTTGAATCGATCGCTGCCGCCTGGAATGCGATTGCAGATCGCTAGGTCAGCAGAAGTGCCGCGCCATTGTTGAGCATGTGGGCGACGATATTGACCCGCAGCGATCCAGGCTTGTGGTACAAAATCCCGAAAACAGCACCCATCATCATCAAAGCGGGGAAGGCATGATAATCCATATGCACTGCACCGAAGATTGCCGATGCACCCAATATTGCACCCCAGGCCGGTAACCGCTTGGCAAGCGCGTTCTGGACAAATCCACGGAACAGGATTTCTTCAAGCAAAGGAGCAATGATGGCGATCGCGACGAACAGCATCACCATGTTGAATGGCGTATCGGGCAGCGCTTCGAACATCTTGCGCAGCGATTCCTGCACCTTCACGTCGGGAATGACATAGGTGGCGTAGAGGTGGTTGAAGGCAAGGCCGAGCGCAATAAGCACGATAGCCAGACCAATAGTTTGCAAAAGGCTGAGCTTGCTCCAGCGCATCAGGCCAATTCGCGCGGCACGATCCTCCTTGCGCAAATGCAGCCAGAACAACCCCAAAAGAACGAGGCTGGAAGCAATCAGCGAGATTATGGTTGGACCGGCAATGAATGACAGGTCGCGGGCGAGTTCCATTGCGTCGCGTCCGCTATTGTCGACGCCGATGGCTATGCCGAGTGCAGCGACACCGGCCACGATTTGAAGGAACAGGAATAACAAAACCCAGGCAAGGCCGCCCCAAAGGCTTGGAAAGCCGCTGTCAGCGTGATCTGGTTCATGTGCTGCGTCTACCATGGCGTCGTTCCCCCCATTTTCAACCTGTTGCCGCTGGCTAGGCGAGGTGCCGAGCGAATGCAATCACACCAACCCCATTTTCATCAATTCGCCCAGCATCTTGGATGGCATTTCATCGCGGGCATCAGCATCCGCCCCGCCAAGATCAGGTGGCGCATCCTTGTCCTCCAGATAGCGCCAGCCCTGATGCGCGCGTTTGGGGATTGAGCGGACAGGGATCAGTTCGGGGCGCAGGCGTATCCATGTCCTCCCCTGCCCATTGTCCATGAAACCGAGTATCGGACTGCGGCCGACAAGCGTGTGGTTCAATATCCAGTAGAGCGAACCGCCGACCATCTCCTCATGCCGCTTGGGAAGATAGCGCGTGGTCAGCCGGATTTCGCCCGCATCGGCATAGCTTTCGAGCCGCTGGCGTAGATGCGCCGGGCTTTCGGCGCCGAAGGCTATTTTGGTCATGTTGAGCGGCATACAGATGTTGTGGTGATTGACGGCCTAACCCACAAGGCCGCTGACCGTCGCCAAACCCAAAAAGACGAAGAAACCCATCGAGTCCGTCGTCATGGTCACAAATATCGAAGAGGCGATTGCCGGGTCGGCATCCAGCTTTTCCAAAGTCAGCGGAACCAGAACGCCGGCCAATCCGGCAATAACAATATTTGTCATCATCGCTGCCGCGATAACGCCTCCCAGCAGCGCATTTTCAAATATCGCAAAAACAACAATGCCTACAACAATTGCGACAGACGCCCCATTCAACAAAGCAATGGACAGTTCGCGCCTGACGGCCCGCCACGCGTTGGAAGCGGTGACTTGGTTGGTTGCAGAGCGCGCACCGTGACCGCCAGTGTCTGCGTTCCGGCATTCCCCCCCAGCCCCGCCACAATCGGCATCAGCGTTGCGAGAGCAACCATCTTGGAGATCGTACCTTCAAACATCGAAATGATGAACGAAGCCAAAGAAGCGGTCAGCAAATTGGCGATCAGCCAACGGACGCGCGCCTTAAAGCTGTCTGCTATCGGCTCGTTGATGTCACCTTCACCCGCACCTGACAGGCGCAAAATATCTTCACCCGCCTCTTCCTGAATGATGTGGACGACATCGTCGGCGGTGATCACCCCGACCAGCCGCCCGGCATCATCAACAACAGCGGCGGAAATCAGCGCATATTTTTGGAAACGCAGCGCAACCTCTTCCTGGTCCATGTCGACCGGGATCAAGGTCTGCTCACGCTTCATCACATCGGAAATCGAAATGTTGCGCGGGGTGCGCAATATCCAGCTGAGCTGGCAGGTGCCGATCGGGCGATGCGCCGGATCGACAACGAAAATTTCCCAGAATTCGGTGGTCAGATCGGGGTTTTCGCGCAGATAATCGATCAGCTGGCCGACGGTGATATGCTCGGGCACCGCAACAAGCTCGCGCTGCATGATACGACCGGCGGATTCTTGCGGATAGGACAGCGCGTCTTCGATCACCGCGCGGTCTTCGGGATCGAGTTCAGCAAGGACGGCCTGCTGCTCGTACTCTTCCATATCCTCGATCATGGCGACCGCGTCGTCGGTCTCCATCTGCTCGGCGAGGTCGGCGATTTGCGCAGCAGGAAGCGCATCAACAATGTCGTCGCGTACCCAATCGTTGATTTCGGCGAGTACATCTGCGCTCAGCAGGTCGCCCAGCGCAATTGCAAGGTCGGCGCGATCCTCGCGCTTGGTCAGCTCGGAAAGGTCGGCAATGTCAGCGGCGTGCAGCGGTTGGGCAAGGCGATACGCCTCTTCGGTGTCGCCGCGTTCGACCGCATCGAGCACCAGCCGAACGAAGTCGGCTTTCAGGCGATTGTCCTCATCCAGCGTTTCATCTGCGGTTTCGACGGGGGGGAAATCAGGATCGGATTCGGCAGTCATAATCCCCCCTTTGCTGCTATGCTGTTGCGACCGCGCCCCTCCTACGCCGCGCCCGCGAAATTGCAATTTACTTTTGGCCTTTGGGGCCTATTGCGACGGCCAAGTTCAACGAAAAGGATTCCCAAATGGCCGAAACCCTCACCCTGCACATGTCGACCGGCGACGTCGTGATCAAGCTGCGCCCTGACCTTGCCCCCAAGCATGTCGAACGCATCACCGAGCTGGCGAGCGAAGGCTTTTATGACGGGGTCAAATTCCACCGCGTGATCGATGGCTTCATGGCGCAGGGCGGATGCCCGAATGGCACCGGCACCGGTGGTTCATCCAAGCCCAATCTGCCGCAGGAGTTCAACGACGAACCGCATGTGCGCGGCGCCTGCTCTATGGCACGCACGATGGATCCGAACAGCGCGAACAGCCAGTTCTTCATCGTCTTTGACGACGCGACTTTCCTCGATCGCCAGTACACCGTCTGGGGCAATGTCGTCGAAGGCATGGAAAATGTCGATGCGCTGCCCAAGGGCGAACCGCCGCGCGAGCCCGGCGTGATCCAGTCGGTGACGTTGGCTTAAGGTTTTAGATCCGGAAGGTGCCGTCCACAACGGTGACGCAATCGCCACCGACATGGACGGCATCGCCTTCTATCCGAACTCGAACATATCCGTCGCGGCCAACTTGGATGCCCTGGCTGGCGGTATAGAGGCTGCCCGCCGAAATCTGCCCCGCTTTCAGGCGATAAGCGGCGACCGCGCCATTGCCGCTGCCGCAGACCGGGTCTTCGGCGATGCCGTCTGCGGGGGCAAAGCTGCGGACAACGATGTCGCCATCGGGCTTTTCCGCAAAAACCGTCATGCCAGTCGTTGATTGCGCGCGATCATAGTCGGCGAGCATCGACAGGTCAGGCTGCAGTTGCTCTACCACTTCGTCAGAAACCAACTCGGCAATGACCCAGCGCGGGCCGACATTGACGATCTGCGGGCTGCCCTTGATCGCGCCTTCCCCAAGCGCAGCAATCAGTTTTTCAGCTTCGGGCGCTTCCTCATTGGCGTAGCGGGGCAGCTTGAAGGAAAGTCCATTGCCTGACCGGCTTATTTCAACAAGCCCGACCGCACATTGCTGCACCACTTTGTCGTCCTTCGGCGTCGCCAGCCCAGCTTCGATCACCGCATGCGCCGTTCCCAGCGTCGGGTGCCCGGCAAAGGGTAATTCGCTTTTGGGGGTGAAAATCCGCACGGCATAGTCTGCCGCTGCGTCGGTGGCTGCAGTTACAAAGGTGGTTTCGGACAGGTTAGTCCAATTGGCGATCGCCTGCATCTGCTCGACTGACAGCCCCTCGGCATCGAGGATCACCGCTACCGGATTGCCTTTCAGTGCAACGGCCGTGAAAACATCGACCTGCTTGAAAGGCCTAGGGGTGGTGATGCTCATGGTCGTGGTCCTGATGCTCGATTGTCTCGCTCGGAATATAGCCCAACTCGTCCTTATGCCCTTCGGGATCGGGGTGAATCAGCACCTCTACCCCCGGAAATTCGCGCATCAGTTCAGCCTCGATCTCGTCCATCACCTCATGCGCCTGCAGCACCGTCATTTTGGGGTCGACCCAGACATGGAACTGGCAGAAATCATGCGCGCCCGCCGAGCGCGTGCGCATGTCGTGAATGCCCTTCAGCTCCGGATGGCGCATCGCGACTTCGATGAACCGTTGCCTTTTTTCGAGCGGCCACTCCTTGTCGAGCAACTGATCGAGCGCAAGGCTGGCCGCACGCCAGGCGCCCCAGAGCAGCCAAAGCGCGATGGCAATGCCGAACAGCGGATCAGCACCGCGCACGTTCAAAAAGGCGTCGAGGGCAAGCGCGATGATGACTGCGATGTTGAGCAACAGGTCGCCCTGATAATGCAAATGATCGCCGTGGATCGCGACCGACCCGGTCTTTTTGATCACACGCCGTTGATAGGCCAGCAGCCCCAGCGTCGCAGCTATCGCGACCAGCGAAACGCCAATGCCCATTTCGGGATGCTCGGTCGGCGCGCCATCGCCAAAACGAACCACAGCGCGCCAGCCAATAAATAGAGCAGACACAGTGACCAGCATCACCTGCACCAACGCCGATAACGCCTCTGCCTTGCCATGGCCGAAGCGGTGGTCATCGTCGGCGGGCAGTGCAGCATAGCGCACGCTGAACAGCGTCAGCAACGATGCCAGCAGGTCAAAGCCCGTATCGGCAAGCGAACCCAGCAATGCGACCGAACCAGTCTCGATTGCAGCCCAGCTTTTGAGCGCTGTCAGGAAAAGCGCCATGGCGACGCTGGCAATGGCAGCCTTTGCCGTCATCGATCCATGCGCATGGTGATGGTGGTTGTGAGTCAGCGACATATTGCGTCAGGGGTACAGCATCTGCCTGCGCCAGCCATCGCCGTCGCGTTCGAACACCCAGCGTTCGTGGAGGCGGAATTCACGATCCTGCCAGAATTCGATGCGGGTTGGGCTAACGATATTCCCGGTCCAATGAGGAGGACGCGGCACATCCTGACCTTCAAAGCGTGCTTTCACCTCGGCAAAACGCGCCTCGAACGTCGCGCGGCTATCTAGCGGACGCGATTGGTCGGACGCCCAAGCACCCAATTGGGAATCGCGTGCGCGGCTGGCGAAATAGGCGTCGGCCGTCGCATCACTGACTTGCGTTACCGGACCTTCGATACGAATCTGGCGGCGTAGAGACTTCCAGTGGAACAGCAAGGCGACATTGGGGTTTGCGGCCAGTTCGCCACCCTTGCGGCTTTCAAGGTTGGTGTAGAAAATGAACCCGCCTTTGCCATCTGCGTCAGGGCCATGGCCTTTGAGCAACACCATTCGCACCGAAGGATGCCCGCTTGCATCCGCCGTGGCCAATGCCATCGCGTTGCCGTCGTTAATCTCGGTCGTGCGTGCCTCTTTGAACCAGGCATCGAAAATTGCGTAGGGATCTTGGCTTTCCATATTACCCCGATAGGCTAGACTGCGCCTGCAAGGAAGGGGGGACTGCCATGCAAATGCCGTGGGAGACGATTTTTGAGGTCACCAACATCTATGCGATGGTCTGCTGGCTGATACTGCTGTTTGCACCTAAGCGCGAACAGGTGTTGCCTATGCTGTTCATGGCAGGTTGCGGGCTACTGGCGCTGACTTATGCTGTGCTGATTGTCGGCTTGATGAGCGGGACGCTTGATGCCGCAGGGCCGCGTTCGCAGGATTTCTCTTCACTCGCGGGCGTGATGGGGCTTTTCGATAGTAAAGGCGGCGCGACGATCGGCTGGATCCACTATCTGGCCTTCGATCTGTTCGTCGGCATTTGGGCTGCGCGCAACGCTGACCGGCGCGGGATTACCCGCTGGATGCAGATCCCGGTTCTGCCCTTCATCTTCCTGCTGGGTCCGCTGGGGCTGGTTCTTTATCTGGCGCTGCGCACATTTGCCGGAAAAAGCGTCGAAAACAGCATAGCGCCGAGTTGACTCGCGGGGCTGTAATGCCAATCTAATACAGAGAGTTTGAACACAGGGACCAGAATGGCCGATCCATATTCCATATTGGGCGTTTCGAAGAGCGCAGACGAGAAGGCGATCAAGAGCGCCTATCGCAAGCTCGCCAAAGAACTGCACCCTGACAGGAACCAGGATAACCCCAAGGCAGCCGAGCGCTTTGCCGAAATTACGCACGCCTATGACCTGCTGTCAGACCCGCAAAAGCGCGGACAATTTGACCGCGGCGAGATCGACGAAAATGGCCAGCCACGCTCGCCATTTGGTGCAGGCTTTGGCGGCGGGAGCCCGTTCAGCGGCGGCGGACCGCGCCCAGGCCAAGGCGGCAGCTTTGAATTTGGTGCAGGCGGCATAGACCTTGGCGACATTTTCGATGGTCTGTTCGGCGGCGGCGCAGGCGCACGCCCCGGCGGTCCCCGTCCTCAGTCCAGCCCACCCCCCAAGGGCGCGAACATTGCCTATGACCATCTGGTGTCGTTCACCGATGCAGCCAAGCTCGAACCCCAGCGGATCACGCTTCGCGACGGCAAGACGGTTGAGTTCAAACTTCCTGCAGGAGCCGTCAGCGGACAACAGATCCGTATTCCCGGCAAAGGCGCTGCAGGCCCCGGCGGCAATGGCGATGCGATGGTCACGCTCAAAATCGGCAAACACCCCTTTTACGAGCGCGATGGCGACAATATCCGGCTCGAACTGCCGATCAGCCTGAAAGAAGCGATTAAGGGCGCCAAAGTGAAGGTGCCGACTATCGACGGTGCGGTGATGCTGAGTGTTCCGGCTGGTGCGCAGTCCGGCACCACGATGCGCATCAAGGGCAGAGGTTTTGCGAAGAAGGGTGGAGAGCGCGGCGACCAGCTCGTGACACTTCACATCCGACTACCCGCCGACACGGCAGCGCTCGCAGCCTTGGCTGAAGCTCTGCCCGACGATCCGAACATCCGTTCCGACCTTGGTCTCTGAACACTCCCCTCTCTCGCCGGAAGCGCGCGCACGATCCGCGCCCACATCCGGAGAGCGAGGATCAGTGGTTCCATCATCTTGACCCCTGGCATCAAGCCAAGGAAGTGGTCCGTCGCGTTGTCGTCGGCGTTTATAGCGACGGCTTCGTCCATGCCGGGAATTTCGCCTATCTGTCGATTGTCGCTCTATTCGCATTCTGTATCGTCGCCGCCGCCATCGCTGGCAGTTTAGGACAAACCGAATCCGGGCTCGCCCTGATCGATGCCTTTTTCAAAACCGTTCCCAAAAGCGTCGAAGCCGCCCTAGAAGGCCCAGTTCATGCTGCAATGTCGGCGCGTTCAGGGCCCCTTTTATGGCTGAGCGCCATCGTCAGCCTCTGGACCACCACCAGCCTGATCGAGACGATCCGCGACGTCCTTCACCGCGCTTACGGGACCCAGCCCGAGCGTTGGTTCTGGCAATATCGTCTGGGCAGTTTTGTCGTCATTGTCGCCGCAGTCATCCTGGCAATGATGGCTTTTTCGGCGCAGGTATTGGTCGTGACGATCGAGGAACTTGTCTATCGCTTCATCCCTGCGGCCGAACGCGCGGCTGACTATTTCGCCTGGGGGCGGATCATCCCCTTCGCGATCCTCTTCCTCGCCATTTACACCATCTATCGCGGCCTTGCCCCGCGCAAATATCGCGGACGGATTTTCCCCAAATGGCCGGGCGCAGTGCTGGTCAGCATCTGGTGGGTCGGATGCACCATGGTGCTACCTTGGTTCGTTTCCTCGATAACCAATTATGACCTGACCTATGGCAGCCTTGCCGGGGTGATGATCGCGCTGATTTTCTTCTACCTTGTGGGCCTTGGTATGGTTACCGGCGCACAACTCAACGCCGCGCTGGCCAACGCAACCGAAAATGGCTTAAAGGGCAGTCCGGGAACAGGAAAAGACAATCAGGAGTTCATCCAGACATGACCGGTTTGATGGCAGGAAAACGGGGCCTCATCATGGGCCTCGCCAATGACAAGTCGCTCGCATGGGGCATTGCGCAACGACTGAAGGCCGAAGGTGCGGAGCTGGCGATCAGCTATCAGGGCGAAGTGATGGAAAAGCGCGTCCGTCCGCTAGCCGAGCAATTGGGCTGCGATTTCCTGATCGATTGCGATGTATCGGACATGGCCAATCTGGACGCCGCCTTTGCGCAACTTGGCGCACGCTGGCCGACTATAGATTTCGTCGTCCACGCGATCGGCTTCACCAACAAGGAAGCGCTGCGTGGCAAATATTTCGACGTGACGCTCGACGACTTCCTGATGACGATGAACATCAGCGTCTACAGCTTCACCGCCGTTGCCAAGCGTGCTGCCGCGATGATGGTGCCTTTCGATCCTGAAACCGGCAAGGGCGGCGGATCGATGCTGACGCTGAGCTATTATGGCGCCGAAAAGGTCGTACCGCATTACAATGTCATGGGCGTAGCCAAGGCTGCGCTGGAGGCGAGCGTCAAATATCTGGCGAACGACGTCGGCCCCGATGGCATTCGCGTCAACGCGATTTCAGCCGGACCGATCAAGACGCTGGCAGCTTCGGGTATCGGCGATTTCCGCTATATCCTGAAATGGAACGAATATAACTCGCCGCTGCGCCGCAACGTCAGCATTGACGATGTTGGTGCTTCGGCACTCTATTTCCTGTCAGACTTGTCGGCGGGCGTTACTGGCGAAACCCATCATGTCGATGCGGGCTACCATACGGTTGGCATGAAGCAGGAGGATGCTCCTGATATCGGGCTTGCCTGATATGTTTGAGGGGCACAGCAACGAACTGGTCCTCCTCCTCGCCGGAACGACGGCGATTGTCGGGCTGTTCGGCTATCTTCATGCCCGCAAATTCTGGGAAGGCCTGCCGCCGCTACTCGACGGCTTTGTATCGGCAGCAGGATTTCTGTTCGTGATAGCCGCATTTGTGTTCGGCGGGCGTTTTGGCGGAACTTACAATCACCCGCATGCCGGACGCGTGCTGGCAGTTGCTGCGGCTATTATCATCTACCGGTCGCTGCGCACCTGGATCGGCAAAGAGCAGGTCAAATATCGCAAGGTCCGGATCAACCCGCCTAGCGACGCATGATCATCCGCCCGATTGAACCCGCCGATTTTGATGTCGTCGATGCCGTCCACCGAGCCGCCTTTGCCAGCACCGCATTCGGTCATCAGGGCGAAGCTGATCTGGTCCACACGGTCCATGCCGATGGTGATGCCCTGGTGTCGCTGGTTGCCGAAGTCGACGGCCAGATTATCGGCCATGCACTGTTCAGCCGGATGGAGGTTGAGGCCGATGGAGAAGCTCTGAAGGGGGCTGGGCTTGCTCCTGTGGGTGTGCTGCCCAAACTGCACAGCGGAGGTGTGGGAGCGGCTTTAATCTGGCGAGGTATCGAGATGTTGCAGGCGCTCGACATCCAGATCAGTTTCGTGCTCGGCCATCCCGATTATTATCCGCGCTTCGGCTATAGCGCCGAAACTGCCCGCCCCTTTGCCTCCCCCTTTGCCGGGCCACATTTCATGGCGCTTTTGCTGGACAAAGGCATGCCACTTCCCGAAAGCGGCCGCGCACGCTATGCACCGGCTTTCGGGCCCGAGAGGTAAGATGAGTTTCAACACGTTCGGCCATGTTTTCCGTTTCACCACCTGGGGCGAAAGCCACGGGCCGGCATTGGCGCTGTGGTCGATGGTTGCCCGCCGGGAATTGCGCTGTCTGAAGCGGATATCCAGCCTTTCCTCGACAAGCGCCGTCCGGGCACCAGCAAGTTCACCACGCAGCGGCAAGAGCCCGATCAGGTTCGCATCCTTTCTGGCATTTTCGAAGGCCGCACCACCGGTACCCCGATCAGCCTGATGATCGAGAATGTCGACCAGCGGTCAAAGGATTATTCCGAAGTTGCCAAGGCCTATCGCCCCGGACATGCCGATTACAGCTATGATGCCAAATATGGCTTTCGCGACTATCGCGGTGGCGGGCGGAGTTCGGCACGCGAAACGGCGGCGCGTGTTGCGGCAGGCGCGGTCGCGCGTGCGGTAATCCCCGAGGTCGAAATCCTGGCCTATGTCGTTGAAATCGGCGGTGATGCCATTGATCGCGCCAATTTCGAAAAGGCCCAGATCGACAAAAACCCTTTTTTCTGTCCCGATGAAGCGGCAGCCGGACGTTGGGAAAAGCTGGTCGATGAAGCCCGCAAGGCGGGATCTTCGCTCGGCGCAGTAGTCGAATGTGTCGCGCACGGCGTCCCGCCTGGCTGGGGCGCGCCGCTCTACGCCAAGCTCGACAGCGAGCTAGCCTCGGCTATGATGGGCATCAACGCGGTCAAGGCAGTGGAAATCGGTGCAGGCTTCGAAGCCGCACGTTTTCGCGGTGAACAAAATGCCGATCCGATGCGCCCCGGCACCAACCAGCCGGTGTTCTTGGCCAACAATGCGGGCGGCATTGCGGGCGGTATTTCGACCGGCCAGCCGGTGGTCTGCCGTGTAGGCTTCAAACCAACCAGTTCGATCCTGACCCCGGTCGACACTGTCACCCGCGAAGGCGAGGCAACCGAAATCGTCACCAAGGGCCGCCACGACCCCTGCGTCGGCATTCGCGGTACACCGGTTGTTGAAGCGATGATGGCGCTGGTTCTGGCGGACCAGAAACTGCTGCACCGCGCGCAGTGCGGTTAGATCTTCCCGCTCAATAATGCGCTTCGAGGGTTAGACCCAAAATATGGTCATTCCGCGTTGGCGCGCCTGAGCGGTTCACCAACTGCCATGTATAGCCCGGCATTATGCCGAAATGGTCGCCAACGTCGAAATGGACCGCGGCCCCGGCACGGTTGGCGGTTAGTCCCCTGTTTTGGCCAAAATCGGTATCGTTCAATGCGAAGATTAGTTCGTCGCTCAGTTGCAGCTCCACCTTGCCGCTCTGGTTCAGGTCGTGGCGCCAACGAACACGAGGTCGAAAACGGACACCCACGTCGTTGCTTCCGGTCACTCCGAACACTTCTTCGAGTTGTACGCGCGCATCAGCTTCGTGCACCAGTGGGAAGGAAATGCCTTGCGCCAGCCGGTGTTGCACTGGGTCGCGGCCGCCGGAAACTTCTGTGGTGACATGGGCATAGGACAGCGACAGGCTGACATCATCGGCCAGGTCGTGCCGATAGCCCAAGCGGATGAAACGCTGGCCCAGATCGAACGAATCCGGCTGCGAACGCAGGATCAGATGGGCAGAGACGCTGTCATTCGCGTCCAGCTCAACATCACCGGTCAAAGTCAGCCATTGCTGCCGTGTCGAATCGGCCAATGCTGCTTGCGAGCCGATGACTAGGGAGATTATGCTGAGCAGTTGGCAAAGGCGGCGAACGAACATGCAGCGCACTTATCGAAGGCAGGCAGGCTTGCCAATCGGGAACCGAATATCGCAGCGCCTGACCGGCACAACGCGCAAAACTGGACAGCGAAACTACAATCCGCCAAAGGCTTGGCGCAGGATTTGATGCAATGAAATTACGCAAAACTCTTCTGGCAGCGCTTATCGCAGCGGCCCCATTTGCGGCCCAAGCCACCGCCGATGCTGATCTGGGCAGCGGCCATGCAAGCTATTATGGCAATGAACTTGCCGGGCGCCGCACTGCCAGTGGAGAAATGTTCAACCCGGGCGATTTCACTGCGGCACACCGAACCGTTGCGTTTGGCGCAAAGGTCAAGGTGACGCATCTTGGCAATGGCCGCGAGGTTATCGTACGCGTCAACGACCGCGGCCCATTCGGACGCGGTCGAATTATCGATCTGTCCTATGCCGCCGCCAAGGAACTGGGCATGCACCGCAGCGGCACGGCGCAAGTGAAGTTGAGCTTGGTCCAGGACTGACCCAGAAATCAGACAATAGTCTTGGTGAGCACCTTGTCGGTCAGACCGGCATCTTCGACCGATCCGACAATTGCAACGTTGCCATCGGCGTCGCGACGCGCAACGAGCACAACAAATTCTTCGCTGCCTTGCGCAAATTCGGAGAGATCGCGGGCACGTGCTGCGCGCAAACGCGGGCGCGGATCGACCAGCGTCGGTGCAACAGCTTCACCCTTGGCCAGCTTGCGTGCGCGGCGTTCGGCCTGGACGATGCCTTTGAGGCCACCATCATGTTTGGCCAGCAAATCCGCGAGCCCGCCCTGCGGAACGACATTGCGGTGCGCATAGTCCAGCGCGGCAGCGAATTCGGTTAATCGGGTCTTGTCGTAACCGCTGCCAAAGATCAATTTGACCACCGGCGTCATCGGTGCGCGTTCTTGCGCAGTAATGCCGCTGTCGGCCAGCAACTCGGCATAGTCTTCTGGAAAACGCTGGGCAGCTATCGAGAAATCATAAGCACGGCCAATCGCGCCATAAAGTGCATCGCGGCTGCGCGCGTCGGTATCGCGGGCAAGGTCTGCACTGCTGCGCGCAGCTTGCAGCCAATCGGCGAGTGCGGAATCTTCGCCCGGTTCATCAGCTTCAACGACGAGGAGTTCGACCGGCGCGTCAGCATAGCTGGCGTCGAGAACCAGCTCGTCTTCGGCTTCAGTTTCAGTAAATTCCGAGGCAAGCTCAAGCTCGTCTGCCGCCGGGCCATCGGCCCAGACGGGCACATGATCCTTGCGGACCGGCATGTCGGCGAGCGCGCTTTCGACTTCCTTTTGCAACGGCGCTGCAATTTCAGCAGGCGCCGCTTCTTTCCAGTTGATAACGCCATAAATGAAATCGATGGTGTCATCGTCGGACGAATATGGCAGCAAGATGCCGCGATACATGATGTTGGCGCCGCGATCGTTAACAAATTCGGCCTCGAAACCAATCGGTGCGCGGTTGGCGATTATCTGTAAATAATGATCGGTAATCCGCGACAACAGCGAGCGCGGCGGGACCTGGTCGAGGTAGGAAATGTCATCGGTCAGGCCGCATTCGTTGCGCAGAGCTTCACCCAGATATTGAATCGACGGGTTTTCGATCCCCGACGTGAAGTCAAGCAGTACCGAATAGTCGCGGAAATCCTCGACGCCCTCGGGTTCAAGTTCTTCGATATTGGGATAATTGCTTTCGCCGAGTTGCGAGGTCCAGAAATTATAGGCGCGCACCTGCATGCGACGCTCATCCCCCGAAACCACCGGCGGCGGTTCGATCGCGGCGTCTTCATATTCCTCTTCAAAACTTGCATATGCGGGGCCATCAGCGTCAAACCGATCGCTATCAAAAGGCCCAAAACCGCGCAAATTATCCATTCTTCGGTCCTATTTGTTAGGATCGCACCCGTTGCTTCCCGATGCCTTATGCGCCGAGATGGTTAACATGCCGTTATCGGCGTTGCAGGATGAGACAGTTGCACGCGGGTACCCGCGCGATCTTCGCGCAAAAAGGCGTCGGGCCGGATCGCTTCCTGCGAATCGAAGGCGTAGCGGATCGCGAACCTTATGTTCCCAAGAACCGGTTCGACCCGCGCAACCGGCGGATGTCGATCACCTTGGGCTGGGCACGCGACTGAGGGTTGGTCCGATATGGATTATCCAGAGAAATCTGACCTATGAATTCTGCCACATCTTTGCTCCAATATGGATATAATTTATATATTACAGTTATTTAGGAAATTGTCCAAAACCATTCATTAACCCTTTCCGCCGCACTTCAACGCCATCGGACAAGCGGAGCATTCCGCAAGATTTTCGGGGGCAGACATGGCAGTTTCCACAGCAGACATCGAACGCGACATCGCATCTTTGGTGATTGGCACCAGCCCGTCCGTGCAGCGATTGCGGGCGATGATTGCGCGTGTGGCGGCGTCGGATGTGTCGGTGCTGCTTGCCGGGCCTTCAGGGTCGGGCAAGGAACTGGTTGCACAGGCCATCCACGCCGCCAGTAGCCGCAGCACAAACCCGTTCATCGCGATCAACACCGGCGCGATTCCTGCCGAGCTGATCGAATCCGAACTGTTCGGGCATGAGAAAGGCAGCTTCACCGGCGCACACAGCCGCCGGACCGGCCATTTCGAAAACGCGCATAAGGGCACATTGTTCCTCGATGAAATTGGCGACATGCGCTTTGACATGCAGGTCAAACTGTTACGCGTGCTCGAGGAACGGGTCGTCACTCGCGTGGGCAGCAGCGTCTGTACTCCGGTCGACGTCCGCATCGTTTCTGCAACGCACCGCGACATGGATAGCGCGATGGCTGAAGGCCGCTTCCGGCAGGATCTATTCTTCCGGCTCGGCGTCGTGCTTTTGCACGTGCCGTCATTGGCCGAAAGGTGTGAGGATATTCCGTTCCTCATCCGTCATTTCCAGAAAGGCAAGCCATCGGGCGCGATTGCCCATTTTGACGAAAGCGCGCTAGAGCGCCTGATGGCGCATAATTGGCCGGGCAATGTCCGCGAATTGCGCAATGTCGTCGAGCGTGCGGGCGTGCTTTATGGGGGCGAGATATTGGACGCAACGGATGTTGATCTGCTGCTCACCAACGCCTTGCCGCCGCTCGAAAGCCGCCGCGAGCGGATGGCTGCGGCTCCCATATCCTTCGCCCCCGCCGGTCCCGCGCCAAGCAGGGAGCAACCGATAGACCTGCGGCAGGAAATCGAAGCGATCGAACTCGAACGCATCACCATGGCGTTGGAGCTCGCCGACGGGATTGTTTCGGACGCCGCCCGTCTGCTGACGCTGAAGCGGACAACGTTGATTGAGAAGATGCGCAAATATGGGGTTCAGGCGGTTGCGTAACCCGTCGCCCCTGCGCAGGCAGGGGCCGCAATCGGTTTATTCCGCACGATTTGAATAAACGTACAGCGGCCCCAGCCTTCGCTGGGGCGACGTCTAGCTGGCCACTCGCTTCGCCAAAACCTTGCCGATCACCTGCGCGAAGGTCTCCGCGCTTTGCGCGCCGGGGACCATATATTTGCCGTCGAAGATAATCGCAGGAACGCCGCTGACATTCTCGTTGATCCAATAGCTTTCTTCGCCGCGCACCTCGCGCCCCAGTACCTCGTCGACCAACCATGCTTCACAAGTCGCGCGATCGAGATCTACACCTTCAGCCACATCGAGCAGAACCGCCCGGTCGCTGACATCCTTCCCCTGCTGGAAATAGGCCGAAAAAAGCGCGAGCTTGAGCTCGGTCTGCTTTTCCCAACCATGTTCGGTGCCAGCGCGGGTCAGCAATCTGTGCGCATCGAAGGTATTGTACAGCCGCCGCGCGCCCATATCGCCAAAGGTGAAACCCAAATCAGCTGCGGTGCCCTTGATCCGTTCGCGCACCGCCTTGCCCTCATCAGGCGAGCGGCCATATTTGCGCGCGATATGCTGTCCGGCATCCTCGCCTTCAGGCGGCATGTCGGGGTTGAGCTCGAACGGGTGCCAGTGGATCTCAGCCTCAACTGGCTCTGGCAACAAAGTCAGTGCTTTTTCGACCTGCTTATAGCCGATGATGCACCAGGGGCAGACGACGTCGGAGACGATATCGATGCGCAGTTTTTCCATGCCTACATCTCCGCCCAACGCCGCAACAAGGTGTGTGCAATGGCAAAAGGCGGCGGCGCGCCGAAACGTTTGTCGGGAGCGTCGGCGAGTGCGGCGCGCGCCTCTTCCTTTGTCACCCACATCGCGTCCTCCAGCTCGGTATAGTCGATCGTCAGCTGGTCGCCGTCGGCATCGGCAACACAGGCGATCATCAGCTGCGATCCGCCAAAGGGCCAGGGCTGGCTGGTGACATAACGCACCGCGCCGCAGCTGATCCCTGCCTCTTCCATAATCTCGCGCCGCACCGCTTCTTCGATGCTTTCGCCGGGCTCAAGAAAACCTGCCAGCGCCGAATAATTGCCTTTGGGCCAAGCCGACTGCCGCCCGAGCAAAGCCTTGCCCTCATATTCGGCGATCATGATCACCACCGGGTCGGTGCGCGGGAAATGTTCGGCGTCGCAAGCGGTGCATTGCCGACCCCAGCCAGCGCGGAAGACTTTCGTCGAGCCACCGCAGCGCCCGCAATATTTGTGCGAATTGTGCCAGTCGATCAGGCTGCGCGCGGTGCCGTAAATCGCTGCATCCTCGGCAGGCAACAAAGATAGCGCGCGCCAGACGGCTGGCGACCGTGCCATGCCGCCCTCGCCTTCGACCAGGGGCACAAAATGCGGCTTGTCATTGGCGAGGCCGAGCAGGATCAGTTCGACCGAAACATCAATCTCGGCCATAGAATGCCATTTCAGGCCGCCTTCGCTGGCGATCACTGGGTCAAGCCCGTCAAGCCCGAGCACACGCGCGCGCCAATCATTGAGCGCGGCGTTAAAGCCTTCAATGTCGTTGCGCAGCCGGTCTGCGCGGTCGAGCGGGGAGCCTGTGAAGCCTGGGTTCATTTCTGTTTCTCCGTGCGGTCTGAGCTTGTCGAAGACCGAGAGCACACTGCCATTTCGTCCTTCGACGGGCCCAGGACGAACGGCAAGAGGGCGTTATTTGCCATTTAACCCTGCAAATCGGCGACGAGCCATTCGCCGAACCTGTCCTGGAAATCATGCGCATTGGATGGCATATATTGCAACATGCCGGTCGCGCGGATCTTGCGGCTGGTATCGACGAAAGCGATGGTGCCAGCCGCCCCGCCCCATCCAAATACGCCCTTTTGCGCGCCTTTGCCAACGCGTCCGCCCGCGCCAAAATCCGCGCCATTTGCAAATGTACCGTCCGTGCTGACTCCGGCCGGCAACAGGTTTGACATGCCCAATGCAACCGTTTCGGGGGCCATGATTTCGGCACCGTCTAGGCTGCCGCCATTGAGCAACATGGCGAGGAAGCGGTCATAGTCGCGCGCGGAGCAGACCAGTCCCGCGCCACCAAAAGCAAAAGCGGGTTTGTCGAGATAGATGCTGGTCGCCGCCGGATCGATGGGGATCAGCGCGCCGCCAAACACTGCATAGTTGGTGGTAAAGCGTTTCACCTCGCTTTGCGGAACCTGAAAGTAGGTGCTGGTCATTTTGAGCGGATCGAAGAGGCGCGCCTGAAGGAACGCGTCAAACTCCATCCCGCTCGCCACCTCTATCACCCGTCCCAAAAGGTCGAGGCTGATCGAATAGCTCCATTTCGTTCCCGGCTCTGCGATCAGCGGCAATTTGCCAAGACGCTCCGAAAATGTCTTCAGATCGGGGGTTGGCGCACCCGGTTCAAAGCCGGGGATCGGCATGCGGCTGATCTGTCCGGGGGTGATGCCATTATCCATATAGGCCTTGAGCAAAGGTCCCTTGGTAATGATCGAATAGCCAAACCCCGCCGTGTGCGTCAGAAGATGGCGGACGGTGATCTGTGTCTTCGCCGGTACCGAATCCAGACTGGTTTCGGGGCTGGTCAGCACGCGCATTTCGGAAAATTCGGGCAGAAAATCGGCGATCGGCTGATCCAGCTTCATCTTGCCTTCGCCGATCAGGATCATCGCTGCCATCCCCGCCACCGGCTTGGTCATCGAATAGATGCGGAACAGCGTGTCGATGTTGACCGGTGTCGGATCGCCAATTGCCTGCGTTCCCGCCGCTATCACTTCCAATTCACCCAAACCGTGGCCGATAGC
Organism: Sphingomonadales bacterium; assembly: GCA_016707885.1. GTDB lineage: Bacteria > Pseudomonadota > Alphaproteobacteria > Sphingomonadales > Sphingomonadaceae > Sphingorhabdus_B. Next base: position 844,458 of record JADJGU010000001.1, read on the forward strand.
AGCAACGACGCCCGATGCCTTCCGGCCGGCAACATAGCCCTCAACCTGCGATTTGAGCGTCGGATATTCCTGCGCGAGGAAGCTCCAGGCAGGCGTCGGCAGCATCGTCGCCATCGCGCCCAATCCGGCCATCGAAAGGAAACCACGGCGGCTGGGATTCATCATTGCAGTCTCGGTTGCGGACATGCTCTCTCCTCTAAAATTTCTCTCTCGCTCTGATGGCAAGCTTGGCTGCCTTGCTGAATAAGGTTGGCAAACCGGCGCTGTCCAATGATTTCAGCGGCCACCATTCGCCGGGCGGCAAGCTGCTTTCGTCGATCGGCGCTGCCGTAGCGGCAAGCCGCAGCGTCAGGCGGAAATGGGTGAAGACATGCGCGACTTCGCCCGGCACAGCATTCCAGTTGGCCGCAAAAGGCGGCTGCGAGTCGCCATCGGTGCGGGCATTCCAGCCATCATCGGGCAGGCTGCGCATCCCGCCGAGCATGCCGCGATCCGGACGACGTATCAGCCAAACATGGCCATCACGCTCAATCCAAAAGGCGGTTCCGGTGCGGTCGGGCTTCGCTTTTTTGGCAGCCTTGCGGGGGAGCGTTTCGGCCATTCCCGCTTTCTGCGCCGCGCAGTGCTGCTGCAGCGGGCAGATCAGGCATTGCGGGCGGCGGACCGAACACAGGCTCGCCCCCAGATCCATCATCGCCTGCGCGAAATCGCCAGGTCGGTCGGCGGGCGTGATAGCGTCGACGGCCACCCGGATCTCCGGCTTGGCAGCAGGCAGCGGGGTTTCGATGGCGAACAACCTTGCCGTCACCCGCTCAACATTGGCGTCGACCACCGCGACGCGCTCGCCAAAGGCAATCGCGGCAATGGCAGCTGCGGTATAGGCACCGATGCCGGGAAGTTTGGCAAGCTCGACCGACGTTTCCGGCAGTTCTCCGCCATATTCGGTGACAACGGCACGCGCGCATTTGATCAGGTTACGCGCCCGGCTGTAATAGCCGAGCCCCGCCCAGGCCGCCATGACGTCGGCATCGTCGGCGGACGCCAAAGCGGCGAAATCCGGCCACCTCTCGGTGAACTTTTCGAAATAGCTGAAGACAGCTGCAACAGTCGTCTGTTGCAGCATGATTTCGGACATCCAAACACGGTACGGATCGGGTGGCGGCATTCCGGGCAGCGAACGCCAGGGCAGGTCACGCGCATGCCGGTCATAATGGCCGAGCAAGGCGCTGGCGATATCCCCAGAAAAGTCATCACGCTGTTGGACGGAAGCCATGCAAAATGCGATAACCGGCTGATGGAGGAAGGCAAGCCATCAACCGCCGCCAAAAAGGCAAAAGCTGCCGCAAAGCCCGTTTTTGAACGGCGGCGCGGGGGCGAAGCGCGCGCGGTTTCCGATCTTGTCCCCGACATTGGCCGCGCAGCATTTCGCCGCTTCGGCTTTGTACAAAGCTCTGTCGTCAGCCGCTGGGATGAAATTGTCGGTCCGCGTTATGCCGATGTGACCGCCCCTGAAATGATCCGCTTTCCCGCTGGCCAAAAAGCAGGCGGCACGCTCGAGCTGGTCGTTGAGGGCGCGCATGCCGTGATGATCCAACACGTCATCCCTGAAATCATCGAGCGGGTGAACCGCTTTTTCGGCTATGATGCCGTGGCAAAGGTGAAGATGCGCCACGGGCAGGTGCAACGCGCCGAACCCAGGCCGAAAGTCAGCGCAGCACCAGTGCTGCGCGCACCGTCTGCCGAGTTGGGGGATTCTCTTCGCGAAATTGCCGACCCGGAATTGCAGGCAGTCCTCCAAAATCTGGCAAAAAGCCTTGCCAAAGAGGGCGAGTAAATGCAGATGCAGCGGTCCAATTCAGAGGCAGATATGGCCACCCGATTCCCGACTATATTCCGAAAATCACTGACCCTTTTCGCTGTAGCCGCTGCGCTTGGCGGCGGTGCGCTGGTCGCTGCACCTGCGAAGACCAACTGGCTTCTCAACTTTAGCACAACGGCCAAGGGTAGCCATATGATCGGCAACCCGGCCGCCCCGACAAAGCTGGTCGAATATGCCAGCTACACCTGCGGCCATTGCGCGCATTTCGAAACCGACGATGTGCCGCAAATCAAGAACCAGTTTGTCGCGACCGGCAAAGTCAGCTTCGAAATCCGCAACCTGGTGCGCGACCCGATGGATTTGACCGCTGCGATGCTCGCGCGCTGCGGCGGCAAGGGGCGCTTTTTCGGCAATCACCGGCATCTGATGGCAACGCAGGCGCAATGGGCCAATGGCAGCAAGCTCAGCAAGGCGACGATTGACCTGTTGGAGGCGAAGAATATCATCGGCTTCATGCAGGGCGCCTACGCCGAGCTCGGGCTGGACAAGATTATGGCGCAGCGGGGTGTGACAGCGGCGCAAGCCAAGGCCTGCTTTGCAGACAAGACCGCGTTCAATTCTGTCATAAAGATGACCGACGAAGCCACGGATGTGCTGAAAATCAATTCGACACCGACACTGCTGATCAATGGCAAGATTGTCGATGGCCATGATTTCGCAACACTCAAACCCCTTCTTTCGAAATAAGCTACAGACCCGCAAAGGACCCATAACATGCGCAGTTTGAAAATCCTCACCGCCTCGATCGCCGCGCTGGCTCTCGCCTCTTGCGGCGGCAGTGAAACCGGCGAAGCGCCCAAGGGCGAACCCGTTGCCGCCGTCGCACCACCGGCCGGCAAGCAATGGATTGATGTGGTCAGCAAGACCGCCGAGGGCGGCTATCTGATCGGCAACCCCGACGCCAAGGTCAAGCTGGTCGAATATGCCTCGCTCACCTGCCATGTCTGCGCGCAGTTTGCGAAGGATTCGGGCTCTGACCTGCACGACAATTTCATCAACAATGGCAAGATTTCCTATGAGTTCCGCAATTTCGTGCGCGATGAGTTCGACTTGATGGCGGCCCGCATCACTCGCTGCGGTGCCAATGAAGCGATGCTGCCTCTGACCGAGCAGTTTATGGAATTCCAGGAAACCCTGTTCGCCAACGCCCAGAAGCTGGGGGAAGACAAAACGCTTGAGGCACGGATGAGCTCACTCAAAGGTGGCGAGCGCTTCTTCGCGCTGGCCGATGCCGCCGGGATCGTCGAATTCTTCGCCCAGCGCGGTGTTTCGCGCGACCAGAGCAAGGCATGCCTTTCCGACACCGCCGAAATGCAGAAGCTCGCTGATCTGACCGCCGAATATGGCAAGAAATACACAATTCAGGGCACGCCGACCTTCTACCTCAACGGCGCCCGCCTCGACGTGACGGCATGGCCGCAGGTCAAGGGCAAGCTGCAGGAAGCAGGCGCGCGCTGATCCGCTAGGGGCAGCGTAGCGGGGGTGAGGCCTGTCCTGACCAGATTGGAGCGTCGTGACGGAGTCGATTTTGCCCGAGTGCAAGGAGTGGGGAAGGAGCAATGTCAATCATAGTGACTGACGAAGGACGCTGCAATCGGGTAAAATCGGCCCGCCCCGGAGGGGTCGCTTTGGGAGGCCCGCTGGACGTCGTTGCGTCGCTCGTTCGGGCAACCGGCCCGACGTTCGCGCCGCGCCTAGCCAGCGGGCCTCCCAAAGCGATCACGATGCTCCAATCTGGTCAGGACAGGCCCTAATGCGGATCAAAAGGCTCAAACTGACAGGCTTCAAAAGCTTTGTTGAGCCAACCGAGCTGCATATCGAGGCCGGGCTGACAGGCGTCGTCGGCCCCAATGGTTGTGGCAAGTCCAACCTGCTCGAAGCCTTGCGCTGGGTGATGGGCGAAAATTCGCCCAAATCGATGCGCGGTGGCGGGATGGAGGATGTGATCTTCGCCGGCACCGCGCAACGCCCGTCGCGCGACTTTGCCGAGGTCACCCTGCTCGCCGAACATGGGCCGGATGAAAACATCCCCGGGGTTATCGCCAATGACGATGATTTCGAGCTGGAGGTTGTCCGCCGGATCGAGCGGGGTGCGGGCAGTGCCTATCGCGCCAATGGCCGCGATGTGCGTGCCAAGGATATCGCGCTGATCTTTGCCGATGCCGCAACAGGCGCACACAGCCCGGCATTGGTCAGCCAGGGGCGTATCGGATCGATCATCTCCGCCAAGCCGCAGGAACGGCGGATGATGCTCGAAGAAGCGGCAGGGATTTCGGGCCTCCATGTCCGCCGCAAGGATGCAGAACAGAAATTGCGCGCGGCAGAGACCAACCTTAACCGGCTGTCGACGATCCTAGGCGATATGGACGCGCGCGCGCAGAGTCTGAAAAAACAGGCGCGGCAGGCCGAGCGTTATCGCAAATTGTCGGGCGAGATCACGCAGGCCGAAGCGCGTCTGATCTTTGTGCGCTGGCGAGAGGCCAAAGCAGCAGCGGAAGCTGCACGCACGGAAGCCGATGAAGCGGGCAAGGCAGTCGAGGAAGCTTCGGTCCGCCAACGCACCCTCGCAGAGCAGCAACAAGCGGCTGTCCGCAAACTGGCTGATGACCGTGCGGCCGCTATGGCAGCGCGGGATGCGGCGAGCGATCTTTCAAACAAGCTCGTCCAACTGTCCGGTGAACGCGACCGCCTGATCCAGCGGCAGGCTGATCTTGCTGCACAGGCGCAGCGCATCGAAGAAGATGGCGCGCGCGAAGGCAAGCTGACGCACGACGCCGCCGAGGCGCTGGCACGCTTGCAGGTCGAAGCTGCCACATTGGCCGAGACTATCAAGGCGAGCGAGGATGAACGCCCGCGCTTGACCCGTGCCCTAGACGATGCCGAACGTGCAACGCGTGAGGGTGAGGTCAAGCTGGCCAAGGCAGTGGCCGAACAGGCGCGCGCAGAAGCCGAATTGCGGGTTGCCGAAGCCGCGCTCAACAATGCCCGCGCCCGCGTCGAGCGCGCCGAGCGCGACAAGGCGCGGCTCGAAGCAGAAAGGGCCGCGCTCGGCGATGAGGCAGAACTGGCAACTGCCCGCGATGCGGCACGCGATGAAGCGGCGCGCCTGCAGGTGGAGCTTGAACAACAGGCGACGGCGATTGATGCCGCCGAGAGTGCACGCGCAACTTTGGTCGCAGAACGCGATAGTGCGCAAAGCGCGCTCGCGAGTGCCAAAGCGGATCTGGCGGCGCTCGTCAGCGAGAAGAACGCACTCGAACGCGCAACAGCTAAAGGCAGCGACAACCGCGCGCTCGACCGGATCAAGGTCAAGCCCGGCTATGAACGCGCATTGGCGGCGGCGCTGGGCGACGATCTGAACGCGGCGGTCGGCGGGGTGACCGGACGGCGCTGGCAGGGCTTCACGTCGGTTCCACCAAAATTATCGGGCGAACACCTCTCCGATGTGGTTGAGGCACCGAGCGAATTGGCACTGCGCCTCGCCATGGTGCGCGTGGTCGAGGCTGACGATGGCGCGATGCTGGAGATAGGCGAGCGACTGGTTACCCGCGATGGCAAGCTGCGCCGCTGGGATGGCTTTGCCGCCGAAGATGATGGTGCAGCGGCCGCCGAACAGCTCGAACGGGCCAATCGTTTGGAAGCGCTGCTCGAAGCCATTCCGGTGGCAGAGTCCAAGGTCGGCGACCATGCAACTGCTCTCGATGCGCTGGGCGAACGCATTATGGCGGCGCAGGATGAGGCGCGGCACCTCGCTTCGGCACAGTCGGCAACCGAAGGCGCGCTGCGTCAGGCGCTGCGCGATGCAGATCGGGCGGAAGATGCGCTGACGCGCGCACAGCAGGCGGCAACGGCGCTCGCCGAACGGAGCGAGTTGGCCGAACAGGAAGCATCGCACGCGCGCCTCGAATTTGAGTCAGCCGAAAAAGCGCGCGTCGAACTGCCAGATGGCGAACAGCAGCGTGCGCTTGTTGCCGCGCTGACCAGCGAAGGGGAGTCGCTACGGCAGTTGTTCGTGCGGGCGCAGGCCGACCTTTCCGGCCTCGACCAGAAAATCGCCCAGCAGCGCGAACGGCGTGCGGTGGCGCAGGCCGAAATTCGCGGCTGGCAGGACCGGGCTGGCGAGGCCGAACGGCGCATCGCCGAAATGAACAAGCGCAGTGCCGAGATTGCCGGAGAGCTTGAAGCGATTGTCGGCAAGCCCGATATCATTGCGCACGAGCTGACCACGCTGGAGGCCGACAAGGCCGCAATCGGCGAAAATCTCGCCGCGCTTCAGGCCGCTGAACAGGCGAGCGAAACCTCGCTGAAGGCACTCGAAGCCCAATTGGCCGCTGCTGCGGAGGCGGTTTCTTCTGCCCGCGAACAGCGCGCCGGAGCCGAGGCGCGCGCTGAAAATCAGGACGCCCGCCGCCGCGAAATGGCGGGGATTTCGGGTGAACGATTCGAATGCCCACCGCCGCTGCTGCCTGAAAAGCATGGCTTTGAAGAAAGCGAACTCGGCGATGCGTCGGTGGAATCAAGCCGCCTTGAAAAGCTGCAATTCGACCGCGAACGCATCGGCCCGGTCAATCTGATCGCCGCCGACGAGCTGGTCGAACTCGAAACCGAAATCGAAAAGGGGCAGAGCGAGAGCGAGGAACTGACGCAGGCGATCAACCGGCTGCGCGGCTCGATTGGCAGCCTCAACCGCGAAGGCCGCACCCGCCTGTTAGCCGCGTTCGAAACGGTCGATCAGCATTTCCAGCGGCTGTTCAGCACGCTGTTCAACGGCGGACAGGCGCACCTAGCATTGATCGACAGCGACGATCCGCTGGAAGCAGGCCTCGAGATTTTCGCCCAGCCGCCGGGCAAGAAGCTGCAGTCGCTGACCCTGCTGTCGGGCGGCGAACAGGCGCTGACCGCAGTCGCGTTGATCTTCGCTTTGTTCCTGACCAACCCTGCGCCGATCTGTGTGCTCGACGAAGTCGATGCGCCGCTCGACGATGCCAATATCGAACGCTTCTGCGACCTGCTCGACGCGATGACGCGCGAAACCGACACCCGCTACCTGATCGTCACCCACAACGCCGTGACCATGAGCCGCATGCACCGCCTGTTTGGCGTGACGATGGTCGAACAGGGCGTCTCGCGCCTTGTCAGCGTTGATTTGGGCGGTGCAGAGCAGTTGCTGGCGGCTGAATAGGGTTGACTTTCCAGTTTTTGTAGTTACATAAAGTCGGGGGTTCAATCGGCGAGCTCGGGTTGTTGCGGCGGTCGCGGGGTGCGCGGCGGCCCAACGGCTGCGTCTCGCAGCGTAGTACGGAAAATCCGGCGACCGGCCGCCGCACGGAATCGGAAAGTCCTCGGCCTCTAACCCCTACCCCATCGGGTAGAGGATTTCCTTGGTCACCTTGTGGATGGCCTTCATCACATCGTCGGAAAGCACGAGTTCGCTGGCGGCGAAGATTTCGGCGCATTGCTCGACTGTGCTCACCCCGACGATGGTCGAGGCGACGAAATCATGCTGTTTTGACCAGGCGGTCGCCAGCGTCACCGGTGACATGCCTGCTTCCTTGGCAATTTCCAATATCTTCGCAGTCGATTCGAGCGCACGCGGCCCGGCAAAGCGCATCGCCATCGCCGCCTGACGGGCATCTGCCATATCCATATAGCGGGTGAAGCGCGCGCCGTCGGGGCGGGCACCATCCTGATATTTGCCCGAAAGCACGCCGCCTGCCAGCGGCGAATAGGGAATCAGGCTAACGCCTTCCTCGCGGCAGACCTGCGCCAGTTCATCCTCGAACCGGCGGTTGTTGATCGAGAAATTATTCTGGATCGTCTGGTAACGGGCGACGCCAAGGCGTTCCGATGCCTGGATCGATTTCATCAATCCCCAGCTGGTCTCGTTCGAACAGCCGATAATCCGCACCTTGCCCGCGCGGATCAGCTCATCGAGCACCTCCATCGTTTCTTCATAAGGCGTGCTATGGTCGGGCCAGTGCGTCTGGTAGAGATCGATATAATCGGTCTGCAAGCGGCGCAGGCTGTCTTCGACCGCGACGGTAATGTTGCGCCGGTCGAGCGCGGTCATCCCGCCGCGCTTGGGCGATTTGAACCAGACATGGCTGGGGCCCGAAACCTTGGTGGCGATGATGATGGCGTCGCGGTTTTTGCCCTTCAGCCAGCGGCCGACAATCTCTTCCGTCCGTCCGACCCATTTGACATCGGGCGGCACCGGATAGCCTTCGGCGGTATCGAAGAAATTGATCCCCGCATCGAGGCTCATATCGAGCACGCGGTGTGCGGCCGCCTCATCCGCCTGCGACCCGAAGGTCATCGTGCCCATGCAAATGTCGGAAACGACAATCGCGCTTTTACCCAGCCGCCTGTTGCCCATAAACTCTCCCTCTGTTTTAGCCCGAAGCGCCAACAACAAGGCAGGCGAGCGCAACCAGCAGCCCCGTCAGCTTGTTCGACCGGAAATGGCCGAGCGCATTGCTCCCATCCTTTTTGAGCGAAGCGATTTGATATGCCAAGTGGAAAGCAGCAGGCGCGAGCGCGATCAGTGCCTGCCCCTGCGGTCGCGCGCTCCAGATCGCCATGCCCCAGCCCGCCAGCGCGAGCAAATAGCACACGGCAACCCCGCTGCGGATATGCTCCCCCATGCGCAGCGCGGTCGAGCGGATGCCGACCAGTGCGTCATCCTCGCGGTCCTGCATCGCATAGATAGTGTCGTAGCCGACCACCCAGAAAATCGTGCCGCCATAGAGCCAAAGCATCGCGGTATCGGCCACGCCCGTCACCGCCACCCATCCGACCGGCACGCCCCAGCTGAAAACCAGCCCAAGCCACAATTGCGGCCACCATGTGATGCGCTTCATGAAAGGATAGGCGGCGACCAGTGCTAGGCTGCACAGCGCAACGAAGATCGCCTCGATGCGAAGCTGCACCAGCACCAGAAAGCCGATGCCGCACAGCAGCAGCAGCCAGCCCCACGCCGCCTTCAGGCTGACCGCCCCGCTTGCCAGCGGCCTGCTCGCCGAGCGCGCCACTTTGGCGTCCAGATCGCGGTCAACAATGTCATTGTACACACACCCCGCCCCGCGCATCGCAATCGCGCCGAGCAGCATCCAGAGGATCAATGGCCAGTGGCTGAACGCCCCGCCCGCCAGCGTCAGTCCATAAACACAGGGCCAGAAAAGCAACCACCAGCCAATCGGGCGATCGAACCGGGCGAGCAGGGCGAATGGCCTGACGCTTTCCGGCAACAGGCGGACAAGGCCTTGAATTTCTGTGTCTGGGGGAGCGGTTGTGGGCATCGAATCTGACATAACGCCTTGCCCACCGCTTGTCGAAGGCTATGCTTGGGCGATGGTTCAAACCCCCGCCTGGCCTCCGCATTCAACCCCCCGCCTGTTTGTTGATGAGGCACTTTCAGAGGGTCGCGAGTTGCGCATCGAAGGCGGGCAGGCGCATTATCTGCTGCACGTCATGCGGCTGAAGGAAGGTGCGCCGGTCAAGCTGTTCGACGACAGAACGGGCGAGTATCTAGCGACCGTTGCCGCAACCGGAAAACGCGACCTTGTGCTCACCATCGAAGCGAAACTGCGGGAGCGTGAAGCAGCGCCGGATCTTTGGCTCTGCCAGGCGCTAATCAAGAAAGATCGGTTAGACTGGATCGCCGAGAAAAGCTGCGAATTGGGGATCGCCCGGTTCGTGCCGGTGCTGACGCAGCGCTGCGTTGCCGACAAGTTGAAGGAAGGAAGGCTACGCAGCCAGATGATCGAGGCCGCCGAGCAATGCGAACGCACCGCGCTTCCCGAAATCGCAGATTTGTCCAAATTGGATGTACTTCTGCGCGATTGGCCAGCGGACCGGTCTTTACTGTTTTGCGATGAACGCGGCGGCAGTCCGCTGGCGGATATGTTGAAATCGGGCGGTCATACCAAGTCAGCCATCCTGATCGGCCCGGAGGGCGGGTTCAGCGATGAAGAGAATGCCGCAATCCGCGCGCATCCGCAGGCAGTGCCCGTGTCGCTTGGGCCCAATATCCTGCGCGCCGATACCGCTGCGATCGCTGCGGTCTCTATCTGGATGGCTTTGAACCCAGCCAGTCGAAGTTAACACTCTCCGGCGATTTGGTCCGAATTGGCGAGATTTTACATCTCGAAAGCCGCAGATTCGCTCGATTGTTTATGATTAATAAAGCAATTTCGGCCAGTTCGAAGGCGTGACAAGACAGGTCGAAAAAACACATAGCCGCAATATCCGACCCCGCACGGGATGGTCGGGGGCCTGGATTCGTGCCGTTTTCGTAGCGTTTTTGTGCCTGTTTGCAGGTTTCGCGCACGCCAACCAGACGCCATCCAGCAGCAGCGGTACCGGGCCGGTTACGAAGACTTATCCCGGAACCACCACGATGCAGGTTACGCTTTCCGGCGCAAACGCAGTCATTTTCGATGATTCGATCGCACTCAATGGGATTGGCGGTGTAACTTCCGCACAGCTCTCGCCCGCAATTTCAGCAACGACCGATTCCGTCGAAATCGACGTCAACCCGGCGGGCTGCTCTTCCGCAATTTTGCGCTGTGCCAATCGTGGCGTCATGACTTTGACCTTCAGCCAACCAGTTACCAATCCCATCATTCACATCTCAGGGCTTGGCGCAAACCGTTCCAGCACAACTCTTTTCCATACCTCACTGGTCATGACCAGTTGGACAGCTTCGGCGAAGCCGACTTTCACAGTTACCAACAGCAATGGAAATCTCTCGATCAGCGGCGACGAGATCCGGTCGACAACGATCAATGGCCAGCCTTCCTGCACCACGACGAATAAGGCCGGTTGCGGCAGTGTGCGCATGAATGGCACGATCACATCGGTCACGTTTCAACTTGACATGCTGATGGGCGGCAGCGGGACGGCGACCAATGTCGACGGCTGGAATTTCACCGTGTCGCTCGACGAAGATTTCGGCGATGCCCCTGCCAGTTACGATCCGGCCGCGGCTGCAAGCCACATTGTTGGCGGCTATTATATGGGTGCGGGCGTTTCGGTTGAAAATGCGGGGGTTACAAACCTGTTCGGCACGCCGATCACGCCCAGCCCGATCGCCAACGCAACCGCCTCGTCGGACGCCAATGACGACGGTGCAACAATCGGTACGCTGGTACGAGGAGTGGCGTCGACCATCGATGTAGCCGTAACCGGCAGCGGTGGGAGACTGCAGGGCTGGATTGATTGGGCTGGCGACGGTAGCTTTGCGACTGCAGGCGATCAGATTGCCACCAACGCCATTGATGGCGGGGCAGGCGATACGGATGGGTTAGCCAATGGCGTGATCCGGCTCTCGGTAACCCCGCCTCCTGGAACAACGCAGAATACGCGTTTCGCCCGCTTCAGATGGTCACCAACCTCAGGCGTCGGTCCGACCGGTCGCGCAACAGTGGGCGAAGTCGAAGACTATCAAGTGACCATTTATCCGCAGCGCGCAGATCTGTCGCTGGGCAAAACAGTCAGTAACGGCACTCCGACAAACGGTAGCTCTATCAGCTACACTTTGACTGTAGCCAGCGCAGCGAGCCCGGCATCTACGGCAACGGCCAACGGCATCACCGTGCAGGACACGCTGCCAACCGGGTTCAGCTTCGTCAGTGCGACAGGCACGGGAACCTATAACAGCGGTACCGGTGTTTGGAGCGTCGGCAGTCTGGCGCCTGGTGCAAGCGCCTCTATCACGATTACCGGAACCGTTACGGCGACGGCCGGCACTGTCACCAACGTCGCGCAGATTACTGCCAGTTCGCTGACTGACCCGGATTCGACGCCCAATAATGGTGTGACGACCGAAGATGATTATGCTTCGGTGCCCTTCACCGTAGCAACGGCAATGGCAGCCCCAATCTGCCCGGTGGGTACAACACAACAGATTATTTCCAACGGAACTTTCGCCTCCGGAACCGGCCCAAGCTGGACCAACTGGACCGCATCGGCGATCTGGACGGGTGCGGGCGTTGCCTCCGTAAACAGCGACACAACGTCAGGCACTTTGACCCAATCGGGACTGAGTGGGCTCAATTTTGGTCCCGGCCCTAGTGGCGGCGCTGTTATCCAATTAAGCCAATGGTGGCGCAATGGCGCTCCTGCCGCTGGCTCAACCAGCGCACAACTGACCATATCGGTCGCAGGCACGCCCTATGCGCGGATCACCACAGACGCGAGCGGCGGAACATCGGCCAGCGTTACTTATCTGAACGGGGCGTCGGGGAATCTAAGCACTATTACCGAGTTCACCTATACCGGCTGGCGGATCAATCTGCCGACGACAGTCAGCGCTACCGGAGCTCTCACCTTCACCCATGCGCCGGGCGGCGGCACTTCGGACGACTTTGAAGTCGACAATGTGACATTGTACACATGCCAACCTGGCGAACTGACGGTCACCAAGGTCAGCAGCGTGCTGAGCGACGGAATCAGCGGAAGCAACCCGAAAGCGCTGCCGGGCGCGATTGTCCGCTACTGCATTCTGGTAAGCAATACGGGCCCCGTTCCGGCAAGCAATGTCACCGCTGCCGACAATCTGCCCGCTGATGTGAGTTATGTTGCGGGTAGCATGGCGTCTGGTTCTAGCTGTGCGACGGCAACCACCCCGGAAGATGACGACAATAGCGGCGCCGACGAAACTGATCCTTTTGGCATGTCTATAAGCGGAACGACCCTGGCCGGTTCAACACCGGCACTCGCGGTCGGTGCCAGTTTCGCTATGGTTTTCCATACTGTTGTCAACTAGAACCTTCGTTTTAGGTGTAAACGAAAAGTAGCGCCCCGTTAACCTTGTCGCGCTATAAGCGGCCTATGTTCAGGCGGCTGATCTTTATGTTCCGGCCTGGCACTGCCAAGGTCGAACATGGCCCGGAATGCAATGCACTCCGGTTAATGCTGCATTTGTGCCTGCTCCCGCTAGCATTGTTCGCTGTCGCGCAGTCGGCCTTTGCCCAGATCACCTACACCAATTCGACCGACGGAACGGTCAACGAAACGGTGACGCCGTGTACCGCGCCGCTGTTACGCACCTTTTCAGTGCCGCAGATTTACAGCGTCGCCGATGTCAATATCGGTGTGGTTATGTCGCACACTTATCGAGGGGATTTGCAGATGTTTCTGCTGTCGCCCCTTGGTACGCAGATCACCCTGATCCAGAATACGGGTACCACTCGGAATAATTTCAACGTGCTGTACGATGACAGCGCAGCAGCTTCGATCACGACACATACCGCATCGAACGACACGGCCACCGCCACCACTGTCGCGCCACCCTATCAGCGCACATTCCGGCCTTTGCAGGCATTGTCCGCCTTTAACGGTCAAAATGCCAATGGCACCTGGACCCTGCAGATTTGCGACAGCTTGAATGCGGACTCGGGCACCTTTTTCCACTCGACGCTGGTGATTACGCCGCAGCCCGCAACAGTAAATGCAACCAAGGTCAGCAGCATATTGAGCGACGGGATAAGTGGCTCCAACCCCAAAGCCTTGCCGGGAGCCGTCGTGCGCTATTGCGTGACCATTTCGAACGCCGGACCGGGAATAGCATCGGTTATCAATGCCAATGACACCTTGCCCCCCAATCTGACCTATATTGCGGGCTCTATGCAGTCTGGTGCCACTTGCGGCAGTGCAGCAACCGCCGAAGACGACGATGCCAGCGGCGCCGACGAAAGCGACCCCGTCGGCGCTTCCTTTTCAGCAGGTACCGTCACCATCACGCGTGCCTCGCTGTTGTCGGGCGAAAGCTTTGCCGTCGTGATGAACGCAACCGTAAGCTGATCTGCTAAAATCGCTGGCAATCGTTTCACGACATTTCTAAACCGCCGCCATGAGCACAAAAACAGTTTCGAATCGCAACGATCCTGTGATCGAAACCCGCGACCAGTTGATTGCCGCTATGTCCAAGGGCGAAAAGCCCAAGGAACGTTGGCGCATTGGCACCGAGCATGAGAAATTCGTCTATTGCACTGGCGACCATCATGCGCCCTCCTATGACGAACCCGGCGGCATCCGCGATCTGTTGATGGCGATGACCGAGTTCGGCTGGGAGCCTGTCTATGAGGGCGGCAATGTCATCGCGCTCAAAGGCGCAGACGGCGCGGTCAGCCTTGAGCCCGCTGGTCAACTCGAACTATCGGGCGCACCGCTTGAAAATTTACATCAGACCTGCGCTGAAACTGGTCGTCACCTGCAACAGGTGAAGGCCATAGGAGCAAAGACCGGCAAAGCGTTTCTGGGTCTTGGCTTGTGGCCCGACAAGACTCGGGCCGACCTGCCGATCATGCCCAAGGGGCGCTATGAAATTATGCTGCGCCACATGCCGCGCGTTGGCTCTTTAGGCCTCGACATGATGTTGCGCACCTGCACCATCCAGGTCAATCTCGATTATTCGAGCGAAGCCGACATGGCGCATAAATTCCGAACCTCGCTGGCGCTGCAGCCGCTGGCGACCGCGCTATTCGCCAATTCGCCCTTCCTTGAGGGCAAGCCAAACGGCTTCCTCTCTTACCGCAGCCACATCTGGTCAGACACCGACCCGGCGCGCACCGGCATGCTGCCCTTCGTTTTCGAAGATGGTTTTGGCTATGAACGCTATGCCGACTATATGCTCGATGTGCCGATGTACTTTGTGTACCGCGACGGCAAATATATCGACGCCTCGGGCCTGAATTTCCGCGACTTTCTGAAGGGCGAGCTTTCGGTTCTGCCTGGCGAAAAACCGACCGCGTCCGACTGGGAAGACCATATGTCGACCGCCTTTCCCGAAGTGCGTCTCAAAAGCTTCCTCGAAATGCGCGGCGCCGACGGCGGGCCGTGGAGCAAAATCTGCGCATTGCCGGCCTTCTGGGTCGGCCTGCTCTACGACCAGTCGGCACTCGACGCGGCATGGGATGAGGTCAAGCACTGGACGATGGAGGAGCGCGAGTTGCTCCGTTCCTCGGTCCCCAAAATGGGCCTTGATGCGCCGATTGGCGGCGGCGGAACATTGCGCGACATTGCCGGGCGCATCGTCGAGATTGCGTCGGCAGGCCTCACCGCACGCAACCGCCTCAACAGCGGCGGCGATAATGAAAGCGGCTTCCTCGATCCGCTGCGTGAGGTCGTAGCCAGCGGCAAGACACCCGCCGAGGTGCTGCTTGACAAATATCATGGCGAATGGGGTGGCGACATTTCCCGCGTTTACGGTGAAATGAGCTTCTAGACAGGCGTTTTCCTACTGTAACATGGATGCAACATAGCGCCGGGAATCTGCCGCAAAAGCGGCGGATTTCCTTGACCTTGCGGCATTTGGTTCTAATGGCACGGCCCAGTTGTAACAGGGACCGAAACACCCTCCTCTTTCATCTCTCATCTGCAATATCAGGGAGCAGTTGCATCATGCGCACCTTTGCATCGTCTTTTGTGGCCATTGCCATCGCCACCACCAGTTTCGCCACCCCCGCTTTCGCGCAGACCGAAGCCGCCGCCGATGAAGGCCTTGGCGAAATCGTCGTCACCGCGCAGCGCCGCGAGGAAAACCTGCAGGACGTACCGCTTTCGGTCGACGTTGTTTCGGGCGACAAGCTCGCTGCAATCAATTCGGGCGGCGGCGATATCCGCGCCTTTGCCGGCCGCGTTCCCAGCCTGAACATCGAAAGCTCCTTCGGTCGCACCTTCCCGCGTTTCTACATCCGCGGCCTTGGCAACACCGATTTCGACCTCAACGCCTCACAGCCGGTCAGCCTTGTCTATGACGATGTTGTCCTCGAAAACCCGATCCTCAAGGGCTTCCCCGTATTTGACGTCGCGCGAGTCGAAGTGCTGCGTGGCCCGCAAGGTACCCTCTTCGGCCGCAACACGCCCGCAGGCATCGTCAAATTCGAAAGCGCCCGCCCCGATTCAACCTCCAACTATCTCAAGGGCAGCTTTGGCCGCTTCAACTCGCTGGCGCTGGAAACCGGCATCGGTGGCCAGTTGAGCGACAGCCTGTCAGCGCGCTTCTCGGGCCAGTATCAGCGCCGCAGCGATTGGGTCGACAATATTGCCGAACCCGGCAAGAACGACCTGGAAGGCTATAGCGACATTGCCCTGCGTGGTCAGGTACAGTTCGCACCGACCGAAGACATCAAGCTCCGCGTCGCGGGTCAATATCGCGATTTCAAGGGCACCGCCCGCGTCTTCCACGCCAATATGTTTGTCCCCGGCAGCAACGATTTGAGCGGTGTTGGCGGCGTCGGCAGCGATTTCGAACGCGACAAGGTCTGGACCGACGGCATCAACTTCCAGCGATTGAAGCTTGCCAGCATTTCGAGCACGCTCGAATGGGATCTTGGCCCTGCAACGCTGACCTCCGTCACCGCATGGTGGATGGGCAAATATCGCAGCCGTGGCGACATTGACGGCGGCTTTGGTGCAGCTTTCCTTCCCGTCTCTGGCCCGGGCTTCATCCCTTTCCCCGCACAGTCGCGCGACGATGTGCCTGATCTGGATCAGGTGACGCAGGAAGTCCGCCTTTCTTCGAACAATGACGAGGGCTTGAAGTGGCAGGCAGGCGTCTTCTACTTTGACGAAGATCTCGCCATTGCATCGTTCAACTATGACAATCCGCAGGACACCAATGCCAGCGTCACCGCGCTGCAGCAACAGAATTCCAAGGCCTGGGGTGTTTTCGGATCGCTGACCTATCCAGTAAGCGAGCAACTCGCCCTGACCGCAGGCGTTCGTTACAACAATGACAAGCGCCGCCTCGATGTCGGTCGTACCGGCTTTTTCGGCGCGATCGGCACCGGTTTTGCCCGCGTCAAGGACGACAACCTGACCTGGGATCTGAGCGCGACCTATGCCGCGACCGACGACATCAATCTCTACGCCCGCGTTGCCAAGGGCTATCGCGCGCCATCGATCCAGGGCCGTGCGCTGTTCGTCTTCACCACGGTGCAGGATGCCATCAGCACCGCGGATTCGGAAACCATCCTGTCGTTCGAAGGCGGCGTGAAGGCCAATCTGGGTGGCCGTTCGCGCTTCAACCTGTCGATCTTCAAATATGACCTGAAAGACGCGCAGCTGACCGCCGTCGGGGGCACCAGCAATGCTGCCACGCTGATCAACGCAGACAAGGTCGACGGCTATGGCTTCGAAGCCGAATTCGAAACCCGCCCGGTCGACAATCTCGTGCTGACCGCAGGCCTCAGCTACAACCGCGCCAAGATTGACGATCCCAATGCCTTCATTACCGGCTGCGGTGGCGGCTGCACTGTCACCGATCCGGTGCGTGCTGGCAGCCCGGGCATCTACTCGATCGACGGCAACCAGTTGCCCCAGGCCCCGAAATGGTCTGCCAACTGGACCGCCGGTTATGGCGTTCCGATGGGCAATGGCGAGCTTTATGCCTTCACCGACTGGGCCTATCGTTCGAAGGTCAACTTCTTCCTCTACACCTCGGAAGAGTTTAACGACGACCATATGCTCGAAGGCGGCCTGCGCGCGGGTTATCGCAGCGACCGTGTCGACATCGCTGCCTTTGTCCGCAACATCACCAATGATGTATCTGCGGTTGGCGGCATCGATTTCAACAACCTGACCGGCTTCGTCAACGAGCCGCGCATCTGGGGTCTGGAACTCGGCCTGAAATTCTAGTTCCGGAAGTTCCGGTTTGAGCAAAGGGGCGGTCATGCAACGGTGTGACCGCCCCTTTTGCTTTTGCGTACGACGATGCTGTGTCGCGATTTCAATTCTCTAGCATCCGATGATTGCATCTGATCGGGAATCGCTTTAAGGGCGCTGGTCTTCGCTTCGGCGGAGCCGCAGGAGTTTAGCTCAGTTGGTAGAGCATCGGTCTCCAAAACCGAGGGTCGTGGGTTCGAGTCCCCCAACTCCTGCCATTTCTTCCTTGGCATTATTTTTCGCTTGAACCTGCGCGCAAGCCTATTCACACGGATGTAAACAACGCTGTGTGAGGAGAATGGCGTGAAGGATGGCATCGGCGCAACAGCCGAGGGCGAAGGTGCGGGCATAACCCGCAGAACCGCCGCTTATTATTCCGCCAGTGTCGGCCCGATTGCGATTATGGGGCTGCCGCTCTCCATCTACCTACCGCCGTATATCAGCGAAGGCGGCGTCGTGGCCGTGGCGCTGGTCGGGCTGATGTTTTCGATCAGCACGCTGTGGGACGGCATTGTCGATCCATTGATCGGGACAATGATCGACCGCAAATCGAAGGGCGAGGCCCCACATCGCCGCTGGATGGCGCAGGCTGCGCTTCCGCTAGTTCTGCTCCTCGCATTGCTGGTTACGATTGGCGACCGGCTGCATTTATGGGCGCTACTGCCGCTGCTTCTGCTCTATTATTCCTGCTACAGCCTGTTCGACGTTGCCCATCTCGCCTGGGGATCGGCGCTGTCCAATGGCCGGTCAGAGGTCAGCGCGCGGCTGTTCGGCGCGCGTGAATATACCGCCAAGTTCGTTCTGGTTGTCGCTTTCGCGGCACCCGCGCTTGCGCAGTTTCTGTTCCCCGAAATAAGCCTGCAGGGCCGGATCATCGCCTATGTCAGTCTGGTCGCTATCGCCATGCCGCTGGCGCTGCTCGCCAACCGCAAGGTGCCTGCCCGGCCAGTCATCGTCGATCCCGGTTTCGGTTGGCGGCGCGAACTGAAACTATCGCTACAGTCGCCTTCGCTGCTCCTCATCATGGTCGTCCACTTCCTCAACGCCTTTGCCTTCGGCGCGATGGCGTCGACCTATATCTTCTTCGCGGAGGCTTATCTCCGGCTCGACCAGCATGGTTCGCTGCTGCTGTTCCTGACCTTTGTCGGAGGCGCGATCACCACGCCGCTGTGGACGATGGCTGCCAGAAAGTTGGGCAAGCCCAGGGGCATGATCCTGATGTGCGTGACGCTCGTCCTGCTGCTCATCGGCGGGATGCAATTGCCGCTCGCGGGGCAGTTGCTGCCCTCCGCCATTTATACAATGATCCTCGGCGGAGCCTTCATGGGGCTGATCTTCATCTTCGGGATGATCGCCGACTATGCCCCGGTCGACGCGCAGATTTGCGGGCGCGACCGGACGGCGTTCATTTTTGCGACCGGCAATCTGATGCAGAAACTGGGCAATGCCTCGGCGCTGGCGATTTCATACTGGCTGTTGGGGCAGTTCGGTTTTGATCCGGAACACGCAGAAGAACATGGCGACATTGTCCGCAACATCTGGGCCGGACTGCCGATTGCGGCATGGGGGCTGGCGGCGATCGTCGCGCTGTTCCTTGTCCGCCAGCCATGGGCACAGGTGCGTCACTTGCCCCTTCCCCACGCGACTGCGACGCGTTAGGCTGCAGTCATGGAGAGAGAGAATTGGCAGGAGTCGATAGCCGATCCCGCACGCTTCGTGGCGCTTCGTGCGGACTATGACCGCGACGGCTATCTGATTTTCCCATCGGTACTTTCTGCCGAAAAGGTCGCGGAATTGAGCGCCGCGCTGACGCCGCATCTTGAGCAGAATTTAGCCGGTCGCAATGATTTCGAAGGGCTGAAAACCAACCGGGTCTATGCGATGCTCGCCAAATCGCCGCTCTTTGCCGACCTCGCCATCCACCCGCTGGTGCTCGCCTTTGCCGAGGCTGAACTGGGGCGTGAATGCTTGCTGTCAGCCTGTCTGGCGATCAACATCCATCCCGGCGAAACAGTGCAGCCCTGGCATTATGACGACAGCCATTACCGCCTGCCACGCCCGCGTGCGTCGCTTGGCCTCAGCGCCTTCTGGACGATCGACGAAACCACCGAAGAAAATGGTGCGACCGAGATATTGCCCGGCAGCCATCTCTGGCCAGAGCAGCAGATAGAAGGCGGTAACACTTTCTCGACATTCAAAGACCGAACCGAAAAGAGCCAAGATGAAGATCCTGGTGCGCGGCCCGATGCCGTCAAGGCGGTGATGCCCGCAGGCTCGCTGATGATCGCCAAAGGAACGCTGTGGCATCGCGGCGGTGCGAACCGCTCCAATCAGCCGCGCCTCATCATCACCCCGCAATATTGCCCGGGCTGGACGCGCACGCTGGAGAATATGAGCCTTGCCGTTCCGCCCGCAATCGCCGCCACATTGCCCGAGCGCGCGCGCGAACTGATCGGCTATTCTATACATCCGCCTTTCATGGGCTATGTCGACGGCATGCACCCGTCGCGGGTAATGGCGCGCTGAGCGCCGCCTATTTGAGCTTCAGCGCCTTCCGCACATCAGCCCATGCGACATACTTGAAATTCTGCGTCTCTGGCGCGTTATCGCCATCCTGCACAACCATTAGCCCGCCTGGATAGTCTGGTCCGAAGTCGCCGAGTGCCAGTTCCAGCCCATCGGTTTCCTGCACGCCGTCAATGCTACCGTCAGCAATGCGGAAGCGCCCAATATAGCGGCCATCCTT
This sequence comes from Sphingomonadales bacterium, assembly GCA_016707885.1. Taxonomy (GTDB): domain Bacteria; phylum Pseudomonadota; class Alphaproteobacteria; order Sphingomonadales; family Sphingomonadaceae; genus Sphingorhabdus_B. The sequence goes on from JADJGU010000001.1 coordinate 864,752, forward strand.
CAACCGGTAGAGCACATAGGCATAGTCGCCCTGGCTCGACGCGAGCAAATAGCCGCCGCTCTTGCCTGACGGCGCAATAGCCAACCCTTCCGCGTCAGCCACCAGCCGCTTGCCATCGGCGCGGCCCAGCCTTTTCGGCTTTGTCGATCCGTTAGGGCGGGCATCGAAGCGCCACAGGCCGACATCTTCCTCCGCCACATAAAGCAATCCAGTGCGGTCATCGACCACACAGCCTTCGGATTGCGTGCCCAGCTTCATGCTCCGCACCACCTTGCCGCTGGGGGTCGCGCCCGCAAGGTTGAGTTCAACCTGATCGATGCGGCCATCCTTGAGCACTAGAAAGGCAAAGACCTGCCCATCACTTTTGCGCTGCCATAGGCACATACCATAGGCTTCGCCGGGGCCGACGGGCAGGTTGGCAAGCGGTACCAGCTTGCGCGCGTCGGTATCGAGCGTGAACAATGCGGCCGCCGCATTAGCCTCATCCCGTCGATCGCTGGCTACGACCAACACCGACGGCCTTCCATTCACCGGCACATTGGCGCGCAAATCGACATTGTTGAGCCGAGGCGAGGGCGTGAAGCCCACTGCCTTGCCGCTCATGTCATAGACATGGATGCCCGCTTTCTTGTCGGTGCCGACCACCAGGCTTTTGGCCGGGTTAGTCGGATGCCGCCAGATAGCCGGATCGTCCGCCGCATCATCGGCGGTACCGACCGGTGTGGTTTCGGCCTTGGCCGTGACAGATTTGGCTGGAAACGCTGTCGCCATCAACTGCTCGACGGGAATTTCAACCTCGTCCTGCGCTGCAGCCAAACTGGCTGCGGAGAGGACAATGAAAAGGGGAAAGAGTCGCATGATCAAAAGGCCATGCGTGCCATGATCTGAAACACAGGGCCCGCCTTTTCAGCTTCCAGCTCATACTCATCAAAGCTGCGATCAAGCTGATCGGTGATTGTCGTGAATTTGTTGAACTTTTCACGTTTTTTGCCATTCAACAGGTTCGAACCGACCGCGCGGATGGTGAAGCTCTCGCCAAAGCGCTTCTCAATGAACAGTTCGAGATCGGCACCATAAGAGGTGAAGATTTCTTCCCCGACAATCCGGTCAAATGCGCCGCCCTGTTTGCGATAGGTCGCACCAAAGGCGGCACCCAGTTTCGGCAGATCCTGAATCACGCCGAAATTATAGACATATTTGGATTGGCCGTTGAAGCGACGCTGTCCGGCGAAATCGCGGATCTCGCTGTCGAGCAATGACAGATTGCCGAAGATGCCGGTATTGTCGAGGCCAAGGAAGCCGAGGTTGGTCGAAAGATCAAACTCGATGCCATAGACCTTGCCGTCACCTGCATTTTGCGGCTGCAGCACGAAAGTGCCCGGGCCTTCCGAACCTTCGACGCCTGTGTTGGCCAGTTCGATAAGGTCATTGACCTTGCGGTAGAACAAATTGACCCCGACCACGCCGGTGCGGCCGATGCGATGTTCATAACCCAGATCAGCACCCCATGCGGTTTCGGGGCGCAGCGCCGGGTTACCCTGCAAATCATTATCGCCAAGCTCCGCCTCCAGCAGCGCAGGCGACAGGAAGTCGAGGCGCGGACGCCGGTTGGTGCGTGCGACCGAAGCGGTAATCCGGCCGCCATTTTCGAGTTCGACCTTCAGTGAAGCCGACGGCAACAGGAAGGAATAGTCATTCGACTGTTCGGCAAGCGCCGGAGCAACGGTCAGGTCATTGACCGAAAAATCTGTGCTTTCGTAACGAAGCCCGGCGAGGAATGACAGGTTGCCCGCCTTGCCCTCGACCTCGGCATAAAAGTCCAACCGGTCTTCCTCGATGACGTTCAGCCCACCCGGAGGGGGAAGCAGTGGATCTGGTGCGGTGGCAAATTCGGTCGGGTTGCGTGCAAACTGATCCCAGCTGTGCGCGGCTACGGTCAGATTGAACCGGTTGCGATCTTCGGCGATGCTGGTGTCGCGGTCCTTGTTTTGCATGAATCCGCCGACGATCAACTTGACGCCTGCGGACAGATCAAAAGCATGCTCAAGATTGAACGACAATTCCTTGTCGGTGATCCGGCGCGCGGTGACATCGCCAGTGAAACGTGGCGTCGCACGGTCAAAGTCGATTTCATGTTCGGTTTCGTCCTGGGCATCATCGAAACGCGAATAGCCGACCTTGAACTTGCTTTCACCCAGCGACCATTCATGCGCCAGCTTGCCTGACAGGCTGTAGCTTTCCTGTTCGATGTCGTTCACATTTGCGTTGTCGCTCAGCAGATTGCCGGCCGGGGTCCCGCGCACCGGGCCGTTGATATTGGTCGGATGGTCATATTCAAACGAGCGCTCGGTTTCGGTCCGGTCGGTTTTGACATAATAGCCCGCCAGTTCGAAATCGGTGGTTTCGCCGTCAATGTCATAAGAGGCGTTGAAGGCATAGTCGGTGCCGTCGCGCGTATCGGTCTGATCTTCGCGATTGTCGAAATCGTCGGTGGCATAGTCCGGATTGTTTTCCGGCGAGTCGCCATAGCGAAAACTCGATTTCAGCTTGGGGTTGTAACGCCCCTGCACATTCGCACCGAGCAGGATGCGGCCCGGCCCGAGAGCACCACCGAACACAGCGCCAAAGCTGGGTTTGATTTCGCCATCATCAAAGAACAGCGCCCCGCCGCGCACATAGCCGCCATCCAACTGGTAACCGTCGCGCAGCACGATGTTGAGCGTACCTGCAACCGCATCGCCCGTACGGCGGGCCGAAGAAGAGCGGACAATCTCTACCTGCTTGATGAGTTCGGCCGGGATGCGGTCCAGGAAGAAGGAACGGTCGGCGTTCGATCCGGGCACCTTTTCGCCATTGATCAGGATCTGGGTATAGCCCGGCTCCAGCCCGCGCAAACGAGCGCCATCGCTTTCGATAACGTCTGACAGGAAGGTCACCGAAGGCACACGCTTCAGCGCATCCCCCGCAGTCAATGGTTCGAAACGCTGAAAATATTGCTCGTCATAGACAAGGATCGGCTCGGCAGCGTCATCGCGGTTGCGATAACCGATCTGCCCCTGCACCACGATCTCACGCGCAGTCTGGATACCCTCGCCGCTTTCATCGACCGGGGCGACTTCTTCCTGCGCCAGTGCAGGTGATGCCAAGAGGGCAGCGCCCGCCAGAAACAGGTTACGCATACGAAAAGTGCGGCCGGATATTTGAGTATCGAATTGCATGTTTTTGCCCCATTCAACGAGTGTGATGGGGCGCCGCTAGTCGGGCTGTGTGAAATTTTGACGATGATTCGGCGACACTTTGATGACACAAATCCTGCAAATGGATTTTCGGGCGCCCCCGGCAACAGCTGGGTGGCAGCTTCCCGCTTGCGACTCCGCGAAATCACCGCTAAAGGACTGGTCTTTCCGAAATCGGAACCTATATCGCTCCCGACCAGAAACCGGGAGCGATGGCGGCTATCCGGTGGGCGCGACTACAGGAAACAGGAACATGGCGAAGACCACACCCGGCCAATTCATCAATCAGGTGAAAGCCGAAATCGGCAAGGTCGTATGGCCGACCCGTCAGGAAACCACGCAAACGGCCATCATGGTGCTGATCATGACGATCATCCTTGCCATATTCTTCCTGGGCGTTGACGCCTTCTTCAACATGGTAGTCAAAGGGCTGCTTAGCTTCGCGCAATAAGCGCATCCAAATTCAAACAGGCCGAAAGCCAAAGAAGGCGAAAGATTTACGACATGGCACGCTGGTACATCATCCACGCTTATTCGGGTTTCGAAAACAAGGTTCGCGACCAGATTGTCGCCGAAGCCGAACGCAAAGGCCTTTCCGCGCTGGTCGAAGCTGTCGAAGTGCCGACCGAGCAGGTCACCGAAGTCCGCCGTGGCAAAAAGGTGAAGGCCGAGCGCAAATTCTTCCCTGGCTATGTGCTGGCAAAGCTGAACATGAACGACGATGTCTATCACCTCGTCAAGAACACGCCCAAGGTCACGGGTTTCCTCGGCGCGAACAACAAGCCGCAGCCGATCACCGAAACCGAAGCCGCCCGCATCCTGAACACCAAGGAAGAGCTGGCAGCGGCACCCAAGAAGCGCGTGTCGGTCGATTATGAAATTGGCGATCAGGTCAAGGTCTTGGACGGTCCCTTCGCCAGCTTCAATGGCGTGGTCGAGGAACTGGATTTCGACAAGAACCGTGTCAAAGTTTCGGTTTCGATCTTCGGTCGCGCGACCCCGGTCGAACTCGATTTCGAACAGGTCGAATTGATGAAATAATGGCCGCATCCGGCCATATTTCTCAAGCCACAAAAATGGCAATGCGGTCATGACTGACCGTATGCACAAACCTGAAGTAGCGGCGCGCGTGGAACAGGCGCGGGCATTGTTCGATTCGGTACCAGCCGAAGAAATGGTGCAAAGCATCAGCCGCCTGTTCGACCTCATACCCGACGAAGCACCCGACGAGTTCATCTTTCCGGCACTTCCCGCCACCAGCCGGGCGCGCATTTTCGGTGGGCAGGTTGTCGCGCAATCGCTGATGGCAGCCGCGCGCACGGTCGAACCCGACAAGCAGATCCATTCGTTGCACGCCTATTTCCTGCGCGGTGGACAGGAGACCGCGCCGCTGCATTTCCGCGTGCATCGCGATTTTGACGGTCGCAGCTTTTCTAACCGCCGCGTTGTCGTTCGGCAGGAAGGCAAGGTGATCTTCAACCTGACCGCTTCTTTCCAGACGCCTGACCCCGGCCTCACCCATCAGGTGCCGATGCCCGACCTGCTGCCGCCTGAAGAGTGCTGGGATTTTGCAGACTTCGTCGCTGTCAGCCCGAATATGGACGACCGGTTGTTGCACCAGATGGCCCGGCCGCGCCCCTTTGAAATGCGCAGCTTCCGTCCGCCGCCCAAGGCAAAGGCGACCCAGCATTATCAGTGGTTCCGTCTGCGTGGCTCGATCGGCGACGATCCTTTGTTGAACCGCGCGTTTCTGGCATATGCCTCGGACATGGGCCTGCTATCGTCATCGATGCTGCCGCACGGGCTTAACTGGACCACCCCGAGATTGTTTTCGACCAGCCTTGACCATGCGATGTGGTTCCACAACGACATGCGCGTCGATGACTGGTTCGTCTTTGTGATGGACAGCGGCTGGAGCGGCAACAGCCGCGGCATCAACCATGGCTATATCTACACGCGCGACGGCACGTTGATCGCCTCGGTCGTGCAGGAAGGCCTGCTGCGCTACAAGCCGCCTGCCTGACAAACGCGCCGGAATGCAGGCGCGATGCGAAGCGTTGCACCCCAACGTTAAAAAATCCCCTGTCCGCGCTGCGCAGACAGGGGAAGTCTTATCCGGCGACAGGGTCGCAACGCCGCCAGCAAGCTTGGTTGAATCAGCCGTTATCCCGGGCAAGAATAGGCGTGATCGGAAGTTCGACCAGCCGTTCGACATCGATCATTGCCTTGCGCAGCGTCGCATCGAAACATTGCCTTTGGGCCTTTGCTGAATAGCGAACTGCTACACCTCCGGGTGTGCATACGTTGCGCGCGGCACGTTTGACGCGGCGCAAAAGCTGTTCGACGTCCTTTTCTTTGGACAGCTCCAAATCGTCATAATGCACCACTGCCATCGCATATTCGGTTCCCGGTCTTGCTGCGTGGGCCAATGGTGCGGTGACCATCATGCCATAAGCTGCCGAGGCAATCGTCGCCGCCATCAATGGCGTAAACTTCAATTTCAAATTCATTCCTGAACACTCCAACTCATAATGAAACAACAGGCCGCGAAACCGCAACCCGCCCCTGTTGAGCAAAGTGTTATCCCGGACAGTTGTTCGAAGTCCTGCGAATGGAATGAGATTTCACTGATATTTTTGGAAAAGCATCTGGCCGCGAAAATCGTCCGCTTTGTCCCGGTTTCCGTAGCGTTAGTCGAAAATCTGTCGCGCCGATCACCGCGACATCATATATGAGGAAGTTCTGAGGGTCGCATTTTCAGGCTGTATTCGGGTGCCCGTTTAGCCTCAGGAAGTAGATAAATGTCAGATGCAATTCTGAAGGCGGGACCGTTGCGGCTCGACTTGCGAGACGAACGTCTTTGGCGTGACGGACAGCCCGTTCGGCTGTCCGGCAGACCGCTTGCCTTGTTGCGATGCCTGATGGAACGTCCGCAAACCCTCGTCACCAAAGACGAGATATTCGATCAGGTCTGGCCGAACCTCACCTTATCCGAAGCTGTGCTGACTACAGCGGTCAAGGAATTGCGTCAGGCACTGGGCGACAGCGCGCGCAAGCCTGAATTCATCCAAACCGTTCATCGCCGCGGTTATCGATTTTTGCTTCCGGTGTCCGAAGGGGACCATGTCGACAATGCCCCGGAGTCGGCAGGCCTGCCTTTGACCGACGTGCAGCACCGCAATTCGACGGCGAAAAGGCTGTTGGGCCTAATTGCCGGAACGGTGATGCTGGCTGGATTGCTATTCTGGTTGTGGATGCTGGTCGAAAAGCCTGCAGTTTCGGCGGCACCCCATCCAAAATCTATCGCAGTCCTCCCTTTTCAGGATTACTCGCGCGATGGCGATCAAAAATGGTTTGCCGACGGGTTAACCGAAGAGATTCTGAATACATTGTCGCGCACGCCCGATCTGCGCGTTACCGCCCGAACAGCGACCACGCGTCAGCCGAGCAAAAAAATCGATCTTGGTCACTTGGCTGATCAATTGAAGGTCGCCCACATTCTCGACGGGTCGATCCGCCGCGAACAGGATCGGGTCAGGATAACGGCAGTGCTCGTTGACGCTCGAAGCGGACGGGAAATTTGGTCGCAAAGCTATGACCGGAATTTCGACGACGTCATCGGCATTCAGGAAGATATTGCCTTTTCGATCGCGTCTTCGCTCAAGACGGTAATCGAGCCGTCGCGGTTGCGCGCTATGGTTACAACCGGCACCCGCTCGGTCGAAGCCTATCAATCTTATCTGCAAGGCTTGGCCGCGGAACGGCGGCAAGCTGCAGACGGGTCGGTCGAACATTTGAAGGCCGCTTCGCAGTGGTTCGAACAGGCGCGTTCGCTCGACCCCAATTTCGCCTCTGCCCATTGGAAGGCAGCTGAATATTGGTTTGGCAAGGAAACGCGCATCAATAGCAGCATTTATGAGGAGAGTTACGACCTCGACACGCGTTACCAACGCTATCTGGAACGCATAAACGCCGCGATCGAAACGAGCGGCGGGGCAGTCGATAGCCTGAAATACCGTGCAACCCGGTCAACGCTTAACCTGCAGACGGGCGACGCATTCCAGATGATGCGCAAATATCTGCGCGCACGCCCCCGGGACATAGATGCCTGGGAAGAAATGGCCGATCTTGCTGCTTATGCTGGCGAACGGAAATATATGGCAGTTGTGGGCAGGCAGTTGTTCCGGCTTTCAAACGAGGCAGGTGCGCCGCGTTCGCGTGCGATTACCGTATCGACACTTGCACTTGATTTACAGCAGGCCGAGGCGGCTGCCGATGACCAGCTGGTGAGGCTGCCGAACAATGTCGTCACCCAGTACCAATCCCATCGGGCCTATATCTGGTCGGGCAAATATGGCAAAGCGCGGCGGCTTCTGGCGCGTATTCGAACGTCGAAGCTGCCTCTTGCCAACCGTCTGCTATCCGAGCTGCGCCAGGCATGTGCCGACCGAAAAGTTAAGGACGCCCGGTTGATCTACGCCAGGATAGGCAATGTGGGTGATACCAGTGCCCGTTGGCAGGCTGCACAGATCATTCGAGACCGGAAATCGGAAGCCGCTTTGCTCGCGCCGCTGGATAAGCCGGAGGAACTTCGCAGGCTGGTTCAATATATGGTCTATCCCAGTTTCGACATGCGACAATATCCATTGCTGACGCAGATATTGACTACCAACGGCACACCCAAACCGCGCCGGTGCCTGTGCCGGGCGCCTGTCCGGCTGGCTGACACAAGGCTTGCATTTCCGGGGATGTTCGACTACCGGCGCTCCTTCGCATGGGTTCTCCCCATGTGATTCCCGTGCGGGAGGATGGCTTCGGCTGTCTGTTTGACCGCTTAATTTGATCCTCCAACGCCCGTGCGGGCTGTGGCGGAGAAAGAATGAAAGGAGGCCTCTCATGGCCAAGAAGATTGACGGCTATATCAGCCTGCAGGTGCCCGCGGGCGCTGCAACCCCCTCCCCGCCGATCGGCCCTGCGCTCGGTCAGCGTGGTGTGAACATCATGGAATTCTGCAAGGCGTTCAATGCCGCGACCGGCGACCTTGAAAAGGGCACGCCGATCCCGACCAAGATCACCGTTTTCTCGGACAAGAGCTTCACATTCGCGACCAAGTCGCCGCCGGCAACCTTCCTCATCAAGAAGGTACTCGGCCTGAAATCCGGTTCGAAAGAACCGGGCAAGGTGACCGCGGGCAAGATCACGCGCAAGCAGCTTGAAGAAGTTGCAACACTGAAGATGAAAGACCTGAACGCGAACGACATGGACGCGGCGGTCAAGATTATCGCAGGCTCGGCTACGGCCATGGGCCTCGAAGTGGTGGAGGGCTGAGCCACTGGCTAAACTGAGCAAAAAGGCAAAGACCCTGGCAGCGCTCGACGCTGAAAAGCTCTATGGCGTTGATGAAGCGCTGAAGACCATCAAGGAACTGGCCACCGCCAAGTTTGACGAAACCATCGAAGTCGCGCTGAACCTCGGCGTTGACCCGCGCCACGCCGACCAGATGGTCCGTGGCATGGTTTCGCTGCCTGCCGGAACAGGCAAAGACATGAAGGTCGCCGTGTTCGCACGTGGCGACAAGGCCGACGCAGCAACCGCTGCTGGAGCCGACAAGGTCGGTGCCGAAGACCTGATGGAAGATATGCAGGCCGGCAACCTGAACTATGACCGCGTGATCGCGACGCCCGACATGATGGGCATCGTCGGTCGCCTCGGCAAGACGCTGGGCCCCAAGGGCCTGATGCCGAACCCGAAGCTGGGCACCGTGACCATGGACGTCGCCGAAGCCGTCAAGGCTGCGAAGTCGGGTCAGGTTGAGTTCCGCGTTGAAAAGCAGGGCATCATCCACAGCGGTATCGGCAAGAAGAGCTTCTCCGACGCCGATCTACGCAAAAATTTCGATGCGCTGGTTGATGCCGTCGTCAAGTCCAAGCCTTCGGGCGCCAAGGGCAAATATCTGCGCAAGATCGCGATCAGCTCGACCATGGGCCCCGGCCTGAAGGTTGACGTCGCGGACGTCGCTGGCGCCTAAGCCACCGCCTTAACGAAATTGCGAAGGGCCAGGGGGAAACCTCCGGCCCTTTTGCTTTGCACATTGCCTTGGCCGCGCATAGTTTGGCCGCATGCCCATCTCGCGCCGAACTTTAATAAGCATGATGGCTGCGGCACCGACCGCAAGCTGGGCTGCACCCCCCCGGTTTCTAAGCCGGAAGATAAGCGACATTCGCATTGTGCCGGGCATCGAAACCTTGCTGTCCTGCCGCCTCGACCTGCTTGCGGGTAGACGCATCGGCATGGTCACCAATCACACCGGGGTCGACCGTCAGGGCAGGCGTGATGTCGATCTGTTGCGCGCAGCCAATGTCGATGTGGGCGCCCTGTTTTCACCGGAGCACGGAATCGCTGGAAACGCTGGTGCGGGCGAAAAGGTCGGGCACGGGACTGACCTTACCACCGGGCTGCCGGTTTACAGTCTCTACGGCTCGACGCGTGAACCTACCGCAGAGATGCTGGCCGGTATCGATACGCTGGTCTTTGACATGCAGGATGTCGGAGCTCGTTTCTACACCTACCCGTCCACCCTGATGCTCATCCTGCGCGCCGCCGCGAAAGCGGCGATACCGGTGGTCGTGCTCGACCGGCCCAATCCGATGGGCGGCGAATTGGTGGAAGGGCCGCTTCTCGATCCGGCGCTCACCTCCTTTATCGGCATATTCGCTATGCCCGTTGTCCACGGAATGACGATGGGCGAATTGGCAAGAATGTTTGTTGCCGAACAAAAGTTGCCCGTCGACTTGACGGTCATTCCGATGCGCGGCTGGCATCGGGGAATTGGGCAATTACATCCCGAACATATCCCCTGGATTGCCCCGTCTCCCAATATAAAATGGCGCTGGACGCCTTTGGTCTATCCGGGAACCGCTCTGTTCGAAGGGACAAATGTTTCGGAAGGGCGCGGCACAAAGCGGCCGTTCGAATATATCGGCGCCCCGTTCATTCACGGCGGCGATCTGTCAAAACATCTGAACGCGATGGAAATCACCGGCACGAAATTCCACCCGACGTCATTCACCCCGACCGAATCCAAATATGCCGGCAAATTGTGTGGCGGCGTGCAATTGCTGACGCCCGACCGCGCGAGCTTCCGCCCGTTCCGCACCGGCGTAGCCATGGTGAAGGCGGTTCATGATCTTTACCCGAAAAAGTTCAAATTTCTGGCTGGCACCCCTAACCATTTCGATCGCCTCGCAGGGGTGAGCTGGGTGCGTGAGAACATTATCGCAGGAAAGAGTATCGCGGAAATCGAAGCCAAATGGCACGCCGATGAGGCGGCCTTTCGCGAAACACGCAAGCCCTATCTGCTATATTGATCGCGGTGCAAACCCGATCAGCGCCGTATGACTTTAAGATCGGAAAAATAGGCGCGCGTGCCGTCGCCAATCCACAAGCCGAACCCGCCGTTGCGGTTGGCGAGTTTCAAGTCGTCGAACGACAACACCAACTGCCCATCTACAAAGGCTGACAAGCGGCTGCCGTTGATATCCAGCCGCAACTTATGGGTGGCACCGGCTTTGACCGGTGCGGCACTTTCGTATTTTCCGGGGAAGAGTTCGCGCGAAACCGGGAAATGGAAATCGGGATGCGCGATATACTGGATGGCCCGCACATTGCGCGGCGCGGGCGGGCCAGGATCGTTCAGCGTTCCGTTGGTCATGCGCAAATAGACCGCCTCATAACTGCCGTCTGTCGCCGCGTGGTGAAACATCAGCCCGGCAAATCCACGTGCGTCTGGCCCGCTCTTTCCATTCAGTTCGGCGGCAATGCTGACCTCGATCGTACCGTTCTCCAGTGCGTCGTCAAACAGCACATAGGTCGGGCGGTTTCCGCCTGCTCCGGCAAGCTGTCGCGCCTGCTCGTCGTCCGTGAGCTCGACTTGAAGGACCTGCCGTCCCTCGCGAGCAACCAGTTCAGCGTAAACATCATGCAGCGCATAAGCGGAAGGGACACCTGCTGCAGATGTTTGCGATCCCGTTTTCAGCGATGCGCAGGCGGGTAGCAACAGGAACGCCGCAGCTACAAAAATGTGTCGAAACTTCATGGCAGCCGACCTCTATCATGACTTTAGGGAAAACTTGGGGAGCATTTGCCGGAGCCATGAATGGCCCCGGCCAAAGCGGGTTATTTTGTCTTTTTCTTAGGTGGCTTGGGCTGAAAGGTCGAAGGCCCCAGAGCTGATCCGGTTTTAACCATCGAGCAGGATTTTTTGCCTTTCTGCTTCTCGCAATTTTTGACCGCAGCTTTGCCCGCACTCTCTTCGCTGCGTGCTGACCATCCGCCAAAAAGTGTGCCATCATCTGCCAAGGCGAGGCCGCCATAGCCCGTCTGGAAAGCATAGGCCCAGCAGCCGGGTGACGCGCAGCTTTTGATCGCCTCTGCCCGCGCTTCATTTCCGCGAGCATAGCCCCAGGAATTTGCACCCGCCCCGGTCAAGGCATCATAGGCGACTGCGCCAAAATACCAGTAATTGGCATCGGCGGTGCTGCTGCCCGCAAGAACGGTGACGCAATCAACCCCGCCCGATAACGCGCATTGCTTCTCGGCGTCGGCGCTGCTCTTGACGCTGATTCCCGTAAACCTGTCATCCTCGGAAATGGCAATCCATGCAAAATTCTCGCCAAAACTCACCCAGGCGCAGGCATAGCCGCACTGGTTCTTGACGTAGTTTTCGGCTTCGCGAATATCGTCATAATTCCAGGCGGAGGTATAGGTCCGGGTCGCGGGATTCAGGGCGAGCGCGCCATATTTCCAATAGCATTGCTCCTGGTAAATAGGCTGCGGCGGACCGTATATTGGCTGATTGTTATTGGGGCCGCTATAACCGACGATCTGCGGTGGCGTTTCCCCGACAAGGACATTTTCACAAATTTGCGAGGCGTTGGCAGCAGGTGCAAACGCTAGACCGCACATCAGCAAAAGTGAACCCAGCAGCCATCTGAGCAGCATAATCGATTCCCAATTCCGTCCCGCAACTGTCCCTATTGTCGCGGATCTAGCCCCTATTTCTAGGGAGCTGATTTGGTAATCGTCAATGTAAACAGTTGACTAGGTCACTTTTTGCGTAGTCTGAACGCCAATCCAGTTCCGGACAAACCGGACGCGCACCACCCAATAGGTCAGAAAAGCCAGCGTCGCGAGCGAGGGTATCAGGAGTATGGGGGATCCTTGCATGAAGGGAAACACATCGTCCTGTTGCCCCAAAAACAGCGAGGTTGCCGCCAGAAAATAAGCCATCACCATGCGCCACAAATGCCGCGCGACGCGCTGTCGCGGCTGCAGCTTGCGGCGCCAGAATAGCGACAGATCGAACATCACGGAGAGTGCTGCCAGCCCGCCAAACACCCAAAAGCCGACATGCGACATGCCTTGAAAATTGCCGTCTGGCGCACGAAAAGCAGCAATTCCGCCATCAAGGAAAAGCGCGGTGGCCAATAAAGCGAGGGGTAAAGAGGCTTGCTCCATCGGGCCAGCCATCCCTGTCTTCGAACGCGCCGCGCTCCACGAGGTCAGCACGAGATATATAGTCCAGATACCCGCTGTCATCGACAGGCGGTCGGGCTCCCAACTGGTGAGCAACACCGCCGATGCTGCCATGCCGAGCATAGTTCCAAAGTAAATCTTCCCCGCACGCTCATGCAATCCGGTTGCGCCCTTGCGGCTCGCCATCGCGACCAGGCCGGAAACAAGCGCCGCCGCGCCAAGGGCGATATGTATGACCAGCAGCGGCGGGAAAACATAGGTAGTGATCATCGGCACTGTGTAGCGGCCCGTAACGCCGCGCATAGAAGCCGAAATGTGCTAGAGCATTTGCTTCTAACCGGCTTTGCGCCGACCGCTTCCGGCAACACAAACCAGAAACGCCAGCCCCGCCCCGATGCACAGCTGCCATGGGAAAGCCAGGCCCTTCATCGCGGGTGGCAGGCCGAGGCTGTCGACAATATAATGCTGTTGCAGCAGGATCGCGATGAAGCCGACCGCCAGCGCTGCGATCACCGATGCGGTCGAGCCGCGCTTTGTGAACAGCACCGTTGCATAGACGCCGAGCAATCCCGAATAGGCAAAGGCCATCACGCCGAGCACAAATTCGAGCAAAGGCATGTCGGTATAACGCTGCCAATAGAAACACAGGATCGACATCGCGAACAAGGCAAGCGCGAGCAGGATCATTGCCCAGCGTCCGGCGTTGACATAATGATGCTCTCCCACCTTGGCGCCATGCCGCTCCCTCCACGGCCGGTAGAAATCGCTCACCAGCACCGCGGACATCGAGATCAGCCCCGAATTGATCGCTGCCGCCGCAATCACGCCGACGGTGATCAGCCCGCGCACCCCCGGCGGGATTTCGGAGAGGATGAAGGACATGAAGATGGTGATCTTCTCCCCCGAAAAACCCTGCATCGCGCTGGCGCTCGTCCCCATCAGGTCGGGCCGTTCGTAGAAGATGTGCAGCAGCGAACCGATCGCCATGAACAGTGCGACGACTGGGATCGTCATCCACATCGAAAGGTAAAGCGCGCGGTTGCCTGTCTTGGCATCCTCGCAGGCGAGGAAACGCTGGCTGGTATCCTGATCGAGTCCGGCATTGCCGATGTTGAGCAGCACAAGCCCGGTCAGGATCGCCCACACCGTAAAGGGCTTTGACCAGTCGAGCGACCAGTCGAACAAGCGCAATTTGTCCACGCCCCCCGGCGCATGGCGCAACCCCTCCCAGATTTCAGACGCGGGCGCGGGGATGCGGTTCCAAAGCAGGAAAAAGACAATTAACGCGCCGCCGACATAGAGCACCACCTGCACCAGATCGCTCCAGATCACCGCGTTCAACCCGCCGAACAGGGTGAAGACAATGCCAAACACCACCAGCACCGCAGAGGCGATCAATATGTGCTGCGGCTCGACATCGAGGAAGATGATCATCGAAACCGCGATCGCCGCGAGATAGAGCCGCGCCCCGCTCGCCAATATCCGTCCGACCAGATACATCCCCGCCGCCGCGCGCCGCGCCGTCCGGTCGAACCGCTGCTCGAGCAGTTCGTACACCGTGGTCACGCCCAGCGCATAATAACGCGGGATCAGCAGCCGGGCGACAAAGACCGCCGCGATGATCGCCGCGAAATTGCTCGTCAGATAGCTCCAGTCGCCGCGATAGCTGTTGTCGGGCGCACCCAGAAAGGTCGCGGCGGACTGCATCGTCGAGAGCGCGGAAATCGCGACCAACCATGCGGGGGCATGATGGCCTGCGAGGAAATAGTCCTCTGCCTTGTCCGGATTGCGCCGCGACGACCACCATGCCGCGAGCGCGAGCAGCGCGACATAAAGCCCGAGAACCGCCCAGTCATAACCCGTATATGCAAGCGGCATCCGGCCCCCTCTCCCTTGGGGGAAAGTGAAAGCCTATTGCCGCTACAAATGCAAGTTCAGGTCAGGGCCTTATATAAGCTGAACAAGCTGGTTGCGGTCAGCACCACGCCCACCATCAGCAGCAAGGTCTTGGGCGGCACGCGCTTGGCGATATAGCCCCCCAGCGGTGCCGCGAGCAATCCGCCGACGAGCAGACCGCCAGTCACTTGCGTAAATGCCTCAATCCCGATCGTGAAAAGAAACATCGCCGATACAGTAAAAGTCAGGAAGAATTCGGCGGTGTTTACCGTGCCCACGGTCTTGCGCGGATCGGTGCCCTGAATGAGGAGGTTCGACGTCACCACCGGCCCCCAGCCGCCCCCGCCCGAGGCATCGAGGAAACCGCCGAGCAGCCCCAAGGGCACCGTGACCTTCGCATCCTTCGCCTTGGGCATTTGCGGGTAAGTGAGCGCCTTATAGAGCAGGTAGAAACCAAGGCAGGTGAGGTAGAGCATCACCAGCGGCCGCGCGACATCGGCGTGGATGTTTGACAACACATAGGCACCGAGCGCTCCCCCGATCACCCCCGGAACGGCAATCCGCGCAAACAATTTCCAGTCGACATTTTTGTGCAAGACATGGCTGATGCCCGAGGCGCCGGTCGTGAACATTTCCACCATATGCACACCCGCCGAGGCGCGCGCCGGGGCGACCCCCATCACGCTGACCAGCAGCGTCGAACAGATTACGCCAAAGGCCATGCCGAGCGCGCCATCGACCAGCTGGGCCGCAAAGCCGATGGCGATAAAGGGCAGCAACGCGTTCCAATCGATGGACCAGATAAAGTCGAACATGCGGCCACTGCTCCCAAACGCCGCGCCGAATCGCGGCTGCATGCAGGGGATGTTATGTCAACCTATACGATAGACAATAGGGCTTGGCCTTGGGTGCGATAAAGCGGGGCTTTGTTGGGGTGGGGGGGGTAAAGCAATACAAACCAGACAACAAACCAACGTCGCCCCGCACTCGATGCGGGGCTAGGCTACACTCCACGCATGCGACAAAAAAAGCCAAGCCCCGTGTCAAGCACGGGGCGACGAAGCTGGTGGATGCTCGTTTTCGGAAAGAGTGCAGACGATTTCGGAGTCGATCCTATCAACCCAAACTAACCCTAAAAACCACCGTCGCCCCGCACTTGATGCGGGGTTTGGCTACTTAAACCTGCCGTCAACAGGAAACCACTCATCCCAAAGATCGCGCCAGTCAGGATTATCCTTCTCGATCAGCGCAAACTTCCACGGCCGCTTCCACTTCTTGACCAGCTTTTCGCGCGCAATGGCCAACTCGATCTCGTCATGCCGTTCGGCATAAACCAGCCGCATCTTGCCAAAGTCTGCTGCATGAATGGAACCCGCACCCTCACGATGCTGCTGCACCCGGCGGATCAAATTTGACGTGACCCCAACATACATCCCGCCGCGATAGCGGTTCGCCATGATATAAACCCAGCCGCCCTTTTCCATGCGCTCAGCACTCCAAGCACACCACCCTTCACCCGCCTATCTTAAACCGCCGAAACCGTCAAAAACCGTCAAAAACCGTCGCCCCGCACTAGATGCGGGGCTTGGCTAAGCTCAACACGCCGAACAAAAAAAGCCAAGCCCCGTGTCAAGCACGGGGCGACGGAGATTGGTTATGGTAGTTGTCGACCGGATTGGTGAACAGATGCTTGGCTCGAACCTGCTGAGGCAGCGATCTGATCGAGGTAGTATGTGCCGTCGAGCCAGTTCCGGATCACGCCTGCGGCTTCGGCTTCATCGTATTTCGCTTTGCAGAAGCATCGCTCCTCGTCATCGACAATAACCCGGATAACGAGATCGCCTCGCACATCGTCTGGCTTGATGCCAATCACTCGTTGATCGAGCGCGATCTTACCGTTCGGCAAACGGACGGCTTGCGGGCGATACACAGCATAAGGATGATTACACTCGTGCTTGTAGATTGCCTCCTCAGGATAAAAAGCTATCTCGACATCAGCGGATTCGCCCTCAGGCAGATCGTGTCGCCGCTCAACGATACGCCGCGCCTTCACCTCGCCCCACTCGCGCACTGGGCTGACCGCCTCGAAGCCAAAACGTTGCCAGAAGCTCCAAGAAGATGCCGGAGCACATGTGATACTCAGCACGTTCACGTTGTCGTCGAGCGCCCGAACAAGCCCCGCCTCGAGCAGGGCCGTGCCGTAACCCTTACCCCGACAGTCCTTGCGGATGCTGGTAATCTCAGGTGCATGGTTCCCGACTTGGAAGCCCACAGCATCCTGGCCTTGGCGAACGACTGTCAATTCGTCAGTTTCCAGAGCGCTGATGATCAGCCGTTTGTTGCACCAGAACCCTGCACCGTCCTCCTTGTACTCGCTCTCGAGCCAGCCCAAAATGTAATCTAAATCTGCCTGAGTTGCCTTCACCACTTCCACGTCGGCTTCTCCTTTCGAAACGACAAAGTACAGCAGCACAACTCGATGTTCTACCAACATTGCGAGCACTAGCAGCACCCGCCTTGCGGACCAGAGTGCTTCATGCGCCCTCGCCTAGAAACGGCAGGTATTGCCATTCGGGAGCAAAGACCCGACAGTCAGCTCTCCGCTCAAAGCTACCACTACAAATCCCCCTGTCCTACATGTTCATAATATGTTCCAAACTGCCGAATGGAACAGACTGATTCGCCCACCCCCTCCGCCGCAGCCGTTCCGGCGCTGCACACCCCCAACCAAGCCCCAGCCACGCTAGACGCACATGGGCATAACCCCGCCGATTATGACTGGGTGCCCGTGCTCAAGAAACGCCGCCATGATGGCTGGTCGCCGCAAAGGCAGCGCGCCTTTATCGAGGCGTTGGCCGACAGCGGGTCGGTGACTTACGCCGCGCGCGCCGTCGGCATGTCGCGGCAGGCTTGCTATGAATTGCGCCGGTCGCCGGGGGCGGAGAATTTTGACCGGGCTTGGGACGTAGCGATCCACGCCTCATCGCGCCAGTTGATCGACATCGCCTTTGACCGCGCGATCAACGGCGTCGAGGAACCGCTGTTCGACAAGGAGGGGCAGCGGATCGCCTGCCGCTATCGCTATAATGACCGGCTGCTGATGTTCCTGATCCGCGCCCATGCGCCCGACCAATATCGCCACGCGCACCGCGACGGGCGCGATGCGGACGAAAAGCTGCCCGCCCCGCCGCAACCGCTTTCGGATATGCTGCGTTTGCTCGAACCCGAACCGCCCGCCGAGCCGCATCTGCTGATGCCGCCCGACGAATTGGAGGATGCGCTGTTCTGTGCCGATATGCTCGATGGCGAACTGCCGCACTGGCGGCGCGACCGTGACCCCGAGGCGGCGGCCAAGCCAACGGCTGTGGATGCGGAGATCGACCGGATGCTCGATGAAGCGCGGCGGGAGAACAGCTGGGATCAGGGAGAGCCGGAGTGATCGTTACGATGCGGCTGTTCTTGGTGTCGGCTTTGTCAACTTTGGCGCACGGATCAGTCCGTCATCACACCCATATCTATCGAATCAGCCAGCGAGATCCGGTCGAGAACCGCCGCAGTTTCATCGCGCACCTTAAGCATCAGCGCGCGCATGCGGCATTCGCTTTCCTCAAGGCAATTTTTGCATTTTTCATGCGCGAAGCGGCTGGCGCAAGGGACGAGCGCGAGCGAGCCGCGGCTGATGCGGATGATGTCGCCATAGCTGATGTCGACCGGTGCCAAGGCCAGTTCATATCCACCATCGCGTCCGCGCTGCGACACCACTATGCCCGCGCGGCTCATCTCGGACAATATCACCGTCAGGAACTTGGCCGGGATATTCTGCGCCTCGGCAATTTCGGCCAGCGGCACCAAGCCCTGCTGATACTTGTCAGCCAGGTGCATAAGCGCGCGAATGGTGTAGCGGGTTTTTTGCGACAGCATTGTCAACTTATGGAGTAGAGAGCGCCAAGTCGCAAGGACATTGCCGTTGGTTTCCGGGACAAAATTGCCCTCCCGCGCAACCACCAGACCCCATCTGTTTGCTTATCCACAAGGACTGTGGTATACAGAGGTCTGCTATCGTCGAACGCGACGGAAATTTGAGGTGCATTTCGGGCCAAAGTCCAACACGGACAGGGCCTGGCACGCGCAACGTCTTTTCTCACACGACCCTGGCCTCCCCGCTTGGCGCTGTTGCCGAGCGGTCAATAGTTTCGTGAAAGGAACGACCCCATGCCCGTAGGCACCGTAAAATTCTTCAACACCGAAAAAGGTTATGGCTTCATTGCACCCGATGGTGGTGGCGATGACAGCTTTGTCCATATCTCTGCCGTAATGGCAGCCGGTATGTCGACGCTGAACAAGGAACAGCGCGTCAATTATGACGTCGAATCCGGTCGCGACGGCAAAAAAGCCGCGATCAACCTTTCGGCGGCCGACTAAGTTTTGGCCAAAGAAGAGCTACTGACGCTCGAAGGTGTAATCGATGAAATCCTGCCTGATGGCCGCTTTGGCGTCATGCTGGAAAACGAACACCGGATAATCGCTTACACGGCGGGGAAGATGCGGAAATTCCGCATCCGCTCCGTCGTGGGCGACCGCGTCCATGTCGAAATGACGCCCTATGACCTGTCAAAAGGGCGCATCATATTCCGTGAGCGCACCCCCGGATCGGGCTTTGGCCCGGGGCCGAAGCGGCGCTAAACCAAAAAAAGGGGGCCATCATGGCTACCGTCGAATTTTATCGCCAGCGCGCCGCCCAGGCGCAACTGGATGCCGAAAAGGCCACTCTCGCCAATGTCCGCGAACGCCATCTGGTCGCGCGCGACACGTGGAACGATATGGCTGACAAGGCCGAGAGCGTGATTACCACACGCGCCGCCGCGGAGGCGGAGAAACGCGCCCTGGCCGAAACGGCCTGACACGGCTCTGCCCGCAACTTTGCGGGATAGAAGCATAAATTTATTGCTAGCCCCCGCCCGCTTCGTTAGTCGACGCGGACCGGGGCAAAGCGACCTCCCGGTCAAGCTGCCAATCAGTTGACAGCTCAAGCGTTGCCATTTGGACGCCATCATTGGCGGACGAAAGGAGCTTGCTTGTGCCGACCGCCCCAATTCCCGCCTCTCCTTCACCCACGGTTTCGCTCGGCGAACTGACGCGCCTGTTTGGCAAGATAGGACTTGTCAGCTTTGGGGGGCCTGCAGGCCAGATTGCGTTGATGCACGAGGAAGTCGTCGACCGGAGACAATGGGTTTCCGAAGACGAATATCTGCAAGCGCTGAACCTGTGCCACCTGCTGCCCGGGCCCGAGGCCCAACAACTGGCCGCTTGGATCGGCTGGCGCTTGCACGGTACGCTCGGCGGGCTGATTGCAGGCTTGCTGTTCGTCATCCCCGGCGCGCTGGTGATGCTGGGCCTGTCGGCACTCTATGTCGTCTCAATGCAGGTTGATTGGCTGCAAGGCCTTTTCTTCGGCATCAAAGCTGCAGTGCTCGCGATCGTAGTGCAGGCGCTGTTGCGGATCGCCGGAAAGGCGCTGACGACGCCTGCCAAGCGCGCGTTGGCCGTGGTCGCATTCATCGCGCTGTTCGCGCTCCACATACCCTTTCCGATACTCATATTGGGTGCAGCTATCATCGGCGCGCTTGTCGCGTGGAAAGCGCCCGCGCTGTTTGCGCTAAACCCCGTTTTGCAAGAGGCAACCAAACCGACCGGCCATTGGCTGGTCCACATCGTCAAAACCACCCTCATCTGGGGCGCTATCTGGGCGGCGCCGATGGCCGCGATTCTATTGACCTTGGGGCAAGAACATATTCTGTGGAAGGTCGGCACCTTCTTCTCGCAACTCGCCATCGTCACCTTTGGCGGCGCTTATGCGGTCCTTGCCTATATGGCGCAGGAGGCGGTTACCGGCTTTGGCTGGCTGAGTGCGGGCGAGATGGCCGACGGGTTGGGCCTTGCCGAAACCACGCCCGGGCCGCTAATCCTAGTCACCCAATTTGTAGGCTTTCTTGCCGGCTTTCGCGCGCCCGAACCATTCACGCCGTGGACCGCAGCCGTGCTTGCAGCGGGTCTGACCACGTGGGTGACCTTTGCTCCGTGCTTCCTTTGGATCTTTGCGCTGGCACCGCTGATGGAACGGATGCGGAGCATTGTTTGGCTGCAGGGCAGTCTGGCCGCGATTACTGCTGCCGTGGTCGGGGTAATTGCCAACCTGTCGATCTGGTTCGCACTGCATGTGCTGTTTCGCAATGTGGGCCAGCTTGATTTCGGCATCGGTTCGGTCTGGTGGCCTGAATGGCCGACACTGGATCTCAAGGCGCTGGCCATCGGGCTTGGCGCAGCATTCATGCTCTTCGGCCTCAAATGGGGAATCATCCGCACGCTGGCGATTTGCGCGGCCGCGGGGCTGGCGCTGGGCACGCTCGCGGCTTGACTCTGCGCGCATAACTGCTAATGGCCAGCGCCGACCGAGGGGCTTGCCCTTCGATCACCGTCCGAGACAGTTGGTGACCGGAATATGCCGGTCTTAATTTCCAGCCTAGACGGGGATAGAGATTTCAGGCGCAATTGCGCGCCTTCGCTTATGCAATCTGCCCTGCGCGGTTGCCGGCATGAAACTTCCCCACGGACTTAAGCTAGCGGATCGCCCATCCGGGTGATTTCGTGATTTCGTGTTGGGCCTGTCTTCGGGCGGGTCCAGTGATTGGAGTAATGCATGAACCGTTCTGAAAAGACCGATACGGTTGCTGCGCTGAATGCAACCTTCAACGAAGCCGCGGTTGTCGTGGTCACCCGTAATCTGGGTCTGACCGTCGCACAGTCGACTGACCTTCGCCTGAAGATGCGTGACGCCGGTGCCGGTTACAAGGTCGCCAAGAACCGCCTTGCCAAAATCGCGTTGAACGACACGCAGTATGAATCCCTCAGCGATCTGCTGACCGGACCGACTGCGCTTGCCACATCGGGTGATCCGGTTGCAGCCGCCAAGGTTGCTGTCGAATTTGCCAAAACCAACGACAAGCTTGAAATTGTCGGTGGCGCGATGGGCTCGACTGTCCTCGACGTCGAAGGTGTCATTGCGCTGGCTTCGTTGCCGTCGCTCGATGAACTGCGCGCCAAGCTGATCGGCCTTGTACAGGCCCCGGCTACCAAGGTCGTTCAGGTTATCTCTGCGCCTGCAGGACAGCTGGCCCGGGTTTTTGGTGCCTATGCGGCGAAAGAAGCCGCGTAATTTGTTTTCACATCCCCTGCGTGGCGAGCGATCGCGCGGGTAGAATTGCATAGAAATTGGAGTGTTATTGAAATGGCTGATATTGAAAAGCTGGTAGAAGAACTGAGCAAGCTGACCGTTCTCGAAGCTGCTGACCTTGCCAAGGCTCTGGAAGAAAAGTGGGGCGTTTCCGCTGCTGCTGCTGTTGCTGTTGCAGCACCTGCTGGCGGCGCTGCTGCTCCGGCTGCTGAAGAGCAGACCGAATTCGACGTCATCCTGACCGGCGACGGCGGCAACAAGATCGCCGTCATCAAGGAAGTCCGCGCCATCACCGCGCTCGGCCTGACCGAAGCCAAGGCTCTTGTTGAAGCGGCTCCGAAGGCGATCAAGGAAGGCGTCAACAAGGCTGAAGCCGAAGACATCAAGGCGAAGATCCTTGCTGCTGGCGGCACTGTCGAACTGAAGTAATTCAGTTTTCCCCGACGGGGGAAATGGGGGGCGGTCTGCGCAAGCGGGCCGCCCTTTTTCTTTGCGCTTTCGAAATGTGCACGGCATTTAGCCGAGATGACCGACAACGCCGATCTCGCCGCCCTTATCCGTACCATTCCGGATTACCCCAAGCCCGGCATATTGTTCCGCGATGTATCGACACTGCTCCTCGACGGGCAGGGCTTTCGGCAGACGATTGACCGGATGGCTGCGCTGGTCGCGCCCGATACCCGACTGATTGCAGGCATCGAGGCACGTGGCTTTATCGTCGCGGCCGGGCTGAGCTATGCGCTGGGGCTCGGCAAGCTGATGCTGCGTAAACCCGGCAAGCTACCCGGCGAAAAGATCGGCGTCGACTATGCGCTCGAATATGGCACCGACCGGATCGAACTGCACACCGGACAGGTAAGGCCGGGACAGAAAGTGGTACTGGTCGACGACCTGATCGCTACCGGCGGCACCGCCTTGGCAGGTATTGACCTGATCCGGCAGGCGGGTGGCGTGGTTGAGCAGGCGCTGTTCATCGTCGACCTGCCCGAACTGGGTGGCGCGGAGAAATTGCGCGCGGTTGGCGTCGAACCGACAGCGCTGATCGGGTTTGACGGGCATTGAAGTCACTCCTCATCCTCGCCGCACTTCCAGAGGAAGCTGACGCCTTCCGCCCCGGGGAGGGTTGCATCGTCGAAGGCGAACCCATGCTCGTGCGCATCGTCGAAACAGGCGCCACCCGGATCACAATCGTCACCTGTGGACTTGGCAAGGTCAACGCAGCTTTGGCCGTCGGGCGCTACGCCAATGCCGACACCGCACTGGTCGCGATGACCGGCACCTGCGGGCGGATCGGCGTAATACAAGGTGACTGCTTCTGGATCGCAAAGGCCATCCAGCACGACTATGGCGCACGGCAGGCGGATGGCTTTGTCCATTATCGCGCGGGTGACTGGCCGATGGGCAATGCGCGCGACCATGCCTTTGCCGCTATGCCCGATCCGGGCTTAGGCCTGCCCCACGCAGCCATCGCCAGCGGCGATGTTTTCCTCGAATGCCCAGCGACAGCAGAGGCGCTGGCCAAACATCTCCGCACGCACTTGGTCGTCATGGAAGTCGCCGCAGTGGCACAGGCTGCTGAAGCCCTCGGCTTACCCTGGGTGGCCATCAAAGCCGTGACCGACGGCGCGGATGGCGAAAGCGCGGGCGATTTCAGCTTCAATTTGCGAAAAGCGGCACGAAAAGCAGCCGAGGCGATGGAACGGCTGGTCGCTTTCCCCATTCCGGCTCCTTGACGCTAACGCCACCAAACCCTATACAGCGAACATCCGTCCACTCTTTCGGGATCGGGGCAAAACCGCGCATTGCCTCCAACGAATTGAAAGATAGGGCTTTTCTGACGCGATAGGCTGCTGGCCACCACCGATTCGAACGGGGTGATGCCATGCGGCCTTTTCGTTGTCGGAAATTCTGCGCTCGCAATTTGATTATTCTCTAGACGAGGCTGAGCAACACTCATGGCTAAAGCAGCGGTTTCCGCATCACTGGGCGCATCCACCGCCCTTTCGCGCAAAAAGCGCATTCGCAAGATTTTCGGTGACATCCACGAAGTCATCGACATGCCAAACCTGATCGAGGTTCAGCGCGAAAGCTATGAGCAGTTCCTGCGCTCTGACCCGTCGGTTGGTTACATTTCCGGTCTCGAAAAGACGCTGCGCAGCGTTTTCCCGATCCGCGATTTTGCCGGAACCTGCGAACTCGATTTCGTCCATTACGAACTCGAAGAGCCCAAATATGACGTCGAGGAATGCCGCCAGCGCGGTATTACCTATTCGGCTCAGATGAAGGTCACGTTGCGCCTGATCGTCTTTGAAGTCGACCCCGACACCGAGGCCCGTTCCGTCCTCGATATCAAGGAACAGGACGTTTACATGGGCGAAATGCCGCTCATGACCGGCAACGGCACCTTCTTCATCAACGGCACCGAGCGCGTTATAGTGTCGCAGATGCACCGCTCGCCGGGCGTGCTGTTTGACCATGATCGTGGCAAGACCCACTCGTCGGGCAAATATCTCTTTGCCGCACGCGTCATCCCCTATCGCGGTTCGTGGCTCGATTTCGAATTTGACGCCAAGGACATCGTCAACGTCCGTATCGACCGCAAGCGCAAGCTGCCGGTCACAACACTGCTTTATTCGCTGGGCCTGAATGCTGAGGAAATCCTCAACCACTTCTACGACCGCGTGGTCTTTGCCCGCGCCAAGGGTGGCTGGAAAATTCCGTTCAACGCTGAACAATGGCGCGCGTCCAAGCCGAGCTTCGATATTGTCGACGCCAAGTCGGGTGAGGTTATTTTCCCCGCCGGTCAAAAAATCACGCCGCGCGCCGCCAACAAGGCAGTCAAGGACGGCCTGTCCGAACTACTGATCCCGACCGAGGAAATCTTCGGCCGCTACTCAGCTTTCGATCTGGTCGACGACAAGACCGGCCGCATCTATGTTGAGGCTGGCGATGAAATCACTGCCGAAAATCTCGAAGCGCTCGACAAGGCCGGCATCGACAGCCTTGAGCTGCTCGATATCGACCATGTCATCACCGGCGCCTGGATGCGCAATACGTTGAAGGCTGACAAGGCCGAGAACCGCGACATGGGTCTCGACGCGATTTACCGCGTCATGCGCCCCGGCGAACCGCCGACCCGCGAAACCGCAGAGGCGTTGTTCGCTGGCCTTTTCTTCGATCCCGATCGTTACGACCTGTCGGCGGTTGGTCGCGTAAAGCTCAACATGCGCCTCGCACTCGAAGTCGAAGACACGTTGACCACGCTGCGCACCGAAGACATTCTCGCGGTGGTCAAGGAACTGGTCAATCTGAAGGACGGCAAGGGCGAAATCGACGATATCGACAATCTCGGCAACCGCCGTGTCCGTTCGGTCGGTGAATTGCTCGAAAACCAGTATCGCGTCGGCCTGCTCCGCATGGAGCGCGCGGTCAAGGAACGCATGAGCTCGGTGGACGTGTCAACGGTGATGCCGAACGACCTGATCAACGCCAAACCGGCGGTTGCCGCGGTACGCGAATTCTTCGGCTCCTCGCAGCTGTCGCAGTTCATGGACCAGACCAACCCGCTGTCGGAAGTCACCCACAAGCGCCGTGTTTCGGCACTTGGGCCGGGCGGTCTGACCCGCGAACGTGCAGGCTTTGAAGTCCGCGACGTCCACCCGACGCACTATGGCCGTATCTGCCCGATTGAAACGCCGGAAGGCCCGAACATCGGCCTGATCAACTCGCTGGCTTCGTTCAGCCGCGTCAACAAATATGGCTTCATCGAAACGCCCTATCGCAAGATCATCGATGGCAAGGTAACGACCGACGTCGTCTATCTGTCAGCGATGGAAGAGAAAAAGCACACCGTTGCGCAGGCGAACGCCGAATTGAACGCCGACGGCAGCTTTGCCGACGAACTGATTTCGGCTCGCCAGAATGGCGAATTCGTCATGGCACCGCGCGAGCAAGTGACGCTGATGGACGTCAGCCCCAAGCAGCTGGTTTCGGTTGCAGCATCGCTCATTCCCTTCCTGGAAAACGATGACGCCAACCGCGCACTGATGGGGTCGAACATGCAACGTCAGGCAGTTCCGCTGCTGCGTGCAGAGGCTCCGCTGGTCGGCACCGGCATGGAAGAAACCGTTGCGCGCGATTCAGGCGCCGCTATTGGTGCCCGCCGCACCGGTATCGTCGACCAGGTAGACGCGACACGTATCGTTGTCCGCGTGACCGGCGAGGTCGAACCCGGCCAGTCGGGCGTCGACATCTACACGCTGCAGAAGTTCCAGCGTTCGAACCAGAACACCTGCATCAACCAGAAACCGTTGGTGAAGGTGGGCGACGCGATCGAAGCAGGCGACATCATCGCCGACGGTCCGTCAACTGAACTGGGTGAACTGGCACTGGGCAAGAACAGCCTCGTCGCTTTCATGCCCTGGAATGGCTACAACTACGAAGACTCGATCCTGATTTCGGAACGCATCGTGAAGGATGACGTCTTCACCTCGATCCATATCGAGGAATTTGAAGTCATGGCCCGCGACACCAAGCTTGGGCCCGAAGACATCACCCGCGATATTCCTAATGTCGGCGAAGAAGCTCTGCGCAGCCTCGACGAAGCGGGCATTGTCTATATCGGTGCCGAAGTGCATCCGGGCGATATCCTCGTCGGCAAAATCACCCCCAAGGGTGAATCGCCGATGACGCCGGAAGAAAAGCTGTTGCGCGCAATCTTTGGTGAAAAGGCCAGCGACGTGCGCGACACCTCGCTTCGCCTGCCGCCGGGCGTTGCCGGTACTGTCGTTGAAGTGCGCGTGTTCAACCGCCACGGCATCGACAAGGACGAGCGCGCGATGGCTATCGAACGCGAGGAAATTGAACGTCTTGCGAAGGACCGCGAAGACGAACGCTCGATCCTCAACCGCGCCACCTATAACCGCCTGAAAGACATGCTGATCGGTCAGACTGTTGCAGCGGGGCCCAAGGGCATCAAGAAGGGCGACAAGATTTCGGAAGATAATCTGGCCGAAGTCGAGCGTCACGAATGGTGGAAAATCGCCGTAACCGACGACAAGATCCAGGGCGACCTCGAAGCTGTGAAGACGCAGTATGACGATGCCGTCAAGCTGATCGTCGAAAAGTTCGAAGACCGTCGTGAAAAGCTGGAGCGCGGGGACGAGCTGGCCCCGGGCGTGCTGAAGATGGTCAAGGTCTTCGTCGCGGTGAAGCGCAAGCTGCAGCCCGGTGACAAGATGGCCGGCCGTCACGGGAACAAGGGTGTTATCTCGCGGATTCTTCCGCAGGAAGACATGCCATTCCTCGCCGATGGTACGCCGGTTGACATCGTTCTCAACCCGTTGGGTGTGCCTTCGCGCATGAACGTCGGGCAGATCTTTGAAACGCACCTTGGCTGGGCCGCGCGCGGCCTTGGCAAGCAGATCGAAGCTTCGCTGGAAGAATGGCGTGCAGCCAACCCCAACCCCGAAGCCGGGTCCGCACCCTCTGCCATCCGCGAACGTCTCGCCGACATTTATGGCGAGAATTATGCGGCAGAGGTCAAGAACCGTTCGGACGCCGAAATCATCGATCTGGCCGAGCATCTGACCTTTGGCGTTCCAATGGGCACCCCGGTGTTCGACGGTGCGAAAGAGCAGGATGTGTCCGACATGCTGGCACGCGCTGGTCTCGACACCTCGGGCCAGAGCGACCTGTTTGACGGACGCACTGGTGACAAGTTCGACCGCAAGGTGACCGTGGGCTATATCTATATGCTCAAGCTCCACCACTTGGTCGATGACAAGATCCACGCCCGTTCGATCGGCCCCTACAGCCTCGTTACCCAGCAGCCGCTGGGCGGCAAGGCACAGTTCGGTGGCCAGCGCTTCGGGGAAATGGAGGTCTGGGCTCTGCAGGCCTATGGCGCAGCCTATACGCTGCAGGAAATGCTGACGGTGAAGTCGGACGACGTGGTTGGCCGCACCAAGGTTTACGAAGCGATCGTCAAGGGCGACGACACCTTCGAAGCCGGCATTCCGGAGAGCTTCAACGTTCTCGTCAAGGAAATGCGTTCGCTTGGCCTCAATGTCGATCTGAAGTCATTGAATGACAGCGAAGACGAACTGCCGGAGGCAGCGGAATAACGGAACCGGGCGGCGACAACGCCGCCTTACCCCGCCAGCCCGCTTTCAATTTTCGGAGCCTTAAAGCTCCACGAGGAAACAAAGATGAACGATCTTACCAAATTCAGCAATCCGCTCGCCAAGCCAGAAACCTTTGACCAGATCCAGATCGGGATCGCGTCGCCGGAGAAAATCCGCAGCTGGTCTTTCGGCGAAATCAAGAAGCCGGAAACGATCAACTATCGTACCTTCAAGCCCGAGCGCGACGGCCTGTTCTGCGCGCGCATCTTCGGCCCCGTAAAGGACTATGAGTGCCTGTGCGGTAAGTATAAGCGCATGAAATATAAGGGCGTCGTCTGCGAAAAGTGCGGCGTCGAAGTCACCGTTACCAAGGTGCGTCGTGAGCGCATGGGCCATATCGAGCTCGCCGCTCCGGTCGCGCACATCTGGTTCCTGAAGTCGCTGCCGTCGCGCATCGGCCTGCTACTCGACATGCAGCTGAAGCAGCTCGAGCGCGTGCTCTATTTCGAGCATTATATCGTCACCGAACCCGGCCTGACCGCGCTTGAGAAGTTCCAGCTTCTGACCGAAGACGAACTGCTCGCAGCTCAGGACGAATATGGCGAAGACGCCTTCACCGCCGGTATCGGCGCCGAAGCGGTCAAGCAGATGCTGATGGACCTCGACCTTGAACAGGAACGGGTCGATCTGATGGAAGAGCTGGCGACGACCAAGTCGGAGCTTAAGCCCAAGAAGATCATCAAGCGCCTGAAGGTTGTGGAAAGCTTTATCGATTCAGGCAACAAGCCCGAATGGATGATCCTCGACGTCATCCCCGTCATTCCGCCCGAACTGCGACCGCTGGTGCCTTTGGATGGTGGTCGTTTCGCGACTTCGGATCTCAACGACCTCTATCGTCGCGTCATCAACCGCAACAACCGCCTGAAACGCCTTATCGAGCTGCGCGCACCGGACATCATCGTCCGCAACGAAAAGCGCATGTTGCAGGAAGCCGTTGACGCATTGTTCGACAATGGTCGCCGTGGCCGCACCATTACCGGTGCCAACAAGCGTCCGCTGAAGTCGCTGTCCGACATGCTCAAGGGCAAGCAGGGCCGCTTCCGTCAGAACCTGCTCGGCAAGCGCGTTGACTATTCGGGCCGCTCGGTCATCGTGACCGGTCCGGAGCTCAAGCTGCACCAGTGCGGTCTGCCGAAGAAGATGGCGCTCGAGCTGTTCAAGCCGTTCATCTACTCGCGCCTCGACGCCAAGGGTCTTTCGATGACGCTGAAGCAGGCGAAGAAGTGGGTCGAAAAGGAACGCAAGGAAGTTTGGGACATCCTCGACGAGGTGATCCGCGAGCATCCGGTTCTGCTCAACCGCGCCCCGACGCTCCACCGTTTGGGCATCCAGGCGTTCGAACCCGTCCTGATCGAGGGCAAGGCTATTCAGCTGCACCCGCTGGTCTGCTCGGCGTTCAACGCAGACTTTGACGGTGACCAGATGGCTGTCCACGTTCCGCTCTCGCTGGAAGCCCAGCTCGAAGCGCGCGTGCTGATGATGTCGACCAACAACATCCTCAGCCCCGCAAACGGCAAGCCGATCATCGTTCCTTCGCAGGATATGGTTCTCGGCCTCTATTATCTTTCGATGGACCGCGAAGGCGAACCCGGCGAAGGCATGATCCTGTCGGACATGGCCGAAGTTCACCAGGCCCTCGAAGTTGGTGCGGTTACCCTGCACTCGAAGATTACCAGCCGCGTCCCGCAGACCGGTGAAGATGGCCAGGAGCGCATGGTGCGCTACGAAACCACACCGGGCCGTATGCTGCTGGGCGAATGCCTGCCCAAGTCGCACACCGTGCCGTTTGAAACCGTCAACCGCCTTCTTACCAAGAAGGAAATCGGCGACGTTATCGACCAAGTCTATCGCCACACCGGCCAGAAGGACACCGTCCTGTTCGCCGACGCGATCATGGCGCTCGGTTTCCGTCACGCCTTCAAGGCCGGCATCAGCTTCGGCAAGGATGACATGATCATCCCGCACGAAAAGGATGGTCTGGTCGCCGAAACCAAGGGCATCGTTGCCGATTTTGAACAGCAGTATCAGGACGGCCTGATCACCCAGCAGGAAAAGTACAACAAGGTGATCGACGCCTGGTCGGGTTGTGGTGACCGCGTTGCGAATGCGATGATGGAAAAGTTGAAAGCCACGCCCAAGGATGAGAATGGCCGCGAAGCGCAGATCAACTCGATCTACATGATGGCCCACTCGGGAGCACGTGGTTCGCCGGCGCAGATGAAGCAGCTGGGCGGGATGCGCGGCCTGATGGCCAAGCCGTCGGGCGAGATCATCGAAACCCCGATCATCTCGAACTTCAAGGAAGGTCTGACCGTTCTTGAATATTTCAACTCGACCCACGGCGCGCGTAAGGGCCTTGCCGATACCGCGCTCAAGACGGCAAACTCGGGTTACCTGACCCGTCGTCTGGTCGATGTTTCGCAAGACTGCACAATCGTCGAAATCGACTGCGGCACCGAACGCGCGCTGGAAATGCGCTCGATCGTTCAGGGTGGTTCGACCATCGCCTCGCTTGGCGAGCGCGTGCTGGGCCGTACCACTGCCGAAGACGTTGTTGGTGCAGATGGCAAGGTCGCTATCCCGGCGGGCAGCCTGCTCGACGAAGCGGCCATCACCGTGATCGAGGAAATCGGCTTGCAGGCCCTGAAGATCCGCAGCCCATTGGTTTGCGAATCAAAGGTTGGCGTTTGCGGCACCTGCTATGGTCGCGATCTGGCCCGCGGTACTCCGGTCAATATCGGCGAAGCCGTTGGCGTTATTGCGGCGCAGTCGATCGGTGAGCCCGGCACCCAGCTGACCATGCGTACCTTCCACATCGGTGGTGCGGCGCAGCTCAACGAAACGTCGAACCTCGACGCTTCGGCTGACGGTGTTGTCCATTATCGCGATCTGCCGACACTGGTTGACAAGCGTGGCCGTCGTCTTGCCATGGCCCGCAGCGGCGAACTGGTGATCAACGACAAGGAAGGTCGTGAACTCGAAACACACCGCCTGCCATTCGGCGCAACCCTGCTCTTTGCAGAAGGTGATACGGTGAAGGTCGGTGACCGTCTGGCTGAATGGGATCCGTTCACCATGCCGGTCATTACCGAAAAGCAGGGTGTGGTGAAGTTCCAGGATCTACTCGACGGCAAAACGCTAATCGAACAGACCGACGAAGCCACCGGCATCGCCCAGCGCGTTGTCATCGAATATCGTGGTGCGACCCGCGCGAAGAAGGAAGATCTTCGTCCGCGCCTGACGCTGCTTGATGATGACAGTGGCGAGGCTGCACGCTATCTGCTCGCAGTTGGCACGATGCTCTCGGTCGAAGATGGCCAGACGGTTGAGGCCGGTGACGTCCTTGCCCGTGTGACCCGTGAATCGGCAAAGACCCGTGACATTACCGGCGGTCTGCCGCGCGTTGCCGAACTGTTCGAAGCGCGTGTTCCGAAGGACAATGCGATCATTGCCAAGATTTCGGGCCGCGTCGAATTCGTTCGTGATTACAAGGCGAAGCGTAAGATTGCGATTGTGCCCGAGGAAGGCGATCGGATTGAATATCTGATCCCGAAATCAAAGGTGCTCGACGTGCAGGAAGGCGATTTCGTCCGCAAGGGCGACAACCTGATTGCCGGTTCGCCGAACCCGCACGACATCCTCGAAGTCTTGGGTGTCGAAGCGCTTGCCGAATATCTGGTTGCGGAAATCCAGGAAGTCTATCGATTGCAGGGCGTGAAAATCAACGACAAGCACATCGAGGTGATCGTTCGCCAGATGCTGCAAAAGGTTGAAATAACCAATGGTGGCGACACCACTCTGCTTACGGGCGAACAGGTCGACCGCGAAGAGATGGATGCGATCAACGCCAAGCTGCAGCCGGGTCAGGCCTTCGCCGAAGGCAACCCCGTCCTGCTCGGCATCACCAAGGCAAGCTTGCAAACCCGCAGCTTCATCTCGGCGGCATCTTTCCAGGAAACCACCCGCGTGCTCACGCAGGCGGCGGTTGAGGGCAAGAAGGACATCCTCACCGGTTTGAAGGAAAATGTCATCGTCGGTCGTTTGATCCCGGCAGGTACTGGTTCAGCCATGAACCGCATCCGTGTGGCGGCCTCCAGCCGTGATGCAGCTCTTCGCGCCAGCTATCGCAAGCTGCAGGAAAGCCTGATTGCGCCAGAAACTGCGGCAGAAGAGCATGCGGCCGAACTGGCGCAAGGCCCCGAAGCTGCCATTGGCGACGATCCGATCGGCATGATGGAGCACACGCCCGAAACCGTTGAGGATTTCGAAGGCGACACCGAGGAATAAACTCTTCGCAAGCAACACACAAAAGCCCGCCGAAAGCGATTTCGGCGGGCTTTTTGTTTGCCAGACTATTCAGCAACCTACAGAAAACCGTCCGTCAAATGTTTAGCGTCCAGATTGTACCGGTTGAGCGGCGCGCTCTTCCAGAAACACCACCAATGCATCGAGGCGTTGCCACCATGCGGCTTGTCGAAAGCCATTTCCAAACGCCGCTGACGGGGCCTCACCGATTTTGCGCAACTGGCGCTTATCAAGATACTGGCGGTCAAATGAACTGTTTTGCAGCGCGCACATTTCTAATGAATTGCCCGGGGCCTCTGGCAAGCGAAGGCTTTCGCGTCCGGATCTTCGGGTTCCCGCAAGCGCGGAGAAGCCCAGCGCAAATGCGCGCTTTCCATAGTCGCGCTTTATGTAGTGGCCTAGATTGGCGACGCCGGAAAAGTTAGTGGCTTCATCGGCACCATCGGCGATATGCACCGTTGCTGACCAGATCATGATTTTTGAATCTGGTTTCAAACGTTGCTTGAGCCATTGAAAGTTGGCGTACATCTGTCGATCGCGTGTCGCGATATGAGCAGAGCGGTGAGCCGAAAAATCGGATGTCAGGGCGACATCCAAATTGGCAAGCAGCATCCGCTTTTCCGCATTCTCAATACCTTCGCCGGCATCAAGCACAGCCTTTATGGAAGCGATACAGCGCCGGGTTTCGGAAGTGCGGTCTGCAGAAAAGCCCTTGTATAAGTGATCCCGCACCAAGCGCCCGCAGCCGTCGGCAACTTCTTGAGGCAAGTCAGCGGTTAACTCGGCAACGGCGCCCGCATTGGCATAATCCTGGCCCAAACCACCGATCTGATGGTCAATACCACCGACGAACAGTTTTTTCCTATTCACCATCTCTGCCAAGAAAGGGAGTAGCGGTTGAAATTCGCGGTCGAACTTCCAAAGCCCCCCAATGGCCGAGGCGATGCGCTCTTCGGTGACGGGCACACCGTTTCGTTGAGCTCGACCGAGCGGGATGAATTCAGCAAAACTGGCTTCAAAAAGCAACGCGTTATAGCCGCATTGTGCCACTAGCCGTTCTATCAATTGAATTTTGAACGCTTCGGTTTGGGCATCGCCATGCGACGCTTCACCCAGCATGGCGATGTCTTTGTTGCACATGTCTCGTACCGCCCGCTTGAGTACCCGATCATTGACAGTGCTGCCTACCGCATTTTCCTGAGGTCCGCCAACAGCGGCAGAGGTGACGAAAGCCAGTGCAAGCGGAAGCAGAATCGAGCCGCTCAACCTAGTGAGCATGATTTTTGGAACGCTCATTCAAACTGGGCGACATGTCAGTTGCGCGAGCACATCAGTCAATGCGGTCTTTTTCAGCGGCAATTTCGGCCTCGAGCGCTTCATAGCGCATGCAAGCCGCATCATCGCCATCCGCACAATCCTCACGCGCTTCGTCGCGTTTGCGCGCAAGCTTGCCGAGCCGCTCTTCCTGCTTGCGCAACTCACGTCCGCGTTTCTCGTCGGCCTCGGATTGACTGGTCGTCATGACATCGGCGGTTTTGGAGACAACTTTGATGGGTGCGGTCACCACGTCTCCTACTACCGAGGCCACGCAGCCGGGGAGGAGAAAGACCAAGGGCAGAAAAATGAAAGGGCGCATGCATATTCTCCGGACTGGCGTTCAAATAGCGTACTCATACCTTCCTGTCTCTGAACATTAGACGCTTTGACATCTGCTTTCGGATAAATCGTGATACTCTGCACCGGTCGCATTGGATGCGACAGGAGAGGAGGATTTCAATGAGCAATATTCAACGGGGGATTGCCGAATTCATCGGCACATTCTGGCTGGTTTTGGGCGGCTGCGGCAGTGCGGTGATTTCTGCCGCCTTTCCAGAGGTTGGTATCGGCCTATTGGGCGTTTCGCTGGCATTCGGGTTGACGGTTGTGACCATGGCCTTTGCCATCGGCCATATTTCGGGTTGCCACCTGAATCCGGCGGTTACCTTCGGGCTGTGGGCGGGCGGGCGCTTCGATGCCAAAGACATACCGCTTTATGTGATTTCGCAAACCTTGGGCGCGATTGCCGCGGCTTTCACACTCTATGTGATTGCGACGGGGAAGGCCGACTATTCGCTCGCGAACAACGGCCTTGCGGCCAACGGCGTGGGTGAAGCATCGCCGGGTGGCTATGCGATGATGGCAGGCTTTCTGGTCGAGTTGCTGCTGACCTTTTTCTTCCTGTTCGTGATCATGGGTGTGACCGACGCCAAGGCGCCTGCAGGTTTTGCACCGCTGGCCATCGGCCTGATGCTGGCGCTGATCCACCTGATCTCGATTCCAGTGACCAACACTTCGGTCAATCCGGCACGGAGTACCGGCCCGGCGCTAGTGGTCGGCGGGCTCGCCTTGCAACAGCTATGGCTGTTCTGGGTCGCGCCGATCCTGGGCGGATTGCTCGGCGGTTTCGTCTATAAGGAACTCAACAAGACAGCGGGTTAAATCGGCCTATCCGACGAGGCGCCGTGCCATGGCGCGGACCTCGTCGGCCATGTCAGGGCGCGATAGCGCCACGGCCAGATTGGCCTCGATATAACCGGTCTTTGATCCGCAGTCATAGCGTTCGCCATTAAAGGTCACGGCGTGGAATGGCTGGTTGCCGATCATCTGCGCCATCGCGTCGGTCAGCTGGATTTCGCCACCCGCACCTTTGCCCTGATGCTCGAGCACGCGCATCACCTCTGGCTGCAGGATGTAGCGACCTGAAATGATCAGGTTTGACGGCGCGGCCTCTACCGCAGGCTTTTCAACCAAGCCTTTGACCTCGGTCAGCTTGCCTTGCGCGCTGCCGGGATCAATCACGCCATAACTCGATACTTGTTCGTGCGGCACTTCGAGCACGCTTAGCAAATTACCGCCGACGCGGTTATATTCTGCCACCATCTGCGCCATGCAACCGGGCGTACCGTGCATGAATTCATCGGGAAGAAAGATAGCAAAGGGCTCATCCCCCACTATATCGCGTGCGCACCAGATCGCATGGCCGAGGCCCATTGGCTCCTGCTGACGGACATATGCACAATTGCCGGGCCCCAGACGTGTGGGCGCGAGCACGGAAATATCCTTGCCGCGGTCGGTCATTGTCCGCTCAAGTTCATAGGCAATGTCGAAATGGTCCTCGATCGCGCTTTTGCCGCGACCGGTGACAAAGATCATTTGCTCTATCCCCGCCTCGCGCGCTTCATCGACGGCATATTGGATCAGCGGGCGATCAACGACTGGCAGCATCTCTTTCGGGATCGCCTTGGTCGCGGGAAGAAAGCGGGTGCCGAGCCCGGCGACAGGGAAGACGGCCTTGCGGATGGGTTTGTGCGTCATGGCCTAAACCATAACGAAACATGGTTAAATGTCTATGACACCAGCTTTTCTGCAAAACCCTTTTTCAGCTTGGCCAGCTTGGGCGGGATGACCGCAAGGCAATAGGGATTGCGCTGGCCTTCGCCATCCCAATAGTCCTGATGATAATCCTCGGCTGGATACCAAGTGGCTGGTCCTTCGATCGTCGAGACAATCGGAGCAGGCCAATCGGCTTGCGCGCGCATGATCGCTGCTTCCGCCTCGGTGCGCTGCTCGTCATCAAGCGGGAAGATCGCCGAGCGGTATTGCGTGCCGATATCATTGCCCTGCCGGTTGAGCTGGGTTGGATCATGCGTTGCAAAATGAATATCGAGCAGGTCGGCATAGCCTATCACGTCCGGGTCAAATCCAATGCGGATCGCCTCGGCATGGCCAGTGGTACCGCTGCACACTGACTTGTAGTCCGGATTTTCGACGCTGCCGCCGATATAGCCGCTTTCCACCGAAAGCACGCCGTCCAGCTGTTTGAACACCGCTTCGGTGCACCAGAAACATCCGCCTGCAAAAATTGCTTCAGCCACTTGTCGCTTCCTTTGCCTCAGGCGCAACCGCTACCTTCTTTTCTTCGCGGCCGCGCACCACCAGCAGATACATGGCGGGCGTGACGATGCGCGACAAGAGGGTGGAGGAAATAAGTCCGCCGATCAGAACAATTGCTAGCGGGCCATAAAGGTTGCCCCCGAACATCGCCAGCGGCAGCAAGCCGCCAATTGCGGTAACCGAAGTGAGCAACACCGGCAGAAAGCGCACTTCGCCGGCTTGCTCGATGGCATCGCGAAGTCCCAAGCCCCGTTCGCGTAACTGCGACGTGAAATCGACTAGCAGGATCGAATTTTTGATCTCGATCCCGATCAGCGCAACGAAACCGATGACCGCGAGGAAAGACAGGTTGTTCCCGGTGACGAGCAACGCGATCAGCCCGCCAAAGGTTCCCAGCGGAATCACCCCCGCCACCACCAGAGCCTCGCGAAACTGGCCAAATTCGGCAACCAATATGCCGAAAATAATGAATAATGCGATGAGGATGACCGGACCAAATCCGGAGAAAGTATCGTTGATTTTCTCCGCCTCTCCACCCACGCGGATCGAATAGCCCAATGGCAGTTTCAATTTATCGAGCTCGGTTTTGGCAGCTTGGGTGATTTTTGAGGGCAGCGCACCGGCCTGTGTCTGCGCCGTAATTTCCACGGTACGCTCCAGATTCCGGCGGGTAATCAGCGGCGCTACCGAGACCAACTGCGGATCAGTGATTTGGCCGAGCGCGACCGGGGCGCCACTGCGCGTCGCCACATAAATCTGATCGAGCGCCGAAACGGGCTGGGTATCTTGCAAAGGCAAGCGCACTGTGACTGGATAGCTATCGCCTTCATTATCGCGGAACGTCCCCGCGCGTTCGCCGGACAGCGCGAGACGGATAATGCGCCGGGGCGAACCCGCCGGAATATCGAGCAATGCGGACTTGCCTTCGTCGATCTGCATGTCCAGATCGAGCCGGTCGGTTGCAACCGGGTTTACGACATCGCGGGTGCCAGGAATGTCGTGCAGCACGGCCTGAACACGTCCAGCCAGCTCTTTCAGCACTTTCAGGTCGGGCCCGACAACGCGAAACTCGACCGGCGCGTTAATCGGTGCGCCATTCTGGAACAGGACCAGCTTGACGCGCGCGCCGCTAATCTGGTCGAACTGCTTACGCAGACGGTCGACCATTTCCATGCTTTCCTGACCGCGCCAACGATCCATGACGGCAAGGATTTCCCCAATCGTCGTCGTTTCTGCCGTTTCAAAACTATTGTAGAAAACCGACGGATTTTTGCGCCCGACATTTTCAGCTCGAACTTCAATCGAGGGTTCCTTGGCTAGGATTTCGGACGCCTTGCGAACGATCCTCCCCGTTTCCTCCAGGCTGGTACCTTGCTCCGCCTGCACGGTAACCCGGAAGTAGGAAGAATCGGCATTGGGAAACAGGCTGAAGCCAAGCACGGGAACAAGGGCAAAGGCACCAATGGTCAGGGCAAGAGCACCCCAGACCGTACGCCGGGGGTTTTCAAGCGCCTTGTGCAACAACGGACGATAGAAGCGGTCGATTTTCTCCATCAGCCACCGCAACATTGCATTCCCATGTTCGTCGCCGTCGCGCTTCAGCAAACGGCTGGCCAGGAAGGGGATGATGGTCAGCGAAATCACCAGCGATGCCGTCACCGTGAAGATGATGGTGCCGATGAAGCTCATCGTGAATTTGCCTGCACCTTCGGGCAGGAAAAGCATTGGAACGAAAGCAAAAACCAGTACGCCGGTCGATCCCAGCACCGCCAGACTGATTTCCTTTGTCCCTTCAATTGCGGCCATCGTCCGGTCTTTGCCCATGCGCAAATGGCGTGACACATTTTCGATGACGACAATCGAGTCATCGACCAGCAAGCCCAGCGAGAGAATGAATCCGGCAACGACCAGCTGGCTGAGATTGAAACCAAAAGCGTAAACAGCAACCAGCCCCGACGCGAGCGATAGCGGGATCGAGACCATCACGATTACAGCCGCCCGCCAACCCAGCGGCAACAGCGTGAACATTACCAAAAACAGTGCCAGCGAGAAATCGCGGGCCAGTTCGGCTAGGCGTTTGGCAATGTCGCGGCTCTGGTCGAATTGCAGGACCACCTCAATGTCCGGCGGCAGCACCTTTTTCTGGATTTCCAGTTCCTCGATTAAGGCATTGCGCAATTTGGTCGCATCGGTTCCTGCTTTCTGGTTTGCGGTGATCCAGATGGCACGCTTGCCATTATGATAGACGCGCGTGCGCGTTTCTTCAGCACCCCAAAATACAGTAGCGACATCACCGATACGCAGGATAGTTCCGTCGCTCGACCGCAAAGGTAGGTTGCGGATGGTATCAAGCGATTTGAACGCCCCGCCCGCTTCAACATTGAATCGCCTTGTGCCGCTGACCACAGCGCCGCTCGAAACATCGGCGCCGCCCAGCTTAAGCGCATCGGCGATGCTGCTCGCCGGAAGGCGCAGTTCAGCCAATCGTTCGGGTTTTATGGCAACGGTTACTTCCGGCTGCGAAAGGCCATGCACCTCGGATTCGCGAACAGCGGCATAGCGCGAGAAAGCCTCACTTATGTCACGCCCATATTTTTCCATCCGCCGCCAGCTCGCATTCTCGCTAACCAGGGCGATCTGCAGCACCGAGGCGTTTGTGGTGCGCATTTTCTTGAAATCGAGCCGCGCCAGATCGGCAGGCAGACGACTCCGGATGGCCGTCACTTCGCGAACAGTGTCGTTGAAATAGCGGTCCGGGTCGCCTGACCAGTCAAATTCGGCACGTATGACCGAGCTGCTGTCATTACTGGTCGAAACGATCTCCTTGACGTCCTCCAGCCCCTGCATCAGCTCTTCGATGGGTTTGGCGACCGTCTGCTCCATCTCTTCGGCATCGGCGCCGGGCTGGATCGCGGTAATGACGACAACGGGAAGCGGGAAATGCGGATCGACGGCGCGAGGGATGGACGTAAAGGCCGAATAGCCGAGCGCGATCAACAGGCTGAACATCACCAGCGTCAGCTGCCAGCGACGAATAGCAAATTCGGTGAAGTTCATGCGCAAACGTTCCGCTGCACCCGATGGCGCATATCAGCCTGCCGCCTTTGTCATGCGCACCTTGGCACCGGTCCGCAATTTTTCCGCACCTGATACCACAAGCAGGTCTCCCTGCTTCAATCCGCCGGTAATGATGACAAACACATCCGTCAGCCGTTCAATCGCTACATTGCGCGTTTCGACGCGATTGGTCTTGACGTCGACGATATAGACAAGCCCTTCATTGGCACGGATTCCGAAAATCGCGCTCGCCGGGATCTGCAGTGATCCATCTTCGGCAGCCGGCAGCTTGATGCTCGCCGTACCAATCTGCCCGGATTTCAGCTGGGCCGATGCAGGCAGACTGAACTGCACAGTAAATGCACCTGTTGCCTGATTGGCCCGACCGTCAATTTCACTAATAGTCGCGGTTACGGCAGCTTTGCCCAGCGCTTCCAGTGTGATCTCGGCAGGCATCCCTACGCGCAATTTGGTGGCATTTCGGTCGATAACCGGTGCGCGGAAAACGAAACCGTCATCGGCCTCGCCAAGGATGAGTGCGGGCGTACCCGCCGCGATAACCTGCCCAGGCTGGACATTCCGGGTCAACACCACGCCGCTCGACGGGGCATAGAGCTGAGCCGTGCCGCGTGCAAAACCAGCCTGTTCAACACGGGCACCCGCAGCTTTGGCAGCGGCCTCTGCCGCTTCATAACGCGATTTGGTGACCCAGCCTTCGGCGTAGAGTTGTTTGATACGTTCGTACTCGGCCTGCGCGCGACCACGTTCGGCCTCTGCAACATTGAGATCAGCGCCGACGCTGGTGGTATCAAGCGCCGCCAGCAGCGCGCCACGCTTTACAAAGTCACCTTCTTCAAAACGCACATTTGCAACCTTGCCGGGAGTCGTAAAGCCCAGGGGCGTTTCGCGGCGATAGCGCACGGTTCCCACCGCGCTGATTGTCTGCACCATGTTGCTAGGTTGAACGGTCATCACCTGAACGGGGAAAACCTCTTCGCTCGGCGCGGCCGTGTCCGCTTCCTTGCCATCACAGCCATGCAGCAGTGGCGACAGCAAAAGCGCAGTTATTGCAAAGCGATACACGTGGCCCGACACGCAGCCTCCCCTTATATCTTTAGCACTGCTTGGTAGTGCAAAGTTGAACCCAAGGAAACTATCGATTGCAAATTGAAATGCGATTTATTTTTGCGCGCGATGTGCGGCCAATAACGGTGGATCTTGGGGCACATTACTCTTCGACAGAGTTCTGATCTGATCGATTTCCTGGCGCAGCATGGTCACCCTGTCTGGCCAGCGATAATGGGTTGGCGCGCTGAATATGCCAAGGCCGGTGGCCTTGCCATAACGCTGCCAGAAGCTGATCGCCGCTTCGGCATCATAGCCTGCATTGGACATCAGCCACACCGAAAGCCGGTCTGCCTCCGCTTCGGTCGCCTTGATGACTTTGGTCTTTCCACTCTTTGCCGCCTCGATAAGCGAGCGATGATCGAGCAGGTTATGCGCCATTTCATGCGCGACGACCGCCGCCAGTTCGTCGTCGTCGAGCACATAGTCGATCAACCCGCTGGTCACCCGCACCCGCACGCCATCGGCGCCTGCATCGCGCTTTGCGCGCGCATCGACCCAGAAGTCGGAGGCGCAGATGGCGGGGGAATCGAGCAGAAAATCGCGGCGGCCTTTTGCGGTGTCAATCTGGAACGGGATAGGCCTGCCTTCGGAAAGCCGGGTCGCAAACTCGTCGCGCAGCCCGTCAATCCGCTCTGACGAGGGCTGGTGGCGTTTCGGCGATGGACCATACCAGACTACGCTGCCGTCGGCACCAAACAGCCCATCCCCGGCTATGAGTCCGGCCCGATGCGCAGGCCCGCCTGCGACCACTGCAGCGATGCTGATTGGCTGGCGAAAAGTGAAAACACGGTGGGCCAGCCCAAGATCGGGATATTGGCGTTCATCGTGCAATACCCAACCGGGGTTGCGCCATTTGTTCCGGCAATAGTCCGCACTGCCCTTTGCAAGATGATAGCCGACCGTCGCGAGCCGCAGATCTTTGGCAATCAGCTCCTGATATGCGACAACGACCGGGTCTTTGGGTTCCTCGTCCTGCGTTGTGGCAACCGCTCCGAAAAGTGCGATAGCAGCGAAGAACAAAGTGACCAACTTCACGCCGCTGCCCGTCGCAGTCGGTCATTGATGGCAACGCCGATGCCTTCGTCGGGGACAGGAGCGATGGCGATGGCCTTCCTGTTGCTTGCATCTGCTTTATGCAATGCGTCAAACATGTGGGCGGCAGCCTCGGCCAGATCACTTTCGGCCGACAAATTGTCATCCCCGGAAACGCCACCAAAGCCGATATGCCATTCGTCCGCGTGCGCTTCGCTGGCATTCAGCCGCACTGGCTTGGATGGTGCATAATGACTAGCCAACTGGCCCGGCGCCTCGATTTTGGCTCCCGTCACCGGCAAGGGTGGTTCGCCGAGCAAATGCGCAATCTCGTCCGCAGTAACCGGCCCGGGGCGCAACAATTGCCAGTCATTTTCCCGCACCGCGACGATGGTCGATTCAAGACCCGCGCTGCACGAACCGGCATCGAGAACCAGCGGCATGGCATCGCCGAAACTGCGCGCGACATGCTCTGCGCGCGTCGGGCTGATCCCGCCGCTGCGATTGGCCGAGGGTGCCGCCAGGAAAAGCCCGCTCTGTTTAAGGACAGCCTGCATCACCGGATGGGCCGGACAACGCAGCGCAATCGTCGGCAAACCCGCCGTCACCGCTTTCGCCACCGGTGCATCGGGTTGCAAAGGCAACACCAAAGTCAGCGGTCCTGGCCAAAAACGAAAAGCGAGCAACGCCGCCCGCTCGTCAAATTGTGCCAGCCGCTCGGCGGCGGCATGATCGGGCACATGGACGATTAGCGGATTAAAATCTGGTCGCCCCTTAGTGCGATAGATATTGGCAACGGCCACTGCATTGGAAGCGTCTGCCGCCAGCCCATAGACAGTCTCGGTGGGAATCGCGACGACATCACCCGCCTGCAACGCTGCCGCCGCTTCGGAAATGGCAGCGGCGTCGGCCTTTATTATCCGGCCATGTCCTAGGGGATTTGAGCCCGTCATCATCCCGCGCTATAGGCGGCACGACTCCCGAAAAACAGGCAAAAATGATGACCTTCACCGCACCCGTTACCGAACAGCTTTTCGTCCTTAAGCACATCACTGGTATCGATGAGCTTTCGGCGCATCAACGCTTTGCCGATGCTAGCCCCGACATGGTCGAGGCGATCGTCGGCGGCATCGGCGAATTTGCCGCTGCGGAATTCTATCCTTTGCGCCGGATTGGCGACACCGTGGGCGCACGGCTGATCGATG
This sequence comes from Sphingomonadales bacterium, assembly GCA_016707885.1. GTDB lineage: Bacteria > Pseudomonadota > Alphaproteobacteria > Sphingomonadales > Sphingomonadaceae > Sphingorhabdus_B. Next base: position 907,494 of record JADJGU010000001.1, read on the forward strand.
GGCAAGTGGTGATGCCCGAAGGTTTTGTGGATGCCTATAAGGCCTATGTCGCCAATGGCTGGGGGTCGATCAACGCGCCTGCAGACTTTGGCGGGCAAGGCCTGCCTTTCAGCCTTGCGACTGTTGCGCTCGATTCGCTGGGGGCGGCGAATATGGCCTTCGCGCTTTGCCCGATCCTGTCGGTCGGTTCGATTGAAGCGATCAACCATCATGGTTCGGACGCGCAAAAGGCGATGTTCCTGCCGAAGCTGTCGACCGGCGAATGGACCGGCACAATGAACCTGACCGAGCCGCAGGCAGGCTCTGACGTCGGCGCGCTCAAATCCACAGCAACCCCGCGCGGCGACGGCACTTACCAAATCAAGGGGCAAAAGATTTACATCAGCTTTGGCGATCATGACATGGCGGGCAATATCGTCCACCTCGTGCTCGCGCGCACACCCGACGCACCGCCGGGAACCAAGGGCATCTCGCTCTTCCTCGTTCCCAAATATCGTGTGAATGAAGACGGCTCACTGGGCGAGCGCAATGACATCAAGGTGGTGTCGATTGAGCATAAGATGGGCATCAACGCCTCTCCTACCTGTGTCCTCGCTTTTGGCGATGAAGGCGATTGCATTGGCGAACTGATCGGCCCCGAATTTGGCGGGATGCGCGCGATGTTCACGATGATGAACAATGCCCGCCTCAATGTCGGCCTCGAAGGCGTACAGATAGCCGAAGCCGCGACGCAAAAGGCGGTCGCCTTTGCCCGCGAGCGCGTCCAGTCGGCGCGCGCAGGTGGCACCAGTCGCGATTCGGTTGCGATTGTCGAGCATCCCGACGTCCGCCGCATGCTGATGCGGATGAAGGCAGGCACGCAGGCGATCCGGGCCTTGCTCTATTACGCGTCCGGCTTTGTCGATCGTGCAGCACTCGGCACCGACGGCGCGCAGGAAATGGTTGATCTGCTCACCCCGCTCGCCAAAACCTATGGCACCGATATGGGCAGCGAGATCGCCTCGCTCGGTATTCAGGTTCATGGCGGCATGGGCTTTATCGAGGAAACCGGTGCAGCCCAACTCTATCGCGACATCCGCATCGCGGCGATTTACGAAGGCACCAATGGCATTCAGGCTGCCGACCTTGTCGGGCGCAAGCTCGGCATGCGCGGCGGCGATGCCGTGCGCGAGCATCTAACGCACATCGGGCAGGAAGCGGGCGATCACGCCGCGCTGAAAGCGCTGGCTGGCGCCTGCACTGAAGTCTCCGAATGGATGATCGGCAGTGCGTCGACTGATGACAAGCTGGCGGGCAGCTATCCCTTTACCACCATGATGGCAGTCGCAACCTGCGGCGCGCTGATGGCGAAGCAATTGCGCGTGGCCGAAGCTGAAGGTGGCAATACGCCCTTCCTGAAAGCCAAGATCGCTGCGTGCCGCTATTATCTGGATGTGATGGTGCCGGAAGCCCTGTCGCTGAAGGGTAGCGCGATGGCGGGGGCAGAACTGCTTTATACACTGGATGCGGATGGGTTGGCGATTTGAGCGAAGACCTGCTCCGCCGCATTGCCGAAGCACTCGAACGGCTTTCTCCTCCGAACGCTGAGCCGGCGGACCTTGCCGCCCACGCCGCCTATCATTGGGATGGTCAAACACTGGACGCCGTCACGACTTTCGCACCGCTCCCCGAAAGTCTGATCGTCGGAGTCGAACGGCAAAAGGAAGCGGTTATCGAAAACACTCGCCGCCATGCGGAGGGACATGCCGCGCATGATGTGCTGCTCTGGGGCGCGCGGGGAATGGGGAAATCGGCTTTGGTCAAGTCGGTGACGGGGGCATTGCAGGGACAGAGTCTGCCGCTCGCATTGGTTGAAACCACAGCGGACCAGCTGGCAACGCTACCAAAATTGTTCGCGCTGCTTGGCACCTCTGAGCGCCGCTTCATCCTGTTCATCGACGATATGGCTTTTGAGGGCGACGATAGCGGCCCTCGCCGGTTGCGCTCGTTGCTCGAGGGTGGGTCGGAAGCGCGGCCCGCCAATGTCCGGCTCTATGTCACCTCGAACCGGCGCAATATTGTCGAGCGGCGGCAGGATGAAGAAGACGCAGCCGTCAACGCTCGCGATGTCGCCGATGACAGGCTCGCACTCGCCGACCGTTTCGGCCTCAAGCTGGGCTTCCAATATCCCGACCAGCCTGCATTTCTGGAAATGGTATCGGCCTATGCCGCGCATTTCGGCCTTGAGTGGGACGAAGCAGATGCCCTCGCTTTTGCCCACCAACGCGGCGGCCGTTCAGGCCGCGTCGCATGGCATTATGCAGTGGAACTTGCCGGAAGGTCTGGGCGGAGCCTTCAGAGCGCCTTTTCGTAAATCCGGTACACTTTGTTGACTTTACCGCCCACGGCTTCGCCGACCGAAACCATCGGACCGTTTGATGAAAGCACCCAACCAAAATCACCGCGCGTCGCGCCGAATTTGGTTACGGCGTCGCGCCGGATGTATTCGATGAGCATGAAAGCGAGCTGGCTCGCGGTGCGCGTACCCTGAAGTTTTTTGACCACGCCCATGAGCGGAACGCGCATCGTCGTCACCTGCGGCTTGCCGACATTGAGCCACCAGAGCAGTTTCGCCCAGTTGAACGGCCAGAGCGATCCACCATATTTGACCAGCTGCTCGTTGAGATCGGGTACAGTCATCATGAAAGCGACCGGTTCACCGTCGATTTCGGCAATGCGGATCAGGTCTTCAAAGACGATGGGCTTCAGCTTCTTCCCCGCATAGGCGACTTCTGCCGGAGTGAACGGAACGAAGCCCCAATTGTCGCTCCATGCGTCGTTCAGGATCGACAGGATTAGCGCCGCCTCTTCGTCGAACTTGCTCTTGTTCACGCGGCGGATTTGGATCTTCCCGCTTTTTTCGCCCATCGCGACAATGCGGTTGGTCAGTTCGGGCAGGCCCTGGTCAATCGCCAGTGCAAAGGTGAAAAGATCTTCGACCTTCTGATGCCCCGCCGCCTCGATCCATTCCTGATAGGCCATGCTGTTAAAGCCCATCATCACGGTTGGCGGGTGGTCATGACCTTCGATCAACAGCCCGGGCTCATCCCACATGGCAAAGCTGACCGGACCGATCATCTTGGTCATGCCTTTTGCCCGCAGCCATTTCTCCGCTTCGACCAGCAAGGCGTTACCGATTTCGGCACTTTCCGCCTCGTAAAATCCCCAGAAGCCGGTGCCGGGGCCCATGCCCTGCTCAATTGGCTGCTTGAATGCGAGATGGTCGATATGCGCGGAAATCCGTCCAACAACCTGGCCGGCGCGGCGCGCAAGGAAAAGTTGTGCCTCGGCATGTTCAAACCATGGGTTTTTGGACGGTGTGAGGAGGCCGTAAACCTCGTCCTTCAACGGCGGAACCCAGTTGGGATCATGGGCGTAAAGCCGGAAGGGCAGATCGACAAACTCCGCCAGCGCTTTCTTTCCGCTTACCGGCGTAACGCGCACTTCGCCTGCCTGCATCTGTCCCGTCCCTTTGCAACTATGATTGCTGCGCTTTATGCCGCCACCCCTGTCAGGGCAAGCCGGTTAGAGCCGAAGCTTGGCCGCCGCTTTGCCCAGCCCTTGCTTGTCTTCGGGCAGCAACCCTAGCCGCAATGTCAGCCAGAGGCTCGGCCAGAACAGAAGGAACAGCGAAATCGCCCGCACCCGTTGCCCGAACGGCGCGAGCAGTTCGCCCACGCCCCAGAGCAGTGCGATACAACCCGCAGCTGCAACTGCGGCGCGCAGGAAACCGTGGCCGAAAGGAGCTACGCGATCAGCCCAATAGAGTTCGATTATGGCGAGCAACGCCGTCAACACTACGGCTGCGGAAACGGCGATTGCCATCCCGGTCGCGCCCATATCTGGTACCAGCCAGATGCCCAGCGCCAGCCAGATCGCCAGCCCAGCGAGGCTGTTGAGCAGCGGCAATCCCCTATGCCCGATCATTTCGATGATCGGTGTGGCCGGACCCAACGCCGCCTCTGCCGCGCGCGCGGCGAGCAAGATGATCAGCACCATCAACGCTGCCTCGGCACCCGGCGCAAAAGCGGTCAGCAGATCGGCTGCAATCAGGATCAGCAACCCGGCGAGAGGTACCGCCAACAAAAGCGAAAGATGCGTCGAGAAGCTGTAGAGCGGCGCAATCTCCCTGCGATCCACCGCCGCCTGTGCCGACGCCAATGGCGCCAGCACATAGAGAAAGGACTGCCGGACAATCAGCGGAATCGAGGCAATTTTGCGCGCGATTCCGAACAACCCCGCCGCGGTCGCTCCGCCTGCGCCCGGGATCATCGCGTTGAGCAAAATTGGTGGCAGATCGTTGTAGGCACGGCGAGCAAGCGCAGGCGGGAGCATGGCCAGCCCGGTCGCGAGCGACTCTTTGCGCAGGCTGGCTGGCAGCGGCGCCCTCAGCAGCAGCACAGGGTCAAAATAGCGTGCCAGCAGCTTCCAGCTCAGCCAGGCTGTCAGTGTCAGCGAGGCGAGATGGCCGAACAACAGGCCTTCAAAACCCATGCCTGCAACGAAGAAGCCGGCAGCAAAGATCAGCCGTGCCACTTGCTCCCAGAATATCCGCAACCGGATTTCGGGGCCGAAGGCACGCATTGCCCGGGCGGCAGCCGTCGCGGTTTCGACAAAAATCCAGAGTGGCAGGCTCCACGCGAAGATGGCGATAGCCTGTGGCAACTTTGCCGCATCGCCGGGTGCACTTGCGACCCAGCCTGCCAGCAGCGGCGCCGAAAGCGATATTGCGATAGCGGCTAGAATTCCGAGCCCGGTACTGACGGACAGCGCAAAGCGCACGGCACCATGCTGCTCCTCGCGGCTTGCACTGGCGGGGACGATCCGTTGTAGCGCCTGCCCCAAAGCAAGGTCGAGGAGATTGGCAAGGATGTTCACTGCGGCCCACAGCACCACATAGATGCCATAGCCGGTCAACCCGAACATCCATGTATAAGCAGGCTGCGAGACCACCTCTATCAGTGCGCCCAGCCGCGCAATGGCGGCTAACCCTGCCCCTTTGGCGACGTCGCTGCGGTCGATGGTTTGCGCCTGCGCCTCGACCAGCGCCTCTTCCTGCGGCCCGCTCATTATTCCTCGGTGCGGACGAGCACCGTCTCACCAATCAGCAGGAACAGCAGGAACGGGGCCCAAGCGGCGATGAAGGGCGGATAGGCACCGAGATTGCCCATCGCCAAGGCAAAATTGTCCGCCACAAAATAGGCAAATCCCAACGCCATCCCGATCACGGCCCGCAGGAAAAGTGCACCCGACCGGGCAAGGCCAAAGGCGGCCACCGCCCCGAGCAGGGGCATCAGCAATGCCGACAAGGGCCCGGAAATTTTATGCCACAATATGCCTTCGAGCGTATCGGTTCGCCGCCCTGCGCCTTTCAGGTCACCGATTGCGTCCTGAAGGGCGAAAAAGCCGAGTGCGTCGCCATCAACTTTTTTCCGGTTGAAACGTTCGGGGTCTATGCCTCTACCCAGGATCAGTTCGGGCACACGTTCCTGCTTGGCAGCGGTCACATCGAAAATACGGACTTTGGCCAATTTCCATGCTCCATCGACATAGGCCGCACTGTCGGCGCGGATGACCTTTTTCAAACTGCCTTCAACGCGCTGATACACGCGGACATCGGCCAAGCGGGTTGCGGTGCCCGTTCCGGTCACCGTGCGCGCTTGCACCAGATCGCGGCCCTCTCGGACCCAGACATTAGTCCGGATCCCGTCGTCGACGGGCACTTGCCCATATTCGACATCCTGCCAGACTTTGAGCTTCGCGGTCGCGGGAGCGACAACGGTTTCGTTGAAAGCAAAGGAAATGGCAGCGACCGCTAGGCTGGTTGCGATCATGGGGGCCAAAATCTGGTGCGCCGACAGACCGGCTGCTTTCATGGCAACCACTTCGCTGTTCTGGCTGAGCGTCGCAAAGGTGATCAATGTCGCTAACAGCACTGAGAAGGGCAGGAATCGCGCGATAATCTGCGGAACCCGCATCCCAACATAGCGCCACAAGTCAGCCTCGCTATTGCCCGCGACCGAAAGTATCTTGCCGCTTTCGCCCAGCAGATCGAGCGTTTGCAGCACCAGCACCAGCATCAGCAGTACAGCCAAGGTCCGCACCAGAAACAGCTTGGCCATGTAAAAGCCGATTTGCCGTGAAGGGAAGAAGTCGAGCCGCATCGGCGGTTATCCTTCCTGCGGCATAAGCCGCGAATTTTTGCGGCCAAAGGTGAACAGTTTTTTGATAGCCTTGCCTGCCTTGGCGGCAAAAACCTCTAAAGCGCCAATCGGTTGCCCGCCCGGTACATGCGCTACCACATGATACATCCAGATTATCAGGCCGGCAAATAACAGGAACGGCACCCATAAGGCGAGCGCAGGGGGAACCTGACCCATGCCCCCGAGCGATTCGGCATATTCGTTGATCTTGTGGTAGGTGACCACCATCACGATCGACAGGAACACGCCCAATGCAGAAGTCGAGCGTTTGGGTGGAATCGCAAGGGCGACCGCCAGCAGCGGCAGCAACAGCATCATCGCAACTTCGACCAACCGGAAATGGAAGTTCGACCAGGCCTGATTGCGGATTCGGTTGGGCAGTGCGGTATCAGAACCGACCTTGATCAACTCGTTGAAAGTATATTCGCGGTCCTTGCCGCCACGTCCGCGAAACTGCTCAATCTGCGGCAAATCTATCGGAACATCATGGCTCGAAAAGCTGAGAACCCTGGCATTTCGGTAATTTGGCGCATCATGCACAAGCGTCCCATTGGTCAACCGCAAGATGATTGTATCGGGGTCATCGGTGCGCAGGAACTGACCCTTCGCCGCCGTCACGGCAATCGACTGTCCCTTTTTGTTTTCGGCAAAGACGAACAGCCCGGACAGGTCGTTGCCCTGATTCCGGCTTTCTTCGATACGCATGGTCAAATTGTCGCCCAGATTGTTGAATTCGCCGACCTTGATCGACGCACCCAAGGCACCGGACCGCAGGTCAAAGCGCAATTCCTCATACAGATAGCGCGATGTTGGCTGCACCCAGCCGACAATGGCAAAATTCACCAGCGCCAGCGCAATCGCATAGAGATAGGGAATCCGCAGCAGCCGCCAATAGCTTTGCCCAACTGCACGAAAAATGTCTATTTCTGAAGAGGTTGCTAACCCTCTGAACGCCAGCAATATCCCCAAAAGCAAGCCGATCGGAATACCCAGCGACATATATTCGGGGATCAAATTGGCGAGCATCCGCCAAACGACGCTGACCGGTCCGCCTTCTGCGGCGACAAAATCGAACAGTCGCAACATCTTGTCGAGCAACAGCAACATCGCCGCTATCACAAGCGTTGCAATCAGCGGCGTGGCGACAAGCCGCGCTATATAGCGGTCGGTGGCAGTCAGAAATTTCAACTTATGGTCGCCCTGTCACCCTATTTTGGCCGCAAATGACACCGATATACGGGATCAGGATCAGGAGCAATATCGTTGGCCATGCTTTGGCTGACCTAATGTTCTATGGAGTATGTTTGCAATGGCACGATTCATTGCCGCTTTTATCACCGCCGCCGCGCTCGCTGTGACGAGTTCGGCATCAGCTGGCAGCGTCATATCCAATGATATGAGCCGCTGCACTGGCAACAATGGCCCCGCCGTCAAGGTGGTGGTCAGCGGAATCAAAAATTCATCGGGGCGGATGCGCGTTCAAAGCTATCCCGCAACCCAGTCGGCATGGCTTGCAAAGGGCCGCTGGCTCAACCGTGTCGAAACCGGTGCACGGGCAGGAAATATGACCTTCTGCGTGCCCGTGGCTTCGGCTGGCAACTATGCCATCGCTGTGCGGCATGACGCCAATGCCAATGGCAAAACCGATATCTCGCAGGACGGCGGCGGATTTTCCAACAATCCCTCGATCAATGTCCTCAATCTCGGCAAACCGTCGGTGGGCAAAGTTAGTTTCTATGTCGGCAGCGGCGTCACCACGATCGCCGTGAAAATGAAGTATATGTGAGGGATTGACGCAATTTGGCTCTAGTCGCGCTCCTTTCCAATCCACACTCGACCGGCAATAAATCGTTGTTGCCGCAGGTGCGGACCTATTGTGCGGACAATCCCGATGTCTTCCACTATGAAGTAGAGGAAATCGGCCAGATTGCCCGCGCATTGGAAATGATCGCGCGTGTCAAGCCCAAGGTGCTCGTCATTAATGGCGGTGACGGAACTGTGCAGGCTGCCTTGACCGAACTTTACCATGGCGGTCATTTCCAGGGCGCTCCACCTCCGGTTGCGGTACTGCCCAATGGCAAGACCAACCTGATTGCGCTCGATCTGGGTGCCGACGGTGCCCCGCTCGAGGCGCTGGCCCAGATCGTTCAGGTCGCGAAAGGAGATCTCTCGGCGCATATTGTGGTGCGCGAACTGATTGCGCTTAGTGACGGCAACGAATCCTCGCGACCGGTGCTCGGAATGTTTCTGGGTGGTGCGGGGCTGGCCGAAACCATATTATACTGCCGCAACAAGATTTACCCGCTGGGTCTGCCCAACGGCATCAGCCATTTCTTGACCGCCATGGCTGTCCTTTTTTCTGCCATATTCGGTGTGAAGGCGGATTTCCTTCCGCAGAAATCGCGCCCGGTGCGCGTGTCCTTCATTCGCGGCGGGGAATTGCAGGGCAGTTTTTCGGTTTTGATCGTAACCACGCTCGAAAAGCTGTTGCTCGGCGGACAAGCCGGTCCCTCTGGCAAGACCGGATTCATGAAACTGCTCGCGGTCGACAACCGCCCGCCCGCCATGTTCCGGATGATAGCTGCGTCGCTGCGCGGCAAGCTGGGCCAGAGGCAACTCGACGGCGTCCATTTCGAACAGGGCGATGTTATCCGAATCGATGGGGAGAATAGCAGCGTGATTCTGGACGGAGAGGTTTTCGAGGCAAACAACGAACGCCCGATTTTCCTGCGTTCAACCGCACCGGTACCCTTCTTGAAGCTTGCAGCCTGAAGCATTCGCACTTCGGGTGAAATGGCGCTAGAAAACGCTCATGTCCTCGTTTGAACATCTTGTCACCGAAGAACTGGCTGCAACTGTCGACCCGCAGGTGTCAGCGATGGCGGCGGCATTGGCGGCGAAATATCCGGGCGCCGCTCGGGCGGTGCTGTTTTACGGCAGCTGTCTGCGCGAAAGCCAACTCGACGGGCTGATGCTCGATTTCTACCTGATCGTGTCGGACTATCGCGCGGCCTACGGCAAAAGCTGGCTGGCGCGGGCGAACCAACTCGTCCCGCCCAATGTCTTTCCGTTCGAACATGGCGGGCTGATGGCCAAATATGCTATGCTTAGCGAGGCCGACTTTCACCGACTTAATGGGTCGGAGACACGAAATGTCTCGGTCTGGGCCCGCTTTGCCCAACCAGCACGACTGGTGTGGAGTTCGGATGTGGAGGCGCAGCAGACTGCCATCGCTGCCATTTCACGCGCAGCGCCGACTTTGCTGGCCGCCGCCGGATCGATCGACGGTGAAGCGCCGCTCGACTGGTGGCGGCGGGCTTTTGCGCTGACCTATTCGGTAGAATTGCGGGCTGAACGCAAAAGTCGCTCCAACTCGGTGGTCGATGCTGACCCGGCGCGGTACGAGCGATTCAGCGTGCCCGCAATGGCAGCTATCCCTCCCGGGGCCAAAGCAGGTGGCTGGGCGCGCCGCCGGTTCGAAGGTAAATTGCTCTCGGTTGCCCGCCTCGCCAAGGCGGCCTTCACCTATTCGGGCGGGATCGACTACCTCGCATGGAAGATTAACCGCCATGCGGGTACGCAAATCGAGATCAAGCCCTGGCAACGCAAATGGCCGCTGCTGGCGGCGCTAGTGCTGGCACCCAAATTGCTCGCCAAAGGCGCGGTACGCTAACTCCGGAAAACGACAGTCTTGCTGCCGTTGAGCAACACCCGGTCTTCCAGATGATCGCGCACGGCAGCGGCGAGTACGCGGCTTTCGATATCCCGCCCTTTTGCGACCAGATCCTCCGCCGTATCGGCGTGGCTGACCGCCTCGACATCCTGCGCGATGATCGGGCCTTCATCGAGGTCGGCGGTGACATAATGGGCCGTGGCCCCAATCATCTTCACCCCGCGTGCGTGCGCCTGATGATAGGGCTTGGCGCCTTTGAAACCGGGCAGAAAACTGTGGTGGATATTGATACAGCGCCCTGACAGGAAACCGGCAAAATCATCAGACAATATCTGCATATAACGCGCCAGCACGACCAGTTCGGCACCAGTCTCTGAGATCAGCGCCTTGATCGCCGCTTCCTGCGAAGCTTTGGTATCGGGCGATATCGGGAAATGGTGCCACGCGGTGTCACCGACCAGCGAGGGTTTCGAGGTATCGCGCGGATGGTTGGAGACGATGGCGACGACATCCATCTTCAATTCACCCACACGCACCCGATACAGCAGGTCTTCGAGGCAATGGTCGAATTTGGAGACCATCAGCAACACCTTGCGCGGCGCATCGGCGTTGCGGATCTGCCAATGCATGGCCAACCGCTCGGCCAAAGGCGCGAATTGAGCCTTCAGCGCATCGGCCTCGGGCGCTCCGGGCAAAGCCTCAAACACCACCCGCATGAAGAATTGCGCGTCCTCGCGGTCGTTAAACTGCTGCGATTCAAGAATGTTGCAGCCATGATTTGCAAGGAAACCCGAAACAGCCGCAACCAGCCCCGGTGCGTCGGGGCACGATAGAGTGAGGGTGTAACGGGTTGCCATCGTCAAAGGTCAGATGATGCCGACAGCCTTGCCTGCACGTTCAAACCGGCCGAGAATATCCTGCACCTGCTCGCTTGTATGCTCGGCACAGAGCGAGCAGCGCAGCAGCGTCATGCCGGCGGGGGTTGCAGGCGGACGGGCTAAGTTGACGTATAACCCTTCGTGCAACAACGCCTCCCACATCATCGCGCCGCGTTCCAGATCGGGCATAATGACCGCGATAATCGCCGATTGCGGTTCGTCAGTGCCCAGTTGGAAGCCCAGGTCGCGCAGGCCCTTGTGCAGCGTCTTTGAATTTTCCCACAGATGCGCGCGCTTGTTGCCGCCGTGCATGAGCTTGCGAACCGAGGTCGCGCTCGACGCCATCACGCTGGGCGGAAGGGCTGCGGTAAAGACATAGGGGCGGCAGACAAGACGCAGAATTTCGAACTTGGGATGGTTCGAAACGCAGAAGCCGCCCACTGTGCCGACGCTTTTCGAGAAGGTGCCGATGATGAAATCAACATCATCGATGCAACCCTGCTCCTCGGCAACGCCGCGGCCATTTGCACCGATAAAGCCCATCGAATGCGCCTCGTCGACCAGCACCATCGCGCCATTTTCCTTGGAGATGCGCACCATCTCCTTCAGCGGCGCGACATCGCCCAGCATCGAATAAACGCCTTCGAGCACGACCAGCTTGCCCGCACCGGCAGGTAGCCGTTTCAGCCGCTTTTCCAGCGCCTCGATATCATTGTGGCGGAAGGCGACGATTTCCGCATCGCCCATCTTGCAGCCATCATAGATCGAAGCGTGGCTGTCGATATCGAGGATGATATAATCGCCCTTGCCCGCGATCGTGCTGATGATGCCCAGATTGGCCTGATAGCCGGTCGAAAAGACCATTGCATGGTCCATGTCGTAAAATTCGCGCAGCGCCGCCTCGACATCGCGGTGCGGATGGAAAGTGCCGTTCAAGACGCGGCTGCCGGTGGTGCCAGCGCCAAAGTCGTCAAACGCCTGCTTGCCTGCAGCGATGACATCCTCGTCAAAGGTCATGCCCATATAGTTGTAGGTGCCGAGCAGGATCGTCTCGCGGCCGTTGCAGATGGCGACGGTCGGCGACAAAACCTTTTCCATCACCAGATTGAACGGGTCAGTCAGGCCAGTTTCGAGCAGCGCGCGGCGCTGTTCAATCAGCGGATCGAATTTGGAGAAAAGGTCGGTCATATCAATCCGTAAGTTTAAGCACCGCATCGACCAGTTGGCCGACATTTTCGATCTCAGCCTGCATGTTCATGGTGATCACGATGTCAAAGCTGTCTTCCACTTCAGCTACAAAATCCATAACCGTCAGGCTGTCCCATTCGAGATCGCCGGCAAAGGTCGTGGCATCGGTCAGCTCGACGCCTTTTTTGTTGAACGGCGCGATCAGCTCCTTGAGCTTATCGAACATTTCGCTGCGGTCGGTCATATATTGTCCCTAACTATAATCTGTCGCGCCATTGCCAGCCGAATGCGGCGGTAAAACGGCGATTTCTGGCCCCAATCGATTACTGGCCTCTATAGCCATCCCTGCGCCTTATACCAGCGCGCGGTGGCTTTCAGGCCATCGAGCGTGCCGATTTGCGGCCGCCAAAGTGCTGCGGGAGGTGCGGCTTCGCGGTCGATGACCCAGTTTGGGTGGCTCATATAGCTGGCGCGATCGGGCGTCAGCTTGGCCTTGGCGCCCCGCACCAGCCGGTCACCCCAGGCTGCAGCAAAGAGCAGCGGGCGTGGCGCGGATATCGTGGCTATGCGGCGGCCCAACGCCAAACCGATTGCTCGGGCAAAGCGGTGATGTTCCCATCCGCCCGGTTCGCCATCATCAGCCTCAAATATCTGTGCAGTCGCATCCTCATGCGCCGGAAGCAGCGCAACGAGCAATCGCGCAAGATCATCGACGTGGATCCATGAACCCTTGCCGGCGGGTGGCAACAGGCAAAATCCCTTGGCGGCCATTTTGAACATTTCGAACACCTCAGTGTCTCCGGGGCCGTAAACTCCCGGAGGGCGGAGGATGGTCCAGTCGAGCATGCTCATGGCGACCAGCTTCTCGCCCTTGGCTTTGCTCGATCCGTAAACCGAAAGCTGGGGTTCGCGCGCGGACAGTGAGGAGACATGGACGAAACGGCTTATACCCGATTCTCTGGCGGCGCTCAAAAGATGAGCGGTGCCGGTGACATTGCCTGCCTCAAACCCTGCCGCATCAGGCGCGTTGACCACACCTGCAATGTGCAAAATCGCGTCGGCACCTTCACACAATTGGGCAAGACTTTCGGGTTGGTCGAGTGCTCCTTCCACCCAGTCCACGCCCGATCTCGCTGGCTGGCTGCGACGGGTGAGCGCGCGTACCTGCCAGCCCGCTTCGATCAGTAGGTTCAGCGTCGCGCCGCCAACAAATCCAGTCGCGCCGGTCAGGGCGACCACGCCCTTGCCTGCCATCAGAGCAATACCATCTGGTCGCGGTGGACCAGCACCTGGCGGGGGACCGCGCCTAATATGGCTTCGAGTTCGCTCGAGCGTTTGCCGCAGATCTGCACGGCATCGACGGCATCATATTCGGAAAGGCCGCGCGCCAGTGTTTCGCCTTCAGCCGTGACGATGTCGATGACATCGCCGCGCCGAAATTCGCCCTGCACCTGCTTGGCACCGGCAGGGAGCAGGCTCGCGCCGCCGTGCAGCGCCTTTGCGGCACCAGCGTCGACGATGATACTGCCTTTGACCGACAGTCTGCCGCCAATCCAGCTTTTGCGCGCGCTGCCGCCTTCGCGTGGCGCGAACCATGTATAGGGCGCGCCACTGTCGAGCGCGGCAAGCGGGTGGTGGCGCAGCCCCGAGGCAATAGCGAGACCTATCCCTGCACGGGTAGCAATATCGGCGGCGTCGATCTTCGATGCCATCCCGCCCGAGCCCATGCCCGACGAGGAGTCGCCCGTCACCATGATGCGGATACGGCCATCGACCTTGACGACCTCGGGAACCAACTGCGCCTCGGGATCGCGCGGATCGCGGTCGTACAAACCATCGACATCCGACAGCAAGACCACTCCGTTGGCCCCAGCAGCTTGGCCAACTCGCGCAGCCAACCGGTCATTATCGCCGAAACGGATTTCCTCGGTCGCGACGCTGTCATTTTCGTTGATGACAGGTACTGCCCCGGCACCCAGCAAGCGGTCCAGCGTTGCGGTAATGTTAAGGTAGCGGCGGCGATCCTCCAGATCGTCGAGGGTCACCAGCATCTGTGCCGCAGTCAGGCCTCGCCCGCCAAGCAACTCAGCCCAGATACCGGAGAGGAGGATTTGTCCGACCGACGCCGATGCCTGCGCATCGGCAAGGCTGGCGCGGCCTCCTTTTTCAAAACCAAGCCGCCGCGCCCCCAGCGCAATCGCACCCGAGCTGACCACCACGATTTTCTGGCCTGACTTGTGTCGCGCAGCTATGTCGGCCACCAGCGTTTCGAGCCAATTCCGGCGAACGGAGCCATCGGATTCGACCAGCAGGGACGAGCCGACCTTTACCACCAGAAGCTGGCACGTGGCGGGACTCAGATAGGCGACCATTCGCCTTCCTCATTATCCCCGCTGGAGGTTTCAACGCTGCTCTTGTCAGGCAGTGCCGCGATGACGCGGTCGAGCACCTTGTCAACGCCTTGTCCGGTTGCGCCAGAAATCGCGATCACCTCTTGCGCGCCCGCCGCCTCGAGCTGTTCTGAAATGTCAGCCATCAACTCTTCGTCGAGCAAGTCGCCTTTGTTGAGTGCGACTATCTGTGGCTTGTCTTCAAGGCCTGCACCATAGGCTTCGAGTTCGTCGCATACGGTGTGCCATGCTTCGACTGGATCATCGCCGGTGGCGTCGATCAAGTGAATCAATATCTGGCAGCGCTCGATATGACCCAGGAAGCGGTCGCCAACACCTGCCCCTTCGGCGGCCCCAGCAATCAAGCCCGGGATGTCAGCGAGGACAAATTCGCGGCCCTTATGGCTGACAACCCCCAATTGGGGTCGCAGTGTGGTGAAGGCGTAGGCGCCGACCTTGGCCTTGGTGTTGGTCACCTGATTGATGAAGGTCGATTTGCCGGCATTGGGCAGACCCACAAGGCCAGCGTCAGCGAGCAGTTTCAGCCGGAGCCAGACCCACAATTCCTGACCATCCTCGCCCGGCTGATGCTGGCGCGGGGCGCGGTTGGTGCTGGTCTTGTAGCTCGCATTGCCGCGACCGCCCATTCCGCCTTTGAGGAAGGTGATGCGCTGGCCGACCTTGGTCAGATCGGCGAGCAAGGTGCGCTCGTCATCATCGGCCAATATCTGCGTGCCGACGGGGACCTTGATCACCAGATCTTCGCCGCCCGCGCCATAACGGTCGCGGCCTGCCCCACCGCCACCGCGCGGGGCTTTGAAATGCTGGGTATAACGGAAGTCGATCAGCGTGTTGAGACCGGCCACCGCTTCAAAAATGATATCGCCGCCACGCCCGCCATTGCCGCCGTCGGGGCCGCCATATTCGACATATTTTTCGCGGCGAAAGCTGACAGCCCCGGGGCCACCGGCACCGGAGCGGATGTATATTTTCGCCTGATCAAGGAAATGCATGGCCCGCCCTTAGGCGAGTAATGCGCTTTTGGCCAGACTAACGCTAATCGGGCACCATATCCGGTGTCCAATGCAAAATTGACAAAGCTGACACCAAAACGGGCCAAGCCCTGTCACATGATGAAGGCGTTCAATTTGTTCCCATCCGGATCGCGGAAATAACCTGCGTAGAATCCACCATCGCCGCGCGGTCCCGGGGGGCCTTCGCAGGTGCCGCCATTGGCGAGCGCGATGTCGTAGAGCCGGTGCACCTGCTCCTTGTCCTTCGCTTCAAGCGCCACCATGACGCCATTACCGACCGTGGCGGCATTGCCGTCAAACGGCTTGGTCAGACCGATCCCCGCGGCACCACCTGGTTTGCCCCAGGCGATGAAGCCGTCAAATTCCATCATGCGCGGCGTAACGAGCTCTGCTGCAATGGCGTCATAAAATTTGGCGGCACGGGCAAGGTCGTTGGTGCCCAAAGTCACATAACCGATCATCGAATCATCTCCTCCAAACAGATTGGAACATTATGCGAACATACCGCTTGGAGTCAATCCATCTTCGGTGGCCATTCCCCTGCCGCCGTAAGCTTGTCGATAGTCCGCGTTTCAAAATCGCCGGCATCGTGCCGTTCGGGCAGACAGGTGGCGGGATCACCCATCACGCGGTTGACCATCCGCCCGCGCTGTGCCGCCGGGCGCGCGGCAATCTGTTTGGTCCAGCGCTGGACATTTTTGTAGCTGGCGACATCCAGGAACTCGCCCGCTTCATAGACCAGCCCCATGGCAAGCGCGCCGTACCAGGGCCAGATCGCGATATCGGCGATCGTATATTCGTCGCCCGCCATATATTCGCGCTCCGCCAAATTACGATCGAGCACATCCATCTGCCGCTTCACCTCCATCGCGAAACGATCGATGCAATATTCGATCTTGAACGGTGCATAGGCATAGAAATGGCCGAAGCCGCCGCCGAGATAAGGCGCGCTGCCCATCTGCCAGAACAGCCAGCTTAAGGCCTCGGTGCGCTTGGCTGGGTCGGTCGGCAGGAAGGCACCGAATTTTTCGGCAAGATAGAGCAGGATCGCACCCGATTCGAAAATACGCTGCGGCGTCGGGCCTGACCGGTCGACCAATGCCGGAATTTTGGAATTGGGGTTGGCATCGACAAAGCCCGACCCGAACTGGTCGCCATTTCCGATATTGATCAGCCAGGCATCATATTCTGCGCCCGAATGGCCCAGCGCGAGCAGTTCTTCGAGCAGCACCGTAACCTTCACCCCGTTGGGCGTGCCTAGCGAATAAAGCTGCAACGGGTGCTTTCCGACCGGCAGTTCCTTGTCATGCGTTGCCCCGGCGATGGGCCGGTTGATATTGGCAAAGCGCCCGCCGCTTTCGGTGTTCCATTCCCACACTTTGGCGGGGGTGTATTCGGACAGGGTCTGGTTCTGCGTTTCAGGCATGTGGCGTTCCTCGATATGAGTTGTTCTTTGCAACCGGTATAGCGCGTGAAAGGGGTTTGGGTAGCGGAATTGAGGCGGCCCGCCCCTCACGCCGCCGCGATCGTCGTCCTATGCAACAGGCGGTGATGACCATCATAGCCGCCGGTCGCCGCATGCAGGACGGAGCGGTTGTCCCACATTAGCAGCATCCCTGGCTGCCATTTGTGGCGATATTGGAACGCCTCTTGCCCCTGATATTGGTAGAGTTCGATCAGCAGCGGCAGCGCCTCTGCATCGTCCATGCCTTCAAAACCGATGATATAGCCGAAACAGCTGAACAGCCCCAGCCGACCGGTTTCGGGATGCGCGCGGATAAAGGGGTGGAGCTGCGTCGCCTCGGCATCCTTGGAAGGGCGGATATCCATCGAACGCTTCGCCTTATCCCCCTCTCCATAGGCCCCATCGGGCGCATAGGCCCGCTTCGCCGAATGGATTGCCATCCGCCCCTCCACCCGCGCACGCAGCGCATCGGGCATCGCATCGAGTGCGGCATGCTGGTTGGCAAACAACGTATCGCCACCGACGGGCGGGATCTTGATGCCATAAAGGCAGGTGCCCGCCGGGGGCCGCACCTGAAAACTCCAGTCGCTATGCCAGTTTTCGGCGAACAAGGGCGAGGTCTCATCCGCCAGCCGCTCAACCGCAATCACATGCTTGCGCCCCGGCACCGGCGCGATGAAGGGATCGTCGCCAAAGCCGCCAAAATGCAGCGTGAAGCGTTCGAGATCGTCGTCAGTCAAATCCTGATCGGGAAAGGCAAGCACATGATGCTCGAGCCAAGCCGCGCGGATCGCGCCGACCAGATCGCCAGACAAAGGCTGGCGCAGGTCAACACCGGTAACCGTCGCGCCGCAAGCCTGGCCGGATGGGGTTATGTGCATATGTTGTTACGGCACAAGCTCGATGGGATATTCATCATAGGTCTGGCCATGCAGTTCACGGCCAGACGCCTTCTTGTTTCTCCCACCCCATTGTTTGAAGAAGAAGGCCACGTCATCCCGTCGACAAATCGAGTGAATTTCCTCTACCCATCCTTCTTCCATTGGCCGTGATCTCGGACCGGATTCACCGCCTACAATGGCCCAATGAACGCCAGATAGATCAACATCCCCAATGGCTCCAATCAACGGTTCAAACGATATGAATCGGGTCATGCCTTGGATTGAGGTGAGGTGGTTAATCCGCTCTGTAACCTCCGAGCTTTCAACCGATGTGCCGATCCACACATGGTCGAGTTTCGCCAGATCACCTTGCTCAAACATTGATGCCATTCGTTCCGGTCGTTTGGTTAGGACTTGGAAATGGTGCTGAGGGCATTCTGCCATGACATCCCATACTTTTCGGATGAACTTGGATGGAACGTCGGCATGGAACAGATCGGCCATCGAGTTTACGAAAATCCTTTTCCCTTTCCGCCATTCCAACGGCGCAAATAGACTGGATTCATCGATATTTACGCGACCGGTCCATACATAACGCCCGCCGCTTTTCCGCGTCGTCCCGCGATACTTTTTATGTCCCATTGCTTGCAGTCGAGCAGCCATCCGCATAGCATAGCAATTCGTGCATCCCGCCGACGCAAGCGTACACCC
The DNA here is from genome assembly GCA_016707885.1 of Sphingomonadales bacterium. Classification (GTDB taxonomy): domain Bacteria; phylum Pseudomonadota; class Alphaproteobacteria; order Sphingomonadales; family Sphingomonadaceae; genus Sphingorhabdus_B. The sequence goes on from JADJGU010000001.1 coordinate 925,956, forward strand.
CGCCACCGGATTCCAAGTCACATCCGTCCATTCGATTTCAGATGGGCCTGACATCTTTAGGTGGTCCTCAATATATGGTTGGCGATCCGCAGCGCCGTTTCGAATGCAGCAGTGCTAGGATTGGCACAAGCAAACATCAACGAAAACTCGTGCAATCGGCCTCGCCCAAGAGGGATGTATCTTTCAGCGACGCCGCCCTGAAAAATGGACGCTAGTCGCTCTTTGAAAAATTCGGAATATTCATTGGCGCGGGCCATTTTTTCCAATCGGTCGTCAATGACGCCAAACAAATCATTTGAAACATCTGGTTTGCTAATCGCAATTTTGCGCCATGCGTCGGTTCCGCACATTGCGTCTGTCATGTCCGCGCTGGGCAGAAATTCGCCTTTTTCGCTAACCTGCCTACTTATCGCATGCACTGGCACCAAATACCAAAGGTCTACTTTTTTGGTGGCGGCCAGCGCCTCGATTGTCTGCCAGTTCACGCTTCGACCGTAAGGATCAAGGAACACGACTGCCCTTGCCATGCGCTTCACAGAAATTTCTCGGCAAATATCAGTCAATACAACGTTGGCATCGCCTTGGTGAACTGAAATGCGTCGATCTGGAAACTCGTCGGCAAGGCGATTCAGCGAAGCCACATTCTTAGCTTTGGAATCAACAAACACGTACCGATCAAAGGGCGGCGTTACAGTAAGCGCGCGAATTGGAGAGCCTTCGATCAGAACATCGGTATCGAATAAGGTCGGATCAGTATCCTCGGCATTGCCCGATTTGGCAGTCGAGGCACCTGACCCTGCAAATCCGTCGACATAGAAAAGTTCGAATTCTCGCTTCTTCATTACAGTGACGTAAGCGGCAAGATACTTGGCTAGAACGTCCAGCTTTCGCTTCGTATGCAATCCACCGAATTTCTGAACTTCGCTCGACATACCGCTCTCCTTGCGAGAACATTAGTCGAACAAAGTGGCTCGAGCAAGAGACATTATTGGCGGCTTAGCGGCGCACAAGCACCCTCAAGCCAAGCCTTCGCCTCCCCCTCCAACTGCGGCCCGACAATTTCCAGCACGCGGGCGTGATAGTCATCCCACCAGCGCAGTTCGTCGCGGGTCAGCAAGTTGGTATCGACCAGCGTCTTGTCGATCGGCGCCCAGGTGAGGTTTTCGAAGCCGTAATAGGTGCCTTCTGCACCCTCGATCTGCCGTTCCTCGACCAGCACAAGATTTTCGATACGGATGCCATAGGCGCCGGTTTTGTAATAGCCGGGCTCGTTCGAAAGGAACATGCCGGGGAGGAGGGCCTCGCCCGTCCCTGCCTGCCCGCCCGCCGATTTGGCGATGCGCTGCGGGCCTTCATGGACCGAGAGGAACGCGCCGACGCCGTGGCCAGTGCCATGGGCATAATCGACGCCTGCGGCCCACAGATATTGCCGCGCCAGCGCGTCGAGCTGGCTGCCTGCTGTGCCCTCTGGGAAGACCGCGCGGGCGAGGGCGATATGGCCCTTGAGCACGCGGGTGTAGCGATCCTTCATCTCGGCGGTCGGCTCTCCCAAACCATCAGGTGTCCCGATCCAGACGGTGCGCGTCACGTCGGTGGTGCCATCGAGATATTGCCCGCCGCTATCGACCAAATAGATGCTGCCCGGCTCGATCCGCCGGTTCGATTGCTCATCGACCCTGTAATGCGGCAGCGCGGCGTTGGGGCCGGCCGCCGAGATGGTGTCAAAGCTCAGGTCGCGCAGCTTGCCCGTTGCCTCGCGGAAGCTTTGCAGCTTGGCGGCCGCGCTCAGTTCGGTTTCGCCGCCCTTGGGGGCTGCAATGCTCAGCCAATGGAGAAAGCGGGTAAGTGCCGCGCCATCGCGCGCCTGTGCGGCGCGGTGCCCCGCCTGTTCGACCGGATTTTTCTGCGCGCGCGGGATGACGGTAGGGTCGCGCAGCTGCACAATTTCTGCCCCGCCCGCCGCGAGCTTGTCGAAGATCGCCGCGACCGCACGTTCGGGATCAACCGCAACCTTCTTGCCCTGCATCGCCTGCAGCGCGGGCGAAAAGGCTGTGCGCGGGTGCAGACGCACGGCGTTGCCCAAATGCTGGCGTACCTCGTCGGTGATCTTGTCAGGCTCGACATAGAAATCGGCGGTGCCATCGCCATTGATCACGGCAAAGGAGAGCGCCACCGGCGTGCGCGAAACATCCGACCCGCGAATGTTGAACGCCCAAGCCACGCTGTCGAGCGCCGACAGGATAGCCGCATCCAGCTTGCGCTCGGCCAGCCAGTCGGCAATCGCGGCGCGCTTTTCGGCGCTGCCCTGCCCGGTATATTCGTCGCCGAGCACGATAAGCTTCGCATTGGAAGGATCGGGGCGGCCCGCCCAGACCTTGTCGATCGGGTTTTCACCCACCGCGACCAGTTCAGCCCCGACAGATTTCAGTGCCTTAGCCGCCGCATCGGCCCAGCCCTTGGTATGCACCCAGGGATCATAGCCGATCCGCGCACCCTGCTTGGCATTGGACTTCAGCCAGTCGGCCACGCTGGTCTGCGGCACCTGTTGATATTGCCATAGCTTGCCGTCGACCTGCTCGCGCACCTGAATCGTGTAGCGCCCATCGACAAAAATTGCCGCCTCTTCGGACAGCACCGCCGCCGTCCCCGCCGATCCGCCAAAGCCGGTCAGCCATGCCAGCCGCTTCGCATATTCGCCGACATATTCGCTCATATGCTCGTCGCAGATGGGGATGACGAAACCGTCGAGCCGGTCGGTCTTCAACTGTTCGCGCAAGGCGGCAAGGCGGGCTTCATAGGTGGACATGGCTGATTCCTGAATCTAATTGTCTGTCCCATATAGTAAGGACCTCTCCCATATGAAACTGCTCCTGAAACTCGGAACCTCGATTGCCCTTTGCATCAGCGCCGCACCGGTGCTGGCCGACGATATGAAGAAAGACAGCATGACCGCCAAGACCGACACCCAAGTCCAGCCCCCGATCGCCGAAAAGCGCCCGCACCAATATACCGTGCATGGCGTGACGATTACCGACGACTATCACTGGCTGCGCGATCAGGGCTATCCGAAGATCGAGAATGAAGAGATTTTGGCGCATCTCGAGAAAGAGAACGCCTATTTCGAAGCGCAGATGAAGCCGCAGGCGGAACTGGTCGAGACAATCTTTCAGGAGATGAAGGGGCGGATCAAGGAGGACGATTCGTCGGTTCCGCAAAAGGATGGCGATTACATTTACTGGTCGAAATTCGATGAAGGCACGCAGTATCGCAAGCATTATCGGAAAGCTGTCAAGGGCGGCGCCGACCAGTTGATCCTCGATGAAAACAGACTGGCCGAGGGCAAGGATTATTTCCGGCTGGGTGCAGCCGAGGTGAGTCCGGACGGCAAGCTGCTGGCCTATGCCTATGACGACAATGGCTCCGAACGGTTCGACCTGCACGTCCGCAACCTCGAAACCGGCGAAGAGCTGGCCGACATCATTCCGGGCACGCTGTCGAGCATCGTCTGGACCAAGGACAGCAAGGGCCTTGTCTATGGCCTCGCCAACGAAAATTGGCGTACCGACAATGCCTATTACCACCGGCTGGGGGACGATCCGAAGAACGCCAAGCTGCTCTACAAGGAAGCTGATATCGGCTTTGGCGTCGGCGTCGGGCTGACCGCGCAGGAAGACTGGATCATCATCGCGACGGGCGACAATGTGACCAGCGAAGTGCGGCTGGTGCCAGCCGACAATCCGTTAGCCGAACCCATCCTCGTCGCCCCGCGCAAGGTGGGCCGCGAATATAGCGTCGATGTCCGTGACGGCACGCTCTACATCCTGACCAACGACGACCATGTGAATTTCCGCGTCGCCACCGCCAGCCTGAAGGCGCCGGGCGAATGGACCACGCTGATCGCGGGATCGAACAAGCATTATTTGACCGGCGTTTCGCTGTTCAAGGATTTCTTTGTTACCGAGGGCCGGATCGACGGCCTCGACCAAGTCGAGGTGCGCCGCTACGACAGCCCGACCAAGGCCGAGCCGATCAAATTTGCCGAGGCGAGCTATGTCGCGGGGCTTGGCGACAACCCCGAATATGATGTGCAGAAACTGCGCCTCGATTATGAATCGATGGTCACGCCGGACACCGTGTTCGACTATAGCGTTGCAACCAAGGCGTTCGAAACGCTGAAAGTCGCAGAGATTCCGAGCGGATATGATGCCAGTCAGTACCAGACCGAGCGGGTGATGATCACCGCGCGCGACGGCACTAAGGTGCCGGTGTCGATCCTATCCAAAAAGGGCTTCAAAAAGGATGGCAGCCAGCCGCTCCATCTCTATGCCTATGGTGCCTATGGCTATGCGATGCCGCCGGGCTTCTCCGCCAACCGGCTCAGCTATGTCGACCGCGGCTTTGCCTATGCGATCGCGCATATCCGGGGCGGCGATGACCTTGGCTATCAATGGTATCTCGATGGCAAGCTGAACAAGCGGACCAATACCTTCAACGACTTTGTCGACGCCGGAAAGGCGCTGATCGAGATGGGTTACACCTCGAAAGGCAAGCTGACCGCGAGCGGCGGTTCGGCGGGCGGCGAGCTGATGGGTGCAGTGGTCAATCAGGCACCCGAAATCTTCGGCGCAGTCGTCAGCCATGTCGCTTTTGTCGATGTGCTCAACACCATGCTCGACGAGACATTGCCGCTGACCCCCGGCGAATGGCCTGAGTGGGGTAACCCGATCACCGACAAGGCGGCGTTCGACTATATCCGCAGCTATTCGCCTTACGATAATGTCGCGGCAAAGGCCTATCCGCCGATGCTTTGGACCGCCGGCCTAAACGACCCGCGCGTCACCTATTGGGAGCCGGCAAAGATGGTGGCCAAACTGCGCAGCGTTAAGACCGACGACAATGTGCTGCTGCTCAAGACCAATATGGGTGCTGGCCATGGTGGAAAGTCGGGTCGCTTTGACCGGCTGCGCGAAAATGCCGAGGAAGCGGCGTTCCTGGTGTGGCAATTGGGGTTGGCTGACGCGAAGTGAGCCAGCCCTACGCCCGCGATTTCACGGCCAGTCCTGAAGACATTGACGAGCTTGGTCATGTCAACAATGCCGTGTGGGTGCGGTGGATACAGGATATGGCGACTTCGCACTGGAACGCGGTGGCCGCACCAGAGCATATCGCAGCTTATATCTGGGTCGTGACCCGGCACGAGATTGACTATCGCGGCAATGTCGCTTTGGGGGAGAGCGTGACCGGGCGGACGTGGATCGAAAGCCAGCCCAAAGGCGCGCAATTTGACCGGCGGGTGGATTTCGTCGATGCCTCTGGAAAAGTCATCGTACGGGCGAACACGACCTGGGCAATGATCGACAAAGCGAGCGGGCGGCTGGCGCGGGTGCGACCCGAAGTTTCCGCGCCGTTCATGCGAGATGAGGCATGATCATCGTGTTGGGAAGTGTGCGCACCGATGCCGGAAACCGCGCCGCCATCGAAGCCGAGAGCATCGCGCATTGTGCCCGATCTCGCGCCGAGCCGGGCTGCATCGCGCATAACTGCCATTTCGATACCGAAGACTCCGACCGGCTGGTCTTTGTCGAGAAATGGGCTGATGCAGATGCCCTGCGCGCCCATTTTGCGGTCGCGGAGTCGCACCATTTTGTTTCCACGCTTAGGGCTTTGTCCAAAGAGCCGCCGGTGATGGAGATTTTCAGCGTCGAACCTTTCAGCGCGAAGATGCTCTAACCCCCATCAGGCAGCACCAGCATCGGGCCTGTTCCGCGCGCAGCGACCTTGTCGCCCGGATTATAAAGCGCGCATTTATCGAGCGACAGGCATCCGCAACCGATACAGCCGTCCAACCGGTCGCGGATACGTTCGATTGTCGCTATCCGCTGATCGAGCATTACGCGCATCGCCACGCTGATTTCGCGCCAGTCCGTAGCGGTCGGCGTGCGTCCATTTGGTAATTTGGCAAGCTCTGCCGATATTCCTTCGATCGAAAGGCCCAATGTCTGGGCGATGCGGATGAAAGACAGGCGACGAATATCCGAGCGGAAGAAGCGGCGCTGTCCGCCGGAGCTTCGAAAAGGCTCTATCAACCCCTTTGCCTCGTAAAAACGGATCGCCGACACTGAAAGCCCGGTGCGCCGCGCCAAATCGCCTATGCTGATAATGTCGCTCGCGCGCATATTTTGCTCCACCCGAAAAATATCTTGACCTTAACTTAGGTTGAGGTTGCAAAAGCGCTGCGTCAACCCCGAATCGGTTGTCGATCGGGTGGAAAGTGAAAGGAACCGACCAACGTGGCGCAAATTTTTATCGAGCATGTCAACATCACGGTCAGCAACCCCGACGAGACCGCAGCCTATCTGATGCGACTATTTGATTGGCATATCCGTTGGCGCGGTCATGCTGCCAAAGGCGGCAACACAATCCATGTCGGCAATGAACAATTCTACCTCGCGGTATATGCGCTCGAGCTGGGCAAGTCGGAAACCGCAGATCACAAAAAGGGGCGGCCACTGAACCATATCGGCATCGTCGTCGACGATCTGGATGAGATTGAACGACGCGTCATTGTCGAAGGCTACGAACCGCACAGCCATGACGATTATGAGCCTGGAAGGCGCTTCTATTTCTTCGACCGCGACGGCGTTGAATATGAAATTGTCAGCTATGCCTGATTCCGGCCAGTCCCGCTCAAGCAGCCTGTCGCGAACGTCTGTTGCAATGATCGAACTCTCGGGCTTCAGGGCCGCAACAGTTTTCGCGCCAGCCAAAGGCGTTGTCCGACAGTTGCCAGACACAGCGCCGCAAATAGCAGTGCCAGTTGCGGGAACAGCGCCGGAAACAGGCACATTGCGATGAAGAAAGCGATGGTCTCACCACCCTCCATCAGGCCGGTCGAGTATGTAAGCGCCTTGCTCCCATGACCCAGATCGCGCCCGGCCACGATCGCGGCCAGCGCAAGGAAGCTGACCGCAGTCAAGGTGAAACTCGCCACCAACATCAGCGCCGAAAGCTCGTTGGCGGGTGCCGCAAAGGCAAAGCCCAATGGCACTGAAATGTAGAAAAGATAATCGCACAGGCTATCGAGATAGCCTCCCCATGCACTCGGCCCTCTTATGCGAGCGACTGCGCCGTCGAGGCCGTCGAGCAGACGGTTAGCCGCAAGCAAAGCCAGCGCCCCCAGCCAATTTTGCAGCAGCAGCGAATAGAAAAGCGGTATGACCAGCACCGCACCCGTCAATGTAATGGCATTCGCGCCGATACCGCTGCGCGCAACCCACGCGCCCATCCGGTTGAGCACAGGATCAATCAGCTGGCGCAGGCGGGTGTCGAACAATCGCTGGGCCTATTTCTTTTCCAGCTTGTCCTTGAGCGCCGCGAGCGCGCTGAACGGGCCTGCTTCGCTTTCACCTTTCACCCCGGCTGCCTTCAAGACGGCATCGGCATTCGGGATGCGCGGAAAGGGATCAAGCGCGAGAGCAAGGCTTTGGGCCACGGCCTCACCCAGATCAATCACCCGCCCGTCATGCGTCAGCGTGTCGCAATCATCGGCGGCCAGTTCAATTTCGGCATCGGGTTCATGGCCATGTTCAGCAACAAATCGGATGTTCAGCGGCTCCTGCAGCTTGGCTGCCACGGGTTCTCCGGTAGCGACGCAAGCCTGCTGCGCCTCTGCTCGCAACTGGCCCTCCAGGACAATCGCCTCTCCCTCGCGATGATAGCGGACGTCGGCTTCAAGCATGTCGAGCGCTAAAAGGTCAAAACGCTTGGCGAGGGCGGCCCGCTCAGAGGTGTTGGCGGCAAGCTGTCGGCTGCCGATGGTCGAACCGATTTCCGAAAGCGGGACCGTGACGCTGAATTCGGGGGCGGGAATGATGGTCATCCGCCTATCCCGTCAGCAAGAATCTTCTGGGCTTGCATCCCGGCCAGCCGGTCCACAAAGGCTAGTGCGCATTCACGAACGTGGCCTAAGCCCGCTGGCTCCGGCTCGGTCCCGGCGTAAAGATTGCGAACCAGCGCCGCGCCAAAGGCCGGGGCCCTTTCGGGCGCGGCCAGCGCATCGCGATACGCGCCCAACCTGCCGCCAAGCGCTCCCACCAACCGGCCAATATGCTTGCCGACAATCATGTCGCCGATCCCGACTTCGCGCAGTTGCGGGTCCATATCTTCGACAAACAGTTCGATAAGCAGGGCAGTCGAGCCCGCCTGTTCGGTATCACCTTCCAGCCGCAGCAGCACGAGCGACAATATGATTGCGACCATTTCGAAACGACCTTCGATGGTATCGGCCACCTTGCCCTCGACAAACCAGTGCGGCTGGCGCGCGGTGGCAACAATTTGCGCGTATAGCGGGCGCAGGGCGTCGCGCGGATCGGCCTCTGTCTTGCGGAACAGGCGCTGCAACAGCAACATTATGAAAAACTCCCGATGGGTGCGTCAGATTGGCGGCTCATCCGCCGTTCATTTCGCGATGGATATTGCCATTGCCGCCCAAGGATGCAATGGCAATGCCGCTTATCGACCAAGAAGGCCCCAATATGCCGAAGACCAAGATTTCCAAAGCCCTTACCCTTGCTGCTGTCGCGGGAATCGCGATGCTTGCGCAAGGGTGCACGCAATTTCGCGGACATCAGGGCTATATCGGTGACAGTGTGTTGCTGACTTCGGTACAGGCAGGCGTCGATAATAAGGAATCGGTGCAGGCAACGCTCGGTCGGCCGACCTTTACCGGCCAGTTTGGTAGCAACGACTGGTATTATTTCGCGCGCGACACCAAGCAGTTGGCGTTCCGCAATCCGCGCCCGACAGCGCAGTCGATCATCCATGTCCAGTTTGACAATGCCGGTAATGTTGTCGCCGTGAACCAGAAGGGCATGGAAAATGTTGTTCAGCTGAACCCCGAAGGTGACAAGACCCGCACATTGGGCCGCGAGACCAGCTTCTTTGAAGAGCTGTTCGGCAATATCGGCTCGGTCGGTGCACCGGGAGCCGGTGGCGGACAGGGCTCGGGCGGTCGGCCTTAAGCCGGAGCGCTTATTGCGCAACCCCGGCTGAAGCGAGCACTGCCAAGGCAACAATTTCCGACGCACTCGACGACATGGTCGCGATCTGCACCGGCTTTTCCATACCCACCAGCATCGGACCGATCACCTGATCGCCACCCAGTTCGCGCAGCAGCTTGGCCGAAAGATTGGCAGACTGCAGTCCCGGCATGACCAGCACATTGGCCGGGCCTGACAGGCGGCAGAAGGGATAATTGGCCATCAGCGCCGGATTGAGCGCGACGTCAGGGGCCATTTCGCCTTCATATTCGAAGGCGACCTTGCGGCTGTCGAGCAGCGCCACCGCCTCGCGGATATTGCCGAGCCAGTTGCCTGCCGGATTGCCAAAGGTCGAATAGGACAGGAAGGCCACGCGCGGAGTATGGCCCATGCGGCGTGCGACCTGGGCGGTCTGTTCGGCGATATAGGCCAATTCTTCCGAACTCGGACGTTCATTAACCGTGGTGTCCGACATGAAGACGGTGTGCGTCTTGCCGACAAGCACATGAATGCCGAACGGAATCTCTCCCTTTTTCGAATCGAGCACGCGGCGCAATTCACGCATCGTCTGCGCAAAGGTGCGGGTGATACCGGTGATCATGGCGTCACCCTGATCCAATGCCAGCATCAGTGCGCCAAAGATGTTGCGGTCGCGGTTGACCATGCGCTGAATGTCGCGGCGCAAATAGCCGCGGCGTTGCAGGCGCAGATAAAGCCGGTCGACCATCGCGGGGACGAGCGGGCTCGATACGCTGTTGTGGATCTCATAGCTTTCGGGGTTGGCAACGCCCATCGCCTGCAGCTTGGCAAGAACGGTCGCATCGCGCCCGACCAGTACCGGCGTGCCATAGCCATCCTGACGGAACTGGACGGCGGCGCGCAGCACGACATCTTCCTCCGCCTCGGCGAAAATCACCCGCTTGGGTTTCGCGCGCGCCGCTTCGTAAACCTGCGCCATCACCGATGTTGTCGGGTTTTGCCGCGCACGCAGCGAGGCGCGATAGGCGTCCATATCGGCAATCGGCTTTTGCGCGACACCGCTGTCCATCGCCGCCTTGGCCACCGCCGAAGAGACTACCTCGATCAGGCGCGGATCGAACGGGGCGGGTATGATATAATCGCGGCCAAAGCTTTGCGCATTGCCGCCATAGGCCGCCGCCACATCCTCATGCACCGTCTCGCGCGCGAGTTCGGCAATCGCATTGGCAGCGGCGATCTTCATTTCTTCGTTGATTGTCGTCGCCCGCACATCAAGCGCACCGCGGAAGATGAAAGGGAAACCGAGGACGTTGTTGACCTGGTTCGGATAGTCCGACCGCCCCGTTGCCACAATCGCATCGGGTCGCGCCTCCATCGCATCGGGCGGGGTGATTTCGGGATCGGGATTGGCCATTGCAAAGATGATAGGCTGGTCGGCCATGTCGCGGACCATATCCTTGGTCATCGCATTCGCCGCTGAAAGACCGAGGAAAACGTCCGCGCCCTTGATTGCCTCTGCCAATGTGCGCGCTTCGGTGGGGACGGCATGCGCCGATTTCCACTGGTCCATGCCTTCGGTACGGCCCTGATAGATCACGCCCTTGCGATCGCACATGATGACATTGCCGTGCGGAACGCCCATCGCCTTGATCAGCTCGGTACAGGCAATCGCCGCCGCGCCCGCGCCGTTGCAGACGACCTTGATGTCCTTGAGGCTGCGACCTGTAAGCAGGCAGGCATTGATCAACCCGGCGGCTGAAATGATGGCGGTGCCATGCTGGTCATCGTGGAAGACGGGGATGTTCATGCGCTCGCGCAGCGTCTGTTCGATCACAAAGCAATCGGGTGCAGCAATATCCTCCAAATTGATGCCGCCAAAGGTCGGCTCGAGAAGTTCGACCGCATCGATGAAGCGCTGCGCATCCTCGGTCTTCACCTCGATATCGATCGAATCGACATCGGCGAAGCGCTTAAACAGCACCGCCTTGCCTTCCATCACGGGCTTTGAGGCCAGTGCGCCCAGATTGCCCATGCCAAGGATGGCGGTGCCGTTTGAAATCACCGCGACCAGATTGCCCTTGGCGGTATAGTCATAAGCCGTGGCGGGATCGTCGGCGATCGCCTGCACCGGCACGGCCACGCCGGGCGAATAGGCAAGGCTCAAATCGCGCTGCGTTGCCATCGGCTTGGTCGCGACGATCTCGATCTTCCCGGGACGTCCCTGCGAATGGAACAGCAATGCTTCGCGGGCGGTAAAGGGGACGTCGCTTTCGCTCATATAATCGCTTGCCTTGCTTTTCTTCAGATATGCGCCCGCCCTAGCGGCAAGCACGGTAGGGGCGCAAGTCCACATGCTTCAATCGCGGGCAAACTTATTCCACAAATCATCACCGGGCCGCTGTTGCCTTGCCCCGTCAAGCCGGTATCAGGCTGGGATGGACTCGCGCCCTGCCAAAAATATTGCCCTGCCCGGCCTCGAAACGCCTACACCGATGATGGCGCAATATCTGAAACTGAAGGCGAAAGCCGGCGACTGCATGCTGTTCTACCGCATGGGCGACTTTTTCGAGCTGTTCTTTGACGACGCCAAGGCGGCATCGCAAACACTCGATATCGCGCTGACCTCGCGCGGCGAACATGGCGGGCAGCCGATCCCGATGTGCGGCGTGCCGGTGCATGCCGCCGAAGGCTATCTGGCACGGCTGATCAAGGCCGGACACCGGGTCGCGATTGCCGAGCAGACCGAGACGCCTGAAGAGGCCAAGGCGCGTGGCGGATCAAAGGCGCTGGTTGCACGCGACATCATCCGCTTCGTCACCGCGGGCACGCTGACCGAGGACAGCTTGCTCGAAAGCTGGTCGTCGAACATCCTTGTGGCATTGGCAGAAGCCGGCGGCGAGATCGGGCTGGCAGCCGCCGATATTTCGACTGGTTATTTCGAGGTGAGTTGCGTGTCTGCCTCGGCACTCGAGGCCGAGCTGGCGCGGCTAGGGCCAAGCGAAGTGGTCGCGCCTGAAGGCTTTGTGGCAAAGCCCTACGGCACGATCGATCGGCCGCACGACGATTTCGACAGCATAGCAGGCAAAGGCGCACTTGCGGCGCATTTCGGAAACACCGATTTTGCAGCCCTGAGCCGCGCCGAACTGGCGGCCGCTGGCGGCCTCCTCGCCTATCTGGAGCATGTCGGGCAGGGCAAGATGCCTTTCCTTAAAGTGCCGGTGCGGCGCGAGGTGCAGCAATATCTGCTGATCGATCAGGCGACACGCGACAGCCTTGAGATTACCCGATCAGCCAATGGCGGCGGGCGGGCAGGCTCGCTACTCGCCGAAGTTGACCGGACAATTACGGGCGCAGGCGCGCGGCAGCTGGCGGCCGACCTTTCGGCCCCGCTGATGGACAAGGGCGCTATCGAGGCGCGGCTAGCGCTCGTGCAATGGTTCCACGACGCGCCCTTATTGCGCGACAGTACGCGCGCCGCGCTGCGCCAACTGCCCGATATCGCCCGCGCGCTGGGCCGTGTGGTTGCCGGACGCGGAAGTCCGCGCGACTTGGGCCAGATCCGTGACGGCCTTGATGGCGCGCGCATCTTGCGCGAGCGGCTGGGGGTAATGGCGGAGCAGCCTGCTTTGCTCGAAAGCCTTCTTCCCACGCTCGACGGGCATGGCGCGATGGTCGACCTGTTCACCCGCGCATTGGTTGCAACGCCGCCCACCGAAGCGAGCCAGGGCGGTTACATCGCCGAGGGCTATGATGCCGCTCTCGACGCATTGCGAATGGCTGGTCGTGACGGACGAGCAGCAGTCGCCGCAATGGAAGCGCGCTACCGTGCTTCGACCGGCATTTCAGCGCTGAAAATCCGCCACAATGGCGTGCTCGGCTATTTTGTCGAAGTGCCTGCCAAAAATGCCGACCCGCTGATGGCGGCGGGCAGTGGTTTTACCCATCGACAAACGATGGCGGGTGCGGTGCGCTTCAACTCACCAGAGCTGCACGAGGAAGCACTGCGGATCACTCAGGCGTCGGGCCATGCACTGGCAGCAGAGGCGGCGCATCTCGAAGAGCTGATCGGCCATGTGCTGGCGCGACGCGACGCGATTGCGGCGAGCGCCGATGCACTCGCGCGGATCGATGTGGCAGCAGCGCTTGCCGAACGCGCAGCCGAAGGCCGCTGGTGCCTGCCCGAATTCGTCCCCGGCAACGAACTGCATATCGAGGGCGGGCGGCATCCGGTGGTCGAAAGCGCGCTGGCGAAGCTCGGTGAACGCTTCATTGCCAATGATTGTGACCTAGCGCCTGAGAAGCGCCTATGGCTGGTCAGCGGCCCCAATATGGGCGGTAAATCGACCTTTTGCGGCAGAATGCGCTGATCGTGATTTTGGCACAGGCGGGCAGCTATGTACCGGCCAGCACGGCGCGGCTCGGGCTGGTCGACCGGTTGTTCAGCCGGGTCGGCGCGTCGGACAATCTGGCACGCGGGCGATCGACCTTCATGGTCGAAATGGTCGAGACCGCCGCCATCCTTGCGCAAGCAACCGAGCGCAGCTTCGTGATCCTCGACGAGGTCGGGCGCGGCACATCGACCTATGACGGCCTTGCGATCGCCTGGGCGGTGGTCGAGGGCATCCACGAGGCCAATCGCTGCCGTTGCCTGTTCGCAACGCACTATCACGAGCTGACGCGGCTAGCGGATACGCTCGATGCGCTGTCGCTCCACCATGTCCGCGCCAAGGAATATAAGGGCGACCTCGTCCTGCTCCACGAAGTGGCGGATGGCCCGGCCGACCGCAGCTATGGCATCGCCGTTGCCAAGCTTGCGGGGCTGCCTCCGCCCGTGCTGACGCGCGCAGCGCAGGTGCTGGAAAAACTCGAAAAAGGCCGCGCCGAAACCGGCGGGCTGGCCGCCGGCCTCGGCGAAATGCCCCTATTCGGCGCCGCGCTCGATGCCGCCGAAGCCAAGGTCGATGCCGTGCGTGAAAAGCTGTCGGGAATGGATATCGACGCCCTCACCCCAAGGCAGGCGCTGGATTTGTTGTATGAGTTGAAGGGGCTGGCTGGAGAGGAGTGAAGTTGGTTTCACACGAAGAGTACGAAGATTATTAGGATGTCAGTATTTGGGTTGACGGTAGTTGTTCAAAATGCGCTTCAGACCTTCTTTGAGTGTTATTCCGCCGAAGTTTATCAACAGACCAAGAGGCTGATTCAGTAAGCGAAGGTAGGTTAACGTTTGTCGGGCGTGGATTGGGGCCAGCTTTTCGACAGATTTCAATTCAACAAGCAGCTTGCCGCCAACGATCAAATCGGCGCGAAACGCTTCTGGAAAATCAATGTTATCGATCCGGGCCTTGACCGGCACTTGCCGGTCAATGTGCAAACCCTGCTTTTGCAATCTGGTCGCGAGTAAAGTTTCATACACCGATTCAAACAGACCGGGTCCGACATCGACATGAACGCCTATCGCAACCTCAATAACCCGGCTTGCGATGGCCTCAACATCCTCAGACATGCACTGCCCTCATGAAAATCTTCGTATTCTTCGTGTGAAACAATTTCACGCCAGTGAAAGAAACAGCCCTGCTAACGCCGCGCTCATCAGGTTGGACAGCGAACCTGCCGCCAGCGCCTTCAGCCCCAGCTTGGCGATCATCGGGCGTTGATTGGGGGCGAGGCCGCCGGTGACGGCCATCTGTATCGCGATCGAGCTGAAATTGGCAAAGCCGCACAGCGCAAAGGTGACGATGGCGACTGTCGGTGCGGACAAGGTCTTCAATGCGCCCAGATCGATGAAGGCGACAAATTCATTGAGGACGATCTTGGTGCCGAACAGCCCGCCCGCCTGCACCGCTTCGTTCCACGGCACGCCAAGCAGGTACATGACCGGCGCGAAGACCTGCCCCAATATGCCCTGAAAGCTGAGCCCCTTGAGGCCAACCAGATTGCCGAGGCCACCCAAGACGCCATTGGCCAAGGCAACCAGGGCAACAAAGGCCAGCACCATCGCGCCGACGGCTACCGCCAGCTTCACGCCGGTCTGCGCCCCTTGCGAGGCGGCCATGATCAGGTTGGCGGGCTTTTCATCGTCATGCATGTCTAGCGCGATGTTGGGATCGTCGACTGCCGGTTCGTTCGGATCGTCGGGCATGATCAGCTTTGCCATCAAAATCCCGCCCGGTGCCGACATGAAGGCGGCGGCGATCAGATAATCAATGCGGATACCCATCGAGGCATAAGCCGCAAGGATGGTGCCCGCGACGCCCGCCATACCGACCGTCATCACGCAGAAAAGCTGCGCGGGATTGAGCGTCGCCAGATAAGGGCGGATCACCAGCGGCGATTCGGATTGGCCGACAAAGATGTTCGAGGCGGCACACAGACTTTCAACTTTGGAGATGCCGGTGATTTTCTGCAGGCCGCCACCGATCCAGCGGATCACATATTGCATCACCCCGAGATAATAGAGGATCGAGATGAAGGCCGCGAAAAAGATGATCACGGGAAGTGCCTGAATAGCAAAATTCTGCCCCAACGGATCGGTCGCCAATCCGCCGAAAAGGAATTTGGTGCCTTCATTGGCATAGCCGAGCAAGTTGGACACGCCCGCAGCCGCACCCTGCAAAACCCTGTTGCCCCAGGGCACGTAAAGCACCAATGCCGCCAGCCCTGCCTGCAAGGCAAAGGCCGACAGCACGACGCGCGGGCGGATAGCCTTGCGGTTGGAGGACAGCAGAAAGGCGATCGCAAGGATCATCACCATTCCGGCAAGGCTCATCAGGATTTGCATAAAGTCTCCCCATCCCTTTTCTTGTGTCGTCACCCCCGCAAAGGCGGGGGTCCATCACCAGTGGTATAAATTTCACCGGCAGGTGATGGATTCCCGCCTTCGCGGGAATGACGAAATGATAGAGGCGGTGTTAGCGCGCCCTTCCGCCTTGCGCCAATAAAATTAGCCGCTAACCATAGGTCAACAAAGCAGAAACGGGGAAGCAGCAAAATGACCGATAGCCCAAGCACTGGAACGATGATCCCGCGATCGCTGTTCGTCTATGCGCTGCTCTATGGAGGGTTGGTGGTGCTGGCGGGCGTACTCGGCACCAAGATTTCGGAGATCGGCCCGCTGCATGTCGAATCGGGCATTTTCGCCTTCCTGATGCTGGTGGTGCTATCGAGCGCTGTCGCTGAACTGCATGGCAAGGACACCGCCGACAAGCTCGTCCGCTATGGCTTCCTGCCGCTGATCCTGTCGATGGCGCTGATATTCATCGTCATCCGCATGCCCCCTGCGCCTTTCTGGACCTTGCAGGACCAGTTTGCGGGCATATTAGGCCAAGGCGCGCGTTTGCAGCTGGCGGGGCTGATTTCCTACGGCATTTCCCAGACCTTGAACGTCTATGTCTTCACCAAGCTGAAGGGCGAAGGCAGCGGGCGTGCGGCATGGCTGCGCGGGCTGATCGCGGGTTTGCTGTCGCAAGCGCTTGATACCGTGCTGTTCATCACCATCGCTTTCTACGGCGTGGTTGATCCCGGCAGCGGGCAGGAAATGCCGATTGTTGACATCATGACCGGCCAGATCATCGCTAAGCTGACCTTGGTGGTGGTGTTCGTGCCGATCCTGATCACCGCCTGCGTCAAGCTTGGGCAACGATTGGACGGCAAGACCGCCTGAGCCTGCAATATAGTTGCGCGAACTCTAATGGGGCGCTAACCCGCGCGCCATTATGAGCAACCACGCACCCGATCCCGCCATGCTGGCAAAAGCCGAAACGTTGACCGAGGCGCTGCCTTATATGCAGCGTTATGCGGGCAAGACCTTCGTCATCAAATATGGCGGCCATGCGATGGGCGACCCGGAGGCGGCGCGCAATTTTGCCGAGGATGTGGTGCTGCTGAAAGCGGTCGGCATCAACCCCGTGGTTGTTCATGGCGGCGGGCCGCAGATCGGCGCGATGCTCAAAAAACTCGGCGTTGAATCGAGCTTTGTCGATGGCCTGCGCGTTACCGATGCCGAAACCGCCAAGGTTGCTGAAATGGTGCTGTCGGGTGCAATCAACAAGGAACTGGTAAGCTGGATCGCGCAAGCCGGTGGCCGCGCGGTCGGCATTTCGGGCAAGGATGGCGGCTTTGTGATTGCCGAGAAGGTTGAGGGTTCCACCCGCGATCCCGACAGCAATATCGAACGTGTAGTCGACCTTGGCTTTGTCGGCACACCCAAACATATCGACCGCAGCCTGCTCGATACAATCTCAAGCAGCGGGATGATCCCTATCGTCGCCCCCATCGGCGTCGACGAGAATGGCCAGACCTATAATATCAACGCCGACACGATGGCGGGTGCGATTGCCGCGGCACTGGGTGCGGCGCGCCTTTTCCTACTCACCGACGTTGCGGGCGTCCTCGACAAGCAGGGCAACCTCCTTACCGATCTTGATCCTAAGCAGATCGGCGCGCTGCGCGAAGACGGCACGGTGACGGGCGGCATGATCCCCAAGCTGGAAACCTGCATCGCCGCCGTCGAAGGCGGCACTGAAGCCGCGGTCATCCTCGACGGCCGGGTTCCGCATGTCAGCCTGTTGGAAATCTTCACGGCGCGCGGTGCGGGTACGTTGGTACATAAGTAACAGGTTCGCCACGGCGACGGCTATTAATAGTGTCATACCCGGTTGATACAGCGCCCGGCCTCGGCTAATTGGGCGCATCCCTGCTCTTTCGGAGGCATGCATGCTCCTCGCGCTTATCCAGATCATCGGTTATTTGATCACTATCGTTTCCACGGTCGTGATCGTGCAATTCATCCTCAGCTTGTTGATCTCGTTCAACGTTGTCAGTCTGTCGAACAACATCGTGTCGTCGCTCTGGCATTCGCTGAATCTGATCCTCGATCCGTTTCTGAAGCCGATCCGCCGTATCATGCCCGATACCGGGATGATCGATTTTTCTCCCATCGTGTTGATTGTCGGCCTGCGCATCATCCAGATGCTGCTCGGCGGTCTGGCGCATGACCTGTATTATTCGGGACTATGAGCAGCGCGGCCATCATTGACGGAAAGGCCTTTGCCGCCGGGCTACGTGCCCGGATAGCCGATGCCGTTCCCGCCTTCACCGCAGCGACCGGCAAGGTGCCCGGACTCGCGGTGGTGCTGGTCGGCGAAGATCCGGCGAGTGCAGTTTATGTCGCCTCCAAGGGCAAGGCGACTGTCGCTGCCGGGATGGCGAGCTTTGAGCACCGCCTGCCCGCCGACACCACGCAGGGCGACCTCATCGCGCTGGTCCAGCAGTTGAATGCCGATGATGCCGTCGACGGCATATTGATCCAGCTGCCGCTGCCCAAACATATCGATGAACAGGCGGTGGTTGAGGCGATCAGTCCCGACAAGGATGTCGACGGCCTGACCCCGATCAGCACCGGTCGCCTCGCGCTCGGGCTTCCGGGGCTGGTGCCCTGCACTCCCTTGGGCAGCCTGATGTTGCTGAAGGATCATATTGGCGACCTGTCGGGCAAGGATGCCATCGTCATTGGCCGTTCGATTCTGGTCGGAAAACCGATGGCGCAACTTCTGCTCGGCGAAAATTGCACTGTCACCATCGCGCACAGCCGAACGCGCGACCTCAAGGAACGCGTGCAGCAGGCTGATATCGTTGTGGCCGCTGTCGGTCGGGCCGAAATGGTCAAGGGCGATTGGTTGAAACCCGGTGCGGTCGTGATCGACGTCGGTATCAACCGGCTTGAGCCACAGGCCGGCGAAACCAAAGGCCGATTAGTCGGCGATGTCGATTATAGCAGCGCGCTTGAGCTTGCCTCTGCCATTACGCCGGTGCCCGGCGGCGTTGGCCCGATGACCATCGCCTGCCTGTTGCGCAACACGTTGGTTGCCGCGCATCGGCGGGCTGGCCTAGGCGACCCCGAAGGGCTATAAGCCGGGAATGACCCGGACCAAATATCTTCCCGCCCTTTTCGCGACCACCTTGCTTGTAAGCGGATGTGCGTCGCAGCGACCCGAGATGCGCGCCATGTCCCAAAGCGCCAATCCCAGCGCGGTGATTGCTGCCGAAATCGCCTTCAACCGGTTGGCGCAGGAAAAGGGGCAGTGGACGGCGTTTCGCGAAACGGCTGCAAAGGACGCAGTGATGTTCGTGCCGGAGGCGGTCGTTGCGCAAGCCTGGCTGAAGGGGCGCGCTGATCCGGCCAAGGCTGTGACGTGGCAGCCGCACAAGGCATTCATGTCGTGCGACGGCAAAACCGGGGTGACTGCCGGCGCGTGGCAGCGGCCCGATGGCGCGGTCGGCTATTTCACCACCGTCTGGCAATGGCAGCCGAAAGGGGCTCAGCCCGCCGACGCACCGCCATCCTATATGGGCGATGGGGAGTGGAGATGGGTTGTAGACCATGGCGACGCCCTCACCGCCCCCCGTGCGGCACCCGAACTGATCGAAACGCGTGTCGCCAGCTGCAAGGGGCAGCCCAATGCGCCGCTTTCCGCTCCGCCAATGGGTGCCAAAATGAAGATGGGCCTGTCGCGCGACCAGAGCCTGAATTTCACATGGATCGTGCAGTCTGACAACAGCCGCACGGTTACCGTCCGCCTGTGGAACGGCGAAGCCTTTGAGACCGTCATCGCCGATGCTGTGGCCGCACCCGCCGCATGATCGACCTGTTCATCTCTGCCTTCATCACCTTTTTCGTGGTGATTGACCCGCCGGGCTGTGCGCCAATTTATGCCAGCCTGACCAAGGGCGCGACAGCGCAACAGCGGCGCAGCATGGCGATCCGCGCGTCGATTATCGCGGCAGGCATATTGTTCGTCTTTGCGCTGTTTGGTGAGGATCTGCTCGGCGCGCTGCATATCGAGCTCAACAGTTTCCGCATCGCGGGCGGGATCATGCTGTTTCTGATTGCGATCGACATGGTCTTCGAAAAGCGCACCGAGCGCCGCGAGGAACGCGCTCAAAAAATTATCGAAACGCCCGAGATTGAGGATGTCTCGGTCTTCCCGATGGCGATGCCGATGATTGCAGGGCCGGGCTCAATAGCGTCGGTGATGTTGTTGATGAGCCAGAATCAGGGGCTGGACCGCTCGTTAGTGGTGCTCGGCGCATTGGCGGCTGTGCTATTGCTGACGCTGATCGCCCTGGTTGCCGCAGGGCCGATCATGCGCGTGCTGGGATCAAAGGCCGAAGCCGTCATCACCCGCCTGCTGGGGGTATTGCTTGGCGCGCTGGCAGCGCAGTTTGTAATCGACGGGCTTAGAGCCAGCTTCGGCGCATAAAGCTTATTGCAACGTCACCCGGTCGTCTGAGCCGTCATGGCGGCCGAAAAACTGCATCAGCTGGACGATCAGTTCGCTGCGTGTTGCCAGCCCCTTGGCCTCTAGCAAAGCCTGCTTGGCCGCCGCATCGAAGGGCGCGATCTGCGCGACGATATTGACCAGCGAATAATCGTCGAGCTCGCCAACCGCGTTCCAATCCACCGCATAGCCCTGCGCTTCGGCGAAACGGCGCGCCTCGATTTCAAACGACGCGCGTTCGCCCAGCGAAAGCGCTTCGCCCAACTCATCCTCTTCCCACAATTCCGCCTCGATCTGGCGAAAGGGCGTTCCGACATCGAGTTCGCGAGTGAGGGTGAAGCGCTGCAGCCCTTCGAGAACGATGTTATAGCGCCCGTCTTCCAGCGCCTCGACATCGTCGATCCGGCCAAGACAGCCAACCGCAAACAAAGGGGGATGGTCGCCACCGCTTTTGGGCTGGATCATCCCGATCATCCGGTCACGCGCCAGAGCATCGCTGACGAGCGAACGGTAGCGCGGTTCAAAAATGTGCAGCGGCAATTGCATGCCGGGAAGCATGATCACGCCCGACAGCGGGAAGATCGATATTCGCTTGGCTGCCATCAGCCGAACAATATTGCCGACAATTTACGACGTGTTGCGGCGACCCACGGATCTTCGAGGCCTATCATGCTGAATATTTCGAGCAGGCGGCTACGCGCTGCCCCTTCATTCCACTCCCGATCAGCGGCAATGCTTGCCAGCAGGACGTCTGCGGCGCCATCACGGTCACCCGCCGCCATCAAAGCGTTGGCGAGGTCAAAGCGTGCCTGATGGTTGTCTGGCGCGGCTGCGACCGCCGCTTTCAAAGCAATAATCTCTTCGGGGTCACGCGCCTCCGCAGCAATCGCAAGCATCGTTCCGATACGCTCCAGCGCGGGATCGGTGCGTTGCTCATCGGTCAGACTGGCGTGGATTGCCTGCGCCTCTTCCTTGCGGTCGAGGGCAATCAATGCCTCGAGCATACCGGCAAGCGCCGCCTTATGCTCGGCATCGTGGCCAAGAATTTCGGTAAAGATGGCATAAGCTTCTTCGTTCGCGCCCTCGGCCAGCGCCTCCGCCCCGGCGGCAGCGACTTCATCTAGGCTGGGGCCGCTATCGGGTGCCGCACCCGGCTGTACCGGCAATTTTGCCAGCAACTGGTCCAGCATGGCCGCAAGCTGCGGTTCGGTGCGCGCACTGGTCAGGTCGGCAACCGGCTGGCCCTGGAACATGGCATAGACGGTCGGGATCGAACGGATCTGGAATTGCGCTGCGATAAACTTGTTCTCATCCACATTGACCTTGGCGAGCAGCACGCCCTTGTCGGCATAATCGGCGGCAACCTTTTCCAGCACTGGTGTCAACTGTTTGCACGGCCCGCACCATTCGGCCCAAAAGTCGAGGATCACCAATTTGGTCATCGAAGGCTCGACAATTTCGTCGCGAAAAGCCTGCACGGCTTTCTGTTCTTCGGTGGTCAAACCCATGCTGGCCAAAATACTGCTCCCGATATCCGAATCATCTGTGCGCTTTATGTGGGGTGCGGCGCGGATATGCCAAGGGATTGACCCTGCCAGCCTAAAAAAAGCAAAGCAATTTTACCGTGATTAAAGGGGTTGCAGCCCCCGATGCCGCCTGCTAATGGCGCGCCTCACCCGCTGGAACCAGATGATTCCAGCCGCCAGAGCGGGCGTAGCTCAGGGGTAGAGCACAACCTTGCCAAGGTTGGGGTCGAGGGTTCGAATCCCTTCGCCCGCTCCAGTTTTTCTATATTTTTGAAAAGCTTGTCGTGCATGGCAAGCGAGCCGTAAGGCGTAGGCTTGTTCGATGCACCTTGGCTTCAAACAGCCATCATTTAATCCGCATTCGAAGCGTCAAAATAGCAAAGATAACGGACCGCAGCATTCAGGGCCGACCACTATTGATCGGCTGGAATGCTGTGCTTCGCAATTAGGGCGATTCGGGCGCTAGTCGGAGCCGCAACTGCTATCCTCACCAGGACCGCAACTGGCAGCGTAGATACCCACCAGAGCCAGCATGACGCCGCCAGCGACCGCTGCAACCCACGCTATCTTGTCGCCGGTGTTCTGCCTGTCGCCATCCTCGCTGTCCTCGCCTTTCTCGGCCGCGCCCAATGACGTCAGGTCAACAATGACAGGCCGCCCGGCAAGGTGGACACTGGTCTGATAGCCCGGCTTTAGTTCGATGTCGGCAAAAGATGCGGCACCCCGCTTGACGCCGTTCACGGCATCAGCGTCGGGAATCACGAACACCGGCCCTGCCGCAATGCCGAGTTTGACGCGTTCGCTTTTTCGGACGATCCGGCCGGGCCCCAAATTGATACGGATACTGGCCGACACGCCTAAGCCGGTGTTGCGGTGTCCTATCACCGTATCATGCAGCTGGAGCCCGGTATCGGAGGCCGCGTGCAAGGGCCCAGCAGAGGCAATCGCTGCGAGGATCGCAAAATGGAGCATCTTTTTCATCATAGTCTCGATTTGTGGGCGTACAGCCAAGACACAAGGCGTGAGTGGCGCAGCCGCCAGTTCTATCTTGAGCTAGTGCGTCAACGGCACTCGGCGAAGTTGTGAGGGGGCGATCAAAGTTTGAAGCGCCAATCGCCCCTTCAGCCTAGAATTCGTGCTTCGCGCCGATCTGGATCATATTGTCCGAACCCGCCCCGGGGCTGATGCGGCCGATATATTCGACGGCAAGCGCCCAGTTGGGGTCGAACAGCAATTCCAGCTTGCCGCCAAGTGTGACCTCCTCTCGGCCGATGCCTGAAAGCGGGATGGTCGAGAAGGGGCCAGATACGCGATCGACATAGGCGACGCGGGCATCTGCGCTGCGTTCGACATTGCGCTGATATTCAGCGCGCAGTTGCGGCAGCAATTCGCCCCACGCCATTTTGTGGCGGTACTTAAAGCGGGCACCGGCCCCGATCGACAGGAAGTTCACATCCTGATCGAGGAAGGTCAAGTCGAACATCGACCCGCTGCTTTCCGAATAGCCGTTGAGCGTCGCCCGGGTGATGTCGACGCGGGCATATGGCGTCAGCTGCCAGTCGCCACGCAGGATATCCGCCCCCGCGCTCAGCGTTCCGAACCATTGGTGTCCGTCGCGTTGCGAATTCAGCAACGCACCGGTCAGCGTGACATAACGGCGCAGGTCAAAATCGAGCTTTTGGTAGCCACCCAACCAGTCGACGAAGATACCGTCACCCAATTTGTGGCTGCCATAGACTGCAATCGTCTTGGCTTCGCCGCGGCTGCGTGAGCCTTCGTCTCCGACATCGACGGTATCGCGGCCGAGACCGATGCCCAGACCGGCTGCGAAAGACGGGCTGAAGCGATAGTCTGCACCGATGGTGATGCCTTCGGATTCGAACTCTTGCGAGACACGCCCGCTATTGGCTTCACGTTCGCCAAAGCGGATGGCACCGCCGGCCCAGATTGTCCACGGGCCACCTCCCGCGCCGCCGGAGCCGGCATTGGCTGTCGGACCTTCGGCTTTGGTATTGCTGTCCGCACTCCAGTTGTTGAGCGGTACGATGCCCGACATGCGGCTACTATTGGCGCAGGCAGCATTTGTCATCATCGTGATCGCGTCGCGACAACGATCGGGCGTCGACAGACGGACATTGTTACGGATTGTGATGCCCGCACCTTCGCCATTGCCCTCACCATTGCCACTACCTTCGCCGTGCATGCTTTCCATGCGCTGCATGAAGTTATCGACCTGCGCGTCAGCGAAGCGGCGGGTGGCCGCCACCTGGGCCTGAACAAGTCCGCGCACTTCGGGATCGGTCGCCGGGTCAGGCCGGGCCGCGACTTGCAGGGCAAAATTGACCGTCAGCGTTGCAGGCGTTCCGCCGGTGCTGTCGGTTGCGGTAATCGCAAAGTTCGCGGTTCCCGATGCCGTGGGCGTGCCGCTGATCACACCGGTTGTGGTGTTCAGCGTCAGACCGGCGGGCAATGTGCCCGAACTAATGGCGAAGCTATATGGCGCGATTCCGCCGCTTGCCGTCAGTGCCTGACTATAGGCGATACCCTGAACCGCTGCAGGCAGCGTCGCTGGTGTAATCGTCAATGTCGGCACGCCCACACCGAGTGTCAGGTTGGCGGCACCGGTCTGGCCATTGGCGTCGCGGACCTGCACCGCAAAGGCGAAGCTGCCCGACACCGTTGGCGTACCCGATAGCTGGCCGTTCGCAGCCAGTGTCACGCCCGTCGGCAAGGCACCACCGGTCAACGTGTAACTATAGGGAGCAACCGCACCCGACGCCGACAACGTAGCCGTATAGGCTTGGCCCGCAATTGCAGCTGGAAGCGCCGTTGGCGTGACAACAATTGTCGGCGCGGCGACGGTCAGGCTATAGTTGCCAGTCGCGGTGAACGGCGCGCCGACGCCGGTCGCGCCAGTGTCAGTAGCCGTGACGGTGAAGGCAAAACTACCCGACGCAGTTGGCGTTCCCGAAACCGCACCGGTTGCAGCGTTGAGCGTCACACCAGCCGGCAGGCTACCGGTCAGCGCATAGCTGTAAGGCCCAACCCCGCCGCTGGCCGCGATGCTTTGGCTATAGGGCGCGGCATAGGTGGCAGTGAAGCTGCCCGATGCGGGGGCGATCGACAGATTGGGTACGGCGACGTTTAGCGTAAAGCCCTGGGTCGCAGTAAACGGCCCATTGCCGGTGCTGCTGTCCCGCCCGCTGACCGTTAGGGCGAAGCTGCCGCTCGCCGTCGGCGTACCAGCTATGGTCACACTGTTAGCGCTGCTGCCAGTCACCGAAAGGCCTGCTGGCAATCCGGAGACGGTGTAGGCGCTGAACGGAGCTGTGCCGCCCGCAAAATTGAACGTCTGGCTATAGGCCTGTCCGACAGTCGTTGTGAGCGGGCCGCCCGCTGCCACCGTCAACGACGGAGCCCCGACTGTTATCGTCACGGTCGCGGGCGACGAGGTGCCGCCGCTGTTGGTAGCCGTATAGGTGAAGCTGTCGGTTCCGGAGAAGCTGGCGTTGGGCTGATAGCTGACTGTCAGTCCGCTGACCGTCGCACTGCCATTGGCCGGGGTCGAGGCGATGGCAACCGAGGTTGCAGCGCCACCCGAAAGGTTGAGCGCAACTGGAGCCGCTCCAGAGCCGTAGGGTAGACTGAAGCTGACCGCGCCAGCCACTGGTGGCTGGTCGACAATCGACAGTGAATAGCTCTGATTGCCGCTATAGGGGCCGGTGCCCGTGCTGCTGTCTGTCGCCGTAACGGTAAAGCTGAAGATGCCGAAGGCGGTGGGAGTGCCACCAAGCGCTCCAGCGGCAGATAGCGTCATTCCCGTGGGAAGTGCACCAGCCGTGACAGTATAGCTATAGGGCGCGGTGCCCCCGCTCGCCGGGTTCAACGTCGCTGCATAGGGCACATTACGCTGACCGCCAGCAAGGCTAGTTGCAGGCAAGGTCACCGATGCCGAGGCGACGTTCAATGTGAAGGCGCGTGCGCCGTTAAACGGTCCAGCCGCACCGCTTGAGTCGGTCGCGGTGATAGTGAAGTTAAAACTGCCGCCAGCAGTCGGAGTGCCGGACAATGTTCCGCCGGAAGACAGGCTGAGGCCCGCCGGCAGAGCACCCGCAGTAATCGCATAGCTATAAGGTGCGATGGCGCCCGAGGCTGTGACGGTTGTGCTATAGGCAGAAGCAACCGCTGCCGATGGCAAGCTTGCCTGATCGATCACAATCACAGGCGGAGCGACGGTCAGGGCATAATTGCCCGAAACCGAGAAGGGTGCACCCACACCGGTTATAGTCGTGTCGGTCGCGGTCACGGTGAAGCTGAATGTCCCCACCTGTATCGCGCTACCCGACAGCTGGCCCGTCGAGCTGTTGAGCGTTACTCCCGAAGGCAAGGCTCCGGCAGTCACCACGTAATTATAGGGTCCGACACCGCCGCTGGCGACATAGGTCTGCGACACGGGGGCGTTGAACGCAACGTTGGTAGTGCCCGAAGCCGGCGTCAGCGCCAGCGTCGGCGCGTTGACCGTCAGCGTGTAGGCCCTTGTGCCCGTCTGGCCAAAATTGTCGGTCGAGGTGATGGAGAA
Organism: Sphingomonadales bacterium; assembly: GCA_016707885.1. Lineage (GTDB taxonomy): Bacteria > Pseudomonadota > Alphaproteobacteria > Sphingomonadales > Sphingomonadaceae > Sphingorhabdus_B. Next base: position 952,354 of record JADJGU010000001.1, read on the forward strand.
GTTAAAGCTGCCAACCTCGGTGGGTGTGCCCGACAGCGTTCCGGCGCTGAACGTCAGTCCGGATGGCAGGCTGCCCGACGTCAGCGCCAGGGTATAAGGTGCAACACCTCCCGAACTGGTCAGTATCTGCGAATAGGCAACCCCGGCATCCGCCGCCGGAACCACAGCAGGCGATATCACTATGGTCGGGGCAGGCACATCGATGGTGTAATTCTGTGCGACCGAGAAAGGCGCACCCGAACCAGTCGAACCGGTATCGGTTGCGGTCACGGTGACGGGATAACTGCCCGGCGCCGTTGGCGTGCCAGATAGCGTTGAGCCGCTGAAGCTGAGGCCTGCAGGCAGCGCACCTGTCAGAGCATAGCTATAGGGTCCGGTGCCGCCCGATGCAGTGAAGGTCTGACTGAAGGCTGTTGCATAGGGCGCGTTCAGCGTGCCCGCGCCGGGAACTAGCGCCAAACCGGGTCCGGCAACATTCAATGTGAAGGCCTGGCCGACGGTGAAGGGGCCATTGCCGCTGCTGCTGTCGGTCGCCGAGACATTGAGGTTGAACGCGGCCGCCGCGGTCGGAGTGCCCGAAATGGTCACGCTGTTCACGGTCGTGCCAGTGATGGAAAGTCCGGCAGGTAGGTTGGTAACCTGATAGCCCGACCAGGGCTGTGCACCGCCATTGAAAGTGAAGCTTTGGGTGTAGGGGGCAGCAACACTGGCGTTTAGGCCACCTGAAGGCGTTATAGTCACAACCGGATCCTGCACCGTAATCGACACCAATGCAGCAGAGGAAGTACCGCCGCTGTTCGTTGCGCTGTAGGTAAAGCTGTCGGGTCCGGCATAGCCCGGGTTGGGCTGATAGGTGATGGTTGTGCCGCTGGCGATGACCGTGCCATTTAGCGAGGGGGTCACTTCGTTCACACTAGTTGGAACGCCTCCGCTTATCGCGAGCGGTACATTGGTTGCACCCGCGCCGTAGGGCACCGTCAGAGTCACCGGGCCGGCCACCGGCGGGATGTCGATCACCGTCACGCTCGCTACCGCCGACGCGCAATTGGTCGGGTTGAGTTGCTCGCAAATCGTATAATTGACCGACTGCGATCCGACAGGTGTGGCGACCGCGACGTTGATCCGGCCCGTTGCAGGGTTGAGCGTGACGCCCGGGTTGGATGAAGTTGATGAAGTCACAACGACATTGGCAAAGGTCGCCGCAGCACCGTTCAGAGTGTCGGGCCCGTTGCCATTGTCGCCGAGAATATTGGCATAAGCTGTACCACCGGTCACCGTGCTGATAATAGGCGCATTGACGTCGTCGAGCGCAGCAATGGCTGCCGCAGAAACGCTTACCTCGGCGATTGCAGCTGCACAGTTCGCCGGATCCACTGCCTGGCAGATTTCATAGGTGACCGTATAGCTTCCCGCCGGAGTGGCTGGGGCTACAACAACCGCGCCGGTCGCCAGATTTAGCGTAACCCTCGGATCGGTCGTCGCCAATTGACTAAGCGACACAGTGGCGAGCGTAGCGGGTACGCCAGCAAGCGTGTCGGGCCCGTTGCCATTAGCTGCAAGCACATCGGCATAGGCCGTGCCCCCTGTATAGCCGTTGACCGCTGCCGCGCCCGTATCGTCATTGGCGACGATTGGCGGCGATACGATTGTCAGCGCATAGACCTGGCTACCGCTGAACGGCCCCGGCGCACCGCTGGAATCGGTCGCGGTTACGGTGAAGTTGAATACCCCTGTCGCTGTCGGTGTTCCGGAAAGCGTGCCGCCGGTCAGGGTAAGGCCTGTCGGCAAAGCTCCAGCGGTCACTGCTAAGCTGTAAGGTGCAACCCCGCCAGAGGCTGTAATCGTCTGGCTATAGCCAGCGCCCACAGTTCCATTCGGCAGCGAACCCGGCGAAACAACGACCGGTACATCGTCATTATTGATTGTGCCCAATCCCTGATTGTCGGCGATGGTTGCATTGGTGGCGCCGCTCAAATTGACGAAAAAGGTCTCGTTCGCTTCTGGCACGGTTTCGCCGATTACGGGTACGGTGATCGTGCGACTGGTCTGGCCAGGAGTGAAGGTCAGCGTTCCGCTTGTAGTGGTATAGTCCGCCGGCTGCGTCGCCGTTCCATTGGCTGTTGCATAATTGACAGAGACCGTCTGGCCACTTGCAGCCGACAGGTTGACCGTGAAAACTGCATTGATGGTGCCCGCATTGCCTTCGGTCACGGTCACATCGTTTATCGATAGTGAAGGTAGCGGATCGTCGTTGACGATCGTCCCCACGCCCTGCCCGTCGACGACCACCGCGTTCACGACGTTGGTGACGTTGACGAAAAAGGTCTCACTGGGTTCGTTCAATATGTCGCCATTCAAGACGACATCGAAGCTATAGCTGTTTGATCCTGCCGAAATAGTCTGCGCCAGCGAAGTGCGCGTGACATAGTCGGTTCCGCCCGTTGCAGTACCATTTGCCGTGCTGATGTCGAAAGTTACTCCGCCGGGTCCGGCAGGTGCCGATAGCGCGACAGTGAAGGTCGCGTTGACTGTGCCGGCATTGCCTTCGCTGAGGCTGATGTCGTTTATTGTCAGATTCGGAAAGTCGTCATTGAGTATGGTTCCAACGGCCGTCGCCGGAGCGCCAACAGTGTAGCCCGTACCGGCAGCGAGAGTGATACCGACAGTCTCGTCTGTTTCATTGGTCGCATCGGCGGTCGGGTTGACGGTAATCGTACCCGTGGTGCTACCGGTATTAATGATAAGCGGTGACGTTATCGTGGCATAGTCAGTACCGTTGGTTGCTAGACCGATAACTGTGTAATTTATCGTAACCGGATTGTTCGGTGCCTGACTGAGAGTGACCGTGTAGACCAGATTGGTCGCGCCATCCTCCGCCACCGCAGCTGGAGACACAGCAATCGTTGCCGATGGCACATCGTCGTTGAGGATCGTGCCGACAGCGTTGGAAGGTGCACCAACGGTGTAGCCCGTTCCGGCGGCCACAATCAAAGTAACGGTTTCATCGGGTTCGACGGTGCTGTCGACTGTCGGGTTGATTATGATGGTGGCGGTTGTCGCATTGGCAGGAATGACGACCGTCGCCACACCCCCAGCATAGTCTGTGCCCGACGTGGCTGTACCTGCGGTAGTGATGTTGACCGTTGTTGGTGAAGAAAGGTTGAGGCTGCGCGTCACCGTATAGACCAGATTGGTAGCGCCATCTTCACTGACAGATGCAGGAGCGACTGCGATCGAAACAGTGGGGGGTGGGCTGACGGTTAGCGAAAAGGGCTGGAGCTGGAAGTTGGTGCCGATGCCGGTGCTTGAATCTGTCACGCGGATTGTGACATTATAGGACGCAACCGCCGCTGATGTGGTGCCGCTCAACACACCTGCGGTTGATAGGGTGATTCCAGAGGGCAGGCTGCCCGTTTCCAGCTGGTAGGTGAAAGGAGCAACGCCATTAGTGGTTGCCAGCGTTTGGCTGAAGGCGACGCCCTGAATTGCCGTGCCGGTGCCGGACACCAAGGTCAACGACGCTGCGGCAACTGTGCCGGTATAACCTTTGATCGTGAATGCGCCCAGCGAATCCTGCGACCGGATGCCAACGCTATAACTGCCGCGCTGGGTCGGCGTGCCAGAAATTACACCGGCACTGTTGATAGATAATCCGGTCGGGAATGCGCCGGTGGACACCGAGTAAGTATAGGGCCCTGTACCGCCGGACGAGGTCAATGTCTCGGAGAAGACAGTCCCGGCGGTCATGGCAGAGAGGCTTGCCGGCAAGACCACGATCGACGAGGTCGGCGGAGTAATCGTCACGTTGATGACGATCGTCTGGCTATTGTCATCCAGAACCACAAACCGGTCGCTCGTCGCGCTGTTGCCATTGTGGGTATAGTCGTAATAGTTGACTGGCCCGGGTCCAGCCGTCGCTGTGCCGTTTGTCGGGGCAACCGAAACAACCCCCAAGCCGAAGAAGTGGCAGGCCGACAGGTCAACTCTGACCGTGCCGCCATTGGCAACCGTCACGTTGCGCGTCGCGCATCCAGGGTAGGTCGAAGTGCCTTCGTCATTCAGGATCGTGCCGGTCGCGCTGGAAGGGGCGCCAATAGTATAGCCAGATCCCGCAGCAACCGTGACAATTGCGGTCTCGTTGGACTCGCTCGTGGTATCGGCAGTGGGGTCGAGCGTCAGCGTGGCCGTGGTCGCATTGGCAGGAATCACAACAGTAGCTGCAGCGCCGGTATAGTCGCTTCCGCTGGTGGCTGTGCCCGAATAGGTCAGGTTCACTGTCAGCGCGCTTGTCGAAGTTGCGCTTCGGGTGACCGTATAAGTCAGGTTGGTCGCGCCATCCTCATTGACCGAACTGGGCGATACCGCGATCGACACCGACGGCGGCGGGGCAACATTTATTGTAAGTGTTTCGAGCTCGAAATATGTGCCGGGTCCGGTACTTGCATCGCCGACGCGGATCGTGGTGTTGAAGCTGCCGGATGAAGTCGGAATTCCCGATATCACGCCCGACGCGGAGAGCGACAGGCCAGGTGGCAGTGCATTGGGTGGGACCGGCTCAACCAAGAAAGAATACGGCGCAACGCCTCCCGAAACCCCTATACTGAACGAACCCGAGACCCCTTGGCTCATGGCATAGGTACCAGGCGAAAGCGCCAGGGCCGGGCTCTGAACCGTGCCTGTGTAACCCTTGTCGGTAAATTGCGCCGTCGGCGTGGTGCTGTCGGTCGCGCGAACACTGAATGAATATGCGCCACGCTGGGTTGGCGTGCCTGAGAGCACCCCGCCCGATGACAGGCTCAACCCGATGGGGAGCGCGCCACTTTGCAGCGTGTAGGTGTAAGGCGATGCACCGCCAGTTGCGGTAAGGGTCTGTGAAAAGAATGTGCCAGCTGTCAGGGTTGGCAAGTTGCTCGGCGCGACCGTGATCGGCGAGGCTGAGGCATTGATCGTAATCGTAAACTGGATGTCGCCGCTGCCCGCAAGAGAACCGTCGCTGAGTTCAAAGACATCGGTCGCACCGATCCCGGTGGTGCCGTTGTGACTATAGTCGAGAAACCACTGGGTAGTTGGGCCGGAACCGACCCTGCGCGTTATCGCGGTGCCGTGGTTCTCAAAATCGGCGGCCCCAAAGCTGCCACCGTCAATCGCCCCGATTCCGCCAAAACCCGGCAGCTCACAATCGGAGATATTGATCGTGACGGTTCCTCCTGCCGTAACTGTTGCAGTCTGCGGCGGGCATTCGCCAGAGGTGTGCTGCGCCTGCGCCTGGGGGATCAACAAAATCTGCGCCAGCATCAGCGCGAAAATGCCCGTGATACGCTTGAGCCAAACCGATGCTGCTGAACTGCGCATCATACTTCCCCCGTTAAAATTGCCCGCACTGCGTCAAGGACGCAGATGTTTCATCGTGTAACGAGTAAGGGGGAATTGTTGCGAAGTAACGTCTAGCAAATGTACTAGTACGCCTTAGTCACAGCGCATTGTTCTTTTGAATCATGCTTATAACGTCAGTATTGACGATCCCGTCGTCTTGCGCGCTTCCAGGTCTAAATGTGCCTGTACTATATCGTCGAGCCGGTATCGCTGGCCAATCAAAACCGCAATTGCGCCGTTCGCCAGCATCTCGAACATTCGTGCACAGCCCGCTGCGCGTTCCGCCGGATTGCGGTAATAGTCATATAATCCGGGCCGGGTCACAAAGAGCGAACCTTTGGCAGCCAGTTGGCCCAGCGCCACGCCGGTTACCGGACCGCTGGCATTGCCATAGCTGACGATCAAACCGCGCCGCCCGACCGAACCGAGTGAGCTGGCCCACGTGTCTTTGCCCACACCATCGAATGACACGCGCACGCCTTTGCCGCCGGTCAGTTCGCGTACCTTGGGCGCGATATCCTCTTCGCCATAGAGCAGAACATGATCGGCCCCGGCCTTGCGCGCCAACGCAGCTTTAGCTTCGGTGCTGACCGTCCCGATAACATGCGCACCTATGGCCTTCAGCCATTGCACCAGCATCAGGCCGACGCCCCCGGCGGCTGCATGCACCAGCACCACATCGCCCGCTTTCACTTGCGCGCACCGTTCGACCAGAAATTCGACGGTGCAGCCCTTAAGCAGCGCAGCGGCTGCCACTTCGTCGGAAACCCCTGCAGGCGTCTTCAACAGGGCCGATGCCGATATGTTGCGCAAGCTTGCATAGCTGCCCCGTTCCGGACCAAAAGTGCAAACCCGGTCACCGATCGCAAAATCGGTGACGCCTTCGCCCAGCGCCTCAATCACACCGGCGCCCTCTACCCCCAGGCCGCTTGGCAGCTCGATCGGATAGAGCCCGCTGCGATGATAAGTGTCGATAAAGTTGAAGCCGATGGCTGTGCTACGCATCCGCACTTCGCCCGGGCCAGGGGGAGGCAACGCCAAATCCTCCAGCTCAATCACCTCCGGACCACCGAACGAACGGATGATGGCACGGCGGGCTGTATCTGCGGACATGGGCAAACTCCTTTGCGCTGACCGCTATGGCGCGTTGGCATGCAACGCAATGGGATTCAAAGCATCGATCAGGAGGCGGGCTCAAATGTGCTTGAGGTGAAGCCGTTCGACGCATTGATTGTCAGCACATTGCCCTTGCATTCAAGCGCGCGATGCTCCCAGCTGTGGTTGACTTCAATCTGGCTTCCCTCTGCGGTCGCTCGCCCATGATGATACCAGATGCGCGCCTCATACCGCGCATGTTGCTTACCCAGTTTTTCGATACCCTTGCTGCGCATATCGAGTGTTACTTCACGCGTCGAGCCATCCTCGCGCAATTTTCGTGGGGTCGGCGCCGCTTTGTCTTCTTTCATCGCTTGCTTCAACCGCGCGGCACAAGACCGGTAGCTCGACAACGTTTCCTTTTGCTCGGGCAACGACATGGTTCCGCTCGCCATCGCCGGGGTCGCGACGACTGTGGCAAAGGCCGCCGGTGCAATCATCCACTTCATTCTGTTCATTTCATCGCTCCGTCCAGTCGCACGCACTTCAATAAAGATCGTATAGCTGGCCTTCAGCAAAAGATAATCGCCCGGCGATGTACTAGTCGCACCTGCAAGATGTTCGATGCATGCTTGACCAAAGCCGGTGCGCCGTTAGCGTGGCGCTATGTCCAAAACTCTGTTCATCGCCTCCCTTCTGGCAGTCCCTGCTTTTTCTGCCATCGCACATGCAGAATCCAGCACCGCCCCGGAAATGCAAACCACCGCTTTCGAAGCACTCGACGCCGATTTTGCCAAATGGATGGCCGAAGCGCATGTGCCGGGCCTTGTCTGGGGCATCGTTAAGGACGGCAAGCTCGTCCATGTGCGCGCAATGGGAGTGCAGACCGTCGCAGACAAGGCGCCCGTCACCCCCGACACGGCGTTCCGCATAGCAAGCATGACCAAGGCGTTTACTGGCTATTCAATATTGAAATTGCGCGATGAAGGCCGACTGCGGCTTGATGATCCGGTGAGCAAATATGTGCCCGAAACCCAGGGCTGGGCCAAGGGCATCACCGTCGGCGATCTGCTCCACCACACTGCCGGATTTGTCACCGATGATCCCTGGGGCGACCGGCAACAACCGCTACGCGAGACAGAGTTTACCAAGATGCTGAAGGCGGGCGTTCCGTTTTCGACTTCGCCAGGCACCCGCTATGAATATTCGAACTTCGGCTATGCGACCTTGGGCCGCATCATCACCAATGTGTCGAAGCAGGATTATGCCGAACGGGTCGAGGCAACGGTTCTGAAACCGCTCGATATGGCATCCACCCGTTATGAAGTGCGCGATGTCCCGCCGGGCAAGCTGGCCATGGGCTATCGCTGGGAAAATGACGCCTGGTCGCCCGAGCCGGTGATGCCGCACGGCGCATTTGGCGCGATGGGCGGGCTGGTTACAACTGGTAAGGACTACGCCAAATGGATCGGCTATTTGCTGTCAGCATGGCCCGCCAAAGACAGCGAACCGCAAAACGCCAAAACCATTCGCGCGATGCAATATGGAGGCGGTATGCTCCACAGCCGCCGCCGTCCGGGCAAGGAAGGCGACAATTGCCGCCTGTCCGCTATTTACGGCGCAGGGCTGGTGCAGGCCAATGATTGCGTCCTCGGCAATGTACTTTTCCACGGCGGCGGTTTCCCCGGCTATGGCAGTCATATGCTGCTGATCCCCGAAGCGGGTGTCGGTGTGTTTGCGCTGACCAACCGCACCTATGCCGGGCCAACGGCACCGGTCTGGGATGCGGCTACAGCGCTGTTCAAATCGGGCTACATCACGTCGCGCGCCATCGCGTCCACGCCTGCGGTCGAGACGGGCTATGCCGCTGCACGGCGCATCTGGAAGGCGGGCGGTGTAGAGGGCGAGGGCAAATTTCTCGCGATGAATTTCGCAATGGACCGCAGCGATGCCAATTGGCGCAAGCACCTTTCCGACATCTCTGCCAAAAGCGGAGCGTGCGACGTTAGCCCGGCGATCATCGCCACCAGCAAGCTTTCGGGGCGCTTCAGCTGGACGTGCACCGCTGGCATAGTGGAGGGTAACGTGCTGCTCGCACCGACGTCTGCACCGCAAATCCAAGCGCTTGGATTTCAACTGGCACCAAAACCCTGAAGCCTAACTATCGACTCAGGCGGCAGGCATCGGCATAGGGGCGGCGATGACAGACGATATCCTGACTCGAATCGAAGGACATGCGGGGCTTATCAGCCTCAATCGTCCGGGTGCGATCCATGCTTTGACGCTGCCCATGGTGCACGCGATGACCGAGGCGTTGCTGAAGTGGAAGAATGACGACACGGTCAAATGCATCATCATCGACCATGCCGAAGGGCGCGGGTTCTGCGCCGGCGGCGATATCGCCTTCCTGCGCAATTCAGCACTCAACGACAATGGCGAGTCGGGCCGCAAATTCTTCCACGACGAATATCAATTGAACCATCTGCTGTTCACCTACCCCAAGCCAGTGGTCGCCTTCATGGATGGCATCACCATGGGCGGCGGTGTGGGCATCAGCCAGCCCGCGCGGTTCCGTGTCGCGACCGAGAACACCCGCTTTGCCATGCCCGAAACCGGCATCGGCCTGTTCCCCGATGTGGGCGGCGGCTGGTATCTGTCTCGTCTCGAAGGCCGCGTCGGTCAATTTCTCGCGCTGACGGGAGCACGGCTCGATGGAGCCGAATGCCTGGAGCTCGGGCTTGCGACCCATTATCTATCCTCCGAAACGCTCGCCGAAGCCAAGGTGCGAATCGCTCAGGAAGATGTAGAGCGTATCGACGGCCTGTTGGGGACCTTGTCGGCAAAAGTCCCGGAGGCGCGCATTGTCGGCAACATCCTCGCCATCAACCGGCATTTCGCGTCCGATCGCTATGAAGATATTTTGGCGAGCCTTGAGAGCGACGACAGCGAATGGGCGATGAAGGAACTCGCCACGCTCCGCACCAAGAGCCCGCAGACATGCAAGGTTGCGTTGCGCCAATTGGCGACCAGCGCGGGCCTTGACGACTTCGCCGACAATATGGCGATGGAATATCGCATCGGCAGTCGCGTGCTCATCCGCCCCGATTTTGCCGAGGGCGTGCGTGCAGTGATCGTCGACAAAGACAATGACCCCAAATGGAATCCGGCAACGGCAGAGGGCGTGAGCGACGAACTGCTCGACGCCATCTTTGCGCCACTGCCGACCAATGAAGAATGGAAACCGCTATGAGCTACGAAACCATCCTCGTCGAACAAAAGGGTGCGGTCACGCTAATCACGCTCAACCGTCCGCAAGCGTTGAATGCGCTCAACAGCCAGGTACTGGCCGACCTGACCGACGCCTTTGCCAAATTCGATGCCGATGCCAGCCAGCGCTGCGCCGTCCTCACCGGCAGCGAGAAGGCCTTCGCAGCAGGGGCCGACATCAAGGAGATGTCGAGCCAGTCCTTCGCCGACATGTATGGCAGCAATTTCTTCGCAGGCTATGACCGCGTCACCGCGACACGCAAGCCATGGATCGCAGCCGTTGCCGGTTGGGCACTCGGCGGCGGATGCGAACTTGCGATGATGGCGGACTTTATCATTGCCGCCGACAGCGCAAAGTTCGGTCAGCCAGAAATCAAACTGGCGGTCACCCCAGGAATGGGCGGATCGCAGCGACTGACCCGTGCAGTAGGCAAGGCCAAGGCAATGGAAATGTGCCTGACCGGGCGCAACATGGATGCCGTTGAAGCTGAAAGCGCAGGGCTTGTCGCGCGCGTCGTTCCAGCCGCGGACCTTGTCGCCGAAGCGCTGAAGTCTGCCGAAGCGATCGCTGGCATGGCCCCGTTGGCTGCGATTGCCGCCAAGGAAATGGTCAACGCCGCGTTCGAAACCCCCCTTCAACAGGGCGTCGTCTTCGAACGCCGCCTGTTCCACGGCCTGTTCGGCAGCGAAGACCAGAAAGAAGGCATGGCCGCCTTTATCGAAAAGCGCCCCGGCAACTGGACGGGGCGCTAATCGCTTCATCACATCTGAAAGCGTAGCCGGACAAAGCCGGAACGCCCTGCACCCGGCAGGCGGGCACCCAAGCCCACGTCTGAGCCGCTGTTGCGATTATATCCGGCAAGATGTTCGACATAATATGTGTCGAACAGATTCTCGATCCCGACATCAAATCGCAGCCCGTCACGGACCAGCCAATGGCCGAACAGGTTGAAGGTCAAATAGCCCTTGCTGGGCACCTCACCGTTGGTCGCAGAGGTTTTCTGCTGTTTCGCAACCGCTAGCGCTTCGGCCGCCAGCGACCATCGCTCCGCCTGCCACGATAATGCGACACGGGCGCTGGCAGGGGCAATGCGATAGAGATTGTCCGAAATGTCGCGACGTTTTCCGCGAACAAAGCTGGCGACGCCATCCAGTCGCAACAATCCTGCCAACCTTGTGCCGAAAGCGATGTCGGCCCCGCAGATTTCGGCATCAATATTGGCAAAACGCAGCGGTGTCGGATCGCCACTTGCTGCCGATACCATTTCCACAGGCGTATCGAGCACACCCGGCGTTGCGTCAAAGGGCACGCCCTGGATGAAATCGTCGAGCCGACGGTAATAGACCAGCGGGCGGGCATAAGCGCTTTCGCCATTCCAATCAAAACCGGCCTCGGCCAGCCAAGCCTTCTCGATCTTCAGTGATGCTGTGCCGACATAGATATTGCCGTCGGCAAGCCCGCCGCTCGCCTCTGTCGGCAGCCAGGAAAAACGCTCAACCAGACTAGGTGCACGCGTTTTTCGGGCAAGGGTCAGGCGCGGTGTCAGGCTGCCCAGATCAGCGGATAACCGCAAAGCCGCGTCGACCGAGGTGCCGTTCCAGTCACGATCATTATTGGCAAAGGAACGCGCCAGATTGGCTGGGCCCATCGGAACGCCGGGGCCGAACCGGGGCGTTTGTGTGCTTGCGCCGTGGCGATCCAGCCGCACACCCAGTTCAGCATCGATCAGACCCAGCATCGCGCGCGCTTCGGCAAAAGCGCCGATCCGGTCACTTTTGGCCCGGTCGAGCGGGTGGATATAGAAGGCAGGTGCCAGGGGATTGTAGAGCATGAAGCCCTTGTCGATCTGCTCGAAATCCGCACCGATCCGGATGTGCCGATCCGGTACGCCAAAACGCAACGATAGTCCGGCACCCAATGTGTCGGCATAGGTATCTGATTGCCGTGTAGCCGCAACCGCCGGCGCGGGGCGCTGGTCAAAATTGTTCATCCTGTGTTCGACGCCCGCATAGGCAATATGCGTCTCCAGCGTCAGATTTTCGGCGAGTTCGCCCTCGAATCCGGCGCGCAGGAAATCGGTGTGGAAATAGATGATGTCCATCGCAAATGGTGGATTGCCCGAGCGCCCGGTGTCTTGCCGCCGATATTCGACCGACAACTCGCCGAGGCCAGCCTTAAACCCTGCATGCACGCCATATACCGCCCGCTCGAACCCGGTTCCGCCCACGCGGCCACCCGGAAAGCGCATGTCATTGCCTTTTTCATAGGACGCGATCGCCCCGATCCGGACGCGGTCGTTGGCGAGGCCTGCCATGCCGCCAACCGCAACGCTATCATCGACACTGCGATATTGCGCCGAGACGTCAACTTGCGGGGCCAAGGCCCCTGCCTCGCCAAAGCCTGACTGTTTAAGCACCGCATTGACGCCGCCGCCCAAGCCCGGCCCGTCGCGTACCGGCGAGGTGCCGCGCGCGATTTCAACGCGATCAATCAGCGCCATCGGCGCATAGTGCATCGCCGGGTCCATCGCATTCGGCCCCCCGGTGGCGAAATGCTGCCCGTTGATGCGCAGCAGAATGCGTTCCCCAAACAGCCCGCGCATCTGCACCTGTCCGGACAGCGCGCCATTGTCGACCAACGCCATACCCGGTTGGCGCGCGATAAAGGCGGCGGCATCGGGGCCAGTGGCCAGTTCCTCCTCCGCCTCGCGATCCAGTTCGAGTGGCGTGGTGCGTTGGGCGGTGACAACGATCAAATAGTCATCTGCATTGTCGGTAGCAGCCTGTGCAAAGGCCGCAGGGCCGTTCGAAACCGCCAACAAGGCAGTGGTCAGATAAAGTATGTTTCTCATTTGGAATTCTTTCAGGAATATGGATTTCAGCCGACAAGCATCCGCAGCTTCTCCAGCGCGGTTCTCTCGGACTCATGATGGTCGATGATGGATGACAAATGGCCCTGCGCATCCATCAGGAAGATGCCAGCCGTATGATCGATGGTGTAGTCTCCACCGAGATTTACCGGGTCGAGCGGAACCTTCTTCACATAAACGCCAAAGCCCTTTCGGATCTGCGCCAGCTGCGCGTCGGTTCCGGTGGCGGCGATGATCGGCGTATCAAACAGTTCTACATAGCTGCCAATGTCGGAAGGCTTGTCCCGCGCCGGATCAACCGAAACGAAGACGATGTTGAACTTTTCGCCATCCTTACCCAATTGCTTGCGCCATAAGGCCATGCGCGACAGCGTCGTCGGGCAGACATCGGGGCAGCGGGTAAAGCCAAAGAAGATCGCATAGGGTTTTCCGGCAAGATTTTTCTCGGTCAGGACCGAGCCGTCAGCTGCGATCAGTTCGAATGGCCCGCCAAAGGGCAGCTTGGCGGCAACAGGCGCCTGATTGTCCGCACCGCTGCCTTCAAGACCAAAATAGAGCAAGCCCCCCAGTAAAGCGGCAACCGCCGCCATCACCCAAAGCAGCTTTCGGATCGCGGCGATCCCCCCAACTGGCGCTTCATCAATGTCCGGCATGGCCAGCCTCCATCGGCGCGGCGGAGCCTACGGGTTGGACGGCAAAGCTGACCTTGACCGTACCTGCTTTCAGGAATCGGAGCGTCGCCGGTATCTGGCTGCCTTTCTTGTACGGCTGTTTTAACCCGATGAACATGATGTGTAGCCCGCCGGGTTTCAGTTCAACCGTCTGGCCTGCAGGAATCGCGATCCCGTCCTTCAACTGGCGCATCTTCATCACCCCGCCGTCCATGCTCATTGTGTGAATCTGCACTTCGGCGGCGAATGGCGAGCTTGCCGACAGCAGCCGGTCAGCCGCCTTGCCGCCATTGCGGATGGTCAGAAACCCACCGCCGACACTTTGCGTGGCAGCTGTTTCGCGGGTCCAGGGATGGCCGATCGCTATTTTACCGATGGCGAAATTATGGGCCAAGACGGGCGCGGCGAGCACGGGCACTACCAGCCCGGCAAGCAGGATTGCTCTTTTGAACTTCATGAAAATTACTCCGGATAGGCTGATACACACCACGCGGGCGCATCAGCCGGTCTGACTATTCAGGTGAGAAAGGTCAGGCCTGTGCCGGAGGGCCGCGCAAGGGCGGCCGCAGATGATGGGGGTTGGCAACCGACAACTGTGGTGCAGGTGCCAGCCCGACCAGTAGAATGAAGGCAAGCGCCAGAACCAGCAAGGACACATCGGCCCCCGCAGTCGACGCGATCGACAGCGCCGAATAGGCGCACCCTTTGCCCGATTGGGCATGATCGACCTTGCCACCATGTTCGCCGTTCTGAACCGGCACCGTGACGGTGCGCGTCTGCATCTCGCCGCTGCCATCGGCGCAGATGGTAACGGTAAAGCTCTTATTGCTTGGCGCGAGCATGTATCCCGCAGGGAGCAGAGCCTTGACCAGCAAAGCCATGACCACCAGCAGCATCGCCAGCCGGGCATGGGCGTGCAAAAGAGTCCGCATTCGAGCCATCGTAGGGCGGATAGGCGCGTGGGGCGATGTTGTCACGATAGAAAAGGTCTGACGTGATTGCGTTTTTGGCAACCAATAGACGGACAGCACGCCTCGTTCTCCGAATGAGCCCGCAACCAGCACAGGGCTTGTTTTGCGCCGCACACACTGGTAAGCGCCCGCCGGTCGCCGCTTTAGCTCAGTTGGTAGAGCACATCATTCGTAATGATGGGGTCACGTGTTCGAGTCACGTAAGCGGCACCACTTTCCCCCGGGCCGGTGCGGGGAAGGGGGAAGGGGGAAGGGGGAAGGGGGGGGGGGGGGGGGGGGGGGGGGAGGGGGGCGGGGGGGAAAGATTTTGCCCATTGCGTTTGCTGCCCCCGATATCTGGCGATTTTGCCCGCCGCCGATGGTTTTTTGCCCACCGCGGCGGCCACCGACCAAGACGCCCCCTTTCTCCTTCATAAATGTCTAGCAGCAACCATTTGCAAATTCTTTGGCACGAATTGCACGCGCCATATCTGCGTGAAAGCGATGTTTTTGGCCGAACATTCTGCCGCGTATGTTCGCAAGAAATGTCAAATCTCGGAATAAGACCGTCTAAAGCAATATAGCGAATCCGTCCCTAACACCTCCAATACTGGCGTAGGAGCGCCACAAGGAGGAGGAGAGGATGAGGGGTTTTTCGAGACGGATAACCGCGCTTGCTGCACTGCTGGCGTCGACATCAACCACGGCGCTGGCGCAGGAAGAATCCGACGGCGCTAACAATGATGACGAAATCGTCGTCACTGCACAGCGCCGTGAGCAATCGCTGCTCGACGTACCGCTCGCTGTTTCTGCATTGGGTGGGGATGATCTGGCACAAAAGGGTATCAGCAATTCGGCACAATTGGGCGCCGCAGTTCCCAACCTTCAGATCAACAGCCCGTTCGGTAACACCCAACCCAATTTCTCGCTTCGCGGAATCGGCGTTGCCAATGAGTATAATTCAAACCAGGCTTCGCCCGTCGGTGTTTATATCGATGACGTCTACCTCGCCCCGCGCACCAGCCATGGCATGGGGCTGTTCGATCTTGACCGGATTGAAGTGCTGCGTGGACCGCAAGGCACGCTCTTCGGGCGCAATACCACTGGCGGTACTGTAAACTTCATAACCCGGAAACCGTCGCTCAGCGGCTCGAATGGCTATGTCGAACTGGGCTATGGCAATTTTGATGCTTTCACCGGAAAGGCCGCCGTTGAAACCACGTTGAGCGAAGACAGTGTCGGCCTGCGCTTAGCGGTCAACTATGCCAAGGGTGACGGACAGATGAAAAACCTGTTCGCCGGTGGACGTGACCCCAATTCGGTCGACACGCTGCAAGGCCGGGCAACGCTGCGCATCAAGCCCGGTGATGGCGGTCTCGACATCGTGCTTAAGGCCTATGGTGGTCGCGACCGCGGTACACAGGCCGGAGTGCATGGCCTTGGTGCCTTCCGCACCGGACTTGGTTTTTTTAAAACCAACGAAAACCGCGTGGGCGACAACAACACCGACGCTTGGGGCTTTTCGGGAACGGTCGGCGTCGATCTGTCCGATGCTATCCGCCTGACATCAATCACATCCTATGATGGCGGCAAACAGGATCTACAGCAGGCGGCAGATGGTTCGCCGCTCGATATTCTCGACATCACATGGCAATCGAAATATCGCCAGTTCAGCCAAGAAATGCGGTTGAACTATAGCAGCGATACGCTCAACCTCGTCGGCGGCGCATTTTATGGCTGGGACCGGAACATCACCGACAACCAGTTCAACCTGCCACTGCCACCCGCAGGCGGTTTCTATCAGCATTATAGGCAAGTGCGGAAATCCTATGCGGTGTTCGCACAGGGTGACATCAACCTGACCGACCAGCTCGTGCTCACATTGGGTGCGCGCTACACCAAGGACAAATCGCGCTATGACGATGCCTTCGCCTTTCTGTTCCTAGGAACAGTCGACGATGCGCCAACGCCCATTGCGACGACTGTGCCTTGCACTACACCCGCGGGCACCTGTGCCTATGACCCTGCCGCCCGGATCGCGCTTCGCGACACCAATAATGCGCTCACAGGCCGCATCGCGCTCAGCTACACTTTGCCCGATGACACTTTGCTCTACGCCAGTTTCAACCGCGGCTTTCGCGCGGGTGCAGTCAATGGCGGGGGCTATACCTCGTCGGCAGGCATCAGCTATATCGAGCCGGAAAGGGTCAACGCCTATGAACTGGGCTTCAAGGGTCGCTATTTCGACCGGGTGCTGACGCTGGCAGCCGCGCTGTTTTACTATGACTACACGAACCAGCAACTGCAGGACACACGACCCGGGCCCGTCTCCTTCCTGGTCAATACACCCAAGTCCGAAGTCTATGGGGCAGAGCTGGAAGCAACAGTGAAGCCTGTAGACGGCTTTGCGCTCAACTTTGCGCTGGGGCTGTTGCAGACCAAATATAAGGAACTGCTGCTGCAGGGCACCGATCTGTCGGGTAACGACCTTCCCTTCTCGCCGAAGCTGACCGCACAGGCTGGCTTTGACTGGGATGTGGCGGAGTTAGGCGGTGGCAAGCTGACCTTTTCGCCCAATCTGAGCTATGCAAGCCGGCAATATTTCTCACCGTTTAACACGATCAACGCCGTCGGCTCGCCGCAGGTCAATTCGGAGTTGCAGCAAAAGGGCTTTGCCAAAGTCAACGCTTCGCTGTCCTGGTCGAATGACAGCTTTACGGTCAGGGCTTGGGGAAACAACCTGTTCAACAAAAAGGTCTATGGTTACGGCCTCGACCTGCGTGGAGCAGGCTTTCCCTACAACTTCCTAGTGCCCGGTGCACCGCGCACCTATGGCATTTCGGTACGCGCCGCATTCTGATGCGCCTCATACGTCGCCTCGCTGCTTGCGCATATTTCGGGCTTCCGTCCGCGCGCAAGCTGGGTAAGCTCTCTTCAGGAGTGAAGGAGAGAGGCTGATGGCGACGCATTGGGATAATCGCGCGATCATATGCGACGTGCTGGGCCGGGCGCCCGACGTGGAAATGGGGTCTATAGGAGAGGGCTGGTCGCTGTGTCGCTGGCGACAATTTGTCGGCAGCTATGCCTTGCCGCCTTTGCCCGACCCCATGTTCATCGTCCACATTGCTGGCAAACCGCAGATCAAAACTTGGGATAAGGACGGCTGGAGTCAATCGAGTTCGATCCCCGGCTGCGCCACCATCCAGCCTTCGGGCATGCCCAGTGGCTGGCTGGTCGATGGTGAGTTGGATGCGGTGACGCTTTCAGTGTCGTCTGATCTGCTCAAGAATATCTCGGCCACCGAACAGTTCAGCAAGTTGCGTTTCGCCTTTGCCGACCCGCTGGGGGTCGCCCTCACCCGGCAGATATTGTCCGAACTGTATGCGCCAGACGCCGACGAGCGCGAGCATTATGTCGCTGCGATGGTCAACGCGCTCAAGGCGCATATCCTCGCCGGGCCTCCCGCGCATGGCAACCCGACCGAAATTCCGGTCAGCGATTTTTCAGCCTACCGGCTACACAAGGTGATGAACGCCATATTGGCGAACCCGGCTGACGAGCATAGCCTTGAAGAAATGGCGGCAACCGCCGGGGTTACACCGACGCATTTCTGCCGCATCTTCAAAAAGGCGACGGGTATCTCGCCGCAGCAATATGTCATGAAAGCCCGGCTCGACCGGGCGCAACAGATGCTCGTGCAAACCGATATGACGCTTGCGGCCCTGTCCGAAGCGACCGGTTTCCAGAGCCAGAGCCATTTCAGCCGTGCCTTCCGCCAATATGCGGGCATCGCACCCAGCGAATATCGCGATCAGCGTCGCCGGGCGGAGGCAGGCTAGTCCTTATCTTATGGAGAGCCTGATATGTCCGAGACGATGATTCCGCCCGAATTGGTGGCACCCGCATTCAACCCGGCAAGTTTTGCCAACAGGGACGATGTCCACGCAATATTCACCCGGCTTCGCAAGGACTATCCGCTCTCCCAAGTCGAAGTGCCGGGCTATGATCCGCATTGGATCGTGACCAAATATGCCGACCTGCGCGAGATCGCGCGGCAGGATGAAATCTTCCACGGCGGCGATCGTTCCAAGACGCTGATCAGCCAGGTGGGCGAGGAACTGGTCAAGCAATATACCGGTGGCCAATCGAACATTTTCCGCTCGCTCGTCCAGCTCGATCCGCCCGAGCACCAGAAATATCGCGCGGTATGTTCGGGGGCGTTTTCGCTCGACGGCATTAAGGCTGCGCTGCCGGGCGTGAAAGCGACTGCGAAAATCTATGCGGACAAATTGATCAGCCTCGCCCCCGAATGTGATTTCGCGGCCGAAATAGCGTTTCTCTATCCTTTGAAAGTTGTCCTCGACCTGATAGGCGTTCCCGAGCCCGACCATGCAAAGATGCTCGAATTGACGCAGTGGCTGTTCACTTATGCCGACCCTGATCTTAAGCGGCCCGGATCCGATCTGACCGACCCGCAAGAAATCACCCGCACCTGGGGTATCGTATTCGAAGAGTTTGAGAAATATTACACTCCGATCATTGCCGACCGCCAAAAATGCCCCCGCCACGATCTGGCCTCGGTCATTGCCAATGGCAAGATTGACGGTGGGCCGATGGAGCATCGCGCGCTGATTTCCTATTTCGTCATCGCGTCGACCGCAGGGCATGACACCACAGCGGCCACCACCGGCCATGGCATGTGGCAGTTGGCGCAGCGCCCCGACATTTTGGCTGACCTTAAGGCTAATCCCGATCTGATCCCCCGCTTTGTCGAAGAAACCATCCGCTGGGCCAGCCCGGTGCAGCAGTTCGTCCGTTCCGCCACGCAGGATTATGAAATCAAGGGTCGCACAATCCGGAAGGGTGACCTCGTCTATCTTTCATACCTCTCCGCAAACAGAGACGAGGAAGCCTTTCCGGATCCCTTCACTTTCGATCATCGCCGTTCACCCAACCGCCATGTCGGTTTCGGCTTTGGCGGGCACACCTGCCTCGGCATCCACCTCGCGCGGATGGAGATGATCGCGCTGTGGAAGGAAATCATCCCGCGGCTGAAATCGGTCGAGCTGACCGCTACCCCGCAGATGGCGGAATCGGAATTTGTCTGCGGGCCAAAATCGGTGCCGATCCGTTTCGAGGTTGAAAAAGCGTGAGCGAACCGGAATATGCCGTTCATCGCTGCGGCAAATGCGGCTTTCGCTATGACGAAGCGTTGGGATTACCCGAAGACGGTATTCCGCCTGGCACGCGCTGGGAGGATATTCCCGATGACTGGTTCTGCCCGCAATGCGGCGCATCGAAGGCCGATTTTGGCGCGATGTGAGAAGGCCGAATAGGGCAAGAGGAGGGGTTGAATATGACAGAGGCTGTGGCGGCGGTTGCCCGCATTCCCAAGGGTGACTTCTCGATCGAGCCAGTCAGCGTCGAAGCACCGCGCGCTGGCGAAGTGCTGGTCAAAATTGCGGGGGTTGGCCTGTGCCACACCGACCTGATCTTCCGCGACCAGTTCGCCCCCTACACGCTGCCCGCCATTCTGGGCCATGAAGGCTCGGGCATCATCGAAGCGTTGGGTGAAGGCGTCACTGGCCTCGCGGTCGGTGACAAGGTCGTGCTTGGTTTTTCAAGCTGCGGGGATTGCCCGCGCTGCGACGAAGGCTTGCCCAGCTATTGCCGCAGCTTCGTTCCACTGAACTATGCGGGGGTGCGGCTGGAGGATGGCTCGACTGCCTGCTGTTCGGGTGACGAGCGGATCGGTTCACATTTCTTCGGGCAATCGTCCTTCGCCAGTCATGCCATCACCCGCGCGCGCAACGTCGTCAAGGTCGGCGATACCGCTGCCCCGCTCGAACTGCTCGGTCCGCTCGGTTGCGGTTTTCAGACCGGGGCTGGGGGCGTAATGCGCTCGCTCGCCTGCCATAAGGGATCAACCATCGCCATTTTCGGCGGCGGGCCGGTGGGGCTGGCGGCGGTGATGGGCGCGGTCATTCAAGGCTGCAGTACGATTATCCTGGTCGAGCCGATGCCCGCGCGCCGCGAAGTTGCGCTCGAACTGGGCGCGACGCATGTGATTGATCCCGCCGCGGGCGACCTGACCGAAGCTTTGCGTGCAATCGTTCCCGAAGGCCTCGACTTCGCCTTTGACAGCAGCGGTGTGGTCAGCGTGATCGAAGCTGGATTTGCCGCCCTCGGCAGTCATGGTGCAATCGGGCTGGTCGGCGTTCCAAAGGAGCCTACCGATAGCATCAGCGTAAATATATCCGCCTTGATGACCCCGGGCCTGCGCATCATCGGCATCATCGAAGGCGATAGCGACCCGCAAAGCTTCATCCCCGAACTGCTCGCACATCATGCCGCAGGGCGATTCCCCTTTGACAAGCTTATCCGGACGTTCAAACTGGAGGAGATCAACGAGGCCATCGCCACACAGGCGCGCGGCGAGTGCATCAAGGTGGTGTTGCTGCCCTGATCGACAGAGGAGAGAGACAATGCAGTTCGATTCAGATTATCGCATGCTGATTGGTGGAAAGCTTGAAGCAGGTTCAGCGAGCTTTGATGTGCTCAATCCGGCCAATGAGCAAGTGATCGGGCAGGCTCCCGACGCGACGCCCGAAGATCTGGACCGCGCGGTAGCCGCAGCGCGGGCCGCCTTTCCGGCATGGTCGGCGCTCCCCATCGAAAAGCGCCGCGAATATCTGAACGCCATGGCGCAAGCGATCCTTGCCAATATCGATCCTCTCAAGCGCCTGCTTACCTCCGAACAAGGCAAGCCGCATGCTGACGCGGAAGCCGATGTCGGCGGAGCGGCCTTCTGGTTGATGGGTGCGTCGTCGCTCGACCTGCCGGTGGTCGTCAATGAAGACAGCGATGAACGCTATAGCGAGACAAGGCGTGTTCCTTTGGGAGTAGTCGGTGCGATCGCGCCCTGGAACTTCCCCATGATCCTTGCCGCTTTCAAGATCGGCCCCGGACTGCTTGCAGGCAATACGATGGTGCTCAAGCCATCCCCCTTCACCCCACTAACCACGCTGAAGCTCGGTGAGATCATCAAGGACATCCTGCCCGCTGGCGTGCTCAACATCATATCGGGTGGCGACAATCTCGGGCCGTGGATGACCTCGCACCCCGATATCGACAAGGTAAGCTTCACCGGATCGACCGCGACCGGCAAGAAGGTGATGCAGTCGGCGTCTTCGACGCTGAAGCGCGTTACGCTCGAACTGGGCGGCAATGATCCTGCGATTGTGATGCCCGATGTCGATGTCGAAAAGGTCGCCGAGCAGCTCTTCTGGGCCGCCTTCGGCAATAACGGCCAGATCTGCATCGCCACCAAGCGCATGTATGTGCACAAGGACATTTACGAACCGCTGCGCGATGCGATTGTCGCTTATGCCAAGACGGTGAAGATCGGCGACGGTTCCGAACAGGGCACAAGGCTGGGCCCGATCAACAACCGCCCGCAATATGAGCGGGTGCTCGATCTGATCCGCGATGCCAAGGAACAGGGCTATACCTTCCTGATGGGCGGCGAGAAATCGGATGTGCCCGGCTATTTTATCCCGGTCACCATCCTAGACAACCCGCCCGAAGACAGCCGCATCGTACAGGAAGAGCAATTCGGGCCGGTGCTGCCGCTCATCAAGTTCGACGACTATGACGATGTCGTAGCGCGCGCCAATGCGACCGAATATGGCCTGGGCGGCTCGATCTGGGGCAATGACGAAGACAAGGCGTTCGAAATCGCCAAGCGCATCCAAAGCGGTACTGTGTGGGTCAACGAAGTCCAGCACCTGTCGCCAACTGCCGCCTTTGGCGGCCTGAAACAGTCAGGTTTGGGTGTCGAGGGCGGCGAGGAAGGGCTGCTCGAATATACCAACGCGCAGACATTGGTCCGCAAAAAGAAGGCGGCGGCTGCAGCCTAAAGATCTGGAGCAGTGAAACAAATGCCCCCGCCATTCAGCTAGGAAACGGTCACCGAATAGCCGAGGCGGGGCACATGTACGGCAATCGCGCCAAGCTCAGGATCCTGACGCAAGACTGTAAGGCTGGAATGCGTCGATCCGGCAAAAATGCCAACAATCGGGTCGCGTCCATAATCGGTTGCCGAAAGGGCGACGGTGCGCCCGCGAAGCGCTTCATCTGAGGGCAAAATGTCGAGCGACACCGGATCACTCGCCTTGGCCATTGCCAAAGCATCAGCGGGGGCCATATTCGAGCGGCTACCATGCCCGATTGCACCCACGCGCGCATACCAGGCGTCGAATCCGGATATGTCATCGAAGCGGTCGGCAATGCCTGGGCAGAAGCTGCGGATGAACCAGAAATTGTAATAGGCCGCGGCATCGGCAAGGCCGGGCGCTTCGCCTTCAAGGAAACTCCGCCCATCGGCAAGATATTCGGCCAGCAATGCGGCATGGGCTTTTATCTGGGTCAGCGCAAACGGAGCCAGCGCCTTCATCGCGGCGACATTGAACGGCTGCCCGCTCAGCGCCTCGCGATCCTTGATAAAGGCCGGGTCAACGCCATCGCCCAATGTTCCAAAAATAGCCAACACAGCAGACTGAAAAAGCGCTTTTTCCGCCCAGATTTCAACCGCATTGGCTTGGCCTTTGTTACCGGCAGGAAAGAGCGAAGGCGTCGGGTACCGGCGATCAAGTTCGCGGACGATCAGCGCGCTGTCGCAATAGACATCTGCGCCGATCTGCATCACCGGTATCCGCCGATAGCCGCCGGTCAGCGGAGTCAGATCGGGCTTGGGTATAATCACCGGCTGGTCGACCGCCTGCCAGGCTAGCCCCTTTATGCCGAGGCAAATGCGGACCTTTTCGGTGAACGGCGATGAATCATATTGATGCAGAATAATGCCAGACATCGACAATTGCCTCCCTTTGCTCACCGAAACTACAGCGGCGCTGGCGCAGAATTGAATGGCAGCCTCCCATGAGTCAACTCGCAACACCCAAACAGTCTGGTTTACGGCACGCCGCGCGGGCGCCTATCGGATGCGTTCGTTGGCATTTCGAAACAGTTCAGCGGAACGAAATGGCTGCGCCAGATAGTCAAAACGCCGCATCCGGAATTTGCCATCAACGCCTCTCTTCCATGTAGAGGCGAATGTACCCGAAGGCTGTCGGTCGACGCCCCGGTTGGAGCTGCCTGTAAAAACGACACGCCCCCCAACATGCGCTATACCGTCGGGGCCCGCCAATATTGGACCGGCTTCAAACTTCACCGGAGCCAGCCAGCCTCCCGTCCAGAAATTCGCGACCATTTCGGCATCTTCAATCAAGGGGATTCCCGGCCAGGAGAACGAAATTTCGTCGTCGAGCAAGGGTAGGATATCCGACGGATCCGTCCAACCGTCATGGGTTTCCCAAAAAGGCCGGTCTTCAAACGCATGAAAGAGATTATAAAGTTCCGCCGCGGCCACTTTGTTGCCGCGCAATTCAAAGCAAGCCGCCAGCTTGCCTGGCGGCCAGTCGCTGCCCAAAGGCGCCAATGCTTTACAATGCGGAAGCTGTTCGAGCGTCGCTTCGGCAAGGAAGTTGAAATAGACTCCTCGAGGTTCCCCGCCGCAACTGTCGCCAACCGGGGCCCGGACATTGCCTTCCTTATCTACAATCTCAACGCTGAAATTGGCACCGCAAACCAGGACCTCTTCGGTTGCATATACAAGATCGAGCGCATTGCCTTTGGAAAGTGCCGATGCCCAGGTCGCCTCCGGAATGACCGCCTTGATGGGCTGATAATCCGCTGGTCGACTATCGGCGGGCATGGAATGGATTTCGACTATCGGTATCCCGTCACGGTCACGCTGCATAACAAGCGCTAAACCACCACGCCGCTTCACTTTAACCGTTGCAACTATCAGCTCGCTTGCTTTGCCGCCGCGCATAGTTTGCCGCTGGATCTTCTCCAACTTTGGCAAACCAAAGCTCTTGCGACGGGCGTTTCTCTCGCTTTCAGTGCATCGGGCGGGCGCGTCGTAATAAGCGCATTCGTCTGATTTTGCTCTGCCGTCGCTAGCTGCGATGGGTACTCCTGCTAAAATACAGCCGGTCGATAGCAGCAGTGTCAATGCGAGTTTCGAAGATGCCCGATCACTCTTCATCTTCATCGATCCGCGCATTTTCAATTTCATATTGCAGCATCCCTGTCTTCCATCCGGTCAGGCCAAAAAGGAACTTCCCGACAATGAATGCTGGTTTATCTGCTCCCGGACTTGTGCGTTCGACAAAGTCATAACCCTTGGGTCCATTGGTTTCCAAGAACCAATTGGTGCCATCAAGAACTATGGCGCAATCGTCAGGACGGCTATCAAACAATCGCGTTTCCCTCAGCAAAGCTGTGAATTGCCTGACTTCGTCATCGGTTAGTGTTCGAGCCAGTCTCCGCTTGTAATCATTATAGAACCACGATGCCATTTTAGCGGTAAGCCGGGACTTTTTCGGCCCCATCTCGACACGTATGGTCACAGTGCTCCACATGTCGTGCCACCAGACGAAGCGCACAACCTCGGGATATTTTGCTAATTGTGCTTTGCCGACAATCGAAGATTCACGCGCCACACGAAGGTTTCGGGCAACATCGGACTTATAGCTCGCGCTCAACAGCGGAATCAGTTTCGGCGGATCTTTATTCCAGCTATATTGGCATTCTGGTGTCAAAGCTGAAATTTCCGGAGGGAAATAGTCGCGTCCTTGGCTGTCCACAATACGCTGGGAGGCGGCGGAAAGCGGGGTAGTTTGCAGCGCTAATAGGGCAAGCAGAGCCGCAAAATATGTTCCCTTCTCCACCCGGTTTTTGCAAAGAGGAAGCCCCGTTAACAATATCCCGCCGCTCCTTCAAAACCCGTCTGCTAGAACCACGCCGACCAATATTTACCAGGGTATCGAACAATAAACTGAGCCGCCACATCGACGATGACCCAGTACATAATGCGGCATCGATATGACCGAGCCAGCGGCTTAGATATGAGTCACGAGCAGCAGTCGCATTGTTTATTTAATGGAAAAATGCTGATAGCTCAAAAACTGACGAAGCAAGGATTTATGAAAATTTCCAAAACCAAACTCTTCTTGTTCATATGCGCATCCCCCGCGCTTTACGCTTGCGCGCCTATCTCCCGCGATGGCTGTATCAAAGACAGCGCCTATGACATTGGCTATGCCGCCGCGATGGACAATGCGGATCGGGCCAAGCGCTTGCGTGACGTCAGCAAAATCTGCGGGAAACAGGGCCGTGAAATCGACGCTGCCGAATATGCGACGGGGTTTGATGCAGGCACAAAGATCTTTTGCATACCGGACAATGGCTATAGCTGGGGCCTGAAAGGGCGTGGCTATAACGGCATTTGTGCCAACGCGGAGTTTGGCGCCGCCTATGAAGACGGCCAGCGCATCTACCGCATCGAGCAGCGCCGCATCGCAATCCGTAACCGGCTCGAAGAAATACGAAACCGCCTCGCCAGTATCGCCCGAACATTGGAAGAAGACACGACGCTGAGTGAAGAGCGCCGCCGTGCCTTGCGCCGACAAGAGGATGAATTGTTGCTAGAGCGGAGAGATTTGCTTGCCGAGCAGCGGAGCTTGCCTTCTTCGTAAGCGCAGTTTTGCGCAGCTTGAAACTGGCGAGATTGGAATCGCGAACACTTGGAGGCGATCGCAACGTCGAAGCACCGGTACATAACGGGAGCTTCCTCAGCGCGCGGCCATCGCTTATTCCGCAAACAACCGGGTGGGTAATTGCTGGCGCATATCCATATTGAAAGATGCTGACCATGGAGAGCAGAATTTGGTCAAGAAACTAGAGCGCTGGATTTTAGCCCTGCTGTTCGCCGCATTTGGAGCGATCACTGTATCGGCGTCGCATGACAATGGGGCCGCGACAATCATGTCCATCGCCTGGCACGGTGATAGCGATGATGTCTGGGTCGCCTGGAACTATGGTACCAAGGAAAAAACGGAAGCTGTGGCAGTGCAGGAATGCTCAGCTGCCATCGGCCAACCATGCCAGATCGCAGGCACCTTAAGCTCAGGCATTGCAACAGTGCAAAGGCAGCAAAATGGAATCCCTTTATTGTCCGAAGGGCCAGACGTTGCTGCAGCGCTGTCATCCAGCCGCGACCAATGTGGCAAAACAGGAACGGTGTGCGCTCTATCGAATGTTTTCGTAGTATATGATGGTAACCCCGGGCCACATCTATATCGGCCGATAGATGTTTCACGTCTGCGCAAAAAATATGGTGCCGTGGTGGTCGCAGCGTCAGCACCAAAAAACCGCCGCATTCATGTCGCATCGGGTCGCTCCGATGCCCAGACAGCCATCAATGACGCACTTGCAAACTGCAAAGGCGAAGGTGGTGTGGACTGCAAAATGATCCAATGGGGCGGGAACATCAAAATTTTAGTGGCGATCAGTTCAAGGGGCGATGTCTTCGCAGATGGCGGCGACTATCCCGAGCAACTGCGTGCCAATTTGAACGCCTATTGTACCGCCCAGACTGTTACCTGCACCGTCCAAACCCTTGTTGATAGTCGGATGGAAGAGACAAGCTTTTACAGCCCCTAGTCGAGATGTTCGCGTGTTTGGGAAGCGATATAAGGAGTACGGCAGCATGGATTTGAGGGCGAGACCAGATGAAAAAGTGATTTTCACCTGCCGTGCCATCACGCTGGTTGCGCTTTCTTTGTGGGTGCTTTCGATGTTCCTGCCGGTGATTACTTTCGACAATGGGGGCATAGACACCATGTTAGATGGCGCCCACTTTCTAGAAAATGGCTGGGCGGGACCGATCATGTTGCAGTTCGGGTGGTATGCCAACCTATTGATGCTTCCCGCAGCCTATGCGGCAAGCCGGAACACTATCAAACCAAGAAAGCGGCATTTCATATTGGCAGCAGCCTTAATTGCGCTTTGGGGCAACACCCTATTTCTGTCGTCGATCGCTGGCTATACTGGCGACGCACCCATTGTCAGATGGCATGCCGGCTATTTTAGCTGGATGGTGGCGACGGGAACTATGGGTGGCCTGTTGATGTGGCGCGCCATCAGGGCGCGCGCATCGCAACTCCATCCGCATCAGAATGACCAGGCATGAAGCAGTGCGCTTTGCGGGATAACAACCACGAGTGAAGCTCGCCGCCCGGGCAGCTGGGACGTAACGGCAAACCCGGACCCTGGTTCAGTAAGCGGCATCCGGCAGCAAGCTGGTACCGTCGGAGCAATGCACCGGTACATTGTCACAGCTTGTTCGGAAGCGGCCAAACTGCGATTTTGGGACCATGCGTTGTCTCTTGCTATTCGGATTGTTGTTCGCCTTTGCGGGTCAGGCCAATGCGCAATGCAGATTGGGCTCAGGCCCGGATCATGGCGACGGCATTCCTTATTGTTCGCAGCCCGAAACCCAGCCACCCCCCGCGCCGCTGCCCAATTTGCCGCCACAATGGCAAGACTTCTCTGCCGCGGTCGCATGGGGTGAAAGCGAAAAGGGTGGCGCATTTGTCGGCGTTGGCAAATATTTCGATGAACAAATGGCCCGAGAAACGGTGTTGGAAAAATGCCAGGTAGAAGGATGGGCGAATTGCGCGGTCGCAACTTCCATAACCAACGGTGTCATCGCGGTAGCGCGCGATAGCGAAAAGAAATTGCGCGTCCGTACCGACCTTAGCGAGCAAGCGGCGCGTCGTAATATTATCGCAAAATGCAAAGCTGAAGGCGTCACATGCCGTGTGCTGGCCGTCGATGACGGATTACAGGAGTATTTCTGAATGCGTGTCAAACATGAGGTGCTGTGCCGGGCCTCCTATGTGCTCGCGTTGATATGGATATTGGCCAGCATCGCCTTCACTCCGTTGGAAGCGCGGAGGCGGCCGATTGCCCAGTTCGATCCGGCAACGACGGCGGTGCTGGCTGCGGCTCAATCGGGCGATTGGTATGCCCTGAACAAATTGCTGCCGCCTTGTTCACCGTTGCTGAAATCCACGGCGGATACAGGAATGACCTTGCTGCAATGGGCATTGGAAAATGACAAGGAAACGGCATTTCGACTTTTGCTCAAAGCTGGCGCAGATCCCGAACAACCCGGCCTGTTCGGCTACACCGTTATCCACGATGCGGCGCGGCATCGGGATTCAAAATGGCTGAGAATTTTGCTGGATAATGCTGCCAGTCCGGATGTCCGAAACGCGGAAACGGGCACATTGCCGCTTTATGAAGCGCTGATCGCCGACAGGGATGCGCAATTTGCCATGCTGATAGCGGCCAAAGCCAATCTTAAGCTGACCGACAGCGTCGGTAATACCCCGCTGCACATTGCCGGTCTGCTCAACAAGCCCTGGCATGCGCATTATCTTTTATTAGCAGGCGC
Source organism: Sphingomonadales bacterium (assembly GCA_016707885.1). GTDB lineage: Bacteria > Pseudomonadota > Alphaproteobacteria > Sphingomonadales > Sphingomonadaceae > Sphingorhabdus_B. The sequence goes on from JADJGU010000001.1 coordinate 980,945, forward strand.
CCCGCCTATGGCGCGGAACGCGCAAAAGCAGACGTTCCAGCGCTATTTATTCATGACCAGAGACGCTCTGCTCAACCAGGCATCGCGTGAAGGACGGCAGAAAATCATCAAATATATACGTTCGAATAAAATCCCGATTGAGATTGATGTCTCTCTTTGAATGACTCCGACCAGAAGGAACGGAGGCATCGCGGTATAACCTGAACTGGTGAGCACCAAATATCGAGAGCAAGACCTTGGGTTACGTCATCTCAAGTTTGCAAACACGAACCGGCATTGGGCCCACGCATTTAAATATATTAGGGCAAAATCGCCCGTGACAAACGGCGTAATATAAGGCCTTTTGATTCAGGCTACTTCTGCGGACTGTTGTGCATTTGGCAATGTATGGCAGCGGTGCGAACAGCGGCGGCGTAACGGGATATCACATCGGACAAGTGGAAATATGGACCGGCAAACAGCAAAAGCAATCGCTTCCCCGGACATATATGAGGAGCATCGTGCCGAGTTGAGCCAAGCAAAGGTTCGGCTTTGGGTCGTTATGGCGTCAGCTTTATATGTCATATTGCGTTGGGCCGTCGTTGACGGGCCAATTCCACTTCCAGCCGACTATGCCTTCATCATCCTGCCGTTACCCACAGAGGTCGCTGTGCGTTGGTTGTTGATGTGCGCTGGATTCGGCGCTTTCGCGCTGCTGCTGCTGCTGCATGTCCAACGATATCCTGGTCATTTTCGCTGGCGCAGAATCGGGGCTATGGTCATTGAATATAGTACATATACTTATATTCTGATCGTCGGCGAACGTATCACAATGCCATTTTTCGCGCTCATCGTAGCGACCGCGTTGAGCAACGGCATGCGTTTCGGAAGTCGTTACTTGATAATCGCCGCCATTTTTTCACAGGCATCCTTGGTAGTGATGTTAGCAGCCAGCCCGTTCTGGCGGGCCAATATCAGTGTGGCTCTGGCGTTCTCGATTATTGCGATTGCCCTGCCCGCTTATGCCTTCGCCCTGCTTCGGCAAACGGCCGAGGCACGCGACGCCGCCGTTGCGGCCATGCAGGCCAAGAGCAGGTTTCTGGCCCAGGCCAGCCATGATCTGCGCCAGCCGATCCACTCGATCGGCTATTATCTCGACATTTTGCGCAACACCCACGGCAAGGCGGAAAGGCATGTGCTGCTCAACAGAATAGATCGCGCGCTGGGTTCGGTCTCGCGCCTGTTCAAATCCTTATTGGATATTGCCCATCTGGACAGCGGGACAGTCGAAGTCCGAGCAGAAGACATTGCATTGCAGCCCTTGCTGGCAGAGCTGGTGCAACAAAATAGCCAGATTGCGCAGTGGAACGACGTAGAACTGCGCGCCGTACCGACCAGTCTCAACGTACATGCCGACCCGACGTTGCTGACCACAATGGTCCAAAACCTCTTGTCCAATGCGATCAAATATTCGCACGGGTCGTCGGTCCTCATCGGCGTCCGCCGGAAAGGCCAGTCGCTGGCAATCGAAGTTTATGATCAGGGCATTGGTATCGCTGAAGACGATTTGCCGCATATTTATGATGAATTTTATCGTGCGCATGTCGCAGGCGATCGCGATGCCGAAGGTGTAGGTTTGGGCCTGGCAATCGTAAACCGGTTAGCTCAACTTTCCGGTTTTGTTTTGAATTTGCGTTCCACGCGGGGGGTTGGAACAGTCGCCGGGCTCTACGGCATTCCCGTCATCACCCGCCACGTTGAAAGGAAAAGACGGGTGCGCACCGAAGCCCCGCAACCGCTATCCGGATTTCGCGTTATCCTGATCGAAGATGACCGCGACGTGCGCGACGCGACAGATGAATTGCTCCAACGCTGGGGCTGCCATGTTCAGGCACATCATGGAATGCCCGCCGATATAGAAATGGCGGACCTCATCATCGCCGATTTCGACTTGGGCAACCAGCTGTTGGGGACCGAGGTGATTCGTTCCATCCGAAAAGATTTAAGGCAGGCAATACCTGCAATTCTATTGACCGGACATGCCGATGCCAAAGTGAAGAAAATGGTCGACGGCGACGATATCCAGATTTTTTCCAAGCCCGTCCAGCCTGCCAAGCTGAGGTCGATGTTATCAGCCCTGCGGATCGCCAACCGCGATGAGCCCTAACGCCATTGCGCGCGGGCCAAGCTGGTTTCTGCGCTGCACCTTCAGATTGCGCATCAATATCGACACATGATTGCGCACAGTGAAGTGCGAGAGGCCCAAATCGCGCGCGATCAGTTTGTTCGGCTTATTGGCACATATTAAGCACAATATTTCATACTGTCTTGGCGTGAGCATCGGCTTTTCTAGTGCCGAGCCCTGGGTTGTCACGTTGACAACATATTCGCCCGCATGCACCGCCCGGATACCGTCCATAATCGCCCCGGATGTCAGGCCTTTGCCGAGAAAGCCGTCAGCCCCTGCATCAAGTAATTGATCCGCGACATGCTGATCCTCAAGCATGGTGAGTACAATCAGCGATGCTGCGGGAAACTCTTTGCGCAGTTTGCTGATAGACGATGGGCCTTCCATTCCTGGAAAGACCAGATCGAGTAGGAACATATCTGGCGATGGTCCGTTGCGCGCAGCGGATTGCGCATCGGGCAGATTGTCAAACCCAACCACGTCGGCTTCAGGAAACTCGGCTCGAAGACTCTGCACCAGCGCGTCCCGGAACAGGGGGTGGTCATCTGCGACAATGATGCGTTCTGCGTTCATTTATTGGAGCCTTGTCCCAAACAATAAGCGGGTCATACAAAGCATCATGGACGTTGAGAGTACTCGTTCAAGCAAACTAGTACATATAAACACTGGAATTGCTGGCAAATCTGAACGGCTATGTTGCTTCCGCCGAACAGTGCTTCTGCAAACCGAATGGGCCTGCCTGCGGAAACAAAACGATTTCTATTCGCGTCTTAGGCGCTGAAAAGCAATGCTTTCAAGAAAATGGTGCGGTCAAGAAGACTCGAACTTCCACGGGCTTTCGCCCACAACGACCTCAACGTTGCGCGTCTACCAATTCCGCCATGACCGCACTCGCCCTGACAGGTAGGAGCGCGCCACTAGCAAAAGGCCGTTGCAGGCGCAACCGCTATATCCATGATAATTTCCGGCTGTTTATGTGTCACAATTCGGGGCGGAATTGTACTGGGCTTCATATTTCGGGTCTGCTTGAATCCTGACTCCTAGGATTAACCCTCTTTTTCGGTTGCGACCAAAGGTTAACAGATAGTTAAAGCGGTGCGATGTTCGTGCTGCTTTACCTATTGGTCACTCAGGCCCCCGAAGCACCGCCATCGCGCGCGCAAGCTGTTGTGACAGCTTCGGTCACGATCATCCAGCCCGAGGTGATTGATCCTTTTGAAGCAGTCTCGTCAAACAGGGATCGCCCGCGTCGACAGGTCCGCCACCGCGAAGGCGTAAAGCTGATCGAATTTTATTGAAAAGATCTTAGCCGTCTATGGCCCAGCCAACGCTGATCCGTGAGGCGGCGAGCGGAACATCGCGGCGTAACTGGCTGAAATCCACCTTGCCGCCAGGGGCCAATGTGCGCACCGGCGCCTTCATCGTCCAGCTATACACCGATCGGCCGCTCGCATCCTTCAGCGTCACCAGAAGTTCGGGGACACGTTGCGGACGCGACGTGGGGTTCACAATAGAACCGCTTGCAATGAAGTAAGGCGATCCATCGGCATCGCGACCCAGTTCAAGATTATCGTGCAGTTCGATTTTGAGATCGGGTTCCTGCCCGCTGGCCGCGAAACTGTTTTCGAGCCAGCCATAATGCCAGGTCGCCGCCGCCAGCGCCGCGATGACTATTGCAAAAGCGACCGCTGCATAGGTCATCAATCTGGCCGGGTTGCGCCTCGGACGGAAGGGCGGTTCGTGCGCAAACTGGCTGCGCACGATTTCAGGTTCGGGCGGGGCGACATAGACCGGTGCCGGAGGCACATCTTGAAAGGCAGGTCTATCGAAAGACGGCGGTATTGGTGTTTCGGCGGGAGCCGCATCTGGCTCAGGTCGGTCAAGCGCAGAAAATCCAGGTCTTACGAGCGGCGCATCGGGTTCAACGGCGACTGAACCAGCGGTATCGTCCACCACTTCGGAAGGGGCGCTGCCAGCGGGCTCAGATTCTGCAGGCTGTGGAGCCGCTTCGGGCGGAGCGACAAACGCCGGCGCCGGAGGAGCCGGGGGCGTTGCGGTCCCTTGCTGGAACCAGCTGTGACGGCAATTGGCGCAACGTACTTGCCTGCCGGCCGCGCCTATAGCGCCGTCGGGAACGACATAGCGGGTGCGACATTCCGGACAAATCAGCAGCATGCCCCCATAAACATCACCGATTCGCACGATGCAAGTAGGTCAAGCGATTATACTGTGGAATGGCTGCGCTTTATCGTTGCGACGCACCGCCCTGCCCCAAGACATTTGCCAAACATCCCTTTGCGCGCACGCGCCAGATGTGCAATGCGCTGCAGCGATGCAAAGCGTTGCCGAATTCGACAATGTAGGCCTGCGATACGGCACGGGGGCAGAGACGCTGACCGACGTCAGCTTTCGGCTGTTTCCGGGCAGTTTCTATTTTCTAACCGGAGCGTCAGGCGCAGGCAAAACATCCCTCCTGAAACTGCTGTATCTTGCCCATCGGCCCAGTCGCGGCGTGATCCGCATGTTTGGCGAGGATCTGGTCAACATGCCACGCGCGAGGTTGCCTGGATTCCGGCGACGCATCGGCGTTGTTTTTCAGGATTTCCGTCTGGTCCCGCACCTGACCGCTTTCGACAATATCGCCCTGCCGCTGCGCATCGCGGGCATTTCCGAGCGTGATCTGGAAGGCCCCGTCAATGAAATGCTGGCATGGATCGGCTTGACCGAACGCGCCGATGCAAGACCGGCTACGTTATCGGGCGGAGAACAGCAGCGGGTCGCCATTGCCCGCGCCGTCATCGGTAGGCCGGAAATATTGGTAGCAGATGAACCGACCGGCAATGTCGATCCAGATATGGCTTTGCGCCTGTTGAAATTGTTCGCCGCGCTCAACCGGTTGGGCACCACCGTCATTGTAGCCACGCACGATATTCACCTGTTGCAGGAAATCGAAGGTGCCCAGATGATGCGGCTCGACAAGGGCAGGCTGTCTGACCCGACCGGATCGCTCAAGCACCCGCCGCGTCCGCTGGTGCTGCGGAACTAGGGGCAGCACATGCGTCTGCCCTTCACCATCGCCGCGCACGACCGCAAGCTGATCCCCGACGGACGCTTTACCGGCGCGATGCCGTGGGTCATGGCTATCATGATCTTTCTAACGCTTTTGGCCGCGGCTGCCGCGCTAGTCCTAGCCCATGCGGCAAGCAAGGGCGGTACAGAGCTTTCGCGTCAGGCCACTGCACAGATCCTCGATGACGACCCGGGCGCACGCCAATATCAGCAAAACCGTGTTGCCACCCAGCTGGAAAAAATGCCCGGTGTGGCAAGCGCCGACGTCGTCCCTGATGAAGAGGCGAGAGCCTTGCTTGAGCCCTGGCTGGGTCAAGCAGCAAGCGATGCTGACATTCCCGTGCCTGCCTTGATTGATATCGAGTTTGTCACCACCCCCAGCCGCGAAAGGCTGGCAGCAATGCAAAGGGAGCTTTCGCGCATAGCGCCAACCATCCGCATCGATGGCAATGCAGGCTGGTTGCAACCCTGGTTCGGATTGATGCGATCGCTGCTGCTGCTGGCGGGTGGGATTGTTCTGCTGCTGCTGTTAGCCACAGCGGCGACTGTGGCGCTTGCCGTGCGCGGTGCTCTCAACACGCACCGCTCGACGATTGAAATCATGCACATGATGGGGTCAACCGATCTGCAGGCGGCACGCCTTTTCCAGCGCCGCGTCGCACTGGACGCGCTGTTCGGCGGTGTGGTCGGGTTGATGGGGGCGGCTGTTATCCTGCTGCTATTGCAAGAGCGTTTTGCCACGCTTGAGCCAGGCCTGCTCGCCGGGGCGGCAATGCCACTCTATGGCTGGCTGCTCTTGCTGTTGATACCTGCGGCGGTTACTACATTGTCGATGGCGATGGCGCGCTGGACAGTGCTGTCGACGCTAAAGAAAATGCTATGATAAGACGGATCCTCTCCCTCATCCTGTTAATCTGGATGCTCGGCTTTGCCGGATTTGCGCTGTTCCTGCCGCAACCCGCCGCGCTTGACCGCACCGATGCTGTGGTCGTGCTGACAGGCGGAGCCAAGAGGATCGACCGGGGGCTGGAGGTTATCGAAAAGGGCAAGGCGCGCCGCATGCTGATTTCGGGCGTCGATCTCGACGTGAAGCCAGCCGAGCTCGCCGCCGAATATAAACGCCCGATAAAGCTGTTCAATTGTTGCATCGATCTGGGCTTCAGAGCCGTCGACACCCGCTCGAATGCGCTTGAAACCGCACGCTGGGTTGCGCGCAACAAGGTGCAGTCGCTGCGGCTGGTGACGCATGACTGGCATATGCGCCGGGCGATGCTGGAAATCTCGATTGCCTTGCCCGACGATGTTGAGGTGATCCCCGACGCCGTTCCCAGCCAGCCGACGCTGCAAGTCCTGTTTCGCGAATATAACAAATATTGGTTGCGCGGGATTGCCGCAATCGCGGGGCTCTGACGCCTGATGTTCCTGCTGCGCTCCATGTTATTCGCGATTGTTTTTTACATCGGATCGGTTCCGTTTGTGCTGGGGGCTTTGCTCGGGACCTATGTCTCGAGGCCATTGTTGATCGCATCGGTACATGGCTGGAGTCGCTTCCACCATTTTTCCGCGCGCTGGCTGCTCGGCATCCGCACCAAAGTCGATGGCCAACTGTCAGACCAGCCGGTGCTATATGCAATCAAGCATGAAAGCATGTTTGAGACGATCGACATGCCACATCTTTTCCGCATGCCTGCCGTGGTCACCAAACGCGAGCTTTTCGATATTCCCGGCTGGGGCACTGCCGCCAAGGCTTATGGCATGATTCCGGTCGATCGCGATGCCGGGGCAAGCGCTTTGCGCGCCATGATCTTGCTCGCGCGCAAGATGCAGGCCGAAGGGCGCCCGATTGTCATTTTCCCGGAGGGCACCCGGGTACCACATGGGGAGAGGCCACCGCTGCAGTCAGGCTTTGCAGGACTCTACAAGCTGCTCGGTCTGCCGGTGGTGCCGGTTGCGGTGAACAGCGGCGTTCTGACACCCAAAGGCAAACCCTGGTGGCATAGCGGAACGATGACTTACAAAGTGGGTGAGACCATCCCCCCCGGCCTTCCCCGTGAAGAGGTCGAGGCGCGGGTGCATGCGGCGATTAATGCGCTGAACGACCAGGCTTAGTGCTTCCGCCCAAAGTCGGGCGCATCATCATCCTGCCCTTGTTCGACGATAGAGCGACGGATGTCGCGGGTGCGCGCAAACAGCGCCTCCAGATCGTCACCCTTACCATAGCGGATCGCGCGTTGCAGCGCGGTCAGATCCTCGCTGAAGCGCTGGAGCATTTCGAGCACGGCTTCTCTGTTATTGAGGAAAACATCGCGCCACATCACCGGATCGGAGGCCGCGATGCGCGTGAAATCGCGAAAACCGCCCGCCGAATATTTGATCACCTCGCTCTGCGTCACTTCCTCCAGATCATCGGCAGTGCCGACAATCGTATAGGCGATCAGGTGCGGCAGGTGGCTGGTTACAGCGAGCACCAGATCATGGTGACGGGCATCCATGATCTCGACATCGGCGCCTAGCCGTTGCCAGAAGCTCGACAAGGCTGCGACGGCGGCCTCGGGTGCGTTGGCAGGCGGGGTAAGGATGCACCAGCGGCCCTGGAACAGCGTCGCGAAACCAGCGTCGGGGCCGCTCTTTTCGGTACCGGCGACCGGGTGTGCGGGGATGATCGTCGCCTGCGGAAGGGCGGCGGCCAATGCTTCGGCGACGCTCTGTTTGCAGCTGCCAACATCGCTGACGATGGCATCGGTAGGCAGGTCTGCGGCGATGGTTTCAGCGACTGGCCCCATCGCGCCCACGGGCACACAAAGAATGACCAACCCGGCGTTGATAACGGCTATGCCAACGGTGTCCGCCACATCGTCGCAGAAACCGAGGTCGCGCGAACGCTCGCGTACCTCCGGGTCGGCGTCGAATCCGGTAACCCGCACCTCTGGCATCGCCGCCTTTACTGCACGCGCAACCGAGGAGCCGATCAGGCCGAGTCCGATGATCGAGACGCGCGCGAAGGGCAGCATCAGCTGTGCTGTTCCAAAATCTTGCGCAGCGCGGCGATAACCCCAATATTTTCCGCTTCACTGCCGATGGTGATGCGCAGGCCATCGGCCAGTCCCTGCCCCGGCAACCAGCGGACGATATAGCCTTCGTCCATCAGCGCCTTGTACACCGTCTCCGCGCTGACCTTGCCTTCAAAGATGATCATCAGAAAGTTGGCCCAACTCGGAATCGCTTTCAGGCCGTGGTTTGAGAGCGCGGCAATCTCGGCCGCCATCCAGTCGCGCCATTCGAGATTATGCTTGCGGCTATGCACGACGAAATCCGTATCGCCGAGTGCAGCAATCGCCGCCGCTTGCCCCGCACTGGTGACATTGAACGGTGCGCGGATGCGGTTGAGCGTAGCGATCAGGCTCGGTTGGCCATAGGCCCAGCCGATACGTTCCGCTGCCAGCCCGTAAATCTTCGAAAAGGTGCGGGTGATGAGGACATTGGCATGCTGACGCGCCAAGTCGAACGCCGCCGGGCCGTCATCCTCCAGATATTCGCCATAGGCCTGATCGAGCACGAGCACGCAATCGGCGGGGAGGCCCGCATGCAGTCGCGCGATTTCGGCGTCGTCGCAATAGGTGCCGGTCGGGTTGTTCGGATTGGCGATGAAGACCACGCGGGTCTTTTCATTGACCAAAGCGAGCAACGCATCGACATCGGTGCCATAGTCCATGTCCGGCGCGACGACCACGGTCGCGGCACATTTGCGCGCGGCGATATCGTAAACGGAAAAGCCGTATCGGACGTAGATGATCTCGTCCCCCGCACCGGCATAGCCCATCGCGATCAGGTTGAGCAGTTCGTCCGAACCGGTGCCGCAGACAATCTGGCCTGCCTCCAGCCCATAGGCGTTGCCCAATGCCTCGCGCAACGCGTTCGATGCCGGGTCAGGATAGCGCGCCAGCGTCGAACGCGCCTCGACCAAAGCGGCGGTCGCCTGCTCGCTGCATCCCAGCGGGTTTTCATTGGCTGAAAGCTTGATCAGCACGCGTCCGTCATCGCTCTTCGCCTTGCCAGGCGTATAGGCGTGAATGGCGTTGATCCAGGGCTTGGCTTCAGGCTGTGTCATGCAGCGCGCCATAGCGGCGGGGGGGATAGTGTGCAACTGGACCATTACGCATGCCCGCTCTGACGGCGCCATGATATTTCACGCGAAGAACACGAAGATTTTGAAGAGGGTAGTTCTCGGAGAATTCGCCTTTCGCGCGGCGACATTGATCATTTTACGCGCTGCGCGCGGTCAATTTGAATCGCTACTGACCTCTCGAAAATCTTCGTGTTCTTCGCGTGAAACAAAAAATATCGGCGCTTGCCTCGCATGAAGAGGCTGATATGTCGCAAAGCCATGAGCGAAGACGGTCGATTTGGCCTCGACAGGCGGACGAAACTGCTGGGGCCGGTGCGGCTCGACAGCGGGGTGCAATTTGCGCCCGTCGAATTCGCCTATGAAACCTATGGCACGCTGAACGCCGACAAGTCGAACGCGATCCTGATCTGCCATGCGCTGACCGGCGACCAATATGTCGCGTCGACCCATCCGCGTACCGGCAAGCCCGGATGGTGGACGCGGCTGGTGGGCGAAGGCAAGCCCGTTGACCCCGCGCGCCACTGTATCATCTGCATCAATGTGCTGGGTAGTTGCATGGGCTCGTCTGGCCCTGCCAGTTTCGACCCCGGCACGGGTGAGCCTTATGCCATGGACTTCCCCGTCATCACCATTGCCGATATGGTTCGCGCGCAAGCCATATTGCTCGACCATTTGGGTATCGAGCGCCTCGCTTGCGTCATTGGCGGATCGATGGGTGGGATGCAGGCGCTGACATGGGCCTCGCTTTTTCCCGATCGGGTCCAGTCTGCCATCGTAATCGCCTCGACCGCACGGCACAGCGCGCAGAATATCGCCTTTCACGAGGTCGGGCGGCAGGCAATTATGGCTGATCCGAACTGGAAGGGCGGCAATTATTATGGTTCCGTCGACCAGCCCGATGCCGGCTTAGCAGTCGCGCGGATGGCGGCGCATATCACTTACCTTTCCGAAGAAGGCCTGACGCAGAAATTCGGGCGGCAGTTGCAAGACCGCGAAACCAAGACCTTCGGTTTCGACGCCGATTTCCAAGTCGAAAGCTATTTGCGGCATCAGGGGCTGAGTTTCGTCGAACGGTTCGACGCCAATAGCTATCTCTATATCACCCGCGCAATGGACTATTATGACCTCGCCGAAGAGCATGGCGGTATTCTCGCCAAGGCCTTTTCGGGAACCCGCACCCGTTTCTGCCTGGTCAGCTTCGACAGCGACTGGTTGTACCCAACCATAGAATCAAAGCGCGTCGTGCAGGCGCTCAATGCCGCCGGGGCTGCAGCAAGCTTTGTCGAACTGTCGAGCCCCTTCGGCCATGACGCCTTCCTGCTAGACGCACCCGAAATGAACCGGATTATCGACGGATTCCTGAAAGCAGGCGGACTATGATCGATCTTGGCAATGGCTACCACCTTTCAACCGATCCGGAAGCGATGCAGCTTGATGCCATTCACGCCTATCTGACACGCAGCTATTGGTCGACGGGGATTCCATTGGCCACCGTCCGCACGGCCGTTGCCAACTCGATCGGCGTTGGTGTTTTCCAACAGGGGGCACAGGTCGGCTTTGGCCGCGTCACGACCGACCGGGCAACATTTGCCTATCTGGCCGATGTCTATGTCCTAGAAGAGCATCAGGGGCAGGGTCTGGCGCAAGCGATGGTCAAAGCCCTACACGATCATCCCGATCTGCAAGGGCTGCGCCGCTGGATGCTGGCGACAAGCGACGCGCACGGCGTCTATGCCCGACTGGGGTGGACGCAAGTTACCGATCCCGCGCCTTTCATGCAGCGCCATTTTCCGGATGTGTATAAATGAACGGATTGCGCCCCGACCTTGCTGCCATCGCTGCGCATGTTCGGGAAGGTGCGCGCGTGCTCGATGTCGGCTGCGGTGACGGTGCCCTGATGGTGGCGTTGCGCGACCAAAAGGGGATTGATGCGCGGGGCATGGAGTTGGACGCGACCAATGTCGCCAATGCGGTGACGCGCGGGCTGGCGGTGGTCCAAGGCGATGCCGATATCGACTTGGCCGACTATCCCGACGACTCGTTCGACTATGCCATATTGAGCCAGACATTGCAGACTACAAGGCGCCCCGATCTGGTGCTCGACCAGCTGCTGCGCATCGGCAAACAGGCTTTTGTCTCCTTCCCCAATTTCGCCCAATGGAAAATCCGGTTCGCGCATATGTTTGGCGGGCGGATGCCCGTGACCAAGCAATTGCCGCACCGCTGGTACGACACGCCCAATATCCACCATGTGACGATCGACGATTTCAAAAGCTTTGTGAAAGAGCGCGGCTACACAATCGAAGGCGAATGGTATCTGGCGGGGGCAAAACAGCGTGGCGTCGCGATGGCGAACTTGCTCGCTGAGCATGCAGTGTTTTTGCTGAGGCGATGAAGCCTCAGTTGAGCGTCATCCGGTCGCCTTCGATCTGCACATTCTCGACTTGCGACAGGAAGGATTGGCCGAGCAGGGATACATCTAACCCTTCCGGGATGATCACTGCCTCGACATTGTCGGCCTGAAGGTCGCCGACGGTGACGCGGTCCAGCTGCACAGGCTTACCCATCACGTCCCCATTCACCCCGCGACCGACATGCTGCAACTCGCTGGCGTGCCAGTCGAAACCGAGCTTGCGTGCATCGGCGGCGCTGAGCGCGATCATGCTTGCGCCGGTATCGACCATCAGGTGGATCGGGGCGCCCCCGACATCGGCTTCGGCATAAAAATGTCCGTCGGGCTGGCGTTCCAGCTCAACCGCATCGAAACTGCCCGAGCCGACATTTTGAGCTCCAGGCTTTTCCTCTATGACATAGTGATGCGTCTTGTCCGCAGGGTCAGCCGCCGGCAGCACAAGGTCGCGCGGAAAGGACCAGCCAATCGCGACGGCAAGCACAAAGACGGGAGCAAGCAGCTTCAACATGCCGCCGGTTTAGCCAATCGAGCTTAAGCGGGGGTAAATTCCGGCATTATGTAGCAAATGCACCAAGCCGGAAGACCGGCTATGAATAGCGCGGTTTTAGCTGTTTTGCTGGCGCTAGGCTTCAGCGGGGCCTTGGTTATGGGAAAAGAAGCTAAACGGGCCTTCCCTGTAGAAAGTTTTGTCGGCTTTGTAAGTTTCCCATCTCATGTATTCGTCTCCAAATTTGTCGGAATACCAAAACTGCACGCTGCAAAAATGCGCGTTATCATTGCGATGGAAAGCGCCGGAAGGGGGTGCCGGAAGAACAATTGTTGCCGTATGTCCGGGCGGCAGTTCATCGACAGTCGGATAGCGACGTTGGCGAATAGACAAAGAGCTGCCGGGACTGAGATTGCGAGTGTTCCTGAGATCGGCTCCAGCTTCAACGCGAAAGCGCGTAGCGGGGGTAGAGCCGAAATTTTTAATGCGGATAGTTATCGAACCCCTCCTCTCAATAGGGTCGCCGTCGCTATACCCAATTTCATCGATATGGACGTAGGGGCGCAACTCTACAGCAGCCATTTTTTTGGTATGGGCCAAGGCCTCTTGAGCATTTTCATTGGACTTGACGGGAGTCGGTGTCGTATGCGCTCCTTGCTTTACGGCCTGTGCGGCCTTAGCCTCTTTGGCGTCACCACTCTTTTCTGGAACGTTGCCACACAGGGCTAGTCCGACACACGCAAGGACGATGCTCCGATAGCCTCTAGGCATTGCAACAAGAAGACCGCTGTAAACTTTCCACGGCTCAACTTGTTACGCACATTCGGCTCAGAGTCCATGACTCCAATTTCAGCCAGCTTATCTACTAGCTGCGCATAGGACACATTGCGCCGCTTAAGCTCGGCTTTCAGCAATCCCTTGGCCTGATCTTCCCAGTCTTTCGGTGTTTTCACGGTAATGTATCCTAAATGATGATAAAATCATCATATGCGATACGTTTGCCATTGACAATAGTGCATAAATGTCATTATATACGATACATAAGCAACGGATATGATGACAATGCAAAAAGGTTCTCACTTTACTCTCGGCAGCAGCCCGCACACTGTCCCTTAAGGCAGTGTTTCAGATGGGCGAAGACAAGGCCTATGAGACGTTTCGCCGGTTGCGCTGGCATGAAACGGACGGGGAAGCTGTTTGCCCGCGTTGCGGCTGCGTCGAGACTTACGACATTGCCACCCGTCGCCGTTTCAAGTGCGTTGCTTGTCATCATCAATTCTCGGTGACTAGCGGCACTATGTTTGCATCGCGCAAGCTGTCCTACACTGACTTGCTGGCTGCTATCGTGATCTTCGTAAACGGTGCCAAGGGCATTGCAGCGCTGCAACTGTCGCGCGATCTGGACTGACGTGACCCCCTGATTTTCCTCCAGTCTTGATTAGAGTCCGGCCCTAACAGAAGGACGGATGAGATGAAGAGAACGAGGTTTTCAGAAGAGCAGATCATCGGCGTGCTGAAGGAGGCTGAGGCGGGCGCAGACCGCAGATCTGGCGAGGCGGCACGGTGTATCCGAAGCGACGATCTACAACTGGAAGTCGAAGTATGGCGGGCTGGGTATCCAGCGGCGGCTGAGGGAGCGAGAGCAGAAGCGAAGCCGCGACTGCTGGGACACGATGCTGGACACGGGCGTTGAAGGATCTCGCAAAAAGTTCTGACGCCCGCGCCATGCGGGAAGCTGTAGCTCATCTCCAGGCATGCCACGGGATGAGGAACGGCGGGCGTGCCGTGCCGATGCCGATCGCAGGGTGCGTTACGTTCCACGGGACGATGATGCCCGTCTGCGTGAGAAGCTGCGCGAGCTGGCCAACCAGCGGCGGCGGTTCGGCTATCGCCGTCTGCCATCCTGCTGCGCCGGGAGGGCGTGATGATCACCGCAAGAAGACCCACGCATCACAGGAGGGGCTGGCAGTCAGGCGGCGGCGCAGCCGCAGGAGGGCCGTAGGGACCAGAGCGCCTGCTCCGGTGCTGGCGCTGCCGAACCAGCGCTGGAGCCTGGACTTCGTGCATGACCAGATGGCGTCGGGGCGCCGGTTCCGCGTGCTCAACGTGGTCGATGACGTGACGAGGGAGTGCCCGCAGCGGTGCCGGACACCTCGATCTCGGGCCGCCGCGTCGTGCGCGAACTGACCCAGCTGATCGAACAGCGCGGCAAGCCGGCATGATCGTCAGCGATAATGGCACGGAACTCACGAGCAATGCCGTCCTCGCATGGTGCGGTCAGATCGGCGTCGAGTGGCATTACATCGCACCGGGCAAGCCGATGCAGAATGGCTACGTCGAGAGCTTTAACGGCCGTATGCGCGACGAGCTGCTCAACGAGACGCTGTTCCTGAGCTTGCCCATGCCCGGGTCGAGATCGCGGCCTGGGTCGATGACTACAACCGGGAGAGACCGCACTCGTCTCTTGGCTACGCAACCCCGGCGGCGTTCGCCGCCGAACTGGATAAGCAATGGCCTGCTTCGCTACGCCCTTCGGGCTCCGCTACGCAGCCCATTGCTTCAACCGCGCTCATGCGCAACAAAGCGGCTCGGCTCTAATCCCAGCTGGAGGAAAGCTGGGGGTCACGTCAGGCCGTGCAATATAAAACCGCATTTGTCCTTACTCACAAGCTGCGCGAAGCGATGGCCCAGGAACAGCAAAATCGCCAATTGAACGGCCTAGTCGAAATCGACGGTGCCTATTTTGGCGGTTACGTGAAGCCGGAAAACCACAAAGCAGACCGCAAAGACCGCCGCTTGCTGCAAAACCAGACTGGCAAGCGTCAGTGCGTTGTCATCATGCGCGAACGCAATGGCCGTGCGCTTCCCTTTGTTGTGCGTCGCGAAGGCGATGCCGTGCCGCTGGTGCGTGATCATGTTGGCACTCTGGCAACCATCTATGCAGACGAAGGCACTGGTTGGGACGATCTGCACAACGGTTGGGACGTCCAGCGCGTCAATCACTCGGTTTCGTTCATGGACGAAGGCGTCTGCACCAACCAAGACGAAAGTTATTTCTCGCGCTTGCGTCGCATGGAAATCGGAACGCACCACCATATCGCAGGGCCGTATCTCAACGCCTATGCTGGTGAAGCTGCATGGCGCGAAGATCACCGCCGCGTCGATAACGGCAAACAGGCTGCTATGGTTGGCTTTGCTGCGATGGCTTCAAAGCAAAGCCGCAAGTGGGCGGGTTACTGGCAGCGGGCGGATTAAGCTATTTCAGCCAATTTTCGCAGTCTACTGCTGTTACGGCCCGCACACCGTTTTCATCGCAAGTTTCAAAATGTTCTATGGGCACCCTTTTTATAAGCTTGCCCAATTTATTGCTGGATACCTTCGTCACATCGTAGTGACATTTATCGCCAGAACCACTGTCGCTCTGAACTAGGTCAGCTCCATCTGGCATATCTGCGACCGAAAACCGCTTAAAAACTGGGGGCTCTCCGCCGATTCCGGGGTAGTACTTTTGGATGTGATCACAAATACAGAGTCCGCTGGCTGCAATGCAGGTAACGTCGATGACCGATGAGCCTGCCCCGTTAACCGAAAACGCCTGACTGGTGAAGCGCCCATACTCCCGACTGTAAAACTGTGGGTGTGTGAGCCGGATGATGTCGGTGACTGCCAACCCTGTTTCTCCATTATGGCAATTAATTCCCCAAACTGGAGGCTCTCGTAATCAATTTCTTGGTCACCATCTTCCAAGAAAAGGTTTATAGAACCTTCCCCTAAAATAACAATTTCGGCCATCGAATCATTCATCGACGCCAATATAGTAGTTCCACCGTCTGAAGTAGGAAGAATATCAAAACGTGAAGCACCAATTGTTTGCAGGTGAGACAGGATGAAAACTGCCAAGCGAAATGCGTCCGAGCTTAAAGATAAACCTTCACCATAATTCCAACCCGGTTTTAAATTACGCAAAGCAGATAGCTTTGTTATGGCATTAGCAAAGCTAACCATTTTCAGCCTGCTTTTTCTCTAAATTTGCTTTCATTCTGTCACCAACAACCTTGCTAGTCATTATTGTGTGTCCAGTTACAGACTCTAACGTTTCTACCAATTGGCTAAGGCTCTCTTGAAGCGACTTAGCTGTTGTATAGGACATGCTCATGCTTACTGATGGCTCGTTGTTGATCATCAGTATGCACGTCACGTCAGAGCTTCCGAGTGAAAGCTGAAACCCGTTGAAATAGAAATGTGGCACGTTAACGGCGGTGATTGGCACTCGCTCTTCGTCTGTCATATCAATTGCCCGCATCCTACGTAACACATATGATTGCAAACGTAATTAGTTACGCTACGTCTTATATGTTATAAGAATATAATCATTGAAAATTCAATAAGCAAATTTATCCAACAAATTGTTCTGCGAAGGCGAACGGTTAGTGCATGTTGCCAAAGTCAGAAATCGCCCACCGCCTAGGCCGCCCCTCAACCGCAACAATCCCCCGCCCCTTACGGCGCAGTATCGACATATGAATGCTGCTACAGACGGCGGCTACGGCCTTCTTATCGTCCGTTGGCAATCCGGCGTGCTTCATTACTTCCAGCACGATATCACGGGTCGTTAACGGCCTGTCAGCCTGTTTCAGTATGTCCAGCACGTTTCGGATACCAAAGCCGACCTTATGCCAGCGCGTATCCTTGCGCGCCCTTATTGGTCGCAGTTTCGACAAGTCAGCATCGGGCCGGAATAGCCTAATCGTGGCTTCCAGATGCACCATGTTTTGCCTGATCTCAACGGCGCGGTCTGGGTGGCGTTTCAATTCGCCCATTAGGTGGCAGTATTTGCGGAACAGGGCGGCCAAGACGTGGGATTTATCCATCCCGTATTATCCCGCCAAATCCCATCTAATCCTAGATTTGCGTTGGTGCATTTGCTACATAATGCCGGTAAATTCCGCAAAATAGCGATAAACATCGTCCTCATCGCGGCTCGCGGCGTTGCGCCAGCTGGCGGCGTCTTTCTTGCTGTTGAGCAGTTTGCCTTGGGGAGAAACGACCAGCAGCGTAGGGGTTCCCTTGATCTTCTTGATGCCAAAACGCCGGGCAATATCGAGATTGCGGCCCTTGCCCGTTTGCGGAACGCCGACATCGACGAACAGCACCTCGTAATTTTGAGTGATCATCCCGACAAAGCGCCCGGAGTCGAGCATATTGGCAAGCGCCGCACTATCGTGGCACCAGTTACCGCCCATGATGATGAGCAATTTCTTGCCCGAAATCGCGACGCTTTTCTGCGCGAATTCAAGCTGCGAGGCCGCATCTTCGGTCGGATCAAAAGCGATGGTTGAATAGCGGTCTTCGGGTCGGGCTTCACGCACCGGCGGCGGCACCGGAGCGGGAGTGGGCACCGCCAAAGGTGCGGACCCGGATATCGCCAAAGCAATCAACAAGCCGTGCATCAGCCGCCCTTCGCCAGATCGATCAACGCAGCCCCGTCAGCGCGGTAGATGGTCCATTCGTCCATCGGCTTTGCGCCCAATGATTTGTAGAACCGGATCGCGGGCTCGTTCCAGTCGAGCACCGACCATTCGAGCCGCGCACAATCGCGCTCCACCGCCAGCGCTGCCAGCCGCTTGAGCAGCGCCTTGCCCAGCCCGGAGCCGCGCGCTTCGGGGCGCACGAACAGATCCTCCAGATAAATCCCGGGGCGCCCCTCAAAGGTCGAGAAATTGTGGAAGAACAGCGCAAAGCCCTGCGGCGCACCGTCAATCTCGCCGATCAGCACTTCGGCATAAGGACGCGGACCAAAGAGTCTGTCGCCCAGCACCGCTTCATCAAAGCGCACCTCGTGGGCGAGCCGCTCATATTCCGCCAGATCGCGAACGAATTGCGCTATCAGAGACAGATCTGCCGAGGTAGCAGAACGGATGGAAAGTGACATTTTAGCGATCTTCTCTGTCTGGCCGCACATAACGCCCGCGCGGGATGAGATCGGGCAGCAAATCCGAGCCATCGATACGTAACCGCATATATGAAAAGGGCGGTCGATACAGACCCGACGAGGGAATCAGCACATTTTGTACGCCTGCCTCCATCGACGGCATCGGCAGGACGACATCGTCGCCCTCCGGCAGCCAGTCGGCCGAAATACGGACTTCATCGGCAAGCCTTCCGGCACGGTAAGGGAACACCGCTGAGGCATCTTCATCGGTAATGGCGTTGTCCTCGCTGCCATCGGCATAACGCAGCGTGATTTTGACATAGCGGTAGCGGGCATTTTCGTCGGGATCGGTCAGCTTTATCGCAATGCCCTTTTGCCATTGGCTTTCTATCTCTGCCGCCTCGTCGGGCTTTTGCGGCCATTGGCAGACCATGGGTAGCGCGGGTCCTGCCATCTTATTGGCACCGAGACCCGCTTCCTCCACTAACTGTGAAAGATTCCAATTTTCTTCATTCCATTTCATCATCGCATCGATTGCTGCGTCATCAAGCGCCAGGTCATTGGGCGCTTGCGAAGCAGCGAGCGCCATTGCAATTTCCGCTTTCTTGCGGGCGTCTGCAGCGGCGCCGGTCGCGGCCTCAATTTGTGAAGGAGAGATGTTGGGTTTAGGCGTTTCCGTGCCCGCTAAAAACGGCACTGCCGGGGTCGCTGCAATGTCAACGACGTTGAAAAGCGCATAAGGGCAGCGCTCTTCGGCGCGAACCCTTGCCTGCCATTGCAGATGGGCCATCAATCTGCGCTCGGCATCGAGATCCCAAGGTCGCCTTTCGGCAAGACTGGCTATCGGTGCATTGGAGATTTGCGTGGGCACATGGAGCAACAGGAAATCACCGTCGCGAACCCACTGTCCATCCGCTGTCTGGTCCAGCGCGCCGACAGCAAGATACCAGATAAAACTGCCATCCTTTTTCAGCAGCAATTCCGATCCGGTTTCCATCACGCCATGAAGATAGTAATGGCCCGCAAATTTTTGATCGACCCCGCCTGCTGCTAACGCTGCGCTGTTGCGTTTGGTTTCCAGATCGGGATCGTCATCGCGGGGAAATGAAGACACTTCCACAGAGCCAGCACCCTCCTGGCCAACAGCGCCAGTCGCGCAGGCTCCGGCAACCAATAAAAGTGACAGAAAGGTCCTCAAGCAGCCTTCCCGTGCAGCGTATCCATGCTGACTGCGGTGCCGGCATCGATTTCCGCCGCCTTGGCCTCGACCAGCTTGACGATGTGGCCGATCATGTCGGCATCTTCGACATGGTGGTCGGTGACGCCGGAGAGATAGACCATGTGCTTGCCATTGCCACCGCCGGTGATGCCGATATCGGTCTCGCGCGCTTCGCCGGGGCCGTTGACGACACAGCCGAGCACCGAAAGCGACATCGGCGTCTTGATGTGCTGCAATGCGTCCTCCAGTTTCTGTACGGTGCGGATCACGTCAAAGCCCTGCCTTGCGCAGCTGGGGCAGCTGACCACGCGGACGCCGCGGGTGCGCAGACCGAGGGTCTTCAGGATTTCATAGCCGACGCGGACTTCCTCTTCGGGTTCCGCCGAAAGGCTGACGCGGATGGTATCGCCAATCCCGGCCCAGAGCAGATTGCCGATGCCGAGCGCCGATTTCACCGTACCGCCGATCTGCCCACCAGCCTCGGTAATCCCTAGATGCAGCGGACAATCAACCGCATCGGCAAGGCCCATATAGGCAGCGACCGCGAGGAAGACGTCGGAGGCCTTCACCGCGACCTTATATTCGTGGAAATCGCGATCCTGCAGCAGCTTGATATGGTCGAGCGCCGATTCGATCAGCGCCTCCGGGCAAGGCTCGCCATATTTTTCGAGCAGGTCTTTTTCGAGGCTGCCGGCATTCACGCCAATACGGATCGCGCAGCCATTGGCCTTGGCCGCATTGACTACTTCGTTTACACGTTCCGCTGAACCAATATTGCCAGGGTTGATGCGCAGGCAGGCTGCCCCCGCATCCGCCGCCTCGAGCGCGCGTTTGTAGTGGAAATGGATGTCGGCCACGACCGGTACATGCGCCGCGCGCACGATCTGCTTCAACGCCGCAGTGCTCTCCACATCGGGGCAGGAGACGCGGATGATATCGACACCCGCATCCTCGCAGCGGCGGATCTGGTCGATCGTCGCCCTGGCGTCGCTGGTCAAAGTGTTGGTCATCGTCTGCACCGCAATCGGTGCGTCGCCGCCAATGGGGACCGAACCGACCATGATCTGGCGGGAAGAACGACGCGCGATATCGCGCCAGGGGCGTATGGAAGACATGGGTGGGATATAGGGCGGCTTGCGGTGCGGGGCAATCTTTGCAATCACACCACGCGAAACAGCCTTCTCGCGCCCTGCCTTTCGGCATAGACCATTGTTAATAGGGAATATTTACATTTGACTCCAGGTTACAAGAGGCGCAGCCTCCGCGCTCCTTGTCCTCAACCGGATATCTGGGTCGCCCGAACTGGCGGCAAGGTGGGGTGCTCCGGATTTCGGAGCCGATAAGAGGAGGAAAGTCATGCGTAAGTCTATGCTTGCGGCGTTGATCGCCGTGCCCTTGATGCTGTCTGTTGCAACACCTGCAGCCGGACAAAATTCACCCTTCACGCCCGGGGATTATGAAGATGTTGGTATGATCGACGTCAGCGATGGTGGCGGCTATGAATATGCTATGTTCCTGGCCAATACATGGCGCAAGAATCAGGAGTTTGCAAAGTCCAAGGGCTGGATTACCGGCTATCAGGTGCTCGCCAATGTGAACGCGCGTCCGGGCGAACCGGACCTGTATCTTGTCACATCCTATTCGACGATGCCGGATGCTGCCGAAGAAGAAAAACGGGCAGCGGCCTATCGCGAATTCATGAAGCAGACCGATGCACAAATGGAAGCGGCATCAGGAGACCGGGCAAAATACCGTACGGTGATGGGGTCCTTCCTGCTGCGCCAACTCAACTTCAAATAACCACATATGGCGGGCGCGCTTGCAGCGCCCGCCTTTTACCAGCTATGCGAATCGCATGAGCTGGAAGAGAGAGATCGAGAATCTGCGCGCACGCGAAGTGCTGGCAGAGAAAATGGGGGGCGAGGAGAAGCTCGCACGGCAGCACGGGCAAGGAAAGCTCGATGCACGCGAACGGTTGAAGCGCCTGCTCGACCCCGGCAGTTTCCGCGAGATCGGCAAGATTGCCGGGCGCGGTACCTATGACGAAGCGGGCGAACTCACTGACTTCGCACCATCCAATTTCATCTTCGGGCGCGGCCAGATCGATGGCCGTCCGGTGGTTGCTTCGGCTGACGACTTTACGGTGCGCGGCGGAGCCGCGGATGCGGCGCTGCACCGCAAATTCGTCCAGTGCGAGAAGATGGCGCACACCATGGGCCTGCCGCTGATCCGCATGATCGACGGCACCGGTGGTGGCGGATCGGTCAAGACGCTCGAAGATACCGGCTACACCTATGTGCCCGTCACCCCTAGCTGGGAAGACATCATCAAGAATCTGGAGACGGTGCCGGTGGTGGCGCTGGCACTCGGCCCAACGGCGGGGATGGGCGCGGCGCGCACCGTTGCCAGCCATTATTCGATCATGGTGAAAGGCCTCAGCCAGCTGTTCGCTGCTGGCCCGGTGGTCGCGGCCCAGATCGGGGATGAGCTATCCAAAGAAGAGCTGGGCGGTAGCGAGATCCATGCGCGCAACGGCGTAGTCGACGAAGAAGTCGCCAGCGAAGACGAGGCCTTTGCCTATGCCCGGCGTTTCCTGTCCTACCTGCCGCCTTCGGTTGGCAAGCTAGCCGCACGCACGGCCTGCACTGATCCCATCGACCGGCGCGACGAAAAATTGCTCTCGATTGTCCCGCGGGAAGACAAGCAGGTCTATTCGATGCGCGCGGTCATGGCCTCGGTTTTCGACAAGGGGTCGGTGTTTGAAATGGGCAAACGCTGGGGCCGTGCGGCAATTACCGCCTTTGCGCGGCTCGATGGCTGGCCAGTCGCTGTGCTTGCCAGCGACCCGACCTTTCTGGGTGGATCGTGGGAGGCGCTGACCAGCCAGAAAGTGAAGCGCTTTGTCGAATTTGCCGAACAGTTCAAACTGCCCGTTGTGCATCTGGTTGATAACCCCGGCTTCATGGTCGGGCTGGAGGCCGAACGCACCGGCACGATCCGTTACGGCGTCGAAGCTATGAACGCGGTGTACAAGGCGACCGTCCCCTGGGCGTCGGTAATCGTGCGCCGCGCCTATGGCATCGCCGGCAGCGCGATGTCGAATGGCGAGCGCTTTCAATATCGCTTCGCCTGGCCCAGCGGCGATTGGGGCAGCCTGCCCATAGCCGGAGGACTTGAAGCCGCTTACAAATCGGAAATCGCGGCGGCGGATGACCCGGCGGCAAAGCTGGAAGAGATCAAAGCGCGCCTTAACGCCGTAACCTCCCCCTTCCGTACCGCCGAGAAGTTCAATGTCGAGGACATCATCGACCCACGCGATACACGGCCGTTGCTGTGTGAATTTGCCGGACTCGCTTGGGCAAAATTGGGCGCGGCTTAGCTACCCCAGCGCCACTTCCAGCCGCCCTCGGTACGCGCAGCATAGATCGGAAGTGGCGCAAAGCCAGCGAGCAGGATCAGCGGTAATGCCAGCGCGGGGCGGTCTCCGAAGCCAAGTGCCAGCCCGATGACCAAAGCCATATGTAACAATAGCAAGACCCAACCCTGCCATTTGAAGGGCAATCCCGCGCCATAGCCATAACGCTTGGCCCGAAACCAGGGGCCTTTGTCGAAAAACAGATGCAACATGGATTGTCTCCTTTGTTGTGCTTTGGGGTTTATTCGTACCCCGAACCTTCTTTGGCAGGCGGGCGGCCCCGGCGCGGGCCTTCGGTCACGCCGACCTTCACGCCACGCCGCTCCAACGCTTCGCGCAGCAACACCTCCACCTGCGCATTCACACTGCGAAAGTCGCCCGCCGCCGCCCGCTCGATCGCGGCATAGAGCGCCGGATCAAGACGGAGCGGAAAGGCTTTTTTGGCCGAGGGCTTGGACTCCGGTGGCATAGTCAGGTTATTGGTAGAGTGTGCCTGTGTTGACTACCGGCTGGGTATCCCGTTCGCCGCACAGCACAACCATCAGGTTCGACACCATCGCCGCCTTGCGCTCGTCATCCAGATGCACAACATCCTTCTCCGACAACTGGTGCAGCGCCATTTCAACCATGGTTACCGCGCCTTCCACCAGCTTCTTGCGTGCGGCGATGACCGCCTCGGCCTGCTGGCGACGCAGCATCGCGCCGGCAATTTCCTGCGCATAGGCAAGGTGGGTGAAGCCGCATTCGTCGACGGTGATGCCGGCAACCGCGAGCCTTTCCATCAATACGGTACGCAATTCGGCACCCACCTCATCATGATTACCGCGCAGCGTGACTTCCTTGTGCTCGATATCGTCATAGGGGTAACGCGAACCGATGGTGCGCACTGCCGCCTCGATCTGCGCGAGGACGAACGCCTTGTAATCATCGACATCGAACAGAGCCTGTGCGGTATCGGTGACGCGCCAAACAACCTGTGCGGCGATCTCGATAGGGTTACCGCGCAAATCATTCACCTTGATCTTTTCCGAAATCAGGTTGTTGGCGCGAACCGAGATCTTGGTCGAGGTCATCCACGGCCAGACCCAGCGCAGGCCTTCCTTGCGGTCAGTGCCTTGATAGGAACCGAACATCGTGATCGACGCTGCCTGGTTGGGCTGCAACATATAGAAGCCTGAAGAGGCGATGGTAAAGGCAACGAACCAGCCAATGCTCGCTCCGATACGACCCATACCACCCTGCATTTCGATGGCGTTGAAGATCGACCAGATAAAAACACCCAGAAGAAGCAAGGCCACCGCAAACATCAGATAGCCGCTATATGTGCGTGCGCCGCGTTCCTTGCTGGCGTTCAATGAAACCGAATCAGACATGATGCCCTCCAAAAAAATATGATATCATATTTATATCAATGCCAGCGTTGCGCAACTGGAATTTGACGGTGCAGACCTAGTCCCCAAGATCGCTTGTTTTCCGCAAGCTTCACCGGCACAGTCGCGTCAGAGAAAGGGGCCCGATGATGCAGGATTTCGAAACAGCCACCAGCCGGAGAAACATGATTCGCGGAGGCGCGATGCTGGCGGGCGGGGCAATGCTGATGCGGCCCACCACTGTGCTTGCCGCAGATTCGAACATGGCCGCAATCCGTAAGGCCGCCGAAGACGGGCGCGATTCTTCTTTGAAACGTATCCGCGACTGGATCGCTTTGCCCTCGATAGCCGCCGAGAACCGGAGCATGAAGGAAGGCGCGGACTATATGGCCGAACTCGCGCGCGATGCCGGGTTCCAGCATGTCGAGATTGTGCCGACCGACGGGCACCCCGGCGTGTTCGCCACGCTGGATGCCGGGGCGAAGCGCACGCTCGGCATCTATTTCATGTACGACGTGAAGCAATATGACCCCGCCGAATGGAGCTCGCCACCGCTCGAAAGCCGGATGGTCGACAAGCCCGGGCTGGGCAAGGCAATTGTAGGACGCGGGGCTGTAAACCAGAAAGGACCCGAAGCAACCTTCCTTGCCGCCTTGCACGCCATTCGAGCGGCTGGGCGCAAATTGCCAGTAAACATCGTCCTTATTTGTGAGGGCGAGGAAGAGATCGGATCGCCGCATTTCAAGCAAGTCGCAACCAAGCCCAATGTCCTTGCTGCCTTGCGCAAATGCGAAGGCATTTTCATTCCGGCAAGTTGGCAAGACGGGCAGGGCAATGTGCAGGTCAATCTTGGCTCCAAAGGCATCATTGAGCTGGAGCTGGTCGCATCCGGGGAGAATTGGGGCAAGGGGCCAAAGGGCGATATCCATAGCAGCCTGAAAGCCATGGTCGATTCGCCGAGCTGGCGGCTAGTGCAGGCATTGCAAACGCTGGTGACGCCTGATGGCAACACCCCCGCGATCGAAGGCTGGTTCGAAAATGTCCGTCCGCTGACCGAGCGCGAAAAGGCGTTGATCGGAGAAATCGCCAAATCGGCGGATGAAGCGCAGCAGAAAAAGCTGCTCGGTGTCACTCACTGGATCGACGGCTTGCCATATGACAAGGCGTTGGAGCGGTTGGCGCAGGAGCCAACGGTTAATATCGAAGGGCTGGTCGCGGGCTATACTGGCCCCGGTGGCAAGACCATACTACCCGGCAAGGCGGTCGCCAAACTCGATCTGCGGCTGGTACCCAACCAGACCCGCGCCGAAGCCGAGCGCAATTTGCGCGCGCATCTCGACAAGCATGGCTTTGCTGATGTCGAGGTCAATGTCAGCGGTGGCTATGATCCGACCGAGGTTTCGGAAAACAGCCGCCTGATCAAGACAATGCTCGCCACTTATGCCCGTGCAGGCGTCAAGGCGACGCTCAACCCGCGCATCGCAGGCAGCTGGCCGGGGGCGACTTTTACCGCACCGCCCGTATCGATCCCCGCCGGGCATTTCGGCCTGGGGCATGGATCAGGGGCGCATGCGCCCGACGAATATTATCTGATCGAGTCGTCCAATCCCAAAGTTGCCGGGCTGGTCGAAGCCACGATGGGCTATGCCGATTTCCTGTATCAATTGGCGGCCATCAAATAGGTTAAACGATAAAGGGCGGGGAAATCCCCGCCCTTTACTTCCTACTTTGTCGTTTCCGCCGGAAGCGGGAAGCCCCGTTTCTGCATGATATATTTGACGTCCGGATCGCGCCCACGGAAAGCGCGATAGGCTTCAATGCGATCCGATTCATTGCCGGTTGAGAGCAACATCGAGCGGAAGCGCTCGGCCGTTTCCTTGTCCCAGACATCACCCTTTTCGGTGAAGGCTGCCCAGGTGTCGGCATCCATCGTTTCAGACCAGAGATAGCTGTAATAGCCAGCGGAATAGCCGTCTGACGAGAAGAGGTGGTTAAACTGCGGCAAGCGGTGCCGCATCACCATTTCCTTGGGCATGCCGATCTTGGCGAGCGCTTCTTTCTCGAATGCGCGCGGATCGGTGACGGGTTCCTTGCGGTGGTGCAGCATCATGTCGAGAATCGCACTCGACAGATATTCGACCGTGGCAAAACCCTGATTGAAAGTGTCGCTCGCCTTGATCTTGTCGACCAGTGCCTGCGGGATCGGTTCGCCAGTTTCCGCGTGCTTGGCATAGGTGTTGAGAATATAGGGCGTCAGCAACCAATTCTCGTTCACCTGGCTGGGGAATTCGACAAAATCGCGCGGCGTGTTGCCAAGCCCGGGCCATGTGATGTCGTAGTTCAGATAATGAATTGCGTGACCAAATTCATGGAACAGTGTCGAGGCATCATCAATGCTGATCAGCGTCGGCTTGCCGCCCGCACCCTTCACGAAATTATTGTTGTTCGACGCGAGCGTGATGTTGTTCTTGCCCGAGAGCTTGAACTGGTCGCGATAGGTTGTCATCCACGCGCCTGAACGCTTGCCAGCGCGAGCGAAGTTATCAAGGTAGAAGAGCCCGATCACCTTGCCGTCGCGCTTCACCTCGAATGTGCGCACTTCGGGTTCGAACACCGGCACGGTTCCGGTATTCTCGGTGAAGCTCATGCCATACAGCTTGCCAGCCGCATCGAACATCGCCGCGACCATATTGTCGAGCTGGAAATAGGGCTTCAATTCATTCTGGTCGAGGTCGTACTTCGCCTTGCGGACCTTCTCCGCATAATAGCGATAGTCCCAAGGCTCGATGGTGATGCCGGCCTTTTCCTTGTCGGTAATCCCCTGCATGTCGGCGACCTCTTCCTTGACCCGTGCGACCGCCGCAGGCCAGACCTTCATCATCAGGTCCATCGCCTTTTCAGGCTCCTTCGCCATCGTGTCGGCCATACGGTAATGCGCATGGGTTTCGAAGCCGAGCAGTGCGGCGCGCTGTTGGCGCAGCTTCAGGATTTCGGCGATGGTCGCATTGGTATCATTGGCGTCGCCATTGTCCCCGCGCATGGTGAAAGCGCGCCAGATTTTCTCACGCAGGTCGCGACGCGGCGAATTTTCAAGGAAAGGCTGAATAGCCGAGCGGGTGTTGGCCACTGCCCAACCCGTTTTACCCTTGGCCTCGGCCGCCGCTTTCAGCGAAGCGACGAAGCTGTCCGGCAGACCAGCGACATCGGCTGGATCGGTCAGGAGAATATAGGTTTCCTCGTCCGCCAACACCTTGTTCTGGAATTCGGAGAATTGCGTCGCGATTTTGGTTTCAATCTGGATCAGCTCAGCCTTTTTGCCGGCATCGAGCATCGCGCCGTTGCGCACCAAGCCATCATAGGTGCGTTCGAGCAAACGCATCTGGGCATTGTCGAGCCCGAGATTGGCGCGTTCCTGATAGAGATATTGCACCCGCTGGAACCAGCGCGCATCGAGTTGAAGCTCGTTAAAAAACGCACTGATCTTTGGTTCCCATTCGGCCTGGATTTTCCGGATTTCGGGGTTGGACAGGTTGGAACTATGTACCCCCCAGATCGAAAACAGACGGTTGACCGATGCACCAGCAAGCTCGTTGGCCTTGATCGTATTGTCAAATGTCACAGGTGCCGGGTTAGTCAGAATCGCTTCGAACTCGGCTTTTGTCTGCTTCATCGCCGAGTCAAAGGCAGCCGGAAAATCTGCAGGTTTGACCTGGTCCCAAGGCGGCACACCGTCATATGGCCCGGTCCAAGGGTCGAGTATCACCGATGCGGGTGCCGTGCTGGTCGCGGCCGCCTTCTTTGTTTCAGCTAAAGCGGGCATCGATGCCCCCATCAGTATCAATGCCGGAACCGACCATAAAAACTTTCCCTTTTTCACATGCAATCTCCTGAAACTCGTGTGCAGCTAAAGCTTGGGCGCGATAACGGCTGGACAAGCTGCTCCATATTGGAGAAATGCGTCTTTGGGTGGTGGTTCGCAAGAGCCGATTTGGCTCGCAGCCACAAAAAGGGGAGCCTACCACCCATGCCCGGAAATTATTCAAACCAAAGGCGGTTTTCAGCCGCCATCGTCGCGTCGCCCGTTGCCCGCGCACAAGAACTGGAAAAACTGGTGGCGGAATGCGGTTGCCTGCTGCGCCATTTTGGCGAGGAATGTGATTTTCTGCTGATTGCCCGGCACTCCGAAACGGAGGCAGATAGAGGCGATTGGTCGGATATCGCTGGTTATCTCGATGCCAATGATGCAGAAGCGCTCATATGGTCGGATCTGGACGGGCTGGATGCCGCTTATGCCGCGCTTCCAGCCGAACGATGCCATTTTTTGGTCGATACTGCCGACTGGCAAGCGGTGGCGATTTTGACCGGGGTCAGCAAGCGTGCGCGCGCAGGCAAGTTACACGACCTGAGCCGCGACGACGAACTGGTTACATTGCACCAGATTAGCGGCGAACTCGCCGATTTCGCGCGAACGCTGGCCCGGATAGCGGAACAGGATGCCAGAAGTTCGGCCCTGGTCCGGGACAAGCCCGTGAGCTTTCGTCCGGCCCCCCAAGGGTTATTCGATGGTTTCAGCAAGGCTCATGCCAGCAAGAACAGCAGTGTCGCCGGACGAATCCGGGCCATCATCAAGCAACGCCGTCTGCGTGAGCGTTATTTCGACGCCGCCTTGTTCGCCGATCCCGGTTGGGACATCTTGCTCGATTTATATGCGGCGCAGGACGAAGGCGCCCAGGTTTCGGTTTCGAGCTTGTGTATCGCCGCATCGGTCCCTCCTACCACGGCGTTGCGCTGGATAGCCAATATGACCGGGGCAGGAATGCTGGTGCGCGTGCAAGACCCGGAAGATGCCCGCCGTGTGTTTATCGAGTTATCGCCGGCAACAAAAGAACGACTCGATTCCTATTTCGAAGCCGCATCAGAGATGCAGCCAGCACCAATTTGACTTGCCACGCGGCCTCGCCTTTGGCAAAGGCGGCTGCCTGAACCTGATGGGGCGCTTAGCTCAGTTGGTAGAGCATCTCGTTTACACCGAGAGGGTCAGCGGTTCGAACCCGTTAGCGCCCACCAGGTTCGTCAGTCTGTCGTTCATCAGACAGAAAGCATCAGGAGCGCAATCTGCTGCGATGAAAGGGAAACGAAACCTAGCGAAATGCGTCGTCATTGCTTTGGCAATGCCCGCATTTGCCTCACCCGCTTTCGCAACCCACGCGCCAGTGCTGTTCAAGCCTGTAAAAGCGCAGCCCATATTGCTGGCTAAAGAGCGTGCAGACCGCGAATCGTCGGCTGATAACAAGCAACTGCTGTGCCGCCCCGCCATCAAGCCGATGTCGGAAGGCCGCGTCAACCGCAGCACAAATTGCCCCAAGCCACGCCCGATTCTGATGTGAATGCAGCCTAGCTCGCTTCGTCGAGCAGCCCTGCGATTTCCGCATCATCCCATTCGACGCCACCGACCACCCGCCAGACCTCTTTGCCCTGGCTGTCGTATAAAATCGTTGTCGGCAGCGCGATTGTCCCCCCCACTGAAGAGGACAACCGGTTTTCACGGTCGATAAAGGGTTCGAGATTGGTGATTTGCGCGGATTCGAAAAAGCTGCGAACCGGTTTTCGGCCCTGCAAATCCTGCGACACCGCGATCACCGTCATCTTACCTTCTTCAAGCAAAGCCAGCGCGTCGAGTGTAGGCATCTCCGCTTTGCACGGCGCGCACCATGTCGCCCACAAATTCACCAGCAATGGCCGGCCCGCAAAATCGGACAATGTAATTTCGCGACCATCGGCACCGTAGAAAATAGCGTCGGGTGCTGCGCGGCCAGCGAATCGGTAACTGAGTTCAGCTTTCAACCCGCTTTCACTCTCCAGCCCAAAGCCCGGTTTGCCTGACTCATGTGCCACTTCGGGTTCCGCTTGCCCCGAACCCGCACTTTGCCTATCGCAGCCGCCAAGAAACAGCGGTGCGGCCAGAAAAAGGATCGGGATCATTAGTCGCGACAAATCTGACTCCAGCAGCATGTGGGGCGGCCGGTTCGGCGCGGGCCCCGCAGAGGTGATGCGCGAGATAAACGCCTCCATCCCGGTCGACAAGCGGCTTTGGCGCCAGGACATTGCGGGCAGCAAGGCGCATGCCCGCATGCTCGCCGCGCAAGGCATACTGACCGCGGCCGACGTCGATGCAATTATTGAGGGCCTCGACACAATCGAGCGAGATTATGAAACCAATGGCGTGCCCGAGCATATTGAGCTCGAAGATATCCATATGCAGGTCGAAAGCCGGTTGAAGGACCTGATCGGCGAAGCCGCGGGTCGGCTACATACGGCCCGCTCGCGTAACGATCAGGTAGCGACCGATTTCCGTTTATGGGTGCGTGGCGCCTGTGCAGAGGTCGACAAGTCGATCGCCGGGCTGCAATCGGTATTGCTCGATCGCGCCGCCGAACATGCAGATAGCATCATGCCCGGCTTCACCCATTTGCAGGTAGCCCAGCCGGTGACTCTCGGTCATCATCTGATAGCCTATTATGAAATGGCGAAGCGTGACCGGAGCCGTTTTGCCGATTGCGCACAGCGGATGAACCAGTCGCCGCTGGGTTCGGCAGCGCTGGCGGGTACATCCTTCCCGATTGACCGCCATCTGACGGCCCGCGCGCTCGATTTCGATGCGCCAACTGCAAACAGCATGGATGGGGTTTCCGACCGCGACTTTGCCGTTGAGTTTCTCGGTTGCGCGGCACAAACCGCAATCCACTTGTCGCGACTGGCCGAAGAGATCGTCCTCTGGGCGTCCCAGCCTTTCGGATTTATCAAACTGCCCGATGCCTGGTCGACAGGAAGCTCGATCATGCCGCAGAAGCGCAATCCCGATGCTGCGGAACTGGTTCGCGGCCATTGCGGGCGGATTATCGGTGCCTTCACCAGCCTGATGGTCACGATGAAAGGCCTGCCGCTAACCTATTCAAAGGATATGCAGGACGACAAGGCCCCTTTGTTCGAAGCATTTGATCTGCTAGACCTCTGTCTGGCCGCAATGACCGGTATGATCGGCAGCGTAGCTTTCGATAGCGAACGGATGCGCGCCGTCGCGGCAACCGGTTTCTCCACGGCCACCGACCTTGCCGATTGGTTGGTGCGCGAACATGGCATTCCATTCCGCGAGGCGCACCATATTACAGGTTCAGCGGTGAAGCTTTGTGAGACGCGAAGCGCGGATCTCGATTCGCTGACCCCCACAGACCTTGCCGCAATCGATTCACGCCTTAAAGGTTGCATCCTGCCCGACCTTTCGGTCGAAGGGTCGGTTGCAAGCCGCACCAGTGCTGGTGGTACAGCGCCGGTTCGGGTAAGGGAGGCCATCGAAGTGGCCCGACGGGAACTGGCAGGATGAAGTATCGCAAAGCTCTCATAATCGCTCTTTCTGCGCTCGCCGTAGCCGGATGCGGTAAAATGGGTGACTTGGAACCCAAGGCTGGACAAGCCATGCCCGCCAAGGCCTATGGCCAGACCGAAGCACCGGGTGCCGAAGAACTTAGCGCGCCATCGGTACAGACTCGACCGGGACGCAGCGACGAATTAATGCGCCGATCCGAACGGCGACGCGACGATCCATTCGATCTTCCCCCGGGTGAAACAGCCGACAGCGATAGCGAAGAACCTGCTGCTGCACCCAGCCTTCTCAAACCAGAATAACCGGAATCCCATGGACCATTTCCACTTGATTGATGGCGTGATGCACGTCGAAAACGTGCCACTGACGACCATCGCCGACGAGGTCGGATCGCCTGTCTATGTCTATTCGCAGGCAACATTGGTTCGCCACGCACAGGTGTTCCGCGAAGCACTGACCAAGGCCGGGGTTGAAAATCCGCATATTGCCTTTGCGATCAAGGCAAACCCGAATTTGGCTGTTCTCAAAGTGTTGGCTGGCGAAGGCTATGGCGCGGATGTCGTTTCTGCAGGCGAAATGAACCGCGCGCTGGCGGCAGGCGTACCCGCCAAAGATGTCGTCTTTTCAGGTGTGGGCAAAAGTGCGGACGAAATGGTCGCCGCGTTGAAAGCGAGGATCGGCCAGTTCAATATCGAATCTGAAGAAGAGGGTCGCGAACTGGCAACAATTGCCGAAACCCTCGGATACAGAGCGGATTGCGTTTTGCGCATCAACCCCGATGTCGATGCCCAGACCAACGCCAAGATTTCAACGGGCAAGGCAGAGAATAAATTCGGCCTCGGCCTGCATCAGGCACCTGCTATCTATGCACGATTGGCGGTACTGCCGGGGCTGAACATGCGCGGCGTAGCGCTGCATATCGGTAGCCAGCTGCTCAACCTGGAGCCGCTCGAAACCGCTTTTGGCAAGATTGGCAACCTGATCACCGATTTACGCAATTCTGGACACAGCATCACCCATGTCGATCTGGGTGGAGGGCTGGGCGTTCGCTATAAGGAAGGCGATCATCCGCCGCATCCTGATGAATATGGCGAAATGGTCGCGCGCGCGACAAAGGGCTGGAATGTCCAGCTGATGTTTGAACCCGGTCGCGTCATCTGCGGCAATGCCGGCGTTCTTGTCACCAAGGTGATCCGGGTCAAGCCTGGCAGTGGCAACATACCCTTCGTCATCGTCGACGCGGCAATGAATGATCTGGCTCGCCCGGCGCTTTATGATGCCTGGCACGATTTTGAAGCGGTCGAACCAACCGGCGAACGTTTCTCCGCCAATATTGTCGGCCCGGTCTGCGAAACCGGCGATACCTTCGCGATGGCGCGTGAGATTGATATGGTTCGGCAGGGAGACTTGGCGCTGTTTCGCACCTGCGGTGCCTATGGTGCGACGATGGCCAGCACCTACAACAGCCGTGGGTTGGTGCCCGAGGTGCTGGTGAGCGAAGATCGCTATGCTGTTGTTGCGGAACGGATAGTGCCAGCAACCATCCTCGACGCCGAACATGTGCCCGACTGGCTGGCCTGATAAAGCGATGAATCAGCTGCCGCTCTTCGTCACGATCCGCGGCAAACCGGTCATATTGCTTGGACAGGGTGATGCCGCAGATGCCAAAAGACGGCTAATCGAACGAGCGGGTGGAATCTGCGTCTCCGAGGAAAATGGCGGTGCAAGGCTTGCCTTTGTCGCAATCGAAGATCGGAACGTCGCCGCCGATATTGCTTCCCGACTGAAAGCCAACGGCTTGCTGGTCAATGTCGTCGACCAACCCGAGCTTTGCGATTTCACCACCCCCGCCATCGTCGACCGTGATCCGTTGCTGGTCGCCATCGGAACCGGCGGCGCTTCTGCTGGGCTGGCGAAGATGGTGCGGCAGGCGATCGAGCGATTCCTGCCCGCCAGACTCGGAGAACTCGCATTGCGCTTGCAATCGGCGCGTGACGCTGTCCGCTCGCGCTGGCCCGATGGCGCAGAACGGCGGCGACAAATCGATGCCGCGCTTAACCCCGGTGGACCGCTCGACCCGCTCGGGCCGGACAGCGCCGATAATGTTGATGAATGGCTCGATAGGGGCGGCGCCATGCCCGCTTCGGGTGCTATAACAATAGACCTCCATTCCTCCGATCCCGAAGACTTGACCCTGCGCACCGCGCGGTTGCTGGGTCAGGCCGACCATGTCTATATCGATGGCCCCATAGGCGACGAACTGGTCAACCGCGCACGCGCCGATGCAGTGCGGCATTTCGGAATGCCCGACGGCG
Organism: Sphingomonadales bacterium; assembly: GCA_016707885.1. Taxonomy (GTDB): domain Bacteria; phylum Pseudomonadota; class Alphaproteobacteria; order Sphingomonadales; family Sphingomonadaceae; genus Sphingorhabdus_B. The sequence continues at coordinate 1,014,839 of JADJGU010000001.1, forward strand.
ATCTGCCAACAGGCCTTGTCATCCATCTACGGCTGCGCCACGGATTGGTCGATGACTGAAATCTCGCGCGACACTCCTCTACTGTTTTTTGGCTGCGGCAATATGGGGCGGGCGATGCTTGATGGCTGGATCGCCGGCGGTGTCGATCCGGCGGCTTTCCTTGTAGTCGACCCTGCGGCCCAGGAACTGCCGGTTGGCGTGGCCCATTTTGCCGAAGCCTCCCAAGTAGAAAAAAAGGCCGGTGTCGCACTAGCCGCCGTCAAACCGCAAATCTTCGCTCAAATCTCGGGTGAACTCGAATCCGTGCTGGCACAAGATGCGCTTATATTTTCGGTTATGGCTGGCGTTCGCGTCGAAACATTGCAGGCAAAATTGCCCGGTCGAACGGTCGTCAGATTGATGCCCAATCTTGCAGCCGCTCTCGGTAAATCACCACTTGGCTTGTTCGACGCATCGGATGACGCCACCCTGCAGGCCGAAATCGAAAAACTGCTTTGCCCGTTGGGAACGCCAGTCTGGATTGCTGACGAAGCGCTGATGGATGCGGTCACTGCGCTGGCAGGGTCGGGACCGGCCTTCGTCTATCGCTTTATGGATGCGCTGGCGAAAGCAGGCGAAGCGCTGGGGCTGGAAACTTCGGTGTCGGCAACCTTGGCCAAGGCTATGGTTGACGGGGCGGTCGATCTGGCAATGGAATCCGATGCCAGCCCCGAAGAACTCGCGCTGCGCGTCACCAGCCCGGGTGGAACCACCGCAGCCGGCCTTGCCGTTCTCGATTCCGGATTACAACATCTGGTGATCGAAACTCTGAGAGCCGCACGCGATCGCGGCGTTGAATTATCGAAACCCGCTTGAGGCAAAGAAAAGGGCCGCAGTCCCGGATGGAATGCGACCCTTCTGATCTCGGCTGATAGATATCAGCGATAGAAAATATGGTTGTCGATCGAACCGATCCGCTTCAGGCGCCAACCGGGCGATACATAACGCGCGTGAAAGAAGAGCGCGCCTTCAACCGGGCTTTTCCAGCTACCGTCAAGAGCGATGCGGGTTATCGCCACGGCGTTGCGCCAATGCAGGCTCCCGGTGTTGATCGAGGGCATTTTACCGCCGCGCACAAAGGAGAATTGACTTTTCTGATATACCACGCCGCACAGCGAGGTGGGGAAGCGGCCGGATTTGGCACGCGCCATTACCACACGGGCGACAGCCAGCTGGCCTTCGAGCGATTCGCCCTTGGATTCGAAATAAACTGCTCCGGCAAGGCAGCGTTCTTCGGCGTTCAGCTCATCCGGCGCGCGATGCGCGCGAACCAGTTCGGCAAGGCTGTTCGCTTTGAGAATTTCATTGCCTTCAGCGACGGGCTCATCGTCACGCACATCAGCATCTGGTGACCCAGTGCCGGGGGTGAAAACAACATCGCCATTTTGAAGGGTGGTCACCGAAACACTTCCGGTGGTGCCTGCAGTCAGCGCAGCTTGGTCGGCAGCTAGGACAGTCGGATCGATGCTGATCGTCTGCGCCGACAATTTTTCGCCATTTGAAGCGCCGAATGCAAAACCGGCGTCCGAATAAGCAGCTCCGCCGAGTAGCGTGAGCGAAACAACCGCAGCAGGTGCGGTCTTGAGGAGGAATTTCATTATGTCAGTTCGTTGTGCGGCTGTGTCGCCAATGACGCGCGGTTGGTACTTTGCTTATGTTCGCGTCAAATCTTCCACGTCCGACTGGCGTGTTTGCCTTGTTCCACCCCAGAACGTGCAGGCAACCTTCGCTATCTGTGTGCGCGCATTTATTGTGCGGCGCAACAATGTCAATTCATCGACGCCAATATGTCGGTGAACCGTTCTGCAGACGGGACATCCAGTTCCAAAACCCAGATATCGGGGTCTCGTGCTGCCCGGCGTTCCAAATAACTTGAAACTTTCTCTTCTTTTTCAATGGGTTCTATGGTTACTTCGGACCACGTACCTGGCCCGTCATGGCCCGGAAACCGTTCGAAAAGGACCGGATTCTGCCCTTTTTCACGCCTTAGCAGCAGAATTGACCCCGCAGTCCTATCGCCTTTACGCAACACGACCGCAAAGCTGCCATGTGCCTCCGCCTGCCGGATGAGACCCGATACCAACATATGTGAAGCGAGCCTGGGCTCTAGCATCGGATTCCGTCAAAGATGCCGTCAAGCGGCATCGCGCTCCTCGATCGGGCTTAGCAATGCGAAAAGCGCGGATCCATCGCTTGCGCCGCGCAGCTGGTTGCAGCTGGCTTCATCCCGGAACATGCGCGAAACCTCAGCAAGCGCCTTCAGATGCGCCGCACCGTCATTGACTGGCGAAAAAAGCGCAAAGGCCAAATCGACCGGTTCGTCGTCAATGGCACTATATTCGACAGGGCGTGCCAGCCGGACAAATACGCCTGCGGGCGATTCGAGACCATCGACCTTGCAATGTGGGATAGCTGTGCCACCGCCAAAGCCGGTTGGGCCGAGGCGCTCTCGTTCCTGCAGGCCTTCGAGGGCGACGGCAGAATCGATGCCGTAATTTTTCGCGGCAATGTTTGCCAGCGTATCCATAAGGCAATTTTTATCGGCACATTCGACGTCAGCGACAACCGCGCCGTCGACCAGCCGTGAGGAGATGCGAATCATTATCTTTTCCTGTTGCTCCGGAACGAAAATCCGACGCAACTCCCAATTCATTGAACCTAATAAAGAAATTCGATAGAACAGGCCTAATTCTAAGGTGTGGATTTCGGTTCAACCCACCCGATAGTGCCATCTTCGCGGCGGTAAACCATATTATGGCGGCCAGTTCCAGCATTTTTGAAGAGCAAGGCCGGCGTGTTGCGCAGATCCATCAGCATTACCGCATCGGATACAGATGACTCCGGAATGTCGACACTCATTTCGGCGACGATTACCGGTGCCTCGGGTGGTGCTGTTTCTTCCGCCACGTCACCCGCATCAAAAACCGTATAGGCAGCTTCTTCCTGCTTGAGCGCATAGGCTGTCTGGGCATGCCGGTCCTGCAGGCGGCGCATGTAGCGGCGCAACTGCTTTTCGATTTTTTCGGCTGCACTGTCGAACGCCAGATGCGCATCCGCAGCCTCTCCGCGTGCCTTGAGGATCAAGCCCTGCATGACATGGACGATGATATCGCAACTGAACTTGTCATGCGGTGCGCGCCCGACTGTTGCCTGTGCAGACAGCGCATTGGCAAAATATTTGTCCTTGATGGCATTCAACCGTGTCTCGACATGGGTGCGCAAAGCAGCGCCTGTATCCAGTTGATGTCCGGAAACCCTAATGTCCATGGTTGTTCTCCTTGCTGAAGGCCGTGCTCCACAGGGTAAGGCAACGGCAAAAAACTATCAGGTCGCGGAATCGCGCCCGTTCCACAATGCGTCCTTGATGCTTTCGACAAAGTTGCGATGCCGGGCGAGCTCGTCGCTGCTCGCCGCATGCGGCCGTGGCGCACGATAGATCCGGTCAGTCCGGACGAGTTCGATTCGAACCGTCGCACCACCCGCCACACTATCAGCGTCGTCGACCAGGCCAAGCCCGATCTGGCGACCACCGGTCAGTTCGATATAGAGTTGGGCAAGCAGTTCGGCGTCGAGCAAGGCCCCATGCTTGGTGCGATGGCTGCGATCAATGCCATATCGCGTGCACAAAGCATCGAGCGAGAGCTTGGCACCCGGATGTTTTCCACGCGCGATCGCTATCGTATCGACCATGCGGCCCATATCAACCGTTGGTCTGCCGCACCGCTGCAACTCCATGTTGAGGAACCCGAAGTCAAAGCTCGCATTATGCGCGACCAGCGGACTATCGCCCAGAAATTCGAGCAAATCGTCGGCTTTTGAGGCAAACAGACATTTGTCGGATAAAAATGTGTCCGACAATCCATGCACCGCTTCGGCTGCAGCTGGCATGGCGCGTTCGGGGTTGAAATAGCAGTGAAAGGTGGTTCCGGTCATCACCCGACCGACCATTTCGATGCAGCCAATCTCGACCAGCCTGTCTCCGGTGAGTGGATCGAAACCGGTGGTTTCGGTGTCGAAAATAATCTCTCGCATTCTACAAAATCATATCGGCCTATTTATCCGAGTCTGCAAGGCTGCTGCGCAAATTTTTGATGAGTGCCCTGACTTGATCGCGGGTGTCAGCGAGACTGGTGCCAGTATCGATAACAAAGTCCGCGCGCTTTCGCTTTTCTTGGTCAGGCATTTGCAGCGACAATATATGCTCGAACTTCTCGATGGTCATCCCGTCGCGTGCCAACGCCCGGCGGCGTTGCTGATCGGCAGGAGCGGAAACGACGATGATCTTATCTACCCCGGCATGGCCACCTTTTTCAAACAGCAACGGCACATCGAACAAAATCATCGGCGCATCTTTGTGCGCGTCGAGAAATTCCGCACGCATCCGCCCGACGGCGGGGTGGATAATCGATTCAAGCTTACCCAGCTTTTCCTTGTCCCCCAACACCTGTGGCCCGAGTTTCAGCCGGTCGACCCCCTGCGGACCAGTTGTACCCGGAAAAGCCGCTTCGATTTCGTCCACCAGCGCACCACCCGGGCCTTGCAGTTTGTGCACAGCGGCATCGGCATCGAAATGCGGAATGTCTTCATCGACAAACATTTGGGAAACCGTCGACTTTCCCATCGCAATCGATCCGGTCAAGCCGAGTATCAGCGGGCGTTTTCCGGATTGGGTCATTTGATCAAAAGCTCGCGCAGCTCATCTTCGCAATCGGCTGGCGGCGCTTGGCCGAAGAATAGTTCAAAGGCAAAGGCGGCCTGTCCGATCAGCATGTCGAGACCATCGATTGTATCGAGCCCCTGTGCCCGCGCCGCCGCCAAGAGACCGGTTTCGAGCGGTGTGTAGACAATGTCATAGACAATGGCATCGTCGGGCAATGGCGCCAGATCGATGTCGAGCGCAGGCTGCCCCACCATTCCGAGCGGGCTCGAATTTACCAGCAACTCGGCAGACGGCAGGGATGCTGTCATGGGCAGCACCTTACCCTTCAGGCCGAAATGGCTGAGCAAAGCCGCCGCCTTTAATGGGCTGCGCGCCAGTAAGGTAACCGTTCCGATATCGGCTTGTGCCAGCGCGAACAAAATGGCGCGCGCTGCACCACCCGCGCCGATGACAATTGCATCGCGCCCCGCCCATTCATCTTCGGAAATCGGGGCGAAGAAACCGGCGGCATCGGTATTGGTTCCAACCAGATTGTTTGAGCCGTCGCGAAAGACCGTGTTAATAGCGCCAATCGAATCGCGCACGCCGCCCGGATCAGCCACATGATCGAGTGCAGCAATCTTGTGTGGAATGGTGATGTTGCAACCGCGCCAGGCTTCGTCCTCACGCCGCTCGGCAAAATAGGTGGGGAGGGCATCTGCTGTGACATGATGCGCATGATATTCGGCGACGATACCCAGCTTTTTTAGCCAAAATCCATGGATTAACGGCGATTTGCTGTGTTTTATCGGATCACCGATGACTTCGGCATATGGCGTCATGACGCGATTTCCTTTCGTTCGCGCAAAAAGGCAAGCAGCGGCAGCAAGGGCAGGCCCATGATATCGAAGTGATTGCCCTCGATCTTGATAAACAGTTGCGCGCCCTCGCCTTCAATCTGGTAGCAACCCACGCAATGGCGGATCGCATCCCAATTCCGGGTAACATAGTCGTCGATGAAGGTGGAGCTGAGCGGACGAACCGACATCCGGACAATTCCGACGTGCCGCCACAATGGCGCGCCAGCCTGTGCGATTACAACAGCGCTAAAAAGGCGGTGGTTCGTGCCGGACATACTTTCCAGTTGGCCCTTCGCTGTTTCCGGAGAATCCGGTTTATCGAGCAAAGAACCATCATCGAGCGCCAGCATCTGATCGGCACCGATCACCAAAGCGTCGGGAAATTTTGTCGACAGCTTCACTGCCTTGGCCTCAGCCAGGGCGTCGGCCATATCTCTTGGACTGATTTCTTCGGCCAGCAACCCTTGCTTCAATACCTCTTCATCGACCCTTGGCGGCATGGCATCGAAAGAAAGCCCGACGTTTTCAAGTATCTGCTTACGCGCGCTACTGGTTGAGGCTAGGATCAGATGGGTCAAAGGCCATCTTCCTTCTGCACCGCATCGTGCTGCTGACGCTCATTATAGAGATTGATGATCGCAGCAGCACTTTCTTCGATCGACCGACGCGTGACGTCGATGACTGGCCAGCCATTGTCGGCAAAAATGCGCCGGGCGTATGCGATTTCGGCTTTGACCTTTTCCTCGTCGACATAGTCGGTGTCAGGCGCCTGATTCAAAGTGAGAAGCCGGTTGCGGCGAACTTGGACTAACCGATCGACCCCTGTCACCAAACCAACCACAAAAGGATGCTTCAAATTATAAAGCGCTGCAGGCGGCGGGGATTCAGGCACCAATGGGATATTTGCGGTTTTGTACCCGCGGTTCGCAAGATAGATGCTCGTTGGCGTTTTGGAAGTGCGCGAGACTCCTGCGAGCAAGATGTCCGCTTCTTCCCAATTATGATGGTTGAGGCCATCGTCATGAGCGATGGTGAACTGGATCGCTTCGACCCGGGCAAAATAAGCGGCATCAAGCGCGTGCTGCCTCCCGGGGCGCGCTTTTGCCTGTTGTCCCAATATCCCGGATAATGCGTCTGTCACTGCATCAAGCGCTGCGACCGCGGGCAAGCCCAAGGCCGTACAACGCTCTTCCAATTTTTGCCGCATCGCCAGATTGACTAAGGTAAACAACACTAGCCCCGGATTTGCAGCGACATCGACAAGGATACGATCAAGATGCGCTTCAGACCGCACCATCGGCCAGAAATGCTTGACGACATCGACCTCGTCAAACTGGGCGAGTGCCGCCTTGGCGATATTTTCCAGCGTCTCGCCGGTGGAATCCGAAAGCAGATGAAGATGGATGCGGTTCTGCAAAAAAAATGTCCTTCTAGCACAGCTTTGTGGGCAGCTTGGGGATAAATCAAGGGATGAAAATAAGTCCCCAATTTATGGGCGCTACCTGTTGATTCACCTCCGGAGTCGGGCACAGCTCATCCACAGCCTGAAACAGCTTTCCACAGCCTGTGAATAGCGGGGATGATTAGCATCGAATCGTCAGGCTTAGGTCAACTTCCATAGTCAACATGTTGGCAAAATGGGTATTCACCCCTAAGGGCCTCACTTGCCCACAGCGCATCATATTTCATCATCCCTAGATTCTTCTTTAATTGTTTATTGGACTCCCCGATGGCGACCGAAAATCCTTCCCGCAAATTACTCGCCGTGTTGCGCGGTCAAAAGTTCGATGTGCCACCCGTCTGGCTGATGCGTCAGGCTGGGCGCTATTTACCCGAATATCGCGAGCTGCGGGCGGAGAAGGGCGGTTTCCTAGCGCTGGCATATGATAGCGATGCCGCGTGCGAGATTACGTTGCAACCAATCCGCCGCTTTGGTTTCGACGGTGCGATCCTGTTTTCCGATATCCTCGTTGTCCCACACGCTATGGGGCAGGATCTATGGTTCGAGACTGGTGAGGGTCCGCGGCTGGCACCCAAGCTGTCCGAAAATGACTGGCATGATTTCACACCCGCGCCAGAACGGCTGGAGCCGGTGTACGAGACGGTTCACAAGGTTCGGGCGGCATTACCTGCCGAAACAACTTTTCTTGGCTTTGCGGGCAGCCCCTGGACGGTGGCGACCTATATGGTGGCAGGGCAGGGCAGCAAGGACCATGCGGAGACACGTGCGCTTGCCTATTCGGACCCGCTAAAGTTTGGTGAGCTGATTGACGCCATAACTGCAACGACCGTCGACTATTTGTCCAAACAGATCGAGGCCGGTGTCGATGCGGTGCAGCTATTCGACAGCTGGGCTGGGTCGTTAAGCCCGGCGCAGTTTGAACGCTGGGTGATTGCGCCCAATGCGGCAATTGTTTCGGCTTTACGCGAACGCCATCCGGATACGCCGATCATCGGTTTTCCAAAGGGGGCGGGCGCCAAGCTGGTGGCCTATGCCCATGAGGTAGAGCCTGATGCGATCGGTCTCGACGAAACGGTCGATCCGGTCTGGGTAAATGCGTCGTTACCCGAAGGTCTGCCGGTGCAGGGCAATCTTGATCCGCTGGCTCTGATGGCCGGCGGCGAAGCGTTGGAAAGCGCGGTTGCCCGGATTCTGGCCGCCTTTGACAACCGCCCGCATATTTTCAACCTCGGCCATGGTATTTTGCAGTACACGCCCATTGCGCATGTCGAAAAGCTCCTTAACTTGGTGCGTGGGGGATAACCAAGGCGGATTCCCGAATGACGGAAACCATCGCATTGCTCTATTTCTGGCTTAAATCGGCGCATATCATCTTCGTCATCTTCTGGATGGCGGGGCTGTTCATGCTGCCGCGCTTTTTCGTTTATCATCAGGAAAGCCCTGAAGGATCGGAGGAAGCAGCGCGCTGGATCGAGCGTGAGCGGCGGTTGGTGCGGATCATCCTCAACCCGTCGATGGTGATCGTCTGGGTCGTCGGTCTGTTGCTCGCCTGGCATATTTCGGCGCTCAGCGAAGGCTGGTTCCACGCCAAGCTGCTCGCGGTGCTTGGGCTGTCGGCCTATCATGGCTGGATGGTCGGCTATGCGAAGAAACTGGCCGCAGGCGAGCGCCCAATTGAGGGTAAGAAGTTGCGCATCCTCAACGAAGTGCCGGGGATTGCCGCGGCCATCATCGTCATATTGGTGGTCGCCAAGCCTTTCTGACTGGCCCAAACTCTTCTAACCGGCATTGACTATTCCGGCCTAAAAGCCTAATTGATCACCAAGCCCGTTCTGGGCGTGAGGCGCATTCCTCTTTTCAACGACAGCGCCATCGACCTTTCCATATCCAGCCGACAGCTCTTTACGTCGGTACTCTATTTTCCAGCGGAACTCGCACATGCATTTAAAAGACCTCAAGAATAAAAAACCCGCCGAACTCGTCTCGATGGCCGAAGAGCTCGAGATTGAGGGCGCCTCGACACTGCGCAAGCAGGATCTGATGTTCGCCATCCTCAAGGAAATGGCGGAGGACGGTGAGCAGATCATCGGCGAAGGCACGATCGAGGTTCTCCCCGACAGCTTTGGCTTCCTGCGCTCGCCCGAAGCCAATTATCTCGCTGGTCCTGACGACATTTACGTCTCGCCGAATATGGTGCGCCAATATGGTTTGCGTACCGGCGACACCGTTGAAGGCGAAATCCGCGCGCCCAAGGATGGTGAGCGCTATTTCGCGCTGACCAAGGTGCTCAAGGTCAATTTTGACGATCCTGACGCTGTCCGTCACCGCGTCAATTTCGATAACCTGACCCCGCTCTATCCCGACCAGAAGCTGACGCTTGACGCGACCGACCCGACGGTCAAGGACAAGTCGGCACGTGTGATCGATATCATCAGCCCGCAGGGCAAGGGCCAGCGCGCACTGATTGTCGCCCCGCCGCGCACAGGTAAAACCGTGCTGCTGCAGAATATCGCCAAGGCGATTACCGACAACCACCCCGAAGTCTTCCTGATCGTTCTCCTCATCGATGAACGTCCGGAAGAAGTCACCGACATGCAACGTTCGGTCAAGGGTGAGGTTGTCAGCTCAACCTTTGATGAGCCCGCCACCCGCCACGTTCAGGTCGCCGAAATGGTGATCGAAAAGGCCAAGCGTCTGGTCGAACACAAGCATGATGTCGTCATCCTGCTCGACTCGATCACCCGCCTCGGCCGCGCCTACAACACTGTCGTCCCATCTTCGGGCAAGGTGCTGACCGGCGGTGTCGATGCCAATGCGCTGCAACGTCCGAAGCGCTTCTTCGGTGCCGCGCGCAATATCGAAGAGGGCGGTTCGCTCTCGATCATCGCTACCGCGCTGATTGATACCGGCAGCCGCATGGATGAAGTGATTTTCGAAGAATTCAAGGGCACCGGTAACTCCGAAATCGTCCTCGATCGCAAGGTCGCCGACAAGCGCATCTTCCCGGCACTTGATGTCGGCAAATCGGGTACCCGCAAGGAAGAACTGCTGGTCGAGAAGGACAAGCTAACCAAGATGTGGGTTTTGCGCCGTATCCTGATGCAGATGGGCACCGTCGACGCGATGGAATTCCTGCTCGACAAGATGAAGGATTCGAAGACCAACGAAGATTTCTTCGATTCGATGAACCAGTAGAGCGCTGCCATGACCGGTCAGCTTAGATCGGTGATCACGGGCGGGCCGGGGGCAGGCAAATCAACATTGCTGGCGGCGATTTTTGCGCGCGGTATCCCGACCCACTCCGAAGTGGCTCGGGCGATCCTGCAAGCACCCGGCGGCATGGAAATGCGCGCGGCGCGGCCCAGTGATTTTGCCATGGCCATGTTCAAGGCTGAACAGAAATCTTGGGGCGCTGCCAAACGCGGTTTTTCACTCTACGACCGCGGATTTCCCGATATTGTTGGCTTTCTTCGATTGGAAGGTTTGCCGGTTCCCCCCGAACTTGATCGAATTTGCCAGGAGCTTCGCTACGACGGCTGTATTTTTCGGGCTCCTCCGTGGAGAGAGATTTATACACCCGACGATGAGTGAATTCAGGACTGGAATGATGCAGTTGCAAGTGATGTTGCTGTATCTGCGGCATGGAAACAATATGGCTATAGGTTGATCGACCTGCCGTTCGTTGCGTTGAAGGACCGGGTCGAATTTGTAGTTGGTCGAATTAACGCGAGCCGTAAGGATATGTACATATGATTATCGAACATGCGCTGCTGCAGGTTCGGGCTGGTGAGGAAGCGGCATTTGAGGCGGCGTTGGCGCAAGCCAAGCCACTGATTGCCGCATCGCCCGGTTTTCGGGGAATTGAGGTTCGGCCTGCCGCCGAAGAGCCGGGACTCTATCTGCTTTTGGTGCGCTGGGATTCGATTGCGGATCATCGCGAGGGATTCCGCAAATCCGAGCGCTACGAACAATGGCGGGCCTTGCTCCATCGTTTCTATGACCCTATGCCAAGCGTCGACTATTTTGAGGATCCGTTGTGATTGAATTGTTATTTGCCAGTGCCGCCGCCGTTCCCTCACTGGGCGGCCCCGCCGAAATCTGGGCGGCGATCGTCAAGGATTTTTCGAACATCGGTTCGCCTTCGGCGTTATCTGCATTTCTGCAGGTGTTAATGATCGATATCGTGCTGGCGGGGGATAATGCCATCGTCGTCGGTGCGCTTGCGGCCGGCCTTCCAGCTGACCAGCGCAAGAAAGTGATCGCCATCGGCGTGATTGCCGCACTGGTGCTACGCGTCGCCTTTGCGCTGATGGTCACATGGCTACTGGGTATTGTCGGTTTGATCTTCGCAGGCGGCGTGCTGCTGCTTTGGGTGGCGTGGCGCATGTATCGCGATATTGGAGCCGACCACGGTACCGATTCCCCCGGCTCGCCTGAAATCACCGGTGATGAGGATTCGGGTATCAAGTCTGCCAAGAGTTTCGTTGGTGCTGCCTGGGCGGTCGCCATTGCCGATGTTTCGATGAGTCTCGACAATGTGCTTGCGGTTGCAGGCGCGGCCAAGGACCATCCGGGTATCATGATAGTCGGCCTTGTTTTCGCGGTCGCGCTGATGGGAATCGCCGCCAATATTATCGCCAAGTATATCGAACGTTATCGCTGGATTGCCTGGATCGGGCTTGCAGTCATCGTCTATGTCGCAATCAAGATGATTTATGACGGCTGGGTCGACCCGCAACTGGGCCTTGGCAAGTTCATCGCCCCGATGATTGGCGGCTAAGAACATAATATGGCGGACGCATGGACCGAGCAACCGGTACTTGAGGGCCGTCATGTGTTGTTGCGACCGATGGTTCGCAGTGACGGACCTGCCATTGTTGATGCAGCCAGCGACGGTAAACTGTGGGAGTTGTTCTACACCGTCGTTCCCGGTCCTGGATCGATAGAAGCTTATCTCGACCGCGCCGAACGCGAGCAGGGCTGGGGCCGGGTCATGCCCTTTGCTGTTATCGAAAAGGTGTCGGGCGAACTTGTCGGCGCCACCCGCTATATGCGGATGAATGCGCCGCATCGCCGGCTTGAAATCGGCACAACCTTTTACGCCAGTCGGGCGCAGCGCACGCCGATCAACAGTGAAGCCAAATTATTGCTCTTGGCACACGCTTTTGAAGCGATGGATTGCGTTTGCGTGCAGTTCCGCACTGACCATTTCAACTTCGCCTCACAGCGCGCGATCGAGCGTCTGGGCGCCAAGCGCGACGGCTTGATCCGCAACCACCAGATTCTCGATGGCCGTGTCCGTGACACGGTGCTTTATTCGATCCTCGCCAGTGAATGGGAGGGCGTAAAGCGTAATCTGTTGTTCAGGTTGGGTCGCGCATAACCCTCTGAAATCAAAGCAAGGGGGCTTGTCATATGCGTGTTTCGGTTAGTTCATTCTTGGTTGCTATGGCACTGGTGGTTTCGAACCCAGCTAGCGCATCGGCACCGGAAGATGGCGGTTTCGCATATGAATATCCCACCGAATTGTCGGTGCACCCCAAGTTGTTAAATCTGCTCGAAACACGAAAATCCGAGCGCAAAGCGCAGTTTCAAGAAGATGTCGACGCTTTGAAAGGTGAAGAAGCCGCCAACAATCTGGATTCGCAGACTGATTGGGAAATCAAATCACAGACCGATCGTCTTATGGTGCTGGTGTCGTCTAACTATGTCTATTCAGGTGGGGCGCATGGAATGTTCTGGAGCGATGCCATCCTGTGGGACAAGGCAAAGCAGACTGAAGTGTCTTTCCTCGATCTGTTTACCAACAAGGATGAAGCGAAAAAGCTGATCCTGCCGGCCTATTGTGCCATGCTTGACGCGGAACGACTTGGCATGCGCGGCGAACCGACGCCCAAGGACGATCTGTTCGGCGAATGTGTCGACCCATTCGAGCATGGCATCGCTTATCCGACCAATCTGGGGACAAATGGCTATCTGCGCATTGCCTTTGCCTTGCCCCCTTATTCGGCCGGCCCCTATGTCGAAGGTGAGTATGCGTTTGACATTGCCGCACCTAGCTACATTACGGATAAGTTGAAGCCTGAATATAAGGAGTTATTCCAGATTTATATGTAGGCAGGTGCGCTAGTCGAGATGCTCGGCGAAAAACGCGACTGTGCGTGAATCCGCCAACTTTGCACCCGCTTCGTCGCGGCGATTCCCCATTTCAGCCGCAAAGCCGTGATCCAGACCGGCATAGTCGTGCAAGACAACTCTTGGGTGGTCATCCAGACCCGTATGGATTGCGGCTTGCGCTTCGGGTCCGACAAAATGGTCTGCAGTCGGGATGTGCAGCATCAACGGATTGGCGATGGCGTGGCTTTCATTGAGCATGGTGTCGATCATCACACCATAATAGCCGACCGAGGCTGATATGTCGGTGCGCGCCGCCGCCATATAGGCGAGACGCCCACCCAGGCAGTAACCGACACAGCCGACTTTCTCGATGGCAGGCGCACCCAATTCGCCCCTGCGGATTGCGTGAATCGCTGCTTCGATGTCCTTCACCCCGTGATTGGGTTCATATTGCCCGAAATAGCCGAACGCCTCTTGCAATTGGGCTTCGACATCGGGGTCGAGCTCGACGCCGGGGGCAAAACGCCAGAAGATGTCGATGGCAACCGCAAGATATCCGGCGTTCGCCCATGTATCACATTTCTGACGGATACCCGGATTAACGCCAAAGATTTCGGGGATGACGATGATGGCAGCCTTCGCTTCGCCCGACGGTTTGGCGACATAGGCGCCAAAAAGGGCATCTTCATCAAGCGCGCGGATTTTTGTTGTTTCGCCCATCATCACATCTCCTGAAATCAAAAAATTGCCCCTTTTGCTTATGCGACTATAGTGATGCCGACAATTAGGGAATTTGACCCGCAAAAGGGGAGGCTGCCATGAAGTTCAACATTGAAGTCGATACCACGCCCGAAGAAGTTCGCAGGCTGATGGGTTTGCCGGACCTGTCCGAGGTACATGAAGTCTATCTCGACAAGCTCAAAAATGTCGCCGAGAAAGGCCTGACGCCAGACATGGTGCAGGGCATGATCCGTAACTGGGTACCCATGGGTGACCAGAGCATGGACTTCATCAAAAGCCTTATGGGCGGGCTTGCCGGCGGCGGATTGGGCGGCAAGGACAAGAAGTAACTTACAGAAATGGGTGCCGCCGATACGATCTTTGCGCTGTCCAGCGGCGCACCCCCTGCTGCGATTGCGGTTATACGCGTCAGCGGGCCCAAAGCATTTGATGCTATTAAAGCGCTTGCGGGGTTGCTCCCTGAGCCTCGCAAGGCTTCGCTTCGCAAATTGACCGACCCCTTAGATGGCAGCCTGCTCGACCAGGCATTGATTCTTGTCTTCCCCGGCCCTGCGACCGCAACGGGGGAGGATTTGACCGAACTGCATTTGCACGGAGGACGCGCCGTAGTGCGCGGTGTTGAATCCGCGCTCGCTGCAATGGCGGGGTTGCGACGAGCGGAAGCAGGCGAGTTTACGCGTCGCGCCTTTGCCAATGGCCGGATTGATCTGAACGAAGCAGAAGGGCTGGCGGATCTGTTGGCTGCCGAAACCGAATGGCAGCGGCGCTCGGCTGCGGCGATGGCAGAGGGAGCTTTCAGTCGCGCTATCGAAGATTGGCGCGACGAATTGCTCAGCCTATCCGCCCAGCTAGAGGCGGCGATTGATTTTTCTGACGAGGATGATGTTGGTGAGGAAGATTATCAAAATATTTCAGTTAGATGTATTCAACTTCATGACGCCATAAAGGAACAGCTCAGTCGCCCCTCGGCGGAGAAGTTGCGCGACGGCTTGCGTGTCGTGCTTGCCGGGCCCCCCAATAGCGGAAAGTCCACTTTGCTCAATGCTTTGGTGGCGCGCGAGGCAGCGATTGTTTCTGAGATTGCCGGGACGACACGCGATCTGATTGAAATTCCCGTTGCCTTTGAAGGCATCCCCTTTCTGCTGACCGACACAGCGGGGCTCAGGGATGAGAGCGGCGATAGTGTCGAGGCTATAGGTATCGAGCGCGCAGGAAAGGCTATTGCCGACGCTGACATGGTCTTATGGCTGGGTGCCGAAGGGGAGGGTCCGAAACACCCTCGGTTGAAAGAGATTGAAGCCAGGATAGACGCGGCGAACCATGGAAAGAAATCTGGGGCTGCTCTGCGACTTTCGGCCAAAACAGGAGAGGGTGTGTCCGATCTGGTCGGGCTGCTGGTCCGTGAGGGGCGGGAGATGTTACCGCCGACTGACAGCTTTGCGCTCAACCAGCGACACCGGCACTTGTTGCGCAACACAGCACTTTTCCTGTCGCATGCCGCAAAGGCCAGCGATCCGCTGATTATGGCGGAGGAGTTGCGCCAGGCCAGGCTGGCACTCGATGCGCTAACCGGACGTGCCAGCACCGAAGATATGCTGGATGCTCTGTTCGGCCGATTCTGTATCGGTAAGTGACGCCTGTTTCACGTGGAACATTTCTAGCACCTTTGACGCTAGTACCCGCTTCGGCTATGCGCGGGCCATGACAATTCGCTCGGGTAGAGACTTTGACGTCCTTGTGGTGGGCGGCGGACATGCAGGCGTAGAAGCAGCAGCTGCTGCTGCACGCATGGGTGTGCGGGTCGGGCTGGTCAGTTTTTCCGCAGAAACAATTGGTGCGATGTCGTGCAATCCGGCCATCGGCGGTCTGGGCAAAGGCCATCTCGTTCGCGAGGTTGATGCTTTTGATGGGCTGATAGCGCGCGCTGCTGACGATGCGGCGATCCATTACCGGATGCTCAACGCCTCCAAGGGTGCTGCTGTTCAGGGCCCGCGCGTCCAGGCGGACCGGAAATTGTTCAAAGCCTCGATTCACCGACAAGTGGCTGAAACTGAAAATTTGACGGTCCTCGAAGGGGAGGCAGCCGCACTCTGTTTTGCAGCGGGGAGTGAACGGCGGATTTCGGGTCTTGAGCTGGCGGATGGTACGATTCTTGGCGCGCGCGCCGTTATTTTGTGCACGGGAACTTTTCTGGGCGGAACCCTGTTTCGTGGGGAGGAGCGGCTGACTGGCGGCCGCATCGGTGAAGCATCGGCGTTGAAACTGGCTGACCAAATCCGCAGTGCCGGTTTGCCAATGGCGCGACTTAAGACGGGAACCCCGCCGCGGTTGGATGGTCGGACGATTGACTGGGCGTCGCTAGAGGAACAGCCTTCCGATGGTGCCCAATGGACGATGTCGTCGATGACGGCCGAACGCCATGTTCCGCAGCTTTTCTGCGCGATCACGCGTACCAACAGCCAAACCCACGAAATTATTCGCGATGGCCTCGACCGGTCGCCGCTTTTTGGTGGCGCGGTTCAGGGGCAGGGGCCACGCTACTGCCCATCTATCGAAGACAAGATCTTCCGCTTTGGTGATCGTGACGGCCATCAGGTTTTTCTAGAGCCTGAAGGTCTGGACAGCCAACTGATCTATCCCAACGGCATTTCGACATCACTTCCGACCGATGTGCAATTGGCCATGGTGCGTTCGATGAAGGGGCTGGAACGCGTTGAGATGGTGATCCCGGGCTACGCCGTAGAATATGACTATATCGATCCGCGCGCGTTAGACCGCTCGCTAAAAATTCAAGCATTTGAGGGCCTATATTGCGCAGGGCAAATCAATGGCACGACAGGCTATGAAGAGGCTGCTGCCCAGGGGTTGGTTGCTGGAATGGGTGCCGCGAGCTGGATACTGGAACGGGATGCTCCTGCCATTGACAGGTCGAACAGCTATATTGCGGTGATGGTTGATGATCTCGTCTTGCATGGTGTGACCGAACCATATCGGATGCTAACCGCACGGGCCGAATATCGCCTGCGTCTGCGTGCGGACAATGCAGCAACGCGGCTGACGCCGATTGGCATTGAGTGTGGCGTGATTGGCAACGCCCGGAAGCAGCAATTTGAGCTTTATTCTTCGGAAAGGGCGCGGCTGACCGGGTATCTGCAAAACATCGCATCGGCAGACCAGTTGATCGCTGCAGGTATCAATGTGAAGCGCGACTCGGGCAAAACAACCCTGATGGATTGGCTCCGGTTTCCGGAAGTGCAATTGTCGGATCTGATCAATGTTCCACGTGGAACAGCAGAAGAGGAAATCACCGACATCTGGTCGGCCGAGGTTATGGCCGAAGTCGAGCAGGATGGTCGCTATGCGCCCTATGTCGACCGGCAGGCTGCTGAACTGCGCGATCTGGCGGCCAATGAACGGATCGGCATCCCTGCCACTCTGGATTACAAATCGATTGCCGGGCTTTCGAACGAAATGGTCGAACGCCTGACCGCTTCCCGGCCCGACACATTGGCTGCTGCCAGCCGCATCCGCGGCATCACACCGGCGGCTTTGGCAGCGATTCTTGTTCACGCCAAACGCGCGCAAAGCGCCGACAAGCAGGCTGCATGACCGAAGATGAAGCCAAAGCCTGGCTTGCTGAGCAGTTTAATGTTTCACGTGAAACATGGGACCGCCTCGACGCGTTCGTGACATTCTTGAAAGCCGAGGCCAGCCAGCAGAATTTGATCTCTGCGTCGACCTTGGAGCATATTTGGGCGCGACATATTGTCGACAGCGCGCAATTGTTACTCTCCGCGCCCGCCCGTTCGGGGAACTGGATCGATCTTGGCTCTGGCGCAGGCTTCCCGGGAATAGTGATCGCCTTGCTGAGCGATTGGCAAGTTACGCTGGTGGAATCACGCGCAAAGCGAATCGATTATCTGGATCGGGTCATTCGACAGATTGGAATGGAAGGACAGGCCACAGTCGCAGGAATGCCCGTCGAGCGCGTGGAAACTGCCCAATATGATGTCATAAGTGCGCGCGCCTTCGCGCCTTTGCCGAAGTTGCTTTCGCTCGCAGAACGATTTTCCACAGATAAGACGATATGGTTGCTGCCAAAGGGACGAAATGCGGTTAATGAGCTTGAGCAAGCCAGCAAGGCATGGGATTTGGATTTCTCGGTCCAACCCAGCGTGACCGACCCTGATGCGGGGATATTGGTAGGCACAGTGCGCGGAGCCAGAGCCAAAACGGGGCTGGCGAAAGGACGGCAGAAAAGATGATCCGTATCGCCATTGCAAATCAAAAGGGTGGAGTCGGGAAAACGACGACGGCCATCAACCTTGCTACTGCGCTGGCTGCATGCGGGCGTCGCTGCTTGTTGATCGATCTCGATCCACAGGGCAATGCCTCAACCGGACTGGGCGTAAAGACCGCAGATCGGCAATTTAGCAGCTATGATGTGATGATGGGCGATGCTACGCTGGATGAGGCAGTGTCATCGACCATGATACCCGGCCTTGATATTCTGCCTGCCACTGTTGACCTTTCAGGTGCAGAGGTCGAACTGGTCGAGCATATCGATCGCGCGCATAAGCTGCAAAAGGCGCTGGCGGTTGAAGAAGCGCGCTGGGATGTTTGTCTGATTGATTGCCCGCCGTCGCTGGGAATGTTGACCATCAATGCACTGGTCGCTGCCGATTCAATCCTTGTGCCGCTGCAGTGCGAATTTTTTGCTCTTGAGGGTTTAAGCCAGCTTTTACAAACAGTTGAGCGAATTCAGCAGCGTTTCAATTCCACATTGTCCATACTCGGTGTGGCGCTGACCATGTATGACCGACGCAATCGCCTGACCGAGCAAGTGGCCGAAGATGTACGCAGCTGCCTGAGTGGATTGGTCTTCGAAACCGTCATACCGCGTAACGTGCGCCTGTCTGAAGCGCCCAGCCATGGCTTGCCTGCCTTGATCTACGATCATCGGTGCACAGGCTCCGAAGCGTATATGAGCCTGGCCCGCGAACTTCTGGCCCGACTGCCGGCTGAGGAGTTGGCTGCATGAGCGATGCTGAAAAACCCGTGCGCAAGAAAATGGGGCTGGGCCGCGGGCTCGATGCCTTGCTCGGCGAAGTTTCGCTCGATAGAAGCGCGGGTCGCGTGGCGAGCGGTGGCGAGCAGATCGCTACGCCTGCTACTGCCGAGGGCGTGTCTTCGATTGCGACGGCCGATATCCACCCCAACCCTTCGCAGCCGCGCAGGCATTTTTCCGACGAGTCGATTGAGGAACTGGCGCAAAGCCTGAAACGGCACGGCCTGATTCAGCCCATCCTCGTCCGCCCGCATGGCGGGAGCTATCAAATTGTCGCCGGTGAGCGGCGCTGGCGTGCAGCACAACGCGCGCAGCTCCACCAAATCAAAGCCATAGTCCGCAATCTTTCCGACGAGGAAACGCTTGAGATCGCGCTTATCGAAAATATCCAGCGTCAGGACCTTAATCCGATTGAAGAGGCCGAGGCCTATCGCAAGTTGTGCGATGATTTCGGGCATAGCCAGAGTGAGTTGGCCACGATCGTTGAGAAATCGCGCAGCCACGTCGCCAATATGATGCGGCTGCTGGAGTTACCCGCGCTCGTGCGCGAACTGGTAATCGAGGGCAATCTGTCCATGGGCCATGCTCGGGCATTGATTGGTGTCGATGACAATGCACGCTTGGCGGCACTGGTCGTCAAGCAAAGCCTTTCGGTGCGACAAACGGAAGCGCTTGTGCGCAAATCCCGCATACAGGACGGCACGGTTGCCAAGCCACGTATTAGCCGCGAGGGCCCGGCGAACGACGCCGATATCCGTGCGGTCGAGCAGCATCTGGGCGACTTGCTGGGGCTGAAAGTCCGCATTGCCCATAAGGGGCCTGGCGGGGCGGGAGCGGTTACCTTCGAATATCGCAGTCTCGATCAACTCGACATGCTTTGCCAAAGGCTTACGGGCGAACAATTCTGAACTTGTTCTGCGGATAGTAAACGACTTTTTTCGCTCGTTAACCCGCTATATTTTTGATAAACATCAATAAAAAAAGATTCGGCTGGCAAAAGCGACAGTGAATGCAGTGGGGCATTCCCGATTTTATAGTTCGTCGCAAAAGGACCAGATACATGATCAACAAAATGAAGCTTGCGCTTGCTGGCGCAGTTATCGCTACCGGCATGGTTTCGAATGCCGCTTATGCCGCCACTGAGCAGGCTCAGGCTACCGTCGACGTGCTCGCTGCCGTCGCCATCACCGTCGACGCGCCGCTGGACTTTGGCGTTGTTGCCGCTTCGGCAACCGGTGGTACCGTGACCATCGGTGCTAGCGCCGCAGCTACGGCTGCTGGCACGGGCGTTATCGCCATCAGCGGAAGCAGCGCAGGCCGTTTCCACGTGTCGCAAGCGACCAACGGCGAAACCATCGACCTGACCGTTGGCAACCCCAGCTCGCTGACTGGCCCTGGCGCTCCGATCGCACTGTCGGGTCTCGGCCTGTCGACAAGCAGCATTGTCTACAGCTCGACCACACCGGAAACGGTCTATGTCGGTGGTACAATCTCGCTGAACCCGAACCAGACCGCTGGTGCTTACACCGGCACGTTCGACGTGACGGCTGAATATCAGTAAGTCCTGAACTGCAGCATTCAAGTTGCAGACAGAATTCAAGAACCCCGGCGGGCTTAACCCTGCCGGGGTTTTTCTTTCCCCAAAGGCCGTCGTTAGCGGCTTGGTAACCATGTCCTGTTAGTCCGTTATGGAGCGAAATTTGTGTTTCCGCTCCGCATCGGACCAAATTGGACAGGGTTAAACATATGAAGTTTTGGTGGAAAACCATCACAATCGTTGCAGGTAGCATCGGGCTGTTTACGGCCACGACATCTCCCGCAAGCGCACAGGGCGATCTTTTGGTCGCGCCGACCCGTGTTATCCTTGATGGCAAGCGCGGGACCCAGGTGATCCTGAACAATATCGGTGCTGAAGAAACCACCTATCGCATCTCGCTGGAAATCAAGCGGATGAATGCCGATGGTCGATTGGAAGATATCGATCCTTCGGCAACAACCGATGCAGAAAAAGCGTCGCTGAATTTGGTCCGCTATGCGCCGCGCCGTGTGACACTGCCGCCCAACCAGCCGCAATCGATCCGTATCGGACTCAACCCGGCCGACACGTTGCCGGACGGTGAGTATCGGGTCCATATGCTGTTCCGTTCGATTCCCAAATCGACCCCGGTGACGCAGGAAGCGCAGCCCGAGGGGCTGAAGATCCAGTTGGTGCCGCTATACGGCATCACCATCCCGGTCATCGTTCGCAAGGGTGATCTTTCCGCGACTGCTGCCTTGGCCAATGCCCGGCTGGACCGCGATGAGGATGGCCCGGTGCTCGCGCTGGATGCGACACGAAAAGGCAGCCGTTCGGTCTATGGCGAGTTTCGCGTCAGTAAGCCCGGCCAGTCCAAGCCGATCATCGTGCAAAAGGGCATCGCTATCTATCCCGAGATCGAGAAGCGCAAAGTCGAGCTGCCATTGAGCGACGAAGAGGCTGTGGCCATCCGTGGCGGAGAGATTGTGATCTCTTATCATGACACGCCGGAAAATGGCGGCGGCCTGATCACCGAACTGCGGACTGTAGTGCGCTGATCGTCGGGGCTGACCCGGACAGAAAACGGCTATGAAGTCGATATTTTCCATCTTTCGCCAAGGCATTGTTGCCCTGGCCATTGCCATCGGAGCCGTCACGGCCCCGGTGGCTTCTGCCTTTGCGCAGAACGGATGGAAAGCCAGCGACGATGATCAATTGCTGCTCGACGTGCGCGCTGGCCGCTACCGTGTCGGCGATGGCGTGCGCGGCTATCAGACCGACGCGGGTGTCTGCGTCGATTTTGCCGATATGATCATCGCTTTCGATCTACCGATCCGGCTCGACAAAAAGTCGCGCCGCGCAACTGGCTGGTTGTTTGAAGAAAGCCGGACATTCACCCTCGATCGTGAAGCTGGTAGAGTACAAATCGTGAACAAAAGTTCGGCGCTCGCTGCGTCGGACATTTATGATACGCCCGAGGGCTGGTGCGTGGACAGCAAAGCGCTGAGCCGTTGGCTCGATGTGTCGCTAACCCCCGACCTGTCCGATGCGATGCTTGTTGTGAAGGCGGATCGCAAATTGCCGTTCGAACTGGCCGAAGAACGCAAGGAACGCGCCGCCAAAGTCCGTCCGACTGCTACTTTTGACCTGCGTAATCTACCGCAAGCCAAGGATCCCTACCGTTTTTGGCGCACACCTTCGGTCGACGTCGTGGCATCAACCGGATTTACCAAGGATGCGCAGGGCCCAACCAAGTTCAACGCGCGCTATGATATCTTTGCCAGCGGTGAAATCGCTGGTGCCTCCTATGACGCGCGCCTGTCTTCGAACGAAAGCGGCGTACCGGAAAGCTTCCGCGTTCGTGCCTATCGAACCAGTGCAGAGGGCACTCTGCTTGGGCCACTCAAGGCCACACATTTCGGCATCGGTGACGTTTCGTTGCCCGCATCCTTCCTGGGCAGCCAGACGACTGCGGGTCGCGGGTTGTTTGTGACCAACCGGCCGCTTTCACGGCCTGACAATTTCGACCGCACCAGCTTCCGGGGCGAACTGCCCGACGGATGGGATGCGGAACTGTATCGCAACGATCAGTTGATCGGTTATTTGCAGAGCCGCGGCGACGGGCGGTACGAGTTTCTCGATGTTCCATTGCTCTATGGCCAAAACCGGATGGAGGTTGTGCTGTATGGCCCGCAGGGTCAGATCAAGCGCGATGTCCGGATGATCCCTGTCGGGGCCAACTCGATCCCGCCGCGCGAAACTTACTATTGGGCGGCATTCAGGATGCCGGTCGCGATTTGTTCAACTTCGGTGATAGCGATGCGCAGCCCTATAATGGTTTGCGCGCCGGCTTCGGGATCGAACGGGGGCTAGATGCGAAGACCTCTGTCGGCGCCTCCGCGATAAGCTCGATCTATGAGGGTCGCCGTGACAGCTATTTTGAAGCCATGGTTCGCCGCGCAGTTGGCCCGACGCTGGTCGAAGTAGCAGGGGCGGCCAATATCGATGGCGGATATGCGTTCCGTGGCCAAATGCTTGGCCAATTTGGCCAGGCTATGGTCGGCGCCCAGTCGCTTTGGTTGTTTGGCGGCTTCCGCAGCGAGCAATATCTGCCCGGGCTGCGTGGCGAGCACATGCTTTCGGTCGACCACAGCATAAAAATTGGAACAAGATCAATCCCTTACGGCATTAGCGCAACGCTGCGCGAGTGGCTGAACGGCAATCGGACGATCGAAGCTAAGGGAAGAATATCATTTAATATCAAAAACATGGCTGTTTCCACCGATATCATCTGGGAACAGACCAAATTCGCCTTCGGCACTGATCCTCCGCAAAAGCTTGACGCACAGTTGCGCCTCAGTGGTCGTTTAGGTGGATTGCGCCTGCGCGGCGAAGCGCGCTTTGGCCTGATGGGCGAAACCGGTTTCAAGGAATCGCGCATCACCGGCGAATGGCGTGCGGATGAAAAGGCGAATTGGCGGGCCGAGCTTGGATATGACGCGCGCAACAAACGCGCGCGCGCAACATTTGGCTATACGCGGCAGTTCGAGAAATTTGCATTGACCGGCCAGGTCATGGGCGCAACCGATGGGGCGGTTGCCGCGCAGATCAGCCTTGCCTTCAGCATGGGCCCCAATCCGCATGGCAAGGGATTCCACATGTCGTCGGAAAAGCTGGCGTCAAGCGGTCAGGCTGCGGTACTGGTCTATCAGGACCAGAATGCGGATGGAATCCGTCAACCGAGCGAACCTGTTGAAAAAGCAGTAGAAATTACTGCGGGCTTGAATGGGAGTGGCCGGGCCACTGATGATGCGGGGCAGACCGTCATCGGCGGGCTGGAACCTTATGTACCGATCCTGATCGGAATTGATGCCAGCAGCCTGCCTGATCCGTTTGTGCAGCCTGCCAATAGCGGCATGGTCGTCGTCCCGCGGCCCGGGATTCCGATCATTGTAGAGCTGCCATTGGTGTCAGCGGGCGAAATTAGCGGCTATCTTCTCAAAGAGGGTGGGAAGTCGTTGAATGGCGTGGATATCGAACTTCTCGATAAGGCTGGTCGCGTAGTGAAGAGCACGCGTAGCGAATATGATGGCTTTTTCCTTTTCGAAAGCGTGCCCTATGGCCAATATCGCCTTCGTGTCGGCGCGGTGGCCGCGAGTATCGTCGGCGTGCAGCCCGAGATCAGTATTGCTGCTTCGCTAGATCGGAAGAGCCCGACGGTGGATCTGGGACAGGTTGTGTTGAAACCCTCGCAGCGAATTGCCACAAGCAACTAGCTTGACCTGCTCGAAGCAACAGGCTTTGGCTGCGGCATGACTATCGAAACGCTATCGACCAATCGCAGCTTCGGCGGAACGCAGGGGGTTTACGCCCATGACTCTGCTGAAACTGGAACCCGCATGACCTTTTCGGTCTTTGTGCCCGATCATGCACCCGGCACCAACCTGTCGGTGATCTGGTATCTCTCGGGCCTCACCTGCACCCACGCCAATGTGACCGATAAAGGCGAATATCGACGGGCGTGCGCCGAATTGGGATTGATCTTCGTCGCACCGGATACTTCTCCGCGCGGGGAGGGCGTGCCCGATGATGCCGATGGCGCCTATGATTTCGGGCTGGGTGCGGGCTTCTATGTCGATGCGACGGAAGAGCCGTTCGCGCGGCACTACCGGATGCGCAGCTATATCGAGCGTGAACTACCCGAATTAATCGCAAGCAACTTCCCCGTCGATTTGTCCGCGCAAGGTATCATGGGCCATTCAATGGGCGGGCATGGCGCACTGACGATTTCCTTGCGCAATCCCGGGCGCTTTCGTTCGATCTCCGCCTTCGCACCCATTGTGGCGCCGTCGCAGGTGCCGTGGGGGCATAAGGCGCTGGCTGGCTATCTAGGACAGGATCGCGCAGCATGGTCGGAATATGATGCCTGTGCGCTGATAGAAGGCGGCGCACGCTTGCCGGACCTGCTGGTCGATCAGGGCGAAGGCGACAATTTCCTCGCCGAGCAACTGAAAACACATCTCCTTGAAGAGGCATGCGCCAAGGCAGGGCAAAAGGCGACGATCCGGATGCAGCCGGGCTATGATCACAGCTATTATTTCATCTCGACCTTCATGGCCGAACATCTGGCCTGGCACGCAGCCCGACTGAAATGAGGCTATTGGGCGCGATTCTGGCGGGCGGTCAATCGCGCCGCTTCGGATCGGACAAAGCCGAGGCGCTTTTTGAAGGCCAGGCTTTGCTCGACCATGTGGCAGAGGCGCTTCGCCCGCAGGTTGCGGAACTGGTTGTCTCCGGAAAGCAATGGCCCGGGCTGGAAACAGTCACCGATTTGCCCGAAGCAGGACTGGGGCCACTCGGCGGTCTTGCAGGCGCGCTCGATCATGCATGGCGTCAAGATTTTGATGCGGTGCTCAGTTCGGGTTGCGACATTATCGGGCTGCCAACTAGTCTTTATGCGCTGCTGGGCACAGGTCCGGCCATTGCCGAAGACATGCCAATTGTCGGTTTGTGGCCGGTGTCGGCCCGCACAGCGCTGCTCGACTGGCTTGCCGATCCGCAGAACCGCTCGGTCTATCGTTTCGCTGACCATATCAATGCACGTCGGGTGGCGTTGGATGCTTCGCTAAGGAATATCAATCGCCCAGAAGATCTGCCCTAACAGGCTGGCGCATAGGTCGTTCCATGCGTATTCAGAGCATCGTTCGCGGGTGTAGCTCAATGGTAGAGCAGCAGCTTCCCAAGCTGACGACGGGGGTTCGATTCCCCTCACCCGCTCCAGCCCGTTCTTCGAACGTGCCGGGTTCGATTGTCCGCGCGATGCGCGTTCGTCTGCGACTCCCCCTCACCCGCTCCAGCCTTTTCCAAATCGTTAAAGCCGTTATAGCGTCCACCATGATTGACGCGACCGTGCCCTTTGTCCTGCTTGATGATGCACGGCGTTGCGATGCGTCGCCTGCCCGGTTGTACACGAGGCCACAAAGAACGATTGTCGCAACCGATGCAGTTGAACTGGAACGTGCTTTTGAAGAGCTAAAGCAGGCTCGACAGGCAGAGAGGCACGTCGCAGGATTTCTGTCCTACGAAGCTGGATTTGCACTTGAACCGAAACTGGCGGGGAAGCTTGCAGGGCGGCAAATGCCAACATCACTCTGCTGGTTCGGCGTTTTCGACGGCTGTGAAGAAATCGAGGCGGACACAGTTCCAAGCCTGTTGCCCGAACCCGATGGCAGCTGGTTGGGTGCGGTGCGGCCCTCGATCAGTCGCGCCGCCTATGGCGCCGCGTTTGATACGGTCGAAGACTATATAGCGGCAGGGGATATCTACCAGGCAAACCTGACTTTCAGGGCAAGCGCGCGTTATGCGGGCAATCCGCTCGCGCTCTATGCCGCAATTCGACCGCGGGCGGCGGCGGGCTATGGTGGCGTGATCTGGACTGGGCAGGACTGGTTTCTCTCCTTCTCACCAGAGTTGTTCTTCGCGCTGCGTGACGGCCGGGTTACGGCAAAGCCGATGAAGGGAACCGCCATACGCGGCGCCGATCCGATTACCGATATGGCTTTGGCAGACGAATTACGCACCGATCCCAAGCAGCGCGCCGAGAATTTGATGATTGTCGATCTTTTGCGGAACGATCTGTCTCGTGTCGCCAAGGCCGCTTCGGTGGAAGTGCCGCATCTGTTTGCGGTGGAGAGCTATCCGACCGTCCATCAAATGACATCGACCGTCACTGCCGAACTTGATGAAAGCAAGGATGCGGTCGATCTGCTCCGCGTTATCTATCCCTGCGGATCGATCACCGGCGCACCGAAGTTCCGCGCGATGCAAATCATAGATGAGGTAGAGACCAGCCCGCGCGGCATCTATTGCGGTTCCATCGGGCGTATCGACCCCAATGGTGATGCCGCCTTCAACGTTGCCATTCGCACATTTCACTTGAACGAAGCGAGCAAGCAGGCAAGCTTGGGGCTCGGTTCGGGGGTGGTTGCGGATTCAGAAGCCGCGGCCGAATGGGCAGAGTGCCTGGCCAAGGGGGAATTTGCGCGGGTGCAGCGACGCGACTTTGATCTGATCGAAACCATGCGATTCGAACCGGCCGCCGGGATATTGCGGCTGGAGCTGCATCTGGAGCGGATGAAGGCAAGTGCACAAGCACTCGATTTCGAGTTTGACCGGCACGAGGCGCGTAACCGGCTACATGCCGCGACCTTCCATCTCGATCATGACGCCAAGATACGATTGCTCGCCTCGCGCAGCGGGGCACTGTCTATCGAGCTGGGTTCGGTTCCGCCGACGCCCGACGAACCCTGGCGGGTCGCGATTATTGCACTTCCCGTCGACAGTGCAGATTTTCGGTTGCGCCATAAAACGACTGACCGGACCTTTTACGACGATGCCCGCAAGGCAGCACCGGTGGACGAAGTGCTTTTCATCGACGGCGAAGGCAATCTGACCGAAGGCAGTTTCACATGCATCTATGTCGAGCGCGATGGCATACTACACACCCCTTCCTTGTCGCGCGGGTTGCTGCCCTCGGTGTTACGTCGTGAACTGATTGAAAGCGGACGCGCCGTTGAGGCTGACTTGAAGGTTGCTGATGTGACAGGCCAATTTCTACTCGGCAACAGTTTGCGCGGCCTGATTCCCGCCAGAAGGGTTGCGTAATTTCCACGCTGGCTCTAGGGGCAGGCGCGCAATCTTGCTTCGTCTAACCTAGTTTCGGGAATAAGAAATGATCGACAGGCTCTCCGCCGCCCTCGGCCGTATCGCGCCTTCAGCCACACTCGCCATGTCGGGCCGTGTGCTGGAAATGAAAGCGCGCGGGCTGGATGTGATTGGCCTGTCGGCAGGTGAACCCGATTTCGATACGCCGGACTTTGTTAAAGACGCAGCGATCGAGGCAATCCGTTCGGGCAAGACCAAATATACCGCCGTCGATGGTATCCCCGAATTGAAACTGGCGATCCAGGCGAAGTTCAAGCGCGACAATGGCATTGATTACACCACCAAGCAGATCACCGTGAATTCGGGTGGGAAGCACACTTTGTTCAACGCGCTGGTGGCGACGGTCGACAAGGGTGACGAGGTTATCATCCCGGCACCCTATTGGGTCAGCTATCCCGACATCGTGCAATTTGCGGGCGGCACCCCGGTCGTGCTGCTGGCAGGTGCCGATCAGGGCTACAAGATCACCCCCGAACAGCTCGACGCGGCGATCACGCCCAGGACACGCTGGTTGATCCTCAACTCACCGTCAAACCCGACGGGGGCGGCCTATACCGCGCTCGAACTGGAAGCTCTTGGGCAGGTGCTGCTCAAGCATCCGCATGTCATGCTGCTTACCGACGATATGTACGAGCATATCTGGTATGCGCAGCAACCCTTTGCGACGATGCTGCAGGTCTGCCCCGAACTCTATGATCGCACGCTCACGATGAACGGCGCGTCAAAGGCCTATGCGATGACCGGCTGGCGCATCGGCTATGCCGGCGGCCCCGAATGGCTGATCAAGGCGATGGGTGACTTGCAGTCGCAGTCGACCAGCAACCCTTGCTCGATCAGTCAATATGCCGTCGCCGCCGCACTCAACGGACCGCAGGATTTCCTGAAAGAGCGCAACGCCAAGTTCAAAGAGCGTCGCGATCTGGTGGTGGCGATGCTCAACGATGCGCCGGGCCTCAGCTGCCCGACACCCGAAGGCGCCTTCTACGTCTATCCCGACGCGAGCGGCGTGATGGGTAGGACCTCCCCAAAGGGCAAGAAAATCGAAAGTGATGCCGACCTGATCGACTATTTCCTCGAAGACTGGAATGTCGCCGCAGTCCACGGTGCGGCTTTCGGCCTCTCGCCGGGCTTTCGCATCAGCTATGCAACCTCGAACGAAGCGTTGAAGGAAGCATGCACCAGAATCCAGTCGGCGTGCGCAGCACTCGTTTGACCGCAAATAGCCGGTTGTTAAGTCGGGCTTAACCAGCGTCATGGTTGAGAAAGCGTCGATGCTGCTCTAGCGGCGGCGTCGACAGTACGACTCCAGTCAGAAGCCTTTTGATGACCCGCATGATTGCCTTTTTCCGCTCTGACCTTTTCCTGAGCCTTGCTGGCGGTTTTGCCTTGGGCATAGCGGGTATTGCGCTCGTTCGTCCGGCAAGTGCCGAAACCAAGGGATATGAGAGCAAGGCTGTCATTATCGAGTCGCCGTCGATGGTCGCGACGAACTGATTTCCCGTCCGGAAAACGCCCGGAAATTAACGAATTACACGCAGATATATTTGTTTGAATCCCGTGACATGCATGCAAGCAGGCATTGTCGGTTGGGAATCGCTTTGTCGCATCGGTGAGTCGCTGTAAAATGCGAGTCGTTGGGGGTTAGGGCTGTTGGTTCCGCCTCAAATTTCCCCAAGCAGTAGGCTTTCTGCGACCCGAAACCTGCTGCTGCTTCGCCCGCGACCGGCATTTCCGGCGCGGGCGTTTCTTTATCTGGCGGGCCCGGCAGATTTGCGCTTTTGGCGCACGATCAGCAGCCAAAATGCCATCAACAGGCTGATAAGCGAAAGTCCTGCAAAGCCGATGAGGATTGCGTGGCTGCTATCCTCGCGCGTTTGCAGGTCCATGATGTGCAGCCCCCACATGAAATCGAAGACGCGCCATTGCAGGGTACGGACTGCCAGCAGGCTGCCGCTTTCGGCATCGATGTAGAGATTGGCACCGTCTGCCAGCGCCACCTGCCAGGCGGGTCGCCCACGGCGCAGTTCCATGGGTTCCCTGTCGGCAGGGAAAAGGCGGATCGATGCGATCTTTGCATCACCGGCATAATAGCCTTCGGCGAGCGCGCGAATTTCGGTCGCACCCGGCTTGGGCAACAATGTGCCGGTTGCAGGATCGGCCCGTCGCTCTCCACCATCTTTATAGCGAATGAGCCAGACCGGGCCGTTTGCCCGCTGTTCGAGCGTCAGCTTTTCGACCGCGCGTCCGCCCAGAAAGGGCGCCGTTGGTGCGATTGCCGATATGGGTGCTGCCTTGGCGCGCAGATGCTCGCCGCGCACTTCTTCAATCGGGCGGGCGACCATGAAAAGCCCCGATGCCGTCCAAAGGATCAATGGCACGCCGACCAGCCAACCGAGCCAGATATGCCATTTGTGCAGCGTCTGATATTTCATCCACTCACCCCTTATAGGCCGGGATCGCTAAGCCCTTGGCTATTGCGGCAGCACGCAAACCGAAGCCCGCCGTTACACTGACGACCGCAGCGATGCTTAGGGGAAGACCAAGGCCCAGCAGAAGGACGAACAATCCCGATGCC
This sequence comes from Sphingomonadales bacterium, assembly GCA_016707885.1. Lineage (GTDB taxonomy): Bacteria > Pseudomonadota > Alphaproteobacteria > Sphingomonadales > Sphingomonadaceae > Sphingorhabdus_B. The sequence continues at coordinate 1,045,080 of JADJGU010000001.1, forward strand.
AGGGCAGATGCGGTCACATAAAGCTCCGGCCGCAAGATGATCGACGGCACGCCTGCCAGCATGTCGCGGATGACGCCGCCGACGCAGGCCGTGATTACCCCCATCATCATTGCGGGGAGCAGATCGATGCCGAGGCTCAGGGCCTTCCAGGCGCCAAAGACCGAGTAGATCGCCAGCCCCACGGCATCGAACCAGTCGAGCGCGCGCGGTTTCCAGATTCGCACGGGCGTCATCCAGACGAGCAGCGCAGTGGCAAGGCAGGTGGCGGGAAAGCGCCAGTCCTGAACCCAGAATACCGGCGCGCCGATTAACAGATCGCGCACCGTGCCGCCGCCAACGCCGGTGACCAGCGCGAAAAAGGCAAATGTGACCAGCGTCTGCTTGAGCCGTGCGGCGGCAAGCGCACCAGAGGCGGCAAAGACGGCGATGCCGAACAGGTCGAGCGCGGCGATCAGCGCCGGTGCGATCTGTGCGACCTCGTCTGCCATCACATGTGGATCGGCTTGCCTTGCACCGCCATCGCCGCTTCCTTCAGCGCTTCCGAATGGGTCGGGTGCGCGTGGCAGGTATAAGCGATGTCTTCCGAAGTTGCGCCGAACTCCATCGCCAACGCTGCTTCCGCAATCATCGTGCCGGCAACGCTCGCGATGCACCACACACCGATCACACGGTCGGTCGCGGCGTCGGAGATGACCTTCACAAAACCGTCGGGCTCATGGTTGGTCTTGGCGCGGCTGTTCGCCATCATCGGGAATTTGCCGACCTTGATCTCGCCTTTCGCTTTCGCGGCTTCTTCGGTCAGGCCAACACCGGCGATTTCGGGCCAAGTATAAACAACCGAGGGGATGACGTCATGATTTATGATACCCGTCAGACCGGCGACATTTTCGGCGCAGGCAATACCCTCATCCTCGGCCTTGTGCGCGAGCATCGGGCCGGGAACGACATCGCCGACCGCCCAGATTCCGGGAATGGCGGTGCGGAATTCATGGTCGGTTTCGATCTGGCCACGGGCATTGACTGTTAGGCCTATCTTGTCGAGCGCGAGGCCATCGGTGTTGGGCTTGCGCCCGATCGAAACCAATACGCAGTCGGCCTCGATGGTTTCGGCGGCACCGCCTGCGGCTGGTTCGATGGTGAGAATAGCTTTCTTGCCCTTGACCTGTACGCCGGTGACCTTGGTCGACAGCTTGAACTCGAAGCCCTGCTTTTTGAAGATCTTGTTCGCTTCCTTGCGCACATCGCCGTCCATGCCGGGCAGGATCTGGTCGAGATATTCGACCACAGTGACCTTCGCCCCAAGGCGGCGCCAGACCGAGCCCAGCTCGAGCCCGATTACCCCGCCGCCGATGACCACCAGATGGTCGGGTACCTTGGGCAGTTCGAGCGCACCGGTTGAATCGACGACGATGCCCTTGGCATTATCGACTTCAACGCCGGGCAGCGGCGTGACCGACGAACCCGTGGCGATGATGAAATTGTCGGCGGTATAGCTCTTCCCCGCGACCTCGATGGCCTTGGCCGAAGTGAAGGCGGCGTGTCCCTTGATCCATTCGACCTTGTTTTTCTTGAACAGGAACTCGATCCCGCCGGTCAGCCCCTTCACCGCATCGCGGCGCTGGCCGTGCATGGTTTCGAGGTCGAGGCTCATCTTGTCGATCTTGACCCCCAGTTTGGCAAGTGCACCCCTGGCGGCCTCGTTATACAGCTCGGACGCGTGCAGCATCGCCTTGGACGGGATGCATCCAACATTGAGGCATGTGCCGCCCAGCGTCTCGCGGCTCTCGACGCACGCAGTCTTGAGGCCCAACTGCGCTGCACGGATGGCGGCGACATAGCCGCCAGGGCCGGCGCCGATAACGATCAGGTCATAATCTGCCATGGTCTGTTCCTTACAGGTCGATCAGCAAGCGGGTGGGATCTTCGATCGCTTCCTTGATCGTCTTGAGCGCGGTTACCGCCTCGCGGCCGTCGATGATCCGGTGGTCATAGCTGAGTGCCAAATACATCATCGGGCGGATGACGATCTGGCCGTCGCGCACGACCGGGCGATCCTCGATGCGGTGCAGGCCGAGCACGGCCGATTGCGGCGGGTTGATGATCGGGGTGGACATCAGGCCACCGAAAATCCCGCCATTCGAAATGGTGAAGGTGCCACCCGCCATGTCTTCCATGGTGAGGGCGCCGTCCTTGGCGCGCTTGCCGAGATCGCCGATCGCCTTTTCGATATCGGCAAAGCCCATCTGCTCGACATTGCGGACGACGGGGACGACGAGGCCATTGGGTGCGGAGACCGCAACCGACAGGTCGACATAGTCGTGATAGATGATTTCATCACCTTGGATCTGCGCGTTGACCGCTGGGAAATCCTTGAGTGCTAGGCAGGCCGCTTTAGCGAAGAAACTCATAAAGCCCAGCTTCACGCCATGCTTCTTTTCAAAGCTGTCCTTATAGCGGTTGCGCGCTTCCATCACCGCCGACATGTCGACATCGTTGAAGGTCGTCAGCAAGGCTGCGGTATTCTGCGCATCCTTCAACCTTTTGGCGATGGTCTGGCGCAGGCGGGTCATCTTGACGCGCTCTTCACGGCGTTCACCGGCAGCCGCTGGAACAGGAGCCGGGGCTAAGGGCGCTGTAGCCGGGGCCGCAGGCGCGCCGCCCTTGGCCGCAGCGAGGACATCTTCCTTGGTCAGACGGCCATCCTTGCCGCTGCCTTTGACCTTGGTAGGATCAATACCGAGTTCGAGGACCAAGCGACGAACGGCAGGAGACAGCGTCAGGTCGGCCGAGGCAGCGGGTGCCGCTTCGACGACCGGTGCCGCCGGTGCAGACGTTGCCGCAGAGGCAGCCGCAGGAGCCGGTGCGGCGGCTGGCGCGCCGGAACCGGCTTCGATGCTGCCGATGACAGCACCAACATTCACCGTATCGCCTTCCTGAACCAGATACTGGCCCATCACACCAGCGGCCGGCGCGGGCACTTCCACCGCGACCTTATCGGTTTCAAGGCTGGCAATGGGCTCGTCAGCGGCGACTGCCTCACCGGGCTTTTTCAGCCACTGGCCGAGCGTGGCTTCGGTGATCGATTCGCCGAGGGTAGGGACTTTGACTTCGGTGCTCATATCATTCGCTCCTTGGGCGGAGATTATTTCTTTTTAGACGTGCGCTGGCGACGGATTTCGTCGCGGACGCCATGGCCCAGCGCATGGGCTATCAATGCCGCCTGCTCTGCCTGGTGGCGCTTCATCAGCCCCGTTGCAGGCGAAGCGCTCGCCTTGCGTCCGGCATAGCGCGCGCGTGCCGGACCAACCTTGGCTTCGGCCAGACAGGCTTCGATGAACGGTTCCACAAAGAACCAGCTGCCATTATTCTGCGGTTCTTCCTGCGCCCAGACGACCTCTTCGAGATTCGCCATACGCTTCAGGCGGACAATCAGCGGCTCACCCGGGAAGGGATAAAGCTGCTCAAGCCGGACGATAGCGGTGTTCGTGTCACCTGCCGCGTTGCGTGCCTCCATCAGGTCATAGGCGACCTTGCCCGAGCAGAGCACGAGCCGCTTCACATCCTTGTCCGCCGGCGCCCATGGATCCGAAAGGATTCGCATGAAGTGGCTTTCGCCTTGGAAATCCTCGGCTTTTGAAACTGCCAGCTTGTGCCGCAACAGCGATTTTGGCGTCATGACGACAAGCGGCTTGCGGAAGGTGCGGTGCATCTGGCGCCGCAGCAAGTGAAAGAAATTGGCAGGCGTCGTGCAGTTGGCCACCTGGATATTGTCCTCGGCGCACAGCTGCAGGAAGCGTTCGAGACGTGCCGAACTATGCTCCGGCCCCTGACCTTCAAAGCCGTGCGGCAACAGCATGACAAGGCCATTGGCGCGGAGCCACTTGGATTCCCCGCTCGCAATGAACTGGTCGATGATCGTCTGCGCGCCGTTGACGAAATCGCCGAACTGGCCTTCCCACATCACCAGCGTCTTGGGATCGGCTCCGGCAAAGCCATATTCATAGCCGAGCACGCCGAATTCGGAGAGCGGACTGTCATAGACTTCAAACCGGCCATGCGGGACGGTCGACAACGGGACATATTTGGCTTCATTGGTCTGATCGACCCAGACGGCGTGGCGCTGGCTGAACGTGCCGCGGCCCGAATCCTGGCCTGAAAGACGCACGCCAAAACCTTCGGAAAGCAGTGATCCGAATGCGAGAGCCTCGCCGGTTGCCCAGTCAAAATTTTCGCCGCTGGCGAACATGTTCTTCTTGGCCTCCAGCACGCGCCCCAATGTCGGGTGGATGCTATGGCCTTCGGGAACGCTGGTCAGGATGCGACCAAGACCATCCATCAGTTTCTTGGAAATGCCGGTGGGCACGTTGCGGCGCGACGTTTCCGGATCGGCAGGCTTGTTGAAGCCAGCCCAACGTCCGCCGAACCAGTCAGCATCATTCGCCTTGTAGGTCTGGCCCGCCTCAAATTCCTGTTCGAGGATCTGGGTGAAACGCATGGTGTGTTCGGCGGCCCAGTTGGCGTCGATCACGCCTTCGGCCTGCAGCCGTGCGGCATAGACCTCGCTCACGCCCGGCTTGCCCTTGATCACCTTGTACATCAGCGGCTGGGTGAAACCGGGTTCGTCGCCTTCATTATGGCCGAAGCGGCGATAGCACCACATGTCGATCACGATGTCGCGGTGGAAGTGCTGGCGGAATTCGATCGCCATCTTGCAGGCAAAGGTCACCGCCTCCGGATCGTCGCCATTGACGTGGAAGATCGGCGCCTGCACACCCTTGGCCACATCGCTTGGATAGGGCGAGGAGCGCGCGAATTGCGGGCTGGTGGTAAAGCCGACCTGATTGTTGACGATGAAGTGGATACACCCGCCGGTGTTGTACCCACGGATGCCGGAGAAGCCGAGGCATTCCCAGACGATGCCCTGTCCGGCAAAGGCGGCATCGCCGTGGAGCAGCACCGGTAGCACCTGTTCGTGCTTGCCCAGATCGTCGCGGATCGTCTGGTTTGCCCGGACCTTTCCAAGCACCACCGGATTCACCGCCTCAAGGTGCGACGGGTTGGGAACCAGCGACATATGGACTTTGACGCCGTCAAATTCACGGTCGGTCGAGGTGCCGAGGTGATATTTTACATCACCCGAACCGCCGACATCTTCGGGGTTGGCAGAGCCGCCCGAAAATTCGTGGAAGATGATGCGATAGGGTTTGGCCATCACATTGGCGAGCACGTTGAGGCGGCCGCGATGCGGCATGCCATAAACGATTTCACGGATGCCGAGCTGGCCGCCATATTTGATGATGGCTTCGAGCGCCGGGATCATCGCTTCGCCGCCATCAAGGCCGAAGCGCTTGGTGCCGACATATTTCTTGGCGAGGAACTTCTCATATTGCTCGGCCTCGATCACCTTGGCGAGGATGGCCTTCTTGCCTTCCGGAGTGAAGGAAATCGCGGCGTCGCGGCCTTCCATCCGCTCCTGCAGGAAACGGCGCTCCTCGACATCGGCGATATGCATATATTCAAGGCCAACGGGTCCGCAATAATTTGCACGTAGCGTGGCGACGAGTTCGCGGACACTGACCCATTCAAAGCCCAGCGTGCCGCCGACATAGACCTGGCGGTCGAGGTCCGCGTCGGTGAAACCATGATAGGCAGGGTCAAGGTCCGCCGGGATGTCCTGCTTCGAAAGGCACAGCGGATCGAGATTCGCCGCCAGATGCCCGCGCACGCGATAGGTGCGCACCAGCATCATCGCGCGGATCGAATCGCCAGCAGCGGCGACAGCATCGCCCTTCGCGATCGGCTTGCCCGCCGCTTTTGCCGCAGCCTTGATCTCGACCGCCATCTGCGTGGGGTCGAGCGCACCGGTCAGATCGTCGGTTTCGCCAAAACGCCAGTTGGGGCGCTGCCAGCTGGGGCCGCGCTCCGCTTCAAATTCGTGATTTTCAAAACCCATTGGTCTTGCCTTTCCCGGGGAGGAGGAAAATGCCGTCCCTTTTTAGCCTTTAAGGGCCTCGACGAGCGTGGTGCCAAGTTCGCTGGGCGAAGCGGCCACGCGGATGCCGGCAGCTTCCATCGCTGCGATCTTCGATTCTGCATCGCCTTTGCCGCCCGAAACGATCGCACCGGCATGGCCCATGCGGCGGCCCGGAGGTGCGGTGCGCCCGGCGATGAAGCCAGCCATTGGTTTCTTGCGACCCTTTTTCGCTTCGTCGATCAGGAACTGTGCAGCCTGCTCTTCCGCATCGCCGCCGATTTCACCGATCATGATGATCGACTTGGTCTCGTCATCGGCCAGGAACAGCTCGAGCACGTCGATGAAGTTGGTGCCGTTGACCGGGTCACCACCAATGCCGACTGCTGTGGTCTGGCCCAGGCCTTCATTGGTGGTCTGGAACACGGCTTCATAGGTCAGCGTGCCCGAACGCGAGACGACGCCTACCGAACCCTTTTTGAAGATGCTGCCCGGCATGATACCGATCTTGCATTCATCGGGGGTCAGGACTCCGGGGCAGTTCGGCCCGATCAGGCGCGATTTCGAACCCGAAAGCGCGCGCTTCACCTTGACCATGTCAAGCACCGGAATGCCTTCGGTGATGCAGACGATCAATTCCATCTCGGCATCAATCGCTTCGAGGATCGAGTCGGCTGCAAATGGCGGCGGCACATAGATGCAGCTGGCGGTTGCGCCGGTCAAAGCCTTGGCTTCGGCGACAGTATCATAGATGGGGAGGCCAAGAGCCGTTTCGCCGCCCTTGCCGGGGGTGACGCCTGCGACCATCTGCGTGCCATAGGCCAGCGCTGCTTCGGTGTGGAACAGGCCGGTCGCGCCTGTCATGCCCTGGGTGATGACCTTTGTATTCTTGTTGATTAAAATCGACATTCAAAATCCTCCAATCGAAGAGGCGATCATCACGACGCCCGACAAACCAAATTTTTCGTTGAACTCGCCGCCATGTCCGGCGAAATCTACATCCACGCTTACTCCGCTGCGCCAGCCCGGCTCCCATTTGCGGATTACGCCACCATTAGGCAGCTCTTCCTTATGGGTCGGCTCACGCGTCATCCATTTCACCAGCGTTGCGTCCGCAATCGGCGCACCGGCGTCAAAATCATACAGGCGACATCCGCTTGCCCAGATACCGCTCTCGTCAGTCACCCGGCTGGTGACCAGATAGAGTTGTCGGCCCGCAACCGACTTGCGATATTCATGGCCATCAAGTCTCTCGCCATCCTCGAGCGCTGCCCTGCCTTTGGACACCAACTGCGCGATGCGCGGTTCGCCGCCTGCAGGCAAAGCCTCCCAGCCCTTTTTCGGCAGTTGCTTTTCGAGCTTTTCGAACTTCCGCGTATTTGCGCAGGCTGTCCGAAAGGCATCAAGCACCTCTGTAGCCGGATAGGGCTGGCTGGCGGCAGGTGCCGCCAGCATCAGGAGCGCAACGCCCAGCACCTTATTGCAGTGTGGGATCGATATTCTTGCAGGCGACGAGCAGTTCCTTGACTGCATCGACACTGACCTGCAGATTGCCCTTTGCCTCGTCGTCGAGCGCGATTTCGACTATCTCCTCAATGCCGTCGGCACCGATGATGCAGGGCACGCCGACATAAAGGCCATCAAGGCCATATTTGCCATCCACATAGGCAGCGCAGGGCAGCAGGCGCTTCTGGTCGAACAGATAGGCTTCTGCCATGGCGATACCGCTGGTCGCGGGGGCGTAATAGGCCGAACCGGTGCCGAGCAGCGCCACAATTTCGCCGCCGCCGCCGCGGGTGCGCTTGACGATGGCGTCGATGCGCTCCTGCGTTGATTTGCCCATCTTGATCAGGTCTGGAACGGGAATACCCGCGACGGTCGAATATTGCACGACAGGCACCATCGTGTCGCCATGGCCGCCGAGGACGAAGGTGGTGACGTCGCGCGCCGAGACGTTGAACTCCTCGGCCAGGAAATGGCTGAAGCGGCCCGAATCGAGCACGCCTGCCATGCCGACAACGCGGTTATGCGGCAGGCCCGAAAATTCGCGCAAGGCCCAGACCATGGCGTCGAGCGGGTTGGTGATGCAAATGACAAAAGCGTTGGGGGCATTGTTCTTGATGCCTTCGCCGACTGCTTTCATGACCTTCAGGTTGATGCCGAGCAAATCGTCACGGCTCATGCCCGGCTTGCGCGCGACCCCGGCGGTGACGATGATGACGTCTGAACCGGCGATGTCCTTATAGTCGTTCGTTCCGATGATCTTTGCGTCGAAGCCCTCGATTGGCCCGCACTGCGAAAGGTCAAGTGCCTTGCCCTGGGGCACGCCTTCAACAACGTCAAACAAGACGATGTCGCCGAGTTCCTTTTGAGCAGCGAGGTGGGCGAGCGTGCCGCCAATATTGCCTGCGCCGATGAGCGCGATCTTCTTGCGGGCCATTACCAATGTCCTTCCTTTGGGCCTGAGGCACGCGCCATCCGCACGGGACGTGCCGTTAAGGGAATTAAGGGCGCGTTAGGCCGATTCGAACCTTACGGCAACCCTATAAAAGGCCTAAGTTAAGGCTTTTTATGATAATAGTTCGCAATAGCTATAGGGCGCGCGGCGAACATGCTCCTCGGTGCCGACTTTGTATATTTTCAGCCCGCTACGCGCTTCAGCATGTCCATCCAGATCGGAATCTGGTCGTGAAAGCCATCAGCATAGACGCGCTCGTCGAGTCCGTGTGCGCCTTCTCGTTCCCCGACGATGCCCCACAGCCCGCCAAAACCATATACCGGTATGCCATTGGCCCGCAGGAATGCGCCGTCGGTCGCCCCTGCCGACTGGTAGGGAACTACGGGTGCGCCTTTGAACCGGGTTGCAACTGCGGCTTTATAGGCATCAAGCACATCCTGCCGGATCGGGGTGGGTGCAGTTTCAGGAGTTTGCGATCCTTCAACCGCCGCAACTGTCACATCGGGGCCAGCCAGTGCCTGCAATTGTTGCCGCACTTCCTCTACCTTCACGCCCGGGAAGATACGGCAATTGACATTTGCCTCGGCCTTTTGCGGCAGAGCATTGGGGGCATGCCCGCCTGACAGCATCGTCGCTACACAGCGGGTGCGCGTACTTCCCGGATCATTCGCCTCGACCAGATCCGCCGTCTCCCGGTCTGAGGGATCGGCGAGGTAGCGTTTGATCAGTTCGCCATATTGCCCGCCGTCCTTCTCGGCGAGCAAGGCAAAGCCGGCACGGGTTGCATCGTTGATCATCGGCGGAAAGCGATGCGCTTCGAGCGCGGTCAACGCATTCGACAGCGCGTAGATGGCATTATCTTGGCGTGGTGCGCTGCTATGGCCACCACGGTTGATGGCTGTCAGCTTGAAATCAGCATAGGTCTTCTCGGCGATCTGCATCGCAAACAGCTCGGGCCGCCCATCCTTGAACACCGAACCACCGCCAGCATCGCTGTTGAGACCATATTCGGCATCGATCAGCGAACGCCATTCGGTCGCTGCCCGCCTTGCGCCATTGCCAGTGGTTTCCTCGTCGCCGGTAAAGAGGACAATCAGGTCGCGTGTCGGTTGAAAGCCTTCGGCCTTCAGATATTGCAGCGCAATCAATATGCCGGTCAGCCCCGCTTTGTTATCATTGGCGCCGCGCCCGAGATACCAGCCGCCCTCCTCGCGGAACTTGAAGGGTGGATATTTCCAATCGCTGTCCTTCGCTTCAACCACATCCATATGCGCCATCAGCAGGATCGGCTTCTTCCCGCTCGGCTTGGCGGCGGGCCAGCGCGCGATCAAGGTTTGCGTGCCGTCATGGTCTTTGACGATGACATTGGTGATTCCCACCTTGCGGAATTCGGCATTCAGCAGCGTTGTCAACTTCTTGAACTCGGCGGTGCGACCTTCGACAGTGGGTATCTCGACGATCTTGGCAAATAGATCGCGCTCCGCCGCCCGTTTTGCATCTTGCGCCTGTGCCGCCGAACACAGGAGCGTTGCCCCCAACAGTGCCGATATGTACCTTTTCATCATTTTCTCCCTGCACGCAGCCTAACGTGCGCCATGCCCTTCGGCCAGATATTCTTCGGACTGCATTTCCATAAGACGCGACACTGTCCGTTCAAATTCAAACCGGCCGTCGCCTTCGGGATAGAGCGCATCAGGCGCAGCATCCGCCGCCGCGAGCAGTTTGACCCGATATTCGTACAGCGCATCAATCAGCGTCACAAAGCGGGCGGCTTCGTTGCGGTTGTGCGGGGCCAAGTACCGGAATGCCTACAATGATGACGCTGTGGAAACGACGCGCGATCGCCAGATAGTCGGCTGCTCCCCGCGCCTCCGCGCAAAGCCGCTTGAACGAAAAGACCGCAACGCCCTTCAGCGCTTTGGGAACATGCATCGTCCGTCCCGTGCCAACATCAATGTCGGCCGATGGAACATGCGCCCTGTCTTCGGGTGGATAGTCTGTCAGGCGGAAGAAGGTTTCGGACAGCTCTTTGGTCGCTTCAGGCCCGTTGGGGACGAGCCAGGTCCGTGCATGACCAAGCCGGTCGCGGCGATAATCGGTCGGCCCATCGAGCGCCATGACGTCAAGCCGCTGCTTAACCAGATCGATAAAGGGTAGGAAAAGCTGCCGGTTGAGGCCGTCCTTGTACAGATCGTCGGGATGGCGATTCGACGTGGTGATGATTGTGACGCCCGCGTCGAACAATCCAGCGAACAGCCGTGACATGATCGCGGCGTCGGCCATATTGTTGACCACCATTTCGTCAAAGCAGAGAAGCCGCGCCTCGTCGGCAAGTGCCGCAACCACCGGCGGAATCGGGTCGCCCTTTTCCTTCTCGCGCTCAACCTTCAGCCGCGCATGGATATCGAGCATGAACTCGTGGAAATGCGCACGACGTTTGCGGTTCACCTGCACATTGTCGAAGAACAGGTCCATCAGCATCGATTTGCCGCGACCGACTCCGCCCCACAGATACAATCCACGCACCGGATCGGGCTTCTTGCCGAGGAAACGCCATAAAGTGCTTCCGCGCGGGGGAACGGCTTCGAGCTGTTGCTGAACATCAGCCAGTTTGGCGGCGGCCTGAGCCTGATCCGCATCGGGCTTAAGTTCGCTCGCCGCGACCAATGCTTGATAGGCAGCGAGCAGTCCGGTCATCTCTTGTCTTGGGATGCCTTGCGGATTGTTCCGGAGAAAGAGGCAACGATATGCTCGTCATTCGGTCCCTGTACCACCATGCCGCGCAGGAAGATCAAGCGGCCGGTTTCGCGTACCTGTTCGACAACTGCATCAAGCGGTTCGCCGAGTCGGCCCCCGCCAATAAACTGCGTGCCCAGATCGAGCGTCACCGAGAAGCCGGCATTGAGCGAGCCGAATTGATGTGCAGCGGCAAACAGCGCGACGTCGATCAGCGCCAGAGTCACCGCACCGTGAACATTATCTCCCAGATTGCTGTGTTTGCGCGTGGGATGCATCCGGATGCGCGCGCGCGGGCGACCATCGGGCAGCGGCGCTTCGGGCCGGACGGCTAGAGGCTCGATAAAAGAGTTGAATCGCGTTTTATCGTTCAGGTTCCAGCTCAGCCAGCCACCGTCCTGCGCCTGCGCGTCGAAATGTCCGGCGGGTAACGGCGCTTCTATGCCGTCGTTCAAATCTGGCGCTCCGCCATCATTTTCTTGGTTTCGGCAATCGCCTTGGCCGGGTTCAGGCCCTTGGGGCAGGCATTGGCGCAGTTCATGATGGTATGGCAACGATAGAGGCGGAACGGATCTTCGAGGTCGTCAAGGCGCTCGCCGGTCATCTCGTCGCGGCTGTCGGCCAGCCAGCGATAGGCTTGCAAAAGGATTGCGGGGCCCAGAAACTTGTCGCTGTTCCACCAATAGGACGGGCAGCTGGTCGAGCAGCAGGCACACAGGATGCATTCGTAAAGCCCATCAAGCTTGGCGCGATCTTCGGGCGATTGCAGCCGCTCCTTGCCCGAGGGGGTCGGGGTTACGGTCTGCAGCCAGGGTTTGATCGAGGCATATTGCGCGTAGAAATGCGACAGGTCGGGGACCAGATCCTTGACCACTTCCATATGCGGCAACGGAGTGATGGTGACGTCGCCCTTGCAATCTTCAATCGCGGTGGTGCAGGCGAGGCCGTTTTTGCCGTTCATGTTCATCGCACACGAACCGCAAATGCCTTCGCGGCAAGAGCGGCGGAAGGTGAGCGAGCTGTCCTGCTCCGACTTCATCTTGATCAGTGCGTCGAGCACCATCGGGCCGCAATTGTCAGTATCGATCTCGAACGTGTCATAACGGGGATTTTCGCCGCTGTCGGGATCGTAGCGATAAACCTTGAATTTGCGCGCTGTGCCATTGCTGGTTGCTGCGTGGGTCTTGCCCTTCTGGACCTTGCTGTTCTTGGGCAAAGTAAATTCGGCCATGTTTCTATCCCGATACTGAATCTGTGAACGCCCTAACCAAGCGGGCACCCCCAAGCAAATGCAATTTTTAACCGCGCAGTTGAATGCGGGTTTATATCCTAGGCATCAAACCGCGACGGATGAGGCTTTCGGCGACGATGGTTTCGATCAGGTCTTCCTGTTTCCAGCCCATCAGCACCGCAGAGCGGCCATAGACCTTTTCCGACCAGAGGTTGCATTGCAGGTTGACCTCGAGAAGATTGATCTCGCCCGTCGCCTCGTTGAAGCGGAATTCGAAGCGACCAAAATCAAACGGCCGGAAAATCTCCGCGAGCGTCAGCGTCATCGCCTTGATCTTTTCCCAGGCTTCATCGCCTTCGAACGGCACCAGCGTATATTTATGCTCGCGCTCTACAAGATCGCGCTTTTCGGCGTGGGTGCGCAGGTGAGACGGGTCATTCTGCTTGAACAGCATCGGCGGCATCACGAAGGGGGCGCCGTCCTTGGTAATAACCGGAACCTCTACATCGCTGCCATTCATGAACGGCTCGACAATGGCATCATGGCCCTCGGCATGGATGCGCAGCACAGCTTCTTTGACGCCTTCCCAATCATGCGCGTCACCAATGCCCCAACTGGCCGAGCTGTTATTGGGCTTGATCACGAAACGGCTGCCCTTGGGGCAGCGGGCTTCCTCGACCGGCGCACCGGCTCGATAGACCGCCCAGTCGCAGGTCGGGACCCCGCGCGCCTTGCCTTCGAGCTTGGTCAGGTGCTTGTCATCGGCAAGACCACGCAGGATCGGATTGGCACCGAGATAGGGCACGCCCAGGCGTTCACAGAGCAGTGGGCACAGCATTTCCGAATTGAAGAAACCACCGCGATTAAGCATCGGCCAGACGAAATCGACGCCCGGATCGGTAAAGAGCGATTCATAATTGTTGGCCACGCTCAATTTTTCGAAAAGCCCGGTGAGGATCGTCTTCATCTCATAATGATAGGGCGAGTGATTGCCATCGGTGCCGTGCAGGCTGCCATCACCCAGCGCATGCTTGGCGATGAAAAGGATGCGCAGATTTTTGCGGGCATCGGCGGTAAGGCGTGTGGGGTTTGCCATAAGTCGTCCTTCGGCTTTCAAATTTGCCGCCGCTCATAGTCGCTTTGCCGAATTTCGCAATTTCCTAATTGCGGTGCGGCGGCTATATGCCGGGCCATCAAGGGAAACAAAGGGCCAGTTACGCGCTTATGAATATTTCCGAACTGGCCGACTGGATGACCAGAGGCGGCGACGCGCGCATCGTGCTCGATCCAGCCACCGCGCTGAACCGCTATCACAGCGCCCCCTATCCGCGCGATGTCCTGTCTTTTGCGTCCTCGACCGCGAACGATCTAAGCGCCGATGCCATGGCCTTCCTGGAGACCGAGTTTGCTGAAGGTGCAGGCGCGCTCGAAGCTGGCGATGCTTATGCCTCTTATCTGGATAAGATGCGTGTTCGGATAACGGCGGCGTACAGCCTCCCAGAGGGAACCGATATTTTCTTCGCGCCTTCGGGCACCGATCTTGAATATGTTGCGTTGCTAGCTGTTGCGGATCGCAAGCCCAATGGCATTGCCAACCTGTTGCTTGGTGCCGACGAGGTCGGTTCGGGCTGTATCCACAGCGCCGCCGGACGCTACTTCGCCAATGAAACCGCGCTGGTTAATGGGGTCAAGCCGGGCGACAGCATAGCTGGCTTTCCGCCAATTGAGATGGGCGACTTTCCGGTTCGCAATCCGGAGGGCGAGGCCTTCGACAGCGAGACTTTGGTTGGCCACATGGAAATGGCAATCGCCAACGCGCTGGCCGATGGTCGTTTTCCGCTTGTCCATGTGGTTCACGGCTCGAAAACCGGCCTGGTGCTGCCGCACCTCGACGACATCGATCGATTGAAAGCACGCTTTGCAGGCGATGTCGCCTTCGTCGTCGATGCCTGTCAGGCGCGGATCACGACGCAGGCGATCCATGATTATCTAGCGCGCGGCATTATCGTTTTCCTTACCGGATCTAAGTTCATGGGTGGCCCGCCGTTCAGCGGTTTTGCTTTGCTGCCCGCAGGTGCCGTAAACGCAGCCGCACGGCTTGCTTCGGGGATGGCAACGGTGTTCCGTCGCGCAGAAGTGCCAACTGGGTGGGCGGGCGCAGAGGCTCTTCCTGACAGTGGCAATGCAGGGCTGGCGCTCCGGCTTTCGGCCTCACTGTTTGAGCTGGAGCGGTTTCAGAAATTGAGCATCGATCGGGTAACCCGGGTCGTGTCTGCATTCAATCAGGCGGCCGGAGCGCTGGCTGATCAGTTGCGCGCGCGCAAGGTGGCTGCCACCCCTGCCGAGGATGCCGACGAAGAGATACAACACCCCATCGAGATGCAGACGCTGGTGACGCTTGATCTTTGCCACGACGAGAATGGAGCAGTCAGCCGTACGCTCGATTTTGACAGCGCGGTTGCAATCCACAAGGCGATGACCTCCGACGGTGTGCGTCTTGGCCAACCGGTGCGCTGCGTCAAGCTGCCCGACGGGCGCTGGGGCGCGACTCTGCGCGTTGGCCTGTCGATGCCACAGGTCGTTCGCCTAGATGGCTTAGGCGATGCCGAAATGGCCGCCTGGCTGCAAAGTTCGATGGACCGGATTGCGGGCGCGCTCCAGCCCCGTCTGGATTAGAATCAAGCGGTTCGCAGTCGCTGCAAGAATGCGGCACTTGCATCACGCAAGGTTTGCGCGCGCGACTCCATTTCACGCATGACCTGATGCATTTCATCGGCCACTTCGCCGACGCGCAGGGCGTCTTGATTCACTTCGCGGCTTTGCGTGCGCACTTCTTCGGCATCGCGCGCGGCATGCTCTGCATTGTCACCGATTTCGCGGGTGGCCGCTTGCTGCTGGGTGATGGCAACGGCGATATTGCCCGCACCCTGTTGGACGCGATCAATCTTGTCGACCACTGACTCAACCGTTTGCGCGGTCGATGCCATCTGATTGCGGATATTTTCGACCGTGCCGGTGACCGAGGCGATGGCCTGATGCGTCTGGTTGGCGAGCGATTTCACCTCTTGCGCAACGACGGCAAAGCCGCGTCCAGCCTCACCCGCACGCGCCGCTTCAATCGTCGCATTGAGTGCTAGCAGGTTCGTTCTGCTGGCGACATCCTCAATGATTGCGGCAATTTCACCGACCTTGTCGGCATCGCGGGCCAAGGCATCAATGGCAGTACTGCCATCACGGCTGCTACCCGTGGCAGCGGTTGCCGCATCGACCTGATCGCTGATTTGATCAGATATGGCATGGGTTGCATCTCCCAATTGCCGCGCGGCACCTGCGACCATCTGAATGGCGACACTCATATTTTCAGCCATAACAGCCATCGAGTCCGCGCGGGTCCGGGTCTGCGCGCCGATCTGCACTAGCTGCTGGGCGGATTCGCCGACCGATTCGATCGCATTGCCGATAGCATCGACTGTCATAACGACAGACCTTTCAAATTCGACCGCCAGTTGGTCCATTTCAGCCTGGCGTTGGGCGTCGGCTTTGGCGCGTGCTTCGGCCTCAAGCGATTCGGAACGCTTGCGTTCAGCCTCTATTTCGATCCGGCGCTGTTGTTCCTGTTCGTAAAAATCGGCACGGGCATGGGCAAAGGCATGGGCATCGTCGATCGACGACAGGAACGATCGCCATTGCCGCATCGCCACGCGGTGCAGTGCGAATCCGTAAATTGCTGTCGCTGCATAGAAGTACCAAGGTAGTTGCTCATCGGACAGTAGCGGCCCTAGCACTCCGCCTGCGGTAACAATCAGCAGCCAGGCAAACATCGATCGCGGTAAACACAAGAAGGTCAAAGCGCCTACGCCGATTAAGCCAAAAGCAGTGATCCCTGCCAGGACATGGTTGATCGTGCCCGGAATGGTCCAAAGATCGCAGATCAGCCCGGCCCATGCGACTGCACCGATGGCGACATATTCGACAAAACGGTTGCGCAGCTTGAGCAATCGCAGGCTGTCTTCGTCTGTATCGGGATTATAGGCTTTCAACGCCACATGCAGGCGGAAAATAAGAAATTGTGACAGCGCCACCATAGGGGCGCCGACAATGGCGAAATAAGGCGTTGTCACCGACAGCATCAATCCACCGGTTCCGACATAGAATAACACTGCAGTCAGCATGATAGCGACATTGGCACCGACAGCGGCCTGCAATTGCGCCTGCAATATGTTGCGATTCTCTCCGCTGGCGCTGCGACGCAGCATCTGCACCTCGCCCTTCAGATCGAGCAAGATTGCGAATAGATCGCGGTAATTCCCCAAATGCACCATGAACGCGCCTCACACCCAGTTCTGCGCTTTCTATCGCAGCAATGTGTAAAGCAGTTGTTAACTATGAAATAGGAGTGTTGACGCGCCCCAAACGAAAAGGGGCGACCCGAAGGCGCCCCTTTTGTATTTCTGCAAGATCGCGAAAGCGATTAACGCTTCGAGAACTGGAAGCTCTTGCGGGCTTTCGCCTTGCCGTATTTCTTACGTTCGACGGTACGGCTGTCGCGGGTCAGGAAGCCTTCGGCCTTGACCGCGCTGCGCAGCGCAGGTTCGAACCGGGTCAGCGCCTGGGCGATGCCGTGCTTTACCGCACCGGCCTGGCCAGAAAGACCGCCGCCCTTGACGGTGGCGATGATGTCATACTGGCCAACGCGGTCAGTAACATCGAACGGCTGGTTGATGACAAGACGCAGCGTCGGACGGGCGAAATAGACAGTCTGGTCGCGGCCATTGACCACGATCTTGCCGGTGCCGGGCTTCAACCAGACGCGGGCAACGGCGTCCTTACGGCGTCCGGTTGCATAGCTGCGGCCTTGCGCGTCGACGATTTTCTCACGCAGCGGTGCGGCGGGAGCGGCCGGTGCCACGGTTTCAGCGCCCAGCGTTTCGAGATCGGAGAGAGAATTAGCGGTGTCGGACATTATGCACCCACCTTGTTCTTGCGATTCATGGAAGCGATATCGAGCACCTTCGGCTGCTGGCCGTCATGCGGGTGTTCGGTACCGTTGTAAAGGTGCAGGGCACGCATCTGCTGGCGACCCAGCGGGCCGCGCGGAACCATGCGCTCGACAGCCTTTTCGAGTACGCGCTCAGGGAAACGGCCTTCGAGAACCTTGGCTGCGGTAACACCCTTGATGCCGCCGGCATAGCCGGTGTGGCGATAGTACACCTTGTCGCCCAGCTTCTTGCCGGTGAACTTCACCTTGTCAGCGTTGATGACGATGACATGGTCACCGCAATCGACGTGCGGGGTAAAGCTCGGCTTGTGCTTGCCGCGCAGGATATTGGCAATAATCGTGGCCACGCGACCGACAACCAGACCGTCGGCATCAATGATATGCCAATCCTTCTGGACGTCCTGCGGGCGGATCGACTTCGTGACTTTGGACAGCGTTTTCATGGCTGCTGTTCGAACCTCCGATTGGGATGGGGTGCTGAAGAGAATCAATTCCTCATCAGCGGACGGGCGCTATTGGCGCGGCAGCTATGAATAGTCAAGCAAATGCGGGTGTTTTGGGGAAGGTAAAATAATACCCTATCCGATACATTGTGTCTGCACCCACTGCACGAAAGGCGTGCTCGCCTCGTCGACCGGCCAAGCCAATATGGCTGGTGTCTTATAGCTGTGCAGTTGGGCGATCCGCTCGATCGTGCGCTCGACCCTGTCTGCGGTCGTCTTGAAAATTACCGGATGCTCTTCGCTGGTTTCGATGTCGCCATCCCAGTTATAATGCGAAATTGCAGGAGACAGGCGGTTTGCGCAAGCAATCAGCCGTTCTTCGAGCAGCTTGCGACAGGCATCATGTGCTTCGCCAGCGCTCGGGAACAGCGAATAGACCATGACAATTTCACTCATTCATACCACCCTGTTGAACCGAAAGGCGGTGCGCGCCCCAGACGGTGGTCGCCACAACAATTGCGCCGACCGCTTGATGCAACACCGCCAATATGATGTTCATTCCGGTCATTACCGTTGCGATCCCTAACAAAATCTGTGTTCCAAATGCTGAATGGATGGCAATAGATGCCGGTCGCGCGCCGATATGTTTCAGTCGTCGCGCCATTAGGATAAGCGCCCCGACGGTGATCCAGGCCCACCAGCGGTGGATGAAATGGGTCAGGAACGGATCATGCGTGAGTGCGAACCAAAGGCCATTCGACCAGTCGACCCCCTCGGGATAGAACTTCCCATTCATCAGCGGCCAGCTGTTCGAAACATAGCCTGCATTCAACCCCGCGACCCAGGCACCGAACAGCAACTGGATAAACAGGACGACCAAGACGGTCAGCGAGAAGCCAGTGAGTCGCGCATTCTGCGCAACCGGGCGCGCAGCCTTTGTTTTCAGATCAAGTGCTGTCCAGATCAGGCCGCCCATGATGAACAATGCGGTCAGCAGGTGCACGGCAAGGCGGAAATGGCTGACATCAGTCCGCGCGCTCAGGCCCGACGACACCATCCACCAGCCGATTGTGCCCTGCAGCCCGCCCAGCGCGAGCAGCGCCAACAGGCGTGGATGGTACCCGACCGGAATCTGGCGCTTGAACCAATACCATGCCAGTGGCAGCGCAAAAGCAAGGCCGATCACGCGCCCCAAAAGCCGGTGCACCCATTCCCAGAAATAGATGAATTTGAATTCGGCCAGCGTCATTCCGGCGGGGCCGTTGATCTCCAGATATTCGGGAATCTTTTTGTACTTCTCGAACTCCGAAATCCATTGTGCCTCGTTCAGCGGTGGCAGTGCCCCGGTCACCGGTTTCCATTCTGTAATCGACAGACCCGATTCGGTCAGGCGTGTAATGCCGCCGACGATGACCATTAGGAAAACCAGAAAGGCGAAGGACATCAACCAGTTGGCCAGTTTTTGGGGTGCTGCTGATGTTTGAGCAGCAAGAGAGGCGGCTACTTGCATGGCCGCGATATGATGGCGTGGTGACTGCATGGCAAGTGCGCGCTGCGCAATGCCCGTTGCAAGTTTTTTCACCCTTCACACAGCGCGTTAAGTGGGAATAGCCGCCTTTTCGGCATCTTTCGGTGGTTAAAAGGTACAATATGTGCCATATACGTAATTAAGTAACGCCGAATAGTTGAATTATTTCACTGTGGCGCAAACAATTTTCACTTGCTTTGGAGTGATTTATGAGCGGCATCGCTGGCAGCTCGCTTTTGGGCGCGCCCAACGGACAGATCATCGATTTTGAACGCGCCGAGTTGCGGCGCGTGCCCTTTCAGGATTCGCTGTATCTGTGGGTTAGTGGAAAGCTCCCCGGCCCCGGCTTCGATGTGAAGCTGGCCCCGCTATTACGGGCGCCCGGACTATTGGGACATCGAAGTGGCAGCTGTCACCATCCCTACGCCGGCCAATGACGTGGCGGATACTGATACGACGCTCGAATTTGAACGCTCGGTCCCATTGGCAGGCATCACCGGAATCCTGGGCATCGCCGTGATCGGTGCCAACCAGATCAAGCAAATCGAAATTTCCGACGAGTCCGTTTAGGGTCGCAAAACCGTCGGATATGGGGCGGGGGCAGGCCGGCTTGCCTTGCATGCAAGGCAACACCTCAACAACGGCCTGCCCCCAAACCCATTAGTTCGCTATTGCGTCCGCAATCGCCGCAGGCGTTAGCAGTTGCGGCAGCTCGCGCGGCTCCCCTGTTGCCGGATAGAACAGATAAAGCGGTACGCCGGACCGCTCGCGCTCGGCCAGAAAGCGGGCAATTTCAGGATCTCGGCGAGTGAAATCCCCTACCATCACTTCAATCCCTCTATCCTTGAACAACCGGACAGTTTCTTCGCGGTTGATAGCAGCGGCTTCATTGACCTTGCACGTCACGCACCAGTCAGCAGTGAAGTAGAGAAAGACCGGCGAGCCTTTTGCCTGCAATGCGGCAAGCTTCTTGGCATTGAAGGGCAGCGCACCGGGGAACGCAGCCTCGCTCTTGCCGATCGATTCCGGGCTCTGCGGTAGGAAAAGTGCCCCGCCCGTAATCAGCAAGATGCTCCCCACTAGCAACAGCCACAGCGCGTGCCGGGACCGCCGCTGCAGTGCACGATAGATAAGGATCAGCATCAGCATTATCCCGATGGCAATGCTGCCGGTCAAAAGGCTGTCCGGGCCGGCCAAGCGCCACAGCAGCCAGAGCAGGGCCAGCGCGGTCAGCCCCATCGGGATCGCCATCAGCCTTCGGAAGCGCTCCAGCCACGGCCCCGGTTTGGGAAGCATCGCCCGAAGGCGTGGAACATAGGCAATGAGCAGGAAGGGCAGCGCTATGCCGAGCCCCAAGCTGGCGAACAATAGCATCGCCTCAGCAGTCGGCAACAAGATGGCCGCACCCATCGCTGCCGCCATGAACGGACCCGTACACGGCGTCGCAACTACCGCCGCCAAAACGCCAGTCCAAAACGATCCCGACAGGCCTGGGCTGCGGGCAAGCCGGTCGCTCATGGTAAAACCATTCAATTCGAAGAGTCCGGCAAGATTGGCCGTAATCAGCACCATCAGTAGCAGCAGGCCAAGGACAACAACGGGCTCCTGTAACTGGAAAGCCCAACCGATTTCCTCTCCCGCTGTGCGCAACGACAACATGATCGCGCCCAACGCCAGACAGCTGATGACCACGCCAGCCGTGTAAGCGAGCGCATCACGGCGCGCCTCGCGCTCATCGCCGCCTGCCTTTGCCAGCGTGAGCGCTTTCAGGCCAAGTATCGGGAATACGCAAGGCATGAGGTTCAGCAACAGCCCGCCCAGCAACGCCCCGAACATCAGCCAAGGTAGGGCCGGAAGTTCGGGGCTGGAAGCCGCCAGCTTGTCATTTGCGCTCAGCGTGGCGACTTCCGCGCCGCCTTCGGGAATGTTTCCTGCCACCGAACGAACCAGCAAACCCTGACCATTGCCAATCCGCAACAAGCCTTCGACCGGCCCGGCTTGTTCCTGCATTTCGGTTTCGATGACCAGCCAGTCGCCGACGCGTCGTGCAGCTTGCGGGGCGGCATAACGTATACGGTCGGTGGTCAGGGCAAAGAAATAGGGCCGGTCGAGCGGCGCATTTTCGGGATAAGGTATGGCAATTTGATAGCGCTTGCCATCGACGGTATAGCGCGCTGCTTGGTCAAGCGGCACTGGAATGGCTGCGCGCCACAGATCGAACTGCGAGCGCTTTGCCCGGTCGATCTTCCCGTCACCGATTTTCAGCCGCGCTGTGAACCGGCCTTGCTGTGGCACGCAGATCGTGTCGGTGCAGGCAAGCCAGTTTGCGGCAACATCGAGTGGTATGGTCTCACCTATTTGCACCGTATCGGGGATGCGCAGGTCGATCAGTACCGCATGGGGTTCTTCATAGACATGGTTCATCAGCCCGCCGATCAGCAGCGGCTGGGGCA
Source organism: Sphingomonadales bacterium (assembly GCA_016707885.1). Lineage (GTDB taxonomy): Bacteria > Pseudomonadota > Alphaproteobacteria > Sphingomonadales > Sphingomonadaceae > Sphingorhabdus_B. Next base: position 1,066,899 of record JADJGU010000001.1, read on the forward strand.
CCGGGAAACGGGGTTTGCCAGCGCTGACCCCTGCGGGGAGTTTCCATTCGAGCTGCAGCCCGAGCCCTGCATCGCCCGGATTTTCCCAATAGCCGTGCCAGCCGGGCTTAGGTTCAAAAACAAAGGCAAGGGTGACGCTGGCACCGGGCGCTGGACTTTCGGTTTCGGCAACCAGTCTGCCCGGAACATTCAGTTCCTGCGCAACAGATGCCTGCGCCGTCAGCAGCGCAAAGCTTAGCAGTAACCACTGAAGCAAGCGTTGCATCAGCCGGTAATCGCTTTCACTGCACCGAGGAACTGCACCATCCCCACCGGCTTCGACAGATAAGCGCGCGCTCCCGCGCCCAATATCCGCTCCTCATCACCCTTACCGGCATAGGCGGTTACCGCCAGCACGGGGATGGGCTTCAGGTCGGCCTCGCTTTGCATCGCTTCGATCAGGTCGAGCCCACTGACATGGGGCATCTGGATGTCCATGATCACAAGGTCGGGTGCAAAGCCGCGCATCCGGGCAAAGGCCTCACGCCCGTCGCGCAGCCCTTCAACCTCATACTGGCTCGCGCGCAGCAGGTCGGTGAACAGTTTGAGGTTCAGCTCATTATCCTCGACGATCAGAACCTTCTTGCTCACCGCATTTCCTTCAGCATGGGCTATTTTGCTGCCTAGGCAGCGCCGCCGCTTTCGCTTAAGCGAAAGCCATGTTCGAAACAAATGCGAAAAGCGGTGGCCAAATTCAAGCCGACCCGGCGATGCTCGCTTTGGGGGCTTTGGGCTGGATCCTGACCGACACCGGCCGCGCCTCGCGGATGCTCGCGCTCACCGGCTTGACCCCGGACATTTTGCGCCACGGCATTTCCGAAAAGGCCACTCTCGCGGCGATACTGGCGTTTCTTGAAGCGCACGAGCCCGACCTGATTGCCGCCGCCGAACATATTGGCGTGACCCCGCAAGCGCTTGTCCGCGCCCGAATGGAGCTTGAAGCATGAGCCGCCCCTTGCTGATTTCCGATTGCGACGAGGTGCTGCTGCACATGGTCGTGCCTTTCCGAGATTGGCTGGACGAGGCGCACCATATCCATTTCGATCTGGTGCACGGCGATTGGGGAGAAGCGTTGCGCCACAAACATGACGGCACCCAGGTCGAGCGCGGCCATGTCTGGAACCTTTTGAACGGCTTTTTCTTTACCGAAATGCACCGGCAACAGCCGATCGACGGCGCGGTCGAGGCGATAAACCGGATATCGGAGCATGCCGATGTCGTGATCCTTACCAATTTGATGGATCACCATAATGAAGCGCGCGGCGAACAATTGCGCGCGGTGGGCATCGATGCACCGGTCTACACCAATCAAGGCGGCAAGGGCGAGGCGCTCGCCCGCATCATCGAACGCTATAACCCCAGTGTTGCCGTATTCGTCGACGATCTGGGCCATCAGCATGAATCGGTGGGCGAGCATCTCCCCGACGTCTGGCGTCTGCAATTGGTCGGCGAACCGATATTGTGGCAGCGGGTGCAAGCTTCTACCTCGGCGCATGCCCGCATCGATTTGTGGCACGAGGCCGAGCAATGGATTACCGAGAAACTGCTCGCGGGGAGTGCCGCTCCCATCATTCAGAAAGAATCCGCATGATTGAAGAACGATTGGCCGAACTCGGCATCACCCTTCCCGAACCAGCCGCGCCGGTCGCATCCTATGTGCCGACGGCAGAGGTCGGCGGGTTACTCTATATTTCGGGGCAGGTGTCTTTTGTCGACGGCAAGCTGATGACCGGCAAGGTCGGCGATAGCCGCAGCGAAGAAGAAGGTATCCTTGCCGCGCAAGGGTGCGGCCTGATGCTGATCGCGCAGATGAAGAAAGCACTGGGTTCACTCGACCGCGTCGAACGCATTGTCAAACTCGGTGCCTTTGTTGCCTCCACCCCTGACTATGCCGGCCAGCCCAAAGTTGCCAATGGCGCTTCCGATCTGATGGAGGCAGTCTTCGGCGATGCCGGCAAACATGCGCGCAGCGCGGTTGGCGTTCCCGTTTTACCGCTCGATTCGACGGTTGAGATTGATGCCGTTGTCGCTGTGAAGCCTGCTTGAGGTAGCGAATATGGCGGAAGGCGACACGCCTGACGACCGGATTACAGCCCAGGTTGCGGAAGGCGTTTCGGCGCTCGATCTCGCGCAATGGGATACACTGAATATCTCCGCCAACCCCTTTGTCAGCCATTCCTTCCTCTCGGCCCTTGAGGAATCAGGAAGCGTTGGCCCCGGGACCGGCTGGTCGCCAGCTCCGATTATACTTCGCGATGAGGTCGGGGACATTTGCGGCGCGCTGCCCGCCTATCTCAAATCGCACAGCCAAGGCGAGTATGTTTTCGATCATTCTTGGGCCGATGCCTATGAAAGGGCAGCCGGGCGCTATTATCCGAAGCTACAAATAGCCGCGCCCTTTTCACCGGTGCCGGGCCCGCGCGTGCTGGTGCGCGATGATGAAACCGCGCTCCGGCTGTTGCGCGCCGCCGAAAGCGTGGTGTTGCAAAACGGGCTTTCCTCGGCGCATGCAACTTTTGTCGAGGAAGCCCAGCTCGATCTGTTTCGCAAGGCCGGATGGCTGATCCGTTCGGGCACGCAATTCCATTGGGCGAATGGCGGCTATTCGAGCTTTGATGACTTCATGGCCACCCTCGCGTCGCGCAAGCGGCGCGCGATCCGCAAGGAACGGGCAGCGGCGCAATCAGCGGTCGACATTCAGATACTGCGCGGCGACCAGATCCTGCCCGAGCATTGGGATATGTTCTGGGTCTTTTATCAGGACACTGGCGCGCGCAAATGGGGGCGGCCCTATCTGACACGGGCCTTTTTCGATTTGATCTCTGGAAGCATGAGCGACAGCATCGTCCTGTTCCTGGCATATCGGGGTGGCCAGCCAGTGGCGGGCGCGCTCAACCTACTCGGGCCCGATTGCCTTTACGGCCGCTATTGGGGTTGTGTCGAAGACGTCCCCTTCCTGCATTTCGAGCTGTGCTATTATCAGGCGATCGACTTCGCGATTGCCCATGGCTTGGCTCGGGTCGAGGCGGGCGCGCAGGGTGAGCACAAGCTGGCGCGCGGCTATTTGCCGGTGACAACATGGTCGGCGCATTTCATTGCCGATCCGGGCTTCCGCTCGGCTATCGAAGATTTCCTGCAACGCGAACGGCGTGCGGTTGAACGTGAGCAGGAATTTCTCGGCGAGTTGGGGCCGTTCAAGCGCGGTTAGCGGATAAGCTCGCCGCCCTTCATCACATGGTCGATTGCCTCCAGCGCGGTAATGTCGGCGAGCGGATCGGCCTTCACCGCAACCAGATCGGCAAAGCGTCCCGGCGATACGCTGCCAAGCTCATGCTCCTTGCCCAGTAATTCCGCCGCACGAATAGTGGCGGACTGGATCGCTTGCATCGGCGTCATCCCATAACGGACCATATAACGAAACTGCCGCCCATTGACGCCATGCGGATAGACCCCGCTGTCGGTGCCATAGGCGATTTTGACCCCCATCTTCACCGCCTTGGCAAAGCCCGCCCTCTGGACATCGGTGGTTTCGCGATTCTTGCGCAGATATTCCTCGGGCCAGCCCTCTTTGGTGCCGATATCGTCGATATAGTCACCATTATAGATGTCCATCACCAGCCAGGTGCCCTTGGCCTTGGCGAGCTTCAGCGCTTCGTCGTCAATCAGGCTGGCATGCTCGATTGAACGCACGCCTGCGGCAATCGCATTTTTAATACCTTGCGCGCCATGCGCATGGGCGGTCACATAGACGCCTCGTTTGGCAGCGGTATCGACGACTGCTTTCATTTCCTCGACGCTCAGCTCGGGTTCACCGGGCTCGGTACCGATGGCGAGGACCGCGCCAGTCGCTATGAGCTTCAGGAAATCGGCGCCTTCTTCAATGAAATATTCGGCATTGGTCGCCGCCTGCTCGGGACCGACTGAAACGCCATAGCGCATATCCTCGGGTAGCTTTTCATTGTCGACCACACCGTTCAATTCACCGCCACCACCCGGCTTGGTGATATAGCCACCTGCGACAAACATGCGCGGCCCCGGCACCCGGTCCGCATTGATCGCGTCCTTCAACGCAATATCGGTCAGACCGCGATAGGTGCCGACATCACGCACCGTGGTGTATCCCGCCATCAGCGTGTCGCGCGCGTTCTTGGCACCGATCAGCGCAGTGACGGCGGGTGAAGTTTTGATCGGCAGCGCCAGATCTGCACTCTGCCCGGCATCGGCAAGGTGGGTGTGCAAATCCATCAGGCCGGGAAGGACGGTATAGGCTGACCAGTCGATCGTCCGGATGCTCTCAGGTTGCGTCTTGCACGGCTCGACGGCGGCAATCTTCTCGCCCACAATTGCGATGCAATGCCCGGACAGCAGTTTGCCGCTGGTAACATCGACGATGCGGCCTGCGATCACATATCGATCAACGGCGGGCGCATCCTGCGCGCTAACGGGCAATGCGGGAATTGTGACTGTGGCGACCAGCGCCAGCAAAACAGGAAGGCGCATCAACCTTTCTTGGTAATGCGTTCGATTTCGCGCGCGACCATCGCTTCGACAATGTCGGGCAGGTTGGTGTCGAGCCATTCCTTGAGCATCGGCTTCATCAATTCGCGGGTGAGCCCTTCAAGCGAGGTTTCGCCAGAGCGGACAATTTGCGGAGCCACGCCCGGCTCGGAAAGTGTCTGCAAGACCGAGAAGCTCTGACGCAGGCTTTGCGCCTTGCTGTCGTCGAGCAATTCTTCTGTGTTTTCGGTGGCGGCGGCTTCGGTTAGTTCGAGAACGTCCTCGTCTTCGCTTTCATCCTGGAGCGTTTCACGGGGAGAGCGTCGCGAGCTGATAGCGCGCGAACGGTCTTCATCGGCGATGATCTTCTTGATCGAAGACAGGATCTCGCTTCCATCGATGGTTCGTTCCGATCAGTCGCCATGTGCCAACGCCCCTAAATGCCCCACTGATTCCCTTAATATTTGGGAAGTGGTTCTATTTCTGCCTTTTGGGCTTGTGTGTCAACCGTGCGGGTGGCTTTGGCGGTAGGGTCGGGTATTGAGTCCCAATCGAACCAGCTGCCCTTGACCGCATCATATTCGGCAACCGGATCGTAAAGCGGGCCGCCTTCAAGTCCCAGATCGCGGGCCTCGGCCCGGCCCATCGCAGCGAGCAAGGAGAAACCAGCGACATAGGCGTTGCGCCGTGCGGTGACGAGCTGGACCTTGCTGTTGAGCAGTTCCTGCTCGGCATTCAAAATGTCGAGAATGGTGCGGTTTCCAACGCTGTTCTCGGCGCGGGTGCCTTCGAGCGAGAGTTCGTTTGCCGACACCGCGCGTTCGGACGCGGCGATCACATCCTGTGAAGCCTTCCAGCTGGCATAAGCGGCGCGGGTTTGCGCGATCGCCTCACGCTCGGCGGCGATTTCCTGCTCGATTGCCTGCCCCATCCGCGCCTGCGCCTGACGGATCTGGGCCGCCGGTTGTCCACCCTGATACAGCGGCAAGGTTGCGCGCACACCGACCTGCGCCGAGGTCGATGTCTTGTCGAACGGCGCCAAGGTCCCCGAATCAATGGTACCGAAATTATTCGAATAGCTGCCCGAGCCAAAGCCGGTAACCTGTGGCAGACGGCTCGCCTCTGCGCCCCTGCGGTCGAAGCGCGCGGCGTCGCGCAATTCCTTGGCAGCGATCAGGTCGGGATTGTTTTCCAGCGCTACGTTCACCGCCGCATCGGGCGAATCGGGCAGGTTGGGAAGCGGTGGAGGTGCCTCGAGAGCCTCGGGCACCTTGCCGACCAGCTGGATATAGATCTCTTTCGAGCGGATCAGGTTCGCGCGCGCCGCTTCCATGCTGCTGGTCGCAAGCGCAAGCCTTGCTTCGGATTGTGCCACATCGGTGCGGGTCAGATCACCAATTTCGAACCGGTCGCGTGTCGCTTCCAGATTGACCTGCAACACACCGACCTGCGCTCTGTTGAGCTCGACAATCGCCTCGTCGCGGATCACGTCCATATAGGCGCCAACCACAGCCGAGAAGATCGCGCTCTCGGTCGCGCGCAATCCTGCGATCCCGGCCTCGACCCTATTCTCGGCTGCACGCACCGCATTTTTGACAGCACCGCCCAAATAGAGCGGTACCGTTACATCAGCACGCCCATTCAGCGTTCGGTCGGGTGTGAAGTTGGTGCCATCCGACCGCGGGAACAATTCTGTGTAAGTCGCACTGCCCAGCACATCGGGGCGACCATTGGCCTTGGCAATCGGCACCGCCTCGTTCGTAGCCTTCTGTCCCTCACGCGCACCCGTCAGTACCGGGTTGGTCTGATAGGCATCCGCCAGCGCACCACGCAGCGTGTCGGCCGAAGCTGGTGGGGCCAGCGTTACAGCAGCAGTCGCCGCCAGCAATATTGCCCGCACTGTCACCGCTGTACCGCTCAAAACACGAATTCCTTGGCGCGCTCAAAGCCTGGCAGCGCAGCGACCTCTATGTCGGCAAAGGCGCGCAGCGAAACATGGTCACCATGCTTGGTGCCGCTGGCCAGGCGCCGAACCGGCCCTTCGGCCAGCCCCGCAACGATTCGTCCGCGATTGGCGAGTTGGCCTTCGATGTCGGCAGGCAGCTGCTCGATTGCGCCGTCGATTATGATCAGGCTGTAAGGCGCGGCCTTTTTGGAGCCCTGGCTGAGTACGCCTTCGATGACGTCCAGCCCGGCAACATTGGCGCGGGCCGCCTTGGCGAGCTCAGCGTCCGATTCAACGGCGACCAGCTTCTTGACCCGATCTGACAGCAAAGCCGCCAAATAGCCGGTGCCTGCACCGATCAGCAGCACATTGTCGCCTTCCGATACCTCTGCAATCTGCAGCATCTCAGCCGTCGCAAGCGGCGGGTTAAGCATGCGGCCATTGCCGAGCGAAACCGAGCGGTCAAGATAGGCAAAAGCCTCCTTACCCGCAGGCAGGAATTTTTCGCGCGGCAGTTCGCCCATTGCTTTTACGATCCATGCTTCGGTGATGCCGTTGGTCCGAAGCTGGCTGTCGACCATATGCCGACGGGTGGTTTCCGATTGCGCTGACTGCATAAGACTTTCCGCTACCGATATATTCTTGCTGAATTGATTTTGGCACAACTGTATTGCTGTTACAATACAGCTTTTGATTTCCCTTCTAGTCAGCGCAATCGCAAAGTCCAAGCCGCTTTCGGACAAACGGGCGATTTTGCCATGCAAGCGGCATCGCTTTCTATCCCGCCTGTTGCCAAATGGTCGCGAATCGGATTGCAATGCGCAAATCGAGCCGCTAGGGACGCGCTCCTGCACCACATGTGACGCTTTTCTGTCGCAGCGCGAGGCCCGATGGCGGAGTGGTGACGCAGAGGACTGCAAATCCTTGCACGCCGGTTCGATTCCGGCTCGGGCCTCCAGACACATTACCTTGGAAAAACAATAACTTAAACGCTGCCAAAGAGCCGCGGAAACCCGCCACATTGGGCTCAATGTATGCCGGATTCCAGGTCTCTGGCGCGGGATTTTTCTGAGGGTTTCTGCGGGTTTTTGGGCAAAGTCTCTAGTGCTGAAATGGCCATGACGGTTTGGAGACTCTTGTTCGATTTTTCGAGAGTTGCAAAAACGAAACAGCGTGCTGGGTTTGCGTGTTACCCGATGTCTATTTCACCGGATAGTATCGAGCACATCAAACAGACTCTAAGCAAATGGTTCGAGCTGGATAAGCATCCTAACTTTGGATCTGAACTGAGTGTCATCGAATTGTGCGGATGACCGCAAATAAACCCTTCCCCCTCGGCAGTATCAATAAGTCTGCAGTTGCAAAATGCAGTTGGGACCACTCATTGACTCAACCTATACGGTGCCTTAGCCCTCCCATTCAACGAGTTGGAGTTTTGCGAGGAGATTGGGGAAATGCCTCCAAAAGGCCCAATGGCGATATTAGTGTTTCTCCTTGCTATCGGTGCAGCAAAGCTGTCGGCACAAGCCTCAGCGCCACTTGTTTTACCTTTGGGCGGCACGATTCGCATTAACGCCGATTATGGCGCACACGGACCTGGCCCTGTGAGCGACCCAAATGCCTATTTCTCTGGCCAATACCATTTGGGTGTGGATCTCGCAGCAACCGCGGGTGACAAAGTCTATGCTCCGGTTACCGGAACGATCGTCTACCACCACCAATTGAGAAACTTTCCGCGCGAGGAGAGACTCCTCGACACCTTCTTCGTCCTGCGCGGTGTGGATGGTCGTGACTATATCATTGCGCATGCTGTCTGCACGGCTTGCCCTGTCGAAAATCCCGTCGGCGACGATGACGTTTACATCAAAGCGAAATGGCGCTCAGTGCGCGCAGGTGAGGTCATTGGACTGATCGGCGATCTCAAAGCAGAGGCCAAGCGGCTCAAATATTCCGGCAGCGTTGGCAATCACCTGCACATCGGTGTCGTTGAAGGGCGTATGGTCGATAATGATGGAAAGTTGAAACCGGCATATCGGGGCGGAGATTGGTCTCGGCTCCTTTATGATAAAGACGAGGATGCCAATCCCGTTACAGCGATCGCAAAGGCAAAGGCGAACGGGTTTGTCGATCCTGCAACGGTTTTCAGGGGAGCAAAACCTGCAACCGCGACTTCATCCGCAACGCCAACTCCTCCGCAGCCGCTGCCCGTTTCCCCTGCAACTTTGCCTAACCTCCAAACTGGCGCCTATGTTTACAATACGACGCCTTGTGGCTCAGCTTCAAACGCGACATTGCAATGGTGGAACGGGCAGTTCTTTTCCGCTGGTCGCATGACCAACCAGTACCCAGTTTATTCAGCACCGGGGAAATTCATCGCTCGAAGCCAGAATTTCGAAACGGGGGAGTTGGAGACGGTTCAATTCTCTGTTCTGAACCAGCGGGAGTATATGATGGGGTCGGCCCGGTATCGCCATTGTACCGATGCCTCTCTTCCGACCTCGTGGCGAAATTCAACACCCAAGGCATCCAATTCCGTTCAGTCTTCTCCCGCAACGCAAAATATCACGACCGTGCCTAAGCTCACAGTCATCCGCGCCGCGCCGACGTCGGGATGCACACAATCTTTTGATCTTGGCCGCACACAGGTCTTCGCTCATACTTGGAATGAAAGCTGGAGAGCGGGCATCAACGGCGTAACGGCAACCTTCTCTTTGGCCGATTCCAAATATGATGAGCGTACCGGGGCCTTTACGTTGTTCAGCAAGGATCGGCGCACCTCCATTCGCGCGCAGCCCACAGGAAAGTCAGCATCAACGAGAAACTACGATGCTGACATCGTTGATGTCACGCTGACTACCAATGGCTCGACCTCCAGCGTCAAGGCTTACAGGATATGTCCTCCAGGGGATTAAAGAGGTTCCAGCGATGGAGGCCAGGAAGCTGTCAGAAAACCGTGCAAGCACCTCTAGTTTTGACACTTAAGTATGTAATTGCATCGGACAATTGCTGAACAGTGTACTTAGTGGCGATTCCGCTTTGGTCATCCAGACACATTTCCATAGAAAAACAATAATGTAGCTTAATGCGATGTGTCGCGGAAACGCGCCACTTTTGGCTCGAAAGAAGACAGATTGCCGGTCGCTGACGAGAGACTTTTATGAGGAATTCTGCGGGTTTTTGGTCAAGTCTCTGGTGCTGAAATGGTCGAGACGGATTGGAGACATTCTGTCGGCACTGTGCGAGCAAAAGAACATGCTCAAGTAACGCATACTGAAAATTCAAAAGAGTAGTTCGCTAACTTCATCTGCTGAGCGAGAAGGCAGCCACACCATTGCACCAAAACATGGTCCATTAGGCATAGCTGCAGCTCAACGATCGCCTATGGATCTGGAAGTAACGCTGATAGGAGGTAGGCGCGGTTACCAGCGGGCTAGTTTGATAAAGAGTGCTGTGCCGAGTCCCATCGGAATCATTGCAACAGCTGAGAGCAGGAACACTGACCACATTGGGGCATTCATCTCGAGTAAGGCCAAGCCGCCAATCAGCACGACTGCCAGCCGCAGCGCTTGGGCAGTAATAGCTCCGCCCACTCGGCCTGCACCTTGTGACGCAAAGTACAGACAAAGCCCCAGCCCGAAGAATGCATAGCTAAACCCCGCAATACCAAGATATCTATACGCCGCTGACCGCACGGCTGGATTGCTGGTAAATATGTCCACCCAAACTCCAGGAAAAGAAACGACCAAGAGTCCGAGTATGCCGAGGGCGGTTGCTGCGAGCCCTCCGGCTGTCCAAGCGATACGCCGGGCCCTGGGTACATCGCCCCCGCCTATGGCTGTCCCGACCATTGGCACGCAGGCTACGCCTACCGAAAAGGCGATCGGGATGAGCAGAAACTCAAACCGGACACCGATGCCATACCCGGCCAAAGCCTCAGAGCCATAACGTGCGACCATTGCTGTCAGCGCCAAAACCGTCGTCACCGATAACAAAGGTGAGAGCATGGCAACCGCGCCGATCCGCATTATCTGGGTGATCCGATGATAACTCAGCAGGCTTGGATCAAGCCGCAATTGAAGTCTTGCCCGGGTCGATCGAAGGTACAGTAACAGCGTTACTGCCGCGCAAGTAAATGCCACTACTTGTCCCAGCGCCACGCCAGCCATGCCAAGTCGGGGAACTGGCCCGATGCCGAGCCCAAAAGCCCCGCCAACGATGATCTGGACTACCCCTGCTGCCAACTGGGTCGATGCGGGTATTGACATGTTACCCGACCCGCGCGCGATCGATGCCAACATGTTGGTTACCCAGATTGCCAATATACCTATCGCTGCCACGTTCGAATAGATGATGGCCTGTTGCAGGACGGGGCCAGATCCACCCAGCTGCCGATAGGCGAGCGGGCCAACGGCCAGAACAGTAACGGTTAAAACCAATCCGAGGGTCAAACCGATAGCAAGCGAACATAAGGCAAGTGCTTGCGCGGCCTCGTGGTCGCCGCTGCCGAGCGCCCGGCTGATGGCGCCCGATACGGTACGTCCCATCGCTCCGGCAGAAAGCATCTGCGTCAGCATGAATATCGGAAAGACCAGCGCGATTCCGCCCAGCGCAGCAACGCCCAGTGAACCCACATATGCCGTCTCCGCAATCGACACTACGGTTGCCGAGCATAGTGCGATTAGATTGGGTAGGCTCAGGCGCAAAAGTGTCGGCAGGATGGGACCCTCGCGTAGCATTGTTGTACGCGCGGCTGCAGCTGTTGCCGAAGCAGATGCGTTTTCGGTGCTTTGCGCGATGACAGTGGCGTTCATGCCGACATCACCAGCAGAGTAGAGGTCGCTGAAGCTAGTAGTCGGCCATCGGCATCTGTGAGTTTAGCATCCGCATATGCCACGCGGCGCCCCATGTTTTTTACAATCGCTTCCGCTCGCACCGGTCCGGTATGTTCCGTCATTGCCCGGTGATAGGCTACCTTGATCTCAAGGGTGGTGAAAGTTTCGCCCGCAGCCAATCGGCTTGCTGTTGCGATACCGCACGCAGAATCAAGCAATGTAGCCGCATATCCACCATGAACCACGCCCATCGGATTGTAGACGTGGCGACCAGGGGTGCCTTCAAAAACCGCCCGACCAAGCTCGACTTCGACCAAGGCAAAATCCAGCGTCTCGCCAATTGGGGGCTTGCCGCCCGCTGCCAGCAACGCCCGCACCCTTGTAAGTCCATCGACCTGAGCACCTTCGGCTTTGGTTCCCCCTGTCATATGCACAGCCTCTTAGTCAGCGATGCGAGGGTGTCGCGCAGAATGGCGTCGGATTGCGCCCCCTTTCCGACCGCGCGCGCCAAAGCGACTGCGCCGACCATCTGCGAGACAATTGCCTTGGCTTCTCCCGAAGGATTCTCGTTGTCGATGCGGGCAAGTGCCGCCTCGATACGGGATGTCACATTTTCCAATCCATTGGCGAAACGCTCCCGGGCTGCTCCCGAGTTGCGCGCCATGTCTGCCGCCAGTGCTGGAAGTGGACAGCCCCGTCCGGGCGCATCACGATGCTCTGGCGAAATGTAGGTTTCGAGAAACTTGCGCAGCGCAGGGCGTGGATCTGCCGACTTGTCGACCAGTACCCCGTCGAAAGCAGGATTGCGATGCTTTGTATCGTTGAACATGGCGTCGATGGCTACTGCCACCAGCGACTCTTTCGATGAAAAATGCGCATAGAAGCCGCCATGGGTGAGTCCAGCACTGCTCATTACGTCAGCGACTGACACCTTTTCGGGGCCTTTCAGTCGAATCTCGCGAGCCGCCGATTTAACAACGCGCGCTCGCGTCTCCGCTTTGTGTTCGCTGCCATAACGCATGCGACATCTCCTTTATATGATATATGTAATATAAAAGAGATGTCATTGCAACTGCGATACTCGATCTTCCGGATTTGAGGCATTGGTGATGGTGATGCAAAGCTCGCCCTCAAGGGCAAATTGAGACCAGCAAATAGGCAAGTGTGTGTAGGACTACTGGACAGATTTCCGGCGGCTCAGCATTTAAGCACATGATTTTGTAACATAATGGCTATTTCGTATGCGAAATTGCGCTTCCGATTTGGTCCTCCAGACACATTTCATTGGAAAAACAATAACTTAGCATGAGGCGGAGTGTCGCGGAAACGCGCCACTTTTGGCGCGAAAGAAGACAGATTGCCGGTCTCTGACGAGTGCCTTTCCCGAGGAATTCTAAGGGTTTTTGGGCAGAGTCTCTGGCGCTGAAATGGCCGTGACGGTTTGGAGACTTCCATTCAGCATGCCAGGATAGGCAAGTCGGAATAGTGGTCTGCGAAGTTATTCCGATCTGGATTGCAGATCGACCGATGGTCTTGAAAAGCGACCCGGTCATCGACTCATGTTCGAGAAAGTGCCTGCTCACATGATAAAGGTGCGGTTTGCAACTGCTCAAGAATTTGATGGAGTCGGACATGCCTGAGCAAATCGGTGAACACTCTACCTCAGTGCAGAGATTTTATCCCAGCGACCGCTTTCCCGACGAGATTGACGCGTTGGACGTGCCAGAAACCTACGTGTCGGTTGCAAAGGGCGACTGCCTGGAACCTGCTTTTCATGATGGCGATTATCTTGTCTTCTCTAAATCCGCCTTGCTGCATAAAGGTGATTATGTTGGGATCTGGTTTGCCCCCGATATTGTTCCAGATTGTGAGGCGCCTCGGCAAATCAAGCGCCTTGCCATGGAACCAATGTCTACGCTCACGCTTCCCTGGTCGGCGACTTCTGATGATGAACTCGAACCTCACGTCCATTTGGAAATGTTCAACCCTCCTAGAAAGTTGAGGGTGCCCGCATCAAGGCTAGTAGCCATGCACAAGGTTGTCGGAATTGCTGAGCCTAACAGTGATGGAACCGCAAGGCCCACTGAGCTAAAGAATAGGCTGCCGATCTTGCCTTGGTGCGATTCAACAAATCGCGACATGATATCGCACTGTATCCAAGATGATCTATGCGAGCCGTTGTTTTCGGTCGGCGACTGCATCCTAATCGATACATCTTCGAAGACGGCTGAGAACGACGAGTTGTTTCTTGTTCAATGGAGCACAGGCAACCGTCAGATCATGCAGCTCAATTCGCACGAATTTAATGGCACCCAAGGAAAGTTCACGGGATGGATGATTACGCCATTTCGACGTCCGCGTACTCGCGATGCAGCGGACAAATGGGCAAAACGTCTCGGCATAATCGATTGGTGTAGTGATGGCCCCTACACGGACAATGGGATTGCGGCGTTAATTGTTGGGCGGGTTGTTGGTCGATGTGATCCAGCAGTCTGTATTAGCACTGAACGATGCTAACGCGGCGGAAATTGTCACTTAAGTATACGCTCCAACCAGACAATGACAAAAGCTTGTAATGAATGGCGACTTCGACTTGGTCCTCCAAGCATATTGACGCTAAATCGCAGTAACGGGTCTCCGGCTTGAATGCCGCCTTTTTCGGGGAGTTTCTGGCTCCATTTCTGCAATTATATGGTCTCTAGCCGATGAAAACTGGGCTGGAAACAGGCCGCAATTGGCCAGTGTCTCTGCGCGGAGTTTGGCCGTGACGGTTTCGGTGAGGACTTTGGCAGGATTCGCTAACATTGCTGCCGTTCATCAGCCCAAGCGATTTCCTTGATGTCCGCCCTACATTCAGGTTCGGCGAATATGGCGGCTTTGTTGGGGAAAGCAGAACATCCGGATTTATGCCGTAAAGGCCGATAGCAGATGTCCAGACGCGTATGTTACCGTCAGCTCCGCCCCCCGAGCGATAGTTTTCGTTACAAGAACTTCTCCGCAAGTTCGCGCTTCCCCCGGGGATCGGAATGCGTAATCTTGCGATCCTCGGGATAGTAGAAGCCGGTGATGTACAGATCGAATTCGCGAATCTGCACCCGCACCGACAGCTCTTGATTGTCACCCCATGTATCGCGCACCGACGCCTGACATGTTTCTCCGCGCAGCTCGAACGAGAAGGATTCACGTTTTTCCTTCTCCCATTCGGCCAAGGCGGTGCGGATAAGCGTCTCGCTAATCGCGTCTCGTTTTTTATGCGACAGCATATCGAGCGAGGACTCCCTGACCGGCCCAAACATTCCGCTGGCGTTCATCGCCTCAAGGATCTTGCGCATGTGGTTGCCTGTATGTTGATTCACGAACAGCGACGAGCGCGAGCCATGTGGACCGCCGAGCAGATTCGAGCGAATATTCCACCACGTCTCGGCCACCTGTGCGCTGCTCGCTTCTGCCGCCGCCTGTTGCGCGAACCAGGTGAGGGCATCGCGGCTACGGATGGTACCATCGGCCTCTAGTTCGACGGCGTTGGCGACGACGACCACGGGATGCGCGCTGTCGGCGTAAAGTGGCTGGTTGAGGCGATACGCGTAAAGGCCCGGCACCTGATTTGTTGCCGCAACTATCTTGTCAGCGCCATCATCCGAATAGGGGCAAGTGACAAAGCCGCGTACGAACTCGCTGGTGTGATCGAGCCCTTTGTAGGTTTCCGACAGCGACAGACTGCCAATGTGGTCAGTGTCTTTGCGTGGAGGCGCGGTGAGAATCGGGTGCCAGTCGGGATAATAGTCGATCGCATTGCCGAGTTCTTTGATAAGTTGTTCGACCGCCGCACGGCCGGCATCCCGATCGGTCAGGTTTTCAGTGAGGTAGATCATCGCCTTAGCATTCTGTTGCAGGGCGACGGTTGGCGAGCGAAATTCCACTGGAAGCATCCTTACGTGATATTAATAATGAACGTAAATATACTATATTACGTTATATGTCAATATAACGTAGTTTTTGGTTCCATGAGAGCGACGTGCGCTTCCGGCACACATTAAAGATTGAACAAAAGGTGGCTTTGGACAGACGCAGTCAATCGCGCGAGTGACTGAAATGTTGTCACTGCGGCACCAATGCGATGCCCGACCGAGATCGGCGGCATCCGCTGACAATGCGGCCATAATCGGCTTCAATCTGTCTGGTCGAAAGCCGTCGTTCGTTCACCGACGACCTATGTATGCCAACTCTCGGGTAGCGCCTAGGTGGGCGTTCGGGCCTTTGCAGACACCACCATTCGCTTGGGCGAGGATTAAAAACAACTCGCATGACTAAACTGCCAATAGGCGACAGTTTAGCCATGTGATCGATTCTAGGGAGCCTCCGACGCCGCACCAAACACCCGGCGCTGGAGGAATGAAATGTCTGCGGTTTCAAGCGATGCCGGTTGCGACTCAGAAGAGATCGAGCGTTTCGACGTTATAATCGTCGGCGCGGGGATCTCGGGCATCGGCAGCGCAACCTTGCTGCGCAAGCACTGCCCGGACTTGAGCTTTGTTGTCCTCGACGCGATGGAATCGTTCGGCGGCACCTGGCTGATGCACAAGTATCCCGGCACCCGTTCGGACAGCGATCTGTTCACTTTCGGCTATGGCTTCAAGCCGTGGAAGGGTGATCCCATCGCTTCGCGCCAGCAGATTCTGGACTATCTGGGCGGGGCTATCGAGGATGCCAATCTTGGGCCGCACATCCGTTATGGCCACAAGGTCCAATCCGCCGAATGGTCGAGTGAAGCGGCAAGCTGGACACTGGCAGTCGAGCGCAGTGATATAGAAGGCTTGGTCCATCTGCAGGGGCGCTTCCTGTGGATGTGTCAGGGCTACTACCGCCATTCACACGGCTACACGCCGGACTGGCCAGGTCTCGCCCAGTTCCAGGGGCAGGTTGTCCACCCGCAGCACTGGCCAGACGATCTCGATCTCAGCGGCAAGCAGGTGACGGTGATCGGCTCGGGTGCCACGGCCGCCACCTTGATCCCGGCGCTGGCTGATAGCTGCGCGCATGTCACCATGTTGCAGCGCACGCCGACCTACTTCGCGGCTGGTCGCAATGCCGACAGCCTGGCGGACGAACTGCGCAAGCTGTATGTCGATGACGCCTGGATCCATGAAATCATGCGCCGCAAGGTGGTGCGCGACCGCGCCGATCTGCTGGAGCGCGCGCAGGCAGCGCCCGACAAGCTGAAGAAACTGCTGATCGACGGGGTCAAGGCCTGCCTGCCCGAAGGCTTTGATGTCGATCGCCACTTTACCCCGCCCTACAAGCCCATGCAGCAGCGCGTGGCCTTTGTGCCTGATGGCGACCTGTTCAAGGCCGTCGCTTCGGGCAAGGCATCGGTCGTGACGGACCAGATCGCAGCCTTTGACGAAACCGGGATCCAGCTTGGTTCAGGCAGCCGCATCGACTGCGACGTGGTGATCACCGCGACCGGCTTTGAGATGTCCGTGATGGGCGAGATCCCCTTCCGGGTTGACGGACGCCATATCGATTTTGCGCAGACTGTGACCTATCGCGGGACGATGTTCACCGGCGTGCCGAACATGGCCTGGATTTATGGCTATGGGCACTATAGCTGGACCTTGCGCGCGGACCTGATCGGCGAGTTCGTCTGCCGCCTGCTGCGCCATCTGGAGGCGCGCGGCGCGAAGAGCGTAGCGCCGACCTTGCGCCCGGATGATCACGACATGCCGCTGCGGCCGTGGGTCGACACCGAATACCTCAATCCCGGCTACCTCTTGCGCAGCCTGGACCGCTTGCCACGCAGCGGTGACAAGCCGGAGTGGCAGCACAGCCAGGATTATCTCTACGAGAGCAAGGCCATCCCGGCCATCGATCTCGACGATCCGATCTTTTCCTACAGCTATTGACCGGGCCGGACCCGCAAAGACCGAGGAGCGTGCAGATGAAGAACATGAAAGGCGGCGTAGCCGTAGTAACCGGCGGCGGTTCTGGCCTGGGCAAGGCTATTGCACAGGAGGCCGCACGCCGGGGAATGCGGGTGGTGATTGCCGACGTGCAGGCCGAGGCGATGAATGCGGCGGTTAAAGAGCTGCGGGCCAGCGGTGCGGATGCGATTGGTGTGTTGACCGACGTGACCAGCGCTGCTTCGGTTGAGGCGCTCGCAGAGGCCGCCGAACGCCAGTTTGGCCCCGCCAACCTGGTGTTCAACAATGCCGGGGTCGCATCCGGTGGGCCGATCTGGGAAAGCACCGAAAAGGATTGGAAGTGGGTGTTCGCCGTCAACGTCGATGGGGTGGCCAACGGTGTGCGGAGCTTCACCCCGCGGATGCTTGCTGCCGCCGCTGCCGACCCGGCCTATCAAGGCTGCATTGTGAATACCGCCTCGATGGCCGGACTGGTTACGGCACCCGGCATGGGCATTTACAGCGTTTCCAAACACGCCGTGATCGCGATTTCGGAATGCCTTTACCACGATCTCGATCTGGCCGGAGATCAGGTCAAGACAGCTGTGCTGTGTCCCTCATACGTGACCACCAACATCAGCCAATGCTATCGCACCCGGCCCGCCGATCTTGCCAATGAAAGCGGCCCGACAAAGTCCCAGCTGGCGACCCAGGCCATTTCCGCGAAGGATCTCGCCAATGGGTCGTTGACCGCAGAAGAAGTGGCCAGCATCACTTTCCAGGCAATCGAAGTGGGACAGTTCTACGTCTATCCCAGCCCGGAACTGCTCCCGATCGTCAAGAACCGCCTGGATAACATCGCGGCGGGATCCAATCCCGATATTCCCTACGAGGACATTCCGATGTTCAAGGAGCGGCGCGACCGGTTAAAGGAAGCACTGGCCAGTTGAACGCCAGCCCTCACAGGCGGATCAAGGACATCGGCAGTTGCACGAAGACAGGGCCCAGCACGAACCAGGAGTATTGAGCCCGGAGCTCGATGCTGCGCTGCGCCAGCATGCCCGCCGCCGACTGCTTGGCAGGGGTGAGCAGCTTTATGCGTTCGGGTCCGTGCCCGATGCGCTGTTCTGCGTTGAAGAGGGAGTACTGCGCCTCAGCGTGACCAGCCCCGAGGGCCGGGAATCCGTTCTCAGCATGGTGACTCAAAACCAGTGGTTCGGCGAAGCCTCCCTGTTTTCGGGAGAGCCGCGCGGAAATGACGCCATGGCGATTGTTGCCAGCGCTGTGCTGATCGTCCCGGCTGCAGCAGTCCACCAGCTTGTCGACCACCGGCCGGATTTCTTGCTGCAATTCCTGGCCATGATGGGGAGGCGGTATCGCATGATACTCAGCCGGATGGACGATACCGTGCTGCGCCCCTTGCCCGCCCGCCTGGCGCGGGAAGTGCTGCAGGCGCATGGGCGGGAGCTTGCAGCGGCAGGACCACATCACCCGGTCACGCTCCGCTTCTCGCAAGAGGAAATGAGCCAGATGCTCGGCGCATCGCGGCAAAGCATCAACCGCCTGCTCAAGCAATGGGAGCGAGGCGGCGCCATAGAAGTTGCTTACCGCAGCCTGACAGTCCTCGATCCTGAAGCGCTGCGGTTGCTCACGGAACGTGACGAAGGATAAAGCGCTATGGTCCTGCTCCAAACTACCGGAGTACCAAGATGAAACTGCGCCTGCGCCAGATTGCACTCGCCGTAACTGACCTTGAAGTTGCAACATTGCAGGCCAGCCAGATTCTTGGCCTGGGCTCAGCCTATCAAGACCCGGCAATCGTGCGTTACGGGCTGCGCAATGCGGTCTATGCGATCGACAACACCTTTCTGGAATTCGTATCGCCGATCACCGAAAACACCACCGTCGGGCGCTTGCTGGCCAAGCAAGGCGGTGACTGCGGCTATATGGTCATTCTTCAAACCGACGGGGCAGACGAAGCGCGCGCGCGAATTGATGCTGCGGGTGTGCGCGTGGCGGATCAGTTGGACCGCAATGGCGCGGGCTTCATGCACCTGCATCCCAAGGATGTTGGCGGAACCCTGCTGTCCATCGATTACATGCCGCGCTGGTCCGACTGGGAATGGGGCGGCCCCGACTGGCAAAAGTCCGCTACCCATGACGAGGCCATTACCGGGATTGGAATAAGCGCGCTCGACCCGCAGGGCATGGCGGGGCGCTGGGGGGAAATTCTCGGTCGCCCGATGGAACATTGCGATCATGCAAGCCGCATCGGCCTGGATGAAGGCGAGCTGCGGTTTGCGGCCCCAGCAGGCAACGGCAGTGAAGGATTCCAAGCCTTCGACCTGCACTCCGCCCGCGCCGCGCAGCTGCGCGAAAACGCTGTTCGGCACGGCTGCCTGACCAGTGAGGGGAATATCGCACTGTTCGGCGTGACTATTCGGCTGGTTTGATAGCCTGCATCAAAGCGCCTGAGACACGAGAGGATAACCAGTGACCTATTCGCAGATTTGTTATGATGTGATCCGCGCGGTCGCCACCATCACGCTGAACCGGCCAGAGCGCCTGAACGCCTGGACCCCGACCATGGCGGCAGAATTCCGCCAGGCCATGGAGCAGGCGAACAACGATCCGCAGGTGCGTGCGATTATCGTGACCGGCGCGGGCAAGGGGTTCTGCTCGGGCGTCGACATGAACGCGCTGGATGGAATGACCTCGAGCGGCAAGACCCCAAGCAAATCGTTCACCCCGCTTGACCCGGCGGCCCGCGAAGATTTCCAGCATCCGATGACCTGGCTGCCGTCGGTCGGCAAGCCGATTATTGCCGCGGTCAACGGTGCGGCGGCCGGGCTGGGGCTTGCGCTTCTGCTGTTCTGCGATTTGCGGTTTGCCTCCAGCAACGCGGCATTTGTGACATCATTCTCGCGGCGCGGCCTGATCGCGGAACATGGCACCAGCTGGATGCTGACGCGATTGGTGGGACATAGCCGTGCACTGGACCTGATGTTCTCCTCGCGTCGAGTAGATGGCGACGAGGCATACCGCATCGGCCTGGCAGACCGGGTCTGCGCCCCCGAACGGCTGCTGGACGAGGCACGCGAATATGCCGAGAACCTGGCGGCGAATGTCTCTCCGCGCTCGACCCGCATCATGAAGCGCCAGCTGTGGGACGCCCTGTTCGTCGATCTCGCAACCTCGATGCAGGAAGCCGATGAGGAAATGCGGGAAAGCCTGAAAAGCGCGGATTTCAAGGAGGGCGTTGCGCACTTCCTTGAGAAGCGCCCGGCAAAGTTCGTAGGTGGCTAAAGTTTATTTTGGGGTTTTGTGATCGACATCGGTATCTGGAATGCCTTCGAGGTCTAAATGTCCCATGACACTTCTCCTGTGGCCGGAATGGCCACGGGGAGTTTGCCTCAACTATGCATGAAAATGTCCGCTATCCCAATTTGCGGTCCTGAAAGGAGACTTTCCGGATCGTCCAACATAACTGCCAAAACTCTCCTGACGGGCTTTCGACTCGAAGTGCTAAAGAACACAATCGGAACTTGATAGCTTCGCGCTACCAGGACTCGAGAGCGGGCATTCCGTCCGCTCAATCTCCTGGTGGAGGAGTGTTTACTATGGCGCTACCACTACATGTCGCAACCTACAATGAACCTATTCCGGAACTGTGCGGGTCTGGGCTTAATGGGCCTGATATGCGGGCAGTTAAGCCAATTGCGGACATGCTTTCTGAGCTCGAAGAGTTTGAACTTGATGAAGTGTGCTACATCGACCTGTTGCTTCGCTTTTTGAAAGCGATCGGGTGCGATGTATCCGCTAACTATGCCAGAAATGGCTCGCTCAAATTGTGTTCGAGCATGATGTGCGATGCCCAAATGCGGCATCGTTCGCGTTGGGTCCATTTCCTATTCAGGGATATGGACCGTGATCCTGCGCGACGCGAGTTTCTCAAGGATTTTCTGGTACAGAAGGGTCGCTCTACCGACTATCGACCGGCAAATCCCGCACAAACAACCCGCGCAGTGCGGAATTTCCTGAAAGCCGGAATGCGCATCATGATCGATCCAAATGGTCAGCTGGTGGAAGGCGGTAACGTTTTCAGGCGCCATGAGGACGTATCGGACGAGAAATATGCCCAAAGGCAGCAATGGGTTCGTGTGTATTTCGACACGCGTCGCCGGTGGCGAACGAACGACCATCTCAAGCGAGCGGTCACCATGCTTGGGACGCCGACTTCAAACGGATGGATTGTGCTGAGGGGGGAGTCATGAGCATATCAGAAACGCAAAAGGGTCAGGCTCGACCCGGGTGTGAGGTCGTGGCCATTCGCAAAGGCTTCCGTATCCGCAAGACCAATCGCCGTGAAGACGAACCTGTCATCGCGCAAAGATCGAGAATGCTGGAGTATGTTGCGAGTTTGAGCGGTTCACAAATGGAGGACACACCCGCCAGCCGTGACGCATTATATGCTTGTGCGGCGGTCGAGGAGGCCTTGCGACCGACCAAGGCCTTGCGATGCATCCATTCAACTCTGGACGAACGTAATGATTTTCTGTTGCGATGTGCAGAGGTGAAACTGTTGAAAGCCGAGCGCGATGTGCATGATGCAAAACATGAACAGCAGAGACTTCTGGCAGGTGATGCCTGGTGGGGATCAGACACCCAAAATCGAATGCTTAGTAAGGGGCATAAACACTGGGAAAGATACCGCGATGGCATTCAGGTACTTGCAGCGACGCCAGCCAGAACCGAACGCCATCTCAAACAGAAGCGCGAACTTATAGGTCGATTGTGGCTTGGCGCTGAAGGCGAGTGGTACGACCAACTGCGTGCCGGCATTGCAGCGGATGTTGAATGGCTGCGGGAAAATGCCGAACCCGTGCGTCGCAGACGCAGGCCCTTTTAACAGGTAGCCGCCACAGCGTGTGATCCGCCTGACTTGCTGGCAATAGCAGGTTATCGAACTGTCCGGCCTCCTGCCGTGCCGATATTCTCATAGTCCGGCACGGCGGGGGGGCGACTCACTGGAAAACATTCGCCGCTGCTCCTCCCAATCCATCGGAATATCAGCACTGAGCAGGAGGTCAGGCGTGATGTGCGGAGGCGCCTTGCCTTGGAGAAACATCTTCTGAATATCCGGTGCCAAGAGCCCAATCGACACCCGCTGCCGACCCCATTCATTGATGGGTGCCGTCATACCGATATGCTCGGCGGGATGAAGAGGCGAGGCATTGAGCCTTGCCAACAGCTTGTGCGACTTGCGGACCAGGTCAGCCAGTAGGCGCCGACGCTCGCAATCGTCGATAATATGGTCGGGTGTTGAGAGAACACTACCTCGCCGAACGGCAGTGCTGGCGATGGTAATGACCAAATGATGCCCATCAATCGAAGCTGTCGCATCGATCTGCTGCGCACGGTCGAGAACGTCATCGTCGATCTCGTCCTCACCGAGCAGCGCCGTCAGTTCCAGCCGGACCCTCATCTGCGTGTCTTTAACGCGGATGCGAGCAATGGCTTTGAACACAGCTTCGGTATCACTACCGGTTGGCAGTAGCGGCAACAGAGTAGCGCTCAGAACACGTTCCAGCCGCGAAGCCGAGATGCGCTCACCTTTGCGGTTATGGCTGTGGGCTGTCTGGCCTACCGGAAGCAGTGTCTCGCTCACATAATAGCGATAGATGCGCTTGCCGCGACCATGCCCGAATGTTGGCCGCATCGGGAGATTGTCAGCATCGAATAATTTCCCCGTCAGCGGTGAGGCCGTTGCCTTCTCCTTGCGCTTCACCCGCTTGACGCGATTGGCTGCGAGGTTTGCTTGTACGGCATTGAACAGGTCGTGATCGATGATCGCCGGATGCTCGCCCTTATGGGCTTTCCCCTTGTGGACGATCTCGCCCAGATAGATGCGGTTGCCAAGGATGTGGTAGATAGCCCCGCAGCTAAACCTGCAACCCCCCAGCACATTGCCCTTGCTCGACGTCCAGCGCTTGGTCCGATGACCACTTGCATCAAGTTCCTTCACCAGTGGCAGGACCGAACCCAGTTCCTGATAGCGACTGTAGATATGCCGAACGAGTTCGGCTTCCTCCTCGACGATGAACAGCTTCCGGTCCTTCACATCATAGCCAAGCGGAAGATTGCCACCCATCCAGATCCCGCGCGCCTTTGAAGCCGCAATCTTGTCCCTAATGCGTTCGCCGGTCACCTCACGCTCGAACTGTGCGAAGGATAGGAGCACATTCAATGTGAGGCGGCCCATGCTGCTCGTCGTGTTGAACGCCTGGGTCACACTGACGAACGACACGCCATGTGCATCGAACTGTTCGACGATACGGGCAAAGTCCATCAGGCTTCGGGTGAGGCGATCGACCTTATAGACCACCACCACATCAATACGTCCTTCTGAAATGGCTTTTAGAAGGCTCTTAAGGGCAGGGCGTTCCATAGTACCCCCCGACCAACCGCCATCGTCATAATGGTGGGGAATAAGAGTCCAGCCTTCGCCAGCCTGACTTAATATATAGGCTTCGCACGAAGCCCGTTGAGCATCGAGGCTATTGAACTCCTGCTCCAGCCCCTCGTCGGTCGACTTCCTTGTGTAGATGGCACAGCGAAGTTGTTTCATCGGACATTCTCGCGGCGCAGACCAAAGAAGCGTGGTCCGTTCCAGCGTTGGCCGGTTATTGCCCGAGCGACCTCAGACAGACTGCCATAGGTCTCGCCGTCATAGAGAACGCCCTCTTCGAGCATGACTACCTCATGGCGTTTGCCAGCATAGTCGCGCGCCAATCGCGTGCCTGGTTGCTCGGTCACCATCACCAACGTCCTGTCGCTTCCCAGCAACCGAACGGTCGCTGCATCGAACCCGCCAAAGGCCTCGGCCTGCAGGCGCCATGCGAGCACACGGCGCAGCAGTTCGACCGAACGCTGTTTGGGCGGCGCACCGAAGTGCGCCGCCCACAGGCTTCGAAGTTCGGATAAGGTCATCGATTGAAGGCTGGCGACCTCGTCGCGTACAGCCGCATGTTTCCTGGCCCTGCTCATGCGGTAGGCTTCACCGACCAGATGGTGGTGTTACCCTCGATGTGCTTCTCGATAACATGGCCTTTCTTCCGCAGGCCGGTCATGGCAGCGCGCACCGTGTGCGACTGCCAACCGGTGGCCTCAACCATCTCTTCGAGGCTCGCGCCGGTTCCGGTTTGCAACAGGGTGAGCAGCTTAGCAGCCTTGGTAGCGCGCGGTGCTTCATTGGTGTTGGATTTGCTCATGGATTTGTTCCTTGGTTCTAAGGGTTCGGCACCATGCCGCCCCTACTGACCAAGGCCTGACCATCAGCGATGATCAGGTAAGCTACGCGTCACCGCATTCGCGATGCGCGCAGCAACCAATGCTTCGTTAGTGGGGGAAGTCGAGTGGAAATATTCGGCCAAAGCGAACAATAAAGTGCAATCCTTGAAATGACCACGGTGCCGGGCGAAACAGGAAGAGCGTTGATATCCGAGCGAACCATATCGAACGAAACCGTTATGTCATTGTCACATAGGCTACTAATTCGAGTACGATTCAATGGGCGCGCTGCTCAAAGGGCAGCAGGTTTACAAGCTTGGCCTTGCATAGCTGCATTTGGTATCCAATCAGTTCTGGGAGATGTACGATGCTGAAATTCCGATATATAGCTTTGGCTGTGACGCTTTTGGGAACGTCCTTAAATGCCGAGCCGACCGAAATCCTCATCCGTGTCATCAGTCAGGATGCCAAGTTTATCGGCGATAGCATGGGTGGCGCACAGATTTTGGTGCGCGATACCAACAGCGGGAAACAGTTGGCAAAGGGCATCACAGCCGGAACGACCGGTGACACCAAGGCCATCATGGAAGCAAAAGGCCGAAGCCCCAAGCGGGCAACCCCCGACGCTGCATCATACACAGCCCGCATCAACATCAAGAAGCCGACTTTGGTGGAAGTTGTTGTAAATGGATCCCAGTCGAGCCGTGATTCACGTGCACAAGTAACATCGCAGCGTTGGATAGTGCCGGGTGAATCCTTCAATCTAGGGGATGGTTGGGTCATTGAACTGCCCGGCCTGGCGATTACACCCTCTGTCACGCGAAAGGCCCGTTCCATCCAGGTTGATGCCAAGGTCGAATTGCTGTGCGGATGCCCGATCACACCTGGGGGCCTATGGGACTCCGCCGATTATGAAGTCAGGGCAATGTTGTGGAACGGCAACACACTCTTGGAGAGCGCCAAGCTGAATTTTGTCGAAGCGCCGGGGCGTTTTGCGGGCGCTATCGATCTACCCGAGAAAGGCCGCTTTCGCCTGAAGCTGTTTGCGCGGAATATGCGAACAGGCAATAGCGGCTTGGTCGACGTTAAGGTCGATTAGAGTTTTCGGTAATCGTCGCCGATGCAAATTTGGTTCGTTTCGCACCCGTCCGCTTGACTTGAGTCAAAGCGCGACCGCTTGGAAACAGTAAGCTAACGACAGGTTTTGAAAGGACAAACTATGACTGGCCGCCTAATGTTCGCTCTGTTTTTCGTCATCGCTACAACCATGATGGGAAGCGCCATTGTTGCCGTTTTGACTATGCAGCTTGATACCGGAAAGCCGATCATGCTTGCTGCTGCTGCTGGATTTGTGGCTGCCTTGCCAGTGACTTGGCTTGTTTCGCGTCAGATCACCAAGTTGCGTCAGTGACGCAAGTCAAAGTTCGCCTACACCGCGGTAGATCATATACGCTGCAACAACAAATATCAGCAGAGCGAACAAGGTGTTAAGCGCGCCTTTCTTGCCTGACAGGCGAGTAGAGGCCAAGGTACCAACCCATCCGCCAAGCACGCCGCCGCCGATGAAGGCCGCCGCCAACCACCAATCGACCAGCCCGGATAACGCATAGTTGAACGAGGTAGACAATCCAAAGGCAGCAACTGCAACCAAGGATGATCCTACCGCGTTGACCATCGGCATGTGGGTTGCCGCAATCAATCCGGGAACGATAAGGAACCCGCCACCTATCCCGAAAAATCCGGAGAACAAGCCGGTCGCACCGCCATAAGCCATAACCTTGGGCGCATTCTCGCGATGGCAGCTTGCACCCGGATCTCCGCTGTCGTTGCGGTTCTTCAGCATGATCGCACCGACCACCAGCATCAATAGCGCGAAGAGCAGCAGAAGTTTCTGTCCGTCGACGGCTTTGCCAATGGTCGAACCGGCAAAGGCCCCTATCGCACCGGCAAAGGCATACATGCCACCGCAACGCCAGATCACATTGCCCTTGCGTGCATGCGGTATAAGATTGGCAAGCGCATTGGCAGCCACTGCCAAAGCACTGGTACCGATGGCGACATGGGGATTGGTGACGCCAACCAGATACACCATCAACGGTACGGCTAGGATCGAGCCTCCACCGCCTACCAGCCCGAGGACAAAGCCGACCAACGCCCCGGCGCCGCCGCCGAGCCAATATTGAAAGGGCTCGAGCATCATCGGCTTACAACGCGTCGACCGGCAGTTTCAGGTACCGACTGCCATTGGCTTCGGGTTCGGGGAAGTGCCCGCCGCGAATGTTGACCTGTATTGATGGCAGGATCAGCTTGGGCATGCCCAGCGTCGCATCGCGGGCTTCGCGCATTGCGACAAATTCATCCTCGCTTACGCCGTCATGCACATGGACATTGCTTGTCCGCTGGGCGGATACGCTGGTTTCCCAGACAAAAACGTCGCGGCCCGGCGCCTTATAATCGTGGCACAAAAAGAGCCGCGTTTCGCCGGGAAGCGTCAGCAGGCGCTTGATCGAGCGGAACAAGGTCCGCGCATCGCCGCCGGGGAAGTCCGCTCTGGCGGTGCCATAGTCGGGCATGAACAAGGTGTCGCCGATGAAGGCCGCGTCGCCGATGACAAAGGCCATGTCGGCTGGGGTGTGACCCGGAACATGTAAGGCTATCGCATCTACCGAACCGAGCTTGAAAGTTTCGCCGTCGCCAAACAACCGTTCGAACTGCGAACCATCGCGCTTAAAGCGGTCGTCGAGGTTGAAGACTGTGGCGAACACACCCTGCACATGGGTTATTTCTGCGCCAATAGCGAGCGTTCCACCCAACCGCTCCTGCAAATAGGGTGCGGCAGAGATATGGTCGGCATGGGCATGCGTTTCCAATATCCATTCTACGTCGAGATTGGCGTTCTTCACATATTCGACAACGTGATCGGCCGATATGGTCGACGTCCGGCCAGATGGTGCATCAAAATCGAGTACCGAGTCGATGATAGCAGCTTTGGCAGTTGCCGGGTCGCTGACGACATGCGTCGCGGTGAAGGTGTCTTCGTCGAAGAAGGTTTTAATGACGACCGGCGCGGATTTGCCGCGTTCGATAATCACTGCTGCCTGATCGATGATAGCATCAGCCATTGGCTGCCTCCTTGAACTGGTCATAGGCCTCGACCGCCTGCGCGGCATACATAAGGCTCGGTCCAGCCCCCATATAGAGCGCCATGCCCATCACTTCCATTATCTCTTCGCGCGTCGCACCATGTTTGACCGCTGCTTGCGCATGGAAAGCAACACAGCCATCGCACCGGATCGCAACCGATATGGCAAGCGCAATCAGCTCCTTGGTCTTGGTGTCAACGGCACCGCCTGCAGTCGCGGCCTGCGCCATCGCCGAAAATGCTTTGGTGACTTCCGGGCTACCCAGGCGGACCTGCTTGATCGCGCCGGACAATTCGCTGGCCATAGCGGCCCAATCCTTGTGCATGGGGAGGTATCCTTTTCTGTTTTCTCGCCAAAGGGGAGCTATTGCTGATCGCGGCCCCGTCCATTTATTCCGCGCCCGGGACCCATTGTACCACCCCGGGCAACGCACCGTTCGAAGGCCGGTAGATGGCGTTCGCGCGAGGCCCATTGCAGCGTGGTCAGGGTTTTACGAACTTGCGCATCCTGAATGGTCGGCAGCAATTTATCGTAGAGCGCGATATTCTCCCGCTCGGCGATGATGCCTTGCTGGCAAGCTTCAAGAAGCGAAGGCGGTGCCTGCTCCTTATCTAGCCACGGATTGGTATTGTTATAACTGATCCCGAGGCGATCCATTTCGATTTTCACCGATGCGGCGTGCCGCCGCTCGGCTTCGATGATGTTTATAAAAGGACGGGCCTCGCCAAATTTCTTTATCACTGCTGCATAAATTGCTTCGGCGCGATATTCATCGTCAAGTGCCGCAACCAGCGCTTCCTTGTCCGCCTTGGCAATGGCGAGCGAGGGGGACGCGCATCCGCATATCGCCAACGCCCCAAGCGCCGCCATGGTCCCGTTTTGGAGATTTTTGTTAAGCGACATAAATGCAACCTTTCAGGTTCTGGCCTATTGCGTGCCGGTGAGGGCGAGCAGGCGGTAAGCGGACTATGCGGTCCGTGCGTGCAGATTCCAAAGCAGCGGATGCGGCGATTGCCTCACGTTCGGCATCCAGCAAGGCAAGTTGCGGCTTCATCCCAACCCGTACTTCCTCACGCACGCTGCGCAGCGCCTCGCGCGCGGCACTTTCCTGTTCCTGTGCTGCGGTCTCTACAAGGGAAGCGGTGCGGACACCCGAAAAGGCTGCAATGACATGCTCACGGATTACATCCTGAGCAGCTCGCAATTGCGCCTCGGCCGCACGCAACCGGGCACCACTTTCGGCGATTTTACCGGAAACGCGTCCGCCGCTAAAAATCTGCCACCGGGCCCTGACGCCAACTGTTGCGCTATCGGCCTTATATCCGGGGAAAAACTGGTCGCGCACCATGGCACCCTCGGCAAAGGCGCTAACCATGGGCAGTTGATCAGCTTTTTCGCCCTTCAGTCCGGCTTGGGCCGCTCTCACCGCTGCTTCGGCTTGTGCGAGTTGGGGGTTATTGGCCTCGGCCTGGGCGACGGCATCATCGAGCGTTGCCGGAAGTACCGGACTGGCGGGTAAGGGCTGCAGGTCGGTACCATCTAGTCCAGTCAACGACTGGAACCACGCGCGTGCTGTCACCAACTGTCCTTCGGACCGAGCCAGTCCAGCCTTTGCTTCTGCCGTCCGTGCCTGCGCTTGCGCCACATCGGTGCGGGGGCTTTCCCCGACGCTAAACCGAAGTCGGGCCTGGCGTTCTATTTCTGCTGTTTCGTCAACCAGCTGCGCATAATGGCGTACCATTGTTTCAGCAGCGATCACTGCGCCATAAGCTCCGGCTACATTGGCGACAAGATTTGCCTGCGTCGCGACCACGCCCGCCTCGGCCGCGGCAATGCCAGCCCGCGCTTGTTCGACCCCCGCTGAAACCTTGCCACCCGTAAACAAAGGCTGTTCTATCACCAACTGGGCAGCGGCAGGCGTCACATTATCTGCAGTCAGTCCGAAATAGCCCTTGGGGTCCAGACGCCCTGCGCCAATGGTGCCTGACAGAATGGCGCTCGGTCGTCCACCCGATTTGGCCTGTTGCAACCGTGCCTTGGCGATATCGCTTTCGGCTTCGGCAACATCTACTTCGGGGGCATGCTCCTTCGCTGCCGCTATCGCCTCTTCAAGAGTTGTGGCGTGCAGCGGAACAGCCCAAACGAGGGTCGTAAGGCCAAGAACGAGCGCGGCATTTCTCACTTGAAGGCAACCCCCGGGGCAACGCCCATCGCTTTGAATATCTTCGCAGCGGGGCAGAAACCCGTAAACGCCGCCTGCAACATATTCAGCCCGGCAAAAGCGCTGAGGCCGACCCAATACGGATGCACGGTCAACGACAGCGCGATGCCAACGAGTACAACGAAACCGGCAAAAGCCAATACTGCACGATCAAGTGTCATTTTCTGATCCTTTCGTCACATTTTCAGTTTGCGAATGCCCATCACATGCATGGCAAGTTTTTCATAAAAGGGCTCGCTTTCGCCCTTGCGAACTTTGCGCAGAAAGTATTTTTCAAACCCGATTTTCGCGAGATGAACCCATTTACCACTCGCCGACCAGTTGAGGTTGCGCGGCGGAATTTGCGGCTGCGCGACAAAGGCAACGCCACCATCGCCAAAGTCAGCAAGGCAGACCGCATTCCAGGTTGCTTCGTGCGTGGGTTCCTTGCCATCGAGTATTTCGACAAAGTTCTCGGCAATCGCCGTCACCATCGATTCGATCATGAAACCGGTTTTGGGTACGCCAACCGGAACGGGAGTCGGGCCCGTCGGCGGTATGGCTACGCATACGCCCAGCGCGAATATTTCAGGAAATTTCGGATTGCGCTGATGCTTGTCGATCAGGATGAAACCGCGCGGATTGGTGAGCCCTTCAATATCCCGCACCGCCGGGACGCCCCGGAAAGCAGGCAGAAGCATCGAATAGCCAAAGGGCAGATCATGTTTGGACTTGACCGAACCATCGTCCGCCACTTCCTCGACATATGCCATGCCTGCTTCAAAGCTGGTAACGCGGGCGTTGGTTATCCATTTGATATGGCGATTACGTAGCTCGCTTTCGAGCAGAGTCTTGGTGTCGCCGACACCGTCCAGACCCAGATGGCCGATATAGGGTTCAGCCGTGACGAACGTCATCGGCACCTTGTCACGGATTTTGCGACGCTTGAGTTCGGTATCGAGGATCAAAGCAAATTCGTAGGCCGGGCCATAGCAGGATGCGCCCTGCGCGGCGCCGACTACGATTGGGCCCGGGTTCTTGCAGAATTCTTCAAAGGCATCTGCGGCTGCGGCTGCGTGGCTGGTTTGGCATACCGAGACGGTGTGACCGCCATTGGGACCAAAGCCTTCAATTTCGTCAAAAGCGAGATCGGGACCAGTAGCAATTACAAGATAATCGTAATTGATAGATTCGCCATTGTTGAGCTCGACCCTTTTCTCGGCGGGATGGATGCGCTTCGCCCCGGCGGAGGTGAAGCCGATTCCCTTCTTGGCGAAAATCGGAGGCAAGTGGACCTGGATGGCCTCCGGTTCGCGCCAGCGAACAGCGACCCAAGGGTTTGAAGGGACGAAAGAATAGGTGTCTGAGTCAGAGATCATCATGATTTCAGCTCGTTTTCCAACCGCGCCATTAATTTCATACGCCGCGATTGTGCCACCAAGCCCTGCACCTAAAACCACTATCCTGGGGGTCGTCATGATCGTCTCCTGCCGCCATTCTCATTTTCGTATATTGACTAAATATGATAATTAAATGATATATGCAATATACAAATTGATTTGGAGATTCCCATGTTCGGTTTTGGTGGCAAAAAGCATAAGGAAATCAGCGCGGCTGAACTTAGCGCGATGCTGAAGGATGATGCCGTTTTGCTGGTCGATGTCCGAGAGGTCGACGAATTTTCCGATGGCCATATCGCGGGTGCGATCAACATGCCTTTGTCGCAGTTTCAGGCTTCACGCATTCCTGATCCTGATGGCAAGACAGTGGTGCTGCAATGTGCAGGCGGCAAACGTTCCGCCATGGCGCTCGATAAATGTGCATCAGCGCAAGCGGCCATTGAGACTCATCTGGCCGGCGGCATTGGTGCCTGGAAATCTGCCGGTTTCCCGATTGTTCGTGGTTGAGGAGTAATCCGATGAGTCGCCGTTCATATTTGCCTCTTATACTGGCCCTGACTACGCCGCTTGCTGCGTGTGGCGGAGGCGAGCAGGAGACGGCACCCAAAACCGAAGCCGTAAAAGGTGGTGAGCGGTTGCTGCTGAAGGTTACGCCAATGGCGGATATGAAGGCAGTCGGTGCCGAAATCACTACGCGCGACATGGCTGAAGCGACGGTGCGGATCCCCGGCATTTTGCAAAGCCTGACGGTGCGCGAAGGCGATATGGTCAAAAAGGGCCAGCGGATCGGCATGGTTGTCGACACGCGCTTGGGCTATGAATCAGCTGCGTTTGGCGCACAGATTGCAGCTGCACAGGCAGAGGCCGGCCGTGCGCAGGCCGAGCTGGAGCGCATCCGCTATCTCTACAACCAGAATGTCTATGCCAAGGCCCGCCTCGAACAGGCCGAGGCGGCTGCTCGAGCGGCCAACGCGCAGGTTGCCGCTGCCCGCGCCCAACAGGGAGCCGTATCCAGCGTTGCCGGGCAAGGCGCGATCATCGCACCTGCATCCGGACGTGTGCTGCGCGCCGATATACCGCAAGGCTCTGCGGTGGCACCGGGAGTGTCGGTCGCAACTATTACCGCAGGCGAGCCGATCGTGCGGCTTGACCTTCCTGAGTCGTTGATAGGCAAGGTCCGCGTAGGCGCGCGGATTGCGCTTGCCGATCCCGATATGCCCTCCGGGTCGCTAATTGGGCAGGTGGTGCAGGTCTATCCTGCCATCGCCGGGGGCCGGGTGCGTTTGGATGCCACCGTATCCGGCCTCGCTACCACTTCGGTCGGGCGTCGCGTTAACGCGACTGTCGAGGTTGGGCAGCGCAACGCCATTGTCGTCCCGCGCAAATTTGTCTCGACCCGTTATGGCATGGATTATGTCGATGTCGTCGCCAAGGATGGCGCGCTGTCCAGCGTTCCGGTTCAGCTCGCACCCGCTGCCGACAGCGGAATGGTAGAGATATTGAGCGGCGTTGGTGAAGGCGATACGCTCTACACAGCGGGTGGTCCAAAATGAATCTCGGTATATCGGGGCGGCTGACCCGCGCGACGATAACATCCCCATTAACACCGCTATTCCTGTTGGCGTCGATTGCTGTCGGGTTGCTTGCACTGATGGCGATCCCGCGCGAGGAAGAACCGCAAATCAGCGTCCCGATGGTCGATATCCAGGTGATGGCCCCCGGCCTTGCCGCACCGGATGCCATCGAACTGGTTGGCATTCCGTTGGAGACCATCGTCAAGAGCGTCGATGGCGTCGAGCATGTCTATACGCAGGCCGAAGACGATGGCGTGATGGTGACCGCACGCTTCCTCGTCGGATCCGACCCCGAAGACGCGGCCATCCGCATCAACGAAAAGCTGCAGGCCAATTGGGATCGTATCCCTGTTGGCATCCCTGATCCCAAGGTGACAGTGCGCGGTATCAACGATGTACCGATTGTCGTCCTGACTCTGACACCCAAACCGGGCGCTGTCGGGCAGTGGTCTGATCAGGCGTTGTACGAGCTGGCAGGAAAGCTGCGCACCGAAATCGCCAAGGTCGACAATGTCGGGCTGACCTTCATCACCGGAGGGCGCTCGGACGAAGTGCGTATCCAGCCCGACCCTGCAAAGCTCAGCCAATATGGTGTTCCGCTGGGTAGCGTTATCGAAGCGGCTGGACAGGCAAACCGATCCTTCCCTGTCGGCACGATAAGGGAAGGCGGCAAAGCCATTTCTGTTTCCGCCGGACGCACATTGACCTCCGCACAGGAAGTCGGGCTTTTGACAGTGCGCTCGGCAACCGGCGCACCGGTCTATCTGCGCGACGTTGCCAATGTCGATCAAGGCGCGCGTGAAGATCAGGCGCGCGCGTGGCGCTGGGCAGAGAGCGATGGCAAATGGCACAGCGCCCCTGCGGTCAGTCTGGCCGTTGCAAAGCGCAGCGGCGCCAATGCCGTCGTCCTGTCCGAATCCATTCTCGAACGGTTGGAACTGATGAAAGGCAGCCTGATACCCGATGGTGTCGAGGTATCGGTAACGCGGAACTATGGCGAGACGGCAAACGAAAAAGCCAACGAACTGCTCTTTCACCTCGCGCTAGCGACAATCTCGATCGTTGCATTGATCGGCTTTGCCATTGGCTGGCGAGAGGCGGGTGTAACCGCAGTCGTCATCCCGACCACGATCCTGCTGACGATGTTTGCATCGAACCTGATGGGTTTTACTATCAACCGTGTCAGCCTGTTCGCGCTGATCTTTTCCATCGGCATATTGGTCGATGACGCCATCGTCATGATCGAGAATATCGCCCGACACTGGGCGATGGATGATGACCGCAGCCGCATCGACGCCGCGGTGGAAGCCGTCGCCGAAGTGGGCAACCCGACGATTGTCGCGACGCTGACCGTTGTGGTGGCCCTGTTACCGATGTTGTTCGTTTCGGGCCTGATGGGTCCATATATGGCACCAATCCCGGTCAATGCATCGGCGGCGATGGTCTTTTCCTTCTTCGTCGCAGTTGTGATCGCCCCCTGGCTGATGATCCGCTTCGCCCGCAAGACACTGGAGGGTGGGCATGGCCATGCCGAGGATGGCGGGAAACTGGGCGTCGCCTATGCCAAGGTTGCGCATCGCATTATCGACACCAAAAAGTCGGCCAAGACATTCCTGATTTGGGTCGGGGTGGCGACGCTGCTGGCTTGTTCGATGTTCTACTTCAAAGCCGTGACGGTGAAGCTCCTCCCCTTCGACAACAAGTCGGAGGTTCAGGTGGTGGTCGACATGCCGGAGGGAACCGCGCTCGAGAACACCGAACGGGTGCTAGAGGATGTTGCCGCTATCACTCGTTCACTGCCTGAAACGGTCTCGATGGAGGCTTATGCAGGCACATCTGCCCCGTTCAACTTCAACGGATTGGTGCGACATTATTTCCTGCGAGCGCGCCCTGAAATGGGCGATGTCATGATCACACTCGCGCCCAAGGATGAGCGCGATCGCTCGAGCCATGATGTCGCTCTTGATCTGCGTGAGAAGCTGAAGGCATTGAAGTTGCCCGCAGGCGCTTCGATCAAGGTCGTCGAAACGCCGCCGGGGCCGCCGGTGATGGCAACCCTGCTTGCTGAAATTTATGGCCCTGACGCCGAAACCCGCCGCAAAACTGCGTTGGAGGTCGAGAGGATATTCAAGTCGGTGCCTTACATTGTCGATGTCGATAACAGCTTTGGCACACAGCGGCCTCGGCTGAGGCTGATCCCGGAGCGTGACCGGATTGACTATTACGGCCTATCCGAACGCCAAATCAACGACAGCATCGGTCCGCTGCTGGGTAGCCAGACCGTCGGCTATGTGCCGCGCGGCGACGGACGTACGCCCTTACCAATCACGATTGCATTACCACAATCGGCACGGTCTTGGAGCTCGACATTGGCCTCGACCCCGGTGGCGCAGGCTCCCGGCGGTGCATTGATCGAACTTGGTGCAGTGGTCAGTGCCCAGACCGATGTGGGCAGTCATACCATTTTCCGCCGAGATGGACGCGCCGCCGATATGGTGTTGGCCGAACTGGCCGGCGATTACGAGGCGCCGATTTACGGTATGCTCGCAGTTAACCGCGCGATTGATGAGGTCGACTGGGCCGCCAAGGGATTGGTGAAGCCGGTTATCAACCTGAACGGCCAGCCCAAGGATGAGTCGACGCCGACACTTTTATGGGATGGCGAATGGGAGATCACTTGGGTTACTTTCCGCGATATGGGCGCGGCCTTCATGGTAGCGTTGCTTGGAATCTATGTGCTGGTGGTCGCACAATTCCGCAGCTTTAAATTGCCGCTGGTCATACTGACGCCGGTGCCCTTGACTCTGGTGGGGATTGTATTGGGGCATATGCTGTTCCAGGCACCCTTCACCGCCACGTCGATGATAGGCTTCATCGCGCTCGCGGGCATCATTGTACGCAATTCAATATTGCTGGTCGATTTTATTCGTCACGCTCAGGCTCCCGACAAACCTTTGCGGCAAGTGCTTATCGAGGCGGGTTCCATTCGCTTCAAACCGATCGTGCTTACAGCAGCCGCAGCCATGATCGGGGCAGCAACGATCCTCAGTGACCCGATATTTCAAGGGCTGGCTATCTCGCTCCTTTTCGGGCTTGCCTCGTCAACATTGCTGACGGTTCTGGTGATCCCTGCAATTTATATTGTGTTACGCGATGATGGAAAGGATATGGCAACGCCATGAACCTTGCGCAAATCCAATTGAACACTCTGTCTCAAAATGCTTCGCAGGCAGCCGAACTTTTAAAGGTGCTTGCGAATGAGCAGCGATTGTTGCTGCTGTGCCGGATGAAGCATGGCGAATGCCCGGTAAACGAGTTGGTCGAGCTCAGCGGGATGTCGCAATCCAGCGTGTCACAACATCTGGCTCGGATAAGGGCGAGCGGTGTCGTTGCAACCCGCCGCGATGGAACAACAATCTACTACAGCCTGGCCAATGAAGACATCAAAGCGATCATTGATATGTTATGCGATCGCTTCGGACCAAAAGGCGAAGGCGCTGCAAATGATTAGCGCTGAATAATCCGAGCAAAGCCGGCTGCACCACTTGGTGGTGGTGGCGGTAGTTTATGTTGGCCTTGATGGTCACGCGAACCATAAATTTTCAGTGCATCGACAATGGCATCCATACGGGCTTTGTTGATGCGATAATGAATCTGCTTCGCTTGTCGCCGGGTCGAAACAAGTTCGGCCTTTCTAAGGACAGCGAGTTGCTGTGAAAGGGCAGGCTGGCCCACACCGCTTAGCGTTTCAATCTGGCTTACATTGCAATCCTGATTGCGCTGTATGATATCGAGCAAATTCAATCTGGTCTCATGGCCCAGCGCTTTGAGCAGCTCTGAAAGCTCGTTTGGCTGTACAACCGCTCCGCTCACTTCGAATCGTCCCGCAATCTGTAAAACCAAAGCGGGTCTGAAACACTTTTCTCGAAACTGGCCGGATCGACCGGGGGGGGAAGCAAAATCGCCTCGCCCGGCATCCATCCCTCGGGCGTAACTGCTTCACCTTTGTCGACGCGTTTCAAGGCCGCGACTATGCGCAGCATCTCTTCGACTGAACGACCAATTGTCGCCGGATAACAGGTGATCGCGCGGATGATGCCGTTTGGATCAATGAAGTAGCTGCTCCGCATGGCCGATGCATCTTGTGAGCGTTCGGTAATCATTCCGTAGGCGCGACCGATAACTTGCGAAGGATCTTCAACAATCGGGAAATTTATCTCCACGCCGATATTGTCGCGTATCGCCTTTATCCAACCATAATGGGAAAAGAGGCTGTCGACTGAGATCGCCATCAACGCACAATCCAACGCGTCAAAACGCTCTTTCGATCGGGCCAGCGCAATAAACTCGCTCGTGCAAACGGGCGTGAAGTCGGCAGGGTGAGAAAACAGGACAAGCCAGCGCCCCCGAAAATCCGACAGGCTAAGATTGCCCTGCGTGGTTCGAGCCTGAAAATTGGGAGCCAGATCGCCAATCTGCAGCGATATCACCGTTGGATTGCCTATGCCGTCCATGAAGTCACCCACCCCTCTTTTACTTTCACACTATCGCTAATTGGTGTGTTCTGTCCCTTGCTTGATTCCCGCCTTTAGCTTCTGGGTTTATTTTTGCACCTGCTATTCCGCCAGAGTAAGACGATATCCTTCGTGGCAAGCTACGCATTTCGCCATCGCGGCAGATAAATGGCGATCAGCCAGCGCAAGGTCGCCCTTTTGAGCGGCTTGCGCAACAAATGTGAAATCGTTCCGCAACTCCCGGCTCATTGCAGCAAATTCGCTGGGCAAAGATTGCCGCAAACCGGACGGCGGGGTGCCTCTTGCAGCAGGGGATTGCAGTCGCGCGGTTGTCGCGATGGCGGCCAAGTCATTCGACAATCGGGCAGTCTGGATGCCGGAGAGCGCAGTCATAAGCCCCCGCATCTCGTTCAAAACATGATCGACATGTTCGGGTGTCAGCGGGACAGGTGAGCGGGCGTCTTCGCGGCCGTGGGCAATATTGGGACCAGTCGACTTTAACTGTGTTCTGCCTTGTGAAAGGTAGATAGCCACAAGAACTGCCAAGATTGCTGCCAAAATTGCGGGAACCAGCCACTTCTCAATATGTGTTCGAAGTTCTGGAGAGGGTTCAACTTGCGTCATCGCTTTGTCCTTGAACTGATCAGGATGGCTCCGCGCAACTCTCCCGGCTTGAAGCCTGTCGCCTGATCATTCGGATAGAGTTCGGCAAGCTTGGCTTGAACCTCTGGTGCGATGTTCGTGCCGTGGCAGGCAGTGCAAGGTTCCTTCTTCATTGGAATGGCGCGCAACCAATGCGTCCCTCCCTCGCCATCCTTGTCTGTCCATTCGCGGACCGATGGATTACCCGACCCATCGAATGGCGTTCTTGCAAGAATAGACATTTCTTGCACAACACGACCGTCGATGGCAGCACCGGGATTGCGGGGCTTGTGCGAAACACGGCGGACTAGCACTGCATGCTCCTCCGAAAGAGCAGCGGCGATTGCAGGTGCTGCTTGTTGACAGACACCAATAGCTCCAATTGCCCCGCCAGTTTTCATTGCAGCCATCAACTCGGACTGCAGCCTTTGCTGAAAGGCGTCTGCAATCTTGGTTGCCGGAATTTCCGAGTTGGCAATCGGTGCTGGCTCACCTGTGCAAGTGGTCAGACCCAATCCAAAAACGACCGCAAACAGCAACCGGCAAAGATTTTTCACAAGCGGGGATCCTCATCTTCAGGAAGGCTGAACTCGTGCCACATTCCATTGATGATGCCGAAGGCTACTGCCAGGCCAAGTCCCAAAATCCAGGCAAAATACCACATTGATACAACCTTTTAGTAAAAGTCCGGATTGGTCCGGACATCGTCGATTGTCACGCGACCGAACAAAATCTTGAACACCCATGCCGTGTAGGCAAGCACGATCGGCAAGAAGATTAGTGTCACAACCAACATGATGAACAATGTCAGATGGCTCGACGAAGCATTCCAGACGGTGAGGCTTGATTGCGGGTCGAGGGAGCTTGGAAGAATGAACGGGAACATCGAGAGGCCGACGGTCGAAATGATACCGATGGTAGCGGCCGATGAGCCTGCGAGAAACAGGCTGTGTTTGCGCCTACGCATCGCGAACAATGCAAGCATAGGACCCGCAAAACCGAGTAATGGCGCTATTACCATCCAGCCATATTTCCCGTAATTTTCCAACCAGGCGCCCGGCGCGCGAACTGTTTCGACAAAAAGCGGATTGGATGGACCATTGGGGTCGAGTTGTCCGACTATGCGGAAACCCATGTCGCCATAGGCCACCATCAAACCGCAAATCGCAAAAAGAAGGGTGGCGATTATAGCTGCATAAGATGCGAATTTCCTGGCGCGATCCATTACCGGACCAGGCTCTATTTTTACCGCCAGCCAGCCCGCTCCGTGCAACACCACCATTGCGACCGACAGTATTCCCGACAGAAGGGTGAACGGCGTGAAGAGACCAAGCAAGCTCCCTTCGTAGAAGCTGCGTAGATCGCTATCGAGACGGAATGGTGCACCAACCAGCACATTGCCGACCGCAACACCAAAAACCAGAGCCGGGACAGCGCCTCCGACAAACAACGCCCAGTCCCAACGGGCGCGCCAGCGGGCATCAGCATGTTTGGACCTGTATTTGAATGCAACCGGACGCAATATCAATGCGCTGAGAACAAGGAACATGGCCAGATAGAAGCCGGAAAAGCTGACGGCATAGACAAAAGGCCACGCCGCGAAAATTGCTCCGCCACCCAAGATGAACCAAACTTGGTGCCCTTCCCATGTCGGCGCGATACTATTGATGACCATACGCCTTTCCTCATCGGTCTTGCCAATGAAGGGCATCAGTGTTGCGACACCCAGATCGTATCCATCAGTAAGGGCAAAACCTATGAGCAGGACACCCAGTAGCATCCACCAGATCAGGCGGAGGGTTTCATAGT
Source organism: Sphingomonadales bacterium (assembly GCA_016707885.1). GTDB lineage: Bacteria > Pseudomonadota > Alphaproteobacteria > Sphingomonadales > Sphingomonadaceae > Sphingorhabdus_B. The sequence goes on from JADJGU010000001.1 coordinate 1,106,684, forward strand.
CGAGAGGCAGTTCCATATCTCGTCTCCCTTATTCGGCCGGTACCGGTACATAACCCGATCCCGGAAGTGCAGAGGTGCTGCTTGGATCAGAATGTTGCTCAAAGGGCCCCTTGCGGATCATCGCCAACATCAATCTGATTTCGATCACAGCCAGCGTTCCATAAAGGAGCGTGAAGCCAATGATCGTCGTCCATATCTGTGCGATGGAAAGTGATGATGCCGCAAGAAATGTGGGCAACACACCCTCGACAGCCCAAGGTTGCCGGCCAATCTCTGCCAATACCCAGCCAAATTCGATCGCGAACCACGGTAGCGGAATTATGGCCACAGCCAATCTCAGGAACCAGGTTTTGTTAAACCCGCACGCCGATGCGCAATAAAATGCAGCGGCGAAAAATGCGATGAAGAAGAAGCCGAGGCCAGCCATGAAGCGGAAAAGCCAAAACATGACAGGCACATTCGGAATGGTATCACGCGCAGCTTTCAAAATATCGGTATCTGTTGCCATGCGCGGATCAGAAACATGCTTCTTGAGAAGCATGGCATAGCCAAGGTCAGCCTTGTGCCGCTCAAACTGCTCGCGCGCCGCTATATCCGTGCGGTCCAGTTTCAATTTTTCGACTGCATCAAACGCGATTATCCCGCTGCGAATGCGTTCGTCTGCACGGAGCACTAGATTGTTAATACCTTCAACCTCGCCGCTCAGGCTACGTGTTGAAATCAAGCCGAGCACATAAGGAATTTTCACCTCATAGTGCGTTTCCTGCGCGTCCATGTCAGGAATACCGAAAATCGCCAATCCCGCAGGCGCGGGCTCAGTTTCCCACATGCCTTCAATCGCGGCGAGTTTCATTTTCTGGTTATCGGTAAGGGCGTATCCGGATTCATCTCCAAGGACTACGACCGATAATGAAGAAGCAAGGCCGAATGCCGAAGCAACCATCATGGACCGGCGTGCCACACCTACCCACTTGCCTTTCAGCATATACCAGGCAGAAACACCGAGCACAAAAACCGACGCGGCAACATAACCTGCACTGACCGTATGGACAAACTTGGCTTGTGCTACAGGATTAAAGAGCACGGCATAAAAGTCGGTCACCTCCATGCGCATCGTCTCAGGGTTGAATTTCGCACCGACCGGATTCTGCATCCAGCCGTTCGCAATCAGAATCCACAGTGCAGAGAGGTTTGAGCCAAGAGCCACCAGGAAAGTGACCATCAAATGCTTTACTTTGGAAAGCTTGTCCCAACCAAAGAACATCAGCCCGACAAAGGTCGCTTCCAGAAAGAACGCCATCAATCCTTCGATTGCGAGCGGGGCTCCAAAGATATCGCCAACATAATGTGAATAGTAAGACCAGTTAGTCCCGAATTCGAATTCCATCGTAAGGCCGGTTGCTACACCGAGGACGAAATTGATCCCGAACAGCTTTCCCCAGAAGCGGGTGATGGTGCGCCAGATCTCCCGGCCGGTCATCACATATATGCTTTCCATGATGACGAGGATGAAGGAGAGCCCAAGGGTGAGAGGAACGAAAAGAAAATGATACATGGCCGTCAGCGCAAATTGCAGCCGCGACAGTTCAACAACCGCCATATCCATAGCTTGGCTCCTTTGCCGGAAGCTTGCCAAAGTCTAATCTGGCCACTCTCGACTCGATTGCATCTTTCACTTATATAAATAATGTATATGTATAAATGATGATAGGGTCAACCGGTGATTAGATGGAAAATCCTACTGCGCTTTATTTGCTACCTCGCAGGGCGTCTCCGCTGGCGACGGCTTGGTGGATAGCCGATGCCTTGGGTGCGGCGGCATTTGCCGCAGGCCTTGCCAATGCAATAGGTCTGGCCGCTGGAAGCGACATATGGTTCGGGATGGGGCTGTCCGTCATGCTGCTGGTCGCAGGAGGACTGCTAAGGGCGATGTCGCAGGCAGCAGCTGTCTATTGGGGTGAAAAAGCGGCTGTCGATCTTCGTAAAGCAGTCCGGGCCACCATGTTCCCGCTATTGCTGCCCAGCGCAACTCTACGGGGCAGGCTGGTTGGCGAAGACTTGCGGCTTGCTATTGAACATCCCGAACAAATCGGCGGATATGCGGCTCGATATCTGCCGATACGTGCATCGGCAAATTTCATTCCTGTGATTGTCGCGCTGATTGTGTCGGCGGCAAGCTGGGTTGCAGCTTTGATCATGCTGGCGACCATGCTGCCATTCGCGCTGGGAATGGCGCTCGCGGGTTTTGCGGCGCGCAAAGAATCGGAGGAGCAATTGGCGGCCTTAGGCAGGATGTCCGGTCTGTTCGTTGACAGGGTGCGGAACCTGCCGACAATTTTGCTTTTTAGTGCGGAGGAGCGCATTACGCGTCATCTGGCCGGAGCAACGGAAGAGGTTGCCGAACGAACTATCAAGGTTCTGCGTCTGGCTTTCGCTTCAAGCGCGATCATGGAATTTTTTGCAGCACTGTCGGTTGCTTTGGTCGCGGTATATTGCGGATTTTCGCTGCTGGGTCTGCTGCCTTTCCACCCGCCAGAAAAGCTGACGCTGACAAGCGCATTTTTTGCTCTTGCAATGGCGCCAGAATTTTATCTGTCGATGCGCAGGCTTGCGGCTGCTTATCATGACAAGCAACAGGGTGAAGCGGCTGCACAGGCCATGTCCGACGAAGCCGCCCGCTGCCCGACCAAAGCTGTATCTATTCCTATTCTTGCTCCGATCGAGTCCCTCGAGGTCCAAGCATTCAGTATTGATTATGCGGAAGGAAGTCGACTGGGCCCGTTCACTTGGAATTGGGAAGGCCCAGCGTTGCATTGCATCGAAGGAGCAACCGGATCGGGCAAATCCAGTTTGTTGCGCAGCCTTGCCGGTCATGCCCCAAGTAAATGCGGGCGCATGCTTGTGAACGGCGTGCAATTCACGCCCGGTTCGATCAACCATAGTATCGGCTGGGCTGGGCAGGCCGTGGCGCTGTTACCCGGAAGTCTGCGCGACAATCTATCTTTTGGGCATGCTGTCGATGAAGCAGAACTGCTTAGGCTAGCAGACAGGCTTGGGCTGGCGAAATTGATCCGCGAACGGGGCGGACTTGACGCACAAGTCGATCACCGCGGCAGTGGCCTGTCGGGTGGAGAGCGGCGCCGGTTGGGATTGCTACGTGCTCTGGTCAGCGGGCGGCCATTGCTGCTACTCGACGAGCCAACAGCCGATCTTGATATAAAACTTGCGGCCGAGATTTCGGAGTTGCTCCTGGATGCCAGTCGAGAGCGGCTCATCATCGTTGCAACGCATGACGAAAGCCTCGCAAGGAAGGCTAAAAGCCGCTTGAAGCTCCAATGATAAAGAGTTTGCTCACAGAGTTATCGGGCGACCAAAAAGCGACCCGGCGTTCGGCTATCATTTTGGCCGCTACCGCTGGACTATCCGGCGCCTTATTGCTGGCAATTTCGGGTTGGTTTCTGGTTGGGGCTGCTGTTGCAGGCTCTTCGGGTGCGTCAGTCGTGCGCTCTTTCAACTATCTACTTCCGAGCGCCGCCATTCGCGGGCTTGCCATATTACGTACCGCTTCGCGTTATGGAGAGCGGTTGACGGGGCATATGTCGGCCTTACGCACTTTAGCGAAGTTGCGCCCCATACTGTTTGCCCGATTTGCACAATCAACCCCGCAAAAACTGCTGTCCCATCGCAGCGGCGAAGTTGCTACGCGTCTGGGAGCCGAGGTTGATCAGCTCGAAAACGACATGGTCAGACAACTATCGCTTCCAGCGATTTGGGCCAGCGCAATGGTTGGAACCGGGGGTGCATTTGCCATGGGTGGCTGGGCGCTTCTGCCATGGCTGCTCGGATTATTTATGATGCGGTTCACGGGCACCCAGTTTTTTGGCACACAGCTAGATTGGGCAGCTCGCCAAATGTCGACCGAAATGGCTGATCTCAAGTCCAGCTATGCAGACATGGCACGAGCTTCTGCCGATATTGCGATATACGACCTTGCATCGCCGCTCGCCGATGCAATGAACGATGTCGCGTCGCGCCATGATAAGGCCAAATTGCATTTTGCCGCGATCGAAGCCTTATTGTCCGGGATGCAGGTTGCCATCCCCGCAATAGTGATCGCTGTCATGATACTCGTTTCAAATGCGCCAGCTCCCATTTTGGCCTTGGGAGCGCTCGCGGCAATTGCGGCTATGGAAGTTTGGGGTCAATTGATGTCTCGAGACATCGATGCGCCACGCCGAAAACTGGCGATGGAGCTATTGGAGACTCTCGCATCTGATCCATCAGATCGAAAGGCCTCGGTCGCCACTTCTTTGGTGGGCAAGTCGATCAGTTTCGGCGCAGATACGGCTCGAATTTTGTTAGGTTCTGGCCAACGAATTGCCATAATCGGGCCATCTGGGTCGGGTAAATCGCGACTCATCGAGACGCTGCTCGGCTTACGTGAAGATGCGCCTGAGCTACTTGAAATTGACGGTGCCGACCCCCGTCAACTTCCAATTTCGGCGTTGCGTGGCGTGTTCGCTCCTGCATTGCAGGAACCCGGATTGATAGCGGGGACGGTGGCGGATAATCTACGTCTGGCAAGGCCAGGTTTGACCGATACCGAGCTATGGAAGGCACTTGAAACGGCTTGCGCCGATGCGTTTGTCCGCAGTTTGCCCGGGCAATTGGAGCATTGGATAGGCGAAGGTGGCGCAAGGCTTTCAGGTGGCCAGCAGCGCAGACTTGCCGTTGCACGCGCATTGCTGGCTGGGCGAAACTGGCTGGTGCTGGATGAGCCGAGCGAAGGCCTCGATGGGCCGACCGAAGCGGCATTGGTCGCGAATCTGGACCAGTGGCTGGCAGCAAACGGGATAGGCCTAATCTTGATAAGCCATCGACCCGCAATGCTGCAGCTTACAGATAAGCACTATGCTGTAAGCGCAGAAATGCGTTTTCCTCGCTAGGGCATCATTTACGCAATTCAATATATCAATTACAGCAAGTGAATATATGTATTTTGCCGATAAAGGTGGACGTGCTATCTGAATGGTCATCAACAGCGAAAGGATACGCAAGATGACACTTCATATCGGCGACACAGCGCCCGACTTCACGGTCGACAGCCAAAACGGAAAAATCAGCCTGCACGATTGGGCTGGCGACAGCTGGGTCTTTTTCTTCAGCCATCCGGCAGACTTCACCCCCGTTTGCACGACCGAAATGGGGCGCACCGCACAATTGGCCGACGAATTTGCGAAGCGTAACGTCAAGCCGCTCGGGCTTTCGACCGACTCGGTTGAAGAACATCATGAATGGATTGCGGACGTCAACGACACGCAAAATACAAATTTGACCTTCCCGATTGTCGCGGACGTCGATTTGAAGGTGGCCCGCGCCTATGACATGATCCACCCGGATCAGAGCGAGACAGCAGCGGTTCGTTCGGTGTTTATCATCGATCCCAAGAAGAAGATTCGGCTTATCATGACCTATCCGATGAGCGTGGGCCGGAACTTTGACGAGATCCTGCGCGTGATTGACGCGCTGCAATTAAGCGACGCCAAGCGCATTGCGACTCCTGCAGATTGGATCCCCGGCAAAGACGTCATCATCCCGCCGTCGATTGCCAATGAGGAAGCTGAAACTCTCTTCCCCCAGGGGTGGGTTGAGCATCGCCCCTATCTGCGCACAGTTAATGTCGCATAAGCAACGCCAACGGCTTTGGTCACAATGATTTGGTGACCTTAAGTACAGGGTCCGGACGCCACCCCCTCTAGTCCGGGCCCTGCATTTTCTGCTGACTGGCTCGAAAGGTTATGACGCTGTGTTATCCGAAGCATAGGCACCTGGACCGCGAACAAAAAGGAATAGTAGGGCACCCATTATTGCCACATTCTTGAACAGAGGGCCCACATGGTCGGGCGCAAAATGGATTGTGATAGTAATCGGAATCAGGGTGACGAACAGCGCCAACGCAGAGAGGCGCGTCATCCAGCCAAGTGTTAATGTGACGCCTGCAGCGACAAATACTGCTCCAGAGAGCCGCAGCAACCACAGGGGGTCACCGATCGCCAAAATGTAGGCGCGCCATGGCGACTCCTCCACCCGCAACAGCATATCGTCCGCCCGCCCGAAATGCCCGAGCCCGCCTATGATGAAAATCAGGCTGGTGAGTAAGCGGAATATCGGGTCTATCGTCGACGTATATCGCTCGCCACGGTCCAATTTACGTTCAATTTTTCTGAGCATTTTGTATCCTCTATTTCCCCGCACTATGGCTCATGGAATCAGTGGAGTAATGCCAATCTCTTAATTCAGAAAATCGATAAAAGGATAAAGTCTAAAAGATCTGATCGATTTTTGGCTCAATCTGTGATCGATGATCGGCAATGGACCGAGCCCCAAGACTTTCTATTGGCATAAGATCGGGCTGGAAGGGCTATCCAACATTTAGTAAGGGAGCAGCGCGATTAGCATCATCCCCACAGAATAGTGGCTTCTCGTTGAGGCTAGGTCATACCCACTCCCTTTATTTCGAGCGCATGCTCGAACTCGGCTAGCGACCGATCGCCCTGTCGTTGGAGCAATGGCTTCATGATCGAGTTGACCATTCTGTATGTTTCCTTGTCTCGCTCATTAGAGATGCCGGCCAAGGCTATTAGGAATTCGGCATGCTCGCGCCTTTCCTCTACCTCCCGTTCGAGCTGCTTTTCGGTGAGGCTGGACAGGTTGAAAAATGGGACTGCCTGTTGATCAGCTATCTGCCAACGACGTGGCAGCTTCACGTCGTAGCTCACCCACAAGATCATGTATAAGCGATATAATTCATATTGGCGCGGCTTTCGAACCAAGCCCTCCAATATTCCAATGGCGTAGAGATAGTCTCGCTCCGCCCTGCACCAATTGAAAAACGTCATATCTGTCTCATCGAACGGTCCCCGGGTCCGCCATCGTTGCTGCTTTGGAAACAGCAATATGTCGTCGGGGTGCGGCCAAGGTTGATCGGGTTCACAACCTCGGGTTGCGGCCTCCTCCCAGATGGCAGATCGCTCGTCTTTCTTGCGCACCATATACTCATAGACCATAATCTGCTGCTGGCGTTCGGCCTCCTGTTGGGCTTCCAGCAACTTGGCTCGTTCGGCATCGCGCCGTTCGAGTTCACGCATTTCGAGCATGACATGCCGCTGCGCATTGCTGTTGCCCTTGATGGCGGAGTTTATTTGCGATCGCGGAACCAGTTCGCGGGCTTTAATCTTCTTCGGTTTGCCGCCTTCGTTGATGGTGAGCTCGCGATCGAGTTCAGCTCTCAACAGATTGTCGAGTTCGGACTCAGTTGGCGTCATGGGTGCTTCTTTCGGTGTCTTCCTGGGCCGGCCATTGGGATTGCCGGATTTGCCAGGCTGGAACCTGGTCCAGGTCGGTGTTTTGTTCCGGCCAATGTCATAGTAGCCATTCTTGCTTTGACGTTTCTTGGCCATGGTCAGAGCCCACCTTCTGAAAGGGCATTTAGGCGGCTCTCAGAGACCTCTTCGAAGGTCTTTCCCGTTTCAGCTAGGACGGCCCGTTTGCCGCTATGATTTTCCCAGCGTCTTATGATGGTGTCGCAATAGAGAGGATCATATTCGATGAGGCGCGCCCGTCTCCCAGTCTTCTCGGCAGCGATCAGCGTCGAGCCTGAACCACCAAAACAGTCGAGAATGATCTCGCCGCGCCTCGAACAATCCTTGATGGCGTCCGCAATCATCGCAACCGGCTTGACGGTGGGATGCATGGCAAGCTCGTCGCCTCGGCTGGCGCTAATTGAACTTATCCCTGCATAGTCCCAGACATTGGTTCGATAGCGCCCCGTCTCGCCAAGACCGAAGCTGTTAGTGTGGGGCGCAGTTCCCTTCTTGAACACGAATATCAGCTCGTGCTTCGAACGATAGAAGGCACCCATGCCGCCATTGGTCTTGTTCCAAACCACGAGGTTCTTGAGCTCGGTGAAGGCGTGGTTGCCCGCAGCCAGCATCTCACCCATGTGCCGCCAGTCCATGCAGACATAGGCAATGGCACCATCGCGCATGCTACTACTTGCATTGCCAAGCGTGGTTTTGAGAAACCCGGTAAACTCATCCTCGCTCATCTCGCCGGAAGCAAAGGCGAAATCGCGGTGTTTGACCGAACCAAGGCCGCAAACATGGCCATCTATCTTCACATTATAGGGTGGGTCAGTGAACAGCAGGTCGACCTGCTCGTTGCCGACCAATCGGTGGAAGCACTCAGCGTCTTGCGCATCACCGCATATCAGCTTGTGCCGACCCAACAACCAAAGGTCGCCCATGCGCGTAACCGCAGGGCCGGCCATATCAGGAATGTCATCATCCTTGGAATCCCCGGCATCGGGATTGGCGCTCTCCGCAACCTCGATGATGAAATCTATCTCGGCGATGCTAAATCCAGTTAAGTCAACATCGAAATCATCATCGAGCAGACCCTGAAGCTCGATCGCCAAGAGCTCATTGTCCCAGCCTGCATTGAGCGCGAGCTTGTTGTCGGCCAAGATATAGGCGCGACGTTCGGTTTCGCTAAGATGCGAAAGCGCCAGGGTTGGAACAGATTTGTGGCCCAACAGTTTAGCCGCTTCAACGCGGCCATGGCCCGCGATGATAGAGCCATCGTTGGCAATCAGCACAGGATTTACAAAACCAAATCGCTCGATGCTGGCCGCGATCTGCTTTAATTGCTTTTTCGAATGTGTGCGCGCATTGCGCGCATAGGGTTTTAATGAACTAACATCGCGTTCAACAATTTGGCGCGCATAGGATGCGCGATCCATCAACTTTACTTCTGACATGGGTATCTCCGATAAATTCTGAATGTTTTGTCTGAGTGCATTTGGTCGCCATGGTGTCCCTCCTCGATAAGTTGCCATTTTGTTCTCACGCTCTCGCGTCAGAGAGCGGTTGAGCAAGATGAGTATAGGGGAGCAGTTGGACGAGCAGGAAGAAGTTTCTTGCGTGAAATCAGAGTTATCCGCGAAAATTGATAAACCTGTCGATAACTCGAGCGGCTGCGCCCGATCCGAACAAGGTGGGATAAACATGCGACGCTTTAACTGAAACGCCGATGGGTTTTCCCTGTTATCGCAACGGAAATTCCCTGTTATTTCGCGCGGGAATTTCGCTGCCAAGCCACAGAAAACCGCGGTTCTCCGGGTGTTCCGGGTACCAAACTCCGCCAAAATTGCGCAAAATTCCCTGTAAATTCCCTGCATAACAGGGAAATCAGGCAGAGATTGGTTGGCGGTGACTGTGCGCACCTCCAAGCACATTGTCCTTAAATCGCAGAATTGGGTCTCTGGCTGAAGCGCCTCGGATTTTGGCGAGTTTCTGGCTCCATTTCTGCAATTATAAGGTCACTAGCCGGTAAAAAATGGGCTGGAAACGGGCGGCAATTGGCCAGAGTCTCTGCGCGGAATCTGGCCGTGACGGTTTCTATAAAGACGCTTGCAGGATTCGCTAGCATTCCGGAGATTCGACGGCTTGAGTCAGCACTCTGAAACTGCCGTTCGTTTACACATCCGCCGCGCAGTATGACGCTATGCGCCGGGTCACGGGCCCGACCGGATCACGAAGAATGCCTATGATGCCGCCGGACAGCTGCTCAATGTGCAGAAGGCGGTCGGCACCTCGCTTAGCCAAGATTACCTGACCTACACCTATACGCCCAATGGCAGGCCAGCGACGGTCAAGGATGCCAACGGCAATCTGGCGCAATACAGCTACGATGGCCATGACCGACAGACACGCTGGACTTCCCTTCGAAGACCAGCGTGGGCTAGGTCGACCCGAACGCCTATGAACAATATGGCTATGATGCCAATGGAAACCGGACCAGTTTACGCAAACGCGATGGAAGCGTACTGAATTACAGCGACGACGCACTCAATCGGATGGTAGTCAAGATTGTGCTCGAACGCGCAGGACTATCCGCAACACATACGCGCGACGTTTACTATGGCTATGACCTACGCGGGCTTCAGACCTTTGCGCGGTTTGACAGCGCATCGGGTGAAGGGCTGACCTTCGCCTATGACGGGCTTGACCGGATGGCCACAATCGGACGCAATTGGGCGAGTGGCCTGACCGGATATTATAATAACAATCGCGGCCTGCGCTCGCAACTGGGCAGTGTCCGCTGGACCTATTATGCCTATGATCCGGTTGGACGACCGAGCGGCTTGAACCAGAATATGACCGGTGCAGCCTATGACGTTGAACATGTCTTTGGCTACAACTCCGCCTCGCAAATGGTGACGCGCACGACAAGCAATGACGGCTATGTCTATACCGGCGACTATAATGTGAACCGCGGCTATGCGGACAATGGTCTCAGCCAGTATACCGTTGCAGGTCCTGCAAACTTCAACAATGATGCCAATGGAAATTTGACCGGGGATGGCAGCAATGCCTATGTCTATGATGTCGAGAACAGGCTGGTGAGTGCCTCTGGCGCATCGAGTGCCTCACTGCGCTATGATCCGCTGGGGCGGCTCTATGAGACATCGGGTGCATCGGGCACGACAAGGTTCCTCTATGATGGCGATGAGCTGGTGGCTGAATATGACAGCGCAGGCACGATGCTGCGCCGCTATGTGCACGGCTCGGGCGTTGACGATCCGATGGCCTGGTTCGAAGGCTCGGGCGTATCCGATGGCGCGGCCAGACTGATCAAGACCAACCACCAGGGCAGCGTGATCGCGCTTACTGACTGGGGCGGCAACTTGCTGTCGATCAACAAATATGATGATTACGGCATCCCGCAATCGACCAATGTGGGCCGGTTCCAATATACAGGCCAGGCATGGATCCCCGAACTGGGCATGTATTACTACAAGGCACGCATCTACTCGCCCACGCTCGGGCGGTTCATGCAGACTGATCCCATCGGGTATGACGATCAGATCAACCTCTATGCCTATGTCGGCAATGATCCGGTTAATATGGTCGATCCCGATGGGATGTCTTATGAGTGTGTAAAAAATTCTAAGGGGGAAGAGCAGTGTACCATTGTTGTAACGGCTGATCGTTCTGATGAGGAAAGTAGGCCGTCGATGCGACAGATCGCTGAACGCACAATGACGCTACCCCGCGATCCCGATGGCGGCGCTGGTGCGCAAGCTGGAGCTGCCATTATCCTTTGGAGCACGTTACGCTGACGCTCGCACTCTCGGCGATCGGGTGTTGGTGCCGCCGCCGTCGCTTCTGGATTGAAGGAAGAGCGCGTGGTAACGCCGGACCATGACAACGATCGGTTCGAAAAACTACCTGGTGGGCAAGGGTTTAAGGACAAGGAGACAGGGTTGATATTTCAGCGAGACAAAGGGAACCAGTCCGGCGGATCGGAAACCGGGAGTGCTCATGGCGGTAGACAATGGAAGATAAAAGATAGTAATGGTCGGTACTTGGCAAGTGTCTTCAGCGACGGTAAAGTTCGAAAAGGAGCAAGTGCACTGCCAGCCAGATCGTTTGGCGGGCGGCGGAGAAAGTAAAAGTGAAAGATCCAGATTTTTTGATCGAGCATATATATGGCGAATCTGAAATTTTTGTAGCTAGAAATTTCAAAAACCCTGAAGATTTACGTATTCAATCTTTTGATTACTTATTAAATGATTATCAGGGATTTGATATAGTAGAGGTAATATGCAGAGAAGCTGCTTATTTTTTAATATACGAAAATTTGGACAGAATATTCAAGAAAAAGAAAATGGTAGCAAGAAATTACTACTTTGATGAATTAAATAGAGTTGCCTATAAATACTCGATTTCGGATAGTTGGCCCGGCGCAGAGGTAAAGCGAGCGCATTTGTTTATGAAATATGTGCAGAGTGCATATATAAATTAATCAGAGATTCTTGGGCGCGCTATACAAGCTGGATACCCTCCCGCTCCACTGCTGCGGTACTTCATGGCCCTCTTTGGAACTACGCAGCAGTCTGCGTGCCTCTTATACTCCAGTAGCCTCGCTTATGCCGATGGACGGATCGAGAAAATAATGTGAACCGCGCCTACGCCACCAACGGCTTCAACCAATATACCGCGGCGGGTGCTGCAAGCTTCAGCTATGATGCCAATGGCAACCTGACCGGAGATGGCAGCAATGCCTATGTCTAGATGCAAGAGAACAGGCTGGTGAGTGCATCTGGCGCATCGCTGCGCTATACTCCGCTCGGGCCACAGTGCGATAATTTCAATGACCAGAATATGCGCCGTTCTGCGACTCCTTCCTTGCCGGTTTAAGGCTCGAAAGTAACGCAAATGCATCGATAAAATATCTCTTAACACAAGTTAATGATAAAAATCGCCAAACTAGCACTAGCAATCCAAGAATCCGATTGTCAGCCAAATAATTGCGCAGTAGCATCCATATCGAGAGGAATCGGGATGCCCATTTTACTTGCGCGATTAAAGTCATTCATTGCACTCGGTTTCGCGCTTCTTCCCGCCACTGTCTATGCCCAGGAACTCTCGATCGACCCCCAAGGCTCGGGCGTGATCGTCAATGCGATGCAATGGATGCAGGGAACGCTGCTCGGCACCGTTGCAACGGTGGTTGCTGTAATCGCCATCGCCTCGGTAGGTTTTCTGATGCTCACGGGCCGGATAAACTGGCGGCACGGTGCGGTGGTGATCTTGGGCTGCTTCATACTTTTTGGCGCCGCCAGCATTGTAGCCGGCATCCAGTCCGCCGCTACGCTTTCGACCGGCTGACAGGACCATGGCGCAGCTCGAAAGCGACCGTCTGTTTGTGGCGTTGACGCGGCCGCAGATGTTTGCGGGTGTAACTTACAGCTTTTTTGTGATCAATGGCGTGCTGGCGGCCGAGCTGTTCCTGATCCTCAAATCGCTTTGGGTGCTGGTGCCTGCGCTAATCCTCCATGGGGCAGCTGCTCTCTATTGCCTCAAGGAACCGCGCATTATCGATATCTGGTTTGCGCGTTCGCGCCATTGCGGGCGCGTTCCCAATCACAGACTGTGGCGATGCAACTCCTACCGTCCCTGACCCGCGACCCCAAAATCATCGCCCGCGAAAAGCCTGCGGGCGCGCACCTGCCTTACACAGCACAACGCGACGATCATATTATCGAAACCCGCGATGGCCTGTTGCTTCAGGTGATAGCCCTGCGCGGCATGCTGTTCGAGACCGCCGACAGCGAAGAACTCAACTACCGGAAGGTGTTGCGCGATGCGATGCTGCAGACGATCGGCTCGTCGCGCTTCGCGCTCTACCACCATATCATCCGCCGCAAGGTCGATTTGGAGCTGGAGGCAACATTCCCTGATCCCTTTTCTCAAAGCCTTGATGACAAATGGCGCGCTCGATTGAGCGAGCGACAGCTCTATGTGAATGAGCTGTATCTAACTCTGGTACGCCGACCGCTGCATGGCAGCCTTGGTGTGGCAGACCGGCTGCGCGGCTGGTTGGGCGCTGCCGACAATTCAAGGCACGCCAATTATGCGAGCGAAGTAAGACAGTTAAACGCGGCGCGCGAGGCGCTGATGGCAGCACTCGGCAATTACGGCCCGAGGCTTCTCTCGGCTTATGAAAGCGAAGGCGCTCTCTGTTCGGAACCGGTCGAGTTTCTGGGAGCATTGTTCAACAGCGAACTGGCACCGATGCAATTGCCGTTTGAAGATCTGGGAATGTATTTGCCCAAGCGCCGGATCAGCTTTGGCCGCAATGCGATCGAGCTGTCGGCCAATGGCCACATGGAGCGCCGGTTCAGCGCGATCGTCTCGGTCAAGGACTATGCTGCGCAGACAACAGCGGGGATGTTCGACCAGTTGATGCGCTTGCCGTTCGAGATGACGCTGACCCAGTCCTTTGCCTTTGTCGACCGACAAGCAGTGCTCGGCCGTATGAACCTCGCGCTCCGGCGGATGCGTTCTGCGGAAGATGAGGCAGTGAGTCTGCGCGCCGAGCTTTCGGACGCCAAGGATCAGGTGGCCGCGGGTCGTGCAGGTTTTGGCGAGCATCATATGACCATCGCGGTGCATGGCGAGAACTTCGAAGAGCTTGATTCCCATGTCGCCGATGTAACCGCGACGCTGTCTGATCTGGGGCTCACCGCAGTGCGCGAGGACATCGGCCTTGAACCGGCATATTGGGCACAGTTTCCGGGGAACTTCAAATATATCACCCGGCCAGCACTCATTTCGACCGGCAATTTTGCAGGGCTTGCAAGCGGACACAACTTCGCGGTCGGGTTAGCAAAAGGCAATCATTGGGGTGAGGCGGTTACCCTGCTCGAGACAACCGCCGCAGGACCTTATTTCTTCAACTTTCATGCAAATGATCTGGGCAACTTCACGGTGATCGGGCCTTCGGGTTCTGGCAAGACAGTGGTCTTGAACTTCCTTTTGGCGCAGGCGCGCAAATATGATCCGCGTATAATCTTCTTTGACAAGGATCGCGGCGCTGATCTGTTCATCCGCGCGATTGGCGGCAGCTATGACCGGCTGCATCCCGATGTACCGTCGGGGCTCAACCCGCTCCAGCTGGAAGACACGCCTGTCAACAGGCAGTTCCTGATCGACTGGGTCGCACTGCTGGCGGGCGGTGCCAGTATCGAGGAGCAGGCGCAGATCAGGGATGCGATTGATGCCAATTTTGCGCAACCTTTGCCACACCGTCGCTTGCGGCATCTGGTCGAGCTGTTCCGCGGCGGCGCGCGTCCGCACGGGTCTGATCTCTGGTCGCGGCTCAAGCCGTGGTGGGGCGATGGCGAGCGGGCATGGCTGTTTGACAATCTGAAGGATGCAACTGATCTCAAGGCACGCGTCGTCGGGTTCGACATGACTGCGATCCTCGACGATCCAGCGCTTCGCAGCCCGGCAATGCTGTATTTATTTCACCGGGTCGAGCAGCGTCTCGATGGCAGCCCTGCCATCATCGTCGTCGATGAAGGCTGGAAGGCGCTTGATGACGATATCTTCGTGCGCCGGATCAAGGATTGGGAAAAGACCATCCGCAAGCGAAATGGCATTGTCGGTTTCGCCACGCAAAGCGCGCGCGATGCGCTCGATTCACGCATTGCCAGCGCGATCATCGAACAGGCCGCAACGCAGATCTTCATGATCAACCCCAAGGCTTCCCGCGAGGATTATTGCGACGGCTTCGGGTTGACCGACCATGAGCTCGATCTGGTGCGCACGCTACCCGACAGTTCGCACTGCTTCCTGATCAAGCATAGCGGCGAGAGCATTGTAGTGCGGCTTGATCTGACCGGCGAGCCCGAGATCCTCACCATATTGTCCGGGCGCGAAAAGACCGTCCGGCTTGCCGACGAATTGCGCGCGGCGCCCGGTGGCAAGAGCAACTGGCTCGAAAAGCTGCTGGAGCAGACCGCATGAGTTGTGCAGCGCTTCCAACCGGATCGGGGTTCCTCGCGGCGACTTTGTCCAATCTCGATTGTCAGGCGCAGACCATCGGTGAAGCGGGCTATCAGGCGCTCGCCAGCCCCGGCTCGCCCTTGTCACTCGCGATCACAGTGCTGCTTGCGATCTTTGTGGCGGTCATCGGCCTGCGCTTTCTTGCCGGTAAACCGCTCGCTGTTGATGAGTGGCTGTCGGCAGCGCTGAAGGTCGGCTTTGTGCTGGCTTTGACCGCAAGCTGGCCCGCCTATCGCACCGCGGTTTATGACGTTGTCCTCAAGGGACCTGCCGAAATTGCCGGATCGATTGGACGCGCTTCGGCACTGCCGGGATCTGAGGGAGGGCTGGGTACGCGACTGTCCGGCGTCGACACCGGCATCATGGCGCTGGTTGAGGCAGGAAGCGGACGGCTCGACATTTCCTCGCGGCGACCCGAAGGCACAACCGCACCGCCACTCGCTGATGAGACCGCGCTTGGCTGGGGCAAGACGCTGTTTGTGAGCAGCATAATCGGCTGCTTCGGGTTGCTCCGGCTTGCAGGCGGGCTGTTTCTGGCGCTCGCACCGCTTTTTGCCGGTTTCCTGCTGTTTGAGGCAACGCGCTTCCTGTTTCTGGGCTGGCTGCGCGCGCTGATTGCGGTTGCCCTGGGCTCGGTCGGGATTGCGATCATGCTAGGCGCCGAGCTTGCGATTATCGAACCCTGGCTCACACAGGTGCTCGCTATGCGCGCGGCACGGATTGCAACGCTCGCCGCACCCTTTGAACTGCTGGCCCTGACACTGGCCTTTGCGCTGGCTATGATCGGCGTGCTTAGTTTGTCCGCACGTATCGCTTTTGCCCCGAACAGCGTGGCGCGGGCGACCGCCATCATCGATCATGCCGCACGCGGCGTTGGCATGATGGAGCGCCTTACGCAGCGACCGGCACATACACAAGCCGAGCGAACAGTCGAGCAGAGCCGCGCACAGCAGATAGCTGAAGCGGTGCGCCAGGCGCAGGATCGCGAGAGCGGGGTCGGCGGTGTCCGCACGATCGGGCTCGCACAGTCGAGCGGAAACCAGTCCAGTGACACCGCGCTCGGCACTTTTGCCTCCAATACCGTTCCACTCGGCCGCAGCTATCCCGCACCTTTACGGCGCATGAACGCCCAGTCCCTCAAACGAAAATCCGCATCATGACCGAAACCACTCGCGAAAAGCTCGACGACTATTATGCCCAGGCCGGGAGCTGGGCGGACGAGCGCACCCGGTCGATATACGCTTCGCGCAAGACTGCCTGGATTGTTGCACTGGTTGCGAGCGTGATCGCAATGCTTCTGGCACCAGCGATAGCCTTCATGCTGCCTTTGAAGACGGTGGTTCCGCACACCTTGCTTGTCGACCGGCAGACCGGCTTTGTGCAGGCGCTCGATCCAACGCAGCCGCAAAAGATTGGAGCCGATGAAGCGCTGACCCGATCCTTCCTTGCGCAATATGTAATCGCGCGAGAAGGTTTTGATATCGCAACGGTGCAGGGCCAGTTCAAGAAGGTCGCACTTTGGTCTTCGGGCAATGCGAAGAACGGGTATGTGACGATGATGCAGGCGGGTAATCCGGACAGCCCGCTCACCCGTTATCCCAGGAGCACGGTGATTGACGTCGAAATCCGCTCGGTCTCACAGCTTTCTGAAGGGAGCGCGCTGGTGCGCTTTGCGAGCACAAGGCGTGATCCTGGTGCCGCACCGCAGCTGCCCGAGAACTGGGTGGCAGTGATCCGCTACCGCTATTCCAGTGCGCCGATGAGCGCGGATGACCGGCTGGTGAACCCGCTCGGTTTTGAGGTCACAAGCTATCGCAAGGATGCAGAATCGCTTCCCGCTTCAGCTCCTGAAGTCGGTGCGCCTGTGGCGTCCACAAATGCACAGGGATTGGCACCTGGATCGCAGTCGCTTGTGCCGGCAACACCGGGAGTGCCCGCGCGGTGAAATTGTGGCTCCTTCCTTTTACGCTGCTTTGTCTATCGACGCTGCCTGCCAGTGCACAGATCTATCCGCAACCGGGCGAGGGCGATCCGCGCATCCAGACGGTGCAATACGATCCTGCTCAGATCATCCGGCTGTCGGTCCCGCCCGGCATCCAGACGATGGTCGAACTGGCGGCGGGCGAGACAATCCAGACGATCGCGGTCGGCAACAGCGCGGCCTGGACAGTGGCGGCGGGCAAACGGGGCGATTTTTTCTTTGTCAAAAATGCGAGTGCGAACGAGACGACCAACCTGACCGTGGTGACCGCAGGGCGGGTGTATAATTTCGAGCTCAGCCCGACGAGTGGCTATGGCAGTGTCGGCGCCTATCATGTGCGGGTTGTCTATCGGGGGCGGTCGCCCATGACCGCCACTATCGAGGTCGAGCGCCAATATGCCTATCGGCTTTCGGGCTCGAAGGCGATCCGTCCGGCGAGCGTCTATCAGGAGGGAACGCGCACCATCATCGAATGGCAACCCGATGCGCCGATCCCCGCCATCTTCACCTTTGAAAATGGCGCCGAAGCGCTGGTCAATGGCGAAATGGAGGATGGACGCTTCGTACTCGCCGGTGCGCCGCAAAAGCTGATCTTCCGGATGGATCGTCAGACAGCTACCGCCATACGCCGCGAACTCAAGGTGGCCTCAGATGAGTGACGCGGTCTCGATTGACGGCTCAGCCGATGACGGTCTGCCACTGGTCGGCGAGGATCGCGGCAATCGCGGGATGTGGCTGGGGCTTGGGGGTATAGGGCTTGCAGGTGTCCTTCTTTTCACCGCGCTTGAAAGCAACCGGCGGGCCGCTGCCGAACCTCAGATCGCACCTCCACGTGATTTTGCGCTCGCGAGCCAGCCTGGACCCGGACTTGCCATCCCGCAGGAATACACTCTGGGCCCTTACACGCTCGATGCACAAGCGCCGCGTTTGGACGCTTCGCAACAACCTTTGCGATTGCCACCGGTCAAACTCACCTCGGTTCCGCCGCCCTCAGGCGGCACAATGGCGCAGCCATCGCCTGCATATACACCGCCGCCCGCGCGGGCACTTCCGGAGGCACCCGATCCGGGACGTGCAGCGCCGCTCATCGTCTACGATATGGTGGCAGCCGCCGCCGCTGCATTGACGTCAGGCAATGAGCAGGCCGCGCCATCCTCGCGCAATGCATCAGCGGTGGCCTCAGCCGCGGTCGATCGCAGCAGGATCGTTCCGCAAGGCACGCTCATTTATGCCGTGCTCGAGACCGCGCTCGATTCCACCCAGTCCGGACAGGTGCGCGCGATCCTGTCGAACGATGTCTACAACTCGTCAGGCACGCGTATCCTTATCCCGAAGGGGAGCCGGGTGTTTGGTGAGTATAAGGGCGACATCGCAAGCGGACAGAACCGCGCCCAGATCGTCTGGGGGCGCCTGATCCGTCCCGATGGCGTCACCATCTCGCTTGACTCGCCGGCAGCGGACCAATTGGGCCGCGCCGGGATAAGGGGCAGGCTAGATACGCATTTTGGCGAACGGCTGCTGGGTGCACTTTTGCAGTCAACCATCGACTTTGGCGTGCTTGCCGCGTCACGCGCAGTTTCGAACGACAGCGGCATAGTGGTGGCACTACCACAAGCCGCTCAAAGTGCTGGTTCAAAGCTGATTCAGGAGCCGCCAAAGCCGACCTTGAGGGTCAGGCACGGCACCCGCATCGCAGTGTTTGTATCCCGCGATCTCGACTTTTCCGGTGTGGACTGACGCGATGGGCGAGACGGTCTATCTTGACTATTATCTGGGACCGCTGGGGCCGTTTCTCGAAGCTGCCGATGTCACTGACATCTACATCAACCGCCCGGGCGAGGTCTGGGTTGAGCGGCTCGGCGGTGCAATCGAGCGAAGTGAAGTCAAGGCGCTCGATGATCTCGTTCTGGAGCGTCTCGCGCGCCAGATCGCTGCGCAATCATCGCAAGGTATAAGCCGCGAGCATCCACTGCTTTCGGCGAGCCTTCCCGACGGCTCGCGCGTTCAGATCGCGATGCCGCCTGCAACACGTGGTGAGGTTGCAATAGCCATCCGCAAATATGTCGTCACCGACATGAGCGTTGATGACTATGCGGCAGCGGGTGCATTTGAAAGCCTGTCTGACATGGAAACCTGCACCGGGCTGCACAATGAACTCGCCGCTCTTCGGGACAGAGGTGATCATGCCCAATTGCTGCGAATTGCGGTGAGGCAGCGCGCCAACATATTCATCTCTGGCGGCACATCGTCGGGCAAAACCACCTTTCTCAACGCGCTTCTGAAAGAGGTGGATCCGAAGGAACGACTGATCCTTATCGAGGATACGCCCGAGCTCAAGGCCAGCCAAGAGAATATGGTAGGGATGATCGCAGCCCGCAGTGCGCTTGGCGAAGCGGTGGTGTCGATGGAGGATCTCCTGAATGCTTCGCTGCGCATGCGCCCTGACCGGATCATCCTCGGTGAACTGCGCGGACCCGAGACGTTCACCTTTCTGCGAGCGATCAACACCGGGCATCCGGGCTCAATGACCACCATCCATGCCGACAGCCCCGAACGCGCGATCGAACAGCTGGTGTTGCTTGTGCTTGAATCCGGCACGCATCTCGATCGGGCGAGCATCGCCCATTATGTCCGATCGAGCATCGACGTCTATGTGCAGCTGGGCCGGGTCGATGGCGCGCGCCGGATAACCGCGATCGAGCTTCGGCAATGATGTTTGCGATCTCACTGCGGCAGGCTAGTCTGTCCGACCAGCCGCCCGCCAGCGCGATAGCGGCTGCCGCCGATTGGATGAGCGGCCTGCTGTTCGGTCCGCTTGCGACCGCAATTGCGGTGATCGCAATCGCCTGGGTCGGTCTTGCCATGCTGTCAGGGCGAGTCGACATCCGGCGCGGGGCGTCGGTGTTGCTGGGTTGTTTCCTGCTGTTTGGCGCCAAAGGCATAGCTGACGGGCTTTTGAACAGTGCATCCTATGAAGTTTCGCCTTCGGTCGCCGCAGTGACGGCACCTCCGCAATATCTGCGACCTCTGCCTCAAAATGGCAACGCGAATGCCTTCGATCCCTATGCTGGCGCGGCTGTTATGCGGAGCAGGCAGTAATGGGAGTTACAAAAATTCAGAAAAATAAATAAATCTTGACTGAAATAGATTTCTCAATAAAGTAATCATAAATATAAATGATTATTATCTCCAAAATATATCGGAATATAAAATCATGGCAAAATATAAAATTCTCGCTTTTGCGAGTTCATTGAGCATTTCTGCTTTTGCTAGTGAATCTGCATTTGCGGAATGCGTTGTGCCAAATGTAATCGCTAATGGGCAGGTAGCAGATGCGTCCAAGGTGATGGACAATTTTACAGCGATTGCGGGATGTGTTGATGCCGGCGTAAAACCAACAGGATCGCCCCAAAGCGGTTCAATTGTCGTGTTTAGCGGTACTCAGACCGTAACTAATGGCGATTTATCGGGTGATGTCACAACGTCAGGTGGTACGACTGCAACTCTGCGTGATACCGGTGTTGCTCCCGGCCTCTATGTTAATCCAAACATTACGGTGGATGCAAAAGGCCGGATAGTTTCGGCTACCAATGGTGCGGGTGGCGGTAGTGGCGGCGGTTCAGACTGGGTGGAGATTGCACTCACGAACCCCGGCGCCGAAACGGGAACGACCGAAGGCTGGACTATGTTGGGCGGAGGGTTCACTGCTTCGACCGCGAATCCTGCAGGCCACAACATGACGCCTATGTGGGGGACGAGCGCATTCGTAGCTACTTCCAATGCAAGCCCATCAATGATCCAGGCTGTTGATGTTGCGACTTTTGCAGTCGATGTCGATGCGGGCAAGGTTTTGGCTCAATTTGAAGCTTATGCTGCGGACACTTTCACCACGGGCGAGAATCCATATTTATTCATTGAATTTCGCAATGCGACTGGATCCCGGATTGGCATTGCGATTACTCCCGCACAAACGCGATCGATAGGATCAGGCGTTTGGCGCTACCTTCGAGTTGAAGGACGGATACCGCCCGGAACGCGTTCCCTCGGTCTGGCGTTGTGGGCTTCGCGCGCTGACGGCACGGCGAACAACGTTGCGTTTGATGCAGCGCGCGCGTTCATGCGGATTGAATGATCTCTCCGCCTTTATAACAACACTTTATTCAAATTCAGGAGCGCTAGTGTGATCATGAATTTCAGTCGAACGACTATTCGAAAGACTCTGGGACTTACGGCACCTATTCTCATTACATTTGCGGTCCCTGCAGCGCAGGCCTCTCCGTTAATGTTTGTCACAAATGTAAGTCCACCGGCGAATGTTTTGGCAATGGCAAGCACGACCAGCCAGTGCATCTCATTAACCTACGACAGGAACGGGAACCGCCTCTCGCAAACGGTGTCATTGATGATCGGAACAACTACATACTGGAACTCGGGAGTGTATGGCTGTTTTGTCTGGAATCCATAACAAAATGCAAGACGTAGATGCGAATCTGAGTAGCTTGATGATGAAATCGAGATTGAGTGTCGATATCGCCGATGTTGCTCTGTCATCATTTGGAATGGTGTTTCAAAACACGCGTCTTACGTTTCAGCTTATTCTCCAGTTTCTTGCGGCATTCTACTGTCTCATCGGCGCTGATACGTCACGTGCCAATTTACCCTCACCCACGCCGGTGTCGGCCTCGGCTGGGGGGGGATGGAATTGGGACGGTCTTGGAACAACCATGTATTCAACTCCGCAAGAGGCGTGTTTGAGACAATTTCAGAAATATGCACCAAGAGGTACAAATTTCCCCCCCACGCGCGTTTCGGACACAACTTATAAATGCAAATGGACTGGGAGCCTGATCAACCCAGGTTGGGTGCGCTTCAATTGCCGCGCCGGGTATACCTATTATGCGCCGGGACAGTGCCTCCTGCCAGACAAGCGGATGACCGAGCAGTGTTGTGAAGAGGGCGAGCTGCGTGAAGTCAACGCACCGAAATCGCCTTCCACATCGCATCCTGTTTCGATTGGCGCCGGCACTAAAACCTGGGCAGAAGAGGATTATACCAGCGAAGACGGGCTGCTGACCGTCCGGCGAAACTATCGCTCACGTTTGCGTGGCGGCGAACGTTTGTCGTTGCAAGAACCCGAACGGTTCGGCGCTCATTGGCAAGGAACGATTCCCGGGCCACTGGTATTTGGGGCAACTGTTGACAGCGAGGTTGAATATCTGACCGATTTTGGAGGTATTTTTGCTTTTGTCAGCACGACAGATCCGGCAAATACCACCTTCACCGCGAACACGGCTAAGGGAAGTGAGCATCGGCTAAAACTGGAAATCGTCGCGCAAATACCAGAAGGGATGGGTCGGAAGGATTTCATCGAGTCCGCTCCGGTCTCAGCTGCCGGTACCGGCGAATTTCGCGTTGGAATGCCCAATGGAGATTATGTGATATACCGCCGTCCGCAAGTGGTCGCGACAGGCGCAGGCGTTCGAACTGCTGTGCCAATCGAACACGGAAAGGCGAGCGGTTACAAGCAGTATTTTGACTATGAAGAGGACTCGCCCGTTCCATATCGGTTGCGCGATAGTTTTGGCCGCGAAATCGGGTTCGAATGGGAACTGACCAACGACATTCCCAGCCGATTGGGAGGGAGCGAGCGAGCGATCAAGAAATTGTCGTTGCCTGATGGCACCACTCTTGAATATGATTATGACGACGGTCTTGGCCGCCCCAGCCCACTCGGCCTGGCAAGCTCATCCTATAGTGGTGCAGGCGGCTCGGGCGGCGGTGGGACGATTATCTGGTCGACCAGCACAATCGCCTACTCGAAAACCCGATTGCGCACGGTTAAACGCAAGGCTGCCGGAGGGACGACCCTCTGGTCGCGCAAATATCTTTACGAAAACGCATATTTCCCATTCGCCCTTACCGGCATAGAGGATCATGCAGAGCGGCGACTAACCACCTACACCTATGATTCGATCGGCGATGTTGCCTCGACAGAATCTGCAGGCGGGGCTGACCGTCATGAATTTTCGCGCAGCTATCCGAGCGCAACGCGGATGCTGCGGACGGTCAAGGGACCGCTCGGGCATGTTGCAACCTATGAATACGAGATTCCCGCAACGATCAAGCGATACAGTACAGCCAAGCTGCTGACGATCAAAGGGTCGATCAATGGCAGTGTTGAGGCCGACCAGTTGACCTACAGCTATTCGGGCAACCGGATCGCTTCGCTAACTGACCGGCGCGGCACGGTAACCGCTTATGTCAACGACGCCAATCTGGGTCGGCCGACGCAGATAACCGATGCCTCGGGCAATGTGGCTGAACAGCAGACCGGAATCACCTGGCACCCCAATTGGGACCTTCCCGTTTCCGAACAGCAAGACGGACTTCGGATCGATAATGTGTATGATGCGCAGGGGCGGCTTACATCAAGCACAGCACTCGACACGACAACGCATAGCTTGCCCTATGCAACAGCAGGTCAAACGCGGACGACAAGCTATAGCTGGACAGCGCAGGGCAAGCTCGCATCGATCAATGGGCCGCTGGGGCCGGATGCGCAGGGGCGCGATGACATAGCCAGCTTTGCTTATGATACGGGGGGCAATCTGCTGAGCGTCACCAGCGCACTCGGCCATATCACCAGCTTTGCAGGGCATGATGCCAATGGCAGGGCTGCGACGATGACCGACCCCAATGGCGTTGTGACGGCTTTCGGCTATGATGGCTTGGGCCGGATGGCCTCGGTTGCTGTTAAGCATCCGGCCACTCCCGTGCTCGATGCGGTAACCACGCTTGAATATGACAGCGAAGGCCGCGTCATCGGCATTACGCAGCCGCAGACGGCGAAGCTGATCGTCGACTATAGCGTGACGGGCCGTGTGCTGGCTTTGCGTTCTCTGGATGGAGAGCGGATCGATTTTACCTATGACCGACAAGGCAATGTCGTCTCGCAGACAGTGAAACGCAGCAACGGCAGCGTGACGCAATCGATGCAGCAAAGCTTTGACGCGCTGGGCCGCTTGCTGTCGACCACCTTGGGTGTGGGGCGGCCACAGCGCTTTCAATATGACAAGGAAGGCAATGTCACCATGCTTACCGATCCGCGCGATTTGACCAGCACGCTGGGGCTGGACGCACTGGGACGGGTGATCTCGAGCACGCATCCCGATGGCGGGGTAGAGGCCTCGACCTATAACAAGCGCGACGAGGCGGTGAGCTTCACGGATGCGATTGATGTAACAACCACATTCGTGCGCAACGGCTTTGGCGAGGTGATCCGCGAGGTCTCACCCGATCGCGGAACGAGCACTTACTATTATGACGCCGCAGGCCGGATGACGGCAGAGATTGACGGTCGGGGCCAGCGGATCGACTATGGCTATGACATAGCGGGCCGCTTGCTCAGCAAAACTCCGGTTGGCCGCCCTGCTAGTGAAACCGTCCTTTACACCTATGACGGTACAGGATCCGGGGGCGGCCTTGGCGGCTATCAGACGGGCCGCCTGACCAGCATGAGCGATGGTTCGGGCACAACAAGGTTCGGCTATGACCATCGCGGCAATCTGATCGAGCGCCAGCAGGTGCTGGGATCGACCGCCGCTGCCAGCCTCACTTACACCTATGACCTTGCCGACCGGATCACCGGGATCGGCTATCCCTCGGGCCGGACGGTGCGCTATGGTTATGATGGCAAGGGCCGGGTAGCGAGTGTGGAGACGCGGGCCAGTGCGACGGCGGCCTGGGTGACGTTGGCGGGCAACATGAGCTACCAGCCCTTTGGTGCGGTCGAAAGCATGGCGCTGGGCAATGGTCTTGCGGTTGCCAATGATCGCGGGTTTGATGGAAGGCTTCGCGCAAGGACACTGACCAATGCGTCTAGCGGTGCGACGCCCATTGGCACGAGGCTCTCCGATCTCGCTTATGGTTATGATCCGGGCGGCAATGTGACGAGCATCGACGATGGGGTGACGCCTGAACGCTCGGCGATCTATGGCTATGATTCGATGGGCCGGATGAACATGATGGTGGCCGACCCCGGACCGGGTGGTGGCAGCACGGCGGCGAGTTACAGCTACACTGGCGGCACCAACCAGCTGGCGAGCCTGACGACCGGCGCAGGTGGGCCTGCAAACACACGCGCCATCGCCTATGACGCGCGCGGCAACCCGACGGGTGAGGCGCGGCCGGGAGGCCAGAGCGTCAGCCTCGACTATGACGGCCATGGCCGGTTGATCAGCTATGCCCGCTCAGGCGAGGCCACACTCACCCATAGCTATAACGGCATGGATGATCGCATCGCGACCACGACGCTGCTGCCAGGCACCACCCCCGACACCCGCCTGTTCGTCTACGCCCCCGATGGCCGGGTGCTGGGCGAATATGGCGCATCCGCCAGCGACGTCCGCGCCGAGTTCATCTGGATGAGCCCGGAGGTTGGGCAGGCCAACAGCTTCGGCGGCGGCGATGACGGCCTTGGCGGCTATATGCCACTCGCGGTCGCGGCCAACGATAATGGTAGCGGCAGTGGCACCCCAATCCTCGCCTGGGTCCACGCCAACCATATGGGCGTGCCGAGCGTCTACACCGACAGCAGCGGCGCGCAGATCACACCACCCACCGGCTACAGCGCCCCCGGGTTCCCCGGCCAGTCGCGCACGCTCGCAGACCTCTACCACAACCGCTACCGCGATTATGACCCAACCACCGGGCGATATATCCAAGCTGATCCGATTGGGCTGGAGGGTGGGGCGTCACCCTACAGCTATGCGTTGAACTCGCCGCTTAGGTATACCGATCCTAAAGGGCTGGCTGTACTAGCAGCGCCAGCAGCAGGGGCGGTCGGTGGCGCGAGCAGCGGGGGTATAGCCGCGTTTTGCGCATCTGGACCATGGGGTTGGGTGGTGTGCGGTGGCGGTGCGGTGATAGTGGTTGGGGCTTTGATATGGTATAATTGGGATGACGATTGTCCCGAACCGACCATGCTGCCAAGTGGAGGTGTGAAAGCCAGTCCGCCGTTCCAAATGGCGGGGGCTGGTAAGTCGCGCAAAGGAAAAACGCGTGATTGGACAGATGCAGGCAGCTACAACGGCGATTGGTGTGACCAACGATACAGCGAGGAAGAAAAGCTATGCCGAGAAAATTATGGCAATGTCTGGGGGTATGATCATTTTAGCTATCAAGGCTGTATTGAGAGAGCAAAAACCAGAAAGGATATGTGTAGACGCGGTTTGCAGCCTCCTCCTAGATGGTCGGATGGTGATGTAACTGGCGAACCGCTTATACCTACACGGAGCATATCCGATGGCAAATAATAATAATTTTTTGTTTTGGGATAGTGAAGCACGTTTTCTTTATGAAAAATCTATTTTTGAGTCATTGAGCAAGTATACAAGAAGTCGTACAAATTCATTGCTAGCAATATTAGAAAAAGAAAGAGATATATCTAAAAAAAGTATAGTTCTTGAGCTAATACTGAGAGAATATATATTTCTGGATAACAAAAAATTGTTCTTTTTTTTAAAAAAATCACTAAAAAAGAATGATTATATTATATCAGTGTATAACAATGTACTCAGGTATTTCATAGAACAATACAATGTAGACTTTGTTAGCTTTGATAAGAATGAATTCATAAAAAAATATATAGAAACATATATCGTCTATTTTAATTTAAATTCAGAAAATTATAAAAAGTTCATCATCTGTTTTTTAGGATTGATGGATTATGTCTATAATGATGAATTTAAATTTGATATTAAACTTATTTTCGAGAAACTTATAGTTAAGATGTCTAAAATTAATATAGAAGAAAAAGACTTATATTTTGAAAATATGATAAAGCATAACTATTTTCATATATTTAATAGAATTGGTGTGAGAGATGAAGATATTTATAATTATATTCTAGGTAGTGCGAAATAGCTACCTTATATGTCTGAATTATGGATAAGGCCGTAGACTCTGATTTTGCTATGCGCTTGTTGCGTGGTTCGAAGAGTGGCTGCGGATGACGGGTATATTCAGTAATTAAGTAAGCTTACCAGCTTGTGGGGAACGACGCTGTCTGATCTGTCTTGCGGCTATGATTCGATGGGCCGGATGAACATGATGGTGGCCGACCCCGGACCGGGTGGTGGCAGCACGGCGGCGAGTTACAGCTACACTGGCGGCACCAACCAGCTGGCGAGCCTGACGGCTAGGCGCAGGTGGGCCTGCAAACACACGCGCCATCGCCTATGACGCGCGGCAACCCGACGGGTGAGGCGCGGCCGGGAGGCCAGAGCGTCAGCCTCGACTATGACGGCCATGGCCGGTTGATCAGCTATGCCCGCTCAGGCGAGGCCACACTCACCCATAGCTATAACGGCATGGATGATCGCATCGCGACCACGACGCTGCTGCCGGCACCACCCCGACACCCGCCTGTTCGTCTACGCCCCCGATGGCCGGGTGCTGGGCGAATATGGCGCATCCGCCAGCGACGTCCGCGCCGAGTTCATCTGGATGAGCCCGGAAGTTGGGCAGTGACGTGACCCCCAGCTTTCCTCCAGCTGGGATTAGAGCCGAGCCGCTTTGTTGCGCATGAGCGCGGTTGAAGCAATGGGCTGCGTAGCGGAGCCCGAAGGGCGTAGCGAAGCAGGCCATTGCTTATCCAGTTCGGCGGCGAACGCCGCCGGGGTTGCGTAGCCAAGAGACGAGTGCGGTCGCTCCCGGTTGTAGTCATCGACCCAGGCCGCGATCTCGACCCGGGCATGGGCCAGGCTCAGGAACAGCGTCTCGTTGAGCAGCTCGTCGCGCATACGGCCGTTAAAGCTCTCGACGTAGCCATTCTGCATCGGCTTGCCCGGTGCGATGTAATGCCACTCGACGCCGATCTGACCGCACCATGCGAGGACGGCATTGCTCGTGAGTTCCGTGCCATTATCGCTGACGATCATGCCAGGCTTGCCGCGCTGTTCGATCAGCTGGGTCAGTTCGCGCACGACGCGGCGGCCCGAGATCGAGGTGTCCGGCACCGCTGCCGTGCCTCCCTCGTCACGTCATCGACCACGTTGAGCACGCGGAACCGGCGCCCCGACGCCATCTGGTCATGCACGAAGTCCAGGCTCCAGCGCTGGTTCGGCAGCGCCAGCACCGGAGCAGGCGCTCTGGTCCCTACGGCCCTCCTGCGGCTGCGCCGCCTGACTGCCAGCCCCTCCTCCGGTAGATACGTTGGGTCTTCTTGCGGTTGATCATCACGCCCTCCCGGCGCAGCAGGATGTGCAGACGGCGATAGCCGAACCGCCGCCGCTGGTTGGCCAGCTCGCGCAGCTTCTCACGCAGACGGGCATCATCGTCCCGGGTGGAACGGTAACGCACACTCTTGCGATCGGCATCGAGGACACGGCACGCCCGCCGTTCGCTCATCCCGTGGCATGCCCGGAGATGAGCTACAGCTTCCCGCATGGCGGCGGGCGTCAGAACTTTTTGCCAGGGAGATCCTTCAACGCCACGTTGTCCAGCATCGTCCGCCAGCAGTCGCTTGAGCTTCGCGTTCTCGCTCTCAAGATCCTTCAGTCGCCGGGCCTCGGACACTTCCAGCCCGCCATACTTCGACTTCCAGTTGTAGATCGTCGCTTCGGATACACCGTGCCGCCTCGCCAGATCTGCGGTCTTCGCCCGCCTCAGCCTCCTTCAGCACGCCGATGATCTGCTCTTCTGAAAACCTCGTTCTCTTCATCTCATCCGTCCTTCTGTTAGGGCCGGACTCTAATCAAGACTGGAGGAAAATCAGGGGGTCACGTCAGTTTCCATGCCAGATTTGCGGCGTCACGCAGGCCCGAACACATGCCCTGCCCGGCAAAGGGCGGGGTCTGGTGCGCAGCGTCGCTTAGCCAGCAGGACGCGGCCTTTGCGCCATTGACAGGCGATACGGGCGCGGAAGGTATATACCGCTTTGCGCTCCATCCGCACCGCGCCTTTCACATTCCAAGGCTCGAGCAGTTTCTCGATGAAGGCATCGTCGCTAACCTGCTCTGCGGTTTCGCCCGGTTTGATCATGAATTCCCAGCGATGTCGACCTTCCCCCATAAGCACACAGGTGGTTGGTCGCTCGGGATTGCAGATCTGAAGATTTTCGGTGGGCAGTCGCGAATAGTCGTCGACCAGCACATCGACCACCAGCCAAGGCTCTTCGAAATTGAGGTCATCAAATATAATTCCCGAATCCTCGCGCACCGGTGAACGCGCACCATCTGCGCCGACCAGATAACGTGCGCGGATTTCTCTCTCGCCATCGGTTGTCGCGATTTGCGCCGTTATTCCCGCGCCATCGTCCACAAAGGATTTCAGCTCCCACTGGCCCTGCAATCGGGCATTGGAAAAAGCGGAGAGAGAACGGCGCAGCGCGGCTTCGACCGAGGGCTGGTGGATCATGTTCGCGATCGGCCAGCCACCAGGCCCGATTTGCTCCGATCCCCTGAAACGCAGCAGGACATCGCCCTTGGCATTGAGGAAGTCGTACCGCGACGCGCGTCGACTGCCGCTCATAACCTCATCGACAATGCCTGCCTCTTGCAGGATGCGCAAGCATTCATGGTCAATATGCGCCGCGCGCGGCAGCGGGTAAATGTCTGCTTCCTTCTCCGCGACAATCACCTTCACTCCACGACGTGCGAGCAGCACCGCAAGCGTCACCCCCGTGGGACCGCCGCCAGCGATCAGCACATCGCAATCAAAATCTGTCATCCGATCCCTCCCCCGGATTTGGCGAAACCCAGCCTTTCAAAGCACTAAAATCATCCCGTCCTGCGCCACGGTCAGCTTGCCCTTGAAATGGTGCCCCATCCCCTCGGTGTACATCTGACGGACGACGAAACTATCCGGATAGGGAATGAGGTGGGTGAGCAGCAGGTGCTTCACCCCGGCCGCCTGTGCCTGCTTCGCAAGCGCGATGTTGTCGGCATGATAGGGGATGGTCCGCTCGGCAACGGTGGCCTCGAAATCCATGCCGAGCTTTTTCATCTGCGGGATCGCGCGGCGCACCATGTGCGCGGCATAGGATTCATGGACGGCAAGATCGGCATTGCGCATCGCATCCATGTTCACCGGGCTGACTTCGGTATCGCCGCTGACGAAGACCTTCTTGCCCTTATATTTGAGGACATAGCCAAGAGCGGGCTTCACCGGATCATGTACAACAAGCGCAGCGTCGATTGTCACCCCGCCCTTGTCATACACCCGCACCGAGCGCTGCCCTTCGACAAAGGCGATTTCGAGCGGCACGCCAAAGGCGACAGCACGGTTCTTCGCGAGGTGCGGCATATTGGCACTGCGATAGCCCTCGTCGAGCGCATAGGCTTGCGAGAAACCATCGAGCACCTGCTTCGTACCGACCGGACCTTGCACTTCAAGCGGCGACTTGCGGCCCCAGATCCAGCCGGCATTGATAAGCGTCGCAACGTCATTGAAATGATCCGAATGGAAATGGGTGATGAACACGCGCTCCAACTGGTTCACCGGAATCTTCGAATGCGCGAGCGAGCGCACTGCGCCGTCACCAACGTCAAAGAGGAACATCTTCCCGCCCGCCGACACCAGCGTGCAGGCCTGTGCCTTGGCCGAGCTGACTTCGGGCGAACCCGTACCGCAGATCAAGACGCGGACATGCTCCTTATCCTCAAGGAAGCTACGATCCGGCTGCTGCTGCAACCTGGCCTGGACGGCCCGGTCAACCAGCGCATCACGATTGACCCATGCCAGCACCGTTGCGGCGACAAGCAACGCAATCGTCGCGTAAGCCAGTTTGCGAAGCATCTACCTCAGCCTTCTGCGGCCATCTTGGCTTCGATGTGGCCAAGGCGATCAATTTCGCAGCGCA
The DNA here is from genome assembly GCA_016707885.1 of Sphingomonadales bacterium. GTDB lineage: Bacteria > Pseudomonadota > Alphaproteobacteria > Sphingomonadales > Sphingomonadaceae > Sphingorhabdus_B. Next base: position 1,137,942 of record JADJGU010000001.1, read on the forward strand.
CGACGTCGCCTGCCTTCAGGAACTGGCGCGGGTCCATGGCCGCGCCCACGCCGCCCGGAGTGCCGGTGAACAGGCAATCGCCCGGCTCGAGCGTCATCCCGACCGAGAGATGCTCAACCTGCTGCCAGATGTTGAACACGAGGTGCTTGCTGTTCGAATCCTGCCGCTTCTCGCCATTGACGAAGCAGCGCAGGCCCAGATCGTGCGGATCACCCACCTCATCGGCTGTCACGATCCAGGGGCCCATCGGTGCATGGGTGTCGAAACTCTTGCCGAGCGACCATTGCGGCCCGGCATGCTGCCACATCCGCTCGGTCACATCATTGCCAACGCAATAGCCAAAGATCGCTGAAGGGGCGTCGTCCACACCCAGATGCTTGCCGCCCTTGCCGATCACCGCAACCAGTTCGACCTCATAATCATTGGTCATCGTGCCGGTGGCGATTTCGATATCGTTATAAGGGGCATTAACGCTCGTCTGTGCCTTGGTGAACCAGACCTGCCGTTGCGGCGTTTCCATCTTCGATTCTTCGATATGGTCGGCATAGTTGAGGCCGATCGCGAAGATTTTGCCAGGGCGTTGCACCGGCGCTTCCAGCTTCACCGAAGCCAGCGGGACCCCGCTGCCAGCACCTGCCTTGGCTTCGAGCGCTGGTTTCAGCTTTTCCCAATCGCGGATCAGGTCGATCATCGTGCCATCGACACCGCTGTCGATGATGGCATCGCCAACGATAATGCCGGTGCGGGTCTGGCCATTGGCCGTATAGGTTGCGAGTTTCATGCGGGATTTCCTTTGGGCTGGCGGCTGAACAGCCGTTTGATGCGGATATTGAGAGCGGTGAAAAAGGCGACGAGCCCCGGCGGGGGTGGCATCTTGCCAGCAAACATCGGGTGCGGCGCACCCCATTGCACGGCCAAAAGTGCGCTCATCGGCTGCTTCTGCGGCGGATCGTCGGCGGTGAACAGGTCGCCATCGGTCCAATGCTCGAGCTCGTTTCCGAACGGGTCTTTCCAATAGTCGAACACTTGGCTGCCCATGATGTGGCGGCCTACGCCCCATGCGGCCTCGCGCTTCCTAGATTTGAGGTGTTGGTGCCCAAGCATCAGGTCATCCAGATTGGCGACTTCGAACGCGGCGTGGAGCAGCCCGAGCGGTCCCGGCAATTGGGCAAGAAAAAGTGTGTGGTGGTCGGCAGGCTTGTCGCCGCGGTCGCAGCGCATGAACGCACCCAAAGGCACGTCCTTTGCCGCCTCCACCTCGTCGGATGTCAGAAACCCGAAGCGGTCCTTGTACCATTTTTCCGAAATACGAAAATCGCGCACCTTCAATACGGCATGGCCGATGCGGCGGACATGTGCCGGCGCTGCATCAAGACGCACTGTCGAGCGGAACCGCGGCTTGGCGGCGGCGGTATTGCGTAGCGGGTCGGCGATGGGCAGCGAAGCTTTACCGTTCGACTGGCCAGCAACGACTTCGACGCCATAGCCATCGGGATCGGTCAGGCGAATGATTTTGCCACCACCGGGCTCATTCAAATCCTCAACCGCGAGACCTTCAGCCGCAGCCAGCGTTTCCAGATCGGCAATCGTTTCCGCACGAAAGCCGACTGCGAGGAATTTGGCATCGCCCGGCTCGGTCACATGGACGAAGGGCCGCCCGTCGCTACCTCTACCGTAAAGTCGGCCGCCCTCTTCAAATATGTGCATCCCGAAATCTTCAAGGAATGACTGCATCGCATCAAGGTCAGGTGCCGCGAAACGCACATGCGCAATGTCGTCGATCTTGATGATCGGCATCGCATTTCCTCTCCGAGTCGTTATTGACTAATTGGTCAAATAGATTGCAATTGACCATTCGGTCAAGTAAGAATTGTGCATGGCCAGTCAGACTGAACTTTCACCCCGCTCCGCCCGCACCCGCGCTGCCTTGATAGCGGCAGGCTTCGAGCTTCTGGTTGAGCGCCCGATCGATGCTATTCCGATCGATGATGTTGTGGCTAAAGCAGGCGTCGCAAAAGGCAGCTTCTTCAACCATTTCGCTGATAAACAAGCCTTTGCAAATGCCATCGCCACCGAAGTGCGGCTGGAAGTCGAGACATTGGTGACGCGGGCTAATGCAGGAATAGAAGATCCCGTCGAAAGGATTGCGGGCGGTATGCGCATCGCTGCCACATTCGCGCTCACTCAGCCCAAGCGAACAGCCGTCCTGTTGCGCAGTCAGGGTTCATCGACGGCGCGCAGGCATCCACTGAACAGTGGACTCCGCGTTGATATCGAGGCGGCGGTGGAGCAGGGCTTGCTTCGCCATGAAGCCAGAGAGAGCGGGTTGCTCTATTGGCTTGGCTTGTGTCAGGCGGTTATGACCAACATCATCGAAGTAAAGCCGAGCAAAGAGGCATTTCGCAAACGATTGGCGGAAATTCTAATATTAGGCCTGACCGGCCTTGGTGTTCCGGAAGCACGGGCAGCCCAAATTGCCAAAGACATGGCACCTGCAAAATTGTCTTAAATTCTAACCTATCAAAAAGCGCTAGATTTCAAAGAAACATGACCACAAAGAACAAGGCTGACAGGAAGCTGACAACGGTGGCGCTCAGTACCGGTATTGTTGCGCGCCATCCCATATCGAGCAACAGGTCCATCCGGCTTCGCATCGCGGTGGCGGTGACCGCGAGCAGAAGCAGTCCCTTAGAGGCCGACAGTGCGAACGCTGCATATTCCGCCGGAATGGGAACGAGCGAGTTCAATGCAACGGTTGCGAGGAATGCCGTGATGAACCAGGGCAAAGCCAGGCGACGCCACTTGGCTTGTCCCGCAGGTGCGCCAGACGTTCCGATCGCCAGAGTGACCAGTGCGACAATCGGCGCGAGCAGCGCGACGCGTGCGAGCTTGACGATTGTCGCATAGCTGCCCGCCGGATCGGAAAAGGCATAGCCACCGCCAATCGCCTGCGCGACATCATGAATCGAAGCGCCGATGAGGAAGCCCGCCTGCTGATCGCTCAAGGCGAAATAGGAGGCGAGGATCGGATAGACCGACATGGCGAGCGCGCTCGCCAGCGATATGCCAACCAATGTCAGCGCGAACTGGGCCTGCGACAGCCGGTCCTTGCCAATCACCCCATACAGCGCGAGCGCGGCACTCGCGCCGCAAATCGCCGTTGCGCCACCCGCGAGCAGACCGGCAAAGCTCGATTGGCCAAAAAGACGTGCGCTCGCAATGCCGACGAATAAGGTGAGGCCCATCACGACGACCAGTGCCAGAAAGGGCGTCACCCCCAATGCGCCGATCTGCATTAAGGTGACCTGAAAGCCGAGGATCACAATGCCCCAGCGCAAACAGGTGCGCGAGGCGAAATCGAGGCCCTTATGCGTCCGCGTATCACGGGCAATGAAGCTTAGCGACAGGCCGACCAACAGGCCGAGCAGGATGATCGGAAAATGATAATGTTCGGATAGCCACGCCGCCGCCGCCGAGGCGACACCGCAAATGGCAAGGCCGGGAAAGAGCGAATCCTTGATCGGCACGTCGCCCGAAGCCTGACCCTGTTCGGCCAGATGCATTTCGCCGAAAAGATCGCCGCCATAGGGCATCGAATCCCAATCGGGGCGCTGTTTCTGTGGTGGCTGCTGGTCGAGAGCGGGTTGGGTTCGGTCATCTTTCGTCCAGGTTCAGCTGCGCCGGATTTCCGGTAGCAGCGTATGTAGCCACGCAAGCGCCAGCAGATAGGATATGGCGGCGAAGATGAACAGGGGGGTGAAGCCCAGCCCGGCGGTCAGAACCATTCCGGTAACAAGCTGAATCAGCGCGCCGCCCATGTTGCCCATAAAAGCGCCGAAGGCCGTTACGCGGCCGACCTTAGACCTCGGTACGACATCGGTAATCGTCGAGAAGATCGACAGCGAGAAACCCTGATGCCCTGCCATCACGACGCCCATCATGATTGCAACCGGCCAGAAGCTGTCGAGTTGCAACACGAAGGGCAGCGGGGTGACGATCAGCGCCGATACCAGCATCACAGACTTGCGCACCCGGTTGACGCTCCAGCCCTTTTCGAGCAGCCGGGTCGAAATCCATCCCGCAAACAGCGCGCCTGCACCGGAACCGAGAAAAGCGATGGCGAGCGGTATCGCAAGCTCTTCGGAACTGAGGCCATAGGTCTTGCGGTAGAAATCGGGCAGCCAGAAGCCCATCAGCCACCAGGTCGCATCGGACAGCGCCTTCGCGATCACAATTGCCCAGGTGCGGCGGTCAGTAAGGATCGGGCCATAAGGCGCGCCATCGTCGGAGAAATCGAGCTTCTCGTCCTCGGCCTTGTCATCAAAGGTAATGCCGCGGGCGAACCAGAGCCAGAGCGCCAGCGTGATAAATCCCGCAACGCCGCCGAACACCAGCGCCCCGCGCCAGCCCATAGTTGCCGCCATTACCGGAATGAAAAAGGGCATGCTGATCGTACCCAGCCCGGCAATCGCGGTGCCGACGCCAAAGGCGAAACTGCGCTTGTCGGGCGGGAAGAGTGTAGCGACCGTCTTGATTGTCAGCGGCGTCTGCACCGCTTCAGTGGCGCCCAACCCGATGCGCGCGCCAACGACCTGCCATGCCGCCATAGCCCAGCCATGCGCCATTGCGGCAAAACTCCAGGTTGTGACGCCCGTAATCATCGAACGCCAGACACCGAGTTTGTCGACCAGCCAGCCGGTAAACAGGAAAGAGAAGGCCGCCGCCATTTGGGTGACGAAAGCGAGATTGCCGAAATCCTCGTCGGTCCAGCCAAAATCGGCCGACATATCGGGCTTCAAAATCGCGATGATCGGTCGGTCCATCGCGTTGAAGATGCCCGCGACACAGAGCAGCCCGAACAGGGTCCAGCGCAATTGCGGCGTGATGACTTTCATGCGCTTCTCTCCCCCCTTGTCCGGTATAATCATGTACAGCAGTTTATAGGCTGTGAAAGCAATAAGGGCCGGGAATTGCTGCCCGGCCCTTTGATTGATTGCGACCCGGTCGGGCTCAGTTTGCGCCGAAATTCACGCGGGCGGTAATGCCGAAATAACGGTCGGCCTCGCGCGGAATGATATAGCGGAATGCACCGCCCGGTCCGCCCGAGACAATCGACGACGCAAAGCTCTTGTCGAACAAATTCTTCACCTGCAACGCGACACGCCAGCCATCATTCTGGTCGACCAGAGCAGCGGACAGATCGACGATCGCATAACCATCTACGGTCGAACCGCGACGCACAGCCGGGTTGGCTGACAGTTCGTAGATCTGGTCAGACTGCATCGCCAGTTGTCCGTTCAGTTCCACATTGGCAAAGCCACCGGTTTCGATGGTCCAGTCAAAACCAGTCGCGAATTTCCACTCGGGTGCATTGGCCAGAGGCGTGCCAGAGGGGATTAGGTCCGCCGGGTTCGCTCCGGGGGGAAGCAGGAACTGTTCAACCTTCGCCTTGTTATAGGCAAGCCCTGCATTGACCGAGAAATTGTCGGCAGGTGTAGCAACCAGTTCAAGCTCAAAGCCCTGCGTGGAAACCGAGCCGGCGTTGATCAGGCGAGTAGTGCGAACGCCGTTGACAAAGTCGGGGCTGTTGGCCTGATAATTTTTGTACTTCGCATAATAGGCCGCCAGATTGACGATCAAAGCTCCTTCGAGGAAGCTGTTCTTCAGCCCAGCTTCAAACGCGTTCACCGTTTCGGGTTCGATCACATTGGTGTGTACCGTCGCCATATTGTAGAACACGTTATAGGCGGGGCCCTTATAGCCGCGGGTGTAGCTCAGATAGGCCATATTGTCGTCGGTCAGGTCAATTTGAACAGCGGCCTTGCCGGAGAAGTTGTCATTCTTCGTATTGGCTGTGAACGGGATGCCATTTGGTGCCCCAGCGAGGAAACCGGTGCCAGGCGCAGGAACCAGCGCACCATTATTGTAAACGCCGGCGTCAAAGCTTCCGCCCACACCAGGGCCTGCCAGAGTTGTCCGGCGGATGTGATAGATGTTCAACTTGTCCTGCGTCCAGCGCAGCCCGCCAATGAAGCGGAGGTCATCCGAAATATTGAACGTCGCTTGTCCGAATACCGCGAAATTCTTGAACACCGAACCGAAATCGGCGGTTCCCGAAGGCGTAAGAGTTGGTCCCGCCCCAACTGCACCGCAAGGTGTCAGAACAGTCGGCCGAGGATTGATCTCGCACGTGATGACGTTCCGCGTGAATGTCCGGTCGCTATCCGCTTTTGAATAATATGCCCCCAAAACATATTCAAGAAACTGACCGGTAGGTGAGGCAACGCGGAGCTCCTGCGTGAAGGTGCTGCTTGTCTGCGGGCCAAAATCGTGGAGCTGTGCCAGCCCGACGCGACCGGGGGAGCCCGTAAACTGAAGCTGGTCAGCATAAGCGCGGTCGAGCCAGTCACCATCGCGGATTTCGGTATTATCCCATCCACGGTAGGAGGTGATGGAAGTCAACACATGCTCGCCAAGCTCAACATCTGCTTGCAACGAAACGCCCCAACTTTCTTCTTGGGTCGCTGTCACGAGATTTTGGGCGACACGACGGGTCCGATCGCCGTCGATACCGGTGAGCGCCAACGCAGCAGCGGGCAGCGCGTTGCCCGGCGTCGTGCCGATGATTTCGGCGCAGCAATCATCCTTTGCCTTGCGCCAGTCGCCGCGCAGCAGCACGGATACTGTGTCGCCTAAATCAGCTTCGATAGCGCCACGAAAGCCATAATGCTTGTAGCCGTTGACCTTGCGATTCAGCGTGATGTTCTGGATGTTGCCATCATATTCGCTATAATAGCCGGTGAAGCGTGAGCGGACATTTTCGCCCAGTGGCAGGTTGATCGTCGCGCGACCACGATATTCTTCCTTGGTGAAATAGGAGGCTTCGACGGTGCCTTCAAAGTCGTTTGAAGGCCGTTTGGTTACAATCGAGACCACACCTGCAGACGCATTCTTCCCGAACAATGTGCCCTGCGGCCCACGCAACACTTCGATACGCTCGACATCGGCCAGATCGGTGAAGCCTTCGCCCGCACGGCTGAGCACTACGCCATCGAGTACGGCGGCAACCGAGGGTTCGGCAGCGATCGAGAAGTTGATCGTGCCAACACCGCGCAGGAACAGCGCTTGGTTCAGCGTCGTGCCCGATTTGCGGAAGTTCAGGCTGGGGACCAGATATTGGGCATTTTCGAGCGTCACCGAAGCCGAGTTTGCAATCGCATCACCGCCGATGACAGAGATTGCGAGCGGAACCTCTTGCAGATTTTCCTCACGCTTCTGCGCGGTAACGATGATTTCCGCTCCCCTGCCGCCTTCGTCTTCTGCCTCTTGCGCAAAAGCGGGGGCGGATGTTGCGATCAGCGCAAGCGCGCTGCTGGCCAATAATAATGTCTTCATGTCCACGTCCTCCTAATTCGCCCTGTTACCGGGCGTTCAAAATCCCAATTCACTCATCTCCACAACACGCTTTTCGCGCGCGCTGATCTCGGCGGCCATGCCGATGGCGACGGCGCGCATGCCGTCTTCGGCGGTCACTTCGACAGGGCCTTCGCCGCGCACGGCGGCGTTGAATTTCTGATGTTCATAATAGGTCGAGCCATGATGGCTGCCGGCCTTGAGCGCGGTTTCATCGACGGCCACATGGCTGCGCTCAACCGCCTTGGGCTGGCGAAAGCCGACACGCGGCGAATAGACGAGGCTGCCGTCAGGGATCAGGCAATCGAGCCGGGCCTTATCGCCCACAGCCGTGATTTCTTCCTGATTTTCGGCCCCGTCGGCGAACATCGACAGGTCGAGCATGGCACGTACACCATTGGCGAAATCGACCGTGGTGTAGCTGTTGTCGATTATGTCGGGGCGGGGGCCATCATAGCTTTCGTCGAGATGGTTCACATCCATCGCACCCGAACAATAGACGCGTACCGCTTCCGATTTCGTAATCAGCCGCATCAGGTCAAAGAAATGACAGCATTTCTCGACCATCGTGCCGCCGGTGTTTTCCGCAAACCGGTTCCAGTCACCAACCTTGGGCAGGAAAGGAAAACGGTGCTCGCGAATAGACAGCATCTGCAGTCTGCCGGTGCGGCCATCATGCACCTGCCGGATGAATTCGGCAGCAGGCGGCATGTAGCGATATTCCATCGCGGTCCAGAACACGCCCGGCGATTGCGCCGCACGCTCGACAATCCAGCGGGCGTCCTCGATCTTTGTGGCGAGCGGCTTTTCGCACAAAATGTGCAAACCCGCATCAAACAGCGGGACTAGGACATCGCGGTGGGTGTAGTTGGGGCTGGCGACGATCACCGCATCGCACAAACCAGAAGCTGCCAGCTCCGCCGAACTTGAAAAGGTCTGCACGTCATCAGCCGCAGCGCCCAGCGCATTTTTGGCCCAGCCCAGCGAGCCTTCGGTCGGATCGGCCAATGCCGTGACAACGGCCCCCGGCGTAATCGCCAGGTTTTGGATATGCTCCACGCCCATCATGCCAGAGCCGACAAGGCCGTAACGAACCGTTTGTGTCAAATTTCCTCTCCGTCCCGCCTGACAACGGTGTCTATGACAGCCTTGTCACAAAATATCGACAGCTTGGCAAGAGGGCAGATTCGACGCTTGCAGATTTCCGCCCGACTGTTACCCAAATGCCATGCGCGTAACGATCAAGGATGTTTCCCGAATAGCGGGCGTTTCGATCAAGACGGTGTCGCGCGTCCTCAACAAGGAAAAATATGTCAGCGACGAAACCCGCCGCAAGGTTGAGGAGGCGGTCGCTGCGCTCAACTTCAGCCCTAGCCTCGCTGCGCGCACATTGGCAGGTTCGCGGTCCTTTCAGATCGCACTGATCTATGACAATCATAGCCCCTATTATATCCATGCCGTGCAGGAAGGCGTGTGGAACCGGTGCCGCGAGGAAGGCGTGCGCATGCTCGCCCAGCCGGTCGATGTCGACTCGCCTACGCTGGCGCTCGAGATTGGCGGGCTCATTGACGAAACCCATGTCGACGGGGTGATTTTATCATCGCCGGTGACTGATGCACCCGCCGCATTGGCTGAACTGGAACGACGTGGCATTCGCTTTGTCCGCATCTCGCCGGGCACCAATCATGCGCTGACAAGCTCGGTTTTCATGGATGATGTGCAGGCGGCAGACGATATGACGACTCACCTGATCAATCAGGGGCATAAGCGTATCGGCTTTGTAATCGGGCATCCGAACCATATGGCGAGCGACCAGCGCCATTTCGGCTATCGCCGTGCGCTTGACCGGGCGGGCATCGCATATGAACCGGAATTGGTGCGCCCCGGCACGTTCGATTTTGAAAGCGGTATGGCAGCCGCAGAAGCGTTGCTGAAGCTCGCGCAAAAGCCCAGCGCGATCTTTGCCAGCAATGACGATATGGCGGCGGGTGTGCTGTCCTACGCACATCGTGTCGGCCTTGATGTGCCACAGGATTTGTCGGTCGCGGGCTTTGACGACACCCCGCTCGCGCAGTTGGTCTGGCCGCCTTTGACGACGGTGCGCCAACCCGTGCTGGAACTGGCTTATGCTGCCACTGACCAGCTGTTCTGTCCTGATCCGGCCATTGTTCACCAGCGACTACAACACGAAGTGATGGTTCGCGGGTCGACCGCACCATTGCGCAAATCCTGATTTTACCGGCTTGACGATAGGACGATTCAGGGTCCAATAAGACACCGTTGTCATACCGGGGAGACGGAGCGTCCATGAGCGCGAACCAGACATTGCCAACGCCCGCAAAGTTGCGGCGTTTGGGAAATAGCGAGATTGAGATCAGCAGCATTGCCTGGGGCATGTGGCGCCTTGCGGAGAATGGCCGCACGGCAGCCGATGCGGCCAAACTGGTCCATAGCGCGCTCGATGCGGGGATAAATTTCCTCGATACTGCAGATATTTACGGCTTCAATGGTGAGAGCGGGTTCGGCGACGCCGAAGCCCTGCTGGGCGAAGTGTTGGCCGCCGAACCTGCGCTTCGGGCACGCATGGTGCTGGCCAGCAAGGGTGGTATCATGCCGCCTTTGCCCTATGACCAGAGCGCCGCCTATCTATCTTCGGCAATTGACGCGTCGCTCCAACGGCTCAAGACCGGGACGATCGATCTCTACCAGATCCACCGCCCCGATATACTTGCGCACCCGCAGGAAGTCGCCAAGACTCTCGATGACGCGGTCAAAGCGGGCAAGATCCGGACTATTGGCGTTTCAAACTTTACGATCCACCAGACAGCGGCGCTCAACCAGTTCCTCGGAAACAAGCTGGTGGCGACGCAGCCGGAAATCAGCCCGCTGCGCATCACCTGCTTTGAAAATGGCGAGCTTGATCAGGCGATGATGATGGGCCTGACTCCGCTGGCGTGGTCGCCGCTCGGTGGTGGCCGCCTCGCCAATCCAGAGAGCGAGCGCGACAAGGCTGTTGCTGCTGAACTTGACCGTGTTGCTGGAGCACAAGGCGTATCGCGGACCGTCGCCGCCTATAGCTGGCTGATGGCACATCCTGCAGGCATCATCCCGATTGTCGGTTCGCAACAGCTGGAGCGCATCGCCGAATCTGCCGAAGCCTACAAGGTCCGCTGGTCAAGGCAGGACTGGTATGCCGTGCTTGTCGCGGCACGAGGAGAAAGGCTGCCCTGAGCTGCCATATGAAGCGATCCGGCCAGTTCGGACCGGATCACCGTTGAAACTGCACGTCGAACCGGTTTGCCGTTAGCGCCGGTCGGCAAAGGAGAGTGTATATGAGCGGCCAACAATGCGAGATCGCCTGGTTTTCGGCGCTTTGCGACGATGACTATGAATTTCTGGGGGTCCCCGATCCCTATCTGCAATCAAGCTGGGAGCATTGCCGCAACATCGTGCTGCGCGCCGAAGAGGGCGGGTTTGATAATATCCTGCTGCCTTCGGGTTACCAGCTCGGCCTTGATACCACAGCCTTCGCCGCCGCCGTCGCAACGCAGGTCAAGCGGATGAAACTGCTTTGGGCGACGCGCATGGGCGAGGATTGGCCGCCGCAATTGGCGCGCCGCATCGCCACGCTCGACCGCATCCTTGGCCCCAATGCTGCCGGAACCGGCGGGCGGCTGAACGTCAACATCATCTCGTCAGACATGCCAGGCGAAAAGATCGAAAGCGGCCCGCGCTATCGCCGTGCCACCGAGATCATGAAGATTGTTCGGACATTGCTCAACGGCGCGTCGCTCGATTTCCAAGGCGAGTTCTACAACCTCCAGCTTGATCCGGCGCGCATCACAACCCTGTCGGGCAAATGCCCGGCGTTCTATTTTGGCGGCCTCAGCCACGAGGCGCGCGAATGCGCCGCAGAGGGCTGCGACGTCTATCTGATGTGGCCCGACACAATGGACAAGGTGCGCGAAACGATCACCGACATGAAGCAGCGCGCCGCCGCCAAGGGCCGCGCCCTCAGATTCGGTTATCGTGTTCATGTTGTTGTGCGCGAAACCGAGGAGGAGGCGCGCGCCTATGCCGACCGGTTGCTGTCCAAGCTCGACGAAGATGCGGGCAAGGCGATCCGCGAAAAGTCGCTCGATGCCAAAAATTACGGCGTGCAGCGTCAGCAGGAATTGCGCGGTGCCGCGGGCGGTGACGGCTTTGTTGAGGACAATCTGTGGACCGGGATCGGTCGTGCCCGTTCGGGTTGCGGCGCGGCGATCGTCGGCACGCCCGATCAGGTGCTTGCCAAATTGCGCGCTTATCAGGCGGAAGGCATTGAGGCCTTCATTCTCTCCGGTTATCCGCATATGCAGGAAGCGGACATGTTCGCGCGTTACGTCTTGCCGCATATCCAGCATGGGCCGCTGGCGCTATAACACCGCCGATACAGGGAGCAGTGATGGAGATTTATGATGTCGCGGTCATTGGCGGTGGGGTCAATGGATGCGGCATCGCGCGCGATGCTGCGGGGCGCGGCGCCCGCGTTTTGCTGCTTGAAGCAAAAGATTTAGCGAACGGAACCTCTTCCGCATCAAGCAAGCTGATTCATGGCGGGTTGCGCTATCTGGAGCATTATGAATTTGCTCTAGTGCGCGAATCGCTGACCGAGCGCGAGACGCTGTGGGCGATTGCCCCGCACATCATCTGGCCGATGCGTTTCGTGTTGCCGCATGTGAAAGGCCTGCGTCCGCGCTGGCTGCTGCGGTTGGGGCTGTTCCTCTACGACCATCTGGGCGCACGCAAACGCCTGCCTGCAACGCAAAGCGTCAAGCTGTCACAGCACCCGGCAGGTGGGCCGCTGAAACCCGAATTCACAAACGGGTTCGTTTATTCGGATTGCTGGGTGGACGATGCCCGGCTGGTTGTGCTCAACGCCCGCGACGCCGCCAATCATGGCGCGCATGTCGTAACACGCTGCCCGGTCACCCGCCTCGAGCGCAAGGATGACCTTTGGCATATCGATGCCGGTGATCGCGCGTTCCAGGCGCGTGCGATCGTCAACGCAGCCGGCCCATCGGTGTTGCAAGTGCTGAGCCACAGCCCGGACAAGGCTGATTATGCCATGCGGCTGGTGCGCGGCTCGCATATCGTCGTGCCCAAGCTGTTCGATCACCCTTATCCTTATTTTTTCCAGTTGCCCGATGGCCGGATTTTCTTTGCCATCCCCTATGAGCATGATTTCACGCTGATCGGCACCACCGATGCCGACCACAAGGATGGCCTCGACCATATCGAGGCCAGCGCGGACGAGATCGCCTATTTATGCGAAGGGGCGAGCCACTTTTTCAATTCGCCCGTCCGTCCAGAAGATGTCGTCTGGTCCTATTCGGGTGTGCGACCTTTGGTTGACGATGGTTCAGGCAAACCCGAAGCGGCGACGCGCGGCTATCGGCTCGACCTAAGCGACGCCGAAGACGGCGCGCCGATCCTGAACATTTTCGGAGGCAAGATCACAACCTACCGGCACCTGGCCGAAGAAGCCGTCGATCTGCTAGCCACGCGGTTGCCGCTACCGGCGAACAGACATTGGACGGCTACCAAGGCACTGCCTGGCGGCGATTTCGATGTCGACGCGACGGTGGCCGAACGGCAAAAGCTGCAGGAGAACTATCCGTTCCTCGAACCCGATTGGGTGGATCGTCTGTTTAAATGCTATGGTCTGGACAGCTATGCCATCCTCGGCGACGCAAAAACCCTATCCGATTGCGGCCAGCATTTCGGCCATGGCCTTACCGAACGTGAAATCGAACATTTGACCGGCAAAGAATGGGCTCGCACGTTCGACGACATATTGTGGCGGCGCACAAAACTGGGCCTGCGGATGAATCAGCAAGAGCAGCTACAGCTCGAAAACTATCTCAGAAAGGCGGTGGCCACATGAGCCCCAAAATTGTCGCCATCGGCGGAACGATTAACCCCGGCAGTTCGACGGAAATGGCGTTGCGCACCGCGTTGGCTGTGGCCGAAGCACAGGGTGCCGAAGTCAAATTATTCGGCGGCGAGTATCTTGCGGCCCTCCCCCATTATCGCAGCAAGGCGCACAGCGCGGCGGACGGATCGGAAATGGTTGAGGCAGTCCGCGCGGCAGACGGCATCATCATTGCAGCCCCCGGTTATCATGGCACAATTTCAGGGCTGGTGAAAAACGCGCTCGACTATCTAGAAGACCTGTCAAAAGACGACCGGCCCTATCTCGATGGCCGCGCTGTAGGCTTGATCGCAACCGCTTTTGGCGATCAGGCCAGCATGAGCACGATGCAGACTTTACGCAGTATCGTCCACGCCCTGCGCGGCTGGCCGACGCCGATGGGAGCGACCGTCCGCACCTATCCCGACCTGTTCTCACCTGATGGGGAGTGCCTTGACGACCGGGTTTCGATGCAGCTCGATATTGTAGGAAAACAGGTTGTGCAGGGCGCACGCAGCTTTGCCGCAACCTCGGGGGGGCACGCATGAACGATCTGAACGCAGCGATCGAGGCGCTGGGCAAAGGTGAAATCATCGTCATCACCGGCGATCGGTTCCGGCGCGGCGACATCGATTTCGCAATTGCGGCCAAGCATATCACAGCCGATGCGATCAACTTCATGGCGCGTCATGGCCGCGGCCTGATCTGCCTCTCACTGACCCCGGCCCGCGCGGTCAAACTGGGTATCAGCCTGATCAATCCGGGCAGCGAGCGCCAGTCAGGTCGCCCCTTTGGCAGATCGATCGAAGCGCGTGTTGACGTGACCACGGGCATATCCGCTGCCGATCGGGCGAAGACGGTGGAAGTGGCCGTAGCCGATGGAGCGAATAGCGACGATCTGGTTTCTCCCGGACATGTCTTTCCGTTGATTGCGGCAGATGGTGGCGTTGTGGAACGGCCGGCTGCAGCGGAAGCGTCCATAGAGTTGTGTCGCCTTGCCGGGTGCGGGGATGCAGCGGTCATTTGCTCGATCATGCGCGATGATGGCGAGATGGCGAGGCTCAACGACATAAGCGAACTGATTGCTCGCTTTGATCTGAAAGTGGCCGACATCGATGATCTGCTGACGCAAATGAAAAATCTGCCGCCTGCAAATTGAGGGCGCGGAAGGCTCAGTCAGTCTTTTGGAAGCGGCGTCAGGCCGATGCGGGGCAGTATTTTTTCAGATAGTCACCGTGGCTAGGCATATGCTGGACGACATAGCGGATCGATTGCTCGATCGCGTCGAGCTCTTGCTTGGTTGAGGGCTGATTTAGGCAATCGGCCATCGGATTGTGGCCGTTCATCATGATTCCTTGCCCCATCATCACCGCGGCCCAACTGGTTTCGGTGAATAGTTCATCATCCTCGCGGAAGATCTGGCCGTTCAGGCGAAACAAATCGGTTTTCTCGGTCAGGCTTTCGGGTACCGCCATTGTGCGGCAATAGTTCCAGAACTCGCTATCGTCTCTTGCGGTCGTGTTGTAGTGGAGGATCAAAAAGTCGCGGATGCGTGTGTATTCCTTGGTGGTCAGCCGGTTGAAGGCATCCTCCTGCGCTTGCGTGATGCCATCAAGCGAAAGCAGCGCGATCAGCTTGTTGATACCTGTGTTGATCAGGTGGATCGACGTGGATTCGAGCGGCTCCATGAACCCTGCTGAAAGGCCCAGGGCGACGACATTCTTGTTCCAGAACTTCTTGCGCCTTCCGGTGGTGAAGCGGAGGAAATTGGGGTCGGCTCCCGGCTTGCCGGCGATATTCTTCACCAAGATGTCGAGCGCCTCATCGTCCGACATGAAGCTGCTGCAATAAACATGGCCGTTGCCGTTGCGATGCTGCAGCGGGACCTGCCATTGCCAACCTGCCTTGTGCGCAGTGGCGCGGGTATAGGGCAGCGGACCGCTGCCTTCCTCGCGCTCACAGGGAAGGGCGACCGCGCGGTCGCAGGGCAGATAGTTGGTCCAATCCTCGTATCCGGTCTTCATCGCCTGTTCGATCAGGAGACCGCGAAAGCCGGAGCAATCGATGAAAAGATCGCCCGCGATTTGGGTTCCGTCCTCCAGCGTGATTGAGGTAACGAAGCCGCTTTCGCCGTCGATGGCGACGTCGTCGACCTTGCCCTCCAGACGAATCACGCCGCGCTTCTCGGCATAGCCTCGCAGGTAGCGGGCATAGCGTCCGGCATCGAGATGGTAAGCGTAATTGACCGGGGGCAGGTCTTCGCGGGCATAGTCTTCGGTACGGGCAAAGCGACCGAAATAGGCGGCCATGGTTTCGAGGTTAAAGACCTGGATTGGGCGCTTGTCTCCCGTCGCCTTGAATTTGTGCCAGGTGTGGTGGAAGGACATGCCTCCCATTTGATAGCCATAATTGCCGAAGGGGTGGATATAGCTGTCGCCAATCTTGCCCCAGTTGACGAACTGGATGCCCAGCTTGAAACTGCCCTGAACGGCCGACAGCATTTCGCGTTCGTCAACTTCGAGTAGCTTGTTGAAATCGAGGAAGGGCGGAATGGTAGCCTCGCCGACGCCGACGGTACCGATCATCTCCGATTCAACCAGCGTGATGGCAACATCGCGCCCAGCGCGTAGGCGGGAAAGTGCGGCGGCCGCCATCCAGCCTGCGGTTCCACCGCCGACAATCACGATTTTCTCAATGGCCATGGTGCCTTTTCCTCCCAGAAACCGCATAGACATATAACGCAGTCGCGCCAATTGTGAACGTTCATTTTATATCTTGTGAACGCTCTCAATTGGTATTATGTGTCAAAATGACGGAGGGATTCATACCCCCGCAAGAGGATTTAGGGAGGTTTGCTTGGCTACCATGTCAAAATTCGTGCGTTCCAGCCGTTTTGCGGCGCTTTCCACGGCGTCCAGCCTTGCGCTCTGCGCACTCTTTGCCCAGCCGGCATTCGCGCAATCCGCAGACGAAGCCGACCCGAGCACAGCTGCCGTTGAAACGGAAGATGAGATCGTCGTCAGTGGCTTTCGCAAATCTCTTGAAAATGCCCAAGGCATAAAGAAGGACGCCGACACCTTCGTTGACGTTATCACAGCGGAAGACATAGGCGCACTGCCTGATCGCTCGGTAGCAGAAGCGCTGCAGCGCGTTCCCGGCGTTAACATCGGGCGCTTTGAAAAGACGACCGACCCGGATCGCTTCTCGGTCGAGGGCACGGGCGTCATCATCCGCGGCCTGCCTTTTGTCCGTTCGGAGCTGAACGGGCGCGACATCTTTTCCGCGACCGGTGGCACGGTGTTGTCATTCAATGACGTTTCGCCGGAACTGCTGGGACGCGTCGAAGTCTTTAAGAACGTAACGCCTGATATGATCGATGGCGGTATTGCTGGCACCGTTAATCTCGTCACGCGCAAGCCTCTCGACAATCCCGGTTTCAAGTTCGCGGGAACGATTGAAGGCAATTATGGCGATCTCGCCAAAGAATGGTCGCCCGGATTTTCTGGGATCATTTCCAACACTTGGGAAACGAGTGGCGGAAGCAAGTTCGGCCTGCAACTTGGTTATGCAAAATCTGAACTGATCAGCCGCACCGATGCTTCGCAGCTGACCGACCCCTGCTATCGTGCCGATACGCTCACTTCGACCTGTCTACGTGTGCGTGACGTCGGTTCGGGCGGCTTTGGTAACGGCACAGGTTTCAACGAGACCAACTTCCCGCCTGCAGGTACCGTCATCGTCCCCAAGGGTGCGGGCGTGCGCACCACTACGCTGGAACGCGATCGCGAAGCGTTTTCAGCCGTTGCGCAATTTGAAAGCGGCGACGGTCGATTGGTAGCAACAGCAGAGTTCCTGCGGTCCAACACCAAATTCTTCACCGACGAATATGCCATATTGGCATTGGTGAACAATGATGCTGGCTTCCCGGTGCAGGCGGCTGGCAGCACCTGGACTTTTGACGATAACAATGTGTTCCAGACCGGTACCCTGACGCAGACCGGCGGCGATTCAGGCTTCTCGCCCTGGGGTGGTTTGCCGACGGAGCTGTTGCGCTTTCAGCGCAAGACCAAAGCTACGACTGAGGATTTCTCTTTTGATGCCAAGTTCGAAGCGACCGATCGCTTACGTTTCAACTTTGAGCTGCAGCATATCGGGTCAGAGCTGAGCCAGGATGCGATTATCGGCACGATGGCGACATTCTCCGATGTCCGCATCGATAATAGCGGCAATGTCCCGAAGGTAGAGTTCATACTGCCGCAAGGCGCGCCGCAAGGCATCTATGGCAGCCCGGAATATACCTATTTCTGGTTCTTGCTTGATAGCCAGGCGCGCAACGAAGGCGATCTCAACAGCGTCCGTTTTGACGCTGAATACGACATCAGCGATGAAGGCTTCTTCAAAAGCGCCCGTTTCGGAACGCGTTGGGCGGAACGTGACCGGATCACGCGCGACACCAATTTTGGCAACTGGGGCACGCTTGGCGCACCCTGGACAGGTCGCGATGGATCCTGGAACCGGCCTGGTCCTAGCGGACCATTGCCCGGCGCACGTCCCTATGGCGGCGGTGGCGGTGCTTACCCGATCGATTTCCCCGATGCATCTTCCTTCCGGAATCCGTTTGCGGATGGCTTCCAGCGCGGCAATGCCCCGGTTCCGATCGCAAATGGTGGCGGATATTTCTACGGTGGCGACGATTTCATCGGCGAATATCTGAAAGGCACAACTGCCGCACAGGGTGCTGCGATCACCCGTTGGTCATTTCCGGACCGCTTGGGCGAAGCATGGGAACCGATCACCGATCGCACCAATCCTGACGGAACAGCATGTACCCCGTTCTGCACAGGCGATATTTCAGATGTTAAGGAATATACCAAGGCAGCCTATGCACGTGTCGATTTCGGAACTGATTTCGGCAATGGCTGGAATGTCGAAGGCAATTTTGGTGTCCGCTACGTACACACTACTGTCAAAAGTCGTGGCATTATTACACTGCCAAACCCCAACCGTTTCGATGCCCTGTCGGCAGGTGGTAATGGTGACGGTGTAGTACAAGTGTCGGAAATCCAGACCGCTTGCAACAATGTGGTCGTTGGTCAGCCGGGATCAAATTTCTGTTCTTTGTCTGCCGCAAGGCAGGCCGAGTTCGCGGCGGCGCATACCGGTCAAGATATCGTTGATGATCGTGACATAACCTTCGATCACTGGCTGCCCAGCTTCAATGCGAAGCTCGATGTTGGCGGTGGCCTGTTGTTCCGCTTTGCTGTTTCAAAGGGCATTTCGCGCCCCGACCTGGCACTGTTCCGCGCTGGGGGTGTCATTGCTGACAACACGGCGGATCTTTTGGCCGACGGCACGTTGGCGACTGGCCCGCTGTTCCAGCTCTCGACTGGTAACCGGAACGTTCAAGCGACCCAATCGTGGAACTACGACCTCTCGGCTGAGTGGTATTTCGACACAGTTGGTTCGATTTCGGTTTCTGCGTTCCTCAAGGATATTAAGGGGATTGTCAGCAGCGGTTCCAACGTCGTTGATTATCCGTCGGCCAATGGCGACATCGCTGTCGAGGTCAATGGCCCGAGCAACGAACTGGGCGGAACCCTCAAGGGTGTCGAACTCAGCTATCAGCAAACCTACGACTTCCTTCCGGGGTTGCTGAGCGGGCTCGGTACGCAATTGACCTACACCTATGTCGATGCGGGCGATTTCTCCAACGCCGACCTCATCGGGAACCGCGGTACCTTTGCTTCGCTGCAGCCTCTCCAAGGTGTTTCGAAACATACGGTAAACGCAACGGTTTTTTATGAGAAAGGTCCGCTGGCATTGCGTGCGGCATATAACTGGCGGTCGGATTTCCTGATCACTCCGCGCGATGACATCTTCCCATTCTCGCCGATCTGGCAGGAATCAACCGGCCAACTTGACGCGTCGATCTTCTATTCGGTCACGGACAACATCAAGCTGGGCGTTCAGGGCGTGAACCTGCTCGATGAAGTAACGCGAACCTCGCAGGTGGTCGATTTCGACGGAACGCGTCTGACTCGCTCGGCGTTCCGCAACGACCGGCGTTTCACTTTCATGGCGCGCTTCGACTTCTAAACGCACATCCCAGTGCAACCTTGAAGCGGGCCTAGGTCTTTGGACCCGGGCCCGTTTTTCTTTGCAGTGCATGCTTGTTGATAGCTGCACTTATTCCCTTAGGGAGGATCCAGCATGTCACTTGTCAGAACTCTCGTCCTTTTGCCGATGGCTTTGATCGGGATCGCGTCGTCGGCTGCGTCGCATGCCGACACCAACGGCGAGCAATGGGAACTGGTCTGGTCGGAAGAGTTCGAAGGCACACAGCTCGACCGCACCAAATGGAAACCCGAAATATCGTGCTGGGGCGGGGGCAATAATGAGCGTCAATGTTATACCGACCGATCGAAGAACATCCGTGTAGAAGGCGGCGCATTGCGCCTGATTGCCTATAAAGAGAAATTCAGGGGTCCGGATCGCCCGCCTGAAATTGCGGTAAAGCCGAACCCTGATAAGACCCAGTCCTATACTTCGGGCAAAATCCGCACGCTGGGGCTTTCCAGCTGGAAATATGGCAAGATCGAATTCCGGGCCAAGCCACCCAAAGGACAAGGGACGTGGCCAGCCGTCTGGATGATGCCAGCTTACAATGCTTATGGCAGTTGGCCACGCTCTGGTGAAATTGACATATTGGAAGGCGTCAATCTAGGCGCGAGCTGCCCGCAATGCGAAGGCGATGTTGGCGAGAACCGGATGATCAGTGCGCTGCATTTCGGCGACTTTGCGCCTAAAAACAAGGTGCGGGACACGCGGGTGACGCTTCCTTCAAACGCGCTTCCCTCCGACGATTACCATGTTTGGACGCTCGAATGGGGCGAAGGATTGATGCGCTTTTACCTCGATGGCAGGAAATACTGGGAACTGACCGAAAAGGATTGGGAAAGCGCTTCGCCCAAGGCAAAGGGAAATCCCGTTGCGCCGTTCGACCAGCCCTTTTACATCATGGCCAATCTGGCGATCGGTGGGAAACTGTCGGAAGACAATAATGACAAAGGGGTTGCCGCAAATGTGGCACCGGCAGAGTTCGCAATTGACTGGATTCGCATTTATCAATGTCGGGACGACAGGGAAAAGGGGCTGGCCTGCATGAAGGGCGTCGAAGGGGGTAAATAGCAGATGGCGAGACGCCGCCAGGCAGTCACGATCAAGCATGTCGCAGCCGATGCAGGGGTGTCCCTGCAGACGGTGAGCCGCGTCATCAACAATGAACCCAATGTTCGCCCGGCGATGAAGGCAAAGGTGCAGGCTTCGATCGATAAGCTGGGCTATGTCCCGTCGATCGCGGCGCAACGGATGAGCGGATCGCGCTCCTACCTCATATTGGCAATTAATGATCGCGACCGCACGATTGCAGATTGGCGTGCACGGCAGGGCAGCGACTGGGTCGACCAGATGCTGTTGGGCGGAATGCTGAAATCGGCTGAATATGGCTATCGGATGATTTTCGAATTGGTCGACACGCACAGCGACCATGTCGAAAGAGAGTTGGGTGCGACTATTGCTGCGCTTCAACCCGATGGCGTGATCCTGACACCTCCCCACTCCGAAAATCCCCTCATTACCGGTCTGCTTGTCGAACGACGTATTCCTTTCGCGCGCATAGGTTCGATCGAGCCGGGACCCGGTATTGCCATGACAATGGGCGATGAAGGCTCAGCACGACTCGCCACCGAACATTTGATCGACCTCGGGCATAGCCGGATCGGCTTTATAGCTGGTTCCGATGAATATAGCCTCTCAAGCTGGCGAGTTGACGGGTGGCGCAAAGCGATGAAGTCTGCTGGACTGCCGCATGCAGGACTGTGCGTGCAGGGTGATTTCGGATATGACAGTGGCGCAGCAGCGGCGCGGGCGCTGTTAGAGCAAAATCCGCGGCCGACAGCTATAATCGCCAGCAGTGACCAGATGGCGCTGGCAGCTTTAGATACCGCGCTCGAAAGAGGTTTAAGGGTACCCGAAGACCTCTCGCTGGTGAGTTTTGATAACACGCCCGTAGCGCGGTTCACCGTTCCGCAACTCACGGCCATCGATCAGCCCATCGCCGCAACTTTCGCCAAAGCGGTGGAGTTGCTCATAACCCAAGGCGATGCACTCGATCAGCCGCAGCCGGTCGTGACCGAAAGTTGCCTCGTACAGCGCGGCAGCACTGCTCCGCCAGGCGGAAATGCGTAGCGCCGAAGTCGCCACAAGCGGCCGTCAGTCCACGCTTTTTCTGTATCTATATGCGCTTGCCGTGTCGGGCGGTTCGATCGCCTATATCCCTTTCCTGACCATATTACTGCCGTTGCAGGTTTCTTCGTTTGCGGGCACCGATGCGTTAAACCTTTTGGCCCATGTCGCTTTCGCCGGGGCCATTGCGGCAAGTCTGGCCAATATCTGCTTCGGCTGGGCCAGCGACATCAGCGGCACCCGACGCCCCTGGATTGCGGCCGGGCTGGTGCTTTCTTCCTCATTATTGCTCGTCATGCCTCTTGCCACCAACGCAACGATGCTGATCGCGATAATCGTCGGTTGGCAGTTCTGCCTTAACATGATGCTCGCCCCGCTTGCAGTTTGGGCGGGGGATACGGTTCCGGACTCGCAAAAAGGCATGCTTGGGGGCTTGCAAGCGCTTGCGCCAGCTTTGGGCGCATTGTCGGGTATGCTGGTCACATTGTATGGATTTGTGGACGCAAGTGACCGATTGTTCTGGATTGCCGGGCTGGTTACGATTTTGGTGTCCCCAGTGCTTTTGTTAGGTCGACCGATACCGATGCCGCAACTGATGCACGATGATATGCATCCCAAGCCAAGCGGCGACAGATCAGGGCTGACTGACATTGCCGTGACCCATATGTGGTTGGCGCGCCTGCTGGTCCAAATTGCCGAGGCGTCGCTATTCGCCTTTTTGCTGCTTTGGTTTCGAAGCGTTGAACCAGGATTTGCAGAAAATCGGGCCGCCACTATTTTCACTTTTGTGCTGGGTGCGGCGGTGCTGTTTGCCCTCAATATAGGGCGCTGGTCAGATCGCACCGGGCGACCCGTTCTCCCGCTTATTCTCTGCTCGGCCATCGCAGCAGCTGGACTGTTGCTTATGTCGGTTGCGTCAGATCTCGTCTTGGCGATTGTCGGCTATATTGTCTTCGGACTGGCCAGCAGCATATTTTTAGCGCTGCATTCCAGCCAGACGCTTCGCGTTCTACCAGCTCCACAGACTCGCGGGCGTGATCTTGGGCTGTTCAACCTCACCAATACAGTGCCGTCGCTGATAATGCCTTGGCTGACATTGGCACTGGTGCCGATGTACGGATTTGACGCACTATTCCTTTTACTCGCAGGTCTGGCGGTGCTCGCCTGCCTATTGTTGCTCAGAATACCGCGCTAGCCCGTTCAACCGGGGCACGGAGTGCTGGCACTTGCTTTCTCAATCTGAACGTTTCGGATCGTCGCGACAAACCCGCCCGCGGCATCCAGTTTGAATGGCGAGCCAACCGCTTTGAGATTCGCGCCCGCCGCACTGAAGCAGCGAAGTGGAATGCGGGTCTGTGTAGCAGCCCCCACCTGCTGCGCGCGCAGCATCTTCTGAATGTTGATTGCAGCGCCTCCGAAAGAGATGGTGACTGGTCCGGTCGACGGCCGATCAAGTCGCCAATCAAAGAGAAGCGCATAGCCTTCATCGGCCTGTTTGGCCAAATTCACGGCCGCGCCTTCAATTGCCAACGCGCCTTTACTGTTCCACGAAAATTGCCGCGCGTCCTCCTGCGCCGAAATGTCAACAGCACGTGAGCTAACCGAGCCGTCGAGCGTAATACGCCACGGTGCGGGTGCCTTGCCGCGGATCATATAGAGGTTGGATGGGTTCATTGCCGACAGGTCGACTCGCGGGTCTTCATTGACCGGCGCCAGCGTGCCAATGTCCGCATAGTTCATGCCAAAGCCGACAGGGAATAGCGGCTCTGACAGGGGAGAGCGGGCATCGGCAGGCCATGCAAAGGGCAGTCGCCCGGTAAAGTCGCGCAGCGGTCTACCATCAGCACCCGCCACCAGAACATCGGCGACACCACGGCCCTGTGTGCCAGGCAACCATGCAGCTACAAAGGCATCGGCCTGATTGAGCAGCTTGCCGGTGAACATGGGACGGCCAGACAGAAATACGACGACGACCTTCAGACCTTGCGATTTTAGTCGCGCAACCAGCTCATCCTCTCCAGACTTCGACTGAAAGGCCAGATTGGGTATATCACCTTCAAATTCTGCATAGGGTTTTTCCCCCATGACGACGATGGCAATGTCGGGTTTGGTATCAAACTGTCCGTCAGCCGAAATCATCGCCTGCCCACCGTTCGAACGTACGGCATCGGAAATTGCGCGACCGATGGTCTGGCCGTTCGAAAAGTCCTTCGAAGCGGTGTCGGTGCCTTGCCAGGTTATCGTCCAGCCACCTGCCTGCATCGCCATGTCGTCTGCTCCAGGCCCGGCAATCAGGACGCGCGCACCTTTGCGGACCGGGAGGGTGGCTTGGTCGTTTTTCAGCAGCACCAACGACTTGGAAACTGCCTCGCGCGCCAATTCCAAATGCTCTGACGCACCAACCAGCGCGGTGTTTCCGCGATCTACCCGGGCGTCGCCCATCAATCCCAGCTTGAATTTGACGCGCAAGATGCGGCGGACCGCATCGTCAATTCGCGACGCCGGGATCACTCCTTTTTTGGCAGCGGTAAGCGTCGTTGCATAAAGCTGTTTCCAGCTTTCCGGAGCCATATACATGTCGAGCCCGGCACTGATTGCAGCGGGACAATTGGTAGCCGAGCAACCCGCAACCTGACCGTGACCATTCCAGTCACCCACGACCAATCCAGCAAAACCCATGCGGCCTTTCAGCACATCGGTAAGAAGTGTTGCGTTGCCGTGGTGCTTTACACCGTTCCAGCTTGAAAAGCTGGCCATAACGGTCAGCGCTCCAGCATTGATAGAGGCTGGATATCCTGGCGCGTGTTTGGCGACCAGTTCACCCTCGCTGATGCGCGCGTCGCCCTGATCGCGTCCATCCATTGTGCCGCCATCTGCCAGGAAATGCTTTGCCGTAGCTGCGACCTGGTTCGCCCCAATCGGAACGCCGGCAATCAATGAGCCTTGCAATCCAATCGTCATTGCGCGCGCATAATCGGCAACCAGCGCCGGATCAGATGAATAGCCCTCATAAGTCCGTCCCCACCGCAAATCTTGCGGGACGGCTAGAGTGGGCGCAAATGTCCATTCGATACCGCTGCCGGCAATCTCTGCGGCGGTCGCTGCACCGATTCGCTGGATCAGATTCGCGTCGTGTGCGGCACCAAGGCCGATATTATGCGGGAAAATGGTTGCTTCCGGCAGGTTAGAATGGCCGTGCACCGCATCTACGCCAAAAAGGATTGGGATAGCGGCGCCCGATTTTCTGGAAGCGGCGCGAAATTCACCGACCAGTTGGGCCCATTTGGCAGCACTCGCCCGTTCGTCGCCATAGGGGCCGGAATTGCCGCCCGCCAGAATCGAACCCAGCGGATAGCGCTTCAAATCCGCAGGCGTAATTGCACTAATATCGGCCTGGATCAGCTGCCCCACCTTTTGCGCCAACGTCATTTTCGTCAACAGGGCATCAATCTGCTTTTCAGTCTTTGCATCGGTAATGGCAGCCGGGCTGCTCGCCTCAGGCCACAGCGCAGGATTTGCCCGGGCTTCGGGCGGAATTGCCTCTCCCGGCTTGGCTAGAGTTAAAGACGGCGCAAGCCCCAGCAAAGCAAAGGCGAGCGCGACGGTCGATTTCCTGGCCTGCATCTATCCCCATCCGTCGTATTTGTGAACGTTCTCATTGCTTGGTTCGCATGGACGGGTGGTAAAATCAAGGGGTATCGTGGGGTGACGCGTGTCGGCTTTGAGCGGGTCAATGGGCTTTGTGGCAAATCACAGGGACAAAGCGAAGCATCAGGTCCGCTAATCAAACCACCTGTTATCGGGAACTTGCCGCCTGGTTACCTGCAGTTTGCGTCCCAATTAGAATTTGCGCCCCGGCCCCCCGCCCCCGCCCGGGGGGGCCCCCCCCCCCCCCCCCCCCCACCCCCCCCGCGGGGGGGGGGGGGCGCTATCAGGAAATTGCCATCAGCCGTGTGCTGGATCCGGATACCATCACATTGATGGTTAAAAGCACCGAAAAGGTCGGCGGTCTTCGTAAAAATGGATATTGATGCGTTCGGCACGTACGCTCTGCAAGTTGGTCCTGCTCAGGACTTTTTGCACAATGGGGAATGATGCCCTCTGCCATCAAGCGAATGCGAAGGAGTAAATCGGTTGATATCATGGCGTACCATCTTGAGTCCGGTAAGTATAATGTGTGGGTTTAGAAGGAGCTATTCGAAGTTTGAAACGAGGTGACTGGACAGCACCCGAATCCAGGTGCTGCAACAATTTGCAAATATGAGTGTCGTTCTTTGCGACGCTAAACGGCGTTGCTACTGCCGCGCGTAACCGCTAACGAGCGCTGCGATGTCGTCGTCATTCGCTCAAAGATTTGCACAGCTGCTGCTCGAATTGCCGAGAGTTCAAAAGCGAATCATCGCAATTGTTATAGACATATTGCTGTGCCTATTCACGGTCGCTCTTGCATATCGCTTGCGGCTCGATGCCTGGATCTATCCGATCGGCAATCAATGGCTATCCTATATCGCAGCCATCGCAATTGCCATCCCTCTCTTCATTAGGTTCGGACTTTATCGGGCGATTTTCCGCTACATCGGCTGGTACGCGCTAAGCGCGGTAACGCTGGCCTGTGCGATCTATGGCGCGGTTTATTCGTTGATTTTCTCTGTAATTGGCATTGATCTGATCCCACGAACAACTGGCTTCCTACAGCCAATTCTCTTGTTCGTCGGAGCAGGCGCTTCGCGCGCAGTTGCACGGTTTTGGCTCGGAGGTGGATATGCGGCAATATTAGGAAAATCAACGAAACGTCGAGTCCTAGTTTACGGTGCAGGTTCGGCTGGTAGACAATTGGCAGGCGGGCTTGCCAATAGCCAAGAGATGCTGGTGGTAGCTTTCGTCGACGATGATCCAAAACTGCATGGAAACCACCTCAATGGCAAACTGATTTATTCCCCTTTGCGTATGCAAAAAGTCATTGAAGATCTCGCGATAGAAGATGTCTTGCTCGCCATTCCGTCTGCCTCGAGGAAGCGGATCAACGAAATAGTTGATAGCTTGCAAGGCCACGGCGTTACGGTTCGAACGCTGCCGGGAATTTTCGAACTTGCGGATGGAAAGGTTACAGTCAGCGACCTTCGTCCGATTCAGATTGAAGATCTGCTGGGGCGCGATGCGGTTCCCCCCGATCAAAACCTGATGGCGAAATGCATTTTGGGAAAGCCGGTTTTGGTCACCGGTGCTGGTGGATCGATCGGAAGTGAATTGTGCCGTCAAATCCTGAGGCAACGACCTTCACAATTGATACTTGTCGATAATAGCGAATATAATCTTTACGCAATCGATCAGGAACTCACAGCCCAATCGCCTGCTGGCGCAATGCCGCCAGTAATTGTTCCTATATTAGCATCGGTCACTGACGCGCAGCGGCTGGACGAGATATTCAGTCGCTTCACACCTGAAACAGTCTATCACGCTGCTGCTTACAAACATGTCCCTATGGTTGAGTCAAATCCCGAAGAAGGTATAAAAAACAATATTTTTGGCACGAAAATGGTTGCAGAGGCTGCGCTCGCCCATGGCGTCAGCGATTTCGTGCTCATCAGTACTGACAAGGCAGTCAGGCCTCCAAACATCATGGGCGCGAGCAAGCGGATTGCCGAAATGCTGTTGCAGGCAATGGCTGTGGATTGCCCGACCACCCGCTTTTCGATGGTCCGTTTCGGCAATGTTTTGGGGTCTAGTGGGTCGGTTGTGCCCTTGTTTCGCCAACAGATTGCGAAATCCGGACCCGTCACTCTTACGCATCCGGAGGTCACACGCTACTTCATGACCATACCCGAGGCGGCGCAGCTGGTGATACAGGCAGGTGCAATGGCATCAGGTGGTGAAGTCTTCATTTTGGACATGGGGCAGCCCGTGCGCATCATTGATCTCGCACGCCGGATGATCCAGTTAAGCGGGCTTAGCGTAAAGGACGACGCCGAGAGTGATGGCGATATTGAAATCCAGATTGTTGGCCTACGCCCGGGCGAAAAACTTTACGAAGAGCTTCTGATCGGAAATGATCCACAGACGACCGCTCATCAGCGAATAATGAAGGCCAACGAAGTTTTCATTCCACTTAAGGAACTGGAAAAGCATTTATCGCTCATGACAGGCAGCAACAAACTGACGAAATTGCAGGAAATACAGAAATGGATTGCTGTCATCGTCCCGGAGTTTTGCGGGCGAGCCGATGCCCCGATCGAGTAGCGCTGATGCAATATTCGCAAGCGGAACAAACAGGACGTGATTTCGTTGCAGCGACGGCATTCAGAATTTTCCTTATGACTATACGGCAGGGGCAGTAATATGTGCGGTATCAGCGGCGTCATTTCAAAAATGACCGGCGCAGATTCGCCTACTGGACTGCAGTCAATCGTCCATAGTCAGCGCTCGCGCGGTCCGGATAGCGTCGGCTATCTGCGGCGCGACTTGCGTGACGGTCGCACACTATGGTTGGCCCATAACCGGCTCTCTATCATCGACTTGAGTACAGATGCCAATCAGCCCATGGTTACGGATGATGGCCGGTATGCGATGGTCTTCAACGGTGCGATTTATAATTACGTCGAACTAAGGCGAGAGCTGGAAGCGCTGGGCAGGCGTTTTCGAACGTCCAGCGATACAGAAGTTCTACTGTTGAGTTACGCCCAATGGGGTATCTCGGCATTCAGCAGATTCTTCGGTATGTTCACGGTGGCCATTCACGACAACTTTACCGATGAGCTATTGCTGGCGCGGGATCGGTTTGGCGTCAAACCGCTATACTACCGTGAGGCCGCCGACCAATTCTGGTTCGCGTCGACACCTGGCGCAATCGCAGAAAACGAACAGCTTGAACCCGAACTCGAATATATCACTCGCGGGATCCAGTTGAAATATTATGAGGATGAAACCAGCTTTTCGCCCTTTCGCGGAGTACTCGCGCTCCCGCCTGGCCATATCGGCATACGACCAGCCGATGGCGCATCACTCCATCTGCAAAAGTATTTCGATCTTGATGCTTTGGCAGCCAACGAAGCTGAGCGACTGGCGGGTGTCGGTTTCGCCGCAGCTACCGACGAGCTGTCCGCCTTGCTGGGCAATGCGACGCAGATCCGTCTGCGCGCCGATGTTCCAATCGGATTATCGCTGTCTGGTGGTGTTGATTCTACTACAATAGCGGCGCTATGCGCAGAATCTGGCACCGATCTCACCAGCTACAGTTTTGGCGATCCTGATGATGTCAGCAGCGAGGCAGGCCTTGTCAAGCTGCTGTCACGCCATTTGGACACGAAAGTGGTGTTTGTTCCTCCTGTGCGCGGTGTACATGCTGCGGCACTGTTCTGGCAAACCATGCGCGCGCAAGGTGCACCGATTCCCCACACAAGCCAAATGGCGCAATTTGCGGTTTTTTCTGCAGCGCGGGCGGACGGTATCAAAGTGATGCTGGGTGGCCAAGGTGGCGATGAGGCGTTCATGGGCTACCGCAAATATTTCCTTTACCATTTCCGCCATGTCGTGGCCCAACGCAACTGGGCCGAAACGCCTGCCCTGCTCGGTACGGTGCTGCGCGTGTTGCCCGCTGTCGCCGCAAAGGCCAATTTGTTCTGGCGCGAACGCGGTCGGTACCAGAAAGACAGTGACGGACTGGGCACGTTACTGCGGCTTCCGTCGCTGCAAAATAGCCATTCGCCGGGGATCGGCCTGGGACAAGACCCGGCGTTCCGTCAGGCTCTCGACGTCACGCGATACAGCTTGCCATCGTTGCTACGCTATGAAGATCGAAATTCGATGGGGAACAGCATCGAAAGCCGTTTACCGTTCCTGGACCATCGGATAATCGGCTTCGGAATAGGGCTGCCAACATCCCACAAGCTGCGACACGGGATGGGGAAATATGCGCTGCGCATGGCAATGAAGGGACGCGTTCCCGATGCCATCCTTTTCAACCGCGACAAACGTGGCTTTGACACGCGCCACGAAGATTGGATCGTCGATGGAGTGGGAGGTGCTATTCGACAGGGTTTGTCGCTGCACCGTCGCAATGCCGAAACCTTTTTACCCTCCGGAAGCACCATCGACAGTTATTTCAGCGACGCCGCACTTGGTCGCAATGTATCACGTTTTGCAGAGGCCACCAGTCTCCTCTGGTTGCTGGATCCGACATTGGACAGTTACCCCGTTTAGACGCGGATGTCAGTAATCAAGGCTCACAATCGGTTATGCACAAATCAAAATCGGTCTAATTTTTCGTCCGCCCGCGGCGTGCAATGGTTTCGATGTGATCGGCATATTCATTATAGATTTTGCGTTGATCGAACTCGCTATCAAACACTTTTCGCGCTCGTGCCTTTAGTTGTTTGACGCGGGTCGGGTTTGTCGCCAACGCCTTGATAGCCTCTGCCATGGCATGTGAATCACCTGCGGGTAGATTCATACCGATATCAGCCGTCGCGATTAGTCGTGCCAAGTCGCCATCCGCGCAATTCAGTATCGGTAACCCCGAAGCGAGATAGGCGAAGGCCTTGTTGTTAAAAGCTTCCGACGCAAAATTCATTGGTAGCAGGCCGACGTCGGTTCTTGCGAGCAACGCACGCATTTCCCGCGGACGCATCCAACCCAGATAATGGGCAAAGGGCAAGTGGTCGATCCGACCGCGCACTGCGTCTGCGCCGACACCGTCGCCACCGATCATCACGGCGATCCCGGACGGATCAAATGCTTTTTGGTCGACCAACTGTTCTAGTGCATCAAGTATCAAAGAGGGATGCTGAGTCTTGTTGAATGTACCCACAAAGGAAAAGACCGTTTTACCGTTTACTTCGTTCAAAAGCCTCTGATGCTCCGGCGCGAGATCAGAAATCGGCGATAGTTGCGCTGTGTTGGCTTCCATGGTGGCGAGGTAGAATATCCGGTCGTCCGCAATCGCTGCACGCTTCGCCTTTGCCAAACCCCAGTCGAGCATGGATTGCATCATCGTAACGAGCGCTTCGGCGTTGATCAGTGCGTTCCGCGCCCGTGCACTCTCCCGCGCCAAACCGGCGCGTACAAATGGTTTGAGGGCCGCTGGCGCATAGTCAACGAAAATGTCTGGCCATTTGTCACGAACATCAACGATCACTGGATAACCGGCGACTTTTCCATAATCGACCATCGCAGCAGCGGTGATATGGTCAGGAAGCGAAGCAATGGCGATGTCGGGAGACGGTAGCGTGGCGGCCTGGAGACGAAAGTCGCGCGCCGCCAAAATGTGATCTGCCAGTCGGCGAGGGCCGATATTCTTTCGATAGCCGCAACCCTTCATGAAGCGCACGCACAGACCGTTTGGCATTTCCCAGAACTTCACGTTGCCGTTGAACCATTCTTCACGCCATTGTTTACGGATATGATCATAGGCCGATGTCCACAGCGTCACCGAGTGACCCCGCTCGAGCAGAGTTGCTGCAAGCAGCATCGTACGCGTGTTTTCAGCGTGGTCGAGCCGTTGACCAATAGTACTGAGCCAAATGTTCATTGAGTTTCTTGTTATCCAGATCGAGAATAAGAGCGCGGCATCAGATAGAGCAGTAGAATGACCAACAAGCCGCCATTAGAGGTTAAGGCTGAATGAACCGACGTGTTCGATATCGCGAAGACCAGCGGAATTAACATGGCGCTAACCTGTATTCTGTCGAGATCGCGACCAAGCGAATCCGCCAGCCAGCAAAAAAGTACCGCAGAAAACGAAGCCAAACCGACGCCCCAAACGCCCATATTACCATAACCGTCGGCCCAGAGATTGCCATTGGCGTGATTCCCGGCAATCGAAAAAGACGAACCAACCAGTTCGGCAATCGGCAGAAAGTAGCGCGGCGAGAAAAACAGCCGCCCGAAGCTGTCTTGATACAGGCCCTTGGGCGCGTCGGCGAAGAAAGAGAAATATTGGGCCGAAAGGAAGCCATTATTACCTATAAAGCGGAAGTGAATGACCCAAGTACCAAGCCCGCCAGTTACAAGGTCGTAAAGTAATGGAATCAGACAAAGCGATAATGCTACCAAAAGCAGTGCAATGCCGGACCGTTTAAGGCCGGCGGGGCGCAAAACCATGCAAATCATGACCGCGAAGATTGGGGTGAACAGGTGGCTTCGGAATGACGTCAGCGCAAAACATGCAACGGCGAGAAGCAGGCCGACGCCAAGAAGCCACCATTGCCGCTTCATCAGGCCATATATCATCGTCAAAGGTGCAATCGCTGTAGCGGCCCAGTTGGCTGCAAAAAGCAGCGGCGACCTGCCGCCGCCGCCAACGATATCACCACGTCTTTCGTAAACCGAAGTCAAATCTAGCGAATCCGCTCTCACCTCGCCAACAGTGACAATTAAAAATATGAGAGCGATCGAGCTTGCCGCCAGTATACCGATAAACCAGCCTTCCCGTATTGGCAGCTTGCCAAATATGACAGTTCGAATCCCGCGGCGCAATTCGAGCAAAGCGAGTCCAAAAAGCGTCATCGTCAGGAAGCCCAATTGTCGCTCAAATGTCATAGGCGTTGCCATCACAAGATAGGCAGTCGTGGGAACATAAACATAGAGATAAAGCTGGAATACAATAAGATCCGAAGGCACTTCGAACTGTCTCCGAAGCCATAGCAACGGAACGAGGCAAAAACCGAGCGCAGCAACTTGGGCAAAGCCAGTGGTTGGATAGGATTCGAACCCGATTTGTCGGAGTGGTGCGACGTCACCAATTATGTCTGTGTACAGATAGGTGCACAGCCAGAAATAGCTGGTAATCAAGGCAGAAACAACAAACACATTGTCGAGCAAACCCAGAAAAGCGCGGATCGACACAGCTAGTCGACCGTCGCTTTCCGTTGCCGACATTGCACGCGTTGCCATTACAAACCCCGATTTAGCCACCGCCCTTGCGGCCAGTACTCGAACATTTCACGCAACGCCGTAGCGAAGGTAAATGATAAAACAAGAGCGGTGCTGACTGTCTTCCTTCTTTGTTTCATTTGCGAAGCCGGGCTAGCGTTATAATGCGAGTGTCATTTCTGACCGAAATGCAAAAATCGTTGCAGCAACAAATGCGTTCAAGGCGAAGCGACAGAACCAGGTCGGAGAAAGCTCCATATAAGCAGTGGTACATACAGAAGATACGCAAGTGCGCTGCCCCAGGAAATATATTCGACATATGTCAACGACCCAGCGTGATTGTCTGTGGCTATGCTATCTGCGAGAAACAGCAGCCCTATATAGCTGAAGTCAAAGCCTAGCTTCAAATCTGGGCGATGATTGACAATTAGCACCTGCGAAAGCGGTAATACGATAATCATAGCCATGAACCACGGAACGCAAGCGATCGCCATCTCACCCGAAGCACGCCATTCTGCGCCGAAGGCCGTTGAAAAGGCCCATGGCGCCAACAACCAGATCGCAAGACCTCCAATTGCCGCGATCCCGGTAAGAGTTAGACCGACACGAACTATTAGCGTTGTGGCATCGGCCTTTTCACGCCGCAAACCGATGAACTGTCCGATAAAAACGTCGCCAATGGCCTTTTGGATCAGCACGACAGGTGCAACAAGCATCATGGCAGTCATATTGAAATGACCGGCATCGACCGCCCCGAATTGCCCGATGACCAGCAACGCTGGCAAACCAACCGCGGTGGCGCTGAGAATTGAAGAGGGTGTCCGGAACAGCAAGAAACGTCGATAGCGCGCAAGGGTTGACAGAATCGAACCAACCGAAGCCGAGGTAGGTCGCCGAGCTGACTTTGTCCAGGCTCGGACCAATCCGAGATTTGTTAGTGCTCGCGCCACGAGCTCGCCACCGAAAAGTCCTGCAAACCCGAATCCCATGGCACCACCGGCCAATTGCATGCTCGCACGGGTTACACCCAAATTCAGATAGCCTTTTGCTGTTGCAGAAAAATTCCGGACACGCACAAGTTGGTTCTGCAAATGGCTCAGTATAACCAGCATCAAGACCACCGCTGTCGCCAATCCGCTTGCATAGGGAGGCAGCCCGCCGAGGCCGAAGCGGTTTGTGTCGACGAAAAAGTCGGTCAAAACAATCATTCCCGGCGCCAAAAGAACCGGTACAACAACTCCTGCGAGTGTCAGACGAACAGCGTCTTCATCGTCGTCGCTAGCCAGAGCCGCATCGCTAAGACCAAAAAGCAAAATTGCCGCCAGAATATTGGCATAGGCAAGCAATGCCCCGGCATGACCGAACGCACTTTGATCATATAGTCTTGCCAGGATCGGCATTGCGACGATACTGGCGAGTTGACTTAAAGCGGCGGCGCCCCCTACGCTCATTGCACTACGTGAGAAACTTCCACTGGCAAACAAGCGCTGCCAAAGAACAGACTTGGAGGCAGCCGAAGGTCTCATCTCTTTGCGAGCGCTTGCATATTGGCAAGCCAGATTGCGAACATAAAGATACGCCAAACTTGCTGCGCCGATTGTGGGCCGCCATTGAAAAAGCCCTGAACATACTCCGCTAAAGCCTCTTGGTGGAATTGCGGTACGCCTCGGAGTAGATCAAAATATTCCAGAAATGCAGCTTGGTTGGTGCGCAGCCACAGGCCGTCATCTGCTACGAAACCAATCTTGTCCCGGCGCGTACGAATTGGCTCCGGCAATATGCCTTTCATCGCTTCGCGGAAAACAAATTTCCGATCACCCCTAGGTGAAACGATATGGTCGGCAGGCAAACTCAGAAGAAAGTCAGCGAAATCATGGGTCAGGAACGGTACGCGACTTTCAACCGAAAAAGCCATCGATGACCGATCTGCTATCCGCAACAGCGTTGGCAACGAGCTGCGTTCGACCGTGTCTATCAGGTGCGATCGCAAATCTGAATAATTGCCCAACATGTTTGCCGCCATCGTGTCTGCCGTAACATCATGCGCTGCAAACCATTCAGCGTTCATGAAGCCGGGCATAAGTTCCCGGCCAACCAGCCTGCGGAATCGTGCTACCAAGCTGGAAGGCAATGCCGCCTGAGCAAATTGTGCGGCGAGCCGTGCCCGTGTTGCAGTGTTGTCGCCAGCAGACCAGACTAGGTGAGCGGCTTGAAGCGCCCGTCCGTGCCGTAAAAGAGATGCGCCCTTGGTTGCAACATATGGCCAATAGCCTGCGAGGATCTCATCGGCGCCCTGGCCATCCAACGTCACTGGGACGCCCGCCTCTCGCGCCATCCGGAACACTCGATACTGGGCGTAAATGCTGGCTGATCCGAAGGGCTCGCCCTGCAAACGAACCAAATCCTGCAGATCGGCAGCCAGATCTTCGGGCTTTGGCCTAACCTTATGTACCACCGCACCGATATGTGCGTTTACAATATCGACCCATCGTTCTTCGGAATGCTTTGAGTCAGCGGAGATAAAGCTGAACGTGTTCAATCGCATCGAAGGCTCAAGATAATGCACCGCGCTGACAATCGCGCTGCTGTCGAGCCCGCCAGAAAGCGCCGCACCTACGGGTACATCGCTTCGCAAATGGAGACGGATATTCGCTAGAAACCGCTCGCGACATTCTGCAACCGAATCGGCTAGGCTGATTTGGCGCTCCTCTCTTTTGGGCGTCCAATAGCGTATGGGTTCGGACAAGGTCCCGGTTTCAAAATCGAATTTGGCAACCGAGGCCGCGGGAAAACGACAGATGCCCTGTATTAGTGTTCCTTCTGGGTCGGACGCGGCTCCGAAGCGAAGATACTCTGCGGTCTGCGCCGGATCGATGGAAAGCGGTACCTGCCCCGTCGAAACTATCGGCGGAATTTCCGAACATAAAAGCAGTTCACTGTCGCCGAATGCATAATGCAGTGGCTTTATACCGAAAGCGTCGCGCGCGATCCAGGCGCAGCCTTCAAATCGATCTATTAGTACGAAGGCGAACATGCCGATCAAGCGAGTGAGAGCGGCCTTTCCCCACAACGCCCAACAGGCAATCAACACTTCGGTGTCGCTCGTTGTGCGGAACGACCATCCAGCCGCGCGACATTCCGACTGCAACTCCAGATAATTGTAAATTTCGCCATTATAAGCTATGATGTACCGTTCGTCGGTTGTCATCATAGGTTGGTCGGCTCGCGGGTCTCGATCAATTATCGACAAACGCCGATGGCCGAGCCACGCCCTACCAATCCGCTGGCTTTCCGGACCAGACAACAAGTTTACTCGTGCCACACCTTCCCCGTCGGGCCCGCGATGTGCGATCATCGCAAGCTGCCGGTCGTAGCTACGTGTAATCGGTCGATTGAGCGACAGTGAAGCGAATAAACCGCACATATTTAATGCCTATAGCCGTGATGCAGGCGAAACCGTACTTTATTGGTAAGCGCCATCACCCGCGCCAAAAGACTGGCGGATGCATCGCGCCAATTCGCAGCGCGGGCAACCATGGTGCCCCTATTGTGAACTCGGCCGAGATAGTCGAGCAATATCCAGTGCAATGTCTGATACGTCAGAGTGTTGGGGTTTGCGGGCTGTCCTGTGTATTGCCCGGTTTCAAATTGATAGTCATAGGTCGTCCAGCCAGACAAATCCCAGCGGTCAATATGAATTTCAACCGCGTCCATCACGGCATTCAACAGCTTTTCCGGTTCGGCAGTCTGGCTGAGACCAGAACGAACCAAATCACTCAGGCCAACAAGAGCATAGAGGCAGCCATTAAGGACATGGCGATACTGGCTGCGCGGATACTCTTCTAAAAACGGTCGCCCGTCTGGCAGGAGGTCCAGCAAACCGCCGTCAGCTACGCCGCGATCAAGCCAGTCCGCTGCCGCGTTGGCACAATCGGCGTAATGTTGCGCCCCAGTCATGCGTTGTGCGCGCACGAGCACGGAAATACCCTCTCCCTGAGCTATGCAACTTAACCACCCCGGTGGCATGGCTACCAAGGGGAAGTCGTGGCGAAAGGCGCATTCTGACTGGCTGGCGAACCAATTTGCGCATGCGAGAAATCGGCGCCGGGCTTGGGTGTCTCTCTGTGCACGGTTCCAGTTCGCCAGACCATATGCAGCAATTCGCGAAGGCAGATAAGTAAGCGGAATGGCACCTGGAATTTCACGTAAAGGAATTCCGTTTTCGTCGAAAGGCGCAAAATATTGGTCCGGCCGGTCCAGTTGATAGCCCCAGTCGAGCGGGTAAAGCCAGTTCTCGGCAGTCCAATCCGCAGCGGTGCAATCACAGCGGCCGGTGAGGTAAAATCCCAGATCACGAGCTACCAGGCCTAGTTCTTTCCTAGGCATTTGGGATCACCTTGGCTGCGATCTGCGCGTCATACATTGCCACCAGATTCTTCGCATCGACATCCCAATTGTACCCACCAAGTACCGCTTCCCGCCCGCGCGCGCCCATGGCTTGAGCCTCGTGCGGATTGTCCATAATCCATGTTATCGCATCGGCTATCGCTTGATAATCGCCTGGATCGACGCATATCCCACATCCGATCTGTTCTATAAGTTGCCGCCAGATGGGGAAATTCGATACGATGATCGGCAATCCGGCTGACATGCACTCGAAAAATTTGTTCGGCTCGGACTCAATCACGTTCGGTGTCGGCTCATATAAAATCAAACCACAGCGCGACTGGGCAAAAACACTGCCCACATCCTTGCGATCCACCCA
This sequence comes from Sphingomonadales bacterium, assembly GCA_016707885.1. Lineage (GTDB taxonomy): Bacteria > Pseudomonadota > Alphaproteobacteria > Sphingomonadales > Sphingomonadaceae > Sphingorhabdus_B. Next base: position 1,175,183 of record JADJGU010000001.1, read on the forward strand.
CCCTACAAAATCCACATTCGACCAGCCAGCCAGGGATTTGGTACGCACTTCGACATCGGGGTCGGGCCATACACCGCCCAAAGTAAGCCGCGCGCCGAGCCGATCAGGAAGGAGCGCAAAGGCGTTCACCATGGCGAGCGGCCCATTGAATGCGGCAAGCCCTCCCAGATATACCGCACGCATTGGTCGATCGGTAAAATCGGGCATTTCCGCTGGCGCCATCTCCCCCACAATCGGAGTGTTCCGGATCAAAGTAACAAATTCAGGCGGGAAACGTGCTGCGATCGCAGATGTTGCAGCAGAGGCGTGATCGAGCATCTTGCACGCGAGCCACTCGAACAGCCTTACGCCCAGCGAAATAGGCCACCGCGCCCATTGGGGCAGATAGGCTTTGTCCTGAAGATCCTTGGCGACATCTTCATGGACGTCATAGATCACCACCGTTGTACCTATCAGTTTTAAAAGCAACCCTGCCCAGATCAGCTCGATATCATGAAAATGCACCACATCGGCGCGCAACCGGCGAGCAATCATCGCTGCGCGCCACACACCAACGGTGGTGCGCCGAATACGCCCTTCGATCAAACCAAGTGGAACGATTTTGACGTTTTCGCGCACCTCATCGGTTTCGCCACCTTGTATCAACGTCACGTCAAAGCCGGCTCTGGCTAACGAAACGCACTGCTTGTGAAATATCCGTGCATCAAATGGACGATGCACCGTGGTGATATGGACTGCCTTTATTCCGCGCCGCGATGCTTGGTTCATGAGCCTCCGCCATAGAGGGAGCCATCCTCCACTTTCGCGGCACCCGGCGCAATCGCCGGCTCCAGCGGTACCAACCGACGGCATACTTCAATCAGTTCGCCATCCGCTGCATGGTCGCGCAATATTGCCACAACTCCATCGAGGGCTTTCTGCTTATTGATTATCGCCAATATCGTAAGTCCCACTATCCGGATATCCATCGCAAGCGACATATTGTCGATGTAGAACAGTCCCAGTCGGCTTTTCCATGGCCTGATCAAACGGTTATACTCAAGGTCGGCATGGGTCGCGCCAGCCAGAATGTTGCCTTCGTCCGAAAACACGATCGACGCGAGGTCGGTTATACCGGGGCGTACATCCAGCAGGCGCATTTCAGCGCTGGTGTACAAATCCGTGCCCCAATTGCGCACTTGAGGGCGAGGGCCCACGACGGACATCGACCCGATCAACACATTGAAAAATTGCGACAGTTCGTCAATTTTCCAGCGTCGAATGAAATGCCCAACCGCTGTAATCCGTTGATCATCCGCTCCTGTGGAATTGACGCCGGTTTTGGAAGCGTTTGCTACCATTGAACGGATCTTCATCATCGTGAATTCGCCGCCACCGCGCGCAACACGCGGGGCGCGATATATTGGTGAACGAAAGTCCTGAAGCCATACCGCAATCATCACACCGATTAGCAGAGGGCTGGTCAATATGAGGACCGATGCCGACATCAATAAGTCGAGGAAGCGTTTGAACATGTAGGAACGCATAGTTTTGGCCCCTATCGCGCTAACACGGCTCGCGCCGCCGCTTCAATCGCCGCAGAATCCATACCATAAGCTGCCCGAAGATAATCCTGATCTCCCACGATCGTCGGATAGCAATCTGCGAGGCCGACAGTACGCCATCCAGCAGGCATCGCGCCTTCGGAAAGCAGCAGTTCGGCAACTGCGCCGCCCAAACCACCTACAACATTATGCTCCTCGATCGTGACGATGGCTCCAGTCTCCTGCGCTGCGGCTACAAGTGGTGCCGCGTCCAGTGGCTTAAGCGTATGCACCGAAAGAATCCGCGCATTTATTCCTTCAGACTCCAGCTTCGCTGCTGCCTTCAACGCTTCTGACAATATTGCGCCAATGGTGACCAAGGTTACATCATTGCCGTCGCGCACCTTGCGTACCTTACCGAGAGTCACATCGTCATCGTCGACCGGCAAATTTGCGCGGCCTTTATCCAGACGCAAATATTTGGGTCCAGGCCGGGCTACCATCTGCCGGGTCAGCAACCGGGTTTCCCATGCGTCTGACGGAGCGACGACCGTCATGCCAGGCAACGCGCGCAAAATTGCCAAATCTTCGGTAGCGAAATGCGACATTCCGAGCTGCCCGTAAGAAAAACCGCCACCGACTGCGACTGCGGTAACGTCGGCATCATGGTAGCAAACGTCGTTGCGTAGCTGCTCAAGGCAACGCAAGGTTGTGAAGTTGGCGATCGAGTAAGTGAAAACCTTATGGCCTTCTAACGCCAGGCCGGCGGCAAGGCCGGTCATATTCTGTTCGGCCACACCTGCGTTGATAAACTGATCGGGGAAGCGGTCAGCAAAGTCTGTAAGTACGCCAAAGCCGAGGTCACCCGTTATCAACATCACCGAGGGGTCAACCGCGGCAATTTCGCTCAACTCTGCGACAAAGGCGTCACGCATTTTCGCCCTCCCCGGTTGCGCGGCCAAGCTCGGTGCAGGCGGCTGCGTATTCCTCGCCTTGCGGCGTCCGGTAATGCCACAACACGGCATTCTCCATAAATGAAACGCCTTTGCCCTTGGTCGTATGGCAAATCACAACCGAAGGCCGTCCCCGTTCGCCCGATTCCACAGCAAGAGCGGTCGAGAGCGCTGTATGATCATGACCATCGACTTCGGCGACATGCCATCCAAACGCTCGCCACTTATCGGCGAATGGCTCGAGAGCGAGCGTGTTGGCCACTGAATCGAGCGACTGTATCTTGTTATAGTCCACAGCGACTATCAAATTGTCGAGTTTGTGATGCGCGGCAAACATGATAGCCTCCCAGTTGGAGCCTTCGTCACACTCGCCGTCGGATAACACTACAAATACTCTGTTGGCTCGGCCCGCCCGCTTTGCCGCGAGCGCCATGCCGGCGCCGACTCCCAGACCGTGCCCCAATGAACCAGTTGAAAACTCGACGCCCGGTACACCCTTGTGGCTGACATGGCCAGACAGCTTCGATCCATTCTGATAATGCGTTTTAAGTTGCTCGCGCGGTAGAAATCCCCGCTCTGCAAGCGCAGCATACACGCCTGCACCGGCATGCCCCTTGGAGAGGATGAACCGGTCGCGATCAATCCAGCGCGGCTCGGCCGGATTGAGGCGCATGATGTCACCATAAAGCACGGCCAAAATGTCTGCCAGCGACAACACTGATCCGACATGCGAACTCTTTCCGAGATGTGTCATGTCAACTGCATGGCGACGGATGGCCAGTGCCATTGCCGTGGTATCAATGGCGTTGGCCCGGAAGACAGAAGGTTGGGTCATAAAGGCGCCCTATCAGTCCAGAACGGCAAAGCCGATATAGGGATCAAACTCATGTCGCCGAATTTTCAGCGGCCGTTTTGCATGCGTTTCGAGCATTGCGAGCGTTTCCCCAGGCCAAAGTGGGTTGTCGAGCTCGTCGAAGGCGAGCACCGCGCCTTTGGGCATTCTTGGCAAGAAATGTTCGAGTGCAATCTTGGTCGGCTCATAAAGGTCGAAATCTAAAAACAGCAATGAAACCAAGATGTGGGGATTTTCCTCTATGAATGTCGGTATGGTTTTTGTGGCATCACCGCGTACGAGATGCACCTTGTCGACATGGCCCAGAAAGCGGGTCGAATCATAGTTGGCGATTAGCTGGGTCAGTTCGTCATGCACATCGGCTGCGAGATCGCCAACCTTCACATGTTGTGAAGACGCCGATCGATCCTTTTCGCTCACCCCTGGAAAACCTTCGAACGTATCAAAACCGTAAATCCGCCGGGTGAGATTTACCGGTTCCATGATCGCAGAGAATTTGGCCCAGCTCATGATACCGAAGCCATGATTGACCCCGCACTCGATTACCGATCCCTTTACGGGCAGTGTAAGCTTGAACAGTTCATAAAGCGCGAGGAACCTCGTAAGGTTTTGCCGCCGCACATATTTGGGAAAATTCTCCATCTTCGTTTCCCAGCTGGATGGATTGCCCTCAAACAGCGCACGGTTGCGGGGAGCCTCCAGCCTCTCTTCTTGTGTGCGCAAGCCCCCGGCTACGGCGATTCCGTCGGTCGTCATGTTCAAACCTCTTGTGTTAAATCAGGCGTAAAATGCACGGATATGTTCGATAACATAGTCGACATCGTCATCGCTCAGCATGTGGTGCATCGGCAACATCATATAGCGGCGCGACATTTCCTCTGCATAGGGGGCGCTGCATCGAAGTCCAAGATCCTCAAACTGATGAATCATGTGCCCGCCCCATTGCAAAATCGTTCCGATTCCGTTCGCACTGAGATGTTCACGCAATGCGTCACGATCATCGGCCTGGATTTCGTAGTTCTGAAAAATGTCAAATCGTAGATTGTCGCTATCGGGGGCAGGTGGTAGCAAAAGCTGGGCTATATCGGATAGTCCTGCCTGATATCTCGAGGCGATTGCACGTCGACGGGCAATCGCCTCGTCATAATGTGCCAGCTTCACTCGAAGTATTGCGGCCTGAATATTGTCCAATCGACCGTTATGACCGAACCGCTTAACCTTTCCATCCGCGCCTCGGCCATGATCGCGCAGCTCCCTTATTTCCTTGGCCGCATCGTCGTCATTGGTAACTATGGCACCGCCATCGCCGAAACAACCGAGCGTTTTCGCCGGATAGAAACTGTAAGACCCGGCAACGCCGAACAGGCCAGCTGGCGTATCGCGGAACTTCGCGCCCATAGCCTGGCAGCTGTCTTCAACGATTTTCAAATTATGCTGTTTCGCTAGCGCGCCGATCGCGTCCATATCAGACGTCCGCCCGTTCAACTGCGTTGGCATGATAGCGCGTGTGTTGTCGGTGACCAAGGTTGCAGCACTAGCCGTGTCCATCATCGCGTCAGGGAGGCAATCACATACCACCGGGATCGCTCCGACGTGGTGCACTGCGGCTGCCGTAGCAATAAATGTGTGCGAAGAAACGATAACTTCGTCACCGGTGCCGATGCCGGCCGCACGCAGTGACAATGTCAACGCGACGGTGCCGTCGGCCACGCCAATCGCGTGACGGCAGCCCAGATAAGCTGCAAGCTCCTCTTCAAACGACAGTAAATCCCTTTGCATGATGAAGGCACCGCGCGCCATCACGTCATGCATGGTGGCCATATAAGTCTCTGACCGTTCCGCGAACATTGCGGGATAGTTGAAGAATGGTACAGATCTAGCGAATGTCATCTTTACCTCGATCAAATAATTGGGAAAGTTCAGTGATGGCGTAATAGCCGAGCGGAGTAAGACCAAACCGCGGCACTTTAGTACCGCGCCCAACCAGCGAAAAACCTGCTTTCCGGATCACTGCGATGGAAGCGGTATTTGCGTCTTCAGTCAAATACCAGAAAGTCCGGCCAGAATGCCCTAGCGCGGCGATTGTTTCATCGATTGCGCGGACGGCCAAACCGCGACCCCGGTGCGCAGGGGATGTTTCTGTGGCACCGATTTGCAAGTCATCAAGCCCCATAAAGGGAAACCGAGCAAATCGAGGCATAATAAGCGAACTGTGCGCAATCGAACCGTCGGGCGCCGAAAGCCGGACCATGGAATATGAGGGGGTCTCGAACAATCCTGCTGTATGCATGAAGCTATAGGACAATATGCGCGGATCGCGTCGTCCTGGAGGGAAGGGTCGTGACAGCGAGGGCCGCCAGAAACCAAGACGATATTCGTGCGTTTGCGCTCGCATGTCGCGCAGCCGCTCGGCACCCGACCAATCGTCTCCCGCCAGCGCAAAAAACAGAACCGGTTGGGCCACGGTTCAGCTCAACTTTTCGCGCAGCGTTGACCAATGGGCGTCGCGTTCGAAATCAAAGATCTGGAGCTCGGCTTCAAAATTACCGACGGGCACAGCCGACCAAGCCCATGGGCGAATTCGGATCGGGGGCGTGTCCTTGCCGATTTCAACCGTGTCGGCCCAACCCTTGTTACCTTCAGCAGCGCTGTCATCCTGAAGGACCGGAAATGTTAAAACCGGAACTTTTCGCTGCAGCTTTTCTCCAAGATAATCGGCATATTTTTGATCAGATGTGGCTAAACCGTCCGCATTCTCGGCCAGTGCACCAATCTGCGTGATGACGTCTTCGTTCAAGGGATTGAAACCGGCGGTGCCAGGATCGACCCATAAAGTCGCGCGCGCGCCCAGCCGACGACATAGATCAAGCATAGTGGTTGCGTTGGACAAGGATCGGGTAATGTTGAGCACTAACGCTTGCGCGCCTGCTTCCTTTTGCCGCGTGCAGAGCCGGGCGAAGGCGTCCAGCGATAGGGAAGAAGCATCTGCCGCGCGTGGCAGCTGCTCAAAACGCGCTACAGGGTGCCAAGGTCCTTCGCCGCCCCGCGACGAGGTCGAAAGAAAGGCAGAGACTGCATTGACAATTTGTGAGCCCGCATCGCCGCTGCCAAAATTGTGCTCGACCAATGCGGTAACACCTTTGTGCCGGTTGAAACTGCGAAGCGCCTCCGCAAGTCGTTCGCCGCTCTGCCCTGTCATCACGGCAAGGCCAGCTTCAACTGCTTCAATCCAGGCGCTGCTTTCGAGCGGTACAATTGCCGCTTTTCCTGCAAAAAAAGCTTCACGACCGACGCCTCCGGAATCGGTCACGGCAACCGCACATTGACGCAGCAAAGATTGGAAGTCGAAATAGCCCAGGGGATCGACAAGCCGCAAATTTCCTTTGGGCGCCCAGGCCCAATCGTTCAGGCGGTGCATCAACCTTGGATGCGCAGGCAACAGAGCGGGCAACGGACCTTGATCAAGCGCCTCCAAAATATCGAGGCATGTGTCTTTGACGTCGGTGTTTTCCGCACGATGTATCGTGCAAAGTGCGTAGCCGTCAGCTTTGAGACCAAAATCGTCCGGTTGCTTCGCAGGCATTGTCTCCAGCAACTCTCCCGAAAGCTTGAATATATCGTACATAGGATCGCCGACAAACTGCACACGATCAGGCCCAAAACCCTCGCGGGCAAGATAGCGCACGGCTTTGCGCGAACTTGCAAGGCACAGCGAAGACAGATGGTCGGTTACAACGCGGTTCACTTCTTCGGGCATTGCCGAGCGACGGTACAGTCGCTCGCCACCTTCGACATGGATCAACGGAATATCAAGGTGACCAGCGCAAATCGCACCCGCTATTGTGGAATTGGTATCCCCATAGACAAGTAGCGCGTCGGGTCGTTCAACCTCGATTATCTCACGTAACGGATTTAGCATTTTGCCAATCTGATCGACGATGTGGCCCGAGCCGATACCCAAAGCATAGTCAGGCGCTTCGATCTCGAGTTCGGTAAAAAACACGTCGGACAGCATTTCATCATAGTGCTGACCTGTATTGACGACAATGCTGCGCCACGGCGCATCTGCACCCAATTCACGCAATCGGCGAGCAGTGACGCCAAGTTTGATAAACTGCGGCCGGTTGCCGACAATCGTCAAGACTTTCACGCTGCGACGTCCCGAACTGCTGATGACAAAGCTTCGACGATGCGAATCTGGTCTGATTCGGCCAAATAGGGATGCATCGGCAGGCTCATGACCTGCGCAGCGGCGGTATCACTCTCGGGACAACCCGCATCTGCCACGTTGCTTCCGGCAAACACTTCTTGGCGGTGAAGGGCGCAAGGGTAATGGACTGCCGTCGGTATGCCAAATTGATGCAACAGAGCTATTATCCGATCGCGATCGGGTACGCGGACGGTATATTGCGCATAAACGCTCGTATATCCCTCTGGTATGTGCGGCGCACGGATGTCGTGTCGGCCAAAATCGGCGCTTGAGATCAATCGATCATAGCGCGACGCAACCTCAGCACGGAGCGACACTTCTTCATCAAAAATCGGTAGCTTCGCCAGCAATATAGCAGCTTGCAATGTGTCCAATCGTCCGTTGACGCCGATGCGGTCGTGGTAATAGCGCTGTCGCTGGCCATGGATTCGGATACTGCGGATACGAGCCGCTAGTTCGGGATCATTGGTGAAGCAGGCACCGCCATCTCCATAGCCGCCCAACGGCTTCGAAGGGAAAAAGCTTGTAGTGGCGATCGTTCCCAACGAACATGCCCGGCGACCTTTATAGGTTGCGCCCATGCTCTGTGCGGCATCTTCGATGACCGGGATGCCATGTTGTGCGGCCACCTCGACAATCGCATCGATATCCGAGACGAGGCCATACAGATCGACCGGAATTATCGCCTTCGTCCGCGGTGTAATTGCCCGTGCAATCTGCTCCGCAGTGCAATTATACGTTAGCGGATCAATGTCGACAAAAACTGGCACGGCGCGCAACAGGGCGATGACTTCGGCAGCAGCGATGAAACTGAACGCCGATGTAATGATTTCATCGCCAGGTTCGATATCAAGCGCCATCAACGCAATCTGAATGGCATCAGTACCGTTAGCGATTCCGATGCAGTGGTCAACGCCGACATAAGCAGCGAGTGCTGCTTCCAGTTCAGCGACCTCAGGCCCCATAATATATTGCCCATGATCGAGAACCTTATCGATCCGCAGTCGCAAATCATCGCGGATCCGCGCCTGTTGAGCCTTTAGGTCTATAAACTGCATGCGATTTCAAGCCTTAACCAGATTGGGGAAGCTTTCGCGGAATCGTCCTCGTGAATCAACGACAAGGGAGGCGTGGTCACGAATCATCTCATAGTCAAAACCGTCATGATCGGTCGCGATCAATATGCAGTCAAAATCGGCTATCGATTCCGGTGTCAGATCCACGCTGTCCAGCTCGAAATGATGCTCACGCATCTCGGGGAAGGTGGCGATGTGCGGATCCGAATAGGCAACAATCGCCCCGAGCTCCTCCAATTTTTCCATCAGGATGACAGACGGGCTTTCGCGCATGTCGTCGACGTTTTTCTTGTAGGCTATGCCCAGAACCAGAATGCGGCTTCCTTTTATAGATTGCTCTCGCTCATTCAGAGCCAATGCGACTTTGCCAACCACATAATCGGGCATGCTGCTGTTGATCTCACCCGCTAACTCGATGAAGCGGGTGTGGACTCCAAATTCGCGCGCTTTCCACGTCAGATAAAATGGATCAATCGGAATGCAGTGCCCGCCAAGCCCCGGGCCCGGATAATAAGGCACAAAGCCAAAGGGCTTGGTTGCCGCCGCCCGGATTACTTCGTGGATGTCCAGTCCGAAACGGTCAGCGACAATTTTCATTTCATTGACCAGACCGATGTTCACCGCCCGGTGAATGTTCTCCAGCAATTTTGTCAGCTCGGCAACTTTGGTGGAGCTGACGGGTACAAGCTGGTCTATGACTTTGCCGTATAGAGCAAGACCGACGTCGAGGCATGCAGCTGTGTGGCCGCCGCACACTTTCGGTATGGATTTCGTCGTGAAGCTTGCATTGCCCGGATCTTCGCGTTCCGGTGAATAGACAAGGAAGAAATCCGTGCCAACGTGCAAACCGGCCGATTCCACCCGCGGAAGAAGCTCCTCTTCCGTAGTCCCTGGATAAGTCGTGCTTTCAAGGCTTAGAACCTGGCCTGCGCGGAGATGCGGTATCAATGCGTCCGTCGTTCCAGTCACGAATGATAAATCCGGCTCGCGGTGATGACCAAGAGGCGTGGGTACACAGATGATCAAAGCATCGCACTCGGAAGCGCGTTCAAAATCTGCGACGGCTTCGAACCCAGATCGTCGCGCCGTCGCCACGTCCTCATCGGTAATGTGTTCTATATAGCTTTCGCCCCGGTTGAGCTTTTCGGTCTTACGGGCATCGATATCAAATCCAATGACCTTGTACCCCACTTCGTTGAAGCGAAGCACCAGCGGCAGACCGACATATCCAAGACCCACAATACCGATCACAGCATCGCGCTGATTAAATTTATCTATTAGACTTTGTTTCATAAACCTTTTCCGCAGGATAAGCTGGGTAGTCTGGCGATTGCTTGCCGGTCAACGCGGGTGCCGCGTTACGACACCTTGATCAAGGCTATATAGGGATTGGTCATGCGGACACACTGTTTCGTCCGTCCCGTTCAGCGGCAGGGATAAGCGCTCGCCAAATGCACTCATCCAACCAATCTGGCGCGCCGGCACCCCGACCACCAGGGCGAAGGCGGGAACATCTTCCGTTACAACAGCGCCTGCGCCAATAAAGGCGAACTCGCCTATGGTGACGCCACAAATGATGGTTGCGTTCGCGCCAATAGTGGCCCCTTTGCAAACCCGTGTTTGAAGATACTCAGACTTTCTTTCGATGCGTGCGCGCGGATTTATGACGTTGGTAAAGACGGCGCTGGGGCCGCAAAAAACATCGTCTTCGATGTTGATATCATCATAAATAGAAACATTATTCTGAACCTTTACGCCGCTCCCAATCCGCGCCCTGTTTCCGACGAACACATTTTGCCCGATCGTGCATCTCTCTCCGATCACTGACCCAGCCGACACATGAGTAAAGTGCCAAATTCGCGTGTCATCGCCTATTTGCGCACCATCGTCGACTACTGCTGAAGGGTGACAGAAGGGCGACATTAAACGATCGCTTTTGCCATTGGGTGATATTCGCCGACCAGACCGCGCGGCTGCGCAGTTCGCACCGAACTCGCCAGCACAACACTTGGCCGCGCTACGTCTAGGCCAAAACCACGACCTGCAAGAATTTCCTCATAGGATTTGGTGTGCAGGTCGGTAAACCCGTCTGAAAATTCGAACGCTTCGCCATCGACCAAGATATTGCGAAATGTGCGCTTGTTTGCGGCCTTGGCTTCGGCGGGCAAATGATCAGCATTGACCGAAAGGAACCATCGCACATCGGCGTTGGCAAACCGCATCGTCCCTGCCGCCGCATCGTCCCGACACACTGTCACGTCACTATCGATCGTGTCCCCAAACACGAAGCTGAGCATGTCGAAAAAATGTATCCCAATGTTCGTAGCGATTCCGCCCGCACGTCTGGGATCCGACTTCCAGGACTCAAAATACCAGGCTCCTCTGGATGTCAGATAGGTCAGGTCGACCGCAAACCGATGTCCGGAATTTGCAGCGATGTGACGAGCGACTTTATCCTTGAGCTCAATCACGCTAGGATGCAGGCGCAATTGCAGAATTGAGTAAACGCTGCGCCCCGTTTCGGCCTCAACCAACTGCAATGTATCAATGTCGGCTGGGTGGAGCACAAGCGGCTTTTCGCAGATCGCATGTGCGCCGTGGCGCAGCGCGAAACGGATATGCGGCGCGTGAAGATCATTTGGGGACGCAATGCTGACAAAATCCAGCGCTTCACCGGACATGCGCGCGTCATCCATGGACGCCGCAAATTTCTCGAAAACGGTAAAGAATCGCGCCTCGGGAAAGAAACTGTCCATGATACCAACGCTATCATTCACGTCATAGGCAGCGCACAGCGCGTTGCCGGTATCGCGAATAGCCTGCATATGGCGCGGAGCAATATAACCTGCGGCCCCGATCATCGCGAAACGTTTCATTCAATACCCATCTTGGTTGAGGTCAGCAAAGCTCGCTTCGCATAGACAAGGCTAAGTTTGTTGTAAACAATCATTAAAAACTTACCGGGGTAGTGCGCGTGACAAAAGATCATATGGGTCGACAATTGACTTCATCGCTCTCACAAACTCTTGTTCACTAGGAGGAATTAAAGCAGAATAGATCTGAGCATTAGTAGGTCCCAGACCATGTTCCGCGCTGAAACTGCCGTCCAAAGCATTGACTTCTCGGCAAATCACCTCGCGTATATATTGGATACTAACCGATTGATCCGAAATCGAGGTCGCACGAGGGCTTACAAAATTAAAGTGCAAACCACCGTCGCCGCAATGACCGAAATCGCAAAGTCTGGTCCAAGGCGCTTCGGCCGCTAGTCTTTTCTTCCAACGCTCACGAAAGGCGGGAAGCTGTTCCAGCGGAAGACTGATATCGAGCCCAATAACATCACCATCTAGCGCTAAAGCCGCGCTGATAGCGTGCCGCAATGCCCAAGCCTTTTCAGGAGGTACCAAGACAATATCACTTATCGCCAACGCCGTGTCATCGAACATCGACGCCAGTTTTGAAAGCAAAAGCGCGTCGAGATCTAGCATATCGGATTCGACTGCGGTCGAAAGCTCGACTAAAACAGTATAGTTTGGAACTCCAAAAGCGAACGGTTGGCGAATATCGGTTCGATGGCGAAGGACCGCCTCGATTGCACCTGAACTCATGCCTTCGCAAGCAGTGAGCAGTTCGCCGCATGTCGCCCGTAACGTTCCAACCAGCAAAGGCAATATGTCAAGAGTTTCTAGCGCAATTAATGCGGTTGCCTGCTGCGCTGGTATTGGATCCAAAGCAATTGATGCTGCGGAAATGAACCCGAACGAACCGCCAGCCCCTGCGACGAGGTTCGACCATCCGATATGGCTGTTGTCTTTGCGAACCAGCGGTAAATGGGTAATTAGCGTTGCGTCTGCATCAGCCAATACAATTTCCGCTCCCAGAAGATGCTGACGCATGCCTCCATAGCGGAGCAAACGACTTCCACCGGTGTTGGTTGACACCATTCCGCCAATTGAGGGATCCGCACCCAAATCGATCCCCAACATCAAACCGTGCGGCAGTCCCTGCGCATTAACGTCAGACAAACGCAACCCGCTCTCGGCAACGATAATGCCATCGCAAGCGGAAAAATGCCTGACCGACTTCAGCCGCTGGGTCGAAACGACAACCATTGTGCCAGTGTCATCAGGCACACTAGCGCCGACTAGCCCGGTTAAGGCGCCTTGCGGAACTAGGGGAAGGCGATCGGCAACGCATCGACGCACAACCGATCTAAGCTCCTCGACATTCCGTGGTGCAACCACACAAAATGCGTTTCCTGGCTTACATCGCCACCCTGTTTCAAATTCGTTCCATCGATCACGATCAACGACAATTTCGGCACCGAATTTTCTAATCAATGTCTTGAGGGGCACAGGTCGATTTTTCGTCACGGAACTCAGACCCCGCATTCTAAACTTGGCGGTTCAGTCTTCCTTGTTGCCATAGCCATAGCCATAGCCATAGCCATAGCCGTAACCGGCCTGCTTATGGCGAAGTTTCGTCAGTACCAGACCCAACACATGCGCATGCACCGAATGCAGGCGACCAAGCGATGCTTTGATTCCTCGAATCGCCACTCCTTCGGCTTCGGCAACAAAGATGCAGCCTTCCACCGCCCGTGCCAGCAATGGCGCATCAGCAAGCCCGAGGATTGGCGGAGAGTCGATGACAACATGGTCAAAATGCTCGATCAATTGCCGTACAAGCATAAGCATGCGGTCACTGCTGAGCAATTCTGCAGCGCTGGGGGGAGTGGGACCAGCAGGCATCAGATGAAGACCTTTTACACCGGTTTCGAGAATGAACTGCCTCCAGTCATTTTCACCGGCGAGGAAGTTGCTAACGCCCATTTTGTTCGGCTGTCCGGTAAACTGGTGCATCGACGGCGAACGCATGTCTGCATCGAGCAGAAGAACCTTTTTGCCTGTCCGTCCCAAAACGGTAGCAACGGCAAGGCTGGTCGTACTCTTGCCTTCTGCAGGCCGCGTGCTCGTCACCATCAGTGAACGCGGCACGCCATGATCAGTCGAGAATGCGAGGTTCGAGCGGATGCTGAGATAAGCCTCGGACAGCACAGATTTTGGATCCCGCAACAGCTCGAGCGCGTCCGCTTCCTCTGCATCCGGCACGCTTCCGAGAAGTGGCACCTGAAGCAAGCGGTTCACCTGGGTAGGATCGCGTAGACCTTCGTCAACCTGGTCAAGCGCGAAGGTCGCCGCCGCTGCGAGGCCAAGACCGGCGAGTAGTGCCAGCGCGAGGTTCAGCGGGAGGTTGGGCGAGGAAGGTCTCTCCGGAACCTTTGCGGTATCGACAATAGCAATGTTATTCGCGCCCACGCCAGCAACGCCAATTTCTTTATAGCGCTGGAGCAAACCGTCATACAGCTCGCGGTTGGTGTCCGCTTCGCGTTGATAAATATTGTATTGGATGCTGTCACGCTGTTGTCGGTTCATGCGGCTTTTCAGATCTTCAACCTGGCGGCGCAAATCAGCCTCGCGCTGGACAGCGGCGCGATATTCAGTCGTTCGAGTCGAAAGAACCCGGCTTTCTTCACGTGCAATGCTGCTGTCGAGGGCACGTAACTGTTCTGACAACGCCTTGGCTGCTGGATATCCAGGCTCAAATTGAACGAGCATCTTCGCATACTCCGCGGCCACTTCAGCGCGCCGTTGCCGCAAATTGCCTATGGCGAGATTGTTCAACGAATCACTATTTGCGCCACTGTTCCTTGATTGCGCGCGACTTTCCGCAGCGATCCGGCCCGCTGTGGCCTCAGCAAGGGCGCTGTTGAGTGCTTCCAAATCGCTTGAAACGAGCGTACGCTCGACTTCGGTCCTGCCATCGGAGCTCTTGCTCTTTCCGAGCGCAACAATACCTTTCGTTTCGGCATAGTTGACGAGATCACGCTCTGACGTCTCGAGGCGGGCGCGCAAATCGGCAAGCCGACCTTCGAGGAACTTGCGCGCATCCGCCGTCGAAGCAAAACGCCGGTCCATGCTTTGGACGATGAACTGTTCGGTCCAAGTATTCGAAATCTGAGCCGACAATGCGGGTGATGCGCTCGTATAGCTTATGTCGACTAGCGCCGAACCGCGGATGGGCGAAATGGATATATGTGTCATCAGCAGGTCGACCGCGAGCTTTTCTCGCTTCTGGCGTTCGTCCTGGCTCAGCGGCTGGCCGGATTTGCTTGCAAACAAAGCATTGTCGTCGGGACTGACGCCGTGCGCTTCGAAAAAATCATCTTTGGTCGACAAACGAAGCTGGCGCGATACACGTTCGGCAAGTGATCGAGCCTGTAGAAGTGAATATTGCGTCTGGTAAAATTCAAGATCTCGGCCGGCGTCCTGCGATTCCAACCCTTCGATCGAAGTTACCTTTTTCTGATCGCGGCTGATTTCGATGCGCGACGCTGCAGTATATTGAGGCGTCGCAAGCAGAGTCAGGACGAGGCCAATCGCTATTGCAGCAGCCACAATGCCTACGATTACCCACTTCCAGCGAAGTACGACCTGCCAATATTGGACAAGTATGGGAGGGGCGAGCGTCGTCGGCTCCTCTCCCGGTGAATTTCCGAACGAACCTGCCGCCTGTCCTGTCGTGAGAGCCGGGGGATTAGATTGCAGCATTTCCGTCCTTGTTCCAAAGCTATATACTAATTCTGTGACCGTTTTGAGGCCTTGTCGCGTCCCCGCTATTAGCCGAGCCAGCTAGCTTAAAGAATCCATAACTTCCACCCCTTTTATCTAAACCGAATGAACTGATTAAATCTGCAACACCCGTGTGGCGCCTTGCCAAAGCAGCTCCCAGAACTTAGAGGCGGGAGTGCAATCCTCCTCGATTCATTCAAGATAAGATCTGACTTGGCCGCCAATAAATCGACAAGCAAACCATCCGCGCAATTCTGGATTTTAGCGATTTTCCTGCTGATCTTGTTTGCGACAGGTGGCGCATCACGCATCGATGTGCAGTCGCTTATCATCCTGTATCCACTATCGGTCATTACCTGCGCTCTGGCCTGCATATCACTGCGACGTCAGCATCTGGCAGGTCGCAGGCCAATATTGTTTTGGACTGCTGTGATATTTGCATTGGCGCTACTGCACCTCATTCCCTTGCCTCCTGCACTTTGGCAGTCTCTCGCAGGACGTCAGGATCTGGTCACCGTGGAAAAGTTAGTCGGCCTTACAAACATATGGCGCCCATTGACGTTAGCTCCCATGAACGGCTGGCATGCGTTACTTTCTTTAGTCGCGCCGCTTGCGGTGATCCTGCTTGGTATACAGCTCAAACGCGAAGATCTGTTTCGTCTCCTGTCGCTGGTGATCGCACTTTCAACGCTATCAGGCCTTCTCGGTCTGCTGCAGGTCGTAGGCGATCCGAATAGTTCGCTCTATTTTTACCGGATAACAAATAATGGTGCGGCAGTGGGGCTGTTCGCAAACCGTAACCATGCCGCTACGCTGCTCGCATGTCTGTTCCCGATGCTGGCTGTCTTCGCCGCCACGGCGCGGGGCGAGGTAGATGCCGTGCGGATGCGTCAGATGATCGCGGCCGCGATCGCAATCGTGTTGGTTCCGTTGATTCTGGTGACGGGATCGCGATCCGGACTGGTCGGCGCCGTGTTAGGCCTTGTCGCAGCCGCCATGCTATACCACCAGCCCACAGATTTCCGTACTGTCCGACGCGGAAAGCCAAACCAGTTCAAAGCTATGCCGATTCTGGGTGGACTGGGCGTGTTGAGTCTGGCTTTACTGACTTATTTCCTGTCGCGTGCAGAGGCAATCGAACGGCTGTTTGCGGGCTCGACGAGCGAAGAAAGTCGGGCCGATTTCTGGGCAGTTTCTTTGGACCTTTTCTGGAAATATTTTCCTTGGGGATCGGGCTCGGGTTCATTTGTTGAAGCATATCAGATCTTGGAGCCCGCCGAACTTTTAAACCCATTCTATGTCAACCGCGCGCACAACGACTGGATAGAAACTGCGGTAACTTTTGGACTACCCGGGATACTCGCTTTGCTGATAGCAGCCATCGCTTTTGGCATTCGCAGCTACAGCTTATGGCGCGGTTCTGATGGCAGCAAGCGCTCCGTGGCTTTCGGTCGCCTCGCTTCGGTTTTGATTGCGATGATTGCGATTGCTAGCGCATTTGATTATCCGCTGCGCACGCCAACGATGATGGCGCTTTTTGCCATCTGCATTTTATGGCTGACTGAGGCAGGGCGTGACCGAATGGCTGCTGCAGTCGTGACCGGCAAGGAGGCATGATAATGGCGCGCGCACCCAAAGGCGCCAAGATTGTGGCTAGTCTCCGCGAAATCGGACTTGCCCGTATAACATTGTTCAGTCTTGCAGGAATTGCCGGGGCTTGGTTCGCGCTGATGCTTGCGATTTCAGGCATAACCCGGATCAAAGCGCCGCAATCTGCGCTCGCTTTCATGCCCAACGAAAGCACAGCACTTGCTTCGCGCGCCGACCAACTTTTCTTTCTGAACCCCAAGAACCCGCCACGCGCTGTAACGAATATGGCGTTAAAGGCCCTTAAAGGCCAAGCAATTCACGCCAAGTCGCTCCGCATTCTGGGTTATGCTTCCGATGCGCGCGGCGATTCCGCCCAAGCCGAACGCTTTGTGCGCATGGCCGCCCGGCTTTCACGGCGTGAACCAGGTGCCCAACTTTGGTTGATCGAGGCGTCGGCTCGCAACGGTGATGTAGGGCAGACACTTATCCACTATGACATCGCGCTCAAAACCAAGCCAGACACGTCAACCATCCTTTTTCCTCGTTTGCTTTCGGCCATCGATGACAAAGATATTCGCACTGCGCTAAAGCCATATATTCGCGCACAAGATAATTGGGCATTGGCCTTCCTAAACTTCGCCAACGTCAACAGCAAAAATCTACCTGCGCTGGTCGATCTGATTATCGAAACTGGCGGCCTTGAGGATCAAGAGAGTGCGAAAGGTCAGGAACTGGACCTGCTTTCGCGCCTAGTCCATGAAAGCTTTTTCGAGGATGCCCGCCGGATTTATCTGCGTATGCCAGGGGCAAGACCTGCACGCCTCACAAGCGCAACATTTGACGAAAGCGATCGCGACGCGCGCTTCGGTCCCATGGGTTGGCGGATGATAGACGATCCCGATGCAGGCGGCGGTTTTACTGGCAAAACGGGAGAGAGACAGGTTTCACTTTCGATCTTCGCCAATTCGTCAACAACGCGTCCTGTGGCAAGCAAGCTGCTGTATTTGAAGCCGGGCAAATATCTCTTCACCGCACGGCTTTCAAACCTTGACCGGGGCGATGGTGGCTTCCTTCGCTGGCAGCTGCGCTGTCCCGCATTCCCTGAAGCACCAATCTGGACAATCGACAGCATCAAAGTCACGCTCCGTGCATCGTTTAGTATCCCTGCCAACTGCCCAGTACAGTTTCTCGATCTAATCGCTTCCGGCGGAAAGGGGCAGGCTGGTCTTGAGACAAATGTCGCGTCGGTTGCAATCACGCCGGAGAGTTGAGCGCAGGCCATGGACCCAAAACGTATCTTTGTCACCGGCACCGCAGGATTTATCGGATATCATCTTGCGGACCTGCTGCTTCGTCAGGGCCTCCGGGTGGAAGGCTATGATGGCCTTACCGACTATTATGATGTGTCACTAAAGACACGACGCCACGCGATGCTCAACCAGCACAAAGGATTTTTCGCGACCGAAGCACTGCTTGAAGACGAGGCGCAGTTGCATGCCGCAATAGCCGCATTCAAACCCGATGCGATCGTACATCTCGCTGCGCAGGCGGGAGTGCGATATAGCATCGACAATCCTCGCGCTTATCTCGATTCCAATATCGTTGGAACGTTCAATGTGATGGAAGCGGCGCGCTCGCTAAGGACCCCGCACCTTCTCATGGCGTCGACCTCGAGCGTTTATGGTGCGAATACTGAAATGCCATTTACCGAAAAAGAGCGCGTCGCGACACCACTTACTTTTTATGCTGCAACTAAGCTGGCCAACGAAGCAATGGGGCACAGCTTTGCCAATATATACAATTTGCCTATTACGATGTTCCGTTTCTTTACGGTCTATGGTCCTTGGGGACGCCCGGACATGGCCTATTTCAAATTTGCGCGGAACATCATCGACGGCAAACCCATCGACATTTACAACAATGGCGACATGTGGCGCGACTTCACTTATGTTGATGATCTCGTCCGTGGCATTGCTGGCCTTATCGACAAGGTTCCGCTGCGACCCGAAAAACCCGAAGATATCGCACCGGGCGACAGCCTGAGTCCGGCGGCACCTTTCCGTGTCGTCAATATCGGCAATTCGGCTAAGATCCGTTTGTTGGATTTCATCGACGCCATCGAAGCCGAAATCGGTAAAAAAGCCATCCGCAATTACATGCCCATGCAACAGGGCGACGTTCTCGCAACCTGGGCCGACGCATCGCTTCTCCAGTCACTAACTGGATATCGCCCTCAGACACCTTTTCGTGAGGGTGTGGCACGTTTCGTGCGTTGGTACCGTGATTATTATGAGTGCTGAGTAAAATTCTTTAATGCGGTTTCCGTCCATTTTGGTTCATAGCCGCATGTTCTGAAGTAGTTGGCGCATTCGCCGGGTCGCAACTCGGGCGCTAGAACCTTCGCCACATAAGCCTCGAACCAGGCGCTGTTAACCAGCCCATCCAGCAGCATCGGCACGACCATCCCGCCATCCGCAAGCCAGCCACCAGCGTAGTCGTCTTGCAATGACCATGCGGGAAGCTCATCCGCAACCGCTTGCTTTCCCGGTCGCGCGTGTAGCTGGCGTAGCATCAAGCCCTGCGTTGCTGTTACAGGGAGATGTGCTGTCTGCGACCGCTGGTATCGAATGTAATGCAATTGCGGCTACTTTGTCTGCTTCCTAACTCTTTCAGAGAAATGCATACTCTTCTGAGCCAAAACAGGCCGGGGCGGCAACCCCGGCCTGTTGCTGCTGACAAAGTTGGTTAGAAGCCGATCGCGACACCAACGCGGCCGCCGGTTGAACGCTTGACGGTCGACCCAGCAATGCCGCCGGAGATGTAGACACGCGGTGCAGCACGCACGGTAACACCACCCGCAAAACCCTGTTCCCCGCGGAATGTCGAAAGATTGAAGTTCACGCTTACATTGCTGTCGGGAACAACCATCATCCCGCCCATCGCCATTGCGGCGGCTATGCCACCCTTTGCCTGGTCAAGACCACGACCCAATTCCAGCTGGCCTTGCTGTAAAGCCGCCACCTGATCATCGATGACCGCCTGGCCTTGCTGCAGCGCACTGACTTGGGTGCCAAGCTGGGTGATCGCGGCCGAGGACTGGGCACCTTTACCCAGCGTGCCGTTGCTGTCGATGGTGACGAAGAACTCCGGCCCTGTTTGGGCCGCATCCGACGCGGTGATCAGGCCGGGTGCTGAATAGATGCTGTCCGTCGTCCCCAGGCGGATCTGGTTGGCTGCAGTGGTGGCGGCGCCAACGCCGATTGCTGTCGCATTGGCATGAGCCGCGTTGGAGTTGCGTCCAATGGCCAAGGCGTTGGACGAACTGGCGATAGCACCTGTACCGATCGCGGTCGCTCCACCCGCATTTGCCTGTGCGTTCTGGCCAATCGCGGTTGCTTCGACAAAGTTGGCCCTGCTTTGCTGGCCGAGTGCCGTTGCCGCTACGCCGGCGGCCTGGGCGTCAAAGCCCACCGCCGTCGAGAAGGAACCTGTTGCCTGTGCAGAGCCGCCCATCGCAGTCGCCCGGTTGCCTTGGGCAAAGCTTGCCTGTCCGTACGCGGTTGCAG
Organism: Sphingomonadales bacterium; assembly: GCA_016707885.1. Classification (GTDB taxonomy): domain Bacteria; phylum Pseudomonadota; class Alphaproteobacteria; order Sphingomonadales; family Sphingomonadaceae; genus Sphingorhabdus_B. Next base: position 1,195,586 of record JADJGU010000001.1, read on the forward strand.
CAAAGCCGATCGCCTGGCTGCCCTGACCCACAGCAGTGGTCACGAAATCAGACGCACGCGCGTTGTGACCGACAGCGGTGGTGAAATCTGCTGTTGCCTGACTGGCAGCGCCAATTGCTGTTGAATTAGCTTGCGACGCGGCTGCGGTGGCACCTATCGCAATTGCATTTGTAGCAGACGCTTTTGCGTCAACGCCCAGCGCTACCGAATATTGACCAGATGCAATAGCGCCGAAATCGTCGCCATCCGGAGTGCCTATACCACCTATTGCGATAGCACCGCTTCCTGTTGCTTGGGCGCGGCTTCCAACCGCAACTGCGTTGTCGTTGGAAGCAACAGATTGCCCACCGATGCTTATTGATAGGATGCCAGATGCATTTGCGGAATCGCCAAATGCGGAAGCGGAAAAGCCGTTCGCAGCGGCTGACCAGCCGACAGCCGTTGCTCTGACCCCCGATTGGGTAAGCGTACCAACGGATGTGCTTTGAGAACTGTTTGCGTTCGCTAAATAGCCAAGGGCGGTAGCATTGGGCGCCGCCGCCTGTGCGCTCCAGCCGACTGCTGTTGATCCCTCTCCCAGCAAGTTTCCAATTCCTGCAACGCTGTTCGTACCAATTGCAATACTACGCCTCGCAGTCGCGACCGAGTTTTCACCAATGGCGATATTACTTTCGAGTGTAGCATTAGATGTCCAAAGGGCGTTTTGGCTGCTGGCGAGTGCAGTTCCTCCTATCGCAATGGCACCAGCATCCACAGCGCGACTATTGGTTCCAATTGCAAGGCTTCGGTCGCCAAATGCATAAGAATCGGCTCCTGCTGCCAGCGAAGAGGCACCCAACGCTTGCGAACCCAGATCATCGGCATCGTCACCGTCGGCCCCAACTGCTACAGCGCTGGGACCGGTAGCCTGCGCCTTTGCCCCCAATGCGGACGAGTAGTCGCCGGTTGCACCGCTGGCAAAGCCAACCGCAGTCGATTCGGCGCCGGTTGCAACTGCTCCTATTCCACATTCGGTTGATCCTGCCGGATCGTCGCCTGTAGCTGGCGTCGCATCAAGCCCCGCGTTGCTGTTGCAGGGAGGTGCGCCGACTGCGACCGCTGGTGTGGAATGTAGTGCAATTGCGGATACTGCTAGCAAAATCGCTGTTCGTATGCAGCTTGGTGGTGATGGACGCGTTGCAGTGTTTTTCATCATGAATGTTCCCTCCGGCTCGTCGTAGGATTGGTCGAATGGGCAAATCATAACTAGATTTATGGGTTTGTCTTCTTCCTAACTCTTTCAGACAGATGCACATTTGTCAGAAGTAAAACAGGCCGGAGCGGTAACTCCGGCCTGTCGGTTGTTGAAGCCAGTGCGAGTTTGTTGAGCACGCTATATTTCGGCTGGCGGAACGGTGTTCAGAACTCGCCTGCGATACCTGCCTTAATTGCAGTGTCCTTTCCGCCGGAATGCGAGACACCAACGTTAATTGCAAAGGGTGTGTCGCCTGCCAGACGATGCGAGATAGAGGCTGAAAGCCACTTCGCCGCGATAGGTTGCGCCATTGGCGGCATAGCTGGTCTTGCCCGGTTCGGACGGGAAAGGTGCATTGGCCATCGCCGTTGCTGCGGCAATACCCCGTTTCCACTGTTTGCGATCGAGTGCGCGCAAATCGAACAGCGACGCCACCTGGTCGTCGATAATAGCCTGTTCTTGCTGGAGGGCGCTGACCTGGGTGCCGAGTTGGTTGATTGCAGCGGAGGACTGGGCGCCTTTACCCAGCGTTCCGTTGCTGTCGATGGTGACGAAGAACTCAGGACCTGTTTGGGCTGCATCTGATGAAGTCAACAGGCCAGGTGCAGAGTAGATGCTGTCCGTCGTTCCCAGACGGATCTGGTTGGCTGCAGTGGTAGCAGCGCCAAATCCAATGGCGGTCGCATTGGCATGCGCGGCATTGGAGTTGCGTCCTATGGCCATGGCATTGCCCGCGCTGGCGATAGCGCCGGTACCAATTGCTGTTGCGCCACCGGCGTTGGCCTGTGCATTCTGGCCCAACGCGGTTGCTTCAACAAAGTTGGCGCGGCTTTGCTGGCCGACGGCGGTTCCTGCCGCACCTGCGGCTTGAGCATCGAAGCCCACCGCTGTCGAGAAGGAACCTGTCGCCTGTGCCGAACCACCCAGCGCGGTTGCGCGGTTGCCTTGAGCAAAGCTTGCCTGTCCGTAAGCGGTTGCGGCAAAGCCGATCGCCTGGCTGCCCTGACCCACAGCTGTGGTCACGAAATCAGACGCGCGTGCGTTATGGCCGACTGCGGTGGTGAAATCTGCCGTTGCCTGACTGGTCGCGCCAACTGCTGTGCCGCTTGCTCCGGAAACATTGGAATCCGCTCCCAAAGCAGTTGCGTTGTTGGCATTGGCTTCGGCACGCCCGCCGACCACCGTTATGTTACTGCCTGCCAAAACGTCAGCGCCCGGACTATTGAGTGCGAATCCAGTGCCGGCTCGTGCGGTCGTACCAATCGCAATCGTGTTGGAACCAACCGCTACGGCATTCGCTCCAATAGCCACTGCCGAATTGATTCCCGAAACCAACGGCGTCGCGGTGCCACTGAAGCGCGCGATGGCGTTGTTGCCGATTGCCGTCGCATTATCGACTGCCGTTGTGTTTACGCCCACAGCAACAGATGCGAATAAGGTATTGGTGGTGCTCGGTCCGCTAGCATTGGCATTTTGGCCGATGGCGATGCCACCAGCTTGGCTCGAGGTCGCATCGGATCCCAATGCTACCGCGCCCGTTGCAGAAGCTGCACTGCTCTGGCCTAAAGCAACCGCCGATTCGGCGGATGCTTGTGCCGATTGCCCTACGGCAACGGCATTGAGCGCACTGGAAATTGCACTTTGACCGACCGCAAGCGAACTTGCTCCTGTGGCGTCAGCGTTGTGACCGAGCGCAGTCGCATCAGCAGCCGTAGCGTCTGCGAGGCGGCCGACTGCAACGGTCCTGTCAGCCGTTGCGTTGCTGTTGGAGCCTATAGCGGTCGCAAAGGCGGCCGTTCCAGTATTGGCACCAACGCCACAAGCGGTAGAGGAATCGTCATTGTTCGAATTGGCCCCACCATCATTATCGGTTGCGGCATCGACGACACCGTCATTGTCGCGATCGAGAAGGCAGTCGTCGGCTTTTGCCGGGCTGACTGATAATATCGAAAGCGCGAAGAGGCTCGCGCCGGTGCATGCGGCAAATTTGATGGTTCTGTGGATTTGGAAAGTCGTCATGAATTTACTCCTGTTGTGTTCGTGCGCCAGACAATCGCAAATGGTTGCGGCAGGCACAGCAATGGCCTCAAAATTAATCTACCAATGCGGGAGGAGACACAAGACATGGCGCTCCCCCCGCATGAAGTGCGGACTGGTGCGACCCTATGTAGGGCAACCGAAGTTGCCTCATCTGTCGTGGCCCTATGTGCCACGACTGACCGGATGATGGTTCAGGAAAGAATGACCAAAGTCAAGCGGATAACCGTTGACGCCTGTTTCAGAATGGAAAAGCGAGTACAGTAAAAATCAGGGTCCGGAACTCGGGACGTCAATGACTTTGGAGATGCCATAGCGCCCGCAATTTCTGCGATCTGTCGTGACAGGCCGGGGCGGTAACCCCGGCCTGCTGCTTTTGACAAAGGGGTTTAGAAGCCGATCGCGACACCAACGCGGCCGCCGGTTGAACGCTTGACGGTCGACCCAGCAATGCCGCCGGAGATGTAGACACGCGGTGCAGCACGCACGGTAACACCACCCGCAAAACCCTGTTCCCCGCGGAATGTTGAAAGATTGAAGTTCACGCTGACATTGCTGTCAGGAACAACCATCATCCCGCCCATCGCCATCGCGGCGGCGATACCGCCTTTGGCCTGGTCAAGACCACGACCCAATTCCAGCTGGCCTTGCTGTAAAGCCGCCACCTGATCATCGATGACCGCCTGGCCTTGCTGCAGCGCACTGACTTGGGTGCCAAGCTGGGTGATCGCGGCGGAGGACTGGGCACCTTTACCCAGCGTGCCGTTGCTGTCGATGGTGACGAAGAACTCCGGCCCGGTTTGGGCCGCATCCGACGCGGTGATCAGGCCGGGTGCTGAATAGATGCTGTCCGTCGTCCCCAAGCGGATCTGGTTGGCTGCAGTGGTGGCGGCGCCAACGCCGATTGCTGTCGCATTGGCATGAGCCGCGTTGGAGTTGCGTCCAATGGCCAAGGCGTTGGACGAACTGGCGATAGCACCTGTACCGATCGCGGTCGCTCCACCCGCATTTGCCTGTGCGTTCTGGCCAATCGCGGTTGCTTCGACAAAGTTGGCCCTGCTTTGCTGGCCGAGTGCCGTTGCCGCTACGCCGGCGGCCTGGGCGTCAAAGCCCACCGCCGTCGAGAAGGAACCTGTTGCCTGTGCAGAGCCGCCCATCGCCGTCGCCCGGTTGCCCTGGGCAAAGCTTGCCTGTCCGTAAGCGGTTGCGGCAAAGCCGATCGCTTGGCTGCCCTGACCCACAGCAGTGGTCACGAAATCAGACGCGCGCGCGTTATGGCCGACAGCCGTGGTGAAATCTGCTGTTGCCTGACTGGCAGCGCCTGTCGAGGTAGAGTTCACGCCAGTTGCTATAGCACTCGACCCTATCGCTACAGCCAATGCACCAGTCGATTGCGCGCTTGAGCCGATAGCAATCGAATTTCCACCATTGGCAGTTGTACGCGTGCCAGCCGCTCACGTTGACGCCGCTCGGGCACCACGACCCGCCGGAAGAGCTTACTCCCCTATAGCGATATTCCCTGGTGCCCACACTGGCCCCTGCCGTGGTGGCAAAGCCACCTACTGCGACATCGGCTGCAAAACTGGCCTGGGCCCCGACTCCGGCGGCAAAAGCGTCAGCGACCGCTGCTGAAGCGACACCAACGGCTGTGGCATTGATCGCGCTTGCATTTGCTGAAGCTCCCAATGCCGTCGATCCGAGTGATCGCCCGTCAGGCTGTTGTTGCCCAGCGCGACCCCGAGTTGCTGACCGCGCTGGCACGTTTGCCAATGGCGACGCCGAAAGCGCACCGCCCGCCGAACTCTCCGATACCAATGGCGCCCAAGCTCCCGTCGACCGGGCCCCGCCAGCGCGTCGTTGTCACCGTCCCGCCGATTGCTATTCCTCCGGAGGCTGTCGCATCGCTGCCGCCGCCAATTGCTATGGTCGCATCGGCGCTCGAACACTGCGGGTCACCAATGCTAGTGACTGCACCCAAGCCGGTGGCACCCGAAAATCCGCTCGCCGCTGCTCCCCTACGACTGCCGCAATTGAAGCTAAGAAAACGCCCTGGCTTGGGCGTTAGCACCCAAATTCCTGCGATTGGCGGTTGCACCGGAACGAAGCGACATGAAACCTGCCGCCGGCTTCCTCGCCGATCGCGGTCGAGGCTGACCAATGGCACCTACGGCGGTTTCGCCGAAACCGAATTGGCTACCTGACCATTGGCGACGGTGCTGGGAACTGCATCACGCCAGACGCGCCGGTTGCCGTGCCCTACGCCGCATGCAAGAGCGGAGTCAAACCGCCAGAATTGGCGCGCCATCATTGTCGGTTGCGGCATCGACTACACCGTCATTGTCACGGTCTAGCAAGCAATCTTCCGCCTGGACCGGAGTGGCTGTCAGCATGGACATAGCGAAAAGGCTTGCGCCCGCGCACGCAGCAAATTTGACGTTTTTGCGGAATTTAAAAGTCGACATGAATCTTCTCCTGCTGGATGTGTGTGCCGGATTGCCACCGATGTTTGAGCCGGGCACAGCTTTGGCTCCGAAATAAGTCTATTTGTGCGGGGATGGGAGGCAAGACGTAGCGCTCCACCCCCATGAAGCGCAGTCCGGTGCGACCCGTTTTGGTGCAACTCATGTTGCCTGTTCGGTCCTGGCTTATGCGCCGCTACCGACACCATAATCGTTTAGGAAAGAATAACCAAAGTCAAGCGGATAACCGTCTATATCCCATGTCTATGTCTCAATGGACAGGCCGGAAGAAAAACTCCAGCCTGTGGGATGTTGACGCCAGCTTTTGTGTTGAACACACCGTATTTCGGCTGGCGGAACGGTGATCAGAACTCGCCTGCGATACCTGCCTTAATCGCGGTGTCCTTTCCGCCGGAATGCGAGACACCAACATTGATTGCAAAGGGTGTGTCGCCTGCCAGACGATGCGAGATAGAGGCTGAGAAAGCCACTTCGCCGCGATAGGTTGCGCCATTGGCGGCATAGCTGGTCTTGCCCGGTTCGGACGGGAAAGGTGCATTGGCCATAGCTGTGGCTGCGGCAATACCCCGTTTCCACTGTTTGCGATCGAGTGCGCGCAAATCGAACAGCGACGCCACCTGGTCGTCGATGACGGCTTGCCCTTGCTGGAGCGCACTGACCTGGGTGCCCAGCTGGCTGATGGCGGCGGAAGACTGTGCGCCTTTGCCGAGGGTGCCATTGCTGTCGATGGTGACGAAGAACTCCGGCCCTGTTTGGGCTGCATCCGACGCGGTGATCAGGCCAGGTGCCGAATAGATGCTGTCCGTCGTCCCCAAGCGGATCTGGTTGGCGGCAGTGGTAGTTGCACCCGCGCCGATGGCGGTGGAACCAGCAAAGGCCGCATTGGCACCCTGTCCGATTGCTGTCGTGTTGGTCAAATTGGCGCGTGAAGCCATACCGATGGCGGTACCAGAGGTTCCGGCCGCTTGGGCATCAAAGCCCACTGCGGTCGAGAAGGAACCCGTTGCCTGTGCAGAGCCGCCCATCGCCGTCGCCCGGTTGCCCTGGGCAAAGCTTGCCTGTCCGTAAGCGGTTGCGGCAAAGCCGATCGCTTGGCTGCCCTGACCCACAGCAGTGGTCACAAAATCAGACGCGCGCGCGTTATGGCCGACTGCGGTGGAGAAGCTTCCCAATGCTTGAGCTGATGCCCCAAGTGCGGTGTCATTTAGCTGCGCCGCATTGGCATCGACACCGACGGCTACTGCATTTCCAGCTAACGCTTGGGCCCCTTCATCGTCTACATCATTTCCGTCTCCGCCAATTGCGACCGAGAATGTTCCGGCACGCGCACGAGTGCCCACTGCGGCTGCGCCTACCCCGGTAGATGCGCCGGTTCCTATCGATACGCCCTTTTCTGTTGCATAAGCACCCGCTCCCATCGCAATTGCTTCGCCAAATGCCTCGGTATCAGCCCCGATTGCTATTGCCTTTGCATCGCGAGTGATTGCTCCTCCGAAATTTCCATCAATATTACTACCAATGGCAATAGAATCGGCACCTGCAGCTCTACTCTGATGACCCAAGGCAATACTACGCACTCCAAATGCGTCGTTGCCAGAACCAACTGCGGTAGCATCTGCCGCTTCGGCGCCATTAAACACGCCCATAGCTGAGCCATTAGCGGCGTTTGAACGATTTCCCGATCCGATAGCGACCCCTCCTGTGGCACCAGCTGCAACTTGATTAAAGGATCCCATTGCAGCCGAATAACTCGCGAGCGCAGTATTTTGGGAGCCAAATGCAGCAGAGGTGATACCGCTTGCCTGGCTTAAAAAACCCACTGCCGTTGAGCTGGCGGCGGAGGCGTTGCTGCCTTCTCCAATTGCTATGGCGGACGAGTTCGACGCGCTTGATTGATAACCCAAAGCGATTGCCCGACTCCCTAGCGCGATTGCGGTATCTCCGAGCGCAAGCGAAGAAAAACCGGTAGCATTGGAACGTGGGCCAACAGCGACAGCGTTCGCGTTCAACGTATTGGCCAACCTGCCGATTGCAACGCTGTCGGTGCCTTGTGCCGTCGACGAAATACCTACTGCGACCGCATTTGAACCCAGCGTTAAAGCGCCCCTTCCTAAAGCCGTGCCGCCAGTATTGAGCGAAACGGCACCTTGACCCAGAGCCGTACCATCGCTTGCATAGACTCGGGTTGCATTTCCGACAGCGGTAGCATTATTGACCAACTTCGTCAGGTCACCTAAATCGGCTGCGCGTGCCTCGTTCCCGACAGCGGTTGAGTTTGAGCCGTTAGTTAGCGAACCGGAGCCCAAAGCGGTAGCGGCGCCGCCGACAGCCTTGGCGCTGCCTCCAATTGCAACACCGGTGTCGTCTGCGGCTGTTGCGCCTTGGCCGATGGCCAGCGAATTAATACCGTTAGCATTTGCCGAAACTCCAATGGCGGTAGCATTGGTTGCATTTGAAACAGTGTTCTTGCCAAGCGCGATTCCGTTGGCACCATTTGCCGTAGCTTCGCCAAGTGCGATCGAATAAACACCGGCTGCGGTTGATCCATACCCTACGGCAGTGGCACCGCCTCCGCTAGCAGTGGACTCTGCACCTAGCGCCGTGCTGACTCCGTTCGTTGCCAGCGCACCATTACCCAGTGCCGTCGAATTGCTAAAAGTGGCCTGACTGAATCGGCCTATCGCAACAGCGCCATCACCGATTGCGACGGCACCAGAGGGTGGAGATGAACCACCAAAATCAATTCCCCCAATGGCAACGGCGCCGAGGCCATTGGCATTGGCTTGTGCCCCAATAGCAACTGCGGAACTGCCTGTGGCAGTCGCTCCTACAGGTGCGCCAGCGGACTGGTCGTTGGCCTGAAAATATTTTGTTGCATCCTGCAATTGATTCAAATTTACAGCGTCGGTGGGTTGCGTGCCTGCTGCCACCTGGGTTAATTGTCGTCCGCCGATTGCAACACTGTTTGTTCGATCAGTGGCTGTATTGGCGCCGAGAGCCACACTGTTGGCTTCGCTTGCATTCGCGTTCGAACCCAGCGCAGTTGCATCGGTTCCTGATGCGTTGGATTCTGTCCCACATTCTGTGGATGAAACACCGGCCGTCGTATTACTGTTACATTCTACTGTATTGTCGGCGCGAACATCGATTGAAAAAAGGGCTGCGCCTAAAGCAATGGCAACAACTCCGGATTGAGAATGAAGTTTGGACATATGAGAATCCTTCAGGGCAAAACATCCGCGCCCAAAGGCTGATCAGTAGGTAAAACAACACATTGAAATGCTCCCACGACCCCACCTCTGAGCACAATTGATCCAAAAAACTAAATTCTTGGACTAGGGGCATTTGAGTAGTGTCGGAACTTTCAGTGTCAATCCATAAGCCGGTGACTGAATGCCGTCAGACGATGTTGAATTGAAAGATAATTCATCATTTGAATAACGATATTGTCGGCATTTGTGCACTCAGCAAATGGATAGTAAAGGTAAATCGCGATGAGCCAATATATCGTCGTGCAAATATGAAGGAGTTAGACAAGAACAGGCGAATTGGCGCTCCGTCCGGGTAGATTTTTTGGTATCGGCTGAGTCGGATAAACCGACGCAGCTAATAAATTTGTTCAGAAACCGAAGGCGACACCAACGCGGCCGCCGGTTGAACGCTTGACGGTCGACCCAGCAATGTCGCCGGAGATGAAGACACAGGGTGCAACGCGGAAAGTGACACCGCGTGACAACTCAAGCCGCCGCCAATCGCGCCAACAACCTTGTCCCGAAGTTCCTGTGAAAGCATTCGTGCCATCCATGCAGGTCTCTTGCCACTTCCCTATTAAATACCCCAAATTCGGCATCAGCCTAACGCTGGACGGATGAATTCTATTTTTGTAACCACCGCTCAACCTTAAATATGATACCGCTCGATGATGTCGAGCCGTACTTTTGTTCCTCGTTTCAATACCAAATCCAATTTTCCAGGATGAAGCATGCAAATTCTTGACCGTCGCATATCACCATCCGAAAAACCTTACGTCATTGCCGAGGTTTCAGCCAATCACGGCGGCGATCTGAATCGAGCGCTCGACATGGTTGCGGCCGCTGCTGAGGCTGGCGCAAGCGCAGTCAAATTTCAAACCTATACGGCTGATACCATCACCATTCGATGCGACCGTCCGGAATTCCGGATCGAAAATCCCGATAGTCTTTGGAGTGGCCGTACGCTTCATGACCTGTACGACGAAGCCCATATGCCGTGGGAATGGCATGCGCGGTTGTTCGAAGAAGCACGCAAGTACGGTATCCATTCCTTTTCAAGCGCCTTTGACGAAACAGCCGTCGATTATCTGGAGGCTTTGGATGTACCATGTTATAAAGTGGCCTCGTTTGAGCACACATTCATTCCGCTGCTCGAAAAAGTTGCGCAAACGAAGAAGCCGGTGATCGTTTCTTGCGGCCTCGCAACCCTCGAAGATATTCGCGAAACAACACAGGCACTGAGAGAGGCTGCATCCGGGCCGGTTTGCCTTCTTGCCTGTACCAGCAATTACCCTGCAGCAATCGAAGACAGCAACCTGCGGCGGATCCCGGCGCTAAGGGTTGCATTCCCGGAATGTCAGGTCGGGCTTTCGGACCATACGATCGGTAACACCGCCGCGATCGCGGCTGTTGCACTTGGGGCGAGCGTTTTCGAAAAGCACTTCAAACTCGCCGATGACAATACATCGGTAGATGCAGCTTTTTCAGCTACTCCGGCACAGCTGAAAGAATATGTAGACGCCATTAACGACGCCTGGTCTGCGTTGGGGGAAGCAAAATTTGGGCCCGCGAGCGCTGCAGAGGCCCAGTCAACGCAGTTCCGTCGCTCGATCTATGTTGTTGCGGACATCGCAGAGGGTGAGATTTTCACGACCGAGAATATCCGTTGCATTCGGCCTGGTCTTGGTCTGCATACCAAGCATTTCAGATCAATTTTGGGGAAGACGGCAACATGCGCCATTGATCATGGCACGCCGCTCAACCTCGAAATGGTGTCTAGCTGAGATAAGGCAATATTCTTATAGCCGCCGCCTGCTCCAGTTCGGATTTGTCCGCGCCATATGAGGCATCATAGCTACGCATCACAGCCCGCCACTTGGCGTTTGCGTAGAATGTCTGAAGCTGAAAATAGAGATCGTTGCCCCAGCCTTCTGCCTCATAAACAAGTTTGCGCGCTACAAATCCATTATAATCATAATTGAGCGCATCAAGCGTCGCGACATAGGCTACCGGTCGACCGCTGCGCAATATGTTCATCGCAACACCGCTGTTGCCGCAAAAGACCAGGTCGCACGCGGATATCTCGTCATCCAGCGGATTGCCGAGTGTGATTTCCAGATTGCTGAACCGCTCCGCCAGATGTTTGAAGTCAGACTTGAGCAGCCCCACCGGATGATTGCGTATCAATATCTTGGCTTGTGGCTGGCTGACGCTGATCGCCTCGACGAGAGCGGTAACCGTTTCCGGGCGCGTCAGCGCAGTCAGAAAAATGCCAACTTTTTGCACGCTCGATTGCCACTCCATGGGACGCGCGACGCCAGGTTGACCGACCAGAACAACATCCGCAACGCATCTGCTGTGCCGGTCATAGGTTTGCCTTATGGCATCACCATAAAATACCGCACAATCGGCGAGTACAGGTGGTATCAGAGCTCCGTTCGCCGGAACTGGCGCATGGTTGAAGTAGATGACTTTGCGCCCCTCCTTATGCGCCGCTGCGGAAAGGCCGAGCGCCTCCGGGCTATAGTTGCTGGCGACGACAACTGCATTCAGTTGCGGATTCGCCCGAAGCAGCTGGGAGAAGCGTATATAATAGGCAAGTCCGCTAGCGATACGCGCGGAGGGCATAAAGCTGTGTCTTGCCGCCAGCTTTGACAGGAATCGCCAGACGCGGGGCGCGACACGGAACAGGTGCCATGCAACCGAAATCTGCACCCAATAGAGCATGTTGCGTCGATTTAGCGACAAGCGATGTATACTCCTGCCGGGTACGAATGACGTGAAGCGTTCGACGGTGTGCTGTTCGTTACCAAAATTGGCAATTGAGACGGCTTCTGCGCTTCCGGAAACGCGCGGGCCAATGGAAGTCGCGCATTTCAGCATGTAGAGAAATAGCACGAGAGGTTTCGTAAAAACCGCATCGACGCTTTCATAGGCCGCATCAACGATGCGGTAGAGGAAGTTCTTTTTCTTGATTTCGGTAAACACAGCACCCCTCGTCGGGGAGGTTTCCATCTGTCGGACAATTTTCAGTGCCAGTGCAAGGCTGTACCGTTCACGCGGCCGTTCGGCAACAACCTCGCAGGCCGCCTCAAATGGCTCATAATCGGAGAGTTCGGTCCAATTAAAATTTGTATAGTCCACGATGTCACTTTCAAACCAAGCTCGTGGTGCCGACGAAATTCCGGCGCCCAGATTTGATCCTGATATCGCAGGTAATTGTTAACAAATTGGGTTTACGACCTGTTAGCCATAAACAAAGCAACCGATTTGGGACTGGGTCAGTTATAGTGTCTTTGATGAAGCAGAGCATATTCAGGTGGAGGGAAAAGGGCTATCTGGCCATGCAGTCCCTTTTCTATGCTGTAGCCAACAGCATAGAGGCGCTGGTCCCGTTTTTGCTCGCCCCGATTTTGACGCGTACGTTGGATCCTGCCGAATATGGCATCTGGGTTCTCTTTATTACTTACGCGACATTTCTCAGGCCCATCGTCGGTTTGACCACGCAAGATGCGATCCGAATGCGTTTTCTGGATTTTGACCAGAAGCAGCTCGATCAGTTCACGCACACCGTATTGTTCATCATGCTGACGATGGCTGCCATAGTCTCGGCCATTACATTCGTCTTCAGTGGTCCGTTGGCCAAAGCGACAATGTTCCCGGCCGGTTGGCTGGTCAGCGTCGTTATCGCTGCTTTCCTGTTTGAAGTATTTTATACTGCACTCGCACTGCTGCAATTCCATCAACGGCGCAGGGCGTTCTTGATGACTCAGGTCGTACAGGCCGTCTTGAGCATGGCCTTGATATCAGCCTTTTTGTTCGCAGGCTGGGATTGGCGGGGCGTAATTCTGGGACGGATGATCGGGATGGGGATTGCCACGCTCTTGTCGCTGCGATCACTCGGCTACAGCCCCACGCTGTTTTTCCGTGTACCTCAACGCTCTTTTTATCGCGACATCGCGTCATTCGGGGTCGTCTATTGGCCTGCCGGCATGGTTATCATGGCCGTTGCAATGACCGATAAGGTCGTTGCAGCTCATTATCTCGGCGTTTCCGCCAGCGCCATGTACGGTGTGGCCGCACTATTTGCTTCGGCCTATTGGATCGTGAACCACAGTTTCGTGCTCGCATGGACGCCATGGCTTTTCAAGAAGCTGAAGGCGGCTTCGGAAGACGGGATGCGGGAAGTTGTATCGGTTTCCATGCTGTACTTCATCCTCGCACCGATCGCAGCAATCGCATTTTACTTCATCTCGTTGCTGGTCGCTCCAATCTTGCTGGGCGAGGCTTTTCATAGCGCGATCCCGCTTTTGCGATACATCATGATCGCTATCGTTTTGCAGGGTTTCTTTGTTCACAACATGAAGTACCTGCATTATGACAAAGACATCAGGGTAATGTCGCTTTGCAGCGCCTTGACCATTGCCCTGAACATCCTGCTCAGCGTCCGTTGGGCACCGGAAATGGGTATTCGCGGTATCATGCTTGCAACCGTAGTTTCATTTGGTGCGACATTCCTGATTAGCGGAATGATCGTTGTCGCTCGTTTCATTTATGTCCCAGGGGGAGTTAAATCCGTTGTTTCACGATAAAAGCATTCTCGTAACCGGTGGCACCGGTTCTTTCGGTCGCCGTTTCATCAAGACGATCCTTGAGCGTTACTACGCCCGTCGCGTCATCGTGTTTTCGCGCGATGAGTTCAAGCAATCGGTGATGCAGGAGAAGTATGACGACCCTGCATTGCGCTACTTCCTTGGTGACATTCGTGATCGTGATCGTTTGATGCAAGCGATGGAGGGCGTCGATATCGTCGTTCACGCGGCAGCGCTGAAGCAGGTTCCAGCGCTCGAATATAATCCCTCTGAGGCAATAAAAACAAACATTCACGGAACGGAGAATGTGGTTGCGGCGGCCTTGGCCCACAATGTCGAGAAGGTGATTGCACTTTCAACCGATAAGGCAGCTGCGCCGGTCAATCTCTACGGCGCAACCAAGCTGACCGCGGAAAAGATCGCAATTTCGGCGAACAACTTCGCAGGCAAGCGCGACACGCGTCTTTCGGTTGTCCGTTACGGCAACGTTATTGGCTCGCGCGGTTCGGTGATTCCATTATTCCAGAAGTTGCTTGCAGAAGGAGCGAAGGAATTTCCGATTACCGATCCCAACATGACCCGCTTCTTGCTCACACTTCAGCAAAGTGTCGATTTCGTCATTGATTGCGGCGCCCGTATGTGGGGCGGTGAAACATTCATTCCCCGCATCCCGTCGGCAACTATCGGTACAATGGCCGAGGCCATCGCACCTGATATGCCGCAAAAAGTGGTCGGCATTCGCCCCGGCGAAAAGCTACACGAAGTACTCTGCCTTCCTGATACAGCCTGGCAAACAATCGAGTTCGAACGACATTTCGTGGTCAAACCGTCATTCAAATTCAACCGTATCGATGTTGATTATCTGACCGCAGCCAATGGCGAGCAGGGTAAACCTGTCGCGGGTGACTTCGACTATAACTCGTTCAATAATCCAGACTATGTTTCGGCCGACGTGCTGCGGGCGATGATCGAACAAGCAATGCCGTTTGACGCCTGAACGACAGGACAGATAGGTGCACAGCCGCATACCCTATAGCCGCCAGACAATCGACGACGCGGATATCGCCGCTGTCGCCGATTGCCTGCGTTCCGATTTCCTAACGCAAGGTCCACAAACGCGGGCCTTTGAAGAGGCTGCGGCGGCCTATGTCGGCTGCGAGCACGCGATCGCCGTGTCGAATGGCACGGCGGCTCTCCATCTTGTGTGCCAAGGCTTGGGGTTGGGACCAGGCGGTCTTTTGTGGACGTCGCCCAACAGCTTTGTCGCGTCTGCCAATGCAGGTCGCTATCTGGGCGCGGATGTCGATTTCGTCGACATTGACCCGCAAACGGGTTCAATCGATCCGGACGCGCTTGAAGCAAAGCTCGCAAAAGCTGGCGCGGAAGGCCGAAAACCCGATATCCTTATTGCAGTCCATTTCGCGGGGCACAGCTTTGGATTTGATCGCGTTGCAGCTTTATGTGCCGAGCATGGTGTGTTGTTGGTCGAAGATGCAGCCCATGCATTTGGTGCGGTTTATGAAGATGATCCGCAGTGTAAGGTGGGCAACCATCCCTTAAGCGCAGCTACAACCTTCAGTTTCCATCCGCTGAAGTCGATTACAACCGGTGAAGGCGGGATGATCGTTACGCGGTCGGATATGCTAGCCCGAGAACTTGGTATGCTACGAAGCCACGGCATCACCAAGGATCCGGCCCTGATGACGCATGCGCGTCAGGATGACGGTGACTGGTATTATGAGCAGCACTTGCTGGGCTTCAACTATCGCATGTGCGACATTCAGGCTGCCCTGGGCGTCAGCCAGATGCAGAAAATCGACGCACTTATGGAAGCGCGTCGCTCCCGGGCACGGCGATATGCGGAGCTGCTGGCAGACTTGCCTTTATCTCTTCCACTCGCGACGGATTGCTCGTCATGGCATTTATATGTCGTTCGCCTGGATCCGACACGAACACAGGTTTCCCGCAGGGCATTGTTCGACAGGTTGCGGGGCGAGCGAATTGAAGCACATGTTCATTACATTCCGATCCACACCCAGCCTTATTACCGCAAACTAGGCTCTACATCGGGCGATTTTCCGCAATCTGAACATTATTATGACTATTGCCTGAGCCTGCCGATCTATCCCTTGATGTCTGATGAAGATCAGGACCGGGTGGTCGCCTGCCTGAATGACGCGCTTTTGCATGCGTAAGATAGCAATTGTACAGGCCCGGATGGGCTCATCGCGACTGCCCGGTAAGGTTTTGATGCCACTCGCCGGGCGACTGGTGCTCGACCATGTAGTGACACGTGTGGCGGCGGCGAAGCAGATTGACGGCGTGGTCATTGCGACATCCGATCTGCCCGGTGACGATGCTATAGCGAACTATTGCGATGCGCAGGGCTGGATCTGTGTCCGTGGATCAGAAAGTGACGTGCTATCGCGCTATGCCTCCGCTGTTCGAGCCTCAAACGCAGACATAGTTGTAAGGGTCACGAGTGACTGCCCGCTATTTTCACCGCGAATTCTGGATGAAATGCTCTCCGCATTTGATCCGTCGAAGATTGACTATATGTCGACCAACTGGCCAGAGCGCACTTTCCCGGTAGGCCTCGACTGTGAAATCATGCGCGCCGAAGCCCTACTCGATATCGCGGAAATCGCGACCGATCTCTATGACCGCGAGCATGTCACTCCACACTTTTACCGCAACCCCGATCGCTTTCGACTGGCGGGGCATGCCTGCGAACGCCCTTTGGCCCATTTCAGCATTACGCTGGATACGGCGGAAGATTATCAAAGACTGTTGGTACTTCTCGACGCACATCCCGCGCTTGCTGATCCATGCGCTGACGTCGTCGGGATCGTCGCTGGACATTTTGACGGAGAGAATTCCGTTTCGGCATAAGTCGGATTGGGTTGTCAGCCGAGTAGCTTCACAGCATCCAGCCAATCGGTCCGCTCGTACGAAGCCCACACCTCGAACCCTGCGTCACGATGCAAACGCTCGGATGCTGCATTTGCCTTATGTATTCTGCTGACGATGCGGGTGACGGCTGGATGAGACTGGCGGAGTGCGCGTTCGGCGGCATAATAGACTGGCAGGCCAATCCGCTGCCCATGCCAAGCCGGAACCAGATATATCGACAGATAGGCCGCAGCTCCGCAATCACTGAGATCAAAGCGGACGACACCGACGGGATCGTCGTCAAGGGTTAGGATGCGGAAAATGCAGTTGGGATCGGCAAGCCGCCCTGAAAGCCATGCCACATGCGCGTCAAATGCGGGCTTTTCCGAGCCATCCCAATTATGCTGCCAGTTCCGGTCATCTGTCCGCCAATCGAGCAAATCTTGCGCGTCTTCGGCCTGAACGTCCCGAAATTCCAATGCCAGAGCCTTTATCCATGCGGCGAGGCGGAGTGCCCCCCGGCCATCAACAATTTTGGGGCCGAGATCAGACAGTTTCTGTCGAAGCGCCTCGTCATCCGCCAGCGCCAATATGCCCTCAACAATCGACGCTGCATCCAGTTCTGAATGATAGCCAAGATAGCGAACCGCGCCCACAGACAACATGGATTCAATTTGCGGTAGCTGGTTTTCCGCCGTTGCAATGACAAGAGACGGGATGCCCAGGCACAGCCGCTCCCACAACATCACACCGCCCGCCCCAAGAGCAAGATCAGCCGTCGCCATCAGCGCAGCTAACTCTTTCTGGGAAGGCTGTCTGTGCAACTTTATGTGCGGAAGGCGGGCGGTCGCATCAACCAAGGCTGGGTCGATTTGCGCACCAGGGCCGATAACTACATCAACGTCCAACTGATCCAAATTTGCGACAGCTTCCAGCGCCTTGGCCGTCTCCCCAGTCGGATCACTTCCGCCGAAGCAGATATTGAGGCGGGGCCGCTTTTGGCTGTTTGGCTGGGTGCCATGCGCCAATTGCACCACATGGTCAGACAAGGGCAGATAGGCAGGCCCTGCCAGAACGATGTTCCCGTTTCCTCCTGCGGTAACGCCATGTGGCCGAACGATGATATCTGCATCGCGCGCAGCATCCAGATCATCGAGCACCACAAGGTTCGTTTCTGACTTGGCGCACTCGACCTCCCATTGTGCTACCGCACCATATTGATCCAGAAGCAGAACATCGGGATGGGGGATTTGCCGGCGCAATATCTGCATCGCCAATGCCGGATCACCTTCCTCCGGCGACAAGACCAATATCTTTGTTTGATCGGGGAAGAATGCGCCAGCATGCGAAGCGCCGGTTATAGTTGTAACCAGCACTATTTCGGTATCGCCACTGGCGGCCAATGCTCGAGCGACAGCAGATGCCCGGCCAAAATGCCCCATGCCGATTTTTGCGCCTGCATCAGCGCGGATAGCGACCTTAATTGGCGCGGACATAATATGTAAATCGAATAGAGCGCCCATCATAGGCAGCTACAGGACGATATTGCTTAAGCAAGGCATTGAACCTTGGGTCTTCTGACAACGCCTGTTTCCAGTCGATGGCAATATGTCGCAATGGCCAGCGGGATGTTCGGTCGATAATCAAAATATCGGGCGGGATATCCTCCCAAAGCTGCATCATCTGTGCGTGCAGCATCTTCCGACCGGGTTCTTCCAGTTTGACGGGAGGCAATACCTTTCCTTTATTGGCCTGTTTGTCGAACGGCTGCAGTTCGGCCGCGACATAGGCATTGTTCATCAACGGCGTCCAACGAAGGCCGCCATGCAGGACAATATATTCGTTGTAAGGTGATGGATGCGCATTGAGCAATGCGACTTTCTTGCCTGTAACCGATTGGCCGCTTTTATTCATGGCCGTTTCCAGTTCATTCAGACGGTCATGATATTCCTGCGTTTCCCGAAATTGAGTTTGGATAGAGACCAGCAAATATAGTCCAAACGCTAAATTCGTCACTAGCCGGAACCGTTGTGCATTGGCCCACCACCACATCAAATAGACCATCGTAATCGGGAGCAAATGGTGAGAAAACCAGCGTTCTTGCGTCCAAGCTGTGATTACCGCGCCCGTTGCAGCTGCAAAGAAAAGCAGCGTTTCTCTCGCTGGTGCACCGGATTTGCGCGAAACAAATAACAGTACAAATGCTGGCAATAGGTTGATCGCTGCCTTCAACCAATTTGTCGTCGGGTCGACCAAGGCTGCATCGATAGCTTTGAACATCGCGCCAAATGTTGCGCGCTGCACCGGATCCAGACCTAACCAAAGGAAAAGATAAAGGAATACGATAGCACCCGCCGCGATGTTTTCGGTGCGAAAAAGCGAGATAGGTTTGCGTTTCAGGCTAGCGTCGGCAAGCTCGACGAGCAGGACTACCAAACTGTAAAGATATTTGAAGAGCAGAGTGAAGCCCATCCAGAGGCCCAGCACTACCCTTAAGGATTGTCCTATCCGCTTTGAGTCCGGGTCAGAAATGCGGAAAATCAGATATGGCCAGAGCCCGACGGCAACCAGATGCTCGCGGAGGCCGAAGACGTTCTTGAACAGTATCGGTATAATGGTCAGCGCTGCGAGCGAAATGACGAAAAACAGCGGCGAAGCGCCAACTGTGATGCGGCGTATATGATATGCAAGTGTTACGCCGAAAAGCACCGCTGCATTCGTCATCGCAACGACTACGAGGTCGAGGCGTGCGCCGATGGCGTCGCTCATTCGTGTCGCCAGCGAAAACCAGATTTTTTCGACCGGCGGGAAATAGATGCCGTAACTTTGGAATGAGTCTCCCAGAACAACCGAGAGGCGACCCGATAGTACGCTGCCAGCCAGATCCTGATGGATCGGATAGTAGGCACCATAAAACAGCAAGGTGGTCGCAAACAGAACCGCCGCAACGCCAAGGTGCAGTCCGAGATCTGCGGCAAGGTTCAACTTTCGGGAAGGCATATTACCTCTTTGTTAGGGATCATTCGAGCTGACGGCACCATTATTATTGCGCACCAAGATACACAACGCCTAAGTCCCTATTGATAAATGGTTTTGACGGATCGGAGTGACAGAGTAGATTGCCCAATTTTAGTTTTCCCGCCCTTTGTGTCTTTGCAACACTTTCAGGTCCCATGAAAACGGAGCCGATAGTAACGGCTGGGCATCTGCCGATGAATGTGCGGGAAAGGTTCATTTGCTCGCCGCTTGACCCTCACGCAAAATAGAACATAGTAAGAACATATGCGAGTCGGTGATTCTTTGCTGTCCCCCCTCCGGGGCGAAAAGGGCCTGTTGCGGGTTGGGGCGCACCATGTGCCGCTGTGCCCGCAGCCGACGTTGCGACGCTGGGCTAGCGGGGTGGCGGCGCTCGATACCGCACTGGCAGGCGGGCTGGCTTATGGGCGGGTGCATGAGCTTTACGCTGCGCAAGATGAGGATGCTGCGGCGGCGACCGGCTTTGCGCTTGCGCTGCTGACGGCAATGGCTGACGGGGAGGGTCGCACCGCGCTCTGGCTGCGTTCGCACCGCGCGATGCGGCGGTCAGGCGTCGTGCAGGCCAATGGTTGTTGCGATCTGGGTGCGCGGCCCGAAACCTGCCTCTTTGCGATGATTTCTGACACGAAAGATCTGCTCAAGGCCGCCGTCGATGGTTTGCGCAGCGGGGCCTTGGGCGCGGTCGTTGTCGAAACCCATGGGCGCCTGCCCGAGCTGGATCTGACCGCAAGCCGCCGCCTTGCGCTTGCTGCCGAGAAATCGGGGACGACGCTTTTCCTGCTGTGCAGCGGGACAGAGCCGGTGCCGAGTGCGGCCGAAACGCGCTGGCGGGTGGCGGCGGCGCCTTCACGCGCGCTTCCCGCCAACGCTCCCGGCGCGCCTGTTTTCGCGATCGAATTGTTGCGCCAGCGTTCGGGGCCATCGGGCCTCAGCTGGCAATTGGAGTGGAACCGTGACCGACGCATCTTCACCGAAGCGGCATCTGGCGATCTGGTTTCCGTACCTCGCCGCGGATCGCCTGCGGCAGCAGGAGCCGGACCGGATCGCCCAGAGGCCAAAGAGGCAATCCAGCGCGCCGCCTGACGCGGGGCTGGCTTTTGTCGCCAAGCAGAAAAATGCGCTGCGGCTGGCGGCAGTGGATGCGGCTGCGCAAGCACTGGGGCTGGCACCGGGAATGGCGCTCGCCGATGCGCGGGTGCGCGTCCCCGGCCTGATCGCGGTCGAGGCCGATGCTGCGGCGGATCGGCACTGGCTCGATCTGCTCGCGCGTTCGTGCACCCGCTTCTCGCCGCATGTCGTGCCTTGCCTTCCCGATGCCATCACCATCGATATCACGGGGTGCGAGCATCTTTTTGGCGGTGAGGCGGCGCTTGTCGAGGCGGTCGCGGGGCATGTCGAGCAGCGCGGGATGACGGCGCGCCTTGCCTGTAGCGGCACGGCAGAGGCGGCTCTGGCGCTTGCCCGCCATGCGCGGCTGCCGGTGGTTGACGAAGGCAAGGCCATTCGCGGTTTGCCGGTGGCCGCCCTCGGGCTCGATGAAGAAGCGACACTGGGGCTGGTGCGCGCGGGGCTGAAAAGTATCGGCGCAGTGGCGGCGCGGTCCAGCGCGGCGCTCGCGGCCCGGTTCGGGATAGAGGCGGTGCGCGCGCTCGAACGGCTGTTGGGCGAAGAGCATTGCCCCGGCACGCCGTTGCGCCACCAGGCCCCCTTGCGCTTTGAGCGCCGCTTTGCCGAACCGGTCGCGCATGAACGCGCGGTTGCGGCGGCTTTTGCTGAATTGCTGACGGAGGGCGCGCGCTTGCTCGAGGAACGCGGGTTGGGCGGGCGGCGTTTCCGCCTGACGCTGGATCGCAGTGATGGCGCGAAACGGCGGCTCGCAATCGAAACCGGCGCGCCGACGCGCGATGCCGCGCTGGTGCTGCGGCTGTTTGATGAACGGATCGCCTCCCTCGCTGACCCGCTTGATCCGGGTTTCGGCTATGACCGGCTGCTGCTGCATATCCCGCTGGCGGAGCCGATCGTCGCGATCCAGCCTGCGCTTGACGGGGCGGAGAAGGCCGATGGCCGCCTCGCCGAGCTGATCGACCGGCTGAGCACGCGGCTTGGCGCCGGCAGCATCCGGCGGCTGATGCCGCAAGACAGCCATATCCCCGAACAGGCGCAACTCGCACTGCCCGCCATCCAATGCCCCGCGCCCATGCGCTGGCCCACCCCGCGCGCGGGTGAGCCGCCGCTGCGCCCGCTCTTCCTCTTCGATCCGCCACAACCGGTCGAGGTGGTGGCCGAGGTTCCCGACGGCCCACCGCACCGTTTCCGCTGGAAACGTAAATTGCACGAAGTACGGCTTTATGAAGGGCCCGAGCGGATCGCGGGTGAATGGTGGAAGAAGAAGGGTGGTGAGCAGGGCGGACACGGTGGTCTGACCCGCGACTATTACCGCATCGAGGATGCGCGCGGCCGCCGCTACTGGATTTTCCGCCACGGCCTTTATGAGGAAAAGGCGCAGCCCAAATGGTATCTCCACGGCCTGTTCGCATGAGCATGAATTTCGCCGAACTGGTCGCCGCGAGCAATTACAGCTTTCTGCGCGGGGCATCGCATCCCGCCGATATGGTGTGGCGTGCGGCGCTGCTGGGGATGAGCGGTATCGGCATTGCGGACCGGAATACGGTCGCCGGCGTCGTCCGCGCGCATGTCGCCTGGCGCGAGGTGCGCGCGCAGATGCCCGATTTCCGGTTGGCGGTTGGGGCGCGGTTGGTCTTTGCAGACACCACGCCGGATATCGTCGCCTATCCGATGACCCGCTTTGGCTGGGGGCGGTTGACCCGGCTGTTGACGCTCGGCAACCGGCGCGCGGTGAAGGGGGATTGTATCCTCCATTTTGATGACCTGCTGGCGCATGGCGAGGACTTGTTATTGATCGCGCTAGATGGTGAGCGGGAAATGCTCGATCGCCTCAAAGCCGCCTTCCCCGGCCGTCTCTGGCTTGGCGCGACCATGCCACGCGGCGGAGCGGATGCGCGCAAATTGGTTGAATTGGAAGAATTGGGCAAGGCAACCGGCATCCCCCTGATCGGCACCAACGATGCGCTGTATGCAACGCCGGACAGCCGCGCGCTGCATGATATCGTCACCTGCATCCGCGAAGGCACGACCATCCAGAGTGCCGGCAGACGGCTCCTCGCCAATGCCGAGCGGTACCTGAAGCCGCCAGAGGAAATGGCGCGCTTGTTTCGCCACTACCCGCATGCGATTGCGGCGACGCAGGATTTGCTGTCGCGCATCACCTTCACCCTCGACGACCTCAAATATGAATATCCGCACGAACCGGTGCCGCCGGGATGGGAACCGCAGGATTGGCTCGAACATATGGTGATGGAGGCCGCGAAGGCTCGCTTTCCCAAAGGCGTGCCTGCCCTCTGGCGCAAGACCATAGATGAGGAATTCCGCCTGATCCGCGCCAAGGGCTATGCCTATTACTTCCTCACCGTGCACGATGTGGTGCGCCATGCGCGCAGTCTCGATCCGCCGATCCTGTGCCAGGGGCGGGGGAGCGCGGCCAATTCGGTAGTCTGCTACCTGCTTGGCATCACGCCGGTTGACCCGGTCGCCAACAAGCTGCTCTTCACGCGCTTCCTCTCCGAAGAACGCAACGAACCGCCCGATATCGATGTCGATTTCGAGCATGAGCGGCGCGAAGAGGTGATGCAGTACATCTATAATCGCTATGGCCGCGAGCGCGCCGGGATCGCCGCGACGGTGATCCACTACCGCCCGCGCAGCACGATCCGTGAGGTGGGCAAGGCGCTGGGGCTGACCGAGGATGTGACCGCACGGCTCGCAAGCACCATCTGGGGCAGCTGGGGCGGCGATGTACCCGAGGCGCGGGTAACCGAGGCAGGGTTCGATCCCGCCAATCCCGAAATCGCGCGATTGAAAAATCTGGTCGACCAGCTGCTCGAATTTCCCCGGCACCTCTCGCAGCATGTCGGCGGTTTCGTGCTCACCGAAGGGCGGCTGGACGAACTGGTGCCAATCCACAATGCGGCGATGCCCGACCGCACCTTCATCGAATGGGACAAGGACGATATCGACGCGCTGGGGCTGATGAAGGTCGATGTGCTCGCGCTCGGGATGCTGACCTGCATCCGGAAAAGCTTTGACCTGATGCGCGCCAATGGTCTCGGTGATTACAATCTCGCGACCATCCCCACCGAATGCCCCGAGGTTTACCGCATGCTGCAAAAGGGCGACAGCATCGGGACATTCCAGGTCGAAAGTCGGGCGCAGATCAACATGCTGCCGCGGATGAAGCCCGCCTGCCTTTACGACCTTGTCATCCAGGTGGCTATCGTGCGGCCGGGGCCGATCCAGGGCGGGATGGTGCATCCCTATCTGCGCCGCCGCAATAAAGAGGAAGCGGTCGACTATCCCTCGCCAGCAGCACCGCACGATCTCGATGAGCTGCGCGACGTCCTCGAAAAGACGCTGGGTGTGCCCTTGTTTCAGGAGCAGGCGATGAAGCTTGCCATTGTTGCCGCCAATTTCACCCCGGCGCAGGCCGATGGCCTCAGGCGGGCGATGGCGACCTTTCGCAATGTCGGCACGATGCACCGTTATGAGGAGATGCTGGTCGATGGCATGGTCGCGCGCGGCTATACCCGCGACTTTGCCGAACGCTGCTTTGGCCAGATCAAGGGCTTTGGCGAATATGGCTTCCCCGAAAGCCATGCGCAGGCCTTTGGCTGGCTGGCCTATGTGTCGAGCTGGCTCAAATGCCACCATCCGGCGGTGTTCACCTGCGCGCTGCTCAATTCGCAACCGATGGGCTTTTACGCCCCCGCGCAACTGGTGCGCGATGCAAAGGAACATGGCGTCGAGGTGCGCGGGGTCGACGTAGGTGTGAGCGGTTGGGATAATGGCGTGGAGTGGACGGCGGGTGAAAAGCTGGCCCTCCGCCTCGGCTTTCGCCAGATTGATGGTTTCCGTCAGGCATGGGGAGAGGCTATCGAAGCTGCGCGTGCATTCGGCCCCTTCACCTCGATCGAGGATCTGGCCCGCCGTGCCGCATTACCCCCCGCCGCCTTGCGCAAGCTGGCCGACGCCGATGCCTTTGGCTCATTGGGCAAGGGGCGGCGCGATGCGCTGTGGGAGGCGCGGCGAACGCCTTCCGACCAGCTACCGCTCTTTGCCTTTGCCGATGCGGCGGAACTGGGGGCGGAGCCGGATGCGCAGCTGCCCAAAATGCCGCTGTCGGAGGAGGTGGTCGCCGATTACCAGATGCTGCGGCTGTCGCTGAAGGCGCATCCGATGCAGTTCCTGCGTGATCGCTTCACCCGCGAAGGCATATTGAGCTGCGCCGATACCAATGCCGCGCCCGACGGACGACGGGTGGCGTGCGCGGGCATCGTCCTCATCCGCCAGCGGCCGGGCAAGGGCAATGCCGTGTTCATCACGATCGAGGACGAGACCGGCGTGGTCAACGCGCTCCTTTGGGCGCGCGATATGGAAAAACAGCGCCGCGCGGTGATGGCATCGCGGCTGATGCGGATCGAGGGCGTAATCCAGCGCAGCAAGGAAGATGTCGTCCATCTGATGGCTGCCCGCATCATCGACTGCACCGATCGGCTCGACCATCTCTCCGAAAACCACCGCGCCGATCCGCAACTGGCACGCGCCGACGAGGTTACCCGCCCGCAAGCTCCTCGCGCATCATCGCCACGCGCACCGGGACGTAGCGCCGGGCATCCGCGCAATGTACGGATATTGCCCAAGTCGCGCGATTTTCACTGAGGGCGGAGGCCCTCAGCCCATTTGTGCGGCGAATGTATCCCGCAATTCACGACGCAGAAACTTCCCGCTCGCATTGCGCGGCAGCGGCTCGTCGACAAACCAGACAAAGCGGGGGAGCTTGTGCTTGGCAATATGCTTGGCCATTTCCTCGCGCAGGGAATCGGCGTCGAGCGTTTCTCCCGATTTCAGGAAGATGGCTGCGGCCACTTCTTCACCCATGCGATCATCGGGAACGCCAAATACGCTGCACTCTGCGACGGCGGGCTGGCGATAGATGGCCGCCTCGACCTCGACACAATAGACATTCTCACCACCGCGCAGCACCATATCTTTCTTGCGGTCGACGATGTAAATGAAGCCGTCTTCGTCCATGCGCGCGATGTCTCCGGTGTGCAGCCAGCCATCGGTGATCGATTCGGCGGTAGCATCGGGGCGATTGATATAGCCCTTGATGACGGCGGCGCCGCGCACCCACAATTCGCCCGTTTCGCCGAGCGGTACTTCATTGCCATCATCGTCAACGCATTTGGCCTCATAAACCGGCATCGCAGGGCCTGCGCTATCGGGCCGGTCGACATAGAAATCGCCGCCCAGCGAGGTGATAATCCCGCAAGTTTCGGTCATGCCATAGCCCGTAGTCGGCCGCGCGGTTTCAACCGCTTCATCGATTTTGAGCACCTGATCGGGTGGCACCTGCGCGCCGCCACCCGACAAGGCAAGCAGGCTGGAGGTGTCGGTATTGGGGAAATCGGGATGGGTTATCAGCTCGCGCGCCATGATCGGCACGCCACTCATCCCGGTCACACGTTCACGTTCGATGATCTTCAGTGCGTCGCCTGCGTCCCAGCGGTACATCAGCACCATCGCGCCACCGGCAGCGGTGACACCATAGGCCGCGCAATTATTTGCCGTGACGTGGAACAATGGTGTCGTCACCAGAGTGACCGGTACTGGCGGGGTCGCCGGGGGTGCCACGCCGGTCGCCCGTTCGACTGCAAGCGTTGAAGAGGATGCCGCATAGAGCATGTTGAACAGATTGGCGACGCAGCCCCGGTGGGTCAGCTGTGCGCCCTTGGGGAAGCCCGTTGTGCCTGATGTATAAAAAATGCAGGCGTCCGATTCGGGATCGACCGTGACTGCAGGCATCTCGCCACCATGCGCGATCACTTCGGACCAAGGGGTGATATCCGGCGCCGTTGCATCGAGCCGCACGCCGACCAGTTTCACCGTCCCGGCGAGTTCGGACTTTTCGCGAAAGCGCGCCAGCCGCTCCGCATCGAGGAAGAGGATTTTGGGTTCTGAATCCTTGAGTGCAAAGGCCATTTCCTCGGTCGTCCACCAGGCGTTCATGCCGACGGCGGTGACGCCGCTGGCGACGCAAGCCCAATAGATCAGCATCCATTCGGGATAGTTGCGCATCGCGATCGCCACGCGATCACCCGGCTGGACACCCTGTTCGGCCATCCACGCTGCGATGGCATTCACCTGCGCATGGGCTTCGGCATAGGTCATCCGCTCATCTTGGTAGATGAGGTAGGGGCGTTCGGCGAATGCCACCGTCGATAACCACACCTCGCGGACGCTGGGTGGGGCATTTTTGTAAGTGCGGATGCGGTTTCCCAGGATATCGGCTTGGACGATTTCAAACGGTCCACCGGGGCCCGTCAACTCATCGCGCACCTGGCGCAGCTCGGAATAATACATGCCTCTCCTCACATTCTTCTCGAGAGAAAGGCATAAAGGCGAACGCGGCAAGCGCAAGCCCCGATTTAATCGGGTGATTAATCAGAAGTCGACGGCAATGCCTTTTAGTTCCCAATCGCCATAGCGCACCGGGTCAGGACGCTCCTCGTCGGGGAGCGGATTGTGCTCCACCGCCTTGGGTTCGGGCACAGGCGGACTTTTCGACAGATAGGCTGGCGGTTTCACATGCGGCGGGCGCTTGCCCATGGTGAGGCTCCTAAGGACATTCTTGAAAGCAGAACAACGTCCCCCCACATTGGGCCTCATACGGAGGATATCAAGATGAATATGCTCAAGACGACAATGCTGCTGGCGGCGCTGACGGCGCTGTTCATGGCGCTGGGCTATACGCTCGGTGGCTCGGGCGGAGCGGTGATCTCGCTGCTGGTCGCGGCGGGGATGAACCTGTTCACCTATTGGAATGCCGACAAAATCGTCCTCAAGATGCATAATGCGCGTGAGGTTGATGCGCAGAGCGAACCCAATTTTTATGGGCTGGTCGCCAATCTCGCGCGCCGCGCCAACATGCCGATGCCGCGCGTTTATATTGTCGATACCGCCAATCCCAATGCCTTTGCCACCGGGCGCAATCCGGAAAATGCCGCGGTTGCTGCAACCACCGGCCTGCTGTCGATGCTCAGCCGCGACGAGGTGGAAGGCGTGATGGCGCACGAGCTGGCGCATGTGAAAAACCGTGACACACTCATCATGACGATGGTAGCGACGATTGCCGGCGCACTGTCGATGCTGGCCAATTTCGGGCTGTTCTTTCGTGATAGCGAGCGAAACGGTTTGGCGACCTTGCTCGCTGTCCTGATTGCGCCCTTCGCAGCAATGATCGTGCAACTGGCGATCAGCCGGACGCGCGAATATGGGGCTGACCGCACCGGCGCCGAGATATCGGGTAAGCCACTCGCCCTTGCCGCGGCGCTTGCCAAAATATCGGGTGCGGCACAGGCGATCCCCAATCCGGTCAGCGAGCGCAACCCATCGGCGGCGCAGCTTTACATCGTTCCGACGCATGTCTCGGAAATCTTCTCGACCCACCCCGCGACCGAGAACCGGATTGCGGAGTTGGAGGCTTTGGCAGAGCAGATGGGTTCGGGCCCCCGCCGTAGCGCGCTTGATCCATTGAGCCGGAGCTAACACAAGCGGATTGTAGTCGCCCTGTCACGCGCCTAAAGCCCGGCGATGAACACTCGCCCCACCACCGCCACCGGCCTTGCTGCACGCCGTACCGCTCTGCGCATGCTCGACGCCTGCCTGCGCACGGGCCAACCGCTTGACCAGGCGGCGAGCGCGATGGCGAAGGGGCTTGAACCGTCGGACCGCGCGCTGGCGATTGCCATTGCGCAGGAAGTGCTGCGCTGGCTTCCGGATCTCGACCTGCTGATCGATAGCCAGACCCGTCTTCCGTTGGCGGATGACGCCAAGGCGCGGATGGTTTTGCGCATGGCACTGGCGCAGATGCTGCGGTTGGGCACACCGCCGCACGCGGCCATATCGACGGCCCTGCCACTGCTTGAAAAAGGGCCGAGGCGGCTGGTGCACGGCGTTTTGGGCTCGCTCTGGCGGTTGCAGCCGAAATTGCCCGAGGCGCCAAGTCTGACGCATCCAGTGGCCGACCGCTGGAAAGCGGCATGGGGCGCCGAAATGGTCGAAGCGGCGCGTGTCGCTTTGGCCGAACCGCCTGCGCTCGATCTGGTTCTGGCTGATCCCTCGCAGAACACCAAATGGGTCGAAGAACTGGAAGGTACCAGCCTCGCACCCGGCCATATCCGTTTGGCGCGAGGATCGGCTATAGAGATGCTGCCGGGCTATGCAGAGGGGGCTTGGTGGGTGCAGGATCTGGCGGCGAGTCTGCCGGCACGATTGCTGGGGCAAGGGCATCATTCAGAGATAGCTGACCTATGTGCGGCCCCCGGTGGCAAGACGATGCAGTTGGCGAGTCAGGGTTGGAATGTCACCGCATTGGACAAATCGGCGAAGCGGATGGAGCGGTTGCAGGCCAATCTGGAGCGGACCGGGCTGGCGGCGAAATCCAACATTGGCGATGTGCTGACGTGGGAACCAGAGGCGCCATTCGACGCCGTGCTGCTCGACGCGCCCTGCACTGCGACAGGCACTTTCCGCCGCCATCCCGATGTGCTCCACCGGATCGGGCCCAAGCAGGTGCCGAACTGGTCGAACTGCAAACGGCGATGCTCGACAAGGCGGCGGCCATGGTCAAACCCAGCGGCACATTGGTCTATGCAACCTGCTCGCTCGAGCCCGAAGAAGGCGAGCTACAGGCCGATGCCTTCCTCGCGCGGCACGGCAATTTCGCCAAAGCAAAAATCGACACCGACCTTCTGCCCGAAGGCATCACGCCGACAGACGGATATGTCCGCACGCTGCCCGGCATGCTTGCGGACAAGGGCGGGCTCGACGGCTTCTTCATTGCCTGCTTCATCCGCGCGCAATAAGGTAGGGCGATGCAAGCGCCTACCCTAACCGCTGACCGCCTGATCCTCGCGCCTATAAGCCTCGACCATTGGGAGGCCTATGCAGCGGCATGGGCCGATCCGGCAATGACCGAGTTTATCGGTGGCAAGCCACGCACCCGCACCGAAAGCTGGGGCAAGTTCCTCGCCGCCGCCGCGCTCTGGCAGTTCATGGGCTATGGCTATTGGTCGTTCCTAGACCGTGCCACCGGAAGATTTTTGGGCAATGGCGGGCTATCCTGGTTCGAACGCGGGGTAGCGGGGCTTGAAGGCGTGCCCGAAGCAGGATGGGCTTTCATTCCTGACGCATGGGGCAAAGGGCTTGCTACCGAAGCGATGGGGGCGGCGCTGGCATGGGCTGACGACGAACTCAAGGCACCCGAAATTCGCTGTATCATCGATCCGGGGAATCGGGCGTCGCGAAGGGTTGCAGAGAAGCTGGGCTTCCGCTTTCTGGAGGCCACAGACGAAGCGATGGGCCGTATCGAGCTTTTTTCGCGACAACGCGGTGGATAAAACGGTGGATTAGTTGTGCATGAAGGGGTGCTTGCCTTGCCCCTGCTGCGCAGTCCCGCTAAGCGCCAGCCATGAACGCTCCTATCCGCATTGCCCCTTCGATCCTTTCCGCCGATTTTGCGCGTCTGGGCGAAGAGGTTCGTGCGATTGACGAGGCAGGCTGTGACTGGATCCATGTCGATGTGATGGACGGCCATTTCGTACCCAACATCACGATCGGCCCGGCCGTCGTGAAGGCTCTGCGCCCGCATAGCGCGAAGCCATTCGATGTCCATCTGATGATCTCGCCGGTCGACCAATTTGTGAAGGACTTCGCTGACGCAGGCGCCGATATCATTTCCTTCCATCCGGAGGCGGGACCGCACCCGCACCGCACGGTGCAGTTGATCAAGTCACTGGGCAAACAGGCGGGCATTGTGCTTAACCCGCATACGCCGGCAAAGATGCTCGATTATCTGATTGAAGAGATCGACCTTGTGCTGGTGATGAGCGTCAATCCCGGCTTTGGCGGGCAAAGCTTCATTTCCAGCCAGCTGCGCAAGATCGAGGCCATCCGCAAGATGATTGAAAAGACCGGCAAGGACATCCGCCTTGAAGTCGATGGCGGCATTACGGTTGAAACCGCGCCGCTCGCCATTTCGGCAGGCGCGGATACGCTGGTTGCCGGAACCGCGACCTTCAAAGGCGGACCAACTGCCTATGCCGCCAATATCGCAGCTTTGAGGGGATAATGGCCGAAGCCGACCTTCCGGACGATACAGCAGGCGGTAACGCGCTTGTGGTGCGCCCGGCAGGCAGGTTGGAAAATCTCACTGCCCGCGTCTCGCTGATGCTGTATCAGCTCAGCTGGCGTACGCCGCTGCACAAGATGCGGATCACCGGCAAGCTACCCATGAAGTTGCTGGCAGTGCCTGCTGATCCGCTTAGCGGAGACGAGGGGCGCGGTACGGCCATCAGGATTGGCAGATTCCACTTCATGGGAATGGAGCAGTCGATCGAGACGATCGATTATGACAAGCCGACGCTTCCCCCGGCCTTTGCCGATTATGTCCACCGTTTCGACTGGCTGCGCGATCTGACGGCGGCGGTCAATCGCGGCGAAGGTGCGCCACTTGCCGCGTCGATTGCCGAAAAATGGCTCGCTGCCAATGGCGATCGCCCGCGCATGCCGGCATGGCGGATCGACAATAGCGCGTGGCGCTTTCTCAATATGGCGAGCGCCGCGCCCTATTTGCTGACCAGCACTGACCTCATCTATCGCTCCAAAATCCTGAACCATTTTGCGCGCACCGCCCGGCATCTCGACCAGTCGGCGGTCCGCGCGACCAAGCCTTTTGACAAGGTCTGCGGCTGGGCGGGTGTTGTCGCCGCTTCGCTATTGCTCCCGGAGGGCAAGGCGCGGCGGGCGATGGGTGAGCACAGCCTTGAGGCCGCACTTTCTGATCTGGTTTTCCCCGATGGCGGGCTATTGTCGCGTGCGCCGCAGCAACTGATGGAACTGATCGCGCTGCTCTCGACGCTGCGCGAATGCTACATAGCGCGGCAGGAGGATATTCCCGATTTCCTCACCGATACGCTGGGGCGCAACGTTCCCGCGCTATTGGGGCTGACGCACGCCGATGGCGGGCTGGGTGCATGGCAGGGCTGCGGCCATGTTGGGGCAGAGCGGATTGAAGCATTGGTGCAGGCCAGCGGCGTCCGTGCCCGTCCGCTGCGGCAGGCCCTCGACTGGGGGTATCAGCGGGTCAGTGCGGGGCCTGCGGTGTTGCTAGTCGATGCAGGGCCACCACCGCATGCCAAACAGGCGTTGGTGGGCTGCGCTTCGACATTGGCTTTCGAGCTTAGTTTCGGCAAGCAGCGCATCATTGTCAATTGCGGTGGCGCAGGGCTTGTCGGTGCCAATATTCCCGCCTCATTGGCGCGCGGTCTACGCACCACGGCGGCGCATTCAACCCTGTGTGTCGATGACAGCAATTCAACCGCCTTGCTTGCAAATGGGCAATTGGGGCGAGGGGTGATCGAGGTGGGTCTCGAGCGCCGTGATATTGACAAGGCGACGCGGATCGAGGCCAATCATGATGGTTACTCGAAAGCTTATGGTTTCGTGCATAACCGGGTGCTCATACTGCGATCCGACGGCCTTGAGCTGCGCGGCGAAGATACGCTTTTGCCGCATGAGAAGCATAAGGGGCGCGAAGAGGTAGGCGCACATCTGCGCTTTCATCTGGGACCCGACATCGAATTGCTGCTCGCCGAAGACCGGCGCAGCGTGGCGATGCGGCTTGACGATGGAAGCAGCTGGACCTTTGCGACCACGCTCGGCACGATCGAGGTCGATGACAGTATTTGGGTGGACGAAAATGGCCGGCCAAACCCCACCCGCCAGCTCGTGATTGGCGTCAATGCGCCAAAGGGCGGCATGACCATTGGCTGGGTACTCAAGTTTCTGGGATAAGCATAATGAGCGATGTGAAGATCAAGCGGGCACTGCTTTCGGTGTCGGACAAGAGTGGGCTGGTTGAACTTGGCCATGCGTTGGCCAAGCGCGATGTCGAACTGGTATCGACCGGCGGCACCGCGAAGACGCTGCGCGATGCCGGGCTGCAGGTAAAGGATATCAGCGACCTCACCGGCTTCCCCGAAATGATGGACGGCCGCGTCAAAACGCTGCACCCCAAGGTGCATGGCGGCCTCCTCGCGGTGCGCGACAATGCAGAGCATGCCGCTTCGATGAAGGAACATGGCATCGGCGCGATCGATCTGGTGGTCGTCAATCTCTACCCCTTTGCGCAGACGGTCGCCAAGGGCGCGAGCCGCGACGAGATCATCGAGAATATCGACATTGGCGGCCCGTCGATGGTACGCAGCGCAGCCAAGAACCATGCCTATGTCACGATTGTTACCGATCCTGCCGACTATGATAATTTGATCGCCGAGATGGAGGAATCGGGCGGCAAGACCAGCTATGATTTCCGCCGCAAATGTGCGGCCAAGGCCTATTCGGCAACGGCCGCCTATGACAGCATGATCAGCCAGTGGTTCGCCTTTGCCGATCAACAGCAATTCTTCCCCGATATGCTGGCGATCAATGGCAATCGTGCCGAAGAGCTGCGTTATGGCGAAAACCCGCACCAGCGCGCGGCGCTGTATGTCCCGGTTGGTCCGCACGGATCGGGCATCGCGCAGGCGGAGCAAATCCAGGGCAAGGAACTGTCCTATAACAATTATAACGATGCCGACGCTGCGCTCGAGCTGGTCAGCGAATTTCGCGATGGGCCGCCGACGGTTGTTATCGTCAAGCATGCCAATCCGTGTGGCGTGGCCACGGGTGATACGCTGATCGAGGCTTATCGCGCTGCGCTTGAATGCGACAGCGTTTCGGCCTTTGGCGGGATTGTTGCTGTCAACCGTCCGCTAGATGGCGCGACGGCCGAGGCGATTACCGAGATTTTCACGGAGGTCGTTGCTGCTCCTGCTGCTGACGATGCGGCAAAGGCCGTATTCGCCAAGAAGAAGAATTTGCGCCTGCTACTGACCGGCGACCTGCCCGATCCGAAGCGCGGCGGGTTGATGGTGAAGCCAATAACCGGCGGACTGCTGGTGCAGTCGCGCGATAATGGTTTCGTGCCTGACAGCGATTTCAAGGTGGTGACGAAGCGTGCGCCGACGGCGCAGGAACTGGCCGACTGCCGCTTTGCCTGGACAGTCGCCAAACATGTCAAATCGAATGCGATTGTCTATGCGAAAGACGGTGCGACAGCGGGCATTGGTGCCGGCCAGATGAACCGCCGCGACAGCGCCCGCATCGCCGCGATCAAGGCGCGCGAGGCAGCGGAAACCTATGGTTGGGAAAGTCCGCGCACCGTTGGTTCAGCCGTTGCGTCTGACGCTTTTTTCCCGTTTGCCGATGGTCTGCTGGCCGCAGTCGAAGCAGGGGCGACGGCAGTGATCCAGCCAGGCGGCTCAATGCGCGACGAAGAAGTCATCGCCGCCGCTGACGAAGCAGGGCTGGCGATGGTCTTCACCGGGATGCGGCATTTCAGGCATTGAGGCTCTTTCCCCTCTCCCATTGGCAGAGGGTTGCGCAGACTTGCAAGCGTGCTTGCTAGTCGCAGCTGGGTGAGGAGATGTGCACCGTTGATAGCGCAGAACCCTCACCAACTCCGCCTAGGCGCTAACACGCCAAGACTTCATATCCTTTCCCAACGGGAGAGGATTTACTTACCGAGCCCGCTTCACCGCAGTTTTGAACTTGCCCACGCCCGAAGGCTTGGGGCCGTAGTTGCGCGGGCGATCTCCGTCGCGGCCTTGCGCAGCAGCGCTGATCGGTGGGCCACCACGTTTGTGGTTGGGGCGATTGTCGGCGCGCGGCGTGCCGCGATCTTCCCGACGTTCGCTGCTGCGATCATCGCGGACCGGGATTTCGTCACGGCCATAGCCGTCGCGGCTCATCAACGGGCTGCCATGGGCGGGACGCGCACGGCCTGGGCCTTGACGACCACCGGGGCGGCCCTGGCCCTGACGTTCGCCGCCGGGGCGTCCGCCTGCACGGCGCGGTTGTTCCTCGCGCTTGGCGACGACCGGCTTGGGCATTTCGGCGACCAGCTGGCGGAAGCCTTCGGGAAGGCCTTCCTGCATCAGGCGAACCTTGGTCAGCCGCTCGATATCCTTCAGGTAACCGCGCTCGTCATCGCTAACAAAGCTGACCGCAATACCGTCAGCACCAGCACGCGCGGTGCGGCCGATACGGTGGACATATTGATCGGGCACATTGGGCAGTTCGTAATTGAACACATGGCTGACGCCGGGCACGTCGATACCGCGTGCAGCGATATCGGTGGCGACCAGCACCTTCAGATGCCCGTGGCGGAAGCCCTGCATCGCGGCGGTGCGCTGACCCTGGCTCTTGTTGCCATGGATCGCGGCGGCCTTGATGCCAGCGCCTGCCAGATGGCGGACGACACGGTCGGCGCCATGCTTGGTGCGGGTAAAGACTAGTGCGCGCTCCACCGCCTCATCCTTGAGACGATAGTTGAGCAACGCCTGCTTTTCACCCTGGGTGACGAAGGTGACAAACTGATCAACGCGTTCCGCAGTTGTCGCCGCCGGCGTCACCGAGACGCGCACGGGGTTGTTGAGGAAACGGTTGCCCAGTTCGGCAATCGCCTTGGGCATGGTGGCCGAAAAGAATAGGCTCTGGCGCTTTTTGGGGAGCATCAGGTCGATGCGCTTCAGCGCGTGGATGAAGCCCAGGTCCATCATCTGGTCGGCTTCGTCGAGCACGAAGATTTCAACGTCCTTCAGGCTGAGCGCGCGCTGCTCGATCAGGTCGAGCAGACGGCCCGGCGTGGCGACGAGAATGTCGGTGCCTGCCTGCAGCTTCTTTTTCTGCGTGAAAATTGGCATGCCGCCGAACACGCAGTTGACGGTCAGGCCCAGAAACTTACCATAGTCGCGGAATTTTTCCGCAATCTGTGCCGCAAGTTCGCGGGTCGGCGAAAGCACCAGCATCCGGCAGCCATAGGGCACGCGCGGTTTGATGTTGGTGGCGAAATGGTGGAGTGACGGCAGCGCGAAGGCAGCGGTCTTGCCGGTGCCAGTCTGCGCGATGCCGCACAGGTCACGACCTTCCAGCAGCGGCGGGATCGCCTGCATCTGGATCGGGGTCGGGGTATCATAACCCGAAGCGGCAAGCGCCTTCAGGAGGGGTTGGGCAAGGCCCAGTTCTTCAAAAAAAGACATATAAACTCTCAAAATATGCATGATGCAGCCCGCGCGGCCATAGGGCAGCGCGCGGCGCACAAGCGGGTTT
Source organism: Sphingomonadales bacterium (assembly GCA_016707885.1). Taxonomy (GTDB): domain Bacteria; phylum Pseudomonadota; class Alphaproteobacteria; order Sphingomonadales; family Sphingomonadaceae; genus Sphingorhabdus_B. The sequence continues at coordinate 1,231,455 of JADJGU010000001.1, forward strand.
AAGGGAAAGCGAAACGCCGACCCCTTGGAAACCACCCCGCGTGAATTGGGAAGCCTCTTGGCTGCGCGCATCTCTCGATCGACGGAGCTTTTGAACAAGCTCTCACGCTGTCGATACTGCGGCGGGAACCTCCGCTCGCCTCATGCGCTTGGGGGCCATATGGGCTTGGCGCGTCGAAAAAGCAAGAAAATTTCGCAGTGCAGCAATTTTCACTTTTCGAGCACGTGCCATGCGCCTTGTTAACTTTTCATTATCCAATTTCGTTCAGAGATTTCGCGTAATCGCTCATTCGCTGGAGGAAATGCGACAATGTCGGGGCAACAACAGGGTATTGTAGACGTAGCAATCATTGGCGCGGGGCCTGCCGGGCTGACCGCCGCCTATCTGCTGTCGAAAAAGGGCTATAGCGTCACCGTCATCGAAAAAGACGAACGCTATGTCGGTGGCATTAGCCGCACCGTGGAGGTTGACGGCTATCGCTTCGACATTGGTGGCCACCGCTTCTTTTCGAAGTCGAAGGAAGTGGTCGACCTGTGGAACGAAATCCTGCCCAATGATTTCATCCAGCGTCCGCGCATGAGCCGCATCTATTATGAAGGCAAATTCTACAGCTATCCGCTGCGCGCCTTTGAAGCCTTGTTCAACCTCGGCATCGTGCGTTCGACGCTGTGCATGGCGAGCTATGTGAAGGCCAAGGCTTTCCCGAACACGAAGGTTCGTAGCTTTGAGGACTGGACGGTCAACCAGTTCGGTCACAAGCTCTATTCGATCTTTTTCAAGACCTATACCGAAAAGGTATGGGGAATGCCCTGCGACGAAATGTCGGCAGACTGGGCAGCGCAGCGCATCAAGGGATTGAGCCTGGGTGCTGCGGTGGTGGACGGGCTGAAGCGTTCGCTTGGCCTGAACAAAAAGCCCAATGACGGTATGGAGACCAAGACACTGCTCGAAACCTTCCGCTATCCGCGGCTCGGCCCTGGCATGATGTGGGATGCTGCGCGTGATTTCGTTGTCGCCAAGGGCAATAGCGTATTGATGGGCCACAGCTTCAAGCAGCTGGCGCAGGATTCCACAGGAAACTGGCGTTTGTCGGCAACCAAGGCGAATGGCAGCGAGACTGTTATCGAAGCCCGCCATGTGATCAGTTCAGCACCCATGCGGGAACTGTCGGCACGTATTCACCCACTTCCGCAGACTTCGCTTGAGGCATCAAACCTCAAATATCGCGACTTCCTGACCGTCGCCTTGATGATCAAGTCGGACGACCTGTTCCCCGACAACTGGATCTATATCCACGACAGCAAGGTGAAGGTCGGCCGCGTACAGAATTTCCGCAGCTGGTCGCCTGAAATGGTGCCCGATCCGTCGATCGCGTGCGTCGGCCTCGAATATTTCTGCTTTGAAGGCGATGGACTCTGGTCATCGAGCGATGCTGATCTGGTCGAGCTTGCGAAAAAGGAAATGGCGATCCTGGGCCTGTGCAACCCTGAGGACGTGGTCGGCGGTGCGGTTGTCCGTCAGGAAAAGGCCTATCCGGTCTATGACGACAGCTATGCCGCGAATGTCGAGGCGATGCGTTCGGAACTCGAAGACAAATATCCGACGCTGCACATGGTCGGTCGCAACGGGATGCACCGTTACAACAATCAGGATCATGCGATGATGACCGCTATGCTGACGGTCGAGAATATCGAGGCTGGTGCCCGCGTTTATAATATCTGGAACGTCAACGAAGACGCCGAATATCATGAAGCGGGTGATGAAGGTGAACAGGAAAAGATCGTGGTCAAGGTGACCGAAGATCAGGCCGCCGCGCTGACGTCAGAACGTGATGTGCCGACCCGCGTCACATCCGCGGCTGACGCTGAACCCCGCAAGATAGACAAGGCGGCCTAAAACTCATGGATCGGGCAATTGCCTCCGCCATGCAGCTTTGGCAGCGGTTCACGATAACCCGCTACCTCGTCGCCAGCATCATCGCGCTTGCCTTTGACGTGGCGCTGTTTTCCAGCCTCGTCGCAGTAAAGGTCGATCCGACGCTGGCTTCGGCGGCTGGCTATTGTGCAGGTATCATTGTCCATTGGCTGGTCAGCGCCAATCTGGTCTTCACGGGCAAGACTCGGGAAGGCGCGGCGCTGCACATCCAGCGTGCATTGTTTGCCGGGTCTGCGCTCGCCGGACTGGGCATAACGGTGGCGACGGTGGAGCTGTTGGGCAGGGCGGGGGTGCATCCTATTCCATCGAAGGGTGCCGCCGTCGGGGTCAGTTTCTTCGCGGTCTATGCGTTGCGTAAATGGGGGGTTTTCCGGTGACAACTCTAACGGCACAGGCCTCTCGCCCTCCATTCTGGGGCGTTGATGAACAATTGAAACGCTTTGGCCATTGGCTGCTCATCTGGGTTGTGCTCGCCAATATCGGCTTTGCCATATTGTGGTTCTCGGGCGCGCCACCGCGTCACTTGGATATCGTCTATACCGGCCTTGTCGGTCTGGTGGTGATGCGCGCGTCTTTCTGGATACGTTATACGGCCTTTGTCGGCAGTCTGCTCTATTCGACGCTGAAATTTGTTGGTGGCTTGTTCAACCTCAACATTTCCTCGCTCCTCTATTCGCTGCAATTTTTTGCCGAAATCAAGCCTGCTAACTCTTATGATTATATCGGTGCTGCCGTCGCAATTCTTGCAATCATGGCCATTGGTTGGCGGCTGCTAAAGCGTGATACGCATTTCTCGCGGCCATTGCTGATCGCTGGGGCGGGCGGACTTTTCTTCACGCTTGCTGCCGTCGACCTGTGGATGGGCCGGGACATGCGTGGCCATTATTTCCGGGCGGCACCGGCTGGCGCAACCTTTGACTCGGCCACCAACAGCAGCGGTTTTGTGACCCGTGCAGACGGTAAGCGGCACCTGATCCTGATAGTGGTCGAAGCTATGGGCCTGCCGCAGGGCAATGCCGAAATGTCGCGACTGATGTTCGCCCCGCTGTTGCAGGACAAAGCTGTGCGGGCAAAATTCGATTTCAGCCGGGGCTCATCGCCTTATTATAACAGCACCACCGCAGGCGAGATTCGCGAACTATGCGGTCGCTGGGGCGACTATTATGACCTTGTTGACCGCAAGGATGATGCATGTATTCCGGCCAAGCTGGCTGCCAAGGGTTATGATACATTAGCAATGCACAGTTTCACGCCGAATTTCTTTGCGCGTGAAAAATGGTATCCCAATGTCGGATTCCAACACATGGCCTTCAAAAACGACATGGTTGCGGAGGGTTCTGAAAAATGCGGAGGTGTTTTCCCCGGCGCCTGCGACCGCGATATTCCGCGCCAGATTTCAGCGCGGTTGAAATCTGCAGAAAAGCCGACTTTTCTCTATTGGCTGACGCTCAATTCACACTTGCCGGTGCCTGCGGGGCTCAATCTGAATGTTGATAATTGCGAACGCGTATCTCCGCTGCTGAAAAGCGAGTACCCGCAGATTTGCAGGCAATTTGCGATCTATGATGATATTTTCGCGGCACTTGCGAAAGAAATTGCGGCCTCAGACTTTCCCGAAGCCGACATATTGATTGTCGGTGACCATATGCCGCCCTATTTCGACCGGCATCACCGGACCCAGTTTGATCCGGCGAAGGTTCCCTGGCTGTATCTGCGGCACAAGTCGGTAACGCACCCCCAGTCGATCTGATCGAGTGGACAGCAAGATGCAAAAAAGTGGCCGAGAAGCTCTGCCGAAACTGGCACTATTTATCTGGCTCGGGATTGCAGCGATTCTGACCTATTCAAGCTGGTCGAGCATCAGCACCCGTTCCGGATGGGACCCGGATGATCAGTTGCGCTTGGTGCAGTTGCGCGATTTTCTTGGTGGGCAAAGCTGGTTTGATACCACCCAATACCGGCTTTATGCGCCTGAAGGCGGGCCGATGCACTGGTCACGGCTGATCGAAATTCCGCTTGCGCTCATAGTGATATTGGCAACACCGCTTTTCGGTCCGGCTGTCGCTGAAATGATTGCGGGCACACTGATTCCGCTGCTTTGCTATGGTCTTGTTGCCTATATGCTCGGACGCATCGCTTTGCGCCTCGGTGGGCCGGTGGCTGGTGCCGCGGCAGTAGTCATGACAATGGTTTCGCCTGCCATTTCGATGCAGCTGCGTCCGATGCGGATCGACCATCATGGCTGGCAATTGGTCTGTGCGGCGCTGGCGCTATGGACGCTGTTCTGGCCGGTTGCACGCAAAGCTGGGATTTGCATGGGTCTCGCGCTGGCGGTCTGGCTGCACATCTCGCTGGAAGGGGCGCCGGTTACGGCTGCCTTTTTCGGATTGCTCGGCTGGCGCTGGGCGATTTGGGGGGAAAGCGGAACCCGGCTGGGCTATACGGTCGGAACATTCCTGATCGCTAGTCTCGCGCTGTTTTTCGGCACCCAATTGGGCGGGCTGTCAGCACCCAATTATTGCGACACGATTTCGCCCGCGCATATCTTCGCGATTGTTGCCGCGGGCGCGATCATCGTGCCGGCGAGTTTTGCATTGCCTTCGAATAAATGGCTGCGGCTCGCCGCGCTGGGCGCTGCTGGCACTGCTGCACTTGCGATATTGCTGTGGCAGGCACCCATGTGCGCCAAGGGTGCATTTTCGACCATGGACCCGGTGGTGCGCGATTACTGGTATGTTCGCGTGAACGAAGGGATGCCGGTCTGGCACCAAAAATGGACCATCGCCCTTTCGCTTTTGGGTGTACCGATAGCGGGTGCTGTAACCTTGTTGTTCCTTGGTCCTTCGGTAGAGGCAGACAAAAAGTCGGATTATGCCGGTCTCGCGGTTCTGCTAGTCTATGCGGCGCTGCTGGCATTGCTGGTGTTCCGGACTATTTCGGTCTCTACGCTGATCGCAGTGCCACTTTTGTCTGTCGGTATTGCCTCACTGTTTGGCCGGTACCGCACTGAAGAAAAAGCTGTCCGCCGCCTTGTACTGGTTGCGCTGATGATACTGATGCTCATGCCGGGCGCCTTTATTTCGCAAGCCGCGCCGCTTTTTTCGCAGAATGCTGCTGCCGAGGCGTCAACCGACCAACAGCCTACCGCACTTGCAGCCAAACACTGTGAATCGGTCGAATCGGTCTCAACTCTCGCTGGATTGAAAAAAGCGAACATTGTCGCACCTTTCGACATTGGCCCTTTGATCCTGCTCACCACCCCGCATAGCGTCATGGCGTCGAGCCACCACCGCAACGAAAAGGGGATGCGCGCGCATATCGATATCTATCGGCTACCGCCCGCGCAGTCGCATATCATCGTCAAGCGTCGCAAGGTGACGCACATCGTCGGCTGCACAGATGAAGCCGAAATGCAGGGCTATGTGAAGCGCGACCTCGAGGGACTTTGGGCGCAATTGGCGAAAGGCAATACGCCAGATTGGCTCGAAGCTATGCCCGATATGGGTGAGGGTTTGAAAGTTTGGCGCGTACGTTAGAGTTTGTTTCATTTTCACTGAAACGGGCCGGTGCCGCCTCCAACTCTAAAGATGCATGAAGTCGCGCTTGTAGCTGCGCAGATGGGCGCCACCATCGACGAAAATGATCTGGCCGGTCACATGGCGGGCATTGGCCAGATACAGCACGGCCTCGGCGATGGCCTTTGCATCGGGTAGCTGACCCAGCGGCATTTCATCGTTGAGCCGCGCCATCTGCACATCGTCATAATCGTCGGTTGGAATCACCAGTCCGGGCGCGACACCGTTGAGCCGCGCCCGCTTGCTAAAAGCTGCGGCGAGCGAGCGTACCGAACCGGCCAGCGCCTGCTTTGAAAGCGTGTAGCTCAGCTGATCGCCATTGGGGTTGGTGATGCGTTGATCGACAATGTTTACGATGGCGGGTTGTGCCTTTTCGCCTGCCGACTGCACCAGCGCGCGGCTCAGCAGCACCGGTGCAAACAGGTTCAGGCGGAAATGGGCGTCGAGCGTATCGCCGGACATGTCGTCCCAGCCATCCTGCCCGAACAATGCTGCGTTGTTGACCAGCAGATCGGGTGCACGACCGAAATGGGCTACGACTTCAGACATCAACTTGTCTGCTGAACCCTCTGCTGAGAGGTCGGCGGGGAAGTGTTTCCATTGGACTGCGTTGTGTTCGAGCGCCGCTGTCAGTTCCGCATCGGGTGTACCATCGCTGTGGCTGGTGAGTGCGAGGTCGTAACCGGCTTCGGCAAGCTGCGCCGCAATCACCGCGCCCAGCCGCCGCATCCCTCCAGTGACGAGCGCCAGCGGGCGTGTCACTTGCGATGCCTTGTAAGCGTGATGCCGATCGATTCGCCGTCTTCGGATATTGCCAGCTTGATGATCTTGACGCTGACATTCTGGACGCGCGGGTCGGCCGCGAACAGCCTGTCGATGATATGGTCGGCGACCGCCTCGATCAGCGTGAAATGCACGCCTTCGGGAAAGACCGTCGCGGCCTCCTTGATCGCCATATAGTTTTTCGAAGCCGACAGCGGCGTGTCTGGCGCATAATGCGGCGCGACCTCCAGATCGGCGCTAACCGAAATATGCAGCGGTTGCGGCAGGTGTGTTTCCTGGCTGTAAATGCCGGTGAGCACATTGACGTGCAGGTCGTGCACTTCGAGGGTGAGTAAGTCTGTCATCTTAATCCTGTTGCGACCATCTGGCGAAGATGGCGGTCGGTAGTAGTAATCCACGGGTCTGCTCGCGAACAGCGAGTTCGCCAAATTCGACTTTGCCCGGCAGATCGGAAAAATGTGCCTGTAGCAGGTTGCCGAGTGCGATAGCCGACATCCGGACGGCGTAGACGGTGAGGAAAAGGAAGCGCGAATTAGTGTCGAGCAGCTGACGGCAATTGGCGATCAAACCGGGCAGGTCTTCCTCCAAGCGCCACACCTCGCCATCGGGCCCGCGGCCATATTTGGGCGGGTCGAGGAGGATGCCATCATAGCGCCGTTCGCGCCGCACTTCGCGCGCGACGAACTTTGCCGCATCATCGACAATCCAGCGGATTGGGCGTTCCGTCATGCCGGAAAGCGCGGCGTTTTCGCGCGCCTGCGCCACCGATTTCTTCGAAGCATCGACATGCACCATCTGCGCGCCCGCTGATGAAAGCGCCAATGTGCCAACCCCGGTATAGCCGAACAGGTTCATGCAATGCGGCTCGGTAACGCCGTCAATTTCCCCGCGCATCCAGCGCCAGACAGGGTCCATGTCGGGGAAGAAACCCAGATGGCGGAAAGGGGTGCAGCTTGCGGTGAAGCTGACTTCATCATTCCATTTCAGCGGCCAGCCATCGGCAGGAACCGGCTTTTCATAGTACCAGCGCCCGCCGCCATCCTCGTCCGATCCGGGGATAAACTCGCCATCGGCGGCCCAGTCGGCGGTCGCCGGTTCCCACATCGCCTGTGGTTCGGGGCGGATGAAGCGTCGGTTGCCATAGGATTCGAGCTTGCGGCCATTGCCGCTGTCGATCAGCGTGTAATCGGGCCTCGGCTCGCTGACGAGGGTAACGAAATCAGGCGCGAGCGGCATGGCCCAGCACATGGTCGCGCACCGCGACATAGTCCGAAGGCAGCACGATAAAGCGCTCCTCACGGTCAAACAGATTGCCAACGCGGGTGGGAAGCGAAGGGCGCATGCCCGTTGCCCGCTCGACCGCATCGGGGAATTTGGCCGGATGTGCGGTCGCCAGTGTCACCACCGGAATGTCGGCAGCTATGCCCGCATTGCGCGCGGCGTGGAGCGCGATGGCGGTGTGCGGGTCGATAATCTCGGCGCATTTCTCATGCGCCCAGCGCATCGCGCCCGACATTTCATCGGCATCGGCGCGCAGGCTTTTGAACAGGCTCGCCCTTCGACCGGCAACCCCATTTGCGCCGCGACATAGCCTGCAAAGACATCGCCGAAATTGCCGGTGGGAACCGAGAAAGCAACCTTGCGCTCGGGCGCGCCAAGCTGCAGCGCGGCCCAGAAATAATAGACCACCTGCGCCATCAGCCGCGCCCAGTTGATCGAATTGACCGCAGACAGCGTGATCGCGCTCGTCACTTCGCTGTCGCCGAACATCCGCTTCACCATCGCCTGCGCGTCGTCAAAGCTGCCTTCGATGGCGATATTGTGGACATTGGGGGCAAGCACCGTCGTCATCTGCCGCCGCTGTACATCCGACACACGGCCCTGCGGGTGGAGCATGAATATCTCGATATTCTCGCGTCCGGCTACCGCATGGATCGCTGCGGAACCGGTATCGCCAGAGGTAGCCCCGACAATCGTCAACGCCTTGTCTCCGCCGCTCAAAAAGCGTTCGAACAAATGGCCGAGCAGTTGCAGGGCAACATCCTTGAACGCCAATGTGGGGCCGTGGAACAGTTCTAGCAGCCACTGCTGGTTATCGAGTTGAGTCAGCGGGGTGACAGCGGCGTGCGAGAAACTGCCATAAGCCGCCGCACAAAGCTCACGAAGTTCGTCCTCCGTCAGGCTGCCTGCAGTAAAGGGCGCCATCACCTTGGCGGCCAGATCGACATAGGACAGTCCGCGCATCGCCGCGATTTCTGCGTGCGAAAATGCGGGCCACGCGCCGGGGACGTAAAGCCCGCCATCGCTTGCGAGCCCCGCCAGCGTCACCCCCGCAAAATCGAGGTTCGACGCATTTCCCCTGGTGCTGATATAGTGCATGACGCGCGCGGCGTTAGCGGGTGCAGCAATATGGCGCAAGTGTGCACGCGGCTTGCGTTGTACCAAATCGCCCGATATTCCACTGCCATGAAACAATATTTCACTGCTTCGTTGCTCGCGCTCGCCCTTGCAGGTGGCAATGCCCTGCCCGCTTCCGCCCGGCCCATGACCGAGACCGATCTTGCCACGATGAAACGGCTGGCTTCGCCGACCGCTTCGCCCGACGGAAAACTGGTCGCCTATCAGCTGCAGGAAACCGATCTGGCTGCGAACAAGCGGCGCAGCGACCTTTGGCTGTACCGTGTCGATGGCAAGGAAGGAGGGCCGTGGAAAGTTGCATCCAAGCCTGACTTCAACGAACATAGCCCGGCCTTCGCGCCCGATGGCAAGTCGATCTATTATCTCAGCAATGCGAGCGGATCGGACCAGCTTTGGCGCTATGATCTTGGCGACCAGACCAGCGCGCAGGTGAGCGATTTCAAGGCCGAAATCGCCGGATTCAAATTGTCGCCTGATGGCAAAAGGGTCGCTGTTTGGGGGGATATTGCCCGCGATTGCGAAGATTTCGGCTGCGACAGCGATGGCGACCGCTCAAAGCCGGGGCCAGGCACAGGTCGCGCTTATGATCAGCTCTTCGTCCGCCATTGGGACTCATGGGAGACGCCGGGCAATTACAGTCGCCTGTTCAGCTTTGAAATCGGGGCTGATGGCAAGCTGGCGGGCGGCCTCAACATGGACGGCGATGGCGCCGAAACGCTGATCGGCGATACGCCATCGAAGCCCAGCGGTGGCGGAGAGGAAATCGCGTGGAGCGCGGACAGCCAGAAGCTGTATTTTGCGCTGCGTAAGGCGGATGCGGCGGAACCGCGCTCCACCAATCTCGATATTTATGCGTCCGAACATGGGCTGGGCGATCCCAAAAATTTGACGCCAGACAATCAGGCGACCGACACGCTGCCCGCCGCCTCACCCGACGGAAAATGGCTGGCATGGGCGGCAATGGCGCGTGCGGGTTATGAGGCTGACAAGCAAACGCTGATGCTGATGGAAAAGGCCAGCGGTCGCGTAACCGCGCTGACCGATGGCTGGGTCCGCTCGGTCGAGTCGATTGCCTGGGCGGCGGACAGCAAAAGCTTGCTCGTCACCGCGCAGGATACGCTCGAACGACCGCTATTCCGGGTTGACCTGAAGGGTAAGGTCACCCGCTTGACTGATCGCGGCGCTATTTCCGAGGTGGTTCCGCTTGCCAATGGCGGGATAATTTATGCGATCAACAGCATCTCGGCACCGGCGGATCTGGTGTGGATGGATGCCAAGGGCAAGACGACACGCCTCACCAATGTGAATGCCGATCTTTACAAGGAACTTGATCCGGTAAGCTATGAGAAGTTCAGCTTTGCCGGCGCAAATGGCGGCCGGGTGCATGGCCAGATCGTCAAGCCACAAGGCGCGACGGGCAAGTTGCCGGTGCTGTTGCTCGTGCATGGCGGCCCGCAAAGCTCGTTCGGCAATAGCTGGTCCTTCCGCTGGAACCCGGCGGTGATGGCGTCCCAAGGCTATGCGGTGGTGACGATCGATTTTCATGGCTCGTCTGGCTATGGACAGGCCTTTACCGACAGCATCAATCAGGATTGGGGTGGAAAGCCCCTTGCAGATCTGAAGCTTGGCATGGCCGAACTGGGCAAGATCGATCCGCAGCTCGATACCGCCAATGCCTGCGCGCTGGGCGGCAGCTATGGCGGCTATATGATGAACTGGATCGCGGGTAACTGGCCCGAAGGGTTCAAATGTCTGGTCAACCACGCAGGCATTTTCGATCTGCGCGCGATGGCGTTTGAAACCGAAGAATTGTGGTTCGACGAATGGGATCATGGCGGCCCGTGGTGGAACCGCAAGGATGCGGAGAAATGGAACCCGGTAAACCATGTCACCAAATGGAAGACACCAATGCTGGTCATCCATGGCGAGAAAGACTTCCGTATTCCCTATTCGCAAGGTTTGGCGACCTTCACGGCGCTGCAACGGCAGGGGATCGAATCCAAGCTGCTTATTTTCCCCGATGAGAATCACTGGATATTGAAGGCCAAAAATTCGATCCAGTGGCACCGCACGGTTTTCGATTGGGTGGCGAAGCATCTGAAAGGCGGCAAATAGGGCCAAAGCCCTCGCCTGAGGCAAAGGCGAGGGGTTTTCCTTTGGGCAAAGCGCGGGTAAGGCGCGGGCCCATGACTATCGACAAGACATTCGACCCGGCGGCAATCGAAACCAAATGGTTTGAGCATTGGGAAACGAGCGGCGCCTTCCGCCCCGAGCGCCCCGATGCGCAACCCTTTACCATCGTCAACCCGCCGCCGAATGTGACGGGCAGCCTGCATATCGGCCATGCGCTTGATAACACGCTGCAGGATATCTTGATCCGCCATGCCCGCCTGCAGGGCAAGGATGCGCTGTGGGTGGTCGGCATGGACCATGCGGGCATCGCGACGCAGATGGTGGTCGAGCGCCAGCTTGAAGAGCGGCAGGACAAGCGCACCAATTACAGCCGTGATGAATTTGTCGACATCGTCTGGAAGTGGAAGGCAGAGAGCGGCGGGCAGATCACTCGCCAATTGCGCCGCCTTGGCTGCTCAATGGACTGGGCGAATGAGCAGTTCACCATGGACCCGCATTTCAACCGCGCGGTTCTCAAGGTCTTTGTCGATCTGTACAATCAGGGGCTGATTTACCGCGACAAGCGCCTCGTCAACTGGGACCCGAAACTGAAAACCGCGATTTCGGATCTTGAGGTCGAAACCCGCGAAACAAAGGGCGGCTTCTGGCGCTTCCGCTATCCCTTTGCCGATGGCACCGGCCATGTCGAAGTGGCGACCACCCGCCCCGAAACGATGCTGGCAGACATGGCAGTCGCGGTCCATCCGGAGGATGAACGCTACAAATCCGCAATCGGCAAGGAAATCCTTCAGCCGATAACCGGCCGCCGTTTCAAGGTGGTGGCGGATGAACATGCCGATCCCGAACTTGGATCCGGCGTGGTGAAGATCACCCCGGGGCATGATTTCAACGACTTTGAAGTCGGCAAGCGAGCAGGGATAAAGCCCGGCGAAATGCTCAACATGTTCGATGCTGAAGCGCGTGTGGTGCAGACATCGGACGGCCTGATCCCCGAAAAATATCTGGGCCTCGACCGCTTTGTCGTGCGCGACATGATCGTTGCCGACATGAAGGAAGCCGGTTTCCTGATCCCGCATATGACCAAGGATGCCGAGGGCGAAGCCGTCGAGCATGATTTCGAACCGCGTACTATCCAGACGCCCTTTGGCGATCGCGGCGGCGTGGTGATCGAGCCCTGGCTGACTGACCAATGGTATGTCGATGCCGAAACGCTGGCACAGCCGCCGATGCAGGCTGTCCGCGACGGGCGGATCGAAATCGTCCCCAAAAGCTGGGAGAAGACCTTCTTCAACTGGATGGAGAATATCCAGCCCTGGTGCGTCAGCCGCCAATTGTGGTGGGGCCACAGGATACCGGCCTGGTATGGGCCAGATATTTATACAGATGGTGCACAATATACGACGATGCACAGACTTGCATCCGATCGCACTCGCATGGCGGAAAACAGCCGACAAAATCAGATAAATAGTATGTTTGTCGGTCAGGACGAAGATCAAGCTCGAGCATATTTCTCAAAACTTTATGCTGATTATTTCCCCGACTTTGAATTGATTTTCTTTCAGTCATCGCATGACCTGATGGATCATTGTTTGAAACCGGACTTCGACCCCTCACGGCAAATGCTAATCTTGCAAGACGAAGACGTCCTCGACACATGGTTCTCCTCTGCGCTCTGGCCGTTCGGCACGCTCGGCTGGCCCGACCAGACCGAAGCGCTGGCGCGCCATTATCCCAATGACGTGCTGATTTCGGGCTTCGACATCCTGTTCTTCTGGGATGCGCGCATGGCGATGCAGGGCATGCACTTCATGAAAGAAGTGCCGTGGAAGACGCTCTACCTGCACGGGCTGGTGCGCGCGGCGGACGGGCAGAAAATGTCCAAGTCCAAGGGCAATGTCGTCGATCCGCTGATCCTGATGGACAAATATGGCGCCGATGCGCTGCGCTTCTTCATGGCGGCAATGGAAAGCCAGGGCCGCGACGTGAAGATGGATGAACGCCGCGTCGAGGGCTATCGCAATTTCGCGACCAAGCTGTGGAACGCCGCGCGTTTCTGCCAATCAAACGGTATCGGCGCGAGCGCCACATTGCGCGCGCCGGAGGCGAGCCTTGCGGTCAACAAATGGATCATCGGCGAGGTGGTCGAAACGCTGGCGAAGCTTGACAAAGCCTTTGCCGAGTTCCGTTTCGACGCGATGGCCGACGCCATCTATCAGTTCAGCTGGGGTACCTTCTGCGACTGGTATCTGGAACTGATCAAACCCGCCTTCGTTGATGGCGAAAAGCAGGAGATGGATGAAGAGTCCAAAACTGTTGCCGGTTGGGTGCTCGACCAGATCCTCGTCATGCTCCACCCCTTCATGCCTTTCATCACCGAAGAACTGTGGCATGCGTTGGGTGAGCGTCAGTACGACCTGATCGTCGCCAAATGGCCCGAGCCCAAAGCCGATCTCGATCTGGCGGCGGGTGCCGAAATCAATTGGCTGATCCAGCTGGTAAGCGAAGTGCGCAGCGCCAAGAATGAACTCGGCCTCGCGCCGGGTGCGCGGCTCAACGCCTTCGTCCGCGACGCTTCGCCCGAAACACTGGCGCGGATCGAGCGTCAGTCGGCGGCTATTGCGCGACAGGCGCGGCTTGACAGCGTTTCGAACGCGGAAGCCCCGGTAGGTGGCGCGGTCCAGATCGTCGTCGACGAAGCAACCTTCGTCATCCCGCTCGAAGGCATCATCGATCTCGACGCTGAACGCGCGCGTATTACCAAGGCGATCGAAGCGGTTTCGAAAGAGGCCAAGTCGCTCGAGGGTCGCCTTTCAAACCCGGCTTTCGTCGAAAAGGCCAAGCCCGAGGCGGTTGAAAAGGCGCGCGCCGATCATGCCGAAAAGGCCGCCGAAGTCGAACGCTTGAGCGCGGCGCTGGCGCGGTTGGGGTAGAGCCTTGGCCGGTTAGCCATGCACCTCGAAATAGAGGAGGCTGTGGTCCGAATGATCCTTGATCCATTTGTCCTTGGCGGCCGGTGTTGCGGCATCGGTCCAGCCGCGCACGGCGACCTCTGCCTGTGAACCATCGGCGGCGACGAATGTCTTGAAGGTCAGATGATCGGCGGCAAAGACATGGTCGAGCGCTGAATCCGGGATCGACGATGCGCTGCCATTCGACCAGCTGTTGGCGTGGGTCTTCGGCAGGCGACGCATTTTGTACTTCGCCTTCTTCACCTCCTTGTCCCATTTGTTGAGCTCATCGACGCTCGGGATATTGTGCCCGGGATATTCAAGACCCATCGAGTTCAGATCACCCAGAAAGATATAATTGGCGCGCTCGCCGGGCGCCGCCTGTTTGTCGAGCGTCTTTTTGAAGTCGATGGCCCGCATCACCATATCATCGCGCAGCCCCATGCCGCGCGGGTCGACGCCGCTGGCGAGGTGCAGGAAAAGCACGGCATATTTCTCCTGCCCCACCATGAAAGACACCAGCTGGCCCGGGCGCATATGGGTAGTGCCGGATTTATATTCGGTGCGCTGGGTGATGAGAGAGGTCATTGTGCGCTTTACGCCGATCAGGATTTCCTGTGTCTGCTGCCCCTCGGTGATCTGGAAGGTATAATTGGGCATGCGCTGCACAAGCGTTTCGAACACGGTTTTGCCTTCAACCTCGAACATGCCGAAAATGTCGGGTTTCTGTTCGGCCAGGAACGCGACCACCCTATCCACCCGCGCCGAATCCGGGCCATCGCCCTTGAAATGCTCGACGTTCCACGATGCCACCGAAAACAGTTTCGCCATGTCGATCTCCTTCCGACTCGATATGGTCAGAATGATTGCATGGTTGAACCCAAAAGTCCGTGAGGCGCGTCACAGCCGCCCTGCCTCCGACAAAGGCTGCAAGACGCCTTTATCGCGCCGCAAAATCGGTTTAGGGTTTCCCTCGCGTCGCCATTCGTGCGGCGTTCAGGGGAAGGAAGCTAGCCAGAGGCAATGGATATCTACCTGCCTATAGCCGGGCTGTCGGTAAACATTTTCGTGATCATCCTGCTCGGTGGTGCCGTGGGGATGTTGTCGGGCATGTTCGGCGTTGGCGGCGGGTTTCTGACAACGCCGCTGCTGATCTTTTACGGCATCCCGCCGATGGTCGCCGCAGCCTCCGCCTCAACACAGGTGACGGGGGCGAGTGTGTCGGGCGTGTTCGCGCATATGCGACGCGGCGGGGTCGATTTCCATATGGGCGCGGTGCTGGTCGCTGGCGGATTGCTGGGTACGATTTTTGGTGCAGTTCTGTTCGAGGTGCTGGAGGCGTGGGGGCAAATCGATACCGTCATCAACATTCTTTATACCGTGCTGCTTGGTAGCATTGGCGGCATGATGGCGAAGGAAGCTTGGCAAAGCGTTTCCGCCACGCGCAGCGGAAAGCCGCTACCTGCGCGCAAAAGGCGGCATCATCCGCTGGTCGCAAACCTGCCTGGGCGCTGGCGCTTTTACCGTTCGGGGTTGTACATATCGCCGCTTGCGCCGCTGATCCTCGGCTTTCTGACGGGCATCCTCACCATGCTGCTCGGCGTCGGCGGTGGGTTTATCATGGTCCCTGCCATGCTCTATATATTGGGGATGAGTGCCAATGTTGTGGTTGGCACGTCGCTGTTCCAGATTTTGTTCGTTACCATGTCCTCAACAATGGTGCACAGTCTGACGACGCGTGCGGTCGATATCGTGCTGGCGGTCTTCCTGCTCATCGGTAGTGTCACCGGCGCGCAAATTGGCGCACGGCTGGCCCAGCGGATGCGGCCCGATTATCTTCGGCTCCTGCTGGCGGCCATCGTGCTGATTGTCGCGCTGCGTATGGCACTGGGCCTCGGCTGGCAGCCCGATGAAATCTACACGGTGCAGTTCCTGTGATTGCAAGGTGGCTCTTGATCCTTGCCCTGCTGTTGCCGTTGCCCGCACTTGCGCAAACGGTGGTCGAACCCAAGCTGGTGCCCGATGTGTCGCAGCGTAACATCAACATCCAGTCGCGCTTTACCGGGGCGGAGTTGCTACTGTTCGGCGCGATCATCTATCCGCGCGGCGTCGCTCCTGAGGGGCAGGTCGATGTCGCGGTTGTGCTGCGCGGGCCGACGCGGCCTATCATTTTACGTGAAAAGCAAAAGGTGGCGGGAATCTGGGTCAATGCCGAGAGTATCGATTTTCGCTCGGCCCCGGCCTATTACGCCATCGCTTCTTCTCGCCCGATCGACAAGATTGTCGATGCACGGACCGCGGCGATTTACGAACTGGGGCTGAAAAGGCTTCAGTTGTCGCCCACGGGTGAAATCCAGACCAGCGAAGTGCGCCGCTTTACCAACGGTCTGGTCGACCTCAACCGGCGTGACGGGCTGTTCGCCGAAGCGGCGGGTGCTGTCGATATCACCGATCAGGTGCTCTACCGTGCGCGTCTGACTATACCGTCGAGCGTGCCCGAAGGCCGCTATGTCGCCGAAACGCTGTTGATCCGGAACGGCCGGGTGATTGTTGCTGACGACAGCGTGGTGGTTGAAATCAGTAAGACCGGGTTTGAACGTTTCATCACGATCATGGCGCAGGAATATGGCCTGTTATATGGGGCATTCGCCGTGCTGATTTCGCTCTTTCTCGGCTGGTTTGCGGGCTATGTTTTCCGTCGGCTATAGGCAGAAAATCGTCGCGGTTATCCAATAATTAACTTTGCCGACCTAGCTTTCAAAAGGAAGCAACAAGGGTTAGCACATGACTGATAATTATCCCGGTCGCGGTTTTGGCAATGCACAACCGTTTCAGCCGTCGAGTGACGACGCCGTTGCGACCCGACCGGTATCCTATGCGCCTGCCAATCCTGCGCCACGCCCGCCCGTCCAGCCAACCGGTGGACAGCAAATGCCGCCCGCTCAGGGCCATGTGCCGTCGCAATCCGCGGCCAGCCCGCAAATGGCACATCCAGCAACAGCGCCGGCCCAGCCTTCAGCTGCACCGCAAAGCGCGCCGCGCCCGGCAGTTGCGCCCGCATCCCAAGGTGTCGGGCAAAATGATGCCCAGAAAAGTCATCAGGCTTCGGGTAGCACTCTCCACGAAATCGGACGAGTGATCGAAATTGCGGGATCGGGTTCGCAGGTGCAACTCAGCGCCAAGCTGATTAACGACCTTGCCAGCCATCAGGATCCAGCCATTGCCATGGCTGGCCAGGTCGGCAGTCAGGTCAAGATCCGGGTGGGCAATGTCTGGCTCTTGGCTAATATCCGCACCCAGCGCCTCGATATGGCCGACGCCGGGTCGATCATCGCTGCTGTCGACTTCCTCGGTGAAGGCGATGAGGAGCGGCTGACCGGCAAAATCTACAACTTCCGTCGCGGTGTGACGCGCTACCCCGTTCCGGGTTCATCTGTCTTCGCGGTATCCAGCCCTGACCTGAAGCAGGTTTATGCAGCGGACGGTCGAGCCCATGTCGGTATCGGCACCGTGTTTCCGACGCGGGATATCCGTGCCTCACTCTATGTCGATGCAATGCTGGGAAAGCACTTTGCGCTGCTGGGCTCGACCGGAACGGGTAAATCGACCAGCGCCGCGCTCATCCTGCACAAGATTTGCGATCTCGCCCCACAGGGCCATATCGTGATGATCGACCCGCACGGCGAATATAGCGCAGCGTTCAAGGGCAATGGCGCACTCTACGATGTCAACAATCTTGCAATGCCCTATTGGCTGATGAATTTCGCCGAACATTGCGAGGTTTTGATCAATTCGACGGGGGACGATTGGCAGACCGATGCTGACATCCTTGCCAAATGCCTTTTGCAGGCCCGCTCGAAGAGCAGGATTGCCGAATCTATCGGCAAGCTTACGGTCGACGCACCTGTGCCCTATCTGCTGTCGGATCTGACCAACATCATCCAGAACGAAATGGGCAAGCTCGATAAAGCGACCAATTCCGCACCCTATATGCGGCTAAAATCCAAAATTGAGGAACTGAAGGCCGACCCGCGCTACAATTTCATGTTCTCGGGCATGCTTGTCGGTGACAGTATGACCGACTTCCTGTCTAAGATTTTCCGCCTGCCCAGCGCGGGCAAGCCGATTTCGATCATCGACGTGTCGGCGGTGCCTTCGGACATTACCTCCACGGTGGTCGCTGTCCTGTCGCGGCTGGTGTTCGACTATGCGATCTGGTCGCGCAACGAACCGCAGCGCCCGATCCTGCTCGTTTGCGAAGAAGCCCACCGTTACATTCCGTCCGACCGGATGTCGGGGGCAAGTGCCGTCCGCACCATCCTTGAGCGTATCGCCAAGGAAGGCCGTAAATATGGCGTGTCGCTTGGCCTGATAACCCAGCGTCCGTCGGATTTGGCCGAAGGCGTGTTGTCGCAGTGCGGCACGATCATCTCGATGCGTCTGAACAACGACCGCGACCAAGCCTATGTTCGCGCTGCGATGCCCGAAGGCGCGCGCGGCTTCCTCGATTCGATTCCGGCGCTGCGCAACCGCGAATGCATCATCTGCGGAGAAGGTGTCTCGATCCCGATCCGTGTGGCGCTCGACACGCTGGAGGAAGAACGGCGTCCGGCTTCGGAAGATCCGCTCTTCTCGGTCTTGTGGCAGGAAACCGGCGGCGAAGAGGAAATCCTCGATCGCGTCGTCCGCCGCTGGCGTGCCCAAGGACGATAAAAAGGGCGGCGCTAAAGCCTACCGCTTTTCAAAGGGTTTGAGGCCCCGGCCCAACCGGTTCGCGCCCAGCACGATGGCGTCGCCTGACCAGTCGGCCAGAAACACCGTGTTGCGGTCAACGCCGGTGCCAAGGCTCGCGTCATTGCCACTGATCGCCAGGCCTGCGCTGCTGCGCTGACGGCCTTCGGCGGCAATCGCGATGAAGGCGCTGTAATTTTCCTTGTCCTGTCCTTGTACGAAGACATTGCCGCTGATCATGCCCGAAGCACCTGCGGGCAGGTCGATCATATAATTGGTCGCCTGACCGCGCGTATCGTCAAAAGCATTGTTCTGGATGATCGCGCGTGCAGCGCGGCTTTTGACATAATGGCCGCCATTGCCGCGTTCAAATCGGCTGCGGGTAACGGTCAGCGAGGCAAAATCGCCGATATAGATGCTGTGCGCGCACGACAGTCCGCGGTCGCAGCGGCCAAGCTCGCTAAAAGTGGTCTGATCGATCACGATCTCGCCCGCCGGGTCCTGCGCGGTCAAAATGCCCTGCTCGCTGTTGCGAAAGACCGAACGGGTGATTGCCAGATTGCCCTTTTCCAGCCGGATGCCCGCGCCATTGCCGTCGGGCACGCGCATATTTTGGAAAACCAGGCCGTCAATCGCAGCGGACTGCCCCCGGAGCACCAGCGCCGCCTTGCCTTCGCAAATGCCGCCGTCAAAGATGCTGCGCCCGGGCACTTCGGCGCGGTAGGAAATATGCCCTTCGCTCTGCACCGCGCAGTTGCGGTAAGTTCCGGGTGCAATGATGATTGTTCCCTGCCCGCCGCCTATAGCGTTGATGGCATAGCCCAGTTCGCTGAAAGTCTGGCCGGTTTCGGCAATTTGGAACGGAGCGGTCGATTGCTGGGCTGAAGCCGACGCGACGGATAGAGCAGCGGCCGCAGTCAGGAACAAGGGTGCAGTTCGGGTCATGGTCGCGCTTTCATCTATGGGCTCAACAGCTTCGCTATATCCGCCTTCCAATAGTTGCCGCCAGTCGGTTAACCACAGATGAAATCGCCTGTCCGGTTCAGGGACATAGCTATACATGCTAGCCTGCCTGTGTTGCCCGCTTGCCGCATGGCAACGAGAGCTATATTTCCATACGCAAAGCATCGGCACAAGATTGATGCCAAGGGGAGGAAAGTATCATGCACGCCGTCACCACGACCGAAGTGTTCTTGCTGGCGATGCTGATCATTTTCACGCTTCCCTATCTGGTCTGGCGGCTGGGGCGGACCGAATATTATGCGCCGCTGGTGGTGGTGCAGATCGTCGCGGGCATATTGCTCGGCCCCGGCGTACTCGGCGCGACCTTTCCTGATTATTACAGCTTCGTCTTTCGGCCCGAAGTCGTCACCGCGCTGAACGGTGTTGCCTGGTGGGCGGTGATGATGTTTGTCTGGGTGGCGGGGATCGAGCTTGATCTTGACGAGGCGTGGAAGCGGCGGCGCGAAACCGGCGTGACGGCGGGCTTTGCGCTGTTCACGCCGTTATTGTTCGGCAGCCTTGCAGCTATCCTGCTGCTTCAGACCGGCGATGGCTGGGCAGGTGAAAAAGGTGCGCGCTGGCAGGTGATTGTCGGCATCGGCATGGCCTGCGCGGTCACGGCACTGCCCATCCTCGTGCTGCTGATGGAAAAATTGGAGATTTTGCGCGAGCCCATAGGCCAGCGCATCCTGCGTTATGCCAGTCTTGATGATATCGCGATCTGGGGCGTGCTCGCGCTGATCCTGCTCGATTGGGAGAGGATCGGGCGGCAGGGGGCGTTCCTTGTGCTGTTCGCCGCGCTGACCTTTGCGATCCGCAGGCTGATGGTGCGGATTCCGGAACGCGATCGCTGGTATGTCGGGCTGATCTGGCTTGCCGCATCCGGCCTCGCAGCCGACTGGGCAGGGCTGCACTATATGGTCGGCGCGTTTCTGGCCGGCGCGGTGCTCGACAGCAAATGGTTCACGCTCAAAGACATGGACACCTTCCGCAACACCATCCTGCTGGCGGTAATGCCGGTTTTTTCCTGTCGACCGGGTTGCGCACCCAATGGGATGTCGGCGGAGTTGCGGTCTTCGGTGCGGCGGCCTTGCTGCTGGTCGCGGCGGTATCAGGCAAGCTGGCGGGCATCCAAATCGCCGGGCGCATATTGAAGTGGGAGAAAGGCGAAGCGTCGATCATCGGCTGGCTGCTGCAGACCAAGGCGCTGATCATGATCATCTTTGCCAATATCCTGCTCGATAAGGATATCATCACCAATGAAACCTTCACCGCACTGCTTTTGATGGCAGTGGCTTCGACGATGCTGACGATCCCGGTGGTGACGCCGAAGTTGAAGGCGCTGGCGGGGCTGCTGAAAAAGGCAGGATGATTGGCGGTTAAATTTTCAAAAGCGTCAAAAGCGACGCATGATCGCCTAAAAAAGAAAACTGCTTTTTCTGTGTCACCAGCACCGATGGCAGCCCACGCGGAGAAACTTTGACCGGACTATTCTTGTTTGAATTCAAGGCCACAGCCAACGAAGCCCAGCCAGCAACACATTAGATTGGCAATTGGGAAAAATGGTGGCTCACAATGTCAAAGAGCCGGCCCATCACTTGCGCAAAGGGAGAGCGGCACGCTGACAAATGAAGTCCTACATTTCAAGCAGCTTCCGTCCCCTCACTCATTCAAATTCGGCCGCAAATATTGCCGTGCCTTGTCCAAATCCAGCCCGCGCCGCGCGGCATAGTCCGCCACTTGATCCTCGCCGATCCGTGCTACGCCGAAATATTCGCTTTGCGGGTGGCCGAAGTAAAAGCCGCTGACCGCTGCGGTTGGGAGCATTGCGAAGCTTTCGGTCAGGGTGATGCCGGTGCGGTGGGTGGCGTCGAGCAGGTCGAACAGCACCGGTTTCAGGCTGTGGTCGGGGCAGGCGGGATAACCTGGCGCAGGACGTATTCCGCGATAGTGCTCGCGGATCAGCGCCTCGTTGGTCAGCTGCTCGTCGGGCGCATAGCCCCATAGTTCCTTGCGGACATGCTGGTGCATGCGTTCCGCAAAGGCCTCCGCCAGGCGGTCGGCGAGTGCCTTCAGCATGATGTCCGAATAATCGTCGATATGCGCCTTGAACTCGGCGAGCTTGGTGCCGATGCCATGGCCCGTCGTGACCGCAAAGCCGCCGATCCAGTCGCCATCGGGGCTGATGAAATCGGCGAGACACATATTCGCACGGCCTTCGCGCTTGGCCACTTGCTGGCGCAGGAAGGGCAGGCGGACATGCTCTTCACTGTCGAGATAGATGACGACATCGTCGCCCTCACGCGCGCAAGGCCACAGCCCCGCAACGCCCTTTGCGCGCAACCATTTTTCCGAAACGATCTTGTCGAGCATTGCCTGCGCGTCAGCAAACAATTGCCGCGCGCTTTCGCCGACCACTTCGTCTTCGAGGATCGCGGGATAATTGCCGTGCAATTCCCAGGCGCGGAAGAAGGGTGTCCAGTCGATATAATCGCGCAGATCGGCAAGCGACCAATCGTCATAGACGTGCACACCGGGCTGCAGCGGTGCACCGGGTTTCAGGCTTTCGTCGATTTCAAACGCATTGGCGCGGGCTTCTTCGAGCGTGGCCAGCGGCTTGGCAGTCTTGCCCGACCGTGCGTCGCGGATATGGCCATATTCGGCGCGGGTGTCGGCGACGAACTTCTCGGCGAGCGTATCGCTGACCAAGGTGGAGGCTACACCGACTGCGCGGCTGGCATCGAGCACATGCACTGTCGGCCCCGAATAGACCGGCTCGATGCGCAGCGCGGTGTGCGTTTTTGACGTCGTGGCCCCACCGATGAGCAGCGGCATCGTCATCCCCGCGCGCTGCATTTCTTCTGCCACCGTAACCATTTCATCAAGGCTGGGGGTGATCAGACCAGACAGCCCGATCATGTCGGCGTCATTTTCGACCGCGCTTTTGAGGATTTCCTGCCATGGCACCATGACGCCAAGGTCGATGACTTCAAAGCCGTTACACTGCAGCACCACGCCGACGATATTCTTGCCGATATCATGGACGTCGCCCTTGACCGTGGCCATGATGATCCGGCCCTTGCCCTTGGAGTTTTCGTCTTTCTCAGCCTCGATATAGGGGAAGAGGTGGGCAACCGCCTTTTTCATCACGCGCGCCGACTTGACCACTTGGGGCAGGAACATCTTGCCGCTGCCGAACAGGTCACCGACGACGTTCATGCCGTCCATCAGCGGGCCTTCGATCACCTCGATCGGGCGGCCGCCGCGTTCCTTGATCGCGAGGCGCGCTTCCTCGGTATCCTCGACGATATGCGCGTCGATGCCCTTGACCAGCGCATGTTCGATGCGCCGTTCGACCGACCAGCCGCGCCATTCGGCGGCGGCTTTTTCCTGCGCGGCGTCGGTGCCCTTGTACCGTTCGGCAAGCGCGATCAGGCGCTCGGTCGCGTCAGGGTCCTTGTTCAGGATCACATCTTCGCACGCGGTGCGCAGTTCAGGATCGATCGTATCATAGACATCGAGCTGCCCGGCATTGACGATCGCCATGTCGAGTCCGGCAGGGATGGCGTGGTAGAGGAATATGCTGTGCATCGCACGGCGGACGGGTTCGTTGCCGCGGAAACTGAACGACAGGTTCGACAGACCGCCCGAATAATGCGCGTGCGGACAAAGCACGCGCAGTTCCTTAACCGCCTCGATAAAATCGACGCCGTAATTATTATGCTCTTCGATCCCCGTCGCGACCGCGAAGATATTGGGGTCAAAGATGATGTCCTCAGGCGGGAAACCGATGCCGACCAGCAGGTCATAAGCGCGCTTGCAGATCGAAACCTTGCGCTCCTTGGTGTCCGCCTGGCCGGTTTCGTCAAATGCCATCACGACGACGGCCGCGCCATAGGCCATGCACAGACGGGCGTGGTGGAGGAAGGCTTCTTCGCCCTCTTTCATCGAGATTGAATTGACGACGGGTTTTCCAGAGACGCATTTCAGCCCAGCCTCTATGACGCTCCATTTGGAGCTGTCGATCATCACCGGCACGCGCGCGATATCGGGTTCGGCGGCGATGCGTTTGAGGAAAGTCGTCATCGCCATTTCGGCGTCGAGCAGGCCTTCGTCCATGTTGACGTCGATGATCTGCGCGCCATTTTCCACCTGCTCGCGCGCAATGTCGATCGCAGCGGCATAGTCGTCGGCGAGGATCAGCTTCTTGAACTTGGCCGATCCGGTGACGTTGGTGCGTTCGCCGATGTTGACGAACGAGGAGCCGGTCGGGCGGGCGGTGCTGGTCTGGGTCATTGTCACTCTATCGCTGTCATTCCCGCGAAAGCGGGAATCCATGGCCGGAAATTTCGGTTTAAACTTCGTTGTCAGACCATGGACCCCTAATCAAGTTGGGGGTGACATTGTCTCAATTCACTATCTCAAGCCGCCATCACAAACGGCTCCAGCCCTGCCAGCCGGGTCGCCACCGGTGCGCTCGGCACCTGCCTTGGTGCACGGTCGGCAACTGCTTTGGCAATGGCTGCGATATGCGCCGGTGTTGTGCCGCAACAGCCGCCGACCACATTTACCAACCCGTCGTCGAGCCATTGCTCGATCAGCTTTGCGGTCTGTTCGGGCAGCTCGTCATATTGGCCGAGTTCGTTGGGAAGGCCTGCGTTGGGGTAGGCCATAACCAGCGCGTCGGCATTTTTGGCCAACGGCGCCAGATACGGCCGCAGCAAGTCCGCGCCGAACGAGCAGTTCAAACCAATGGTCAGCGGCTTCACATGGCGGATGGTATGCCAGAAACCCTCGACCGTATGACCGGACAGGTTTCGCCCTGCCATGTCGGTGATCGTCATGCTGATCATCAGCGGCACATCGCGGCCCGAGGCAGCGGCAGCTTCCTGCGCTGCCATCGCTGCGCATTTGGCATTGAGCGTGTCGAAGATCGTCTCGATCAGCAGGAAATCGACCCCGCCTTCGATTAGCGCGTCGCATTGCTCGCGATAATCGGCCTTCAGCGTATCGAAGTCTACCTCGCGATAGCCGGGGTCGTTGACGTCGGGGGAGAGCGACAGCGTTTTGTTGGTCGGGCCGATCGAGCCCGCGACAAAGCGACGCAGACCGTCGCTGGCTTCCGCCTTGTCCGCACAGGCCCGCGCCAGTTTTGCACTCTCGACATTGATCTGCCGCACCAGATGCTCGCAGCCATAATCGGCCATCGCGACGCGGGTGGAACTGAACGTGTTGGTTTCGATCATGTCCGCGCCCGCGTCCAGATAGGCATCGTGGATCGCGCCGATGATGTCGGGCCGGGTGATAGAGAGCAGGTCGTTATTGCCCTTCTGGTCCTTGGCCAGTTCCAGATCGCCGCGATAGTCGGCTTCCTGCAGCTTGTGCTGCTGAATCGCGGTGCCATAGCCGCCGTCAAAGACGAGGATGCGTTCCTTGCAGCGGGCGGTGAATTCTTCGCGGGCGGAAGTCATGCCGCAGCCTCCTTGGCGGTTTCAACCGGGCGTTTGCCGAGCAGGTGGCAAATGGCGTAGCTCAACTCTGCCCGGTTCAAGGTATAGAAATGGAATTGGCGCACGCCGCCCGCATAAAGCCGGCGGCACATTTCGGCGGAAATCGTTGCGGCAACCAGCTGACGTGCCGAGGGGTGGTCGTCGAGACCTTCAAACAGATGCGCCATCCATTCGGGGATTGCAGTTCCAGTCATTTTGGACATGCGCTGGATCGCGGCAAAGTTGGACACTGGCATGATACCGGGCACGATCTCAGCATCGATACCCGCTGCGGCCACGGCATCACGAAAGCGGAAGAAGGTTTCGGGTTCGAAAAAGAACTGCGTGATCGCGCGGCTGGCACCTGCATCCAATTTGCGTTTGAGGAAATCGATATCCGATTGCGCGGTCGCCGCTTCGGGGTGGGTTTCGGGATAAGCGCTCACCGAAATCTCGAACGGGTGCAGCTTGCGCAGGCCTTCGACCAGTTCGGCTGCGCTCGCATAGCCTTGCGGGTGCGGCTCAAACTGCCCGCCCGCATTGGGCGGATCGCCGCGTAGCGCGACGATATGGCGCACGCCTGCGTTCCAGTAAGCGTTGGCGACCTCGGCAATCTCGTCACGCGTTGCATCGACACAGGTGAGGTGCGCGGCGGCGGGGATGCTGGTTTCCTTGGCGATGCGGGCGACGGTGTTGTGTGTGCGTTCGCGGGTTGAGCCGCCTGCACCATAGGTCACTGAGACGAAGCGCGGCGCGAGCGGGGCGAGGGTGACGATCGAATCCCACAATTGCTCTTCCATTTTCTCGGTCTTGGGCGGGAAGAATTCAAAGCTGATCTCGGCATCACCGGGAAGACCCGCAAAAAGCGAGCTGGCGAGCGCGCGGCGCGATTCGGCCATCTGGTCGAGCGATAAGATCATGCAACATTCCTAATAAGTGGGAGCCTGAGTTTGGGAGATTCACTTGCGGATTCACTTGTGGAAAGGCCACGCTGACCCAGCCAGATTTTGACGGCCAGTTTGCCGCCAGCGAGTGTTTCTGTTCGTACGGGAACCAGCCCGGCGCTGCCAAAAGCACGCGCCATGCTCTCGTCGGTGAAGCCAAGTCGGGCATGGGCGTGAACGCTGCGCAGTTCTTCGACATCGTGCGCGGCAAAATCCACCACCAGCAAACGACCCTCTGGGGCCAAAACTCTTGCGGCTTCGGCGATCGCCCTTTCGGGATGCTGGGCATAGTGCAACACTTGGTGGAACAGGATGGTATCAAAGCTGCCATCGGGGAAAGGAAGGGTGTTGAAATCGCCGAGCACAATTTCAGTATGCGCCTGCACTGCTGCCGCATACTCCATTCCGCCCAGCTTGGCACGAGCTAGCCGCAACATCTCGACGCTGTTGTCGAGTGCAACAAAGCGATCAGCGTGGCGGGCGAACAGTTCGATCATGCGGCCGGTGCCAGTACCGATGTCGAGCACCCTGCCAACCGGCGCTTCACCCAGCAGCATGCGCATTGCCGTTTCCACCTCGGCCTCGGCGATGTGGAGCGACCGGATCTGATCCCATTGCTCGGCATGGGCATCAAAATAGGCGGCTGCCATTTCGGTTCGTGCCGAACGGACCTCCTCGAGCCGCGCCAGATCGCGGAGCACCGGACGCGAATCTTCTGTGCCCGGGAGGCTGAACAAGGGCTCGATCGCGGGATGCGACAGCATCGGACCAGGGCGCAGGAAAACCCATGCGCCTTCACGGCGTCGTTCTGCTATCCCTGCTTCGTCCAAAATCTTGATGTGACGCGACACACGCGGTTGGCTCTGCCCCAAGATTTGCACGACTTCGCTGACCGATAGCTCCAATTGCCGTATCAACAGCGTGATTCGCATCCGCGTCGGATCAGCAAGCGCGCGCATTATGTTGAGCAGCGGTGTCATTGCAATACCATATAAAGAAATCTTTATATCATGTCAATTGGCGCATTTGTGACATATTTTTGAACCGCTGGTCGCCAAATGAGGTCAAACGAGCGCACTCTACGCATTTTGTAGAAAAAAGCCGATTGCGTTGAATGTTTGAAGCCGCTAGTGGAGGCGCCGCAAGCCAAGCTATGCACCTTGCATGCTGCTTGTCTGGTTTTTTGAAGTTCTTTGTTAGGGGGATTTCCCACATGAAAAAGATTGCTGTTTCTCTCGTTCTCGCTTCTGCAATGGCTCTGGCTGCTTGCTCGGGCGCTGAAGAAGCCACCACTGAAGCCGCTGAAGGCGCTGAAGCCGCTGCTGACGCAGCTGCTGAAGGTGCAGACGCTGCTACCGACGCCGCTGGCTGGTGCTGAAGCTGCAACCGGCGAAGCCGCTGCTGCTGGTGCCGAAGCTGCTGAAGCTGGCAAGGACGCTGCTGCCGCTGCTGGCGAAGCTGCTGCCAAGGCTGGCGACGCAGCAGCTGCTGCTGGCGACGCTGCAAAAGAAGCTACCAAGTAATAGCTTCTTAGCTTCTAGCTAAAATTCGAAAGGGGCTGTCCTGCATTGCAGGGCAGCCTTTTTCTTTGCGCAATTCAGTTGTCGAACTTAGGATGTCGATATGATCGGTCGCCGTCATATCCTCCTGTTCACCATGGCATTTCCCGCGCTGCACGCATGCGGCCCGGCACCGACCGACCCTGGTCCTAGCGGTGTGACTGTCGAAGAAGCGGAAATGCTCGACGAAGCGGCGGAAAAACTGGATGACGATTTTGCCAATCCGCCGCCTTTGACGGAAGAAGCCGCAGACGACCGGTAATCAGCGGTGATGTGCGGCCACCGTTCGCGAAACCGCCTGCATCATCGCCATTCGGTCAGGCACGGGCGCGGTTGTGCTCGAAATCATCACCACGACGGCATAGCGCGTTCCATCGGGTGCGGTCATGATGCCGATATCATTATAGCCTGTGGACACCGAGTCCAGTTGCTGACCCGTCCCGGTCTTGTGACCGAAACGCCAGCCCGCCGGAACACCGCTTTTCAAGCGATTGGGGCCGCTTTTGGTCCGTTCCATCATGGCGAGCAACAGTCGGGTCGACGCAGGAGACAGCAGCTCCCCGCGCGCCAGCCGGCTGAGTGCTCCGGCAATGGCATCGGGTGCTGCACCGTCGATAGGATCGGCCAGATAGGCGTCGAGCGAAGCCTTGCGCCGTTCATAAGGCAAATCGGCGCGCGCTGTATAAAAACGGCGACCGAGCGAATATTCCTGCTGCCAGCTCATCCCCGCAATCTGGCTTTGCAAAAGCCTTTCTCCCGGACCGAAGCGGATCTTGCCCAGCTGTTTGCGCTCGATAAAGTTCCGGACGGCGGCAGGCCCGCCTGCGGTACGCAACAGGCTGTCATTGGCCGTATTGTCACTGGCTGTAATGGCCTGTTCGAGCAGGCTGAGGATGGTTTCTTCAATCGCCCCATTGGCAACTACGCGCTCTCGAATGGGCTGGTGAAACACGGCTAGGTCGTTCATCCCAATCCGTACCGTCTGGTCCAGACGCAGCCGACCTGAATCGACCTGATCGAGAATCGTCATTGCGACCCACATTTTTGATACGCTTTGCTGCGGGAACCATTCGCCCAGCCTTTTGCCCGTCACCCATTGGCCGTCGATCCGCTGTACGGCGATGCCGGTTTTTCCGGGGAATGCGCGCCAGATTTCGTGCAGTTCAGCCTCAAGCTGGGTGGGGGCTTGAGCCGAATTCTGGGCAGGCAAAGGTTTGGGCGCGGCAGGCTTGGGCACAGGCACGACTATGGCCGGTGTGGGCCGTGGCGCAGGCTTTGGCACCGGTCGTTGCGGCGCGGGTGCTGACACGCAAGCCGATATGAGCAAAGGGAGCATGATCGATGCCGTCAGTCGGGCGATAGGCGACACTATATTCTCCAAACAATTTACATCCCTCGCCTAACTGGCAAGCGAGCACCGCAAAAGCGGCGGAAGGGGCTTTTGCGACCAATCGACTCATATTCAAAGACCAGCCGTTGTTCGCTAAACCAAAGGATATAGATGTGGATATTACTTGACCTGAACGATGCGGCGTTGTTGTCGTGGCGGTGACAAAATCTATACATGCAGGAGTGTAACAATGTCCGACGAAGGCCTTTTTATCGGCTCTACCGCAGAGGGCGCGCGGCAGGCGATTAATTGGAAGCGGGCCAACCGGCACGGGCTTATCGCGGGCGCAACCGGGACAGGTAAAACCATCACACTGCAGGTTATGGCTGAAGGCTTTTCGCGCAATGGCGTTCCCGGTCTTTGTCTCCGACGTAAAGGGCGATCTTGCGGGCATGGCAATGGCGGGCGCCGCCACGCAGAAGAACCACGAAAATTTTGCCAATCGCGCGAAGGAAATTGGCGATAGCGAATGGGTCTATTCCGACAATCCGGTGCAATTCTGGGATCTGTTCGGTGAAAATGGGCATCCGGTGCGCACCACGGTTTCCGAAATGGGACCGCTGATGCTTTCGCGGCTGATGGATCTGAACGAAGTTCAGGAGGGTGTGCTGACCATTGCCTTCCATGTCGCTGACAAGGAACAGATGCTGCTGCTCGATCTGGACGATCTGCAGGCGATGCTCGTCAACATCGCCGAGCGCGCCGACGAGATGACAACGACTTATGGCAATGTGTCGAAGCAGAGCGTCGGTTCGATCCAGCGTTCGCTTCTGCAATTACGCTCGCAGGGTGGCGATCGCTTCTTCGGCGAACCCGCGCTCGATCTGGACGATTTCATCGCCTGCGATGACAAGGGGCGCGGGATTATCAATATCCTGTCCGCCGAAAAACTGATGCAAAGCCCGAAGCTCTATTCGACCTTCCTGCTCTGGCTTTTTTCCGAACTGTTCGAAACGCTTCCCGAAATCGGCGATCCCGACAAGCCGAAGCTGGTCTTCTTCTTCGACGAGGCGCATCTGCTGTTCAGTGACGCGCCGAAAGCGCTGGTCGAGAAGATTGAGCAGGTGGTGCGTCTGATCCGTTCCAAAGGCGTCGGCGTCTATTTCATCACGCAAAACCCGATCGACATTCCTGATACTGTGGCCGGTCAGCTCAACAACCGGGTGCAGCACAAGCTGAACGCCTTCACCCCGCGTGATCAGGCGGCGGTCAAATCGGCGGCGGAGACCTTCCGCGCCAATCCCAAGATCGACGTTGCGACCGCGATCACCGAGTTGAAAGTGGGTGAGGCACTGGTTTCGGTGTTGCAGGCCGATGGCGCGCCGACGCATGTCGAACGCACGCTGATCCGTCCGCCCGCCTCGCGCACTGGACCGCTGACCCCGCAAGAACGCGGCGTGATGATCACGACCGACGCGATTGGCGACAAATATGACGATCTGATCGACCGCGAATCTGCGGAGGAAATCCTGCTGGCCAAAGGCGCCCAGGCAGCGGCGGCGGCAGAGGCTGCTGAAGCTGCTGAAGAACAAGCTAAACTCGACGCGATTGCCGCCAAGGAGAAGGCCAAGGCTGAAGCCACCGCCGCCAAGGAGGCAGCCCGCGAAGCCGCCCGTCAAGCACGTGAAGCGGCGAAGCCCAGCATGGCGGAAAAGATGGTTCAATCGGCCGCACGTTCGGCGGCGACCTCGGTCGGACGCCAGCTGGCTGGCAGTTTCGGCAAATCACTGGTTCGCGGAATTTTGGGCAGCCTGTTCAAATAGGCTGGCCCGAAACGAAAAGTGCGGTCGTGTTTTTAAGGCACGACCGCACGGGTGTCCGTCGAATGCAGATGGGTCGCTATTGCAGGTCTTCGACGGACACCCAACCTTTTGAACCGTAATTGTCGCTAACCTCCACGAACAGGCCTTCGCGATTCCCTGTCGGATTGAGGCTGGTGCCAGCGCGCAGCGCGCGGACCACAGCAGCTTGTTTGCTTGCGGTCGCATACATGCTGGTATCGACGGCCACAGTCGCCCCGGCTGCCGCCCTGGGCGCTGCGGGGGCTGTCTGCGCAAGGATTGACGCCTGGCCGCTGACGGCGTTGAACGCCTTCATGAATGCCTCGGCCAGCATCTTACCATCCTTGCTCGACCCATAACCCGCTGCGTTGACCCCGCTCTCCCATGCCGACGTGCCGCCGAATGTCAGCGCCGATTTCTTGACTTCGCCGCTGCCGCTGACCAGCGTCAGGCCATTGGCTGGGCTGACCACACGGATGCCTGCGGCAACGGTCTTTTTCTTGCCCCCCAACCCACCGAACATGCCCAGCAGCGGTCCTGCGAGCGGAACGTTGCCAGCCAGACTGCCGACCGCGCCCGAGCGAACCAGCCCCTCGGTCACCGCCGCTTTGGCGATGTTGATGCTCTTGTCGACCTCTTCCTTGTCGCCGGCGATTACATTCATCAGATAATCAGCCGGATCTCCGCTCGCCGGATTGTGCGGCGTGAAGCACCCCGATTCGAGTGCGAGCGAATTGACCAGTTCGCGCGGGCTCCCGAGGCCATATTTGGTCCAGCCCTGTGTATCGCCATCGACAACCGCGATGCTGCCATAATTGGTCTCGCATTTGGTCAATACCAGCGCCGGCTCATCGTCTTTCGCTGTTACCCCCGTCGACACCGCAACGAACGCGGCAAAGCCAATCAATTTGCGCATATGTTCCCAGCCCCCTTGGATCATGCCCAATGAAGGACGGATACACCGGTGACCGAACGAATAATTGTAAGAACGCAACATTCTGCACCGCATGAACGAAGTGAAAAAATCGTCGCTGAGGCATTGCAATCCTCGGTTTAATCGCGCAATTAAACCGCGAGAGAGGAATCACTTATGAGCATGCCCGCCGCCCAAGAACTCGCCGATTTCGAGGCGCAATGCGACGCGTGGTTCCGCGAGCATACCGTCGCCGATCCGGGCTTCATGCTGCCATTGACCTTCATGGAGGTTTCGACCGACCAGCAGTTTGATTTCCTGCAGAAATGGCAGAATCAGGTCTATGAGGCCGGCTATATCGGGATGAGCTGGCCCGCCGAATATGGTGGTCGGGGCATGCATCCGGAGTTTCAGCGGATCGCCACCCGGATCATGAAGAAATATGATTCGCCGATCATGCTCAACGCGATCGGCAATGGCTGGGCCGGGCCGCTAATCCTCGACATTGGCAGCGAGGAACAGAAGAAGCGCTATATCAAACCGATGCTGGCGGCTGAGGAAATCTGGTGCCAGGGCTTTTCGGAACCAGAGAATGGCTCCGACCTCGGCAATGCGCAAACGCGCGCTGTGCGCGATGGCGACGAATATGTGGTGAACGGCTCCAAGATCTGGACCTCGCTGGGCGACCGCGCGCATATGATGATCCTGCTAGCGCGCACCAATCCGGACGCGCCCAACAAATATGCCGGGCTCAGTTTCTTCCTCTCGCCTATGCGTATTCCGGGCATCGAAACCCGGCGGATTAAGAAGCTGACTGGCGAATATGGTTTCGTGCAGACTTTCTTCGACAATGCCCGAATCCCGGCTAGCGACATCATGGGCGAGGAAGGGCAGGGCTGGCTGGTCGCGATGAAGACGCTCGAATATGAGCGTGGGGCGAAGGTCAATCTGGCGGGTGGTTCCTTCGCCAAGGAAATGGATGTCATGGAAATCCTCGACCTGGCGCGTAGCGCGCAGCGCGGGGGCAAGCCATTGCTCGACGACCCTGTGATGCGCGACAGACTGGTCGAATTCCTGATTGATGCGCAGGCGCTCAACCTCAACAATGCCCGCAGACGAATGGCGCCGCTCAATCAGGACCGCCCGATGGGGCTGTCGCTGATGAACAAATTGGCGCGGACCGAGCTGGTGCGCGAACTGACGCAATTTGCCCTGCAGTTTCAGGGTACCAAGGCGGGCTACTATGTCGGTGACGAAAATGCCGTAGATGGCGGCTTCTGGCACCGCAGCTATCTGAACAGTTTCTCCGCCACGATCGGCGGCGGCACCAGCGAAATTCAACGCAACATCATCGGCGAGCATGTGCTCGGCCTTCCGAAAACCAAGTAAAGAGAGGATAATCCATGAGCGACGCATTGGTCGAAGCCCGCGACGGCATACTGATCATCACGATCAACCGCCCCGACGCGAAGAACGCGATGAACAAGGAGGCATCGGAACTGATTGCCGCAGCCCTCGACCGGCTCGATGCCGAAAACGATCTGCGCGTCGGCATTGTTACCGGTGCAGGCGGAACCTTCTGCTCGGGCATGGACCTCAAGGGCTTCCTGCGCGGCGAGACTCCGTTTGTCGCTGGCCGTGGTTTTGGCGGTATTACGCAGAAGTCGCCGGCCAAGCCGCTGATCGCGGCGGTCGATGGCTATGCGCTGGCAGGCGGCCTTGAAGTAGCCATTGCTTGCGACATGATTGTCGCCAACGAAAATGCCAAATTCGGTATCCCTGAAGTGAAGCGCGGGTTGGCCGCAGCGGCCGGCGGCCTGATGCGATTGCCGAAGAAAATTCCGCCGCACATTGCGATGGAACTGGCGCTGACGGGTGATTTTGTTGATGCCAAGCGCGCTTATGAACTGGGCCTCGTCAATCGCCTGACTTCCGGTGCCGCGCTCGACGCAGCTATCGAACTGGCGCGCAGCATTGCCGATAACGGCCCGCTTGCCGTGAAAAAGTCGAAGCAGGTGATCGTCGAATCGGGCGAATGGAGCGAAGCCGAAATGTGGCAGAAGCAGACCGAAACGCTCGGCAACCTCTTCGCTACCAACGATGCCCGCGAAGGCGCGGCTGCCTTTGCCGAAAAGCGCAAGCCCAATTGGACGGGTACCTGATCCATTTGGAATAAAAGATAAATTTGTAGCCGACCTGAGCTGGAGAGCGTCCGATGAGGAATGCCCCTACAGGTCGGCTTCAGAATGAGTGAGACGGAGAGAGAGTGATGCACCCCAAGATTCATGCCACGGTTAACCCCGATAAACCGGCCGTCATCATGGCCGGGTCCGGGCAGGTGGTGACTTATGCCCAGCTCGACGCCAATTCAAACCGCGCGGCGCAGCTCTTCCGCTCGCTGGGGCTTAGCCATGGCGATACGATCGCGATGTGCATGGAAAACCGGGCGGAGTTTTTCGATCTGGCATGGGGTGCGCAGCGCGCCGGGCTGGTCTTTGTGGCGATCAGCAACCGGCTGACTGCTTCGGAGATCGATTATATCCTGCAGGATAGCGGCTCGCAGGCGTTGTTCACCTCCAACTATTTGGGCGACACGCTTGACCAGATCGAAACGCCGGTGAAGCGCTATATCGTCGGTGGCGAACGCGCGGGATGGACACCGCTCGCATCCGAACTGGCCAAAATGCCGACAGACCCGGTTGCGGATGAGCGCGCCGGCACCGACATGCTCTACAGTTCCGGCACCACGGGTAGGCCCAAGGGTGTGCGCCTGCCGCTTCCTGAAGACTCCGACATCGCAGCGGTCAACCCGCTGGCGATGATTGCTGCCGGTGCCTTCGGCTTCACCGGCGACAGCATCTATCTGTCACCCGCCCCGCTTTATCACGCCGCCCCGCTGCGCTGGTGCATGGCGGTGCATCGCCTTGGCGGTACCGTGGTGGTGATGGAAAAATATGATCCCGAAGAGGCACTGGCCGCGATCGAGAAATACAAGATTACCGACAGCCAGTGGGTGCCAACACATTTCGTGCGCATGCTCAAGCTGCCTGAAGAGGTGCGCGCGAAATACGATGTCTCGTCGCTGAAATGCGCCGTCCATGCCGCAGCCCCCTGCCCGGTTCCGGTGAAGGAGGCGATGATCGCTTGGTGGGGTCCGGTATTGCGCGAATATTATGCGGGTACCGAAGGCAATGGCTTTACCTTCATCAACAGCGAAGACTGGCTGGCGCACAAGGGTTCGGTCGGCAAGGCATTGAATGCCATCATCCACATCTGTGGCGAGGATGGCGAGGAAGTGCCGGTGGGCGAGGAAGGCGTCGTTTATTTCGAGAGCGAATCGCAGTTCAGCTATCATAACGACCCGGTAAAAACCGCCGAAAGTCGTCACCCGAAGCATCCGAACTGGTCGATGCTCGGCGATGTCGGCAAGGTTGATGAAGAGGGCTTCCTCTATCTGACCGATCGCAAGAGCTTCATGATCATTTCGGGCGGTGTGAATATCTATCCGCAAGAGATCGAAAATCTGCTCGTGCACCATCCCAAGGTTGCCGACGCCGCCGTTATTGGTGCGCCCGATGACGATATGGGCGAGCGTGTGGTCGCCATCGTCCAGCCGCTCGACTGGGCCAATGCAGGTGACGAACTGGCCGACGAACTCAAGGCCTATCTGCGCCCCAGCCTGTCGGGCGTGAAGATGCCGCGGCAGATAGACTTCCGCGAAGAGCTGCCGCGCCATGCGACGGGCAAGCTCTACAAGCGGCTGCTGCGCGACGAATATTGGGGAAACAAAGACAGCCGGATCGTTTGAGGAGTTTGAGGATATGAACGCACCCGTCGCAAAGCCCGAAACCGCCATCGCGGTGATCGATCCCAAATCCTATGCGGCATGGGATCCGCTGCTCGACCTGTTCGACGAGATCCGGGCGGAAACCCCAGTGCTGCGCATCGAAAGCCCGACCGACGATCACGCGCCCTTCTGGCTGATTACCCGCCATGAAGATGTGATGCGGATCAGCAAGGACAATGCGACCTTCCTTAACAGCCCGCGCCCTTCCGTATTGACCAACCGCGCGGGTGAGGATCTGGCGCGGCAGATCACCGGCGGTTCGCCCAATCTTGTCCAGTCGCTGGTTTCGCTCGATGCGCCCAAGCATCCCAAATTGCGGCGGCTGACCCAGGAATGGTTCATGCCCAAGAATCTGAAGCTGATCGAAGCCGATATCAAAGAGCTCGCTAAGCGTACCGTTGATCGGTTGATTGCTGCCGGGCCGGAGGCGGATTTCGTGCCGCTGGTTTCCGCACCCTATCCGCTGCATGTGGTGATGCAGATATTGGGCGTGCCCGAAGAAGACGAGCCGCGCATGCTGTTCCTGACGCAGCAGATGTTCGGCGGGCAGGATGAGGATCTGAACAAGACCGGCATGGCCAATCTGTCACCCGAGCAGATCTCGCAGATCGTGCTGGGCGCGGTGAAGGATTTCACCGAATATTTCGAGAAGCTGGCCGAGGAACGGCGGCAGAATCCGGGCAAGGATGTCGCAACTATCCTTGCCAACGGTACGATCGACGGTCAGCCGCTCGATCCGCTCGACCTTGCAGGATACTACATCATTGTCGCCGCAGCCGGGCATGATACGACCTCTGCGAGCACGGCGGGTGCGATGCTTGCGCTTGCCAAAGACCCGGAGCAATTTGCCAAGGTGAAGGCAGACCGGAGCCTTGTCGCAGGCATCGTTGAGGAAGCGATCCGCTGGACCACGCCGGTGCAGCATTTCATGCGCATGGCGAATGAGGATGTCGAAATCGCGGGTGTGCAGATTGCCAAAGGCGATTGGTTGATGCTCAACTATGTCGCCGCGAACCACGATCCGGCGCAGTTCGACGAACCACGTAAGTTTGAAGCTGCACGTGACCAGAACCGGCATATCGCCTTTGGCGCCGGTGCGCATCAATGCCTCGGCCTGCATTTGGCCCGGCTGGAAATGCGGATCTTGTTCGAGGAGATTCTCGACCGTCTCGATTCGGTCGAGTTGGCCGGCGAACCGAAACGCGCCAATTCGACCTTTGTCGGCGGGCTCAAGACCTTGCCGATACGCTTTCGCGCCAGCTAGGCCCCCCGCTGGGGATTGGGGGGGGGGGGGGGGGGGGGGGGGGGGGGGGGGGGGGGGGGGGCGGCGGGGGGGGGGGGGGGGGGGGGGGCGGGGGGGGGGGGGGGGGGGGGGGGGGGGGGGGGGGGGGGGGGGGGGGGGGGGGGGGGGGGGGGGGGGGGGGGGGGGGGGGGGGGGGGGGGGGGGGGGGGGGGGGGGGGGGGGGGGGGGGGGGGGGGGGGCCGCGGGGGGGGGGGATGGCCGGTGCTTTTCTTGTAATGGGGCGCCAGGGTTGGCGCTCTTCAATCTCCCTTATGGTTGCAGCCAGCGCGATTTTAACTAACGGAGCGATGTTGTCGAACGGTTTCGTACGAGCGTCGAAGCGTTGGCCGATGGGTGCTTGTCATTGCTGCACGGCAGGCTTAACCATGGGGCATGGCAAATATTATCGCGTTCATCCTTGGCCTTATCGCACTGGTTCTCGCCATTCCCGCATTCTTCCCACTGCTAGGTTGGCTCAACTGGCTGATTATCGTCATTGCGGGCGCAGGGGTCGCCTTTGGCTTTGCGTCCGACAAGAATGCGGGGCGCAATTTCTGCCTTGTCGTCGTTGCCATCTGCGCCATCCGACTGTGGCTGGGCGGCGGGATCATCTGATCCGCCCAAAACTGACATGACCACCGCCAACCTGCAAACGCCGCAAGGCGGTGGGCTTCCTTACGCCTTTTCAGCCTATCTGATCTGGGGTTTCCTGCCGGTCTATTTCAAATTGCTGGCCGGGGTTCCGGCGCTGGACATATTGGCGTTCCGCATCGTCTGGTCGGTGCCCGTCGTTTTCATCATTCTCTATTTCCGCAGCCAATGGGGCGAATTTGCCGCTGCGATTGCCAATCCCAAGGCGCGGCGTGCGATGATGCTGTCGGCGGTGCTGATTGCGATCAACTGGCTGGTCTATGTCTGGGCAATCACCACCGACCGCGTGTTGGCGACGAGCATCGGCTATTATCTGAACCCGCTGGTCAACGTGCTGCTCGGGCGGCTGTTTCTGGGCGAACGATTGACCAAGCTGCAAGGGTGGGCCGTGGCTGTGGCCGCGCTCGGCGTCCTCATCCTGCTCGGCGGTTCGCTTGAAACCGTCTGGATCAGCCTGACTTTGGCTTTCAGCTTTGGCACCTACGGCCTCGTCCGCAAGACTGCGCCGACGGGTTCGGTTCCGGGCCTGGCGGTGGAAATGTGTCTGCTCGGGCCGATAGCGCTGGCTGTATGTATCTGGAGTGTTTCGCAAGCCGGAGGTTTCCGTGATATCGGAACCGAGGCCTTGCTTGCGGCCGGAGGGGCGATCACCGTTATTCCGCTGCTGCTGTTTGCGACAGCCGCGCGGAGGATGAGCTATACCGCGCTGGGGTTCGTGCAATATCTGGCGCCGACCATTGTTTTTCTGCTCGGCGCATTCGTTTATGATGAACCGCTCGATGCGACCAAGCTGGCCTGTTTCGCGCTGATCTGGACGGCTATTGCCTTGTTCAGCATCGATGCTTTCCGGCGGATGCGGTCAGGAAGCCAATAGCTTCCAGCCGATGGTTTCGCCTGCATGGAAGGGCGAAACCGACGTGCCGTTTGCATCGACCGACAGCGGAACATCAACGGGCGATTTTTCCAGCGTGACCGTGCCTTCGTTCAGCGGCAATCCGTAAAAGCGGGGGCCGAATTCGGAAGCGAAGTCCTCGAGCCTGTCGAGCGCACCTTCTTCTTCAAACACCGTCGCATAGCTTTCAATGGCATAGGGTGCATTGAATATACCCGCGCACCCGCAGGCTGATTCCTTGGCCGATACCGAATGCGGCGCGCTGTCAGTTCCGAGAAAGAATTTGGGATTTCCCGAAACCGCCGCCTTGCGCAGCGCCAACCGGTGCTTTTCGCGCTTGGCGACGGGCAGGCAGTAAGCATGCGGGCGTATGCCGCCGACCAGCATTGCGTTGCGATTGATATGGAGGTGCTGCGGGGTGATCGTCGCGCCGATATTCGAGCCCGAAGCGGTCACGAAATCAACCGCCTCCGCCGTAGTGATATGTTCGAACACGATTTTCAACGCAGGATATTCGCGTACCAGCGCCGTCATAGTCCGGTCGATAAAAACAGCCTCGCGGTCAAAAATGTCCACCTCATGATCGGTCACTTCGCCATGCACCAGCAATGGCATGCCGATGTCCTGCATAGCTTCCAGCACCGAACGGATATTGTCGACCGACGTGACGCCATGTGCGCTGTTTGTCGTAGCGTGCGCTGGATAGAGCTTGGCGGCAGTAAACACGCCCGCCTTGTGGCCGCGCCGGATTTCTTCCGGGTCGGTTCCGTCGGACAGATAACAGGTCATCAGCGGGGTGAAGTCGAGACCTGCAGGCAGCGCCGCCAATATGCGGTCGCGATACGCGTTCACACCGACGACATCGGTCATCGGCAGCGACAGGTTGGGCATCACGATAGCGCGGGCAAATTGGCGCGCGGTATAGGGCAGCACCCCCTTCAGCATATCCCCATCGCGCAAGTGGACATGCCAGTCATCGGGGCGGCGGATGGTGAGAGTCGTCACGGTCATGGCTTCCCTTTAGGCGCGTGGCTCCCTATCTGTCACCCATGTCTGCACCCCGATTATTCGATCGCGCCCTTATCCGCCTTTCCCCACAAGAAGAAGGCGAGGATGTGCGCGGATTTCTGCAAGGGCTGGTGACGCAGGACACACAGGCTGACCTGCCTGTATGGGCGGGGCTGCTGACGCCGCAGGGCAAGGCGCTGTTCGATTTCTTCCTGTGGACCGATCCTACGACAGGCTCAGGAAAGCCGGATTTGCTGATCGACTGCGAGGCGGCACAGGCCGAGGCGCTGGCGCGGCGATTGTCGCTCTATCGGCTGCGGCGCAAGATCGCGATTGGCGTTGATCCGGCGCTTGGTGTGTTCTGGGCCGCGGGCGCCCCCGATCGCCCGGCCGACCCGCGCTTGCCCGAATTGGGAGTGCGCTGGATTGGCCCGATATCGACAGACGATGTCGATATCAGCCTATTCTACCGCGCACACCGTCTGTCGCTTGGCGTGCCCGAGGGGCTGGCCGAGCTGGGAAGTGACGCGACGCTGTGGCTGGAAACCAATGCAGCGGAATTGAACGGCGTGTCGTTTGCCAAAGGCTGTTATGTCGGCCAGGAAAATACCGCACGGATGAACTGGCGGCAGAAGGTCAACCGGCGGCTGGTTGTCGTGCCGATTGCCGAAGCTGATTTTGCCAAGGCGCGCACCAGTTATCCGGAACTGGGCCTTGCGGTCGAACTGCGCCGGGTGGAGAATATGGCGGGTCTTGCGCTCCCGGCGTGGCAGGCAGCAGCATTCGCCGCCGATTGACAAGCCCGCTGTGGTCGCCCACCGCACTTTTGGTTTTCGACGAAAGGATGGTTGATGGCAGCATATCTGCTGATGGTTTCGGCACTAATTACGGCCAGCGCGGCGGCGGCTGACGCAAAGACCGACGAAGCGCTGTTTGAAGCATCGGCGAGCTGCGTGGCATATCATGTCTTCGCCACATCGCAGATGGATCCGGTCTCTGAAGAAGCCAAACTGAGCGAGGAGAAGGCCACCACCTTTCTGCTGGCCGCCTATAGTAAGGATGCCGCCATGAATCCTGATGCAGTTGAAGCCAGAATTGAGAGCATCGTCGAAGGACTGATTGACGACAGGGTAACGGTCGAACCCGTCCAGCATGCTAAGGAAATTGCCGAACTGAAGCAGGTTTGTAGCGAGTTCGAGCCGGCAGCATTGGCGATTGTCGAGGCTGCAGGGCTGAATAGCGACGCGAAATAGTGGTTCAGCATCACGACATCTTGCCTGACTAAATTTGCCTTATGATCATTTTTCCTCTGCTTTTGTGGTTCCAGCCGCTTTCGGC
This sequence comes from Sphingomonadales bacterium, assembly GCA_016707885.1. Taxonomy (GTDB): domain Bacteria; phylum Pseudomonadota; class Alphaproteobacteria; order Sphingomonadales; family Sphingomonadaceae; genus Sphingorhabdus_B. The sequence continues at coordinate 1,272,074 of JADJGU010000001.1, forward strand.
CGAACAGGAAGATTATAATGCCCTGCTATCCTGCGCCGCTTTCCATGCGGTCGAGGCCGAGCGGGGGGCATCCAGCAATCGGGAGGCGCAGCTTGCAGCGTCGCGGGATTTTCTTGATGTAGCGGCCGCACTGGCCAGAGCAAAGTCGCTGGGCACCGTAGCCGAAGCGGATTTGAAACAATTACAAACAGATTATGCGCGCCATCTGCGTGAAGGCGAGGCCAAAGCGATGGCGGAACAATGGACTGCTCTCGACCTCGCCTGCCGCGAACTGTATCCCGCGCTGGGCAAAGTGGCTGCTGAAAGCAAACTCGACGACAAGCGGCGCTAACACCCCCTTTGCCGGTTCAGATATGCAGTGCCCGCGCCTTTCGCGCAGCTTCTGCACGGCTCGTGACCTTCAACACCCGCAACAAGGCCGATACGTGGATGCGTACCGTATAAGGCGAAATGTCGAGCGAACGGGCAATTTCCTTGTTCGATTTCCCCTGCGCAATCAACGCCATGACTTCGCGCTGTCGCGCGGTCAGATCGACTGGGCTGAATTCGGAATTTTGCGCATCCCAGCCATTGGCCGCTTGCGAAAGCTCTACGACAAACTCTCCATTGCGAACCTGTGCAATCGCGTCGAGCATGCGTGCCGATGGTACCTGTTTGTCGACGAAGCCATCAGCGCCCTTTTCCATGACCATATTGATCGTGGCTTCATCGTCCACCATTGACACGATAACGATAGAAGCGGTCGGGTATTGCGTGCGCAATGCCTTCAGCGTTTCCTGCGGCTTCATGCCGGGAAACAGCAGGTCGAGAATGAACAGTTCGGGCGACTCGCCTTGTGCGGCGACCGCCATGACTTCGTCCATAGTTGCTGCCTGACTGATCTCCGCGTCTGGAAACCGTCCTGCAAGTAACTGGACTATGCCTTCCCTGAATACCGGATGATCGTCGGCAACAACGATGCGTTCGGCCTTTGCCATTGTTTTCATTTCCGATTTGATTTCGGGGCGTATTACTTAGGATAGTATAGTCTGCAAGACCAGCAGCGATTTCGGTCCTATAGTACAAACGAGGTCAATCGTCTCAAAACGCGCCAATTCGCACCGATGACAGCAGGGATCGCAGCGCCGACGGCCGCAACGGCTTTGTCATCAACTGTACGCGGGGTAACTCGATCAGCGAACGCACACGCGCCTCGTCATGCCCCGTCATGATGATGGCCGGGGTTTCGGTCCCGGTTATCGAACGAATATGCGCTATGCATCGCGTACCCGTGATGCCGCTTCCCAAATCAAAATCGGTCAGGATGAGGTCTGCCAGCTCGACCGTATCAGGCATTGTGTCGAAATCCTGAACTAGGCATCCCCACCCTTTCAACAATGCTGCGGTTGCGGCGAGCACATCGCGGTCATCTTCGATCAGGACTATCCTGAACCCAGCCAGGGGGGTGCGGTTCATCGATAGCGGATTGTCCGTGCCTTCGCCGGCGCTGGAAGCAGTGCGGAAGCCGCAAATGGATGCAACCGTGCCCTTACCCAATGTCGAGTGCAATTTGATTTCGAGGCCGCATAACTGCGCCAGCCGGGCAACGATCGCGAGGCCAAGGCCGACGCCATCTCTGTCTCTGTCACCCGGCTGCTGGACGCGGTAGAATTCCTCAAAAACAAAAGGCTGATGCTCATCGGAAATCCCGATACCTTGATCATGCACCTCCAGCGTGACTTTGTTTCCGGAGCGCCGCACGCCGACCAGCACGGATCCGCCTTCGCCATATTTGATGGCATTGGACACCAGATTCTGGAGCATTGTCGTCAACAAAACCGGGTCGGCGATTACCGTTGCCGAAGTTGCGACGAATCGCAGATCAACATTGTTCCATTTTGCCGCTTCTTCATTTTGCTCCATCACATCAGACAGGATCATATTCAGATCGACGCTGTTCGGCGCATATTTCAACGTTCCACTGTCGAGCGTTGAAATATCAAGCAGCGATTTGAACAAGCGCGCGACACCTTGCAAAGCGCGCTCTATCCGTTCGACTATCTGCGATTGCGTGCCGTTCAGCCGGGTATCCCGCAACCCGGCAAGGAAAAGCCCTATGGCATGGACGGGTTGCCGCAGGTCATGGCTCGCCTGGGCCAGAAATCGGGACTTTGCCAGATTGGCGTTCTGGGCGTCGGTTCGTGCTTCGGCAGTCTGTCGCAACAGCGCAAAGGCATAGGTCGGGACGGCGGCTGCCGTGAACACCATCGTCATCACCATATCCGGATTGTCGCGCCAGAACGGGTTGAAAATTGTAGTGACCATGATGGAAAGCTGGGCCATCACCCATGCGGCCAGCAGATATTTCGGGCCATAGCGCATGCCATTGCCGACCGTGACCCAAAGGACGAGCGCGAACAGCGGCATCATCGCAAAACCTCCAACGATCATGCCATGCGTCAGCGACACATAGTCACCCAGCATCGTGATTGCTCTGCGTGCCGGATAATGACCTGGCCACCGCAGAATCGTCCAAAAGATGACCAGCGAGAAAATAGTGAAGCCGACATAATAGGTAAGCATGATGCGCACGACGTCTGCGGGTAGGTCGGTTGGTCCGATGCCTGCGCCGCGCAAAAGGACATAAACTGTCACCAGGAAAATATACCAAAAACGAACAATGGCCTGACCTCGCTCGGCCTTCGCCTCATCGGCAAGCTCCATCGTTGCTTCTATCGCGAGTTTCCGGAACGATATTGCCATGCGCTTTTCCTGTTCTGGCGGCCGCTGAAGGGTATCCGCGGCAGTGCGAACTATTGGCTTTGGGTTATGTGCGCCAGTGGTATTTGGTCCGACTCTGGGGCGATACTCCATTGCATGATCCGCAGCTGCGGTTCACCTGCCGGGGCCGGCACGGTTGGTATTGCGAGTCCATTTCCGTTTAGACTGTGGCTCAACGTGCGAACTTCGAATGTGCCGCTGGTCCAATCCAGCGGCGTCGTTTCGGACGCTTTGCCGATTCCGGCTTCTTCGGCGAAGCTTTCCAGTCCGGATTGCGCCAAACCCGCTGCCTCCACAACAATTACCCCATCAGCCAGCTTGCGGACAGTCAAAAAGGGATAGACGATTTGCACGCCGGGGATCATCGGAAAGAGAAAATCGCGGTCGAGCGTGCCGCTGATCTGGTAATCGACGTCGAACAATCCTTTGCCGCGATAGATTACCGATTTCCAACCCTCATGCTGCATCAACCGGGCTGCAATCTTGTAGTTCTCAGACTCGTCGAAGGGATTGAATCCGATCATTCGGATGACGGCTTTCTCTTCCTCTTCCTGCGCGATCCGGCGATCTTCCCATTCGGCTTTGCGCTCGGCTGCGGCCTCTACCGTGCAGCTACGATCCGGCCTGCCTTGCGCGTCGCTAACCGGCTTCAAATTGCCGGCATCGTCATAGCAATAGGCCATTATATCGGACCATGTCGCGCCACGTCCGCCTCTGTCTGCCAAATCGGCTTCCGCTGCGATGAAGCGGATCTGCCCCTTATAGCGGAATTCAAAGCGGCCATCGGATTCGACCAACAGGCTGCTGTCGAACAGTCCGGGGATAAAGATGCACGACGACAGCGCGAGTGCCGCCATGAAGAGGCATCCGATATGGGCTATGTATCGCAGGGGTCGGGGTAACGACATGGCCGCAGCCTAAATGGCCGCGGCCAAATGGCCAGCGTTGCGATGTGCTAAGTCAAGCTAAGCCTAGACGTCCAGATTGGCGACGTTGAGCGCATTATCCTGAATGAATTCGCGGCGCGGTTCGACCACATCGCCCATCAGCTTCTCGAAAATCTCGCCCTCTTCCTGGCTGTCTTCAATTGTCACCTGCAACAGCGAACGGGCCGTCGGGTCGAGCGTGGTCTCCCAAAGCTGATCGGCATTCATTTCGCCCAGCCCCTTATAGCGTGCGATCGACAGGCCCTTGCGGCCGGCCGCCAGCACTGCGTCGAGCAGTTCGGACGGGCGGGTGATCGCCTTGTCGGCCGATGCCTTGCGCGCAGCGGGGCTTTGTACTTCTTCGCTGTCCGCGGCTTCAACTTCGGATTCAGGCTCGGCTGCGGCCGCCCCCGATTTGACCAATCGGGCGGGCGTCAGATAGCTTTCGGCTTCTTCCATCGCCAGACGGTGCAGCTTACGGGCCTCTGCACTGATAAGGAAGCTGCGCTCGATGATGTGGTGGTCGGAAACGCCGCGCCAGCGACGCTCGAAATGATAGCCGCCCTCTTCGGCGACACGCCCAGTCCAGACGCTTTCAACGTCCTGCGCATCCATCCATGCAGCTGCCTTGGCGACCGCGGCTTCGCGCTCTGCGCCTTCCAGCTCGGGGGCCAGCGCGCCGTTCAACGCCAGTCCTTCGATGATGGTCGGATCATAGCGCCGCGGCACATAGGCCATCAGGCTGCGCATCCGCCGCGCATGTTCGACCAGAGCAGCCAGATCATTGCCGCTGCGTTGCCCTTGTGCGCTTTCGAGCAGCACGCCGCCCAAGCCGGCGTCGACCAGATAATTGTCGAGTGCTGCATCGTCCTTCAGATAGAGTTCGCTGCGCCCTTTGGCGACTTTGTACAGCGGCGGTTGCGCGATGTAGAGATGCCCCGCCTCGATAATCGGCTTCATCTGCCGGTAGAAGAAGGTGAGCAAGAGTGTGCGGATATGGCTGCCGTCGACGTCCGCGTCGGTCATGATCACAATCTTGTGATAGCGCAGCTTTTCGAGGTTGAAATCATCACGGATGCCGGTGCCCATCGCCTGGATCAGCGTGCCGACTTCCTTTGACGAAATCACCCGGTCAAAACGCGCGCGCTCCACATTCAGGATTTTACCCTTCAGCGGCAGGATAGCCTGATAATGGCGGTCGCGTCCCTGTTTGGCCGATCCGCCTGCCGAATCACCCTCGACCAGGAACAGCTCGGACTTGGCCGGATCACGTTCCTGACAATCGGCGAGTTTGCCGGGCAGCGAGGCGATGTCCATTGCGCCCTTGCGACGGGTCAGTTCGCGCGCCTTGCGCGCGGCTTCGCGGGCAGCAGCCGCGTCGACGATCTTGCCAATCAGCGTCTTGGCGTGCGCGGGATTTTCCTCAAGCCACTCGGCCATCTTGTCGGCCATCAGGCTTTCGAGAGGCTGGCGGACTTCAGAGGAAACCAGCTTGTCTTTGGTCTGCGACGAAAATTTGGGGTCGGGCAGTTTGACCGAAACGATCGCGGTCAGCCCTTCGCGCATATCCTCACCGGTCAGCGACACTTTTTCTTTTTTGAGGATGCCCGACTTCTCGCCATAATTGTTGATCGTGCGGGTCAGCGCGGCGCGGAAAGCGGCCAGGTGCGTGCCGCCGTCGCGCTGCGGGATGTTGTTGGTGAAGCAGAGGACATTTTCGTAATAGCTGTCATTCCACTCGAGCGCGACGTCGATGCCGATGCCGTCGCGCTCGGACGAAATCGCAATCGGATCGGGCATGATCGGCTGTTTGTTGCGATCGAGATATTTGACGAACGCCGCGATGCCGCCTTCATAATAGAGGTCATGCTCGAGCACATCGGCATGGCGCTTGTCGCGCAGCAAGATGCGGACGCCCGAATTGAGGAACGCCAGTTCGCGATAGCGATGCTCGAGCTTGTCGAAATCGAATTCGGTGACGTTCTTGAAGGTGTCGGTCGACGCCATGAAAGTCACGCGTGTGCCCTTTTTGGGCTTTCCGTCGACCACCGGCGCATCGCCTTTGACGATCAGCGGCGCGACCGCATCGCCATGCTCGAACCGCATCCAATGCTCTTTGCCCTCACGCCAGATGGTCAGTTCGAGAAATTCGGAGAGTGCGTTGACCACCGAAACACCCACGCCGTGCAGGCCGCCCGACACCTTATAAGCGTTATCGTCCGACGTGTTCTCGAACTTTCCGCCCGCGTGTAGCTGGGTCATGATGACCTCAGCGGCGGACACGCCTTCTTCCTTGTGCATGCCTGTCGGTATGCCGCGGCCATTATCTTCAACCGAAACCGAACCGTCGGGGTTCAGTTCGATCAGCACCAGATCGCAATGTCCGGCCAGCGCCTCGTCAATCGCATTGTCCGAAACCTCGAACACCATGTGGTGCAGACCTGAGCCATCATCGGTATCGCCGATGTACATGCCGGGCCGCTTGCGCACCGCATCAAGGCCTTTCAGCACTTTGATGCTGTCTGCACCATATTCATTCTGGTTGGGATTGGCGGCGCTATCGCCGGTACGCTCTTCGCTGTTTTCTTGCATGCGCGGACTATAGGGGAACGGGTGCAGAAACCCAAGGAAAAGCCGTTCTTTTCCACAAGGATTTGGGCTTCCCTTTTGCCGATTCGTCAGCTTAAGCAATCCCGGAATCAAGGAGAGAGACACGATGACATTCGACCCGGCGGCCGAACTGGAAAAACCCTTTGGAGATTATAGCGGCCTGATCGCCGCTTATGGGCAACAGCGACCGGATCGCGTTGCGCTTGATGATGGAATCGAGAGCCTGACCTGGAGCGAAGTCGCGACGCTGGTCGAACGGATTGCGGCGCAATTGCAACGCGATGGCCTGCAAAAAGGGCAGGCGGTTGCGATTCTGGGCACCAGCACGGTGCGTTATGCACTCGCCTATCTGGGGGCGATCCGGGCGGGTGGATGCGCGGCACCGCTGACCACTTCGGCAACGCCGCAGCAACTGGAGGCGATGCTCAAGGATTCGGGTGCGATGCATCTATTCATTGATGCACCCAAGCTGGCTGATCTTGCGGGGCGGGATTTGCCGCCTGTCAAGACGATCATGTTGGATGCGCCACTGGCCGACAATCCTGACATTTTTGGCTGGATGGCCGAAGAGGGTGCCGAAGCAGCACCGCATGGCTGCGGGCCGAAAGATCCATTCAACATCATCTATTCGAGCGGCACGACCGGCACCCCCAAGGGCATCATCCATTCGCGCCAGATGCGCTGGCTGCATGCCTGCGTCGGAGCGAATACCGGCTATGGCGCACCTGAGGCTGCCTCGCTCGCCTCGACTCCGCTTTATTCGAACACCACGCTGGCGCTCGTGATTCCGACCATCGCTTATGGCGGTACGCTGCACATGATGCCCAAATTCGATACCGTCGGATATCTGGAGCGCGCGCAAAAGCACCGCATCACCCACACGATGCTAGTGCCCGTCCAGTATAAGCGCTTGATGGAATATGAGAAATTCGACGATTATGACCTGTCGAGCTATTGGCTGAAATATTGCACCAGCGCCCCCTTTGCGCCTGCGCTCAAGGCCGATGTGCTAAAGCGCTGGCCGGGTGGGCTCGTCGAAATCTATTCGATGACCGAAGGCGGCGTCGTCTGCCTGTTGCAGGCGCACGAGCATCCGGACAAGCTGCACACCGTAGGGATTCCATGGAAGGGCAGCGAGGTTTTCACCATCGACGAAGCCGGTAACCGCTTACCTGCCGGTGAAATTGGTGAGCTCGTCGGGCGGTCGGCGACAATGATGTCGGGCTATCAGAACCAGCCTGACAAAACCCGCGAAGGTTACTGGATTGATCCCGAGGACGGCAGTGTCTGGCAGCGGATGGGCGACATCGGCCGGGTTGACGCTGATGGCTTCGTCGAACTTCTGGGCCGTTCAAAGGACATGATCATTTCAGGCGGGTTCAACATCTATCCCGTCGATCTGGAGGGTATTCTTCTGGGTCTGCCGGGTGTGGAAGAGGCTGCTGTCATTGGCGTACCGAGCGAGCGTTGGGGCGAAACCCCAGTCGGCTTCGTGACCGGGGCGAAAGGCGTGAAGCTAGATACCGACGCGCTACTCGCAGCTGCGAACGAACAGCTTGGCAAGACTCAGCGTCTGTCCGCGCTCTACCAGATCGACGAAATGCCGCGCAGTCATATCGGCAAGCTGCTAAAAACCGACTTGCGCGAAATCGCGGACAGGATGGTGGCCGCATGATGCAGGAACATTGGGGTGCCGAATTGAAAACTGTCATTTCGGTGCTCCAAACAGCGCTAACACCTGCTTTTTTGCTCGTCGCAGTGGGCAGTTTGCTCAATGTCCTCACCGGGCGGCTGTCCCGGATTGTCGATCGGTCGCGCCATCTCGAAGATCGTCATGCCGCAGCGAGCGGGCAGGAGCTTGTCCGTCTGGTTCTTGAACTGCGCATATTGCAACGGCGGATGCTGATTGTCGGCCGTTCGATTCTCCTGTCGGTGCTCGCCGCCGTTGCTGTTTGCGTGATGATCGGCCTGTTGTTTCTGATGGGGCTCACGGAAATTTCGATGGCGTGGATCATCGTTGCTGTTTTCATGGTCGCATTGGCCTTGCTGGCATGGGCGCTAGCTGCCTTTGTGTGCGAAATCTCACTTGCGACACATGCAATCAAGGTGCCGAAAGAATATCTGGAATTGCCCGAGCCTGTAGAAGCTGAATAGGAGTCTGTGGCGCTATTCAGAGTTGGCTTCGGCCATCTGCCACACGACAACCACGCCGACGCCGGCCGCTGCCACCAAGCCTATCCCGATCCACGCCGCTGTAGACATGTTGTAACGCCCGTTAACCTTGGGCACTTCGCGACCGTTGAGCATCAGATGCGGGTCTTTGGACAGGCTAAGCCCGATCCGTGCTTTTTGACTATTCAGGGCTTTCAATTCGGTGCCGACAATTTCGAATGACTGTCGGCTGGCACGATGATCGAAACCGAGTTCAAGCCGGGGTTTGCGCTCCTGCGCTTTGCCACCTTTGCCAAAGGGCACAGTCAGGCCCAGGCTCACCCTTTTGTCGGCAGGACGGACAAAGTCGGAACCATTATAGGACTGGGCGACAGCACTTACCGGCATGGCCAACAAGGTGGCTGCGACAATGATCGAACGTTGCATGTGCGTTTCCCTTCGCTGCTTTTGTCCGCCTAATAGGTTGGACGGCGCGAAGGGGTAAGCTTGCTGATGTACTAGTCGCAGAGGATAGCGAACAGGAACTGGTTCAGTTTACTTTGCGACCCTGCTCTTCCACTCTGGCGACGACTTCATCGCGGATTTTTTGGGGTGACGAATTTCGAGATGTTACCGCCGTAAATGGCGATTTCTTTCACCAGACGGCTGGCAATAGGCTGCAGGGAAACATCTGCCATCAAAAACACGGTTTCCACCCGGTCATTCAACTGCCGGTTCATGCCGGTGAGCTGATATTCATATTCAAAGTCGGTCACCCCGCGAATGCCGCGGATGACGACCGCCGCACCCTGCGCATCGGCAAAGTCCATCAGCAACGAATTGAATCCGACGACGCGGGTGTTGCTGATGCCCTGGCTCTTAACTTCGCGCTCAACCATCGCCATCCGCTCTTCGTCATTGAACATCGGCGATTTAGCAATATTTGTAGTCACGCCGATGACCAGTTCATCAACCAGTTTCGCGCCGCGTGCGATGATATCCATATGACCAAGCGTGATGGGATCGAAAGTTCCCGGATAGACACCGATGCGTTTCATCTTTCCCTCCCCCTAGCGGTCCCGTTCAAGCACATAGCGTGCAATCGCGCGGAGCAAATCAGCTTCCTGGCCATAGCCAGCCAAATGGCTAACCGATTGCTCAACCAGCATTTCAGCTTGCTGCTTTGCACGGTCTAACCCCATTAGCGAAACAAAGGTCGCCTTTCCGGCATCAGCATCCTTGCGCAATGCCTTCCCGGCCGCTTCGGGATCGCCTTCGACATCCATAATGTCATCGACAATCTGGAAGGCGAGACCGATGTCGCGCGCATAGCCGCGCAGATGGACGCGGCCTTCGGGCGCCACATGGCCGAGTATGGCGCCCATTTCCACGCTTGCAGCGATCAGTGCGCCTGTTTTTAGCGCCTGCAATCGGGTGACGGTGGGTAAGTCGAAGCTCGATTTTTCGGCCTCAAGGTCCATCATCTGCCCGCCCGCCATGCCTGAAGGGCCGCTGGCCGTTGCCAATGTCGCCATCAGTTCCGAACGGGTGAACGGATCGGGATGAGTGGCTGTGTCGGCCAGGATTTCGAAGGCGAGCGCGTGAAGCGAATCCCCTGCCAGTACCGCTGTCGCTTCGTCATAGGCCTTGTGTACTGTCGGTTTACCCCGACGCAGATCATCATCGTCCATACAGGGCAGGTCGTCATGTACGAGCGAATAGACGTGGATCGCTTCGACGGCAGTGCCCGTCCGGATCGCGAATGGCCTCGACACATTGAATATTCCCGCGGTTGCAACGACCAGTAAAGGACGCAACCTTTTGCCTCCACCAATCGCGGCGTGGCGCATAGCATGATACAAGCGTGCTCGCGCGTCATCGGGCACATGAAGCAATTGGTCGAAAATTTCGTCAACCTCAGCGGCCACCTGTGCAATGGCGGATTCGAGCAGTAACGTTGATTGCACTTCCAAGAGATCAGTCCGCGTCGAAGGGACGAGTCGCGAGGGGTGCACCGTCAGCGCCAAGCACAATCTGTTCGATTTTTGCCTGAGCCGCGTCGAGCCGTGCCTGGCATAGCGCGCGCAATTTATGGCCTTGTTCGTAAAGGGCTATCGATTCATCGAGCGGTGCTTCACCACTTTCCAGCTTCCGGACGATCTCTTCGAGCGCTTTCAGCGCGTCTTCAAAACTGGGTTCTGTGCTTTCGCTGGTCATGACCCAGCTTTGGCGCGGGGCAGCTTGCCGGTCAAGCGTTTCGCTTCGTCGATCTTGGGCACCGATTTTACTTTCAGCTGCAACAAAGCTGGGGCAAGGTCCCGACTCTATGAAGAAATCTATTCTCCTCATCGCCCCGTTGTCCATGCTGGCGTTAGCGGCATGCAACAAGTCCGAAACCCCCGCTGCCGAAGGCGAAGCGACTGCTGCTACCGAAGCAGCTGCTGCACCCGCTGCAGAAATGCCGCCGGCAATCACTGCGCAGGCGACCTATCGTTGCGCCGACAACACCATCGTCCATGTTGATTTCCTCGGCCAGAATGAAGCCGCTGACATCCGCGTCGGTGACAAAACCGCCGCCGCCGTTCGCGTGAGCGGTGAAAAGCCTGCCGCGCCTGCTGAAGGTGCAGCTGCACCGGCAGCCGAAGCGCCCGCTGGCCCGCTGAAATCCGAAGATGGCAAGACCATGCTCTCGGGCAGCGGCAAGCAGATCAACCTCAAGCTTGCCGACAAAGGCGCGCAGACCTGCAAAAGCAACTGAGGCTGCGAACATTTGAATAGAGGAAGGGGTCGCTTGTCGGCCCCTTTTTCTTGCGCATCGCATGGCCGCCGCTAGTCTCCCGGTGCAGGGGAGGAACAAGCCATGTTTATCGGACATTTCGCACCAGCTATGATCGCGGCACGCCACAAGGATGCGCCCAGCCTGCCGGTGCTGTTCATCGGAGCGCAGCTTGTCGACTGGGCCTTTTTCGGACTGTTGCTGACGGGCGCTGAAAAGATGCGGGTTACGCCCGGGATTTCGGTGATGAACCCGATGGACCTCTATCACATGCCCTATACGCACAGCCTGCTGGGTTCAGCGGTTTTTGCGATCCTGTTCGGGGGCCTGGTTTCGCTGGTTTCGAAAAACCGGACGGCTGGCATCATCGCTGCTCTTGTGGTGTTGTCACACTGGTTTCTCGACCTGCTGGTACATGTGCCTGATCTCACGCTGGCGGGCAGCCCACCCAAGCTGGGGCTGGGTCTCTGGAACCACCCGCTGGTCGAAATGCCGCTCGAACTGATCCTGACTTTCGGCTCGCTGTGGCTCTATGCGAAAGTGGCAAAGCCCAGGACGCTGCCCTTGGCTGTGCTGGCCGGCGTGATGCTGTTGTTTCAGGCGGTCAACTGGTTCGGTCCAGTCGAACCCGAAGTGACTACGGGCACCAGCCTTCTTGCCTTCGTCGCCTATGGCCTGGTAACGCTGGCCGCCTGGTGGGTTTATCGCAGCGAAGGCCGCAAACAGGCTGGCTAAAGGCGGCACGCAACGCTAAAGCGCCGCGCATGACCCAGACCGCCTCCGAGATTACCCCGCAAGTCGTCGCCGACCACGGCCTCAACGAAGAAGAATATGCGCGCATCCTGAATGCGATGGGGCGCGAGCCCAATCTGGTCGAGCTTGGCATTTTCTCGGTGATGTGGTCGGAGCATTGCAGCTATAAAAGCTCGCGCATCCATTTGAAAAAACTGCCGACCGAGGCCCCTTGGGTGATCTGCGGCCCTGGCGAAAATGCTGGCGTGATCGACATTGGTGACGGGCAGGCGGCGATCTTCAAGATGGAGTCGCACAACCACCCGTCTTACATCGAACCCTATCAGGGCGCGGCGACCGGCGTCGGCGGCATATTGCGCGATGTATTCACCATGGGCGCGCGGCCGGTGGCAAATATGAACGCGCTGCGCTTTGGCCGCCCCGATCACCCCAAGATGAAGCATCTGGTGCAAGGCGTGGTCGCGGGCATCGGTGGCTATGGCAATTGCGTGGGCGTGCCGACCGTGGGCGGCGAAACCAATTTCCACCCGGCCTATGACGGCAATATCCTGGTCAATGCGATGACCGTGGGCGTCGCCGATACCGACAAGATTTTCTATTCGGCGGCGACCGGCGTGGGCAATCCGATCGTCTATGTCGGCTCGAAAACCGGGCGCGACGGCATCCACGGCGCGACCATGGCGAGCGCCGATTTTGGCGAAGACGCCGAGGAAAAGCGCCCGACCGTGCAGGTAGGTGACCCCTTCACAGAAAAGCTCTTGATCGAGGCCTGTCTCGAACTGATGGCGACTGATGCGATTGTCGCGATTCAGGATATGGGCGCGGCGGGGCTGACCTCCTCCAGCGTCGAAATGGCCTCCAAGGGCGGGTGCGGCATTCGGCTGGATATGAACAAGGTGCCGCAGCGCGAAACCGGCATGACGCCTTATGAAATGATGCTGTCCGAATCGCAGGAACGCATGCTGATGGTGCTGAAACCCGGCAAGGAGCCGATGGCGCAAGCGATTTTCGAGAAATGGGAACTCGACTTTGCGGTCATCGGTGGGGTCACCGATACCGGACATATGGTGCTCGAATGGAATGGCGAAGTCGTTTGCGACATCCCGCTTGGTCCGCTCGCCGACGATGCGCCGCAATATGATCGGCCCGCGATGAGCCGTGAGGACTATAAGGCATGGGCCAAGGTCAAGCCATTGGGCGAAATTCCGCAATCGGCGGATCTGGGTGCGGACTTGCTCAAGCTGATGGCCTCCCCGGATTTGGCCAGCCGCGCTTGGATCTGGCAGCAATATGATAGTCAGGTTGGTGCCGACACCGCGCAGAAATCGGGCGGCGATGCTGCCGTGGTGCGCGTGCACGGTCACAAAAAGGCGCTCGCCATGTCGACCGACTGCACCCCGCGCTATGTCTATGCCGACCCCTATGAGGGCGGTAAGCAGGCGGTGGCCGAAACCTATCGCAACATCAGCGCGGTCGGTGCAACACCGCTCGCAATCACCAACTGCCTCAACTTCGCCAACCCGCAGCGCCCCGAAATCATGGCGCAATTTGTGGGCGCGCTTGAGGGGATGGGCGATGCCTGCCGTGCGCTCGATTATCCGATCGTCTCGGGCAACGTCTCGCTCTACAATGAAAGCAAGGCGACTGGCGGCGGTAGTGCGATCTTGCCGACCCCTGCAATTGGCGGCGTCGGCTTGCTTGACGATGTGTCGAAAATGGCAACCATCGCCTTCAAGGCCGAAGGAGAAATCCTTGCCGTGATCGGCCCCAACTATCCGGAACTCGGCCAGTCGTTATGGCTGCGCGAAATACACGGCCGCGAAGAGGGCGACCCGCCTTTTGTCGACCTGGCCGACGAGAAATTGAACGGCAGCATTGTGCGCCAATTGATCGCCGATGGCGCGGTGACTGCGGTGCACGACATTTCAGACGGTGGCCTATTGGTCGCCGTGGCGGAAATGGCGCTGGCGGGTGGCATTGGCGCTGAATTGTCGGCGATGGATACAGCCTTTGCCTTCAACGAAACCCAGTCGCGCTATCTGGTGACCTATCAGGCAGACAAACCGCTCGATCGGAACAAAGTGCCGTTTGAACCCATCGGAACCGTCAGTGGCGATGCCATCCGCGTCAATGGTTCGACTGTTTCGCTGAACGACCTGCGCGCCGCGCATGAGAGCTTCTTCAAGGACTGGATGGAAGTTTGATGGCAGGCGCGGCGGGCTATTCCGGAACCCCGCTGGCGAAGAAGCTGAGCCTGAAAGACGGCATGCATGTCTGGTTTGACGCATGCCGGAAAGCGTGGGCGCAGCGATTGGCAGCTTTGGCCTGACATTGGTCGAGGAAAGCGCGCCCGTTCAAGGCATCGATGCGGCACATATATTTGTGACTGAACAGGCGGTGTTGGCGGACCGGCTCACAACCTTGCGCCACAGCATTGACGCCGCAGGTCAACTCTGGGTCAGCTGGCCCAAAAAGGCGTCTAAAGTGCCAACCGATATTACCGAAGATACGATCCGCGAACTCGCGCTGCCCATGGGCTGGGTAGACGTGAAAGTGTGCGCAATCGATGCCGTCTGGTCCGGCCTCAAACTCGTCATCCGCAAGGAATTGCGTTAGGCTGCGGCCTTCTGCTGCCCCAGCAGGTCATAGGGATCAATGCCTTCACCACGCATGATGGCATGCGCGCGCTGATAGGTAACCGGCTCGGCAATGTTCAGTTTCTTGCGCGCTTCCGCCAACGGCATTGCCAGCAAGGCTTCGATATCCTCATGCGCCGGACTTTTGGCAAGGCGGCCCATGCGCTGTCCTTCACGCACTGCGGCGTAGATGGGCGCGTCGGTTGACACCGTCTTCTTCAGCTCGCGTGCGCCCGCCCATGCGATGAACAACACGCCCCAGCTGGGGTTCAGGCTGTAAGAAAAGGCGAGGACGCATTGTTCGCCCAGAGCGTCGCGGCCATAGCCGGTTAGGACATGGAACAGATCATGCGTATCACGCAGACGGTTGCCATAGCGTTCGAGCATGTCGTCATGGCGTGGTTTGCCCTGCTGGAACCGGTCAAATTCGTCGACCAGGCCTTGCGACGTGAGCCCCTCTTTTTCCATGAAGTCGCAATAGGCATGCGCAACCGAGCCCATCGGGAATTTACGCAGCCGATCATGGTCATCAAGCAAATGCGGCAGATATTCGTTCTTTTCGAGAATGGTCTTGCCGGTCGGGCTGGCGAAAAAGCCTTCCGCCGATTTGGCAAAGCGGTTGTCGCGCAGCGCTTCGATAATGTGGAAGACCTGGGCAGTATCTTCTTTGTCGGCGATCAGTTTGCGGAAATGGTGCAACGCTTTCATCGGGCGGAAACCCGAATCGGTGCGGGCGGGGTCGCAAAGGGGAATTGCCTGATCCATGAACATCTTACCTATGTTACAATTGTTGCGGCTGTCTTACCAACAAGAGTGTTAATAGCAGCTTAGCAAGTCACTATCAATAGCGACTGGACGTATCACTGCCCCAACTGTATTGATGGCTTAATACAGGGGGAGAAAATCATGTCTAGCCAAGCGCTTGCAACCCGCCACATCACATTGGACGCACTGCGCGGCTTTGCGGTGATGGGCATATTGGCCATGAATATCGTCGCTTTCGCGCTTCCCGAATGGGCCTATGTCGCCCCGGGCACCTATGGCGGAGATAGCGCCGCTGACAAAGCAAGCTGGCTGGTTTCGTTCATTTTCATCGACGGCAAGATGCGCGGATTGTTTTCGCTATTGTTCGGCGCGAGCATGGCGCTGATTATCGAGCGGGCTGAAGCCAAGGGTGAGAATCCGGCGAAGGTGCATTATTCGCGGATGATCTGGCTACTGCTATTCGGCGTCGCCCATTATCTCTTCATCTGGTGGGGAGACATATTGTTCCTCTACGCCGCAATCGGCTGCATCGCCTATCGGTTCCGCAACTGGGAGGCAAAACGGCTGATTAAATGGGCGTTGATCATCTACGGCCTCGGCTTCCTTCTGTACGCGGTGCAATTTGGCGGCCTGCAGTTTCTCCAGTTCATGGCGATACAGCCCGGTGCGGATGCATCGGTCGTGGCGCAATATAAGGAAGTCATCGAAAACCCCGACTTCAGCCTCGACGCCAGCGCAGAGATTGCTGCCTATAGCGGGAGCTATGCCGATATTGTCGCACGGCGCTGGGATGATGCACTCAACTTGCTGATACTGATCGCACAATCTTTCGCCGAAACCCTACCGCTGATGATGCTCGGCATGGCGATGAAGAAGAACGGGTTTCTGACTGGCGAGTGGGATCGCAGCGATTATGTGCGCTGGGCCCGCAAGATGCTGATCCCCGGTCTTTTGATCTCGACCGGGCTGGGCTTGTGGGTCGCTGCGAGCGGGTTTGACCTGATCACGACTTTAGGCAATTTTCTCGCCTGGAGTTTGATTCCGCGGCTGCTGATGACAATCGGCTATGCCGCGCTGCTGATCATGGCGATCCAGTCCTTCGCCGGTTCGGTGTTCATTACACGGGTTGCCGCAGCGGGACGGGCCGCCTTCACCAACTATCTGGGCACCAGCATCCTGATGTCGACGATCTTCTACGGCTATGGGCTGGGCCTGTACAATCAGGTCGGTCGTGCCAGCCTGTGGTTCTTCGTGCTGGGGGCCTGGGCGTTGATGCTGCTCTGGTCAAAACCCTGGCTCGAGCGTTTTCACTATGGCCCGTTCGAATGGCTGTGGCGCAGTCTGGCGCGCGGGAAGTTCCAGCCGCTCAGAAAATGACTGGGCAGGCCTAAATGCTATTGCAATCAATTCGCATTAACGCTAACACGATTCCTATGATCGTCTGCGTCTGCAATGCCATTCGGGAAAAAGACCTGCGCGCTGCGGTGCGGTGCGGCAGTGAAAAGCCGACGGATGTCTATGCACGGCTCGGGCGCAAGCCGAAATGTGGCCAGTGCCTGTCTTTTGCCAAAGATCTGATCAGCATAAAGCCTGCAAGCGCGTAGCAATAGCGCCAGCTTATCCAAATGTAACAGCGCTGGTTACAGGGCTTTTCCCGCTTTCCGTATGCGAACCATCGGCCTATTCTGATGTCATCAGATATTAGGAGAACGGCCATGAAGGGCGATAACAAGGTCATCGAATTTCTCAACGAAGCGCTCAAGAATGAGCTGACCGCGATCAACCAATATTGGCTCCACTACCGGATGCTCGACAATCTGGGTGTATCCAAACTGGCCGAATATGAACGGCACGAATCGATCGACGAGATGAAGCATGCCGACAAACTGGCGGAGCGCATCTTCTTCCTCGATGGCCTGCCCAATTTCCAGATGCTCGGTCGGCTGCGTGTCGGCGAGTCGGTCGAAGAAATCCTCAAGGCCGATCTGGACCTCGAATATGATGCTCTGCCGCTACTCAAAGACGCGATCGCGCATTGCGAAAGCGTGCGCGACTATGTCAGTCGCGATCTGTTTGCCGAGATCCTCGAAAGCGAGGAAGAGCATGTCGATTTCCTCGAAACGCAATTCGATCTGCTCAAGCAGATGGGCATCCAGAATTATATCCAGATGCAGTCGGAAGCTGCAGAGAGCTAATAAGGCTTTGGTCTAAAGCCGCCCGAATTGTGACTGGCCTATGGTGCGCGCACCAAATTGGGCCCTGCGTTCGACCAGCGGGCTGGCTTCATTTTCCAGCGCAGTGAGCGTGGCTTCGAACAGCGGGCGGAGTTGGACAACCTTTTCCACCAACTCTTCCGGACCCTGCCGCAATTCCACATAGTGGCGCGCTGCGACCTCGATTTCTTCGGCCAAAGCCGCCAGTCTTTCCGCGCCAAACTGCCAGCTTTCGCCCTTCAACGTGTGCGCCGGTAGAACAAGTTTTGTCGAATCGCGCTCACGCATTGCCTGTTCGATTGTGGCGACCGATTTGATACCGTCTTCGCGGAAATAGCCGAGCACGCGGACAAAGGCTTCGCCGAGCACCGATCGTGTCTCGCCAAAGGTCGCCCAGTTTACAATATCGTCGGCAGGGGATGTCATTGCCGCCATTGCTCCGTTCTCGGGATGATACCCAAGCGGACTGTATAATAGTTACAGGTAAACAGAGCGTTGACGTTTGCCGCAAAAGGCCCCCGCCTGGCTTCAATCCTTGTCGGCGAAGGGATTTTTCGAAGAACGGAAATTCATCCTCACCGGAACCGCGCCAAAACCCAGATCGCGACGGATGCCGTTCAGCAAATAGCGGCGATAACTGTCTGGCAACTGATCGGTGCGATTGCCGAACACCACGAAGGTGGGCGGACGGTTGCGTGCCTGCGTCACATAACGCAGCTTGATCCGCTTGCCGCCTGGCGCTGGCGGTGGATTGGCAGCAACGGCTTCTTCGAACCAGCGGTTGAGCTGGCCGGTGGACACGCGGCGGTTCCAGCTGTCACGCGCCTCGAACGCGGCCTTGAGCATCTGGTCGAGGCCTTTGCCGGTCGCGGCGGACACCGCGAGAACCGGAACGCCCTTTAGCTGCGAAAGACCTTCATCAAGCGCTGCTTTGATACCATTGAACAGGCTGGAGGCATGTTCCGCCACATCCCATTTGTTGATCGCAATGATCAGAGCGCGACCCTCCTCAATCACATGGTCTGCGATCTTCAGATCCTGATGCTCAAGCCCCTTGGTTGCATCAAGAAGCAGCACCACGACTTCGGCAAAGTCGATCGCGCGGCGGGTATCGGCGACGGATAGCTTTTCGAGCTTTTCCTGCACCCGCGCGCGCTTGCGCATCCCTGCGGTGTCGATCAGGCGTATCCGTCGCTCCGCCAGTTCAGGCTCGGACGGGTTGGGATCGTGCCACACCCAGTCGATGGCGATACTATCGCGCGTGATACCAGCCTCGGGGCCGGTCACGAGCCGGTTCTCGCCGAGCAATTTATTGATCAGCGTCGATTTGCCCGCATTGGGCCGTCCAACAATCGCAAGCTGCAGCGGCGCATCGGGAGATTCGCGATCAAATTGTTCTTCTTCGGCGCCATCGACATGCGGGAGCAGCGCCTGAAACAGATCCGCCATCCCCTCACCATGTTCGGCGCTGATGGTTATGCCTTCGCCAAGCCCGAGGCCATAGGCTTCCAAAACAGTATTGTCGGCCTGCTTGCCTTCGGCCTTGTTGATGACGAGGATGACCGGCTTGTCACTCGCGCGCAGCCAGCGGGCGATTTCTTCGTCCAACGGGGTAATGCCGGCACGACCGTCAACCACGAACATGGCCACATTTGCACCCTCGAGCGCTGCCTCGGTTTGCTGGCGCATCCGGCCCGGAAGCGTTGCGACATCGTCATCTTCATAACCCGCGGTATCGACAATGCGGAATTTCAGGTCGAACAGCTGCGCATCGCCCTCACGCCGGTCACGCGTTACCCCTGGCTGGTCATCGACCAGCGCGATTTTTTTGCCGACAAGGCGGTTGAACAAGGTCGACTTGCCAACATTCGGACGTCCGATAATGGCTACCGACGGCAGCATGACTTTATCTTTCTAAAATGGTTCGGCACCCCGGCCCCCAAAGAGGCGGGGGGCCGGGCCGAGGCGGGCCCCGAAGTGGAACTGACTTAACGAAACGCCGACAGTCGCCCGCTGTCGTCGAGGACATAGAGCGTATTGTTGGCCACGATCGGTGCGACCGATACCGGTGCCTTGATATCGGCCAAAAGGCTTGCTGAACCTTCACCCGACGAAACTGACCAGATCTGGCCTTCGCTGTTGGCGACGATCAGGCGACCATTGGCGAGGACCGGCCCGCGCCAGGTGATGACGCCCTTTTTGTCCTCCTCGTCGCGGTAGCGCGGCAGCTTTGAAATCCAGCGAATCTTCCCGCTGGTGCGCTGAACGCACAGCAGCTTGGCATCGCTGGTCATCACGAACACCCATTCGCCGGAAACGACGGGGGTCGAAATGCCCGCGATGTTGATTTCCCAGATGCGCTGGCCGGTGACCAGTTCATAAGCGGCCATGCGACCGCCCTGACCCAGCGCGAAGACGCGGCCACGATCGATAACCGGGTCGGCATCGATATCGGTCAAGGTCGAAACGCTGGTCGACATTGCTGTACGCGACAATGTGTCGCTCCACAGGCTGCGGCCATTTTCATAGCGATAGGCGGCGAGTTCGCCGGTCGAATAGCCGGCAATCACTGTGCCTTGTGCAGCAGCCGGAGCAGCTACGCCAAAAATACCCGATGCGCCGACGGGACCAGCTTCATTCCACTGGGCTTCACCATTATCCATGCGTACGGCATAGATCTGGTTATCCTGCGTCATCACATAAGCATTGCCGTTGGACAGCGTCGGGGCACCGCGCAGCGGGCCGGCCGGACGCTTGGTCCATTTCACTGCGCCATTTGCAGCATCGATAGCGGAAATGTCCCCGACGCCATTGGTTGCATAAACCGTAGTGCCGTCGGTGGAAACGCCGCCGCCAAAGCGTGATGGCTTGCCATCCTTGTCAAAGGGCAAGGCGGCTGCCCAAAGCTTCGCACCGCTTGCGGCGTCGAAAGCGCTGACCGTCGCTTGGGTGTCGATGACGTACAACTTGCCTTCGTGAACCACCGGCGTTGCGGCCAGGCGCTCCCGGTTACTGGCACCGGCAACTTGCGCCGTCCATGCCCGCTGTGGTGCATCGGCGAGCGAGAGATGGCCGGGTGATTTGGATGCATTGCCACCCGGCTGCGACCAGCTGCTATTGGTGGTTACCGGCGGCAGAACGACTGAAATCGCGGATAGTGCAGGATCGGCGACGCTATCCGCCTCAGTACCCAAAATATCGACGCGCTTGCCGATGGTGGGTGTATCTTTCTTTTCGCCCCCGCCCAATGCCGAGCATCCGCCAAGCAATGTGGCCGCTGCCAGCGAAATCAATAAGGTCGTGCGTAGTCTCACAGGCTCAATTTCCTTTGTCTGCATCGGTTGTCGCCGATGCGCCCGTCGGCTTGACTTCAAGCTGAACGGTATCCACTCCCAACGCCCCTGCCATTTGTTGCGCACGCGCACGCAGCGTTTGGGGCAAGTCTTCCTGCTTTGCAATCTGGGCAAAAATGGGGCCAGCCAGATTGTCTTTGCCCATTTTCATATAGGCGATTGCGGTCATTTCGCCCGCTGTGCCGAACCAGGCCGCGCCGGGCTTCGCCAGTGGCTTCATCCGGTCAATAACCTGTTGTGGGGCAAGGCTATCAAATTCGGCAGCTGTCTGGCGAACAAGCGCCAGATCGCGGAAGGGCTGGGGCAGACTGTCGTCGCCTGCGACCTTGGCATAATCGGCCACGGCTTTCTTGCTATTGCCTTCGGCTGCGGTGACATTGGCCAACAGGATCTGTGCCATCGCGCGATAGCCCGGCTGCTCCGCCTTTGCCAAAGCTGACAGGTCGGTTTTCGCCTCTTTGACATTGCCGCCCTGCAGTTTCTCGACTGCCAAGATGAATTTTTCGCCCTGCGCTTCGGCGGCGGCAACCTGCTGGTTCTGCCAATATATCCAGCCGCCAAAGGCGATCAGGCCGATGACGACGGCTGCGACCAACCAACGACCAAAGCGATTCCAGAAACTTTCGAGATCACCCGCACGAACGGCATCGTCGACTTCGCGCAAAAAGGCTTCGTCGGTTGCGGCTCGCTTGTCGGTCGGGGGTAATGCCAAAATGGCCTCCTGTAACTTATACTTGTCGCGTCCTTAGCCATGCGGCGCAGGACTTTCCAGTGCGAAGCGTGGCTAGGTCTATTCCGATCGATAAAGCTGTTCGGCGCTCGGGAAAGCGCGGGAGCGAACATCCTCGGCATATTTCTTCACAGCGTCCTCGACGTGCTCTTGCATCGCACCGAAACGTTTGACGAATTTCGGCGTACGATCAAATAGGCCCAGCATGTCTTCCGCCACCAGCACCTGGCCGTCGCATTGCGCCGAAGCACCGATGCCGATAGTCGGGCAATCGACCTTACCGGTAATTTCGATGGCGATGGGCTCCATCACGCCCTCGATCACCATGAGCAAAAGCACCTGCCTTGGCTACTGCCTCGGCATCCTCGACAATCGAGCGGGCCTCAGCAGCACTTTTGCCGCGCACGCCATATCCGCCCAATATGTTGACCGCCTGTGGTGTCAGGCCGACATGGCCCATGACGGGGATTCCGCGTTGCGTAAGGAATTCGATGGTCGGCGCGATCACCTTGCCGCCTTCGACCTTGACGCCTGCGGCACCGGTTTCCTTCAACAGCCGAGAGGCGTTGGTGAAGGCCAGTTCGGGCGAGGCTTCATAGCTGCCAAAGGGCATGTCGACGATAACCGCGGCGTGATAGCTGCCGCGCACCACGGCGGCACCGTGCAGCGCCATCATCTCCATCGTCACCGCGACGGTGTGCGGCAGGCCGTAAATCACCTGCGCCAGCGAATCGCCGACCAGCAGCATGTCGCAATGCGGGTCCATCAACTGCGCCATGCGGACGGTATAGGCGGTCAGCATCACCAGCGGCTCACCGCCCTTGCGCTGCCGGATGCGCGGTACCGTCAGGCGCTTCATTGGCTGCGGCGTGGGGTTCGCGCGGCTGGTGGATACGGGCAGGGTGAGCGTTTTGGGTGTCGTCGACATGGGATTGGCGCTTAGCCGCTAAAGCGCAGAGGCAAAAGCGGGAAAGGCGAGAGCGTAAATAATGTTTGACTCAGTGTTAAATATACATAACATTAAGTGCGAATCACATAACATGGAGTTTGCAATGTCGTTCCGCGAAAAAATCCACTGGGTCGCCTTTATCAGTCTTTCACTTTCCTTCGGCTGGTTTTTCCTGAGCTATCCCTGGTCAATTGTGAACACACCTGCCGGCATTGTGGCAACAGCCGGAATGCTCGTACCGGTGACGATTGCGATCATAGGATCGATGTCGGTTGCCGCAGCCGCTTTGGCCATTCGCACCCCGAAGGAGGCGCATCTCAAAGAAGATGAACGCGAGAAAACCATCCATCTCAAGGGAACGCATATGGCTTACTATCCGCTGATATTGGGCGTTTGGGCCAATCTCTTTGCCATATTCTATCAC
The DNA here is from genome assembly GCA_016707885.1 of Sphingomonadales bacterium. Taxonomy (GTDB): domain Bacteria; phylum Pseudomonadota; class Alphaproteobacteria; order Sphingomonadales; family Sphingomonadaceae; genus Sphingorhabdus_B. The sequence continues at coordinate 1,295,120 of JADJGU010000001.1, forward strand.
ATCAGCCCAGCAGGGCGACTCAACCTGCTGATCGCTACGGCGGTGATTGCAGAACTCGTCCGTGTCGGCGCACAACTTTATTATTATCGCAGGGGATATTGAGCCATGGCCAAACTCCCCTTTGACAACGACATCAAAACACTGCGCTTTTTGGCGGGGGAGATGACGCAGGGTGATCTGGGTGACAAGGTGGGCGTTACCCGCCAGACAATCGCAGCCATCGAGCAAGGGAAATACTCACCCAGCCTCGAGGTCGCCTTCCGCATCGCGCGGGTATTCGGCAAGCCTTTGGAAGATGTGTTTCACTGGGCTGAGGAATAGCCAGAAACAGTTTGTGCGTGCACAGCACAGGGGCCCGAACCATCAAGCTCCCCAGCTCTCCCGGTTCGGGTCCCAACTACCCCAATTTCTCAGGCCGCCAGCTCAGTCCTCACAAAATCCGCCGCACGTTCACCGATCATGATCGACGGTGCGTTAGTGTTGCCTGACACAAGACGCGGCATAATGCTGGCGTCGGCGATCCAAAGCCCTTCGACACCACGTGCCTTCAGCTTCGGATCAACAACGCTATCCGCATCACTACCCATGCGGCAGGTGCCGACTGGATGGTAGATGGTGTCGGAAACTTCGCGAATACGCGCCTCGAGCGCGGCATCGTCATTATAGTCGATGGGCGAACGATCACGCGCACCCATATCCGAAAGTGGCGGGGTTTCGGCGATGCGGTACATCAGCCGCGCTGCGTCGCGCAGCAGATGGAGATCGCGCTCGTCGCTGAGGAAGTTGGGGTTGATCGCGGGCGCCATCGCCGGATCGGAGGATTTGAGCTTCACCCAGCCGCGGCTTTCGGGACGGAGCACACAGGCGTGGAGCGAAAAGCCATGTTCTTTCAGCTTGTCGCGGCCATGATTCTGGATGATCGCTCGGATGAAATGGTACTGGATATCGGGCGCAGGCGAGTCATCGCGCAGCTTCACAAACCCGCCGCTCTCGGCAAAGTTGGTCGTCAGCATCCCTGTGCGGCGCAGACGGTGTTCGACAAACGCTTTGGCGACGGCCAAAGTGCCACGCAACGACCCGCCAAAGAGCGAGAGGTCATCCAGATCATAGCCGACCAGATAATCACAATGGTCCTGCAGATCCGCCCCTACAGCCGCCTTGTCGACCAAAGTCTCGATGCCATGTTCCTGAAGATGCGCGCCGGGTCCGATGCCCGAGAGCATCATGATCTGCGGGCTGCCAAAGGCGCCCGCTGACAAGATGACGCCCGCCTTGGCTCCGATAACCTCGCGCTTGTTGCCGAAGCGGACGCCCACGCCCGTGGCTCGCCCATCTTCGACGATGATTTTTTCGACCAGCGCACCGGTACGGACGCTGAGGTTCGGATTGCCCGCCAGCGGATCGACAAAGGCGCGTGCCGCTGACCAGCGTTCGCCATTGTGCTGGGTAACCTGATACAGGCCGAAACCTTCCTGCTTGGCACCGTTGAAATCATCATTGCGCGGTAGTTGCAACCGGCTTGCTGCCTCGACAAAAGCTTCGCCGACCGGGCTGGGGGCGATCTGGTCGCTGACATGCAGCGGTCCGCCCTTGCCATGAAAGCTGTCGGAACCGCGCGCATTGTCTTCCTGTCTGCGGAACACCGGCAAGACATCGTCCCAGCCCCAGCCGGTGCAACCCAAGGCTGCCCAATTGTCATAGTCCCAGGCATTGCCGCGAATATAGACCATGCCGTTGATCGCGCTCGATCCGCCCATGCCGCGCCCGCGCGGCTGGTAACCGATACGCCCGCCCAGCCCTGCCATCGGCTCGGTATCATAGGCCCAGTTGCTCCGCTTCGGCATCAGCGCGAGCAGACCCGGCGTACGGACGAACAGGTCATCATTCTTGCCACCAGCCTCGACCAGGCAGACCTTATATTTGCCGCTTTCGGCCAGCCTGCCGGCTGCGGCACTGCCCGCCGATCCGCCACCCACAACGATGATGTCAAACTCGTCCATACTGACTCCTTTGAAAGTAGGACTTAACCGGACGATTAATTTTGGCAATCGCTATTCGGCAGGTGTCGCCTGATTTTCCCGTCGAGCCTGCCAGCGCGCCTTGATGCTGTCGCTGGTTTCGCGGCTGCCGTCATGGCTCCAGCCGGGAGGGCGCCAGATATAGCCCAGCTTGTGCCGCCAGGGCGCAGACCAGACGTCTTTGGCGATCCCGATCCATTCATGGAACACGCTATAGAGCAGGTTGAAGGTGCCGAGCTGTTTGACGATGCCGTAACGGATTTTCTCGTCATCGGTTTCGGGGGTAAAGCTGCCGAACATCTTGTCCCAGACGATGAAGACACCGGCATAATTGGCATCAAGATAGCGCGGGTTGGTCGCGTGGTGGACGCGGTGATGCGATGGCGTGTTCATCACGGCCTCGAACCAGCGGGGCATTCGGCCAACCGCTTCGGTGTGGATCCAGAATTGGTAGATCAGGTTGATCCCGCCGCAAAAGGCGATCATCGCCGGATGGAAACCGACCAACGCCAGCGGCATGCGGAAGATGAAGTTGACCGCGATGAACCCCGTCCATGTCTGTCGCAGTGCGGTCGACAGATTATAATGCTGGCTCGAATGGTGGTTCACATGGCTCGCCCATAGCCAGCGGACGCGATGCGCGCTGCGGTGAAAGACATAATAGGCCAGATCGTCCAGCACGAAGCAGGCAATCCAGGCCCACCAGGCCCAGCCGATTTCGAACAGGTGGTGCTCGTAGAGCCATAGCATCATCGCGAACACCAGCCCGCCGGTCAGTGCGCCCGCCACGGTGCTGCCCGTGCCAAAGGCCAGCGAGGTCAGCGTATCCTTGGGCTCATATTTCTCGGGAGCTTTCTTGCGTGCCCACAGCATCTCGATAATGATCAGCAGGATGAAGACCGGGACGGCATAATCGACGGGATTGAATAGCTCGGGCATGTTCCAGTCCTACACCGCCATGTGGCGCAGGCCGGCGGCCCAATATTGCGCATCCTTGCCAAGGTTCAGCGTAACCTTGCCGAAAGTCTTCTCGCTCGTCCCGATGGTAAGGAAATTCTGGTCGAGCCGGGATTCGCTATGCCGATCGAGCAGACGGGCGACAAAGGCGGCGCCGTGGCGGCGGATCAGCATATGGCGGCCTTGCGCATCCTTTAGTAACGCGCCCATCCCCGCTTTGTCGAGGATGATATCGACCGGTTCGAAGCCGCAAATTGCTTCATCGGCGAGGGCGCGGGCATGCGCTTCATCACGGATGCGCAAATCGCCGCCCAGATCCAAACGGCGCGCCAGCCAGAACAGGAAAAGGATCGCGGCAATCGATCCGCCCAGCTTGGCCAGTTCGATCAATGCACCTTCCATGTCTCAGGCCCTTGCTTTCAGCATGTCCATCAGCGGACGTACCGGGCTGACATCATAGCCCGCTTTTGCCGCCATATTGGTCAAGGAATCGGGGTCGCCACCCTGGCTCGCTTCGGACAAGGCCCAGAGCAAGGTCGAGCGCGTGCCCGAGCGGCAATAGGCCAGCACGGGCCCTGCGGCCCCATCGAGAGCCTTGGCCATCGCGACCACTTGTGGCTCGCTGAATCCTGCATGGGTAACGGGGATGGCGACATAGTCGATCCCTGCCGCGCGCGCCGCAGTTTCGATGTCGGCACCGGGAATCTGATCGTCGCTTTCGCCTTCGGGGCGGTTGTTGATGATCAGTTTGACGCCCATCGCCGCGGCTTCCGCTACGTCCTCAAGGGTGATTTGCGGCGATGCATAGATGCTGTCGGTGAGCTTGCGAAACATGGGCTTATCCTTCCGCTGCTTCCCTTATTACAGACAGGAAGGCTTCGCCATAGGCTTCAAGCTTGCGCGCGCCAACACCGCTGATCAGCGCGAAATCGGATGTGTTTTGCGGGCGGCGCTCGGCAAGCTCGCGCAAGGTGGCATCGTGGAAGATCACATAGGGCGGTACGCCAACCGCTTCGGCCAGTTCGCGGCGTTTGCTGCGCAACGCTTCGAACAGCGGATCATTAACCGGATTGGCCTCGCCGTGTCGTTCCTTGCGCGTCTTGGGTGGAACGACGATTTCAAGCCTCATCTCGCCCTTCAGGATTGCGCGCGATGCCCCCGCCAGCATCAGCCCGCCATGTTCGTTGGCGGTCAAATGCCCCTGCGCCTGCAATGCGCGTGCGACCGGTTTTATCAGCCTTGCGTCCTCGCCCGAAACGATACCAAACACACTGAGTTGGTCATGCCCGCGCGCCTCGATGCGCTCATCGGTGCGTCCGGTGAGCACCTTTTCCAGATGGCCGACGCCGAAACTCTGCCCGGTGCGATAGACGGCGGAGAGCAGCTTTTGCGCTACTTCGGTCGCATCGACCACGCCCGGGGCATCGAGGCAATTGTCGCAATTGCCGCACTGGGCAGGCGGATCCTCGCCAAAATGGCGGAGCAGGATTGCGCGGCGGCAACCGGGGGTTTCGACCAGCGCCGACAAGGCGTCGATCCGCGCTTTCTCGGCAAGTTGCCGCGCCTCAGGTTGCTCCTTCAACCGCTCGCGGGCAAGGCTGAAATCGCCGGGTGACCAGAAGAGATGCGCAACCGCCGGATCGCCATCGCGGCCGGCGCGTCCGCTTTCCTGATAATAAGCCTCGATCGATTTGGGGATACCGGCATGGGCTACGAAGCGGACATCGGGCTTGTCGATCCCCATGCCGAAAGCGACAGTTGCGACCATCACCATGTCTTCGGACGCAACAAATTCAGCCTGTGCGGCGGCGCGTGCTGTGGGCTCCATGCCGGCGTGATAATAGTGGGTGCGCCGTCCAGTGCGCGCGATCAGCGCCGCCAGTTTCTCCGCCCGGTCGCGGGTGGTGGTATAGACAATGCCCGCGCCCGGCCAGCCGCGAATGGCTGATGCAATCGCCGATCCCTTGCTCGCGGTGTTGGTGACGGCGTAGCGGATATTGGGCCGGTCAAAGCCCGAGACGATGGTGCCGCTCGCCGGAATGCCCAGCTGCTGGGCGATATCCTCGCGCGTATGCGCATCGGCGGTCGCGGTCAGTGCAAGCCTTGGTACATTGGGAAATTCGTCCATCAAAGGGCGGAGCAGGCGGTAATCGGGACGGAAATCATGCCCCCATTCGGACACACAATGCGCCTCGTCGATGGCGAACAGCGACACTTTGGTTTTAGCGAGCAACCGCTGGAAATCTGCGGTCGAGGCGCGTTCAGGGGCTACATAGAGCAGGTCGAGTGCGCCGCTCTGCAGCCGTTCGATCGTCTCGGCGCGGTTGCTGTCCGCCGATGTCAGCGTTGCGGCGCGGATGCCCACCGCATTGGCAGCGCGCAACTGATCGTGCATCAGCGCAATCAGCGGTGAGATGACGATGCAGGTGCCGTCGAGCAGCAAAGCCGACAATTGGTAACAAAGCGACTTCCCCGCCCCGGTCGGCATCACCGCGAGCGTGCTTTGCTTATCGAGCGTCCGGCGCACCACCTGTTCCTGCACCCCGCGAAATTCGGCAAAACCGAACACGCGGTGCAGCACATCAGCAGGGTCGAGAGTATCGGGAGCGAGCATCTTCCTGCCCGCTAGGCCGGATAGTTCCTCAAGAATAGAGCGGTCTTCGGGCATCGGCGACTTTCGCTGTGGATAGTCGAGTCGCGATGGAACAAGAACAAGTAATATACGCAAGTTCGTCAAAACAATTCTGTCGTCATTCCCGCGAATGCGGGAATCCAACCCCCGCCCTCTAAATTTCGATGACCGGAGTTGGACCCCCGCCTGCGCGGGGGTGACGAATTATTTGGATGCTGGTTACAAGCTACTCCGCCGCAACAGCCTCTTCTTCTTTCTCGGCCTGCTGGCGTGCCCACATTTCGGCGTAGAGGCCGTCCTTTGCCAGCAGTTCGGCATGGGTCCCCTGTTCGGCGACGCGACCTGCATCGAGCACGACAATCTCGTCCGCATCGACGACCGTCGATAGCCGGTGCGCGATGACGATGGTGGTGCGCTGCTTTGACACTTCGTCGAGCGTGTCGAGGATTTCGGCCTCGGTCCGGCTGTCGAGCGCGCTGGTCGCTTCGTCGAGGATCAGGATCGGCGGGTTTTTGAGCAAGGTGCGCGCGATCGCCACCCGCTGCTTCTCGCCGCCCGACAATTTGAGCCCGCGTTCGCCGACCTGGGTTTCATATTGTTTTGGCTGTGCAGCGATGAAATTGTGGATCTGCGCGCCGCGTGCCGCATCCTCGATTTCCGTATGACTGGAGCCCTCGCGGCCATAGCCGATATTGTAACCGATGCTGTCGTTGAACAGCACCGTATCCTGAGGGACGATGCCGATATGTGCGCGCAGGCTCGACTGGGTCACATCGCGCAAATCCTGCCCGTCGATGGTGATCCGCCCGCCGGTGACGTCGTAGAAACGATAGAGCAGCCGCGCGATTGTTGACTTGCCAGCCCCCGAAGGTCCGACCACGGCGAGGGTTTTGCCCGGCGGAATGCGCAAGGACAGGCCGTTCAATATCTGCCGATCGGCATCATAGCCGAAGGTCACATTTTCGAACGCTAGCTCACCGCCGGAAACGCGAAGCATAGTTGCGCCGGGGCGGTCGACAATTTCGGGCGGGGTATCGACCAGATCGAACATTGCGGCCATGTCGATCAAGCCTTGGCGGATGGTGCGATAGACCATACCGAGCATGTCGAATGGTCGGAAGAGTTGCATCAATAGGGTGTTGACCAGCACGACATCACCGGTGCTGAAGCGGCCCTGCGCCCAGCCCCAGACGCTGAAACCCATCGCGCCTGCCATCATCAAATTGGTGATGAAGGACTGGCCGATATTGAGCCACGCCAACGAGTTTTCGGATTTCACCGCCGCATCGGCATAGCGGCGCGCGACCTTGGCATAATAGTCGGTCTCGCGATCCTCGGCGTTGAAATATTTGACCGTTTCATAGTTGAGCAGGCTGTCGACCGACCGAGCGACGGTGGCGGTATCGAGCTCGTTCATCTCCTCGCGCAGCTTGTTGCGCCAGTCGGTAACGCGCTGGGTGAAGAGGATATAGGTCACGACCATGACGATGGTGGCGAGCACCAGCCCGATGCCGAATTTGAACCAGAATATCACCAACACCGCAAGCAATTCGATCGCTGTCGGTGCGATGTTGAACAGCATGAAATAGAGCATCACATCGATGCTCTTGGTCCCGCGCTCGATCACCTTGGTGACCGCACCGGTGCGGCGGTTCATGTGGAAGCGCATCGACAACCGGTGCAGGTGCGCAAAGGTATTCTCTGCCAACCGTCGCGTCGCATCCTGCCCGACGCGCTCGAACACGGTGTTCCTCAGATTGTCAAACAGCACCCCGCCAAAGCGCGCGCCGGTATAGGCAACGACCAGTCCGATCGCTATCCAGACGCCCGCCTCCAGCCCCGGTTGCATCCGGTCAATGGCCGCACCATAGACAAAGCCCATCGACAGCTGGACGCCCTTGGAAACCAGCACCAGCAGCATCGCGATGACGATACGGATGCGCAGCGCGGGCATATCCTTCGGCCATAAATAAGGCAGGAAGCGTTTGAGCGTGGCGAAACTCGCCTCCGCCTTCGCCGGTTCCTTGTATTTTCCGTTTTCGGCCTGCGCCGCCATTCCCTGCATCAGGCCGATATAGGGAAGTATCCGGCTTTAGAAAGTCCCGCTGACGGTTGCGCGGTAAATCAGGCCATATTTGTTGCGCCCGGTGTGGGTGAAATCGACGGGGCCATCGCGGCGGTCGACATAAAACACCTCGTCATAGCCTTCGGTCTGGCCGGCCAGATTGAACACCTGCCCACGAACCTTTAGCCCAAGCACATTCTTGTGCTCGATGAAAGCGCCGACCATCGGGCCGGTTCGATAGTCGCGACCGAAATAGTCGAGCCGGTAAAAGCCATAGTCGCTGCTATCCTCGGCAAAGGCACCATAGGCCCATGGCGAATTGGGTATGTCGTGGCGGAAATCGGCATTCCAATATGTCCGGCCACGGTTGCTGAGCGGGCGTTTTTCGCCGGTCAGTGGATCGCGGAGTGACGCGGTTTGCCAAGCGCCGATGAGGTCGAGCTTTGCCCCTTTGATACCGATGGTGTCTAGCAGGAAGCTGGCATTGATTTCGGTGCGCAGCCTTTTGGCAGTGCCGTCAATATTCCCCGGCGCTTCAGTCGTGGCGGTAATCGGGATTCGGTCGACAAGATCGCTGATCGATTCAAGATCAACCTTCAGCTTCAACGACCCCGCCTTACCGAGCGAGCGGTTCGCCTCGAAATTCAGCAGCCAGCTTTGCGGCGGGACCAGATCGAAATTGCCGGCATTGTTGTTGTTGTTGCGGACATCGACCGAGGCCAGGAAATCGCCAAAGTTAAGTTGCAGCACTTTGCGCTGGAATTTGGCGCTGATGTCTAGTGTGGGAGAGGCCTTCCACGCCAAGGCGACCGAGCCTTTCGGCCGCACATATTGCCGGGCATTACCATTCGGTCCTGTAACCCCCAACTCGCTATATTCGCCGCCCAGCGTTGCCTGCAGCGTCATATCCTTTGCAATCGGGCGGCCATAAGACAAGATGATCTGGCCGCGCTTTTCTTTTACCCGCGCGGTCGCGTTGGGTAGAGGGACCGGCTGGAACACCCCGCTACTATCGAGCTGGAAGAATTCCGATTTGGCATCAAGATAGTTGAACGCCCCTTCGGCTGAAATCTGCCAGTCTGTTTTGCCGGCCTTCCAGCGATACTCGGCGCGCAACACGCTTTCGCCTTCGTCGATCACCTGCGCGAATTTCTGCCCGCTTTCGGGGGCACCATTGGTCGGGGTGACGCGGAACTCGTTGACGAAGGGGCTATGTTCAAATCGGTGGAAGCCGATGACCTTCAGCCGGCCGCCGCCAAGATCGAACTCATAGTCGGCGCCCAGCTCCATATTCCATTCATCTTCACGGTCCTTACCCGCTTCAAGGATTTCCGCTTTGCCTATCTCTTGCTTCAGGAATGTACGGTTGCCGCGAAATTCGAAAAATTCGATTGCCGCATTGGCGTTGAGTATGTTCCCATTGTCACTTTTCAGCGTGTACGTGCCTGCGAGCCTTGGCCTGTCACCTTGCGACCGCGTACGAACATCGCGGATGAACAGCCGGTTGCCAGTCGCGTCGCGCACATCCTCATAGCCCCAACCTCCACCGCGGAAGCCGTCTTTATTCGCAAGCCCCAGCGTGAAATCGCCTTTGCCAAGCTTGCCCGACAGATTGACCTCGCCGTTGAGCCAGAAATCGTCGACCCGCCGCCGCCATTGCGGCCGCCAGGCAAAATTGCCCTGCAGACTGTCGGGCTTGGTGACGACGTTCAAGACCTGACCATTTAGGCCGGAGACGTTGAGCGTCGCGGCATCTGCAATCTCGAGCTGAATGATCGAGGAGGCCGCAATGCGTGACAATGCGGTCTGCGCGTCGTTGCTTTTGCCGGTGATCCGCTGGCCGTTGATCAGCACATTCTGGCTTGCTTCGCCCAAGCCGCGATCTGTGCTAACCTGACTGATGATGAAGCCGGGAATTTGCCCGACCATATCGAGCGCGGTTTGCGGGGCAAAACGGGTAAATTGCGCGGCCTCGTAAATTTGCCGTCCGTTTTCGGCTCGCGGCTCCAGATCGGTCCTGGTTTCCTCAAACTGCGGCGCGGCTGAACTGGAGTTAGCCAAGGCTGGATGTGCCGCTGCCAAGGCAAGCACACTTCCGGATGTCGCAAGGATGCGACGGGCGCACAAATTCATTCAACCACTCCTGCCGGGCTCTGCGGCCCTTTTGTGCTCCCTGCGCAGGACGGTTAGGTTTACATTTGTTTTCGAAACAGCCACGTTCGATTAGCGACTGATAATTTGGGACAAACTACATCGACAATTAAAAGCGGCGGGAAAGCAGTAGCCAGGCGGCGATCGCATTGAAGCTGGTATAAGCTGCATAAAGGCCAACGATTACCCCTGAATCGGAATAGGCAAACAGCATCGCGCCGAGCAATATTCCGAACTCCAGAAAATAGCTGCCATTGCGGCCAAAATGTTTGCCGAAATAGAGCTTGGTATCCTCGACAAAGGGGTGGCCCGATTCAACCACCGCCTTGTGCATCGCGAAATTGGCGATGCCGAGCAGAAAGGCGGCGATCAGGTACATCTATCGCCTGCCATGCTCATTTTGCAGCTGATGGTTCGGCTGTATCGGGGCGCAGGCTGGTGCCAGCCCGTCCGCCGCGGAAGGACGAGAACCAGCTCGCCGGATTGAGCCCGGTTGATCCGTCGAGCGAGAAGGTGATGATCTCTGCGCGCCCACCGATCCGTTCCCAAGCCACCGGGCCGCCAAGCCCGATGGGGGCATCGACGCGGCTGTCGGCGCTATTGTCGCGATTATCGCCGAGCAGATAATAATGGCCCTTGGGGATGCGGATGGGCGCAACATCGTCCGTCGATCCGCGCCGCGCGTCGATTGTGTCATAGCTGACGCCATTGGGCAGGGTTTCGCGGACGATGGTGACGTAGCAATGCAGCGAACCATCGGCTTCCTGCGTCAATGCACCAGGGAAATCGAGTTCGGTGCAGGGGTTGTTCGCGTCAACCGGTAGGTCTTTCACCGGCTGCGCTTCCTGGCGAATGGGCTTGCCGTTGAGATAAACCTGCCCACCACGCATCTCGAACAGATCGCCGGGCATGCCGACGACACGCTTGATATAGTCCTGATTCTTGCCTTCGGGCGTCAGAATCACGACATCGCCGCGCTCGGGCGTTGCACCCCAGACGCGACCTTTGCTTTCGGGCATGGTAAAGGCCAGCGAGTCGACCTCTTCGCGCAACACCAGCCAATGGAAAAGCGCGACAGGGTTGGGGATAGTGGGCGAGACAAAGCTCCAGCCATAAGCATATTTCGAAACAAACAACCGGTCACCGACCAGCAGCGTCGGCATCATCGAGATCGACGGAATGTAAAAGGGCTTGGCGATGAAGCTGTGAAAGGCCAGCACCGCCAGCAACAGCCAGAACAATCCTTTGATTTCGGCCCACAGCGTGTGCAGCCAGCTTTGCTTGGCGGCGGGCGCGGCGGTGGTTTCGGTCTCGGTGGTAACGGGTTCGCTATTCAAAACAGTCATGCTTTCGAAATCGGGAGCGCTTCGATGATCACAAAGGCCTGCGCCCAGGGGTGATCGTCGGTCAGCGTCAGATGAATGTGCGCCTCATAGCCATTTGGCACCATCGCGTCGAGCCGTGCCTTTGCACCGCCGGTCAGCGCCAAGGTTGGAGCGCCCGACGGCGCGTTGACGACGCCTATGTCCTTCATGAACACGCCGCGCTTGAACCCGGTGCCCACCGCCTTGCTGAACGCCTCCTTGGCGGCGAAGCGCTTGGCATAGGTTCCAGCCTTGGTGAACGGTCGGCGGGCTGCCTTGGCGCGTTCGACATCGGTAAAGACGCGATTTTCAAAGCGGTCGCCAAAACGCTCGAGCGAATTCTGGATACGCTCGATATTGCAGAGGTCGGAGCCCAGGCCGATGATCATGTTGACCGCCACTTACATACTTCAACTCCAGCTAGAAAGTTGAAAAGCCGACGGGCAATCCACATCAACGCGGTTCCCATCAGCAGCATTCCGGCGACAAATAGAAAGTCTTTCCACGGTAGTGCTGTCCCGTCCGAAATTGCCGATGAAAAATTTGATGCAACTATGATCAAGCCAAAGAAAAAAGAGGCATACCAAAACAACTTCATGACCAGCCATTGAATTTCTAAAATTCGTTGTAAACTCACCGCGCCGCATCCATCAAATCGCGCATCCTCCGCACCGCATTTTCGAGGCCGTCGAAAATTGCCTCGCCGATCAGATAATGGCCGATATTGAGCTCGGCGAGCTGCGGGATCGCGGCAATCGGCTGGACATTGTCATAGGTCAGGCCGTGGCCGGCGTGCGGCTCTATACCGTTCTTGACCGCAAGCGCTGCGGCATCGGCGATGCGCTTGAGTTCCATTTCGATCCCCGCCGTGTCGCCGTCGAGCCACAGATGCGCATAGCGGCCGGTATGCAGCTCAACCACAGGCGCGCGCAGCCGCATAGCGGCCTCTATCTGGCGCGGGTCGGGTTCGACGAACAGGCTCACGCGGATGCCGGCGTCGGACAGGCGCGTGACTATGGGGGCCAACTGGTTGTGCAATCCGGCTGCATCGAGCCCGCCTTCGGTCGTGCGTTCCTCGCGCCGTTCGGGAACAATGCAGGCGGCATGAGGCATGTGCTTGAGGGCGATGTCAAGCATCTCCTCGGTCGCCGCCATTTCGAGGTTGAGCGGCAGGCTGGTTGCGGCCTGGATGCGCGCGATATCACTGTCGCGGATATGGCGCCGGTCTTCGCGAAGATGCGCGGTGATGCCATCGCCGCCGACTTGTGCAACAATTTCCGCCGCGCGCACCGGATCAGGATGATCCCCGCCGCGCGCGTTCCGGATCGTCGCGACATGGTCGATATTGACGCCCAGTCTAAGGTGTTGGGGGCGGAGTTGGCTCGCCACGTTCAAGCCTTCCGGCTACCTGGCTTCACGGCTTCGGTCGCGGCGAGTTCGGCTGGCAGTTCGTCGGACGCATAGGTCGGGAAGTTGAGCTCGATCAACGGGAAGAAGGGCACGCCGAGATCGACAGCACCCGCCGACCGGTCGATGATTGACGCGGCGGCAATCACTTCGCCACCTGCCGCTTCGATCGCCTTGATTGCTTCGCGCGACGATAGCCCGGTGGTGACGACATCCTCGACCATCAACACTTTCTGGACTTCGTTGAGCGCAAAGCCGCGGCGCAATCCAAAGACGCCATCGGGGCGCTCGACGAATAGCGCGTCGACACCCAGCGCCCGGCCCATTTCATGCCCTATTATAAGGCCACCCATGGCAGGCGACACCACAACCTCAATCTGGCTGCGGATGTCGCGCGGCAGCTTTTGCGCGATGGCGACCGCGATGCGGCTCGCACGCTCGGGGTTCATCAGCAATCGGGCGCATTGCAGATAATAGGCGCTATGCCTTCCTGAGGAGAGCAGGAAATGCCCTTCTAGCAAGGCTTCGGCCGCGCGGAATTCGGCGAGAATCTCGTCTTCGGTCATGATCGGGTGAATGTCCTGTATGTTACGGCCACGAGATTGGCCCTTGGCTGGCAATTAGGTCTAAAAACCGTATAAATAAATCCATAAAAACTGTTGCGCAGCGCTTGAGGCTTGTGCCAAGCGCGCCTATAAGCCGCGCCAAATAGCGGTTTTCGTACAAGAGTTAAGCAAAAACAATGGGATCGTCCGATCCTGAACATCGGGGCTAAAGTAATGAATGTTCTGAAGAAATTGATTCTGCTCTTCGGCCTGGCGGCAATGCCCGCCATTGCGCCGGCGCAAGCGCCGAATCCGGCACCGCAGGTTGCGGCGCCCGAAGCCAAGGCCGTTCCGGCACCTGTGGCCGCCACGACTGCAGCTACTGCTGCACCGGCAGCCGACGCAAAAGCTGCTGCAGCAGGCCCTGATGATGGCTCGCTGCCCGGCTACACCCCGATGAAACCGACGCCGGGCGTCGGCATGCCCGTCGATCGCGGCGTTGATTTTCAGGATCAGTACAGCGCCAATGGCGAATATGCGAAATGGCTGAACAACAGCATTTTGTTGCCGATCATCACGATCATCTCGCTGTTCGTTCTGGGTCTGCTTTTGTTTGTTGTCGTGCGCTTCCGCCGCGCAGCAAATCCGACCCCGTCCAAAACAACGCATAACACCTTTATCGAGATCGTCTGGACTCTCGTTCCGGTTCTCATCCTGCTCTTCATTGCCTATCCTTCGCTGACGCTGGTCGCCAAGCAGTTCAAACCGGCTCCGAAAGAGGCGGTGACGGTGAAAATCACCGGTTACCAGTGGTATTGGGGTTACACTTATCCCGACCATGGCGGTTTCGAAGTTGTTTCGAACATGCTGAAAGAGCAGAGCCAGGTTGGCCCCGGCGAACGCTACCGCACCGAAAATGACGGGCCCAGCCATCTTGCAGTCGATACGCGCATGGTTGTTCCGGCTGGCGTCCCGATCCGCATCCAGACGACGGCTGCAGACGTGATCCACAGCTTTGCGGTGCCCTCGCTCTGGTTCAAGCTCGATGCTGTTCCGGGCCGTCTCAACGAAAAGCAGCTGCTGATCGAAAAGCCCGGCGTCTATTTCGGCCAGTGCTCGGAGCTGTGCGGTGCGCGCCACGGCTATATGCCGATTGCCGTCGAGGCACTGCCGCCAGAGAAATTCGCTGCCTGGATCAAGGCCAAGGGTGGCACGATGCCCGGTGAAAAACCGGCAGAAGCGCCTGCTGCGCCTGCCGCCGCCACTCCTGCAGCCCCCGCTGCTGCCGCACCTGCCGCTGCTGCTGCAGCCGCAGTTCCTGCCAAGTAAGACAAGAGGCAAAGACGATGACAACCATTGCCGCACATCCTGCCGATCATCATGATCATGCAGATCATGACCACAAGCCGGGCTTTTTCGCCCGCTGGTTCATGTCGACCAACCACAAGGATATCGGGACGCTGTACCTGATCTTCGCAATCTTCGCCGGCATCATCGGCGGAGCGATTTCGGGGATGATGCGTCTGGAACTGGCGGCGCCTGGCATCCAGTATCTGACTGGCTGGGCGTCGATGATGGCCGGCAAAGAGGCGTCGCTCGACGAAGCCTATCATATGTGGAACGTGCTGATTACCGCGCACGGCCTGATCATGGTCTTTTTCATGGTCATGCCAGCGATTATCGGTGGCTTCGGCAACTGGTTCGTGCCTTTGATGATCGGCGCGCCTGACATGGCCTTCCCGCGCATGAACAATATCAGCTTCTGGCTGACCGTTGTTGCCTTCATCATGTTGCTTGGTTCCACCTTTGTGCCCGGTGGCACAGGTTTGGGAGCGGGTACCGGCTGGACGGTCTATGCGCCGCTTTCGACCTCGGGTTCGGTCGGGCCAGCGGTCGACATGGCGATCTTCTCGCTCCACCTCGCTGGTGCCGCGTCGATCCTTGGCGCTGTCAACTTCATCACCACCATCTTCAACATGCGTGCTCCGGGGATGACCATCCACAAAATGCCGCTGTTCGTGTGGTCGGTGCTGGTTACCGCATTCCTGCTGTTGCTTGCGCTTCCCGTGCTCGCAGCTGCAATCACCATGTTGCTGGTTGACCGCAACTTCGGCGGTGCCTTCTTCGATGCCGCTGCCGGTGGTGACCCGATTCTCTACCAGCACCTTTTCTGGTTCTTCGGTCACCCCGAAGTGTACATCATGATCCTGCCGGGCTTCGGCATTGTCAGCCAGATCGTCGCAACCTTCAGCCGCAAGCCGGTCTTTGGTTATCTCGGCATGGCCTATGCGATGGTCGCGATTGGCGTGGTCGGTTTCGTCGTTTGGGCGCACCACATGTTCACGATCGGCATGAGCGTCGAGATGAAGATGTACTTCACTGCGGCGACGATGGTTATCGCGGTGCCAACCGGTATCAAGATTTTCAGCTGGATTGCCACTATGTGGGGCGGTTCGCTGAGCTTCAAGGTGCCGATGGTCTGGGCGCTGGGCTTCATCTTCATGTTCACCGTTGGCGGCGTGACCGGTGTTGTCCTCGCCAATGGCGGCGTCGATGATAACCTGCACGACACCTATTATGTTGTCGCGCACTTCCACTATGTGCTTTCGCTGGGCGCCGTCTTCTCGCTGTTTGCCGGTTTCTATTACTGGTTCGGCAAGATGAGCGGCCGCCATCTGAACGAGTTCCTCGGTCACTTGCACTTCTGGGTGTTCTTCATCGGCGTGAACGTCCTGTTCTTCCCGATGCACTTCCTGGGCAATCAGGGCATGCCGCGTCGCTACCCCGACTATGCAGAAGCTTATGCGCACTGGAACGAAGTCGCGTCGATCGGCTATGCCATCATGGGCGTGGGCGTGTTGATCTTCTTCGTCAACGTGATCTGGTCGTTGCTGGCTGGCCGCAAGGCGGAAGGCAATTATTGGGGCGAAGGCGCTACGACGCTCGAATGGACATTGTCGAGCCCGCCGCCTTTCCACCAGTTCGAAACGCTTCCGGTTATCAAATAAGATAGCATCCCCTCCCGCCCTCAAAAGCGGGAGGGGATTGGATTTGGACAATGACTGTAGCTGCACGCGAAATCACCCTTCCTGCCGATTGGCGGGATTTCTGGGCGCTGACCAAGCCCCGGGTGATGTCGCTTGTCGTGTTCACCGCGCTCTGCGGTTTGCTGGCCGCGCCCGGCGAGATGCACCCGATACTCGCCTTTACC
The DNA here is from genome assembly GCA_016707885.1 of Sphingomonadales bacterium. Taxonomy (GTDB): domain Bacteria; phylum Pseudomonadota; class Alphaproteobacteria; order Sphingomonadales; family Sphingomonadaceae; genus Sphingorhabdus_B. The sequence continues at coordinate 1,311,470 of JADJGU010000001.1, forward strand.
GCTATCCTGTGCATCGCCACCGGTGCGGGAGCATCGGGCGCGCTCAACCAATGGTATGAAGCCGAGCTTGATGCCAAGATGAAGCGAACCGCCGGTCGCCCGTTGCCTGATGGCCGGATGGAGCGCGAATCTGCGTTGCATTTCGGTATCGGTCTTGCTGCCTTTTCGGTGGGTATCATGGGCGTTGCGGTCAACTGGCTGTCGGCGGGCATTCTCGCCTTTTCGATCTTCTTCTATGCCGTCGTCTATACGATGTGGCTGAAACCCAACACGCCGCAGAATATCGTTATCGGCGGGGCAGCTGGAGCCTTTCCGCCCGTTATCGGTTGGGCTGCCGTAACGGGTGATTTGACGCTGCTTCCGCTGTTGATGTTCGCCATCATCTTTTTCTGGACGCCACCGCATTTCTGGTCGCTGGCGCTGTTCATGAAGTCCGATTATGGTGCCGCAGGCATTCCGATGCTGCCCAATGTTTCGGGTCAGCGCGTCACCCGAAACCAGATTTTCGGCTACAGCTTCGTGCTGGCGGCCATCGCTATGGCGCCGTGGTATCTGGGTATGACGGGGGCGGTTTACGGCGTCACCACTGTCGCATTGAACTTAGTTTTTCTCGGCCTGGCCTTTGCAGTCTGGCGTAGTGAGACGACCGAGGCGCAGATGATGAAGGCGGAAAAACGCCTGTTCGCCTATTCGGTTCTTTATCTTTTCATTCTTTTCGCCGCGTTGGCCTTCGACAGGATGTTGCTCGTATGACCGACGACGTGAAACCTGCGGCCCAAGACATGGGTCCGCAAATGGTCGGCAGCCTCAGCGTTGAAGAAAGCCGCCTTGTCCGCAGTCGCCAAGCCGGTCGTGCGCGGGCCATGGCTGTGGTTCTGTTCGGCCTTTGTGTGCTGTTCTTTGCCATCACGGTCGTCAAGGTAGGAGTTTGGGGATGACGGCACTAGCTGCAACCCAGAAGTCGAATGTCAAAACCGCACTCATGGCAGGCGCGATTGCCATTGGCATGGTCGGGATGGGATTCGCTGCCGTTCCGCTCTACCGCATATTCTGTCAGGTCACCGGCTTTGGCGGAACGACCATGCGCGTCAGCGAAGCCCAGGCTGCGACGGTACAGGCAGTCGGCAAGACCGTCGTCGTTCGCTTTGATGCCAACCAGCGCGGCCTGCCGTGGGAGTTCAAGCCCGAGCGCCCTACCGACACGGTCAGCATCGGGGCGCGTGACATGTCGGTCTTCATCGCTAAGAATTTGTCCGACCAACCCGTGACGGGCACAGCGACGTTCAACGTAACGCCCGCACAGGCCGGAAAATATTTCAACAAGATCCAGTGCTTCTGCTTCACAGAGCAGACGCTGAAGGCTGGCGAGCAAATTCGCATGCCAGTACTTTATTATGTCGATCCGAAGATCATGACCGATCCGGATACCAAGGATATCGAAGAAATTACGCTCAGCTATACCTTCTACCCGGTGGACCAACCGGGTCAGGGCGGCTAAGAGCAAAGTTGAAACAGGTTAGGGAATAGGGAAGCAAACCATGGCCGGTGCCAAGAACCACGACTATCACATTCTGCCGCCGAGCATCACCCCGTTGCTGGGGTCGTTCTCGGCACTCACCATGTTCTTTGGCATGGTGATGATGTTCCAGCCGAAAGTGCTGGGCGGCTATGGCAGCCTTGTCTTTGGTGCAGGCCTGATTGGCGTGCTCTACACCTTCTGGACCTGGTGGGCGGATGTTATTCGCGAAGCGCATGCGGGTGACCACACACCGGTTGTGCAGTTGCACCTGCGTTACGGCATGATCCTGTTCATCGCTTCGGAAGTGATGTTTTTTGTCGGATGGTTCTGGGCCTGGTTCGATTATTCTTTGTTCCCCGTGCCGCTGCAGGTCGAAATTGACCACGCGACGCACGCATTTACTGTTACCAACCTGATTGGTCAGGAGGGCGCTGCCGCACTTGAGCAATGGCCGCCGAAAGGCATGCAGGTCTTTGACGCGTTCAGCCTGCCTTTGCTCAACACGCTGATCCTGCTCTGCTCCGGCACCACTGTCACCTGGGCGCACCACGCGCTGATCCATGGCGATCGCAAGGGCCTGATCAACGGCCTGTGGCTGACCATCATCCTTGGCGTGATCTTCTCCTGCGTGCAGGCTTATGAATATTCGATCGCGCCCTTCCCCTTTGCAGGGTTGAACTATGGTTCGGCTTTCTTCATGGCGACCGGCTTCCACGGCTTCCACGTGATTGTCGGTACGATCTTCCTGATCGTGTGCCTTGCCCGCGCCTATAAGGGCCACTTCACACCCACGCAGCATTTCGGTTTCGAAGCCGCGGCCTGGTACTGGCATTTCGTCGATGTCGTCTGGCTGTTCCTCTTTGTCGTCGTCTATGTCTGGGGCGGCTGGGGCGCACCGGTCCATTGATAGCCATCGGCCGGTATCGGCGATGACGGACACACAAACATCAAAAGGGCAGCCTGGCTTGGTTCAGGCTGCCCTTTTTGGTCTTTGCCCGAATTGCGGGGCTAAGACACTTTTTGCCGGTCCGGCCCGTTTTGCCGATCGCTGTGGCAATTGTGGATTGGACTATTCGACGTTCAATGTGGGGGATGGCCCGGCGGCGCTGTTGACCATGGCGATTGGGGCATTGATTATTGTTTTGGCCATCATCCTTGAACTTGGCGCACATCCGCCTTTCTGGGTGCATGCCCTGATATGGGTGCCGTTGACGGCATTGCTGGTCGTGGCATCATTGCGCTTTGCCAAAGGGGCCTTGCTGGTCGCCGAGCATCGCAACCGTGCGGTCGAAGGACGGCTGGTCGAAAGCGACGAGATCAAATGAATATACGCCTGCCCATCATCCCGACCGTTGTCGTAGCGCTTGCTGTCGCTGCGATGGTCGCACTTGGGGTTTGGCAGTTGCAACGCAAGGCCGAGAAAGAGGCGCTGATTGCAACCTATGCTGCGAATATCGGCAAGCCAGCCATCGCCTTTCCGGAACTGGCACCGGTACGCGACGCGGAAATGTTCCGGAAATCTTCGGTCAATTGCTTGGAAGTCATTGGCTGGCAAAGTGGCTCGGGTCGCGACATCAAAGGTAAGTCGGGTATCCAATTCATCGCCGAGTGCAAGACGGGCGCTGAAGGTCCCGGCGCGCTGGTGGCATTCGGCATCGCTGACCGGCCAGATTTCAAGCCGACATGGAATGGCGGGGTGGTTCAGGGAACCATAGTCCTCGAACCCAATCGCTACAGCTTTCTGGAGCGGATGATCGGTAAAATTCCGACCCCATTGCCGATGCTGATTTCCGACACCGCAGTTGAAGGCATGAGGCCAGTAGCCCAGCCTGACCCCAAGGACGTGACCAACAACCATCTGTCCTATGCGGTGCAATGGTTCTTTTTTGCGACTGCCGCGTTGGTGATTTACCTGCTAGCACTGCGTCGTCGCCAGTCAGGCCGTTGAGCGTTCCGACCGATCTAACATTCTGGCTGGTTGCCGGGTTGGCCATCCTGCTTGTGGGGCTCGCCAAGGGCGGATTTGCCGGGCTGGGTGCGGCTTCAATGCCTCTCATCGCGCTGGTGATGGATCCGGTGCAGGGGGCCGCGATGCTGCTTCCGATATTGATGGTGCAGGATGTCGTCAGCGTCTGGTCGTTCCGCAAGGAATTTGACCGTGCGTTGCTGTGGCAGATGCTGCCGGGCGCAGCTATTGGCATTTTCCTTGGCTGGATGTTTGCGAACTCGGTGTCGACCGACGCCGTCAAGGGGTTGGTGGGCCTCATTGCGCTTGCTTTCGGATTATATCGTTTAACCGAGAATCGGTTGGGCACGGAAGGCTGGGCCATTGCCATGCCGGGCTGGGTGGGAACCTTCTGGGGCGGGGTCGCGGGCTTCACCAGCCATGTCGCACATGCTGGCGGGCCGCCTTTCCAGATTTGGGCGCTGTCGCGCAATCTGCCGCACACTATCTTCATTGGAACCTCGGCGATATTCTTCGCTGTGGTCAATTATATGAAAGTGCCTGCCTATCTGGCGTTGGGCCAGTTCACCGCAGAGACCCTGTGGCTGACATCGCTGTTCATGCCGCTGGCAATCATCAGCACGATTGCAGGCGTGATTCTGGTGCGCCGGATTTCGCCTGCGCGATTCCATCTCGCGATCAATCTGCTAATGATCGTGGTGGGTGGGGAACTGATCCGCGAAGCCATCTGGTAGGGCGAACCCCGCGCCTTATTTCGGCGCGAGCACCATCAGCATCTGTCGGCCTTCCATGCGCGGATAGGCCTCAACCTTGGCGGTTTCGGTCATATCTTCGGCTACGCGCTGTAGCAGCGCCATGCCGAGTTGCTGATGCGAAAGCTCGCGTCCGCGGAAACGTAATGTGACCTTCACCTTGTCGCCTTCGCCGATAAACTCGACGATCTTCTTCATCTTCGTCATATAGTCATGATCGTCGATGTTCGGACGCATCTTGATCTCTTTGATCTCCTGCGTCTTCTGGCTCTTACGGGCGAGGTTGGCCTTTTTCTGGGCCTCATATTTATATTTGCCGACGTCTAGGAATTTGCAGACCGGCGGGTCGGCATTGGGGGAGACTTCGACTAGGTCGAGACCGACTTCTGCGGCCTGTGCAATTGCTTCGCGGGTGTACATCACACCCAGATTTTCGCCCTCTTCATCAATGACGCGAACTTTTTCGCTCTGGATGAACTCATTATAGCGCGGTCCACTTTTGACCGGAGGCGTGTTCATACGCCGTGAGACTGGGGCAGCGATAGCAATTACTCCTGAAATTGATGTTGGCTCGCCCTTACAGACAAATGCGTTACAAATAAAGGGCTGGCCGCATCACCTGTTGCTTTTATGCACAGGCGTTGCAGCGATGCAACGAGGGAAGTCTGTCAAGAGGTTACGCGGGTACAGGTGGCTCGCTATGATCGGCCATTGCCGCCAGCGCTTCGTCGGGAACCGAGAGCATCATTTTGTAGTTTTCTGCGGGATAGGCCATATGTGGTTTGGACGGATCAAAGTCTGGCTGTTTTACTGAACCGCCCGCACCATCAAAGCAGTCGGGATTTGCATAGGCTTTGGCTTCCTCCGCGCTGATCCCGACCTTGGCGAGCACCGACGGGTCGACCCAGCGGTCTGCGGTGACAGGCATTCCAGGGCAGGCAACCTCCAGCGTCATCTGCTCGGGCCCCGCAAAATAGATCGACTTGCACATGCCATGATTGAGCGGGCCGATCACATTGACGCCCTTGGTGCGGATCCTGTCGCGCATCGCGATCAGGCGGTCTTCATCCTCCACATAAAAGGCCAGATGCTGCATCGTCCCCGGTGCGCTGTTGCCCGCTCCCGTGCCTGCATGGGTCAAACCAAGGGTTATCGGCGTCTCGGTGGTCTCGGGCAATTGCACCAGCGAGAAATAACAGCAGCCGTCAAGCCTCAAAAAGGCATGGATGCCGCCAGGCACACCGTGCATGTCGAAGATCGCAACCAATGGCGCGCCGAGCACATCGGAGAAGAACTCGATTTGTCGCTTCATGTCGCCGGTCATGATCGCGATGTGGTGAATGCCTGTTGGCTGGACCATAAGACTTGCCTTTCCTCTCTCTTCCGCGCCAATGTGCCCAAGAGAGGAGAGTTTGCAAATGGAAATCGTGCGCACCCCCTATGCGGTGGTCTATAAGGAAGAGTCTGCCTTCAAGGATGTCTATGGTGGTGCGGGCGGAACCGTATTTGTCGAGTGCATGGCTATCACGCCCAAAGACAGCCCGTCGAAGCGCGCCATTGTCTTCACCCATCCGATAGGTGGTGGTTCGTTCCTGCCACTGGTGACGGCGCTCGCGCATGGCGGGCACCATGTGCTCTATGTGAACCCGCGCTATCGCGGGAATGATACCGCGCTCATCATGGAAAAATGCATCAGCGATCTGGCCGCTGCATTGCGGCATGCGCGCGATAGACTGGGCTATGAACAATTCATACTGGGAGGCTGGTCAGGCGGCGGATCGATGTCGCTATTCTACCAGGACCAGGCCGAGAACCCGACGATCACGCACACCCCTGCGGGGGATGCCTATGACCTGATGGCGATAGAAATGCCCAAGGTCGATGGCATCATGCTGCTCGCTGCGCATATCAGCCGGGCGATGACGCTGACCGAGTGGATCGACCCTTCGATCCTTGACGAAAACAAACCATTTGAGCGCGATCCCGAACTGAATATCTATGATCCAGCCAACCCCAATAAGGCACCTTATGACGAGGCCTATGTCACCCGTTTCCGCACAGCGCAGATTGCCCGCAATCGGCGGATCACCGCTTGGGTGAAGGAAGAGCTGGCAGCGATCCGTGCCAGCGACACGCCCAATGCCGAGCGCGCTTTTGTCGTTCATGGTACGATGGCCGACGTCCGCTGGACCGACCCCACACAGGATCCTTCCGATCGGCGACCTTATGAATGCTATCTCGGCGTGCCCAAGGTAGCGAATGACGGGCCGGTCGGTTTGGCGCGCTTCTCGACCCTGCGCAGCTGGCTGTCGCAATGGAGCTATGACGATACCAATGCGACCGGGCTTGGCAATGCCGCGCGGATCAGTTGTCCGGTGCTGGTGATCAACAACACCGCCGACCTTGCCTGTACCCCCAGCCACGCGCAGCGTCTGTTTGAAGCGGTCGGGCATGCGGACAAGGAATATGCCGACGTTGCGGGGGCGGACCATTATTATATCGAGCGACCCGAACTGCTGCCGCAAGCAGTTGACCTATGCAGCGACTGGATAGCGCGGAAATTCGGTTAGTTGAGCAGCCGCACTACGGCTGCCACACCCGCAACACCAAGGATAATACCGACCAGCGTGCGCCATACCGGCTCGCTGACCTTTCCGAAGACGAGTTCGCCCAGTCGCGTGCCGATATAAAGCGCCGGGTAGAACAGCACCGACAACCACAGCAGGTGCAGATTGGCGAAACCAAGTGCAAAAGAGGCAATGCTCCCTGCAATGGCAGTCGCGAAAAAGACCATCAGCATCGATGCCCGTGCGACATCGGGGGATAGCTTTCGTCGCAAATAGAAGGGTACCACGGGCGGCCCTGGCATCGAGGCAAAACCAGTAAGCAGGCCGGCAGCGATTCCTGTCGCCAGCGTTTCCTTCCGCCCCGGTATAGCGCCTTCCTTGGCTGGTACGAACATTAGCCCGAATGCTGCGAGCGCGAGCAGGGCGATGGCGAGGCGCGCGACGTCAGGGGCGGTCACCGACAGCAACCACACGCCAAATGGCGTTGCCATTATCGCGGCGATCGAGATGGGAATGGCGGTAGCCCTCTCGCCATCGGCCAAAATCCGCTTTAACCCTATGGGCCCGGCGAGCAGTTGCAGCAGGATGGAAATCACCACTGCTTCCGCCGGTTCGACGATCAGGCCAAGTAGCGGGACGAGAATGATCGCCAGCCCAAATCCGGTCAGTCCACGCACCACCGAAGCGCCAAAAACAAGTGCCAGTGCAATCGACAGGGTTGCTGGACTGAACCCGCCGAGCAGAGCCTCTATCGTCATGGCTTCAATGTAACCAACCAGACATCGGGATGTGCGCCGTAACGCAGCGGTAGGACTGAGGTGCCCAATCCGGCACCTACAAAAACCGGCTGTCCTTTGTCGTTTATAGCGCCACAGCCAAAGCGTTCACGATAGCGCGAGACATAGGTGACTGGGCCATAGAGCGGCAGCACGATCTGGCCGCAATGGGTGTGACCGGCAAAGACTGCGGCGACCGGGGACGGCATATCTGGTACGATGTCAGGGCTGTGGGTTACCAGCACACGCGGTTTGGCGGTCAGCAATTCCATCGCGACAAAGGTGGCGGGGACATCATCATGGCCCGAAAAATCATCATCTACTCCGCCGATTACCAGCGGACCGCGTTCGATGGCTTCATTCTTCAACACGGTGATGCCGCCTTTACGTAGGCCTGCTTCGATGGCTTTTGGATCGAACCAATGGTCATGGTTGCCCAGCGCTACGACAGTTCCCAGCCGCGCCTTAAAGCCGTGCAAGGGCGCGGTCACTTGATCGGGGGTGTAGATATGGGTCGACAGCCTCTTTTCGCTGATCAGGTCGCCCGCAATCAACACCAGGTCGGGCTTCAGCCGGTTGAGGCGGGCTACAATCCGCGCCAGTCTTTCGGGTGGCATGTCTGGCCCGGCGACATGGGTGTCGGATAGCAGCAGGACCTTCAGCGGTGGTTCGCCCGCTGGCCAATTATCGACGGATAGCGTCGCGCGGCGGACTATCGGGTCGCGTGTGGCGTTCCAATAGCCCTTCCCGAGCAGCGCAAGCGCCAGCAATAGCAGCGCTATTACCCAGCGCAGCCAGCGGCGTTTTGTTCGCGTTGTTGTGTTACTCAAGCACGAAGATCCGGTGGCGTGGCTTCTGCCACCAGCATAGCAATCGCCTCGTCGACCGACATGATCCGCTGGCCTTCGCTACCCAAAGTACGGATTGCGACCTTGCCTTCCTCGGCTTCGCGATTGCCCACCACCAGCAAATGCGGAACCTTTGCAAGGCTGTGTTCGCGCACCTTGTAGTTGATCTTCTCGTTGCGCAGGTCGGTCTCGACGCGAATGCCGGCAGCTTCCAGCTTTGCGCTCACCTGCTTGGCATATTCATCAGCATCAGAGACGATGGTGGCCACAACCGCTTGCACAGGTGCCAGCCATACCGGGAAGCGGCCAGCATGGTGTTCGATCAATATACCGATGAAGCGTTCAAACGTGCCCAAAATCGCGCGGTGGAGCATTACGGGGCGGTGCTTGGCGCCATCCTCGCCGACGTAGGCCGCATCCAATCTCTCGGGCAGCACGCGGTCGGACTGGATCGTGCCGACTTGCCAGGTGCGACCGATCGCGTCGGTCAGGTGGAATTCCAGCTTAGGCGCATAAAAAGCACCTTCGCCGGGCAGCTCTTCCCAGCCATATTCTTCGGTGGCGCGGCCAGAGGAGCGCACGGCTTCGCGCAGCTCTGCCTCGGCCTTGTCCCACATCTCGTCCGACCCGAACCGCTTTTCAGGGCGCAGCGCCAGCTTGATTGCATATTTGTCAAAGCCAAGGTCGTGATACACGCTGTCGAGCAGGTCGCAGAAATCGCGCACCTCTTGCACCAGCTGATCTTCACGGCAGAAGATATGCGCGTCATCCTGCGTAAACTGGCGTACGCGCATGATGCCGTGCAGTGCACCATGGGGTTCGTTGCGGTGACAGCATCCAAATTCGGCCATTCGCAGCGGCAAGTCGCGATAGCTGGTGATGCCCTGCTTAAAGATAAGGACATGCGCCGGGCAGTTCATCGGCTTCAGCGCCATCCAGTCGGCCTCGCCTGAAATGACCGGGCCTTCATCCTCGACGTTGGGCACCTCATCGGGGATGACGAACATGTTCTCGCGGTACTTGCCCCAATGGCCCGATTGCTCCCACTGGCGCGCATCCATCACCTGGGGCGTTTTCACCTCTACATAGCCAGAGGCATCGAGACGGCGGCGCATATAGGCCTCGAGCGTGCGCCAGATGCGGAAACCCTTGGGATGCCAGAAGACACTGCCATGCGCTTCGGATTGCAGGTGGAACAGATCCATCTCCTGCCCCAGTTTGCGGTGATCGCGCTTGGCCGCTTCCTCGAGGCGGAGCAGGTGCGCGTCAAGCTGCTTCTTGTTGAGCCAGCCAGTGCCATAGATGCGCGTCAGCTGGGCATTATTCTGGTCACCGCGCCAATAGGCCCCGGCAACGCGCATCAGCTTGAATGCCGCCGGATCAAGCTTGCCGGTTGAGGCCAGATGCGGGCCGCGGCACATGTCCATCCAGTCGTCGCCCGACCAATAGACGCTCAGTTCCTCACCCTCGGGAAGCTCGGCAGCCCATTCGGCTTTGAAGCTTTCGCCCGCGTCCTGCCAGGTCTTGATGAGGGCGTCCCGCGCAACAACCTCGCGGCGCAGCGGCTTGTCGGCGCGGATGATGTCGCGCATCGCTTCTTCGATCGCAGGCAGGTCATCCTCGGTGAACGGGCCGCGATTGGCGGGGGCCATCACGTCATAGTAAAAGCCGTCATCGGTCGCGGGGCCAAAGGTGATCTGCGTGCCTGGGTGCAGTTTTTGCACGGCCTCTGCCAGCACATGGGCAAAGTCGTGGCGCGCGAGTTCGAGGGCATCGGCCTCATCCTTCGCGGTGATCAGCGCGAGGTTGGTGTCGGCCTCCAGCGGGCGCATGATGTCGCGCACCTCGCCATCGACGCGCGCGGCCAGCGCCGCCTTGGCGAGGCCGGGTCCGATCGCGGCCGCAATATCCGCCGGGGTAGTCCCGCGCGCGACTTCTCGGGCGGAGCCATCGGGAAGGGTGACGCGGATCATATCAGACATTGGAAATGCTAGCTTTCTGGATTGTTTGGAGAGGCCCCTTTGCCAGTCTGAGCGCCAGGCCGCAAGGCGCAGAAATCGGGCGAAATTGACAAAGTTGACACCAAAACAGCAGCGCATCAGACAAGCAAGCTGTTCTTTATGCAAAGTAAGCTTGACATTTACGCGAATCAATAGTAAAGGTAGCTTGTCTTTTGAGGTAAGGTTCCTTCGAAATCCGGCAGCCTAAATTTGCAAGCAATCGTGAGCATGGGCGATCCATTGATCGGCCTGCGTTGTTGATTATATGTGGTTTTGGGCATTTCCGTTCGCCGCCGTCACCCTGTTCAAAAAGGGTTTGGAAGCGCTCGTCGTGACCATTGGCTTCCGGCAGGTCTAGCGGTGATACGCCGCGGTGGCGGTCATTGGTTGGGTGCTGTTCTGGGCGGTGGCGGGATGCGCCTCAAGGCTGGGCCGGGACTGGCCAGAGGACGGCCGCGATGAGTTTGCGCCAGTCGGAAGCCATATTACGCGCCAGTGCCGGTCGCCTTCCGCATTTGGCGTTTTTGCCGCCGTGAACTACAATGTTCCTCGAGGAATTTTTGCAGAATTTCGATCTGGCGCCGCATGGCAATGGCGGATTTGGCGCTGCTCTTTGTTCTGGTTCTGAGTGGGGCCCCGGGTCACCTGTCCCCGGTATAGCCCGCGCTTTGGGACAACAAGGTTACAATGGCGGCACCACTGGCGGTGAGGGGGGGGGGGCTGGTCGCCGCGCGCCATGCAGCGCGCAGCTGATGGTGCTCCGTGCTGAACGCGACTGGAACCAGCAGGATCTGGCCGATGCGCTGGGGGTCTCGCGCCAGTCGGTGAATGCGATCGAAACGGGGAAATATGATCCTAGGCTTGCCAAGCCCGGCTCAATTTTTCGCATCGCCGATCTGCGATGGGTCTGAAAATCGAAGAGATAATTTCCCGCGCCAATCGCTCGACGACTGGTCGATTGCCCCACAAAAACCGCTTGTCGACCGTAGCTTGACAAGGCAGCGTTCTACGCAATGGCGCACCTACCTATGGTGGGCACCACCAGGGAAACAGGAAGTGCGCTGTGGGCGGGGAGGGGGAAACATATGACCGACAATGAGGGGAAAGCGCCAAGTGCCGTCACTTTCCATGGCAGCTGGACCGATTTTGCAAAAATTGCGCTGCCCAATGTGTTGCTGACGCTGGTGACATTGGGTGTCTATCGCTTTTGGGCGACGACGCGGGAGCGGCATTATCTGTGGGCACAGACCCGTTTCATCGACGAACCGCTTGAATGGACCGGGCGCGGGATGGAATTGTTCATCGGTTTCATCATGGTCTTCTTCCTTCTCGGCCTGCCGCTGATTGTCATGCAACTGGTGATCAACGGGCTCGTCTTCCAGGGACAACCGATCATCGCAGGCGTCATCATTTTCGCGATGTTCGTGGCCATCTTTTACCTGACTGGCCTCGCTTACTTCCGCGCCCTTCGATACCGCCTTAGCCGAACTTACTGGCGCGGCATCCGGGGGGGCAGTGACGATCAGGGTTTCACCTACGGTTGGTCCTATATCTGGAAGAATGTCGTGGCGGCGATTCCGCTCTATCTGCTCTATCCTTGGGCAAGCATGTCGCTGTGGAACGAACGCTGGTCGAAGATGAGCTTTGGCCCTTACCGGTTTGAATCGAACGCCGACTGGAAGGCGCTGATGAAGCGCTATCTGCTGTTCTACCTCGTTCCGTTCCTGGTTTTCGTGGGCGCGGTTGCCTTGGGTATTACAGCGGCCTCTTCGGGCGGCGGGGGTGATCCCTTTAACAGCGCTGGCGGAATTGCTGCCGTTGGTGCAATAATTATCGGCATACTCGGCCTGTACATCATCATGCCGATTGCCGCCTTACTCTATTATTCCAAATTCATGCGCGTCGCGATCAGCGCGCTGCGGCTGGGCGATCTGGAATTTTCCTTCACTGCGCGATCGCCCGACTGGATCCTGTTCTGGCTCGCCAACCTGGCCATCTTGATGCTGGCTTATGGTTTCGCTTTTGCACCTTTCAGCCTGTTGATCGCGACAGACCCGACACAATTTGTGCAGCAGCTGGAAGCAGGGGAATCGATCTTCTCGGTCGGTTTGGTGCTGTCGGTATTGCTTGCGATCATCCCGCTGACTTTCGCCACATCGCTGATCCGCTATCGCAGTTGGAAATTTTTTGTGGTGCATATGGAGGCCTTTGGCGAGGTCAATCTCGACCGGATGACGCAATCCGAAACGCAGACGGCCAGCCATGGCGAAGGCTTGCTCGATGCCTTTGATGTGGGTGCGATCTGATGTCGACCTTCTTCGATGCCTGGCATTTTGACGGGCAGAGCGCCGTCCGCCGCAAGGTTGAGGTGCAGGTTATCGGCAACCAGTTCTATCTGCTCGAACTGGAACGGCGGCACGGCCCGTTCCGGTTCGGTGACTTGCATTTCTTGGGCAAAAAGACCGATGGGACGGTGTACGGGCTGGAGGGCAAGGACGGCTGGCGCCTGGGCATGACGGGGTCATGTCCCCGCCGAACTCGCCGAAATGCTGCCCGCCTCGAAAACCTATGGCGGGCTGATCGACCGGTTGGGGCTGGGCAAGGCAAGTCTCGTTTTTGCCGGGATCAGCGCGGCGATAGTGGCGGTTGTGCTGCTTAGCCCGCAATGGCTGGCCCCATTGATACCGTCGAGTGTCGAACGCGAATTGGGGGATGCTCTGGTCGGCGATTTTGGCGGACGCTTTTGTGATACCCCCAAGGGCAAGGCGGCTCTCGCCAAGCTGACCCGATCGCTCGATGATAATCCGCAAGACTTGCAGGTCGAAGTCGCGAATATCGACATGCTCAACGCGGTCGCTTTGCCCGGGGGCAAGGTGCTGCTGTTCCAGGGCCTGCTCAGCCAGGCGAAGTCGCCCGACGAAGTGGCCGGGGTATTGGCGCACGAAATCGGCCATGTCCGCGAACGCCATGTCATGCAGGGGCTGCTGCGGCAGATGGGGCTGGCAGTGGTGCTGGGCGGGTTTGACGGCAGCGGGGGCAGCACGATCAACAGCCTTTTGTCGACCACCTACACCCGTGATTCCGAACGCGAGGCTGACGACCATTCGTTGAAGGCTTTGAAGCAGGCGAATATCTCGCCTGTAGGGGCAGCTGATTTTTTCAACCGTTTGGCGTCGATGGACGGAAGTCGCGATCTGAAAGACCGGCAGGCGCGCACGATGGCCAGTTACACGTCAAGCCACCCCTTGTCTGACGAGCGACGCAAGCTGTTTGAGAACGCCGTGGTCAAAGGCAGCGCCTATAAACCGGCGCTTACTGCAGATGAATGGCAGGAACTGAAAACGATGTGCGCGCAGGACAAGGATGTGAAAGCCGGCTGGGGCTTTGACATCGAATAGGGGCAACGGCTAAACGAAGGAAAATCCACTATCCGGAGTAGTCCATGTTCCGCCGCCTTTTCATCGATCACCCGCGCACCGTCGACGAGACCTATTTCGAGCATTTCGGTGTGGCGTCGAAGTTCGGCGTCACCATGATCTGGGGTGGGCTGTGCGCATTGGTGCATGCAGTGGTTCCCGGCTGGTGCGTGACCACCGGTAGCCGCACGATCGAACGGCTGAATCATATCATGGTGATCCAGCGCCGCGCCAAGGGGCAGGACGTCAGCCAGATGCTGACCGTCGACTGGGTCATTTAGGCGACTCAAATTTGAGTCAGGTAATTTCCCACAATATGTTCATTCGGCCTGACGGGCTGAAGCTTGCCTATCGCAAGGCGGAGGGCGCTGGCCCGACTTTCGTCTTCCTTCCCGGCTATATGTCGGACATGGCGGGAGGCAAGGCGACTGCGGTTTTCGATTGGGCTGTTGCCAATGGCAAGTCCTGCCTGTTGCTCGACTATGCCGGATGCGGGGAGAGCGAGGGCGACTTTGCGCAGCAGACGCTGACCGGCTGGCGCGACGATGTGCTGGCGATGATAGACGCGCTGGCCGAAGGGCCGGTTGTGTTGATCGGATCATCCATGGGCGGCTGGTTGATGCTGCTGGCCGGTGAGGCACTGGGTACGCGTCTGGCAGGATTGATCGGAATCGCGCCCGCGCCCGATTTCACCCGTTGGGGGTTCACCGATGCGCAGCGCGAGGCTATCCTGACCAGGGGCGTGCATTTCGAGCACAATCCCTATGGGCCGGAACCGACACCCACTTACAAGGGCCTGTATGAATCGGGCGAGGCAAGCCTGATGCTCGACCGCGAAATCGCAATCGACTGTCCGGTGCGGCTGCTCCACGGGCAGGCCGATGCCGATGTGCCGTGGAAGATTTCGCCGAAACTGGCATCGGCTCTGCGTTCGACCGATGTGCGCGTGACGCTGATCAAGGATGGCGACCACCGCCTGTCGCGCGAAGCCGATATTGCGCTGTTGCTGGCGACTGTGGCGGAGATGGCTGGCGGTGTTCAAACCTATGGGCGGGCTACAACGGAGCCACTGCAGTTGCCACCAATAACCCGCAGCCTGCCCATCCTTTCTGAACTCGCTCGCGCCCCAATAGGCCCCGGTCACCGGATCGCGCCAGATTGCCTGATAGCCGCCATAGGGGCCGACCGAATATTTCACCTTGTGCCCACGCTTTGTCAGTTCGTCGGCAATCGCTTGTGGCACACCGCTTTCAATTTCGACTACGCCGCCCTCGGTCATCGCTTTGCCACCTTCGGGGTCGGTCGAGCCATCATGGTGGAACCGCGCGACATCGCCTGCGGCCTGCACGGTCATGCCGAAATCGACCATGTTGACCACGATCTGCGCATGCCCCTGCGGCTGCATCGCGCCGCCCATGACGCCGAATGAGAGCAAGGGCTTACCGTCCTTGGTCATGAAGGCGGGGATGATGGTGTGGAAGGGCCGCTTGCCCGGTGCATAGGCATTGGCATGTTTGGCATCGAGGCTGAACTGCGCGCCGCGATCCTGGAACATGAAGCCCAAGGTGCGACCGTTTCCGTCATCGGGCACCAGCCCGGAACCCATCCCGCGATAGTTGGACTGGATCAGGCTGACCATCATCCCGTCCTTGTCCGCCACGGTCATGTAGATGGTGTCGTTACCACCATCGACGGGCAGTGCAGGATCGGCCAATGCTGCCTTGCCCATGTCGATATCCGCGCGCTGCTTTGTCGCGCGTTCCTTTGACAGCAATTCCTTCAACGGGATTTTGGCAAAGGCCGGGTCGGCATAATATTTGGCGCGGTCGGCAAAGGCGCGCTTCTTCGCCTCGATAAAGACATGCCAGAAATCGGCACTGCCACGCCCCATCGCCTTCAGGTCATAGCCTTCGAGGATGTTGAGGATTTGCAGCGCGGCAATGCCCTGCCCGTTGGGCGGTATTTCCCAGACGTCATAGCCGCGATAACTGGTCGAGACGGGTTCGACCCACTCGCCTTTGTGGGCGGCGAAATCCTCATAGCGGTGCGGCGCGCCGATGCGTTTGAAATAGCGGCCCATCGATTGGGCGAGCGAGCCCTTGTAGAATGCGTCGCGTCCACCCTCGGCAATCTCGATCAGGGTCAGGGCAAGATCGGGGTTCTTGAAGATTTCGCCCTCTGCCGGGGCCTTGCCGCCGGGCATATAGGCGCGACGCATATTGTCGATTTCCTCGATCGCGCCCTCCTTGTGCAGCGCCTCGAAACCGGCCGTATTTGCTTTCCAATATTGTGCAATCAACTCGCTCACCGGAAAGCCCTGTTGCGCATAGCGGATGCTGGGCGCGAGCACCTGCCGCATCGGCAGCTTGCCGAACTTCCCGTGCATTTCGAACCAGCCATCGACCGTGCCGGGGATTGTGACCGAGGCGGAACCCCAATCGGCGATCGTCCCGTCGGAATCGCGCACAGAACGCGGCATCTTCCGGGTCCGCTCCTGCAACTGTTTCAGGCTTTGGCCCATTGGCGCGCGCCCGCTGGCGTTGAGGCCGTGCAGCTTTTGCGTCTTCGGGTCCCAGATGATCGCGAACAGATCGCCGCCAATGCCGTTGCCCGTTGGCTCCATAAGGCCAAGCGCCGCGTTGGCCGCAATCGCTGCATCGACCGCGCTGCCGCCTGCCTTCAATATGTCGAGCGCGATCTGCGTCGCCAGCGGCTGGCTGGTCGCGGCCATCCCGTTCTGCGCGATGACCGAAGATCGGCTGGCTCCGGGAACGCCCGAATAACGGTTGCCCTGATCCTTTGGCGCGGTCTGTGCGGCGAGTGGTGTGGTGATCAGCAGCGCTGCCAATAGCGGAGTGTAACGCATCTCTCTTCCCTTTTCTGGAGATCGATGCGTTACCGCCGCGCCTGCCGGGTTACAAGCAGGTCTATCCCGTATCAATCCAGATAATATTCGACTGTCGTTACCACGCGCACCTTTTTGTAGGGCGTGTCTGCCGCGCCCCACCCGCCTTCGTTGTCGCCATCGCGCGCGGTGACTTCGAAATAGCCCTGCGTCGCCGATTTGATGCTGCCGACATCGGTGCCGCTGTCCTTGGCGAATTGTTCGGCCGACTTGCGCGCATCCTTGGTTGCCTGCGCAATCATCTCGGGCTTGATGCTGTTGAGTTTTGTGTAGGTGAAGGACATGCCCGATCCTTCATCCAGCTCGACGCCCTGTTTGACGAGGTCGAACTGGCGCTTGATCGCGGCCTGCGCCTTTTTGATGTCGGTCGTGCGCAGCGACATGCGTTGCTTGACGGTGTAGGTCGTGATGCCTTCATTGCTAAATTGCGAGACATTGGCCCCGGTCGGCTGCACCGCATCACCATCGAAACCGAGTGAGCCAAAGAAGGTGCGAATAGCCTTGGTATCGGCATCCGCCTTCGCCTGCGCGCTTTGCAGGTCGCTGCCTTTGGCGGAATAGGCGATCGTCCAGGTCGCGAGGTCTGCCGTCACTTCGCGTTCCGCCAGCCCGCGGACGGTCACCGCGCGGTCAGCCTGTTTCATACGGACAAGCCCGTCGCCCATCAGATAGCCGCCCGCGATCAGGCCTGCAGCCAATAGGCCCGTACCAGCAAGCCAAGATTTCCCCTGATTGGCAGTGAGTCGGCCAAGCCAGCCTTTGTCCTGCATTTCCTCAGCCATATTCCCTCCAAAAATAGGGACAGTCCCTATTTAATTGCTGACCGTGGCACCTGTACGCCCCTTGCGTCGTCCTGCCTTCCGGTCCATGTTTGCGCCGACCCGGCACGCTTTAGCGGATATTGTAACTGCGGTGAACCGTGCATTAACATAGATGAGTTGAGTGATGACCGTTAAATATCTCCACAGCATGATCCGCGTGACCGACCCGCAAGCGACGGTTGCCTTTTTTGAACTGATCGGCCTGCAAGAAGTGCGGCGTTTCGACAGCGAAGCTGGCCGCTTCACGCTGATCTTCCTGGCGGCACCAGGGCAAGAAGGGCTGGCCGAGGTAGAGTTGACCTACAATTGGCCGCCAGAAGAGGGCGAGGCCGAGGTCTATACGGGTGGCCGTAATTTCGGCCATCTGGCTTACCGCGTCGACGATATTTACGCGACCTGCCAGGCGCTGATGGATGCCGGCCACATCATCCACCGCCCTCCGCGCGACGGCCATATGGCCTTTGTAAAGTCGCCCGATGGAATTTCGGTCGAACTGCTGCAGGAAGGGCATTTGCCGCCGCAGGAACCCTGGGCGAGCATGCCCAATGTGGGGAGCTGGTAAGATGGCATTGGAAATCATCCGCATCCCTGTCCTGTCCGACAATTATGTCTGGCTGGTGCATGAGCCCGAAAGCGGCGAGACGATGGCGGTCGATCCCGCTGTCGCCGAGCCTGTGCTGGCAGAAGCCAACACGCATGGCTGGACGATTACGCAGATCTGGAACACCCATTGGCACCCCGATCACACCGGCGGCAATGCGGCGATCAAGGAAGCGACCGGCTGTGTGATTACTGGGCCAGAGGCGGAAAGTGCACGCATTCCGACGCTCGACCGCAAGGTGAAAGAGGGCGATATTGTGAAGCTCGGTGCCGTTGCAGCACGGGTCCTTGATGTTCCCGCGCATACCGCTGGTCACATCGCATTCCACTTTGCGGACGACCAAGCCGCCTTTGTCGGGGACACGCTTTTCGCGATGGGCTGCGGGCGGCTGTTTGAGGGGACAGCGGAGCAGATGTTCACGAATATGCGCAAGCTCGAGGCACTGGGCGACGACACACGCATTTATTGCGCGCACGAATATACCCAGTCGAACGGCCGCTTTGCCTTGACCGTCGAGCCGGACAATGCGGCGCTTATCGCCCGCATGGATCAGGTGAATGCGATGCGCGAACGGGACGAACCCACTGTACCGACCACCATCGCCCTCGAACGTGCGACCAATCCGTTCATGCGGGCCGGGTCGGTCGAGGAACTGGCAGCACGCCGTGCCGCGAAGGATGCGGCTTAAGAGGTACCCAAGCGGCGCGCTGCAAACAGTATCAGCAATGTACTCACACCTTCGATGATCATCGCCTGATTGTTCGCCGCCGAAGCTGGATCGCCAAGGCCAAGGCCGATCAGGCGGCCGGCCAAAGCAGTGCCGAACAGCGCGGCGGGCACATAGAGTAGCTTTGCCTTTTCGGGCTTGGCTGCGCCCCACAAGGCGCAGAATGCCGATACATGGAAGAAGGCCCCGAAATCGCTGCGGACGCTGTTGATTGACGCACCCGGCGCTTCGATTCCGAACTGTGAAGTAAAGACTTTGGGATCGATAATCCCCCGCACCGCGAGCAAGCCGAAACCCAGGCCCCAAAGGCCGACCAATATGCGCAATACCAAATTCATGAATATTCCCCTCTCGTCGGCAGGCATATCGGGCAATTTCGCGACTGGCAACTGGACAGCGCGGCGCTTCGCCCCTAACGGCTGGCCATGACTATCCAGCCTTCGGATTCCATCCTTATCGTCGATTTCGGGTCGCAGGTGACCCAGCTCATTGCCCGCCGCGTGCGCGAGGCAGGGGTGTATAGCGAAATCGCCCCGTACAACGCCGCCGAGGCCGCGTTTGAGCGGATGAAGCCCAAGGGTATAATCTTGTCGGGCTCGCCCGCATCGGTACCTGACGATGGCAGCCCGCGTGCGCCGCAATGTCTTTTTGATTCAGGTCTTCCGATCCTCGGCATCTGCTACGGCCAGCAGGTGATGAGCCATCAATTGGGCGGCGAAGTGCGCCCCGGACATGAAACCGGAGAAGGCGGCGAATTCGGCCGCGCTTTCCTGACGGTGACCGAGGAATGCATCTTGTTCGACGGCCTGTGGCAGGTCGGTGAGCGGCATCGGGTGTGGATGAGCCATGGTGACAAGGTGACGCGGTTTGCCGACGGCTTTCGCATTGTCGCAACCTCGGACGGCGCGCCTTTCGCGCTGATCGCTGACGACGAGCGCCGCTATTATGGCACGCAATTCCACCCGGAAGTCGCGCACACCCCCGACGGGGCAAAGCTCATTGCCAATTTCGTGCACAAGGTCTGCGGGCTTTCGGGCGACTGGACGATGGCCGAATTCCGCGCGACCAAGATTGCCGAAATCCGTGAGCAGGTCGGAACAGGCCGCGTGATTTGCGGGCTTTCGGGCGGTGTCGACAGTTCGGTCGCGGCGATCCTGATCCATGAGGCGATTGGCGACCAGCTGACCTGCGTCTTCGTTGACCATGGCCTGCTGCGCCTCAACGAACGTGAACAGGTCGAAAGCCTGTTCCGTGACCATTATAACATCCCGCTCGTCGTCGTCGATGCCGAGGAACGCTTCATGACGGGCCTTGCGGGCGTCACCGATCCCGAGAAGAAACGCAAATTCATCGGTGCCGAATTCATCAATGTGTTTGAGGAAGAGGCGAAGAAGATTGGCGGTGCGGATTTCCTCGCCCAAGGCACGCTCTATCCGGATGTAATTGAAAGCGTCAGCTTCACCGGTGGGCCTTCGGTGACGATCAAGTCGCACCACAATGTCGGCGGGCTTCCCGAGCGGATGAACATGAAGCTGGTCGAACCATTGCGCGAACTGTTCAAGGATGAAGTGCGCGCCTTGGGCCGCGAATTGGGCCTCAATGACCAGTTTGTCGGCCGCCATCCCTTCCCCGGACCCGGCCTTGCTATCCGCATTCCGGGCGAAGTCACCAAAGAGCGCTGCGACATCCTGCGCAAGGCCGACGCGGTCTATCTGGAAGAAATCCGCAACGCCGGATTGTACGATGCAATCTGGCAGGCTTTTGCCGTGCTCCTCCCCGTCCGCACCGTCGGCGTAATGGGCGATGGCCGCACCTATGACAGTGTCTGCGCACTGCGCGCGGTTACCTCGGTCGACGGCATGACCGCCGATATCTACCCCTTCGACGCCGCCTTTTTAAGCCGCGTGGCGACGCGGATCATCAACGAAGTGAAGGGCATCAACCGCGTGGTCTATGACTATACGTCAAAACCGCCGGGGACGATTGAGTGGGAGTGAGGATTAGCCTTCTACCGCCACAAATTTCCCAGCCTCCCGATCCTTCCGCACCTTTAGTCCATCAAACACCTGCCCGCTCATCGCGATCCAGACACCCGGTACCGCAACTTGCGCCGTGGCAAAGGCCATGCCGAGGTTGAAATTCGCATCGGTCTCGGCGAAGCGTGCCGGGCTTAGCGCGCCGGTGAGGACGATGGTTTTACCGGGAACTTCGGCGGCGAGAACCTTTGCGGTTTCGGTCATTGTGTCGGTGCCATGGGTGACGACGATGTGGGTTTCGGGTGCCTCGCGCGCGGCGCTGGCGATTAGGGTGCGGTCGGCGTCGGTGAGTTCGAGGCTGTCCTTGCGCATCAATTCGACCAGCCGATAGGGCAAGGCTACGCGTGCTTCCTTGAGCAACGCCGGAATGCCACTGTCGACAATCTGATATTCGGACAGCGCATCGAAATAATTTTTGTCGATCGTGCCGCCGGTGGTGAGGATGAGGATGCCATTTTGTGCCATGCGCGCCGCATAGCCGAAGCGGCGCGGCAGCGAAAGGCGGCTCTGGGTTGCAGATAATTCGCGCCAGACTTAGCTACCAGTTCTCTGCAGATACTTGCCCGCTTTGAAAAGACCTGCTTATATTCGCAAGCGGGGGCGGCACTATCCGAAGGGACTGGATTTGGGAGCACCTCTGTTATCGGTCGCATTGCTGTTGAGCGGCACCCCTCCAGTTACGGAACCTGTTGCGGAAGTCACACCGGTTGAGATGGCGCAAACGGCAGCATCGTTTGAGCCCGACCCTGCGAATGGCGTACCGCTTACCGAGCAATCGGTTGACCTCTCCAAACTCG
Source organism: Sphingomonadales bacterium (assembly GCA_016707885.1). Taxonomy (GTDB): domain Bacteria; phylum Pseudomonadota; class Alphaproteobacteria; order Sphingomonadales; family Sphingomonadaceae; genus Sphingorhabdus_B. Next base: position 1,333,201 of record JADJGU010000001.1, read on the forward strand.
AACATCTGCCACCCGCCACCCCGCCTGAACCGATAGCGGACGAAATCATCGTCACCGCGCGTAGCGCAGATCCCCGCGATCCGGCGGAGGCTATCAATGTCGAAGCCTTTCAACTGGTGCAGGGTGCCGACGCCGCATTGGTCGCGCCCGTTGCCGAGGCCTATGAAGAGGCGGTGCCCAGCCCGATCCGTAAAGGCATTGGCAACTTCCTCAACAACCTGCTGGAACCGGTTGTCGCGCTCAACTTCCTGCTCCAGCTCAAACCGGGTAAGGCGGCTGAAACGCTGGGGCGTTTCGTCATCAATACGACTTTCGGGGTGGGTGGACTTGTCGATGTCGCCAAGACCAAGCCCTTCAACCTGCCCCGACGCCCTAATGGATTTGCCAATACGCTGGGCTTTTACGGGGTAAAGCCGGGACCCTACTTCTTCCTGCCCCTCATCGGGCCGACCACGTTGCGCGACATGATTGGCGGCGGGATTGACGGGCTGGTCTATCCGACGGCGATCGGAAAGCCGTTCACACAATTGCATTACACCTTGCCAGCGGGAACTTTAAGTTCGCTCAATTCGAGAATCGCCCATGATTGCGAATTACGGGCGCTGAACGAAGAAACCTCCGATCCCTATGCCGCGACCCGTGACTATTATTTGTGGCGGCGGCAGACCCAGATTGATGAGCTCAAAGGCAAAGAGCCTGCGCCGCTCGCGGTCGGGACTGTGGCCAAATGCAAGGCGGGCGGCAGCCCTGCGTCAGTTTCTGGGCAAGCCCTCAGCCACCCAGAATCGCGAGATTGAGGCTTTCTGCCGAATTGGCGCGACTGCCTGATAGTCGGCTGAGTGATAAAAGGCGCGCGCCGCCTCGAAACTGGGATATTCGACGATCACAAAACGTCCGGCAGGTGGCGGCCCCTCCAACTGCTCGACGCGCCCGCCGCGTGCCAGATACTTTCCGCCAAATTTGGCTACCGCCGCACCTGCCACCGGCACATAGGCCTTATAGGCTTCGGCATCAGTCACCTGAACTTCGGCGACAATATAGCCCTTGGGAGCTTGCGCCGGTTTTGCCGCCGCATAACCACCTGCTGCCGCTAGAGAGGCCAGCACCAAAGCCCAACCGACATGCACCCTCATACTTGCCTCCCCTTCTCCATCCGCTAGAGCAGCAGATGATAGCAAGGACGAGCAAATGAGCATCATATTTTACGGCATCCCCAATTGCGACACAGTGAAGAAGGCGCGCGTCTGGCTGGACGGCAAGGGCATCGCTTATGCGTTTCATGATTACAAAAAGGCGGGAGCCGATGCGGATAAGCTGAAATGCTGGTGCGCGGCGAAGGGATGGGAGGTGATCCTCAACCGCGCTGGCACGACCTTCAAGAAACTGCCCGATGACGCGAAGGCGGGGCTTGATGAGGCGAAGGCGATTGCATTGATGCTTGAACAGCCGAGCATGATCAAACGCCCGGTTCTCGAATTTCCGGGCGGGCTGCTGGTCGGATTCAAGACACCCGAATGGGAGGCAGTGTTCGGGGCATGAACCCGATAGCGACTGCACTTGCCGTAAAGATCGAGGGCTGGCTGACGCCGGGCACGCCGCTGATCGTCGGGCTGTGCGGGACGCAGGCTTCGGGAAAGTCGACCGCCTTTGCGCAAGTAGCCGAGCATTTCAGCGCGAAAGGACTGAAAGTCGGCGTGCTGTCGTTCGACGATCTCTATCTTGGGCGGACGGTGCGCGCGGGGCTGGCGGAGCAGGTGCATCCGCTGTTCGCTACGCGCGGGCCTCCGGGGACGCACGATACCGCGATCGGTATTGCAACTCTCGACGCGGTGAAGGCGGGCCGTTCGGTTATGCTGCCGCGTTTTGACAAGCGGGCTGACGAACCATTGTCATCGCGCGAATGGCCACTGCTCGATGGGCCATGCGACCTGTTGCTGTTTGAAGGCTGGTGCGTGGGTGCAAAGCCGGTGCCTTCGGATCTGATCGCCCAACCGGTGAACAATCTGGAGCGCGACGATGACCCGGACAGCGTCTGGCGCAGCTATTGGAACGCGCATCTCGCAGGAGAAACTGCGGAGCTATTCGCCCGCATCGACCGGCTGGCCTATCTGCGCCCACCCTCGTTCGATGTCGTGCATAAATGGCGTTGCGAACAGGAGCATGGCTATCAAGCGCAGGATGGGGCTAATCGCGCCGCTGCCGCGATGACCGACGAGCAAGTCGCCCGCTTCATCGCCCATTATGAACGATTGACCCGCTGGATGATGGAAGAGATGCCGGGTCGCGCGGATGTAACAATCCAGTTGGATGAAGCGCGCTCCCCGGTTTCTGTTTCGGAGCGTGCATGAAAATAAAATGGCTTCTCTGTGTCGCGCTGGCCTTGTCTGCCTGCACCAGCGGCGCTGCCAATGAAGGAAAGTCTGCCATGGCCAAGGACCCGATCATCATCGCGCATCGCGGTGCCAGCGGCGAACGCCCCGAGCACACAATCGCCAGCTACACTTTGGCGATTGAGCAAGGCGCAGACTATATCGAACCCGATCTGGTGATGACCAAAGATGGCGTGCTGGTCGCGCGGCACGAGAATGAGATTTCCGAAACCACCGACGTCGCGGACAAGCCCGAATTTGCCGATCGCAAAGCAAGCAAGACCATCGATGGCCAGAAAATGACCGGCTGGTTCACCGAGGATTTCACCCTCGCCGAGTTGAAGACTTTGCGCGCCAAGGAGCGCCTGCCGATGCTGCGCAAGGCCAATATGGCCTATGACGGGCAGTTCGAAATCCCGACCTTTGAAGAGATCATCCAGCTGGCCAAAGCCAAGGAAAAAGAGACTGGTCGCCGCATCGGCATCTATCCCGAAACCAAGCATCCCACCTACTTCTCGTCGATCGGCTTGCCCCATGAGGCAGCATTGCTCGCGATGCTTGAAAAGCATGGCTATACGGGGAAGGACGACCCGCTGTTCATCCAGAGTTTCGAGGTCGGCAATCTGAAGGCGCTGCGTGGCAAGACCAAGCTGCGGCTGATCCAGTTGATGTCAAAGGATGACGGCCCCGCCGATGATCCAGCCTCAAAATATGCGACGATGGCCACCCCCGACGGGCTTAAGGCGGTCGCGGCCTATGCCGACGGAATAGGCGTCGAAAAAGCGATGGTCATTCCGCGCACACTGCTCGGCAATCTGGGTGAGCCAACCTCGCTGGTGGCGGATGCCCATTCGGTCGGGCTGGACGTCCATATCTGGACCTTGCGGCGCGAGAATTATTTCCTGCCACTCGGGCAACGCAACGGTCTGAACCCGGCTGGCCATGGCGATCTGGTGGCGGAGATAAAGGCGTTTCTGGCCACTGGAATCGACGGCTTTTTCAGCGACAATGTCAGCGAAGCGGTTACCGCCGCGCGCTGATCAGGCGACAATGGCGCGGGCGATTGCGCGGATGGCTTCCGGATCGGCGATGAACGCCATGTGCGAGCATTCTAGCTCGGTTGCATGATCGGCCTCGCCGTGCTGCCCACGTGCAGCATCTGGCGCTACCACGCCGTCTCGGGCGGACCAGAAGGCGAAAGTGGGCACGGGCGGCTTTTCGTGCAGTACCGCCTCGACGGGCGGATTGTCGACCTTATGTCCCGCGACAAATTCATACACCCGCCAGGCATTGTTTGCGCGCGGATGCGCCGAAAAGGGGCTGCCGAGCGTGATGACACGGGTAACACGGTGCGGACTGCGCTTGGCATATTCGCGCGCGATAACGCCGCCAAGGCTCCAGCCGACGAATGTTGCCACTTCGCCAACGCCTTGCCGTTCAAGTTGCCGGTCTAGAGCATCGAACAGGTTTTCCGTGACCCCGCGATTGCGCCCAAGGCCCCAGCCATGGGCAGCAAATCCGGCCTTGTTCAGCGAGGCGCGCAGCCGGACTGTCGTACGGTCCGAAGCGAGAAAGCCAGGTAGAACAACGACTTCGCGGCCTTGTCCGTCAATATCCAGCGCAACGGGTGGGGCGAATGTGGCGCGGGTGCGCGTATAGGCAAAGCCCGCCACCTCACGCGCTAAAAGGCGCAACGGGGGTGCACTTATTGGGTCCGCCCGTAGACCGGGAATCATATGCGGGATCGTCGCCATCGCGACAGTCTATAGCTTCGTTACCTGTATGAAAGATTTATTACACTATCCACAGGCGGACAATTTTAGGGTGCGACAATGGCCGGGATTTCGGGTGTGGGTATTTCAGCCGCGCTGTCTGGCGCAGTGACAACAGGCTCAACTGGCGGCATGACGGGAATAGCCACAGCGGCGGCATCGAGCGCGTCAAGCGCACGGCGCATCGCGACATAGCGGCGCGCTTTGTTCAGCCAATTGCTGCCATTGGCCGCACCGGGCATCGCTTCTACCGTGCGCGCAGCACCTGCGACATCGCCCGAAACGAGCAGCTGCCGGGCATGTTCTAGTTGCGCGTCAGGACCGGTGGGGGCCGAATCTTCCTGCCGCAGGACAAACAGATTGCTTGCTTCGCGGCGGGCGATTTCCCACGCGGTACCGGGTTTGTGTTTCAGCGGTTCGCCGATGTCATCCAGTTCTGCAAGCAGCATCCCGCTGGTCAGCGGCACCCGCGCGCCCGAAATCAGTGTGGCCAATGCGTCGGGCTGGACGCGCCCGAAGGCTGCATTCAGCCTCGGCTCGAGCGGACCCAATTGCGCCCCGCTTTCAATGGCACGGCGTGCGGCCATCGCCACAACCATGGCCTCAATACGCGCTGCGTCGCCGGTCAGCACCGTTGGAACAGCAATCGCTCCGGCATTGACTACAGGCGCTGCATTTTTGCCATAGGTTACCAGCGGGGCCTGGTTTTCGCTAACGATTGCGGTCTGTTCAGCCGATCCTGGCAAGCGATTGGTCGATGCCAGCCAGCCGACCAGCCCCGCGCCACCCAAAAAGGCGACCAGCAGCAAAACCAGTGAAGAGCGTGTGGTCAATGTGCGTCCCTTATGTTTGTTTGGCCCCCGATTGTAGCGACGCATTGCACTGCCGACAACAAGGCGCTGTCGACTGGCCGGTCGGCAATCACCACCGCGCGCCAGCCGGAACCTGCAGCCTCAGCAATGGCTTTTGAAAAGCAGGCGATGACGATTGAGGTGCGCGGTATTTGCCATTGATCGACCAGAGCAGCCAAGCGTCGGGCAGCGCGCGCAGAATGCAGCGCAATGACGTCGCCCGACCGAACGGCTTCGGCCATCGCATTGTCCGGTTTGAGAGGTATTGAGGCGTACACCACCCGCTGATCGACTGTCATTCCGACAGATGGCACAAGCTGCTGGTGATCCTCGCCCGCAAGCCATAATAGGCGATGATGGCCGGCATCGTCGGCGACCTGCAACGCCTGCGCCGCGTCGCCCGTCCCTTCGGACTGGACGCCAAGACCGGCTTGGCGCGCTTTCTCGCCGCTGCGGACGCCGACAGCGTGTACTGGCAAGTGACGCAGCACATCGAGCTGTGCACCGGCGTGGCGGATGGCATTGGCGCTGGTTATCAACAATGCGTCATAACCCGATGGGTCAGGTGCCGACCATAGGCGAGGCTGGACTTCGAAAAAGGGAAACTGGACAGCTTCGAAACCCGCCTCGCGCGCCCGTTTCGCGCTGGCATCATTGCCCGGTTGCGGGCGGATGATGAGCAGCTTCATCCTTCGAACAGCGCCCGAAGTGCTGGGGATGCTGCGTCGAGGAGTTGGCGGGCAAGCGAGACCGGCGCTGCTGTATCAGTCGCAGCAAAGGTCGATAGCCCCTGCTGCTTTTCGCTTCCATCTTCGTTCAATATTTCCGCCTTCAGCGTGATGCGCCCGCCATCGATGCTCGCTTGTGCCGCGACTGGCGAATGACAAGTGCCGCCCAGCGCCTCAAGGAAATCGCGCTCGGCCATGACACAGGTGAAAGTCGGCAGGTGGTTTATGGGCGTCATCAGCGCCGCAATTTCGGTGCGTTCGACCAGACAATCGATGCCGATCGCACCTTGTGACGCAGCGGGCAGCATTTCGGACGTCTCGATGGCGGTTCCTATATTTCCTTGACCCAATCGAGCAAGCCCTGCCGCTGCCAGCAAAGTTGCGTCAAACTCGCCGTTTTCGACCTTCGATAGACGTGTCGCGACATTGCCCCGGATGCTGTCGGTTGCGATGTCCGGACGCAGGGCTTTCAGCTGTGCCGCGCGACGCGGGCTGGAGGTGCCGACTTTTGCGCTGTGCGGAAGTGCCGCGATGCTCTCTGCCCCGATCAATCGGTCGCGTACATCGGCGCGCGGCAGCATGGCTACAATCCCGAATATCCCGGCACGGACGGTTTCGACATCCTTCATCGAATGCACCGCAATGTCGATTTCGCGGTCGAGCAGCGCGCGCTCCAACTCTTTGGTCCACAAGGCCTTGCCGCCGATTTCGGCGAGCGGGCGGTCCTGTATCTTGTCCCCGCTTGACAGCATCGGGACGAGGAGAATAGCGGCTTCATCCCAGCCATGCGCCGCGAGCAATGCCGCTTTGGTCATCTCCGCCTGCGCCAAAGCGAGCGGGGACGAACGGGTGCCGATGCGTAACGGATTGATGGCGCTTGGGGTCATGCGGCTTGTCCATAGCGGGGCACATCCCTAAGGGGAAGCCGATGGCAGTGATTTTGGGCCTTGAATCGAGTTGCGACGAAACCGCAGCCGCGCTGGTGCGTTCGGACCGCACGATATTGAGCCACGCACTGGCGGGGCAGGAGGATCACCACCGCGCCTTTGGCGGCGTGGTGCCGGAGATTGCCGCACGCGCGCATGCCGAATTGATGATCCCTCTGGTCGAAACCGCGCTCGCCGATGCCGGAATGACGTTGAGGGACGTTGATGCTATCGCCGCGACGGCTGGTCCCGGATTGATTGGCGGCGTTATGGTCGGGCTGGTGACGGCGAAGGCGCTGGCGATGGCAGCGAACAAGCCATTGATTGCGGTCAATCATCTCGAAGGCCACGCGCTGTCGCCGCGGTTGATCGATCCTGATCTCGAATTTCCTTACCTTCTTCTCCTCGTTTCGGGCGGACATTGCCAGTTGCTCCGGGTCAATGGCGTTGGCGATTATGACCGGCTGGCGACCACCATCGACGATGCGGTGGGAGAGGCGTTCGACAAGAGTGCGAAGATTTTGGGGCTCGGTTTTCCCGGCGGTCCTGCGGTCGAAAAGGCAGCCAAGCTGGGCGATGCCAAAGCCGTCCCGCTGCCAAGGCCGTTAAAGGGTGCGGACGAGCCACATTTCAGCTTTGCGGGCCTGAAAAGTGCGGTTTTGCGCGCGCATGAGGCAGGGACGCACAAACCCGAAGATATTGCCGCCTCCTTTCAACAGGCGGTGGTCGATTGCCTCGAAGACCGTCTCGAATACAGCCTGTCGCGGATTGATCCGCTCGGCGCGCTCGTGGTGGCTGGCGGGGTGGCGGCCAATGATGCTATCCGTGCGATGCTGAAGCGCGTGGCCGAACGTTACGGTATGCGTTTCGTGGCACCGCCGCACTGGCTGTGCACCGACAATGGCGCGATGATAGCCTGGGCGGGGGCGGAGCGTTTTGCCGCTGGACTGACCGACCCGCTCGACGTCGCCGCGCGCCCGCGCTGGCCGCTTGATCCGGATGCAGAGGCCGTGCGCGGCGCAGGAGTGAAGGCATGACAGGGCAACCCATCGGCATTATCGGCGCAGGCGCATGGGGCACCGCGCTTGCCAGCGTGATGGCGCAGAATCACGAACAGGTGCTGCTCTGGGCGCTCGAGCCCGAGGTGGTCGCAGCGGTGAACGCGGGGAAGGGCAATCCTTTGTACCTTCCCGATCTCGCCTTGCCATCGCAAGTCCGCGCTACCAGTGACATGGCCGCGCTGGCCGATTGCTCGGCGCTGCTGCTGGTGACGCCGGCGCAGCATCTGCGCAAATCGCTCGGACAGCTGCCGCAAACCGATGCGCCGTTGCTGCTCTGCTCGAAAGGCATCGAGGCGGGCACGCAAATGCTGGTCTCCGAAATCGTTGCCGAACAGCGTCCCGATAACCCGCTCGCGGTGCTCTCCGGCCCCACCTTCGCGCATGAAGTGGCGGCGGGAAAGCCGACCGCGATCACGCTGGCTTGCGAGAGCGAGGCGATGGGCAAGCTGCTGATGCGGCTGGTCGCGACGCCCGCCTTCCGGCCATATTGGTCGGACGATGTCGTGGGGGCGGAGATTGGCGGCGCGGTGAAGAATGTGCTCGCCATCGGCTGCGGCGTTGTCGATGGCGCGGGCTGGGGCTGAATGCCCGGGCGGCGCTGATCGCGCGTGGCTTTGCCGAGATGCAGCGATATGGTCTGGCACGCGGCGCGCAGGCGGAAACGCTCGCCGGACTGTCGGGGCTGGGCGATCTGGTGCTGACCTGTTCTTCCGAAAATAGCCGCAATTTCTCCTTGGGCCGCGGGCTGGGGCAGGGCAGGGCAGCGGTCGAGTTGATGGCCGACCGGCGCACGGTCGCAGAAGGGGCGTTCACCGCGCCCGTCCTCCTCGAATCCGCGCAGGCGCTCGATGTCGAGATGCCAATCGTTGCGGCGGTCTGTGCTTTGCTCGATGGCAGTGCGAGTGTTGGCCAGGTGGTCGAAGCCCTGCTGTCGCGCCCGTTGAAGGCCGAAAGGTGACAAGGCGTCGCCATTGCCCTACCATCCAATTTCACACCGTAGTCCTGAGCCTGTCGAAGGACGCTTTTCAGCCTTGGCGCGTCCATTGAGCCGCCCTTCGACAGGCTCAGGGCTACGGTCAAATATAGACTGCAGTTTCCGCAAACGGAGGGGTGTTTGACGGCAACCGTGCCTGAACAGAACGAAGCCGATCTGAAGGCGCTTGCCAAGGGCGGGCGGACCAATGTGTTCGGCTTTGTCCTGCGGCTGCTGGCGCGCTTGCCCTTCCTGTTCATCGCGGGGCGCCTTTACGGGCCGGAGGTGCTGGGGCGTTTCGCCTATGCGATATTGATCGTCGAATTTGTCGCCCAACTGGCGACGCTGGGGTTGCGGCGCGGGCTGGCCGAGGCGCTGTCGAAACAGGACCGGCCCGACACCCATGTCGTTGGTGACGCGATGCTGGTCGCGACCTTTGCCTCGGCGTTGGGTGCCGCGGTGCTGATCGCGCTGCCGCAACTGATGTTCCCCAACAGCCCGCTGAACGGGCTCGACCGCTATTTGCCGCTGACGATTTTCGCGATTGTCTGGACGGATATTGCGCTTGCCGCGCTCGCTTACCGCTTCGACGTCGCCTCGACGGTGCGGGCAAGGGCGATTGTCGAGCCGTGGACGATCAGCATCGCGGCGGGCGCGCTGTTCTTTTATTCGGCGCGCGATGGCCTGATCCTTTCCTATGTCGCCTCGATCCTCGCCGCGATGCTGGCGGCGATCTGGCCGCTCGGCGCAGCTATGGGACGCCGCAGGGCTGGCGACCGCGCCCGGTAGAGCTGTATCGCCTCGCGCGCCGCAACCTGCCTCTCGCTGCCGCTGACGCCGCCGAATGGGGCAGTCGCCGGCTCGATCTTGCCATCCTCGGCCTCTTCGCCAGCCCTGCCGTGGTCGGCATCTATTATGTCGCGCAACAGGTCGCGAGCCTGCCGCAGAAACTGAAATCGAGTTTCGACCCGATCCTCGGCCCCGTCATCACCCGCAATCTGCAGGCGAAAAATTATGGGGAGATTGCGCGGCAGGTCGGGCAGGTCGGTTTCTGGATCATCGCCGCGCAAGTCGGCATCGCGCTCGCGCTCGGTATCCCGGGTGAGGCGGTGATGGGGCTGGTCGGGCCTGAATTTGTCGGCGGCACCGCGGCAATGGCCTTCCTGCTCGCAGCAGAGGTGGCGGCAGCGACTGCCGTCGTCAGCGAAAGCGCGCTCGTCTATATGGCGCGGCACCGCAACCTCATATTGTCGCTCGCCATGCTGGCGCTGCAGGTGGTGCTCAGCCTGATCCTGATCGAGATGGTACCGATGCTGCCGTTGAAGCCCGAATATCGCGGGTTGGCGCAGGCCGCCGCAGTTGCCGCCGCGCTGATGCTTGCGCTTGGCTTTGCCTCGGTTGCCAAGGCGATTTTGCTCGCCAAGCTGTTGGGCGAGCCACTCTCCATCTGGCGCTGGACCCTGCTGCCCGCGGTCGCCGCCGCGATCCTGATCGGCGTGGGCGCCACCCGCCTGCCCGAATGGGCCGAACTCGCGCTGGGCATCCCGGCGATTTTGGGCGTGTATCTGTGGGTAATCTGGCGCTGGGGTTTCGGGCCGGAGGATCGGGTGCTGTTCAAGCGGTAGCGTGCTACATGCCGTAATGCAGGGCGAGCAGTGTCGAGAGAGTCACCACCATCAATACCACAAGCGGCACCCCGGTGCGGACATAATCACCAAATTTATAGTCACCTTCGGACATGATCATCATATTGGTCTGGTAGGCGACCGGGGTGGCGTAGCAGAGGTTGCAACCAAACAGAACCGCCAGCACCAGCGGCTCTGGCGGCAGGCTAAGCCCTTGGGCAAGGCTATAGGCGATGGGTGTGCCAACCGCGGCTGCTGTTGCGTTCGAAGCAAAATTGGTGAGCAAGGTCACGAATAGCATGATCGCTGCCAAAACCCCGGCGGGCGGCAGATATTGCAGGCCCGAAGCGAGCAGGCTGCCCAGCCAAGCCGCAGCACCCGACACCAGCACCAGCTTGCCCAATGCCAGACTGGAGGCAACAAGCACAATCACTTGGGCCGAAAGCGCTCTGCCCACCCGTTCGAATTTGACGCAGCCAGACAGGAACATCAGAACCGCGCCGCCCAGTGCTGAAATAGCAATCGGCATCAGCCCGAAGCTGGCAAGCGCAACGGCGCCGACCATGATCGCCAACGCCAGCATTGCCTTGCTTGATCTGGGCTTGTCCCGCCCGCCTTCGACCATCAGCAGACCTGCATCCTGCGCAAAACCCTGCAACGCGCCGTGTGTCCCGAGCGCCAACAAAAGGTCGCCGTCGCGCATTGGTGCATCGGCGCTATCGGTGCGGGTTTCGCCAATCAGGCGCCGAGCATGATGCACACCCAAAATCGCCACGCCTTCGATTCCTGCTGTCTGCAGCGTTCGGCCGATCAGCCGTGAATCGGGCGTGATGGCCAATTCAACCAGCATCAGGTCTTGGGCGGCAGTCGCGGCCTCGTGCTGCATCCGCGATAGTAGCCAGACCGGGGCGAGCGCGCCACCGGTTAACCGTTCGGCTTCTTCAAGGCCGTCTTGCGAACCGTACAGCGTCAATCGCGTGTCAGTGTCAATCGGCCCGGCGTGCCGCCCCGAAAAACTCACCCCGTTGGGCAACATTTTACCCAGCTGTTCCATAGTCTTGCCCAACGAAGGCGAACCTGCGGCGAAACGCAGGGTGGCATAAAAAGGACGCGGGCTATGTCCGTCCGCAACTGAATTGTCGCGCAACAGACGCGGCATCACCAGCCAGATATAGGGCAGCGCCACAATCGCCGCACCCAGTACGATCGGAGTGAAGTGGAACACGCCGATCGGAGGCATGCCCAAATCGGTCGCTATGGAAACAACCAGCAGGTTGGTAGAGGTGCCGATGGTGGTCGCCATTCCGCCGATCAGGATGGCACTGTTCACCGGTATCAGCGTTTTTGACGCCGGCATTCCGCCCTTTGTCGCGAGCTGGACGAGAATGGGGAGCAGCAGCACCAGCACCGGGGTATCATTTATGATCATGCTGAAGCCGAAGGCCGCGAGCAATGTCACCAGCAGCCCCAATTGCCGGTTGAGCAACCAGATTCGGCGCAGTGCCCGCGCCGCCGGATCGAGCGCCCCGGTGACCACCAGACCCCGCCCCATGATCATTAGCGCGCAAATGGTTACCAGCGCATGATGCCCGAAGCCTTCGAAGGCGAGCACCAGCCCGTCGCGCGCGGTGCCGCCGGGCAGAGGGAAGAAATACAGCCCCAGAGCAATTGCGCCAATGGTGAGAAGCGAGATGATCTCCACCGCCAGTTTGCCCCGGGCAAAGCCATAGAACATCGCAAAGGCCAGCAGCATTGCGGCCGCGGCGTGGGGCTTGGCAGGCCAGTCATGCCCGCAAGCATGGCCAAGCGCGCGCGCAAAGGCAAGTTTTGGCGGCGCCCGAGCCCCGTAAATTGCAGTTCCGAATGAAGAGTTTAACTTTTCCCCGCCAGCGATTACTATCCGGATCCACGATTGGACGACGGAGAAGCGGCAGTTGGCAAACGATAGCGATAGCAAGCGAACCTTGTGGAGCCGCGCGAGTGAAATGGCGGAAAAGGCCCCGCCCGAACGCAACCGCTATGTCGATTTCCTGCGCGCGCTCTCGATCCTTGCGGTCGTCATCGGCCATTGGCTGGTTGCGGCGCCCTATATGCAGGATGGCGCGGTTGTCGGCGGGCATCTGCTGGGCATCATCCCGTGGACGCAGTGGCTGACCTGGGGCTTTCAGGTGATGCCGCTCTTCTTCCTCGTCGGCGGCTTTTCCAACGGGATGAGCTGGGCGGCGACCCAGCGGAAAGGCGGTCATTATGCCGACTGGTTCGGCAGCCGGGTGCAGCGGCTGATCAATCCCGTCCTGCCGCTGTTCCTGATCTGGACGCTGTTCGCCGCATTCGGCACCGCGCTGGGCGTGGAGCGCGGGATTGTGAAAATGGCGGCGCAACTGGCACTGGTGCCGGTGTGGTTCCTCTCGGTCTATCTGATGGTCTCCGCACTGGTACCGCTGACCTGGAACCTGTGGCAGCGTTTCGGCTTTGGCTCTTTCTGGGGCTTTGTCGCGGGCGCGATTGCCGTTGATGTGTTGAGTATCCATTTCGATGTGCCCTATATCAATTTCGCCAACTTCCTCTTCGTCTGGCTGGGCGTGCACCAGCTGGGCTATGCCTGGGGCGCGGGGCGCATCCGCAATCCCTGGGTCTGGGCGGTGTTCGGCACAATTGCGCTGGAAATGCTCGTCTATTTCGGCCCCTATCCGGTGGCGATGATCGGCGTTCCGGGCAGCGAGCTGAGCAACTCCATGCCGCCCACGCTCGCGCTCTTTGCGCTGGGCGTGGCGCAGGCGGGTCTGGCGCTGGCGCTGGAAAAGGCCGGGCGGCGTATGCTGGATAATATGGCGCTGTGGACTGCAACCGTCCTCCTCAACGGCATGATCATGACGGTCTATCTCTGGCACCTGACCGCGTTTGTCTTTGTGATGGTCGCCGCGTGGTTGCTGGGCGGGATTGGCCTGCACAGCGCGCCCGGCAGCGGCGCATGGTGGCTGACCCGCCCGATCTGGTTTGCGCTGTACATCGCGATGCTGCTCCCCCTGATCGCGCTCTTCGCCCGGTTCGAGGCAGCGCGCGGCATGCCCGAACGCGAAGCCCCCGTGCCGCACTGGCGGCTGGTCACCGGCCTGATCCTGACCTGCGCGGGGCTGGCCTTCACTGCCGCGATCAGCATTGCGAGCCCCGAGGGTGTGACGGGCGTGCGCCTGTGGGTCGTGGCGCTGCCCTTTGTAGGAGCAGCCCTGATCGGCTTTGGCCCGGTTCGGGATTTTTCGAAGCGGGTGAGTGGGTCGTGAAAAGCGGCGCCAACCGGGCTTAAGGTTACAAAATACACCGGTAAGGGGTGGGTCGGGTGTAACCTTTGTGGGTTTAGCGGAGGCGGTGGTGCGTGCGGGGAGCGCCGAATTTTTGGTTCACGCAAAGGCGTAAAGCCGCGGAGAAGAGCGTGCGCGGAGCGCATTTCAAATCTTGAAACCCCAGCATTTCTCAGAAAGTAGAGGCGAAAGTGGGGCCTATCCCTAGACCTCCTTTGTGTCTTCGCGTCTTTGCGTGAAATATAATCGCACGACCACACCCCAAAGCGCAAAGCCCGCGAGGCAGAACGAAATCGAAGAGTGCAACCAGCCTGTTCCATCCGAAAGTCTGGAGCAGGTTTTGGCGATGTAGGACAGCAAAATTGATGGGCGGTTGGAATATAGATCAGTTTGAAAGATAGGCGCCAAGTAGCACGCCGAGCAGTCCGACCGCGCCTGAAATGATGGTTGTGATGATGGCTAAACTAAGGGTTTGATTGGCACTTCGTCTCTCGGATTCAACTTGCGCAAGTGTGATGGCCTGCCGCGTTGCCGGAGAGGTTGTCTGAAGCGTGTCGCGAGCAACTAGATAGTAGTGGAGCTCATGGGTGGGCACTTTTTTCATTCTTTTGAGTGCGATTTTTACACTTTCGCTGTCGGCTAGAGTTGTACTTTCAGCGATTTTCTGAATCTCCATCATCTAGCCATCTGCTCCTTGTGCTTCTTGGTTCGCTTGGCGCGTAATCGGATCATAGAAAACTGGCTTGCGGTGAGTCGTCCAGCCGGATGACGCCGATGATCATCCACTGCCAATTGCGTTGCCCATGGGTTCCCATGGCGAACGCCATTCCACGAGCCGGATATTCCTCTCCGAACACTCTTTTCATCTCGCTCAGAGCCTTTTCTTCACCGTAGCCTTCACGCCAATTTAGGAATGTCTGCTCTGTTTCCCAATCATGACATCGTTGGTCGTGAGCTCCCTGGCCATCGGTGTATTTGTAGTAGAATTCATAGGGTGCGACTTCCCTAGGGACTATATCAGTCGTTCCAAAAAAATCTGGCGACCGGCGGATCGCATCGTATGCCCGTCGCACTTTTTCTATTTCTGCAGCATCCCTGCGCTTTATGTAAAACTGGGGATTTTGCGGTCTGATAAGAGCCAGACTTTTACCGTTTTTGTATTGCTGATCCGTGTTATCAACCTCTGCTAGCTTCAGAAAGCGCTCACGTTCATTGCGCTTCAGCTTGCCCACAATTTTGACCTTGGACTGATCGAGGATACGCTTCGACTCAACGCGGCGATCCTTAGCGACTTCAGGCAATCGCCAACCAAATTCGATCTCATCCCAGCGACCAAACCGTTGATCCGGGCGCAGTTCCTGAAAATTTACGGGGTAAATCCGATGCCAACGGCCGTAAGCGTCAATCGCCGCGACACAAACAGTTTCACCGTGACCTTCGCTTGCTTGTGGAACTGCCTTTACCAAGACAACCGCACGAGAGGTGCCTGATTTAGACGGCGGCGACTCCATGGCTCATAGAAGCCCTGAATTTTCGAGCATCTTTTCTTACCCCCGCGTGCTTTACTTCTATGTTTGTTAGTCGCCTTATCTCATCTGCAACTATAGACCGATGACAATCTTTATGGTCGCGTTCATAACAAAGCAATACTATTGTTTCGCTAAGGGCAATGTCTTTAACTTCCTCTAGAGCGTTTTGTGCCGCTTCTGTAACCATACGTGCGTTGAATACTTCGAGAAATTTTTGTCGATCACCTGAACGCATCGCCTCTCTGCCTTCCTTTGGGTCGCCGAGAGCCTTGAAGTGAGAGTACGTGATGCCAGAGTCGCTCAGGTGTGCGCTCAGAATATTCTTTGAGAAATCGCGCCGTCGAGATGCAGGCAAGTCGCGGATATCTACAACCCGATCAACGCCTAGGATATCGAGCGTTTCCAAAAAATCGCCAATGTCCGCGCCTTCGTATCCGATAGTGAACATCTTCATGGCCTATTTCCTCATTTTTGCCCCCCATATATTGATCGGCTTGGTTAACAAAATCACAATATGCAGGCCGACGTCGAATTCAGCCGACCGTTGCAAAAATGAATCACCGCTCGTTACCTCGCCATCCCCCTTGCCCGCACCCCCAAAACAGCACATATAGCGAACATGGCTGAACTCATCATCCGCCGGGGTCTCGAGGAACCCGAGACCGACGGCAGTTTCATCCCCCACCGCCCCGCGCGGCCGCCGAAGGTGGAGGGGGGCAAGGCTTTCCGCATACAGTCGGATTATGAACCCGCGGGCGATCAGCCGACGGCGATCAAGGAGCTGGTCGAAACCGCGCTGACCGGCGAGAAGAACCAGGTGCTGCTCGGCGTCACCGGTTCGGGCAAAACCTTTACGATGGCGAAGGTGGTGGAGGCGCTGCAGCGGCCCGCGCTTGTGCTCGCGCCCAACAAGATCCTCGCGGCGCAGCTCTATGGCGAATTCAAAAGCTTCTTCCCCGACAATGCGGTCGAATATTTCGTCAGCTACTACGACTATTACCAGCCAGAGGCCTATGTGCCGCGCAGCGACACCTATATCGAGAAGGAATCGAGCGTAAACGAGGCGATAGACCGGATGCGCCACTCGGCCACCCGCTCCTTGCTCGAGCGCGACGATGTGCTGATCGTCGCCTCGGTGTCGTGCCTCTACGGTATCGGTTCGGTCGAAACCTATTCGGCGATGATCTTTGACCTGAAAAAGGGCGAAAGCGTTGACCAGCGCGAGCTGATCCGCAAGCTGGTCGCGCTCCAGTATAAACGCAACGACGCCGCCTTTGCACGCGGCAATTTCCGCGTGCGCGGTGACAATCTGGAACTCTTCCCCAGCCACCTGGAGGATATGGCGTGGCGCATCAGCTTTTTTGGCGATGAGGTGGAGGAGATTGCCGAGTTTGATCCGCTGACGGGCAAGACCGGGGTGAAGCTCAACAGCGTGCGCGTTTATGCCAACAGCCACTATGTCACCCCTGGGCCGACGATGAAGCAGGCTACCGAGGCGATCAAATTCGAGCTGGCGCACCGGCTGGAGGAGCTGGTCGCGGAGGGAAAATTGCTCGAGGCACAGCGGCTGGAGCAGCGCACGAACTTTGACTTGGAGATGATCGCAGCGACTGGCAGTTGCGCGGGCATCGAGAACTACTCACGCTTCCTGACCGGGCGCCTTCCGGGTGAGCCGCCGCCCACCTTGTTCGAATATCTGCCCGACAATGCTTTGCTCTTTGTCGATGAAAGCCACCAGACCATCGGCCAGGTCAACGGCATGTCGCGCGGGGACCATCGGCGCAAACTGACCCTCGCGGAGTATGGTTTTCGCCTGCCGAGCTGCATCGATAATCGACCTCTCAGGTTTAACGAGTGGGAGGCGATGCGGCCGCAGACGGTGTTCGTCTCCGCCACCCCGGGCGCGTGGGAGATGGAGCAGACCGGCGGCGTCTTTGCCGAACAGGTCATCCGCCCCACCGGCCTGATCGACCCGCCGGTCGAGATCAAGCCGGTCGAGGATCAGGTGCAGGATTGCATCAACGAATGCCGCAAGACCGCCGAGGCCGGGTACCGCACCCTCGTCACCACGCTGACCAAGCGGATGGCCGAGGATCTAACCGAGTTCATGCACGAGGCGGGGCTGCGCGTGCGCTATATGCATTCGGACGTCGAGACGCTGGAGCGTATCGAGCTGATCCGCGACCTGCGGCTCGGGGTCTATGATGTGCTCGTCGGCATCAACCTGCTGCGCGAGGGGCTCGACATTCCCGAATGCGGGCTGGTGGCGATACTCGATGCCGACAAGGAAGGCTTTTTGCGCAGCGAAACCTCGCTGATCCAGACTATCGGCCGCGCCGCGCGCAACGTCGATGGCCGCGTGATCCTCTACGCCGACCGCATCACCGGCAGCATGGAACGCGCGATGCGCGAGACCGACCGGCGCCGCGAAAAGCAGCGCGCCTATAACCTCGAACATGGCATCACGCCCGAGAGCATCAAGCGCGACATCCACAATATCGTCGCCGACACCGCGAGCCGCGATGGGGTGCTGGTGGAGATCGACGCAGAGGGTGCCAACAACCTCGTCGGCCACAATCTGCGCGCCTATATCGAGGAGCTGGAGAAAAAGATGCGCGCCGCCGCCGCCGACCTGGAGTTTGAGGAAGCCGGGCGGTTGCGCGACGAAATCAGGGCGCTGGAGGCAGAGGAACTGGGCCTACCGCACGAACAGCGCGTGGCGGCTCCCAGGGGGCGCGCGCAGGAGGGCAAGCCGGGGACGCGGAAGCTAAGGTTCGGGAAGACGCAGCGGAAGTTTGGGCGCTAGGCTTAACTGCTGCTCGGGAAATGGGTGTGCGTGGTTTTGTCCCATTGCAGCTTGCCGCCGAGCAGGTGGCGGGCATAGGCAAAGGTGGCACGGCGTGCGGCCATGATGGCGATGATGTTGGCGACTATGGTCCGCGGAATCGATAGCAACCCTTGCCGCCAGCCATATTGCCGCGACACAAAGGCGCAACGCACCACCATCCGCCAAAACAGAAGCACGGCGTTAATCAGCAGCAATAGCACTAGGGTGGAACTTAGAGGCTTGGGATCATGCACTCCACCGCGATGCGCGAGGATGAGGAGCGCGGTGAGCGCTATGCAGACATAAGCGAGCGTCAGCACCAGCGCAGCAAACACTGCCTTGCGATCACGCAGCCGCATCCAATATTCAAAGGCACTGCCGCGCCAGCCGAGCCTGTCCCACCCGGCAAGGGCTATCCCAGTCATCCAGCGCGCCTTTTGCCGCACCGCCGCGCCCAAAGTGTCAGGAAAACAGGCGCGGGTGCCAACCAATTGGCCGTCTTCGTCCAATATGCGCGCAAAAATGGTGCGGGCGCCAGCCTCGGTTACGCCCATGCCAAGTTCATAATCTTCCGTGAGGCTTGTTGCGTCAAAAGGGTTCCCGCCGTTGCGCAGCGCGATCCTGCCCAGATGGTTGCGCTCGATGGCGCAGCCCACACCCGCCAGCGGTACCGCCGCACCAATCGCCTCGCGCACCACCAATTGCTTGCCATGCGCTTCGGCAAATTCGTCGCAATAATGGCCGCTGATCCAGTTCGAGCGCGCAACGGGGATCGCGATAACCGGCAATTGCACCGCGCACGCCTTTTCGATCAGGTAATCAAAGACGCGCAATTCGCGCGGATGCACCGAATCTTCGGCGTCGTGCAAAACGATTGCCTTGGCTTTCATCCCGGCCACCAGCTCGTCCGATAGCAAGGCGTGCCACAGCCGGTTGAGACAATCCGCTTTTGAAGTCGGGCCGGGCAGGTCGCACAGGACCAGCCGACATTGCGGATGCC
Source organism: Sphingomonadales bacterium (assembly GCA_016707885.1). Taxonomy (GTDB): domain Bacteria; phylum Pseudomonadota; class Alphaproteobacteria; order Sphingomonadales; family Sphingomonadaceae; genus Sphingorhabdus_B. Next base: position 1,352,161 of record JADJGU010000001.1, read on the forward strand.
CGCCGCAGCCGCGCATTATTGCCGCTGCTCCGCGCCGGTCATTGGGGTAGCAACCGACATAGATGCGATACTCGGTCGTGCCCCTACTCCAGGCCTGCTGGCACTGACGCAGCATCGCCTCAATGACGCTTGATTCTTGCCAGGTCGCGATGAAAATCGCGATCAGACCGGGTGTGCTGGGTGGCGGAAGATGGTTCGCGCGGACCGGTGGGGCAATCCGGTACCGGGCCAGCCATCGCCCGGCACGGTGCAGAACCCAGACAATGTCGACACACAGATCATCAATCGCGCCAATCAGAAAGAATATCGCACAGAACAGCAACAATTCATGCTGCCAATATTCCAATATTGTCCAGATAGCGGGGGCTGAAGCCATATGCTGGTTGCTGCCTGCTTGCGCGGCGATGCAGGTGGCGGAACTCGATTAAACGGGCAATCAGCCCGGTTCGATGCGCTGCAACCTGTCGCGCGAGATGCCGATGACCATCGCCAACAATATCGGAAGCGACCAGAATGCGCCGAAACCATAATAGAGCATCTGGCGCACATCATCGGCGAACAGCACCGCGATGTGCGAAAAGACCGAAATCAGGTGAAACCCTGTTACCCAGATCGGCCAATAGCTTTTGCTTCGTAATGCCAGCCAGTAAAATCCGGCGAGAAGGATGAAGTCGATGGTCATGACGGGAATGTGGGTTTGATTCCACGGTCCGAACTGCTCGCCGACCACCGAGGCGACGCTTGCTGTGATGATCATCAAGGCACCGATGCGACCCGACCTGCCCCCTGCCACCGCAGCAAAACCGCAGCACAAAAGCGCAAGTACCCAATAGAGGTTGATGACCAAAGCGTCGGGGAGAGTGAAAGCGGGCATGTCCTGTCATGACCATCGACCGTGGCAATATGCAAGCCGGGGTGGTGGCTTCGACCTGCATATCACCAATTCTTGCCAGAGAGACGCGCATCCGGCGGGTTGCGGCCCTGCGTGGGCGGCCGCTTTTATGTTCAGGGGTGCGGCTTAGCCGAGTGTCCGGAAAAAGCCGGAGATCAGGATCGTCAATGCGATTGCCGATGCCGTCGCCAGGACCGCAACCTGCAGGATGCGCAGGGTTCGCGAAGTTCCATCTAGGTCATTTTTCTTCCCTCCAACTGGCGGAAGGATAAGGAGCCGCTGACCAAAAATGCCGTGGGCTTTTCCTTCCGCTTTGGAGCGATTCATGGCGCTATCGCCGCTATCGGCAAGATCTGCCGACTGACTAGGCAAATATTGCCCAACCTCTGCACCGGCCAAGGCGCGCGCGGCGGCCCCCCGGCTGGGCGCCCCAAGAAGCTGCACCGCCATCGTGATATGATTGTCGACGGTAGAGGGTGAAAGGTCGAGCAAGCGCCCGATTTCTTTTGAAGTAAAGCCTTGGGCAACCAGACGCAGGCAGTCTTTCTGGCGATCGGTAAGCCGCTCGATTTTCTGCTCGTCCATGCAGTGCGTGCCCTGCGAATAGTTAAACCCGATATGGGGTGAATAGTTGCATCGCCTAGTCTTGTGCAAGGTGAATAGCGGAAATGATTGCAGACAGTGTGCCGCTGGGTCTAATCGGTCGGTATGACCGGCAATACACGATCGAGCGCTCGCAAACCTGCTTCTGCGCTGCGCGATTTCCTGGATAGTGAAGCAGCAGGCGGGATCATCTTGATGATCGTGGCTGCCCTGGCGATGGTAGTGGCCAATTCGCCTTGGGCAGAAAATTACTTCCATTTGATCCATGCCGTGACCGGACCTGATCTGACACCAAAGCTGGGGCCGATGACGGTGCATCTGTGGATCAATGACGGGCTGATGGCAATTTTCTTCCTGCTGGTCGGGCTGGAGATCAAACGCGAATTTGTCGATGGGCATCTAGCTACCTGGGCGGACCGATTGTTACCAATGATCGCAGCGGCAGCGGGGATGGCACTGCCCGCCATGGTTTATCTTTATGTCGCGGGTGGTGACCCGGTATTGCACCGTGGCTGGGCGATTCCCGCCGCCACCGACATAGCCTTTGCCATCGGAGTACTCGCGCTGCTGGGGAGCAGGGCACCGGCGTCGCTCAAGCTGTTCCTGACGACAGTGGCGATTGTCGACGATATGGGCGCGGTCGCCATTATCGCGCTGTTTTACACAGCCAGCCTGGACTTCGTGGCCCTCGCGGCAGCAGGCGCAATGTGGCTTGTGATGTTGGTCATGGGCAAGAAGGGAGTTCGCCCACTTTGGCCCTATTTGTTGCTCGCTGCCTTGCTCTGGTATGCAACCCTGCTGTCGGGCGTCCACGCAACCATCGCAGGCGTGCTCGCGGCATTTGCCATTCCGTTGCGGCGGACGGTTGGCGCGCCCGATGCCGAGGATTCATTGCTGCACCGGCTGGAGCATGCTTTGGCGAAACCGGTCGCCTTCGTCATTGTCCCGCTGTTCGGCTTTGCCAATGCAGGCGTCTCGCTCGAAGGGGTGGGTGCTGATGCGTTACTGTCACCGCTGCCGCTTGGCATTGCACTTGGGCTGTTCGTCGGCAAGCAGCTAGTGGACCTAAGGCCCTGGCAGCACTTACTTGATCTTGGCTTCTTTGAACTCGACATGCTTGCGCACGACGGGATCATATTTGCGGAAAGACATCTTTTCCGTCTGATTCCGGGGGTTTTTCTTGGTTACATAGAAGAAGCCGGTGTCAGCGCTGCTGACGAGACGGATTTTGATCGTGGCTGGCTTCGCCATGGCCTGTTCCTTCGGTTCAATAAGCTAAAACAAAAAGCGGGCCGCTTTGCGCCGCCCGTCACCGGCGCGCAATTGCGATGATTGCCCGCAAAAGTCAAGTCTGGATGTAATGATGGTCCTGTTAACCAAAGGGTAACCATAAAGGCGCATGACCGGATCGGGCAAATTCGGGGGCAAACCGGCATGAAATATGATCATGACCAATTGTTGATGGTACGGGTAGAGCTCAGCGAACTTATCGAAACGCTTGCGATGACGGCCTATGATGCCAATCCGTTGCAATTTCTGATGCGGCTGGAACAAATTCGCGAGACGTCGGCGCGCCACGGTCTGACGGCGATTTCTGAAATTTCCGCCACTTTCGAAGCCGCGTTGCAGCGCTTTGGCGCGCAGGGCAGCAGGGCGGTGACAGACAGCTTTCTTGGCATCATGTCTGACGCAATCGGCGTTGCGCATCTGCACCCAGCGGCATCTGAAGCATTGCTCGCCTCTGTAGCCATTCGCCTTGGCGGCTGACACGCACCATTTGCTCGACTAGGCAGGTCCGATGGACAGCCTTATTGCATCCTTTCTGACACTGATTCTCACCGAAACGGGGGATCGAACGCAGCTGCTTGCCGCAGCGCTGGCAATCCGCTTTGCCAGCAACCGGCCGGTTATCCTTGGCCTCGCAGCGGCTAGCCTGATCAATTGCCTGATTTCGGGGTATGCGGGATCGTTCATCGACCAATGGGTCAGTCAGGATCCGGTGCGGCTTTTCAATGGTCTGGCCTATGTGCTTGCAGGCGGGGCTATGCTGGCGTGGCGACGACCGGTTGATCTGCTCGAAGGCTGGAAAACCGGCCACTTCCTGACAGCCTTTCTCGGTATCTTCATCCTACAGTTCGGCGACAAGGGCCAATTCGTCATCGGCGCGAATGCGGCAAGGGCCGACCATTGGCTGTTTCCCGCTATTGGGGGATGGTTGGGCACCTTGGTAGCGGTCATCCCTGCCATTCTTTTGAAAGAGCGTTTGGCCAAAATTCTGCCCATCGCAAAAATCCGGATCGGTGGCGGTTTGGCGCTGTGCGTATTGGGGCTGATTCATGCCTTGAAGGCTTGGCACATCATCTGATCACTTGCGCTAAGGGCAAATTGCCGACACCGTGGCTTTTCTAATCAGGAGTGGAGGCCCGATGTCAATTTCTATGCGACCCTATACCGTTTCAATCGATCAAAGCGCGCTTGATGACCTGCAGGCGCGGCTGGCGCTGACGCGGTTGCCCGAAAAGGAAACCGTCGATGATTGGGATCAGGGCCTGCCGTTGGCCTATGCCAAGGAACTGCTCGATTACTGGCGCAGCAGCTATGACTGGCGGCGGTGCGAGGCGGAACTCAACCGCTGGCCGCATTTCAAGGCCGAAATCGACGGGCTCGACATTCACTTCATTCATATCAAAAGCAGCCGCGCCGATGCGCGCCCGATGATCATGACGCATGGCTGGCCGGGATCGGTGTTGGAATTTGCCAATGTGATCGAGGCGCTGACCGAGCCTTCGGATGCCAGCCAGCCTGCCTTCCATCTCGTCCTCCCGTCGCTCCCTGGTTACGGCTTTTCGGGACGGCCCGAGAAGGCGGGCTGGTCGGTCGAGAAGATTGCCGAAGCCTGGGACGTGCTGATGCGCGGGCTCGGCTATGACCGCTATTTTGCGCAGGGCGGCGATTGGGGGGCGATGGTGACCTCGGCGATTGGCGCGCAGAACAAGGGCGGGTGCGCGGCGATCCATGTCAACATGGCGGTTGCGACCCCGCCGCCCGAAGTGCTGGCAAGCCCGACCCCGTTCGAGGCGCAATCGCTGATGCGGGCAGGCTGGTATCAGGAAAAGGACAGCGGCTATTCAAAGATCCAAAGCACACGCCCGCAGACTTTGGGCTATGCGCTGACCGATTCGCCCGTCGGCCAGATGTGCTGGATTATCGAGAAATTCCACGGCTGGTCCGATTGCGACGGGCATCCCGAAAAGGTCTTCACCCGCGATCATCTGCTCGACAATGTCATGCTCTATTGGCTGAATGCGACTGCGGCCTCATCGGCGCGGCTGTATTGGCACAGCTTTGCTGCGGGCAATCTCGCAGAGGTGCAGGTGCCGACCGGCATCAGCGCCTTCCCCAAGGAACTGTTCCGTCCGTCGCGCCGCTGGGCAGAGACGCGCTACAAGAATATCGTCTATTGGAATGAACTGGAAAAGGGCGGGCACTTCGCCGCGATGGAGCGGCCGGAGCTGTTCATAGCCGAAGTCCGCAATTGCTTTGGGGCAATGAGCCTCTAAACGTCACGCATGGGCAGATTGATTGCACGGCGGCTGTTGACGGCGATACCGACGCTGCTCGCGATCATTGTGTTGTCCTTCATCCTGATGCGCGTGGCACCGGGCGGGCCCTTTGATGGTGAGCGGCCCTTGGCCCCCGAAGTGCGCGCTGCGTTGGAGGCCACCTATGGCCTCGACAAGTCGCTGCCCGAACAGGTCTGGATGTATCTGGGCCGCCTGGCGCAGGGTGATTTTGGGCCGAGCATGGTCTATCGCGATTTCACGGTCAGCGGGCTGATCGCAGAGGCATTGCCTGTGTCGTTGCTGATCGGTGGTTGCGCGTTGGTGCTGGCGAGCGCGCTTGGCATTTCGGCAGGGCTATGGGCGGCGTTGCGGGCGGGTAAGTGGCAGGATGAGGCGCTGATGCTTGGGGCAACGCTGCTGACCGCGCTACCGACTTTTGTCACCGGGCCATTGCTTGCGCTTATTTTCGGCCTGTGGCTCGGTTGGCTACCGGTTTCCGGGCAGAATGAGGGCTGGAACTGGCTGGTTCTGCCCGTGGTTGCGCTCGCCTTGCCGGTGACTGGGGCGGTCGCAAAACTCGCACGCGCCGGACTGGCGGGCGAACTCGGTGCCGATCATATCCGTGCGGCGCGGGCAAGGGGGATTGCCCCGCTGACCATCTTGCGCCGCCATGCCTTGCGTCCCGCACTGGTGCCGGTGGCAAGCTATCTTGGCCCTGCAGCAGCGGCGTTGCTGACAGGGGCAGTGGTGATAGAAACCGTGTTCGGCCTCCCCGGCCTCGGCCGCTATTTCGTGCAGGGCGCGTTGAACCGTGACTATCCACTCGTGCTCGGCGTAGTGACGCTCTATGCAGCGCTGATCATCCTCTTCAACCTGTTCGCCGATCTCATCTACGGCTGGCTCGATCCCCGGATGCGCGAAGGATGAAGCCAGCGCTCATAATCGTTGCGCTGATTGCGCTCGCCGCGTTGCTGGTCCCGCCGCTGCTGCCATATGACCATATAGCGATCGACTGGGATAGCGTGCGGGTTGGGTTGTTCGCCGACGGCCATCTGCTGGGCACCGATGATCTGGGGCGCGACCGGCTGGCGCGGTTGCTGGTGGGGACGCGGGTGACCTTGTCGGTGGCGCTGGCAGCGGCGATGGTCGCGTTGGTGATCGGCGTGGCCTGGGGTGCCATTGCCGGTTGGGTCGGCGGGCGCACCGACGAGCTGATGATGCGCATCGTCGACGGGCTTTATGCGCTGCCCTTCATGTTCGTCGTCATCCTGCTGATGGTGGTGTTCGGTCGTTCGATTTTGCTCGTGTTCCTTGGCATCGGTTTTGTTGAATGGCTGACCATGGCGCGCGTGGTGCGCGGGCAAGTAATTGCACTCAAGCAGCGACCCTTCATCCTTGCTGCTGAGGCAGCAGGTTCGCCTGCCCGCGCGACGCTTCTGCGACACATATTGCCCAATGTAGCGGGGGTGGCCGTCGCTTACCTGATGCTCACCGTGCCGCATGTGGTGATGATCGAGAGTTTCCTGTCCTTCCTCGGCCTGGGCGTACAGGAGCCGCTCACCTCGCTGGGCATACTCGTCAACGAAGGCGCGGAAGAAATGGACATGAACCCGGCGGCGCTGTTGTTGCCCGGCGGTGTCCTCGTCATGCTGATAGCCTGCCTGACGATAGCCGGTGAGCGTTTCCGCGACCGGCTGGCGGATGCTGCGAAATGAACGAAGGTTATGTCGTCCGGAACTTGCGCGTTTGCGTTAGGGATCATGTCATTGTCGAGGACATCAGTTTTACCCTCTCCCCCGGCGAGATCGTAGCACTGGCAGGGGCTTCGGGCGCGGGCAAGAGCATGAGTGCGATGACGCCCTTTGGCCTCAGCGCCGGGGTCGCAAGCGGCTCGGCAATACTCGACGGGATCGAACTGGTCGGCCTGCCCGAACGCCAATTGAGCCGGGTGCGCGCGGAAAACATCGGCTTTGTTTTCCAGCAACCGCTGACCGCGCTTACCCCGCACCGCACCGTGCGGCAGCATTTGCAGGAAGCGGCGATGCAGGCTGGTGGTAGCAAGCCCGACAAGACGGCGATGGTCGCGATGCTCGACTCGGTTGGCTTGTCGCGCCCCGAGGAACGGCTGGCGCAATATCCGCACCGGCTTTCGGGCGGCGAACGGCAGCGCGTGCTGATCGCAGCGGCACTGGCGCATGGCCCGCGTTACCTGATCGCCGATGAGCCGGTGAGCGCGCTTGACGCCGCGTTGCGTGGCGAGATTATGGCGCTGCTCGTCCGGCTGTGCCGCGAACGAGGCATGGCGATGCTGCTGGTCAGTCATGATCTGGCGGGAATCGAGCATCACGCCGACCGGTTGTTGCTGCTTGAACAGGGCAAGGTTGCAGAATCGGGAACGGCGCGGCAGATCGCAACCTCCCCCGCGACCGATTATGGTAAGCGTCTGATGGCCGCGACCCCGCGCCTATCCGAGCGGCTACCGCCTCTGCCTGAAATGGGTGAAACGTTGCTGGAAGCGGAAAATGTGCATGTCCATTTCCCCAAACCCGGCTGGGGGAGGGGACGGATAGATGCGGTGGTCGACGCCAGCCTGACGCTGGCGAAGGGCGAAACGCTGGCACTCGTCGGCGGATCGGGCTCGGGCAAATCGACGCTGGGCCGCGCGATTGCGGGGTTGGGGTCGATGGCGTCGGGTCTCATAAGCTGGCAGGGTGAAGCACTCCCGCTGCGCCAGCGCCGCAGCGCGGAGCATCGCCGTCTGATCCAGCCCGTGTTTCAGGACCCGCTCGCCAGTCTCGATCCGCGTTGGAGTGTGGCGGATATCATCGCCGAGCCGCTGCGCTGGCTCGTCCCAGAAGCCGAACGAGATGACCGCGCTGCAGACCTGCTCGAAGAAGTCGGCCTGCCGCGCGACTTTGCAACGCGCAAACCTGCTTCACTTTCTGGCGGACAAGCCCAGCGCGTGGCGATTGCTCGGGCGCTCTCCGCTAACCCCGAAATGCTACTGCTCGATGAGGCGACCTCGGCACTTGACCCACTGGTTGCCGATGGTGTGGTGGCGCTGTTTGGCAGGCTGCAGCGCGAACGCGGTCTGTCGTTGCTGTTCATCACCCACGACCTCGCCCTTGCCCGCCGCGCCGCGCACCGGATTGCTGTGATGGAGGCGGGGCGGATAGTGGAATGCGCGCCGCGGGAGGAACTGTTTGCTAACCCGCAGGCGGACGCGACCAAAAGGCTGATCGCGGCGAGCGGTTAGCTATGTTCAAGATTCCCTCAGAAGGAAGAAGGAAATAGGGAATAAGGGGCGCAGCCCATTTTAATGGTTTCTCGCAGAAGTGTAGAGGTTGCAGAGAAGGCTAAGATATGGATGCCGCTTCGCGGCAATCTCTCTGCGATCTCTGCGCCTTTGCGCGAGCCAATTCTTGTTCCTTATTTTCTTCTTCCTTCTGAGGAAAAATTGACAGAACTATCTGCTCAAGCTGCCGGCAAAGCTGAAAATCCCCGTTCCAGATCCGTCTTCAGATCGCCCACATCCTCCAGCCCGATCTGAAGGCGAATGACCGTCCCGTCACAGGCCCATTGGGTTGCACTGCGGTATTTTTCAGGGCGCTTGGGGCAGGCCAGACTTTCAAATCCGCCCCAGCTATAACCGATGCCGAACAGCTCGAGCGTGTCGACGAACTTGGCCGCCTTGTCCCGATCGCCCTTCAGGATGAACGAAAACAGCCCCGACGATCCGGTAAAGTCCCGTTTCCAGATTTCATGGCCGGGGCAGGAAGGCAATGCCGGGTGCAACACTGTTACCACTTCGGGGCGCGCGGCCAACCAATGCGCAATGTCCAGCGCCGCTGCCTCATGCGCTTTCAGGCGCACCGCCATGGTACGCAGCCCGCGCGCCGCGAGATAGGCATCGTCGGGAGACAATACTTGCCCGAGTGTTTGCGCGGTGGATCGCAGCGCCTGCCAGTGGCGTTTGGTGGTGGTCACCGCCCCCGCCATCACATCACTATGGCCGACGACATATTTGGTTGCGGCGAGAATTGTCATGTCGACGCCCTTGTCGAGCGCGGTGAAGAAATAGGGGGTCGCCCAGGTATTATCGAGCAGGGTGACGATCTCGCGCTGGCCCTTATGCGCCTTCGCGGCGGCGCAGATGGCGGGGATGTCCGACACTTCAAAGGTCAGGCTGCCGGGGCTTTCGAGCAAGATTGCGCGGGTGCGCTCACAGAACAAATCGGATATTCCGGCACCGATCAGCGGATCGAAGAAGCGCGTTTCGACACCCCAGCGTTTGAGGAAACCCTGCGCAAAGCTGCGGCTCGGGTCATAGGCATTATCGCTCATCAGCAAGACATCGCCCGGTTGCAGTGCCGAAAGCAGCGCGCCCGTGATCGCGGCGACGCCTGACGGATAGAGCATCGTGCCATGCGCGCCAGGTTCGAGTTCGGTCAGCGCCTCGGCGAGCGACCATTGGGTGGGGGCACCGCGTCGGCCATAAAAGAAGCGGCCATCCTCATTGGTCTTGTCGCCAGCATCGAGCGCGGCGACATCGTCGTACAGATGGGTGCTCGCGCGCCAGACCGGCGCGTTGACCACTGCCCCGGTCAGCGCCTTACGGCGGCCACCGGTGATGATTTTGGTATTGGGTTTCTGCGGGTGCTTGGGGTCGGCCATGCCCGTTCGATAGCCGTTTATGCAGTCAGGTCGCAAGGCTTCGAAACAATCAATCGCTTCACCTTTACCGTAGTGCTGAGCCTGTCGAGCACGCCTCCCAGTCCAAAGCAGCATTTGAAACCTCTGGACGCCCTTCGACAGGCTCAGGGCTGCGGTGAAACTTTAAGCGCCTCCCTTATTATGTGCTTCGACCGCGCGCACATAAAGATGCCATGTCGTATGGCCCAGCACTGGCAGCACCACAAACAGGCCGAGGAACGCGGGCAAGATAGCAAGAAATGTGCTGACCGCTATGATTGCTGCCCAACCGATCATCACCGACTTGTTCGAACGGATCGTGCCGAGGCTGACGATGATTGCAGTAATGAAGTCGACATCCTTGTCGCACAGCATTGGCAGACTCATCACTGTGATTGCATAAAGCGCGAAGGCGAAGATCGCGCCCACCAAGCTGCCGACCAGCAACATGGCGATGGCGACAGGTTGCAGCAGCATTTCGACATTCTCTGCGCCAATCCCCGATTCCGCCATGAAGATTGCAAAAATGCCGTGCGCCAAGATCATCCAGAAACTGAAGGCAACGAAGACGATTCCGGCGACCATCAGCACCTGATCGTCGCCGCGTCCGCGCAAGGCCCAGATGATCGCGCGCCAATTGATGGGTAGCCCGAGCTGCCGCCTGCGGCTGACTTCATAAAGGCCGACCGCTGCAAAGGGTGCAATAATCGGAAAACCGGCAATCAGCGGGATCGACCAAGCGCCCTCGCCCAGCTTGACCAAGCCATAGACCAGCACCGCCCCGCCAATGGCATAAAAGGCCGCGAAGAACAGCCCGAACGCGGGAAAGGCGGCAAAATCACGCCATCCCGCGGCTAGGGCTGCGCGGAGATCGGCAAATGTCAGATTATTGGCGACCGTATAGGGCGCGATGGGGGTTTGGCCGGTTGCAGCCATGATGTTCTCTCCCTGTCCATCTTCCCCATAGGCAGGATGCAACGATTCGCGCTTGGCATCAAGCGCTTAACATCAGGGCTGTTTTGGTTGGCGCAGCGGCTCAGGCTGCGCCGGTTTCCTTGGGGGTGTCGGGGTCGAGGCCCCATTCGCTCCAACTGCCGTCGTACAATGCGACGTCTTTCTTGCCGGTCAGGCGCGCGCCAAAAAGCACCACAGCGGCGGTCATGCCCGAACCGCAGGTGGTAATCATCTGCTTGTCGAGATCGACGCCTGCATCGGCGAAGGCGGCCTCCAGTGCGGCGCCCTGTTTCCAGGTGCCATCGGCATTGAACAGGTTGGAATAAGGGAGGTTGCGGCTGCCCGGGATATGGCCCGACGCCATTTCTGGGCGCGGTTCGGCTTCTTCGCCGGTGAAGCGGCCTGCGCCGCGGGCATCGACGACAACGGCGTCCTTGCTGTGCAGGTTGGCGAGCATATCGGCCTTGGTCTTGACGCCGCTATCGTCCTTCCAGACGGTGAAATGGCGGTGGCGCAAAGAGGGCTTTCCATTTTCGAGCGGGCGGCCTTCTGCCTTCCATTTGGCGAGGCCGCCATCGAGGATGGCGACATCATGCGCGCCGAACAGCGTCAGCATCCACCAAGCACGGGTTGCCGATTTGAAGACGCTGTCATCATAAACGACGATGCGGCTGCCATCGCCAAGGCCCAGCGATTGCATGCGGCTGGCGAATTTTTCGGGCGGGGGCAGCATGTTGGGCAGGCTGCTGTTGCTATCGGCGATTTCGGCAAGATCCATAAAGACCGCACCAGGAATATGGCCGCCTTCATATTCGGCAGCGGCGTTGCGGCCTGCGTCGGGCATATGCCAGGTGGCGTCGACAATCCGCAGATCCGATGCGCCCAACTCTTTTGCCAGCCACTCGGTGCTTACCAGTAAATCCATTTTGCCCGTTCCCTTTAACGTCCGATTTTGTCCGCTTGAAGCGATTCTTGTGCAGTGCACGATATGCCGCTTTTCCGGCCTAGTCGAGCGCTAACAGTCGGCTTTCAAGCAAAGACAGGTCGAGCCGCAATGCCCGAAAATCGTTTGGGTCCGCGATCAATGGGCAACGGCTGCATGCGGTCGCTCTGGTTGGCGCTCTCACGACCAATCAACTGGGTAATCTGGATTTCGACCGGCTCGCCATTTGCGCTGCCGGATAGATGGATCAGGACAATGGGCGCGACAAATTCGCGTTCTGTCCAGCGGAAGGACGACAATTCGGTGCGCGGCAGGCGAATTTCAATCGTCGCTTCGATCCTTTCCCCTGCAGCCAAATCACCGAGCGGCTGAATAGAGCCTGCGCCACGGTCGCCATGAAAAGCGGCGACAGCTTCCCGCTGGCCATCCTGCGCCGAAATCATATGGCTGCGCAGGATCAGCCCGCTGACGGGCGTCCGTGTCAGATTCTTGATCGCCAATATGCCCGTCACCGACAGGCTGGCGATGCTGAGTTGCGCGCTGGCCGGGGTGAATTGTGCGGAAACCGGGTCAGTGGATTGTTCCGATCGTTCAGGAGCGCGGGGGGCGACGGATGGCTGGGTGGCGCGCGGCGTATCGAGGCGGGCGGGAGGCGAGGGCTGGTTGACCGGTTCTGCAAAGGCCGCCTGCTCCGATGCGGATGACCGCCGCCTGCGCCGGAAGAAAAACCACGCCGCAGCTGCAAGGATGGCCAGTAACCCTCCGGTAGCGGGCCATAGCCAAGGTGGGGCGTCTGCCACAGGTTGCGCGTCGGCTGGTGTGCTTGCCACAGGCGCACCAGTATCGGCTTCTGTGGCGGGAATGGCACTATCGGCTGCATTCGGCGGATCATCGGCAGCTGTGGGTGAAGCGACAACATCGGCAGTTGCTTCGCTGCCGCTTTGGGTGTCGGGCGTGCGATTTGGCAGAGCGGCTGCAGGGCGGCTGGCCGTCGGGCGCTGCTCGGCGCGCGGAGTTGATGGGGTATTGGTGCTTTCTGCCGGAGGCGGCGCTGTGACGGCAGGCTGCGGCGCGCTTTGTTGCGGTGCTGGCTTGGGCGGGGGCGTATCCAGCCGGAAATCGCGCAGTTCGGGCGGCGTGCCTGTACCAATGTCCTGGCCGGTTCCGCTATCTTGAGCATAAGCGACTGACGACGACATGACTGCCGCCGCAAACACCATCGCCCATCCCTTGAACCTTTTGGTCATTGCCATCCTTTGGGGTGCCCAACCGCTGAACGCCATATGAATGACGTCTCGGGAATGACATAGGCCGTGCAACACGCTAGACAAGCGGTATGTCAGATAAACCGAATCCCAAATTCCTTGGCCAGAATGCGGCCTTGCCCCAGACGCCTGAAGAGGCGGAACTAGACTATGTGCCAAACCCGCGTGCGGGGACGCTCTATCTGGTCCGCTTTGCTGCGCCCGAATTCACTTCGCTATGCCCAGTCACCGGCCAGCCTGATTTCGCCCATCTGGTCATCGATTACGCGCCGGACGCAACCATTGTCGAATCGAAGTCGTTAAAATTGTTCCTCGGATCCTTCCGCAACCATGCGGCCTTCCACGAGGATTGCACTGTTGGCATCGGTCAACGGCTGTTTGACGAAATGAAGCCCAAATGGCTGCGGATTGGTGGATATTGGTATCCGCGCGGCGGTATTCCGATAGATGTGTTTTGGCAATCGGGGTCGCCGCCGGCGGGGCTTTGGTTACCTGATCAGGGTGTGGCACCCTATCGCGGCAGGGGCTGATTTTACAAAGTTGTAATATCAGGTTCATCGCGACTGTGGTCATGTTCTTCCACAGAACAGGAGAATATCATATGAACCGTCGTTCGAAAATCATCGCCGCATTGCTGGTTACCGCCATGTCGGTGTCTGCTTGCACCACCAATCCCGAAACCGGGGAAAAGCGCATTTCCAAAGCCGCAATTGGCGGAATCGGCGGGGCCTTGGGTGGCTATTTGCTGGGCGACCTGATTGGTGGCAAGCGCGACCGGACCGAGAAGATCCTCGGCGCGGGCATTGGCGCTGTAGCGGGTGCGGGCGTTGGCTACTATATGGACCAGCAGGAAAAGAAGCTGCGCGAACAGACCGCCGGGACCGGCGTTGAAGTCGTCCGCGACGGTGACCAGCTTGTCCTCGACATGCCGTCTGAAGTGACCTTTGCCTTCGGAAGCGCCAACCTCTCTCCCGAATTTCGGGCGACGCTCGACAAGGTTGGCGCGACATTGGTCGAATATGAAAAGACCTATGTCGACGTGATGGGTCACACCGACTCGGTCGGCTCGGAAGCCTTCAACCAGACCCTGTCTGAACAGCGCGCAGCAACCGTTGCCAGCTATCTGACTGGCCGTGGCGTTCAAAGCGCTCGCCTTGCCACCAAGGGCTATGGCGAAAGCCAGCCCAAGGCGAGTAACACCACCGAAGAAGGCCGTGCGGAAAACCGCCGCGTCGAAATCCGGCTGGTGCCTGTGACGGAAAGCTAAACCGGCAATCCCTGCAGCAATTTGGGCAGATTGCCCGATTCGCCGCGCGCTTCGGCCATGAAGAAGTTCTTGATCGGCTTCATGCGCTGAACCGCGGCGAGCCCTACCCTGCGAGCAGCCGAGGCGGTTTTGCCGGGGATACCGAACAGCTTGTTGAGCGTGTCGGTCGCCATCATCACCGTCTGGACGTCAAGGCTGCGCCAGCGGGTATAGCGCTCAAGAATTTGGGCATTACCCGGATCGAGCCCGAGCCGCATCCCTTCGACCACAACCTGCGCCAGCGCCGCGACGTCGCGTAGGCCAAGGTTGAGCCCTTGCCCTGCAATCGGGTGCATTCCGTGCGCGGCGTCGCCCACTAGCACCATGCGCGTGTCGGTGATGCGGTTGGCGTGCTGGAAATTGAGGGGGTAGCCCATGACCGGCGCGTTCATTTCGATTTCGCCGAGCAGGCCGCCCATCGCCTTTTCAATCTCGTGCGCCATCCCGCGCGGTGACAGCTTCTTGTAAACAGGCGCTTCGGCGCGCGAAACCGACCAGACGATAGCCGAACGATGCCGCCCTGCTTCGTCGTCGAGCATCGGCAGGATTGCGAACGGGCCGGTAGGATAGAAAATCTCGTAAGCAACCTGCTTGTGCGGCTTTTCGTGGAAAATCGCCGTTACCATCGCCTCATGGGCGTAGTCCCATTCGGTGAGGCGGATTCCTGCGGCATCGCGCGACACGCTTTTGCGGCCCTCGGCGACCACCAGCAGCGATCCGGTGAGTATATCGCCATTTTTTTAGCTCGACGCGCACTCCGGCGTCATCGGTTTTGGATGATGCAATCTCCGCCGGCATATGCAGATGGATTTCGGGCCGACCTTTGGCAGCTTCGTACAGTGCCCGACGGATCAGCTGGTTTTCGAACATTTGTCCCAGATAGCCATCGCCTTCGTCAGGCACGAAATCGAGCGATCCGGGTTTCAGCCCATCGCTGACCCAGATCTGTTCGATCGGACAGCCCTTCCCTTCGAGCGCTGGGCCGAGACCAATCGCCTCGAACAATTTCATGCTCGAACTTGATATCGCGGACACGCGGCCATCGAAATGCGGCGCGAGCATCGCGGCCTGATCGGCGCGGTCGATAACATGGCAGGTGACGCCGTGCACAGCAAAGGAGAGTGCCTGGGCGAGCCCGTTGAGCCCGCCTCCGATAATGACAACATCGGCAAATTGGATTTTGGACATAGGAGTCTGTTTAGTTGTGTTTCAGATAAACTGAAACAGTTTCGGCACCGGCCCACGCCCCCACCCGACCTCCCACATCGTAATATGGTTGGGAGGTCGGGTGGGGGCGTGGGCCGGTGCCGTCATGGCGCGGAGCGCCCAAAACCAAAAGACTGGAAAAACTGCGGACTCTTGACGGCGAGTCCTACCTCCGCGAAAAGGTGCCCGTTTCATTCAAAAGGCGTCGCAAACAGGTTATGGCATCGCGTTCCCCCAAATCCCAGACCGCCAACTGGCGGCAGATGATGCGCCAATCCTTGCTGCGCAGCGGCGCGCTGATCGGGGCAGGCGTGGTTGGCCTGTTTGCGCTCTTTTATGCGATTTCGATTCTCAGTTACTCGCCAGCCGACAATGCGTTCAACAGCGCCGCCGAAAGCGCCAGTGACAATTGGATGGGGCAAAGCGGAGCTTATATGGCGGATGCGTCGTTGTTCACCTTCGGGCTACCGGCGATCCTTCTGTTTCCGCTGATGCTGGTCTATGCCCGTCGACTGTGGCGCGATGTGCCGCAGCCGCGCTGGAAACGGCAATTGCTGCTGTGCCTATTAGGGATGCT
This sequence comes from Sphingomonadales bacterium, assembly GCA_016707885.1. Taxonomy (GTDB): domain Bacteria; phylum Pseudomonadota; class Alphaproteobacteria; order Sphingomonadales; family Sphingomonadaceae; genus Sphingorhabdus_B. The sequence goes on from JADJGU010000001.1 coordinate 1,368,162, forward strand.
GATCCTGGGCTTTGGCCTTGCGCACTGGCAGCATGGCAGCGATATCGGCTTACCCGCCGGCTGGGGCGGCACGCCCGCGCTGCTGCTAGACGGTGCGTTTAGCACGCTGACAGAGAAGCTTGGTCAGGGCTGGGGCAGCTTGGCGCGCTGGGTTGCTATCCTTGCGTCGGTCATAGGCGGCATTGTGTTGGTCACGCGCTCGCTGGAGTTGGAACGCCCGCTGTTTTCGATTCCATCGATCTCGATGCCATCGCGCGGCGGAGCGTCTGAGAAACTGGCAACCGATCCTTCGACGCCACAGCGCGAGCCTGAGTTTGTCGCCGACCCGGTCCCGCGCAAGCCCGTCGAACGCGAACCGCGCCGTGCCCCCGAAATTGCCGAGCGTCAAACTGCTCCCAAAAAGGCCAGCTTTGCCAGCGGAGCAAAGCAGGGAGACTTTTTCGGCAATTACACGCTGCCCTCGCTCGACCTGCTCGATACCCCGCCGCCTTCAACCGCGCCCAAGCTCGACAAGGCGGCGCTCGAATCGAACGCGCGGCTGCTCGAATCGGTGCTCGACGATTTCAAGGTGCAGGGCGAAATCGTCGCCGTCCGCCCCGGCCCGGTCGTCACCATGTACGAACTCGAACCCGCGCCCGGCGTGCGTGCGCAGCGCGTCGTGCAACTGGCCGAGGATATCGCGCGCAACATGTCCGCGCTTTCGGCGCGCGTCTCGACTGTGCCGGGTCGCACGGTCATCGGCATCGAACTGCCCAACCATAACCGCGAGGCTGTGGTGCTGCAGGAAATGATCGCATCTACAGCCTTTGCCGATCAAAAGGGGCAGCTACCGATCATCCTCGGCAAGAATATCTCGGGCGACCCGGTGGTTGCCGACCTGCAGCCCATGCCGCATCTGCTCGTCGCGGGGACGACCGGTTCGGGTAAGTCGGTGGGCCTTAACTGTATGATCCTGTCGCTGCTCTACCGGCTCACACCCGACCAGTGCCGGATGATCATGATCGATCCCAAGATGCTCGAACTCAGCATCTATGACGATATTCCGCATTTGCTGGCCCCGGTGGTGACCGAGCCTGCCAAGGCGATCCGTGCGCTCAAATGGGCGGTCGAGCAGATGGAGGACCGTTACCGGATGATGTCGTCGGTCGGCGTTCGCAATCTGCAGGGCTTCAATGATAAGATCCTGGCTGCCAAGGCCAAGGGTCAGCCTTTGGGACACAAGGTGCAGGTGGGCTATGATCCGATGACCGGCTTGCCGCAATATGAGGAGCAGCAGCATGATTATCAGCCGCTGCCGCAGATTGTCGTAATCGTCGACGAGCTTGCTGACCTGATGATGACCGCGGGCAAGGAAGTCGAATTTCTGATCCAGCGCCTCGCCCAAAAGGCGCGCGCGGCGGGCATCCATTTGATCATGGCGACACAGCGCCCTTCGGTCGACGTCATCACTGGTGTGATCAAGGCGAACCTGCCGACACGCATCAGCTTCCACGTGACTTCGAAAATTGACAGCCGAACTATATTGGGCGAACAAGGCGCCGAACAGCTGCTGGGCAAGGGCGACATGCTCTATATGGCGGGCGGGCGAGGCTTAACGCGTATCCACGGGCCTTTCGTATCGGACGAAGAAGTCCGCAAGGTTGCTGAACATTGGCGTGGTCAGGGTGAGCCGGATTATATCCAGTCGGTCACCGAAGAACCTGAAGATGGCGGTTTTGCCCTTGATGGATTGGGGGACGATGACAGCCCCGAAGACGCTATGTACCGCAAGGCGTGCCAGATCGTGTTTGAAAGCCAGAAGGCCTCAACCAGCTGGATCCAGCGCCAGCTGCGCATCGGTTACAATAGCGCTGCGCGCCTAATCGACCGGATGGAAGAGGATGGCTTTGTGACAGCGCCCAACCATATCGGTCGTCGCGAAGTGCTGCGCGACCGCAATGGTGAACCGATCTAGCGCCTCGGATCGATATTCAGAATCGGTTCAATGCGCAGCCCGTATCTGCGTTGGCAAAAGCCAAGGAAACAATATGACTCATAAATTCTCCCGACTTTTGCTCGTTCCCGCGATTATGGCCGGGGCGGCCAGTGCGCCTGCGCAGCAATCGAATGATCTTAGCCAAGTTGTCAGCCATATGCAGGCAGTGTCCACGATGAGTGCCAGTTTCACCCAGACTGATCGCAACGGGCAGAGCCTGACCGGCAAGTTGCTGTTGAAGCGTCCGGGCCATGTACGGTTTGAATATCAAAAGGGTGTACCGTTGCTGATTGTTGCCGATGGCAAAGCGCTGACCATGGTCGATTATGAGGTGAAGCAGGTGCAGCGCTGGCCTATCAAGAACAGCCCGCTGACGGCCTTGCTTGATCCCGGACAAGATCTGGCGCGGTTTGGCAAGCGCGTTGCAACATCGAATCCCAACGTCGTCAGCGTCGAAGTGCGCGATCCCAAGCGCCCTGAATATGGCACGATGACGATGATCTTCATCAAACAGGCAGGTGCACCGGGCGGGTTGACGCTCAACGGCTGGGTCGCGCTCGATTCGAAGAATAACCGGACGACGGTGCGACTCGGCAATGTCAAATTCAATCAGCCGATCGCGCAATCGAGTTTCAGCTGGCGCGACCCTCGGCCGCGTCGCAAGAGCTGAGTGGACTCATCGGTGAGTTGAGCTGTCAAGCCGACCAGCCGATAGTCTATACTGCGCTGTTCATCTTACCGACAGGAAAATCACCCTAGATTGAGGACATCGAAGGACAGGCGGCTACGCGGTTTTCCCCCTGTTGCCCGTGGCGCTAAAGTCGTCCTTCGGTTTCAGCGTGACGAACGCAAGCTCGGCCCTCATCCCAAATGCCCCCGGGATGAGGGCTTTGCTTTTTTCAACGCGCTCCCCTCTTGCCGCAACGCGCCCCCGTCCCTAAGCAGCCGCCATGGCAACCACTCTTCGTATCGCTTCCTGGAACATCAACTCCGTCCGCGCCCGCATCGACATAGTCGAGCGTTTCCTGCGCGACGAAGCGCCCGACATATTGTGCCTTCAGGAAACCAAGGTTGCCGATCCGCAGTTTCCCGAAGGGCCGTTCCGCCAGCTGGGCTACAACCACATCGTCATCAACGGCCAGCCGATGCACCACGGTGTCGCGATCATCAGCAAGGTGTCGCTGGCGAACCGGCAGGTGCATGACTGGCAAGCCAATGGCGAGGCGCGGCATGTCGGCGTAGAGATTGCAGGCGGCGTGCGGCTTGAAAATGTCTATGTGCCCGCAGGCGGCGATATTCCGGATCGAGAGCAAAATGTGAAGTTCGGGCAAAAGCTCGATTTTCTGGCGCGGATGACCGAATGGTCGGGCGCCGTCTCGGTACCCACAATCCTGACCGGAGACTTCAACGTTGCGCCGCTCGAAACCGATGTGTGGAGCCACAAACAGCTGGTCAATGTCGTTAGCCACACGGCGATCGAAATCGAAGCGCTGGGCGGGCTGCAGTCTGCAGGCAACTGGATTGATCTGGCTCGTGAATTCGTCCCGCCCGAAAAGAAGCTCTACACCTGGTGGAGCTACCGCGCGCAGGATTGGGAAACCTCTGACCGTGGCCGTCGTCTCGACCATATGTGGGTGACTCCCGATTTGAAGGACAAGGCGCACGCCCATGTCGTGCACAAGCCGTGTCGTGGCTGGGGCAAGCCGTCGGACCATGTGCCGATTGTCACGGAATTCCGTCTTTGAGTGATGCTGCCGCCAAGCGTGCGGCTCGCGCGATTGACGCGCTGCGGCGCGGCTGGCCGGTGCGCGTGGGTGAGTTGACGCTGGTGGCGATAGAAACCGGGGCTGCGGCGGATTTGTTCGAAAGCGACCGTATAAAAGGAATATTGTTGTCGTCGGCACGTGCAGCGACGCTCAAGCTCGCCAACCAGTTTGCTGCGGCCGATACGCAATTGCCGGTTCTGATCGCGCCGCCATCTGATCTGGATGCCTCGCTGGCGCTCGCCATTGCCGACCCGTCGCTCGATCTGCGTTATCCGTTCAAGGGGCCTTTTGTTGCCCAGTCTCTCGAGCAGCCCGAGGCTGCGCTCGCCGCGATGGAGTTGGCACGTGAAGCTGGTTTGCTTCCGGCGTTTCTGATTGTCGAAGCTAATGCCGATGCGGAGTTTGCATCAACCGATCTTGCGGCATTCCAGAACGCCGACAATCTACGCATTGCAGCGCGCGCTCGCCTGCCGGTTTCGGCCGCGGAAGACGCGGAGCTGGTGGCCTTTCGCTCGGTCGCCGATGCGGCGGACCATGTCGCGCTCGTCGTTGGCCAGCGCGATGGCAGCCCGCCGGTCATCCGCCTGCACAGTGAGTGCCTGACGGGTGATGTTTTGGGCAGCCTCAAATGTGATTGCGGGCCGCAGTTGCACGAAGCGCTGCACCAGATAGCCGACGCGCAATGGGGCGTGCTGCTTTATCTGCGGCAGGAAGGACGTGGGATCGGTCTGGTCAACAAACTGCGCGCCTATGCGCTGCAGGATCAGGGCTTCGATACGGTAGACGCCAATATCCGGCTGGGTTTTGCTGTTGATGCGCGTGATTTTTCGGTGGCAGCGCAGATGTTGCGGCTATTGTCGATTTCGGAAGTTCGTCTTCTCACCAACAATCCGGAAAAAGTTGCGGGTCTGGAAGCCGAGGGCATCAAGGTTGCCGAGCGCCTACCGCTGAAAATCGCCGCAAATCCCCACAACGCGCATTATTTGGCGACCAAGCGCGATCGCACGGGGCACAAGCTTTAGGTCCTGACCCTAGACAATAAGCTCTTCGAGCATACGGCGGGAAACGATGTGCAGCCCTTCGGCTTGCCGCTCGACGATGCCTCGCCTTACAACGGAAGCCAACGCTCTCGAAGCCGTTTCGCGCGTTGTATGCACGCTGACCGCCAATGCGGCGATGACTGGCGCAGGTTGGATCAGGCCGTCTTCATCTGCCAGTTGCAACAACGCGCGGTAAAAACGGCCAGTGGCGCTCAGGCCGATGCGCGCCGCCATACGATCAAGAACCAGATCGAGCTGTCGGGCCAATAGATTTGCCACACCCCTGGCAACGTCGCCGTCGACGGTAGCTAAATCGGCGAGCTTTTGCGTGGGTGCTGCAAGCAGGCGTGTGGCCCCGCATGCGGCAAAGGCCGATCGGTGTGTTGCTACTTCGGGGTAAGCGCCAAATATTTCTCCCGGGCCGTGCCGCGTCAACTGCGCTTGCTGCCCGTCAAAACTGTAGATTTCTGCAACCACGGCGCCTTCGGCCACCAAATAAAGATGGCATGATGGATCACCCATATTCGCAACCACCGACCGATGGGCATAGCTGCGCGAGACCATGATAGCGGCCAGCCGTTCCGCACTGTCTTGCTGGCAAGCAAAGCAGCTCTGGATGATAGCGATGTCGTTGCGACCCGACATGCTGTTATCGCTGGGCGAACTCATCCTGAAGGCCTGGTCAATGCGGCGAGGCAAAGCTCGATCGGGCCGTCGGGAAAGGCCATTTCCCCGATGGTTTCGATCCGGCTCGCCAATCCAGCTGCCAACAACGCTAATGCCGCGCTGCGGCTGGCAGCCACCATGCCATGTGCGCTGTGGGGGAGGAGGGCCTGTACATGGACAGCATCGCCAGTTCGGCAGTCAATCGCGGCGCGCGCACTATCAGACGTCATTATCGCCTGAACAGCGTCGTCAAAGGCGTCGAAACTGCGCGGGGCGGAGCCTTCCAATGCGACATCAAATCTCAGCGACCCTGCGGGAAGCTGCGTGCCAGAATTGGCTGGATCGGCGGTCACCGGAACGTGAAGAATCGGGCGACCCGAATGCAGCCATGGATCGCCGATGGCCGGGCGATCGGCGGGTTCGATGCGCAACGCAACAGCTTTGGCCTGCAACTGTGCGGCCTTTTCAACGGCAAGGCCCATGGCATGAAGCTCTGCAAGGGTAACGCCGGCCGCACTGGTTGTGTCATCGGAGGCGCAAATGGTTATGCTATCGGCGGTGTCGAGCAGCGCGTCGAAACGCTGCGACCAGTTGGCCCCCAAAGGTTCGACCGACGATTGTCTGAAGTCATCGGGTTGGGAGGGCAGGACGATGTGCAGCTCGGCACCGATGGAAACTGCCGCTTCGGCAGCCAGAATATCGGCTCCGGCGGCGAGTGCGCCATAGGCAAAACCCGGTGCTATGGCTTTCACCGCCATGTCTATCGCATCGCGTGCAGCTTCATCGTCGGCCGCGATTCCGAGAATGCCGTTAAAATGCATCGCGGATGGCGGGCGGAACTGGTCGAGCCAACGATCATCCTCGCCGAATTCGGAAAGGATTAGCGCGAACTGTCGCAGCGTTGCCGCATGGTCTTCCCATGCCTGCGGTGCCAGTTGCACCGCCTTGGCCAGACTTTCTCGGGCGTTGTCGAACCGCCCCAGCAGCAGCATTGCCTCTGCGCGCGTCGCTTCACCCCAATATGGAGTTTCACCGGGTTCGGTACCGGATTCGATCAGATGCAGGACTTTTCCGGCAAGCTCGCCTGCCTTGACACGGTTGCCAGCTTGCAGTGCCATCGCTGCTGCGTTGACCAGTGGATAGCTAGCCGTTCCGAACATCGCGGCACGTTCATAAGCATCACCGGCGCGGGCGAACAATGTGGGTCTTGTATTGGCGGACGCCTGTCGCGCTCTGTCCTTCAGCAAACGGCCTTTCAGGGTCAGCGCCTGAAAATCTGCTTCATCCCGATCAAATCCGGCGGCAACAAATTGGTCCCACGCCCGCGAAGTCGCTCCGGCACGCGCCAGGGCAAGGATCATCTTCAGGGCGTCGGCTTGCATCGGTTGGTTCCAATCAGTGCCGATTTGTGCTGATTGCGTTATCGAAGGCGATCAAGGCCGGCTGCCGACATTGCCGCCGTCGGGATCGATGACGATGGGAACGCTGGTGAGATTGCCCTCCTTATCCACTGCATCCCACATCAGGTGGAAATTCATGGAATAGATGCGCGGATCTTCTTTCGACGGAGCCCGGCCATCTTCAGTTTGGTAGATATTGTCCATCACCAATCCCATGCGACCCGACAGTTCGGTGAGGCTGGCCGCGAAGAAAGAGAAATTCTGATTGGCCGGGATCAGCCGGAAATCGGGCGCATCCTTGTCGACACGAAATTCGGTGAAACGGACAAGATTGGCATATTTTTCGTCCGATGTGCCGAGGTCCACCTTTCGGTCGTCAAATCGGACATTGTCGTTATCGACCAGCATATAGATGCGCGCAGTGTGGCCGAAGGTGAAGCCGTTGAAGTTGAACTCCTTGCGTTTGTCCCCTGTCGGGTTGTTCAGCCAGTCCTTCGCACTTTTTGCCTTAGCAGCTTCCTTGAGCATCATTTCGGCAAATTGTTTCTCGGTTTTCCCGGCGGGAATGTCGGCGGTGGCAAAATAACCCTGCCGGACCATGGTCTTTTTGGGATCGTCGAACCTGAAATAAATGATGCAGACATATTCCGGCTGGAATGCCGCTCCCAACGGGTTCTTTTCGTGCGGATCTTTGCCCCATTGCGGTCCTGAAGCCATGTTCTTTCTCCCTAGTTTGCCCTGAACAATTGCGCCAGGATTACGGTTTGCAAGCTACCTATCATCCAGCTTCTGTTCGAGTTCGCTGATTGCTTTCCAGAAGCCTGACAGAGCTTGACCCTGCGGATTGGCTCTTTCGATCTCGACGATGATCTTACGGGTCTCGTTCAGTTCGGTGCGGGCCTTCGCCGGGTCGAATTCGGCCAAGGCTTTGGCGCGTGCATAATGGCTGCGGGCCAAAGCGCGCCGGACTTCAACATTGTTAGGCTCTTCGGCGACAAGGGACCTTAAGGTGCCGACAATCCGGGTGGTTTCACTGACGGCAAGTCGTGGATTTCCCCAATCCATCTCAATTGTTGCGAGGCCAAAAGATGGCCAGGTCTGCCTGAAACGCAGTTCGAAATTTCTCGGATCTTTGGCGACCAGCGCATCGATGATGGATTGTTCGGACAATCGCGCCTTGCGGGCCTCGCCATGGGCCTTGTCGACCAACAGGGCATCGGCAAGCCAGCCAAAGCGATTGGCGAGTGCGATGCTGATTTCCGTCCGTTCGGGGGCGATGCGCAATGCCGTTTGTTCGAAACCGATCGACCTGCGGCAAAAATCGATCGCCTTTTTCACATCGAAATTGTCGCGCAAGTAAAAGTCGCACAAATTTCCGAGGGCATATCCCATTTCAAGGTTCGCCCGCGCCTTGTCCGGGTCGAGTTCAAGCAGCTTGCGCGCCTCGGTCACATAGCCCTGCCAATGTCGTTCAGTGGTCGCGCGGTCGCGGATTTGCCAGGCGGCCTGCCCGACCCAATATTCGCTTTGGGCATGGGCAAAGATGCGGTCGGGATTTTCCGGTTCCGCGCGCAAAAGCGCTTCGGTCGTGCGGTGCGCCTCGCGGAATTTCGCGAGCGCGGCGGAAAGGTCGCCGCTACGGCCGTCATCCTCGCCCATTGCGTGCAAAATTCGGGCGCGGCGTTCCAAGGAGTCGGCAGGAAGGGCAGCGAGATCGCCTTGCCGGGCATAGTGCTCCATCGCACGCTGGTTCACATCATCCATCACGTCAAGTCGACCGACCCCTTTCAACTCGTCACGCAGATCGGTGAGCATATATTCGACGAGTTCTTCTGCGCTTTCACGTTGCCGGGCGGCTTCGTTGCGGGCGGAAATAGCGAAGAAGGTCATCACGCCCATTATTAGCATAGCCACTAAGGCACCCAGCGTGATCCATGTCACGCGACGCAGCCGCCTTTGGGCATCGCGCTGCACCAGCGAATCGAGTGGCACACCTGCAATTCCGGCGACAATTTTCAGGAACCCTAGCGACGGGCCATCACCTTCCTTGCGCAGATCGGCTGCAAGCGGTTCTAACCCGCCTTCGGTCAAAATGTCCGGAAAAGCTTCTGGCGGTTCGCCCCGCACCAGCGCTGCCAGAACTGGCCGATCCGGATGCAGGCTTCGGAACAGGCGGATCTCTTCGGAAACCCATTGCGACGCTTTGGCGTCTGGCGAACAGAGCACAACCAGCGCCTCGGCTCGGCTCAATGCGTCGCGTATCGCGTCTGAAAGACTGGGTGCGGCTGCCAGGTCTTCGCGATCACGGAATATCTGCCCGATTTGCGCGCCATTGCCTGCGCGCGTATGGGCGACCTGTTTGGGCAGCCGGTAACGCTCCAGCTTACGTTGCAACTTGGCGGCAAAATCGGCATCCGCATGGCTGTAGCTGATGAAGGCGGCAAAACGCCGTTCATGCTCAGCCAAATCGAAATCCTCGTTCTTTGGCATCGCACCGCCCCCCTGCGATTCGCATGGCAAAGTTACACGATATTAGAAATGGTTAAATCGCTATTTGGGTCAAAGTCGGCAACCAGATCTGATTACATCATCCTGCTTTGGCGAGGCCATGCTCTTCGACCAGTTCCTGCAATTCGCCTGCCTCGTACATCTCCATCATGATGTCGCTACCGCCTAGAAACTCGCCCTTGACGTAGAGCTGGGGGATGGTGGGCCAGTCGGAATATTCCTTGATACCCTGGCGGATTTCCTGATCCTGCAGCACATCAACGCTGGCAAATTCGACATTGAGGTGATCGAGGATGGCAATCGCGCGGCTCGAAAAACCGCATTGCGGGAACAGGGGGCTGCCCTTCATGAACAGGACGACGTCGTTGTTCTTCACCAGCTCATCGATACGTTCGTGCGCGCTCATAGTCTTCACTCCTTATTCGGGTACGGCCGTGGTCAGCTGCAGTGCATGCAGCACGCCGCCCATCCGGCCACCCAAAGCGTTATAAACCGTCTGATGCTGCTTCACGCGCGGCATTCCGCGGAAAGTTTCGCTGACGACGCGCGCAGCGTAATGGTCGCCATCGCCGCGCAAGTCGGTGATTTCGACCGCTGCATCGGGGATGGCGGCCTTGATCATGCCTTCGATATCTTCAGCCGCCATCGGCATGGGAAAGTCCCTTATGCCTCTTCGATGAACTGGCGGCGCGCTTCGACCAGCTTGGCGTCGAGCGCCGCGCGGATCGCGGCGTCATCTGTTTCGATACCCGCCGAGGTTATGTCACCGAGCAGTTTTCGGATGACATCTTCGTCGCCCGCTTCTTCGAAATCAGCCTGCACAACCGACTTGGCGTAGGCATCGGCCTCTTCGGGCGTCAGCCCCATTTTCTCGGCAGCCCACAGGCCGACGAGCTTGTTGCGGCGGGCAGTAACCTTGAACTGGAATTCCTCATCACGAGCGAATTTGTTCTCAAAGGCGTTTTCGCGATCATCAAAAGTGGTCATGCTCGAATCCTTCGGCGCTTCAGGCTTAAAATAGTCACGCGGCCCCTGCCAAACAAGGGCCGCGCCTGCAAGGATTAGATGGTGACGACGAGCTTGCCGACAGCCTCGCGGTTGCCGAGTTTGGCAATAGCTTCGCCGCCGCGTTCGAGCGGGAATGTTTCCGACACGCGAGGTTTGATTTTCCCTGCCTTGTAGAGCTCAAAAAGCTCCATGATGTTTGCACGGTTCTTCTCGGGCTCGCGCGCGGTATAGGCGCCCCAGAACACGCCGCAGACATCACAGCTTTTGAGCAGCGTCAGGTTGAGCGGTAGCTTGGCGATACCGGCCGGGAAGCCGACGACTAGGAAGCGGCCCTCCCATGCGATTGAGCGCACTGCCGGTTCGGAATAGTCGCCGCCGACTGTGTCATAGACGATGTCAAAGCCATTGGGGCCAGCTGCCGCCTTGAACATTTCGGCGACAGCCTTCGACTGGTCTTTGTCGAACGGTTGGTAAGGGTAGACGACAACATCGTCGGCTCCGGCTTCGCGCGCCACCTTTGCCTTGGCTTCGCTCGACACACCCGCGACCACGCGGCCACCATAGGCCTTGGCGAGTTCGATCGCCGAAATGCCGATGCCACCCGCACCGCCGAGCACAAGGACGCTCTCGCCCGCCTTCATCCGGCCACGGTCCTTCAGCGCGTGCGCGCTGGTTCCATAGGTCATCAGCAACGACGCGCCTTCTTCGAACGACATTTCGTCGGGCATTTTGTAAAGGTTGTGGGTTCCCAGCACGATCTTCTCGGAAAGTCCGCCATTGCCGCAACCTGCGAGCACGCGGTCGCCAACTGCAAAGCCAGTCACGCCTTCGCCAATCGAATCGACAAGCCCCGCAATCTCGCCACCGGGGGCGAAAGGCCGGGGTGGTTTGAACTGGTAACGATCTTCGATGATCAAAGTGTCGGGGAAGTTGATCGAACAGGCCTTCACGGCAACAACAACCTGGCCGGGGCCGGCGACGGGCTCGGGCAGGTCGCCCAGCACAAGGGTTTCAGGGCCGCCAGTGGCGGTCGATAAAAGCGCTTTCATTTCTCTCTCCTCAAATCATCTGGGGCGTAAGCCACGGTTTTTCAGTGTTCAATCTGGATTCATAGGCCGAAATCGCATCGCTGCTGGCGAGCGTCAGGCCGATTTCGTCGAGGCCATTCAGCAAGCAATGCTTGCGGAACGGATCGATTTCAAAAGTGAAGCGATCCTGGAAGGGGGTTGTCACAACTTGGTTTTCCAGATCGATATGAATCGGGTCGGTTTTGGCGACCTCCATCAACCGGTCAATCGCCTCTTGCGGCAAGACGACCGTCAGCAATCCGTTCTTGAATGCGTTGCCCGAGAATATGTCAGAAAAGCTTGGCGCGATAACCGCCTGAATGCCCATATCGGCCAGCGCCCAGGCGGCATGCTCACGGCTAGAGCCGCAGCCGAAATTGTCCCCTGCAATCAAGATGGGGGAGCCTGCATATTCGGCGCTGTCGAACAGATTGCCCGGTTCCTTGCGCAACGCCTCAAACGCACCTTTGCCGAGCCCCGACCGGCTGATCGTTTTTAGCCACGCGGCAGGAATGATGACATCGGTGTCGACATTTTTGAGGCCAAACGGATAGGCCTTGCCGGAGATGGTGGAGACGGGGTTCATTTGGAATCAGTCCGCTTCGGTCTTGAGGTTGAATTCAATTCGCGATTGATTCTGACCTCAAGTCTATTTTTGCCGCTTTGGCAAGAAGCGCCGCCATAATGATGGCTTTGCGCGCAGCGGCAATGTTTGGCCGGTCGTATCAAGCAGATATTTGGCCAGCAGTAATGCCTGATTATGCGTCATCAAAAAATGATGGCTGTCGATCTGGCGATCGTCCAGCGCCTGTTTCGAGACTGTGCTCTGAATGCGCAGATCGATCGACGAGCCGAGACCGTTATGCGTCCAGCCCACAACAACGGCCCGATGCTCAGCGGGTTCCGCAGTTTCAGCTTTCTTCTTGGCCGGACGTCTAGCCATTAATTGCCTCCTGAAGCCATTTTACATTCCGCAGCGAGGGGGTCGAGTCAATATGCCCAAAGGAAGATGTGCCGCAGCGGGACTTAGCCGATCAACTCCCGCACGTCGGTCAGCCGCCCGGTCACCGCCGCCGCAGCGGCCATGGCAGGGCTGACGAGGTGGATGCGGGCACCTGGCCCTTGGCGTCCGACGAAATTGCGGTTGGAGGTTGAGGCACAGCGTTCGCCGGCGGGCACCTTGTCGGGGTTCATGCCAACAATTTCTTTTTCCTTCTTGTCACTACCAAAACACCGCCCAATCCGATGATGAATAGGAGTCCTAAGCTCGTTGCTATTGTCGTCCATTGTGGACGTGACGCAGCTTTTTGGCCCTTGACCTCAACTGCTTCTGGGACGGACAAATAGTTTGCGTCGGATATGTTGAACGCCCATTTCGTATATTTATCCGCATTTGGTTGGGGTTCGAACCGTGCCGTTGGCCCAACGCCAGCCAAAACTCTCTCGATGTCATCCGCCAAAAGCGAATTCCCATTGCGTTCATAAGAAATATCTTTGCGAAGTGCTTCAAGTTCTTTGACAAGTGCTGGGCGCTGATCAGGTGCAGGCAATTTGCTGATGCGGACATAAGTCGTCACCGCACGAACCCAAAGCGAGTCGGGGCCCGTAATATCTTCACTGCTTCGGGTGAATGGAGGGTTGAACCACTCCAGCGTGTTATCGCGTTTGTTGAAAAATAGGAGCAGCTGAGAACCCTTTTCAAAAGATTGTCGCCAGCATCCGCCCTGCCAAACTTCGGGATGAGGTCTCCACAGATCTAACGGGTCGCTCTTCTTTATTATCAGCCGATATTTTTTCCCCTGCATCTCATATGTTCGATCCGACAGATATCCGCGAATATAAGCCGTTTCCGGGAGGGCTGAGCCCTTTAGCAACAGGGTGGGTTTTACCAGTATCTTTCGAACATACTCATCGTTGCCGACAGACCGCACCAACGTACCAGTCAAAATTGTGTCGGCCTGTTGAACAAGTTCGAAGTTCGTTTTTGGCGCATTATAGTCAGGTGCCATGTTGCAGGCAGAGGCGGTGTTGCTAGCGAACGCAAAGGGAGCAGCCATCAAAAGCGATAGGCCAACCCACCGACTTTGCCTTTTCCTCACCCCACTAGTTCCCGCACATCGGTGAGCCTACCGGTCACCGCTGCAGCCGCGGCCATTGCAGGGCTGACGAGGTGCGTCCGCGCGCCCGGGCCTTGGCGTCCGACGAAATTGCGGTTGGAGGTTGAGGCACAGCGTTCGCCGGCGGGCACCTTGTCGGGGTTCATGCCGAGGCAGGCGGAGCAGCCGGGTTCGCGCCATTCGAGGCCGGCGTCGATGAAGATGCGGTCGAGACCCTCGGCTTCGGCCTGGCGCTTCACAAGGCCGGAGCCGGGTACAACGATGCCCCAGCGGATGTTGGCGGCTTTCTTGCGGCCTTTGAGGATCGCCGCCGCAGCGCGCAGGTCTTCGATGCGACTGTTGGTGCAGCTGCCGATGAAGATATTCTGCACCTCAACGTCGCTCAGAGGTGTGCCGGGTTCGAGGCCCATATAGGCAAGGCTCTTGGCCGCTGCTTCCTGCTTGGAAGGGTCGGCAAAGCTCGCCGGATCAGGGACGGTGCCAGTGATAGGCACGACATCCTCGGGACTGGTACCCCAGGTGACGCTCGGCGCAATGTCGGCGGCGTCGATGACCACGACCTTGTCGTAAGCTGCACCCGGATCGGTGGTGAGGGTGCGCCAATAGGCCACGGCTGCATCCCAGTCGGCACCCTTGGGAGCCATGGGGCGGTCCTTCAGATATTCGAAGGTCTTTTCATCGGGCGCGCACAGCCCAGCCCGCGCGCCATGCTCGATCGCCATGTTGCTGACGGTCAGGCGGCCTTCGATGCTGAGGTTGCGGACCGCGCTGCCGGTATATTCGATGACATAGCCGGTGCCGCCAGCTGCACCGAGCACGCCGGTGATGTGGAGAACGATGTCCTTGGCGGTTACGCCGGGGCCGACTTCGCCCTCTACGCGCACTTCCATCGATTTCGATTGCTTGAGCTGCAACGTCTGCGTCGCCAGCACATGCTCGACCTCGCTGGTGCCGATGCCAAAGGCGAGTGCGCCAAGGCCGCCATGGCAGGCGGTGTGGCTGTCGCCGCAGACAATAGTCGTGCCGGGCAGCGAGAAACCCTGTTCGGGGCCAACGACATGGACGATACCCTGTTCTAGGTCGGCATCGCCGATATAGCGGATGCCGAAAGCGGGGGCATTGGCCTCAAGAGCCGCAAGCTGTTGTGCGCTTTCCGGGTCGGCAATCGGGATGCGGTACCCACCGGCGTCACGGCGCGCTGTAGTCGGCAGATTATGGTCGGGCACGGCAAGTGTCAGATCGGGCCGTCTTACGGTGCGACCGGCGGTGCGCAGCCCTTCAAAGGCTTGCGGGCTGGTCACTTCATGCACCAGATGGCGGTCGATGAAGATCAGGCAGGTGGCATCGTCGCGGGCAGACACGACATGCGCGTCCCAGATCTTTTGGTAGAGCGTGCGGGGCTGAGTCATATGCTTGGCCTAAAGGCACAGCATACCGCGCTTGGCAAGCAAGGATATTTTAAACACGCAGCATTTTGGGCATTTTCCTTTTGCGCTCAGAAGGCGGTCGTGATTTGAGCGCAACCGCCTCCATCGCATGCCAATCTATATCAGCGGCAGGTATAGGTCGGTGATTGCCTCGCGTTCCGGAACATCGGGGAAGAAGCTCACTCGCTCACAGTAAAGCGGAAAGTCGCGTAACTCTTCGCCGCTGTCGGGCAGCCATTCACGATACAGGAACATCGCGGGAGCCTCCAGATCGTCGGGATTTCCGACAACACGGAGCCGTGCGCAGCGACCGCCGGGTATCAATCCCGATTCAACGCCCGCGCTCGCTTCGTCCAGACCCTTGTCTGTCGCGACGCACAGATCGAGCCGATAGTCGTCGTCCGCCGTCGACTGCGGGTCGTTGTGAAAGATGTTATAGGTCGCGTGCAACGACGGGCGGAGGCCATTGCTTTTGCGCCATGCAATAAAGCGCTCAATCGTCGACCGGACATTCTTCGGGCTGCCGCGATGTTCCATAAGGGCAACCGGAATATCCGGCGTCGTTATGATTTCGACATCGTTAGCGGTGTAGTTGCTATCCATATATTTTCTCCGTGATGTTTCGAACGGCTCAAAGGCCGCAAGCCACGGATCCCAATCGGGCGAAGAGCGGAATGACGAAGGCGATTGTCCGAATTTCTGGCGAAATGCTCTGGCAAAAGCGTCGGGCGCTTCGTAGCCGGTATCAAATGCTATATCGGTGACGGTATCGCTGTCGCGAAAAGCAAGCCGGTACGACGCCCGCTTCATTCTCGAAAGCTGGACATAGCTATAGACAGAAATCCCGAACATTGCGGAAAATTGCCTATGAAAATGATGCTTTGAGAATGCCGCAATGCCGCTCAGCACATCCAGGCTGAGATCCGCTTCGGGGTTCTGGTCGATATAGTTGACCACCCGCCGCATTCTGTCCTGATATTTGTTCAAAGCTGCCTTAGTCATTTTTATCTCCGTGGCAGTCTTTATTAGCCAAGGGTAGGGACACCACGCTCGACCGATATTGCTTTTCTAAGGCCAGTTGCAGCTTTTGTTTTCATCGAGGTGACTGGAAATTGTAACCTTTAGGTCGTATCTTCGAATCGAAATGAACACGCTCTCCCATCTTTTCCCGATCAAAATCCTGCCCGAAGATATCGACTTCATGGGGCATGTGAACAATAGCCGCTATCTCAATTGGGTGCAGGAGGCGGTGCTGGAGCATTGGCGTAATCTTGCCCCGCCCGAGGCTGTGGCGCAGCGCGCATGGGTCGCGCTCAAACATGAAATCACCTATCGCAAGCCCGCATTTCTTGAGGATGTCGTGGTCGCCAATGTGGTGCTCGAAAGCATCCACGGCGCGCGCGCTTTTTATGAAACGGTGATCAAGCGAGGCGAAGAAGTGCTCGCCGAGGTCAAATCAAGCTGGTGCTGCATCGACGCCGAAACACTGCGCCCCGCAAGGATCGGGGCGGATGTTGCGGCCTATTTCTTTCCGAAGTCCGACTAAGATCGTTCCACATTGCGCAAGCCGCTAATGTGCTAGTTGTGATTTGCGGCTTGTTATTCTGACCGGGCTCTTCGACCATAGCTATAACACTTTGGCGGAGTAGATGATGGGCTGGAAACGAGGTTTGAAAATCGCTGTTGGTGGACTGGTCGCGCTGTTTGCCATCGGCGCAGGCTGGACATATTACAGCAAGCCTTGGGTATATCCTGTATCGATTAAAGACGCCGGGCCGACTGGGACACGTATTGTTACCGACGGTCTGTTCGGCAACTATTTCCCTTCACCCGACGGTAAAAGGGCGGCAACCATATTACTTATCGGTGGCAGTGAAGGCGGGCTGGGCTTGCATATGACGCTCTTTGCCAAAGCCTTGCAAAGTGCAGGCTATACCGTTTTTCACTTATCCTATTGGCGAGCACCTTCACAGCCGAAACGGTTGGAGGAAATCCCGATTGAATATTTCGAGAAAGCCTTGATCTGGCTCAAAAGCCAAAATGCGGTTGACCCCGAAAGGATGGCGATGGCTGGCTGGTCGCGCGGCAGCGAGGCTACGGTTCTGGTTGCGGCGCGGAACAATGGGCTGAAAGCAATCATATTGGGAATGCCGGGAAGCCATGTCTGGCCCGACTTTGATTGGGAAGCCCCTTGGGCGAGTAAGGGCACGTCAGGTTGGAGCATCGACGGGAAGCGCCTGCCTGCCGTTTCGCTCGAAAACGTCCCTTTCACTCTCGATCCGGCCACAGGTGCGGCTTCGGCATTGGCCGAAACCGTCAAAACGCCGGCTGCAGCCCTTCCGATTGCAGGCGTGTCTATACCGGTGCTGATGATTTGTGGAGCAAAAGACAATATTTGGGCCAGTTGCCCTATGGCAAGGGCGATGAAAGCCACCGCAAACTCTGCGAAGAAAGCGGACGTCAGCTTG
This sequence comes from Sphingomonadales bacterium, assembly GCA_016707885.1. GTDB lineage: Bacteria > Pseudomonadota > Alphaproteobacteria > Sphingomonadales > Sphingomonadaceae > Sphingorhabdus_B. Next base: position 1,385,604 of record JADJGU010000001.1, read on the forward strand.
ATCGAGTATAGTGATGCGGGCCATGTTGCCTTTGGTGCGCCAGCAGAACGGGGAAGCAAGTTGCACAAAAGTTTCGGAAACTTTGGCGGCGGAACGGCCGACGCCAATCAGGCAGCGCTAGAAAATGCGTTCCCGAAAATGCTCTCTTTTCTGGAAAAGAGTTTTGAGGCCAAGCAATAGCTTCGATGTCCGCTTTCAAAACAATGCTTCAGCGCCTATATGATCGTAATGAGTGTCGGGCAAATCTTTGCAATCGTCCTTGCTACCTTCATTGCGATGGAGTTTGTCGCATGGAGCAGCCATAAATATATAATGCACGGCTGGGGCTGGGGCTGGCATCGCGACCATCATGAACCGCATGACAACGCTCTTGAAAAGAATGACTTATACGGGCTGGTAGGTGCTGCGATGAGCATTTCGATGTTCGCGATAGGCAGTCCGCTGGTGCTGGGTGCATCCGCGTGGGAGCCGGGCACATGGATCGGTCTGGGTATCCTCTTCTACGGCATCGTCTATACGCTGATCCATGATGGGCTGATCCATCAACGCTATTTCCGCTGGGTGCCCAAAAGCGGCTATGCCAAGCGGTTGGTGCAGGCGCATAAGCTGCACCATGCGACAATTGGCAAAGAAGGTGGGGTCAGCTTTGGTTTCGTTGTCGCGCGCGATCCGGTTGTACTCAAGCAGGAACTGAAAGCGCAGCGCGAGGCGGGGATCGCTGTGGTGCGCGAGGCCTTGGGTTAAGCCTCCGGCCGCCGCCAGAGCCAGGTACCGCAGACCAACCCGACTGCTGCTGGCAGCAACGACCAGGGCGGGGTCAGCGTTAGCCCTCCAATCAGTGCACTCGCCAGAAAAGCTGTCGTAGCCGACCATTTGGCGCGCCTGCTGACCACACCCTTTTCGCGCCAAGCCACCAGATGTGGGCCATATTTGGGGTGATTGAGCAGTTTTGCCTCAAGCGCCGGGCTGCTGCGCGCAAAGCAGAAGGCGGCGAGGATCATGAAGGGCACGGTGGGCAGGATCGGCAGGAAAATGCCCACCGTTCCCAGCCCGACCGAAACCCATCCGGCAGCAAGATAGAGCTGCCGCTTCATCAGGCTTGGTGGATCGCCTTGGTCACATAATAGCTTTCGAGACCTTCGGGCCCACCTTCGCTGCCAAAGCCCGATTCCTTTACGCCGCCAAAGGGCATATCGGGCATCGAAATCGCGGCTGTGTTGATGCCGACCATGCCGGCTTCGATAAGGTCACCCGCCATATTCGCCTGACGGCCATTTTCGGTATGGACGAAGGAGGCAAGGCCAAAGGGCAGGCGGTTGGCCTGTTCGATGGCGTCGTCGAACTTAGCGAATGGGCGGATTAGCGCGACCGGCCCGAAAGGCTCGTTGGTCATGATGTCGGCTTCGAGCGGAACATCGGAAAGCACCGTCGGGCGGAAGAAATAGCCGTCGCCATTGTCGGCACTGCCCCCGGTGCCGACGCGCGCGCCCTTGGCGATGGCATCCTGCACCAACGCACCAATCGCCACCGGACGGCGCGCATTGGCGAGCGGGCCCATGATCGTGTCAGCATCAAGGCCATTGCCAACCTTCACCTTGGCGGTGCGTTCGTTGAACCCGGCGACGAAGCGGTCGTAAATCCCCTCCTGCACATAAAAGCGCGTCGGCGAGATGCAGACCTGGCCCGCATTGCGGAATTTCTGCGTAACTACGATATCGAGTGTCTTTTCGAGGTTGCAATCATCGAAAACCAGCACCGGTGCATGCCCGCCCAGTTCCATCGTCACGCGTTTTACGCCTTCTGCGGCGAGCTTCATCAGATGCTTGCCCACAGGGATCGAGCCGGTAAAGCTCAATTTGCGGATGACTGGCGAGCCCAGCAACTGGCGGCTCACCATGTCCGGGACACCAAAGACGAGTTGCGCGACGCCTGCCGGAATACCTGCATCGGCGATGCAGCGCATGATTTCAGACGTCGATCCAGGGGTTTCCTCAGCAGGCTTGGCGATCACCGAGCAACCGGTAGCAAGGGCAGCTGCGACTTTTTTAGACATCAGCGAAACCGGGAAATTCCACGGTGTCAGTGACGCGACCGGACCGATAGGCTGTTTGAGCACCAGCGCGCGTTGTCCGGCTGGGCGCAGCGCGATGCGGCCATAGGCCCGCTTGGCTTCTTCGGCGCAATATTCAAAGACAGCGGCGCATGAGAGCGTCTCGGTGCGCGCCTCGGCAAGCGGCTTGCCCTGCTCCATCGTCAGCAGTTTGGCGATATGCTCGGCCCGTTCGCGGATCAGCGCAGCCGTTTTGTGCAGCACAGCGGCGCGGGCGTTGACGTCGGTCGCGCGCCAAAGGGCAAAGCCTTTGGCAGATGCTGCCAGCGCCTCGTCGAGATCGGTGGCGGTTGCCAGCGGCAGTTCGGCGAGCACTTCGCCGGTCGCGGGATTGAGCACCTGATGCACATCGCGGCCTTCGCCCGAGCGCCAGCTGCCATCGATGTAGAGGGCGAGATTTGCCTGATATTCGCGTGTCATGGTTTTCCTGCGACAATGTTTCCGATTGCCCTCCATCTAGGCGCTTCAATTTCGCTTGGAAAGTCCAGTCGCTTTAACCTGTGCTTTACCGCCATTGGTTAATCCTGCGGCTTAATGGGCAAACCATATCTGATAGCCAAGATTCATTTCCAGGCCGCGAGGCTCTGGCGTTGGATTGCGCCGCCTGTTCCTCAGTCGATTATCGGTCCGCTGCATTCCGCCCAACTCCAGAATGTGCGCACGCAAGTTCCGATGTTGCTGGCTGTGGCTGCGCTCAACACCTGCATCGTGATGGCGGTGTGCTGGAGCAATGGTTTGCCGCTGGCCAATTATGCGTGGATGTCGGGCCTTATTCTCTACTGCTTTGCGCGGCTAACCGTCTGGAGGCGGCTGTTGCAAAAGCCGATCCCGCTCGAAAAAGTGCCGCTCATCATCAAGGCAAATGTCGGGCTTTCGGTCGGCATGATGGGCTTTTTGGGCATTGCGGCCTCGGTGACTTATGTCGCCGGGACCTTCGCGTATGAAACGTTGATACCTGTCTCGCTGGCCTTTGGCGCGACGGCGATTGCCCATTGTCTCTATACGTTGCGCCCAGCCGCTATCGGGGTGCTGGTCATTGGTATCACTCCGGTCGCATTGTCGATGATCTTTGCGGGTGAATTCAATGCCAAGATGCTTGGTGTTTCGATGCTGAGCGTCGAAGCCTTGATGATCCGCTTTGTTGCTGCGCAATATGACCGGCTGATCGAAGGTCTTTTCCTTGAACAACAGATCCGCGAACTGGCCGACACTGACCCGCTGACCAGTCTGCCTAACCGCCGAGCCATCATGGCGTCAATTGAGGCAGAGCTGGAATGCGGTGCGGACCAAAGACCGCGTTTTGGCATTGCGTTGCTTGACCTCGATGGCTTCAAGCAGGTCAATGACAGCCTTGGTCATCATGCCGGCGATCTGATGCTACTCGGTGTCGGTGGGCGTCTGGCCGACGCGGCAGAGGCGCAGGACAGCGTGGGCCGTCTGGGCGGCGATGAATTTATCGTGCTCTTCCGCAATGTGGCGGACAAGGCAGAGCTGTCCGCGCGCACCACTTCGATGCTCGCGGCTTTGTGCCGCCCCATCGACCTCGATGGCAATCGCCTGCCAGTGGCCGCGAGTCTCGGCTATGCGCTCTATCCGGAGGATGGCGAAACCGTCCGCGAAGTCATGCACGTCGCCGACGCCGCGCTTTATGCCGAAAAGCGCGCGGGCAAGTCACGAGCGCAAGCCGTAGCGTCAAACCAGCAACAGGCCGCATAAGCCGCATTATCAGGCTTCCCAAACCCAATAGTCACTGCCAACCTGCTCCGCGAGAAGGAGGAGGAAACCATGAAACATGCTTGCCTATCCCTGATTGCAGCTGTTGCAGTAAACACTGCCGCAATCGCCGAAGATGATTGGTACCCGTCCAAATATGGTGCGGATGATACCAAAGGCGCGATGAACAATCTCTCGCCCGAAGCCACGGTCAAGGCGGCAAAACTGGTCAAGACCGGTAAAGGTCCATGCGTTGGGCGTCGTAACCGGGCCTGAAACCCCGAGCTGGCCTGGGCGCAGCTTTTCTGCAACCGTCCTGCAGACTAACGATGGTGCAGGAGGCTCAATCGGAACCGGCAAGGCAACTGGGCATGACGACATATTGATGACCTATATTGGCATCGGAACCCAGATCGATGGCTTCGCCCATCTTGGCATCGACCACCGCTATTATAACGGCGTTTCTGCACGCGAGTTTTACCGGTCGGATGGTGTCATCAAATTCGGGACCGAAAATATTCTGCCGACCGCGACGCGTGGCGTGTTGCTGGACATGACGAAGCATTACAAACAAACGCCGGTCAAACCTGGCACCGCCTTCACCAAGGCCGATATCGACACCGCTGCCAAAGCAGCAGGCGTGACCATCGGCAAGGGAGATGTCGTGCTGTTCCACACCGGCTGGATGGCAATGGCCGCAACCGATCCCAAAAAATTCATCAACGAACAGCCGGGGCTTGGAAAAGAAGGTGCCGAATATCTGGCATCGTTGGGTGTGGTGATGATCGGCGCGGATACGGCGGCGCTGGAGGCAATTCCCTTTGAAAAGGCCGATATGCCGTTCATCGTCCATCAGACTTTGCTGGCCAAAAATGGCGTGCATGTGCTCGAAAATATCGACACGGCGGCTCTTGCCGCTGATGGTGCGACCGAATTCATGTTTGTGCTGGGCCAACCGCGTTTCAAGGGCACCGTGCAGGCCGTTATAAACCCGATTGCTATTCGTTGAGGAGAGAGTGATGGCTGTGTTTGAAACCGTAACCGATGGGCTGCGCTTCCCCGAAGGCCCTGTCTTCATGCCCGATGGCAGCATCATCCTGACCGAAATCGAACAGGGTAAAATCACTAGGGTCAAGCCCGATGGCAGCAAGGAAACCGTTGCCACGACGGGCGGTGGACCCAACGGCCTTGCTCTTGGCCCCGATGGCAAGCTCTATTGCTGCAACAATGGCGGTTTCGAATATGCCGAGGCCAATGGCTATCTGGCCCCGCATGGGATTGCGAATGACTATGCAGGCGGGCGGATTGAGCGGATTGATATCGCGACTGGACAGGTTGAGATACTCTACAAATCCGGCGATCATGGCTGCGTGCTGCGCGGCCCCAACGACATCGTTTTCGACGAGCATGGCGGCTTCTGGTTCACCGACCATGGCAAGGTCGACTATGCCAAACGCTGCCACGACATTGTCGGCATCTTCTATGCCAAGACCGATGGCAGCCATTTGGAAGAAGTTATCTTCCCGTCGAACAATCCCAATGGCGTCGGCCTCGCGCCCGATGGCCGCGCGCTCTATGCGGCGGAAACCTACACCTGCCGGCTGATGAAGTTCAACATCACCGCCCCTGGCAAGGTCGCGCCCGATGCTGGCCCGGGCGGCCCCGGCATCCCGCTCTATCGACCCGCAGGCTATAAATTCTTCGACAGCCTCGCGATGGAGGCGAATGGCAATATCTGCGTCGCGACCATCGGTGAATGTGGTATCAGCGTAATTTCCCCTGACGGTGAGCTGGTCGAATTTGTCGCGACCGACGATATCTTCACCACCAATATCGCCTTTGGCGGTGACGATATGATGGACGCCTATATTACCCTGTCGGGAAGCGGGCGGCTGGTAAAGACTCGCTGGAACCGTCCGGGCCTCAAACTGAACTATTGAAGGATCGCCAATGTCGCGCCTGCATATCGAAGCCCATGTCATCGACCGGATCGGCTGGCTGCGCGCGTCGATATTGGGCGCGAATGACGGAATCGTCTCCACCGCCAGCCTCATCGCCGGAGTTGCGGCGGCGGGCGCTGCCCAATCGAGCATATTGGTCACCGGCATTGCAGGGCTGGTCGCAGGCGCGATGTCGATGGCGGCGGGCGAATATGTCTCGGTCAGCTCGCAAGGCGATGCCGAAAAGGCCGATATTGCCCGCGAAACCGCGGAACTCGAAACCCAGCCCGAATTCGAACGCGAGGAACTGATCGGCATCTATGAAAAGCGCGGTCTGGACCGTGAGCTCGCCGAGAAGGTCGCCGACAAGCTGATGGCGGGCAATGCGCTCGAGGCCCATTTGCGCGACGAACTCGGCTTAACCAGCGAGATGTCGGCGCGACCGATACAGGCAGCGCTGGCCTCTGCCGGCGCCTTTGCCGCCGGGGCCGCACTACCACTGGCACTGGTGCCCCTGTTCCCCGGCCCTTCGCTCACATGGATTGTTTCGGGCGCTTCGCTGCTCTTCCTTGCCATATTGGGCGTTGTCGGCGCAAAAGCAGGCGGCGCACCGGTTGGCAAGGGCGTGCTTCGGGTGACTTTTTGGGGCGCAGTGGCGATGGCAGCGACGGCGGCAATCGGCTCGCTGTTCGGCACAACGGTAGGATGAGATAATGAGCAATGCAGCATGGGCCATCGACATCGATCGCGACGATGTCAGCAAAACCGAAGTCGTAACCGCTCTCCACTGGAGTCGGCCCCGGCGAGATTTTGGTGCATGTCGACAGCTATGCGATGACTGCCAACAATGTGACCTATGCTGTGTTCGGTAAGCCTGCGGGCCTATTCGGGAACGAGCAGGGCTATTGGGATTTCTTCGCCGAACGCGGCGTACCGGGGCGGTTGCCAGTCTGGGGCTTTGCGACCGTGCTAGTCAGCGACATTGAAGGCGTAGCCCCCGGCGACCGCTATTATGGCTATTACCCGATGGCGAGCCACGCGGTGCTGACGCCGGGGCACATCGGTGGCGGCAGTTTTGTCGACATAACCCCGCGCCGCACCACCCTGCCACCGATCTACAACCAGTATCAACGGATCGAGGCGATCCCCGATTACAAGCCCGAGCATCATGATTACTGGCCGGTCTTCCGTCCGCTGTTTCTGACCGGTTGGCTGATTGCGGACCAGTTTGAGGATGAAGGCGACTATGGTGTCGAGCAACTGCTGATCGCCAGCGCATCGAGCAAGACCGCCATCGGCCTGGCGCATGCGATGAAACAGCGCAGCGAACGGCCGCGCACGATCGGCCTGACCAGCACGGCCAATGCCGCAGGACTGGCAGATCTTGGTATCTATGACCAAGTGATTGCCTATGATGACATAGCCACCCTCGACGCTTCGGTGCCGTCGGCTTTGGTCGATATGGCAGGCAGCGGCGATGTGACGCGTGCTGTCCATAACCATTTCGCCGATGCCCTCAAATATTCGATGATCGTCGGCAAATCGCACTGGGATGCCGCCCCTGAAATGGGCGAACTAGCGGGTCCGGTGCGCGAAGGCTTTTTCGCCCCCGGCCGCAGCCAGAAACGCATCGCCGATTGGGGTGCGCGCGGCTTTGGCGAACGGATCGGTGCGGCATGGCTGGGCTTCATGGAGGTAGCGCCTTCGATTGCAACCATCGACACACGCAACGGCAGCGAGGGCGCGCTTGAGGCCTATCACGAAGTATTGAGCGGCGCTGCCGATCCCAAGACAGGAATTATTGTTACCCCATGAAATTTTCCCATGTGATTTTCGATTTCGGCGGGGTCATCACCTCGTCGCCTTTGAAGCGTTCAACCGCCTGGAGGCCGAGCGCGGTCTGCCGCGTGATTTTGTCCGCACCGTCAATTCGACCAACCCCGATGACAATGCGTGGGCGAAATTCGAACGCGCCGAAATCGACGTCGAAGGTTTCGATGCGCTGTTCGCAGCAGAAGCCGCAGCGATGGGGCACGCGCTGGAGGGCGCGGCAGTGATATCCTGCCTGGCCGGCGATGTACGCCCCTATATGGTCACCGCGCTAGACCGGCTGAAGGACGAAGGCTTTGGCATTGGCTGCATCACCAATAATGTGAAGGCCGGCCGCGGTGCAGCAATGGCGCGCAGTGAAGATAAGGCGCTGCAGGTAGAGGCCATCATGGCGCGGTTTGACCATGTGATCGAAAGCTCAAAGGCTGGCGTTCGCAAGCCAGACCCGCGCATTTACCAGATGATGTGCGAAGCTTTGTCCGTCTCGCCCGAAACCTGCATCTATCTTGATGATCTGGGCATAAACTGCAAACCTGCGTCCCAACTGGGCATGCACGCGATCAAGGTAACCAGTGGCGAACAGGCATTGGAAGATTTGGAGGCTGCGGTAGGAATGACTTTGCAATAGGGTTTCGGGCTGCCTGCCCTTGCGGAAAGCCTGTCGAACGGTTAGGTGGCTGGGTCTCTCCCAACCCCAACCGTAAGGTCGGCAATCCCATGAAAAAACTCTATCCCGATGCAAAGGCCGCGCTCGATGGCCTGCTGCGTAACGATATGCTCATTGCCAGCGGCGGTTTTGGCCTGTGCGGCATTCCTGAACGCTTCCTAGAAGCAATCATGGAAAGCGGTGTCACCGGCCTGACGTTCGCCTCGAACAATGCAGGCATCGACAATGAAGGTATTGGCAAGCTGCTGCGCACCAAGCAGGTCAAGAAGATGATCGCCTCCTATGTTGGCGAGAATAAGGAGTTTGAGCGCCAATTTTTGTCGGGCGAGCTTGAGGTGGAATTCTGCCCGCAAGGCACGCTCGCCGAGCGGATGCGCGCGGGCGGCGCAGGCATCCCCGGTTTCTACACCAAGACCGGCGTCGGCACGCAAGTGGCCGAGGGTAAGGAAGTGAAGGTCTTCGACGGTGAGGAATATATTCTCGAACGGGGCATCTTTGCCGACCTCAGCCTCGTAAAGGCATGGAAAGCCGATGAGAGCGGCAATGTCGTTTTCCGCAAGACCGCACGCAATTTCAACGTACCAGCCGCAACCTGCGGCAAGGTCTGTGTGGTCGAGGTAGAGGAAGTGGTGCCGGTCGGCAGCCTTGATCCCGACGCCATCCATCTTCCCGGTGTCTATGTGCAGCGGATGATAATCGGCAGCCCCTATGACAAGAAGATCGAGTTCCGCACCGTTCGCGAAAGGGAGGCAGCATAATGACAACCCATGATGGCCTTTCCAAAGGATGGACCCGCGACCAGATGGCGGCGCGCGCGGCGAAAGAGTTGCAGGATGGATTTTACGTGAACCTCGGCATCGGCATCCCGACGCTGGTGGCGAACCATATCCCCGAAGGCATGGACGTGACGCTGCAATCGGAAAACGGCATGCTCGGCATCGGCCCATTCCCTTATGACGATGAGGTCGACGCCGACCTGATCAATGCGGGCAAGCAGACGATCAGCGAGCTGCCGCAATCGGCCTATTTTGATAGCGCGCAGAGCTTTGCCATGATCCGTGGCGGGCATATCGACCTGACCGTGCTCGGCGCGATGGAAGTCGCCGAAAATGGCGATATCGCCAACTGGATGGTTCCCGGCAAGATGATCAAGGGCATGGGCGGTGCCATGGATCTGGTCGCGGGCGTCAAGAAGATCATAGTGGTGATGGAGCATGTGGCAAAGGACGGTTCGCCCAAATTCATTCCTGCCTGCACCCTGCCGCTGACCGGTCGTAATGTGGTCGATATGGTGATCACCGATCTTGCCGTGTTTCAGCGGCCCGACCATAGCTCGCCTTTCAAACTGATCGAAATGGCCCCCGGTGTGACGGCGGATGAAGTCGCGGCAAAGACCACGGCACACTACGTGGCGTGAACGGCGCTACGTTGAACATCTGGCTTATCGCGGCAGGGATGGGCAGTCTGGCCGCATCTGCCTTGCATATCGCTTGCATTATCGGTGGACCGGCATGGTACCGATTTTTAGGTGCGGGCGAGCGGATGGCCCGGATGGCGACGCAAGATTCTTGGGTGCCTGCGGCGATTACAATGGCTGTCGCGGCAGTCCTTGCCGTCTGGGCCGCCTACGCCTTTTCGGGGGCAGGGCTGTTGACGCGGCTCCCTCTGGTGCGCACCGCGCTTGTGTTGATCAGTGCTGTGTTGCTTTTGCGTGCAGCCGCTTTCCTTGTGCGATCGAGCTGGAGACCTGATCTGTCCTTCGGCTTCATGCTTTGGTCGTCGCTGATCGTCTTGGCACTCGGCCTTTGCTTTGCCATTGGCACTTGGCAAGCTTGGCCCGAGCTGTCCGAAAAGGCCGCGAAATGAATCCGCTTTTCAGAACGGAAAGAAGTAACAGCGGTCGATGAAACGAATATATATTGCACTTGCCGTTCTCGCCGCACTCGCCCTCGCGGGCTGGTTGGCCACCAAAAACCTAGACGACGGCGGGCCATTGGCAGAGGCGCCGATCATGTCGCGCCTTACAGCCGAAAACCTGCCCGACACGCCCGACGAGTGGGAGGGCCGGATTGACTATCCTGCGCTGGAACAGCAACTGGCCGAATTGTCGTTACGCCCCGAAATGGCCGGGCTCGCGGTCGCAGTGGTCGAAGATGGCAGACTGAGCTTCGTTCGCACCTATGGTGTATCCGACCGGTCAGCCGGTGCGCCGGTTACGCCGCAGACGGTATTTCGCTGGGCCTCGGTTTCCAAAACCGCCGCTGGTGCACTGGCAGCCTCGCTGGCGAACGAAGACGTTGTCGATCTGGATCGACCGGTTGCAAGTTGGCGGACCACTTTGCGTTTGCCGACGGGCGCGGAAACGCGGTTGACATTTGGCCAATTATTGGCGCAGCAAACCGGCCTCACCAAAAATGCCTATGACGAAAGGCTGGAGGATGGGCAGCGCCCCGGCCGTATTCGTGCAGACCTTGTCACCGCCCCGCTGCAATGCGAACCGGGAACGTGCCACACGTACCAGAATATCGCCTTTGACGCTGCGAGCGAGATATTGGGCGATGCGGCCAACCGGCCCTTTGCCGAGGCGGTTGTCGACCGCTTCTTCCGCCCGCTTGGCATGCGCAGCGCCGGATACGGGATGAAGGGGCTGACCGGCGCGAAAGACTGGGCGCGGCCGCATAACAACGGGCAAGTGCGAGAAGTTAAGGAAGCCTATTGGCGCGTACCAGCAGCAGCAGGCGTGAACAGCAATATTGTCGATTTCGCGCGCTGGATGCAGGCGATGATGGGAGTGCGCTCCAATGTCATTCCTCAAGAAGTGCTCCAGATTGCCCATAGCCCGCGTGTCAAAACCGCGCGGCTTTATGGTGGGGATCTGAAACAGGCGAACAGCGATGCCCATTACGGCCTCGGCTGGCGCAGTTTCATTTATGGCGGCCACCGGCTTGAGGGGCATTCGGGCGCGGTGGCAGGCTACCGTGCGACGATGATATTCGAACCCGCCACCCGCACCGGTGTGGTCGCGATGTGGAACAGCAATTGGGGCTTCCCCTTTCGTATCCCCTTCGCGGTGGTCGACAGCTATCACAACAAGCAGGATTCGATGTGGCTGGACCTTGGCGACCTGCCACCAGTAAAAGTCGATGAAGCAGAGGGGTTGCCATGAGCTATACATTGATCACCGCCAACCGGAACTATTCCAGCTGGAGCTTGCGCCCGTGGCTGCTGATGAAGGGGCTGGGGCTGGAATTTGAAGACCGGCTGGAACCCTTCGGCAAGCCAAGTAATTATGAGGATTTTCGCTCCTTTTCCCCCACCGGACAAGTGCCGGTGCTGCTGCATGAGGGCCGCACAATTTACGACAGCATGGGCATCGCGCTCTATTTGGCCGACCGGCATGAAGGTGTCTGGCCGAAAGATCCCGACGCACGGGCATGGGCACTATGCGCTGCATCGGAAATGCACAGCGGTTTTTCGGCGCTACGCAATGATTGTACGATGAATGTCGGCGTACGGGTCAAACCCAAGCCGATGTCGGACGCTCTGAAGGCCAATGTAGCCCGCATCCGGGAGTTGTTTGAGGAAGGACTTTCGCATTTCGGCGGTCCTTATCTGGCGGGTGCTCAATTCAGCGCCGTCGACGCCTTTTTCGCTCCCGTGGCCTATCGAGTGCGGACCTACGGGCTCGACGTCGGTAAGGGGCAGGCGTGGGTTGACCACATTCTGTCCCACCCGGCGATGCAACAATGGGAAGCCGCCGCGCTCAAGGAAGAATGGCGCGAGGTTGGGCATGAGGAAGAATTGCGGGCTTGCGGTGACGTGGTGGCGGATTACAGGGTTGGGCAAAGTTGATTTTATCGCTTAGGAAAAGGCGCAGCAAAGGTCTTCGAAACGGCTTTTGATTTTGGAATTCCTTACAGATTCAAGGTGTACTGTAGATTTGGCTACCGTCTTTTGCCTGCTTAGGGAAAGCGAATTTCTGAAAGGCAAGGCTCTTGAAACGCGTGCTTTTGAGCAGCAACAATAGCTCCCCAATCGCCGCCATTCGGCTTTTCGTCGAAAAGGGCTTTACCTGCATTGGATTCGGCGCTTGCCGCGCTATATCGAATTATCTGCCTGAAAGGGCGCACAAGTTTTCCTGAGGAGAGCATCTATATGGTCCGCAAACTAACTCTGGCGCTTGCCGCCTCCACCATAGCGCTGTCGGGCGCTGCCATGGCGAAGACTGCGCCGGCCCCGGTAGCGGACCTCGTCAAGACGGTCGACATTCCCTATGAGAAATTCACCTTGGACAATGGCCTTACTGTCATCGTCCACGAAGACCGCAAGGCACCGGTGGTTGCAGTGTCGATCTGGTACGGGGTTGGTTCGAAGCACGAACCCAAAGGCCAGACCGGCTTTGCCCATCTGTTCGAACATATCATGTTCAACGGCAGCGAGAATGCCCCGGGCGATTATTTCCAGTATACCAAGCAGATTGGCGCAACCGATCTCAACGGCACGACCTGGCTTGATCGCACCAACTATTTCCAGACCGTTCCGACCAGCGCGCTTGAATCCGCGCTGTTTCTGGAAAGCGACCGTATGGGCCACCTGCTTGGCGGTCTGACCGAGGAGTCGGTGAAAACGCAGATTGGCGTTGTCTCCAATGAAAAGCGTCAGGGTGACAACCAACCTTACGGCTTGGTTGAATATGCCCAGTCGGAAAATCTCTTCCCCGTTGGTCACCCCTATCACCACAACACGATCGGCAGCCTTGAAGATCTTGCCGCGGCCAAGCTCGATGATTTCAAGCAGTGGTTCAAAGATTATTATGGCCCCAACAATTCGGTGCTGGTGCTCGCCGGTGATGTGAATGCGGCGCAAGCAAAGCCGCTCGTACAGAAATGGTTCGGTGATGTGGCGCGTGGACGCGACGTCCCCCCTGTCAACGCGCCGATTCCGACGCTTGAGGCGCCCAAAAAGATTGTGCTGAAAGACAAGGTTCCTGCCACGCGCATCTACCGCAACTGGATTGTCCCCGGCTTGGCGGACCCCGATTATACTGCTTTGCGCGCCGGTGCGTCGGTGCTCGGTGGCCTTGCCAGCTCGCGCCTCGACAATATCCTGGTGCGCGAAGAGCAAAGCGCGGTGGCGGTCTCCTCCTTCATCCTGCCCTTTGTGCATGGCAGCCTTTTCTGGGTGCAGGCCGATGTAAAGCCGGGCGGCGATGCGGATGCTGTTGCCAAGCGGCTCGACGACATCATGGCAGACTTCATTGCCAAGGGTCCGACTGCCGACGAAGTGCAGCGTGTCGCAGCCAGCGAAGCAGCGGACCGGATTGACGGGCTCGAACAGGTTGGTGGCTTTGGTGGCAAGGCGGTCGCCCTTGCCGAGGGGCAGCTCTATACGGGCGATGCCGACTATTATAAAAAGGAGTTGGAGCGGCTTGCGGCTTTGAAGCCGGAAACGATTTCGGCCGCCATGCAGAAATGGCTCACACGTCCGGTGCTGGAAATCCGCGTCGAACCCGGTGAGCGCGAAGCCTATAAGGAAGTCGCATCGGGTTCTGGTGCACGCACTGGCGGCCTGACAGCCCCGGCCTTCTACTTGACACCAGGCAGCGACGGCCATGCTACTTCGGGCGTCAAGGTTGATCGCAGCAAAATGCCAGTGCCCGGCGAAACCCCTGCGCTCGATTTCCCCACGGTTGAAACCGGCGAACTCAAAAACGGCATCAAGGTGCATTTTGCCCGCCGCAATGCCGTACCCGCTGTGCGTATCGCTGTGAGCTTTGACGCAGGCTATGCAGCTGATCCGGTCGACAAGCGTGGCGTTTCGAACATCATGGGCAATTTGCTGTCGGAAGGCACGCTGACCCTGAACGCGACCCAGCTCGCTGAAACCGAGGAGCGTCTGGGTGCCGATATAAATGTCGCGTCATCGCAAGACCGGACCGTCGCTTCGCTGCGTGCAGTAAAGCCGAATTTGGCTGCATCCATTGGCCTGCTGGCCGATGTGGTCAAGAATCCGGCCTTTGCCGAAAAGGATCTGGAGCGCGTCCGCGTCCAGCAATTGACCCGGATCGCAGGTGAAAAGAACCAGCCGCAAGGCCTGGCGCTGCGCGCATTGCCCGAACTTATCTATGGCAAGGCGCACCCCTATGGTGGACCGCAAACGGGAACGGGCGATGAAGCTGCGGTGCGCACCCTGACGCGCGCCGATGTGGCTTCATTCCACCAGAGCTGGATCCATCCGGCAAAGGCCGAAATCTTCGTTGTCGGTGACACCTCGCTTAAGGAAATAACCAAGCTGCTCAACAAGCAGTTCGGTCATTGGAAACCGAAAGCGACCGCAGCCCCGGCCAAGAATTTTGCCGTATCCATGCCCGAGGCAAAAGCGCGGATCGTGCTGATTGATCGCCCCAATTCGCCACAGTCATTCATTCTTGGCGGCAAGGTGCTGGACGCGAAGGGCAGCGATGACCTGCTGCCGTTGCGCAGTGCCAACGAGATTTTCGGCGGCGACTTTACCTCGCGCATCAACATGGATCTACGCGAAACCAAGGGCTGGTCTTACGGCGTCCGCTCGCAAGTTGGTGGCAATGAAGATCGCGTGCCGTTCCTCGTTTTCGCACCGGTGCAGACCAACCAGACAGGCCCGTCGCTGGGTGTGTTGTTGAGCCAGGCGCGCGACTTTGTAACGAGCAAGCCGATTACCAAGGAAGAGCGCGACACCACGGTGGTCAGCAATGTTCTCGAACTGCCGGGCAGCTATGAACAATCAGCCGCAGTTCTGGGCCAGATGCGCGCGGATGCCCTGTTCAAACGCCCGTTCGACTATGCCGAAAAGCTGGCAGGAAAATATGGCGCTTTGACCCCCGAAAGCATGACCGCCGAGTTCAAGGCCAAGATCAATCCAGAGAAGATGAGCTGGGTTGTCGTGGGCGATGCGGCCAAGGTAAAACCGCAGTTGGAGGCGCTTGGATTGCCGGTTGAAATGCAATCCGAAGCTGCTAAGCCTACTGACACCAATGCAAATTAACACCTGAATCAAGAGGAGAAGATTAATGGCAGCAGTAGATGGCGATTGGGAAGTAACCGTCAAAAGCCCGATGGGTGACCAGAAGTCGGTTCTCACCATCAACAGCAATGGTGACAGCTTCACGGGTAAAATGCAGGGCAGCCTGGGCTCGATGGACATTGCCAATGGCAGCGTCAGCGGCAACACGCTGAGCTGGAAGATGGACATGACCGTGCCGATGCCGATGACGCTCGATTGCACCGCCACCGTCGATGGCGATAGCATCACTGGCGAAGTCAAGGCTGGTGCTTTCGGTTCGATGCCGGTTTCGGGCACACGCAAGGCGTAATCCGCCCCAACATATTGAATTTAGACAGGCCGCTTTCCCTTATGGGCGAGCGGCCTTGTCGTTTCCAGCTATGGTGCGTAAGACTTTGGTGTACCGATTCTTAAGGATAAGGGAACCGAATGAGCCAGCTTGCCTCTCCTTCCCAATTGCGGATGTCGCTGTTGCGATGGGCCTTGTTCGTCGTCCCGACGATCATGCTGCTCGGATTTCTTTCCGGTACAGTTTCAGGGTCAGGGGAGCAGAATAGCTGGTTTGCCGAACTGGTGAAGCCGGAGGCGCAGCCGCCGGGCTGGGCTTTTGGCGTCGTCTGGCCGATCCTGTATCTGCTGATGGGCATTGCCTTTTCAATGATTTTGAATGCACGCGGTGCACGGCTGCGTGGCATCGCCATAGCGCTGTTCCTTGTCCAGCTTGCCTTGAACCTCTATTGGTCGCCCCTATTTTTCGGCCAGCATCAGGTTACGGCCGCTTTCTATTTTTTGCTCGCGATTTGGGCGACGGCATTTGCCACGACGATCGTATTCGGCCGCATCCGCCCCGTTGCTGCATGGCTGATGGTTCCCTATCTTGCCTGGCTCAGCTTTGCCGCGATCCTCAATTACCAGATCGACCGATTGAACCCCGATGCAGAGCGCCTATATGTTCCTGCAGCAACTTCCGAAATCGGAGCCTGAGCCATGCAGAGTGACAAGCGCATTTTCGACGATCTTTCCAAATTCCTGAACGGCGTTGCCGGAACGGTTGCGGGCATGGGACGCGAAGCCGAGGCCGGATTCCGCGAACGCACGCGTGAATGGGTTGCGGGTATGGATCTTGTCAGCCGCGAGGAATTCGACGCCGTTAAGCAAATGGCGGCGACAGCGCGCGCCGAGGCCGAAGAGCTGAAGGCGCGTGTGGCTGCTCTTGAAGCGACATCGGGTAAACCAAAGTCAGCGCCAAAAGTGGCTGCAAAGCCGGCGGCCAAGTCTACTGCCAAGCCCAAGGCAGCGCCCAAGAAATAAAGGGCTTAGCGCCCTTATCCACATATGGCCCACAGACTAATGCACCTTAGGGCGCATCGGCGGTTGCGCGCGAGTCCGCCGACGGGCATTTACCATGCAGAACAAGCGACAGGGCCGTGATGCGCAATCAGGACGAAGATTTTACCGAGTTCGAGCGCGAAGAGACTGCGCCATTGGACATGCTCGCTGCGCTTTTCGAAGCGCGCGGTTGGGATTTTGAACCTGTCAGCGACGAAGAAGTCAGCGCCGAGTTCAAGGGCAGCTGGACCAGCTATCAAATCCGCGCCATCTGGCGTGAGGAAGACAATGCGCTGCAATTGCTGGTGATGCCCGACGTCACTGTGCCCAGCGACAAGCGCGATGATGTCTATAAGGCACTGGGTCTGATCAACGAACAGCTCTGGATTGGCCATTTCGACCTTTGGTCATCCAATGGCATGCTGCTCTTCCGCCATGGCAGCCTGCTGCCGCCCAACGGCCTGTTGGGGGTCGATCAGGCGCAGACGATTATCGATGTGGCGCTCGACGAGTGCGAACGCTTCTATCCGGTATTCCAGTTCATCATCTGGGGCGGAAAATCGCCCGAAGATGCGATTACCGCTGCGTTGGTGGAGACCCACGGAGAGGCCTGATCCTCAACTCCGTTTCAGCAAATAGTGCAGATTGGCGATGGTAATCGGTTTAGCCGGATCATCCTGCCAGGCGCGCGCTTCGACATTGGCCATGGTCCGACCAAGCCGGGTGACTTCACCTACGGCAAAGGTTGTTTGCCGAACGCCACCGCGCATGAAATCGATGGTGACATTGACCTGCTTGAACGTCGCCTCATCGCCACGTTCGTGTAGCGCATGCTGGATCGCTGCCACAGCTGCCATTTCGAGCAGGCCCGAAATCGCGCCGCCATGCAGGAAACCGGGGCGGCCTTGCACCTTGTTGGCAAAGGGCATCTCGATCAACGGCGCGCCATTGTGTAGCCCGATGATCGTCATATCGAGCGCACGCGCATAGGGCGGCAACAATTCGGTGCGGGGATCGGGCGTTGTCATCCGAGGCGATCCCCCACGCGGATGAAGGTGCCGCTGACATGCGCCAGTGGCTCGTCGATATCGCCATTATGCGCCACACCCCGGACAAAGCCGATGCTGTGTGACAGATGATAGCATTGGCCCCGACCATAGACCTTCGCCCCTTTAGGCGACGGGCGGAGATAATCGACGCGCAGGTCCATCGTCACTTGCGGACGGAATTCCTGCAACTTGGTCCAGATCGACATGCTGGTGGCGTTGTCCATCAGGCTGATCACTACGGCAGAGGCCAGCACACCGGTATTCGGATCGCCAACCAGATCCTCACGCCAGTCGATCGCTAGTTCGACCCAATCCTCACCATGGCCGACATAGTCCATGCCCAGGAACCCGCCATGGCCAGCCTTGCCCATGAAGCTGATCGCCAGCCTCGGGTCGAAACCGCCATGGGCAGCGGCTATTTCGGCAACCGTTTTTTCCTTCATGGCTTGACCCTATCGGCTGGGCGATGCGCTGCCAAGGCAGAAAGGGCTTTATCTTGTTCGCGCTTCGTTCTAGCCATTTGGCATGGCGAGTAATTCTATGGGTCTGCAAATTGATTCGGCCGCGGTGGCACGCGGCGTCAGCCGCCTATTCCTGCGCAACCAGATCATGGTCCAGCCCGAGGTTAGCCTGCGTAACAATCGCCGTGCCGACCTGATGGGCATCAATGCCAAGGGTGAGGTGATCGTCGTCGAGATCAAGGTGTCGCGCGCCGACTTGCTGGGTGACCAGAAATGGCCCGAATATCTCGATTATTGCGACCGTTTTTTCTGGGCGGTCCCCGCAGGCTTCGATTATTCCCCAATTGAGGGGGAGGCGTTCCTGCCCGAACGCACCGGCCTGATCGTCGCTGATGCCTATGACGCGGAAATTGTGCGTTCCGCCGCACTGGTGCCGCTGGCAGCGGCGCGGCGGAAGGTAGAGATGCAGCGGCTTGCAAGGCTCGCCATGCGGCGGCTGATGGGGATAGCCGATCCCGACCCATCGCTGGCCGGGATCATTGCAGAGTAGTCTCAGCAAGCCATCGTTATCTGAACAGGTGGCGGGGGGGGGGGGGGGGGTACCGTCGGGTTATACCAGATGGGCGACGTATAAGCCCGCTCCTGCGACTTGAGCTCCATTTCCGGCAACAATTTGGCACCATAGCGGATCATGTCGAACAACACCCAGCGCGGCGTTGGGATTTCGAGGACGCGGACATAATAGAACGCGCGTTGCCCGGGATTGAATTCTGGATCGCTCCACACCGAACGCAGTTCGGGCGCGCCGATGCTGTTGGTGTAGGTCGCCTTTAATGTCGACCGTGTCACCCACCGGGGTCAGTTTGCCGCCAACCAGCTTGCGCTTGTCCGGTGAGGACCAGCTTACGTCGAACACCTTCTCCTGCATTTTGCCAGACGCATCGACCCAACCCTTGACCACTTGGACGCGGTCCAGATTGGCGCCTTCAGGATCCTTGAGCGCGGAAATCAGGAAACTCGGTTTGCCTGTGCCAGCCTTTAAGTCAGCCCCCATCGGCACACCGCGCGCATAGCCCGTTTTCACCCAGTCACCAGCCCAATCCTTGTCGCTGAAATCCCAG
Source organism: Sphingomonadales bacterium (assembly GCA_016707885.1). Taxonomy (GTDB): domain Bacteria; phylum Pseudomonadota; class Alphaproteobacteria; order Sphingomonadales; family Sphingomonadaceae; genus Sphingorhabdus_B. The sequence goes on from JADJGU010000001.1 coordinate 1,404,865, forward strand.
CCGCCAAAAACGCGCACCTGCATGCGCGGGCCGGTGGTGGCATAGACTTCACGCCGCATCATCGCGTCGAAAATGGCTGCGCGGGTGTTGGCAGTTGCCCAGACGGCGGCATAGCCACCCGCCAGATAATGCCAGCCGAACCGACCTCCGCGCGTGCCCAGATTCTGCGCCTGCGACGCGCGTTGGCATTGGGTTCGCCGTCAGAATGCTTGCCGAAGAAATTATCCTCATCGGCGGTCGCAAGGCTGGTATGGCTGTCAGTCGATCCGATCAGGCCGAATTTATAGGATTGACCCCGGTCTTGGCCTCGATCGCCAATCCACGCTTTAATGCCTCGCGCACATAGTCACCTCCCAGCATGTCGGGCGTTTTCTTGCGCTGCATCGTCAGATTGCCCAGTTCCCATCCGGCATCACCGAAATTGGCAAACTCGTCATTCGGTGAAAGGAAGGGATGGCTCTCGCTGTCGCCCTTGATCTGGGTAATTTCGACCAGCGGCTCGCGGGCGGCGCGGCGGCGGGCATAGTCGGCGGTCATCGCACCGCCACCCGGTTGCACCATCTCAAACATCAAGCCATTGGAAACATTGCTGTTGTGCGGGATCGCCAGCATCTTGCCGCCCGTCTTCTTTTCATAGGCATCCATATAGTCCCACAATTTGTCGACCGTTTCGGTGCCTTCGGTCATCGGGTCATAGGGGCGGACCTGGTCAGCGCGTAGCTTGCCGTCGCGGAACATCACGACGCGGTGCAAATTGTCGCCATTGGGCATCAACGTATACTCAAAGCCCATGAAGGCGGTGAACTTGCCGGGCTCGTTGTAACGTTCGACGATCGCGGTATGGCTTTGCCAGATCTTCATCGTGCCTTGCGCGACTGTTCGCGCGGGAAGAGGTCTGCCCAGCTTGCCTTCGCCCGCCATTGATGAGCTCCATGGTCGCCTTTTGCATGCCGCCAACGCCCTCGTGCATCAGGTCGTGCCAGCGCAGCAGCGTCTGGATCCTTGATCATGATGCGCGGCGCATCGTAAAGCGCGCTGGGTGGCACCAAGGCCTCCGGAGTGATCGGCAATCACCAGAAAGTCGAGCGGGCGATCAAGTTTCGCCTGCAGCCCCATCGTCGATTTCACTTCTTCGCCGCGCGCAAATCGCAATGCATCTTCCGGGCCAATCTTGACGCCAAAGCCGAAAGCGTCAATTGAGTTCGAAGTGTGCAGGTGCGTATCGCCCCAGAGCAATTTGGTCGCGATTCCGCTGGTCACTTCCTTGTCGTTGGCTTCCTGTATGTCCGCAGCGCGGCTCGCCTCACGGCTTTCCTTGAAAGCGCCCCAGCCGAAATACAGTCCCGCGCCCACCGCAGCAGCCGCAACGGTGCCCAGCGCAATCTTGCGAATTGATGCCATATTCCCTCTCCCTCAGCCGGAAAACTGCGCTTTCCGGCGTCTCGCGTCAATAGCTTCTGAAGTGTCAGTAGCTGACGTTACGTCAACGGCAGTTTCAGGCTGGTGAGTGCGCGGGTGGGTTGCTCGTCCTGCATTTCGGAAAGTCCTATAGGCTGCAAATCGCGGCCTTTTTCCGATTCATTCAGATAGGTTCCACACAGCCGGTCCCATAATGTCAGGGCAACCAGGCTCTGGGGGGGGGGGGCGGGTGACAGGAAAAAGGCCGGACCGGTCGAGCGCGGCAGTCGATATTTCCGGAGGCGGCATTGGCGCCGCTGAAAGCGATGGGTGCGGCAACGCCTAGCAGATACCCAGCGCCCACGAAGCATTCGGTGGAAGCGATGGCGGTCGATACGTCGATGTCGGGATCGGCGTGATGCACCTTGTGGAACCGCCAGAGCAGGGGAACCTTATGGGTCAGCAGATGCTGCAGCCACATGGCGAAATCGAGCAGCAGAAAAGCGCCGAACCATTCAGCCCATAAAGGCAATGCAATCTGGTTGAACCACGGGTTGTTGTGCTCCGGCCCAACGGGGGCGGGGGAGGCGAAGACCCAGCCAGCAGCCAGTCGCACGGCTCCGCCAAAGGACAGCTGTCGTCCAGCGAGAAAACGGCCGAAGCGCAATCCGCGCCTCGGCCGTATCATTTCGAAAAGGGCAATGAGCACAAAGACGATGGCCGGCATCAGCGCGACCAGCTTCATGCCCATGTCGCCCATGGCTCAGGCCGCTTCGGCCTTCAGCGTCGGATAGTCGGTATAGCCCTCTGCGCCCGGCGAATACCAGGTCTTGAAATTGTCGGGTGCCACATCGGCCCCTGCACGCAGGCGCTCGACCAGATCGGGGTTGGAGATATAGGGGCGACCAAAGCTGATCGCGTCGGCCAGACCACTCGCGACATCTGCCTGTGCGGTCTCCAGCGTATATTCCTGATTGAGTACCAGCGGGTTGGTGAAAACCTTGCGTATGTGCGGCGATACCGGCGGCACATCGCTGGTGCCGAAATTGCCGAAGGTTTTCTGCTCGCGCAGCTCTAGGAAGCCGATGCCGACATTCTGCAGGGCTGCTGCTGCCGCAGTGAACAGCGCCACCGGGTTCGAATCGTCGCAACCCTGTGTCTCGCCATTGGGCGACAGGCGAACCGAGGTGCGGTCGGCGCCGATTGTATCCGAAACCGCCTGCGCAACCTCGGTGGTCAGGCGGATGCGGTTTTCGATCGAGCCGCCATAGTCGTCGTCACGAAAATTGGCGTTGTCGCGCAGGAACTGGTCGAGCAGATAGCCATTGGCGCTGTGGATCTGCACGCCGTCAAAGCCTGCGGCGAGCGCGTTTTTCGCAGCATGGACATAATCGCCGATCACGCGCGGGATTTCGTCGAGGTGCAGCGCGCGGGCTTCGACATAATCCTTTTTGCCAGTCGGTGTATGGGCATAGCCCGGCGCGGTCGTTGCTGAGGAAGAAACCGGCTGCGCGCCGCCGAGGAAATCGGGGTGTACCAGTCGGCCCATATGCCAGAGCTGCAGGATGATGCGGCCATCGGCCTTGTGCACGGCATCTGTCACCGGTTTCCAGGCTTCGACCTGCTCGGCGGACCAGATGCCGGGGGCTGCGGGCCAGCCCGAGCCTTCTTGAGTGATGCCGGTTGCTTCGGCGATAATCAGGCCTGCACTTGCGCGCTGGGCATAATAATCGGCCTTCAGCGCGCTGATCGGTACGTGCACGCCTTCGCTGCGCCCGCGCGTGAGCGGGGCCATCAATATACGGTTGGGTGCATGGATCGCGCCGAGCTGGATTGGATCGAAAAGGCTGGTGGTCATGGTCGCTTGCTTTCCCTATTGGCGTTGCTTGCCTTGTAACATGCGGATACGGGTTGCAAATTGCAACGGGGGTTTATGGCGGACAAGCAAATCTTTCAAAAGGCCCCTGCGCTTGCTTTTGCTGCGTTGATTGCGGGCAATGTGTGTATTGCGTTCGGGCCGCTGCTGGTGCGTCTGTCAGATACCGGGCCGATTGCGACCGGATTCTGGCGGCTTGGCGCTGGCGACCCCCTTTCTTGCCTTTATCGGTTACCGGGCGGGTTTCAGGATCCAGTCGATGCCGAAGGGGCTATTGGGGCTGGTGTTGCTGGCGGGCTTCTTCTTTGCGGTCGATATCGTCGCCTGGCATATCGGCATCTTCAAGACCAAGCTGGGCAACGCGACCTTGCTCGCCAATTGCGCCAGCTTGCTGCTCGCGATTTACGGCATATTCCTCGCGCGCAAATTGCCGCCGCCGATGCAGGGTGCTGCTATCCTGCTCGCCTTTGCCGGGGCGGCTTTGCTGATGGGGCAGAGCTTCGAAATCTCGCCCGAGCATTTCGAAGGGTGATTGGCTGAGCCTGCTCGCGGGGCTGTTCTACACCTTCTATCTGCTCGCAATGATCCGGGTGCGAGAAAGCACCGAGAGCTGGTCCTCGCTGGCGCTGGCATCGGGTTCTGCGGCTTTGTTCCTGTTGCCGGTAGCCTGGTTTGCGGGTGAACAGATTTTGCCCGGCAACTGGACGCCATTGGTCATCCTTGCTTTGTCGAGCCAGGTCTTGGGGCAGGGATTCCTGACCTATGCCTTGCCGCATTTCAGTCCGCTGATCATAGGACTGGCGCTGCTACTGCAGCCCGCGCTTTCGGCATTTGCAGGATGGGCAGCGTTTGACGAAGCCCTCACGCCACTCGATTATATCGGCGGGGCGATGGTTATGGCGGCTTTGGTGCTCGTTCGCCTTGCCGAAGGTCGGGCAAAGGCCTAGATGGGATCCATGGCTTCTTCACCGCTTCCCGCCGATCCGACGCTCGATGAAATCCGCGAGGCTGTCGCTCCGCGTTTAGCAGCGCATGCAGCCTTTGATGGCTGGAATGATATAGCGGTTGAGGCCGCCGCTTTCGAAATCGGTGTCGATGCAGATCTGGCGAAGCTGGCGCTTAAGGGCGGCCCGATGGCGCTGATCGAGGCTTGGATTGGTTCGGTCGATGCCGAAATGGCGCACCGCCTGCCACCCGAAAAACTTGCTGCGATGAAAATTCGTGAACGGATAACTGCACTGGTCGCCACCCGACTCGAAATTGCTGCGCCGGATCGTGAGGGGCAACGGCGCGCCTTGGCGATCATGGCGATGCCGCAAAATGTCGCCGCTGCCGCGCGCATTGGCTGGCGCAGCGCTGACCGGATGTGGCGGTTGGCCGGCGATACCGCGACCGATTTCAACCATTATACCAAAAGGATGACGCTCTCGGCGGTCTATGCCTCGACGCTGGCGGTGTTCGTCAACGACGATAGTGACGGTTTTGCCGAGACACGCGCTTTCCTCGACCGGCGTATCGAAAATGTGATGCAGTTCGAAAAGGCCAAGGCGCAGGCCAAGAAACGGCGCGAATATATGCCGAGCCTGTCGCGCTTCATCGGACGTTTGCGTTATCCGCCGCGTTAGATAATGCACTTGCCTTTATTGCGAAACATTATCAAAAAGCCCACGTGAATCTCGACACCCTCCCCATTCGGGCTTCGGCCCGCATCACTTCGATCGACTGGACAGCAATTCCGGAAACCGAAGGGCATCGCTTGCGTTCGCTGGGCTTTGACGCCGGGGTGACGGTGGAGGCGCTGCACAAGGGCATATTGTTCTGGCGCGATCCGATTGCGGTTCGCGTCGGTCGCATGACTGTCGCGTTGCGCCGCAAGGTCGCCATCGCCATTGCCTGTGAGCCTGTAGCATGACCGAAGCGGTGCCTCTGGTCGCCTTGGTCGGCAATCCCAATGCCGGGAAGAGCGCACTGTTCAATGCGCTCACCGGTGCCCGCCAGAAAATTGCCAACTATCCCGGCGTTACCGTTGAGCGGAAATCGGGGCGCGCATCCTTTGCCGACGGACGCCCGGTGGAACTGATCGACCTTCCCGGGGCCTATAGTCTTGAGCCGGACAGCCTCGATGAAGCGGTGACCCGTGATGTTGTGCTGGGGCGATTTGAGGGGCAGCGCCGGCCGGACGCGCTGATCGTCGTCGTCGATGCCGGAAATCTCGACAACCATCTTCGCTTCGCGCTTGAACTGATCGGGCAGGGCCTGCCGACGGTGGTCGCGCTCAACATGGTCGATCTTGCTTCGCGCGACGGGCTCGAACTTGATGCGGAAAAACTTGCACTGACCTGGGCGTGCCAGTGGTGCCGACCGTTGCGGTGCGCAAACGCGGGCTCGATGCACTGCTCGACGAGCTTGCGCAGGAATTGAGCACGCATATTGATGCGCCGGAGGTGCCGCAAGGACGCGCGGAAATCACCAAGAGTGCGCATGAAATTTCACGCGCCTGCAATTGTCAGCGAAACCGCAAGGCCGACAATGGACGCGGCGGCCTGGACAATGTCCTGTTGCATCCGGTTGGCGGCATAGTCGTCTTGCTCGCCCTGCTGTTTGTGATGTTCCAGGCGGTCTATGCTTGGTCAGAGGCGCCAATCGGCTGGATCGAAACCGGTTTTGCGATGCTGACTGATGAGATCAACGGCGCGGTGCCGGATAGCATCTTCCGCTCGTTCCTCACCGATGGCGTGATCGCCGGTGTCGGGGCGGTGGTCGTTTTCCTGCCGCAGATATTGATCCTCTTCCTCTTCATCCTGCTGCTCGAAGCATCAGGCTATATGACCCGCGCCGCCTTTGTGATGGATCGGATGATGGCGGCGGTCGGCCTGTCCGGGCACAGCTTCATTCCGCTGCTGTCTTCCTTCGCTTGCGCCATACCCGGCATCATGGCGACCCGATCGATCATGGACCAAAAGGAACGTTTGGCGACGATCCTGATCGCGCCATTGATGACCTGCTCGGCGCGCTTGCCCGTGTACACGGTGATCATCGGCGCCTTCATTCCTTCGGCCGCTGTCGGCCCCGGCATCGGCCTGCAAGGGCTTGTGCTGTTTGCGCTCTACATATCGGGCATTGTCGGCGCGATGCTGGCCGCCGCGGTCATCCAGCGCTTTGTGACGCAAAGCCGCGGGGGCAGCTTCCTGATCGAAATGCCGCGTTACCAGTTGCCGCGGATCCGCGACATCGCGCTGCGGCTGTGGCAGCGGGCGCTGGTTTTTCTGCGCCGGGCGGGCACGATCATTTTCGTTGCCACCATCGTCCTCTGGGCATTGCTCAGCTTCCCCAAAGTTCCGGTTGGCAGCAGCGAGAGCCAGGTCGAATATTCGGCGGCTGGCCATATCGCTTCGGTCATCGAACCGGCGGTGGAGCCCATCGGTTTCAACCACGATATCGCGCTGGCTATCATCCCTGCAATGGCTGCGCGCGAGGTTGCGGTATCGGCGTTGGCCACCGCTTATGCCATCGATGCCGATGATGAAGAGGAGCAGGCGTCCAGCCTTGGCATGAAACTGGCCGGCAACTGGTCGCTGGCGACCGCGCTGGCTTTCCTCGCCTGGTTTGTTTTTGCACCGCAATGCATTTCGACCATCGCTGTGACGCGACGCGAGACCAATGGCTGGAAATGGCCCATCTTCATGGTCACCTATCTGTTCGCCCTCGCTTATGCTGCTGCAGGGATTACTTATTGGACAGCCCGTGCCTTCGGCTTATAGCAATCGACAGAATCCCAATTTAGACAGGCGAGGAACAATATGGCGGGCAGCGTCAACAAGGTTATTTTGGTCGGCAATCTGGGCGCAGATCCCGAGGTGAAATCATTCCAGAATGGCGGGCGGATCTGCAATTTGCGGATTGCGACTTCGGAAGACTGGAAGGATCGCCAGACCGGCGAGAAGAAAGAACGCACCGAATGGCATAGCGTCGTGCTGCAGTCCGACGGGCTGGTTGGCGTCGCCGAACGTTTTCTTCGCAAGGGCTCCAAAGTCTATATCGAAGGCCAGCTGCGCACGCGCAAATGGCAGGACCAGTCAGGCAATGACCGTTATACCACCGAAATCAGCGTCGGCGGTTTCGATGGTAAGCTGGTCATGCTCGATGGTGCGCGCAGCGGCCAGGGCGGCGGCAATGATGGTTGGGGCAGCGGCGGCGGTGCTTCCTCGGGTGCCAGCGCGGGCGGTGGCCAGTCGGGCGGCGGCTGGCAGGGCGGCTCCTCGGGCTTTGGCGGCGGTGACTTCTCTGACGACCTTGACGATGACGTGCCGTTTTGATCGGCATTAGGGCTCTGACAGCATGAACAAACGCATCGCCCTGCTGGTTCTTCTCGCAGCGGCGATTGCGGCCTATTTCTGGTTCGACCTTGGCCAATATCTCAGCCTCGACGCCTTCAAGGCGCAGCAGGCGCAGATCGTAGCGGCCAAGGATGCCAACCCGCTGCTCTATATTGGCGGCTTTTTCGTGATCTATGTGATCGTCACAGCCCTCTCATTACCGGGGGCGGCGATCATGTCGCTGGTGGCGGGGGCTCTGTTCGGCGTGGTCACCGGCACGATCATCGTATCCTTTGCCTCATCTATCGGGGCAACACTGGCCTTCCTGTCGGCGCGCTTCCTGCTCCGCGACTGGGTGCAATCGAAATTTGGCGAGCGCCTTAAAGCCATAGACGATGGCATTGCCCGTGACGGGGCAATGTATCTCTTCACAATCCGTCTGATCCCGCTTTTCCCTTTCTTCGTCGTCAACCTGCTGATGGGGCTGACGCGGATCAAGACGCGGACCTATTATTGGGTCAGCCAGATCGGCATGTTGCCCGCGACAGTGGTTTTCGTGAATGCAGGCACGCAGATCAGCAAGATCGATTCGACCGCGGGGCTTCTCTCACCCACGCTCATTGGCTCGTTCGTACTGCTCGGCATATTCCCCTGGATTGCACGCGGGCTGGTTGCGGCGGTGAAGAAGGTCAATGCCCGCTAGCTGGACCAAACCGCGCAAGTTTGACCGCAACCTGATTGTGATCGGGGCGGGGGCGGCAGGGTTGGTATCGTCCTATATCGCTGCGATGGCCAAGGCCAAGGTTACGCTGATCGAAGCCCATGACATGGGCGGAGACTGCCTCAACACCGGCTGTGTGCCTTCAAAAGCACTGCTCAAAAGCGCACGGGTGGCACACAGCGCCCGCGACGCGGCACGTTATGGCATTGGCACGGGCGAGATCAGCGTCGACTTTCCGCGCGTGATGCAGCGCATTCGTGAGGTCATCACCGCGATCGAGCCGCATGACAGTATCGAACGCTATACCGGCCTCGGCGTTGAATGCCTCACAGGCTATGCGCGTTTTGTCGATCCGTGGACGGTCGATATTGCCAAGGCCGATGGCAGCAGTCAGCGCCTGACCGCCAAGGCCTTCGTCATCGCAACCGGTGCCGCGCCCATCGTGCCGCCGATCTCCGGCGTTGAGGCGAGCGGCTATCTAACCAGCGAGACTTTGTGGGACGAAATGGCCACGCGCAAAACCGCGCCAGCCCGTCTCGCGATTTTGGGCGGCGGCCCGATCGGTTGCGAATTGGCACAGGCCTTTCAGCGGCTGGGTAGTCAGGTGACCTTGATCGAAATGGCCGACCGGCTGATGCTCAAGGAAGATGCCGAGGCTGCAGCGCTGGTGACGGAGACGCTAAAGCAAGAGGGCGTCGATGTTCGCACTGGACATAAGGTCGTGCGCTTTGAAACCGGAAAGCAGCTGGTGGTCGAAGCGGCGGGCGGCCAGTCGGTCATTCCCTATGACGATCTCATCATCGCAGTCGGGCGTAAGGCACGTGTGACGGGCTTCGGCCTGGAAGAACTGGGTCTGCTGGTCGACGGGCGACTGGCTGTTGATGCAAAATTGGCGACGGCGATGCCGCATATTTTTGTCGCAGGCGATGTCGCCGGAAACCAGCAACTCACCCACGGTGCCAGCCATGAGGCCTGGTACGCGACGGTCAATGCGCTGGCGCGACCGTTCAAAAGCTACAAGGCCGATTACCGCGTGCTGCCACGTGTGACCTACACCGATCCGGAAGTTGCAAGCGTCGGGCTGACCGAGGCGGAGGCAACAGCAAAGGGCATCGCTTATGATGTCACCCGCTATAACCTCGACGATCTCGATCGCGCCATCGCGGATGGTGAAGCACATGGCTTCGTCAAAATCCTGACCGCACCCGGAAAAGACAGGATATTGGGGGCAACCATTGTCGCCAGCCATGCCGGTGAGATGATAGCTGAACTGGTTTTTGCGATGCGGCACAATCTGCCGCTCGGCAAGATCATGGCCGTCATCCACAGCTATCCCACCTGGAGCGAAGCGAGCAAATTTGCCGCTGGACAATATCGCTTGGCGCGCAAACCAGAGCGACTGCAACGCCTCGCACAACGTTGGTTCGACTGGCAGCGCGGCTGAATCTGTTCAGATTTGGTGAGAAGTCGATGCCAGCGGCATCATGGTGACCCTAGGGGAATCGAACCACGCGGAATCGGCACGGCCGATGCCGCCGCAAAACGACACGGGTTTGGATAACGATGCGGGAAGATGGTGACCCCTACGGGAATCGAACCCGTGTTTCAGCCGTGAAAGGGCTGTTACGTCCATCCGTAGCCGTCCGATAATGTCTCCAAACAGCGTATAAACCGATATATTGCATCCCCTTGCGTCCATGTTTGTTCGGTAGTACATAAAACCGAAGTATTACCGAGAGAATGACGGAAATGGGCAGACGGGTAAAGGCAGTTGATCTAAGCAAGCGCGAAGGCCGGTCCAAGCTGCCTGTTCGTGCCGAACCTTACTGGAGCAATGAGCGCGAAGGTGCGCACATCGGTTATTATCGGGGCGTGCGTGTCGGCAAATGGGTTGCGCGCTATAAATTGCCCGGCACATCGGGTGGTTACAGCAAGACCACGCTAGGTGAGGCCGACGATGCACCGAATAGCATTGTCAGCGACCGCGTGCTTGATTGGAAAGCAGCCAAGGCAAAGGCAACCGACTGGTTTACCCTTATGGACAAGGCCGAAGGCGTGCGCAGTGGCCCCTATACCGTTGCCAATGCGATGGACGATTACCTTGCTCGCTTTCGCGGCAAAGATTTGGTCAATACGCGCCGCCGGATTGAAGCCTTCATTCGTCCCCAGCTTGGCCGGTATGATGTAGCGAAATTGACGTCCAAACAGATAAAGCGGTGGCATGGAAGGCCTTGCCGACGCGCCCGCACGGCTTCGCACTGCACATGGTGCGGAGCAAAATGTGCGGTTAACCGCTGATAGCGATGAAGCGCGGCGTAGTCGCCAAGCCAGCGCCAATCGCATCCTTACAATTTTGAAGGCCGCGCTGAATCGCGCATATCAGGACGGAGACGTGCAAAGCGATCATGCCTGGCGCAAGGTAAAGCCGTTTGAAAAGGCCGATGGCGTGAAGCTGCGCTATCTCTCGGATGATGAATCGCGGCGGCTGGTTAATGCAACCGACCCGACATTCCGCCCGATGGTGCAGGCGGGGCTGTTGACCGGCGCGCGATATGCCGAA
>JADJGU010000002.1 GCA_016707885.1 Sphingomonadales bacterium
TGGCCAACACCCATTTCACCAAGATGGACGTCAACGCCGACGGCCAGATCAATGCTGCCGACCGTGAAGCCAAGCAAAAGGCCAAATTCGGTGAAATCGACACCGATAAAAATGGCAGCATTAGCGAAGCTGAATTCACCGCCGCCCATGCCGCACGCATGGCAGAGCGTGGTGAACGTGGCGAAGGCAAGATGCGCGGTCATCGTGAAGGGCGCGGACATCATGGCATGGGCAAGGGCCACCACGGCGGTGGCATGAAGATGCTCAAAATGGCTGACGCCAATGGCGACAAGACCATCACCAAAGCGGAAATGACCGCAGCGGTCGATGCCCATTTCGCCAAGGCCGACAGCAACAAGGACGGACAGATTTCGAGTGCAGAGCATGATGCCATGCGCAGCGCGATGCGCGAACGCATGAAGGCTGCTGCCACAAACTAAGCCTCCTTACCCCTCTAGCGGGGCGGCGTTACCCCTATGACGCCGCCCCGCTTCCCCTTTGCAGATTGGCGCGATAGTAACAGCCGATGCCCAAGACCCGCCCTCATATCCTGTTGGTCGATGACGAACTGTCGATCCGCGATCCTTTGGCGCGCTATCTGGAGAAACAGGGCTATCGCATTACTGAAGCGGGCAATGCAGCAAGCGCGCGTGAGGCGCTCAAAGGCTATGACATTGACGTCGTCCTGCTCGACATCATGATGCCGGGCGAAGACGGGTTGAGCCTGACGCGGTTTATCGCTGAAAATGGCGGGCCGCCGGTCATATTACTGACCGCACGTTCCGAAGAAGCCGACCGGATTGTCGGTCTCGAAATTGGGGCCGATGATTATGTCGTCAAGCCATTTTCTCCGCGTGAGCTGGTTGCGCGGATAAAGGTCGCTCTCCGTCGCACCGGCGGCACGCAAGCCGTAAACGGCAATGGAGGTACGATCTGGGCATTTGACGGCTGGCAGTTGAAGACCGCAGAGCAGCAACTGTTCGATCCACATGGTGCGCTCGTTCCGTTGTCGTCGGGCGAGTATCGCTTGCTCGAGGCGCTGGTGGAGCGGGCGGGGCAGGTGCTCAACCGCGACCAGTTGCTCGACCTGACCAAAGGCCGCATTGCGGGGCCGTTCGATCGTGCGATCGATAATCAGGTTAGCCGGCTGCGGCGCAAACTTGAGCCTGACACGAAGGATCCCAAATATATCAAGACGATCTGGGGCGGCGGCTATCGCTTTTCGGTCGAAGTGCAGCGGAACTGACCGTGTTCGGGGGGCTTCGCTTTTTTCCGCGCAATATGACTGGCAGGATCATGCTGGTGGCAGCACTTGGCGTGCTGCTCGTGCAGGGAATCAACACTGCGATGCGATACCAAATGCTCAAGGGTCGTGCAGTGGTTGAGGCATCGTCGCTGATGGTCGCAGTCGCATCTAATAGGCTTGATTTTGGTTCAGTTGAACCGGTCAATCGATTGGGAGGTCGGCCCTCCGTCAGGACGATCCGGGCGAAGGGACCTTTGAATACGCCAGGTTTTCACAGCACCGAAGAATTGGCAGAGCGCCTCGCCATGCATTTGCAATCTGTCTATCCGGAAATCCAGTCGGTACGCTTGTCGGTAGGACCGGCAGCTGCGCTTCCTGACGCGCTCAAGCCCCGGCCTCACACATATCGCAGCGCTCCAGAACATAAATGGCGCGCTAATTCTAGTCGAGGTGAGGTGGCGTTGCTCAGCGTCAAGCTAGCTGACGGCAACTGGCTCCATTCGGCCGCCCGGGTAAGGACGCGCAACATTCTCCCACCGCTTGCGCTGCTTATCGAGACGGTACTGATCTATCTTGGCGTGATGATCCCGCTGCTACTCGTCATCCGGCAGATTTCAAAGCCGCTCCGCCAACTGAACCTACGTCTCGAACATGCAGGGCTTGCGAGCGGCTCTCCTCCGCTCGAGCCGCAAGGGCCCGACGACATCCGCAGCCTGATCGATAGCTTCAACGCGGCGGAACAACGCGTCAACGCCATGCTCACCGAAAAGGATGTGATGCTGGGCGCGATAGGTCACGATCTGAAAACGCCGCTGGCCTCACTGCGTGTGCGTATCGAGTCGGTGGACGACGAGGATGAGCGGGCAAAAATGGCGGCGACCGTCGACGAGATGGTCCACATTCTCGACGACATATTGATCCTCGCGCGGCTCGGCAAATCGGCAGAGGCGCTGGTGCTCACCGATGTCAGTGCATTGGTCGAGATGGTCGCCGATGAACTGGACGGCGATGCTCGTTTGACCGTCATCGAAAGCACCGAAAAATGCCGCGCCACTATCCGTCCCGTTCTGCTGCGCAGGGCTTTGCGCAACCTGATGGGCAACGCCCTGCAATATGGTGGCAAGGCGCAGATCACGACCACGTGCGACGGAAACCAGCTGTCGATTACGATAGATGACCAAGGACCGGGGCTTGCACCGGAACAACTGACCGATCTATTCGAACCCTTTGCGCGCGCTGAAAGCTCGCGCAACCGGGCATCGGGTGGTTCGGGCCTTGGGTTGACCATCGCGCGCGCGATTGCCCGGGCGCATGGCGGCGATGTGGTTCTGGAAAATCGCGCTGAGGGCGGTTTGCGGGCGATTTTGCGGATCAGCCAGAAACTGGGCTGACTTACGAACGTCAGATCCCGCTGGGCTGTTTCTTCCAGCTGCCACTCGCCTGATATTCATTTTTCACATCGCCATTGGTGGGCAGCTTGCCACCGGCATATGCATCATCACCGCCCTTTGCGCGGGCGTCAGCCGAATAATCGGGGACATTATAGTTTTGCGCGCGGGCAGAGCGGTAGGGGGTGATGTCGCTATAGGCTACAGCCCCGGTTGAACTGCCGGCCAGCCCGACCTTGGCCGCTGCGATGGCTTCGGCCTCTGCCTTCATCCGCGCCGCTGCAAATTCCCGCTCATATTGCTTCTGCAACTGGATTGGGTCGAGGAGAGGGACGGTTTCGGCATTCCATGCGCGCGGCTTCGGTCCGGGGAAGGGCTCACGGCCAGCGTGGCTGCGGAAGAATGCAGACGGGCGTCCAGCGCTGCCTTTCCAGCTATAGAAGCGGTGCGCGCCGATAGTCCCGATGAAGTTCAGGCTGGGGGCCCAATAGGGATAGACATAGGTTGCGTGATAATGCGTCGCCATGCCGACGGGCGCATAGACCGAGCCTGACAGGGCCTGCATCGCGACACTCTGTGCGCGCAACCAGGCGGCGCGGGCAGGGGTGCGCGCCATCGATCCGTCGCAGCTATAGCTGAACTGGCAACCAGTGGCGCGTTCAGATCCTTGATAGATCACCCCGCAAATGCTGTTCGGATAGGTTGGATGCCGCATACGATTGATGATAACCTGTGCGACGGCGCGCTGGCCCGCATCAGGTTCATTCGCCGCTTCATAATAGATTGCGTCGGTCAGGCATTTAAGTGCCCGGCCATAGTCGACGGTTCCTGCCTGCATCACAAAGGGTGCCGCTGCTGTATTGGTTTCGAATGCAGAGAGATCAGCTTGGCTCACCAGCGTCGATCGGTCAGTTGTAATACCGGAGGTTACCGCCAATTTGGCCAGCTTCAGCTCGGGTGCCGCCGGTGCGTTCACATCCGGGTCGAGGAAGTAGAAGGCCGAGCCGGAAAAGTTTTCCGATGGCCGCTCGGCGGCGTCGGCAAGCAGGTCTTTGGTCGACGGCTTGCTAGGAACGCTCCACGCCCATTGAGCAGAGCTGGGAAGCAAGGCCAGAAGCAGAAACGCGACAGCCAACAGCAGGATCTCACGCCAACCGATCAAGCGCCGTTTGCGCTTTGGAAGCACTTTCCGCTCAAGCGGCGCGCTTTCATTATGGAATGGCTGGTGCAGCATGACTGTGACGAAAGTTATATCCCTGTTTGAGTCGCTTATAACGGCATATGGTGACGTTCTGGTGAACTATTTTGGCGCTGTTCCAACGCGGGACGCGCGCAAACCCTTGAATTAACAGCGGCAAGAAAATGGCGACTTGTAAATAATTGTGCAGCGCAGCAACAAACTTGCGTTTGCGCCGCAAAAAGGCGCTTTTGCTTGCACCCTGTGCGACTAGGCGACTAGAAGGCCGCCCGCACCAATTTAGTGGAGTTAAGGATAATGGCGGTGAACTGGGCCCCCGAAAGCTGGAGGAACCATGACGGCAGGCAGATGCCGGTCTATCGGGATCAGGCTGCATTGCAGTCGACCGAGGAAACGCTGCGCAACTTTCCACCGCTGGTGTTTGCGGGCGAAGCACGCAGCCTGACGGCGGACCTCGCTGACGTCGCCGAGGGCAAAGCGTTTCTGTTACAGGGCGGCGATTGCGCAGAAAGCTTCGCCGAGTTCCATCCGAACAATATCCGCGATACCTTCCGTGTATTGCTGCAAATGGCTGTGGTTCTGACCTTCGCCAGCAAACTGCCCGTGGTAAAGGTCGGCCGTATGGCGGGGCAGTTCGCCAAGCCACGCTCGGCCGATACCGAAACCATCGGTGGGGTCGAACTGCCGAGCTATCGCGGTGACATCATCAACGACATCGCCTTTGAAGAAGCCGCGCGCGAACCCGATCCGGCCCGCATGATCCGCGCCTATAGCCAGGCCGCGTCGACACTGAACCTGCTCCGTGCGTTCAGCCATGGCGGCTATGCCAATCTTCAACAGGTCCACGCCTGGACCCATGATTTTATGGGACGTTCGCCCTGGGCGAAAAAGTTCAAGGACGTCGCCGACCGTATCGGCGAAGCGCTGGCCTTCATGGAAGCCTGCGGGATTACCCCTGAAACGGTCCCGCAGATCAAGGGCACCAGTTTCTACACCAGCCATGAGGCGCTGTTGCTACCCTATGAGCAGGCCATGACGCGACAGGATTCGCTGACGGGTCAATGGTATGACACCTCGGCACATATGCTGTGGATTGGCGACCGCACGCGTTTCGAAGGATCGGCGCATGTCGAATTCCTGCGTGGCATCGGCAACCCGATCGGCATGAAATGCGGACCGAGCCTTGAGCCCGATGCACTGTTGCGGATGCTCGATACGCTTAATCCAGGCCGCGTTCCGGGCCGGATGACTTTGATCACCCGCTATGGGCACGATAAAATCGAAGCGGGCCTGCCCAAACTGGTACGTGCAGTGAAACGCGAAGGCCACCCGGTCATTTGGTCGTGTGACCCGATGCACGGCAATGTCATCAAGGCTGCGAGCGGATACAAGACCCGCCCGTTCGAGCGGATATTGGCGGAAGTGCGGGGTTTCTTTGCAGTGCACCGTGCTGAAGGGACATTCGCTGGAGGCATCCATGCCGAAATGACCGGACAGAATGTCACCGAGTGCACCGGTGGCGCTATCGCGATCACCGATGAGGCACTGGCGGACCGTTACCACACCCATTGCGACCCGCGTCTCAATGCAGCGCAATCGCTCGAACTGGCTTTCCTGCTTGCAGAAATGCTCAATCAGGAAATGGCGGATCGGGCCAAACAGGCGGCGTGATGAGCGAGCGGCGCATCATCGTACAGCGCGATGTTGTCAAATCGGGCATCGGTTTCGGCAGCGCGCTGGCGATTGCGGTCAGCTATACCACGCACAAGTCGATTTTGTGGGCCATCATCCATGGAATTTTTAGTTGGTTTTACGTAGGTTATTTCTTGCTGACGCGCTAACCATGCTCTGCTAAACCAATCCTATTATGGGGTTGCGTTGGGTAGTGTCGCTTGCGGCAATGGTTTCGATTTCGGCATGCACGGGTCCGATTGAAACGCGTGTGTCGAGCAGCGGCGTTGCCTTGTCCGGCGGTCACACGATTTTGGACGAGCAGCATGCTAGCCCATCGGACATCTTGTTGCAGGCGCGCGCGCTGACGTTGAGCAAGCTTGCCGATCGCGGGTTCACACTCACGCCAACTGGCGCACAGAAACTCGATGTTACAGTTTCGGAACGACCGGCAAATCTGCTGATCTCGGCTGGTGCCGAACAGCACAAAGTCGTTCTAACCTCACCAAAGCCCAAAAAGCCGCTGCAAAGCTGTGCTGACACCGAATTCAGCCTTGTCGTTCGGCTAACCAATGTTGCCGATGGGGCCGATCTCTATCAGGGGCGCGCTGCCGAGTTTCATTGTAAGGCTGCCCTTGCTGACGTGCTACCTTTTCTGGTTGATGCGGCGCTGGCCGATCTAGGTTCGCCAAAGGGTGAGCATATTATCAAGCGTCGAGGTTTGGACTGACTTCCGACGCTTTTGGCAGAGTAAGCCTGAACAACGCGCCGCCTTGTGCCGGGTTCTCGGCTTCTACGCTGCCGCCATGCCGCAAAGCAACAGCCTTTACATAGGCTAGGCCAAGGCCGCTGCTCTTGATCCTGCTGCCCTCGCGCGCGCGGGCCGAAAAACGCCTGAATATGTTCGGCAACAAATCGGGATCTATTCCCTTGCCCTGATCGTGGATGACAACGTCAAGCGCCTCCGATCCTGCAAAAAGACTATGTTCGATCTTCACGAAAATCTTCCCAGGCGTCGGGCTATATTTGATCGCGTTGTCGAGCAGATTGGTTATGGCTCGCATCAGTGAATCGGGTTCGGCGATAACAAACCCGCTATCGCTGCAATCCTCTATAACGATTTTAACGTGTCGTTCTTCCGCCAGTGGCCACAGACTGTCGGCAACGTCGCGAACCAGATCGGCCAACAGAACATCTTCGCCTTCGAATGCGCTCTCGCCCATCCGGGCGATGTCGACGAAATCTTGCGCGAGCTGGATAGTCCTGCGCGCATGACGTTCGATCCGATGTCCCATGTCCTTGTCGGGGATAGCGGGCAGCATTGAAATGATCGCAGACTGCGGTGCACGCATATCGTGCGACAATAGCTGCAAGGCCTGTTCCCTATCGGTTTCGGCCTGTGCCAAGGCGCTGATGTCGGCCAGATAGTGGATCTCGCCCTGTTTGCTGCCTGCATCGTTTCGGATATCTGCGCTGCGCATTACAAAGGTTGAGCCGCCCGGCGAAGCAAAGCGAACATATTCGGCTGCTTCATCCCGTCCATGCGCCCGCGCCCACAAATAGGCTTCGACAGAAGTACGGTGCTGAGGTGCGATCAAACGGTCGAGCAATGCGGCGCGCGTTTGACCTTTCAGGTCGCTCCCTAACAGGTCGCCGACCCGGTGATTGGCAAGCGTTACAATGCCGCTGTTGTCAGAGACAAACATCGGGTCGGGCAAATGCTCGAGTGAATCGGACACGAAACGCCGGAGGTCGCGAACATGATCTATCGCCGTTGCCAATGCGGCGCTTTGCCGGCCCACCAGATCGCTTGTACGATCATTGGAAAGCGGCAAGGGCAAAGCCTCGCTCTCCAGCGCTAGATCACCCAGCTCGGATGCCATGAAATCGCTCATCGCTTGCAAACGGCGCCAACCCCATAAGGGATAGACTAACAGCATGCCGAGGAGAGCTGCTCCCGGAGGAAACCAATAGCCGCCAAATAGCGCGAGGCTGCTGGCGGATATCACTAAACCCACCAGAGATAGCGACACGATAAGCGCAGTTCGCGGCTGCCAGCGCAGGAAACCGAGCATCAAAATCCATACCGGTAACAGCGACAGGAGGAGGCCGGTCGACTTTCCCACTTGAGTAATGAAATCATCCCGTCGGATAGATGCCAGCCCGTTTGCCATGATTTCCGCACCGGATATCAGCCCGCCGTCAGCGAATGGGCCCGGATAATTATCACCCATCCCGGCAGCGGTCGCCCCGATGATGATGTCGCGGCCCTTGACCAATTCTCGCGGGATTTCGCTCATCAAAGCATCGACATAACTTATTTCGGCAAAGCTGCGCCGTGCAGAGTAACGGACCAGCAGTCGCTCCTCACAGTTATTCGTCCGTTTTGCGGCAGGTGAGGGATTGCCTGTAAGGCGGTAAACAAGTTCGGTGATGTGCAGCCAACTGCGTCCTTCAATTTCGGGCTTGAAACACAATGAAGTGCGCCTGACGATACCGTCTTCGTCAAATTCGATATTTACATGGCCGACGCCTTCAGCTTCCTTCGAAAAAAGCGGCAGCGGGCTTTCGATGTCATAATTGTTGCCGTCGCCTCCCGGTGTTGGAAAGTTCATAGGCAGATAAACCGGCGTTTTGCCGCGCATGGCTTGCGCAAGTGTTAAATCGTCTTGTTCATTTGAGGGCTCGCTGAGCAATATATCGAGCAAAATCGATCGGGGCTCCGCTTCTTCCAGCCTAGTCAAAAGCTCCGCATGATGTTTTCGCGGCCATGGCCATTTGCCAAGCGCTTTCAAACTGCGCTCGTCAATTGTGATGATTAGGATGTTCTGGTCCGCTGGCGGACGCGAGAGCGTGCTGAGACGATCGAACAGCAGATTGTCGAACGATGCTGTACCACGCCAGTTTGACGCAGACGCAACAACAAGCGTCCCCAATATCGCGATTGCCGCCCATTCGAGCAGCAGACGGAAACGCAAATTTCCTAGCATGTGCCAGGCCCTGTTTTGGGCTGTTTAATCAGCAGTGACGGTGAATTTCTCAAATGGCGTCCAGTTTGTGTCGGATTCGCCGTCCAGATATTGAACCGATCCAATTCGCCAATGATAGTCGCCGGGTGGCAGGTCGGACAAGCTTAACTGTTGGACCAATAGTCCTGCCTCATCGACAAAGGGCACGCTGTCGGGCGTGCCGCGAACCAGTTGGAAATGATAGCGGATTGCTCCCTTGCCGACACCAGCCCAGCGGAAGACCCACCCATCTGCGGCAGGTGCGACATTGCCACTGACGCTGTTCAGACGGCGCTTAAAGGCATAGACAGCCGGCTGTCCTTCAATCCCGGCTGGAGATAATTGCCGCACGCGCAGAAAATAATTGCCGTCTTCCAGCGCGCCGAAATCGGCGCTTTCGTCACGGGAAAGCACATCGGCAATCTGTTCGACAAAACCTGCATCCGTTGCAACGCTTAAGCGATAGGCTTTGCCATCCCCCGGCAAAGCAAATCGAACCGCAGGGTTGTTTTGTAGCTTTCCCGCACCTACCAGTGCAACTGCAGGCAATAGAGCTTCGCTAATCGCTTCGCCCTTAGCGGTGACCGCAAGGCCGAAGCCAGCACCGACTGCGGCGCTTTTGCCGTTCGTCAAATCGACCGCCAAAGCCCCCTCATCGACTTCCGCAAAGTCATTGCCGCTGGTTTCGTCAACGCGCGTCTGGAAATCCGTACCGCGAACTGCCGACACCGCTTTAGGCGTGCGCACCTGATAGCGATCGTTTTTGCTTTGTAACGGCGCAACCTTTGAACGCGCGGCACCCCGCTGAACCTGGAAATCATAATCAAGGGCAGAGCCGAGATAATATTTGCGCAGCCGCACGATTTTCACGTCGCTATTCGAGGGCACGGAAACGCGGGAGCCATCATCGAGCGCCAATGTAGCAAATGCTCCGGCTTCCGTTTGCACTGCAGCGCCCTCCCGTAATTCGGCTCCGGTTCTGGCTTGGGCGCGGGCATTACCCTGAACCGAAGATACGCCGCCGCGCACGGCTATGAAACGCGCCTTGGCAGCTTCATATTTCAGCAGATGGCGGGGGAATTTTAGTATCTTGCCCACCGGAATCATTCTGGGATTGCCGATGCGATTGGTTTGCTGGACGATCCGGTAGTCCGCCGGACGGAGCAGATATTTTTCACCCAATGCGATCAGGGTGTCGCCTTTGACAACATGATAGGGAATGTCGTCGCCGGCCAGGGCGGAGCTAGGGCCTAACAGTGCGACAGCAAGTATAAGAAACCCCGACGTTTTCTTTGCCATCGACTTACCTTACCTCAATCGTCTCCAAGCGATAACCGTAGCCGAATACTGTGAAAATCCGAAATCCATTTTCGGGACGCAGGTCAAGTTTAGCCCGCACCCGTGAAATGTGCATGTCCAATGTCCGAGTTGCCAGCGCGGCAGTGGTGCGCCAGATCGTTTCCATGATGTAATTGCGCGATAAGGTGCGGTCACGGTTGCGGAAGAACAGGTCCGCGAGTTCAAACTCTTTTGCAGTCAAACTGACAGTATCGCCTTCAACGGTTACAGTTTGGTCGATGCGGTTGAATTCATATTTGCCGTAAACGACCTTCGTATCGAAGGCGCCTGCGCCGGCATTGCGCCGTAATAGAGCATTGATGCGGGCGGCAATGACGGTCCGGTCTTCGGGCTTGGTGATATAGTCATCAGCCCCGGCGTTTAATGCGTCGCTGATGTCTTTCTTCGCCGTGCGATTGGTCATCATGATGACCGGCGGGCGTTCTTGAAGTGATTCCTGCATCCAGTGAAGTGTAGCCAGACCATCCTTTTTCGGCATGGTCCAATCCATGATCACCAGATCGAATGTTTCGCGAACCAGAGCCTGTGATAGCGCGGCGCCATCATTGAATGCAGCGGCGACATGGCCTTGCTCTTCTACAATAGCTTTAAGGAAATTGACGACGTCTGTTTCGTCGTCAGCAATAGCAATACGCATTCAGTGCCACCCATCTACCTTGTCTGCAGTCGTCTGTGCCGAACTTTCTGCCGGACTATTATGGCGAGACCAAATAAAGCGGTTTTACACGTTGCGCCATAGTGACGCCGTTATTGTTACTACCTTTTACAAAGCTTGATGCTGGCATAACGACCAGAAATCGCACAAAAACCGATACAAGTCAGAATGTGCTTTGGCTGGGGTGGCAGGATTCGAACCTGCGAATGCCGGTACCAAAAACCGGTGCCTTACCACTTGGCGACACCCCAGCAGTCTCACATCGAGGTGAGAGCGAGCGGCCTTATAGCGAGAGATAATCGGAAGGCAATGTGCCAAATCGCCAAAATTCCAATGGTCAGCCGACCGGGAATACCCAACCATGGGTGTCCGGCGCGACGCCACGTTGAATATCGATCAAACGCGATTTCAGTTTCTGCGTCAATTGTCCCGGGCCGCCGCTGCCAATGACAAAACTGAAATCGGGAGCGCTGACTTTTCCGATAGGCGTCACTACAGCGGCAGTACCGCATGCGAAAGATTCGACGAGTCGTCCAGATTGGGCGTCGTCGCGCCATTGGTCGATCGCATAGGTTTCCTCGCGCACGGTCAAACCCTCTTCGCGCGCCAAGGCGATAAGGCAGTCTCGTGTCACGCCATGCAATATGGTGTCGGAAAGGGGAGGCGTCTGGATAGTGCCATCGTTGAAGACGAAAAACACATTCATGCCGCCCAGTTCCTCGATCCAGCGATGTTCCTTGGCGTCAAGGAATACAACCTGATCGTGCCCTGCCTGCATCGCTTCGGCAATAGGAACCAGACTGGCAGCATAGTTGCCACCGCATTTCGCAGCGCCTGTCCCACCCGGGCCTGCGCGGTTGTAATGCTCGCTGACCCACAGTGACACGGCTGGTGCGCCGCTTTTGAAATAGTTGCCGGTCGACGCCGCAATGACCATGAACAGATATTCGTTGGCAGGACGGACGCCCAAAAAGGCTTCGGTCGCAATCATGAAGGGGCGCAGATAGAGCGAACCACCCTCGGCGCTGGGGAACCAGGTGCGGTCAACATCAACAAGCGCACGGCAGGATTCGATGAACAAGGCTTCGGGCAGCTCGGGCATTGCCATCCGCCGGGCCGATGCGTTGAAGCGGCGTGCATTGGCATCCGGTCTGAACATCGCCATGCTGCCATCACCCAGCCGATAGCCCTTAAGACCTTCGAATATTTCCTGCGCATAATGCAGCACGGCAGTTGCCGGATCGAGTGTCAATGGACCGCGCGGGCCAAGTGTAGCATCATGCCAGCCTTGACCCTCGGTATAACGGATAGTGACCATATGATCGGTGAAGGTCTTGCCAAAGCCCGGATCAGCAATTCGCGCTACACGCTCGGCTTCAGAAACCGGGTTAGGGTGCGGAATGCGCAACAATTCGGGCATGGCAGCGTCAGTCATCATCTTGTCCTGCGATCTTGAAATTTTATTTCACCAAACATGCTGGCAAAGTAATTGTTGCGCCGTGATATGTCCTGCGCCAAGATACGTCAATATGGCTGTCCCATCTTCCTCTATTCCCGAGCGCACTTCTCCCGCGGCGTCGCCGCTGTTCCTCCGTGAAGAAGAGGTTCGCCGCGGCGTCGAACTGCTATATTTCGGTTATACACGACTGACACGGGCCATTGATGAGGGATTGGCGAAACAGGGCCTGGGTCGCGCGCACCACCGGGCGCTCTATTTCATCGCGCGCCAGCCTGATCTGTCGGTTAGCAGTCTGCTGCGGATTTTGGGCATCACCAAACAGTCGCTGGGCAGGGTTTTGAACGAACTCGCCGATCGGGGCTTGGTCGAGACGAGTGTTGGCGAAATTGACCGGAGGCAAAAACTGCTACGCCTGACCGAAGCTGGCGCTTTGTTTGAAGCGCAACTGTTTGATTCGTTGCGCAACAGTCTGGCCAGTGCCTATTCGGCCGCCGGGCAGGATTCGGTGACCGGCTTTTGGCGTGTGCTGGAAGGGCTGATACCCGAATCCGAACGGGCTATGGTGCTCGATTTGCAGGGAATATCGAAATGAGCGATCCACGGATCATCCGCCTCGAACAGACCATCCGCGAACGCGCGGCAAGTGGAGCGAGCGACAGCTACGTGGCGTCGCTGTTCTCCAAAGGACGTGAGAAAATCGCGCAAAAAGTGGGTGAGGAAGCCACCGAGACAGTGATTGCCGCTGTAACCGGAAATGGCGAGCAACTGACATCTGAAGCCGCTGATCTAGTTTTCCACCTGCTTGTGCTGTTGGCCGAGGCCGGGCAGAGTTTTGACGATGTTCTCGAAAAGCTTGCGCAACGTGAGGGCATGTCCGGCCTTGACGAAAAGGCATCGCGGCGCGAACCCTGAAGTTCGTTTCAACCGATTCCAGCTAAGAGGCTTCCATGGCAGTCGATGCAACCCAGCCTTATGACGACCAGAATATCTTCGCGAAAATTCTGCGTGGGGAAATACCCAATCGCACGGTGTATGAAGATGAATGGGCGCTCGCTTTTCACGACATCAATCCGCAGGCACCGGTGCACATATTGGTCATTCCAAAAGGGCCTTATGTCAGTTGGGACGATTTCAGCGCCAAAGCCAGCGACGCCGAACTATCAGGTTTCATCCGCGCTGTCGGCCATGTCGCGCGCGAACAGGGGCTGGTTGCACCCGGGTATCGGCTGCTCGCCAATGCCGGAATCGATAGCCATCAAGAGGTGCCGCACCTTCACGTTCATCTTTTCGGTGGAAAAGCGCTTGGTCCGATGCTGATGCGATGAAATTTTGTTGCGCATGTCCATTTAGGCTCTAGTTTCCCCGACAATAGTAAATCCATCGGGGAGATTTCGAATGGCTTCAACGCAACAGGGCGGTTTGCTTGCGCGCATGATGGCGCGCAAAAGCATCGCTCAGGTCCAGCGTGAGACCGAAAAAAGCGAACTTAAACGCACCCTTGGCAAGTGGAACCTGCTTCTTCTTGGTGTGGGCTGCATCATCGGTGCCGGCATTTTTGTGCGAACAGGTAGCGCCGCTGCATTGCATGCCGGGCCCGCCGTACTGCTATCATTCGTCGTTGCCGGAATAGTCTGCGCCTTTGCAGGGCTTTGCTACGCCGAGCTCTCATCAACCCTGCCAGTATCGGGTTCTGCTTATACATATGGCTATACCACGCTGGGCGAGTTTGTTGCGTGGATCATGGGCGCTTTGCTGCTTCTCGAATATGGGCTTGCGGCCTCGGTCGTTGCAGTCGGGTGGGGTGGCTATGTGGTCAGTTTGCTCGCGGATTTCGGTCTTCAGATACCGCCGCAATTTACCGGCCCCGCAGGTTATCCGCTGATGAAAGACGGTGTTCCGGTCTTGGTGGATGGCCAGACCGTGACGACAATCTTCAATCTTCCGGCCTTTCTGATCTGTATCGCACTGGCCGGCCTGCTTGTCGTCGGCGTTTCTGAATCTGCGAAGGTCAACAATGTCATCGTAGCCATCAAGGTCAGCGTGCTGACGGCATTCATCGTGGTCGGCGGACTTATCGTGCTGTCCAACTTTACTGAACTGGCAGCAAAGAACTGGACGCCGTTCATTCCGCCAAACACAGGTGACGGCGAATTCGGTGTTGACGGCATCATGCGTGCCGCATCGATTGTTTTCTTTGCCTATATCGGCTTCGAGGCCGTTTCGACCGCGGGTCAGGAAGCGCGCGATCCGAAGAAAGATATGCCTTTCGGGATCATCGGTTCACTGGTGGTATGCACGGTCATCTACATGCTGGTTGCTGCCATCATGACCTTGCTCGTGCCCTACAACACGCTGAATGTTCCGGATCCGGTCGCGGTTGTTGTCGACAATTTCGGCGCATCCTGGGGCTGGTTGGCGAAGGTGATCAAGGTTGGTGCTATCATCGGCCTGACTTCGGTTGTGCTGGTGCTGATGTATGCGCAAACGCGCATTTTCTACACTATGGCGCGTGATGGCTTGCTGCCGCATGTGTTCTCGCGTGTGCATCCGAAGTTTCAGACCCCCTGGATCAACACAATCCTTGTTGGTTTCGTGACTGCAGTTGCGGCAGGGTTTTTCGACATCAACGTGCTGGGTGATATGACCTCGGTTGGCACACTTGCGGCGTTCGCCATCGTCTGCCTGTCGGTGATTTACCTCCGCCGTTCGGCACCCGATTTGCCACGCGGCTTTTCGGTGCCCTTCTATCCGGTGTTGCCGGTGCTGGGCATATTGTCGTGCATCTACCTGATCACCACGGTGCCATGGAACGTCTTGCAGTTCTTCCTGTGGTACATGCTCGGCGGGGTGTTGTTGTATTTCGTCTACGGCATTCACAACTCACGGCTTGGCAAGGGTCTCGACCAGGAAGATCTGGGAGATATGGCCGAGTTTCCGGGGCCGGTACTGGACAATGAGAGTGCCCGGTAAGCACAGGGTCTAAGGAAAAAGGAAGGGAGGCTTCGGCCTCCCTTTTCTTTTGCCCAAGCTACATTGGTAGATGTTTGGTCGTACCCGGTCGCGTGAACAGCTTGCCGCGTTCGCCATATAGTATCAGCGTGAAGGCAGTGAGGCCGCACGCCAGAAATCCCAACGCGACCGGCGTGACCGCTCCGTTAAACTGCTGCCCGATGATGGCGCCAATAAAGGCAGCCCAAATGGTGCGTACGAAATTTTGGAATGACGATGCCGTCCCGGCGATCGCGCCGAATGGCTGCATTGCGATAGAGGAGAAATTCGAACCGACAAAGCCGATCATCGCCATATTCGCCGTAATCAGCACAAGAAACAGCGGAAGAGACGCAGGCGCAAAAATCGCGGCAAGGGCCTGCGAGATCGCGATGAAGATGAACGCAATAAGTGCGGTCTGCGATACCCGTCGCGCACCAAAGCGTTCGACAATGCGGGCATTGGTGAAATTCGCACATGCGATCCCGATCGCGATGATCGCGAAACCAATCGGAAAGAAATCGGGCGCGCTGAATGTCCGCTCGAAAATCTGTTGCGATGAATTCAGATAACCAAAGAGCGCGCCCTGCGCTGTCGCGCCTGCAATCATGTAGCAATTAGCGGTGCGGTCGCTGATAACCTGTTTCCACGATGCGGTTAGCGTCTTGGCCTTGATCGGAACAATATTCTCCGGATCCAGCGTTTCGGGTAAGCGCAAAACGACCCAAGCCAGAACGGCGACTGCCATTATGGCAATCAGGTCGAAAATCGAGCGCCAGCCAGCAAAGAGCAGCACCACCGACCCGACCAGCGGCGCGACAATGGGAACGGCCATAAACACAAGGAAGATGGTCGACATGCGCCGCGCCATCGCATCGCCTTCGAACTGGTCGCGAATGATGGAGGTGACCAGCACACCCAGACCGGCACCGCACAACCCCTGCGCGATGCGCATTGCGATCAGCATGTCAAAGCTTGTGGCAAAGCTGCAGGCTAACGCACACACGATATAGCCCGCGATGGCACCAAGCAGGATAGGACGGCGGCCATAGCGGTCGGATAATGGCCCGTGCACAAGCGATCCTGCGCCCATCCCTAGCAAATAGGCGGTGATGACAAATTGAATACGGTTTGGATCGATAAGGCCCAGACCGGCGGTCATCCGCGGAAATGCCGGTAACATGGCGTCGATGGCCAATGCGTTCAACGCCATGACCGCTGCCATCATGACCGTCAGTTCGAGACCACCAAGCTTGGGCTGTTTCCGGGGAAAATGCATCGGCGTCTTATGCGGATAGGTAGCGCGCATGGCCAGCCCGTTTTCGGTCGCTTGACAAACATTCGAATGTTAATGGCTCACATGGTTCATGGCTGGAGGTTTTTATGCGGCAGGTTGTCGGGTTGAAATGGATAGCAGCGCTCGCTTTAGTTGCGGCGGCTATGACGCCCGCTTCCGCTAGCGCAAAATCCTGCCAGTCGGTTTTGAGCGAGCCCGATTTGGTCGAGGAAGGCGTTACGCCAACTAGTGAATTTGGTCCGGGATTGATTGACATTGACGGCACCAAAATCACATCACCCGAAGCATTGCGTGCGGCGCTGGCCGATAACCGTGGCAAGGTCCCGATTGTAAAAGGCGGTGACTTCAGCGGCTGGAATTTTGCGCGTCTCGGTTTTCCTGTCAGCAATATCTGCTTTTTCCAGAGCAAGCTCGCGCGCACTATTTGGGATGGAGGCTCTTATCCCGGCATTGGTTTTATCGAAGCCGATCTGGCGTTGGCAAGTTTTCGTAATGCACAACTTGAGAATGTATTGCTGCGCGAATCTTTCCTAACCGACGCAGACATGCAGGGCGCGCGTCTGGATAGCGGGCTTTTCGACGGCGGCTGGGGTGGTGGCATCTCGAACTGGAATCTAAGCGGCGCTAACCTGCGCGGTTTTCGCTTCGAATGCGGCTTGACCCTCAGCGACGGCTGCCCTCTCGACCGGTCAGGGGTGAAATTCACCAATGCCGATTTTAGCGATGCCGATCTCTCAACCTATCCATTTTGGGGACAGACCGATTACTCTGGAGCGACGCTTGCAAATACCAAGGTCAGCCCGCGTCATTTGACCGACATAGTTGGGGCAAACGTCAAAGGAGCGGTCATTTTTAAAGGCGGCGAGTCCGAAGTCATTCTGTCATCTACCGAATTTGGCGAATTACAGCATCAAGCGGTCCTGGCAAAGTCCGCTGGCGAGGGGCCGTCGTTTTCATGCGCGCGGGCAGGGTCGGACGTCGAAAAACTGATTTGCGGCGAACAAGCCTATGGCCTGCACGGATGGGACAGGATGCTGGCGCAGATTTACGCAGACCTGAAAGCGCGTAACCCGTCAATTGCGCAGGACCAACGCAAATGGCTGGCGGGTAGAAGTGTTTGCAAAGACGAAGTGTGTCTTTCACTGCTTTACGCTGACAGAGTGAAGGAGCTGCGGCTGAAGTTGGGTGAGCCCGAGCTTTTGAAACGCGGCGAAAGTGCATTATTCATATTTGAGACTGTCGATTTCCCTGATGCCTTTCGCCGGTCCGAGCTATTCAAACGAATAGTTCCGGTTCTGGTCGGTGCCAGCTTGGGTGAAGCCGTGGTGGAAAGGGCCGCGAACGGCAGTTATTCCATCTCCGGGGAGAGCATCGCAGCCAACGCCCATATGTGTTCGGTGTCGGGGGAAAATCTGCGTTTCGATCGCAAATCCGGCTGGTTCAGTGCCTTTGACCCGAAAGCCAAGCAACCACCCGCAGCTGTCTTTCAGGCGTATCGCGATCAAATCGACTTTCCCGCAAGCGGCCATCCCACCGAGGAGGAGTTTCCCGGCAGCAGCGACTTTGCCAGTTGTGGCGCGCGGGCATCGCTGATGCAGATGCGAAGGATTGATGTGCCGAGCGAACTGATCGCAAAGAAAAAGGGGACATTTAATGAGGGCTATTGATCGGCGCGACTGATGACGGACGAAGGGCCAACGGTTCGCAAAATTATCCATGTCGATATGGACGCCTTTTACGCGTCGGTCGAGCAAAGGGACAATCCCGAGCTGAAAGGTCAACCGGTCGCCGTAGGTGGTTCTTCGAAACGCGGCGTGGTGGCGGCTGCCAGCTATGAAGCCCGGAGGTTCGGCGTGAAATCTGCCATGCCGTCGGTAACAGCGCAGCGGCGCTGTCCGGAACTGGTTTTCGTCAAACCGCGCTTTGAAGTCTACCGCAGCGTGTCACGCCATATCCGCGAGATATTTGCGCGGCATACCGACTTGATCGAGCCTTTGGCACTTGATGAGGCCTATCTCGACGTTACCGAAGACAAGCAGCGCATTGGCTCGGCAGTCAAAATTGCCAAATCAATACGCGCAGCGATCCGCGAGGAAACCGGGCTTACGGCAAGCGCCGGGGTCAGCTACAACAAATTTATCGCCAAACTGGCGAGCGACCAGAACAAGCCCGATGGCCTATGCATCATCCTACCCGAGCAAGGAGCCGACTTTGTTGCAACCTTGCCCGTGCGCCGCTTCCACGGCGTTGGCCCACGGACGGCAGAAAAGATGGAGCGACTGGGCATTCGCACTGGTGCCGACTTGCGCGCCATGAGCGAGGAATGGTTGCACCGCAATTTCGGCAGCTCGGGCGGTTATCTTTTCAAGGCGGCGCGCGGTATTGATAACCGACGGGTCAACCCGTCGCGCGAACGCAAGTCTCTGGGTGGGGAACTGACCTATTTTGAGGATAAACGTTCCAACGAAGAACTGCGCACTGCATTGGACGAGATTGTCGATATTGTCTGGAGGCGGATTGAAATAAACAGCACCCGGGGGCGGACCATCGTTTTCAAGGCGCGCTATGCCGATTTTCGGACGATTACGCGCAGCAAGAGCCTGACGCGCAATGTACAGGATCGGGCAGAGTTTTCAGCTATTGGCCATGCGCTGCTTGAACAGATATTGCCTGCTGAAATGGGCGTGCGGCTGCTGGGGCTGACACTAAGCGGAATTGACCAATCCGGCCAAAATGTTCGGACTGACGCTGCTGCAGAACCTTTCGTCGGTGCGCAGCCGGTGCTGCCCTTTGACGACATTGAAAAATGAAGCTTTGATACGCATAATCAGAAAAGCGTTTTAACCGGGCAATACAGGGCCGGTTTTTTGGGAAGGTGTTATGGCTCGTCCGCAAACGGATATCGAGGCTGGTCGGCAGGAATTGCTCGACATTGCTGAAGAGCTGGTGCGCAAGCGCGGTGGCGTCGAACTGTCGATGACAGAGCTGGCTGCCGCTGCCGGGATGTCACCGGCAAACCTGTATCGCTTCTTTGAAAATAAGGAGGCCTTGCTGGAGGCAGCCGCAGGGCGCTGGTTCGCTCCCAAAATCGCGATCATGGAAGAGGTGATTGCTGCCGAGTTGCCGTCGCGGGAAAAAATGTACCAATTTTTCGCGCGCCGTTTCGTATTGATGCGGGATCAGTTTCGCGAAGATCCCGATATGTTCAAAAGCTATCTCGAACTGGGTGACCAGCATTTTGAGGTGGTGAAGGGCTATGTCGATCTGGGCGATCACTATCTTTCGGAAATTGTCGTGCAGGCGATGGATGAGGGGTATCTGCCCGATCATTCCATCGATGATGCCGTATCGCTGATCAACCAGATGGTTCAGGTCTACTGCAACCCTGAGGCGTTGCTGTATCTCGACCACAAATTGTCGGAAGAAAAACTCGGCCTGATTGTCGACACGATATTCATCGGGCTGGGACGTGATTTCGAAGTGAAGTTGGGTTCGAGGGAGCCGCATATCAAGATTGTCACCTGACACCGGATAAGCGCTTGCGCGGCGGCAAAAGCTCTGGCAAAGGCGCGCTCCTGTTTGGCAGAGTGGGCGATTAGCTCAGCGGTAGAGCACACCCTTCACACGGGTGGGGCCACAAGTTCGAACCTTGTATCGCCCACCATTTTCCAATGACTTAAATCATTCAAATTTACGATACCTCATTAATGCCCCCAAAGCCGGGGGAGCAGGTATAAAAGCATGAATTGTGTGAGATAAGTGATCGGCGATCGACCGGTGCAGGACTAGTGACTACGCAAGCGGCCAAACTTGGCAGACTGACAGCGGATGCAGGCGTCTATTCCAACGATACCGACCGCGCCGATGCCGCTCGCGCGTTGCGGGCTGATAACCCGGAAACAGTAGTGGAGTAAACGCTGCAAATAGGGCGTGTCGGAGAGTTTTGGTTTCAATCGGCCTCGTTTGCCCATCCTGCCAAGGTCAATCCTTTCCTGCATTTTCCCATTTCATAAGGTCCGTATATGATGGCGAGGAAATCCTCGCTTGCCATTCTTAATCGCGCGATTAAACCTTGTTTCCGGAGCGAGTGGAGGAGGAATCATGCAAGTCAACAACGCCGTATTTCCGTCGATGGAGCAGGCGACAGTCTTTTTTGGCGGCGCAGAAGATGGGTCATTTGTGATGGTCAATCTGCTCAAATTCAAACCCAAAGCCGAATATGAAGATGGCACTGATGCTGAATTAACGGGCGCGCAGGCCTATGCCCGCTACGGCGCTGCCGTGCAGGCGTGCCTCGCCGCTGTCGGCGGGCGTCAGGTCTATGCCGGGCCGGTCACCGGCTTGTTGCTTGGCGAGGTGGACGAATTATGGGACATGGTTGCGCTTGCCGAATATCCTTCGCTCGCGGCGATGCAGCAGATGGTCCAGTCACCCGAATATCAGGCGATCGAGAAGCACCGCAAGGCAGGGCTGGCAGGCCAACTCAATATCCGCACCAAACCTGTCGGTCGTTGAACGAAATACGCGCAGACCATGGACAATCCATTCCTTGACGACGGAACGGATGAGGCCAACCGGCTGGCCGATGTTCGAGGGATCACCGCTATCCTGCAGCAGGCCGCGCGCGAAGGTCGCGCGATGAGCTATTCTGAATTGCTAATGACCTTGGGATTCCGATTTACCCGTCCGAAGATGCGCGCGCTGTGCAGAACGCTTGATGCAATAGATTCTGCAGCAGAGCAGCGCGGTGAGCCGGCGCTTGCCTGCCTTGTCGTACGCGAGAGCGACCGGTTGCCGGGGCAGGGATGGTGGGTATCGAGGCATGACTATAGCGAGGCTTGGGAAGGCCCGGCAGCGCGTCGCTATCTCGCACAGCACCAGCAAACAGCCTATGACTTTTGGAGCAACAAATGAGCTTTCGCTTGCCATGACAGACACCGCGCCTATCAAAAATCCTATGGATGAATTCCAGACCAAGCTGGCGGCTGTAATGGATCGCGTTGTCGGCGGTAGCGCCCCGATCGAAAATTCGGGTCGCCTATCCGGCGGGGCCAATATGGAAAGCTGGTCGTTCGACCGTGCCGGAAAGGGCTATGTCCTGCGTAGGGCGCCGTCGGCGGCGTTCATGGAAGGGCGTTCGTTCGGGCATGATGTCGAGGCTGAGCTGGTGCGCACCGCGCATCGCGGCGGCGTGCTCGCGCCCGAGGTAGTTGGCGAGCTGACGGCCGCCGACGATTTGGGCACCGGCTATATCATGTACCGCGTTGAAGCAGAGGTGAACCCGGCGAAGATACTCGCCGATCCGCCTCCATCTTTCATGCACGATATTGCCCGCGAATTGGCGCGCATCCATGCGATCAAGCCGACCCCGGATATTCCGATTCCCTATATGGATACGGCTGCTGCACTGGCAGAACTCAAACGGCGCTTCCTGACCTATGGCGGCGACCGGCCGGTGGTCGCGCTGGCGATCCGCTGGTGCGAGGATAATCTGCCGCCGCCTGCCGATCCGGTGCTGGTGCATGGTGATTTCCGCATGGGCAATGTGATGGCCGATGCCAATGGCCTTGCTGCCGTGCTCGACTGGGAACTGGCGCATTGGGGTGATGCGCATGAAGATCTGGCCTATGGCTGCATGGCGGTGTGGCGCTTTGGCCATTTCGACAAGCCGGCCTTCGGGGCAAGCGACTTAGACACATATTTCACTGCTTATGAGGCCTCTGGCGGTGGCAAGGTTGATCGCGCGCGGTTCCGTTTCTGGCTTGTGTACCGCACGCTCTGGTGGGCATTGGGTTGTATGCAGATGGCGGAAATCTGGCGCTTGGGCGCAGACCGCAATCTGGAACGCGCCGTCATTGGCCGACGCACCAGCGAGAATGAGGTCGACCTGCTGCTCTTGCTGGAAGATGATGCCCCTGAAGCAGAACGTGAGCGGATCTAATCTGCCGGCTAGTCGCCACCGCCGCGCCGCGCGGGTGAGCCTTCTGCGGTCGAGTTGCTTGAAGCCATCCGCGAGTGGGTCGATACCGGCGTGAAGGCGAAATCGGCTGGCCGTGAAAAATTCATGGCCGCAGTCGCGATGAATGCGCTCGGCATGCTCATCCGAGAGGCTGAAAACCCCGTTGATCCGCACGATGCCGCCCTGTCGGCCGAATTGCTGGAAGGCAGGGCATCGCTTGCGACCCCCGGCCTGCTGCCCAAGCTTCGCGCGACGATGCTGGCCAAACTCGCCAATGACAGCCCGAAATATGCCTCGCTTGCCGCTGCCAAAGCACGCTGGCTGAAGGGCTGAGATGCAGTGCAGTGCGGGTCAGGCGATAGTTTGCGCCGTCCGCCCGCATGGCGAGGTCGGAGCGATTGTGCGCTGCATGACCGAGGAGCATGGCCTAATCGGCGGATATGTGCAGGGTGCGCG
This sequence comes from Sphingomonadales bacterium, assembly GCA_016707885.1. Classification (GTDB taxonomy): domain Bacteria; phylum Pseudomonadota; class Alphaproteobacteria; order Sphingomonadales; family Sphingomonadaceae; genus Sphingorhabdus_B. The sequence goes on from JADJGU010000002.1 coordinate 22,685, forward strand.
CGGGCGGGTGTTGCGGCCGGTGTTGATCCCCGGGAATATCGTCAAAGGCGAATGGCGCGCGCGCGTCGCGGGGCAATTGGCCTCCCTATCGGTAGAGCCGGTGCAAAGCCGCGGGCATTTGCTCGGCGAACCGCTGGCGGCGGCGGCCATCGAATGGGCCTGCACGTTAACTGCCAGCGCGGTGCCCGAAGCCTACCCCTATCCGAGGCTCTATTCGGCGCTCGACGGCCTGTTGGCCGCGGTCGAGCTGGCGCCTGCCGCGCGAGGCTGGGCTCCCTCGATGGCGCGCTATGAGGCGCTGCTGCTGTCCGAACTGGGCTATGGTGGCGAAGACCTTGTCGCAGGTGAAGGTACTGCTGCAGCGTTGAAGGCAATGGCATCGCAACGCGAGGCGCTGATCGAGCATGTGCTGGGCGACAAGCGTGCGGATGTGATGGCCGCGCGCGAAAGGCTGGTCGATCGGCTGAAAAGGGCGGTTGCATAAGGGCTTGAGGCGGCAAAGGGCCGCGGGGGGGGGGGGGCGCGAAGGCCTGAGGGCTTCGCAGCCTTTGTTCGGAGTCTTTCATGTTCATTGCCTTGTTACCCGGAGACGGGATTGGTCCCGAAGTCATCACAGAAGCGCGCCGCGTGCTGGAGGCGCTTGCTCTAACCGGGTTGCAGTTCGAAGAGGCGCTGGTGGGCGGGGCGGCGTACAAGGCTGTCGGGCATCCCTTGCCACAAACCACTCTCGATCTGGCGAAGCGCGCCGATGCGATATTGTTTGGAGCTGTTGGGGATCCCGATTGCGACGCGCTCGAACGCCATTTGCGCCCCGAGCAGGCAATTCTTGGGCTGCGCAAGGAACTGGAACTGTTCGCCAATCTGCGTCCGGCCACATTGTTTCCCGAGCTCGCTGATGCCTCGGCACTGCGCCCCGAAGTTGCCAGCCAGATCGACATGGTGATCGTCCGCGAAACCAATGGCGACGTCTATTTCGGCGAAAAGGGCATGCGCACGACCGCCGATGGCAAGCGTGAAGGCTATGACATCATGTCGTACAACGAAGACGAAGTGCGCCGCATCGCCCGCGTCGGCTTTGAAACCGCCATGGCGCGTGGCAAAAAGCTGTGCTCGGTCGACAAGGCCAATGTCCTCGAAACCAGCCAGCTCTGGCGCGATGTGGTGATTGAAACGGCGAAGGAATTCCCGGAAGTCGAATTGAGCCACATGTATGTCGACAATGCCGCGATGCAGCTGGTGCGCAATCCCGGCCAGTTCGATGTCATCGTCACCGGCAACCTGTTCGGTGACATCTTGTCTGATCAGGCATCGATGTGTGCCGGTTCGATCGGCATGCTGCCAAGCGCCACGCTCAATATCGACCAGAAGGGATTGTACGAACCCATCCACGGCAGCGCGCCCGATATTGCCGGGCAAGGCAAGGCCAATCCGCTGGCGACTATCCTGTCGGCCGCGATGATGCTGCGCTATTCGCTGGGCCATCCTGAAGCCGCCGATCGCATCGAAGCAGCGGTAGCAGCGGCGCTTGCCACTGGCGCCCGCTCGCCTGATCTGGGAGGCAGCCATGAACACGCGCGAAATGGGCGATGCCGTTTTGGCGGTACTGTAAGCCCCGCCAGGGCCGCGGCCGCCCCTGGGGGGGGGACCCCCACGGGGAACCTTGCCCGGGGCTGATTACCGTAGCCCTGAGCCTGGGTGCGAAGGGCGCTTGTCGGCGAGGGGCGTGCTTCGACAGGCCCAGCACTGCGGTTTTTGATTTGACGGAAACAATCATCTCCAGAAAAGCGACCCATGAAGAAAACCACCGGCCTGAATCGCGAAATCACCTCCAAATGGCGGCCCGCCACGCAGGCGGTGCGCGGCGGGACATGGCGTAGCGAGCATGGCGAGACGTCGGAAGCGCTCTTCCTGACCTCCGGCTATACTTATGATGATGCCGAAACGGTTGCGGCGCGCTTTGCGGGTGAGCAGCAAGGGATGACGTACAGCCGCCTGCAAAACCCGACCGTTGCCATGGTCGAGGAACGTATCGCGCTGATGGAGGGCGCTGAGGCTTGCCGGATGCAGGCGACCGGCATGGCGGCAATGACCACAGCCTTGCTGTGCCAGTTGAGCCAGGGTGACCATGTGGTTGCCGCACGCGCCGCCTTTGGATCGTGCCGCTGGCTGACTGACAGCCTGCTGCCGCGCTGGGGCATCACCACCACGACGATCGACGCGCGCGACAATGATGCGTGGAAGGCTGCAATCCAGCCGAATACAAAGGTCTTTTTCTTCGAAACCCCTGCCAACCCGACAATGGATATTGTCGACATGGCTTATGTCTGCGGGCTGGCGAAAGAGCATGGCATCATCTCTGTAGTCGACAACGCCTTCGCCACCAGCGTCCTCCAGCGGCCGATGGATTTCGGCGCCGATGTCGTTGCTTACAGCGCAACTAAGCTGATGGACGGGCAGGGCAGGGTGCTCGCCGGTGCAGTCTGCGGTTCGGAAAAATGGATCAACGATGTATTGTTGCCCTTCCAGCGTAACACGGGCCCCAACTGCTCGCCTTTCAACGCCTGGGTGGTGCACAAGGGTCTCGAAACGCTCGAACTGCGCGCGCTACGCCAATCGGAAAATGCGCTGGCGGTTGGCAAATTCCTCGAAGGCCGTGTGCCCAAGATGCTCCATCCAGGGCTCGCCAGCCACCCGCAACACAATCTGGCGATGAGCCAGATGAAGGCGTGCGGGCCGATTTTCAGCTTTGTGCTCGACGGCGGGCGTAAGCAGGCGATGGCATTGCTTAATGCGCTCGAACTGGTCGATATTTCGAACAATATCGGCGATAGCCGCAGCCTGTGCTGCCACCCCGCCTCGACCACCCACTATAGCGTCTCTGCAGAGCAGCGCGAAATCATGGGGGTTGAAGAAGGTATGCTGCGCATCAATATCGGGTTGGAAGATCCGCAGGATTTGATCGACGATCTGGATCAAGCCCTGCTAAAGGCAGGCCTCTGACGGGGATATTCGGTGATACTCGACGCGCTCTTTACCGACCATGCGACCACTGACGGGGTGACCGTGCGAGTTGTGACCAACTTTCTGGATGATCAGTCCAGCCCATCGCAAAATCGCTGGTTCTGGTCGTACCATATCCGCATCGAAAACCACCGCGACGATCCGGTGCAGTTGCTGACCCGCCACTGGAAAATCACCGACGGGCATGGCGGCGTGAAGCATGTCGATGGCGACGGTGTGGTGGGGGAGCAGCCGTTGCTCAAACCCGATGGCAGCCATGACTATGTTTCGGGATGTCCGCTGGCGACGCCATCGGGCATTATGGAGGGGCATTACCGCTTCATCCGTGCCGATGGCTCGACTTTCCTCGTCGAAATCCCGCGTTTCAAACTGGTCGCACCCGCTACGGCCCGATGAAGCGCACGCATCTTCCCCTGAACGGTCTGCGTGTTTTCGACGCAGCGGCGCGCCATCTGAGCTTTACCAAAGCAGCGGATGAGCTTGCGGTGACGCCTGCGGCGGTCGGCCAGCAAATCCGTGCGCTGGAAGATATGCTCGGCGTCGTCCTTTTCCGACGCACGCCCAAAGGGCTGGAATTGACTCCAGAGGCTGACAAAGGCCTAGATGCCCTGCGCGCGGGTTTCCTGCAGTTTGAGGAATCGGTTCGGGCGATGCAATCGGGGCAGACCTCGAATTCGCTGACCATCGCTGCCCCGCGCGATTTTACCGCCAAATGGCTGACGGCAAGGCTTGCCAAATATGGGGTGTCGAACCCCGATCTGCAGTTCACGCTGATTTCCTCGGACGGCGAGATTGACTTTACCGAAGCCAATCTCGATCTCGCCATCCGCCTGACCGACGGGCCGGGCGAGCATGAAGGGGTGCAGTTGGCGGTTGGGGCATTTGTCTCGGTTGCGGCGCCCGATGGTGGTGCCGAAACGCCGATTGGTTGGCCAGGCTGCCCGCTGGAAGAGGGTGCAGCCGCACTGCGCCTCGGCGATGCAGGTTTAGCCATCGATGCCGCCGCCATCGGCCTTGGTCGCGCCTGCGTTCCGCATTTGCTCGCTGAAGCCGATCTTGCTGCTGGACGCGTCCGTGCGCTCGACAATGCGCAGGATCATCGGCTAGCTTATTGGTTGGTCGCTCCCTTGCCGCAATGGCGTCAGAAAAAGGTCAAGGCGCTGGTTGAGGCGCTGACAAGCTGAGCGGGGAGATAGCATGCGCAAGTTCGCTTTCGCCCTAACGGCGTGTGCATTGTTCAACCTAGCCCAGCCGTTAGCTGCCTCGACTGCCAAGTCACAGGCCCAATGTGCGCCGCTCGGTAAATCCAAAGTTGCGCTGCTGGCATTAAAAAACGCTGGCTGGCAAATCGATGCTGATGCCGAACGCAACCGTTTTGTTCTGGCGCTTGTCGATTGCAATGGCTCGCCTGATCCCGAATTACGCGACGGCATCGCTTTTGAGGCGACCCAGCATTATCTGCGCAAAGGTCTGGTGAACGAAACCACGCTGGCCGAACTTTCCACCAAATTGCAGGCGCAACTTGTCGAGCCGGACAAGTCAGGCTTTCGTCGTCCTTTTGCTGCGCTCAATTTATCTGAAGTGGCGCGAACCGATCGTATCAAGTCGTGGATGACGCCCGATCAACGCGGGCAACTGGTGGAGGCTTCGGTCGATTATATGCGATCGATCACCGACCATCGCGGATTTGACAAGGTTGCGGGATACCGCCACGCGGTCGCCCATACTGCCGATCTGATGATGCAATTGGCACTCAACCCTGCGGTTGAGATGAGCGATCTCTCCCGGATGCGCGATGCCATCGCGGTGCAGGTTGCACCGGCTGGCACCAGCTACATCACAGGCGAGCCTGAACGCCTTGCCCGTCCGATCCTATTCATGGCGCAGCGCGGTGTCTTTACCGAACAGGAATGGAGCGAATGGCTCGCGCAATTTGCAGGTCCGGGGGCGCTGGGCAGTTGGGACAATGCCTTCCAGTCACAGGCTGGCCTGGCGCGCCGGCACAATGTTACGGCCTTTCTCTCGGCCATCTTTGTCAATGCGCAAGCCAGCGATGCAGTCGCTCTGAAGCCGCTCGCTACTGGTGCGATGGATGCGCTGAAAAAGCTGCCTTAGTTAGCAACAACGCTATCGAGCAGCCGCGTCATCAATTGCACAAAGGCGACATTGTCGACATCTTTCGCTGGATTGTTCCAGCTGCCGGAAATCGCATACCAATCGCCTGCCCTGGACTGGGTGAGGAAGCTCATCGAGATAACGCCGGGTTCTGACCCGCCTTTATATCCGAAATAGCGCCATTTGCTTGCCGTTGCAGGGCCAATACCGTTGTTGACTGCCATGATGTCGCGCGCGGTCTGGCTGTCGGTGCGGCGGAGGTTGTTGAGCAGCAAGGTTGTGTCTTTTTGGGGAGGCGGACCATTCGATGGTGTCGATGGCGACCGGACCAGAACCCAGTTGCGACATATCGATCGCACCATAAGACAGCGCTGCTCGTTCGCTGGTGAGCAGTTCGCGTTGCCCAGCCTCGCTCGCCTTTTCAAATCGCTGGCGCAGCGCCGGGTTGCTTTTGAGCGCAAAGGCCTCAACCGTCGTCAGCATCGGCAATGCTTTATCCGGCGCGCTGTGGCCAATGGTCGCTAGCTTGCCTTCTACCGCATCGCGCCCCAGTTCGCGCATCAATGCATCAGTCGCAGCATTGTCGCTTACCGAAATCATCCACGTGGCCAACGTCTGCAACGTCACGGGCGTATCGAGAGGCCAGTTTTGGGTGCCCGCCGAACTGTGGTTGCGCACGCCCAAAGGCACGACATCCGACCAGCGGCGTTGCCCGCCGGCAACCTGGCTCGCCAATTCGGCAAGGACATAGAGTTTGAAGGTGGAGCCGGTGGCGAATTGTGTGTCGGCGTTGACTGCGTACAGCGTTGCAACCCCATCGTCCGACAGTTTCTGAACGACGAAACCGCTCGTTCCCGAAAGCGCGCCAAAATCTGCTTTGATTTTGTCGATGCTGTCGCCTTTGACTGCAAAGCCTTTGGCGAGTAAGCCAGCCACCTTGAAAGGAGGAGAAGCTTCCGTTGTTATTTCGATAGTTGCAACTGCTTTGTCATATTCAACCTGAAGGGTCGCATTGTTCGTTCCACTGCGTTGCACCGATTGGACGGACAGCGCCTTGCCATATTGTTGCGTGAAACTGTCGGAGATCGCCTTGATCTGCGCAGGCGGAACGGCGGCCAGAAAACTGGGGGTGAAAAATGCCTCATACGCCATCTGGCCGTTCAGAACGGGCACCAATTGCTCAACCCGCATATCGAACGTCGATGCCGGTGCCAGCTCGACAACTATTTTAGGTTCTTTGGCCGAAACAGCGGTGGCCATCGTCACAAGTGGAAGAGCAAATAGCAGGGCTAAATTCCGGAACTTATGCATGGTTGCAACCTCCTCAGGCGTCGATGGCTTCCTCGTCCACTGTTGTCGCATGTTCCTGAATGAAGCGGAAGCGGGCTTCGGGGCTTTTGCCCATCAGCTGGTCGACCCGTTCCTTCACCGCCACCTGTTTCTGATATTCGTGCGGCAGGGTGATGCGGATCAGCGATCGGGTTTTCGGATCCATCGTGGTTTCGCGCAACTGGCCGGGGTTCATCTCGCCTAGCCCTTTGAAGCGGCCAACATCGACCTTCTTGCCCTTGAACTGGGTTGCCTCCAGCTCGGCGCGGTGTGCGTCGTCCTGCGCATAGGCACTCTGGTTGCCGCTGGTGAGGCGATAAAGCGGCGGGCGCGCGAGATAGAGATGGCCGCGCTCGACGATCGCGGGCATTTCCTGGAAGAAAAAGGTCATCAGCAGCGTCGCGATATGGGCACCGTCGACATCGGCGTCGGTCATGATGATGATGCGATCGTAGCGCAGATTGTCGGGGTCGCAATCCTTGCGCGTGCCACAGCCTAGGGCGAGCCCCAGATCGGCGATTTCTGCATTGGCGCGGATCTTGTCATTGGTGGCAGAGGCGACGTTCAGGATTTTGCCGCGGATGGGCAGGATCGCCTGCGTCTTGCGGTCACGCGCCTGCTTGGCGCTGCCGCCCGCGCTGTCGCCTTCGACGATGAACAATTCGGTGCCATTGGGGTCGTCCGATGCGCAATCGGTCAGCTTGCCGGGCAAGCGCACCTTTTTGCCGCTGGTCGCGGTCTTGCGCTTTACCTCGCGCTCGGCCTTGCGCTTCAGCCGGTCCTCGACCTTTTCGAGGATGAAGCCGAGCATCGCCTTGCCGCGTTCCATATTATCCGCAAGGAAATGGTCGAAATGGTCGCGCACCGCGTTTTCGACCAGCCGTGCCGCCTCGGGGCTGGTCAGCCGGTCCTTGGTCTGGCTCTGGAATTGCGGGTTGCGGATGAACACCGACAGCATCAGCTCGGCTTCGTTGAAGATATCCTCAGCGGTAATCTGCGCCGCTTTCTTATTGCCGATCAACTCGCCAAAGGCGCGCAGGCCCTTGGTCAGCGCCGCCCGGATCCCCGCTTCATGCGTGCCGCCGTCGGGGGTCGGGATGGTGTTGCAATACCAGCTATAGCTGCCATCCGAATAAAGCGGCCAGGCTACAGCCCATTCGACGCGGCCTTGCTCGTCAGGGAAGCTTTGGTTGCCGTGGAAGAATTCGCTCGTCACGCAATTACGCGCGCCCAATTGTTCTTTCAGATGATCGGCAAGACCACCAGGGAACTGGAACACCGCCTCTTGCGGCACATCCTCGCTCGCCAGTTCGGGGTCGCATTTCCAGCGGATCTCGACACCGGCAAAGAGATAGGCCTTTGACCGCGCAAGCTTGAACAGCCTCGCAGGCTTGAACTTCGCATCGGCACCGAAAATTTCGGGATCGGGCGTGAAGGCGATTGTGGTTCCGCGCCGATTGGGGGTCGGCCCCAATTCTTCGAGCCCGCCCAAGGCTGCACCGCAGGAGAAGCGCTGACGATAGAGCAGCTTGTTGCGCGCCACTTCGACGACGGTGTCGGTCGACAAAGCGTTGACCACCGATACACCCACCCCGTGGAGGCCGCCTGAGGTCGCATAGGCCTTGCCCTCAAACTTGCCGCCCGAATGGAGCGTGGTCATGATGACTTCGAGTGCAGACTTACCGGGAAATTTCGGGTGCGGATCAACCGGAATGCCGCGGCCATTGTCGCTTATGGTCAGCCTGTTGTTGAGCCCAAGCACAATCTCTATGCGGTTCGCATGCCCCGCAACTGCCTCGTCCATGCTGTTGTCGATCACTTCGGCGGCAAGGTGGTGCAGCGCGCGCTCGTCGGTGCCGCCGATATACATGCCGGGACGACGGCGAACCGGCTCCAGCCCCTCGAGAACCTCGATCGCTGAAGCATCATAACCGCCAGATTCAGAACCGGCGGGTATCGCGCCGCCGAACAGGTCTTCACTCATACTGGCTGCTATAGGCGCGGCGGAGTCTTCAGCGCAACTGCAACACCGCGTTCGGCTGTGGAAATCGGTAAAGTCAGGCTTTTACCGGCGGTGCTGCCAATATCGCGAAGCTCCCGGTCGCCAGCGCGACCAGCTTTCCGCCCTGTTCGATACGCGAGGTCAGGTGCGCGATGCTACGGCCCTTGTTGTCGATCTGCGTCGCACAATCGATTTCGCCGCTGGAGACCGGGCGGAAATAGCTGATCTTGATTTCAATCGTTGCGCAGGCCTGGCCGGCTTCCAGCGTCGGGTAAAGCGCGGCACCCATTCCCGTGTCGGCCATGGCATAGATCACTGCACCATGAACCACGCCGTGCGGGTTCATATGCTTATGCTCAGCAATTAGCGCAGCAGTGCTGCCGCCCTTGCCGTCGGGTGTGACCGCAAGGTCGATCAAATCAGCAAAAGGATGCGGGCGACTGGCCATGCGCCCCGCCTATCAGCGAACGCGTGGGCCGCCAAAGGGCATCGGCGGTGGCGCGCGGCGGACGCCACGTGGCAATTGTGCCTGATAGGCGCGGCCGCAATGTTCGACGCAATAAGGAAAGCCGGGGTTCACAGCGACACCGCAGAAATGGAAATCGGGTTCACCTGGGTGGCCCATCGGCCAACGGCAGACGCGCTCGTTCAGATCGAGTAGGCTGGTCTTGTCGGCGATTTCGGGGCTCGGCTTGGCCGGAACCAGACGGCGCGGGGGGGCAGGGGGGATCGGGGCCTGCTGGTCGCCCGGACCCTGACGCATAAAGCCGCCGGGGCCGATCGATACGATCTTGGGCATATCCGTACGCGGCTGTGCGACGCTGGGGGTCGAATAGGTCGGAATGACGCGCTCTGTCGGTGCCGAAGACGGGGCCGCTGCACGTGGCGCTGCTGCCTTTTCAACCGGCTTTGCCTTGGGCTTGGGCGCGGGCTTGGCTTCGCCGTCATTGGCCTTCACCGGCGACGGGCGTGATTTGAGGCCAAGGCGGTGCGCTTTGCCGATCACGGCATTGCGGCTGACGCCACCCAATTCGTCAGCAATCTGGCTGGCGGTCAGGCCCTTTTCCCACATGGATTTCAGGCGATCGATCCGTTCGTCGGTCCAGGACATCGAAAACTCCAAACATTCTGCCAAGCAGCGTGAAAGCGGCGCTTGTTGCAATTAGATATAAAAGCGCCTTGCCGCGCAAGGGGCAAGCCGATAGTCGATTGTGCAATGACTATCCAGAACAATTCAATCGACCCTGTCTCATCTAGTGCGACACAGGCCGAAATTCAACCCGAACCGTCGGTTCGTTTGATCCGCACAGTCAACTGGATTGGCCTGAAAACGCTGTATCTGAAAGAAGTGCGGCGCTTCATGAAGGTGCAGTTGCAGACTATCTGGGCGCCTGCGATTACGACGCTGCTGTACCTCATCATTTTCACCGTCGCGCTGGGCGGGGTGAAGCCTTCGGTGCTGGGCGTGCCCTTTGCCGATTTCATTGCGCCCGGGCTGATCATTATGGGAATGATGCAGAACAGTTTCGCGAATAGCAGCTTCTCGCTGCTGGTCGGCAAGATTCAGGGCACGATCGTCGACTATCTGATGCCGCCGCTGTCTAACCTTGAATTGCTGGTGGCGATGGTCGGCGCAGCGGTCACCCGTGCTATCATGGTAGGCTTTGCCGTCTGGCTGGCGATGGCGCTATGGCCGGGGGTAGGGGTCACGCCCGTGCATTATGGCGCGGTGATCTGGTTCGGCCTGATGGGCTCGACCTTGCTTGCCTTGATCGGTGTAATCACCTCAATCTGGGCCGAAAAGTTCGACCATGCAGCCGCCATCGGCAATTTCGTTGTCGCACCTGCGGCCCTGCTTTCAGGCACCTTTTACTCGGTCGACAAGCTGTCCCCTGCATTTCAGGCAGTCAGCCATGCCAACCCGTTTTTCTATGCGATTTCGGGTTTCCGCTATGGCTTTATCGGTACAGCGGACAGCCCTGTGCTGTTCGGCGGGTTGCTGTTGCTCGGCATCAATCTGGCTTTGGGCATCATCGCTTATGCGCTGTTGCGCTCGGGCTGGAAGCTGCGGAGCTAGGCCATGTCCGACATCATCCTCTTCGATTATTGGCGCTCGTCCGCCAGCTACCGGGTGCGTATCGCGCTGAACCTCAAGGGCGTGGCCTATGCTTCGGTGCAGACTGATTTGCTCGATGCCTCGCACAAAAAGCCGGAATATGTCGCGCGCAACCCGCAAGGTTTTGTGCCGATGCTATCGATTGACGGGCATGATCTTACGCAGAGCCTTGCGATTATCGACTATCTCGATGCCAACTACCCCGACCCGCCCATGGTCTCCTCCGATCCGGCAGAGCGGGCGAAGACGCTGGCGCAAGCGCTGGTGATAGCGGCGGACATTCACCCGCTCAACAATCTGCGCGTTCTCGGCACGTTGAAATCGCAATTCGGCGCCGATGATGCGGCGGTGGCGGAATGGTATCGTCACTGGATAGTTGAAGGCTTCACCGCGCTGGAGGCGATGGCACCCGAGACCGGCCTGTTTGGCGGTGCGCATCCCAATCTTGCCGACGTCTGCCTCGTTCCGCAAATGGCCAATGCCCGCCGGTTTGAAACGCCGCTGGAGGCATTTCCGAAACTGGTGCGTATCGATGCCGCGCTGCGTGAGATGGAGGCTTTTGCCAAGGCGGCACCGGAGGCGGTGAAGCCGGAATGAAACGACATCGGCCGTTCCTGTCGCTGCCTCTGGTAGCGCTCGCGCAGCCTGCTTTTGCACAAACATGCGATGCGCAGTGCGAGGAACTGGACAATATTGAGCAAGATCTGGTTCATTATGGGCACAGGATCGAGCGGCCTGCCGATTTGCCCGTTTCCATCATTACAGCGAATGACCTCATCGTGGTGACCGGCGGCTTGCCGAACCCGAAAAGCGACATCACCGAAGATTCCGCTACTGTCAGATTGCCTCGGTTGCCAGGCGAACGGCTTGAAAACGCATTGCTTGCGGTCAACGGTCTCCAGCAGTTCCGACGCTCCGATGCTCGCTCTGCCAACCCGACGAGCCAAGGCGTGACTTTGCGCGGGCTGGGCGGAAATGCCTCATCACGTGCGCTGCTTTTCCTTGACGATGTGCCGCAGGCCGACCCCTTTGGTGGCTGGGTGAGCTGGCCGGGTTATGATGCGCTGAACCTTGCCAGTATCCGCGTTCGCAAGGGTGGGGGGCAGCCTAGCGCCGGACCCGGTGCGCTTGCGGGTGTAATTGAAATCGACAGTGCGCAATATCGCGAAGTCGCCAATCTGGCGCTTGCTTATGGCAGTCGCGACAGCATTGATGGCAAGGCTAATTATGCCGGTAAACTTGGTGGCGGATCAGTCACAGCGGCAGCCAGCTATGCGCGCGGCGATGGCTTCATCCCGATCATCGCTAGCCAGCGCGGAACGGTCGACCGTCGCGCGGGTTATGAGCAGGCGGGTGTTTCGCTGCGCGGCGTGGCTCCACTTAACGCCTCCACCGAATTGCAGGCCAATCTGCGCACCTTCACCGACAAACGCGACCGCGGCGTCGATTTCAGCGACAATGCAAACAGCGGTGTTGATGCCAGCTTGCGATTGGTCGACCGCAGCGGTGACTGGCAATGGTCGGCGACGGGCTATGTCCAACTCCGCGAGTTTTCCTCCGAATTCGGCGCGGTTGCCGCCAATCGCAACAGCGTGACGCAAACGCTCGACCAGTTCGCCACGCCATCGACTGGTCTCGGCGCGCGATTTGAAATGCGCCCGCCAGTGGGCGAACAGGTTGAATTGCGGCTTGGCGGTGAATGGCGGCGAACGAGCGGCGAGACGCGCGAATTTTTCACCTATGTAGCTAGCGCACCTACGCGGTTCCGCACTGCAGGCGGGCAGACCGACAGCTATGGCGGTTTCGCTGAACTGAGCTTCGAGCCAACCGATGCGTTGACGCTTTCGGCAGGAGGACGGCTCGATCGCTGGACTATTACCGATGGCTTCCGGCGAGAGGTCAATATCGGCGGCACAGTCCGTTCCGATGACCGCTTTACCGACCGCAGCGGCACCGAATGGACCGGGCGCGTGGGGATTGGTTGGCAGGTAGGCGATGATCTAACCATCCGCAGCTCGGCCTATCGCGGCTGGCGCCTACCGACGCTCAACGAACTTTATCGTCCATTTCGTGTGGGTGCGGACGCGACCGCCGCAAACGAAGCGTTGAAGCCAGAACGGATCAAGGGCGTCGAGGCGGGCTTCGCCTATGAACCTGGCAATGGCGGGTTGTGGGTGACAGCCTTTTATAATCGGCTCGACAATGCCATCGCCAATGTCACTTTGGGGCAGGGGCCGGGAAATTTTCCTGGCGTCGGTTTCGTTGCTGCAGGAGGAACCTATCGGCAGCGTCAGATTTTGGATGCGATTGTAAGCAAGGGTTTCGAGTTTGATGGCAGTATCGCGCTGAGCGATTATCTGAGCGCCCGTTTTGGCTATGCCTATGTCGATTCTGAAGTGCGAGGTAGTGGGCTTGCTTTGCCACTTAACGGACTGCGGACTGCACAAGTTCCTAAGCATTTCGCGCGCACAGAAATCGAATATATTGGCGAATCTTTGGCAGCATCAATGTCTTTGCGCTATTTGGGCAACCAGTTCGAAGACGATGCTAACAGCCGTCACCTTGATGATGCGATGACAGCTGACGCGCAACTGACTTACGAATTCGGTAGCGGGATGCGCCTGCAACTGCGCGGCGAAAACCTGTTCAACGCGCGGGTCGAGGCGGCCATCTCGGGCAGCGGCGTGATTGAACGCGCCAATCCACGCACCCTTTGGCTTGGCGCAAGCTGGAAATTTGATTAGCGTCCGCGCCATGTCCCGCTCCAAACTCACCCTCGGCGAATTTCTGCCCTATCAGCTGTCGATCACCTCGAACGCGGTGAGCGACCTGATTGCGCGCAGCTATCGCGGGCGGTTCGGCCTCAAAATCCCCGAATGGCGGGTGATGGCGGTGCTGGGTGAAAAAGGGAGTGCCACCCAGCGGGAACTGGTCGCGGCGACGCAGATGGACAAGGTTACCGTCAATCGCGCCTCCAAGGCACTCGACGAACGAGGGCTGATTGGGCGCGCGCCCAACGAAACCGATGGCCGCTCGCACCATCTGGCGCTGACTGCGGTGGGCAAGGAATTGTACGACCAGATCGTACCGCTGGCGCTCTCGGTCGAATCCGAGATTGAAGGCATTTTGGGCAATGAGGAAGCGGCGCAACTGGCCGGGCTGCTCGCCAAGCTCCGCGCGCGGGTGAGCGAGATGGAGCGCAAGGCCGATTGAACGGCGCTTGCGCAAAATAGTTTCATTTGATACTAAATGCGCAGATTCGCACCTGCTCCGGGTGTCAACTTTGTCAGTTTTGAGCGAGGCCCACCCCAAATGCCCGATCTATTTGAAAACCCCCTCGGCCTTGATGGCTTCGAATTTGTCGAGTTTAGTGCCCCCGAAAAGGGCATCCTCGAACCGGTATTCGAAAGCATGGGCTTCACCCGCGTCGCCCAGCATCGTTCAAAGGATGTGCACCTGTGGCGGCAGGGTGAAATCAACCTGATTGCCAATTACGAACCGCGCAGCCCCGCTGCTTATTTCGCTGCGGAACATGGTCCCAGCGCCTGCGGCATGGCCTTCCGCGTCAAGGATGCCGCCAAGGCTTACAAGGAAGCGATCGAGCGCGGAGCGGAGCCGGTCGAAAGCAAGACCGGCGTGATGGAACTGCGCATACCGGCAATCAAGGGGATCGGCGGTGCGTTCATCTATCTGGTCGATCGCTATGCAACGCTCGAAAATCCCGATGCGCTGTCGATTTACGACATTGATTTCGTCTTTTTGCCGGGGGTCGAGCACTTCCCTGTCGGAGCAGGTTTCAAGTCGATCGATCACCTGACGCACAATGTCTATGGTGGCCGCATGGCGCATTGGGCGGCTTGGTATGAGCGGATCTTCAACTTCCGCGAAATCCGCTATTTCGACATCAAGGGCGAATATACCGGCCTCACCAGCAAGGCGATGACCGCCCCTGATGGCAAGATCCGCATTCCGCTGAACGAGGAAGGCAAGGCCGGGGGCGGGCAGATCGAGGAATATCTGCGCGCCTATAATGGCGAGGGTATCCAGCATATCGCGCTGATCTGCGACGATCTGGTTGCCTGCTGGGATAATCTCCAGAAACTCGGCGTGACTTTCATGACCCCGCCGCCTGACACTTATTATGCCATGCTTAGTGAGAGACTCCCCGGTCACGGCGAACCTGTCGATGCGCTCAAATCGCGCGGCATCTTGCTCGATGGCACGACCGAGGGCGGCATGCCGCGCCTGCTGCTCCAAATCTTCGCACAGCCCGAAATCGGCCCCGTCTTTTTCGAATTCATCCAGCGTCGCGGCGATGAAGGCTTCGGCGAAGGAAATTTCAAGGCATTGTTCGAGAGCATCGAGCGCGACCAGATCGAGCGCGGTGTATTGGAGGTGGCGGAATGACCGTTCCTTTCAAGACCGACCGCATCCACCACGTCGCCTATCGCTGCAAGGACGCGAAGGAGACCGTGGAGTGGTATGCCCGCGTGCTGGGTTTCACCTACACCACGGCCTTTGCAGAAGATCATGTGCCGTCGACCGGCGAATATGATCCCTATATGCACATCTTCCTTGATTGCGGTGGGGGCAATGTGCTCGCTTTCTTCGAATTGCCCAACCAGCCGGAGATGGGGCGTGATGAAAAGACCCCTGCCTGGGTGCAGCATCTGGCGTTCAAGGTCGCGGATTTCGAAACGCTGAAGGCGGCGAAGGCGCATATCGAATCGCTGGGTATCGATGTGATCGGGCCGACCTATCACGGCATATTCCGTTCCATCTATTTTTTCGATCCCAACGGACATCGGCTGGAACTGGCCTGCGATATCGGCACTCAGGAACAATATGCAGAGCTGAAGCGCGTAGCGCCGATGATGCTCGATGATTGGAGCAAGACCAAGACAGCCCCGCGCCACGCCGAATGGCTACACAAGGAACCGATCGAAGCTTCTGAATAAAAGTGCGGTCAGGTTGTGATGTTGGCGGCGCGCCCGACCTTGGGCGTCTCGGTTTTGGGCATGCGCGCTTCAAGCGCATCGAGCCAGATCCGCGCCTTGTCACCGATGAAAAGCTGCGGGTCCGAGGGGACAAGCCCGCGTCCGGCCTCCCACAGGGTTATCAACGACCGCGCCTCGTCATTGGCCTTTTCAAGGCTCTGCGGCTTGCGCAGCGCAGTGTTGACAAAGGCATCGCCAAAGAAGGTCCAGTCATTGCCCGGATTGCAGCCGAACGAAGTCCTTTGAGAGGAGGCGGCTGTGACAATAACCGACTGATCGCCGTTGAGTACAGGTACGAAAACGCCGGAAAAGCAGGCGGAAAGGATGATGAGGCGGCGCTGAATACCGAGATCATCCAGAATTGCTGCCAGCCGTTTGGGCGCAATCATTCCGACCGCGTTATTCCCGTCACGATAAACCAGCCCCAATTTGGGGTCGCCATGGGTGGTCGCAAAGAGGACGAGGACGTCTTCCTTCACATTCATTTTTGCGGCAACCGCCGCCAGAGCAGTGGCCAGATTGGGGGGCGATCCTTGCGGGTTGCCGATCGTTTCTTTCCCGGCACCGGCGGCAAGGAATATCGATCGACCGGTCGCTCCATAGCGGCGCGTCAGCACCTTCTGCGCTTCACCAGCCTCGCGCCCGAAAACCGGATCGGAATCGAGCCCGATCGAAACCACATAGGCGTCGATGATGCCCTGCCGCTGGGGTTGCAACGTCGCAAGCGCGGAGGACAGGCGGCGATGCTGCGCAAAATGCCAGGCCGCACTGCGGTTCTGTTCCATCGACCAGCCATTTTCGGCCGCCTCGCGGTTGTTGAAACCAACCTGGCTGGTCGACGGACCGGCCATCGCGGTTGCAACGAGAAGCGTGGCAGCCAGCGTCTTCCACCGCATAGCCTCTGTCTCCCCAACTTCACTAATTTAGGCAGGATATTGCGATTGCCGCAAGCCCGTAATCCAGTCATGATGAAACACCAAAACAGGATGCCTTTATGAAATTAGCCTCACTGAAATCCGGTCGCGACGGGAAACTCGTGGTCGTGTCAAACGACCTCGCCTGGTATGCCGATGCCAGCCATATCTGCCCGACGATGCAGGCCGCACTCGATAATTGGGAACGTATTGCGCCCAAGCTGGAGGCGCTGGCAACCGATCTCGAACATGACGTAATCCCGAAAGAACGCTTTCACGAACATGATGCAGCGTCTCCCTTGCCGAGGGCCTATCAATGGGCCGATGGTTCGGCTTATGTGAATCATGTTGCTTTGGTTCGCCAAGCGCGTGGTGCGGAAATGCCGGAAAGTTTCTGGCATGACCCGCTGATGTACCAGGGCGGTTCGGACGGCTTCCTTGGACCCCGCGACGAAATCCCGCTTGGCGATGTCGCTTGGGGCTGCGACATGGAGGCCGAGATTGTCGTTGTGACCGGCGACGTTCCGATGGGCGTCAGTGCGGCTGAGGCGCGGGATTATATCCGTCTAGTAGGACTGACCAACGACGTGTCGCTCCGCAGCCTCATTCCGGGCGAACTTGCAAAGGGCTTCGGCTTTTTCCAGTCTAAACCTGCCAGCGCCTTCTCGCCCGTATTCGCAACGCCTGCGGCGCTTGGTAGCCGCTGGGATGGTAGCAAGCTTCACGGTGCTCTGTGCGTCGACTTGAATGGCGAGCCATTGGGTCGCGCTGACGCGGGTGTCGACATGACCTTCGATTTCGGCCAGCTCATTGCCCATGCCGCCAAGACGCGGAATCTGACAGCGGGTACGATCATTGGCTCGGGCACTGTATCGAACCGCGATGCCGATGGCGGCCCTGGCAAGCCGATAGGGGAGGGCGGTCTAGGTTATAGCTGCCTCGCCGAAGTGCGGACGATTGAAACCATCCAGCACGGGAAGCCCGAAACGTCTTTCATGAAACCTGGCGATACGGTTCGTATCTGGATGGAGGATGAGAAACACCACCCGATATTCGGGGTTATTGAGCAGCAGGTGGTTGCGGCCTGAAACAA
This sequence comes from Sphingomonadales bacterium, assembly GCA_016707885.1. GTDB lineage: Bacteria > Pseudomonadota > Alphaproteobacteria > Sphingomonadales > Sphingomonadaceae > Sphingorhabdus_B. Next base: position 40,272 of record JADJGU010000002.1, read on the forward strand.
AAAAGGCGGGAAGAAATTCCCGCCTTTTTCTTTGTCTGTTTGCGCCGTTTAACGCTTGGAGAATGCATCGCCGATCGAGCAGGCTGCCGGACCAAGAATAACAATGAACAGCGTCGGCAGAATGAAGAGAATCAACGGCACCGTCATAATCGCTGGCAGACGTGCGGCTTTTTCTTCGGCGCGCATCATGCGTTCATTACGGAATTCAGCCGAGAGCACGCGCAGCGCCGATGCCAAGGGTGTACCATATTTCTCGGTTTGGATCATGGTTGTCACCACACCCTTCACCGAATCGAGATCGACACGATAGGCGAGGTTTTCAAAGGCCATGCGGCGCTCTGTAAGAAAGCCGAGTTCAATCGCGGTGAGCGCGAATTCATCGCCCAGTTCGGGGAAGCCGCGGCCGAGTTCCTTGGCCACGCGGTTGAAGGCCGAGTCGACAGTCAAACCCGCTTCGGCGCAGATGACAAGCAAATCGAGCGCATCGGGAAGTCCCTTGCGAATGGCGTCAGTGCGCTTCTGGATCAGGTTTCCCAGGTAAATGTCGGCAGCTTTGTAGCCGAAAATGGTCAAACCCGCGAAGGCGCCAAACCGTTTGAACGTAGTCCAATCGGCCAAGCCACCCATGCCGTAAATCCAGAATGCAGCACCGCCACCGAGCAGAACCGGCCCAATCAAGCGGCTGAAGATGACGACAACGGCAAGTTCTTTGCGGCGGATACCGGCCTGCGCCAGTTTTTGCTGTGCCACTTTGATCTGGTCGTCTTGCAGAACTTGCAGCGATAGCAAGAACTGACGCATACGATCGGTTGTTTCGGTATTGCGAACAAGTTTGGCACGCTTCTTCGCTGTCGATGCCGAAATCCCGGCCTTCAACTGCTCGCGACGCTCATTCAGCGCCTTGACGCGCTTGGCCATCGGGTCGCGAACGGTGACCGCCGCGTAAATTGCCATGATGACAGCAAGACTGGCGACAAGCGTCAGCAGCGTGGCAATCCAATATACATCGACACCCATGATTGAGGGACCTGGAGGTGCGGGGCTGTTCATAAATCCGTTTCCTGTCCCTTAGATTTCGAAGCTGACCATTTTGGCCATGATGGCGACACCGATACCCATCCAGATCAATCCGATCGCGCCTGCGATCATCAAACGCGTTTCGGTGAAAAAGCCACCGAGATAGCCGGGGTTAACAGACCAAACGAGCCCGAAGACGACAAATGGCAGCGAGCCAACGATATAGGCGGAGGCCTTGGATTCTGAGGACATCGCACGAATCTTGAGCTTCATTTGCGCACGTTTGCGCAACACATCGGCCAGGTTTGACAGCGTTTCGGCCAAGTTACCGCCGGTTTCACGTTGGATGGCGAGTGTGATGACGAAGAACTGGAATTCGGGCGTGCCCAAGCGGTCAGCGGTGTCCTGAAGCGCGTCCTCCATGGTTTTGCCGATTTTGATCTTTTCGACGACCATTTTGAATTCTTCGCCCACTGGACCGGGAATTTCGCGAGCAACGACACCCAGGGTTTCACCGACGGGCAAACCCGATTTCAGACCGCGCACCAGCAGCTCGATTGCTTCCGGAAATTTGGTAGTGAAATCTGTGATCCGTTTCTTGATAAGAAAACCGACGGTAAAATGTGGAACTGCAAGCGCGAGAAACGTCGATACACCAAGGGCGAGAACCAAGGGCGCTCCGCGGAGCATCAGCAAGCCAGTGCCGACAACGAATATTCCGCCCATTGCAGAGAAATATTGCTTGATGGTCCATTTCTTGCCGGTCTGCTGCAAGCGCAAGCGCAACCGGTCTTTCACCGACATTTTGGTGCCTGCCGTAAATGTTACAGGTCGGCGCGAAGCGACCGCTTTGCGCATCTGTTGTTCCAGTTTGACGTCGACCGAATCCGAATGGCGCATCTTTACAGCGCCAAGGCGGCGATTGACTGCCTTGCCGGTCGCCGGTCCCATTACCGCAAATGCGATTAGACCGAGAGAGAGCAAAGCACCGAAAATGAGCACCAAATTGTTCATGCCATACCGCCAAACTGTGTCGGAGTGGCTATCCCGAACGGGATAGCCTCCCTTGTTATTTTGCGCTTATTTCTTCGCGAGTAGCGACTTGAAGCCGCTCATCATTGACTTTTTAGGCGCACCCTTTGCGTCTTCGACTGGCTCGATAGCCGCGCCAGACGAATTGATGAGTTCGACCAGCGATACAATTCCCGTCGAAACCTTGCTTGAACGCATTGCGTCCACCACCGGTTTGCCCAGTTTGGCAGATTGTGCTGTCGCTTTCGGATCATAAGGGATCAAAAGATCGATCTTGCGTTCGATTGAACTTTCAAAATCCTTGCGCGAAATCTCCAGTCCACCGGCTTGGGCCTTGTTGGCGACAACGATGGTCTGGCAGGATGGTGCGTTAGATTTCAGCCAAGCAAGCAAGCGAATTGCATCACGTGCCGACGCTAGCGTCAGTTCACAGACCACGACCGCGACATTTACGTCAGCCAGCAAATGCGGATAAGCGATCAGCATATTGCGCGGCAGGTCGATAACCGTATTTTCGAAAGCGGCGCGGAACTCTTCCTGTAGCTGGAAGAATGCAGAGCCGTCGGTCAGGATCGGGCTATTGATAGGGGCCTCTGCCGACAGGATCGACAGCTTGTCATTGGCCTTGATCATTGCACGTTCGATGAAAAGACCATCAATGCGACTGGGATTGTCGATAGCGTCAGTCAATCCGCGACCGGGTTCCAGATCAAGCGCGAGTGCGCCCGTTCCGAAATGCACGTCGAGATCGAGAAAGCCGGTAAGATGGCTCATCCGCTCCGAAAGCAACCATGCAATCGACGTTGCGATCGTGGATGCACCGACGCCGCCGCGCGTACCGATAATCGCTGTCGAAAGATGCGGATGATCTTTGACGCCATCATCGTTTTTGGGGGCATTCAGGATCATTTGGGCGTGCGTTACCGCATCGCGCAAAGCGTCCGGGCTGACCGGCTTCAGCAGATAGTCCTGCAAACCCGACATCATCAGATCACGGTACAAACGAACGTCGTTTACCTGGCCCATGGCGATCACGACCGTGCCGGGCTCGCAAACTTCCGCCAGTCCATTGATGTCGTTGATGGGATCGCCCGATTCGGAAAGATCGACCAGCAGAACCTGCGGGCTTGCCGATACCGACAGTGATTGCACAGCATTGCGCAAACCGCCCTTGAAGGCTTTTTCTTGCGGCCAGCCCATTTCGTCGCACACGGTACGAACGACTTCGAGCGTCAGATCGTCACAGACATAGGCTGTGAATGGATCACGCGTGCCGGCATGGGCACCAGTCCAGGGAGCGTTCATCAGTTCGTGCCTCCAGCTTTTTGCGCGAACCACCACGGCTGTTTTCCGGGGTGGATTCACGACCGCGCACCAGATCTTCAGGATCGGCGACCATTGCCGCCAGATTGCTGTTGGTGGCGCAGCCGTAATTGGGATGATTTGCCGAATTGAAGTTTGACTCCGTGGTCTTCGACCAGTTCGGACAATTGGGTACGCTGGCTGTTGAGCGCGTCACAACGACGCGAACGGTGCCGGGTACTACCGCTCCAGAAGTTACTGGTGCAGTTTCGCTGAGCAGCATACCATATTTGGCGGCCAGATCGGAAACTGTCTGCTTGGCAGAAGCCGAAGTGTAGCCATCTCCGAAATCGAGCGCGACACGGTCACCAAAGCCCAGCTTCATTGCCGAAAACCATTCCGAAATGCGGTTTTCTTCGAAGGGGGAGATGCCGCTTCCACCGTCAACGTTGACGTCGAGCGCATAGTTGGTGCGCTGAACGACCGGTTGGTTGGTGGAATACATTGTTGTATTCGCACCCATCGAACCGCAGCTGGCGAGAGTGAATGCTAATGAGGCAGTCAGGATAATTTTTGCACGCATTGCTATGTTCCTCTCGTCGATCAATTAAAGCTGAAACCGGGGGCCGAATTCGCATCGGCATCGGCCTTCTTGGCTTGTTTTTTGCTGACTGAAGGTGCCGCCTCGCTCACCGATCCAAAATCGGGACCGGTAGCTTCGGGGGCAACTGTCGGCATCGGTCGCTCTGCTTTGCCTGCGTCCGAACCGATGGTCTTGTTCATCAAGACACGCTCCAGGTCGGTAGGCGTCGTCAAACCATCGGTAGGCAGTTTGATTTCGGCTTCCGAAACGGGCTTAACCAGATAAGGCGTGACAACGATGACCAGCTCGGTTTCGTTACGCTTCCAGCCATTTGACTTGAATAGAGCGCCCAGCACAGGGACGTCGCCCAGGCCTGGATATTTGTCCACGGAGCTGCTGGCGGCATTCGAAAGCAAGCCGGCAATCATGAAGCTTTGGCCCGAGCCAAGTTCAACGGTCGTTTCCGCCATACGGGTCGTGATTGCCGGAATTTCTGTGCCAGCAATACGTACCGCGCCCTGCGAAGAGATGTCCGACACTTCCGGGCGAACGCGCAGAAGAATGCGGCCATCGGCCTGCACGGTTGGTGTGTAACGCAGGCTAACACCAAAATCGCGGAACTGGACAGTCACCGCACCGAAATTGTCGGCAACAGGGATCGGAAACTGTCCGCCCGCCAAAAACTCTGCAGTTTCACCCGAGATCGTCGTCAGGTTCGGCTGGGCCAAAGTTGACGACAAACCGCTGCGCTCTGCAAAGTCAAAGGCTGCACCAACGTCGAGACCGAACAAGCGTCCCGCGATATTGAGTGCGTTGTTGCCGGTGTTTTTGAACGTAAAGGTCGTGCCGACATCGGTCAGGAACTGGCCGGTCTGCGGGTTGAACGGCAGCCGCAGGCCGCAATCGGTCGGCAGACCGAAGGCAGTACAGGCATTGATAACCGGCAGACCCGAACCTAGGGCAGTGTTGCTGATATCAACAGCATCGCGGCCGCGTCCAACGCCGAACAGGAAGTTGTTCCCGTCATTGTCGCGGGTCTTGAAGTTCGAAGCGATTTCCTTGGCCAGCGAACGGCTGACTTCGGCAATCCGGACCTGCAGGTTGACTTGCATCGGAACGGCCGTTTTCAGTCGGCTGACAACTCGAACAGGGTCTCCGTTTTGCTGCTTGTCGCCAATGAAGGCGCGAGCCAGATCTTCTGCTTCGACGATATCTTCAGGCTGGGCAACCGTACCGGTAAGCAAGACCATCCCGCCGAGGAACGATACCTTGATATCCGCTTCCGGCATTGCAAGCTTGAGCATGTCGCCGACAGAATTGATGTTCTGTGCAACCTCTACTTGAACGGAGTATACCGTTCGACCTGCAGCATCGGTGGCGTATATCGTCGATTGACCTGCTGTCTTGCCGAAGATGTAAATCTGTTTCGGGCTACGGACGTCGACATCTGCTATGCCGGGGTTGGAAACGACGACGTCGCTAATCCCGACCGGTAGATTGATCTGTTCACCGTCGCCAACTTCAATCGTCATCACGCGTTGCGGGATTTTTGAATTGGCACCAGGTACATTCTTTGTCTGGGCCTGTGCCATCGGCGCAGCCAACAAACCAGTTAGGACTAGTGCAGCAGAACCGGCTTTCAATATGTTCTTGATAGTCATGTCGATTACCTCCGGTCCACGTTGACTTCTTCGACGGCACCGGTCCGCGAGACGCGCACCACACTACCACGACGGACTTTTTCGATTTGCTTTTCAACGCGGACCGCTTCGGTTGCGACCTGTACGGGTGTGATTGCGGGTATGCTGCTGCGCTGGAAGCGAGAGACATCGCCACCTGTGGCGTAAGAGCTGGGCCCGGCGGTCGGCTGTTTGGTCACCGATGCGAGAATCTTCTCTTCTTCCTCAGGTGTCGCACCATTGGGCAGTTTGACCGCTCCGGATGCCAGCGCCTGTTCCAGTTCAGCGGCATTGTCAGCCAGCGAGCGCAGCGAAAGGCTGAGCGTGCCGATGGTCTGCGCAACGGCAATCTTTTCGGCGATACGCGGCGTTACCTCGATCGTCACCAACTTATACTTGGACGGGACCTGGTTGCCCTTATCGTCCAATGTGGGGGACGAACGCTGATCGGTTGCCAGCACGCGCAGGTTGCGGATGATGGTCTCGGAAACCTTGAGTGGCTGGCCACTTGCACCGCCAGCAACATTCTGGGTCAGGACGAGGTCGACCCGGTCACCCGGAAAGACAAAGCCTGAAACACCGGTCAATGCGGAAACAGGGACAGAGACAGCGCGCATGCCGGGGCCAAGCGCCGCAGCAAGGAAACCGCGATCACCCGGGGCAACAATCGAGCCCTGCGTGATTGGTTGCCCTGCGGTAATTGGGGTACGTACGACTGTACCTACCAAAGTCTCGCTTTGATCGCCTTCGCCCTCTTTCTTCATGAAATAGGCTTCTTCGATCAACTCGGCGGGCCAGGGCTGATACCGGATGGAGTCAGCCGTGATGATTGTGCCGACAGGAAGGGCGCGCGTTGCTACCATAACCTGAGGTCCCGTCGGAACCGGCTTCTGTGCGACAGCATTGGGCGAAGCCCCTCCGCCGGTAAACATGCTGCGTGCCATGAAGGCAGTGACGGCGGCTATCATTAGCGCGCAGACCAGCAATATGACTTTTTTCCTGTCCATGACGAATAAGCTCCTGAACGGTCCCCTGAATGAGACAGCTAATCACCCAAAATGGTTAAAAAAATGTTCACCTGCATTCCAAAGACCTGCCAGTGAAATTGCCACGCCATAGGGAATTCGCGGCTGCCCGGAGGCTTTGCGAATTTTGTGCGTGACGATGAAAGCTATGGTTACCAAGGCGCCCAAAAGGCTCGCATGGAAGATGAAGCGGAATGCGATCAGTGGCGGAAACCACAGCACGACCGCGGCGAACAATTTCACATCGCCACCACCCATCATTCCAAAGCGGAAAAACACGGCAAACAGCGCAAAAGTGAGAAAACCGGCCGCCAGATAATAGCCGATCTGCGGCCAGCCAAAGGTGCCATTCGCGTACCAGAAAATCGGTGCGGCCAGCGCAATCGCAGCTGTCACTTTGTTGTAAATAAGGCGGTGCTTGATGTCTGAATAAATCGAGATCAGCAGGCCAATTGCCAAGCCGCCGAGCAGCGCGTAAGCGAGGATAGGTTGGTCCATAGTGACCAAGTCTTAACCGTAAGAGCTTTCTAAAAAGTAACCATGTCCAAAGCCAAAAGTGAATTTAACCGGCGTGCGATTCCGGAAGTCGCACGCGAAACGCACTGGATTGCACCGGACGGTTGGCGAATTCGCCGTATCGACTGGGATTTACGGGATGATTCTGGTGCGGGTACCACGAAACCACGTGGATCGCTACTCTTCCTGCCGGGCCGGGGCGATCATTATGAGAAATATCTCGAAACGCTGCAGCATTTTGCCGATACCGGTTGGCGAGTAACCGCTATCGACTGGCGCGGGCAGGGTGGTTCCGGGCGGCTGCTTCCTGACGCCCATGTCGGGCATATTGACGATTTTTCGACCTGGATTGCTGATTTGGGGGCTTTCTGGGTGGAATGGAAGTCGAATAATCCAGCTCCCCACGTTATCGTTGCGCATTCTATGGGGGGGCATTTGGCGATGCGCGCCCTCGTCGAAGAGGCCGTCGATCCGCAAGCTGTCGCACTTTCGGCCCCGATGCTGGGAATTTCGACCCAGGGGCTGCCCTATGCCGCACATCATGCGGTTGCACGCATATTGGGCGCTTTGGGTGATCCGACTCGTGCGGCCTGGAAAGAAGGCGAAAAGCCGATGTCCCCGCTCAACGTGCGCGGCAAGATTTTGACCCATGATCCCGAACGTTATGCCGACGAAATCTTTTGGTGGGGTGCTCGTCCGGAGGTCCGCCTAGGCCCTCCGAGCTGGCACTGGGTCGAGCGGGCTATTGCCTCTACCCGCGCCCTGAACGAACCCGGCCTTCTCGAAAAGGTTTCCACGCCGATATTGTTGATGGCCACCACAGCTGACAAGTTGGTCGATCCAAAGCGCATAGTTCGCGATGCAAAGCGGTTGCCGCAATCCGAATTACTACTGTTCGGCGCTGAATCCGCGCACGAGCTGCTGCGCGAGGCTGATCCGGTTCGTGACCTATGTGTTGCGGCAATTGATACATTCTTTGCCACGCACGCACCTGTCGTATGAGCGTATATGACGTCGCGATCATTGGAGCAGGGATAGCGGGCGCAAGTCTGGCCGCGATGCTGCCTGCTGAAATGCGGGTCATCCTGCTCGAAGCAGAGGACCATCCCGGTGTGCATTCGACAGGTCGCTCCGCGGCATTTTGGAGCGAAACCTATGGCGGCCCGTCCATCCAGCCGCTGACGTCGGCATCCAAGGCATTTCTCGAAGCGCCGCCGTCCGGCTTTTCCGAAACCGGATTCCTGTCGCCACGCGGTGCGCTGCATCTTGGCACATCGTCCGATGCGGCTTCCGCCAATGCCATGTTGTCAGAATTTTCGGGGTCGCCGGTGCGACTGGATCAACTGATCGATGCTGACATCGAAAAATTTGTAACTGGCCGGAAACCCGGATGGAATGTCGCCTTGTGGGAACCGGACTGCTGCGACATCGATGTCGGCGGCCTTCATGGCAAATATCTGGCGCAGGCCCGCCGACATGGTGTCGATCTGGCTTGCCGTTCGCGCGTGCACCTGTTGCAATGGCGCCAGGGGCGTTGGCTGGTCGAAACGCAAACCGGATCCTTTGAAGCCCGATTGGTGGTCAATGCCGCCGGTGCGTGGGCAGACGAGATTGCCTTGCTGGCGGGCGTCCACACAGCGGGCATCCAGCCCTATCGAAGGACAATCATGCAATTGGCCGTCAATCCGCCTGCGGTTGAAACGCTTCCGCTGGTGGTTGGCCTTGACGGGAGCTTCTACTTCAAACCCGAAGCGGGCGGAAAACTGTGGCTGAGCCCGCACGATGAAATTGCGACACCGCCATGCGATGCAGCCCCGGAAGAGATCGACGTTGCGACGGCCATCGCCCGATTTGAGGAAGTGGTTGATTGGCAAATAGTCAAGCTAGAACGTAAATGGGCGGGCTTGCGAAGTTTTGCACCAGACCGGCTGCCGGTGATCGGCAGGGATCCTGCAAATGAAAACTTCTTCTGGCTGGCCGGGCAGGGAGGGTTTGGGATCCAGACTGCTCCCGCTGTGGCCGAGCTTTCTGTGTCCTTGATTGGCGGAAGAAAAACCGAGATTTCAGCAGCTAATCCAAAAACTTACGCGCCTGACCGTTTCAGCTGAATTTTACTTCTGGTGGCTGGAAGTTGGGCATTTCCTCTGTTAGACTTTACCACGCTTAGTCTGTCCAATTTGGAAAGGGTTTACAATGGCGCACTATTTTGAAATCAAACAAAACAAGGCTGGCGAATATGTCGCCTATTTCAAATATAACAGTGAAACGATTTTCTGGACCGATGGCTATAAAAGCAAAGCGTCGGCAAAAAATGCTATCGAGTCAGTTCAGAAAAATGGTCCAGGCGCCGCGACGCGCGAAGCTTAGTTCCGAAAATTGTTCAAGCGCTGGCCGCTTCGGCGGCTGCGCTTGCCAAACGATCAGCCCTCTCGTTTTCGATATGGCCATTATGGCCTTTGACCCACCGCCAGTCTATTTCGTGCCGGGCGGCTGCCTCAATTAATTCATGCCACAAATCCGCATTACGTACCGGCTGCTTTGATGCATTTTTCCAGCCATTGCGTTGCCATCCATTGACCCATTTCGTGATCCCGTCGCATACATATTTGCTGTCGGTGTGAAGGGTGACGCGGCAAGGTTCGATGAGCAGATTCAGCGCGCGGATTGCAGCCGTCATTTCCATCCGGTTGTTCGTTGTATCAGGATCGCTGCCTGATATTTCCTTTTCATGCTGGCCGTATCGCACAATTGCCCCCCAACCGCCGGGGCCGGGATTACCTTTGCACGCGCCATCGGTAAAAATCTCAACATTCTTCACGTCAATTGCCCATCATAGTCATAGGAAAAGTCCCTGACCGTCAACGCTGCTATAATAATCCAGGCGTTTCAGGAACGCTAACGGGTCCTTGCGCGTCACCATTGCGTCGGCGGGCGTGTTGATCCAGTCGTAAAGTCGGGTCAACAGGAAGCGTAATGAAGCGCCACGCGCTAGCACTGGCATGGCATGTCGTTCTTCTGCCAGCAGTTCGCCGCCGGAAGCGTAGCCATCGATAATCGCTTTTCCGACTTCGGCATTGTAACTGCCGCCGTCGTTTGAAAAACTCCATGCCGCATGTGTGACCGCAAGGTCATAGGCCCGTAACTCAGTGCAAGCGAAGTAGAAGTCGATAAGCCCACCGACACTATCCCCATTGAACAATACATTGTCCGGGAAAAGGTCGGTATGCGCAGCGATGGCGGGCAGGTGTGCGGGCCAATTGGCATCAAGCCAGTCCAGTTCCTGCGCAATCCGGGAAGACAGTCCAGACTGGAGTTGCTCCGTCGCTTCGGAGTCACACTGACCGAACAGCGCTCTCCAGTTTGTCTGGCCCAATGGGTTGGCTTTGGCTTCTGTGAAGCTTTTCAATGCATTGTGCATTTGCCCCAACGCCCTGCCAACGGCGGCGGCGTGGACTTGGGTCGGCTCGCTGACCGAAATGCCGGGCAGGAATTCGATTAAACACGCTTTCCGTCCGGCCACTTCCTGCAGCCAGTGGCCTTGCCGATCTTCGATGAAGCGCGGGACCGGGCAGTTCGCTGCGTGCAGATGTGCAAGGAGCCGATGGAAATAGGGCAAATCATCAGGATCGACCCGGCTTTCATACAATGTCAGGATGAAACGGGCTTCGGTTGTTTCGAGCAAGTAATTGCTGTTTTCGACACCCTCTGCGATGCCTTTCAGCGAAACCAGACTGCCGACGTCATATAGCCGTAGCAAGGCTTGCGCTTTTTCGGCGCTGACTTGTGTGTAGACCGCCATCAGGCCGAAGCGGGTTCGGTCAGACCGCGCGGCAGCTTGAACGTAATCGACTCTTCGGCGGTAACGACTTGTTGTTCGTTCACGGCAAAATGCTCTGAAATGCGGGCAATAAACTGTCGAACCAACACTTCCGGTGCTGAGGCGCCAGCGGTAATTCCAAGCGTTTCCACGCCGCTCAGCCAGTCAAAATCGATATCTTCGGCGCGTTGCACCAGATAGGATTTTGTTCCGCACCGTTCCGCGACTTCAACCAGCCGTAGCGAGTTGGAGCTGTTGGGTGCGCCGATAACAAGCATCAACTGACATTTGTCGGCTATCGCCTTCACCGCAGCCTGACGGTTGGACGTGGCATAGCAAATATCTTCGCCTTTGGGCGCGACTATGTTTGGAAAGCGCCGCTCTAGGGTCGCGACTATATCATGCGTATCATCGACCGACAGCGTGGTCTGCGTCAGATAGGCCAAGCAATCCGTGTCAGCAGGTGCGACTTTCTCTGCGTCTGCCACGGTTTCGATCAGAGTCATTGAGCCTTCAGGTACCTGACCGAATGTGCCAACAACTTCGGGATGGCCGCTATGCCCAATGAATAGGATATGGCGTCCCGTTTCCACCTGGCGTTCAGCCTGACGGTGAACTTTGGACACCAGCGGGCAGGTGGCATCCAGATAGTCCAGACCGCGATCCTGTGCATCGAGCGGAACCGATTTCGGAACGCCATGGGCTGAAAATATAACATGTGCGCCGGAAGGAACTTCGTTGAGTTCATCAACAAAAATCGCGCCCTTCGCACGCAGGCTGTCGACAACAAATTTATTGTGTACGATTTCGTGCCGCACATAAACTGGTGCGCCATGCTGTTCGAGCGCAAGTTCGACAATTTTGATGGCGCGATCAACGCCCGCGCAAAAGCCACGAGGGGCTGCGAGCAATATTTGAAGGGGCGGGCGGGAATCCGTTTGTTCAGTCATGTGCAAGGTCATTTAGGTAATGTCGAAGCTAAGGCCAAGGCTTTTCCCTTGTTGCAGTTGGCAAGTCGGGCCGATAAAGACGCTGCGAATGGCAGTTCATGCCAATGCCTGATGAGGATTCAAGCCTGATGAAAGTGACTGTAATATCCGTTTCCCTGTTGGCGCTGGCTCTTGCCGGTTGTGCCGGGGATGGCGAGCTGGATGTATCGTCGGGCGTTGGAATTACCGCAACACGAACTGGCTGCCCCACGGTTGCGGTTGCAGAAGGCACTGGCGACATCACCTTGTTCAATCAGGCTGGCAACCAGACGTCAGACGCGGTCGATGTGGTGGCAACCATCACCAAGGTTCGCCCTTCGTGCAACAGCGGTGGCGAAAAAATTTACTCGGTCGCTGATTTTGAAGTTCAGGCGCGCCGCGCAGTCGCTGGGCCTGCGCGCAGTGTGACATTGCCTTATTTCTCCACTATCATCCAAGGCGGCAGCGCGGTTGTTGCTAAACGCATAGGTCAGGTGACTCTAAATTTCGCGGATGGCCAGACGCGTGCGTCTGCGCCTGCCAAGGCAGCGAGCTATATAGACGCAACATCAGCTGCATTGCCGCCTGAGATCGTCGCGAAGCTCACCAAAAAGCGCAAAGCCGGCGACGTCGACGCCGCGCTTGACCCGCTTTCAGATCCGGAAGTGCGGGCGGCATTGCAGCGCGCCAGCTTTGAATTGCTGGTCGGCTTCCAACTGACCGAAGATCAGCTCCGATATAATGTGACCCGATAGACGGGTGCCCATCCGGGGCGCCTGGCCCTCTTTTTCTTTTCCGTGGCATGGACTAGGGGGCAGCACATAGTGCCGCATCAGATCCATTCCGGGAAATTACAAAGTGACCCTATTCGTTCAATTCGCCGCCGCCATCGACGGAGCGCTCTCCGCGCTTGAGCAAAATGGCGCATTGCCATTCGGCCTTGACCGCAGCAACGTGACCGTTGAGCCGCCGCGTGACCCGTCGCATGGTGATCTGGCGACCAATGCGGCCATGGTTTTGGCCAAACCGGCCGGAACCAATCCGCGCGCTTTGGCTGAAGCGCTATCGACCGAATTGGCACAAGTGGAAGGAGTGTCAGCCGTAGAGGTCGCAGGGCCCGGTTTCCTGAATCTGCGGCTCGATCCATCAATGTGGCTTGATGAACTACGCGCAATTGCGACGAGCGGTGACGATTATGGCCGTTCTTCAAGCGGCGCAGGCAAGATCGTCAATGTCGAATATGTCTCCGCCAACCCGACCGGACCGATGCACATGGGGCATTGCCGGGGCGCGGTCGTCGGTGACGCGCTTGCCAGTTTACTGGAGTTTGCCGGTCACAAAGTCATACGAGAATATTATGTGAATGATGCCGGCGGCCAGGTCGATGTCCTCGCCCGTTCGGTGCATCTGCGCTACCGGGAGGCTTTGGGTGAAGCCGTCGGTGATGTCCCGGAGGGCCTGTATCCGGGCGACTATCTCGTTCCGGTGGGGGAGAAGCTTGCAGCCGAACATGGCGATGCCTTTATCGGCAAGGACGAAAGCGCCTGGTTGGCGCTTTTCCGCGAGACCGCGGTTGCCATGATGATGGACATGATCCGGTCAGACCTCGCGCTACTCGGTATTCACCACGATGTGTTCGCGTCCGAAGCCGCTGTGCAGCGCGACAAGAAGCCCGAAGCTGCCGAGGCATTCCTGCGCGAAAAGGGACTGGTCTATGACGGCCAGCTAGAACCGCCCAAGGGTGAGCCCGATCCCGATTGGGAACCTGTAACCCTGCCGCTGTTCAAATCGACGCAATTTGGAGACGATCAGGATCGCCCGATCAAGAAATCGGATGGCAGCTGGACCTATTTTGGTGCGGATATGGCCTATCACTTTCAGAAGGCCCAGAAGGCCGACATGCTGATCGACATTTGGGGTGCCGACCATGCCGGAACCGTCAAGCGCATCAAGGCCGCCGTCGCTGCCTTGACCGAAGGCACTAAGCCTTTTGATGTCAAGTTGGTCCAGATGGTCCGCTTGCTGCGCGGTGGCGAACCCATCAAAATGTCGAAGCGTGCGGGCAATTTCGTGACACTGGCAGATGTCGTGCGTGAAGTGGGGAAGGATGTCGTGCGTTTCACCATGCTGACCCGCAAGGCCGACGCGCAGATGGATTTTGACTTTGCCAAGGTGGTCGAGGCTTCAAAAGACAATCCGGTTTTCTATGTGCAATATGCGCATGCCCGGATTTGCTCGACGCTGCGCAAGGCAGAGGCCGAAGAGGAGTTTGCTCCCACGATTGATCACATCACTCTTCTAGGTGCAGAAGAAATCGCCCTCATACGAGATGCTGCAAATTTCCCTCGCATCGTCGATGCGGCAGCAAAGGCAGGAGAGCCGCATCGCATTGCCTTCTTCCTCGGTGACCTTGCGGCAGCCTTCCATGCCTATTGGAACTTGGGTAATGACCAACCTGACAAGCGCTTCATATTGGCACAATCGCCCGAACTCAGCGCGGCGAGGCTTTTCTTGGCTGCCAATATCGGGCAGGTTATTCGTAACGGGCTGCGTCTGATGGGGGTCGAAGCTGCCACTCAGATGTAAGCCGGACCAGGAAGGAATGAGAATGACCGACGACAATCGTGATGAGGATCTTGGCCTGGACGATCCGGATCGTCTGCCTTGGCTCGAAACCGCCGACGGTTATGAATATGAAGAAAATGCTTCCCCGCTCAAGGTAGCGGGATTGGTTCTTGCCGGCCTTGCCCTTTTGGCTGCGATTGTGGGCGGTATTTACTGGCTGCAGCGGAACCAGTCGGACGGCGCGTCGGGCAATGGCGAACTGATCGCGGCGCAGGAGGGCGACTATAAGGTCGCGCCTGCGGATCGTGAGGGCAAAACCTTTGAAGGCGAAGGCGATTCCGCTTTCGCCGCGAGTGAAGGCAAAAAGGTCGGCGCGACAATTGATCCCGCCAAAGCCAAAGCCGTTGAGGCTGCACCTGCTGCTGGTGCAGCACCGGCCAAAACCGGGCCCGCCCCTGCGGGTGCGGGTTTCGTCCAGCTGGGTGCATTCAGTGACTCAGCAGCGGCCGATCAGGCTTGGGCGGCGATGGGCAAGCGCTTTGGCTTCCTTTCCGGCCTCAATCGCCGCATTGCAGAGGGCGCTGCTGAAGGCGGACGCAAGGTTTATCGACTACAGGCAGTCACCGCCAATCCAGCGGCAGCGCAGCAATTATGTGCCAAGCTCAAGGCAGCGGGCGAGAATTGCATGGTGGTCAAATAATCGCCGAAAGGCGGATCTGCCTTCATTGGGGGATGAAGGCATTTTCGGCCGTGGAGCGGGGCATCGCTCCACGGCCCATTTTTTGCGGTTTTGCACAAGATTCGCGGACAATTGCAGGAGCCGAGCTTGTCAGTAAAGCCAAGCTGACCTAGCCTGCGTAGTAGCATTAGTGGAGTTCGGTCCAATTATGAAACCAGTCATATTCGGGCTGTCCGGCGAAGAAGTGACGAGCGATGAACGTGCCCTGTTCGCTGAAGTTAATCCAGTCGGATACACATTTTTCAGACGCAATATCCGTGATCGGGAGCAGTTGCGCGCGCTGACCGACTCTCTACGTTCGCTGCACGGACGCGACGATGTACGGATTTTTATCGATCAGGAAGGTGGTCGGGTGATGCGGATGCACCCGCCGGTTTGGCCAGACTTCCCGTCTGGTTCGGCCTTCGATGCTTTGTATGACATTTCCGCCATGACAGCTATTGAAGCTGCGCGGGTCAATGCCGAAGCCTTGGGATTGGTGCTGAACGAGGTCGGGATTACCGTCAATTACTTGCCTGTCCTTGATGTGCGCGTGCCCGATACGACACCAGCGATTGGCGATCGGGCGATGGGGTCGGATTCTATGCGCGTTGCGGCACTGGGTAGGGCTGTTCTTGATGGGCTGAAGAAGGGCGGCGTGGCAGGTGTTATCAAGCATATGCCGGGGCATGGCCGCGCCGTTGTCGATAGCCATTTTGATCTTCCCCATGTTCATGCCACACGCGAAGAACTCGAACAGGATATCGCGCCCTTTCGCGCGCTTAATACCGCGACAATGGGGATGACGGCGCATCTGGTTTATGACGCTTGGGATAGCGAGCGATGCGCCACCATGTCGCCAACGGTGATCGAGGACATCATCCGAGGCGAGATCGGCTTTAACGGCCTGCTGATGAGCGACGATCTGGAAATGAAGGCACTGAAAGGTGATGTGCCAACCCATGCGGTGGATTGTATCGCGGCGGGCTGCGATGTGGCGCTGAACTGTTGGGGCAGGTTTGACGAAATGGTCGCTATCGCAAACAGGCTGCCGGATATCTCCGAAAACGCTCTGTGCAGAGTGGAGACAGCTAAGGCGGCGCTTCCCTCGGTGAAGTTCGATCAACAGCGGCTCGACCACGTGCTTGCGAAGCGCGACGAACTGCTCGGGCTGGCTGCGCATCTCACGGATTCAAAGGCCACTCATGCGGAGACAGGTGCTTCATGGGCCTAGACCACGACCTTGATTTCGACGAAGTCGATACCCCGCCGCTTGAGGTCGCCGACGACAGTGAACGGCTGACCATCGATATTGATGGCTGGGAAGGCCCGCTCGATCTTCTGCTGACGCTGGCGCGAACACAAAAGGTCGATTTGCGGCAGATTTCGATCCTCCAGCTTGTTGAGCAATATCTGAGCTTTATCGAGAATGCTCGTGCCTTAAAGTTGGAACTGGCGGCCGATTATCTGGTGATGGCGGCGTGGTTGGCTTATCTCAAAAGCGCGCTGCTGCTTCCCAAGGATCCGACCATCGACCCGTCGCCGGAAGAACTGGCGCTGCGTCTGCAACTGCGGCTCGAACGGCTGAACGCGATGCGCGAGAGCGGGGCGCGTCTGATGGCGCGCGACCGTATCGGGCGTGATATCTTCCTGCGCGGCTTGCCCGAAGGATTGCGGGTCGTGCGCACGACCGCATGGGACGTAAATTATTTCGAGCTGATCTCTGCTTATGGTCAGATACAGGCGCGCAACGCACCGGTGATGCATGTGGTCAAACGCCGCGCAGTTATGACATTGGAAGAGGCGCTGGAGCGGGTATCGGCAATGCTGGGCCAAATACTCAACTGGACGCAATTGGAGGCGTTCTTGCCCATCGGTGCCGAACCCGCACTACGTCGGTCGGCTTTGGCTTCCAGCTTTCTGGCGATGCTCGAACTGGCCAAGCAGGGCAGGGTAGAGTTGCAGCAGGAAACCAGTTTTGCACCTTTGATGGTGAAGGCGCGTCAAGGGGCAGGAGCATGATGATCGAACATGATCCATCTGTGCGGGCAGTGGAGGCGACTTTGTTTGCTTCAGACTCCCCTATGACCATGGAACAGATTCGCGCCTATGTGGGTGAGGATGTCGACGTTGCTGATGCGCTATCGAAATTGGAACAGCAGTATCAGGGGCGCGGAATCGAATTGGTGAAACGCGGCAAGACCTGGCATTTCCAGACCGCCGCCGATCTCGCGCATTTGTTGCGCCGTGAGCGTGAAGAAAGCCGCAAACTGAGTCGGGCAGCCGTCGAAACGCTGGCAATCATCGCCTATCATGAACCCGTCAGCCGCGCCGAGATTGAGGCTATTCGAGGTGTACAGATTTCCAAAGGCACATTGGATGTTTTGATGGAGGCAGGCTGGGTGCGCCCCGCTGGACGTCGTGAAGTGCCAGGGCGGCCGCTCGTCTACGCGACGACTGTCGAGTTTTTGACGCATTTCGGTCTGGCAACGCGGCGCGATTTGCCGGGGATTGCCGACCTGAAAGCGGCGGGTTTGCTCGATCCGGTCGATCTTGCATTGGAAGGCTTGCAAGGACTTTCGGCGGTTGAAAGTGGTGATTTACCCGAAGGCGGCGACGTCGAACTGGAAATTGGTGACGAAAGCGCCTAAATCAGATTGGTAACATAGCTGCCGACTGGGCAGCCAGCCGGGGCTGTTCCCCGCGTGAGGAGTTTGGTCATGGGTAGTTTCAGCATCTGGCATTGGCTCGTCGTTGGCATCATCATTCTGCTGCTGTTCGGCAAAGGGCGCTTTTCGGACATGATGGGTGACGTTGCCAAGGGCATCAAAAGCTTCAAAAAGGGCATGGCTGAGGATGATGACGCTAAGCCTGCACCGCGGATTGACGCTGCGCCGGGGACGGTTGTCGATGCTGAAAAGCAGGCTGACAAGACCAGCTAGTCTTTCAGTTTTAGGCTGAACCCGCATGTTTGATATCGCATCAGGCGAATTGCTTTTGGTCGCTCTGGTCGCCCTGCTGGTGATCGGGCCAAAAGATCTGCCGCGCGTGCTGCGCTATGTCGGCCAATGGGTTGGAAAAGCGCGGCGGATGGCATCGCATTTCCGCAGCGGTATCGATGAAATGGTTCGCCAATCGGAACTCGAAGAACTGGAAAAAAAGTGGGCCGAGGACAATGCTCGCATCATGCGCGAGCATCCTCCGGTGCGGGAGTATGACTCTCTTCCTCCGCCGGAGAATGAAGCCAAACCAGCCGAAGCCGACGCGCCCAAAACAGAGCCGCTGCCATGATGGATATTGACGAGAGCAAGATGCCGCTGCTCGATCATCTGGTCGAGCTACGTAACCGCTTGCTCTGGTGCGTTCTCGCGCTCGCGATTTCGTTCGGGGTCTGCTTTTACTTTGCCGAACCAATATACGGTTGGTTAGTGCAGCCGCTCAAAAATGTCGGGCAGGACAAGCTGGTCTATATCGATATTTTTGAAGCCTTTTTCGTGCAGGTAAAGGTTGGCCTGTTCGCGGCGATGATGGTCAGCTTTCCGGTGCTGGCGACGCAGATCTGGCGCTTCGTCGCACCCGGGCTGTATAAAAACGAGAAGAAGGCATTCTTGCCGTTTCTGATGATGACGCCGATCTTGTTCGGCCTCGGTGCGAGTTTAGCCTATTTCGGAGCTATGCCAGTCGCGCTCAAATTCCTTCTCGGATTTGAGGGCGAGGTCGGCGGCATCACGCAAGAAGCGCTGCCCGGAGTGGGCAATTATTTGAGCTTTGCGACAACCTTCATTTTCGGTTTCGGCGTCGCTTTCCAGTTGCCGGTCTTGTTGATGCTGCTCGAAAGGGCGGGCATTGTAACGCGCGACCAGCTCAAGGCGGGTCGGCGTTATGCGATTGTCGGCGCGTTTGCCGTTGCAGCCGTACTGACACCGCCCGACGTCGTCTCGCAGTTGCTCTTGGCGGTGCCGCTTTGCCTGCTCTACGAGCTGGCGCTGGTTGCTATCTGGTTCACCCAGCGCCGCCGGGAAAAATCGGAAGCCGATGTCGAGCCGGAAACGGAGGCGGTTTAGAGCCGCTTAGATTGCACGGTCGCCAGCTTCGCCCACCGACTCTATGTCCTCGCCGAGGCCCTTTACGGTGTTGCAGGCAGACAAAAGCAAGGTTGCTGCAATCAACGATGTTGCGATCAGTTTGCGCATAAATTTTTCCTCAAAAGTGGCGTTCAGCCGACTTTGTGAAGTCTAAGCTGAACGTGCGATGAGTCAAACCGTGATCAAAAGCTCAACCGTGCCGTTAGACGGAAGTCTCTTCCGCTCAATGGCACATAATCTTTTGTGAAGGACGCAGCACGGCGCGCCGTGACGTCGAACAGATTGTTCGCCGATGCGATTAGCGCGATGTTGCGGTCGCGCCCGAATGGCCGCCAGCTTGCTGACGCATTCACCAGCGTGAAACCCGACGTTTCGGTTTCGAACGCAGCATTGCGTCGCTGGTCGGCTGACCATTCGACTTCACCGCGCAGGTCGACAAGCCCACTTTGCAATTCCAAACCGCCCAGCAGGCGGAGCGGCGGGATACGCGGCACGGGGCCGCCCCCGTTTGAAATCGATGCACGCGTGTAATCGGCGACACCATCAAGCACGACATCGAACCCGCCGACATTGCCCAGCCGCGCCGAAACATCGGCCTCAAAGCCCCAGAAGCGTGCATCGCTCTGGAAATATTGGAAGACGGGCAGGTCGTCCTCTTCGGCGCCGGTCGCATCTTCATAGATGAAGCCGTCGAACCAATTGGAATAGGCGGTCAGTGTCGCATCGACATTGGTGCTGTCATAACGTGCATAGATTTCCGCATTCCAGGCCTTTTCGCTGCGCAGTGTCGGGTCGCCAATCTCATAGGCTTGGGTCGCGATATGCGGGCCATCCGAAAACAACTCTTCGACCGAAGGTGCGCGGCCAGTACGCGAGGCGTTGATGCCGATTTTCAGGTCTCCGATCAGATAGGCTGCCCCTAGAGCCGCTGAAACATTATTGAAGCTGCGGTCGATGCCGAGCGTCTGTGCTTCCTGACTGACCCGGTCATAACGCAGCGCGGCTTCCAGATGCACACCGCCCAGATCGAATTCCTGTAGTGTGAACAGCCCCAGCTGCCGCGTGCGGTTGGGCGGTACAAAGGCTTCGGCACCAATCGCCTCAAAATCGCGTGACATATATTGAATGCCACTCGCACCGCGCCAGCCATTGCGGTTCGCCTGCACTGCTTCAGCGCGGCCTTCAAAGCCCTGACTTTTGAAAATGGTGCCGACCTCTGCGCCTTCGAATTCGGTATGCTGGTAATCGGCAAAGCCCGCGCGGAAGGTTAGTTTTTCCAGGAAGCCGCCGCCGGTTTCAACTTCGCCGCGCAGATCGGCGCGATATTGGCGGAGGCCGATAGTTACCGCCTCCTCGTCGCTTTCGGCCATCGAAACCTTTTCGCCAGTGCTGACCGCTTCTTCATGGTGGCCGACGCCCGGACGGCCCGGGATGCCATATTTTGTGTCGTAGATGCTGAATGAAACGCCTAAATTGCCGCCATCGTCAATGAAGGCGGCACCAAGGCCTGCGGTCCAGGTTTCAACTGCGCTATTGGGCACCCGGCCCCGGTTTTCGGCTGCCTCACGCAGTTCGTCTGCTTCGTCGAGATTGCCTTCGCTCTCCTCTTCATCCGCTAGATCAAATATGTCAGCGCGCAATTCAGGTGAAAGCTGGAAGCCGCCAACGCGCAGATCGTCACTCTTGCGATAGCTGCCGTCGGCATGAATCACAAAACGGTCGGCCAAGGGGACGTCGATTGAAGCACCGCCCGACCATTCGTCCGCCGCGCTGCCATAACCCGCAAGTGCGTCAATATGCACGGCTTCTTTGGGCACGGCGCGGGGAATGCGTTTGTCGATGGCATTGACCGCTCCGCCCACGGCCTGACCGCCGAACAGCAGGACGGCCGGGCCGCGTAAGACCTCAATCCGCTCGGTCGTGAGCGATTCGATAGTGACGGCATGGTCGGCAGACGTGTTTGAAGCGTCGATGTTCCCAATACCATCGGTAAGAACCGCAACGCGGTTGCCCTGAAAACCGCGCAACACGGGGCGTGATGAGCCAGGTGTAAAGCTGGTTGCCGAAACCCCGGGGAGCGAGAGCAATGTGTCGCCGATCTGGCCACGCGATTGCTGTGCCAAGTCTTCGCCAGATAAAGCTGACGTGCCGGCCAGCAGGTCGAGCCGTTCGAAATAGGGGGCGGTAACGACGATTTCCCCGGTGCGGTGAAAATCATCGTCATTGGCATCTGTATCCGATTGCTCTTGGGCGAAGGAAGGTGAGGCAAGCAGAGCGCAAGCAAGTATCGAAGCAGCCGCGCTTTGGCGGAGAAACGTTTTCATATCATTTCCTATAAGGCCTTGTTTGTGGCCTGCTAGATGAAATGATATAGTATAACAATACCCAATCGAGCGGTTTCGACAAATTGCGTTTGGGTTGCGACGAACTGCCGTCAATCGACAAAGCCCAGCTTTCATCATCGCAAGTCGCCTTCGCTTGCGTCTTGTTGCATCCGAAACTACCTGTGTGGACATGAAAACTTTGCCATCGACATTGGACCTTATCGGCAACACCCCGCTCGTCCTTCTCAAGGGGCCCAGCGAGGAAACCGGTTGCGAGATTTACGGCAAGTGCGAATTCGCCAACCCGGGTGCCTCGGTTAAGGATCGCGCCGCGCTTTTCATCGTTCGCGACGCCGAAGAGCAGGGGATATTGAAACCAGGCGGAACGATCGTCGAGGGCACGGCCGGCAACACCGGTATCGGCCTCGCGCTGGTTGGTAACGCATTGGGGTACAAGACGATCATCGTGATGCCCGAAACGCAAAGCCAGGAAAAGAAGGACACGCTGCGCGCGCTGGGAGCTGAACTTGTGCTTGTACCTGCTGCGCCCTTTTCCAATCCGGGCCATTTTGTGCACACGTCACGACGCATCGCCGAAGAAACCGAAAATGCAATCTGGGCCAACCAGTTTGACAATATCGCCAATCGCCGCGCGCATATCGAAACCACGGCAGAGGAAATCTGGGAGCAAATGGATGGTCGGGTTGACGGCTTCACCTGTGCGGCCGGAACCGGTGGCACCATTGCTGGCGTTGGACTTGGTTTGAAGGCGCGGAACGAAAATGTGACCATCGCGCTCAGCGATCCGCACGGTGCAGCTCTCTACAATTATTATGCCCATGGCGAACTGCGAGCAGAGGGGAATTCGGTTGCTGAAGGCATCGGGCAGGGGCGCATAACCGCCAATCTTGATGGTGCACCAATCGATACCCAGTTCCGCATTTCGGACGAGGAAGGACTTGTCTGGGTTCGCCGCCTTTTAGCCGAAGAAGGACTGTGCCTCGGACTTTCCTCTGGTATCAATGTCGCTGGTGCAATCGAATTGGCCAGGCAACTTGGCCCCGGAAACCGGATCGCAACTATCCTGTGCGATACAGGCTTCCGATACCTCTCGACATTGTACAATCCCGAATGGATGCAGGCCAAGGGATTGCCGCCTATGCCATGGCAACTGGACAAAGCCGACTGATTGGGCTTAGGTTACGGCATGGCACGTCCCGCGGAATCCGCTATGCAGCGTATACAGGTTGGCTTGATAGGTCTGCTCGCTGTCGTACTGTTCGCTTGGATTGCGAGTATGGTCATCGATCGGGCCGAACAGAAAGCTGCCAGCACAGGAACGGCGGGTTCACCGTCGGTTTCAAGTTCTGAGCCTGTGGTGAAAGACGAACCGTTAGCCGAACTTGGAGTTACGCCTGCTGCTCCCGAACAGGCTGATCCGCAAACCGCGCCAACGCAGCCCGTCCAAGCACCCACGCAATAATTCATGCGGAGTAGGTCAACTCGCATCGCGGCCATTGGGTCGTCAATGGCGATTCTGCTGATCGGTTTGGGTGTGATATTGTCGTCGCTGAATGGCGTTGGTCGAGAGCCTCGCAGCACGAAAATTGCGCTTCTTTCTAGCATCCCATTGCAATGGGGAGAGGGAGATTTGAAATCGGTCGTGGAGGGAGATGGGAAACCTGATCCGCTATTTGAGCGCCTTTCCGAAATGCGTGACGTGGTTGCCGTCGATAATTTTGAACAGGTGCAGGCTTCCGGGACCAAAGTGGCTTTACTGATTCAACCAAAGGCTTTTTCACCCGAAGAATTGGTTCGGCTCGACAGCTGGGTTCGCGCCGGAGGGAGGCTGGTCTTCTTCGCCGATCCGGCGCTTGATTGGCCTACATCGCTGCCGCTTGGTGACGCGCAAAGACCGCTGTTCACCTCGTTGCATTCTCCATTATTCGCGCATTGGGGTCTCGAGCTTGTTTTACCGGTCGATGCCGATCACGCACAAAGTCTAATCGAGGCAAAGCTGGGTAAGTTCGAACTGTCGCTGAAGTCCCCGGGCACATGGATGCCGACGGAGGCTGGCAATGCGGGTTCGCAACCCTGCAGAATCGAGCGGAGTGCGTTGATCGCCGAATGCCGGCTTGGAAAGGGGCAAGCGCTTCTCGTGGCGGATGTTGACATGTTGAACAGCGTATTTTGGGAATCCGCAGTTCCAGGTGTCACCAAATCGTCGAATGTTGAACTGGCTGAGTATCTAATTGCCGCAGCCGAGGATGGACTGCGCGTGGTTGGGTCAGCTGGGGATTTTCTGGGCAAATAGTGGTGCAACGACCAATCACATGATGAAAATATATATGATACAAATGATTACGATGCGCTCGAATGACGCCCATCCTTTGTGTGCATGGGGGCAGGGGCGTCTAGATTTGCATTTGAGCCGACGGAATTACGCGTGTTCCCCGTAAAATAATTCACGATTCCCATAGAATCCCTCTTTTCATCCATAAATTCCCTTGATATGGAGTTATCCAATCGGGGTGGAATCCAATTTGTTGCGTTCATCAGAACGTCAACGCCGAAGCGCAGCGCTTCTGCGGCTGGTGGATTTTGCCCGAAAGAAAGGGGGAATGGGGTTCAGTGTCCGCACTCGTTGTCTATGCCGGTTCCGGTTTATCGACGATCGATGCCAAAGGGCGCGTGACCATTCCTGCTGAACTGCGTGATACGGTAACTGAATCGAGCGGCGAGAACACTGTCTGCATATCGCGCCACCCAACATTGCCCTGTCTGATTGGTTATGGCCGCGCAGAACGCCAGAAGCTGCGCGCCGATATTGAAGCGCAATGGCAGGCCGCAGTGCAGCGTGGCGGAGAATTCGACCGCGAAAGTGCGGGGGTTGTGGCTTCTTCCATTTTTGAAACGGCATTTGAAGCAAGCGGGCGGTTCGTTCTCCAGCCCATGCTGCGCCATTTCGGCAGGCTAGGCGATCGAGCTTTTTTCTTCGGTGCGACGACGCATTTCATGCTCTGGAACCCTGATGTGTTCCAGGAATCGGCTCCGCCTGCATTCGCGCATGTGCGCGAAGAGCTGGATTATTGGCTCAACGAGCATTCGAGGCGCGGCAAATGACCGTCGCTTCGCCCCATATTCCAGTCTTACTGGATGAAGTAATTCACGCACTGGCCATCACCCCTGGTTCAGTCGTTGTGGATGGTACCTTTGGTGCAGGCGGATATAGTCAGGCTATCCTGGCTGCCGGCGCGCGCGTTCATGCATTTGATCGCGATCCCGATGCGCTTGCCATGGGTGCTGAACTTGCAGGTCGGAGTGGCGGTGCCTTGCGCCTCCACTCCGCCTGCTTTTCTGAAATGGACCGGCGACTTACTGAAGAGGGTGTCGCGCAGGTCGATGCCGTGGTTTTCGATATCGGCGTTTCGTCAATGCAACTTGACCGTGCAGATCGCGGATTTTCGTTCCAGAAAGACGGCCCGCTAGACATGCGGATGAGCCAGTCGGGCGAAAGTGCCGCCGATTTTGTTAACACGGCGGACGAAGGGGATATTGCCAATGTCATTTATCTCTATGGAGAAGAGCCCAAGTCGCGGCGCATTGCGCGCGCGATTGTAGCGGCTCGCCCAATTGACAGCACATCGAGCCTTGCGGCGATAGTTAGAAAGGCGCTCGGTCACCGTCCCGGGGCACCCAAGGATCCCGCTACGCGGACATTTCAAGCGTTACGCATCCACATTAATCGCGAGCTTGACGAGCTAATGTTTGGTTTGGAGGCCGCCGAACGCATTTTGAAGCCTGGTGGCAGATTGGTTGTAGTCAGTTTTCACAGCCTCGAAGATCGCATCGTCAAACAATTCTTGCGCGACCGTAGCGGCTCAGGCGGCTCAATGTCGCGGCATATGCCGGAAATGGCTCCCGTGAAGCAGCCGACTTTCCTGAAGCCCACGAAGGCTGTTCGTCCGTCGGCCCGCGAACTGGCTGCCAACCCGCGGGCGCGGTCCGCGACGTTGAGGGCTGCAATACGTTCCAATGCGGCGTCTTGGAACCAGCAGGAGAAGGCAGCATGACGCTTGCCATGAAACGCCTCAAAAATATCGGTTGGCTGGCTCTTGTTTTTGCAACGGCTGTATTGCTCTATCCCTTGTCGCTCAACGTGGCCGCACTCCATAGCGATTTGGCGAAGGTTAACAGCGACATATTGGAAACCGAGCGTGAAATCCGCTTTCTGCAGGCCGAAATCCGTACCCGTGCGAGCGTAGCGCAGTTAGAAGAATGGAACAGCCTGCTCTATGGCTATGCGCCGCCGAGCGCGGAGCAGTTCATCGATGGCGAACGTGGATTGGCGAGTCTGGGTGGTCAAGAACAGGTGGTGAAACCTGTCATGGTTGCCGTAAATGATATCGATGGAGTCGCTCCGGCAGGTGAAATTGGTACAGCCGGCGGTGCGCCGTCTCTGATTGTTGAAGACAAGCCTGTTAATCGTGAAAAGACGCGCGAAGTGCAGGTAGCGATGGCATCGACAGTCAAGACGTCGCTTGAGCCATCGCGCGCGGCACCAAAGGGTAGGACCGAGCGCCTCGCAAGTATTGACGAAAAGCTGCTTTCGGATAGCGTACTTCGTGAAATTCAGACTGTTGCGGATAAGGAAAATCGCCGCAAATGACTACCTTTGTCGTCCGACCGCACAGCCGCCACGCAATAAATGCCGTGCGCGTTCACGCGGCGATGGCATTCTGGCGGTTGCTCATACTGGCTGGCTTTTTTGCGCTTTTTTTAATCCTGATTCTTGGGCGACTGACTACGTTGGCTATCTTTGAAGGCAGCCGCGCCTTTGGTGCATCTGGCGGCGCATATGTGCCTGAACGTGGAGATATCGTAGATCGCCATGGTGCTCCACTCGCCCGAACCATTCAGGGCTATGCTATTTGGGTAAAGCCTGACCGTCTGGTAAATGATCCAAAGGAACTGGCAGCGGGCCTTGCCAAGATATTCCCCGATACGCCGGAAGCGGAATTCTATGCCAAGCTGACGGCGAAGGAAGCGGGGTATCTACGCAAAAGAGCGATTCCTGAAGAGGTGCGTGCCGTGCACGATCTCGGAGAAATCGGGATCGAATTCCCGCGCGAAAGCGAGCGGTTGTATCCCCAGCATGATATGGCTGCGCATGTGCTTGGATTTGTCAGCCGTGACGGCAAAGGCGCGCTTGGCATGGAGCGCGTGATGGACAAGCATCTGCGCGCCCCTGAAACACGTGGGAAACCGGTTGAATTATCGCTCGATGTACGTGTCCAAGCGGCACTCGAAATCGAACTCGCAAATGGCATGAAATCAACAAATGCCAAAGGAGCTGCGGGTGTCATTCTGGATGCGCGCACCGGCGAGGTGTTGGCCATGGCATCACTTCCCTCTTTTAATCCGAACCGCCCTATCTTTGCCAATATTCCTGACAATGGCGAAGTAATCGTCGACGGCCGTTATCCAATCAGCCGCCAGACCAATTTCGTAACCAACCGTGTGTTTGAGCTGGGCTCCACTTTCAAACCTTTGACAGTTGCTGCGGCGCTTGACGCAGGGACCGTGCGTAATCTCGCCATCCGCTACGATGCGACCGCACCACTGGAAATCGCCGGTTTCAAGATTCGCGATACACACCCTGCCGGACGCTGGCTCAATGTGCCAGAGACCCTTGTGCAGAGCTCCAATATCGTAACAGCGCGCATCGCCGACAATCTTGGTCGCGAACGTATGGAGCAGATGGCGCGCAATCTGGAATTTAACGGGCGGCCGTCAATTGAACTTGCAGAGCGTTCACACTCGATCTGGCCGCGCAACTGGGGCCGGATCACGACAATGACCGTGGGCTATGGCCATGGTATGGCCGTCACGCCGCTTCATCTTGCTTCGGCTTATGCTGCGATGGTGAACGGGGGCATGTGGCATCCTGCAACCCTGAAAAAAATAAAGCCTGGTCAGAAGCCAGTGGGTAGAAGGGTGTTTAGTGCCGCTACAAGTGCCCGGATGCGCCAATTGCTCCGAATGATTGTTGTGGATGGCACCGGAAAGAAGGCCGACGCCCTTGGCTATCGCGTTGGCGGCAAAACAGGTTCTGCAGAAAAGCCAAATGCCGGAGGTTATGCACGGAATCTTGTCGTCTCGACCTTCGCAGCGGCTTTCCCGATGGATAATCCGCGCTATATCATAGTCGCAATGGTAGACGAACCCAAAGGATCGGCCGAAACCGGCTTTCAGCGCACAGCTGGTTGGACGGCTGCCCCGATCGTGCGCCGCACGGTCGAACGGATAGGCCCGCAATTGGGCATTATCCCTGACACGCATCGCGATGTCGACGTGTCTGAACTCATGCCGTTGCTGTGGTCTCCCAAAGGGGGGCATTGATGCGCCTCGATAGTTTGATTGGGGAAGAAGCCGGCGTTTCCGGCGGAGAGCGCGTTACCGGTTTTGCAATCGACCATCGAAAAATCGCGCCTGGAACCATATTTGGCGCATTTCAGGGCACTGCTTTCAATGGCGAGGACTTCATTCCGGAGGCAATTGAGGCTGGCGCTATTGCGATTGTAGCCCGCCCCGAGGCGCAGGTTGCCGACGCGATACACATTGCGGACGCCAATCCGCGCAAGGCCTTCGCAATGTTGGCGTCGCGTTTTTATGCACCATTTCCGGCGCATGTTGCAGGGGTAACCGGTACGAACGGGAAAACTTCAACCGCCGAAATGACTCGCCAGCTTTGGCGTATGGACGGGCATAGCGCGGCTTCGATTGGGACATTGGGCATCACTACGGCCGACGAGCAGGTCAGGACAGGATTGACGACGCCTGACATCGTCACCTTTCTTTCGAACATGGCTGGGCTTGAGCGCGAAGGCGT
This sequence comes from Sphingomonadales bacterium, assembly GCA_016707885.1. Lineage (GTDB taxonomy): Bacteria > Pseudomonadota > Alphaproteobacteria > Sphingomonadales > Sphingomonadaceae > Sphingorhabdus_B. The sequence continues at coordinate 68,795 of JADJGU010000002.1, forward strand.
GACTCATGCGATCTTTGAGGCGTCGAGCCACGGTCTCGACCAATATCGCATTGCCGGAGTCCCGGTGTCAGTCGTGGCGTTCACCAATCTGAGCCGCGACCATCTCGATTATCATGGTTCAATGGACGCCTATTTCGAAGCCAAGATGCGGTTGTTTGATGAAATCGCGACGGACAATGCGACTGCGGTAATCTGGGCCGATGATGAATGGTCGGAAAAGGCGATCTCCCGCGCTAAGGAACGACCGCTTCGCCTTATTACCGTGGGGACAAACGGACAGGGCATCAAGCTGTTGTCGCGTGAGCCAACCCAGTTGGGACAAACTCTCGAAATTTCGATGCAGGGAGAGGCTTGCAAGGTCAAATTGCCACTCATTGGCGGATATCAGGCGGCCAATGCGCTGATATCTGCGGGCATTGCGATAGCTAGCGGTTGTGACGCCGAAGTGGTCATTGCCAATCTCGCGCGGCTGCAGCCGGTACGCGGGCGGCTGGAGCGGGCTGCGATTAACCGCAGTGGCGCGCCCGTTTATGTCGATTACGCGCATACACCAGACGGGCTGGAGGCTGCGATTGCAGCGCTGCGTCCGCACACCAAAGGCAAGCTAATCCTTGTGTTTGGAGCAGGCGGAGATCGCGATGCGGGCAAACGTCCGCTGATGGGTAAAATAGCAGCACGTGATGCAGATGTGGCTATAGTAACCGACGATAATCCAAGGACGGAAGATCCAGCCAGCATTCGCCAACACGTCATCGCAGGTGCCCCTGATGTCCATGATATTGGCGATCGCCGTGAGGCCATAGCTGCTGCAATTCGTCAGGCGGCGGCGGACGATATCGTATTGATTGCTGGCAAAGGCCATGAACTGGGTCAAATCATCGGCGACAAGAGCTATCCTTTTGACGATGTCGAAGTCGCACGCGAGTGCGCGGCATGACCGATCTTTGGACTTCGGACGAAATCGCGCAAGCAACGGGTGGGCTGTCGAGTACGCCATTTGCCTGCAACGGCGTGGCCTTCGATTCCCGCGAGATTGGACCTGGCGACTTGTTCTTCGCGATGAAGGGCGAGCAGGCTGATGGTCACCGCTTCATTGAAAATGCCTTCGCCAGTGGCGCAGCAGGGGCAGTGGTGAGCGAACCGGTCGCGCACCCCCATATTCTGGTACCAGATAGCTTTCACGCGCTGGAACAGCTTGGGATGGCTTCGCGCCAAAGGGTGGACGCTAAAATCATTGGTGTAACTGGATCAGCGGGAAAGACAGGAACGAAGGAGGCGTTGTTCGCAGCACTTGATCGTTTCGCGCCGGGCAAGACGCACCGTTCGGTCAAAAGCTACAACAACCATGTCGGTGTGCCATTAAGTCTGTCGCGCATGCCCCGCGATACGCGCTTTGGAATATTCGAGATGGGCATGAACCATCCGGGGGAGTTGCGTACCTTGACCGGCTTTGTGCGTCCGCATGTCGCCATTGTTACAACCATTGCCCCAGCACATATCGAATTTTTCAAGGACGAAGCAGCCATTGCAGATGCGAAGGGCGAAATTTTCGAAGGCCTCGAACCCGGTGGTACGGCTATCATTCCTGCTGACAGCCCGCATTATGAACGCCTTCGCGCCAAGGCTCTACGACATACCGACACGGTCCTGAGTTTCGGTTTTTCGTCGACAGCGGATGTTCGGTGCGAAGATTATATTGAAAGTGCGAATGGCGGTTCGATTGTAACTGCCCGCATGAAAGCGGGGGTGTTGCAATATGAGCTGTCGCAGCCCGGGCGCCACTGGATAGCCAATTCTCTCGCGGTTCTGGCCGCAGTCGAGGCAGTCAGCGGCGATCTAGCGGTTGCCGGACTGGCGCTTGCCGACATGGAAGGGCTGAAAGGTCGGGGCGCGCGCCACATGTTGAAGCTTGCGGAAGGATCGGCGCTGCTGATTGACGAAAGCTACAATGCCAATCCCGCGTCAATGGCGGCGACCTTGGACGGATTGGGCCAAACGTCAGCCGATCGGCGCATCGCTGTTTTGGGTGCGATGAAGGAACTAGGTGACCAGTCAGCCTCCTTCCACTCGGCCTTGCGCGCGCCATTGGAGGTGGCAAAAACAGATTATGCACTGCTTGTCGGTGAAGAGATGCTGCCTCTCGCTGAAGCGTTGGCTGCAGATGTTGCTTGGGCGGGCAAATTCGCCCATTGCGCGAGCGTTGGGGATGCTATCGAGCGACTGTCTGGAATGATCCGGGCGGGTGACGCGATCCTTGTCAAGGGATCAAACTCGGTGGGACTCTCCCGGATTGTCGAGGCCATGCTCGGCGGAGGGGATTGATGCTTTACTGGTTGGCCGAATATCTGGATTTCCCGGGATTTCTCAATCTCGTTCGATATCTGACTTTTCGCTCTGGCGCTGCTATCGGAACCGCCTTTTTGCTGGGTTTGATAATTGGCCCGCGGTTCATCAATATGCTCAGAGTCCGACAGGGCAAGGGGCAACCGATTCGCGACGATGGCCCGAAAACGCATCTAGCCAAGGTCGGCACGCCGACGATGGGCGGACTGATGATACTGACATCTATCATAGTGTCGATGTTGCTATGGATGGACCTCAGCAACAGCTACGTCTGGGCTTGCCTCGTTGTCATGGCAGGCTTTGGCATTGTCGGCTTCCTTGATGATTACGACAAAGTGACCAAGCGCAGCACCAAAGGTGTTTCGGGCAAAGTACGCTTGCTTGCGGAATTTGCGATTGCAGGTGTTGCCGTCGCGTTGATCGTCCACCAATCGGGCGGCAAGCTCTATATTCCATTCTACAACGGCCCTGTGGCTGATCTAGGTTATTGGTACATCCTGTTTGGTGCATTTGTAATCGTAGCATTCGGCAATGCGGTCAATTTGACCGATGGTCTTGATGGTTTGGCCACGATGCCGGTCATCATCGCTTCCTTGGCCTTCATGTTGATCGCTTATTTGGTCGGAAACTCCAAATATGCTGCATATCTCGGTGTGCCGTTCATTCTTGGCGCTGGCGATCTGGCGATATTGTGCGGAGCGATTATCGGGGCCGGTTTGGCGTTCCTGTGGTTCAATGCGCCGCCTGCTGCAGTGTTCATGGGTGATACCGGAAGTCTCGCTCTCGGCGGGACGCTGGGAGCTATCGCGGTAGTGGCGCATCATGAATTTGTGCTGGCGATTATCGGTGGGCTGTTTGTCGTTGAGGCGATGTCGGTCATCATTCAAGTCTTCTGGTTCAAGCGTACCGGAAAACGCATTTTCCGCATGGCGCCTATCCACCATCATTTTGAACAGCTCGGATGGCCTGAATCGACCGTTGTCGTTCGTTTCTGGATTGTTGCATTTGTCCTCGCCTTGGCTGGGCTTTCGACGCTCAAGCTGCGGTGATTGTTTCAGAGGCCTTTCGCGGAAAACGCTATGCGGTTCTAGGGTTGGCCCGGTCGGGTATGGCTGCTGTCCGAACCTTGGTGGCGTCTGGGGCTGAGGTAACGGCATGGGACAATAAGGCTGAGGCCAGACTGCAGGCCGGTGAGGGTGTAACACTGGCTGATCCTATGGCGATCGACCTTGCCGGTTTTGATGGGGTGATTGTGACTCCTGGCGTGCCGCTGAACAGCCACCCCATTGTTGATAAGGCGCATGATGCGAATGTGCCCGTCATTGGCGATATTGAACTGTTCGCGCTCGCGCGGCCAACGCTGCCGACCCATAAGGTGGTTGGCATTACCGGGACCAACGGGAAGTCTACAACCACGGCGCTTATGCTCCATATTTTGCAGCAGGCGGGTGTGCCGAGCTTGATGGGCGGCAATATCGGGCTTCCAATCTTGTCGCAGGATCCACTGCAGGAGGGAGGTGTTTATGTGCTCGAACTTTCGAGTTTTCAGATAGACCTGACCTATAGTTTGGACTGCGATGTTGCTGTGCTGACCAACATCACGCCGGATCATCTTGATCGTTACGATAGTTTTCTGGACTATGCCGCATCGAAAGAGCGGTTGTTCCATATCCAGCACGCCGACAAAGTGTCCGTGATTACGACCGATGATGATCCATGCCGGATGATTGCCAGCAGAGTGCATCACCGCCTAATGCGGGTTTCCGCCAAAGACATCAGAGACCAGTCGCACTGGCCGTCGCTGCAAGGACCGCATAATGCGCAGAATGTCGCCTGCGCCATTGCCACATGCAAGGCATTAGGGCTGACAGATGAGGTGATTGAGCAGGGTTTGCAGAGTTATCCCGGTCTTGCCCATCGCATGGAGCGCGTCCGCGAACTGCATGGCGTCCTATATGTCAATGACAGCAAGGCGACCAACCCGACCTCGACCGCGCCTGCATTGGGGGCCTATCCGTCGATTCACTGGATTTTGGGTGGTCAGGCAAAAACCAGCGATCTCGACGCCTGTTTGCCATTTCTCGGGCATGTGAAGGCTGCATATACCTTTGGACGGGACGGCGCGATGCTGGCCGAAGTGCTGCGGCCACATGTGGCGGTGGAGCAATACGAAACACTGGCAGAGTCGGTGGTCAGCGCACAAAGCAAAGCCCATGCGGGTGAAGTCGTGCTGCTATCCCCCACATGCGCATCATTTGATCAGTTCCGCGATTTTGAACATCGTGGTGAAGCGTTTCGCGACGTCGTAATGGCTCTGGACTGACGGGGGCAATATGTTCGGAGGGCTGCAAAATTCGGTCGGACCCAATCCACCAGGCTTTGGCGGAAAGCGCGACCTGTCCAACCGGCTGGGTCGTGGTGACAGATCGCCTTTGGGTATCTGGTTCTGGGAACTGGACCGCGTTCTGCTCTCGCTCATTCTCGTTCTTATCGCGATCGGTTTGATCGCAGTGGCCGCAGGTTCGCCTGCGACCGCACGGCGACTTTCGACCGACACCGCGACGCTTAGCCCGCTCTATTTCTTTTATCGTCAGGTGGCTTGGGTGGCGTTGGGTTTGCCCTTCATGTTCGTCATCTCGATGTACCCGCGCGAGCAAGCCAAACGGATAGCGATTGGCGGTTTTGTGGTATTTCTGGTATTGCTGTTGCTGGTGCCACTGCTGGGGAAAGAAGTGAATGGCGCGCAACGCTGGTTCGGATTGGGTCCGGCGAGTTTTCAACCTTCAGAGTTTCTGAAGCCTTGCTATGCGGTGACGATGGCGTGGATTATTTCGTGGCGTCAGCGCGATGCGACAATCCCGGTGCGTTCAATCACCATCGTCTTCACCGCAATTATTTGTGCAGCTTTGATGATGCAACCTGACCTTGGCCAAACCATTCTTTTTTGCGGGATCTGGTTTGCGCTGATGATGGTATCTGGCGTTTCGGCAAAGTTGCTCTGGTCCAGCGCCGCTGGCGGTATAGTTGGAATTCTTGCTGCCTATAATTTCTATTCGGTGGCGCAGCAGCGGATCGATGCATGGATATTTGGCACCGATGGCATCACACATGACAAGCTGGCGATGGCGACATTAACGGCCGGAGGGTTGGTCGGGACCGGCCCGGGCCTCGGCACGCGCAAATTCGCACTGCCCGAGGCGCATACTGATTATATCTTCTCGGTCGTGGGCGAAGAATTTGGCCTGCTTGCCTGTATGGTGATTGCAGTGCTGTTTTTCGCCATCCTAGTTCGCGTTGTAATTCGCATGCTTGATGAGCAGGACCAGTTCATACTGCTGGCCGTCACTGGCCTTGTTGCGCAATTTTGCGGACAAGCGATGATCAACATCGCGGTCAATCTAGGGATTTTCCCTTCGAAAGGCATGACGCTGCCTTTCATCAGCTATGGCGGATCGTCGACGCTGGCGCTGTGTTTGTGCTGCGGATTGCTGCTTGCGCTGACACGGCGTAACCCTTTCCTTGACCAGTCACCCTATATCGGGAATGGGCGTTAGGGTCTTTCCAGACTATAAAGAGGCAGCATGATCGTCCGTAGGAAGCCAGTGGATAGGAGTAGCGCGAAGCGCGGACTGGTAGTCCGTGCGAGCGTTGCGACGCAGCCAATGGCTTCCTACGAACGACCCCTCCGGGGCGGGCCGATTTTGGCTCATGGCAGCGTTGCTCGTCGGTCACGATGGAATGCCATTGCTCCCTCCTCGCGCCTTGCCCTGAGCCAAAATCGGCTCCGTCATGTGCCTCTTTATAGTCTGGAAAGACCCTGGCTATGAGCGTATCGCGCAATTTCGTCCTCGCTGCAGGCGGCACTGGCGGCCATATCATCCCGGCCTATGCCTTGGGTGCCGAATTAATGCGCCGCGGGCACCAGGTTGCGCTGATCACCGATAATCGGGGCTCGACCATTCCCGGCTGCCCCGAGGACATGGAAATGCACATCATGCCCGCAGGCAGAGTAGCAGGTGGGCTGCGAGGATGGCTGGCGGCGGCACGTAACATCTGGCGCGGGCGGGCGATGGCGCGAGAGCTGTTCAACGAATTCGACCCGACCGCGGTGGTCGGATTTGGCGGTTATCCGGCGCTGCCTGCCTTGCTCGCGGCCTTTGCCAATAAAGTGCCGACGATCATTCATGAACAGAATGCGGTGCTTGGCCGGGTGAACCGGCTGGTTGCTGGCAAGGTCAATGCTATCGCGACGGCCTATCCCGACGTTCAGCGGGTAAAACCGGCGCATCAGGACAAGGTCCATCTGGTCGGCAATCCGGTGCGTGCCGAAGTCATCGCGCTGCGCGATGAACCTTTCCCGCCTTTCATCGAGGACGGTGTGTTCCGTGTCCTCGTGACTGGCGGCAGTCAGGGCGCGTCGATCTTGTCTGAAGTAGTGCCCGACGCACTGGCGCGCTTGCCGCTCAACCTGCGCCGCCGTTTGCAGGTGACCCAGCAATGCCGCGCCGAAGATCTGGAAACGGTGCGCAAGACTTATGCCGATCATAACATCCCCGCGCAGCTTGCGACGTATCTGGAGGATTTCCCCGAAAGGCTCGGCTGGTCGCATCTGGTGATCGGGCGGGCAGGGGCCTCGACGATTGCTGAACTGACTTGCGCAGGCAGACCAGCCATATTGGTCCCGCTACCTTCTGCGATGGACAACCACCAGGCCTTTAACGTCAGCGAGATGGTACAGGCAGGCGGAGCGCGCGCGATCAAGCAGTCAGCATTCACGCCTGTCGAACTCGCCAAGCAGATCCAGAAAATGGCGCTCATCCCGGAGACGCTGCAAAATGCGGCGCGCGCCGCGAAAAGCTGTGGACGTCCCGATGCGGTGCACGACTTGGCCGATCTGGTCGAATCTTTCGGTCGCGCGCCGCTGATGCATACAATCTCGACAACAGAACAATCGGGACTTGGCTTTGGCAGTGCCGAGCCGGCCCTCGCACGGAAAGCAAGTACATGAAGGGTGTGGGCACCGATATCGGAACGATCCATTTTGTCGGCATTGGCGGTATCGGCATGTCCGGTATTGCCGAGGTGATGCACAATCTGGGCTATTCGGTGCAGGGCAGCGACATTGCCGAAGGCTATGTGATCGAAGGGCTACGCAGCCGCGGTATCAAGGTGATGATCGGCCATGCCGCCGAAAATCTGGGCGATGCGGCCGTGGTGGTGACGTCGACGGCAGTGAAGCGCGGTAATCCGGAAGTAGAGGCCGCACTCGAACGCCGTATCCCGCTGGTGCGCCGGGCGGAAATGCTCGCCGAGCTGATGCGGCTGAAATATACCGTCGCGGTCGCGGGCACGCATGGCAAGACCACAACGACCTCGCTGATTGCGGCGATGCTCGATGCGGGCGGGCTCGACCCGACCGTGATCAACGGCGGAATCATCAACAATTATGGTTCGAACGCGCGTCTGGGTGACAGCGACTGGATGGTTGTGGAGGCCGATGAGAGCGACGGCAGCTTCCTGCGGCTCGATGGGACCATCGCGGTGGTCACCAATATCGATCCCGAACATCTCGATCATTATGGCGATTTCGACAAGGCCAAGGCCGCCTATATCGAATTCATCGAAAATGTGCCCTTTTACGGCGTCGCCATCCTGTGCCTCGACCATCCCGAGGTGCAGGCGATTATCCCGCGCATCCGCGACCGCCGCATTTTGACCTATGGTTTCTCGGCGCAAGCTGACGTGCGGGCAGACAATGTCCGCCCCGAACTGGGCGGCAACACCTTTGATGTGGTGATCCGCGCGCGGGACGGCAGTAAGCGTGAGATTGCGGACGTGTTCCTGCCAATGTCGGGCCGCCACAATGTACAGAATGCGCTCGCCGCTATCGCGGTCGGCCTCGAACGCGGGATGAGCGACGAACAGGTGCAGGCCGGCTTCGCCAAATTTGGCGGCGTCAAACGGCGCTTCACCAAAGTGGGTGAGGTTGATGGCGTGACCATCATCGACGATTATGGCCACCATCCGGTTGAAATCCGCGCGGTGCTCTCGGCCGCGCGTGAGGGCGTGAAAGGTCGCGTCATCGCGGTGTGTCAGCCGCACCGCTATTCGCGGCTTGGCAATCTGATGGAAGATTTCGCCACCGCCTTTAACGACGCCGACACCGTTTATATCACCCCCGTCTATGCGGCGGGCGAAGCGCCTATCGAAGGCGTTTCCAGTGCCGAACTGGTCGGCAAGATCAAACGCCGCGGGCACCATAATGCGCAGGAAATTGAAAGCGCTGAGGCATTGGCAAAGGAACTGGCGGCCACTGCGCGCGAAGGCGACCTTGTCGTCTGCCTCGGTGCGGGCGATATCACCAAATGGGCGGCGGGCCTTGCTGATGCCATCAAAAAGGCGCGTGCATGAATGTGTGTTACGCCTTGCCACCGGTGCGCGGAAAGCTGACGCACGATGCGCCGCTGGCACCTTTGGTCTGGTTCAAGAGCGGCGGTGCAGCGGAATGGCTGTTTGAACCCGCCGATACCAAGGACCTTGCCGATTTCCTCTATGCGCTCGACCCCGCAGTTCCGGTGATGGCGCTCGGGCTAGGATCGAACCTCATTGTGCGCGATGGCGGCGTACCGGGCGTCGTGGTCCGTTTGGGCAAGACATTCGGTTCGATAGAAACTCGCGAGAACTGGTACATAAATGCAGGGGGCGGAGCCTCGGGAATTGCTGTTGCTAGCGCTGCGCGCGATGCGGGAATCATGGGGTTTGAGTTTTTTCGCGGCATACCTGGAACGATTGGCGGCTTCGTAAGAATGAATGCCGGATGTTACGGAAGCGAAGTAGCTGATGTTCTAATCACAGCCACAGTCGTTTTACGAAGTGGCGAAATTCGAACCATTGGAAATCCCGATCTTAATTTTTCGTACCGTCACCGCGAACTTCCTATCGATGCGATCGTTGTCGAAGCTCTTTTCCAAGGTGAGCCGGATTCGCCGGCTGCGATCGCGTCTCGCATGGACGAAATCTCCGCCAGCCGCGAGGCATCGCAGCCGCTGCGTTCGAAAACCGGCGGTTCAACCTTCAAGAACCCCCGACGGACAAAAAGCCTGGCAGTTGGTCGATCAAGCCGGTTGCCGTGGCCTGCAAATCGGCGGTGCGCAGGTTTCGGAAAAGCACACCAACTTCCTGATCAACACCGGCGACGCCGCCAGCGCAGATATTGAGGAATTGGGCGAAGAAGTCCGACGCCGGGTAAAGGCTAAATCGGGCATCGATCTGCATTGGGAAATTCAAAGAGTGGGAAAAGCGAAGTGAGCGAGCCGGTCCATGTAGCAGTCCTGATGGGTGGCTGGTCCAATGAACGACCGGTGTCGCTGATGAGCGGCAATGGCGTTGCCGATGCACTGGAGAGTCAGGGCTATAAGGTCAGCCGGGTCGATATGGACCGCAATGTTGCTCAGGTTCTTGCGGGCTTGCGCCCGGATGTTGTGTTCAATGCGCTTCACGGCGTTCCGGGTGAGGACGGCAGCGTACAGGGCATGCTCGATCTGATGGGAATTAAATATACCCATAGCGGCATGGTGACCTCGGTGATCGCTATCGACAAGGAATTGACCAAGCAACAGCTGGTTCCAGCTGGCATCCCGATGCCGAAGGGGACGATAGTCGAGAGTGAAAGTCTGTATACGGTAGACCCGTTACCGCGCCCTTATGTGCTGAAGCCGGTCAATGAAGGCAGCTCGGTCGGTGTCGCCATCGTCAAGGCAGACAGCAATTACGGCTCGCCCATCTCGCGCGAGGCCGAGGGCCCGTGGCAGGAATTTGATACACTTTTGGCCGAGCCTTTCATCAAGGGGCGCGAACTGACCGTTGCGGTGCTTGGCGGCAAACCACTGTGCGTGACCGAACTCAAGCCCAAAAGCGGCTTCTACGATTTCGACGCCAAATATACCGACGGTTTGACCGAACATGTCTGCCCTGCCGAAATTCCCAAAGACATCGAAGAATATATGATGGAATTGGCGCAGCGGGCGCATGAACTGCTGGGCTGCAAAGGGGCATCGCGCACCGATTTCCGCTGGGACGATGAACTGGGTCGCGACGGCGTGTTCGTGCTCGAAACCAATACCCAACCTGGCATGACTCCCTTGAGCCTTGTTCCCGAACAGGCCAAGCAGATGGGGATCAGCTACGAACAACTGGTCGATATCCTTGTGAAGGAGGCGCTGGCGTGAAGACGGCAACTGCCCGCAAGGCACCCGCCAAGGCGCGCAAGGCGACGCCGCGCAAAAAGGTCCGGCAAGTCAGCATCATGGACCGCTTGCTGCGCATCCTGCCCTTCACCGAACAGGATATCCAGCGGGTGCTGACCTGGGGCGTGCTCGCGGTGCTACTGCTCGTCGCGCTGATTGTCGCCAACTGGTTCGGTGTGCCGCAGGCTGCCTATCAGCAATATGCGCAAGTCGCAGCCAAGGCCGGTTTCGAAGTGAAGCGGGTCGAGATTACCGGCATGGACCGTGTCGACCAGCTCAAGGTCTATGACATCGTGCTCGCCGAAAAGGACCGGGCGATGCCGCTGGTCGATATCGACAAGATCCGCGCCGACCTGATCGAATATGGCTGGATAAAGGATGTGCGGGTGACCCGTCGCCTGCCCGACACGCTGGTGGTCGACATATTGGAGCGCAAGCCAACGGCTGTCTGGCAGCGCGGCGGGGTTTACTCCTTGATCGATGACCAAGGCACGGAACTTGAGAAAATCAGTGCAGCCGAAATTGGCTCTTATCCGGTGATCAATGGCGACGGTGCCAATCAGCGGGTCGTCGCCCTCAACAAACTGCTCGACAGGGCACAGTCGTTGAAGGATCAGATAATCGGCGCCAGCTGGATCGGGAACCGCCGTTGGGACCTTCGTTTCAAAACCGGTGAAACCCTGGCCCTGCCAGAAGGGGATCAATTGGCTGCCGAAGCTTTGGTCAACTTCACCCGCATGGATGGCGTTCACCGCCTGTTGGGTCGCGACATCATCCATTTCGATCTGCGCGATCCGGAACGCGCCTATATGCGGCGGGCGGCCAAGCAAAAACCGCAACCGGTGGCGCAACCGGTGTCAAATTCTGATTCCGAAGAACAGAAAGAGGCTGGAGAAGCAGCCTGATGTCTGTCCGTTACGAGAAAATCATTTCCACGCTTGATATCGGATCGTCTAAAGTATGCGCGATGATAACCGGCGTCGATGAAGCAGGGGCGCTGCATGTTCTCGGCACCGGTCAACGCGAAAGCAAGGGCGTCGTTCGCGGATGCATATCGGACATGCAATTGGCCGAGCTATCCGTGCGCCATGCAGTCGAGCAGGCCGAACGGATCGCCGGAATCAACATCGACCGGGTATGGATCGGGATGTCTGCAGGCGGACTTGATAGCCTGCTGTCGCCGGTCGAAATTGATTTGGGTGGTGACCGTATCGAGCAAGCCGATGTCGACGACCTGTTGACCGCCGGCCGGGACAATATCGATACGCGCGGTAAAGTTGTGCTGCACGTCAGCCCGACCCTATACGCGCTTGACGGCAATGGTGGCGTCTCCAATCCGCTAGGGCTGCATGCCGACCGGCTTGGCGTTGAAATTCATGCCGTGCTGGCCGATCCTTCTCCGGTCCGAAATCTGGACATGACGGCGCGTGCATCGCATTTGGGCGTCGATGCCATCGTCGCATCGCCCGTTGCTTCGGGCTTGGCCTGCCTGACAGCCGAAGAGCGCGAACTTGGTGTGGCGCTGGTCGAAATGGGGGCAGCAATCACCAATGTTTCCGTGTTCATTGGCGGAATGCTGGCTGGCCTGGTCACGCTCAACCATGGTGCCGCCGACATAACAGACGAGATTGCATCTGTGTTCGGGATTCGGCGTGCCGAGGCAGAACGACTGAAATGTTTTCACGGTTCTGCGCTGACCTCTCCCCGCGACCATCAGGAAAGCCTTGATACCGGAGCCCCCGGAGAGGCTGGCGCGAGCGAGCGCCCCAAGATAACCCGGGCACAGCTGAATGCCATCATCCGCCAGCGGATCGACATCATGATTACGGAAATCGGCAAGGCTCTACGTGATATGGGCTTTTCATCACCCGGCAAGCACCATGTTGTGCTGACCGGTGGCGGCGCTGAATTGCGTGGACTCGCCGATCATATGCAAGCATCGCTCGGACGCATTGTCAGGGTCGGGCGACCAACCGAGTTGCAGGGTTTGCCCGAAGCGCATTCGGGTCCCGCTTTTGCGACCATGGCGGGGCTAGCACTCTACGCGCACAGCAACCCTTCCGATCTGCGGTTGGGACTACAAGGCACTGATTCAGCTAATAAAAATGCGAATAAGGGCGTTGTCGCCCGGATCATGCTGGCTATCCGCGAGAACTTCTGAACTGCACCGGTCAAACCCCTTTGGCCTGTGGGTAACTTTTGGGTGTCTTGAGGGTTAATTTGTGCCACAAGACCGCGATAACGGGGGTTTGAAACCACATTTTGTGATGCCTGACTGGCCAAGGGAGTGAATAGGAATGAGCATCAACATCGGTCCGCCAATCGTCGATGAACTGAAACCCAAAATTGCGGTCATCGGTGTCGGTGGGGCAGGGGGCAACGCCATAGCGAACATGATCAATGCGCGCGTAGAAGGCGTCGATTTCATTGTCGCAAATACCGACGCGCAGGCGCTAAATGCTTCTCCTGCTGAGTATCGCATCCAGCTTGGTCCTGACATCACGCAAGGCCTTGGTGCCGGTTCACGGCCTGAAGTTGGCCGCGCCGCTGCCGAAGAAACAATGGAGCAGGTGAAGGAAGCGCTGCGCGGGGCACATATGTGCTTTATCGCAGCGGGAATGGGTGGAGGCACCGGCACCGGCGCTGCACCTGTGATCGCTCGCGCTGCCCGCGAAATGAATATCCTGACCGTTGGCGTCGTTACCAAACCGTTTCTTTTCGAAGGCTCGCGTCGCATGCGTTCGGCGGATGCAGGTATTGACGAGTTGCAGGCGCATGTTGACACGCTGATCGTCATCCCGAACCAAAATCTGTTTCTTGTCGCCAACCCGAATACGACTTTCAAGGAAGCCTTCCTGCTTGCTGATGAAGTGTTGCAGCAGGGCGTTCGCGGGATCACTGACTTGATGGTCATGCCTGGCCTCATCAACCTCGACTTTGCCGACGTGCGTTCGGTGATGCACGAAATGGGTAAGGCGATGATGGGTACTGGCGAAGCCGACGGCGACGGTCGCGCGCTCGAGGCTGCCGAAAAAGCAATCGCGAACCCGTTGCTCGATGGCGTTTCAATGAAAGGTGCCAAGGGCGTCATCATCTCGATCACCGGCGGTGAAGACATGCGTCTGATGGAAGTTGACGAAGCGGCTAATCACATCCGTGAACTGGTCGATCCCGACGCAAATATCATTTGGGGTTCGGCCTTCAATGAAGGCCTCAACGGCAAGATCCGTGTGTCGGTGGTGGCAACGGGCATTGACCAAGACGGCCAGGCAGCCGTGGCACCGGCGCGCGCTTATTCGTTTGAAAGCAGGCCTGCTCCGGTAGTGCCCAGCTATGAGCCGGTTGCCGAACCTGTCGCGGAACCGCTTGAACTCGACACCGCAGACTACGCCTCGGAAGAATTTACACCTGCTGAAGAATCTGCGCCTGAATATGGCGAACCTCATACCTACGCTTCGGGTGAGGCATATGCCGAACCGGTGGCGACAGGTAGTGATGATCTGCTCGAGCTTGGCGAAGCGCATGTTGCCGACGAACAGCCACAGCCAGTTGTTTATGGTTCAAATAGCGATAGCGACCAGGATTCGGAATCACTTCCGCCTGCGCCGCGCGTCAACAGTGGCGGCGGCACCCTTTTCGAACGCATGTCGAGTCTCTCGCGCGGCTTGACTCGTGGAGACGAAAAGGAAGAGGAAGAGGGCGATACCGGAATCAACATTCCACGCTTCCTCGATCGTCAAAGCAACAATTGACGCAATTTTGACAGTGCCGCCTGCCGCTCGTCGAGCATGCGGCACTGTTTGCCGACCAAAACACCTGCGCGTTTGCAATTTATCGGGTCAACCCCCAGTTGCGTCGGCATGAATGTAATGTTGTTACGTCTTTCTCTGCTGGCGACTGTTGCACTGTCAATGCCACTTGCGGCACAGGACACCGACGAAAGCGCTCTTGAGGCGCTGGACAAGCAGCCTGCGCCAGCGTTCAAGCCACCTGAAGCGCCTGGCTCGGCCGAACTGCGCGATGCCGTACGCCGGATGGCACAGCGGCCGACCGATCCATTGGCACTCACTGACGCCGGCTATGCCTCGTTAAAGCTGGGCGACGCGCAGGCCGCGCTCAATTTCTTCACGCGTGCAAACGGAATCCAGCCTGGCAATTCTCGCATCATCGCAGGTCTCGGTGCGGCATATGTTCGCACAGAAAACCCGTTTGAGGCTCTGCGCTATTTCGACGACGCGGTGAAACTGGGTGCGAACGAGCGCTCAATAGCGTTGGACCGCGCGTTGGCGTTCGACCTTTTGGGTAATTTTGAACGGGCGCAGCAGGACTATAAACTCGCCCGCAGTTTTTGGGACAATGATGAAGCCGTGCGGCGGCAGGCAATGTCATTGTCAATGGCTGGAAAAGCCAACGAAGCGGATGCGATGCTTGTCCCGCTATTACAGAAAAACGATCCCGAGGCTTGGCGGGCACGAGCGCTGATGCTGGCATCGCGAGACGAGACTCGTGAGGCGATGCAAATAACGCTGGGCTTTCTAAGTGCGGATGCGGCCCGACGATTCGAGCCCTATTTGCTGCAAATGGCGCGCTTAACCGATGCCCAGAAAGCAGCAGCCTTTCATTTTGGGCACTTTCCGGTGGGCCGTATTGGCGAAGACAGTGCCGAAATCCGCCAAATAGCGGCGAATGGTCCGGCGCCAAAACCGGCTGGCGCTGCTAGCGGACAGGATCGCTTGATCCCGTCGGGAGAACCGTTGGGAGCAAAGGGGCGAAAAACAACCGCCGTAAAGCGCGATACGGAAAAGGTAGTGAAGCCAGGCAAGAAGGGTGGGCGGGAAACGGCTGCGCCTGGGTTCTCAACTGAAACCGCGCAAGCTAAAGTCGCGGAAGCTAGCAAATCCAAGCCTGTTGTTCTTGCGACCGGGTCATTGCCTCCCCCCGATAGTGCCCGCGCTCCGGTGAAACTGGTGTTGCCGCCGATTGAACGGCCAAAAGCGGCAGTGACAGCCTCGCCTGTCGCAAGTCCGGCCGCAACTCTGCCTCCTGCGGCACCCAAGGTTGTCGCATCCTCGGCTTATGACCAGACGATAGCGCGGCAAGCCCAGGCAGCATCACCGCCGCCTGCCATGGCATCTGCAGGTAAACTGCCTCAAACGCCTGCCGAAGTAGCGGCTAAGGTACAGTCGACCAAAATTGCGGTGGCTGAACCTGTGCAGGCCGCCGCACCTACGCAATCGCCGCCGAAGGCAGTAATATCGCCTGAGCCACAGGGGCCATTGCCAGACGGGCGGATTGTCGGCGAACAGGTCGTTATCGTAACAACCGCGGAAAATGTCGGCACGCCGTCGCCGGTTCAAACCGCGCAGCCCGCTCCTCCTGTCGAACAACCACCGGTCGCCACGGTACAAAGCCCTGCCAGATCTTTCGATCTGGCCGCAGTGGTTGAATCGATCGAAATTCCGAAAAGCGAACAGGAACGTGCGGTCGCTCCGGTTGATCTGACGAAAATCAGACCGGCCCAGCCGAAGCCGGAAAATGCGGTCGATCCGAAAACTGCCAAAGCAAAGGCAGAACCCAAAGCGCCGCCTCAGCCAGCGCGAATCTGGGTGCAGGTGGCCACTGGTGCTGAAGCAGCCTTGGGTGGAGACTATCGCCGCTTTGCCAAGAAATCGCCAGAACTGTTCAAGGACAAGGAAGGCTGGACTTCGGTCTGGGGCAAATCGAGCCGCTTGCTGGTTGGCCCCTTTGCGAACGCCCAGGCGGCGAAGAAATGGGACACCGATTATCGCAAGGCCGGGGGTAGCAGCTTCGTCTGGAACAGCGAGAATGGCACCGTCATCAAGAAGCTCGGCGCCAAATAGCGGCTGGTTTTGTTGACGCCTCTGGTGCAAAGCGCATCGCCATGCACAGCCGCGCGACATTTGCCTGCAATCCCGAAACCAGCCGCGGAAGGCTCCATCCCGAGCCGGGTGGCGAGGCGCGCGGGCCGCGCAACATTTTCCAGCGCGATCGCGACCGGATCATCCATTCGATCGCCTTTCGCCGCTTGCGCTACAAGACGCAGGTATTCATCGCGCCGGATGGCGATCATTACCGCGTCCGCCTGACCCACAGTCTGGAGGTCGCGCAAATCGGTCGCACCATCGCGCGCGCGCTGGGGCTGGACGAGGATCTCACCGAGGCACTGTGCTTGGCGCATGATATCGGCCATCCGCCTTTCGGCCATGCGGGCGAAGATGCGCTCGAGGCTGCGATGGCGCCCTATGGCGGCTTTGATCATAATGCGCAAACGCTGCGGACCTTGTCGAAACTTGAAAGCCCCTATCCCCTATGGCCGGGTCTCAACCTTAGCTGGGAATTGATGGAAGGCCTTGCCAAGCACAACGGGCCAGTCCTCGCCCCCAACTGGGCGCTTAGCGAAATTGATGCGGAATTCCCTTTGGGTCTGGCGCAGCACGCCTCTTTGGAGGCGCAGATTGCGGCAATTTCTGACGATATTGCCTATGACAATCATGATATTGATGACGGAATCCGCGCTGGCCTTTTAACGCTCGACCAGTTGCTTGAACTGCCTTTTGTCGAGCGCCGCTGGCGAGCGATTTGCGATCGCTATCCCGGCGCGCGACATGAAACACTGCTGCGCGAGCTGATCCGCGAACAGATTGGTGTGATGGTCAATGATGTGATCGAAACAACCAAGGCACGCATATCCGCTGCGGGTATCGAGACCGCCGACGATGTGCGCGCTGCTGGACGCACCATCGGTGGCTTTTCGGACGAACTGGCCGAACGCGAGCGCACCCTGAAAGCCTTCATGTATGCCAATCTCTACCATCACCCGACCCAGATCAGCGCCGCGGAGCGCGCGGCCAAGGTGATTGCCGAACTATTTGAGGCCTATAGCGGTCATGCTGGACTGCTGCCGCACGAATGGCGCGATAGCTTGCCCGTCGAACAGCCAATGCGGGCGCGCCATATCGGCGACTTCCTAGCCGGGATGACCGATCGTTTCGCGGTCAATTGTCACCGTGAGATATTCGGCGGCGAGCATGAAGGGTTCGGCAAATGAAGCGGATGGTCATTGCAGGGCGCGACAGGGTCTTGTCGGCAAACAGTTGGTAGTCGATCTGGCGGGGCAGGTGGGTGTTGAAACCCACATCCTCGTCCGCCGTAAACCCGCACGGGTGCCGGCGGGCGTGATTGTGCACGAAGCGGCTGCCGCAGACTGGCCGATTGAGGTTGCGGCGATCAAGCCAGTTGTTGCCATCTCCTGTTTAGGCACGACCATGCGCACTGCAGGATCAAAAGCCGCTTTCCGCGCCGTCGATTTCGATCTGGTGACTGGTTTTGCCTCCGCCGCGAAAGCCGCCGGTGCGCAGCACATGATTGCCGTCTCTTCAGTCGGCGCTTCGGACAAGGCCTCCAATTTCTACCTCAAAACCAAGGGTGAAGCCGAGTCTGCCATGGCGCAAATGGGTTTTGGCCGGATTGACTTCCTGCGCCCCGGCTTGCTGACCGGTGGGGAACGCCCTGAAAGTCGCCCGGGGGAGAGCGTAGCGATTATGCTCGCGCCTTTGACAGACCTGCTGATGGTCGGCGGGCTCAGCCGTTACCGCTCGATTCCGGCGCTGGCCGTCGCTCAGGCTATCGCCCATCTTGCGCTCGCAGGCGGGCAGGGCAAACATATCCACGAAAATGATGCAATCCGTGCGCTCGCTGGTTGACTCTGTAACGACCAAAAGCCAAGGCCGACTCAGTCGCTGACGAAACGGGAGAGCTCCGCCAAAGCCGATAGGCGAAGGCGGGCGCCGAAGGAGCAACCGCCCCGGAATCTCTCAGGCAAAAGGACCGTTTTGGCTTTTGCGACACTCTGGAAAGCGTCCCGTGCAAGGCGGGACCACCGAAGGGGTAAAGCTCTCAGGTATCCGTGACAGAGGGGGCAGGCAGCGACGCGGTCGCTGGCTGAACCTTTGTGCGGAGAATTTATGAGCGACGACACCGAAATGCGCGAACTTCCGCTAGGCGATTGGCACCGTGCCAAGGGCGCACGGATGGTGTCGTTCGCGGGCTATGCCATGCCGATCCAATATAAAGGCATCATGGCCGAGCATCTGTGGACCCGCGAAAATGCTGGGCTTTTTGATGTCAGCCATATGGGGCAGCTGATCCTTTCGGGCGACAAGCCTGCCGAAGCGCTGGAAGCACTGGTCCCCGGCGATATTTCCGCGCTCAAGGAAGGGCGGATGCGCTATTCGTTGCTGCTCGGCGCGGATGGCGGCGTGTTGGATGACCTGATGGTCGCCGCAACGCCCACGGGTCTCTACGTCGTGGTCAACGGCGCGGTGAAGCATCAGGATATCGCTTATCTGCGTGCAAACCTACCCGGCAGCATCGATATCAACCATCTCGAAGACCGCGCGCTGCTGGCGCTGCAAGGGCCGAAAGCGGTTGAAGCGATCACGCGCATCGTGCCCGGCGTTGACCAGCTCTATTTCATGGAGGCCGACCTGTTCCTGTGGGGCGAAGTGCCGCTATGGATCAGCCGGTCGGGCTATACCGGAGAGGATGGCGTCGAAATTTCGATTGCGGCTGATCTGGTAGAGGCGCTTGCCGATGCGCTTTGCGCACAGCCCGAAGTCAAGCCTATCGGGCTGGGTGCGCGCGATTCGCTGCGTCTGGAAGCGGGATTGCCGCTCTATGGGCATGACATGGATCCGACCACCGATCCGGTCGAGAGTAATGCCAGCTTTGCCGTTTCGAAGAGCCGCCGCGTAGAAGGCGGTTTCAACGGCGCGGACCGTATTCTGAAGGCTCTTGCCGGAGGTCCGGCACGCAAGCTGGTTGGCTTGTCGGTCGAGGGCAAGATGCCGGTACGCGAGGGCGCTCCGATTTTTGCAGGCGAAGTGCAGGTTGGCGTTGTCACATCGGGCGGCTTTGCCCCCAGCGTCGGCGCGCCGATTGCTATGGGCTATGTTGCTGCCGGCCATAACAGCATCGGAACGGCGCTGGAGGCGGAGGTTCGCGGCAAGCGCGTACCGCTGGCCGTTGCAGCCATGCCCTTCATTCCCCATCGATATCACCGCAGAGGAGCGAGCAAATGACGCGTTATTTCACCGACGAGCATGAATGGATCGAAGTTGAAGGAAACACTGCCACAGTCGGCATCACTGACTATGCGCAGGGCCAGTTGGGCGACATTGTTTTTGCCGAAGTACCCGCAGTTGGCGCAACGCTCTCCAAGGGTGGCGATGCTGCGGTTGTGGAGTCGGTGAAGGCGGCCTCAGACGTCTATGCGCCGGTTTCGGGCACGGTCACTGAGGGCAATGATGCGCTCGCCGACGATCCGGCGCTGGTCAACAGCGATCCTGAAGGCGCAGGTTGGTTCTTCAAGCTCGAACTTAGCGATCCTTCGGAGCTGGACGGTCTGATGAATGCAGATGCCTATAAGGCGTTTGTGGATTCACTTTGAAAAACAAGACATTCATTGTTGCGATTCTCGGAATCCTGATCTCGGGATGCGAGAAGTTGACGCCCCCGCAGGGAGTGTAGGACAGGTTTTGACCTGATTTGTCTCCGATCTCAATTCGTCTTAATTACACAAAGAAGGAACATTAAGTGCGCTACCTGCCTCTGACACACACCGACCGGCAGGCGATGCTCGCCACAATCGGCGCCGCCTCGATCGACGACCTGTTCGTCGATGTGCCCGAAGAAGCGCGGCTAAGCGGTCCGATCCCATGCCTACCGATGCACGCGAGTGAGATGGCGGTTGAGCGTCACTTCGCCGCCGTGGAGCGTAAGAATATGGCGGCGGCGCATCATCCCTTCTTCCTCGGGGCAGGGGCCTATAAACACCATGTGCCGGCGAGCGTGGATCATTTGATCCAGCGTGGCGAATTCCTGACCGCCTACACGCCCTACCAGCCCGAAATTGCGCAGGGCACCCTGCAAATGCTGTTCGAATTCCAGACGCAGGTGGCGCGTCTTTTCGGCTGCGATGTCGCCAATGCCTCAATGTATGACGGCTCGACCGCATGCTGGGAAGCGATCGGCATGGCCGGACGTGTGACCAAGCGGAGCAAAGCTGTCATCTCCTCCGGCCTGCATCCGCATTATGTCAGCGTCGCGAAGACGATGGCGCGCTTTACCGGCGATACACTCGAACTCGCCGCGCTCGACATGGCACAAAGCGATACCCAGCGCCTCCTCGCATCTATCGACGGCGAAACCAGCTGCGTTGTTGTGCAATATCCCGATATTCTCGGTAGAATTGAAGATTTGGGGCGATAGCTGAGAAAGCACATGAGCATGGTGCGCTGCTGATCGCGGTGGTCACAGAGCCTGTGGCACTGGGTGCGATCAAGGCTCCGGGTGAAATGGGCGCTGATATCGTTGTGGGCGAAGGGCAATCTCTTGGCGTCGGCTTGCAATTTGGCGGGCCTTATGTCGGCCTGTTCGCCTGCAAAGAGAAATTCGTGCGGCAGATGCCCGGGCGCCTCTGCGGTCAAACGGTCGATGCCGAGGGTAAGCGCGGCTTCGTGCTGACACTATCTACGCGCGAGCAGCATATTCGGCGCGAGAAGGCAACGAGTAATATTTGTACAAATTCAGGTCTTTGTGCTCTAGCTTTCAGTATTCATATGAGCTTGCTCGGTGAGCGCGGCCTGCGCGATCTGGCGGCGCTGAACCATGCCAAGGCCGTGCAGGCGTCGGAGCGGCTTACGCAGATACCCGGCGTGAGCCTCGTCAACGACAGCTTCTTCAACGAATTCACCCTGAAACTGCCGGTCAATGCCCGCGATGTGGTGCACAAGCTGGCGGCGAAGAAGGTGCTGGGCGGCGTCTCGCTCGGTCGCCTCTATCCGGACGAAGCAACTCTGGAAAACGGTTTGCTGGTCGCGGTGACCGAAGTGGTCAGCGAGGAGGATATCGTAACATTTGCGGCAGCGCTGCAGGAGGTGTTGGCATGAGCACGGTAAACGCAAGCGGATGGAAGCCGCAAATGGGCGAAAGCGACGTCATGGCGGCAGAAACCTATACCGGAAACCGCGCGCTGATGCTTGAAGAAGCGCTGATTTTCGAGATTGGCGACAGCCACACCACCGGTGTCGACTTCGACCCCGCCCCGAAGGTCCAATCCCGCCTCGGTGGGCTGGAGCGCAACCGCGAGATCGGTCTGCCGGGTCTTTCAGAGCCCGAAACGGTGCGCCACTACACCCGCCTGTCGCGGCAAAATTATGCCATCGACCTCGGCCTTTTCCCGCTTGGCAGCTGCACGATGAAACACAACCCGCGCCTCAATGAAAAGGTGGCGCGGATGAAGGGCTTCATCGACGTCCACCCGCTGCAACCGCAGGAAACGGTGCAGGGCGCGTTGCAGGTGATCAACGAACTCGCCTTTTGGCTGGTCGACCTGACAGGCATGCACGGCGTAGCGATGTCTCCGAAGGCCGGTGCGCATGGCGAGCTTTGCGGTATCCTTGCGATCAAGGCAGCGCTCGATGCCCGCGGCGAAGACCGACCGGTCATCCTCGTCCCCGAAAGCGCGCATGGCACCAATCCGGCTACTGCCGCTTTCGCTGGCTTCAGCGTCGAGAATATCCCAGCAACGCCTGAGGGCCGCGTCGATGTTGCAGCATTAAAGGCGCGTCTTGGCCCTGACGTGGCTGGCGTGATGATCACCAACCCCAATACCTGCGGCCTGTTCGAACGCGATCTGAAAATCATTTCAGACGCAGTGCATGCAGCGGGCGGCTATGTCTATTGCGATGGCGCCAATTTCAACGCCATCGTTGGCCGCGTTCGCCCGGGCGATCTGGGCGTCGATGCGATGCACATCAATTTGCACAAGACCTTCTCGACCCCGCATGGCGGTGGCGGGCCGGGTTCGGGGCCAGTTGTGCTGTCAGAGGCGCTGGCGCCTTATGGCCCGATCCCCTTTGTCGCGAAAATGCCCGATGGCAGCTTCAAACTGGTCGAAGAAGAAGCAGCGGGGGAGATGCATCCCGAAACCTTTGGCCGGATGACCGCGTTCCACGGCCAGATGGGGATGTTCACTCGTGCGCTGGCGTACATCATGAGCCACGGTGCAGATGGCCTGCGGCAGGTGGCGGAGGATGCGGTGCTCAACGCCAACTATGTGTTGCGCAGCCTTGAAGGCACGCTTGAGGCGCCGTTTGGCGCATCGGGCCCGTGCATGCATGAGGCATTGTTTACGGACAACGGCTTGGCTGAAGGCTTTTCGACGCTCGACGTTGCCAAGGGACTGATCGACGAGGGCTATCACCCGATGACGGTCTATTTCCCGCTCGTCGTCCACGGCGCGATGCTTGTCGAGCCGACCGAGACCGAGAGCAAGGCCGCGCTTGACCAGTTCATCGGCGCGCTGCGTTCGGTGGCCAATCGGGCGAAGCAGGGCGACCCGTCGCTCAAATCCGCACCGCACCATGCCCCGCGCCGTCGCCTCGACGAAACACTGGCAGCCCGCAAACCTGTGCTGGTATGGAAGGAAGCCGAATTGCCTATAGCCGCGGAGTGATAGGCTGATTCGGCTTCAAAATTACATCGCAGTTCAACCTTTTGGCTGGACGGGCTTGTCGTAATTTTCTGGGGTGATATCGATGCGTTCGATACGGGGCTGCGGGCTTCGACGCGCTATGCGCGTGCCCGTCGTCTCATCCATATAACGTGCGGTATAAGTGTAGCGCTCCACCATGTAGAAGGCAGGGCTGGCGTCTTTGTCTGTTTTTTTGAGCGGCGCGTAGATGCGGCTCTTGATCGACTCTGACACCAGCTTCGCCCAATCCAGATTGCCTTCGGAGCGCAATATTTCTACATCGCTGACCAAGCCATTGCTGTTTACCCAGAAACCTACGTCAAGCCATCGATCCTCGAAATTCCCAGCAGTTAATGCCAATACATTGCCGCCGACCGATTTGTCGGCATTCATCCGCGGATTGTCAGGCAATTTGATGGGCTCAGCCGACAAGAGAATAGGCCGGTCTGCCCCTCCGCTTTCTGCAAATCGGCGTATGATCGCTTCGGTGCTTTGACCTTTGCCTTCCTTGCGTTCAATGCGGGCAAGAGCCACTTCAGCGACCAACGCCATATCTTCGGCACCCACTATGGGTTTTTGCGCCATATCGCTCAGTCCATCCCGCGCTTTTTGCTTCATCTCAGCAAATTGGCCTTTTTCGCCGCGGCCATAGTTCAACAGCAGTCCGCGCAAACGGGCGAAGGCTGTCACACGGGGAAGATTCGCTTTCGCGGCTTTGTCTTCGACGTCTTTGTAGATCCGCAGCGCTTCATCGGGGTAACCGAGTTTGGCACGGCTATCGCCGACTTCGATCTGGGCGACTAGAACTCGGGCATCTTCAGCGGGCAGAGCCTCTTTCAGCGTGTCACGCATATCGAGAACCGAAAGCTGAAACTGTTTGCCTTCGCCCAGATGCTCAGCAATCCGGCTTGATGCTCGAAAAAGGTCCGACACCTCGATAGGATATTGTCCGCCATGCTTGCGGTTGCGCGCCGCCGTCTTGTTCAACGTCGTCTTGGCGTCACGATAGTCGCCGGTGATAAACTGGTTTTCAGCATGGGCGAGGGCGGCCCGAATTTCCTCATCGGGCGGGCATCCGCGGGCGATGCAATCGGCTAACGCCTTTTGCGTATCCTTCAGCGACTGGCCAATGACCACGATTTCGCGATTTGCCGGCTCCGTCGCCGCAATCGCCGAACTGGCCAGCATTATTGAACAAAAAGCAGCTAAGGTACGGGAGAGCATTGAATTCCTTTCGGCCGGGACTGGTCGCTTGGTATCGGTTGGAGCACAGATGTTCACTTATGCCGGACAGCGCAAGTCACTGATCGACAAAGATAGGCGGCCGGTCTGCCAACGACAATGCAGATAAAAGCACTAGTCGGATCTGTTGCCCGGCAGCATTGAACACTCCGCTGACGCTTAAAATTTAATCGTTCGATTAAACTTCACATTGACAGCCGCTCCGGCCTCGCCAATTAGGGAACGGAACGACTGTGCTCGACCAGCCGATCTTCTTGGGAGAGGAAGATAATGACCGATACATCGGAATTACACACTTTTGACGAGTTCATTCGCCATTGGGGCGAGGAGCGCGGCGACCGCCTTGCCATGCGCGAGGAAGACCGTTTCTATACCTATGCCGAACTCGAAGAGCGCACCGCGCGGGTAGCAACAGCGCTTCTTGCCAAAGGCTTGAAGAAGGGGGACCGGATCGCCTGGATCGGCAAAAACAGCGATATCTATTTCACGCTCTTTTATGGCGCAGCGCGTGCGGGCATCGTCATGGTGCCGGTCGGCTGGCGGCTTGCCCCACCTGAATGGGCCTATATCATCAACGATACCAAGGCGAAAATCCTGTTCGTTGGAAAGGGATTTGAAACGGCTCCTTCTTCAATGGAAGGCCTGTTGCCGCATGTCGAACAGGTGATAACCGATCCCGAAGCCCGGGCGATGGTAGATGGCACTGCGCGCGTACCATTCGAGGCTTCCGCCCCTGACGATGCGGTGCTCCAGCTTTATACATCGGGCACCACCGGCAACCCGAAGGGCGCGGTGCTTTCTAACCGCAACCTGTTTGCGCTGCGCAAACATTCGAACCAGGCAGATTTGGCCTACACCAAATGGGATGATGACGAAGTTGTGCTCGTCGCCATGCCCTGCGCGCATATCGGCGGCACCGGGCTTGGCATCATGTCGGTGGCAGCCGGTCTTCCGGCCTATATCCTTGCTGAGTTCACACCGGATGGATTCTTCGATTCAGTCGAAACTGGCGGCGTGACCCGGTTGTTCATCGTTCCGGCAGCACTCCACATCCTGCTGCAGCATCCTCGCTGCGCGACGGTCGATTTCAGCCGCCTCAAATATATCCTTTATGGTGCAGCGCCGATCCCGCTCGAGCTGCTGCGTCAGTGCATCCAGATGTTCCAATGCGGGTTCATCCAGAATTACGGAATGACCGAGACGACCGGCACCATTTGCATGCTGCCGCCTGAGGATCATGATCCCAATGGCAATCCCCGCATGCGCAGCGCAGGCAAGCCGCTGCCCGGCGTCGAGATCAAGGTTGTCGACACCGAAGGCAATGAAATGCCGACCGGCGAAGTGGGAGAAATCTGGACCCGGTCTTCGAACAATATGATCGGATATTGGAACCTGCAGGAAGCCACCGAAAAGACGATGACCGGCGATGGCTGGGTCAAGACCGGCGATGCGGGTTATATGGATGAGGATGGCTATCTCTACATCCACGACCGGGTGAAGGATCTGATCATATCGGGCGGCGAAAATGTCTATCCCGCCGAGGTCGAAAGCGCGATTTATGGTCACCCTGATGTGCTCGAGGTGGCCGTTATCGGTGTTCCCGATCCCAAATGGGGTGAGGCGGTGAAGGCTGTCTGCGCGCCAAAGCCGGGAGCCACCATAGATCCTGAAAGTGTTATTTCATGGGCTCGTGAACGCATCGCGCCATTCAAGGTACCCAAATCGATCGACATTATCGACGTGCTTCCGCGCAACCCATCAGGCAAAATCCTGCGTAAGGATCTGCGCGCGCCCTATTGGGAAGGCTATGAGCGGCAGGTGAATTGATAATGAGCGAAGCCCGGATCGACCTGAACGCCTTCCGCGCCGAAGTGCGCAGCTGGCTCGCCGAAAACCTACCGCCCGAATTGCGACAGGCGCATAACCGTGCGACCAGCGTGTTTGTCGAAAAGGAATTCAACCTTGCGTGGCAGGCAATCCTGCTGCGCAAGGGCTGGGTCGCGCCGCATTGGCCGGTCGAGCTAGGCGGAACTGGCTGGAACGAGGCGCAGCGCTATATCTTCGCTTCCGAATGTGCGCGGGCAGGGGCGCCCAGCCTCGCGCCGATGGGCTTGAAAATGGTTGCGCCGGTCATCATGAAATATGGCAGCGAGGCGCAGAAAGAATATTATCTGCCCAAACTGCTCGCGGGCGAACATTATTGGTGCCAGGGCTATAGCGAGCCGCAGGCAGGCTCTGATCTTGCCGCGCTGCAATTGCGCGCTGACAGCGATGGTGACGATTATGTGCTCAACGGCTCCAAGATCTGGACCACGCATGCGCATGTCGCCAACCACATGTTCTGCCTCGTGCGCACTAACCGGGATGGGCGCCCGCAAGAAGGCATCACCTTCCTGCTGCTCGAAATGGACACGCCGGGTTTGTCGGTCAAGCCGATCATCTCGATCGCGGGCGACCATGATTTCAATCAGGTGTTTTTCGACAATGTCCGTGTGCCCAAGGCGAACCGGCTTGGCGACGAAGGCAAGGGCTGGACGGTTGCGAAGACGCTGCTCGAATATGAACGCGCGGCGGCCTATGCGGCAGGGCTGATCGAGGCGCTGGCCGAAGTGCGTGCTGCGGCGAAAGAGGCGGAGATGCTAGGTGATCCCGCCATCCGCCGCCGCTTCGCCGAACTCGATCTGCAGGTGCGCACGATCCACGCGGTTGAAGATATGGTGCTGGCCGCGATAGGTGAGGGGCGCGATCCGGGCCCGGCCTCTTCAATGCTCAAGGTGCAGGGCACCGAATGCCAGCAAAGGATTCAGGAACTGGCGGTCGATGTCGCAGGCATTTACGCAGCACCCTATCAGTTTGCAGCGCGACAGGCGGGCAGCAATGAAGGTTATGTCGGCCCCGAAAGCGCGCTGACGGCCACCGCGCGCTACTTCAACGGTCGTGCGGCATCGATCTATGGCGGCTCGAACGAGATCCAGCGCAACATCATGGCCAAGCTGGTGCTTGGCCTTTAGAGGCAGTTTTTACCGTCCGACGCTATAATAGTCGAAGCCTGCCTTGGCTCCTTCTTCGGGGCGGTAGATGTTGCGCAGGTCGACAAGGACGTCGCCTTTCATCACGCCTTTGAGCTTGGCAAGATCGAGCGCGCGATAAGCATCCCATTCGGTGACAATGGCGACAGCGTCCGCACCCTCGGCGGCGGCATAGGCGCTTTCGGTCATTTTCACTTGGGGCAATATCTTCGCGGCTTCCTCCATGCCTTCGGGATCGTGGGCATACACTTCGGCACCTGCATCAATCAGCGTCTGGACGATCGCAATCGAAGGCGCGTCGCGCATGTCGTCGGTATTGGGCTTGAAGGTCAGGCCCAGCAGCGCAATCTTTTTGCCGCGCGCATCGCCGCCGAGTGCATTGACGATTTTGCGGCCCATGGCGCGTTTCCTGAGGTCGTTCGCCTGCACCACCGCCTCGACAATGCGCACCGGGGTGTCATTGTCCTGCGCGGTCTTCAAAAGCGCGAGCGTATCCTTGGGGAAGCAGCTGCCGCCATAGCCGGGGCCTGCGTGCAGGAACTTCGCCCCGATGCGGTTGTCGAGCCCGATGCCGCGCGAGACATCCTGTACATTGGCGCCCAGTTTCTCGCACAAATCGGCCATTTCGTTGATGAAAGTGATCTTGGTCGCGAGGAAGGCGTTGGCCGCATATTTGATCAGTTCCGAGGAACGGCGGCTGGTGAAAAGGATCGGCGATTCATTGAGGAAGAGCGGGCGATAGACAGCGCGCATCACCTCGCGCGCCCATTCGACATCGGTGCCGACGACAATGCGGTCGGGCCGCTTGAAATCGCCGATCGCTGCACCTTCGCGCAGAAATTCGGGGTTGGAGACGACTTCGAACTCAAGGTCCGGGCGGACATCGCGGATGATGCGCTCAACTTCGTCACCTGTTCCCACCGGAACGGTCGATTTGGTGACCACCACGGTCTTGGGATCGATCGCTTCGCCAATCTCTTTTGCGGCCGCATAGACATAGCTCAAATCTGCATGGCCATCGCCGCGTCGCGATGGCGTGCCGACAGCGATAAATACCGCGTCGCAATCCTTGACCGAGGCTTCCAGATCGATCGAGAAACTCAGTCGCCCCGCATCGACATTGGTCTTCACCAACGCATCAAGCCCGGGCTCGTAGATTGGCATGATATTGGCGTTCAGCCGGTCAATCTTGCTCTGGTCCTTGTCGACACAGACAACATCATGCCCGAAATCGGCAAAACAGGCACCCGACACAAGGCCGACATAGCCCGAACCGATCATTGCGATTTTCATTTTGTACTTCCTGCGTGAATTGCTGCCACCAGCACTTTAGTAGGTGCACCTTCGGGCGGCAAGGTTGCCCGGTTCAGCCAACAAGGCGGAGAGGCACGGAATGGCTAGTAGCCGCTGGCTGGTCGGGCCAGATTCCGCGCGTGTCATAGATTAGCTTGGCGCTGCGCTCGGCGAGCGGAATCGCTTTGAAGGCGTCATGGTCGACCAGCGGGATCAGGATTTCGCAATCGAGCAGCGCACTGTCGATGTCGGTCAGCGCGGCGCCGCTGCCTTCAAATTCCTTGGGTAGCGCGGCTGCATAGGGCTCGACCACATGTACCCGATTGCCGAATTTATGCGCAAGTGCCGCCGCGACCTTCTTCGCGGGACTTTCGCGGAAATCGTCAATATTGGCTTTGAAGGCCAGTCCTAGAAGACCGACAGACTTGCCCGGATTGGCTTCAATCAGTGCCGTCGCCTGAGCGATGACGTGGTCGACCTTGCCGTCGTTCACTTCGCGCGCGGTGCGGATCAGCGGCGTATGTTCGGGCGCGCCATGCACAATGAACCAGGGGTCAACCGCGATGCAGTGACCACCGACGCCGGGGCCGGGCTGCAGGATGTTGACGCGCGGGTGCCGGTTGGCGAGGCGTATGACTTCCCAGACGTCGAGTCCCATCTGGTCGGCGACAATCGACAATTCGTTGGCGAAGGCGATGTTGACGTCGCGAAACGCGTTTTCAACCAGCTTGGTCATCTCGGCCGAACGGGCATCTGTGGTGACGCATTCGCCGCGGACGAAGCGTTTGTAGAAGGAAAGCGCCTTGCGCGCGCAGCGCGGCGTTATCCCGCCAATCGAGCGGTCATTTGAAATCAGTTCTTCAAGGATTTTGCCAGGAAGCACCCGCTCAGGGCAATAGGCGATGGCGATGTCTGGCGTTTCGGTAGCGACGCCGGGGACTTTCAGATCGGGGCGCAACTGCGCGATCAGGTCTTTCACCCTGTCGGTGGTGCCGACGGGTGAGGTTGATTCGACAATCACGGTATCGCCCGCCTTGAGGGCTGCGGCGATGCTGGTCGCGGCTGACAAGACATAGCTGATATCGGGTGCATGGTTTTCGTCAAAGGGCGTCGGTACCGCGATGACGAACACATCGGCAGGCTCGACCATTGTCGAAGCGCGGAGCAGCTTGCGCTGAACCACGCCTTGCACAAGCCCGTCGAGATCGACTTCCTCGATGTGAATTTCGCCGCGGTTGATCGTGTCGACGACATGCTGGTGCACGTCGACACCCAGCACGCGGCAGCCCGAACGGGCAATCACGGCGGCGGTTGGCAGGCCGATATAGCCAAGCCCCATCACGCAAACATCGGGTTTCTTATCGACAAGCATCAGCTACCAGTCCTGCTATGCGAATGGCCGCCTTGCCGTCCCCGAAGGGATTGTGCGCGCGCGCCATGGTTGAATAGGCCGCCTCATCGTCCAGAAGCGTGGAGATTTCCGAAACGATGCGGCCCTTGTCGGTGCCCACCAGCTTGGCCGTGCCCGCCGTGACGCCTTCGGGCCGTTCTGTGGTGTCGCGCATCACGAGCACCGGTTTGCCAAGCGCTGGCGCCTCTTCCTGAACGCCACCGCTGTCGGTCAGCATGATGTGGCTGATGGCCAGCAGACGAGCAAAATGCGGGTAGTCGAGCGGTTCGATCATCGCAATATTGCTATTGGCACCCAGACGGGCGTCCATGACTTTGCGCACATTGGGATTCAAATGTACCGGAAAGATGATCGCTACATCGTCACGCGCGGCAATCTGCTCCAGCGCGGAAGCGATATTCTCCATGCCTTCGCCGAAATTTTCGCGGCGATGGGTGGTGACGCCAATAATCCGTTGTCCCGCAAATCGTGCTTCATATTCGGAAAGGCCGGATGCCAATTCCGGATGCGTTTCGATTTTGGCTGTCACCCAATGCAGCGCATCGATGACGGTATTGCCGGTTACGTAAATGCCATTCCCAGGTACCGCTTCCGCGCGCAGGGCGGCTGCCGAAACATCGGTTGGTGCAAAATGCTGATCAGCAATTGTCCCGATAATCTTGCGGTTCACCTCTTCGGGCCACGGCTGGTAGATATTGTAACTGCGCAGGCCTGCCTCGACATGGCTGACCGGAATTTTTCGGTAATAGGCGGCCAAAGCACCCACCATTGCGGTGGCCGTATCGCCCTGTACTATGACGCGCGCAGGCTTCTCAGCATCCATGACTTCGCCGATACCGGTCAGTAATTTGGCCGTCAGGCTATCGAGCGTTTGATCTGGTGCCATGACGTTCAGATCATGGTCGGGGGAAATTTCACCGATTTCCAAAACTTGGTCTAGCATTTGCCGGTGTTGACCGGTCACGAGCACGCGGACGTTGACATCCTCACGCGCGCGCAAGGCATGCACGACCGGGAACAGCTTGATTGCTTCCGGTCGCGTGCCAAAGATAATCAGGACAACAGGTTTGTCATTCATGTCTGCGCTTTAGCTGGTCAGGCATTAAATTCATACTAAAGCGCATGTTAAGCCTTGTGAAATCTGCTAACGGCCAAATACTCGCCAAAATCGGGCTGGAACACTTCAGTTGCATCGTCTAGCAGGCGGTCAATCAATTTTGGAAACCGGATTCATGATAAAGCTTACTTCGCCCCTCATTGCATTGGTTTTCTTGTCTGCCTGCGCAGGACCGGGTGCTTTGGGTGGTTCTGAAAATATCACAGTGATGGAATCCAGCGAACTGCCGGCTCCTGACCGCAGCGACCTGTTGTCCGAATCGCGTCCGTATCTGATTGGCGCTTTCGACAAGTTGATAATCGATGTTTTTGGTATCGAAGAATTGAGCGAAAAAGAAGTTCAGACTGATGCCAGCGGTCGTATCTCCTTTCCTCTTGCCGGCGTCATTGAAGCCGCTGGTAAAACGCCGGGCGAAATTGAGGAAGAAATCGAAGCCCGATTGCGCTCGCGCTATGTGCGCGATCCGCAGGTGACGGTGAACCTCAAGGAAACAGTCAGTCAGGTGATTACAGTCGATGGTCAGGTAAAGAAGCCTGGCCTCTATCCGGTAGTAGGCAAGATGACGCTGATGCGCGCCGTGGCAACTGCCGAGGGGACTGCCGAATTCGCGAGGTTGGATGACGTAGTGATTTTCCGCACCGTCAAGGGGCAACAACTGGCAGCGCTTTACAATCTAAAGGCTATCCGCCGCGGCAACTACCAAGACCCTGAAGTCTTTGCGAATGATGTCGTGGTTGTTGGCGACTCCCAGGCACGCCGCTTGTTCAAGGATGCGCTGCAAATCGTTCCGCTGCTAACAACGCCGCTGATTATTGCCCTGCAGAACAACAATTAAGTGCATTAAATGGCGGGCACAGCTTTAGCGCCCCCCAATTTTCCTTGGTTGCCTGAAAAGGCATTGCAGCAAAAGCGCATTCATGACGCGCACATTGACCCATTTGGAACGGCTTGAGGCTGAGGCAATCCACATCATGCGTGAAGTGGTGGCCGAAGCTGTGAAGCCGGTTATGCTCTATTCTGTCGGCAAGGACAGTGCCGTGATGCTGCATCTTGCCCGCAAGGCATTCTATCCTTCACCGCCGCCATTCCCGCTGCTTCATGTCGATACCACCTGGAAGTTTCAGGAAATGTACAAACTGCGTGACCGGATGGCGCGGGAGAGCGGCATGGAATTGCTGGTCTACCAGAACCCCGAGGCGCAGGAACGCGGGATAAACCCGTTTGACCATGGTCCGCTTCATACGGATATGTGGAAGACAGAGGGGCTGAAGCAGGCGCTCGACAAATATGGCTTTGATGCCGCATTTGGCGGTGCACGTCGGGACGAAGAAAAAAGCCGTGCCAAGGAACGCATATTCTCGTTCCGTACAGCGAGCCATGGCTGGGACCCGAAGAATCAGCGGCCTGAATTGTGGAACCTCTACAACGCCCGCAAATCGAAGGGAGAGAGTATCAGGGTCTTTCCGATCTCCAATTGGACCGAACTGGATATCTGGCAATATATCCATCTGAACGACATCCCGATCGTACCGCTGTATTTCAGCGCCAAACGTCCGACTGTGGAGCGTGACGGATTGTTGCTGATGGTCGACGATGACCGTTTCCCGTTGCGCGAAGGCGAAGTGCCGGTTGAACGCTCAATCCGGTTTCGGACGTTGGGCTGCTATCCACTGACCGGGGCTGTCGAGAGTGAGGCGACGACACTTTCGGAAGTGATACAGGAAATGCTCCTGACCACGACGAGTGAGCGCCAGGGTCGCATCATTGACAAGGATGGTGGCGATGCGTCAATGGAGAAGAAGAAGCAGGAGGGGTATTTCTGATGACCTCCCCTCACGAAAATGCCGACGCTGTGTACAAGACCGATGCTTTGATCGCAGAAGATATCGACGCTTATCTGGAAACACACCAGCACAAGAGTCTGTTGCGCTTCATTACCTGCGGATCGGTTGATGATGGCAAATCGACACTGATCGGACGGCTGCTGTACGACAGCAAGATGATTTTCGAGGACCAGCTCGAAGCGCTGCAGTCGGACAGCAAGCGTGTCGGCACACAGGGGCAGGATATCGACTTCGCATTGTTGGTAGATGGCCTTGCAGCTGAGCGAGAGCAGGGCATCACAATTGATGTTGCCTATCGCTTCTTTGCGACTGAAAAACGCAAGTTCATTGTCGCCGATTGCCCAGGGCATGAGCAATATACCCGCAATATGGTGACCGGGGCTTCAACCGCCGACTTGGCCGTCATCTTGATCGATGCGCGTAAGGGCGTGTTGGTTCAAACGCGGCGGCACAGCTATCTTGCGAAGTTGATTGGCATCAAGAATATCGTCCTTGCGGTGAATAAGATGGACCTGATCGGCTACAGCCAGGCCACCTATGAAGCCATCGTTGCGGACTATATGTCCTTTGCAGCCTCAATCGGCATTGACCATTTCACGGCAATTCCGATTTCAGGTTTCAAGGGCGACAATATCACGGCGAATTCGCCAAACACACCCTGGTATCACGGCGCACCTTTGATCGAGCATCTGGAAACAGTCGAAATCGATCTTGTGAGCGATCAAGCCAAGCCGCTGCGTATGCCGGTGCAATGGGTCAATCGACCAAATCTGGATTTTCGAGGATTTTCGGGCCTGATCGCAACCGGTTCAGTTAAACCGGGGGATGCGATCCGTGTGTTACCGTCCGGAAAGACCTCGACGGTATCAAAGATTGTAACTCTTGACGAAGAACTCGACGAGGCAGTTGCTGGTCAATCGGTCACTATCTGCTTTGCAGACGAGATCGACTGCTCGCGTGGCGATGTGATTGCTGCCGCTGACGCCCCGCCTGAAGTATCGAACCAGTTTGAAAGCACCATTGTCTGGCTCGACGATGATCCGCTACATGTCGGACGCGCTTATTGGCTGAAGCTGGGGACGCAATTGGTTTCGGTCACTGTTCAGGAACCGAAATACACCGTCAACGTCAATACGATGGAGCATATGGCGGCAAAGACGCTGGAGCTGAACGCCATCGGCGTAGCGGAACTGGCGACGGACAAGCCGATTGTTTTCGAACCCTATAACGACAGTCGCAGTTTGGGCGGTTTCATCCTGATCGACAAGATTACCAATCGAACCGTCGGCGCAGGTATGTTGCACTTCTCCTTGCGTCGCGCGCAAAATGTCCACTGGCAACCAACCGACATCACGCGGGAAGCGCATGCGAGTTTGAAGAACCAGAAGCCCCGTGTCCTCTGGTTCACAGGTCTTTCGGGTTCAGGCAAGTCGACCATTGCGAATGAAGTCGAAAAGCAGTTGAACCTGATGAACCGGCACACTTTCCTGCTGGATGGCGACAATGTGCGCCACGGTTTGAACAAGGACTTGGGCTTTACCGAAGCTGATCGTATCGAAAACATCCGGCGTGTGGGTGAGGTTGCCAAGCTGATGGCAGATGCCGGGTTGATCGTCCTGACCGCGTTCATCTCACCATTCCGCGCAGAGCGTGATATGGTCCGGAAAATGCTGCCCGACGGCGAGTTTATCGAGATATTTGTCGATACCCCGCTTGAAGTTGCTGAAGCGCGATGTGAAAGGCCTGTACAAAAAGGCACGCAGTGGGGCGCTCAAGAATTTTACCGGCATTGATAGTCCGTATGAAGCACCTGAAAATCCCGAAATTCGGGTGAACACAGTTGAAATGACCGTGCAAGAAGCGGCAGAACATATCATCAAACAGATTCTGCCTTTGAAATGAGCGACCCGATGAATGCACCCCGCACCGATGCCGAACTGGCAGCGCATCTGGCAGACATTGCAGGCAAACTGCTGCTGCAGGTGCGCGCGTCTGGGGCGCTGTCGGCAAAGGCATTGGGCAATGCCGGAGATGCAACGGCCAATCAGTTTCTGTGCCATGCGATCCGCGAGCAGCGGCCCGATGACGGGCTATTGTCTGAAGAAGAGCGTGACAATGCAGCGCGCCTTTCGAAGTCACGCGTTTGGATCATCGATCCGGTCGATGGCACGCGAGAATATGGCGAACAGCGCAGCGATTGGGCCGTGCATGTTGGTTTGAGCATCGACGGCGTCCCGACCACGGGAGCTGTTGCGTTGCCGGATCTCAATCTGGTCTTGCGCACTGATACACCTGTCGAAATTCCTACAGCTCCCCTAAGGCTGCGCATGGTCGTGAGCCGCACCCGACCTGCTAAAGAGGCTGTCTTTGTTGCCGAGAAATTAGGTGCCGAACTAATCCCGATGGGATCAGCAGGTGCAAAGGCAATGGCGATCGTTCGAGGCGAGGCCGACATTTATTTGCACACCGGCGGACAATATGAATGGGACAGTTGCGCGCCAGCAGCTGTGGCTGCAGGCACATGGTCTGCATGTTTCACGCGTCGATGGCAGCCCGCTTTTGTACAACCAGCAAGATGTATACATGCCTGATTTGCTGATTTGCCGTAAAGATCATGCGCAGATGATTCTGGATATCCTGCGTCAAGGCTGAATTTGTGCACATATTTGGGCTTGGTCATCGACTTTGCTATGAGCAGATGACGCTTCAACTATGACTGGCGCGATGCGCCAAGACATGGTCTAGCCAAAGTCGTAATTGGGAGTGAATGATGCCAGGTGTGTGGTTTGACGAAATGTATGTGGGACAGGAATTCGATCATCCGATCCGCAGGACGGTGACCGAAACCGACAATGTCCTTTTTACGGCGATGACCCATAATCCGGCGCTGCTTCATTTGGACGAAGAATATATGAAGGGCACCGAATTTGGTGCGCGCATCGTCAACAGCGCTTTTACGCTGGGGTTGATGGTCGGTATTTCGGTTGGTGATACGACGCTGGGTACAGCTGTCGCCAATCTGGGATGGGACGAAGTCCGCTTTCCTAAACCGCTCTTTCACGGAGACACTGTCAATGTGCGGACCGAAGTGATTGAGCTGCGCGAATCCAAATCGCGGCCCGATGCCGGCATTGTGACCTTTCTGCACCGGGCGTTTAACCAGCATGGTGATCTGGTCGCATCGTGCAAGCGTTCCGGACTGCAGCGGAAGAAACCCGCATCATGACGGCACTTCCACTTCGTTCGATGTTGTTCATCCCGGGGGACAGCGAAAAGAAAATCGCCAAGGTTGCTGATTGCGGTGCCGATGCGGTGATATTCGATCTCGAAGATTCCGTGGCACTTGAAAACAAGGCTTTGGCGCGCGAACTTGTCGCTGACTATCTAACGCAAACGCCGCGCGGCGCTCGGCCCCTGCAATATTGGGTGCGGGTCAATCCGTTCGACACGGGACTAACGCTCGATGATCTGGCCACGATCACTGGCGGAGCGCCCGATGGCATCGTGCAGCCCAAGACCAATGATCCTGAAGATGTCCGGCAACTCTCGCACTATCTCGACGCGTTCGAAGTTGCGCATGGAATAGAGCCGGGTTCGATCAAGATACTGCCCGTCGCCACCGAAACGGCGGTCGCGCCATTTTCGCTCGGCGAGTTTGCATATGCAGAGCTGGAGCGATTGGTGGGGCTGACATGGGGAGCTGAAGATCTTGCTGCAGCTGTCGGTGCCAGTACCAACAAGGATGTGAATGGCGAATGGACATTCACCTATAAAATGGCACGCTCGCTTTGCTTGCTCGCGGCCCATGCCGCCGGTGTGCAGGCTATCGACACGCTGTATGTAGATTTCCGCGACGACGAAGGGCTTCGCGCCTCTTCGCGTGCGGCAAGGGCAGACGGGTTTACTGGTCGCCTGTGTATCCACCCTGCACAAGTCGCCGGGGTAAATGAGAGCTTTATGCCATCCGCAGACGAAATCGCCCATGCACAGCGCGTGATCGACGCGTTCGCAGCCAATCCCGGTGCAGGTACAGTCGGCTTGGACGGCAAGATGGTCGATATTCCGCACAAAAAGCAGGCAGAACGAATTTTGGCGCAGGCCAAAGCCTTTGGCGCAATTTGAAATAAAGGCGGGGCAGGGCGATGGAAAAATTTGATGTTGTGATTGTGGGTGCGGGACATGGCGGTGCATCCGCTGCCATTGCGCTGCGCCAGTCTGGCTTTTCCGGCAGCATTGCGCTTGTCGGGCGCGAAGCCGAAATCCCTTATGAACGGCCGCCTTTGTCCAAAGAATATATGGCGGGAAAAGGAGTTTGAACGCATCTGCATTCGTCCGCGTGCATTCTGGGATGAAAAGCAGGTTGCGCTGAAGCTTGGGATCGCAGTGGTTTCTATCGATCCGGTTGCGCAACAGCTGACCTTGGATAGCGGCGATAAACTGGCCTATGGCGATCTCATCTGGGCGACTGGCGGAGATCCAAGGAAACTCAACTGCCCCGGTGCCGATCTTGCTGGAGTGCATAGCGTGCGCAATCGCGCCGATGCCGATTCGATAATGGCGCAGCTTCCAGATGTCGAGCAGGTGGTGGTGATTGGCGGCGGCTATATCGGGCTGGAGGCTGCGGCGGTTCTCACCAAATTAGGTAAGAAAGTCGTCTTGCTTGAAGCATTGCCGCGCGTACTCGCCCGCGTCGCGGGTGAAGATCTGTCTTCCTTTTACGAGGCGGAACACCGGGCGCATGGCGTCGATCTGCGCACAAACGTTGGCGTCTCCGCGATCGAAGGCGTGGAAGGCAAAGTCGCTGCTGTGCGATTGGAAGATGGCAGTTCGATTCCCGCGCAAATGGTGATTGTGGGCATCGGAATCATTCCTGCCGTAGAACCGCTAATTGCCGCTGGTGCTGCGGGGGGTAATGGCGTCAATGTAGACGCGCATTGCCGAACCAGCCTGCCACATATCTATGCGATTGGAGATTGCGCGGCACACGCAAACCGCTTTGCCGAAGGCGCTTCGATCCGCCTTGAATCGGTCCAGAATGCCAATGATCAGGCAAGCATCGCGGCAAAAGCAATTTGCGGTGACCTGCACGATTATGTGGCAACGCCCTGGTTCTGGTCAAACCAATATGATCTGAAACTGCAGACAGTGGGCCTGTCGACAGGTCATGACCAAAGCATATTGCGGGGGGAGCTTGCAGCGCGCAGTTTTTCGATTGTGTATCTGAAGGCTGGTAAAGTTGTCGCCCTCGACTGCGTGAATATGGTCAAAGACTATGTGCAGGGGCGCAAACTGGTTGAGGCTGGCGCAAAGATCGATCCGGCGTTGCTTGCAGATGCAGCAACTCCCCTCAAGGAGTTGCTTCCGGCTTGATTGTCCACATTGGGAAGTGGTGAGCCCTGCTGGATTCGAACCAGCGACCTACTGATTAAAAAAGCGGAAATGAGTAGGTCGCTAAGGGTCCTCAAGTGTTCAAAAATGGCGGAATTCCAACATTTCGTGTCTATATAGTTCTTGATATGTTCTAGGGTATTCACTATGTTTTGTTACCTAAGGTAACAGGTGAATCGTGGAACGCAAAATCGGTCTGACAGACGCCAAAATCGCTGGAATTAAGCCGCCGCAAACTGGACAATTCGAGATCCCTGATCAGATTGTTCCGGGGTTGAGATTGCGCGTTGGAGCGAGTGGCTGCAAAACTTATATTTTTCGCAAACGCATTGGGCCTAAAGCCCATAATGTGACGCTCGGCAGGCACTCACAATCTTTTGGACTTGCGGCGGCCAGGCGAAAAGCACGCGATTTCATTGCGGATATCGAGCAAGGGCGATCAATCGCAAAAGCGAAAGAGAAGGCCCGCGTCCGCGCAAAAGGTGTGGGTACGATTAGTCAGCTGTTTGAAACATATCTCGTCAACGAAGTCGTTGGAAAGAAGCGCAGCGCAAGGGAGATTGAGCGCGTGTTTCGAAAATATATCATTCCTCATATGGGGGATCGGATTGCCGACACAGTAACGAGGGGTGATGTGACAAGGTTCATCGAGAAAATGGCGTTTGAACGAGGCCGAGAAACTCTCTGCCAGGCGAGGTCGATCTTCCAGCAGCTCTCAAGCTTTTATACGTGGGCAATGCCAAAGCTCGATGCGTTGCCAGCACATCCATGTAGGGATGCTTGGCGCCCGAAAGCTCCGAAATCACGTGACCGCGTATTGTCCGACTTCGAAGTAGGCCTGTTGTGGGAAGCTGCCGAAGCCGAAGGATATCCTTACGGCACGGTAATCCAACTCCTCTTGTTGACAGCTCAGCGGCGAGGTGAAGTGCTTGATGCTGATTGGAGCGAGTTCGACCTGGAAAATAAGGTTTGGACGATACCGAGTGGCAGAGCAAAAAACGGCATCGCCAGCATTGTACCTCTGTCTGAAATATCATTGAATATAATCAATAGAATGCATCAATTGTATAAGGAGAAGTCTAGCTTTAATGTTTCGGTATCCACGCGTGTTTTTCCAGCAGAGGGTAATCCTTCAAACAGCACCGGAGGATTGCCAAAGGGCTGGCGCCGTATTTATGCGAGAGTCATAGAGAAAGCGGAGGGTCCAGTCCCACATTTTACGCCGCACGATATCAGGCGAACAGTTGCAACCGGACTTCAGAGGCTGGGAGTACCTTTGACCGTATCCGAGGCTGTCCTTAATCACCAATCCGGTGCAGCGAAATCTGGTGTTGCGGGTGTGTATCACCGGCATCATTACACCGACGAAAAACGGGAGGCTCTGCGAATGTGGAGTGAGGAACTTGACCGGATACTGAAGCTGCAAACTCAGACCCAAATGCGAAACCAAGCTTGGATGAAAACCGTAAGCGAAAAAATCGGCTAGTCGAGCTTTGTTTCGTTTTCGGGGTTCACCCAGTCGACTGCAACGCGATCAAGTCCGGTCTGAACTCCTTCAACTACAAAGTTAGAGTTTGTAGGCAAGAGAGAACCATCAGTACCTTCTAGTACCCATACATTGCCCTCCGCAGTGACGAGTAACGGGCCGCGTCGGCTGTTCTTCCGTTTACCGACCAAGCGAATTCGGGTTCCCTTTGACATAGTAAGCGTCAAATCAATCTGAAGCCCAGCGGTCAAGAACATTCCGTACATATGCCGGTGTTTCGCCGTTCAGAGGTATCCGCCCCAATTTTCGTACCGTGCCGGGTCCGGCATTATAGGCTGCGACCGCAAGGTGGATCACGCCAAATCGATCAAGCATCTGACGCAGATATCGCGCCGCCCCAATTATGTTGGAATAGGGTTCAAATCGATTAGACACGCCCAGATCCTTTGCTGTATCAGGCATCAACTGACCGAGGCCTGCAGCTCCGGCATGGCTCACAGCCAATGGATCATATTTTGATTCCGCCCAGATCAATGCATCGAGGAGTCCAGACGGCAAGCCGAACCGGGATTCCGCTGCCAGAACATGCGGAAGAAATGCCGCCCGCCGAAAATTTGTTGAGCGCTCTTTAGACCTGGGATGCGGAAGCGTATTTAGTCGGATGCCTTGCTGACCATCAAAGGCCGATAGTTCGGCCAATGCTTCCCGCGGAGGCGGTGACCAGTGGC
This sequence comes from Sphingomonadales bacterium, assembly GCA_016707885.1. Classification (GTDB taxonomy): domain Bacteria; phylum Pseudomonadota; class Alphaproteobacteria; order Sphingomonadales; family Sphingomonadaceae; genus Sphingorhabdus_B. The sequence continues at coordinate 109,478 of JADJGU010000002.1, forward strand.
CATGCTCGATCAACTGAAATCCAGGAGCATCGCTGATTCGGAAGCCCCGTGAAGGCGGCATTGACGCCTCACTGGGGCTGGAATCGGCAGTCGCGGTCGTTGCACTTCCAGTGGGTTCGTTAGCAAAAGCCGCAGAAATCGGGATCGCAGTCAATAAGAGCAGCATAATATGTTTCATGACCTATTCCTTTTCGCGTTCAGCTCTGAAGGAACATACAATGAACATTATTGTGTAGGAAAATCTCCACGCGGTGCAGAGTGGAGGCGGCACCGAGCCGATATGATCCTTTTGTAGCAGGCAAGAACAATGACAAAGACCGCAAAACACGTCCCCATGGCGCTCGAACGGCGTGCCCGACAAATTGTGGATGCACTAGGTGGTTATTGGTCCGGGCGGCAGGGCATGTGTTGCTGCCCCGCCCATGACGATCGCACACCTTCGCTTTCGGTGGGCCTTACCAGCGGCGCGATCCTGTTTCACTGCTTTGCGGGATGCTCCAGTGAGGAGGTTATAGAGGGCTTCAAGCGACACGGCATCCAGCCACGCGATCTGTTTGATGGTCAGGGTGGTCCAATCGCCAAGATTGGAAAGCCATTTGGACCGGATATAAATGCTTGCCGGCTTTGGCGAGAAGCCATCCCGATCACTGAAACACTTGCCGAGCGTTATCTCGCCAACCGTTGTATACCGCTGCGTCCTACCGAACTGCGGTTTCTTGAGCGAACACCTTTGGGTCGAAAGTCTGATGTTCGCTTTCTACCGGCGCTTATTTCGGCGGTCCGCATGGATATCGGCATCATTGCTATCCAACGTACCTTCGTTGATCCTGTAACAGCCTTGAAAGCCGACTTCTTCAAACCCAAGCGCGCTCTTGGGCAATTGGGAGAAGGGGCGGTTCGCCTGTCGGCACCGACCGAGGGAAGATTGGGTCTCGCCGAGGGAACGGAAAGCGCACTGTCTGCACAAATCTTATTTGGCATTCCTTGCTGGGCCACGCTTGGCAATGAGCGGTTTGGCCTCGCGGCTATCCCGGAAAGCATCACCGAGCTGCATTTGTTTGTCGATGCCGACAAGGGTGGGGACCTCGCTCTGAAGCGGGGGATGGAGACTTATGCGCGTGCCGGGCGGACGATCATTCCGCACACACCAACCAAGTCAGGCAGTGACTGGAATGACGAACTGCGGGAACGGCTCGGCCATAGGACGGCTGCCTGAAGGCAGCCGGGAGGGGAGGAGGCCCTCGGCTTTTTGAGGCCCGGTCGGCATTCCCGCGAAGATCGATGGCTTCATCTAGGAGGCCAAACCCATGAACCAGCCAGCATTCATTCTCGAATTCTCACCCAACGAAGTGCCAGCGATCATCGCGGCACGATCCCTTGCTGACGATCTTGCGGCCCATGTGCCAATCACACGCAAACGTCTTTCAGAGACATTCACCCGGTTGACAGGTGCCACCGACGCGGACAATCGCTGGTCGCTTTCCGATAGCCATGCATCGGTGGAGTTGGCGCAACTTCTTTACATGCAAGCGGCGTCCGCGGGCACTCCGGGCAGCAACATAGCCGAAGCCTTTGATTGCTTTGACAGAATCGAAAGCCTTACGCCAATCCAGTATAACCGTTCCGAAGAGCAAATCCGATTCCAGCAATTCTCGACGCCATTGCGGCTTGCCTGGATTGCCGGGCGTGCCGCCGCGTTGTCGAGCGGCAATCTGACGCTCGAACCGTCAGCAGGAACCGGCATGCTCGCCTTTTGGCGATGCGGAGCGGTTCCAAACTCGCCCTCAATGAAATCCACGTCCTGCGGCGTGATGCCCTGCATGCGCTGTTTCCGGATGCGGCGGTATCTATGCATGACGGCGAACTGATCGACGAACTTCTCGATTCCACAATCAGTCCCGATACAGTTCTGATCAATCCGCCCTATTCGGTCGGCCTTGAGCGCGGCGAGGACGGTCGAACAGGCGCACGGCATTTGCGCTCGGCCCTGGCGCGCTTGGCAGCTGGCGGCAGGGCGGTTGCCATCATGCCCGAATGGTTTGACCTTCATGGCTTTGTGGAGCGTTTGCGGATGCCGCTCGCCGTGAGGCTCAATGCATCGATGGATCGCGCCTTTGCGCGCGCGGGAACCTCAATTTCGACGCGGCTCATTGTTCTCGACAAGGTCGACGACCCCCGATCTCCGGTGACCGGCCATGTTAACGACCTGAGCGAGCTTGTGGCACTCGTTGATGCCCTGCCACATCGCGCGTCGCCTGCGCCACCACCTGCACCAGCCCGACCCGTGCGGACGGCTCTCCGAATTGCTCCCCGCACAATCAACCGCCCCGTCGCGCCGATTCCGGTCGTTTCGCCGAATGCTCTTGAACCGTGCGCGCTCAAATTTGTGCCGCTCGAGGAAGCTACACCTATCGCGGAGCAAGTCGGTCATTATCTCCCCTATCGGTCAAGCCGGATGACCATAACTGGCGCCCGCAACCATCCGACACCGCTGGTCGAGTCGGTCGCAATGGGATCGATCGCTGCACCTATCCCGCGCAGTCAGCCCTATGTTATGCCGAACTGCGTGGTTGACGGCCTGCTATCCGACGCACAGCTCGAGACATTGGTCTATGCAACAAACGCATTCGAACGTGATCTACCCGGAGAATATCTGCCCCATGATAATGGTTGCACGTTGCAGCCGCATGCGGACGGCGCGGTCTATCGCTGCGGATATTTTTTGGGTGACGGTACCGGTGCAGGTAAAGGTCGGCAGGTAGCAGCCATTTTTCTCGACCGCTGGCTGCGGGGCGAACGCCGTCATATCTGGCTATCGAAAAATGAAGCGCTTCTGGAGGACGCGCGCCGCGACTGGGGTTCGCTTGGCGGACTACCGCTCGACGTCCAGCCGCTATCGCAATGGAAACTGGGTCAATCGGTCACGATGGCCGAAGGGATATTGTTCGTGACCTACCCGACGCTGCGATCAGGTCGCGTGGATACAACGCGACTGCAACAGATACTCGACTGGGCTGGAGACGATTTTGATGGGGTCATCGCCTTTGACGAAGCCCATGCGATGGCCAATGCTGCAGGCGGAGGGGAGCCGGGGCAAGATCAACGGAAGCGAGCAGGGCGTTGCCGGGGTGCGTCTGCAAAATCTATTGCCCCGCGCCCGTGTGCTTTATGTATCCGCAACCGGTGCGTCTGACGTCAATAATCTTGCCTATGCGGCACGGCTTGGCCTGTGGGGACCGGAAACCGCCTTTGCGACGCGCGAGCGATTTGTCGATGATATCCGAAAGGGCGGTATCGCCGCCATGGAACTGGTTGCCCGCGATCTCAAATCCCTGGGCCTCTACACCGCACGAGCGCTCTCCTTTGCCGGTGTCGAATATGACATTTTAGAGCATGAACTAACCGAGGCGCAGATTAGGGTCTATGATGCCTATGCAGAGGCCTGGGCCATCATCCATTCTAACCTCGATGAAGTCCTTGGAGCCACCCGTATAATCGATGCCGACAGCGGGGATACGCTCAACAAAGGGGCAAAGGCAGCGGCACTTTCAATCTTTGAAGGCACGAAGCAGCGTTTCTTCGCACAGCTTCTCTTATCGATGAAGCTGCCAAGTTTGTTGCCAGCAATCGATGAAGTGCTGGCCGAGGGGAATTCGGCAGTGGTTCAGCTTGTCTCAACCGCTGAAGCGATGCTCAATCGTCGCCTCGCCGATCTGTCTCTGCAAGAGCGCGAACATCTCGAAATCGATCTTTCTCCGCGCGAATATGTCATCGACTATCTGACACAAAGCTTCCCTGTCCGGTTGATGCAGGTCTTTGTTGATGAAAATGGCAACGCGCGCTCGGAACCGATGAGTGATGCCGATGGCAATCCGGTTCTGTGCCGGGCTGCCGTTGTCGCGCGAGACGCGATGATCGAACGATTATGTGCGCTGCCGCCCGTTGCAACTGCACTCGATGCCATCATCGAGCGTTTTGGCGTTGATGCGGTGGCGGAAGTCACCGGGCGTTCTCGGCGGTTGGTTGTCGCTCATGATGGCAGCCAGAAGCTGCAATCCCGCTCGCCGCGCTCGAAAATCCTTGAAACCCAGGCATTCATGGACGGCGACAAGCGCATTCTAGTGTTTTCCGATGCGGGCGGAACGGGGCGCAGTTACCATGCCGATTTGAATGCGAAGAACCGGGAGCGGCGTATCCATTTCTTGCTCGAACCAGGATGGCGCGCCGACGCTGCCATTCAGGGCCTTGGCCGCACCAATCGCACCAATCAGGCATCTGCGCCGCTATTCCGGCCTGTAACGACCAATGTCCGCGGCGAACGTCGGTTTATTTCTACCATTGCGCGCCGCCTCGACAGTCTTGGCGCGCTGACACGCGGCCAGCGCCAGACCGGCGGACAGAATCTGTTCGATCCGGCTGACAATCTTGAGAGCATTTATGCAAAGGACGCGCTCGTTCGCTGGTTCCATTTACTCTATCAGGGCAAGCTTGAAGCGGTCAGATTTGACCGCTTTCAAAAATTGTCGGGTCTGAAGCTTGAAGGCGAAGATGGCGGTTTATGTGACGATTTGCCGACCATTCAACGCTGGCTCAACCGTATTCTCGCATTTCCGATCCATTTGCAAAACGGAATTTTCGATGAGTATCTGGGTCTGGTGGAAGCTCGCGTCGACGCTGCGCGCAGTGCAGGTACGCTCGATCTTGGTGTAGAGACTATCCCCGTTGAGGACTTCCAAGTCTTGGCAGACCGTGTCGTGCGTACCGATGCCGCATCTGGAGCTACGACCCATATTCTCGAAATCGAAATTGCACGTCGCCAGCGCCCGCTGACGTATGAGGATCTGACGAAATTTCACGACATCGGCTCTGGTCATGCCCGCCCAATGCGCAACGCACGATCGGGGCGGGTTGCCCTTGCCGTGCGCGCACGGGGGCTTCTTACCGATGATGGCGAGCGCATTGAGCGCATCGAGCTTGTCCGGCCGTTGCGGGCGGAATATCTGACGGCGGACCAGCTTGCCGAGAGCAACTGGGAACCTATCGATGCCGCAGAATTCGCTACCGGTTGGCGAACTGAAACAGTCGAGGCCTTGGCGGCTCCCAAGATTGAACGCCTAAATCTCGCAACCGGGCTTTTGCTTCCCATCTGGGACAAGATTCCGGGAGACTACGTCCGTGTCAGCAGGATTGCGGCGAAAGACGGCCGCTCGCTCCTTGGCCGCGAAATCGGTATTGGCGATATTCCTGAATTGGCAAAGGCTTTAGGCGCTGAGATCGATCAGTCGGTCCCACCAACCGAACTTGCATTGCTTATCATGCGTAGCGGAAAGCCCATGCCGCTCCAATCTATTGAGCCGCTGACGGTCAAGCGATCACTCGTGAATGGCAGTCAACGGTTGGAGCTGTCGGGCTGGTCAGCCGACCGGCTTGATTGGTATAAGGCGCAGGGCTGCTTCACCGAGATCATCCGCTATCAGACACGATTGTTTGTGCCAGCGAGCGAAATGCAAACTGTTCTCGAGCGTCTTGCCAAATCGCCAGGGGCCGCGCTTGCAGCCTGACGTCCTAGCTGGAAACTGATGCGCAAAGTTTCTCCAGCTTGGCCATGAAGAAACGTTCACTCCAGAGATCTAGCGAACGCAATTCTAGGCCTAAGGAACCGGGCGACATCGTCGCTTGCATCCTTCCAGTCGATCCGAGAGATTGCATCGGAAAGCGCTTCTTTGAGCCATGCGATATCGACGGAAATCGTCGCGTCGCCCTCCCATGGGCCTTTTTGGAGAAGCGCATTACGCAAAAGAGCAAGATTGGGCGTGACGTCCCGCGATACATACCAGGAAAAATCGAACCAGTCGCGGCCCTTCAAATAGCCGCGGCATAACAGGGCATGGATCTTGAGCGAGAAATTGGAGGAGAGGTCCTGGTGCCGAACTTCATGATCGAGCGGAAAGTCCGAAAAGGTCGTTGCCTCACCCGAACCCAAAGGTGGATTGACGTCGATCTCAAGCTTGATTTTGATCGTTTTTGGTTGGCCTTGGCCTGTGAATGATAGATCCAGCTGATTTGCGATGGAATCATTCTTGAGTAACGCCGCATGGATGGCCTTATCCATCTTACCAGGTGGCTGCGCCTCTAGCTTGATCCCGAATTCGGCAGCCACATCCGTTAGCGTCACAAGATAAGGTGACCAGTCGAACTTCGGATCGGGAACCCGCAGCAAAAAATCGAGATCCTCCGAAAACCGCGGTAGCCCGTGAAGGATACGCAGACTGGTGCCGCCCTGGAACAGGGCGGCGTCGAAAAAGTCACCGCGCCAGAGCGCGTAAAGCGCGATTTCCTGAAGGATTTCCTTGACCGCATTTTCTTCGTCGAGCGGATTTGCCGCTTCGTATCGGCGCAGCCGCTCCTTGACCAGATCAATCATGTCATGCGCTCTTTCTGCCCGATGTCTTCGCGTGCATGATGCCCTTTTCGAACTGATCGAGAAACGCGTTCACAGCCTTATGCTTATAAACCGGCCGCAATGCCACAAAGTCGGCTCGCTTGAGGGCAAGCAGCTGCGCTTCATCGATCCGCATACCGCTGGTCAGCCAATCGAGACCTGCCCATGTCTGTTTGCGCAACGCGACCAGATCAAGAATGGCCCGTAGCGGCTGTGCGACAAGTGCGGTCAGTTTGCCCACGCTCACCCGGTCGACGCTGGTAAGCAGGCGGTATGGATGGATTGCGAGCGGATGAAAGGCAAAATTGCCAAAGGCGTCGGTTTCATATTCAACGGTCTTGCGACCCGGCGATACACTCGCTGTTGTAAATACTGTCTCCGGAATCCAGCCATGATAGGCAAGTGCTGTTTCGAAAGAGACATAGCTGCCCGGCAGCAGGCTCTGCGCGACGGCAAATGGATGGATCGGATCGGCGCGATATGGAGCGCCCAGCGCATATGTCCCGCGCTTGATGCGAATAAGCGCGCCTTCCTTGATGGCTCGGTTGACCAGCCCGTAGCGGCGCGCACTGCTTCCACCGACAAGCTCGGCGAGCTGCCGTTCTTCGAGGATGCGGGAGCCTAAACCTGCAGCTGCAATTTCTCTGGCCAAAACCGTCATGAAATTCCCAATACTTCCAAAAAGTGAAAGTTTCAAGAAATTATTGAATTGATCGTTCAGATGCTCTTTCGTCGGATGATTGCGCCTCGCTGACCACTGAAAAGAGGGGAGGGGACTTTCGTGACAATGAGCTCTGGCGGCCGAGTGGCGGTGCGTCGGCTCATCTTTCAGGAGAAATCCCATGATCAAGTCAATCCCGCTGAACAAACTCGTCGCATCCCCCCGTAATGTGCGCAAGCGCTCCGATCCGGCAGCTGATGCCGAGCTGAAGGCGAGTATCGCTGCCCACGGGCTTTTGCAGAACCTGGTGGTGCGCGAAGGCAAGAAAGGTCGGTTCGAGGTCGAGGCAGGCGAACGCCGCCGCAAGGCCTTGCTTGCGCTAGCCGCAGACAAGCATTTGTCGCGAACGTTTCCCATCATGTGTCTGGTTTTGGACGGCGATGAAACACAGGTTCGCGAGGCCAGTCTTGCCGAGAATTTCCACACGTTGAAAATGAACCCGGCCGATGAGGCGCAAGCCTTTGCGAGCATCATCGAAACCGGTGCAACACCGGAAGATGTGGCACGGCGTTTCGGCCTGACGATCCGTTTTGTCGAGGGGCGTCTGCGTCTCGCATCGCTGGCACCAGTGGTGTTCGATGCCCTGGCGGCTGGTGACATCACGCTCGATATGGCGAAAGCCTATGGCGCCACTTCCGATCAGGACATCCAGACCCGGGTCTTTGAGGAAGTCACTGCATCTTGTTACCGCGCAACGGCTGACAGCATCCGCAGGATGGTTCTCAACAGCACAGTGCGCGGCAGCGACCCGCGCGCCAGACTGGTCGGCAAGGATGCCTATCTTGCAGCCGGTGGTCGGGTGGATCGCGAGCTCTTTGACGATGAAGAAAATGAATCCTGGCTCGATGTGGCCTTGCTGGAAAATCTGGCGACAGCCAAGATGGAAGAGGAAGCGTCCAGCATTGCAAGTGAGCAAGGTCTTGCCTGGGTCAAGCCGACACTCGATGTATATGTAAGCCACGACCTTGTCGAAGGCTTGCACCGGGTACCGGCACCACCGCGCGTTTACACCGAAGACGAGCTCGCCCGCCTCGAAGAGCTTGATGCAGCCTATGATAGCAATGCTGTCATTTTGGAAGATGAGGATGCGAGCGAAGAGGACACTGGCAAAGCATCGGAAGAAATCGAACGCATCGATGCTGAAATCGCTGCCATCCGCGATCGTCCGGTAGAGCTTGATCCTGATATTAAACGCGAGAGCGGGATGATCCTGACGCTCGGCCGTGACGGCGTGCCAGTGCTTCAGCCGCAATATTTCACGAACGTTCTCGTCGTGACCGCCGCTGATGAAGGGGCTGTCGAGGTCGTGAGCAGCGGACCGGGTGAAAAGCCCGCGCGCGCGGCGATGTCGCAGCGGCTCGTCGATGAACTTGCCATGCAGCGGCGAGACGTGCTGGCGCTTCATGTTGCAAGCGATCCATCGCTCGCGCTCGATCTGTTCGTGTTCACGCTGGCTGATGCTGACACCTGCCGCTGGGCCTCGTCTCCCGGTCTTACGATCCGGGGCGCCGCATCTTCAGGTCCGGCCCACGGCTTTGAAGCCAAGGACGCAGCTGCAACCGCCGCTATTGCTGACCTTCGTGGCTCTCTTGATGAAAGCTGGCGTGCAGGCGAAAGCCTTGCCGATCGTTTCGATCTATTCCGGGCGCTTGACGATGAAGCCCGGTCGGCCTGGCTTGGCTGGGTGGTTGGACGTACGCTTGAGGCAAGCCTCAATGTAAGCGGTAATCGCGGCAATATTTTCCATGATCATCTGGGCCTGTTGATCGGGATTGATATGGCGGCCTGGTGGCGTCTGACCGCAGCCAATTATTTCGACCGGGTATCGAAAGCCGCGATCCTTGAGGTGCTAACAGACGTAGGCGGACCAACGCTTGCCTCGCGCTTTTCAGCTTCGAAGAAGGGCGAACTGGCGGCAAGTGCGGAGCGCATCTTTGCCGGCAATTTTATCACCGAAGTTGAGGTCAAGGAGCGCGCGCTTGCTTGGTTGCCCGCAGCCATGCGCTTCGCAGATACTACCAGCGCTACAGAGGTTGGCGAGGTCGATCCAGCCGCCACTGCGGATGAATCCGCGGAGGTAAGATCGGATGCCGAAGCTTCGACGCTTGGTGATGCTGCCATCGACGACGCACCTTCTAACAATGCAGGCGTCGATCTCGCCGCCTGACCTCCTCCTGACAGGGCGGGATTGAACCTGCGTTGGAAGCGGTTCCCTTGAATATCAAGGGGGCCGCTTTTTCTTGTTCCAGAGAACCATAAGAGGAGAGGGGAGCGCGTGGCGGGTGTCGATTGCCGGAATTCTCCGGCCGACATTCAGGAGTATCCGCCATGGCATATCAATCGAAGCGTACCGGCATGTCGCCGGCAACGCGCATTACAAACCTGATCATCGAGCGGCTCGAAGCCGGAACTAGGCCTTGGGTCAAACCTTGGCGCGGCCTGCCAGTATCACGACCGTTGCGCAGTTGCGGGACACCCTATCGCGGCATGAATGTGTTCTGGCTCTGGATGGTTGCCGACATGAACGGCTACGCTTCGCCCTATTGGATGACCTATGCGCAGGCCATCAAATTGGGTGCTCAGGTGCGCAAAGGCGAGAAGTCGACTATCGCCATTTTCTACAAAAGCTATTCCAAGGAAGTTGAAGCGACCGAGGCAGGCGAAGCCCATGAAGAGAACCGCCACGTGCTTCGTGCCTATGCGGTCTTCAATGCCGACCAGATTGATGGACTTCCCGAGCGCTATCATCCGTCGCATGACCTTGTGCTTGTCGAGCCCGAAGGACGCAAAGCCGATCTTGACGTCTTTTTCGGCCGAATACCGGCTGTGCTGCGCCATATCGGCTCCGAAGCCTATTATGAACCGGTCGCGGACCGGATCACCATGCCGCCGCCCGAACTCTTTTCGGGCTTCGATCATTATTATGCGACGCTCGGCCACGAACTGTCACACTGGACGGGCCATGGTTCGCGGCTCGACCGTAACCTCAAAAACCGTTTTGGAAGTGCAGCCTATGCTGCCGAAGAATTGATCGCCGAATTGTCGAGCGCCATATTGGGCGCCGAACTTGGGCTCCCGGTTGCCCATCTCGACAATCATGCAAGCTATATCGACCATTGGCTCAAGCTGCTGCGCGATGATGATCGCGCGATCTTGACCGCCGCTGCTCGTGCCGAGGAAGCGAGCGCCTTGCTGTTGAAATTGGGCGGACGCGAAATCGAAGTCGGAGACGCCGAACCCGTATCAGAAGCTGCTTGAACGGAACCCACTGATGGTCATCACGATTTTACTATTCATTTGAATGAATATGTGCCATTATATGCAAATGAAAGGAATGGCCATGGCTACCCGATTCAAGGCAGACGCGAATGAGGATGCCCGTGTTCTCACGTCTGCGGTTGCAAAAATAGCAGATTATTGGGGATTGAGTACCGCCAAGCTCGGTGCTGTTCTGGGTCTTTCGCAAGCAACGGCGTCGCGGCTGACGACAGGACGCACGATGCTCGATCCTGCTTCAAAGTCTTTTGAGGCAGGGCAATTTCTGCTGCGCTTGTTCAGAAGCCTGGATTCGCTTTTGGGGAGTGACGATGCAGCAGCGCGCCGCTGGCTCCAGACGCATAATATCGATCTTGACGCCCGGCCGCTTGATCTTATCGACAGCTTCAAGGGCCTGTTGACCGTGTGCGATTATGTGGACGCCCACCGCGCTCGCGTCTGAGGTTCGCGCGTATAAGGGCGAGGTCTGGCGGGTCGTCGAGGCGCAGCACCGCATCTCGACCAACAGGCTTACCGCCTCGCTTGCTGATCAAGCGCGGCTTGAGGCGCTCGCGGAAGCTGCAAAGCCTGATTTGCCCAAGGCAGCGCAGGGCCTCCATTATTTGCTGGCTTCGCCATTCCGATATGGGCATCGCACCCCAAGCCGCTTCCGCAAAGCTGACGTGCGGCCCGGCATTTTCTATGCAAGCGAGGCAGAAGCGACCGCCATTTCCGAGACGGCATATTGGCGTTTGCGCTTTTTCTTGCGCTCGCCGGGGTTCGAGCCTTCCTCAGCCACAAGCGAGCATTCCAGCTTTACAATCGGGGTGCGAACCGACCGAGCTATCGATCTGACGCGCGTGCCGTTCGATGCTGATGCGGCGCTCTGGACTGACGGCGAAGACTATAGCGCCTGTCAGGACCTTGCCGAAGCTGCTCGTGCAGCTTCGATTAACTTGATCCGTACACTTTCGGCCCGCGATACGCAGGTGCGCTGTAACGTCGTTATCCTTGATCCAAGCGTCTTTGGCGCTCGCGAGCCCCGTCCACAACGGACCTGGCATTTGCGCTACGAAGACGGCCGACTGACAGCATTTGCTGCCTTTCCAGCCGACGACCAGTTGGTGTTCACGGCCGCCGAATTCGGACTGATCGCGAACGGGTGAAAGCAGCTCGTACGCTCCTCTTTCTGGCCCGCGCTGTTACAGCAACCCACATCGAGGCCGACGCCGCTTGTTGTAAAAAGCAGTCTTGGCCTTGACTTTGCGATCAATGTGCTACATAATTGCAACATATATAGATGATATGGAGATGCAATATGGTTGCAACTTTGCTTGACCCGGTGATCGACGCGCTAAGCGGCGACAAGTCTGCAGGTATTGAACCCAAGCGTCTTGCCGACATGTTGCAGATGACCCAAGCCGAGCTGGCCGATCTGGCGGGTGTCCACCGCACCACGCTGGCGCGCAATCCCGGATCACCCGAAGTGCAGTCGAAGCTTGGGCCTATCGCCACCATATTGTCGCGTGCAAGCGACATGGGGGGCGGCCTGTCCCGCGCCGTCATCTGGTTTCGGCATCAGCCGATTGCTGCGTTCGGTTACAAGCGGGCGGTTGAAATCGTCGAGGCTGGTGAGGCAAAGCAGGTCCTGCAATGGCTCGATGCGCTTGAGGACGGCGCTTACGCTTGACCTTGGTGACCGGTACTACAATCTTTACGGCGAGGACCTTCAGGGTTGTGCCGCCGCGCTGGGCACACGCCCCATTGTCGGGGGAAGGGGCGCGTCTACATGGTGGGCGTTACAATCCACCGGGCATACAAGCGTTTTATTCGGCACTCGACCCGCACACAGCGTATGCCGAATATACGCAAGCCCTCTATGACCGGCCAGGCCTGCTCTGCTCGTTCGATATTGAAGCTGCCCGAATTATCGATCTGACCAGTGCTGAAGGCCTTGCCGCCGTCGGCCTGACCGAGCCCGACCTCCAGTCGCGCTGGTTTGGCCGCGGCGATGCTCCGACGCAAATGAGAGCGCTCCGCCTGTCGGGCGAAGGTGTCGACGGGCTCATTTACGCATCGCATCAGCACGGACTGGGCCGAAATCTGGTGCTTTGGCGCTGGAATGGTCCGCCCTCGGTTACGCTTGTTGATCGTTTAGGCGAAGCTGTCACCGATCCGGTCCCTTAAGCTATTGACCGATCAACGCATGCAGCCGTTCCACCGGACTGCATGAAAATGTCGCTCATACATTATAGGCCCGTGGTTTGGTATCGGATACCCGGCTGACAGCGCCTAATCTGCATATCTTATCTTCCGCTGACCTCGGGCGCTTGCAGCCGCCGCCATAGCGAGAGAGGCCCTGGGCCAGCCGACAGGCAAGCGCAACCCGCCCGGGCAGGCCCGTGTTGCGCTTGTTTCACAAGCGCTGCCCGCGCCAGCCTGCCCTTGGCAGGTTCCCCTTTACGCGCAGGCGCGCGTCCGGTGCGCTTGCCTGTCTGGAGCCGGCCCTGACGGGCTCTCGCTGGCGGAGAGGCTGCCAGCAGCATATCTGTCAGGAGAATAATCATGCACACACAATTTGCCGAGCAACTCGCAGGTCTCGATTTTACCGGCTTTACCATCGGTCCACCGCCCGTCATCCAGAGTGATTTTCCCTGTCCGGAAGCTGTCGCGCAAACGCTCGAAGGTGTCTGGTCGGATCTCTTTGCGCTATTCAGCGATACGGCACTAGAGGCCGATGCCGAGGATCTTGGCTGGGGGCTGGTTAATCTGTTTCACCGTGCTGCAACACGCAAGTCGACAGCGCTCGACCGGGCGACCGATGAAGTGCGTGCCCTTGTTGCCAGCAACGACGGGTCGGAAATATCAACGCACGAACTGGAAACGCAGATCGAACGTGCACAGTGTGCGGAAGCCAGCATGCTTGCGTTTGAAGAGATGCGCGAATTTGCAGCCGGTCTTTACATGAACGAATTTGGCTCGTCCTGGAAACCTGTCTCAAGCTCGCGCTTCAATCATGGTGTAATGCTGACCTCCGCTGTCGTGCAGGGACGCGACTTTTTACGTGCGAGGAGTGAAGCCAAAAAGCGTGCAGCCATGCCTGAAGGTACGCCTGTTATCTTTGCAGGCGGACGCAGCCGTTTTCCGACCGACGAAGAAGCCAAAAGTTTTGCGTCCAATGTCTGGGTAACGCTCGACAAGGTCCTTGGCACAGTTCCCGACATGGTGCTGGTGCATGGCGGCGACACCAAGGGTGTCGACCGGTTGGCGGCATCCTGGGCCGAGCGTCGGGGCATCGCCCAACTGACCTTTGCGCTCGACCGGCGACTGGGCGCTCGCGCCGGGTTTAAGCGCAACGAGCAGATGCTTTCGCTCGATCCGCGCTACGTCGTGGCTTTCCCCGGCAATGGAGTCCTGGAACGTCTTGTGATCGATGCCAAAGCCGCCCGGGTGACGGTCGTTGACCGCCGCGGTCCGCTTGGCACCTGCCCCAAAGCCAAAGCGCCTCCATCCGGGCAGTAAGCCACCCTTCATTCGCGCCAGCGCAGCGATGCGCTGGCGTATAACCATCAAGAGGGGAGGTGTCCTTTGTGTCCTTGGACCGTTGCGGATGGACCGCTGCGGTTTCAAGCACAGGAGGATAAAATGATGAACGACTTCTCGACAATGGCGAACGATTATCTCGCGCGCAAAGCCGAACGTGATGCGGCGGCAAATACCGAAATTGCCGAAATGAAGGCAGCGTTGCTCACCTCACTTGCTGCACATGGCATTGTGACCGTCGAAATCCGTTTTGATGGCTATGCCGACAGCGGCGCGATCGAACAAACCACTTTCTTCGGTGCCGACGGCAAGGTCGTCGAATGCCCCGACATTCTTGTCGCGCGCGAGGGTAAGGACGAGGTCAAACTCGCTTCGCTCCTTGAAGATTTTGCCTATGCAGCGCTCGAGCGGCATCATGATGGCTGGGAGATCAACGATGGTGCTTTTGGCGAGTTGCTGATCAATGTCGCAGAAGCCAGTTTCCAGCTCGACTGTAATCTGCGCTTCACCTCCCATGACAGCCATTCAACGGAATTATGAGGAGAGCACATCATGGCACATTGCTATTATCACGCGCTGTCCTCGGTCCGCAAATGGGGCGGCGTGGCGGACGACTATCTTGCACTTCACCAATGGTTCGACCAATCAAAAGCCATATTCGCCGATCCCCGCCACCGGGCATTGCGTCACCATGCCGAGGGTATTTTCATGCTCGAGACGCTCTTCGGGACGACAATCGTCAATGCCGATGGAAAACATGTCCCTGTCCGCCTGATTGGTGAGCAGCATGTGATCGAAGATCTGGGCTTCATTCCCAGTTTTGCCGATTGGGGACGTCTCATCGCACCGCAGACCTGGATGCTTAAAGGGCGACGTCTGGACCAGCCATCAGAGGATACACCGCCGGTGGAAGGTCCTTCAGCGCCATATCCTATTGCAGCCTGATGCTTACCTTGTCGCGGGTCGACCGGGCACATCGGAGATGTTGATAGCGGTCCGCCCATAGGGCGGGAATGAAGAGGCTGAAAGGCGAATGCGAGTAACGAGACTGTATCTGCGTTTCACCTGAAACCAGTCGCATCCAGGACCATTCCGGCTTTTCGCGAACTGAGGTGAACCAGCCATCGGTCGGTTGCAACCCGAACGCTGCCGGCCGTGTTGCCCATGTGTATCTGCGCGATTGCCAGCAGCAAAACCGGTGCCCGATTTTGCTGCAATCGCGAAAGTCATGGGCTGCCCGCACCACCCGGCGCTAACCGGGTTCCCCGCGTGAACGCGGTGCAACCGTCCGCTTGCTGTTTCTCCTTTTCCGTTCGCAGCCGGGATAGTCCCGGACGCAACATTCAGGAGAAGTAACATGACCAATCTCGTTATCCTCGTCGGCCGCATTTCACGCGACCCCGAAACCCGCTCGACCCAGGGCGGAAGCGCAATCACCACGATCAATGTTGTTACCGATCGTCCGGCGCGCAACAAGGAAGGCAAGACCTTCAAGGACGAAAATGGCTACACCGTGAAGGATGCCGAATTCCACCGCGTGACCTGCTTCAACGGCCTTGGCCAGAACGTCGCCAAATATTGCAAGAAGGGCCAGCTGGTGAGCGTTGAGGGACGGCTCCATTATTCATCCTGGGAAGACCAGGACGGTGTCAAGCGCTACGGCTGCGAGATCTACGCGGACAAGGTCGACTTCCATACCAAGCCGCGTTCGAACGACAACGAAGACGCGCCGCCGATCGACGAAGACTGATCGGCCAAAAACACCGAAAGGCCCCGCTGGTGCACACCGGCGGGGCCTTTTTTTTGTATCGAAACGGGAGGCGGCGGCAGGGGCATCGAGCCCCGTGCCGCCGCCAGTTCGAGCTTAGTTTTTGCCGAGTTTGGCAAGCGCTGCATCAATTCCCATCGTACTGGTTTGTTTCATGAGCTGGCGCAATTTTGCAGCGTCGATGGTCTCGGCGCCGCATTCGAGCAACACCTTGCCCAGTTCGTTTGCTGCATCGGTGCGGAGCTTGGTTTCGCGTGCATCGAGCTCGCTTCTTTGGGCTTGCAGGCGTTTGAGCGCATCGACTGCGCTGGTTTTGGACCGGGCCATATCTTATCCTTTCGTTGGCCGTGGGCCCCCTCCGATGCGCACGCTATCCAGAACACCCGCCTGTAGGAAATTGAATTCTGCAAGCGCGGTTGTGGTGGCGTGCCAAGTCTGGGGTGGAGGAGGGGCTCTCTCACAAAATTCCAAGTTTAATGGGTAGCTTAGGGAACGCGTCAAGGACGACGGGGCCCCACCATTTTTCGACCCGGTCAGGCTATGCCAGACCGCGCCAAAAATCGTTACCCCCATCGCCGCTGCCGCGGCCGCATGTGCCATGCGGTCCCTGACCCGTCCCAACCTGCCCATTGTCCGCATCCTGATGCGAAGCATCGATTTACCATCAGGAGGTTATCATGAACGGTTCACAAGCACTCGAACAGACACACAGAAAAGCCGACGAGCAGGCGCTGATTACAGCCATGCACTGCGCCTATGCGCGGTCCTTTCACAGCTATTTCAACCAATATATCCTGACCGATTTCGAGCGGGGTTATATCGTCGTCGACGAGGGCGATTATGGGGCACTGCCCCAGCATTTGATCGACCGGATTGTCGACTCGGTCCCAAGCCAGATGCTCGATCAATTTTGACCAGAATGAGTGAAGAGGAAGTCCTTCGAGGGCTTCCTCTTTTTTATTGTTCGATTGCATCGTTGCTGTCGATAGCGAGGCTTCTGGTCTGCGCATATCACCTGCCAGCAGGTTCCGAAGATAAGGTAACGCAAAACCCCCCATCCCGTTGAATGGCAAACACTGGACCAACCCTGGCAGTTGGGAAAATCTCAGCACACCGTACGCGACATGTCGCAGGTAAAAAATGGCTGATTCATAAGTGTTTCCGGTGATTTTGGTAGGATGGCAACTTTCCAATCACTTTCAAATCACTGGGTCGAATGACTTGAATCCAAATCATCCATGGCCAGCAGTGGCGGTATTGCGCGCCTTTCAATGTTCTTGACATGTTCTCACATATGACTTAAATCCAAATCGCCTTCCGCAAGTGTGAACGGGCTCCTTTATTGAAAAGGAGTTCGCAATGGCACGTCCATTGTCACTGCAAATCTATGTATCGAATGACCTCGCGCACCGGGTCCGGATGACTGCGAAGGCCAAGGGCTGTAGCGTCAGCGAATGGGTGCGATTGCTGCTCATGGCGGCCTGTGACGGCGAGGATCCGGCATCGGGACAGACCGCCTCAATCGAGCGCATTCACCGCCAATCGGTGTTTGCAATGGTTGGCATCGATGCGCTCCTTGCAGGCCATGCCGATCCGCAATTGAGGGACCGCGCACATGCAGCCTATGCGCGGCGCTGCAAGCAATTGGGGATCGCGACCGCTACTGTTCAAGGGGCTTCGAAATGAAGCGCAATCTTCTGAACTTCACCCGCGGCAGCCAGCTTCTCGGACATTTCGGTTTCATGTTTGCAGCAGGTTTGAAAGGCCCGCTGATCGTGGCAACTATCGTGATTGGCGGACTAAGCTGGTGGACCCTGTCCGGCGGTCTTTCCGATCATGAAAGCTATCTCGTCTGGATGCGGATTTATGCTGCAATCTACGGTTTCATGGAGTTCGATCCCGCCAAACTCATTGCGATTGAAATCGGGCTCGGTGGCACGGTCCAGTTGCCCTTGGGCGCCGTGGAATATTATCCCCCAATCAGGCTCGCCTGGGAGCATATGCTTGCACTGCTCGAGCAGGCGCTGACGCGTGCGGCGCTGCTTCTTGTACCTGCGATGGTCGCCTTCTATTGGTTTGCGTCGCACTTTGGCAGCCGGTCGAAAGAGCGTAAGCATGAACGCGGTGCGATGCTTGCGACCCTCGCTGAATTGGTCACCGAAATTGGCGAACATAATGCCAAAGAACGCAAGCGCGAGCTGACCGAAGCATTGGGGATGAAATGGCGGTACGCGCTTCCCGGCGAGTTGCGTCGTCTCTTTCCTTATGCACCCTCGCATCTGGCCAAGGTCAGCTATCCGTGGCGGCTCGAACAAAGCCATGCGATGCTCATTGGTACTACAGGCATGGGCAAGACGGTCGCGCTTTCCGACATGATCGAGGAGGCAAGAAAGAGTGGCCAGCGTGCCGTTATCTTTGATCTGACCGGCACCTTCATTGAGCATTTTTACGAGAGCGACCGGGACATCATCTTGAACCCGCTGGATGCGCGCTGCCCGCAATGGAGCGTGTTCGACGAATGCCGCGACGAAGCCGAATTTTCTGCGGCCGCCGAAGCGCTTGTTCCGCATGACGGAGGCGGTTCGGAACAATTTTGGGTGCTGGCCGCCCGGCTCCTCTTTGTCGAAATGTGCCTCAAGCTGCGCGCCAAAGGCAGTGCAAACAATGAAGCCTTGGCAAGCGAATTGATGACCGCTGACCTGACACAGGTGCACAAACTGATGCGTGGTACGATCGCCGATCCGCTGACCGCGCCTGAGGCTGCTCGCATGGCGGAATCGATCCGGGCGGTGTTCAACGCTAATGCAAAGGCGTTAAAACTGTTGCCGCGAACTGGACCTCGCTTCTCGGTACGCGACTGGGTCGAAAGCGATGTGCGCGACGGCGCGATGCTCTATATCTCTGCGCGCTATATCGACATGAGCGTCTGTTCACAGCTGCTGACAGTCTGGCTCGATACCGCGATGAATACGTTGATGGCGATGGAGCGCACGCGCGCCTTGCGGCTCTGGTTTTTCATCGATGAAATGGGGGCGCTGCACAGGTTACCAGCCCTTGAAAAGGGTCTCCAGACCGCCCGCAATTTTGGTGGCGCGATTGTGACCGGCATCCATGCCTATGCCAAACTCAAAGAGGTGTACGGCGAGAATATGGCGATGACCTTGTCCTCGCTTGCCCGGACCAAATTAATCCTGGGGACCGCTGACCGCGAGACCGCAACATGGTGTTCGGATTTTATCGGCCATACCCAGGTGCGCGACATGGAGGAGGGCTACACCTATGGCTATAATAATGCCCGTGACGCCGTCAGCCTGACCCCGCGCAAGAATATCGAACCGCTCTTATTACCCGACCAGCTAATGAACCTGCCAAGGCTTTCGGGTTATCTCAAATTTCCCGACGGCTTTCCGGCAGCACCGGTCAAGCTTGTCCCGGTATCGCGCAAGAAAAGGGCCGAACCCTTTATCCGGCGTGCGGGCGATGATGGCCCGTCCAACGGAACTCCTCCTTGTCAATTGGTGGATCCTGCAGCACAGAGCAACGCCGATGAACAACCATCTTCTAATGATGATGGTGCGGGCAAGGGGGTGGTTCCTAGTCAAGGAGAGTTGGCGCTGAAACCTGCGCACATAGTAACCGAGAACGAGCGAGCCATGCCAGGTGACCAATCTCGCATTATAGAGCAAGATGTCGCAGCCACATCACAGCCAAGTCCAAATCTAGTCCCGAATGACGATCGGGATAAGCCACCTGAGCGCCCACAAGAAAACCGGTCAGGCACCACACAGCCTGCGCTCCCAATGGATAAGGTTTTACGGGTCGGTACACCTCAAACAGAAGGGCAAGAGCAATGGTCACCGCAGGGTACTTTGCCTGCGCCAAGCCCAGCACTTCTTATACAAAAATCTAAAGCGGATCGTGACATGGGAAAAGCGGACGCGGCGCGTCGGCTGATGCTCGAAGATGGTATGCGCGTGAAGGATGAAGCTAAGGATGTCGTCGATCTGGGCGACCTCGATATGGACCTATGAGTCGGATAGGCGTTCTCTTGGCCGCAAAGTCTGATCGATGCTGTCGGTAGCCAATGTCCGCACTGCAGGCGGCGCTGCAAACTATTTTGCCGCTGACAATTATTACACCCGCGCCGACGCTGATCGTTCGGGAGAGTGGTTTGGGCAGGGTGCAAAAGGGCTCGGGCTAGACGGGAGGGTCGAGGCCAAACAGTTTGAAGCGATATTGAAAGGCTATCTCCCAGACGGCACGCGATTAGGAAGCGATCTGCGTCCCCATCGTGCCGGCACCGACCTCACTTTCTCGATGCCCAAAAGCTGGTCTTTGATAGCATTGGTGGGCGGCGACACCCGCATCATTGATGTTTATGCGCAGGCAGTGAAGGAGACGCTCGGTTGGGCTGAAAAGCATCTGGCTGAAACCAGAATGGAGGTTAAAGGCCAGGAGAAGGTGGTTGCGACCGGAAACCTGCTAGTGGCGATGTTCCGGCACGACACCAACCGCAATCAGGAACCCAATGCGCATTTCCATGCAGTTGTAGCGAACGCGACCAAAGGATCAGACGGCAAATGGCGCGCGCTCAAAAACGACAAGCTTTGGGAACATAACACCATGCTCAACGCAATGACGATGGCGCGGTTCAGGCTCTCGGTTGAAAAGCTTGGCTATGAAGTGGGTGAACAGGGCAAGCATGGCAATTTTGAAGCCAAGGGCGTGCCCAAAGAAATCCGCGACGCGTTCAGTTCGCGGCGCGCCGAAATTGTAGGCGCACTTTCCAATATGGACAGCAAAGGCCTAGCTGCGCGTAACACAGCCAATCTGATAACGAGGAAGGCAAAGGCCAAAATCGAGGACCGCGCAGCACTCGCACGGACCTGGGCGGCCAAGGCTGACCAACTTGGCTTCGACCCATCGGCCCTCATTGCCCGGGCCAATGCACGTGCTGTGTCGGACATCGGGCATGTCCCGTCTCTGACCGAACGGGTTGCGGAGACCGCAGGCAATGTGCGCGATTGGGCTACAGGCCTTGCCGAGAGGCTGGGGCTTTCAAGATCCGATCCGTTGATCCCGCGCGCGCTTGGCAAGCGCAGTAAGGAACAGGTCGCTGCCATCCATGCAGTTGCCTCCGCCGTGCGCCATTTGGGCGAGCGTGAAGCCGTATTTGCGAAGACCGCAATCTACAAGGTGGCACTTGATTTTGGTTTGCCGACCGCCTTGCCGCAAATCGAAGAACGTATCGCACAGCTGCTCCGCCAGGGCCATCTTGTTGCGGGCAAAGGTACCGATCGCGGCATGGTGACCAGTGCAGAAGCGCTTGCTCTTGAGCAGCGCATAATAAATGCGGTCGATGAAGGGCGGAACAGGATAGCGCCGATTGTTGCCCCCGATATTGCTGGCGAGCGGCTGCAGGCGCTCTCCGAACTCAGATATGGCATGACCCTCAACCATGGCCAGGAAGGGGCAGGGCGACTGATCCTGAGCTCGCACAACCGCATCATCGCCATTCAGGGCATAGCGGGTGCGGGCAAGAGCACCGTTTTGAAGCCGGTTGCCGACATATTGCGCGAAGAACGCCGTGATGTGCTGGGACTTGCCGTCCAGAATACGCTCGTCCAGATGCTCGAACGCGATACCGGGATCCCATCGATGACGGTAGCACGGTTCCTGAAGCGCCATGCGAGCCTGCTTGTCGCGCCTGATCCGTTGAAGCTGATGGAGGCGCGCGCGAAGTATCGGGGGAGCGTAATCTTGCTCGACGAAGCCTCGATGGTTGGAAATGCAGACAAAGAGAAGCTTGTTCGGCTCGCCAATTTGCTTGAAGTGGATCGCTTCGCCAGCATTGGTGACCGCAAGCAGTTGGGCGCGGTCGATGCAGGCAAGCCTTTTGATGTCATGCAGAAAGCGGGCGTTGAAACTGCGATCATGAACCTCAACATCCGCGCCCGCGACAAGACCCTGCGCGCTGCACAACATGCAGCGCAGGGCGGCAATGTCTCCGAAGCGCTCAATCACCTGAAGCGCCATATCGTTGAAGTGAAGGAGGATGCAGCACTTGCAGCCGCCAGCGCCTGGCTGTCGCTGTCTCCTGCCGAACGCGAACGGACGTCAATCTATGCCTCGGGGCGCAATTTGCGAACTGCTGTCAATGAAGCGGTTCAAACTGGGCTCAAGGCCAATGGCGAATTGGGGAAGGAAATACTGAGCGTTGAAACGCTCTCGCGCGTCAATGTCACCCGCGAGGAACTGCGCTATGCCAAAAGCTATGCGCCCGGCATGCTGGTCGAGGTCGCCAGACGCCAGCGCACCCAAGGCTTGCACGAAGGCCGATACAGAGTAGCAAGCGTCGATGCAGGGCAGGGGAGCATCACTCTTGAAAACCAGCGCGGAAAGCAATTTGTATTTAGGCCCGGCCAGTTGCGACCGCAAGGCGAACAGGATCCTTTGCGGCTGTTCGAACCCAAGCCGCTCGATTTGCACCAGGGCGACCGTATCCGATGGACCGATACCGATCACAAACGGGGGCTCCTCAATGCAGATCAAGCGCAGATTTTGGCGGTCAATACCAAGGGATTGACCGTGCGCACGTCGACGGGAATCGAACAGCGGCTTGGCAGAGACGATCCGATGCTGCAGCGGCTCGATCTTGCCTATGCCCTCAATGCCCATATGGCGCAGGGCCTGACCTCTGATCGCGGGATAGCGGTGATGGACAGTCGCGAGAAAAATCTCTCCAACCAGCAGACCTTCTTGGTCACTATCACCCGCCTGCGTGATGGATTGACGCTATTCCTCGACAATCGCGACAGGCTTCAGGCGGCCGTTGAGCGCAATTCGGGAATGAAAACATCTGCGCTCGAGGCAACCGGGATGCTCAAACAGGCCGCCGCTGCTGGGCTTGCCAAAGGGCAGGTGGTCGAAACGGATAAGGGTCGCGCACCGCCCGAACGCGACCGTTCCATCGCCAAACCATTCGAAATCGGGTTGTGATTGAAAATATCCCGTACGGGAAATATAGCCTGCTTTAATCTGATTGATCGAATAAATTACCCGCTCGGGAAATATGACTTGCATTTCCGGCAACTTCATGGAATATTACCCGTACGGTAAATTGTCATGATGCATTCAACACATATTGGCGCGATAATCCGCGAGGAACGCAAACTGCTTGGATTGCGACAGGACGAGCTTGCTGCGGCAAGCGGCGTGGGATTGCGTTTTCTGGTCGAACTCGAGCGGGGAAAACCAACAGTCCAGCTCGACAAAGTACTGGCAGTGCTGGAAGCATTGGGCTGCGACCTTGAAGTTCGCACGCCGGAAGGTGCCACCATGAAAGTCGTCGCGCCGCAATCCGGGCAAGGGGCATGAGCCTGCCTGTCCTCGACTATCTTGTGCTATGGTGGGGTCAGCAGCCCGTTGGCGTCTTGTCGATCGACAAGGGCGGTGCCATGCATTTTACATATGGCGCCGATTGGCTGGCCGATGCTTCGGCACTGCCTGTGTCGCAAGCCCTTCCGAAACACACAGAGCCTTATGACGATGCCTTGTGTAAAGCCGTCTTTGGTGGACTGCTGCCCGAGGAAGCACAGCGCATTGCGGTCGCGCGTGCACTGGGTATATCGCCAGACAATCCCTTTCGCCTTTTAGCAGCGCTTGGCGGCGATGTTGCAGGGGCGCTTTCCTTCCTGAAAGAAGGCGAGAAGCCCCCAATATTTGATCATAAAACACCGCCATCCGATCCGCTTGATGATGCAGCTTTACTGGCCCTGTTTGAGCGGCTGCCGCGAGCGCCCATGCTGGCGGGCGAAGAGGGCATAAGATTGAGCCTAGCAGGCGCCCAGAGCAAGCTTCCGGTCATCCTATCCGGCGCCGGCATCCGCATCCCGCGTGCCGGTGAAATCTCGACCCATTTGATAAAGCCCGAGCCACTGCATTTTGCAGGGCTTGCCGCGAACGAAGCCTATTGCCTGGCCCTTGCCCGTGCGGTGGGGCTCGACGCGGCAATTGCGGAATGGCGGATTGCGCTCGACCGGCCTTATCTGCTGGTGGCGCGCTATGACCGCAAGCACAGCGATGAAGGAAGCACCGAGCGCTTGCATCAAGAGGATTTTGCTCAGGCATTAGGGGTGCCGCCGCAGCGGAAATATGCAGGTGATGGCGGACCGGTCTTTGCAGATTGTTTTGCATTGCTTCGGCGCGCCGCAACACGCCCCGCCACCGAAGTCCTAAAACTCGCCGATGCAGCCCTGTTCAACCTTATCATCGGCAATGCCGATGCACATGCCAAGAATTTCAGTTTGTTGTGTAGCGACGATGGCCATGTCCAACTGGCACCACTTTATGATCTGGTTGCAACCCATGCCTGGCCCGAACTGGCTCCCAAATTGGCGATGCGCTTTGGCAAGGCAGCTACTCTGGAAGAAGTCGACAAGGAGACGTTTGCGCTATTCGCGGCTGAAGCCAAATTGGGTGCGCCCTATATGCGGATCCGGGCTGCAGAACTTGCTGACAAAATTATCTTCATGATCGCAGGCGGGTTCGAAGTGCCCGGGCTCGCAGACATGCGTAAGGTCGGAGATCTGGCTGCAGGTATTGCTAACCGAGCCGAAAGACTGCGGATAAAGGCAGGCGGATAATCCGGTAACGGGGGAATTCGCGGAACCAGATTTATTATCACCAAGCCAGTGATCGTCGAATTTTCAACTATGTCACCCTTTAAGCACGGTCGGTTTAACTCATCATTCCAAATGCGATTTACTGTAACTTGCGTCCAAACCAAAGCACCCTGCCAACAATATTGACCGCGCGCCGGTCTAGGCCGTTCCAAGTCGGATAAGCCGGGTTATCGCTGATTACAGAAATCAGCCTCCCCTTGGGTTCAAGCGCAATCCGTTTGACGCTGAGCGTATCGTCCATACGCAAAACATAAATACCATCTCGCAGCCGGGCTTGGCCGTCACCCAGATCGACCATGACATCATCTTTGTCGGCAAGCGTTGGTTCCATAGAATCGCCCAGCACATGGATGATAGATAGGCTGGGTCCGCGGCTTGTGGTCAGTTTGCGCAGCCACTTTTCGTCAAATCCGAATTGCGTGCATTTCTGCTCCATATCGGCAACTGCGCCATGTCCGGCGGACGCAGAGACATCTAGTACAGGCACCTGGACAAGTTCGACCACCGGACCCCCGCGGCGCGATGGGCCGCCGAGCAAGCTATCCTCGACCCCGAAATAGCGCGCAAGGATGCTGCGGTCGCCTTCGGAGAGCATGCGCGGCGAGCCGCGTTTGATGAACTGCTGTATATAGGCAGCATTGCGCCCGAGCATGCGCGATAAAGTCGAATAATCATCGCCATTTTTCCGGATCAGTTCGTCCAGTGCTGCACGGGGATCACTCATCGCATTTGGTCCTTTGCTTCGCTCCTAGGAATTTATCCTAGACTCTAGGAAGTCTTCCTAATAGGAACATAACATGAACACAAGACGGAAAGTGATTCCATGAACCATCCTCTTCTTGGCGAAATCGAGCAATATATTGAACAGCACGGGATCTCGCCGACGCGCTTTGGGCGTCTGGCGGTCAAAGATCCGCGATTTGTCGAGGATTTGCGGTCAGGCCGTTCGCCGCGACGACGCACGCTCGAGCGGGTGAGCGCCTATATGCGGGAAAAGTGACAGTTGGTTTGCCTCCGATTCACCCACTGTAGATGGATGTAATCGGGCGAAGCTTCAAACCAATTCGCGGCCGAAATCGCTAACTTTCCGGTCGTCCAATTGAGCTAGTTGGCTCCCTAATAGCTGCCGTCCGTTCATGCGCTCATGCAGAACGATTGATGGCAACATTGGGCCTGTTGCCAGTTATCTGCTTTTCAAGACCAATTTGCTAAATGCAGACAGTTTTCGATCTCAATGGCGGCTCAAATCTAGTCCCTTTGTCGGTTCGACATCCGGCCACTTTCGTTTTTAGTCCGAAGAATTGCCCACCTGACATGTGCGCTATCGTAAACTCTATGACAATTTCCAAAAGTGAGCAATGTGTTTCACTAACAGAACAATAGGCTTCTGCGATCAATCCTGAATCAAGGAATAGCCTCGCATTTGCAATGTTCCGATTGTGGTTATCGCCGATACGTCAACGCGGACATCAGGATTCAATTCTTCCCGCGTGACTCCCATAGCGACCATGGACTGGCCACATAGCCGAACGCTAACGCCTGCCACTGCCAACTGCCTTATTAACTCTGCGTTGGGGTTCGCCTCGCCATCGAACCGCGCCGCGAAGGCCTTTTCCGTGAGCGTGGTCCGGGCTGCGGGTCCATGAAGCGTCACCACGATGTCACCGGGCTGAAGCGCAACGCCATAATGGCTAAGTAGATTGACCATACGCGCGACGCGTTCCAAACCTTGATGCACTGCGCCAGGGGTACGGGCCGCTTGCGCTACGTCGAAAATAATTTTGTAACGAAGATTTGCATCCGGTTTCTCAAAAGGATCCGTGATTTCGCTATAGGTTCCAAAACCTGCCACTGGTCGGGATTTTGTTTGCGCACTTACCGGACCGGTCAGCACAGAAATGACAGCTAGAGCGATAAGAATTTGGCGCATGATTTGCAGTTCCTGTTTTGACTTTGGACAAGGATTGTTCGACCATATAGCAATAGACAATGCAGATAATGTCAATGTTTTTAGGGTTCGGCTTCAATGAAAAAAGTCACATCTGCTCTTATTGTCGGGCTCGCGGCGGGAGCATTCGGGATGGCAATTTTTAGCCGTACCCAAGAAGAAACTCCTGCTCCTCCTTCTGTTGTCCAGACCGCCCCTCTCGCTACTAAAGTGTTTGATCCGCCTTCGGCTGAATCGGCTCCAGCCGATGCGCTCGGTGATGCCATCCGGCTGGGCGCGCGGCTGATGACACATACGGCGCAGGAAGCCCCACAATATGTCGGCAACGGACTGGCGTGCAGCAACTGTCACCTTGACGCGGGACGCAAAGCGGGTGCAGCTCCGCTTTGGGCAGCGTTTGTCAATTTCCCAGCTTTTCGGAAGAAAAATGGTGAGATCAACAGTTTTCAAAAGCGCGTTCAGGACTGTTTTTTATATAGTATGAACGGGACGCCGCCGCCGCTGGGTAGCCGTGAACTCCTTGCAATTGAAAGCTATGCAGCGTTCATGGCGCGTGGTTTGCCGAGCGGTATTTCACCTCCTGGCCGGGGATTTCCGAAACTCGCTGCTCCCGCTAAAGCCGGTGATGATATTCGAGGTGCCCAAATCTATTCGGAAAAGTGCAGCGCCTGCCACGGTGCCGACGGAGCTGGCCAGCGCCTATCAGATGACATGGTCTATCCTGCCTTATGGGGTCCACAATCCTATAATTGGGGTGCGGGCATGGCGACAATCGATAAGGCCGCTGCGTTCATTCGTGCCAACATGCCGCAGGGACAAGAGGGCAGTTTGACCGTTCAGGAGGCGTGGGACGTTGCGACCTATATCGACGGCCGTGTGCGCCCGCAGGATCCACGTTTCGCAAAGAGTCCTCAGGCGACAAGGGCTCTGCACCACGACTCGCCCTTTTCCCGCTATGGCACGCGCGTCGATGGCATTTTGCTTGGTGATCCGGCAACGACGCCAGCGGCGGGGAAACGCCAATAGGGCACATCGATCGATAAACTGGAATTTTGCCTTTTCTATTCTGAAAAATATCGCCGTTCATTGAGATTGAAATTGCAGTTTAAAAAAACCGGTTTGGGCTACTCTTCTGAAATCCACAGATTGTGGCTGTCGATCCTGATTTGTGTAATCGCCCGAAGCGCTTCGGTGCGTGCGATCGCTTCGGCACGAAAGGCGTCGTGGGTCTGGCGTTCAGCGAGCAGCAGATCCGACAGATCCATTGCGGCCAAATCATAGCCGCGTCGCATTTTCAGGACGGCTGCTACCTGCGCGTTCATTCCTTCGCGGCTCCGCACCCAGCTATCCCATGCCGCACTGGCCCGGGCAAAGTCGCCGTCAGCCATTTCCTGAACGTCGAAGCGAACGGCTGCCAGTTCTGCCATGGCGGCAGTGGCTTCCGATGCACTGCGTTCTGCCACTGCCTTACGGTGGCCGCCACCAATTGGCATTGACACCACGACCGCGGCACCACGTTCAGCTCCGTCCCGCTCGCTAAAGGCGCGCAGGCCAACGCTTGGGTCAGCCCAGCGATCACGCCGCGCCCGTTCGGACAGCGTTGCCAGCCGGTCGGCTTCGGCTTGGGCCGCGCCAATTTCATGGCTGCGCTCGATCACCTGATCGCGCATCGCCGCAAAACCCAATGCTGGGATTTCAGGTAAAGGCAGTTCTTCAGGTGTTTCAGGCAAGGTCATCGACGGGAATTGCGCCTGCAATCGCGCCTTTGCCAATGCTACCCGGCCCTGCGATTGCGTCGCCATAAGCCGGGCATTACCCAACGCGGCTTCGGCTTGATCGGCCTCAAGCTGCGCTGCATCGCGCAGCTCCACCCGGCGCTTGCTTGCGAGCGCCTGTTCCAGATTGGCGACGCCCTGCTTGATCGACGGCCGCTTCGGCGTTCGCTCCAAGCCAGTCCCACCACAGTTCTGACAAAAGCAACGCCGCCTGATGCTTTGGCATCCTCCCAGCGATTTTCAGCTGCCGAAATACCGAACTCTCCAGCCTTGCGGTCAAGTCGTGATTTTCCGGGCAGACGAAGTCCGCGAGAAAGCGTGGCGTCATATTCATTATACCGTCCCTCCCGGTCAACTGACCGACTGATATAACTGCCGCTCACCGAAAATTCATGAGGTCCGGCTTTCAGCGCCCGCGCATCTGCTTCGGCAACGCCGATACGCGCTTTGGCCGCTTCGACCGAAGGATGGGCGTCGAGGGCAGTCTGAACTAACGCTTCCGGGGGCAAGCCCGGTTCGGCGAAAGCTGCGTGCGATACGCCGAGCAAAAGAGCTAGGATCAAGCGCTTCATGCTGTCTCTCCCGCCGGATGTTCAAGGTCGCCCGCTTCGCGCTCTGCCGTACTTTCGCCAAAGCGTTCATACAGCATCGGTAGCAGGAACAGTGTGAGTAGCGTGGATGTAACCAGTCCGCCAATTACGACGATAGCCAGCGGCTTCTGAATTTCGGAGCCCGGGCCGCTGGCGAAGAGCAGCGGCACCAGCCCGAACGCTGCAATGCTGGCGGTCATCAGAACGGGCCGAAGCCGGCGTTCCGCGCCTTGGCGCACGGCCAGCGCAAGCGGAATACCCTCTTGCCGCAATTGCCGGAAATAGCTGACCATGACGAGACCGTTGAGCACGGCAATACCCAGCAGCGCGATAAAGCCGACGGATGCCGGAACCGAGAGATACTCGCCCGATATCGCCAGGCTGATGATGCCACCAACGGCTGCGAAAGGAATGTTGGCGATGATCAGCAGCGACGCCCGCGCCGAATTCAGCGTGGCATAGAGCACGACAAAGATCAGCAATACCGCAATCGGAAGCACGATCATCAATCGGGCTGAAGCGCGTTGCTGGTTTTCAAACTGGCCGCCCCATACAATCCGGTAGCCGGGCGGCAATTTCACATTTGTGCCGATGTCCGCCTTGGCTTCTTCGACATAGCCAACCAAATCGCGCCCCGAGACAAACGCCTGCACAAGCGCAAAACGCGAACCATTTTCATGTTCCAGCTTCACCGGCCCCGCAATTTGAGCAACTGTGGCGACATCACTGGTCCTGACTAATTGGCCAGACGGCGCGCGATATATCTGATCGGTAAAGCTTGCTGGATCGATCCCTTCGCTTCCCGCGCCCTTGATCACGATTGGCACGCGGCGATTGCCATCGGCAACGACGCCTGCGCGCACGCCTTCGACATCGGCGCGCATCATGTCTTGCAGCATATCGACTGGCATCCCTGCGCGTCCTGCAGCCAGACGGTCAATATCGATCTGGAGATAGTCGACGGTATCATTAGCGACCGTCATGGCTTCAGTGGTCCCCTTAATCTTCTGCAGGCGGGCTTGAATTTCTCCCGAAATACGCGACAGTTCCTTAAGGTCGGGCCCAAACAACTTAATCGCCAAATCTCCGCGCGCGCCGGTCAGCATTTCGGAAATACGCATTTCGATAGGCTGGGTGAAACTGGGTTCGATACCAGGTAGATCATCCAAGACTTTGCGGATTTCCTCCACCAGCCAATCCTTGTCCTGTACCCGCCATTCTTCACGCGGCTTTAGCCGCATGAAGCTGTCGGTCTCATTCGGACTCATCGGATCAAGGCCGAGTTCGTCGCTACCGACGCGAGCGATAATGTCGGTCACTTCGGGCACTTGCGACAGGATGGCACGCTGCACTTTCAAATCACCTTCGAGGCTGTGATCGATGCTGATGCTGGGATATTTGGCGAGTTGGACGAGTGTCGAGCCCTCGTCCATTGTTGGCAAGAATGTCTTGCCGGTTATTGTAAATGCACCGCCAGCCACCACGAGTGATGCTACCGCAATGCCGACACCAGCCGCCGGTTGGCAAAGGCCTTTTCCAACAGGCTATGATAGCGCGGTCCTATTTGCCGCATCAACCACGGTTCATGATGACCCTCGGCTCGCTTCAGTCCGAAATAGGCGAGCACCGGAATTAAGGTGAGCGATAGCAATAGTGCCGACATCAGTGATAATATGATGGTCAGCGCAACCGGCCCGAACAGCTTGCCTTCCAGTCCTTCCAGCGTCAGCAGCGGCAGGAATACAAGCGCAATAATCAGCATGCCTGAGGCGACCGGAGTCGCCACCTCGGCAGCAGAAACAAATACGGCTTGAAGCTTGCTTTGATAACGATGTTTGGGATCCGAAAGCCGTTCAACGACATTTTCGACGACAACCACCGCGCCGTCGACCAATATCCCGACTGCGATAGCGAGCCCGCCGAGGCTCATCAGATTCGCGGTAAGGCCAATCGAGCCCATGACGATAAAGGTCAGCAACGCCGCCATCGGCAGAGCGAGCGCAACGATGATGGCAGCGCGCACATCACCCAAAAACAGCAGCAAGAGAATAACCACAAGCACAGTGGCTTCAAGCAATGCTGACTCAACTGTGCCTACCGCGCGCCCGATCAGGTCTGACCGGTCGTAGAAGACGTCGATGGCCATGCCCTTGGGGAGGCTGGTTTTGATTTCATCCAGGCGCGCTCGCACTCCTGACACAACCTTGCTGGCATCGGCGCCACGCAGGCCGATGACGAGGCCCTGAACTGCCTCGCCTTTGCCGTTTTTCGTCACCGCACCATAACGTGTCAAAGCGCCGGTGCGGACGTTCGCAACATCACTGACGCGGAGAACCGAGCCTCCCGCTGCGCGGACCACGACCGAGGAAAGATCTTCCAAAGAACGGACAGCACCGACGGCGCGGACGATCAGCGATTCTTCGCCGACTTTCAGCCGCCCTGCGCCATCGTTGCGGTTGCTGCTTTCGATTGCGCTTCGCAGGTCTTCGACGCTAAGACCGGCGGCGGAAAGCGCCGCATTGTCAGGGCGCACCTCGAATGTCTCGACAAATCCGCCAAGCGCGTTGACGTCGGCTACGCCGGGAACCGCGCGCAGGGCGGGACGGAGCATCCAGTCAAGGACGCGGCGCTTTTCAGCGAGCGATTGCGGGCCTTCGACGGTGAACATATACATATCGGACAGCGGCGTCGAAATCGGCGCCATACCCCCCTCGACAGTTACCGGCAGGTCCCCCGACACGTTGGACAGGCGCTCGGCAATCTGGCTGCGCGCCCAGTAAATGTCGGTGCCGTCCTTGAAATCGATGGTGATATCGGCAATCGCATATTTGGCAACCGAGCGCAGGTTGGCTTGGTCCGGAATGCCGAGCATTTCCATTTCGATTGGGGTAATAACGCGGCTCTCGACCTCTTCGGGGGTCATCCCTGGGGCCTTCAGAATGATCTTCACCTGAGTCGAACTAATGTCCGGGAAGGCGTCGATTGGCAGATTGGCAAAGGACCACCCGCCCCAGCCAGCCAGTGCCAAAGCGATCCCGATGACGGCTAGGCGAAATGCCAGCGCCTGCTCGACCAAACGGCGTAACATCGCTTATTCCCCGCCCAATATGACTTTGAGTTCCGAAATACCCGAAGTTGCTACCTTTTCACCCGGCTTGAGGCCAGCCGATAACACGGCTTGGTCGGACGTCCGGCTTGCCACCGTCACAGCGCGCTGTTCAAAGCCCTTCGAAGTCCGCACGAACACGATGTCTTTGTCGCCCATCCGAGTCACTGCCGCCGCCGGTATGCTGGTGCCCGGTGTTGGACTTGTTCCCTTGAGCAACGCCGTGACCGCCTTGCCGCTCACCAGTGCAGGCGATGTGTCCAGACGTGCCTTTGCCAGCAGGGAACGCGTAACTGGATCGATTGTGCCGCTAACCGATATGATGCTGCCCCGAACCGGCTCGCCGCCCGCGACCGGTACTTCCACAACCATTCCGGGAAAGACGCTGTTGGCCATTCGCTCGGGCAGTTGCAGGTCGAGCATCTGGGCCGAGGTATTCTCGACGACAAATGGGGCAGTCATACCATCAACAGGCCCGCCGGTCTGGACGTTGACCATCGCCAGCCGTCCGGTGATGGGCGCGCGGAGCGTCATCTCACCGCTCGCATTTGCACCCGATTGATTGAGAACTCGGGCATTCTCTGCGACATCAACCTGCGCTTGGCGGACCGCCGATTGAGCTTCGTCACCGCGTGCGCCGGCGATGATGCCTTCGCGCACCAATTGTCCGGTCCGGGCCGCTGTCGCCTGTGCCAGATCGAGCCGTGCGCGTGCTCTTGCAAGCTCTGCTCCATATTGGACGGGTTCGCGGCTGCGCCCGATTGCAAGGGCTTGCCCTTGGCGTACCGCCTGACCTGGCACCACAAAAAGTCGGATGACCGAACCCGTGAACGGCGCAGTTACAGCGACCCGCGCTTCGGGCGGAGCGTGACCGTGGCTGGTACCGTTCCAAGGGCAATATCGGATGCGACGGCTGCTGTTGCAGTTACAATACCCAGCTTCTCGATTTGTGCTGCTGTTATCACGCCAGATTCGGCGGCTGGGGGTGGAGCGGTTGTCCTGTCAGGAGTGTCTGGACTGGCCCACCACAATATACCAGCGATAAGCATGACCGCTGCCAAACCGAGTTTGAAAATCGAGCGTCTGTTTATCATTTTTGACGTTTCGCTTACGAATCTGACAAAAAGCTGACAAAATGTCAGGGTGCCGTCAGATTTGATGGCCAGACGAAAAATATAAAAAAGCGAGTCAATGATGCGCGTATTGCTTGTGGAGGATGATCCCGAACTTGGCCGACGGTTATCCGAACGGCTGCAACGTGCAGGTATCGCCGTAGATTGTGCATGCAACGCTGAAGAGGCACGACTGTGGCCCGACATCGAAGCTATGGCTGCAATTATTCTCGACCTCGGGCTACCCGATAGCGATGGCCTCGACCTGTTACGCTATTGGCGTGCCGGGGCAGCGTCATTACCGATATTAATTCTCACCGCACGGGGTGGATGGCGTGACAAGGTTGAAGGGTTGAATGCCGGAGCTGATGATTTTTTGGTAAAACCCGTTCGGTTCGAAGAGTTGCTGGCCCGCATCCATGCCATGTGTCGCAGGCACGATGGTCGGGCTGCATCAGCATTAACCGCGGGCGATCTATCGCTCGATCCGGTCGGTAAAATGGTTACGCTTGGCGATACAGCGCTGCTATTGAGCCGAAAGGAATTCAATCTCTTACATCATTTTCTTCGTCGCCCCCACCAGATCCATTCGCAAGCCGTTCTCGTTGAACTACTTTATGCACTCGACACCGAGCGTGATCATAACGCCGTCGAAGCCCATGTCAGCCGGTTGCGGCGAAAGATCGGGAAAGCACGGATTCAGACGGTGCGTGGCATGGGTTACAAATTCATTCCATGAATATTCGAATCAACAGCCTTCGTGACCGGTTTCTGATCGCAATTCTATTGTGGGTGGCGCTTGGCATAGGGGCAATCTGGGTCTCGTCCGTCCGTCTGTTCAGCCTGCATGTCGAAGCGCAATATCATGAAGAACTGGAGGTTCATGTGAAGGAACTTGCGGGACTGACAGTGCTCGATGAAAAGGGTAGCCCACAACTGACGCGACCACTTTCCGACCCGCGTTATGCGGTCCCGTTGTCGGGCTTTTACTGGCAAGTGACGCGACCGGGTTTCGGGACGCTCAAGTCGCCATCAATGACTCGCGGGGCTCTTGATTATGACATCGCACATTCGCCCAATGTCCTGCATTATGTGGCGAACGGTCCAACCGGGCAGACAATAGTATATGGACTGGTCCGTCCGACAACGACAGGTGCGCCGACCCACTTCGTGATTGCAACCGACAAACGGCATTTGGAACGCATCATCTCGGCGTTCACGCGAGAATTAACGGTCTGGTTAGCGCTGCTCGCACTGGCGTTGATCGCGAGCGGATTTGCCATCATCACGTTCGGATTGCGGCCGTTTGGTCGGCTAGCCAGCGGTATTCGTGCCTTGCGGGCGGGCAAAGCGAGTATGATTGACG
This sequence comes from Sphingomonadales bacterium, assembly GCA_016707885.1. Lineage (GTDB taxonomy): Bacteria > Pseudomonadota > Alphaproteobacteria > Sphingomonadales > Sphingomonadaceae > Sphingorhabdus_B. The sequence goes on from JADJGU010000002.1 coordinate 143,788, forward strand.
GGTCTTATCCCGACGAGATTCAGGAAGTCGTCACCGATCTCAATGCTTACGCGAGCCGAAATACAGCTATTGTGGAACGCGGACGCGTGCAGGCAGGCAATTTGGCGCATTCGTTACGAACGCCTCTGGCTGTTGTTACCGACGAGGCCGAACGAATGGTAGAGACCGGCACTGCTGGCGATCAGGCACAGATATTTCTTGACCAGACGCAAGCGATGCAGAGACAGATTGATTATCATTTGGCCAGAACCCGGTCGGGAGGGTCACGTCAGGCGATAGGGGCGCATACGTCGTTATCTGACATACTCCCGCCGCTACTCAGCGCTATGACACGAATTTATCCAGCCAAATCTTTCCGGGCCACAGAGGCGATAGCTACTGCAAAGAACATTGCGTGTGACCCGGAAGATTTGAGTGAAATTTTGTCCAATCTTCTCGATAATGCCGGCAAGTGGGCAGCCAAGAAAATTACCATTCGCTTTTATGAAGCGAGTAAGGCATCGATAATTGAGATTGAGGATGATGGCGACGGCGTCGGCCCCGATGTCCTCGACCAGATATTCGAAATCGGCGTGAGCCAGTGTGACAGAGCTGGCGGCTCCGGCCTCGGCCTCCAATATCCCGCGACATTGCCCGCGATTATGGTGGGGATATCACAGTTGCGAATGCACCAAATGGCGGCTTAATAGCTAAAATCGTTCTGCCCCTGTTACGATGACGGGCCAAACCTAATCAGCTTGTTTCTAAGCAATGGCGCTAGCCAGCCATGCCTTACCTTGCATCATGACTCCTCGGCCTGCTTCATAATGGTTCTGAAACAACTCAATCAAATCCGCCTCGGCTGCCGAGCGAACATCTGCGCCTTGTTCATCTAGCGCGCGTCCAACGGCCATTGACGACAATATGAATGAGACGGCGTCTTGCGGTGTGACATTTACACCGCCAATCGGCTGAAGTCCTTGATAGGCCGACACGTTCACATTTGAAAAACCACCGCTTGCGAGGATCTCATTTAGATAGTCGAGGTCTTCGAATGCAAATGGGCCAGGTGTGCGGGGGACAGCCGGCGGTATGTCTACATAACGGCGGACGATGCTCATCATCTCCATCATCCACAGATTGTCACGCGGCGGTCCCCAAACAGCGAGATCAATGCGCGCGCTGGGGCGCAGCAAGCTGTGCAAATTGGCGAAAGCCTTATGCGGTTCGGGAAAAAACATGCTGCCAAAGCGCGAGAAGAGCCGGTCGAATGGTTTGTCGTCGAATTGAACTGTCGACGCGTCAGCGCAGATGAAGCGGATATTGCTGACACCGGCATCGTTGGCGCGCTGTGTAGCCGCGGTCGTCAAATCGGGTGAAATGTCGATACCAAGGACCTCGCCCGAAGGTGCAACCGCCTGCGCAATGGCAATTGTTGTCCCGCCACCACCGCAGCCGATATCGAGCACGCGCTCGCTGTGTTTGTAATCTGCCTGTTTGAGCAGAGCCTCACCAATCGGAGCGATCATGCCTTCGAACCGCTCGAGATTAGCGAGCCATTTGGCACCCATCTCGCCCGCCCAATCTTCGCCCTTCAATGCTTCTGGGCTGCTGTCGATCTCGGTCATTCTAACTCTCTCCATCAAGCCTTTGCATTAAAGATAGTGACTAATTACTATCTTTAATGCAAAGTACAATGCATGTATCAAACAAAACTTCCGGCCGAAATGAGGCGAGCAGTTACCGTCGAGGCGGTGATTGCGCTGGCGGCAAAAACAAATCCCGCCGATATAACGACCGCGCAAATTGCAGCGCATATGGGTGTTTCCCAAGGCGCCCTTTTCCGTCATTTCACAGATAAGCAAGCGGTCTGGACAGCGGTTATGGATTGGACAGCCGATACGCTATTGGCCCGCTTCGACGCGGTTACGGGCGCAACACCCGTCGACCGGTTGCGCGCTATTTTTACGACGCACATCGCATTTGTTGTCGAACATGTGGGTGTGCCCCGGATCCTGTTTGGCGAGTTGCAGCGTGATAGCGACGCCCCCGGCAAGGCGCGGGTACGCGCGTTGATGACCGGATATCGAGACAGGGTGATAAACCTGCTTGAACAAGCCAAGGCTCAGGGGCTGATAAAAGAAACAACCGACTGCTCTGCGGCCGCCACGATGTTTTTGGGCATGGTGCAGGGCCTTGCGATGCAGGCGATGGCTGCCGACGATTTCGATAATATGCCCGCCGTTTCCTTGCGGATGTTCGATCTATTTCTCGATGCTTTGGGCGCAGCGACATGAAATTGGCATTTACGATAAGCCGAAGGGGCTGGCTGCTTTTGGCCGTTCTGATGCCGCTTCTTTTGCTATTTGCATGGGTGGCCTTGCGCTCCGGTCCATTGGCGCCCGTGAATGTCACAGTCGTGCAGGTCGAAGAACGCGCCATTTCGCCAGCCTTATTTGGCATCGGCACCGTTGAAGCCCGTTACACGCAGAAAGTTGGTCCAACTGCTGCGGGCAGGGTCAGCATGGTCGCAGTCGATGTAGGTGACATTGTAAAAGAAGGACAGTTGCTCGCGCAAATTGATCCTGTCGACCTTGACCAACGGATTGATGCCGCTGCCGGAGGTTCCGCGCGTTCAGCAGCACTGGAGCAAGCGGCGGTTGCGCAGATTGCTGATGCAACCGCCCGCGTTGCGCTCGCGCGAAACCAGGCTGCCCGAACAGAAAAATTGAAGGAAGGTGGCTGGGTCACCGATGCCATGGTCGATCAGCGTCGACAGGAGTTGGCAGCAGCCCGCGCAAGCCTTGCAGCCGCCAAGGCCAATCGCAACGCCGCTGGGCAAGATCGCGCAAGGCTCGGTGCCGAAAGGGCTGCTCTGGTCCAGCAAAAGGTCAATCTGCGCCTCGTAGCACCGCACGCGGGACTTGTGGTGCGGCGGGCAGTTGAACCCGGGACAACCGTAGTTGCAGGGCAAGCAGTGATTGAAATCATCGATCCGAGCCAATTGTGGATCAATGTAAGGTTCGACCAGACACAATCGGCCGGGCTTGCGGCAGGGTTGCCGGTGCGCATCGTCCTGCGTTCGCGTCCCGAACGCCAGGTGCCAGGCACCATTGAACGCGTAGAGCCTATGGCCGATGCGCTGACGGAAGAAGTGCTCGCGAAAGCAAAATTTTCTCTTGTCGAGGGGATTCCGTCGATTGGTGAGCTTGCAGAAGTAACCGTGGCTTTACCAGCCCGTGCCCGGACACCGGCCATCCCAAATGCGGCCGTGCACCGCGTCGATGGTCAGGTCGGGGTTTGGGTGATCCGCGGTGGCGATCTGGAGTTTGTAAAGGTTAAGATCGGCGCGCAGAATCTGGATGGATGGGTTCAGATTCTGGATGGTCTCGAAACCGGCGAACAGATTATTCTCCACAGCGCAAAGGCGCTTTCAGCAAACAGCCGGTTTAGCATCGTCAGATCATTGCCATGATCAGTCTGGCCGGCCGCGATATCCTGCATGGTTGGGGTAAATTCGTGCTCACCGGTGTTGGTTTGGGCCTGTTGATTGGCGTAACATTATCGATGGCCGGGGTCTACCGGGGGATGGTTGACGATGCCCAGGCACTGCTCGATAACAGCCATGCCGACCTATGGGTGGTGCAAAAGGATACGCTTGGCCCTTATGCGGAACCATCGAGCCTGCCCGAAGACAGCGAGCGACCGATTCAGGCCATGCGCGGCGTCGCGCAAGCGGCCGGCGTCACCTACCTCACGATGCAGATTGCCCAAGGCGACAAGGACGTACGGGTGATGGTTGTTGGAACCGAAATGGGCGAGCCTGGGATGCCAGGCCAACCCACGCATTTGATTGCCGGACGCCAGATTGTGCGGGGCCATTATGAGGCAGTGGCCGATATTAAGAGTGGTTTTGCAATAGGTGACCGCGTAAAAGTTCGGCGCAATTTCTATACCGTCGTCGGATTGACGAGCCGAATGGTATCATCGGGTGGTGACCCGATGCTGTTTTTGTCACTGAAAGATGCGCAGGCCGCCCAGTTCCAGAAAGACAGCGATGCGATTGTCAGGCAGCGCGCCCGCACCGAAGCCAATCCACAGCTGAACCCGCCTGGCAATCCGGCGGTCGCTGCGGCAGTAAACGCGGTTCAGTCGGGCAGCACCAATGTTAACGCCGTCCTGGTCACCATAACCCCCGATGCTGACCCCGATATAGTGGCAAATGCGATCCGTCGCTGGCAGCGTCTAACCGTCTATACCCGTGCGGAAATGGAAGAGATACTCGTCCAGAAACTGATTGCCAATTCGGCGCGGCAAATTGCCATGTTCCTTGTCATCCTGTCCATCGTCAGCGCGGCCATCGTGGCCTTTATCATTTACACCATGACAATCGGCAAAATCCGCGAGATTGCGGTGCTGAAACTGATTGGAACGCGCAACCGCACGATTTCGTGGATGATCCTGCAGCAGGCACTGGGGCTTGGGCTGATCGGCTTTGTAGTGGGCAAAATCGCGGCCAGCCTTTGGGCACCATTTTTCCCGAAATTTGTCTTGTTATTACCGGCGGATCGATCCGGGGCTTTTTTGCGGTCATGCTGATTTGCGCTTTGGCGAGTGTGCTCGCCATTCAGGCAGCTCTCAAGGTCGATCCGGCGGAGGCTATCGGTGGCTGACGGCATTACACTTGAGAATGTCGTGAAAACCTATGGAAACGGTGACACCGCCGTTCATGCGCTGCGCGGTGTCAATATGTCAGTGGCCAAAGGCGAAGTTGTGGGGCTCATTGGACCATCGGGCTCGGGCAAGAGCACTCTGCTCAAATGCCTTGGTGCAGTAATCGAGCCCAGCTCGGGTAAAATGACGATTGGTGACCAGTGCATTTACGATAATGGCTGGAAAGTGCGAGATTTGCGGGCGCTGCGCCGTGATCTTATCGGCTTTATTTTTCAGGCACCTTATCTAATCCCGTTCCTCGATGTGACCGACAATGTCGCGTTGTTGCCGATGTTGGCTGGGAAGCCCAATGCGGCGGCGCGCAAAATGGCACATGACCTGCTCGATGCACTGGATGTCGGGCACCGCGCCGCCGCCATGCCCTCGCAGCTTTCCGGCGGCGAGCAGCAGCGCGTTGCGATTGCCCGCGCACTGATCAATCGCCCGCCTGTCATCCTCGCTGATGAACCTACAGCGCCGCTTGACGGCCAACGCGCGCTGGCAGTTGTGGCGCTGCTCAACGACATGGCACAACAATTTGACACGGCGATTATCATTGTCACCCACGACGAGAAAATCATCCCGACCTTCAAGCGGCTTTATAACATCCGCGAAGGATTGACGGTCGAGGAGATACCCAAAGGCATTTCATTGCCTGCATCCGCCGTCGCGTTGTTCGAGAGTGACACGGCGCGGGACAAGGTCTAGGGGCCGCGCAAGAAAAGAGCAATGCGTGTCCTAAATTTGTAACAGCGGTCATGGTTTATCGTGATCCTCGCGCTGGCCATGTGCGTTCCGGCGGTTATATGGTTGCGCCCTCATCGTTAAAGCTATCCGTCCAGATTTGTGCACATGGCGTGACCGGACCAAGCAAGGTCGAAATCCAAGTCCCGCTTTCAAAAGGTAGGCAAACTGACAAGAGCGATCACAGACAAAAAAGCGGGCCGTGCGCATTTTCTGCCCTGTCGATGGCATCGATGGCAGGGGACCACAACCCTTTATTGATCGCTGCGCTGGCAACCATTGTCGCTACAATAGTCACAAATGGCGCTCCGCATTTGCAGCACCAGACGCGCCATCTCCGCCCGCCTCTTCTTGGCCCGCCTTCATTCGCTAACATTCCGGACGCTCGTTCATCGTTTAATACCCTTCAAACTTGCCGTCTGTTCACCTGTCGGCTCGGGTAGCTTTGTTATCGGTTGGTGACTGCACGCTTCTACAGCGCAGGCAGGTAAAACGGTCATTCGGCAGTACTCGTCACCGGGCAGCAATCTCGGCTGGGGGCACAGGAAAGTCCGGCCGTAGTCGCGGCCAAAACGGCTGCGGTGTAGGTGGCCCCGCGGCAAGAGCGGCCACGGCTATGTATTTTTTTCGAGTGGACAATTCAACGGAACGGGTATTTGATCGTGTATCAAGTTTTACGTCATGGTTGGCCCGCAACGCGCGCCGGCATGCATTGTGACAAGCTCCATGCCGCAAATTCGACGAAGACATGAGCCGCCGGCTGTCGGAAACCTTTGTTTTGTTGCCACGACGATCTTGTGGCGATTAACAGTGCATTTGCATTTGCCGCTATTTTTCTGTTTCATCACAGTGGGATATGGCCCATGCTGTGCGCGGATGGCCAGCAGTCGGTGATGACCAATAGATCGTTCGTTGTCGTTGTGATTTAGCCAGTTATGACCAATCTTGCCCGCCCTTGAATTAGATCATCAAGCGACGCCTCAAAATCCACCTCACCGTGTTCGCTGAGCATGGAGCGGACCACGTTCCATTCAGAGCCAAAACGGATCGACTCTTGTAAACGGGCGTTGATATCGTCTTTTGCAGTGACCGCTGCGGAAAGGCACACCTGTCCGCCGAATAATTTCTTGCCGATAGAGGATTTTCCCGCCTTCACAATCTCCGCCATGTCAACAGAAAAGCCTGTGCCTGCAAATTCCATGACGTAATGCAGCATTATCCGGCTTCCGGGCTTGCGGGCCGCTGCTGACACCGCGATCGGTATAAGCGAAGGGGTGTCCATAACTGAAGGTTTGTGCACTTCGCTGCAGCGGCATTAACATTACCGTCCACAAACTTACCGCCGCCCGCGAACGCGCAAAGCAGCAGCGTTAACAGTGTAAGATGGGCAAATGCTGATGGGGCAAGATGGTTATTGAATTCAGCTGTTCGTTTTCGGTTTGCGTTATTCCGGCGGTGCAGGCGGGGTGGTATCCGATCCGGTTAACTCCACCGGCAGCGCATAAGAATATACGTTACCATCGGCCTGATAGGTTAAGCTCGCCTTTGCACACTGGAACCCTTGATAGATATTACTTCCGATCTTTAGATCGGTAGCCCCCATATTGATCCCAATAAGGCTGCAAACCTTCGTTGCAAAATCTTGCGCGTCTGCATAGCCTAATGACGTGCGGAAATTGGTCATCATCCACAGCTGCTCCCCCGACAACCCGGGCACAGCGATCAATTCGGGCTTGGTTGCGGTGTTGATATCCAGCGTTAATGTAGACGCCTTTGTTCCGGCTAGTGTTGTGGACGAATTGTTCTGCGTTACCGGTTGGTTACTATTTATTATTGCCGAGCCCGGCGTTTTTTTGGAAGTCGCTTCCGCCGTCTTTTTCAGCTTGTGACTGTGTTTATATTTGCGCGGATGGGCATCGGTGGCGCTGGGAAGCGCAATAATAAGGGCCGCCAAAGCAATAGAGGATAATAGGATTCGGATCATGGGAGAGCCCCGACTAATGGCTTGTTTTGAAAAAAAGGAGGAATATCCATTCATATCTGTTATTCCTCCTTTTCTGAGCGCTTACATTTTAGGCTGACGTCTGTCGCGACCTTGAAGGACAGGCTTACCCGCTATCACATTCACATTGGCACGTGAAATTTGCCCTCTGGCATCAGTGGTCGAAAGGGTTGCATCGCCTTCGCCATTTTGAATTTTGGCGGACACCCCCCATTGCACGGCTTTGCTGTTGTTAATGCAATTGGGACCGAAGTATGGGGAATTTGGGGTGCCGTTATGCGACAATGTGGTCATAAAGCGATACCATTTTGACAACTGGAACGGTGCAGAAAATTGGAAGTTATTCGGCGTAACCGTCACACCCCCTGACGTCCAAGTCCATGTTACAGTCATCGGCGTACCAACCGCCGGGCCACTCATTCCCGGTGAAGTGCCAACATCGATTGCCTGCCATGTCAGGGTCATGGTGGTAATGCTGGGATCTAGCGCGTGGATATAATTGAGGTAAGCCGACATTTGCGCAATGGTTGCAGGCTGTGCCTGATATTGCATAGTATAGGGTTGGCCCGCGTTGGAAAATGTAGGAACAAGTGACGGAACGATGTCGAGTTCTGACCATGGCGCACAACATGGCGACGATCCGATCTGTGGGTCTTGTGGAACATCAACGATTTCTTGACCTAAGTTTTTGATGCCATCTATTTCAACAGCTTCTAATGTAGTCCCGGTAAATGTCGGAACTCCAGTGACTCGAGGCCATTCCGGATTAGGCACGTCGGGCAATATCGGGCGTGTGTTGCAGTTTGGAAAATAGACGTATGCCTCATCCATATTCATATTATTATCTAGGTCTACGTAGAAGGTATAGGTTTGACCTGCTACAAGGTTGGCGTTGCCCGTAGCTTCGACCCATGGTGCGAACTGCGTATTTGGGACATTTATATTCACGTTACCAGTGGTCGCGACGACCGGTAAGTTTGGCTGCACTCCTTGGGTCGCACTGCCCTGTAATAGACGGATACGGCTGGTCCCAGCCAGTCCCGCACGATTGGTAAACCAGGCGCCGAATCTCACTTCGCCATTGCATTGCGGGGTAAACCGCTGGAAAACAGTATTGGTTCCGTTGGCGATATCGAGATATCGTCGCGGCAGCGTAGTCCCGGCTGGACCCGTTTTATCGCTCTCCGGTCCGTTGTTTCCGGAATTCCAACCGCCAGGCCCATCGACTTGAACGATATTCAAAGGCTGACCCCCACCGTCCATCCAACCTACAGCATTGCTGGTATTGGAAGGCATAAACAGGTTATTGTTTGGCCGCGTCGGTCCCATCTCAAACCCAGGATTGTAGATTTGATTGGCCTGACCGTAGGCTGGGCTAACGGCGCAGAGCGCTGCCGTCGCCAATATCGTTTTCTTAATAGTCTTCATCATTATCGCCTTTTCTTTTCCAGTCTTCATGGTTGCTGCGCCACCCCTGTTTTTAATTTCTGTTGTGCCGGTTTAGCGAGGGGCGCTAGGTTGCCGCCCTCCACCCATCCCTTGACAGAGACGGGTTTTGGTCGCGGCCTGCGTGCATGGGCTGCAAGTTAAACCAAAGTGTGCGCTCACTCGCCCATATCCTTGGGTTTGTTGAGCTGGCGCAATGTTGGCGCATTTGTATGGCTAACCGGACCACCCGGCGCGCTGCAGCTATAGCTGACGGTTACGCTCTGGAGGATCAGCTTTCGGTCCTTCGCCGCCTTCATGATAATAGGCGTTTGCTGTCCAGATAGGCGCACCTGCCAATCCCCTTTGCGCATGCGCTTCAGTTTCAAAATGCCGTCCCCACCGGTGACGCTGGTCAGCGTTTGCCCCGAGGGTGATACCAGCTCAATTTGTGCGGCGGGCAGCGGCGCTTCTCTCGGTAGAGCGCAGGTAGCATGCGCCTGTGAAGGATGAACGATGATCGCTGCAAGGCTGACCAACAGATAACGTTTCATTGTGATTGCCCCTTTCCCGTCGCCATCGCGCGTCATCAATCATCTCCAAGAATTACTCGCTTGGCCGGCGTTACAGCGCCGCTGCTGGTGCTGTCGTTCCCCCAGATGGGGGACAATTTGGGGGAGACGAGGGAAGATATTGAATTGACGCAGATAAAAGAAGGCGGCAAGGTTATTTCGGAAATTAAATGGCGGAAACGATGGGCATTTTGGGGGGGATCCGGGAAAGGACGTATAATCAAGATCTGACCGGCGCACGCATGTATGGCATAACGCCAGAAACGCAGAACCGCCTTTTTAACCCCCTTTCCCAGCTAATGAGCCAAGGCGTCAATTTAGCTGCCGTTTACCTCATCAATCATGTGATGACGAATCTGGTTCCGCCCGGACCGCATGCAGATTTGGATTATCTTTGCTGTGATAACCCTCATTGTCACCACAGGGACACAGTGGCTGGTGCTGCTAATCAAGCCGGGGCAGGACGAGCTTTACGAAAAATGGCAGACATTCGACCGCCGTATCGCGATACTCAACGAGTTGTTGCTGATGGCGACCATTTTTTGCTGCTTCCCTTTTCTCCATATGGAACAGAGAATTTTTGCTACCGCCTATGTTGTCGGTTACATTCCGATGACAATCTTTGCCGATCCAGGGAATGTTACCATGAACCGGATCGCCACAGTGTTGGCGCTTGGCTCATTCGCAGTATTCTTGGTCATTTATGGTAACGGCGTAGAGCAGGTATTGGCATTGGTGGTGGTCGCATATGGATGCTTCCTGTTTTATGCCGTGGGCAACATCCACCGGATCATTACCAAAAGCGTGGCCGCGCAGTGGGAAGCTGAGCGACTAAGCAAGGAGCTGCAGCTTGCACTCATAGAAACAGCTGCGGAGCGCGATGCTAAGACACGGTTTATTTCGACTGCCTCACATGATTTGGGGCAGCCTTTGCAAGCGGCCAAACTCTTTAGTGAACAAGTTGCGGAAGCTCACAATCAAGTCGCGCTTCAACGGGCTCGAAGTGGGCTGGATTGGGCAATCACGTCAGCGCAGCAGATGCTCAGTCACATGCTCAATCATATGCGACTGGAGGCTGATGCAGTGACGCCTTATCCCAAAGCATTTGACCTAAGCGAAGTGATCCAGCGGATCGGGCACCAATATTCGGCACTTGCCAGCCAACATGATATTCATATCAAGACCATGTCGGCCAAAGGCACAATTTTTACCGACATTGTTTTGCTGGAACGCGCCATCGGCAATCTTGTGCATAATGCAATTCTTCATTCCGGAGGGCATCGAATCTTGATCGGTGGGCGGAAAAAAGGTGGGGCTTGGAATATCTGGGTGATCGATAACGGCGTAGGCGTTGAAGAAAAGGATGCGGCAAGTATCTTTGATGAATATACGCAGGCCAGCAATTCCAAATCGCAAGTGAAGGTCGGGTTTGGCCTCGGTCTATCTTCAGTGAAGCGCCTCGCCAAACTGCTTGGGGGAGGAGCTCTACTTGATCCCCGCTGGACGAACGGGGCCGCTTTCTGCATTGCTTGGTCGGCGCGGGGTGGCGATTGACCTTTAAAAGCTTCCTCGTTTGCGACGATCATGTGCTCCTTCGCGAGGCAATCATCGGAACGCTGATTGGCGCTTGGCCTAACGCACAGATAACTGAGGCTGGTAGCTTCACTGCGTCTTGGTCTGCCGCTGAGCAGGGTCACGACTTGTGCATTTGCGATCTAAAAATGCCGGGGGCGGAGCCTATGGAGGGTATCGCGCGTATCAAGCGGGTGGCGCCCGATTTACCATTACTTATCGTCACAGGGACAGAAGATGACGTTCTCATGCTTCGTCTGCTGGAACTCGGCGTCGATGGTTTTGTGCGAAAAGATGTAGGTGGCAAGGTAATGCTTGCCGCAATTCGTTTGATCGAGGCGGGCGAACGCCATGTACCGTCTCGATTGTTATCGCTGATGACGCCGTCGGTATCGCAGTCCGATCAGCCTAGGCTGACCGATCAGCAGCGCAAAGTGATTGCGCGGGTCGCGCAAGGCGATTCCAACAAAGCGATCGCCCTTAACCTTGGCGTTGCCCCATCGACGGTCAAAACCCATCTAGATCATGCAATGCGGCAGCTAGGCGCTACTAGCCGGTTCGAGGCTGCCAAGCTCGCAAGAAGCGCCGGACTGATCTGAAAGCATCCCGCACCGACCGTTTCGAGTCCGAACGGCGGACTTGCCAAAGTTTTGCGCCGATGAAAGATCTCACCATGACACCTTAAGTTTCAAACGCAAATAGGCATACGGGTTCTGATCAATGAACCTTAGTATAAACGAACGGCAGAAATCCGGAATGAGAGCTTCGAAATCAGACTTTCCGGATAGTCGAACAAAGCCGCCGACAGGCTAGGCGGATTTCCTCGAAACCCGCTCGCAAATGAGCGGGAATTTTTAAGGTCGCTCTCTGGCCTCGCAGGTTCGGCCAGGGTGCGGCGCTTTTGTCTGACCCGCTGACACTCTTGCCTCTCTCCTTGCTGGACGCCCGCAGGCGCGCACGCTCGCGCGCAGGACGTCCAGCGTCGTCGCACCGTTGCAAGGGTGTCGTATTTGTGGCTCTCGCTGCGAGCCCAGGGCAAGATGATTGATTGAAACCATCTGCGATTCCACGCCGCGAATGCACATAAAGGAGCATCAGTAAAGTCGTGCGTTCTAACGAATTTGCTGACTTTGCCGGTTCGTTCAGCTATGATCATATCACACACGGCAGAGTTGAGGTGGCCAGCGAGCAGGCGGAAAGGAAGTGGCTCAATGGACAACAAATCCGAGACATTCGAGGATCGCGAACCTAGCGACACGGGCCGACAATGGTCTGGCTTCGCAGAAATCGATCAAGCAATCGCAGAGGATCGTTTGACGGGATATCGACTCCAAAAATCATGGCGCGATCCGATCAGTAGAAAGCTGCTGGTTTTTTGCGCGGTCGCGGTAGCTGGGGTATTTGCGTATCTCGTTACAACGAGCCTTCTTTAGAACGGCTGGATCAGCGCCATTCCTTTACGTTGTCCGCAGACTCCTCGTCTGCGCCTCGGGCTCCCTTCGTTGTTCCTTCTAGGTAATCGCGAATGGTATCGATGCGTTTCCTGCCGGATTCCTGCGCGGCATTCACTTCAGCGCGGACAGAACCGGGCGTTGCGTTGCCAGCAACCGACGAGCTGCCGCCAGATATCACTTTCGAATTGCCTCTGACGTCTGCTGCTGATGATACGCTAGGCTTGGAGACCGGCTGTCCTGACGCAAGAACCAGTTTGTCTTCTATTCCTTCGCGCAATGTGTCGGCATAGCTGTCGACAAAGCGCACCTGTAGTGCTTGGCCCTCAGCGCTCAGTTGGAAATCTATGTCATCAAAGCGCGCATTGCCGTAAAAGTCACGGTTGCGTTCCATCTCGCCAAGTCCCCATTCTCTGTATGCTTGGGACAGGTTGAGGCTACCGGCGGCACTGTTGCCTTCGAAGAACGAGGCCTGGCTCTCCAGCCGGTTCGCGAGTTCCTCGGCGCGCCGAGCCTCTCGGCTGTAGCTTTGCGATTCGGTCAGCGACGCATTCATCCCGCTGGCTGTGGTTGATACCGATGAATTGGAGGATGTGCTGACGGAGCGAATGAACCCGTCGCGGGTGCTCGACCAGTTGCGGCTGTCCGACATCTGGGCGAGGCTGCCAAAGATCCTGGAGCGGTCTTCCGATGCAATTCCGATATCGCTGTCGGTCCACGTCCGATTACCACCGCCTTTAGCACCGACGTTCGCCGATGCAGGTCCGCCGCCAATTCCCAGCTTGCGCCCGCTTCGCCACCCAGGAACCATGCGGTTGAAATATCGTCGGCCGCCCGGCGGCTGAGGCCAAATTGCCGCTGCAGATTGGTCGATGCCTGGTCGACCTCGCTGAATGCTGTCTGGATGCTGTCGGAGTTTGAGGTGCCGGTTGCGCTCTCGAATGCGTTGCCGCGGCTGAACTGGCTGCGCAGTTCGCGGAATTGAGAGACGGCGCTTGCGGTCGATTCCGTGGCGACGTTCGCATAGGTCTCGCTGTTCGAGCGGGCCTGCGACGCCATGGTGGACAGGCGCGAGGTGAACTCCTGGCCGAGCGTCGGGGTGAATGGATAGCTGGAATTCGGGAGCTGGTCGTAGCTGGCTTCGGGGAAGCTCGTTGTCGTCGTGCCCGTGTCGCTGAGCGTGCGGGTCTGCGCCGCACCATAGGTGAAGCTTGGCGCAATCGTGCCTTGCGCGAACTGCCGGGTCATCACGCTCGAATTCTCAAGGCTCGTGTTGCCCAGCGCCACATTGCCCGTGCTCGCTTCGCGGGCGGCCTCCTCGGCCGCATTCTGGCTGGGGTTGAGGTAGCTGGTCGCATGGTGCGAGATCGCCATCGCGCCCTTGGCGACGCCGCCCGCGAGGAACGGCACCGAGGCGATCAGGTAACCGGCGAGCAGGCCGATATCGCTGTTGACGTCGGACATGCCGGTGAAAGCTGGCGAGGCTGAGGCCATTGCTGCCGGCAACGGCGCTCATGTCTGCCGCGCCCTTGAACATCAGCATCATGTGCAGGATCACGAACAGCGGACCCCAGGCAGCGAGGTAGAAGAATCCGGTGACATAGCCCTTGAGTGCGAGCGGGCCGGTCTTGGGCAGCAGGAACAGCGGAAACAGCACCGGGAAGAGGGCGTAGAACAGGACCGTCAGCACGACATTGAGGAGCGGCACCCACTTCATCGCATTGCTGGCGATCGAGCCATAGGTGCGCTCGGTCTGGATGTCGGCGCGGGTCTGGGCATAGACATCGACATTGCCCGCGCCGCTGGCGCCGCTGAGCGAATGCATCGCCTGGCTCATCGCGTTGATCGTCAGCGTCTGCTTGAAGATGTCGGTCGCACTGGCCGACACACCGGCGAGGTACTGGTAGGCGACCGGCAGGTCCGAGAACAGCTTGGCCTTGGCCAGCGCCGCGGTCTGATTGGGGTAGAGCTGACGGCCGAAGACCGTTCCCATGCCGTCGATGAGGCCGGTCCACTGGGCATTCAGGGCATCGAACGCTTCGCGGCAGGTGATGATCGTCGAGGTGACCTGGCCCGAACCGGCATCACGGGTCAGGAAGCGCTGTGCCCGGGCCTGGCTCCCCGGCGCAATCGTCGCCCAGATGTCGTTCGTCTCGGCCAGCTGCTTCATCGAATAGCGGCCGAGCAGGACGTCGTAGAACACGCATTGCCGGAAATGCTCGTCGAGATTGGCGGCGAATTCGGGGTCGGAAATGCGCAAGGACCGTGTCGCATCGTAAAGCCGCGCGCCGTAGATCATGCCGTTGCGCGAATAGTTGAGATCGCCGGGCAGGCCGAACACGACCTCGGCCGAGCCGGTGAGATAGTCGCCGACCTGGCTGGTGAAGCTCGCCATCAGCGCGAGGCCCAGCGGCACATTGCTGACATTGGCCGGTGCCAGGCTGGGGTTCAGCCGGTCGGTCACATGCACGTCGATGCGCGGCACCATCAGGCAGGAATACATGAGCGTCGCGCCGAGGAACCAGTTGATCCAGGCGCGCCAGTCCTGGTTGAACGCAAGGGTCAGCGCCGACAGCGCCAGCCCCATCACCATCACCACCTGGAGCAGGCTCTTGTAGCCGCCGTTGCCGGTCCATGCCGCGACTGCCTGGAAGACGTTGACCAGGTAGTCGCCGCCGCCAACCGTGAAAATCTCGACCATTGCATTCGCATCCTGCGAAGAGGGGGAAGAAGGGAAGCGTCAGTGGGTGAGGGCGCGGCTCTGGACCCCGCGCGACCAGTCGAGCGCGGCAGCCATGCCCGGCGACATCTGGGTCGCGAGCACGTTCTCGATGAACGCTGTCTTCTCGATGATCTGCATGATCGCGGTGACGCGCAGATGCGTGTTCGCCTGCCGGTCGGCGAGCGCCTGGCGCACCACGTTCACCTGGCCCTGCCACATGGCGATCTTGGCTTCGTCGGCGCCGATGAAGCTCGACATCGACCGGCCCGCTTCGCTGACGATCCGGTCCAGGACCGCGAACAGCAGATCGACACTGGCGATCTCCGCCAGCGTCTCGCGGTCATCGGTCGGCATGCCGCGGCCATAGGCGGCCTGGACGGTCAGGATCTTGTAGAGCGGGATCGAGGCGACCTGGAGCAGCTCCTTCTGCGCATCGGTGATCGGGGTGTCGTCATGGATCGCCTGGACCATGCCGTCGATCAGCGCCGCGACCCGTGGTCGCAGCGCCTTCGACGCCGGCAAGGCGAACGACTTGAAGCCGGGATCGAGGCACTTGTCGGTCTCGTCGCAGTTGAAAATGAGGACGCGGTTGGCCCCGGTGCCATCGAGCAGCGAGGTCACGAGCGTCGAGGAGGCTTCGCCCGCGATCGGCACGAACTTGCCCGGCTCGTCGTCCTTGGGCGGCACATAGATGATCGTGCCGATGAGCGTCATCGCATATTCGGCCAGTTCGCGGTCGAAGGTGCCGCCCGGCGAGAAGAACGCCGACTTCTTGAGGATGGTCCAGGTGTAGTTCCGCGCCACCCCGGGATTGACGTCATCGTACTTGCCCGACCCTTGCGCCGTGGTGCTGGCGCGCTGGCCCTTGGTGCCGCAGCCATGCTTGGCGGCGGCATAGTCGGTGAAGATGCCTTCGGAATTGCCGATCGCCTCGCAGATCGCCTTGTCGGCAAGGTCGCCCTTGGGCCAGATGCCGCCGACCAGGCCCTGGGCCATCTCGCAGCTGTTGATGTTGAGATTGTTCATGAGCTGAGCCTTCTGGCTGAACTCCTGCATGATCTTCGAGCATTCGGGGCAGACCGTGTCGATCGCCAGGCTGAAGGCGAAGCCGACCGCATTGTTGGCGACCGCTTTCAGCATCGCGACGATCTCGCTGGCATTGATGAAGCTGAACGAGCCGGCGAAGATATCGATGCCGCCGCAGCCCGCGCGGGCGCGCGGCAATTGCAGGTTGGCGATGTTGGTCGTCTTCTGCGGGAAGCGCGTCCAGACGTTGCCGAGGCTGTAATAGCCTGCCGACTGGCCCTGGAACGCGGTCGGGCCGTTCACGTTGGCCGCGCCGCCGACATCGTTCAGGAACGAGTCCATCGAACTGCCGACGTCAGCCGAGACGCTGCTGAGAGGGAGGGTGGCCGCGAGGAGCGCGGCGAGCAGCACTGTCTTTGGGCGTTTCATCCTAGTAGTCACGTCCGGCTTCCTTCGATGTGAGGAGGTAGATGCGGTCCTGAAGCTCGTCGGCGGACATCACGCCGTAGCCGACCGGGATTGCGCGGCCCTTGGCGGCGTCCCACAGCACAACCGCCGGCGTGACCTTGGGCTCGAGCCCCATGCGGGTGCGCTGGTTGGTCTCGACGGTGTAGCTCGGGAAATGCCGCGATGGGCCGCCGTCGGTCGAGATCGCGCGCACGGTGATGTGCCAGGTCGAGGCGACGCTTTGCACGATCGGCGACATGACCTCGCAGGCGCCGCAGCTCTGGGCGAAGAAGTAGAACAGGCCGTAGCGCTCCGACAGGTGCGCCATGACCGAATTGCGCTCGGCCCTCCGCGCGTCCTGCCATTGGCGCTTGCCGAGCGTCGAGACGGGCCGCTGCAGCGTGTAGTCGAGGTCGGGATCCTGCCAGATCGCCCGCTGCCAGACATCGCTGAACAGCGAGGCGCGGTCGAGCTGCTCGCGCTGGAACCGGATATAGGCCGTCACATTGGCGGGCGTCGGCTCCAGGATCGCCTTGGCCTTGAGTTCGCGCAAGGTCGCCGTGACCGCGTCGAGCTGGCTGGTCGCGCTGGCACTCGGGGCGGGAATTGCCGCGTCCTGCTCGGGCGGCTTGGGCCTGGTGCAGTAGAACCAATATCCGAGCCGGCGCTGCTCGCAGTAGAAGCTGTCCTGCTTGTCGCTGGTCGTGACAGGCGGCGGCTCCTCGGCCACGCCAGGGCCGGCTGGAGCGGGCAGGAGGCGATGAGCGTGAGGCAGGCGGCCAGAAGCCGCCGCCTGACCTTACTGGCGTGCGCGGGCATAGTAGTCCTCGATTTTCTGCTGGATTTCGGTGGCAGCCTGCAGTTCGTCAGGCAGGCGGGCGGCATCGGTGAACTCGGCATAGACCTCGCTGAAATCCATCTTCGAGAGGTCGAGCCGGGCGAACTCGTCGATGGTGAAGCCAAGGCACTGCTCGGTCTTGGGCTTGCCCCAGGGCTTGCCCAGCTGCTGGCGGCCCTGCTCCTGCAGGATCCGCGAGAGCTTGGATTCGAAGCAGCAGTAGACCTTCTTCTTGGTCAGGCAGACGCCGAGGAACGAGGACGAGCAATAGGTCCCGACATAGGCGCACAGGCCTTGCACATCGCGCTGGTGGAGCAGCATCTCCTCGCGGCTGCACCCCAGCGCCACGAGCAGCTGGATTCCCGGGATCAGCGGGAAACCCTTGCCCTTGCAGCAATTGAGAATGCCGAAGACCTTGGACGAGCAGGTTTCGCGGGTGCCCTTGAACAGGCTGAGGGTGTCGGGATCGAACTCGCGCCGCGCCTGACCCATCGCATTGAGGGCAACCGCGGCATCCTTGAACTCGTCATTGGCCTCGCGCTCGATCGTCTCGCACGAGCCGTCGATGCAGTAGACGTCGCCGTCGCAGATGAACTGGTTGGTGCTCGCCGGCTGGTCGGGAACCGGGCAGTCATAGACCCGCTCCCAGGTCCGGCATGGCTCGTCGGTCAGGCAATCCTCGCGCACCAGTTTGCAGCCGGGCGTGCTCTCCAGCGTCTGGCAGTCCTGCGCCTCGGTATAGGTCGCGCAAGCGTAGCTGCGCGACCAGGCCCAGCAGGGCTGGGTGACAGCCACGCCATCGACGATGCGCGTCACCGGATCGCTGTCGGTGCAAGTCTCGGTATCCTGCTGGCAGGTGCTGTCACCGGCGAGGCTGGCGCACTGGCTTTCGTCGCGCGTCGTCGTGACGACATTCTCGCCAGTCACCGTATAGGGCGTCGCGCCATCGACCGGTGACGTGCAGCTGACAAGATCGACCGATGAAGTGTCGCCCAGCAGCCGAACAGATGGGATCGCACAGGTTGATCGGGTAGGACTGCGTGACCGTGCATTGCGGCGCTGGATAGCGGTTGCAGTTGTAGACGGTAGCTGGATCGACCCCGCTGCCGCCGACGCAATAATAGCCATAGACCTGCCGCTGCTCGACCCTGGCGGTGAGCGTCACCGGGCAGTTCTTCGTCTCCTGGGTCGCTGTGTAGCCGGTGTTGCAGGTCGCCATGTAGCGTGCGCGCTGCCGGTTCCCGGAGGCAGGGGGACGCAGCGGCCTTGCGTGCCGCCGATCGCCATGCCGCTCGTATAGGAGAGCGGATCGTCACTAATGACCTTGCTGCGCGCGATAGTCGCATCGAGATCCTGCGGCGCGAAGCGCGCGCGCCGATCCATCGAATCCTTCATCGTGCGATAGCCGGTGCTGGTGCTCGTCTGACTGGCCGCTTCGCGGCTCATCCGGTCGGGGTCGTCGAAGTAGCCCGATTGGCTCGGCACCCCGCCGAAATTGGGCACCCGGCTGGCATCGGGCTGGACCGTCGCGGCATTCTGCGCCGTCCCGGCCTTGTCCTTGCCGAAAGCTTTCCCGTCGGCCTTGGCGGCGTCCATGGTGCCCTGGGCCTGAGCGTGGGCCAGGGTGGGGCATATGAGTGCGAGCGCGATGCTCGCGAAGAAGGTGCCTTTCATGGCTTTTGCCTTTCAAGTCGGGCGAGATGCTGGGCGGCGAGCTTCGCGCCGGGGCCGCTGCCTTGCGCAAAGGTCGTGAGCGCATGGGCCGTGGTCACGTTGCCGCTCATGCGATCGAAGGGCGGGACGGCGGTGGTGCAATCGAACCCGTCGCACAGATCAAAGTCGCTCGAGGTGACGACGTAGGTCGGCACGGCTTCGATGCCGAAGGCGCGGAACAGGCGCGGGTCGATCCCGACACCATCCATCTGCTCGCCGGGCTTCAGGACACGCGACAACGCATCGGTCATGACTTTGGCCGAGCCTTGCGTAAGCCCGCGGAACACGACCACGCCGCCGGCGCGCGTCACGTCATCCATCATCTGCCGAAGGGCGGTGGCCGGCATCGACAGCGACGCAAAGGCAATGAAGCGAGGGGCCTCGCCCAAGCGCCTTCGCCATGTCGCCGGCATCGGCAACCATCCGGTCGAAGTCGAATGCCGGATCGCGGTGGCCCGGCGGCTTGGGCTCGTGCGCATAGCGCCGGCCGTTGGCTTGCCGCGCTTCCGCGCTTGCAGTGGCTCTTGGCCGTGCCGCGCTGTTCGGCGCGCGCACGCGCTGGGCCGCAAGCGCGTCGGCATCGGCCTCGGCTTGCTGGCCCGCGCGCGGATCGCCTCGAGGTCGAGCCCGGTTGGCGGTGCTCTGGGCCAGCGCGCGCCAGCGGCCGCCTGCTCCAGCAAGTGCTGCCAGCACAATATGGTGGAGGGAGGTTTTCATAGCGCGCAACAGTTCCGCTTGCGCCAGACCAGATAGCCCATGTCCTCGCCGATGGCGGGATAGACCTGGCCTGCCGACATGAAGGTGGTGGAGGCGCCAATGGGCGCGCAGGCGTAGCGGCCCTTGGTCTGCGGATTGGGATTGGTGGCCTGGAAGCGGTATTGCTGCTTGCGCATCACCGGCATCAGGTACTTGCCGCACAGGCCCTTGCCGCCCATCGTGCCCCAGGCGACGAGCTCGCGGTGGAGCTTGTAGGCAAAGCGCGGCGAGCGCGAGCCGCGAGGCCTGGACATGGCCGATCGTCGCCGAGACGTTGCCGTTCAGCGGGTACATCGTGCCCTGGCAGCCCGCGCACCAGAACAGCGCGTCCGACGGCAGCTTGGCTGTTGCGAGGACGCAATCCGCAGCGCAGGCCGCCAGCGCCAGCGGATTGGCGAACAGCACGGCCTCGGGGTTGATGATCGCGGTGAGCTCGCTGTCCTGCCAGAGCGGGTCGATCTCGGTGATGTAGAGGATGTCGATCGAGCCCGATTCAAGGCACAGGAAATCGGCGACGATCTCCATCCAGTAGATCAGCGGATAGGCATACCAGTGGACGTGCCACTGCGAGTTGTACTGCGTCGCGCCGCCGACCGCCGAGGGACCCGCCATCGACTTGAAGCCGATGTCGAAGCCGGGGTCGAGCTTCATCCCGCCGAGGTTGACGAAGCACCAGGGCTTCATGCTGACGTCGGCAAGCCGCACCGGCTCCCAGAACCCCATGGCAATGCCGGGGCGCAGCCCGCACAGGCACACCGGCAGCGCCGGATTGTCGGGGTCTGGCCGGCCCGATGGCCAGATCTTCAGGCCACCGATCGAGATCGGGAACAGGCACGACCAGCAGATATCGGTGATCGGGTTGACGAACTTGCCGGTGCAGCGGCCCGGCCCCGCCGAAGCGGACGCCGGGGAACTGCTGGCAAAAGCCAGGAGCGCCAGGCGCATAGCCGCAAAGCAGTGCCAAGCTGCTGGGCGGATTTCCAGATCATGGCTGTTGTCCAGGCTTGGGCCTGATGGCCTGTTCGGTGACGAGGAGGACGCGGCCCTGCTGCTCGACCGTTGCCGGCACCGCGCGGATGCCGAAGCGTTCGACAAGCTTGCCGCCCTGGTCGAAATAGAAACGCCGTTGGCGCGCTTTCATCAGATCGAGCGGGGCACCGTTCACCAGGATGAACTTGGCCGTCGTTCCGGCGTAGCGCCTGGCGGCCCAGTCAACCTGTGCGGCATCGTCGCCATCGAGGAAGACCAGCGGCGCGCGCAGCGGCACCGTATCGAGCGGATTGACCCGGGTGCCCCGCGCCATGATGACCCGCCCCTTGTCATCGCGGATATCGGCTTCGACCGTGATGGTCGGATCGAAGCGCCAGCGCCGCATGGCCGATGCGGCACGATGCCGGCGACCGGCCCGGGCCGCTTGACCCGGGCGATGGTCCGCCGCTTCAAATCCTCGTTGAGCCGGGCGGTCTCGCCGCTCGCTTCCAGGTGCTGAGCCGTGCGTGGATCTGCTGGAGCAGATCGGGCTCGATCACCGGCCAGACCGCGCCCTGCTGACCATAGTCGCGGGCCTGCCTGTGCTGCGCCAGGCCAGGCGCGAGCGTGGCGCTGAAGGGAAGCTGGCGCCTTCACAACATCGGCCTCCCGACCCCGAGGACGGATCTGGCGCAGATCCAGCCAATCGCGGCGTAGCGGCTGTCGAACCCGTCCTTGTGATCGGTCGCGACGAAGTAGCAGCCCTTGGGGATGATGCCGGTCGGCCCCAATGCCAGCGGTTCGCCGAACCGGCTGACGACCTTGGCGGTCGCAACCGGCCTGGCCGTTGACGAAGAAGGTGCGCCCTCCCCCGTGACCAGGTCGCCAGCGACCCCCATGACGCGCTTGCCGAAGGGCTGGGGGGCGGCCCCGAAATGCCGGGTCAGCAGCGCCGATGGCGGCGGATCGAACAGGATCAAGTCGCCGCGCGTGGGCACCGCGCCGCGGTCAAGCCAGATCGCCCAGTGCGGCAGCGACGGGCTGGCATTGATCATCAGCGCATGGTCGCGGGCAAAGGCGGCGCGCCGAGCGCGAGCGTCGCAGCGCCAGCCAGCCCGCCCAAAGGAGCAGCCAGCCCGCGGTAGGCCGGCCAGCGCCGCGGCGGCGTCAACGGCTGGCATGGGCGACGGCCCCCATCCGGCGCGCGACGTCGGCGCGCACTTCGCCGGTCAGATCCGGCACGGTCCCGGCGACCACGGCTTCGGCGACCAGGACGGTGCGGCCTTGCTTTCCGAGCTTGGCGACCGAGGCTTCGACAGCCTTCAAATAGGTCTCGACGCGCGCCTTCATCGCTTCGGGCGGCCTGCCCGAGCGGGCCTCGGCCTCGACAAAATCACCCATGATCTGGCTGAGCTGGACTGTGACCACCTCGCGGCGCTCGAGCGTGACGATCTTGTGGGTTGCCCAGGCACCCCAGAGCGTCTGCCACCATGCTGCCAGCATGCGCGAGCGAGACCGAGTGAACGCCGCGAAACGGCGCGGCACGCGGCTGATGTTGCCAAAATGTTCCTCACCGGACTTTTCCTTCCAGGAGCAAGCGCGGCCGAGACGTCGGCGAGAAAGCGCGGCAGCCGCCAGATCACGAGCAGCAACGCCGAGGACAGGCCGAGCTTCAGTTCCTGGAAAGGCCTGCTGCCGCGCGCTGATCGGCGCGAGAGATAGCGCGGCGATATTGCCGAGCTGGGCGAAGAACAGCTCCAGGTCGCCGCCCGCAAGCAGCAGGAAGAAGAACAGCGGCAGCCCAAGGCCATCAGGTAGATCGAGCCGCAAGAAGCCGCCGCCTTGATCAGGATGAAGCAGACGTCGCCCACGGCGCCGCCAGCGCCGGGTGCTGCTGGCCGGGTTTGTGCCGGCGCGGCGCCCGGTCCATCGCGGTCGAACGGGGAGACTAGGTGAAGGGGCATGGAAAGGTCCTCTGGTTGGCTGGATTCAGTCGTGGTTGGGAAAGGCGATGCGCTCGATCGCATCGGCAAGCTGGTGGCCGCGCGCGATCTCGGCATCGATCGCGGCGAAGGTCTGGGGCGAGCTTGAGAAGAGCGTTGCTGAGTAGTCGTCGAGCACGAGCCGGCCGATGGCCTCGGTCTCCGGCCCCTTGATGAAGACCTCGGAATAGTCGCTGCCCGAGCGCTTGAGGCTGCGGATCAGCGTCTCGGTGCGGTCGTCCATGTCGAGGCGCTTGCTGGCCTTGAAATCGGCGATCGTCTCGGGCTTCTGCTGGAGGATCAGCATCCAGTCGCTGTTCTCGAGCGCGGCCGTCGCACCATCGGACTTGTAGTAGTCGTTCAAGGACTGGGTCGCGGTGGCGAGCGCGCCGCCGTATTTGCGGCAGGTGCGGGCATAGGTCTCGACGAACTCGCCCATCGAGCCGCCCTTCAGCATCGACCAGGCCTCGTCGATGAGCAGCAGCTTCCGCACCGAGCGCGGGCTCCGCGTCATTGCCTGGCTGGTCATGAACATGATAGCCGACAGGACGACGCTGCGCAGATCCTCGCGGGTGGCAAGGTCGGACATCTCGAACACGGTGAAGTCGCTGGTCAGGTCGAGGCTGGCCTGGCCCTCGAAGAAGGCGCCGTACGTGCCGCCCGCCATGAACGGGCCAAGCGCGGTCGCCAGGTCGGTCGCGGTGTCGTGGCCGGAGCTGGCTAGCGCCTCGCCGATCGCGGTGATGGTCGCCTGGGTGCCGAGCTCGCTCCACACCGTGTTCACAGCCCGGTCGATGAGCCCGCGCTCGGTATCGGTGAGTGCGGCGCTGTGCCGCGCCATCTGGCCGATAATGGCCTTGACCATGCCGAAGCAGTCGAGGCGGTAATCGTCGTCCTCGTCGGCGCGGGCGGCATCGATCATCGAGAAGGGGTTGAGGCAGAAGCCCGCCTTCATCGTGAACTCGACAAACCGGCCGCCCTGGAGCTTGACCGAATGCTCGAAGCTGCGGCCGTCGTCGATGACGACGACCTTGGCGCCGGCGCCGCGCAGCGCCGCGCACATCTCCTGCAGCAGCACCGACTTGCCCGACCCCGACTTGCCGCAGATCGCGACATTGTGGTTGCCGGCCTCGTTCTCGAACGGCGACCAGAAGAAGGGCTGGCCGCGCCGGCCGACGAACAGCAGGTGCGGATGCTCGCTGCCGAGATATTCGCCCTGCATCGGCGCGATATTGGCCGCCGTGGTCGAGAGCAGCGTGCGGAAGCGCTTGAGGCGTTCCATGTCGGCAGCGAGCCCATCGGCGAGTGTCAGCGGCATGGCGGCGAGCAGGCCCTGGATCTGGAGGTAGCGCTCGTCGGCAAGATCCCAGCCCGCAGCCTTGTAGATCGACTTGACCGCGCGTTCGTGGCGGTCGCCAAGTCCGGCCGGGGAAAAGGTCGTGAGGCCATAGAAGACCCTGACCAGACGGCGGCCTTCCTGGAGTTCGGCCTGGACGTGCTGCCATTCTGCCGCCTGCTCGCCGATACGCGGCAGGAACTTCGCGCTGCGCGTGCCGGCCAGGCTGGTCGTGCGCATGAACTTGAACCCGGCCTTGGCCGCGGCGGCTTCCTGGTCGGGGTAGACAAGGCACAGCATGGTCGCGGTGGGACAGGGAAAGCGCAGCTTGTCGGTGAACAGGTCGCCAATCAGGCGCGCGCATTCCCACGGCGCCCAGCGCTGGGGCATGTTGCGCGAGGAAAAATGCCGAACGTCGAACGCGTCGGGATAGACCGTGCCGATCTCGGGCACGCCGTCATTGACCTCGCCGGTCGCGCGGAAGCGCTCGGTCTTGAGGTGCATCCGGTCCTCATGGACGATGAGTTCGATGTCGCGCCGGATCGCCTGGTCGGCAATCGGGTCATTGGGGTTATACGGCACGGCATCGTCCTGCGGCGCGGTGGTCGGCGAGGTCAGATCGTCGATCAGCGCGATCAGGCCCTGCGGCTCGACTTCGGCCACGCCGAGATTGAGCGACTTCAGCATCGCCATCAGGCCGTCGCGGGTCTGGACCAGCTCCTCATTGCGGACACCGCCTGCGCCGGCACGCCCACCGAAACGATCACCTGATGGTGGCGGGCATGGAACGGGGCATCGTCGGAGCCCGAATCCCAGACCAGGCCATAGAGCCGGCGGGCCCGGTGCCGGGCGATCGCCTCATAAACGCCGCCCTGCACATAGCGCGGCGCAAACCACGGCGCGATGATCCGGCTGATGCGGGGCAGGCAAGGTGCAGCACCTGCAGGCAGGCCCCGGGCGGCAGGCCTTCGGAGAAGAACTGCCCGAGGATTTCGCCGGTCCGCTCGTCGGCGCCGATCAGCGGGGTAACTTCGAGGACGAAGCCCTTCGAACGCGCGTTCAGATAGAGCCGGCTTGCCGGATCGTAGACCCGATAAGGAAGCCAGTCCGAGAGCATGTCGAGCAGCAGCGGCGAGCGCCCGCGCTCGGCATGCTCGGCCTCGCCAAGCTCGGCGTCACCCAAAGAGGGCTTCAAGATCCGGCCATCTTGGCTCGGCAGAGCGGCGCCTGCATTATCCGGGCGCTTTCGGCGTCTTGGCGGCGTCGATCGCTTCGGCGCTCGGAAATCCGGGCGCGCTGTGCGCCCAGGGTGCCGAGGGGTCCGATCATGCGGGGGCAGCGACATGTCGAACCCCTCGACCGCCGGTGCCTGAGCACCGGCGATTGCCTCGGCCGCCGTGGAGGGGAGGGCCAGCGGCGAGGCAAGCAAGGGATGGGCGGGGTGCGGGATATCGGCGGTGTCGGCTGTGCCATCGTCGGTATGCGGCGACGCTGTGTCGGGCAGCGGCGGCATTTGCGCGGCCTTCAGTTGCGCGCGGACCGAGCTGGCACAGCAGCCGCTTGGCGCCTTGTCCGTTTCCGGCGCAGCCGCGCCGGCCCATCGCGGGCTTTCGACGACCGCCCAGGCCACGGCTTCGTCGTGCAGCGTGCCGGCCTCATCGACATGCGCCGGAAAGACGATGCCAGATCGTGCGCTCGCGGTGCGGGCGGTATCGCCGTCGCGCTGGCGACGCGGCGTGGGCGTCGGGATCAGCCCTTTGCGCGCATCGCGGTTCAGCGGTCGTCGCGCCGGCTCGATCACATGCGAGGGTCCGCAGATCGCCCCTGGGCGCGCGGCAGGTCAAAGTCGCCCTCGATATTGGTGCCGAAGCCGGCGCAGCCGCTGAGCAGACGCGAAGCGGCGCAGCGGGAGGAGACGGACGTGGGAACGCATCGCGATCAGCCTTTCGGGTGGGCGGGCGGGCGGTCAGGAAGGCGCGCAGTCCGGGGCCGGCGCGGTAGCCCTCGATGACCGCGCCATCGGACGGGCGGACGATGACGGGTGTCCCGCCGAAGCCGTGTGCCTTGGCAAAGGCCTCGTTGGCATCGAGCCCGCTGGTGTCGCAGGGCCCCGGATTAGCGAGCGCCAGCCTGGAATAGGCTGCATGCAGCGCCGCTGCCGGACCGGGCGCACAGAGCACCCGCTTCGGCAATCCGCCGGCTTTCTGCGCCGAAGATCGAAATCGGGCGTTCCTCCACCCGCGCGCCGATCGCCCTCAGCTCCTCCTTCAGCTTCTTGCAGTAGCTGCAGTGGAAGTCGGAGAAGACCACGACCCTGGGGCCGTTCGCCGGTCCCCAGTGGATCGCGCCATTGGCGGGAGCCCGGTAAGCGAGACCTTCTTGGGCGCCGCGGGCTGTTGCGGGGCGGCCAGCATTTTCGCCATCGGTGCGGCGCGCAGCCCCTGCCGCCAGCAGGTCGGGATTGAGCGCAAGCAGCCGCGCGGCGGTCAGATCCTGGCGCGCTTCCATGTCGTAGACGCGGCCGATCACCAGATATTTGGCCTTGGTATCGACATAGAATAGCGTGGTTTTGGAGGCGACCTCGCACAGGCCGCCGAGGCCCTTGCAGTCGATCGCGTCGATCGGCGTCTTGGGCAGCCGCAGCTTCAATGCCGCGCGCACCTTGGCGATGTCGGGCGCGGTGATCGCAGGGCTCGTGCGACGCCCCAGCCCGTCGCGGCGGACAGCGCGCAAGCGGCATGCCCAGGCCGCGCCGCCTTCAGCCAGAAGCGGGCACGCGTTTGGGTTTGTTCGATCATTGGGAATTCCTCACATAGACGCCGTCCAGGAAGACGATCTCGACATCGATGCCGGTCGGCATCTCGACGACGGGCTGGTACTGTTCGGCCCGCT
This sequence comes from Sphingomonadales bacterium, assembly GCA_016707885.1. Taxonomy (GTDB): domain Bacteria; phylum Pseudomonadota; class Alphaproteobacteria; order Sphingomonadales; family Sphingomonadaceae; genus Sphingorhabdus_B. Next base: position 170,927 of record JADJGU010000002.1, read on the forward strand.
CGATCAGGTATTTGCTGACCGTATCGGCGGCATCGGCCGCGCCCTGCCCGAGCCCGCCGCCGAGAATGTCTCCGGGCGAGAGCTTCGAGCGGGTGCCATCGGCATTGGTGGTGACGCCTGAAAACGTGCTGTTGGCATTGGCGGAGAACCCCCGCCCGAAGCCGCCGACGATGCCGGCGAGCAGCGCCTGGGTGACCAGATTGCCCTCGCGGCTGACGACGCGGCCGCGCACCCCCGACTTGCCGGCAAAGCTGATGAAGCCCTTGACCTCGGAGACCGCGACGCGGCCGCCCGGCTGATCGCAGGTCATGCGGGCCAGCTTTACATAGACCTTCTCCGATGAGAGATCGCCGCGCGCGGCTCCGTTGACGATGCAGCCCTGGATGCGGGTGGTGAGCACCTTGCCGTTCTGCAGGACCGAGCGTGCCGGACCGGTGATCCGCAGGACCACCGGCAGCGGATCGGTCTGGCTGGCAACGCCGGTCGAGGCATCGACGCCGACAATCACGCGCGCCGGCGCATAGCTGTTGGGCGGCAGGTAGTCGGGCGAATCCTCGACCACCAGCGGCGGCAGATCGGGCCGCGCCGCCTTGACGCCGCCTGCTGCCTTGTCTTGCCGGAAGCTCATCAGCTTCACCTCGCCAGGCGGCCATCGCCATCGTCGGGCCGGCCGGGCTTGGCCGCCAGAGCCGGGCCAAGCCACGCGCCCGCGCGCATCGTAACCGCCCGCCTGCGGCCCATAAGCGGGGGCGGCGGGGAACGGGTGCCGGCGCCTGCGCGGCGAGCGGGTCTTGAGCTCGGCGTTCTCGGCCGAGATCGCATCGATCGCCGCCTGGCCATCGGTCCGCATTGCCTGGTTCTCGACTTTGAGCGCCGCGAGCTGCGCTTCAATATCCGCGCGGGGAGCTGCGGCGTCCTTCAGCGCCTTTCTGCTCGCGCGTAACCGCATCGAGCCGGTTGCCGTAGGTCGCCACGAATTCGCGCTAGGACAGGTCGCGGTTGACCAGGCCCGCCGTGTCGATGTCCTGCGCGGCCGCCGGGTTGCTGTCGGCAGCTGCATCGTCCGACCCCAAGATGAACCAGCTGCCGCCAGCAAGCAGGACGGCGCCGACGCTCCCAGCAGCAGCTGCTGCGCGCTTGGCCGTCCGGGCATTGAGGGTCGCCTGCGACAGGCGGCTCGTCGGCCTTGGTGTTGCGGTGCCAGTTCTCAGTCATGATCATGGTCTCCCGTTGGCGCCGACGACAGCGCCGTAGTGCTGGCACCGGCGCAAGGCTCGGGGGGCTGGCGATTGCCGACCGCGAGCGTGTCGCGGGCGCGAGATCGTGCTCGGCGAGCGGCAGCGCCTTTTGCCGCGATTGGTGAGGCGCATGACTTTCCGGGAAGTGCTCGCGCCGCGATAATCGGCGATCAGCTGGATCTCGAGATCGCCGACGCGGGCCAGGGCGCGCCGACTGGCGGATCTCGAAGCCGTCGATGGTCCGGTCGTTGGCCATCGCCTGGATCAGCCGCACCGCGCGCTGGTCGGGCGGCGTCTCATTCTCCCAGCGGGTCGCATCATTCCTGGCGATCGCCGGATTGGTGATGAAGACCTGTTGGGCCTCGATCCGTTCGACCGGGCAGGCGAGCTTGTAGACGTAGCCCTTCTTGGTCGTGGCGAAGAAGCTGATCGAACGCGCGGCATAGGTCTCGGGAACCGAGATATAGATGTCGCCGCGCACCGGCTCGTTGGTCACCGCAAAGTCATTGTAGGGCGTACCGCTCGAGAATTTCGAGACGCTGGCAAACTGGTCACCGATCAGCGCGATACGGCTTAGCTCCTGCGCCGAGACCATGCATTCGATGCGCGCATGTCGGCGGCCTGCTTGAACTGGTCGGCCAAGGCGGGAATGGCCAGCAGGCTGGCTGCGGGCGACGCAGGTGCCAAATCGCGGTTCTATTCGGGCCATGCCCGGCCTCCTCTGGTGGTTGTCGTCGGGGGAGCTGGGTGAATCCTGCTAGCCCGAGACGCAGGCCCTGGTAGCTCCAGTCGAAACGGAAATGGCGCTCGTCGCTCGCAATGACTTGAGCGCCGACGAAGGTTTTGAGGGTCCCGCGCACTTCCGAGGTCAATTTATGCGGGTCGACTGTGAGCCCCTTGATGACAAAGGCTTGCGTCACGTCCGAGCCGCGTTGCTCCTCGACGATCCGCACCAGTTCGGCCTTCAGCCGCCATGATGGGCCGGGATCGGCGAGCTCCAAGATCTCCGCCATCCAGTAGTCGAGCCCCTCGGGGCTGCGATTAAGCAGCATCAGCGCCGCATCGCGGGTCACCAGCTCGAGATAGTCGGCGCTGGCGCCGGCGCTGCTGGAATCCTCAGCGGCCTGGAGACCGTCGGCACCAGCACGACCTCGCGGTCGCGGGTGGCAGCCAGGCCGCCGGTGACAACCAGCGCCAAGGCGAGCGCGCCGCTCGTCAGCGCAAGCAGGTTGCGCTGGCGCAGCAGCGACTGGCTGCGCTCGTGCGAAATCTCGGCAAACATGGCTATCCCTCACCCGGCCAGGAGCCGGCAATGGGAGGGCGGCGTTGCGACAAGACCTGTAAACCCCGAAGGCAGATACCAGTAAGCGGCATGGAGGACCCATGAACTGGCTCGACCCGACTTCGCCTTCCGCAAGGTGAACCAGGCGCCGAAGGCGACTGATGATGCCGATGAAGATATGCTGGCTGAGGATCCCCCAGGTGAAGGGGACAATCATCCCAGCGAACTCGTCGATGGTCCAGAAGCCGATAAGCTCCGGGTCGTCGAGCCGCACGGGAACAAGATACCTGTCTGCCATGAAGCCGCCCTCCTTCTCGCCGTGCTCAGATCACCGCGGTCACGGCCGAGGTGACGATCGGCACGCCGGTGCCGACGCCGATGCCGACGCCGACCGGCACAGCCACCTGGCCGAGCGAGAAGCGACCCGACGCGAGGCCGATGAGGCCGCCCGCGAGGCTGAGAACGGTGATGATCTTGCCGCCCGAGCCCTCGAGAAAATCGGTGAACTTGGTCAGCGCAGGGGTGAACGTCGTGTCGGCGCCGGCATACGCAGCCGTTGCCGCCAGCGCTGCAATCGCGATCGGAAGCGCAAGCCCGGTCATTTTGCCGAGGCGGGGTTTGAGGGACATGGTGGTCATTGATGCTATCTCCATCGAGAGGGTGGGCAGCGATGTCGTTCGCTGTATGTTCCCAATGGCGTGCTAGGAGAGAGATAGGAAAATGGATTTTGATCGAAGCGTTCAATTGCGACCTGGAATTCCGCAAGGCCGGTATAAGCGGGCTACAAAAGCGCCTGGAAATGGTTATTTTGTGTCATTCATTGGCCGGAGAATCGACCGATGCTAGCAGGAAATTTCGCCGCAGCGGCGAATCGTTTCAAAATAGGAAATCTTATATGTTCTTCTAATGTTCTTTTCTGTTTCCTACAGCATCTACCTCGTCATATTGAACCGACTCAATAGTGACGAACAGGAAAGGACATCCTTCCATGCATATCGAAATAGCCGAACGACCTGGTGTTGATCCGGTGTTGGCGCGCACATTGGCAAGAGCAATTGATGGATCATCCAAGCCCCGCCGAACGATTGCGCGTGAAACCGGTCTCCACAAGGATGCGCTATTGGGCGTCATCCGCGGCACCAGGGCAGTCACGACCGATGAGGCACTCCGTCTGTTCAGCGCATCCGGGGTTCCGCCCAAAGGCATCCTTGCGCTTGCTCTTGCCGGACATGAAGAGCTGGCATCCGAATGGATGCATCAGGACATAGGGCAGTTTTGGGACGAACTTTTCCGCGCGTTACCAGCAACGCTCGCCGAAGCTTTGGGCGAAGATCTCCAGGAAATTCGTCCACGCTGGGCGGTCGGAACATCACGACTGGTGGCCAAATTGCTCGCGGAGCATGTCCGCGAAGTCATAAACCGCGAACTTTCCGTTCGCTAGTGTAGGCGGTTAAAATGATAGTGGATCAAAATGAAAATCTAGACTTGGCTGCTGGATCTGCCGACCGTTCAGGACCTAATCTTTCTCGATTAATCCGCCTACCAGAAGTCATGAAGCGTGTGGGAATAAGCCGATCCGCAATCTACAAGCGCATGGCGGAAGGCAGGTTCCCTCGCTCCAGATCGCTCGGCCCGAAATGTGCGGTGTGGTTGGAAGCCGACATTGATCAGTGGATAGGTGAAGTCCTGAATCGCTCCGCATGATTTCACTTTCATGAAGTAAGCTGTTACTCTGATACCAATCCGTCCGTCAGTTTGCTCGCGTCCCGCTACAGCGCTAAATACCACATCCGAGCCATCTTGTTGAGTTAGAGCATTCGGCTAATCGCACTGGAGGGCTGATCGATGGACAGTGCCTTGGGCGCACCCTAGCTAATTTCAGTTACTTTCGCCTCGGGTGATCCGGGGATCAGGCAGGCGATAGCGAGACTGTTCCCTCAACCAGTTCCATCTTCTAGCCGTTCAATACATTCATCAGCGTCGAGCCCAGTTCGCTCGGGCTGGCGGCAACCTTGATGCCGGCGGCTTCCATCGCTGCGATCTTCGATTCAGCGTCGCCCTTGCCACCCGAAACGATCGCACCGGCATGGCCCATGCGACGGCCCGGAGGGGCGGTGCGTCCGGCGATGAAACCGGCCATCGGCTTCTTGCGGCCACGCTTGGCTTCGTCGATCAGGAACTGTGCGGCTTCTTCTTCGGCGCTGCCGCCGATTTCACCGATCATGATCATCGACTGGGTCGCATCGTCGGCCAGAAACAGCTCGAGCACGTCGATGAAGTTGGTGCCATTGACGGGGTCGCCGCCAATGCCGACCGCGGTGGTCTGGCCCAGCCCTTCGGCAGTGGTCTGAAACACGGCTTCATAGGTCAACGTGCCCGAACGCGAGACAACCCCGACCGAACCCTTGGAGAAAATGTTGCCGGGCATGATGCCGAGGCTGCGCCAACGATCCCGAAGGTGGAAATCAGCCAACCTATTGCCACTGGATCGCCGAAGTCCTGAAGCAAAGGTCGCATTGCGGCGAGGATCATAGCTGCCTCGAACGAACCTGTTACCTCGGCGATCCACAGCGCTACCAGCAAAGGCAGATATGGCTTGAGCGTGGCCCAGTTGAGAGCACTAGGCGCGATCGCTGCTGTCATTGCTTCTTAGCGCCTTCGGGGATGCCTGATTGGGCCGCGCGAACATCAATCAGTCTCGGGCAAACATCGGCGGGCAAGCCAACAATTGCGATCAACGCCTTGGCCATCGATTCGGCGGACGCCGCTGCACCTGCCATCTGTGCGTGGCCGGTCTCCATGATTTTGGCGTAAAATGCCTGTTTCGCCTCTTCGCTCCAGCTATCGCCGCCGCTGCCACCAGCAACCGAACCCGAACGTAAAACCGAGACGCGGATACCATCTGTTCGCAATTCGTCCGCGAGTGCTGTGGAAAGGGTCTCTACCGCCGCCTTTGTGGCCGCATAGGTCGCCAGCATCGGGAAGGGGTGGACGACCGACTCACTCGAGATTGAAACGATCTGCCCTTTGGTCTTTTTGAGATGGGGAATGGCAGCCCTCATCATCCAGATAGTTCCCAACACATTGGTGTTGAAATGGCCCGAAATATCCTCGTCCGTTGCAAGTTCGGTCAGGAAGGGATGGAAAATTGCCGCGTTGTTCACGAGCAGGTCTAACCGGCCAAATCTGCCAATACACGCAGCAATAGCGTCATTGACCTGAGCGGAATCGGTGATGTCGCATTCGACGGTGAGCACGCTCTTGCCAAGATCATGGCTCAGAGAATCGAGATCGGCAGACGACCTGGCAATCGCAGCTACATGAAATCCGGCATCGGCAAGGGCACGGACAAACACCCGCCCCATGCCTTTTGACGCACCCGTTACGACGGCAACTTTTCCGGCAAGCGGTTTCATCGCTTTGTCCTCTCCTGCGACTCGTTATCTCGCATAATTGACGATACGTCAATTCTTGTTCAACTTGTTTTTTTCCGCTAACGGATAGTCGAACAAGTGCAGCGTGATGGAGAGACGCTCAATGCTGAATGAATCCGCGGCGGGGTCAGTTGTGCTGGACACAGCCTTGCATAACCAGATTGGCCAGAAAATCGGAGCTAAAGGCCTGCGGACCCGGCAAAAGCTGATAGAAACAACCATCGAATTGCTTGAGACGCATGGGCTACGCGACTTGTCTGTTGCAGATATTGCGCGAGCAGCGAGTACCTCGCCTGCGACTTTCTACGTGTATTTTGAAGGTGTGCCTGAGGTACTTCTGGCTGCCTTGGAGCACGTAACGCAAAGTACGCCTGAACTGGTCAAGATGGCCGAAGAAAATTGGTCCGATCTAGGAGATAAGGGCCGCCCACGACGCTTTGTGGAGCTATATTGTGCGCATTGGTGGCGGTGGCGTACCGTTTTCCGCTGCCGCAATCTGGCTTCGGAAGAGGGCGATGGTCGTTTTCAGGAAGCGCGTCGTCAAAGTGTCGCCCCTTTGATAGAGGCATTGACCGGTCAGATTATGCGAGCGCAATCAAAGGGCCTGGTACCCAATCATCTTTCGCCCAGGGCAAGTGCCGGTGCGATATTGACGCTGCTAGAGCGACTAGCCGCTGTTGGACCGCTTACGCCCGAACAGCCAGATATGGGCTTCGAAACACTCAAAGACGCGGCGGCCTATATGGTTTCTGCTCTGACAGCGGGGAGGTGAAGACGGTTCGGGCAGATATATTACTGCTCAAGATATCTACGGTACTGAAGCAACTCAGGCTGAGTTATTCGACTATCGAGCGTAACATTTTTACCGATAACTTGGTTGTAGTCTCATCAGACACTATGATGGCGTCACTGCTAACCAATCATCTAGCGCCTCAATTCAACATCAAAGTAATTTTGTGCGTTACCCTACTCGCTAACAAGGACAAACGTGCTCAAGTCTAACGCAGGAGAGATTCAAGTACTAATTTGGTTATAATAGGAAAAGATGTTGGGGCTCAGGAGTTCCAACCTACGACCCGTTGGTTGGGAGGTGTCGCGCGTTTTCATGAATGGCTCCCGCGCTGCTTCTGGCCACGTTTCAAATCCATCTGAACTGACGAATTGCAAATCAGTAAATCCAGCGGGTCCTATCATTTTAACGCATAATTCGTTCCGATGTTACCTAGAATGTTACCTAGAGCAGATTAGAAGAGACATTCTCACGATAGATAGTCAATTAAGTGATTAATATATCGGAATAAAATGGTGAGCCCTGCTGGATTCGAACCAGCGACCTACTGATTAAAAGTCAGTTGCTCTACCGACTGAGCTAAGGGCCCATCGCGGTGCTAAAACAACAGCACGCTCAGGAGCGCTCCCCCTAATGCGGGCTTTGCGAACGGTCAAGCGGCTTGGGACGGTTTAAGCGATGAAAAAGTTGGCGAATGGTCAGGCCGGATACCGGGTCGCGCCATTCCGACGCAATTTCAGTCGCCGGGCCGAGCACGAAGTTCCGTTCGCGCATTGCGACGTGCGGAATGGCAAGCGCGGGGCGTTCGCCAGACCAGATCCCGCCCGACCATAACAGGATGTCGAGGTCGAGCGTACGCCCACGCCAGCGTTGACCAATGCGTCGACGGCCGAAATGGGTTTCAATTGACTGCAGGCGGCGCAACAATGCTGGCGGATCAAGGTGGCTGGAGATCACGGCAACCGCATTGGCGTAGCGGCGCCTTGAGGCGCCTATCGCGGCACTTTCGATGATTGACGATTGGGCAAAAACGTCGATATCCGGCATTTCGAGGGCTTCAATAGCCTGCTCGAGCATATTTCGCGGACTGCCTGCGAGTTCGTGACGCTGGTTTGAACCCAGCGCGATCAGATAGAGATGTTTGGTATTGTCAGCCATACCCCCGCCTAGCGCCGATGCGCTGGGCGGGGAAGCGCAATCCGGCGTTGCCATTTCCCGTGGCAACCCCGGGAGCGTGACGATTAGAAGTGGAAGTTCAGCCCGACGCGGATCAGATGCATGTCCAGATCCTGGCGCAGGGTTTCCGTATAGGCGGGGGTTACAAAGGTGCTGCCCGGCAGATATCCGGTGTCATAGCTGGTGCCACCCTGGTCGGTGTACGCATAATCGAGCCGAGCCGAGACCGTGTCGCTGAATTTGTGCTCAACGCCGCCACCGATAATAAAGCCGTCCAGCGTCTTCTTTGTTCCACCAGCCTTGTCGTATCCGCCGTTGGACGACATTGTTGCTGCGAATTCGGCTTTCGTCCATGCCCAGCCGCCCGATGCGTAGATAAGCGTCTTGTCCATCGCGACGCCGGCGCGAGCGCGCAGCGAGAACATATGTTTCGCATCAATGCCATTGCCGAAACTATAGCTGAGCGAGGGGAATGGGGTTGTCGGAACCAATCCGGTCGACCGGCTGTCATCGGCATTCAGGATGGTGAAGTCAGCCTCGGCACCAAGGACGAAGTTTCCAGCGGTCTGGTAATTATAGCCGAGCTGGCCGCCGAAGTTGAAACCTTCCGGTTTACGGCTGTCCGCAAAAGTTGATGTTACATAATCGCGCAGCCCCTGCGATTCAGACGTCCATGTGTCGCTGAGGGCGACATCGGAGTCGGATGATCCGGTGCCATATCCAGCCTGGACGCCGACATAAGGGCCAGTCCAATCGGCATCTTGCGCAATGGCGGGGGTTGCGATCATGGCAATGGCAGAAGCCGAGATGAGCGAGAGTTTCTTCATGGTAGATTCCTTCAATCTGTTCCGATGAATCATCGGACAAGTGTTGGTGCGACCCATGAATGTGATGCCGGACAAAGGGTGTCGCGAAATCACGACGCCCCGTTAACGCGTAGAACCTTTCTGGATATTGTATGGAATCGACCATGCCGACGATTTTGCGGCGGCTGTGGCAATAATGTAACAGAAGTTATAGCTGCCTAGCTGTCTTCGATCAGGCGGCCATAGAGTTGAGGTCTGCGGTCGCGGAAAAAGCCCATGCTGGCGCGGTGAAGGCGGGCCTGATCGAGATCAAAGCTCGCCAGAAGTATACCCGTTTCGCTATCGTCCAGATCGCAAACAACATCACCCCATTCATTGGCGATGAAGCTGGTTCCATAAAATTTCTGCGCTGCACCCCCATGGTCGGATTCAGCGCCAACGCGGTTGGCGGCGATCACGGGCATACAGTTTGAGACTGCATGGCCGACCATTGCACGTCGCCACATATGACGGGTGTCGAGTGTCGCGTCCTGCGGTTCTGCGCCAATCGCTGTCGGGTAAAACAACATCTCCGCCCCCATCAGGGCCATGGCTCGCGCGCATTCGGGATACCATTGGTCCCAGCAGATGCCGACGCCGATGCGCGTGCCGAATAGGTCCCACACTTTGAAACCGGTATTGCCCGGGCGGAAATAATATTTTTCCTGATAGCCGGGGCCATCGGGGATGTGACTTTTTCGATAGGTGCCAAGGATGTCGCCGGACGCATCAATCATCGCCATCGTATTGTAGAAATGCGATCCGTCGCGTTCGAAGAAACTGGTGGGGATCGCGACCTTCAGCTTTTTGGCCAGTTTCGCCATGGCTTGCACCGAAGGATGTTCCAGCGTCGGGCGCGCGAGCGCAAAATGCGCCTCTTCCTGCGTCTTGCAGAAATAGGGGCCTGAAAAGAGTTCGGGTGGCAATATGATTTGCGCACCATCGGATGCCGCTTTCTCAATCAGAGCCGAAACTGATTCAATATTCTCGCCTTCGCTGCCTTGCAGAGGCAATTGGAGCGCGGCGACGGTGATGGTGCGTGTCATTTCCTGTCTATAGCCGCACGCCGAAACGTGCGGCAATCCCGATTGTCAGCAGATACAGTATGAAGGTCAACGTAATACCGGCTGACAGGGTCAGCCAAAATCCATGTCCGGACCGCAACATCCATGGGATCAGCAGGAACATCGGAATGGATGGCAGGAAATACCAAAATGCCGAATAGACATAATCGGCAACCAGCTTCGGGTCGCCGGTATCGCGCCAAAGCCAGATCATTCCAAGCGTCGAGACGAGGGGATAGAAGCAATCAATCCCCAAGTCCCGGGCTTTTCTGGCGATCAGGGCAATGGTTGCAACCAGAAACCCCGATAACAAGGCGCGAATGGCAAGTTCCAAGCTTCAGGGCCGCTTTTTGAAGAGCAAGGTCATGCGGTCGCTTTCGCCGATCGCTTCATATTTGGCCTTGTCGACATCTTTCAGGCGTAGCGCAGGGGCAGTGTCCATACACCGTCGGGCCAGTTGGCGCTGTCGTTCGGATTGGCGTTGATTTCGCTTTTCGCGACCAGTTCAAAACCGTTCACTTCCATGAACTTGATGACATCCGCCTCGCGCAGATAGCCCTTATTGCCATCGGCATAGCTATAGGGTGCATCGGCCTTGGCGCGATGCTGTTCGATGCCGAGCAGGCCGTCATCTTTCAGCAATTCACGCATCCGTTTGATTTCCTGATCGGCCATGTTCCAGCGCATCAGATTGTGCATCATGCGCATCACGATGATACGGTCGAATGTGCCCTTGGCGCCGTCTGGTATGGCATCGAGTGTGAAGGCTCGGTAGTCGGTCGCAGGCTTGCCGGTGACTTTCGCGACGTCATCGGGGAATTTGGCGGCACCGGCCTTTACGGCTTCACGGGTCTTTTCATCAGCAAAGACGGTGGTGCTGAAATATAGGCCGTTAAACTTACCGCTGCCTTCCATATAGCGCCCCAGCGTCCGCGAAATCCACTCTCCGCCGGGGGCATATTCTCCGACGACATGGTCGGGATGGATGCGAAAAAATGCAAAGGTTTCTGCAGGGTGGCGATATTTGTCGCGCTTGGCATCTTCGGCGCGCGACGGGTCGGCAAGGATTTTGGCCATGCGCTCCTGATGCGCCTTGTGCATCGCTGCATGTGCCTTGTCGTGCTTGTGGCCGTGATTTTCCGCAATTGCGGGCGCGGAAAGGGCGGTGGCTGCCAAGGCAAGAAATAGTGTCATTTTCATAGGGGAGGTCCTCTCTCTGGAATTTATGTCCGCCTTATGCGTCAGCTTGCGCGTTATGGGAATACAGTCAAAGCGGCACTTGCTGGCTTGAGCAATGGAAACTGCCACCACCGGTCAACACCGCATCGGCGCGCAGGCCGACAATCTTTCGGCCGGGGAACAGCGGCTCCAATTCTGCTAGCGCCAAGTCGTCATAGTGACTTCCATAGATGGGAACCACAACCGCGCTGTTGCCGATGTAGAAGTTCATATAGCTCGCTGGCACCGCTTCTCCATCCTGCTCGAAACGACCGACCGAGGGCAGCGCAGTAACTTTGCAGCCAAAGGCTTCGGCTCGGCGGCGGGCGTCTGCATAGACCGCAGCATTGGGGTCATTGGCATCTCGCGATTCGGGGATGACCAGATGTTTGGCTGCCACAAAGCGGGCGAGATTGTCGACATGGCCGTCGGTATGGTCGTTGGCGAGGCCGTCACCAAGCCAGAGCAAGCGGTCGATACCAAGATCGCGGGCCAGCAGCGCTTCGATGGCTGAACGATCGAGTGCCGGATTGCGGTTGGGGTTGAGCAGGCAATCGACCGTAGTCACTGCCAAGCCTTCGCCATCGACATCAACTGATCCGCCTTCGAGTACCCATTCGCAATCGGTCACCGGAAAGCCCGCGTCCTCCGCGAGTCCGCGCCCGATCGTCTGGTCGCCTTCATATTCGAAGCGATTGCCCCAACCGTTGAAACCGAAATTGCGGGCAATGCGATCCGAGCCGCTACCCGCCAGGATACATCCGGTATCGCGCAGCCAAATGTCTCCGATCAGCCGGTCTTCGACGACTACGCCATCGTCGCACAAATCGCGGGCGCGTGCCGTGGCTTCGGCTCCCTTGGCGATCAGATGCACCGTCTCACCCCTGCCGCCATCGCGCACCGCATTGGCGAACGCGGCTATCTGGCGTTGCGCCTCGGCCATAGGCTCGCCCCATGCGACGCGATCGGAGGGAAAGCCTATCCAGACGCGTTCGTGCGGGGCCCATTCGGGCATCATGCGAAGTGACATATAGCTGTTACTTCGCTTCGCGGCCCTTGTCGCGGATCGCGCGGAACTCGTCGCCTTCGACCCAATTGGGCCAGGCGCTCGTCATCGCCAGCATCCGTCCGACGCGGTAATAGAGTCGCAGGTCGGACATCACGCCGGACCAGTCCCAGCTTTCGTCAAATTCGTCACCCGGGGCGTGGTAGCGGTTTTCCTCATAGTCCTTGGCGGCCTTTTCGGCAGCTTCCTTGCCGCCATTGACCAGATCGTCACCGCCTTCAAAATAGATCATCGGCACGCCTAGCTTGGCAAAGCTGAAATGGTCCGAACGGTAATAGAAACCCTTTTCCGGGGTCGGTTCGCGTTCCGGGGTGCGGCCTTCAATCTTCGCCGCAGCATTCAGATAGGTATCAAGGTCTGACTTGCCCATGCCGATCACAGTCAGGTTCTTGGCTGGACCCGACATCGAAAACGCGTCCATATTGACGCCGCCGACGGTCTTGGAGAGCGGATAGATTGGGTTTTCGGCATAATATTTGGAACCGAGCAGCCCCGATTCTTCAGCAGTCACGGCGAGAAAGACAATGCTGCGATCCGGCGCGCCTGCCTTCTTATGCGCTTCTGCTAGCGCCACAAGCGCCGCTGTACCTGTGGCATTGTCCACCGCGCCATTGCAGATTTCATCGCCATCGACCGGCGTGCATCGGCCGAGGTGATCCCAGTGGCCGGTGTAGAGCACATATTCATCGGGCCGCTTGGCGCCTTTCAATATGCCGACAATGTTACGGCTATTTTTCTTCGAGATCGCGTTTTCAAAGCTCACTCCGGCCTTCAGGCCCAGCGGAACCGCCTTGAAGCCCTTTTTCTTTGCTGCAGCCATCGCCTTGGTCAGATCCTGCCCGCCCGCAGCCATGATCTTGGCGGCAACATCCTTTTGCACCCAGCCATTGGCCTTGGTCTGGTCCGCACCGCCATTTTTGGACTGGGCGAGGAACTGCGGGCCGGTCCAGCTCGAATTCACCACATTCCAGCCATAGGCAGCCGGCGCGGTATCGTGCACGATCAGTGCAGCGGCGGCACCCTGACGCGCGGCTTCCTCAAATTTGTAAGTCCAGCGGCCATAATAGGTCATCGCCTTGCCGCCGAACGGGCCTTCAAGTCCCGAGGTTTCAAAGTCGGGATCATTGACGAGGATGAGGACGGTCTTGCCCTTAACATCTACACCGGCATAGTCGTTCCAGCCCTTTTCAGGGGCGTTGATACCGTAACCGACGAAGACGACGTCGCTGTCCTTGATGTCGATCTTAGCCTGTTCCTGATAGCTGCCTGCGACATATTCGCTGCCATAGGCGAAGCTCATCGCCTTGCCGTCTTTGCCGGTGATCGTGAGCGGGGAAAAATTCTTCGCAGCGATTTCAACGAGCGGCACGTCCTGAGTCCAGCCGCCGTCCTTGGCGCTGGACGGGTTGCCAGGTTCGAGGCCTGCAGCCTTGAACTTTTCGATCATCAGCGCGACGGTCTTTTCCTCGCCAGCAGTTCCAGGCGCGCGGCCTTCAAATGCGTCGGAGGAGAGCGTGCGGGTGACGTCCTTCATCGTCGCTTCCGACAGGTCGGGGACGGAAACTTCGGGCAGCGCGGCCGCGTCGGGTCCGTCGACTTTCTTGCAGCCCGCCAATGCGAGTGCCGAAACAAGGGTAAGCGTCAAAAGGCGCATGTCATTCTCCAGAAAACGAATGCCGACGCTTCTGCCAGACTGCAGGCGGCGGCTCAAACAAAATTGAGCTTTGCAAATCATATTGCCCGGCGCTTGCAAACTTGGTTCAATCCATTTAATGATTAACAACTCAGTGAGTCTTTAATCAGTTTAAGGCAGGCTTCGTGGTTGGTATTAGGGATGAGCAGCGCGCTGCAACGCGGCAGCAAATTTTGAGGGCGGGGCTAGAGCTTGTCCGTCAGTCGGGCTTCGGAAAAACGACCACCGGCGAAATCGCAAAGCTGGTCGGGAAGGCGCATGGAACAATCTTTGTCCATTTTGCGACCCGCGATGCCTTGGTGATCGAGATCGTAAAGGCGATCGGGAGCAGTCTGACCGATCATCTTGCCCGAATGTCGAGCGACAGCTTCGGCCTCGACCAGTTCCTCGACGCGCATCTTGCGGTGTTGCGCGAAGCGGAAGAGCTGCACAGCGCCCTGTTGCAGGAAATGTCGAGATTGCCCGCAAGTGCGCGCGCTTATGTCATGGCCATGCAGTCCGGCGTGTCGGCGCGTCTCGGTCGCGCACTGCAGATCGATATCGACAAGGGGTTAGCTCGCCCTTTCGACAAGGTGGCTCTGGCAAATATCTGGATCGCGCTGACCAACCATTATTTGTTGAACCGCGATTTGTTCGCGCCCGGCGAGAGCGTAATCGTGCGGCATGGTGCCGCGCTCAAATCGCAACTGTTGGCGATCGTCGAAAAGGAGACAGCCCATGTCTGACACCCACTGTCCGTCCTGCGGGTCGTGCGGCTTTCCAATGGAAAGCGAAGACGATTTTGCCGGCGGGAATCGCGAAGCGGCCTATTGTTCGACATGTGCTGACAGCAACGGCCATCTGAAACCGTTCGATACTGTCGTCGCGCTTAATGCTGACTATTTTGTCCGGCATCAGGGCATCGACCTAAGTGCCGCTGTTGAGCTCGCACGCACACTTTTGCAAACGATGCCGGCCTGGGCTGGCAATCAATCCACGCTGCAATAAGGGCGAAACATGAAGCATCCCTATCTCTTTGTGCCGAGCATCTTGCTGTCCGCAACTATGGTTTCTGCATCAGATGAAGCTGCGACACAGCCCAATGGTGAGGCCGCGATAACGATGCTGCATGCCATCAACCACCGCATGCTTGATTCGCGTTATGGCCAGCGCGACGATTTTGCTGTGCGATTGGTAGCGGATGATTTTTTCGGCATAGGTCGCGATGGCGGTTGGGTCGACAAGAGCAGATTTAATCAGCGATTGGAGGGTAATCGGCCGCCGACCGAAATCTTTTATGGTTATGTGCAAGTTCGCCTGTTCGACGGCGTCGCCCTGATCGAGGGTGTGGTGACGGTCGCCAGCGAGGATGGTGGTAAAACGCGCATTCGCTATACAGACGGCTATATCTGGCGTCGCCACGCGTGGTGGCTGATTTCCTCACAGGAGACGGAGTTAGGTGCGCCCGCGCGCGAGGACATAATTTCTCAACCCAAACCTGTCGGACTTGGTTGGGACGGAATTGATCCGAATGGTGATGATCTGTCTGTTCTAGAACAGCTGAACGCCAATTATGTCGATGCCTTCCGTCGCGCCGATGCAGGCTGGTTCGATGCGCATTTGACCGACGATTACAGGGTCACGTTCGGCGATGGTAGCTACCATGATCGCGGGGATGCTTTGGCAGACTTCCAGATTCCCTATTTTGACAAGAACATCCGGAGCTTTCCTGTCGGCGCGGTCCGCATCCGCCGCTTTGGCGATATTGCGCTAATCCATGCAGAGAACGATTATCAGCTGAAAGACGGGCGAAAGGGGATCAACCGCTACACTGATATCTGGCGCAAGATTGGCGATGATTGGAAGTGTCTATCAGCGCACATCACGGTTTTCAAACCTCCGACATGAAAAAGGCGGCTCCATTGCTGGAGCTGCCCCTTCAAAATCTTGACTTAACGCTTAGAACTTCACGCCGATTCCAACGCCAGCGGCGTTCAGATCGGTGCCGTTCAGGAAATAACGGCGATATTCGACCTTGCCGAACACCTTGTCGTTGAAGCTGTGCTGATAGCCAACGCCCGCATTGATTTCTTCAATGTCGTTCACTTCATAACCGGCGGCGATGTACAGCTTGCCCTTTTCGCCAACCTTGGCACCGAGGCGGCCGCCCAGATTGACCAGATCGGCACCGTCGAAATTGGTATCATAGGACACTTCCGGACCGACAAACGCGGTCTCGCCGAGATCGATATCATAACCGGCAGCGACGCCAGCAAAGAAATCTTCGGAACCACCGCCCCAGCCAAGTGCACCGCGGCCTTCGACGCGGCCTTCGCCTGCGGCCATGGCAGGGGTTGCGATCACAGCTGCAGCAGCCGAAGCGAGAATGAGGAGTTTTTTCATTTTTATATCCTTGATTTATTGGGAGATAAACCACGTCAGTGGCTAACCCCTATGTAGGAAGCCAATTCTTGCTGGCCAATGAATGTTACGCTAAAAAGTAAGATAACACCTAAAAAATGTTGTAATATTGCAACAGTTTTGATGTTGTTTTCGACGAACGGCTCTCGTTCAAGGACAAAAAAAGAGCGGCCGAAGCCGCTCTTTCGAACATTTGCGATGGACCGCTGATTAACGCGAATAGAATTCGACGACCAGATTGGGTTCCATCTTCACCGGATAGGGCACTTCGTCGAGCGTCGGAACGCGGGTGAACGTCACCTTGTCATTGCCATCGGGGCTGACATATTCAGGAATATCGCGTTCGGCGAGGCCCTGCGCTTCGATAACGAGCGCCATTTCCTTGGCCTTGTTGCCGAGGCTGATCACGCTGCCTACGTCGACCTGACGGCTGGCAATGTTGCACTTCACGCCATTGACGCGGATGTGGCCGTGGCTGACGATCTGGCGAGCCGCAAAGATGGTCGGTGCGAACTTGGCGCGATACACGATCATGTCCAGACGACGCTCGAGCAAACCGATAAGGTTCTGCGAGGTATCGCCCTTCATGCGGTTCGCTTCCTGATAAGCGCGCTTGAACTGCTTTTCGGTGATGTCGCCATAATAGCCCTTCAGCTTCTGCTTGGCGCGGAGCTGGAGACCATAATCGGAAATTTTGCCCTTACGGCGCTGACCATGCTGGCCGGGGCCATATTCGCGACGGTTGACGGGCGATTTGGGGCGACCCCAGATATTTTCGCCAAGGCGACGGTCAATTTTATACTTCGAATTCTGACGCTTCGACATGTGTCAAAGTCCTTTCAATTTGCTAACATCAATGTTGTTTACCTTCCTGAATCCGAAAACCGGTTCCCACTTTTCGGGGAAGGTAAATAGTCCCGGATCGCACCGCCCAACCAATTTGCTGGACGCGGCCGCCACTTCACCGGGGTGTGGGGCCAATTGCGAAGGCGCGCCTATGGCGGGGAGTGTGGATAAAGTCAAGTATCGGCTCGACAGAAAGCCGACTGAACCCTAATGGCGCGGGCCATGACAATAGAAACTTCTCCCCAAGGTGTAAAAGATCCGGCGGATTGTGCCGATATGGCCGAGGTTCGCGCGGGTGTCGACGATGTCGATGCGCAGCTGGTCGAGCTCCTTGCCCGCAGGTTCGGCTATATGGACGCAGCCGCGCGTATCAAGCAGGATCGTGACACGGTGCGCGACGAGGTTCGCAAGGCGCAGGTTATTGCAAACGCCCGCAAGGCGGCGCTTGATCTGCGCATCCCGCAGGATGTGATTGCCGATATGTGGGAAACGCTGGTCGAGGGTTCGATCGCATATGAATTTGGCCGATGGGATGCCCTACGCGGCTGAACATAGGCACTGGCCAAATATGCGACAATTTAACGTGTTTTGGTGCCCATAGAATCAATCTGGCTATCCACGCTTTCGCGTTCGGCAAGGCCCCATTGTTCCGCAGTCCTGCAAATGCGCTTTGCTGTCCGGCTGCCCTGGCCAGTACGGTCGTCAGTTTTGCAAATCTTTTTCGGCTTCTTTTTGGCGGCTACTGTCGGCTGAACAGGCGTGTCGGCAGTCTGCGGCGAGACCGGTTCCGTCGGTGCAATTGTCGATGAAATCAGAAAAAAGGCAGCAAATAAAGACATCGAAGATTTCCGTAATTGAAAGAGGGCACGCCTCTAACCGGCTCCATCAATATTGGCAATCAATCCTGACGAGCCTTTCCGAATGCGCTCAGAACGCCGCGCAGTGTTCGCATCTCGAGGCTGTTCCAGCCGGGTTTGGTTAGAAGATTGCGTAATGTCTGTTGTGTAACTGCGGTGCGCTTTTCTGGAAAGAAATATCCCCGATCCTCCAAAAGACCGAAAAGATGCCGAATCATTCCATCCAGTTCTTCTTGCGGGGCAGGGGGATCGATGTCGACTTTGGGTGGACTGGCCAACCCCTGATGCTTTGACCATTCATAGGCGCATAAAATGACCGCTTGCGCCAGATTCAGCGAACCGAATTCCGGATTGATGGGAACAGTTATAATCTTGCGCGCGGCTGCAACTTCGTCAGTTTCAAGTCCCGACCGTTCTGCGCCAAACAGGATCGCACAGCGCCCGTCAGCCGTAACGATTTCGCTCGCGGCGTCCTCTGGCGTCAGCACGGGCTTAGTGACGCCACGCTTGCGAACAGTGGTCGCGTAAATGTGGCTGATATCGGCAGTGGCTTCGGCAAGCGTATCGAACACTTGCGCCTGTTCTAGGACAATATCTGCTCCGGATGCCGCTGGCCCGGCTGCTGGATTAGGCCAGCCATCGCGCGGGTTGACGATCCGCATCTGGGTAAGCCCGAAATTGAGCATGGCGCGCGCGGCCTTACCGATATTTTCGCCCAGCTGTGGCCGGACGAGAATGATAATCGGCGGCTCGCTCACTTCTTTGCTGCTTCGGCGACGCTACCTGCGAACTCCTCAAAGTCTTTGGCTTCGGCAAATTCCTTGTACACGCTGGCAAAGCGGATATAAGCGACGGTATCCAGGCCTTTGAGTCCTTCCATCACAAATTCACCAATTTTCGCAGATTCAATCTCGGTTTCGCCCAGTGTTTCGAGTTGGCGCTGGATACCTGACACCAGTTTGTCTATTCTGGCTTGATCGATAGGCCGCTTGCGGCATGCCACGGCGACCGAACGCTCGAGTTTTTCGCGTTCGAATGGTTCACGACGGCCTTCGGTTTTTAGGACTGTCAGTTCGCGCAACTGAATACGTTCAAAGGTCGTGAAGCGTGCGCCACAGCCTTCGCACTGACGCCGTCTGCGAATGGCGGCACCATCCTCTGTCGGGCGACTGTCTTTTACCTGGCTGTCATCATGTCCGCAAAAGGGGCAACGCATTATTTCTCTTTTTCTTGGTTCTTTTTCTTATTCATGTGGCGGTAGGCGACAATTCCCGCTCCGATCACCGCGCCGGTCGCGATGCTAACAGGGGCTATCAGGGCCGCCGCTGCACCTAGCGCGGCACCGCCGGCCACTTTCTTTGCGGAATCGGTGTCGGCTAGGTGCTTGCCGGTGTGGAAGGCATCCTTGGTAGCACCCCACAATTCATCCGCAGCCTCTCCGACATAATGCTTTGCTTGATTGGGGAAACTCTCTTCCGCCAATCGTTCAGGTGTCTTTGCGCCACATTTCGGGCAGAATTTCATTCCGTCGCTGATTTCGGCGGCACATTCATTGCACATCTGGGACATCACTTGTCTCCCTTCATCTCTGTATTAGATGAGTAAGTCACTTGTCCTTTTCAAGTGCGAATATAGCTCAGGACGGATAAATCGGGAAGCGTGCACATAGTGCCTCAGCTTCGGCCTTTATTTTGACTTCTATCTGGCCGTCACCCGCTTCGCCGTTCTTGCGCAATCCTTCGACCACATCGGCAATCATGCGACCGATTTCGCGAAACTCAGCAGGACCAAAACCGCGCGTAGTGCCGGCAGGGGTACCAAGACGCAGGCCAGAGGTTACGAACGGCTTTTCTGTGTCATAAGGGATGGCGTTCTTGTTGCAGGTGATCGAGGCGCGGTCGAGGGCATGCTCGGCATGCTTGCCCTTTGCCTGCTTGGGGCGCAGATCGACCAGCATTGAATGATTGTCGGTTCCGCCCGAAACGATATCGAGGCCCTGTTCCTGCAAGCTGGAAGCCAGCGCCCGGGCATTTTCCACTATATTTGCCGCATAGGTCTTGAATTCGGGTCGCATCGCTTCGGCAAAGCAAACTGCTTTGGCCGCAACGACATGCATCAACGGGCCTCCCTGCAAACCTGGGAAGATGGCCGAGTTCATCTTTTTCGCAATCGCCTCGTCATTCGACAGGATCACGCCTGAACGCGGGCCGCGCAGCGACTTGTGCGTTGTGGTTGTCACGACATGTGCGTGCGGAATGGGGGAGGGGTGTGCACCACCTGCGACGAGCCCCGAAATGTGCGACATGTCGACCAGCAGGATTGCGCCAACTTCATCGGCAATTGCACGAAACGCAGCCCAGTCCCAGATGCGTGAATAGGCCGTGCCGCCTGCGATAATGAGCTTTGGCTTGTTTTCATGAGCGATGCGCGCGACCTCTTCCATATCAACGCGGCAGTCATCACGGCGCACGCCATAGGCGACGGGATTGAACCACTTGCCCGACATGTTGACCGGGCTGCCATGCGTCAGGTGTCCGCCAGCGGCAAGGTCGAGCCCCATGAAAGTGTCGCCCGGTTGCAACAGCGCCAAGAAACACCGCCTGGTTCATCTGGCTGCCAGAATTGGGCTGCACATTGGCAAAGCCGCACCCAAACAGCTTCTTCGCGCGCTCGATAGCAATCGTTTCGATCTCGTCGACATATTCGCAACCGCCATAATAGCGTTTGCCCGGATAGCCTTCGGCATATTTATTGGTGAGCACCGAACCAGTTGCCTCCAGCACCGCACGTGAGGTTATATTCTCAGAGGCAATCAGTTCGATCTTTTCCTGCTGGCGCTGCAATTCCTTGCCAATCCAGCCAGCGATTTCAGGATCGCGCTCGGCGAGGCTTTGGGTGAAAAACCCATCGGGCTGGATATCATTGGCAGCGGTGGCGGTCATAAAGGATCCTTCGTAAAGGCGGGATTGGAGAGCTTGCCGACGCGGCGCGCATGGCGGTCACCGGCAAAGGGGGTGGAGAGGAACGCGTCGAGACACGCTTTCGCCATGTCGATGCCAGTCAAGCGGGCGCCCATGGCGACGACATTCGCGTCATTATGCTCACGCGCAAGTTTTGCCGACAAGGGCTCGGAGACCAAAGCTGCGCGGCAAGCTGGGTGACGGTTGACGGCAATTGAGATACCGATACCCGATCCGCAAAGAGCCACACCAAATTGCGCATCGCCCCCGGCAATCGCTTCGGCCAGCTTGTAGCCATAATCCGGATAGTCGACCGAGGCGTCGTCATGCGGGCCGAGATCGGTGACGTTATGTCCGCAGCTATGCAAATGCTCAACCAGAGCAGATTTCAGCGCGATGGCGGCATGATCGGAAGCAATGGCAATACGCATGGGCCTGTCCTTCCACGCGGGTGAATCGGGATGCGCGCTCTCTAAGGGAGGAGTCTCGAAAAGACCATGCAGAATATAGCCTCAATGGCTGCTTGACCGCGCCCTTCCTCAGCTTTTATCGAAGCAAGATGACATCTGCCCTGCTCTCAATCGCGATGATTGCCGGTTTCGCGCTTTTATGGGGCGCTTGGCGGCTTTGGAGGCGCGATGGCTTGGGCCAGAAAGTCTGGCTTATGATTGCGGCGGCATTGGTGCTATTCGCAAATATCGCGATCTGGACTGTACCCGATGAGCAGGGTCGATCGTTGGCGGACTCGACCGACCAGCCCGGCTAGCAGCCTTTAGGCGATCACTTGATCGGGCAGGCTGGATCGAGGCGCATGTCGAGATAATTGTCGACCGACGCCATCAGCAGATCCATTTCATTTTCATAAAAATGGTTGGCGCGCGGGATCTCGTCATGGTGCACGGTGATGTGCTTCTGCGTCCGCAGCTTATCGACCAGCTTTTGTACCGAATTGGGCGTAACCACCTCATCCTGTGTGCCGTGGATGATGATTCCCGACGACGGGCAGGGTGCCAGAAAGCTGAAATCATACATGTTGGCGGGCGGCGAGACCGAGATGAACCCGCGCACTTCGGGACGACGCATCAGCAATTGCATGCCGATCCATGCGCCAAAGCTGAAGCCTGCGATCCATGTGGTCGAGGCCTCTGGATGGAATGCCTGAATCCAGTCGAGCGCTGCGGCCGCGTCGGACAATTCACCAATACCATTGTCAAATTCACCTTCGCTGCGGCCGACTCCGCGAAAGTTGAAACGCAACGTCGCAAAGCCGCGGTTGACGAATGTCTTGTACATCGCCTGCGTGATACGGTCGTTCATCGTGCCGCCAGCCTGTGGGTGCGGGTGCAGGATCATAGCGACCGGTGCGCGCGGGCGCGGCGGCGGAGAGAAGCGGGCTTCGATACGGCCTTCGGGACCGGGAATGGCTATGGCGGGCATATGCTTGGTTCAATCGTGATATAGGGTGGGGCTGTTTCGCCCTTCGGACTAGGCAGCGGTCGATGGGCTATATAGAAGGCAAACCAAAATTCGCAACCATCCCGGATGTCAGCACCCCACAATGGCGCAAGAACGCATATACCTCGACCACGCAGCAACAACACCGATGCGACCAGAGGCCCGACTTGCCATGATCGAAGGATTTGATCTTTGGGCCAACCCGTCCAGTCCACATGCTGAGGGGCGGAAAGCACGAGCAATGCTCGAGGAAGCGCGCGAGCGGATAAAGGCTTCATTTGATTGGGAGGGCGAGTTGATATTCACCTCCGGCGCAAGCGAGGCATTGGAGATCGGGCTAGGTCGCGCAAACGCTGAACGACAGATAGTTTCGTCGGTTGAACATGATGCAGTTTTCAGAGCGGCTCATGACGCGACTATCCTGCCGATAGGCAAAGATTGGATCGTCGACAGGAACCTGCTGTCTGATACGCTTGCTAGCGGCTCAAAAGCGGTCGTCGCTGTCCAGCATATGAATTCCGAGACTGGTGCGATGCAACCTATAACCGAGATAGCAACACAAGTGCGAGAGGCCGGCGGGATACTCATTTCCGACTGTTCACAATCCGCAGGAAAACACCGCCTGCCTGACGCGGATATCATTGTCGTTTCAGCGCATAAGCTTGGCGGGCCAGTTGGAATAGGTGCGCTTTTGGTTCGTGATCTTGGAATGCTGAAACCATGCGGCGGTCAAGAGCGGGGATATCGTGCCGGGACAGAAAACCTTCCAGCTGCGCTTGGATTCGCTGTCGCCGTAGAAGCTCGCGGAATTTCGACGGAAACTGTGGGTGAAGGGATGAGTTGCCAATCGATTGCCGGGCAGGCCGATTGGCTAATGACGCCGGGTTATGCGTTTGTGGACATTCAATACGACATCAATCGGCTCGGCGGTGCATTCCAATTGTCGCCATCGCATTGGAGCGACTTTTCCATTTTATCGATTACCATGCCGGGCGTTAGTGCGTCAGCGCAACTTATCCATTTCGATGCCGCTGGATTTGCAGTTTCGGCTGGTAGTGCCTGTTCGTCGGGAACTCTGAAAACTAGCAGAACATTGCTCGCATTTGGAATTAGCGAGTCAGATGCACGAAACACAATTCGAATGAGCGCTGGATGGAACACTAGTTACAACGACATCATAGCATTTTCGCAAGCTTGGCAAAAGATAGCTTCAACGGCGTCAGGTACATCATGAGCCTGACCGACGTTCTCTATATGGACTATCAGGCGACCACACGCATCGCCAACGAGGCGAGTGACGCGATGCTACCTTATCTGAACGCGCATTTCTGGAACCCGCACAGTGCGCACCGGCTGGGTCGTGCAATGGCCGCGCGGGTTGAGCATGCGCGCGATCAGGTGGCTGGACTTCTTCCCTCGGGAGGGCGTGTCGTTTTCACCAGCGGCGCGACCGAAGCAATCAATCTCGCGATAAAGGGCAGTATGACTCCAAATGCGGTCATTGCGGTTTCGGCGATTGAACATGCGGCCGTTCTCGATACTGCCGATTGGTTGGCCGGTCAGGGCGCGCGAGTTATCCGTCTGCCTGTGACGCCTGACGGTCTCATCGACGTCGATGCCGCAGGACAACTTCTGCCCGACCGGATTGACCTTCTCGCGGTGATGCAGGTCAATAATGAGGTCGGCACCATTCAACCGGTCGAACGGCTGACGGAGCTAGCCCATCAACGCGGCGGGCTGTTGCTGTGCGATGCCGTTCAGGGCTTCGGACGCATGCCAGTGCCTGCGCAAGCGGACATGATCGCGATTTCCGCGCATAAAATCCACGGGCCAAAGGGCATCGGTGCTTTGTGGGTGCGCGACGGGGTGAAGCTGACCCCGTTGATCCATGGCGGCGGACAGGAACAGGGCCTGCGTTCGGGCACCTTGTCGCCTGCTTTGTGCGTCGGCTTCGGCGTTGCAGCGACGCTGGCGGCTGAGCGTATGGAGGCAGATGCCCAGCATGTCGAGGCGCTATGGCAAGTGGCTCTCGACCAGTTTCGTGGCTGGACCATCAACGGCTCGGTCGAAGCGCGTTATCGTGGAAATCTCAACATCCGCCGCGACGGCTTGGATGGAGCGCGATTGATGTCTGAACTGCGGTCGGTGGCCTTTTCCGCAGGTTCCGCTTGCGCCAGTGGTTCGGGCCGACCCAGTCATGTCTTGCAGGCACTTGGATTGACCGAGCGTCAGGCGAAATCATCTGTTCGTCTCGGCTGGGGGCGCTATAGCACTGAAGAAGACATCATCGTCGCCGCGCGCCTCATCAACGAAGCCGCAGGGGAAATTTTGTGATCCGGATAAACTTCATCAGCCCCGACGGCGAAACGACGCAGACGGTTGAGGCCAAGGCTGGCGACAACCTGTTGGAAGTTGCCCAGAACGCCGGGCAACCGTTGGAGGGCACGTGCGAAGGCCAGATGGCCTGTTCGACCTGTCATGTGATCATTGCCAAGGATTGGTTCGATAAACTGACCCCGGCAAGCGAGGATGAGGAAGACATGCTCGATCTTGCCAGCGGCGCACGGCGAACCAGCCGTCTTTCGTGCCAGATTGATCTGACAGCAGAAATGGATGGGTTGGTGGTGCACATTCCCGCCGAGAGTCGGAACATGCAGGGAATTTGATCACGCGATGCGATATCCGAACACATCGAAATCGATCAAGCTGCATTTGCGCTTGACCATGATTTCGACATTTGCCCCGCTTTTGGAATATACAGTGTTTCGAACGCTTTATTCGTTTCCGCTGGCGTTCGTTCTAGTTATCAGTTGCTTCCGATACAAGTGCGTGAACTGCAATCATAATCTTGGCGAAAACTACGGTACGGTTTTCAAATTTGGCGAATGGTTGCGCTACGTCGATCACTGCTCAAAATGTGGAAATCCGATATTCGAGAAACGCAACTAATCCCTTCACTTCCCATTCACCCAAAACCGCCTATATAGGGCGCGTTCGGTTCGCCGGACTATGGCGATAAATTGCGGCGTGCAATAGGCACAGCGGACCCGGGGGCGGTACCCGGCAGCTCCACCATAACCCCTGAATTTCAGGGGATTTTGACGGGGCTGAACTAGGATCGACGTGTGTTGAAAAGCATTGTTTTTGCCCGGCATGAATAAGCCGTGAAATGGTTCAAAACTCATAAGTGCCAACGATAACGAAGCACTTGCTCTCGCAGCATAATCTCGGGCCTCACGGTCTAGAATTATTCTAAAAGAACGCGGCCGAACCGGCCGGGCAACAGAAAGGTTACAGCGGCCGGGGGGTGCCGGGCAACAGAAACCCCCCACCACCCCAAGAATTTTCAGAAAAAGTGGGAACCGGTTTTTCGGTTCGAAAATACGTAATCAAAGAATCTGCCGGGCAACAGAATCCGGGGACCTTATTCCTGTCCGAACATTTGTTGCAGTTCGACTGCCTGAAGCATCTTTGCCGAAGCGAGGAAAACCGCGCCGCATGTCAGCGCGAGGAAAATCCAGCCAATCTTGCCGGGATAAAGCGCCATATAATCCTGCCCGCGCTTCACCGCGCCCAGTGCGAGTGGATAGGTGATCAGGAAGACCTCGGTCTTGGTCTTAATCTGGAACAGGCGGGCAAATTTTTTCATAGGTTAACACGCGTATAGGCAAACTGCGTGCCAGTTCAGCGTTACTGCGGGCCGCGATGGTTAACGCAAACGCCGTTTGTAAAGCTTTTCGACAGTCAGGCGAGGGCGGATAGGCCGCAGGTGTTGAGGAGGGCGAGGCGGCCCTCTTGAACCTGTTTGACCAATTCTGGATCACCAAGCTGGTCGGGCGCTATGCTTTCGGGCCAGTGCTCGGCGATTACCCCTGCCATGCGGTCAAGCTTCGCTTCATCCGCAATGAAGCGGTGGTCCACGGTCGTAGGATCCGCGACCACCCGCAGCCGCAAACAAGCCGGGCCGCCACCATTTGCCATCGATTGGCGCACATCGACGGGGACGAGACGGCGAATGGGGCCATTCCCTGCAACATGCTCTTCTAGCCATCCCCAGACATTCGGATTCGACCGTGCTTCAGTGGGCAGGATCAGTGCCATCCCACCGCCATCGGGCAGCGTAACGAGTTGCGCGTTGAACAGATAGCTTTGCACAGCATCGGCGAGGCTCACTCGATCCGCAGGAACGATGACAATTTCCGCCTCCGGCATTTTCGCTTTGATCGCGGCATATGCAGCCTCGGGTTCCTCAAATGCCTGTTCATGGGTTAAGAGCATGCGCTCATTGGCAACGGCCACTACATCGTTGTGGAACGCCCCGGCAGCAATAGCGATTTCGGACTGCTGGATGAACAATGTTCGCTCGGGTTCAAGTTTGTGTGCCCGTGCAATCGCCTTTGACGATTCGATATGCTGGCGTGCAGGGAAGGGGCCGCCTGACTTGCCATAGACGAAGATTTCAAGGCCTGCTTCGCCGTGGGTAGGGCAGAGCCGCATAAAGTTTGCAGCACCCTCGTCGCCATAGGGCGGTGGCACGGGGCCATGGACGGTAAAGTGGCGTTCATTGGAAAATGCCAGTTTCAGCTGAGCCAGCGTTCCGGTCCATTCGTGGCTGCGATGCGCCATGGTGAGCAAATTGGCTGCCGACAAATGGCATTTGCCGTCGCTTGTGTCTGGCGCAGGTGATACCGTCGCAGCATTAGCGGCCCACATCGCAGAGGCCGAAAAGGCCGCCGCACGAATATGCGGTTCGGCACTCGCCATGTCGGTCGCCAGACCTGCAAGCCAATGCTTGTTTGGTCGATCGAGCGGCATGAAGAAACCTTGCGCTAGGCCCAGCCGCAGATTGGCGCGCATCTTCTCCAGACCTTGCAAAGCTGCGGCACGAGGCTGTGAAACTGCGCCTGCATTGCTTGTTGCGGCCAGATTGCCGAGGCTCAACCCCGCATAATTGTGACTGGGACCGATGATACCATCGAAATTGATTTCAACGAGCGCCATGACCTACCACCGCGGGACAAAGGTGATGGTGTCGCCCGTTCCGACGCCAAGATTTTTGGCGCACTGCGTGTCGAGGATCACGCCATTTTCCTTTGCGTCAATCCAGCCGTAGGAAGCGCGGAAATCTTCCAGCAGGCCATGCGTGACCAGCATCTTGGTGCCGCCAGCTTTGCCTTCATGGGGATCGCCCAGCGTGTCACTGACTGTCAGGATTTGCGCGTCCTTTGCTTCGCGCACGCTGCGGATCTGGTCGGTGCGGACGGTCATGGTCGGACCGCCATCGAAGATGTCGATGTAATTTTCCCAGGCAAAACCCTCTTCCTCGAGCATCCGCATCGCGGCGCGACCGGTGGGGTGGGGGACGCCAATGACATGGCGTGCCGCCTCAGAGAGCATCGCGATATAGACCGGGTGCTTGGGCATCAGGTCGGCGATGAACTGGTTTCCGAATTTGGCGTTGAATTCATCGGCGTCCTGAAAATTCATGCCGAAGAAGCGACCAGCGACGCCGTCCCAGAAGGGTGATCCGCCGGCTTCATCGATAACGCCGCGCAACTCGGCCAAGGTGCGATCGGCAAAACGCTCGCGGTGGTTGCGGATGAACAGATAGCGGCTGCGCGCGATGAGCATGCCAAGTCCGCCCGCGCGCTCCCCGGGGTGTAAAAACAGTCCGCCGACCTCGGTCGCACCTTCCAAATCGGTCGACAGATTGAGGATGTCAGCGCGGAAGGTACGTTCCAGTTCGACGCTGTGTTGGGTCAATGCGCCGATGCGATGGCTGTAAAATGGCCATTTTTGACCCACGGCCGAGAATATTTGGCAGGTGCCGCGCACTTCGCCTGTTTCGCGGGGTTTTCGAGGACGAAAACGAACAGATCGTCACCCACGCCTTCGCCGATGCGCGAAAACCCGTCGGCAGAGCGCTCGAGCTTTGCAGTCAGTGCCTTGCGGTCAGGCGGCAGGTTGGTGAACCCACCGCCCGTGCGTTTGGCCATTTCGTACATAGGTTGCAGGTCCGACGGGTTGGCCGGACGGATAATGAAACTCATATTGCCCCTTTTTGTGCGATCCGAAGCAGGGTGAGGGCGGAGAGTTTGGCGCGCTCTACCAGGCTTTCGGTTATCAGAAATTCGTCGCTGCTGTGGATGCTGCCACCACGTACCCCCATCGTATCGACAACGGGTACGCCACAAGCCGCGATGTTATTGCCATCGCAAACCCCGCCGGTCGACTTCCAGCCAATGGAAAGGCCCAGATCCTCGCCGCAGCTTTTAACGAGTCCGAACAGTTTTTTGACCTCGGGCGTCAGCGGTTCTTGGCGGGCGGTTGAAAATGGCCATGCAGGTGAATTGATACTTCATGTTCCTGCTCAACAGAAAATCAACTTTTGATTTCATTGTCAGCATGTCCTGAAGCTCCGGGCTATGCGGTCGTAGGTTGACGCGAAGGACCGCATGGTCGGGTACCACATTGTTAGGGCCGCCGCCGTCGATCTTGGCCGGATTGACCGAAAGACCGTCACATGTCAGCGCCTTCAGCCGAAGCGCAAGATCCGCCGCGGCCAATACCGCATTGCGGCCTTCTTGCGGATTGCGCCCGGCATGCGCGCTGCGGCCTGTGATAATGATCGAAAAATTGCCGCTACCTGCCCGGGCACCGGCGAGCGTTCCGTCGGGCAGCGCGGATGGTTCATAGGTCAATGCTGCCAGTTTGCCCTTTGCGAGCTGTTTGATAAGCTCCGCAGAAGAGGCCGAACCAGTTTCCTCATCGCTGTTGATCATGACCTGATAACCGATCTGATGGAATTCCGGCGCGCTGTCCGCCGCAGATAGGGCCGCGAGCATGACGGCGATCCCGCCCTTCATGTCGGCTACGCCGGGGCCATTCAGCACGCCTTCATCGCGCCAGCGCTGCTCCTGAAACGGATGATCGACCGCGAAAACCGTGTCCATGTGACCGGTTAGCAGTATCTGTATCGGTGCGTCAGGACGCACAGTGCAGACCAGATGGCGGCCATGCTCTAGCGCGACGAGGCTACCATCGGCCAATACCCGCTCGACCGGCGCTGGTTCGACCAGTTCGACATGACCGTGAAGCGAAGAAAAGGCGTCGGCCAACAGGCTCGCGGTTGGTGCCAAGCCCTTTAAGATTGCCGGTTCCGCTGTTGATCCCGGCCCAGATCTGTACCTGCGCCAGCATCCGGTCATGGTCCGGACGTTCGAGTGCGGCCTGTTCCGATTTGGAAAGCGGTTGCATTTGATACCTGTAGCGGGGAGCGACGCATAGCGCCACCCCTAGCGGACGGTTTCGAGCAGCCTTGCCAGTTCAACCCATTCTTGGATATCGAGCGTTTCCGGGCGGCGTTCTGCGGAAATACCAACCTGATCCATCGCTTCCAGCGCGCTTGGAACGCCTTTCAGGCTTTGGCGCAGCATTTTCCGGCGCTGACCAAAGGCCGCAGCGGTCAAGCCTTCCAAAGTCGCCATACGGACTCCCTCAGGTTGTACCGCTGGGACAATATGGATGACGGCGGACATCACCTTGGGCGGTGGTGTAAAGGCGCTGCGGTGCACAGGCATCGCGATGCGCGCCTCGCAGCGCCATTGGGCTAGAATCGCTAGCCGCCCATAGGCGTCGGTTCCGGGCTTTGCGACAATCCGGTCGGCGACTTCGCGCTGGAACATGAGGGTCAGGGATTTCCATGCGGGCGGCCATTCTTCGCCGCTCAGCCAACCGACGGCGAGCGCGGTGCCGACATTATAGGGCAGGTTTGACGCAATGTGGAAAGGCTCGCCGATTTCGTGGAACGGATCGATTTTCATCGCATCGCCTTCGATCACGCGCAATTGCCCGGGAAAGGCGTCCGACAGATCTTCCAGTGCGGGCAAACAGCGCCGATCGCGTTCGACTGCAGTGACTTTGGCTCCAGCGCGCAGAAGCGCGCGCGTCAGGCCGCCGGGGCCCGGGCCAACTTCGTAAACCTGTTCGCC
This sequence comes from Sphingomonadales bacterium, assembly GCA_016707885.1. GTDB lineage: Bacteria > Pseudomonadota > Alphaproteobacteria > Sphingomonadales > Sphingomonadaceae > Sphingorhabdus_B. The sequence continues at coordinate 201,242 of JADJGU010000002.1, forward strand.
CTCAAGCGGCCCCGGAATAGCAGCAATCCGGTCGAGCAATTGCTCGTCAAACAGGAAGTTCTGTCCCAATGCCTTGCTGGCAGACAGCCCATGACGGGCGATAACCTCTCGCAGCGGAGGGAGTGTGGGCAGGCTCATGCTGGACAGGCGGCCGCAGCAAATGCCTTGCGGTTAGCAACGGCTTCGCCCGCCATACGGATGGCAGCGATCATCGAATCCGGTCGCGCTTCGCCTTTTCCGGCGATGCCAAAGGCCGTGCCATGGTCCGGCGATGTCCTTATGATGGGTAGGCCCAGCGTAATATTGACCGCTTCGTGGAAGTAGAGAGTTTTCAGCGGGATCAGTGCCTGATCATGATAGGCGCAAAGCGCTGCATCGAAATTTTGTCGGGCTTCTGCATGGAACATTGTGTCGGCGGGTAAGGGACCGATGATGTTGAATCCTTCGTCGGCAATCGACGCGATTGCGGGGATGAAGATGTCGATCTCCTCGCGGCCTAAATTGCCGCTTTCTCCTGCATGCGGGTTGAAGCCGGCAATCGCCAGTCGCGGGTTCTTGATGCCGAAATCGCGGCATAATCCCTTGGCCGTAGCGCGAATTCGGCGCCGTATAAGGCGGACATCGAGCTGAGACGCGACACTGGCCAGAGGGATGTGCGTCGTCATGGGAACAACGCGCAGGTCCGGACCGGCGAGCATCATCACAGCGTTGCGGCGTTCCACCCCGCAACGTTCAGCAACAAATTCGGTTTGTCCGGGATAGTCGAAGCCGATTGCGTAAAGCTGAGCTTTGGAAACAGGGCCGGTAACCAAGCCAGCGACCGTGCCGGATCGCGCAAAGCCAGTCGCCAGCTCCAGAGCCTGTAATGCACAATGTGCACCGTCAAGATCCGGGGTGCCTGGCACAATCGATGCACAATCATGTACGTGGAAAACGGGCAACGCGTCGTCAAAGCGCTCTGCTGCCTGATCGGGATTGTCGATACGGATGACCGGACCGCCCCAGTGATGTGCAAAACTGGCAATGTCGCCTATGGCAAAGAAACTCGACAGCTTCTGATTTTTACTGGCTTCCCATGCCTTACCGATAATTTCGGGGCCAATACCAGCCGGGTCACCGCTGGAAATAGCCAGCGGCAGCATTTCGTCGGCCCCTGCCATCAATTATATTCGATGATTGCGTCGCGACGAAGGTCGCGCAAGTACAAGCGGGCGCGCTTGTTGGTGCGCTCATCTTCCAGCCGTGACATCACTTCGTCGAACGATTCCTGCGTTGCCGTTTCAGGTGCGTCACGTCCGCAGAGGACGAATACACGCACACCATCCGCCATCGAACGGCGCTGCCTGCGCCTCGGTCGAGCCAGCGGGAAAGGTTATGGCGATCTGTTTCAGGCTAAGTGAGGAATCGCGCGGGTCGCTGGTCGCTACCTGGCGGCGATCGATTAGCAACAGCAGGGAAATTCCACCGGGAGCAGGAACAGCAACGATTTCATTGCTGGTCATTTCAGCTGCTGCCGTAGCAAGCGACTGCGGCAATTGCTCCAGCCGGACCCAGCCGAGGTCACCTCCAACCGCAGCGGTTGATGCTTCCGAAAACTGGCGCGCATAAGCGGTGAATGACCCGCCTTGCTGAATCTGCTCCAGGATCTTGCGGGCATTGGCAAACACCTGCTCCTGATTTTCAGGTGTCGCAGATAGGTAGATTTCGCCCAGACGGTACTCGGTGGTGCCTTTGGTTGCATTGATGCGCTGGATAATGACGTTCACTTCGTCATCACTGACGTTGATGAACGGACGGACATTTTCGACTCAGCAACCGGCTCCACGACATTTCAGCCTTGATCTGGCGTTTCAGCGTCGCGATCGATGACCCTTTCGACTGCCAGATAGGCTTCGGTTTCCGAACGGTTTTGCGGAAATTCTGCTCGGCGACCCGCACGAAATATTGGTCGACTTCTTCCTTGGTCACTTCAACCTCGTTCGCGGCAGCTTCCTGAATCTGGAGCGATTCATCGATCAGATTGCTCAGAATCTGCGCACGAAAACGTTCTACTTCTTCGGGCGGAAGTTGATCATTGTTGGCAGCTACAATTAGAGCGAGCCGATGGTCGACGTCGGTCCCCGTGATAATCTCTCCGTTGACCACAGCCGTGGCGCGGCGAACATTGGGGTCATTGGGTTTTGCCAGCAGTTGACCACCACCCGGGATGTCTAGAGTAGTCTGGGGTAAGGATTCATCGGCAACTGTCTGACTGGAGGCAGGCGACAGGGCGGTAATGGCCGCTACACCGGTAACCAGGGCAAGACGCGTAAATAGTTTCATTGCATACTTCCATGAATGGCCGATACAGGCCGCGCGCAATAGGGAGCCGTGGCTGAACAATAGCTGACGAGCCTAGAATCCCCCTTTGACCCCGTTCTTAGACGCCCAGATTGCGAAATGCCAGACGGAAGAGGAAAGTATTGCCCCGGCGCGCGTCGCCGGTTGGCTGATAATCGCGCCGCCAGGTTAATGATAGCGATAGACAATCATCGTCATAAGCGAGGCCCAGTCGATGGCGAATGGGGTCGAATCCGTCGCTCGAAGCGATCGGGTCTTCCTGCGGCCCGGTTAGATCGATGATCGTCGAACCAAAGACCGACCAATAGCGGGCGACGCGTAGTCGACCGGCAAGCCGGATTTCCTCGCGATCTGCGAGATCTTCAACCGTTGCACCGATATCCCGGTTGAGTTTCAAATAGCCGATTTGTGCATAGGTACTGCGCGAACCGATGGTGGCGTCGATTTCGTTGCGACGAATGGCAAAATTATCCTTGTCGAGCCGGAACCGGTGGGTGAGTTTGACAAAATCCCGGAACCGGAATTCGCTCCGCCCAACAATGTCCGAAACCTTATTGGACAGTCCGGTGCCATCAGGGAAAATTGTTGCCTTGTTCGACAGGCGGTAGCTTTGCCCGATATTGAATTCGAACGATGCTTTTCTGCCCTGTACGGACCAGTCCAGACCGTATGTGAGCCGGACATTATCCTCGATACGATCATAGCCCGGAAAGCGGTTCAGCGCGAAAAGATTGCTGTCTTCCAGGTCGACGGCACGGGCATCCTCATTCGGCATTTCAAGGTTTGCCGTGGTGTAGGCGGCGACCATTTGCACGCGGGGTGTCAATATTTGCGTGCCGCCAAATGCTTCGCCGACAAAGGGCCATCGGACGTCCACCGCCCCTGCCGCGATACCGCGCGCCTGCCAGCCGCTTTCACCGCGATAGATGGGCGTAATCGATGTCGCGTTTTCGTCGCTATGATATACGTCGCCACGTCCGAGCAGCGTGAAATTCACTTCCTGACCAAGGCCAGTCAGCTTGCGCAAATCCCATTTGGCCATGCCAAAAGCGCGTCGAGTATCCTGACCGGATGTTCGTCCGATCAGCAGGCTGTTGGCTTGCAACTGGACTTTGCCCCCCAGAACCGGGTCGGTGAGGCGAAGTCGATAGTCGATTTCGGGTAGCGCAATAGGTTGCAAGCCCTGCCGATCACCTGTGCGCAGCGTCTGTACGCCCCAGCCATTAAAAGCGAAATAGCTGTTATCGTCTATCCGTTCGAGGTTGATGTTATTGCGCAACCGGTCGTCGCGGCTGATATCGTAGCGGCGCAGGAATGTCCGGTCGGTCGCCAGCCGGATCGAGGCTGAACTCGACCAATTGGGCGTAAACTGGAATTTGCCGCTACCTTCCAGATAACCGCGAAACCGGTTTTCACCCGTGACGGCGACGCCCGCCGTCGAAACCCTGTTACTATAGGTGGCATAGCCGGTAATCTGGAACGCGCCCTTGTCTTCCCAGGCGCGATACTGGGCTTGCGCCATAGGGGCGACATCGCTGAATAGATGGGCCGACAGCAACAGGTCGCGGTTGTCGGCCAGTCGCCAATAATAGCCTTGCTCAACTTCGACGCCGTTGTTTCGCGAAAAGCGCAATTTGGGGATAAGGAATCCGCTACCGGCGGTCGCTTCAGCTGGGTGCGAAAGGCCCGGCAGAGGTATGACGGGCAAGCCGAATAGCTCGATGCGTGCGCCTTGATAGCGCACTCTCTTTTTGTTCGGGTCGTAAATAACCTTGACCGCTTTGACCTGCCAACTGGGATCCTTGGGGCAGCCGTCGGGACCTTCGACTTTGCAGGCGGTATAGGCTGCTCCGTCGAGAGAATAGACACCGTTTTCACGCTTTCCGGAATTTGCGGCCAGACGGCTGCCGTCTTTCAGCACGAGCAGCAGATTTTCGACAATGCCATCGCGTAAGCTTTCGGTCACTTCGATGCTGTCGCTATAGGCAACATCTCCGTCAGGCCCTACCGAACGGATATTCCCGCGCGCCATCACTTTGCCCGAACGCCGGTCCCAGATTATTGTGTCGGCGCGCAGGCGATATCCGTCTCGATTGGCAATGACATTGCCCGATGCGGTGACCACATCGGTGGGGGCTTCGTAAATAATCTGGTCAGCAGAAAAAGCGATTTCGTCCGGCTCGGCGTTCGATTGTTCCTTGCCTTCATCCTGCGCCCAAGCCGGGTTTGCTACACAGCCCAATGCGACCAGTGCCAAGCACAGGCTGTAGTTCACAATCTTTGGCGAAAGGGGCTGCCGCATAAATGGTTACGTAAATCCTTTAGAACCGGAAAATGGCGGGGTCCAGACCCGCTATTGAAAGGGTGATAGGCCCATGGACGCTAAGCCTTGGTTACCGCAACCATCTTTTGCTTTAATCCCGGCTGAATGTTTGCTTATAGCGTTCGCCAGAACAAGCGCGGGCCAGATTCCCCGCAATTTTTATTCAATCGCTGAAAGGCCGTTTCGACATGCAGGTAAGTTTTGCCGCCCAACGCCCCGCCGATTCCGATGTAATCGGTTTTGTGATCCAAAAAAGCACATGGGACAGCTTCGTTTTTCCGCTTGAAAATCCGGAAGCGGCCCGCGACACTGCAAAGCTTGCCCGTTTTGAAGGTAATGCCGGGCAAAGCTTCCTTTATTTTGCGCAGGAAGGCGGGCGGACAATCCGTATAGCGTTGATCGCAGTCGCTGATGATGATGCGGCGGATTATCCTCGTGCAGGTGGCGATTTGCTCGCCAAGGTACAGACTTGCGGTGCCTAGACCATCGCGCTGCACGCGGCCAATCTTGATGCAAAGGCGGCGGCTGAGGTTGCTTACGGTGCAACGCTTCGTAACTGGCGCATCGACAAATACCGCACCAAACTGCCTGAAACGTCAAAGCCGACAATTACGGGCCTGACCGTGGTCGGCGCTCCTGCTGAAGCGGAAGACTTGTGGGCTAGCTATGCTGCGATTGCCGATGGTGTTGCCCTGACCAAAGAATTGGTTAGCGAACCCGCCAACATCATTTATCCTGAAAGTTTTGTCGAACGCTGCCAGCATCTGCAAGCATTGGGTATCGAAATCGATGTTCTTGACGACAAGGAAATGGCTAAGCTCGGCATGGGCGCGCTGCTTGGCGTTGCACAGGGTTCGGTCCGTCCGGCGCGTATGCTGGTGATGAAATGGGATGGCACGGGCGGCAAACAGGAAAAGCCGGTGGTGTTCGTTGGCAAGGGAGTGACTTTTGACACCGGCGGCATCTCTATCAAGCCCGCTGCGGCATGGAAGACATGAAGTGGGACATGGGCGGCGCAGGCGCGGTTGCCGGCACGATGAAGGCCCTCGCAGGTCGCAAGGCCAAGGCCCATGTTGTCGGTATTTGCGGCCTTGTCGAGAATATGCCTGACGGCAATGCACAACGCCCGGGCGATGTCGTTACCAGCATGTCCGGCCAGACCATCGAGGTGATCAACACCGATGCAGAAGGTCGTCTCGTTCTTTGCGACGCGCTGCATTACGCGCAGGAGAAGTTCAAGCCGGATACCATCATCGATCTGGCCACACTGACCGGTGCGATCATCATTTCGCTCGGTAAGGAACATGCCGGCCTGTTTTCGAACAGCGACGAACTTTCGGACAAGCTTCTTGCCGCCGGCAAAGCGACCGGTGACAAATTGTGGCGCCTGCCGGTGGGCCCTGCCTATGACAAGCTGATCGACAGCCCGATTGCCGACATCAAGAATGTCGGTCCACGCGATGCAGGTTCGATTACTGCTGCCCAGTTCCTGCAGCGCTTTATCCAGGATGGCGTCAAATGGGCGCATCTCGACATTGCCGGCACCGTATGGGGTGACAAGGACGGTCCGACCTGGGCCAAGGGTGCCACCGGTTATGGCGTGAAGCTGCTCGACCGGTTTGTGGCCGACAATTACGAGGCATAATCGGAAAGGCCGATGCAGGTCGATTTCTACCAGCTGACCCGCGATCCTGCGGAACAGGTCATACCCGCCATTGCCCAGAAAATTCTGGACGATGGCGGGCGGCTGCTTGTCGTCAGTGGCGACGATGCACAACTCGGCAAACTCTCGGTCGCGCTGTGGAGCGCGAAGCCGGAAAGCTTTATCGCGCACCAAAGGTCGGGAGAGGGCGATGATAGCCTGCAACCCGTATTGCTTGCGAACGAAGCCTTAGCTTCCAACGGTGCGCGCATGATTGCCCTAGCTGATGGCGAGTGGCGCGATCAGGCGCTTGGCTTCGACCGCGCTTTTTATCTGTTCCCACCGGAAAAGACCGACAATGCCCGCACAGCCTGGCGTGCGCTGGCGGGCCGGCCTGATGTCGAGCGTCGTTACTGGAAACAGGACGGCGGAAAATGGCGGCAAGGCCCTTGAGCTTCAAAATTTCCGCGATATTCTGAACGCCTATCGGGTCGCAGCCATTTCGGGAGAATGTGATGAAGAAACTCACCCTGCTATTTGCGACCGCCATGATCGCATCTTGTGGCTCAGAGCCAACCACAACGGTGACTACCTCTGACGGAAAATCGGTCGAACTGACCCAAAATGGTCAAAACGAAGCGACGGTCAAAGCCGAAGATGGCACCACAGCCACTTTCTCTACCGGTGCTGCCGCTGCAAAGGACCTCCCTTTGGGGATTTCGGCTTATCCCGGTGCAGCGGTTACGGCAAACATCTCCGGGAATGGTCCGGACGGCAAAGGTGGCGCTATGGTCACTATGACAACGTCAGATGCGCCAGACAAAGTCACGACCTTCTATAAAGCCGAAGCGACGAAACGCGGCATGACAACCAAGTCCCAGGAAACGGCGGTCGGCAACATGGCCAGTTTCTCGGCTGAAAACGAAGCAGGCGAAAAACTGGTGGCCACTGCGACGCCAGGTGGCGAGGGTAAGACGCAGATCATGCTCGTTATCGAGACGAAGTAAGCATAGCAGCTCTGCATTGAGCGACGTTTCTCGCACTTGCCTTCGTCCGGCTAGGCGGCTAGAGGCGCGCCCAATCTCAATCCCCCAACAAATGGAGTTCTCCCATGGCGGTTACCCGCACCTTTTCGATCATCAAGCCCGACGCCACCCGTCGCAACCTGACCGGCGCTGTCACAAAGATGCTGGAAGAAGCCGGCCTGCGCGTCGTTGCTTCAAAGCGCATCCACATGAGCAAGGAACAGGCCGAAGGCTTTTATGCGGTCCACAAGGAGCGCCCCTTCTTTGGTGAGCTGGTAGAGTTCATGATGAGCGAGCCCGTTGTCGTGCAGGTATTGGAAGGCGAAGACGCCGTCACCCGCAACCGCGACATCATGGGCGCGACCAATCCGGCAGAAGCCGCTGAAGGCACGATCCGCAAGACCCACGCGCTTTCGATCGGTGAAAACACCGTGCATGGCAGCGACAGCGACGAAAACGCGGCGATCGAAATTGCCTATTTCTTCAAGCCGGAAGAAATCGTCGGCTGATCCGCCAATCAAGCAATTTGAAAAGGGCCGTCCGCGCAATCGGGCGGCCCTTTTTGTTGCACCCGCCGCGACAGGCGCTATTCGGTTGGCAAAGAGGAGATGCGCATGCTGGGAATGGGTGAGGGCGAAGACTGCCCCTTTCAGTTCAATTTCGACCCCGCGACCTTCAAGGTCGGCGATACGGTGAGCTATCGCGTAACCGGCAGCCTGGAGGGCTTTCCTTTTGTCGGCACCTTGCTGGAGGTGCATGAGGATTATGTGATCATCTCGCCCGGAGAGAGCGAACCCGATGTGCGTTATTGCGCAACGCGGGAGAGCCGACCTGTGGTTGAGGAAAGTCAGCTTTAACTGAGCAATCTTTTAGCTCGTGATTGTAAGTCGGCTTGCTCCCGCTTCTTTCAAAAAATTCTCTAGAAACAAAATTTCCAACTCGGCGAATTCGCCGTCAGATGCCGAAATAGTAACATTTGCGAGCCTCCATTTCGATTCTCCTCGCGCTTCTTTGAGGGCGTGCATTACTATCGCTTCAAATGGACGGATGCGTGCAATCAGTAACGTATCGGATGAAAACTGCTCATCGGCGATTTTCGTGACGCAAATTCCATCTTTGATGTTTTTCACGCTTATCCGGTTTTTCCCAATCGAAAGCTCATAGTCGTTAGAAAAAAATCCCATTCAGAACCTCAATTAAAACTCATTGGCGATTTCGAGAAGTTTGACCAGCTTCTTAGGCGCGACCGCCAGCCAGCTTTTCGCCAGCCATTCTCCAATATGGTCCCAGTCGTTGTCGCCCAGGTCGAGGCGGATGGCGATCCAGCCGTCGCCGAAATAGGCGGGGCGGTAGTATCGGTCTTCATCCTGTTCGATCAGCATCGCCTGTTCCTCAGCGCCGCTAATCTTGACCAATAGGGATAGCTTGCCATCACCATGATGGTCGCGGCTGACATAGGCGAATTTTTTGCCGCCGATGATGCCGAAGCAAGGCATGCCGTGGCTGACGGTTTCCTCCGCCTCGGTCTGCGCTATTGCACGGATGCGGACTTGTTCGATCAGCCATTCGGGCGTGCGTTCGCGCATGACATAGTCGGCGAGGGTGCGGCTGTAGAGTTGATGCTCGGCGATCAATACGCGTGCGGCGAGGCTGTCCGCATTATCGCTCGGCAGGATTGCGACCGGTGTCTGGCCAAGAATAGGACCATCATCGAGTTCGGCAGTGACAAGATGCACGCTGCATCCCCCATAGCTGTCGCCCGCCTCGATCGCGCGCTCATGCGTGTGCAGCCCTTTATACATTGGTAGCAGGCTAGGGTGGATATTGAGCATCCGGCCTTCCCATTTGCTGACAAATTCTGGCGAGAGAATGCGCATATAGCCGGCAAGCGCGACAAATTCGGTTTTCGCCGCGACCAGCGCGTCGTGCATGATGCTGTCATGCGCCTCGCGGCTAAGCCCTTTATGCGGATGGGAGAAAGTCGGAATGCCCTCAGCCTCCGCCAGTTTCAGTCCTACGGCATCGGGATTATTGCTGGCGACAAGGACAATTTCGAAAGGGCAGTCTGCTGCCTTCGCAGCATAGAGCAGCGCCGCCATGTTGGTTCCTGTCCCCGAAATCAGCACGGCGACACGAGCCTTAGCCATGATGCGTCGCGCTCCAATCGGCCTTGGCACTCCAGGTTTCCATTGATCCTTTGACGGTGCAGCCTTTGTTGCCCTTCGCGATATGGCCGATGCGATGGACGGTTTCGCCTGCGGCTTCGAGAGCGGCCGCAGCATCCGCGACATCCGCCTCGGCCACGACAACCGCCATACCAATCCCGCAGTTAAAGGTGCGCGCCATTTCTTCCGGCTCGATATTGCCCTGTGCCTGCAGGAACGCCATAAGCCTCGGCTGCGCCCATGCGTTGGCATCGACATGCGCATGTAACCCGTCAGGCAGCACGCGCGGGATGTTTTCGAGCAGACCGCCGCCAGTTATGTGCGCCATCGCGTGCACCTTGCCGGTACGGACCAGCGGCAGAAGTGATTTCACATAGATGCGAGTGGGGGCCATCAACGCGTCGATCAGCAATATATCCTGATCAAAAAGGGCAGGGCGGTCGAGTTTCCAGCCCTTGTCGGCAGCAAGGCGGCGCACCAGCGAGAAGCCGTTGGAATGGACGCCGGAGGAAGCGAGGCCGAGGATGATATCGCCTGCTGCCACTTTGTCCGCTGTGAGTACCTGATCACGCTCAACGGCGCCGACGCAGAAACCGGCGAGATCATAGTCACCTTCGCTATACATGCCGGGCATTTCCGCGGTTTCGCCGCCAATCAGCGCGCAACCTGCCTGCTTGCAGCCTTCAGCGATGCTGGCGACGACAGCCGTGGCGACATCATTGTCGAGTTTTCCAGTGGCGTAGTAATCTAGGAAGAACAGCGGCTCAGCACCCTGAACGATCAGGTCGTTGGCGCACATAGCAACCAGATCGATGCCAACGCCATGATGCTTCCCGCTTTCGATTGCGAGTTTAAGCTTGGTGCCCACGCCGTCATTGGCCGCGACCAGCAAAGGATCGGTGAACCCTGCCGCTTTCAGATCAAAAAAGCCGCCAAATCCACCGAGATCGGCGTCCGCCCCGGCACGCCTTGTGGCTTTGGCCAGCGGTGCGATGGCGCGCACCAACGCGTTGCCAGTTTCGATCGAGACGCCCGCCTTGGCGTAAGTGTAAGACTCATTATCGCTCATTTTACCGCCGCTAGCGACTTCCCCCTTGGATTTCCAATCATAAGTCGCCAAAAGGCGCGCAATGAGGGTTCGGGTTTCAAAGTCTTTGTGGAAATATGCGCTGGCAGTGCCGCTTTTGGTCGGCAGCGGCGTACTTGTTCACGCGCAAATCGAAGGGCCAAAGCGCGGAATTCCTCCGATTGCCAGCAATGGTGACTTTGAAGTTACCAATGTCATGGTCAACACCACGGGCAAAAATGCCGAAGAGGCGCGTCGCGCAGGATGGGAAGAAGCACAGCGTAAGGCATGGAGCATGTTGTGGGCCAAGACCCATGGCGGGACTGGATCAACGCTTGCCGATGGCACACTCGATGGCATTGTTTCCGCCATCATCGTAGAGGAAGAACAGATCGGCCCGCGACGCTATATAGCTAAACTGGGTGTTTCCTTCGATCGTGCGCGTGCCGGACAATTGCTTGGCGTCAAAGGCGTTGGCCGCAAGTCTGCACCTTTGCTGGTGATACCGGTGATGTACAGCAACGGCGCGCCTTATGTTTTTGAGCGGCAAACGCCCTGGCAGGCCGCATGGGCCAAATTCCGCACGGCAGACAGTATGGTCGACTATGTTCGTCCATTTGGAGGGGGCGGAGAATCGCTACTGCTTAATGCTGGCCAAATGGACAGACGCAGCCGCACCTGGTGGCGCATAATCCTCGATCAGTTCGGTGCCGCCGATGTAGTCTATCCGTTGGTTCGACTCGAGCGGCAATATCCGGGCGGCCCTGTCATCGGCAAATTTGCTGCCCGATACGGCCCCGAAAACCGCTTTCTTGGCAGCTTCACCCTGCGCGCTCAAAATGCGGAAGGCATACCGGTCATGATGGCTGAGGGCGTTCGCAAGATGGATGAGTTGCTGCAGCAAGCCTTCGCGGCTGGCCGTCTCCGCGCAGAAGCTTCGCTTTTGCTTGAAGAGATCGACGAAGAGGATCTGGAAGAACTCGAAGAAGAGGCTGAAGAAGCCGCCGCAGAAGAGACAGATCCCTTGGCGGCTGCGGTCGATTCGGTGTCTGGACGCGCTGAGGGTGAGCAGGGAACTCGTCAGAATCCCGCGACACCAGCGCAGCAAATAACCGTCAATGTTCAAGTCAGCACCCCCTCGCCAGAGTCGGTTGATCGTGCCGAGGCGTCACTTCGCGGCATTCCGGGCGTGCGTTCGGTCGTGACATCCAGCCTCGCACTTGGCGGAACCTCTGTGATGCGCGTCAGCTATCAGGGCGATCCAGCTGCGCTTACCGCTGCATTGCAGGCGCGTGGTTTCAAATAATTTTGAACGGCCTTTTCAGGCTCCAAACACCGACACATGACACAGATTGCGCTACCCTTTGACGAACTCAATCCGGATCGAACCGACGATTGCCTGATTGTGACTGCTTCGAACGCGGTTGCCTTTGCGGCCTTGGGGAATAGTGCGAGTTGGCCAGGACATTGCGCAATTCTAGTTGGCCCGCCGCGTTCCGGCAAAAGCCTGATGGCGCGTTATTTCGCGACGCAAGGTGGGCAGGTGATCGACGATGCCGACCGCTTGCCTGAAGAAAAGCTATTCCATCAGTGGAATGCTGCGAAAAGTGCGGGGAGTGGCCTGTTGCTGGTTTCAAGTTCAGCGCCAGCGGATTGGGACATTTCCCTGCCTGACCTGCGGTCGCGGCTTGGCGCATCGCAATTGCTCGAAATTGGTCCGCTCGATGATGAACTGGCCGAACAATTGCTGCTCAAATTTCTGCGTGATCGGGGAACCTCGATCGGACCCGAAGCCCTGGCTTTTGTCGTTCGACGGATTGAACGCAGCCATGTCGCGGTCGAAAATCTCGCAAAAATGGCTAACGCGCTGGCCCTCGCCGAGGGAACGGCGATTACCCTGCCTCTGGTCCGCAGATTGATGCCGACTTAGCCGCAGTTGATGCGGATGATATTTTTCGCGTCATCGACAAAGATGTTCAAGCGCGACGCGTTGTAATCCATTGTGATGGCACCATTGTGCGGCGCAACGCGAACAACTTCGGCCTTTGCTTCGGCTTGCAGCTTTTTCTGCAGGTCTGCCGTCAGCATTCGACCGACAGCATCATCCAGCTTGCTTGCATCGCACGCGTTGGCGAGTTCCGGCTGGCCAACAGGTGTCTCTGCTGCGGGCGTGCTTTCGGATTTGTCTGCAGCGGGGGCACAGGCACCGAGCGCGACTAAAACACCCGCCAGATGTAAGCTCACAATCTGCTTCATTCTGCTGCTTCCTCCGTTCGGGTCATCCTCAGTTTCCCATTCACAACGGCAAACGCCAGTCGTCCTTCAACCAAGTCGAGCGCGTCATGGCCAAATTGTTCAAATCGCCAACCCTTGAGCAGTTCTAGACCTTCACGCTCACCAGCTGCCAAGCGTTCCAATTCCTCACTCCGCGTAATCAATCGTGCGGCGACATTGATTTCGCGGGAACGGATTTTGAGAAGAAGCTTGAGCAGGTCGGCAACCAGCGCGCCCTCTTTCCCGCCGCCAGTTCCGTTATGGTTCCGGTCGGGCATTTCGTCTTTTGAGAGCGGTTGCGCATCGGCGAGCGTCGCCATCAACCGCGCGCCGATTTCGTTGTCGCGCCATGCTGGAGACAGGCCGCGTACCTTTGGCAATTCGGACTGTGCTTTGGGTGGATGCGAGGCAATGTCGGCGATCGTTTCGTCCTTCATGATGCGGCCCCGGGGGATATTTTTGCGCTGTGCCTCGCGCTCACGCCATCCGCCAAGCGCCTTTAACCGCCCCAGCACATCGGCCTTGCGAGATTGCATCTTGATACGGCGCCATATGGTTTCGGGGTCGTTGCGGTAATTGTCTGCGTCCGCCAGTCGTTCCATCTCATCGTTCAGCCATTCGCCGCGGCCGGTCGCGACCAGTTTCTCCAGCATTTTCGGGAAGATGTCGGCCAGATGGGTCACATCGCCAATGGCATAATCGATTTGCCGCTTGTCGAGAGGTCGACGAGACCAGTCGGTAAAGCGCGCGCCTTTGTCGAGCTGTATGCCCAGCCAAAGGTCGACCAGATTCGAATAGCCGATCTGTTCACCCTGACCCAAGGCCATCGCGGCAATTTGCGTGTCGAACAAAGGATGCGGGGTCTTGCCAGTCAGATTATAGAATATTTCAATGTCCTGTCCGCCGGCGTGGAATACCTTGAGGACATCTTCATTGTTGGTCATCAACTCGAGAAGAGGGGTCATATCGAGCCCGTCTGCTTTCGGATCGATAGCCGCCGCCTCATTCTCATCCGCCAATTGGATGAGGCAAAGCTCGGGATAATAAGTGTTTTCGCGCATGAACTCGGTGTCGACCGCGACGAAGTTAGACTTCGAAATCCGGGCGCAAAAATCGGCGAGTTGTTTGCTATCGGTGATGAGTGGATGTATCTGCATGCAAGGCCGCCCATAACAGCCATTCGCAACTTGACAAAGGGGCGTTGCAAGGGTCTAGCGCCGCGTTCATATTTTCCTGTCGAAAACCCAAAGAAAAAGAACAAAAATGCACGCTTATCGTACGCACAAATGCGCAGAACTCCGCGCTTCCCATGTTGGCGAAACCGTCCGTCTGTCGGGCTGGGTTCATCGCAAGCGCGACCATGGGGGCGTCCTTTTCGTCGACTTGCGCGACCATTATGGCATGACGCAGATCGTTGCCGACAGCGACAGCCCCGCTCTACCCGTGCTGGAAGGCCTCCGGCTGGAGAGCGTCGTGACCATCGATGGCGAAGTGAAGGCGCGCAGCGAAGCGACAGTCAACGCCAACCTGCCGACAGGTGAAATCGAAGTTTTTGCTCGTTCGGCAACCGTACTCAGCCGCGCGGACGAATTGCCGCTGCCGGTTGCTGGCGAGCAGGAATATCCTGAGGAAATTCGTCTCAAATACCGCTTCCTCGACCTGCGCCGCGAAACGCTGCACGCCAACATCGTCAAGCGTACGCAGATCATCCGCGAAACGCGCCGCCGGATGGAAGATATCGGCTTTACCGAATATTCGACGCCGATCCTGACCGCATCGTCGCCTGAAGGCGCGCGCGACTTCCTGGTGCCCAGCCGCATCCATGCAGGCAAATTTTTCGCGCTTCCGCAAGCGCCACAGCAATACAAGCAATTGCTAATGGTCGCGGGCTTTGACCGCTATTTCCAGATTGCCCCCTGCTTCCGCGATGAAGACCCGCGCGCCGACCGTTTGCCGGGTGAATTCTACCAGCTCGACCTCGAAATGAGCTTTGTCACGCAGGAAGAGGTTTGGGAAACAATGGAGCCGGTGATGGCCGGCATCTTCGAAACCTTCGCCGAGGGCCGCAAGGTTACCCCGGCAGGTGAATTCCCGCGCATTCCCTATGCCAAAGCGATGCTCGATTATGGCACCGACAAACCCGATTTGCGCAACCCGCTGATCATCCGCGACGTGACCGAAGAGTTCCGCGTCTCGGGCTTTGGTTTGTTCGAAAAGATTGTCGGTACCGGCGGGGTCGTGCGTCTGATCCCGGCCCCGGCAACGGCGGAAAAAAGCCGTAAATTCTTTGACGACATGAACGATTGGGCACGCAGCGAAGGCCATGCCGGCCTCGGTTATGTGACCCGCAAGGGCTGCGTGTTCGGCGGTCCGATCGCCAAAAACCATGGCGAAGAGAAAATGGCCGCCCTGTTTGACGCGCTCGGTCTCGGCCCGGATGACGGCGCCTTCTTTGCCGCTGGGAAAGAAGAGCAGGCAGCCAAACTGGCCGGTGCCGCACGCACCCGCGTTGGCGAACAGCTCGAAATCGTGGAGCAGGATGCTTTCCGTTTCTGCTGGATCATCGACTTCCCCTTTTACGAATGGAGCGAGGAAGAGAAAAAGGTCGACTTTGCGCACAACCCCTTCTCGATGCCACAAGGCGGACTGGAGGCGCTTGAAACGCAGGATCCGCTGACCATCAAGGCCTATCAATACGATATGGTCTGCAACGGTTATGAACTGGCGTCGGGATCGATACGCAACCAGCATCCGGACTTGATGGTCAAGGCGTTCGAACTCACCGGCCTCACGCAGGCCGATGTCGAAGAACGTTTCGGCGGTATGTATCGTGCTTTCCAGTTTGGCGCACCGCCGCATGGTGGGATGGCGGCTGGTGTTGACCGTATGGTGATGTTGCTCTGCGGTGTGCAGAATCTGCGCGAAATTACGCTGTTCCCGATGAACCAGAGGGCTGAAGACCTGCTGATGGGCGCTCCGTCGCCTGCGATGGTCAAGCAGTTGCGCGAACTGCATATCCGCGTGGTGGAACCGCCAAAAGCTTGAGATTACCGGTTGAACATCGATTTGCCACAAGCGGCGGTGATTTGTGCTGGTTTGAATGGGGAACCGCCAGCAAGGGGCCGACCTTGCTGTTTCTGCATGCCACGGGGTTCCACGCTCGTTGCTGGGATGCGGTGATCAATGCGCTTCCCGATTATTGGCACATCATAGCTTTGGACTTGCGCGGGCATGGCCGCAGCTACCGACCCGGATCGCTCAATGACTGGCTGATGACGGCGAACGATGTAGCCGAGTTTGTCCGCGCACAGATCACTTCGGCTGCGCTTGTCGTCGGTCACTCGATGGGTGGCTTTGTCGCGGCTCGTGCGGCGGCAATTTGCCCTGGTCGGATTGAACAGCTTTTACTGGTTGATCCCGTCATGATGGCACCCGAATCCTATGTCGCGCCCGTTGGCGCAGATGGCTCTCCGGCCGACCACCCCGTGGCCAGACGGAGAAACAAGTGGGACAACACCGAGCAGATGATCGCGCATTTTTCGGCGCGTGAACCTTATGTGCATTGGCGACCCGATGTGCTCGCCGACTATTGCCGGTTTGGCCTGGTTCCGGCGGTCGATGGGGAAGGGTTCGAATTGGGATGTCCACCTGTGCTCGAAGCCTCGGCCTATATGGGCTCGCTGAAATCTGATCCTTACGCATGGATTGGCGATATCCGATGCAAAACGACAATCCTGCGCGCGCGAAATGCCGAGCGTTCGGGACCAATGGATTTTTCAATCAGCCCAACAGCGCCGAATTTATGGCGAAGTTTTCCTGATGCCCGCGATGTGCACTGGTCGGACTTGTCACATTTCATTCCTATGGAGGAGCCTGACAGGCTGGCTGAACTGATAGCCGGATTGGTTGCGGCTGCCTGACTGTCCCGAAAAAGGGCAGTGCGCCCGAGCCTCTTGAGCGCGCAATGCAAGGGCCTATGCTAAGGCTGGATTTACTGGAGGCGCAATGACAATCGACCTATCCGAATTTGAATCGGGCAAGAAATATGCAGGCGATTACGATAAGGATCTGGCGGCGTTGCAAAAGCGTCTGGCCGACCTGCAGGCGTTGCATATCATCCACGACTGCAAGACTTTGATAATTGTTGAAGGCTGGGATGCTGCAGGCAAGGGCGGTGCCATCAAGCGTCTGACCGCCAATTGGGATCCGCGTTATTTTGAAGTGTTTCCGATAAGCGCGCCTTCCGCTGAGGAGAAGGAGCGGCACTTCCTCTGGCGCTTCTGGCAAAAACTGCCGCGCGCTTGTGAAATCGCCATTCTGGACCGCAGCCATTATGGCCGTGTATTGGTCGAACGCGTCGAAGGCTCCTGTTCCGAAGCCGACTGGCAGCGCGGCTATGATGAAATCAATGAGTTCGAGGCGCGCCAGCACGAAATTGGCACCAACATTATCAAGATATTTTTGCATGTTACGCAAAAGCGGCAGGATAAGGTTCTAAAAGAACGGCTTGAAGACCCGGCCAAGCGCTGGAAGGTCACCGCAGAGGATTTCCGAAACCGCGAAAAGCGTGAAGAATATCTGGCGGCTATGCATGACATGTTAGCCAAAACCGACACGCGCTGGGCGCCGTGGAAGGTTTTTGACGGGAACAACCAGAAAGCGGCGCGCATCGCGGTATTAAACTACATCGCCGATGAACTGGCTGAGCGAATACCCGCTGACTATCCCGAACTGGCGCCAGATATTTCGGAGTTGGCCGAAGCGGCGTTCGGCAATCAGGCGGGTGAGGGATAGTCGATACCGACTATTTCCCATTCCTTTGGTCCGCCGGGTAACTGAACGGTTCGCAAATCGCCGATTTGAGAGCCACGCAGTGCCCTCGCCAAAGGTGAGTTCCATCCGATCCGGTTCGCGGTTGCATCTGCCTCGTCATCGCCGACAATCGTGACGCTGCGATGATTGTCGTCCTCGTCGGCCAATGTTACCATTGCGCCGAAAAAGACACGGCTACGATCATCTTGTAGGGCCGGGTCTATGACCTTCGCGAATTTCATCTGCTTGGAAAGCCGCCCAAGTTTCCGGTCGATTTCGCGCAGGCGCTGGCGACCATAAATATAGTCACCATTTTCGCTGCGATCGCCATTGCCAGCCGCCCAGCTGACGATTTCGACCACTTTCGGTCGTTCGTCGGCGAACAGCCGGTCATATTCGGCGCGCAAGGCAGAAAATCCCGCAGGAGTGATCGGGTTGGTCCGTTCGCTGATCGACATCAGATCAGCCGATCGAGCGCTTTCCTAGATAATGGCTGAGCGGTGCGGTGTTCCGGTAGCGCGCCTTATCCGGATTGAGATGATCGTACATCACCGCATTTTCGAGGACGCGTTGCACATAATTGCGCGTTTCGAAAATCGGAATCTGTTCAATCCAGTCGAGGATGTCGATACCACCACTGCGCGGGTCGCCATTGCGGGCGAGCCATTTGTTCACATTGCCGGGACCTGCATTATAGGCCGCAACCGCAAGCGGATAGCTGCCATTATAATAGCTTAGCATGCGCTGGAAATAGGTTGAACCCAACTGGATATTGTAATTGGTGTCGCTGTTGAGAGCCTCTGGTCGATAGGCGAGGGCGATTTTGCCAGAGGTTTCGCGCGCGGTTCCCGGCATCAGCTGCATCAATCCACGCGCACCTGCGTGGCTGGTTGCATTGCGGTCAAACTGGCTTTCCTGCCGGGCAATGGCGTGGATGAAGGTCCAGTTGTCAGAATGTTCGGGCGGCACGGCAACGGTCGGATAGCCGAGCCGGATCAGGCCATCATGCCCCTCAATGCGTGCGCTACGGGCCGCGATAACAGACAGGTCGGGGCGTCCGATCAGATTGGACCAGGCGAACAGGTTTTTGAAATCGCTCTCGGTTTTCGCTGAGTTCGAAAGTGCTTTCATGAAGCTGTTTGAATCCCTCCAGCCCGGGAAGGAAGACGACATGCGGGCAGCGGTATATGTTGGCGGCACCGCGTTGGCTGCCAACTGCGGCAAGGCCGGTGCGGGCGGAACTGCGGGCAGCGGACGACCCAACGCCTCCAACGCCAATTGCCCGTGGAAGAAATCGTAGAAGCGAGCCGCTTCAGCGAAATATTGCTGCGCAAGCTGTTGGTCGCCCGCCTTCTTCGCTGCGCGACCAGCCCAATATAATCCTTTGGCCCGGGTTTGCGGAGTGCGTGCACCTGCCGTGTAGAGCTTAAACGCCTCAACAGCATCGCGTGGTCGGCCAAGCTTGTAATAGGCCGCTTCGCCGGCCAGCCAGGCAAGGCTGGTGTAGGTGTCACGGGTCGACAGGTCGAGCTTGGTGATGTCGGTTCCAGCGGGGAAGGCGTCGGTCAATTTGGATGCGATCCGATAGGCCATGTCAAACTGGCCATCTGTTTCGGCGGCCTCGGCATTGGTCAGCAAGACTTTCAGCCAATCGCGCGCAACATGTGGCGGGGCATAAAGCTGCGGACGACTGGCCAAGAGTTCACGCGCGGCCCAGCTGTTTCCGGCTGCACGCAAGGCGGCAACCCGCTCCATCAACAGTCCTGCATCGCTCATCCCGGCTTGACCGACCGAAGCAAATTTGGCGGCCGCATCGGGAGCCTTGAGCTCGTGCGCCAACTGCGCCTCAAGAATGGGACGGCGTTCGGACGAGGTGTAGGGTAACCATTTCTGCGCGGCACGCGACGCATTCGACCAGAGAAGGCGGCTGGTACGCGCATCATGGTCGGACGCAGTCAGTTTTCCGGCCATCAGCTGGAACAGGCGATTTTCGTCATCGTCGGTCAATGGTCCTTCGCGCCATGCACGACGGCCCCACTGTTCGGCACGCGTCTTGTCGCCGGTTGTCGCCAGTGCCAGCGCGAACTTTGCACGTCCGCCATTGGTGGTTGGCTCCAGACGATCGAAATAGGCGACAACCTGATTGGGCGACCAACTCAGGACATTGATAGCCTGTTCGGCATTTTTGCGCATTTCGTCAGTATTCGGCCAATCCGGATAGGTCATCAGGAAGGAGGCATATTCGGAAAAGCTGTATTGGCCCGATTGGCTTAGCATTCGCCAGCGCTGCAGCGCCGCAGGGACATTGCCGCCGCTAGGATCGACCATTGGCGTCGGCACATTACTCGCCTCGCCGATGCCCGTACGCCAAATTATCTCGGGCGCCTCGGGCGTGTTGGCGGCGAGTGCAGAAGCTGGAATTGCCAGCAGCGAAGCGGAAATCAGGTGCTTTACCATGCGCGACATATTAAGGGCTGCCTCCTGAGTGGGCGATGAACCAAGCACCCCTGATGGTCCATCGGACATGATCGTCTATTTGGCTAGTTTTGAAGGCGATTTCCATGTTTACGGGCTCAATACCGGCTCTGGTGACTCCTTTTTGCGACGGAACGTTTTCCGAGTCGCATTTTCGCGCGCTGGTAGAATGGCAAATCGAGCAGGGATCGTCTGCGCTAGTGCCGTGCGGAACCACTGGTGAGGCGCCGACATTGTCGTTTGAAGAGCATTATCGCGTCATTTCGACGTCTGCATCGAACAGGCCGCCGGGCGCGTCCCGGTGATCGCAGGTTGCGGCTCGAACGACACCGCGACCGCGGTGCGTCACATGAAATATGCGCCAAGGCGGAAGGCGCAGCAGCCGCGCTTGTCGTCGCGCCTTACTATAACCGGCCCAATCAGGACGGGATTTACGCACATTATGCGCACCTCGCCGAAAAGAGCGATTTGCCGATCATCGTTTACAATGTTCCGGCACGCACCGTGACCGACATCCAGCCTGCGACGCTGGCGAGGCTTGCTGAAATACCGACCATCATCGGCGTTAAGGATGCGAGCGGCCAGATTGCACGTATTGGTGAGCATCGCCTCGGCTGCGGTCCGGATTTCTGTCAGCTTTCGGGCAATGACGACATGGCGCTGGCTTTCAACGCTGCCGGTGGCGTTGGCTGCATTTCGGTGACAGCCAATGTGGCGCCCAGGCTATGCGCCGAGTTTCAGGCCGCACAGGCTGAGGCAATTATCAGTTGGCACGCCATCTAAACGACCGGTTGCACCCGCTTCACGGTGCATTGTTTACCGACGCATCTCCCGGGCCGGTCAAATATGCCATGGCGCGCATGATCAAAGGCTTCCCCGAAGAAATGCGTCTGCCGCTGGTCGCAGCCTCTGCGGCCAGCCGCACAGGCAGGTTGATGCCGCGCTGGAGCATGCAGGTCTGGTCTGATGGCACGCCCGAAAAACGCCACATTCGAGAAAGCCAAGACGGTCGCCGAAAACCGGCGAGCGCGCTACGACTATCATATCGAGGACAAATATGAGGCTGGGATCGCGCTGACAGGCACCGAAGTCAAATCGCTGCGATTCGGCGAAGGGTCGATTGCGGAAAGCTATGCCGAGGTGAAGGATGGCGGTGAGATCTGGCTAATCAACGCCAACATCCCAGAATTCAGTCACGGAAACCGATTTAATCACGAACCGAAGCGCCCTCGTAAATTGCTCCTTAATGCGCGTGAGATTAACAAATTGCATGGCGCAGTGGCTCGTCAGGGGATGACATTGGTGCCTTTATCGGTCTATTTTAACAATCGTGGGCGAGCTAAGGTCGAACTGGCGCTCGCTAAAGGTAAGAAAGCGCCGGACAAACGGGCTACCGAAAAAGAGCGGGACTGGAAACGGGAGCAGGGTCGGATAATGCGGGATCGCGGATGAGCAGATTGACGAAGTGGATTCATGAACAGGCACCGTCTCGGGAGAGTTTCGAGCGGAGCCGTTTTCTGCGTCCATTTGCCCACCGCGTTTTCCACCCAGCGCTCTGGCGCTTTACCCGTCGTTCGGTGCCACGTGGTGTCGCACTTGGGCTGCTTGTCGGTATCTTCTTTCTGATTCCCGGTGTGCAAATTGCCGGTGTTGCTTTGCTCGCGCTGCCAGTTCGGGCCAATATCCCAATCGGTGCAGCAATGACCTTCCTCTCGATGCCGGTCACCACGCCGTTGATATTGATAGCGTCTGCCTATGTCGGCAATGCCATGCTTCATGAAAGCATTTGACTTGTCGATATTGAATGCGAAAGTTGGACTGTGGCCCCGGTTTAGATTTATCTTATTGGCTGCTGTCAGATGCTGCGCCATCAATGCTGTTTGGCCTCGCTGTAATTTCGGTGGTCAGTGCAGCCATCGGTTATCTGGTCGCAACATGGTTCTGGCGTTGGCGTATTGCAGGAAAATGGCGTCGTCGGTCGATGGCTCATGTCACTGGTGGATCGGCAATTTAGCGCCGGGCGCTATTCCGGCTAAATATTCCGCCGATGCACCAGCTGCAAAGCCAGAACTGGGCAATTACGGATTTGACGAAAGCGGCATGGACCGCAGCGCTGAACCCGGCGACAATTTCTATACCTATGCCAATGGTGCATGGGCGAAAGCGACCGAAATTCCGGCGGACAAATCCAATTTTGGCATGTTCACAAAGCTGGATGATCTGTCGAAAGAACGGGTGAAGCTGGTTCTCGAAGAAAAGGCCAACAAGGCAGCAAGACCGGAGATGGGCGTCGCCTATGCGAGCTACCTGGACGAGGCGGCCATCGAAAAAAATGGGTTTGCAGCCGATCCAGCCCTGGTTGAAGAAAATCCGCGGGGTCAAACCCACAAGGATTTGGAGACGTTGCTGCCCAAATTGCGCTCGCAACGGTGTGGGCGCCTTGTTCGGTGGCTTTGTCGGGCAGGATGACAAGGAACCCGACAACTATATTTTCACAATCTTCCAGGCCGGGACCGGACTGCCCGACCGCGACATGTATCTGGTCGACAACCCGAAATATGAAGAAATCCGCACGGCCTACAAATCCTATCTGGGCAAGATGCTGGCACTCGCGGGAGAGAAGGATGCTGAGGCCCGCGCAAACCGGATTTTTGCGATGGAAAAGGCCAGCGCTGAAGTCCACTGGACGCGTGAAGACAGTTCGGATGCGAATAAGGTCTATAACAAGATGACTGACCGCGCAGCTTGATCACACCGGGCTCGGATACGGTATTCGGCTGATCAAAAGTATCAGCCCGAAAATCGACCATGTGCTGGTCAGCCAGCCAAGCGCCATCTCTGGAATCGCTAAGATATTCGGATCGACTGACATAGCGACATTGAAAGACGCGATGCTGGTCGGAAGTCTGGCGAGCTACTCTAATTCGCTGCCGAACAAGGTTGCTGACACGGTTTTCGCTTTTTACGGCACAACATTGTCCGGAACTCCAGCGCGTGAACCGCGCTGGAAACGGGGCATCGGTTTCACCGAAGGGTCGCTGCTGATGAAATCGGCAAGGCATATGCAGCGCCAAATCTTTCCCGCCCGAAAGCAAAGCTGCGGCAATCGATCTGCTGGTTAAAAATGTGCTCGGTGCCATGGGGCGCCGGATCGACGGTCTGGACTGGATGCAGCCACAAACCAAGGTCCGTGCAAAGACCAAACTTGCCAATTTCACCACCAAAATCGGTTATCCGGACCGGTGGAAGGATTATTCCAAGCTGAAAATTGCCCGTAATGACCTGTTCGGCAATGAGCTGCGCGCGAATAACTGGCAGTTTGATGATAATATCAGCAAGCTGGGGACTCCGATCCGCCGGTGGGAATGGGGCATGCTGCCGCAGACAATCAACGCCTATGCCAATTTCGGCATGAACGAAATCGTCTTCCCAGCTGCGATTCTACAGCCACCCTTTTTCGATCCCAAGGCGGACGCGGCGATCAACTATGGCGGTATTGGCGCAGTCATCGGACATGAAGTCAGCCACCATTTCGACGATCAGGGGTCGAAATATGACGAAAAAGGTCGCCTGTCTGACTGGTGGACTGAAGCGGATGTCGCTGCGTTCAAGAAAGCCAGCGAAGCGCTGATCAAGCAATATGACGCCTATGAAATCTTCCCCGGCGCCAATGTGAAGGGCGAGTTCACGCTCGGCGAAAATATCGGCGATCTCGCGGGCCTGACCATTGCCTATGAAGCCTATAAGGCATCGCTGGGTGGCAAAGAAGCGCCGGTGATCGACGGTTATACCGGTGACCAGCGCTTCTTCCTTGGTTGGGCACAGGTGTGGCGGCGCAACTATCGCGAAAACAATCTACGAAACCGGTTGATAACTGACCCGCACAGCCCTTCGGAGCAGCGTGTATGGGTGGTGCGCAACCTTGACAAATGGTATGAGGCGTTCCAGCCGAAACAAGGCGAAAAGCTGTACCTCAAATCGGGGGAACGCGTCCGGATCTGGTAAGTAAGGAAACACATTGGCTGGCAGCCTGCGACCTTCGCATCTTGAAATATTGGGCGCTGAGGAAGGGGCTGCCGGACCAAGTGATCGGCTCGCTTTAGCCGGGGTTGCCGGTGCAGCGCTGCTTTCCTTGCTGCTGATCTGGTTGGCGTCCGGAAGCTGGCAATTGCTCGCAGCAGTAGCTGCGGGATTGATAGCTCTCTCGGCGTTGGTTGTTTATGGCGGCCGCCTGCGTCCCAATGCTGACACAGCAGAAGGCGTTCTACCGCCCGATTGGTCGGTGACCTATGCAGCACTGGAATTCGACAAATCAGCGGCTGCGGTCAGCGACCGGGCCGGGCGGTTGTTATGTGCAAACAGTCGCTTTCGTCTTTGGTTCGAAGGGTTGCGTGCCCCGCCCGATTTAGGGCTTGATGCCGCATCGCAGGAATTGCTCGTCAGTGCCGGACGTTCTGCCTGGCGCGATGGCAGCGCCGTTATCGACAAAATAACAAAACGCACGATTGACTATCGTGTCGATGTTCGGCGTTCGGGGACGGGCGACGAATATCTGCTGTGGCGATTTACCCCTGTCGAAGCCCTGAATGTCGAAGCGCAGGCGAATGAATTTGCTTCAGGCAAACTCGGCCGTGCTTTGGCGCAGGCGGGAATCATGGTCGCTACGGTCGGCGGCGAAGGGCGAATCCGCTCCTCCAATCCTGCCTTTGCCTTGCGCGCAGGAGGCAGCGAAACCGCCAATATCTCCAACCGGGATTGCGCCGGTTTCCTTCAGGTTGATGAAAAGGGCGGAATTTCATTCACCCGCGAAGGCAAGCATGCGCCACCGATCCGGCTTCTGCATGTCCCTCTTGATGGGGACAAGCAAGATGGACCGGCTTTGCTCTTTGCAATCGATGACGACGGGAAGGCGGCTGATGGTGTCGCCTCGCATGTGCATATCGAACATCTTTTATCCAATCTCCCGCTGGGTCTGGCGTTGGTAGACCGCGACGGACGATTCTTGTTCGCAAATGATGCCTTTGCCCGGGTGGCTGGCATTGCTCCGGACAAATTGCCGCCTTATCCCGGCGATCTGGTGATTGCCGAGGACAAATCGGCGGTCGCCGATTCGATCCGTCGCTATGCCGGCGGGCAATCGATGGCAGGCGACATTGCGATCCGCCTGAAGGACCAGCCCGATGAAGCCGTAGCTCTTTCCATCGCAAGCGTGCGCGGCTTAGGCAACGCTGCCGTGCTTTTGGGTTTGAAAGACAATAGCGAGGAAACCCGACTAAAACGGCAGGTGGCGCAGGCAACCAAGATGCAGGCAGTCGGGCAACTTGCAGGCGGGGTAGCGCATGATTTCAACAATATCCTGACCGCAATCATCGGTTATTGCGACCTGATGTTGCTGCGGCATCCACCGGGCGACAGTGACTATGATGATATTCAGCAGATCAAAAACAATTCCAATCGCGCCGCCAGCCTGACACGGCAATTGCTTGCTTTTTCGCGACAGCAAACGCTGCGCCCGCAGATATTGCAACTTCCTGACGTAGTATCGGAGGTTTCGCATCTATTGAAGCGCCTCTTAGGCGAAAAGGTCCAACTGGAAGTCAACCATGGCCGCGGCCTTGGTGCGGTGCGTGCCGACCCGGGCCAGCTGGAACAGGTGATTATCAATCTGGGCGTCAACGCCCGCGATGCTATGGCCAATGGTGGTGTGCTGCATATCGAGACACGGCAGGTATCACAGGCCGATGTGCGCGCGATGCGTAGTGAGATATTGCCTATCGGCGATTATGCTTTGCTGTCGGTGTCGGATAGCGGAACCGGTATTTCGCGTGAAAATCTCTCTAAGATATTTGAGCCCTTTTTCACGACAAAGGAAGTGGGGAAGGGGACGGGGCTGGGTCTGTCGACCGTCTATGGTATTGTGAAGCAATCGGGCGGTTTTATCTTTGCTGATTCTGAACCGGGTAAGGGTACCCGTTTCGATATCTACTTGCCGACTTATACGGGATCGGCCCCGCCCGTTGCTAGCAAGGCCATTGAAAGCAAATCCAATTCAGCAGAGGAGCTTTGGGGTTCGGAATCAATTCTTTTGGTCGAGGATGAGGACATGGTCCGCGCGGTCGCTGAACGTGCGCTCGTTCGGCAGGGCTATACGGTTGAAACGGCGCGTGATGGTGAAGAGGCGGTCGATCTGTTTGTCAGTGGCAAACGCTACGATTTGGTGGTGTCCGATGTGGTCATGCCCAACATGGACGGCCCCAGCATGGCTCGCAAATTGCGCGCTGATTACGGTGAGATGCGAATATTGTTCATGTCCGGCTATGCGGAGGAACAACTGCGTCAGTCGATCAACATCGACAACGTTCACTTTCTCCCAAAACCGTTCTCCGTGCAGCAGATAGCCGAAGCAGTCAAAAACGCGCTCAAAAAATGAAGTCATTGAATATAATAGAAATTAATTTACTGTTCCACTCTTGTTCTTTGAGAACAAAGGCGATACATAATCGTCAGTTCCGGTAATGTTCTGGTGGTGAGAATATCGGAACCGGACACGCTATCCAAGGAGTGGAACAATGGCAGCAAGTCTTAAAGTCATTAATGGGGATCAGGCAAAAAACATGAATAACGCAGAACGTGAACGCGCGCTCGAAGCCGCGCTGGCCCAGATTGATCGCGCATTCGGTAAGGGATCGGCAATGAAGCTGGGTAGCCGTGAGGCTGTGCAGATGGAGGCGATTTCAACCGGCTCGCTAGGGCTCGATATTGCACTCGGCATTGGTGGTCTGCCCAAGGGCCGCGTCATCGAAATTTACGGCCCGGAAAGCTCGGGCAAAACAACACTAACTTTGCACGCCATTGCCGAAGCGCAAAAGGCGGGCGGCACGGCGGCGTTCATCGACGCTGAGCATGCGCTCGATCCGGCTTATGCCAAGAAGCTGGGTGTCGATATTGATAATCTCATCGTCTCGCAGCCCGACACGGGTGAACAGGCGTTGGAAATCGCCGACACACTGGTGCGCTCCAATGCCGTCGACATCCTCGTGATCGACTCGGTGGCGGCATTGGTGCCGCGCGCTGAAATCGAAGGCGAAATGGGCGACAGCCATGTTGGCCTGCAGGCCCGCTTGATGAGTCAGGCGCTGCGCAAGATTACCGGTTCGATCAGCCGCTCGAACTGCATGGTGATCTTTATCAACCAGATCCGCATGAAGATCGGCGTGATGTACGGTTCGCCCGAAACCACAACCGGCGGCAATGCGCTCAAATTCTATGCCTCGGTCCGTCTCGACATCCGCCGCACCGGCCAGATCAAGGATCGGGAAGATATTGTCGGCAACACCACCCGGGTGAAGGTCGTCAAGAACAAGGTAGCCCCACCGTTCAAGCAGGTTGAGTTCGACATCATGTATGGCGAAGGCATTTCCAAGACTGGCGAATTGCTCGACATTGGTGTCAAGGCAGGGCTTGTCGAAAAGTCGGGCAGCTGGTTCAGCTATGACTCGATCCGTATCGGGCAGGGCCGTGAAAATGCCAAAATCTGGCTGAAGGAAAATCCCGAAATGGCCGCCAAGCTGGAAACAGCCATCCGTGGCAAGACCGATGAGGTCGCCGAGGAAATGATGGTTGGTTCGGATGCGGAAAGCGATACCGACACTGATAGCGCGGAAATCTAACCCCCAAGGCTCTCTCCCAAGGAGCCGAAGCGCACCACGCCTGATCGGTGCGCAACCGGCCCGCCCTGGACCACCCCGGGGCGGGCCAATTTATTTGTGGTGCTTCAGGCCAGTTCTAGCGTTGCCTGTTTCACCACATCGTCGGCAAGCTTGCCCGACAATTCGGACAGATGATCAAATTGGGCGGTGAAGGTGGCCAGCCCCTGACTGAGCGAGCGTAGTTCCGCATCGAGGCCGTTGAGGCTTGCCATCGGCAGATGCGCTTCGACCATATCCCACCGCTGCCAATCAGGATGGGAACCGAGGTTTAATATCTGCCCGCGTCGGGACGAGACCACCGAGCCCATTTTTGATCCTGTCCCCGGGGGCGATGCAATGGCGACATGGGCAACGGGTTCGAGCACATAGGGTTGGCACTGCGCCAGCGCTTCACTCATCGCCAGCTTGCCCGCAAGCCGGAATGCCAGTTCCGAGCTGTCGACCGAGTGGTAGCTGCCATCAACCAAAGTAACTGCGACATCGACCACTGGAAAACCCAGTGGTCCCTTTTCCATCGCATCGCGCACCCCGGCTTCGACTGCAGGAATCCATTGTTTCGGCACCACGCCGCCTGAAATTTTCTCTTCAAAGACAAATCCCGAACCGCGCGGCAGCGGGCGGACCTCGATCACAACATCACCATATTGGCCATGCCCACCCGACTGCTTCTTGTGCCGACCACGCTGGGTCACGCCTTTGCGGATCGATTCCCGATAGGCGATTCTAGGGGCATGGGTTTCGACATCGACGCCATAGCGCCGCTTCAGCCGCTGCAGGGTAACGTTTAAATGCTCGTCATTGATGCCACGCAGCAGCGTTTCATGGTTCGTATCATCCTGTGTCCATTCAAGCGCAGGGTCTTCCTCGACCAGCTTGTGTAGCGCGGTCGAAAGCTTGACATCATCCTGCCGGTTTTTGGCCCGCAGAGCGATCGTGGCGTTGCGTGGTGGCAGGTCGATCAGATGTTCCGATCCACTGTCGCAGACATTGCCGAAAACCATGCCTGCGCGCGCTGAATCGGCCTTGGCAATAGCAATAATATCGCCCGCATCTGCTGCAGCCAGCTTGTTGGTCTTATCGCCCTGCAGGGCAAACAGCGCACCAGCGCGCACATCGTCTGCCAATTCCGCTCCCTCGTTCAAGCCATTGCCAAGCACCCGTGCCAGTGCCAATCGGCCTACCGCGCCGCCATTGGCCACCTTGAACACATGCACGCCCTTGCCATTGGTGCCCAATCGCTGTGCAGCCAGCTCAACCGAAGGGGCTTCGTGGCGGAGCATCTTGAGCAGGCGGTGGACACCAAATCCGTTGAGCGCCGATCCGAACATCACCGGCACCACCCAACCGGCGCGCGCCTCGTCGGTCAAATCCTTGAGCACCCGGTCAAGGCTAGGTTGCTCGTCCATCAGCAGCGTTTCTAGCAATTCATCATCATGGTCAGCCAACGTCTCGAGCATATGATATCTCTCGCTCACCTCGCGCTCGGCCAGGTCCACCGGAATATCGATCCGCTCGCTCACTTTGCCGGGCACATAACGGTGCGCGCGCTCGAGTGCGATGTCGACAAAACCGGTGATCTTCTCACCCTCGCGGATCGGGATTTGCCGTGCGACCAAACGCGCGCCGCTCATTGGCTGCATCGCCTCCAGCAAATAATGGATGCGCCCGCGCGCTGCATCAATCTTGTTGACGAAAACCGCGTGCGGGATGCCCAAGGCATCAAGGCGCCGCAATATGGGCTCGGCCAAGGCGGCGCGTTCCGGCTCCGGGTCAACGACGACGATTGCCATGTCGGCGCTGCCCAGCGCGGCATAGCCATCGGCTGCAAAGCCGACCGCGCCTGGCGTGTCGATAATCGCGAATTTGTCGCCCAGATATTCAAAGCGGGTCAGGTTGATCTCAGTTGATCCGCGCCGTGCACGTGCCTCCGGGCTTGAATCACCCACTGTGGTTCCGGCCTCTACCGACCCAAGCCGGGAAATCGCGCCCGATGCGAATAGCATTGCTTCTGCCAGACTGGTTTTACCGGCCCCGGTGGGTCCAACCAGGGCCACGGCCCTTACACCTGTGACTTTTGCTCCTTTGGTGGTGCTTGCCATCATTCGTCTCCTCTTGTTCAAGCGGAGCGTGCCGGCGCAGCCTTAAGCGTTGGATGTGCGCCAACGCGCAACAAAAACATCAGGGGCTGGCAAATAGGTCAGGACCGGATCGGGGGATATGGCCGAGGCGTATTTGCCAGTCCCTGACCAACAAATGCTGCGCCTATCCCACCTGAGTCGCAAGTGCAAAATGGGTTGCACCGCTTGCTGTCGCGACTAGGGTCATCAGCATGACAGACAAGATGGAATGGCAAGGACAGGTTGGCACCAGTTGGGCGCGGCAATGGCAGCGCACCGACCGTTCGTTCTCCCCTCTGACCGAGCGGTTGGTGGAGCGCATATTGGTGAGTGACCATGCCGGGAAAATAGCCGACATAGGCTGCGGGGCAGGTGAACTGTCGATCAAGATCGCCGATGCCCGACCCGACGGGCATGTGCTTGGGCTGGATATTTCAGCGGACTTGATAGCGGCTGCATCAGAACGATCGAAGGGTAGGTCCAATCTCAACTTTGGAGTGGCAGATGCGTCTGTATGGCAAGACCCGTCCTTCATCCCGGACCTCTATATATCCCGCCACGGTGTGATGTTTTTCGAC
Organism: Sphingomonadales bacterium; assembly: GCA_016707885.1. Classification (GTDB taxonomy): domain Bacteria; phylum Pseudomonadota; class Alphaproteobacteria; order Sphingomonadales; family Sphingomonadaceae; genus Sphingorhabdus_B. Next base: position 231,768 of record JADJGU010000002.1, read on the forward strand.
GCTCCGGTTGCCGCCTTCACCAACCTAGCGGCGAGTGCAGCAGCAAATGCGCAAATGGTCTTTTCCTGCTTTCGGGCGCCGGCTGAAAATGCCTGGGCGACCAATATCGCCGCTCTTGTGCCTTCGGCGCCATCCGGTGATCCGCATGCGCCCGGACCATTCGCCTTTGCAGATCCGGAGCGTGTGAAAGGCATCCTTTCCGCAGCTGGATGGACGGATGTCGGCTTTGAACCCGTCGATTTCGATTATGTCGCGGGCCGCGGCGAAGATCCTGTTGCAGATGCGCTAGATTTTTTCGGCCATATTGGCCCCGCCGCGCGCGCCATCCGCATGCTTGAGGGCGAAGCCCGTACCGCCTTCCTCGGTCGCCTGCGCGATCTTGCCGAGGCAAATCTGCACGACGGCGCAGTCCGCTTTGCGGCGGCAGCCTGGATCGTCACAGCACATAAGAATTGAACGAGGAGAGAGATATGACCCTGAAAGTCCACCACCTGAACAACAGCCGCTCACAACGCATACTGTGGCTGCTTGAGGAACTCGGGGTCGATTACGACATCGTGCATCATCAGCGGGATGCCGTTACCAACCTTGCGCCGCCCGAACTGCTTGACGTTCATCCTCTTGGCAAGTCGCCGGTCATCGATGACAATGGCCATATCGTCTATGAATCGGCGGCAATCGTGGAGTATCTTTGCGAGCGTCATGGCGGCGGGCATTTGGTTCCTGTGCGCGGAACCGACGATCATATCCGTTATCTCGAATGGATCCATTTTGCGGAGGGTTCGGCGATGACGCCGATGCTGCTTAATCTCTATACGGCGCGCCTCGGTGATGCCGCCGCGCCGTTGCGCCCGCGCATCGACCAGCAGCTCGAAAGCCATTTTCGCTACATCGAAGACCGCTTGCTGCCATCAGGTTGGCTGGTTGGTGACAGCATGACCGGCGCGGACATCATGGTCAGCTTCCCAGCTGAAGCAGCGGTCAAAATGGGGTGGGCAGGCGACAAACCGAGACTGACCGCCTATGTCGAAAAAATCCATGCATTGCCGACCTGGAAGACCGCGTTGGAGAAGGGTGGACCCTACGCCTACGCATAATCGCTGACACTAAGCGATATATCCGGCTTGCAGCACGCTTTGCCGTCGCCTAAGTCGCGCTGGCTATGACCTCGACAAACGATATCCGCCGCGGCTTTCTCGACTATTTCGGCAATGCCGGACATGATGTGGTGCAGTCCGCACCGCTGGTGCCTTATAACGACCCGACATTGATGTTCGTCAATGCCGGGATGGTGCCTTTCAAAAATGTCTTCACCGGGCTTGAAACCCGCGAAACGCCCCGTGCCGCTTCCAGCCAGAAATGCGTGCGTGCGGGCGGCAAGCATAATGACCTCGACAATGTCGGCTATACCGCGCGGCACCACACCTTCTTCGAAATGCTGGGGAATTTTTCCTTCGGCGATTATTTCAAGGAACAGGCGATCATCCATGCCTGGACGCTGCTGACCAAAGTCTGGGGTTTGAACCCTGACAAGCTGACCGCCACCGTCTATCACACCGACGACGAAGCCTTTGACCTTTGGAAGAAGATTGCTGGCCTTCCCGAGCAGCGCATCATCCGCATCCCGACCAGCGACAATTTCTGGTCGATGGGCGATACCGGCCCCTGCGGCCCGTGCAGCGAGATCTTCTATGATCATGGCGAGCATATTTTCGGTGGTCCTCCGGGAAGCCCCGACGAGGATGGCGACCGTTTCGTCGAAATCTGGAACCTCGTCTTCATGCAGTTCGAACGACAGGACGATGGCACCGATGTGCCTTTGCCCAAACCGTCGATCGACACCGGCATGGGTCTGGAACGCATCGCTGCGGTGATGCAGGGCGTGCCCGACAATTATGACACCGATACCTTCAAGGCGCTGATCGCAGCGTCCGAAGAATTGACTAGCACGAAAGCGGAAGGCGAGCAGAAGGCGAGCCACCGTGTGATTGCCGACCATCTGCGTTCGACCAGCTTCCTGCTTGCCGATGGCGTGATGCCGTCGAACGAAGGTCGCGGCTATGTGCTGCGCCGGATCATGCGCCGGGCGATGCGCCATGCGCACTTATTGGGTGCGAAAGAGCCTTTGATGCACCGTCTGGTCGGCAGTCTGGCTGCTGAAATGGGAGCGGCTTACCCCGAATTGCTGCGCGCCCAGCCGTTGATCGAAGCGACGCTGAAGCAGGAGGAAACCCAGTTCCGGCGCACGCTCGACAAGGGGTTAAAGTTGCTCGACGAGGCAACCGGCGGAATGAAGGCTGGCGACGTGCTCGCAGGTGAAACCGCGTTCAAACTCTATGACACCTATGGCTTCCCTTACGACCTGACCGAGGATGCGCTGCGCGCCCAAGGCTTTGGTATCGACCGTGCCGGCTTCGATGCCGCGATGGACAATCAGAAAGCGATGGCCCGCGCCGCGTGGAAGGGTTCGGGCGCCAAGGCTTCGGACGATGTCTGGTTCGATATTGCCGAACGGGTCGGTTCGACAGAATTCACCGGCTACACTGCCACCGAAGGCGAAGGCCAGGTTGTGGCGTTGGTCAAGGACGGTGCAGAAGTGCAGTCGGCCAAGACTGGCGACAGCGTGACCCTGATCACCAACCAGACGCCATTCTACGGCGAAAGCGGCGGACAGATGGGCGATGCGGGTAGCATCACCAGCCTGTCGGGCTTGGCTGCCACGGTAACGGATACGTCGAAGCCGCTGGGCCGTCTCCACGCGCACCAACTGGTGGTTTACGCCGGCGAGGTGAAAGTGGGCGATGTCGTTCAGTTGAAGATCGATATAGAACGCCGCGACACGCTGCGTTCCAATCACAGCGCGACGCACCTGTTGCACGCGGCTCTCCGCAACCGTCTGGGCGGCCATGTGACGCAAAAGGGCAGCATGGTGGCGCCCGATCGCTTGCGCTTTGACTTCTCGCACAATCAGGCCGTTACGCCGGAGGAAATTGCCGACATCGAAGCCGAAGTGAATGCGCAGATCCGCCGCAATACGGCGGTGACCACGCGCCTTATGGCCCCCGATCAGGCTGTTGAGGCAGGCGCTCTGGCGCTGTTTGGCGAGAAATATGGCGATGAAGTCCGTGTGCTCAGCATGGGCGATGTTGAAGGGGCCAACTATTCGGTCGAGTTGTGCGGCGGCACGCATGTGAATGCACTTGGCGATATCGCGCTGATGACCATCGTTTCGGAAGGTGCAGTCGCGAGCGGCATTCGCCGTATCGAAGCATTGACCGGTGAGGCAGCTCGCCAGCATCTTGAGCGGCGTGAAAGCCAGTTGAAAGACATCGCATCGCTGCTGAAAACAGCGCCGGATGATGTGGCCACACGGGTCGAAACGCTGCTCGCAGAACGTCGCGCGCTCGAAAAGGAGCTGTCAGATGCCAAGACCAAGCTGGCGCTTTCTGGCGGGGGTGGCCCCAAGGCAGAAGCCGAGAAAATCGGCGACACCAAATTCATGGGGCAGGTCATTGGCGGAATCGAAGCCAAGGCTCTCCGGGGGCTTGCCGACGAACAGATGAAGGCCTTGGGTGGCGGCGTGGTGGCGATCATCGCTGCCAATGAGAATGCCAATACCGTGGTGGTTGCCGTCGCACCCGAGCTGACCGGTACATTTGCGGCGCCCGATCTGGTTCGTGCCGCAACCGCTGCAATGGGCGGGCAGGGCGGTGGCGGTCGTCCGGAAATGGCGCAGGGCGGCGGACCAGCTGGCGCCGATCAGGCGCAGGCCGGGCTCGACGCGATCAAGGCTGTGCTGGCTGGCTAAGCCTGCTGCGTAGTTTCAGGCGGGGGGCTTCGTCGAGCTCCCCGGCCTCTTTGATAGCGCGGCGGAACTCGTCGCGCTTTTCGTGGATTGAGGCGATCACCGGCCCCATCGCTACGCCCAGATCGACCAGCACCGCTTCGGACAGCTGGAGTGAGCTTTCGAGCGTTTCGGGAACGGCATCGCTGACCCCCGCGAGATACAGTTCCGCTGCATGGTCGGCATCGCGGGCGCGGGCGACAATTGTAAGATCGGCAAAGTCGGCGCGGATGCGCTTGACCGTCTTTGCCGCCAGCACAGGGTCGTTCATCGTCAAGACCAACGCTTTCGCCGTATCGAGATGCAAACGGTGCAAGGTTCGCGGCTTTCCTACATCGCCAAACACGACATTATAGCCTTCGCGCCGAGCCGCCACGACCGCGTCGACATTATGCTCGACAGCAATATAGGGTTGGTCATGCGCCTGCAGCATTTCGGCCACCAACTGGCCGACGCGCCCGAAACCTATGATAACGGTTCGCGGTTCGGCATTGACGCTGATCTCATCTTCAAGCGCCAGCCCGCTAGACCGCACTTGAATTCGGCGCGCCATATCATGACCGATACGTGCGAGTATCGGTGTGATCAAAAGGCCAATGACGGTGGCGACCTGCCAGAATTTTGCGGTTTCGGGATCAATAATCTGGGCCGCACTGGCGGCACCCAAAACAATCAAGGTGGTTTCGGACGGGCTAGCCATCAACAGCCCAGTTTCGGTCGCTACCCCGGGCCGGACCCCTGCAAATTTCAGCAGGCTGCCAACGACAAAGGCGTTGATAGCTACCGCCACAACCACGGCCGCAGCCAACTTGTTCCAGTTGGACAATATAAAGCCGATGTCGATCTGCATCCCGATGCTGATCAGGAACACGCCAAGCGCCAGCCCCTTAAATGGCTCGACCACGGTTTCGACTTCGCCGCGATAGTCAGTTTCCGCTATGAGCAAACCCGCGATCAGGGCACCGACTATGGGCGAAAGGCCGACTGTTGCGGTCGCTAGGCTCGACAGGATGACAACCAGCAAGGTTGCGGCGATGAACAGTTCGGGGCTTTTGGTCCGCGCAGCTTGCCCGAAAAGCGGAGGGAGCAGAAAACGCCCTGCCACCAGCATCGCGATGATCACAGCCAGCCCCTGCCACGCGACCGCGAACAGTGCATCCCATCCTCCTCCGCTCGCTGCCTGCGGACCGAGCACGCCGAGGATGAAGATGATCGGGACAATGGCCAGATCTTCGAACAACAGCATGGCAAATGCTGACTTGCCGACCGAAGAAGTTGTGCCGGCAATGGGAAGCACCAGTGCCGTTGAGGAAAGCGACAGGGCAAGGCCGAGACCTATCGCCTCGGTGGCGTTGTAGCCGACTGCAAACAGGGCGCCGCCAATCAGTATCGCGCCACCGAACAGTTCGGCCGCGCCCAGCCCAAACACCTGTTTGCGCATCCGCCAGAGCCTGCGGAAGGACAGTTCCAGCCCGATCCCGAACAGCAACAATATGATGCCGAATTCGCCGATGCGGGTAATTTCCGCGGTGTCGGAAATCGTTACCCAGCGGAGCCACGGATATTGTGATGCATATGCGCCAAGACCCATGGGCCCAACGAGCACCCCGACTATCAGGAACCCGATAATCGGTGTGATCCGCAAACGCGCAAAGGCAGGAATTACAATACCTGCCGCGCCCAATATGATGAGCGCGTTGTTTAAACCTTCGGTATGGAGTTCGGCAGCCATGCTCCCCTTTTAAGGGGAGCGGGCTGCCGATGTCAGCAACTTACTGCCAGCTACCCATTTTTGTTTCGAGATTGGCGCGAACCGCTTCGAAAAACTGTTCGGTGGTCATCCACGCCTGATCGGGGCCGATCAGGATCGCAAGGTCCTTGGTCATCGCGCCGCTTTCGACGGTCTCGATGCAGACCTGTTCCAGCGTTTCGGCAAAGCGTGTCACATCGGGGGTGTCGTCAAACTTGCCGCGGAACTTCAGGCCGCCAGTCCAGGCAAAGATCGATGCAATCGGGTTGGTCGAGGTCGCCTTGCCCGCCTGATGCTGGCGATAGTGGCGGGTGACGGTACCGTGCGCGGCTTCCGCTTCGACGGTCTTGCCATCGGGCGTCATCAGGATCGAGGTCATCAAGCCGAGCGAGCCAAAGCCCTGCGCTACCTGATCCGACTGGACGTCGCCATCATAATTTTTGCAGGCCCAAACGAACTTGCCGCTCCATTTCAGGGCCGATGCGACCATGTCGTCGATCAGGCGGTGTTCGTAAACGATACCGGCGGCGGCAAATTTTTCCTTGAAGCCTTCGGTTTCGAAGATTTCCTGGAACAGATCCTTGAAGCGGCCGTCATAGGCCTTGAGGATGGTGTTCTTCGTCGAAAGATACACTGGCCAACCAAGGTTGAGGCCATAGTTGAGCGAAGCGCGCGCGAAGTCGCGGATCGAGTCATCGAGGTTGTACATCGCCATCGCGACGCCGCTGCTCGGGAATTTGAAGACTTCAAGGTCCAGTTTTTCGCCATCATCACCGTCAAAGACGAGGCGCAGCGTGCCGGGGCCCGGGATCAACGTGTCGGTAGCGCGATATTGGTCACCAAAGGCATGGCGGCCGACAACGATCGGGTCGGTCCAGCCCGGGATCAGGCGGGGGACGTTTTCGATCACGATCGGTTCGCGGAATACGACGCCGCCCAAGATGTTGCGGATCGTGCCGTTGGGCGACTTCCACATTTTCTTGAGGTTGAATTCCTCAACCCGGGCTTCGTCGGGCGTGATCGTCGCGCATTTGACGCCGACGCCATATTGCTTGATCGCGTTGGCGGCATCGACGGTGATCTTGTCGTCGGTTGCGTCACGGGCTTCGACGCCCAGATCATAATATTTCAGGTCGATGTCGAGATAGGGCAGTATCAGGCGTTCGCGGATCCATTCCCAGATGATCCGGGTCATTTCATCGCCATCGAGTTCGACGACGGGGTTTTTCACCTTGATTTTTGCCATGACGAAGCTGCTTTCCTTTGGGGATTCTCTTTTGTTTGCGCCTGCGCCATAGCAAAGTTTGACGACCAATCAACTGCCTGTGCGGCAGGCGATTGGCCGTGGGACTAAAGCATTGGTTTGCCGTCAGGCAGCGAGTTCCATCGCGTTGCGGCGAACCAGCCGCCCGGGCAGTTCGCCGGTCGGCTCGCCATTGCGATAGGTGACCTTGCCATTGACGATTGTCGCGACGATACCATCGACCTTTTGCAGCATGCGTTTACCGCCTGCGGGCAAATCATAGACTATCTCTGGCACGCGCAATTGCAGGGCGTCAAAGTCGATCACATTAAGATCGGCCTTCATCCCCGGCGCAATCATGCCTCGGTCATTCAGCCCCACAGTCGCGGCAGTTTTGGAAGTTAGTTCGGCGACAGCTTGTGGCAGACTGATCCGCTCACATTCTGCAGCATCGCGCGCCCAGCGTTGCAGATAATAAGTCGGGAAACTGGAATCGCAGATCAGTCCATAATGCGCACCGCCATCGGCCAATGCCATCACGGTGTCGGGATGGCCCAGCATCTCGCGTACGGCAGACAGATTGCCTTCGGTATAATTGGCGGCGGGAAGGTAGAACATCCGACGCCCCTCATCTTCAAGCAGCCGGTCATAGGCAAATTCCTCGACGCTTTGCCCAGCTGCCGTTGCGCGCGCCTCCATGCTGTTGGCGCGATCAGGCTCGTAGTTCGGGCGTCCATCTTCCCATTCATTGGTTGCGCGGAAAGCGTTGATGAGCGTGAGCGTTACCGGATTGCTGTCTTCTGCGGTTTCGGACAGCAATTGCGCGCGGAATTCCGGATCGCGCATCTTCGCAACCCGCTCCGCTAGCGGCAGCCCCGCGATGCTCTTGTAGCTTGGGTGCGAGCTGAACGGATGCAAGCTGAGGTCAAGGCCGTAGAACATACCTACCGGCCGAGGCGCAACCTGACCGCGCATCTGCAGGCCGTCCTGTCGGGCCTTCTCCAGCCCGCGCAGCATTGACCGCCAGCCAGCGCCGGGTTGGCCGGGGACATCGAGCAATGTGAACGAAACCGGACGCTTGCCATGATCGGCCAATCCACGCAGCAGCGCAAACTCTTCCTCCGCATCGTTTGCGGGGGCAGGGATCATCTGGAAAACGCCTGCCTTGGCTTCGACCAGCCCGTCCATCAGCGCGCAAAGCTCATCAAATTCGGAATAGAGGCTGGGTGCAAGCTCGCCTGCGCGTGTCCGGTGCATCATGTTGCGCGAGGTGGTTACGCCGAATGCGCCCGCTTCGATCGCTTCCTTCACCAATGCCCGCATTTGCGCCAGATCGTCTGCAGTCGGCGGCTCATGCCGCGCCGCGCGTTCGCCCATGACGAAGATGCGTACGGCGGAGTGCGGAACCTGCGTTGCAACATCGATATCGAGTTCGCGTTCTTCCAGCGCGTTTAGATAATCGGGGAAGGTTTCCCAATTCCAAGGCAGACCATCGACCATCACGACTTCGGGGATATCCTCAACCCCTTCCATCAGCTTGACCAGCATGTCGCGCTGGTGCGGGCGGCACGGGGGCAAAGCCGACGCCACAATTGCCCATTAGCACCGTGGTGACGCCGTGGTTCGACGAGGGTGCCATGCGGCTTTCCCATGTCGCCTGTCCGTCAAAATGGGTGTGGATGTCGACAAAGCCCGGCGTGACCAGCTTTCCGCCAGCGTCGATTTCGCTCGCTGCCGGTCCTGCGACGGTGCCAACGGCAACAATCTTTCCGTCGCGAACCCCAACATCGCCTTCAAAGGCAGGCTTGCCGCTGCCGTCGACAATCAGGCCGTTCCGAATGACAAGATCAAAATCCATGGCTTTTCCTCTCTCCCAATTTCTATATCTGTTGCAGGAATTCGCGGATCCGGCGGACATAGGCCCGGCTCAAATCCTCGGCTTCTTCTGATTTGCCGGCAAGCACGGTCTGGCCAATCTCTGCCAGTTCCTGCGCATGGCCTGAACGGAATGCGGCAAAACCGAACTGTGCGCGCATCACATGGACTCGGACCTGTTCCATGATGCGGTTCAGTTCCGGGTTGTCTGCGATGAGTGAAAGCGCAGCGAACAGGTGGCGGCGCGCGCGCATATAATGCGCCGGGTCGTCGGTTTCTGAGGATGCGACAAGTTCGCTAATCGCATCCGAAAGCCGCGTCGAATCGCAACCCGCGGAAACGCGGCGGGCGGCGCTGCGTGATACCAGCCCGAACAGAAGCTCGGTCAATTCTAGCGTCATCACCGCTTCGTCGCGGGTGACATGGATGATGTGCGCGCCGCGATTTGGCTCGATCGCAACGACACCATAGGCGTTCAAACGCTGCAGCGCTTCGCGGATAATTTGTCTGCCAACACCGAAACGCAGGCAGAGATCGGCTTCGACCATTCGCTGGCCGGGTACGAATTCGCCGGCTTCCAGTTCTTCGACTATAGTACGGGCAATGTCAGCAGCTGCGGGCTTGGTTCGGCTGACAACGAAGTCTGTGTTCGGCGAAGGGGATAGCATAGCCTCAGCGTTGACGCGCACAACCCTGATTGTCAACAGATTGTCGACAATCTTGCGCCTGGCGGAGATGCACAGCTAACAGTTGTAACATCGCGCCTCTCGCCCTAGAAGGCGCGCACAATGACAAAGCAAGAATTGACAAACCGGGGCACCGGGGTCGCAAAATGGTCTTTTCCCCGGTTCATCCCGGAAGGGCGCAAATTCGGTCTCATCGCTGCGACGGTGACGGCGATCTTTGCCTTCATGGCATGGGAAACGCTCGCCTGGCCGATGGCTGGCATCACCATCTGGACCTTGGCCTTTTTCCGCGATCCTGCGCGCGCGACGCCAATAGATGACCGCTTTGTGGTGGCACCAGCCGACGGCCTCGTCACGCTCATCGAAAAGGTTCTGCCGCCGCCCGAACTGGCTGGTCCGGCGGGGCTGGGAGACCAGCCGATGACGCGGGTGTCGATTTTCATGAGTGTGTTTGATGTGCACATCAACCGTGCACCCATTCGCGGTACGATCAAGCGTGTCGCCTATATTGCGGGCAAATTCCTCAACGCCGATCTCGACAAGGCGAGCGAGGAGAATGAACGCCAGCATTTCCTCGTCGAACGCCCTGATGGTGTGCGCATCGGTTTCACGCAGATTGCAGGTCTTGTCGCCCGTCGCATCGTAGCTTTCGTTAAGGATGGTGACGTCGTTGCCGCGGGACAGCGTGTGGGTCTGATCCGCTTTGGCAGCCGCGTTGACGTTTATCTGCCGCATGGCACCGCGCCGCGCATCATCAAGGGGCAGCGCTGTATAGCAGGTGAAACCATCCTCGCTGAAATCGGCGTCGATCAGGATCTGCGCGCAATCGCCCATTGACAGGCCGTTACGTGCGTCCGACATCAGCATCATGACTGAAAGTAATCCTCGCCCGGGAATATCGCTGCGCGCGCTGGCGCCCAATGCGGTTACTGCGATGGCCTTGTGCACCGGCCTTTCGGGCGTCTGGTTCGCGATGCAGGACAATTGGAGTGCCGCACTGCTGTCCGTAGTGGTTGCAGGTGTGCTCGACGCGATGGATGGCCGCATTGCCCGCATGCTGAAGGGCGAAAGTCGCTTTGGCGCTGAACTAGACTCCTTGTCCGATGTGATCGCCTTTGGGGCGACTCCCTCGTTGATCATCTATAGCTGGGCGTTGCAGCATATGCCGCGTTTCGGCTGGACGATTTGCCTGTTCTTTGTGCTGTGTGCAGCGCTTCGGCTGGCGCGGTTCAACGCGCGGATCGACGCCGATGATCAGCCGCACAAATCCGCAGGGTTTAACACTGGCGTGCCTTCACCAGCTGGTGCTGGTCTGGCCCTGTTACCACTTACAATCTGGCTCGAAACTGGTGCCGAATGGGCGCGCGACTATAGGCTGATTGGGCCGTGGATGCTGCTCTGCGCGGCCTTGATGATCTCGAACGTGGCAACCTTCAGCTGGTCGTCGATCCGCATTCGTCGCTCCTTCCGCTTTCTGGCCTTGGCCGGAGTTGGGTTGTTCGCTGCAGCTTTGATTTCGGCGCCCTGGGTTGCGCTTATTGCGGCGAGCCTAGTCTATGCGGGCCTCATTCCACTGAGCGTAGTCAGTTACGCCAAAGTGAAGCGAACGCGCCGGGCTGCAGCGCAAAGCGCTTGACGCGCCACCGCTACAGCCTATGTTCCATATTCGTTCCTTGTGTCGGAGCTTGATTTGGAACCTTTGATTGTCATTTCCGTAGTTGTCGCTGCCTTGCTGGCTGGGCTTGGCCTTGGCTGGCTGATGGGTGGTAAAGCGGCGCGTGCAGGTGCGGAAACGACCGTGCAGTTGCGTGCGATGCTTGATGAAGTTGTGGTTGAACGCGATGCTGCCAAGGATCGGCTGGCAAGGCTCGAAACTTCGCTTGAGGAGCGTGAACGCAGCTTTGACGAGCAGTTGAAGGCGCTGTCTGAAGCTAAGGATTTGCTCTCCTCCCAATTTGGCGAAATTGGGCAGAAGCTGCTTGGAGAAGCGCAGCAGGCCTTTTTGCAGCGAGCGGACGAGCGTTTTCATCAGGCAGGCGAGAAGAATGAAGAGCGGTTGAAGCAATTGCTCGCGCCGGTCGGGGAGCGATTGAAGGCATATGAGGATCAGGTTGGCAAGATCGAAAAGGAACGCACCGAAGCCTATGGTGCGCTGACCGGCCTGATCGACCAGATGCGGGCAGGGCAAGAGCGAGTGCAGAGCGAGGCCGCGCGCCTCGTCAACTCGCTGCGCAACGCTCCCAAAGCACGCGGGCGCTGGGGTGAGCAGCAGCTCAAAAATGTCCTCGAAAGCTGCGGCCTGTCCGAGCATGTCGACTTCGTGACCGAAGCAAGCGTCACTATCGAGGATGGCCGGTTGCGACCAGATGCCATTATTAGCATTCCGGGCGGACGCAGCTTGGTTATCGACGCCAAAGTATCGTTGAATGACTATCAAGATGGCTTCAACGCCGACGATGACGACGCGCGCCAGATTGCGATGACGCGGCACACGGCTTCGATGAAGAACCATATCGAGGGATTGTCGCGCAAAGCCTATTGGGATCAGTTCGACGACGCGCCGGATTATGTCATCATGTTCGTGCCCGGCGAGCATTTCCTCGCCGCTGCACTCGAACATGATCCGACACTGTGGGATCATGCCTTTGAAAAGCGGGTATTGCTGGCGACGCCCACCAATCTGGTTGCGATTGCGCGCACGGTAGCGAGCGTATGGCGGCAGGAAGGGCTGGCACGCGAAGCCAAGCAGATCGGTGCTTTGGGCAAGGAAATGTATGACAGGATTGCCGTTGCTGCAGGGCATTTGAAATCGGTTGGTTCCGGCCTGTCTTCGGCCGTCAACAACTATAATAAATTTGTCGGCAGTTTTGAACGCAATGTGATGAGCACAGGTCGCAAATTTGCCGAGCTCAATATCGAAACCGGAAAGCGCGAACTTGAGGATGTGCCGGAAATCGAGGCACTACCCCGCTACGGTAGCGATGCAGAGCAGGAACTGATAGCGTCGAACGAGAAGTGATGTTTCTCAGCCGCGCCGAAACTGGTTCAGCACTTCATAAGCCATCACGGCAGTCGCGACCGCCGCATTCAAGCTGTCCGCCTTGCCCAGCATCGGCATTTTAACCAGCAGGTCGCATTCGGCTTCATAGGCCTCTGGTAGGCCCTGCGCCTCGTTGCCGGTCAGGATGAAGCAGGGCGCGGTATAGCGTCCTTCCTGATAGTCGGTATCGGTCTGCAAGCTGGTGCCCACCAATTGCCCGGCACCGCTGCGCAACCAACGCAGGAATTCCTCCCAGCGGCACTGCACTAGTTTTTGGGTGAAAATTGCGCCCATGCTCGCGCGGACAGCCTCGACCGAAAAGGGGTCGGTGCAATCGTCGAGCAGGATCAGTCCGCCAGCGCCCACAGCGTCTCCGGTGCGCAGCATGGTACCCAGATTGCCCGGATCACGCATCGCCTGCGCGACCAGCCAGATCTGGGCGCTGTTCCTGTCGAGCGATTCGAGCGATGTCGCGCTTTCGCGATATACACCGATAACAGTCTGGGGATTATCCTTACCAGACAGTTTGGAAAGAATATCGGCGCTGGTTTCGATGACATCGCCGCCCGTCGCCAGCACTTCGCCCTCAAGCGCGATTTCAAGGCTATGGGCATCGCGATCGGTGCAGCGGAACAGCATTTCAGGCAGGAAGCCTGCTTCACGCGCTTCTGTCAGGATGCGCAGTCCTTCTGCCAAAAACAGCCCTTCGCGTTTGCGGTGCTTCTTTTCGCGCAGTGACCGCACCCGCTTGATCAGCGGATTGGAAAACCCGGTAATTTCCCGGCGCATCGCGCTTTAATCTTCGCCGAAGCCGTCGGTGACGAGCCCGGCCAGTTTTTCGAGCGCCATGTCCGAGCCTTCGCCTTCGACATGGATTGTGATGCTGCTCTCTTTCGCTGCACCTAACATCATCAGACCCATGATCGACGTCCCGGCAACGGACTGCCCGTCCTTTTCGACTTCGACCTTCAGTCCTTCGGGTAAGCGGCTGACAAAGGTTACAAATTTGGCGCTGGCGCGGGCGTGCAGACCCTTTTGGTTGACGATTGTCAGCGTGCGGCTGACCCGGCTCACCGCGATGCCTCCAACAGTTCAGAGGCGACGCTGATATATTTACGTCCGGCATCGCGTGCTGCTCGCACAGCCTCGCCGACGTTCATATTCTTGCGCGCACTTTCAAGCCGGATGAGCATGGGAAGGTTGATACCCGCAATCACCTCGACCCTACCGGCATCGAGCAGCGATATAGCAAGGTTCGACGGGGTGCCGCCGAAGAGATCTGACAGAACGATGACGCCTTCGCCTTCATCGACCGACTTGATGGCTTGGGCAATTTCTTTGCGCCGCGCCTCCATATCGTCGCGCGGACCGATGCAGATCGTTTCGATCAGCTTTTGAGGTCCCACCACATGTTCCATGGCCACGACAAATTCCCTTGCCAATGTGCCATGCGTTACCAGTACCAGTCCGATCATCGGTTCGCAGTTCCATTCCCTGTCCGCACCTTGTCGACTTTCATCAGTCGTTATACAACGGGCGGGCCTGATTACCTTGCCATTCGAGCGCGTCAACTGGCCTTGAGTGCAAGTTACGATGATTGACAGAAGGCGCATAGCCATCTTCGCGTAGCATCCGGGCGAATTTTTCTGCGACAAACACCGATCGATGCCGCCCGCCCGTGCATCCGAAGGCTATAGTCAGATAGGACTTACCCTGCGCGTCATAGAGCGGAAGTAGATAGGTCAGAAGGTCGGAAATTCGGGATATTGCGCCGTCAAAGGCCGGATCGGCTGCGACATATTCGCCAACCGTCGCGTCGAGCCCGGTCAAAGGTCGTAGTTCCGGGTCCCAATGCGGGTTTTGCAGGAAACGCAGATCAAAGATGAGGTCGGCATTGGGGGGGACGCCGCGCGAAAAACCAAAGCTGGTTATCGACACCGTCATCCGGCCTTCTTTCAGCCGGAACCGGTTCCGTATTTCCGCCTGCAACTCGCTGGCAGACATGCGGCTGGTGTCGATCACCAGATCGGACCAGCGGCGCAATGGTTCCATGAGGGTACGCTCTTCAGAAATCCCATCAATCGCAGGACGATCCTGCGCCAGCGGGTGACGCCTTCTTGTTTCGGCATAGCGCCGCTCGATCTCGGTTCCGGCGCAGTCGACAAACAAGGTTGTGATTTCGACCCCGTCACGGCTCTGCAGGTCCTTGATTTCCTCAATCAGCCTTTGGGTTTCGAAACCCCGCGTACGCGTGTCGAATCCCAGCGCGAGTGGGGTATTGTCGGGCGCTTGCCCTTCGGCTGGCGGCAAGGCGAGTAGAGGGCGAGCGAGCCGGATCGGGAAATTGTCGACAGCTTCCCAACCCAGATCTTCAAGCGTCTTGAGCACCGTAGATTTGCCCGCCCCGGACAAGCCGGTGACCAACAATACGCGATGTGGCTTTCGGCGTGCAGACATACGCGTTCCCATCAACTGGTTGAGCCTGCTTGTCGCACTGGTTTGATCTGTTGATCAAGCAGCCTTTGCAGGGCCAGTTCAACTTTTATCGGTGCGCTGGCCTCAAATCCATCGAGATGAAGCGCTGGAACCGAAAAGCCGCCCAAGCTGTGGACGGGCCACGGGTCAGGGTAGCGCTCTGGCTGCGTGTCCAAATCCACAACCAGCCGAAGCGGAGCTTTTTCGATATAGGGTGTTGCGATAATTCCCAGACCGCGCACCTCAATCTTGCCGTCAATGTTCGGGCACAGGCCGATCCATAGAGTATCGCCCTGCTCGAATAGTTCGACAGCGTCGTCGCAGACCAAAACAGCACCCCGATCGATCAGCCGCAGTGCCAAGTCTGATTTGCCAGCCCCCGATTTTCCGACCAATGCGACACCAAAGCCGTCGATTGCGATGCCCGTTGCGTGGATACGGCGCGGACCGGAATCCGCCTCGACGCTCATATCGATTCCGAGATGGCGGGTAATGTGACCTTGAAGCATGCGCCGCCCTGGTCATCTTCGCGATCATCGACTGTGATTGTGCCGTGATGCCCTTCGATGATGGTGCGTGCAATGGCCAGGCCCAGTCCGCTATGTTCGCCAAAACCCTCTTTTTCTGGCCGAATACTGTGGAATCGGCGGAAAACCGTTTCACGCTCTTCGGGCGGGATGCCAGGGCCCTGATCGCTAATACGCACGATGATTTCATCGCCACTGCGTGTGGCGGAAATTTCGACCAGGCCGCCACTGGGTGAAAAAGAAACCGCATTGTCGATCAAGTTGGTCAACACCCGTTCGATTCGGATGTCCTCGCCAAAAATCATGGCGCTGCCCTTGCGAGGCCGTGCGAAGGCTACACGAATATCACCGTCGGCATTGCGGCTTTCGCGTGCAGCCAGAAGCTGATCAATCATGTCGCCAAGGTCGATACGTTCAAATTTGGCTTTGGCGAGCTGGGCATCGATGCGGCTGGCATCGGAAATGTCGCTGATCAGCCGGTCCATTCTCAGGACGTCGGCTTGCGCGACCGCCATCAATTGATCGCGCAATTTCGGGTCTTTCACATGTCCGATACCATCGAGGGCGGAGCGGAGCGATGCGATCGGATTCTTGATTTCATGGGCAACGTCGGCAGCAAAGGCTTCGGTAGCGTCAATCCGCTGACGCAGCGCGTTGCTCATGTCCGATAAGGCGCGCGCAAGCATGCCGATTTCGTCACGACGCGTCGGCATTCGGGGGATGGTTACATCGGGCGCGCGACCGAGGCGCACCTTGACGGCGGCCCGCGCCAAATGCTGCAGTGGACGGACTATGGTCCGCGCCAGAAACAGAGACAGCAATATCGATATGGCGAGCACCGCCAACATGAACATCGCAACGGTAAAGCGCTCGGCCCGCACATAGGCACGAACATCGCGGGCATTTGCGGTGGTCAACAGTTTACGGCCATCTTTCGGCCAAACCGTGGTGGCGCTGATGATATGCGTCAAGTCGTCCGCGAAACGGACGTCGGACTTCGCTTGGCCTGCTCGCACACCGCTCAATTCCGGCCAATTGGCCGCTACATCGGATTTGGGTTCGCGAAACCATTCAAGTCGAGGAGATTGCACGAGAAAATCGAATACCCGGTCGATCCAGCGTGCGGCGGCCTTGCGCCATGGCTCGGTAGAGGGGTCGACTAGCCGGTATGTCGGCTGCGTTGCCTGAAAACTGTCAAAGGCTTTGGTCCCAGTATCGGAATAGATACGAACCCTTAGTGTTTCATCTCGGGCAAATTTGATCAGAAAGGCCGCCTGATCCGCAGGCTCAACATGTTGAAGCGCGTTGGCGAGCAATAGAATCTGCTTCTCAGCACTTTGTTGGCGCTCCGAAACCAGCCGCGAACGATAATTATCCAGAAAAATCAGACCACTGGCCATCAAGGCAAGCGCGAACAGATTGACTGCCAAAATACGCGACGTGAGTGAAAGCTTGCGGCTCCACCCCAAGGCAAAACGATCCCCCTCACTCATCGGTGAAACGGTATCCGGCGCCGTACAGAGTATCAATGGCAGAAAATTCGGGATCAATTTGTCGGAATTTCCGACGCAGCCTTTTGATGTGGCTGTCGATAGTGCGGTCGTCGACATAGACATCGTCTTGATAGGCAATGTCCATCAACTGGCTTCGGGTGCGAACAACTCCCGGGCGAGAGGCGAGTGCCTCCAAGATCATGAACTCGGTGACTGTCAGTGTAACTGGTTGATCTTTCCACCGCACATGGTGGCGTGCAGGGTCCATTTCCAGATTTCCACGGATCATAGGATCGGGTTCTGGCAGGTCTGAATCATCAGCACTTTGGCTGCGTACCGCAGTACGACGCAATATGGCTTTGACCCGTGCGATGAGCAGCCGTTGCGAAAAGGGTTTGGTGATATAATCGTCGGCACCCATTGCCAGACCAAGTGCCTCGTCGAGCTCTTCGTCTTTTGAGGTCAGGAAAATGACGGGCATGTCGGACTTTTCACGCAGTCGTCGCAGTAGCTCCAAGCCGTCCATGCGCGGCATCTTGATGTCGAAAATCCCCAAGTCAGCGGGATTCTCGAGTAAGGCTTTCAGTGCGGCTTCTCCGTCGGGATAAAGTCGCGTGATATAGCCTTCGCCCTGCATCGCGATCGACACAGATGTCAGGATGTTCCGGTCATCGTCAACAAGGGCAATATTGGCAGACATTAGCGCGCTTATAGGAAGGCTAAGGGCTGGCATCAATGGCATGTGCAAAAGCCCTTGTTGCAGAGTGTGACAATTTTCTTTGGGTAAATTGCTGGCCCCTATGTTTGACGAAGCGCTAGCCGTAGTTTAGGGGCCGCATCGACTCCCGTGCATACCTATGCACTTCCCTGACATAAAGGAAGCCAACGTGTCCGCAGCGCCGAACTTCTCCCTTGAAAAACAAGGTATTTCGACCCCCGCCAAGATTTTTTGGAATCTGGGCACCGCACGATTGGTCGAATCAGCGCTGAACAAAGGTGAAGGCATTTTGGCCAAGGAGGGGCCGCTGGTTGTCGAAACAGGTAAGCACACCGGCCGCTCCGCCTCGGATAAATTTATCGTTCGCGACACGACGACTGAAAACACGATCCATTGGGGTAAAACCAATGTTGCGATGGATCCGGCACATTTTGCAGCTTTGAAGGAAGATTTCTTCGCGGCACTTGCGGCGAAAGACGAGCTTTATGTCGCCGACCTCTTTGGTGGCTCTCAGCCCGAATATCGCGTCAATGTGCGCGTGATTAACGAGCTTGCCTGGCACAATCTGTTCATTCGCACGTTGCTGGTGCGTCCCGAGGAAGCGGAACTCGCCGATCTGGTTCCCGATTACACCATCATTGATCTGCCGAGCTTCCGTGCCGACCCGGCGCGCCATGGCTGCCGCAGCGAAACCGTCATCGCGGTCAACTTCACTGAAAAGCTGATCCTGATCGGTGGCACAGCCTATGCTGGTGAAATGAAGAAGTCGGTTTTCGGGATCCTCAACTATCTGCTGCCCGAACAGGGCGTGATGCCGATGCACTGCTCGGCCAATATCGGGCCTAATGGTGATACGGCTATCTTCTTTGGCCTGTCAGGTACTGGCAAGACGACATTGTCGGCCGATGCCAGCCGCACGCTGATCGGCGACGACGAGCATGGCTGGTCGGACACCGCAGTCTTCAATTTTGAAGGCGGCTGCTATGCCAAGATGATCAACCTTTCGCCCGAGGCGGAACCTGAAATCTTCGCAACGACCAAGCGTTTCGGTACGGTTCTGGAAAATGTCGTAATTGATCGCGAGACGCGCGAACTGGATTTCAACGACAACAGCCTCGCTGAAAACAGCCGTGGTTCCTATCCGATCGACTTCATTCCCAATGCGTCAAAAGACAATCTGGGGCCGGTGCCGAAGAACATCATCATGCTGACAGCGGATGCCTATGGCGTCTTGCCTCCGATTTCGCGCCTCACCCCTGATCAGGCGATGTACCACTTCCTGTCGGGCTACACCGCCCGCGTTGCGGGCACCGAAATTGGCGTGACCGAGCCCAGCGCGACTTTCTCGACCTGTTTCGGCGCGCCGTTCATGCCGCGTCATCCGAGCGTTTACGGCAATCTGCTGAAAGAGCGCATTGCGCGCGGTGGGGTGACCTGCTGGCTGGTCAATACCGGCTGGACCGGTGGAAAATATGGTGTTGGCAGCCGCATGCCCATCAAGGCAACTCGCGCACTGCTTAACGCGGCGCTCGACGGCAGCCTCAATCAGGCCGAATTCCGGGTTGATCCCAATTTCGGCTTTGAAGTTCCTGTTGCGGTTTCGGGTGTCGACAGCAAAATCCTTGACCCGCGTTCGACCTGGTCTGACCCGGCAGAATATGATGCAACGGCACACAAGCTGGTGCAGCAATTCATCGATAATTTCGCGCAATTTGCGGATCATGTTGACGAAGGCGTAAGAGCTGCGGCGTTAAAGGCCGCGTAAACGGCCCGGTCATTCCGGGCGCAACAGAAAGCCCGGAATGATGACCGCGTTCGACGTTCGCTTATTTTCTGACGACTCAACCATCCGCCGCGTGGGGGAGGGGCTGTTGGCGCGCACCTTGCCGCGTGCAGAGTGGACGCACGAGGCGCATCTGGCCGCGTGCCTTTGGTTGTTGCGCGAACGCAGCGACATCAGGGTCGAGCAGCAACTACCCGATATCATCCGCAGCTATAATGAGAGCGTCGGCGGGGTGAATGACGACAGCCAAGGCTATCATGAAACGCTCACGCAATTCTACATTTCGACCGTCAAAGCGCATCACGCCGAGCAGGCCGAGCTTGACCTGCTGGCTTCGGTGAACTTGCTTCTGCGCAGTAAAAGGGGTGCGCGCGACTGGCCGTTGCGCTTTTACAGCAAGGACATGCTGTTTTCGGTCCGCGCGCGGCGCGAGCTGGTGCCGCCGGATTTGCTCGATACCCCGCACATATAAAAAGGGCACCGCAACGGGCGCCCTTTTCGATTGTTTAAGATTAAAAGCTCAGTCGAGCAAGTCGGCGGGCACCTTGCCGCCATTGGCGGCGAGCTCGCGCATCACCGCCTTGTGCAGCCAGATATTCATTTCGGCGCTGCCTTCGAGTTCGCCTGTATAGCCCAGTTCCATCGCCAGATCCTTGCGTTCTGCAGCGAGCTTTCCATGCCGAGCATCTTCATCAGATCGACTATCGAGGTGCGCCAGTTGAGTTTGCGACCATCATTGGCGTCGATTTCTTCGAGATGCGCGATCACATCGACTTCGCTGATTGCGACCGGTGCGGCTTCGACCGGCGCAGCGACAACGGCGGCTTCAGGGGCAGGTGTAGCGGCCACGGCCTTTTTGCCGAAAATGGCATCCTTGATTTTACCGAAAATACTCATGCTTCTTCCTTCCTCGTAGGGGATAGATTGGAGACAGAATAGGCCGCTTCTATGACGTTTGGGAGAAGAAAGCGCTGCGCAATTGTAAAATCAGGATCAACCGATATTTTGCTCTATCGAAGAACAGGCGAAACTGCGAAACTGCGTTCAATCCACCTTTAGGAGTAGTGTTCACATGGACATGATGGAAGTTCTCAAGCAGTCTGGCGCAATCGGCACGGTCGCGCAGCAATTGGGCGTTAACGAACAGATTGCGCAGGCCGGTGCCGCGGCCTTGTTGCCTGCGATCCTGGGCGGGTTCAAGAAGACAGCGCAGGCGCAACCCAGAGGTCTCGAAGGTTTGGGCGGCCTGTTGGGTCAGCTCGGCGGCGGCGGTTTGCTCGACAGCGTAGTGTCGCCCGAACCGACTCCGGTCGAAAAGGGCAATGATGTTCTCGGCCAGATTTTCGGGTCGAAGGATGTCAGCCGTTCGGTGGCCGGGCATGCGGCCGAACAGACCGGCATCGATTCTTCGCTGCTGAAGAAGATGCTGCCGATCCTTGCTATGCTGGTTGCGGGTTATATGGCGAAGCAAGCCGGTGGCGAGCAAGGTGGCGGATTGGGTGGTCTGATCGGCAGCGTGCTCGGTGGCGGTCAGGCATCTGGCGGCGGCGGCTTTGGCGGCATGCTGGGCAATGTCCTCGGCGGTGCGCTCGGCGGCGGTCAACAGGCGGCTCCGGCCGGTGGCCTTGGCGGGCTCGGCTCGCTGCTCGATCTGGATGGCGACGGCAACCCGCTTGATGACATCATCGGCATGGCGGGCAAGCTGACCCGCTAATCGTCAGCCTACAGGCTCGACTTTCAATATAGCGCCTTCTGCACCGGTGACGCGCACTTTTGCGCCTGCCGGTGCGTCGGCACCATGGACGTTCCATACGCTGTCACCGACTTTCACGCGGCCGCGCCCATCGGCAATTGCCTCGACAACGGTGACAATCTCGCCGGTTAATCGCGCGCCGCGATCATTGAGTTTGGGGTCGTCGCTTTCGATCGGATTGTCCTTCAGGAATTTTTTGCCTGCATAGACCGCCAGCACCGAAGCGATGGCGAAAATTCCGACCTGCAGCGGGATTGAAACCGGCAGCAGAAACGCAAGCACACCTACGCCCGCCGCCGCCATAGCCAACCAGATCAGGAAAAAGCCGGGGGCGAGCATTTCTGCAGCGCCCAAAATCGCGGCCAGCGTCAGCCAGAACCAGTGCGGTGGGAATTCGGTTAGCCAGTCGCCCATTTCACTTTTCCTTCTTTTCCAGGGCGTCGCGCGCCAGCTCGCCGATACCGCCGAGCGTACCGATGAGCTGTGTCGCTTCGACCGGGAACAAGATTGTCTTGGCATTGGGTGAGGTAGCAAACTGGCTCACCGCTTCCGTATATTTTTGCGCAATGAAGTAATTGAGTGCCTGTGTGCCCGAGGTGGCGATAGCATCTGACACCATGGTGGTCGCCTTAGCTTCGGCCTCGGCTTCACGTTCGCGGGCCTCTGCATCGCGGAAGGCGGCTTCACGGCGGCCTTCGGCTTGCAGGATCGCGCCTTGCTTTTCACCCTCGGCGCGCAGGATTTCGGCAGCACGCATGCCTTCTGCTTCGAGGATCTGTGCACGCTTTTCGCGTTCGGCCTTCATCTGGCGGGCCATCGCGTTCGAAATGTCAGCAGGCGGGCGAATGTCTTTTACTTCGACGCGGGTGATTTTTAGGCCCCAGGGCGAGGTTGCGTGATCCACAACGGCAAGCAGCCTTCCGTTGATATCATCGCGTTTGGACAATGTCTCGTCGAGGTCCATAGATCCCATGACGGTGCGCAAATTGGTGGTCGTGATCTGCATGATCGCAACATACAGGTCGGAAACCTCATATGCGGCTTTCGCGGCATCGAGCACCTGGAAGAATACTACGGCGTCAACGCCGACCATCGCATTGTCTTTGGTGATGATTTCTTGTCCGGGAATGTCGAGCACCTGCTCCATCATATTCACCTTGCGACCGACCCGGTCGAAAAAGGGGATGATTATCGTCAGGCCGGGTTGGGCGGCATGGGTGAAGCGACCGAAGCGCTCGATGGTATAGACATAGCCCTGCCGGACCACGGTGACACCCATCATCAGGAAGATGATCACCAGTATCGGCAAGACGAACAAAAAGATTTCCATGACATACCTCCCGTTTGACGTGGGCTAGTCTCCCAAATATGCGGGTCGTGTACAAGCGAAATCGGAATGGAAGCGGGACGCATGACTTTGATCGATAAACTCAAATGGGTGCGTACCGCGCTTTACGTGCCGGCAATTAATGCGCGGGCGCTGGAAAAAGCGCGCGGACTGGATGTCGATATGCTGATTATCGATCTTGAAGATTCGGTGCCGCTGGAAAGCAAGGCCGAAGCGCGCACCGCGGCGGTGGAGGAAGTGGCGAAGGGCTTCCCGGGAAAGTTGGTTGCGATCCGCCTCAACGGGCTCGACAGCCCCGAACTGGCGGAGGACATAAAGGCAGCGGAAAGGTCGCTCGCCGACTGCTTCGTTCTGCCCAAGGTGGAGGCGGCGTCCGATCTGGACCAGGTGGTGGCGCGGCTGCCCAATCCGGTGCTGGCGATGATCGAGGGCCCCATTGGCATTTATAACGCGCGCGAGATCGCGGCACATGTTGCGGTCACCGGGCTGATTGCAGGAGTGAATGATATCTGCGCCGAAATGGGCATCAAGCCAGGTCCGAACCGCGAGGGACTCGAGCTGGCGTTGCAGAGCATCGTGCTGGCGACGGCTGCGGCGGGCAAGCCTGCCTTTGACGGGGTGAACAACGCGCTCGACGACATGGACGGGCTGGAGGCGGAATGTCGGCAAGGGCGCTGCTATGGCTTTTCGGGCAAGACCTTGATTCACCCCAATCAGGTCGCCATCGCCAACGCTGCCTTCGGCCCGTCCCATGATGAAATAGCCGAGGCTGAGGCACTTATCGCGGCCTCCACCGGCGGGGCGCAGCGGCACAAGGGCAAGATGATTGAGTCAATGCATGTCGAAGAAGCGCGCAGGACGATAGAACGTTCTCGACATACGTCCGGCAGTTAGACTAACTGCACCTATGCACGCGCTTCGCTTAGCCCTCACTCTACTGGCCTTTGGCCTGATCAGCGCAGCGGCATTCGCCAAACCGGTGACCGAGGCAGATTTGCGCAGGCATGTCGAGATTTTGGCTTCGGACGAGTTCGAGGGCCGGGGTCCCGGCACAGAAGGTGAGCGCAAGACGCTGACCTATCTGGAAAGCCAATGGGCCAAGGCGGGGCTCAAACCCGGCGCGCGTGATGGCGGCTGGTATCAGCCCGTAGAACTGGTTCGGCGTGGGCCTAAACAGGCCAATGTCCAGTTTTTTGCCAAAGGTGACAAGCTTCGCATTGTGAGCGACGATATCCTGCTGGTGGGTAAGGAAGCTCATTTCAAGGTTAGCGGGCTGCCGGTCTTGTTTGTCGGCCATGGTGTCGACGTGCAAGGCAAAGTGATCGCCGATGTTAAAGGCAAACTGGTCTTCCTGCTTGCCGATGATGCGGATTATTTGCCGGCAGAGATGAAGTCAGCGCGGAACCGCCGCAATGCACTGGACGAAGCAGGGGCGGCTGCAGTTGTTACGGTTTCTGGCGAACAGTTCGATTTCCCGATTTATCGCAGGCTGATTCTCTCGCGCCCTATAAGCTGGGTTCCGAAAGACAGGAAGGCCGGTATCGAAGGTGTCGTCAGTCCACAATATATGGTGGCGCTCGTGACGGCGGCTGGTGGCGATTGGGACAAATTGCGTGCGGCTGCACGCACCCCGGATTATGCTGGGCAGTCTCTGGGCTTGAGCGTGAACCTTGATGTCGAAAGCGATGTCGAACGGATCAGCAGCAACAATATCATCGGAAAGTTTGCCGGCCGCAAACCCGGCAGCGGCGCGGTCGTCTTCATGGGGCATTGGGATCATTTCGGAATCTGTCGCCCCGAGGGTGACGAAGACCGGATCTGCAATGGTGCGGTCGATAATGCCAGCGGCATGGCCGTGCTGACCGAGGTTGCAAAACGCCTCGGCAGGGCGAAATTTGATCGCGACATCTATTTCGTGGGTACAACTGCTGAAGAAGCTGGCCTGATAGGCGCGCGCGCCTTTGCCGCCGACCCTGCGGTTTCGCTCGATCAGATCAAGATCGTGCTCAACGTCGATACCGTTGCGATAGCGCCCAAGGGGGCCAAGGTAGCAATCATAGGGCGCGGCAGGACCGATCTGGATGCCGAGGTAGAAGCCGTCGCGCGCAAGCTGAAACGCAAGATTGAACAGTCGACCGATGCGAACGCCTTTCTGCAGCGGCAGGACGGCTGGGCACTGACCGAGAAAAATGTGCCGGCCCTTATGGTTGGTGGTTCCTTTGCCGATCTGGGCAAGCTGGAAGCTTTTTTGAAGACCGACTATCATGGCCCCAATGACGAGGTTGTCGACACGCTTCAATTGGGGGGAGCCGCGGAGGACGCCGACCTGCATGTCGAGCTTGGCCGCTATTTTGCCGATACCCGCAAGTATAAGCCGAAAAAGGCCGAGAAGGGGACTGGCGAATAACCGGTTCACTGTTTACATGGGCCGCCACGACTCGACACCCAGACAAAGCAAAGTGGCACCATGAAATCCGATAAAATCCGCCTAGGCCTGACCTTCGACGATGTGCTGTTGCAGCCTTGCGCATCGGACATATTGCCCAGCCAGGCCGATACCCGCACGCGGATTACGCCCGAAATCACGCTGAACATCCCGATCATGTCGTCGGCGATGGACACCGTCACCGAAGCGCGGATGGCGATTGTGATGGCACAATTGGGCGGTATCGGCGTGCTCCACCGCAATCTTTCGATCGAGGAACAGGTCGCCGCCGTCCGCCAGGTGAAGCGCTTTGAATCGGGCATGGTGGTCAACCCGATCACCATCGCGCCCGATGCCACTTTGGCCGAAGCGCAGTTGCTGATGGCGGAAAACCGCATTTCGGGCATTCCCGTGGTTGAGGCGAGCGGCAAGCTGGTGGGCATCCTCACCAACCGCGATGTGCGCTTCGCCGAAAACCCGATGCAGCCGGTTTCCGAACTCATGACCCGCGAAAATCTGGCGACGGTACAGGCTGGTGTTTCGCAGGAAGAGGCGCGGCGGTTGCTGCACCAGCGCCGGATCGAAAAGCTGCTGGTCGTCGATAACGCGTTCCATTGCGTTGGTCTGATCACCGTCAAGGATATCGAAAAGGCAGTGACCTATCCCGACGCCACCAAGGACGGCACCGGACGTCTGCGCGTCGCCGCTGCCACTACCGTCGGTGAAAAGGGCATCGAACGTACCCGTGCGCTAGTTGAGGCCGAATGCGATGTTATCATCGTCGACACCGCGCATGGCCACAGCAACATGGTCTCAGTCGCGGTTGCCGAAATCAAGAAGATGTCGAGCAAGGTTCAGGTGATCGCAGGCAATGTCGCCACCGCAGAAGCTACGCGAGCGTTGATTGATGCGGGTGCTGACGGCGTTAAGGTCGGTATCGGCCCGGGTTCGATTTGCACTACCCGCGTGGTCGCGGGCGTTGGCGTGCCGCAATTGACCGCGGTGATGGACGCGGCCGAAGAAGCGACCAAATCGGGAATCCCGGTTATCGCCGACGGCGGCCTGCGTACGTCGGGCGATCTGGCCAAGGCGCTGGCGGCCGGTGCATCTAGTGTTATGGTCGGTTCGTTACTCGCGGGCACCGAAGAGGCGCCAGGTGAAACCTTCCTCTATCAGGGCCGTGCCTATAAGAGCTATCGCGGCATGGGTTCGGTCGGCGCAATGGCGCGCGGATCGGCAGATCGCTATTTCCAGCAGGATATCAAGGACCAACTCAAGCTGGTGCCCGAGGGCATAGAAGGGCAGGTGCCGTTCAAGGGCCCTGCATCCGATGTCATTCACCAGCTGGTCGGCGGGATCAAGGCCGCCATGGGCTATACCGGCTCGGCTACCATCGCTGACCTGCAAGAACGGGCGCGCTTTGTGCAGATCACCAATGCCGGTTTGCGCGAAAGCCATGTCCATGATGTGACGATCACACGGGAAGCCCCCAATTATCCGACGCGCTGAGTTGGTGGCATGACACCCGCCGCCAGAGTTCAGGCCGCAATCGAGCTGCTCGATGCCATCATCGTTGCGACCCGAGATAAGGGTGCATCCGCTGACCGTATTGCAGCTGCATTTTTTGCAGCGCGACGTTATGCGGGCTCAAAGGATCGACGCGCGGTGCGAGATCTGGCCTGGCGGGCTATCCGAACCTTTGGTGAGCGACCGGAAAATGGCCGTTCGGCGATGATCGCGCTGGCGGACTCGGATAGCGAGCTTGCTACGTTGTTTGATGGCCTCGCTTATGGCCCGGCGGCCATCGCAGTGGACGAACCGCGCGCGACCGGCGGCGTTCTGCCTGAATGGGTGAAGCCGTTATTCTCGGCGTTGGTCACTGAAGACGAGTATCCCGCTTTGCTCGAAAGGGCGCCGCTCGACATTCGTGTGAACCGCTTGGTTGCAGATCGTGAAGCTGTGGCAAAAAACCTGCCGGAGGCGATCTCGCTGCCCGAGAGCCGTGATGGGCTGCGACTGCCGACAGGCTTTTCAATCGAGAGTAACGAACTCTACACCTCCGGCGCTATCGAAGTGCAGGATTTTGGCAGTCAATTGATCGCTGAAGCCTGCAAGGTAGCGCCTAGTATGACCGTGCTTGATCTCTGCGCCGGGGCAGGGGGCAAAACGCTGGCACTTGCGTCGCATATGGAAGGGCAGGGGCGATTGATCGCCGCCGACACCAATCGCGACCGCCTGTCGCAACTGCCACCGCGTGCGGCACGTGCCAAGGCCGGGTTTATCGAAACCCTGTTGCTCAATCCGAACAAGGAAAAGGCGGCGCTCGATGACCTGGCTGTCGCATGTGACGTCGTCCTAATCGACGCACCCTGTGCGGGTAGCGGCACATGGCGGCGCAATCCGGAAACACGCTGGCGCTTGGACCAGCGCGATCTGCAACGGCTGGTGTCGGAACAGGCGCGGCTGCTTGATCTGGCTTCGGGGTTGGTCAAACCGGGTGGGCATCTGGTCTATGCGGTCTGTTCGCTGTTCGCCTGTGAAGGTCGAGACCAGATTGAGGCCTTCCTATCGCGCCATCCGGACTTTGCAGCAGCGCAACCGGATTTCGCCACTGGCAGGGCAGATGGTGCAGGCATCTTGCTAACCCCGGCTCATGACGGTAGCGATGGCTTCTACTTGGCGCGTTTGCACAAGCTGTGATAGCGGGGGCTACCGGTGTCTAATGTCTGGAAGCTGATTATGCGTTTCTCTCCCCCAGTTATTGCTTTGTCTGCCGTCTTCCTGATGGCGTCGAGCGCCAGTATCGGCAAAAAGGCCGATCACGAACTTGATCCCCAATCGGTAGCGCTCGTCAGCGAGGGCGTGGCGGCGCAAAAAGCGGGTCAATATGACAATGCTCTTGGCTGGTTCGAAACAGCTTTGGCGGTCGATCCCCGCAATCGCGCCGCTTTTGTCGGCATGGCCGAGGTTTCGGCGCAGCAGGGGCTGAAGGGCAAGGCGATCTCTTTCTACAAGAGCGCGCTTGATATTGAACCCAATGATGTTGCTGTCATCGCCGCCCAAGGTGAGTTGATGGCGTCCAAAGGCGCGCTCGATGCCGCCAAGAAGAACCTCGCTCGCTTGCAGATTTTGTGCCGGTCAAAATGCGGCGAAAGCGTTCGCTTGGCGGCTTCGATCGAAAAGGCGGCAAACAAGGATGCGTTGCAAGCGAGCGCTGTCGAGATCAAGCCGACGGTAGAGAAGGCAAATTGACGCCTAAATCAGCGGCCCAAACTCCGCTACCACGCCTTCATATATCCGCCGTTTGAACGGCACGATCAGTTTCGGCAACTCCTGCGCCTCGGCCCATTTCCAGCGCGAGAATTCGGGGTGATGGGCTTCGATATTGATGTCGCTGTCCTCGCCTTTGAAGCGCATCAAAAACCACCATTGCCGCTGCCCGCGCCAGCGCCCGCCCCAGATATTGCCCTGCAATTCGGCCGGCAGGTCGTAAAAATATTCCTCGCGGCTGCGCGCCAGCAGGTCGACATGGTCGGGCAGCAGGCCGGTTTCCTCGCCCAGTTCGCGGAAGGCGGCGACCTCGGGATCTTCGCCATCGTCGATCCCGCCTTGCGGCATCTGCCAGGCGTCCCCCGGATTGTCGATGCGCTGGCCGACAAAAACCAGCCCCGCCCGGTTAGCGAGCATGATACCCGCGCAGGGACGATAGGGCAGGTCCTCGGTGTCGCTCATATGTGTTGCCTTAGGCGTCGGCCATCACTTCGGCCAGCATTGCTTTCAACGCAGCGAGATTGCCGGCTACATCGTCCTTCGAAGACGGAATACCTTTGCGCAAGGTGATATGGCCATGGATATTGCCATCGGCGCTGCGATGCTGGACGGGAACGCCCGCCGCCTTCAATACTTCGACGTAGGCCAGACCCTGATCACGCAGTGGATCGAGACTGGCTGTGGTCACCAGCGAAGGCGGCATGCCTTCCTGTGAAAATTTGATGGGCGCACCACGATAGTCATTCGCGTCGGCGGCATAGGCCGCGTGGAAATAATCCATCGAATCTTTGGTCAGCAGGAAGCCTTCGGCGAAATCGCGCATACTTTGCCAATCATTGCTGTCGGTGACGACGGGGTAGATCGGATGCTGCACCAACACCGGAACGGCCGCCGGTTTGTCCCGCAGCGCCATGGTGGTAACGATAGTCAGATTTCCGCCAGCGCTATCGCCCGAAGTGACGAGGCCAGTAACGTCCAGCCCCAATTCAGCAGGGCTGCCCGCGATCCAGCGGGTCGCGGCTTCGCAATCAACAGCTGCAGCGGGGAAGCGATGCTCGGGGGCAAGGCGGTAATCGATCGAGATGACCGGCATATCGAGCTGGCGCGCCACCTCTGCACAATAAGGGCCATAAATATCCAGATCGCCGATCACAAAACCGCCGCCATGATAAAAAACCATCACCGGGCCGGCACCACGGCTTTCGCGCGCATCGTAGAGTCGCGCCGGAATCGCGCCTGCCGGTCCGGGGATCGAAAGGTCGCGAACGACCGCCAATTCGCCCAGTTCCTCTTCCGCCATCGCGCCCATCACGGTCATCATGCCGCGCGCTTCCGTAGCGGAAAGCTCGTGCATCTTGGGGCCGGGCTGGCTGTTCAACATATCGAGAAGCGCCTGCACATCGGGGCGCACAAAATGGTTGCTCATAGTCTCTCTCCTGTCCTCATTTGCAAAAGGCATAACCCGAACCTCTGGGCGCGTCCATGGCAAAGCCCGACTGTGTCGCAAAACAGATTTCCTATTTGGATTTGGCGCAAAAGCGCGCATAAGGACGTCTTAACAGAACAATTAAAATTGCGGGACTTTACGAAATGGCCACTGCCGCGCGCAGCATCGATACCCAATCCCAAGCCCACATCCCCCATCCCGAAGCCGTAGTGGTCCGCTTTGCGGGGGACTCGGGCGACGGCATGCAGCTCACCGGCGGGCAGTTTACACTGTCGTCGGCACTGGCGGGCAACGACTTCGCGACCTTCCCCGATTTCCCTGCCGAGATCCGCGCACCGCAGGGCACGCTGTTCGGCGTTTCGGCTTTCCAGATCAACTTTGGTGCCTCGGAAATCGATACGGCAGGCGACGCGCCTGACGTGCTGGTGGCGATGAACCCGGCGGCGCTCAAGACCAATGTGAAGGATTTGAAGCCCGGCGGCCTCATCATCGCAGACGAGGGCGAGTTCAACGCGCGCAACCTCGCCAAGGCGCAATATGATGTAAATCCGCTCGAGGATGACTCGCTCGGTAAATGGCAGCTCGTCCATTTCAACATCAGCCAGCTTACGATGGACGCGGTGAAGCCCTTTGGCCTTGGTAACAAGGAAGCGCTGCGTTGCAAGAATATGTGGACGCTGGGTCTGGCGCTCTGGATGTTCGATCGCGACCGCGAACCGATCATTCAGTGGCTGAAGGACAAATTCGCCAAAAGCCCGATTCTTGCCGATGCCAATATCGCAGCGCTTAATGCGGGCCATGCCTATGGCGAAACCGCAGAAATCGGCAATCCGGGGGCGGTGCCCATTCCGCGCAAGCATGTTGATGCAGCCCCCGCTGATCCCGGCCTGTATCGCACGATCAACGGCGCAGATGCCGCCGCGATGGGCCTTGTCGCCGGTTGCCAGTTGGCGGGCGTGAAGATGTTCTTCGGCGGCTATCCGATCACACCGGCGTCTTCGATCCTGCACGCATTGGCGCGGTTCAAGGAATATGGCGTCACCACCTTCCAAGCGGAGGACGAGATTGCAGCCATCGCCTCGGCAATTGGTGCATCTTATGCTGGTCAGTTGGGTGTCACCTCATCCTCCGGCCCGGGCATCGCGCTTAAGACCGAAGCAATCGGCTTGGCGGTGATGACTGAGCTTCCGCTCGTTATCATAAACTCGCAGCGTGGCGGCCCTTCAACTGGCCTTCCCACCAAGACCGAGCAATCTGACCTCTATCAGGCGGTCTATGGCCGCAACGGTGACACTCCGCTGCCGGTAATATCAGCGCGCAGCCCGAGCGACGTGTTCGACTGCGCGATCGAGGCGGTGCGGATCGCGACGCAGTTCATGACGCCCGTCATCCTGCTGACTGACGGTTATATCGCCAATGCGGCGGAACCGTGGAAGGTGCCGGATATGAGCAGCTACAAGCCGTTCCCGGTTTCATTCCTTGATCATGTTCCCGAAGGCGGGTTCAAGCCTTATGGTCGCGACAACAAGCTCGCACGCCCCTGGGTGAAGCCTGGAACGCCAGGGCTGCTGCACCGCATCGGCGGCATCGAGAAAGAGGTCGACACCGGTCACCTCAACTACTCGCCCGCCAACCACCAGGCGATGACCGACATCCGCAAGGGCAAGGTCGATGGCATAGCTGCGCACATCCCCGATCAGGATGTCTGCCTCGGAACCGAAGGTGGCAAGCTGGCGATTGTCGGCTGGGGCTCGACCTTCGGTCCGATCCATCAGGCGGTGCGCCGGATGCGCGCCAAGGGCCATGATGTCAGCCATATCCACGTCCGCCACATCTGGCCGATGCCCGGCAATCTGGGCGATCTGCTGAAAAGCTATGACAAGGTGATCGTGCCCGAAATGAACACCGGCCAGTTCAAGACCGTGCTGCGCGACCAGTTTCTGATCGACGCCAAGCCGCTTAACAAAGTTTCGGGACAACCCTTCCGCATCGCTGAAATTGAAGCCGCCATCGAGGAGGCACTCGCATGAACGACATGACCCCCATCCAGAAATCGTCACCCAAAGACTGGGAAACCGATCAGGAAGTCCGCTGGTGCCCCGGCTGCGGTGACTATGCGATTTTGAAGGCGGTGCAGCGCACCATGCCCGAACTGGGCCGCAAGCCCGAGGATACGGTGTTTATCTCTGGTATCGGCTGCTCGTCGCGCTTTCCCTATTATATGGAAACCTATGGCTTCCACACCATCCACGGTCGCGCGCCGGCGGTGGCGACCGGGGTGAAGCTCGCCAATCCTGATCTCGACGTCTGGATCATCACCGGTGACGGTGACGCGCTGTCGATCGGCGGCAACCACACTATGCACCTGCTGCGCCGCAATCTCGATTGCCAGATATTGCTGTTCAACAACGAGATTTACGGTCTGACCAAGGGCCAATATTCGCCCACCAGCCGCGTCGGCACCAAATCGCCTTCAACGCCTTTCGGTTCGGTTGATCGCCCCGCCACACCTTGCGCCTTTGCACTGGGTTCAGGCGCGCGCTTTGTTGCCCGCGGGTTCGACGTGTCGAAGCATCTGCCCGATGTGTTGAAAGCTGCGCATGCGCATAAGGGCGCGGCCTTCATCGAAATTTTCCAGAACTGCATCGTTTACAACAAAGACGTGTTCGAAGATTTCGCTGCACCCAAGGGCGCAGAAGCCCGCCAGCTTTGGCTGGAGGATGGCCAGCCGATGCTGTTCGATGGCGGCAGCAAGGGCATTGCGATGGACATGGAAACGCTGACGTTGAAAGTCGTCGGCGTGGCTGAAGGTGGCTGGCAAGCGGCAGGTGTGATCGTCCACAATGTCAAAAACCGTGCGATTGCGCATATGCTGGTTGAAATGCCCTTCGGTGAATTTCCGATGGCGCTTGGTGTGCTCTACGACGACCCACGTCCCACCTATGACAGCGCAGTGACCGAGCAGAATGCCAAGCTTTCCGAGGGCAAGACGCCCGACCTGCAAGCATTGATCAGCAAGGGCCAGACTTGGACGGTTGAATGATTTTCGTTGAATTCATTTGACGTCACCCAAAGCACCAAAGAACCAAAGAGATGGTATGCGGGAAATAGGTGGCTCCTTGGATCGTATGATTTTGCTTAGGCATCAAAAAACGGCGCTTCGCGCGAAGACCAACCTCTTCGGTTCTTTGGTGCTTTGGGTGACATAATAAATGGATAATTTGACCCATAGTTTAGCCGGTGCCGTGCTTGGCCAGATGGGGCTCAAGCGCAAAACAGGGTTGGCGATGCCGACACTGATTATTGCGGCGAACCTGCCCGATATCGATGCCGTAGCGACGCTGCTCGGCGGGCATCAACATCTGGCGATCCGGCGCGGGATTACGCATGGTCCGATTGCCATGCTGCTGTTGCCCGTCATCTTATGGGCGATCATGATTGGCTATGACCGTTGGCAAGCTGGGCGCGGCACGCGGCCTGAGAAGCGGCTGCCGGTGCGTGGGGGATGGCTGCTCGCTTTGGCCTGTATCGGTACGCTCAGCCATCCGGCGCTCGACTGGCTCAACAATTACGGCATCCGGTTGCTTGAGCCCTTTTCGAGCCAGTGGTTTTATGGCGATACGCTGTTTATCATCGACATCTGGATCTGGATTGCCCTGATTTTTGGTGTCGGGCTGTCGCGCAAGCGTGAAAAAGCGGGGCGCACCGATTGGCCAAAGCCGGCAACAGCGGCTTTCTCTGCAATTTTCCTATATATTATCGCCAACGGGCTGCTTTCGTCGCATGCGGAGAGCGAGGCGAAGAAACTGGTCGTTGCGCGTTATGATCCGACCGCCACGATGCCCGATCCACTCGTCGTCGCCAATGCCGTGCCTATAGCCTTCTGGCGGCGCGAAATTGCATGGCGCGACGCTTTCGAGATGGGGAAGGGTGAATATCAACTGGGTCGAGGGGCCTCTATCAATAGCAAGACCTATCCCCATAATATGGACAGCCTTTCTGCCACCGCCGATGCGGTTGCTCATGATCTCGATGCGCGGGATTTCCTCTTCTGGGCGCGCATGCCATTCGCCGAAAAGGACAAGGCGGGGAATATCGTCATTCGCGACCAGCGTTTCGACAATCGCGTGGTTCGTAATAATTTCGAGGTGGTCGTAGCACCCAAAAGGTAGGCCCTACGGTCTAAGCCCGTATCCTGTTTTCAACGCGTCGACTGTATGCGCGTTCGTATGACAACAATCGTCTGGTTCCGAAGAGATTTACGCCTGAGCGATCAATCGGCATTGCTCGCCGCAGTAGCGCGAGGGCGGCCGATAACGCCGGTCTACATCCTTGACGATGATACGCCCAAACACAGGCGCATGGGCGGCGCCTCGCGTTGGTGGCTGCACCACAGCCTGCAGGCATTGGACGCAGCATTGCGCGAACGCGGTTCGCGGTTGATCCTTCGTCGCGGATCATCTCCACAGGCGCTGGCCCAGCTTGCACGAGAAGTGAATGCATCGGCAATCCACTGCCTGCGCCATTACGAGCCTTGGTGGCGCAACGCCGAACGCGCTTTGCAGGAAATCCTGCCAGTCGGAACATCGCTGATCAGGCATGAGGGGCTATATCTGGTGCCACCCGGTAGCGTGAAAACGGGCAGTGGCGGCCAGTTCAAAATCTACACGCCATTTTGGCGTGCCTTGGCGCAGCATATGCCGCCTGCCAAACCGCGCGCCGCGCCCGACTATATTCCAGCTCCGGAGACTTGGCCGGACAGCGACAGTCTCGATAGCTTGGCCCTTCAGCCTTCTAAACCCGATTGGGCAGGGGGCATGCGTGATTTCTGGACACCGGGCGAAACCGGTGCTGCCGAACGGCTCGAAAATTTCCTCCCCAGGGCCAATCGCTACGAGGAGAAGCGCAATCTGCCGTCGATACCCGGCACCAGCTTCCTGTCGCCCCATCTGCATTTTGGCGAAATTTCTCCCGCGACGATCTGGCATGCGGCAATGGACGCAGGCGGATCGGTTGAGACATATCTAAAGGAACTGGTCTGGCGCGAATATGCGGCTAATGTGATCCTGCAATTCCCTGAATATGGCGTGCGCAATGCCCGGGCGGCGTTCGATCATTTCCCTTGGCGGGATATGGCCAACGCGGATGTGCAGCAAGACTATGTCAGCTGGACCAAAGGGCTCACAGGCTATCCAATTGTCGATGCTGGAATGCGTGAATTATGGGCGACCGGTTGGATGCACAACCGCGTCCGGATGATTGCAGCATCTTTCCTGATCAAACATCTGCTGATCGACTGGCGCATGGGCGAGCAATGGTTCTGGGACACGCTGGTCGATGCCGACTATGCCTCGAACGCGGTCAACTGGCAGTGGACGGCGGGCAGCGGCGTCGACAGCAATATGTTCGTCCGCATCATGGCACCGCTATCGCAGTCGGAGAAATTCGATGCAGGCGATTATATCCGGCAATGGGTGCCCGAACTGGCGCATTTGTCCGATCCCTATATTCACGATCCTCAGGAATATGGCGTAAGGCCGCCCAACTATCCGGCGAAGATTATCAGCCATCGCGCGGCGCGTGAACGTGCCTTGGCGGCCTATGCGATGATCAAGGAAAGCGGATCAGTCGACAATGAGGCGGTGGCCGGTCTCGAAGCCGCCGAGTAACATCTGCGTTATCGCTTCGCCGACGACTGACGGATCTTTCAGTGTCGCAGGATCTTCACCCGGATAGGCTTTGGCGCGCATCGCGGTGCGGGTGCGTGAGGGATCGACGATCGCGACGCGCACCGAAGACAGATTCTGCACTTCCTCGGCATAGCTGAGTGCCAGATTTTCAAGCGCTGCCTTTGACGCCCCATAGGCACCCCAATAGGCCCGCGGCTTTTGCCCGACGCTGCTGGTCAACACAACGAGGCGCCCGGAGTCGCTTGCGCGAAGCAAACTGTCGAATGCCGCAATCAGCGCCTGTTGCGCGAGCAGATTGAGCGTCAGCACGCGGTTGAACTCTGCGGCATCGATGACGGGAACAGGGGCCAAGGTGCCGAGCATCGCAGCATTGAGCATGAGGATATCGAGCTTGCCCCACCGTTCGCGCACTGCGGCGGCAAGGCGTTCGTTGTTCCCGGCTTCGGTCAAGTCCATAGGCGCGATGGTTGCGCTGCCGCCCGCTTCGAATATCCGTTGCTCAACGGTTTCAAGGTCTTTGGCTGCGCGTGCCGTCAAAACGACATGCGCGCCTTGAGCCGCCAGCTTTTCCGCCGTTGCGGCACCGATACCGCGGCTGGCGCCAGTGACCAGCGCAATCCTGCCCTGCAAACCACCCATGGTTTATCCCACCACCCGCAGCTTCAACTGGCCAGTAGAGTTATGCTCGTCAAAGTCGGTCAGCTTGGTCGGATAATCGCCGGTGAAACAGGCGTCGCAATAACGCGGGCAGGCGGCATCACGCTGGGATTCGCCCAAGGCCCGGTAAAGTCCTTCAATGGTCAGGAAGGCGAGGCTGTCGGCATGGATGTAGTCGCACATCTCGGCGATGTTCATCCGGCTGGCGAGCAACTTTTCACGCTCGGGAGTGTCGACGCCGTAGAAGCAGCTGTTGGTCGTCGGCGGGCTGGCGATGCGCATATGCACTTCTTTCGCTCCCGCCTCGCGCATCATTTGCACGATCTTCAGGCTGGTAGTGCCGCGCACAATCGAATCATCAATCAGAACAATGCGTTTGCCAGCCACAAGGTTGCGGTTGGCATTATGCTTCAGCTTGACGCCTAGGTGGCGCACGCCGTCGCCCGGCTGGATGAAGGTGCGCCCGACATAGTGCGAGCGGATGATGCCGAGTTCAAACGGGATTCCCGATGCCTCTGCATAGCCGATCGCTGCAGGCGTGCCGCTGTCCGGCACGGGGATCACATAATCGGCATCAATACCATTTTCCCGCGCCAGTTCGGCGCCGATCGCCTTGCGGACCGAATAGACGCTGTTGCCATCGACGATCGAGTCGGGGCGTGAAAAATAGACATGCTCAAAGATGCAGGGGCGCGGCGATGTCGGGTAGAAGGGCTTGTGCGATCCAATAGCACCCTCACGGACAACGACGATTTCGCCTGGTTCGACGCTGCGAATAAAATCAGCCCCGACTATGTCGAGCGCAACGGTTTCCGATGCAAAGATGATCGTTTCACCCAAACGGCCCATGACCAGCGGGCGAATGCCGAGCGGGTCGCGGCAGGCAATCATGCCCTCTGGTGTCAGACAGATCAGCGAGTAAGCGCCCTCAACTTGCTTAAGGGCGTCGATCAGACGGTCGAGCAGGCTTTTCTGCGAGGATGTAGCAACCAGATGGATGATGACTTCGGTATCGGACGTCGATTGGAAGATCGAGCCGCGTGATACCAGTTCTCGACGCAAATGAATTGCGTTCGAGATATTGCCATTATGCGCAACCGCAAATCCACCCGTAGCCAGATCAGCGTAGAGCGGCTGCACATTGCGCAGCGACGTTTCGCCGGTGGTCGAATAGCGGACATGGCCTGCAGCAATGCTGCCCGGCAAGGCGCGAATAATATCTTCGCGGTCAAAATTGCCTGCGACATGGCCCATCGCCCGGTGGGTGTGGAACTCCTTGCCGTCAAAGCTGGTAATGCCTGCGGCTTCCTGTCCACGATGCTGGAGAGCGTGTAGGCCGAGTGCAGCCATCGCGGCCGCGCCTTCGGAGTTGTACACCCCGAAGATCCCGCATTCCTCGCGCAGTTTATCATCATCAAAGGGATTGGTGGTGAGCATGTCCAAATCGAATCCCGTACCGCCAGAATTGCGCTGCCTATAGGCGCGAGTGGGCGCAATGTCTCCCCCTTGTAACAGCCAAAACCGCAAAAAACGCCAGTAGCGGGTGATTGCCAGCTTTGCGGGGCTCGGCTACGCATAAGATATGACCGATCCTAGAGAGAACGGGCTGGTGCTCGATCCGAAATTTGACGCTAATAGACTGTTGACTGCGGTGGTAGTTGATGCGGCCGATGGCGCGGTGCTGATGGTCGGCCATATGAGCCAAGAAGCGCTGCAGGTCACACAAGAGACGGGCAAGGTCACCTTCTTCTCGCGCAGCCGCCAGCGCCTTTGGACCAAAGGCGAAAGCAGCGGCCACTTCCTACATCTGATCGAGCTACGTATCGATTGTGATCAGGATGCGCTGCTGGTGATCGCACAGCCGGATGGCCCGACCTGCCATACTGGCGAACGCAGTTGCTTTTACCGTCGTGTGACACCGAAGGGGCTGGAGCGATTGTGAGAATATCATGGCTTGCCCTGCCGCTGGCACTTACGGCTTGCGATGCGGAAACCCAGGCACCCAAAGTTGAACAAAGCAATGCGGGTGCGGCCCTTGATCAGTTGGCTATCGAAAAGGGACTAATCCCAGACCCCAGGAGTCTGGCTTTCGAGGGGCGCTTTGAAACGCAGAGTGAACTGGGTACCGACAAATTTTGCGCTGTCGCTGATAATGGTGCCTACCGTGTTGGCTTCCTGTCGGTTTATGGATCGGACAGCAAATGTGAAGGGCAGGGGACTGCCACACAGCAGGGCGATACTGTCGAAATCGCGCTATCTGGTAAAGAAAGCTGTTCGTTCACCGCAAGCTACGACGGCATTGTACTGCGCTTTCCCGGCAGCGTCCCCGAGGGGTGCGCATCCTATTGCTCGCGCAATGCGAGCATGAGCGGGACGAGATACTATTTTGTCGACCCCGGCGCGGAGGCCGCGAAGAGAACTCTGGGCCGGGAAATTGAGAGGCTGTGCCGCTAAGTCTTAAGGAGCAACGACGATGCAGCCTTGGCCGACGACTGTGGCCTTTACCTTGCTGCACATCGCCTCGGCTTCGCCCCTGCTGGCGAATGGCCCGGCTTGCAAGCGCTTGACCTGACCCGCTGCGATCAGGTTGTGTGCGTAAGCCGACAGACCACTAACCTTGTTTTGCAGGCTGCCCCACAATTTGGTGGCGTTCGCGTCGCTGCCAAAGGCGCCCAATTGGATACGCCATTTTCCCGCAATCGCCGGCGCCGCAGCGACTTTGACTGGCTTTGAAGGCGCAGCAGTCGCGTCGCCGTTTATCGGTGCAACTGTTCCGGGAAAGCCTGGAGCTGCGCCATCGGGAAAGGAACCGGGTTTTGATGCCGGGACATCGACTTTTGTCGCCACCGCAACCGGTGCTTTGGTGTCGATCGGGAAGCCGGCAATCTGCTGGGTACGGATCTGGCTCGATTTCTTCTCAATCTCACCCGCCAAAACAATGCCCCGCTGGCGTTGATCGAGCGGAATATATTTGTCCATTTCGGCCAGGCTGCGCGACGCAGGTGCCAGCCCGGATGCCGAAGCGCGGGTCATATAGGCATAGGCACCGACCCAATCTTTTTGCAGGTGGACGCCATTAAACAGTTCGGTAGCGAGTAAATATTGCGCACGCGGATCGCCGCGTTCGGATGATGCTTGCAGATAGGGCAGTGCGGCCACTACCTTGCCCTGATAGTGCAACAAATGGCCATAGCTGTCAGAGGCTTGCAAATGACCTTGCTTGGCCGCCTTGGCGTACCATTCGGCCGCAATATTCAGGTCCTGCTTAACGCCGCGGCCAAGTTTATAGGCTTGCGCCATATTGAATTGTGCGTCGGGATCGCCCTTGGCCGCTGGATCGCGCCATTGCTTTACCGCTTCCTTGAATTCACCGCGGCTCCAGGCATCGACACCATCTTTCACATCAGCAAAAGCAGGCGCGGACATGGGCAAGGCGAGAGCTATCAGGCAGGCAGGGAGCAGGCGGCGCATAACGTTCTCCGGTCGTAAGTTGCCTGTGCACCTAATCGATCAATGCTGCAAAATGGTAAATGCAGATAGTGAAACCCTTAACCCTGAATTTACATTTACTAACAGATATCCGGTCCCCGCATACAGGCAGTGCTGCTGCGGGGCTGCCAATTCGGACAGCGGATTTTCCACTTCAGCGTTAACCGATTTTTAGCCCTGTTCTGTCACATCCCCTCCAAACAGCTTGCAAAAGGGGAAAAATGTGAGGGTTCTCGCATTGGCATCACAAAAAGGCGGATCGGGCAAAACCACTTTGTCCGGCCATCTTGCGGTTCAGGCGCAATTGGCGGGTGCAGGACCGGTAGTCCTGATCGACATCGATCCGCAAGGATCGCTTGCTGACTGGTGGAATGAACGTGAAGCCGATCTGCCGGCTTTCGCCCAGACCACCGTCGCTCGCTTGGCGTCGGATCTTGCGGTTTTGCGTCAGCAGGGTTTCAAGCTGGCCGTTATCGATACGCCGCCTGCGATCACTATGGCGATCCAGAGCGTGATCTCGGTAGCAGAGCTGATTGTCGTTCCGACCCGGCCGAGCCCGCACGATCTTCGTGCTGTTGGTGCCACAGTCGATCTGTGCGAACGCGCAGGAAAGCCGCTGATCTTCGTGGTCAATGCCGCTACTCCGAAAGCCAAGATTACCTCCGAAGCAGCAGTCGCGCTTTCACAGCACGGCACCGTTGCGCCGATTACACTCCACCATCGCACAGACTTCGCCGCTTCGATGATCGACGGGCGCACGGTTATGGAGGTCGACCCGCAAGGCCGTTCCGCAGAAGAGGTCCGACAGCTGTGGGCTTATATCTCGGATCGTCTCGAGAAGAATTTCCGTCGCACTGTGTTCAGTGCACCCGCCGCTGCCAATCCGCAGGTCGCCCAGGCACGCCCGATGGGCGGCTTTGGTCGCCGGGTAATTGGTTAAGCGGATCTGGGGGCGATGAACATGACTGAACCAAAACCGATAGCCTCACTCTCCTCCGGCTTGCTGGCACGCAAAGGGGCTGCGCGCCCTGCAATGCGTCGCCAATTGATCGGCAACAATAATGGCGTTGCGGCAACGGGCTCAATTCAGGACGACTGTGGTTGGAATGACATGGGCTATGATATGGGTTATGATGTCAATCCTGACCCCACCGCACCGATGGATTATGAGCATGACCAAGGATTTAATCCGCTGGCCAATGCCGTCCCCGAGGTGAAGCCTGAAGTCAAGCAGCAACAAGAACGCATTGCGGAACAATTGCAGGTTCAAGCTGAAGAAATGGGCGTGGTCGAACATGAGGCACCGTCTGCACCGGTGGTCCAGATTGCGGCACCCCGTCCGGTCGTTGTCAAGGCACCGGTTTCCAAACAGCGCGCCGCACCCGGCAGCAAGGAAAAGTCGGCGTTCACATTGCGGCTCGATGGTGAACGGCATCTGAAACTTCGTCTGGCCTGTGCAGTCAGCAATAAGTCTGCCCAGCAACTGGTCACGTCCGCACTCGACGCATTTATCGAAGCCATGCCGGAGATTTCGGCTTTGGCCGCCCATGTCCCGGGCAAGAAACAGGCATGATTGCCGCCCAATCCAAGTTTGAGGTGAAGCCATGAATAACAAAATTCTCGTAAAGCTGGCCTTGTCGACCGCGGTGGTCGGATTCACTGCAATGGGTGGGGCAGCGGTTGTCGCGTCAAGCGCGTCGACGCAGGTTTCATCTGATGCATCGGCAAAAAAGGCACATAGCTGGGCCATCAAGGCTGAAAAGCTGCTGGCCAAGGGCAAGGTCGACAAGGCGTTGTCTTTTGCTGAAGCTGCTGTTGGTGCCGATATGCAGAACCGCGAATATCGCGCACTGCTTGCCCGCATTTACATGGCCCAGGGCCGCTTTGTTGCTGCAGAACGCACCTATACCGATGTTATGGATTTGGGTCAGGTCGACCCGCGCACGGTTATTAGCGTTGCTTTGACGCGGATTGCACAAGGTAAGGTCGACTCGGCTATTTCGCTGGTCGATGCAAACCGCTCAATCCTTCCCGCGAGTGACTATGGCCTTGCTTTGGCGCTGGCTGGTGACAGTAAGCGTGCAGTCGACGTTTTGGTTGAGGCCATTCGCGCTGATAACTCCAGCGCGCGGACCCGCCAAAACCTGGCACTGGCCTATGCACTTGATGGTCGCTGGCGCGATTCCCGCGTGATGGCGTCGCACGATATGCCGCAGCATATTGTTGATGATCGTATCACCGAATGGGCACAATATGCGCGGCCGGGTGCCTATCAGGTTCGTGTTGCCGGTCTGTTGAACGTCCAGCCGCAGGCGGATTCTGGTCAACCCGTCCATCTCGCTTTGAATGCGATGTCGGACGCACCCAAAATGGCTGCCGCCGAAATCTTTGCCGAAGAAGCACCCGTCTCGATTGCGGCAGCTGCTCCTGCTGGTGAGCTGGCAGCAGTTGGGCCGGCGCCTGTCGCGATCGGCTTTGAAGAAAACGACGTGCGCGTTGCCGAAGCGAGCGTGCCAGCGCCGGTTTACGAAGCGCCGCTGATCAAGGCTCCGGAAGGCCCGGCAAAGGCTGTAGAGGCTGCACCCGCTCCGAAACCGGTAAAGTTGGCCCTGTCGGATACACCGACCCCTGCAGCCAAAGTCTCGGGTAAGTATCTGGTCCAGCTCGGCGCTTTCTCCTCCGCCGCAAACGCTCAAAAGGCGTGGAGCCAATATAGCCGCAAACACAAGGTTCTGGGTGGATTTACCTCGGCAAGCTCAACGGTAACTGTAAAGGGCAAGTCGCTGACCCGTCTCGCGGCTGCCGGTTTTGGCAACTATCAGGCGGCGAACGCAGCTTGCCGCACAATCAAGGCTTCAGGTGGCGATTGCGTTGTCAAATCGGTCGGCGGGTCGTCACCCGTACGTATGGCAGCAAAGCCAGCGCGCAAGCCGGTGAAAATCGCCGCGCGTTAATCGCTACAAAAATCAATAGGGTTGCTGAAGGGCGGCGGATCAGATGATCTTGCCGCCCTTCATGATTTTGCGCACCCGCCCCTGAACGGGCAGTTTGTCGAACGGCGTATTGCCGGCAAGCGCCGCCATCTTGTCGCTATCGACCTGCCAGGGTGCATCGGGATCGATGAAGATCAGATCGGCCTCGCGACCGATTTCAATCGCGCCCGCATTGACCTTCAGGATTTTCGCCGGGTTGGTGGCGAGTAACTCGAACAGGCGGCCCATAGAGATATGCCCGTCGCGCACCAGATTGAGCGTCAAGGCCAGCAGCGTTTCCGCACCCGCCATACCTGGGGCTGCATCGGCAAAAGGCAGGCGCTTGTCTTCAGGGCCGCGCGGGTCGTGGCCGGAGGCGATAACGTCGATTGTCCCGTCGGCGACTGCCGCGATGCAGGCCAGACGGTCCTCTTCGGAGCGCAAAGGCGGCGATAGACGCGCAAAGGTACGGAAGCCGGTAAGCGCGGTGTCAGACAGGAACAGGTGCGCCGGTGTGATGCCGCAACTGATGCCGAGGCCCTTGTCCTTGGCCGCACGGATCAGGTCGAGCCCCGCCGATGTCGTAACCTGGCGGAAATGCAGATGTGCTCCGCTTTCGGCGGCCAGCGCGATGTCTCGCTGGATGGCGAGAGTCTCGACGGTCGGTGAAGCGCTGGTCAGGCCCAGCAAGGTCGCGTTGAGGCCCGTTGTCGCGACGGCATTGCCCGCCAGTCCAGCATCCTCGCTATGCACGAACAGCGGCATGTCGAGCATCGCGCAATAGCGCAAAAGGCGCAGCATGACGCCCGAATCAGCGATCCAGCGCCGCCCCGTTGCAACGCCCAAGGCGCCAGCATCCTTCATCAGGGCGATTTCGGCCATACGCTGGCCATCCAGATCTTTTGTTGCAGCAGCGAGCGGGTGGACCCAGAAGTCGGGCTTGCCCTTGCGACCCGCAAAACGGATCGTGGCCGGGTCAT
Source organism: Sphingomonadales bacterium (assembly GCA_016707885.1). Classification (GTDB taxonomy): domain Bacteria; phylum Pseudomonadota; class Alphaproteobacteria; order Sphingomonadales; family Sphingomonadaceae; genus Sphingorhabdus_B. The sequence continues at coordinate 275,233 of JADJGU010000002.1, forward strand.
CATGGACCGGCGATTGGTCGGGCATCAAAGCGGCGCGGGTGATCCCGCCAAAGCGGAAAGCGGGTTTATCCGTCGCGAACACGCCTAGATCGATGATGCCGGGCGCGACAATCAACCCCTCGGCATCGACGCGTTCGCCAAGTGGATCCGCCTTGCCAACCTGCTCAATGCGCTCTCCCGAGACATGCAGATGCGCGGTTTCGGGAGCCGCTTTGCCGGGGAGGATAACCTGGCCGCCGAGAATATTGGTGCCGCTCATGACCAACCCTCCACGCAGCGCGCCCTTCGCGTCAATATGTCTAGGCATGCCATGCGCACAGCGACGCCCATTTCGACCTGTTCGGTAATGGCGGAGCGCTCAAGGTCGTCGGCGATGTGGCTGGCGATTTCTACGCCGCGGTTCATCGGGCCGGGATGCATGACCAGCGCATCGGGCTTGGCCAGCGCCAGCCGTCGCGAGTCGAGCCCGTACAGGTGGAAGAATTCGCGCGGGGAGGGGATGAAGTCGCCCTGCATCCGTTCATTTTGCAGGCGCAGCATCATCACCACATCACTGCCGGGCAGGGCGGCATCGAAATTGTTGAACGCCTCAACGCCAAAGCTGGCTATGCCTTCGGGCATCAGGGCAGGGGGGGCGACAACGCGTACTTGCGCGCCGAGTGTCGTCAGGCTGATCATGTTCGAACGGGCGACTCGGCTGTGCAAAATGTCGCCGCATATGGTGACGACCAATCCGTCAATTCGTCCCTTACGGCGGCGGATCGTTAGCGCGTCGAGTAAGGCCTGCGTCGGATGCTCATGCGTGCCATCGCCAGCATTGAGCACCGGACAATCGACCTTTTGCGAAATCAGGTCCACCGCGCCCGAACTGCCATGGCGGATGACAATCGCGTCGGCGCGCATCGCGTTCAGCGTCATCGCGGTATCGATCAGCGTTTCGCCCTTTTTGGTGCTCGACTGCGCGACATGCATGTTGACGACATCCGCGCCGAGCCGCTTTCCCGCAATCTCGAACGACAGCAACGTGCGCGTGCTGTTCTCGAAAAAGGCGTTGATGATGGTAAGGCCGCGCAGCCGGTCGTCGCGTTTAGCGGCGCCCGAACGGTTGAGCGCGACCCATTGTTCGGCCTCGGCAAGGATGAATTCAATTTCCCAGGGTTGCAGTCCGGCGATGCCCAGCAAATGCCGGTGCGGGAAAGCGGCGGAACCTGCTGGAAAGCGGCCCGGTGAAGCTGTTGGTGGCGATGTCATTAAAGCCAGTGCCTTAGGCGGGTTGGCGTCGACTATCAAGCCATCAGTTCAAGCAACCAACGCATCAATCGCACCCTGCAAAATATGCGCTGCCGCCGCGCTGTCGATGCGCTCGGCGCGTTTGGCGCGGCTCAGGTCGGCTTCAATCATGAAGCGTTCGGCGGCGGCGGTGGACCAGCGTTCGTCCCACAGCAGGATCGGCAGACCAAGGTCGAGTAAGTTGCGGGCGAAGGACCGGCTCGACTGGCTTCGAGGCGACTCGCTGCCGTCCATATTGATTGGCAGACCGATGACGATGCCTGCGGTTGGACGGGTGGCAATCGCTGCTTGCAACAACGCCTTGTCCTTGGCGAACTTGCCGCGCGTGATCAGGTCAGCGGGGGAGGCAAAGCTCCAGCCCGCGTCGCAAAAGGCGGTGCCGATGGTTTTGCTACCGACATCCAGCCCGATCAGCACGCCGCCTTCGGGCAGGGCGACGCGGAAATCTGGGGCGGAGGTTGTGATCACCGCGCGAGAAATTTCTGCACCCTCCACAAGGCGTCTGCGCGGACGTTCGCCCAGAACAGCGGATAGTCATAGACGTGGTAATTGTTGCCCGGCAGCACATAGGGGCCCATTTCGGGCGGGTCGCCGATCAGCAGGAAGCCTCGTTGGTCGCAACGGGCGGGGATCGCGGCTTTCACCAGTCCGCCGGTCTTCATATCGTCCGATGGTTTCAAGGTGCCGAGATTCGCCTCAACGCCAGCCTCTGCCGCAGCACCGCCGGTCAGCGGGTTGGTGCACAACATAGTGGTGTTGGCGCGCGACTGGCCGTTAAAGCCGGTGGTCGAATCATAGACTTTCAGGATGCGCTCATATTCGGCGGGCTCGGCAAAGCTCTGCCATGCCAATATACAGCCTGTCTGGTCGGGCGAAGTGCAGGCGGGAAGGCCCATTTCGGGCAGGTCGGTGTCGACCGAAACCGGCCAACCGACCGCATAGGCAGCAACGATGCGCTTGGCGATTGGCTTGCCCGCGACACGGTCTTTCAACAGATGCGTCAGGTGCAGCGCGCCCTGGCTGTGCCCGGCAAGGATGATCGGGCGGTCTTTCTGCACCTTGGCAACAAAATCGTCGAAGGCGAGGAGAACGTCCTGATAGGCCGCATCCAATGCCTGTTGCCCTTCGGGCTTGTCGGTCAGGAAGGCGCCGATCGCCGCCTGACGATAGCGCGGTGCCCAGATTTCGCCCGATGCAGCGAAGGGGGAGGCGAGACCCTGCAGGAACAGCTTTGCCCGATCCTGCGACAGCTTGTCGTCGAGCGGCGCGTTCCAGTGGGTCTTGTCCATATAAGAGGTCGGGTGGATGAAGAATATCGCGGCGGAACCAGGAACCTCGATTTTCTCTGCACCAACCGGCTGCCAGCTGGTCACATTGCCCGCACCACTCCGCCCACGCGCAAACCACATCGCGGGGTCGTCATACTTGTTGGTCGCAAAGGCCTTTTGCTCTTCAAATTTGGTTGTCGGCACAAAGGCTAACTCGGTCAGCTCTTTCTCATAGATGCGAACAACAAAGCCACCTGCGATCACCAGCGTGATGATGGCGGCGATAAGGTAAAGGAATTTGCGGGCCACGTATTTTGTTTCCAAATTCTGATCGGTTGCGCCGCCCCAGCGGAGGCTGGGGCCCATCACGTCTGGCAGTCTAAACCGATAGGCGAGATAGGCTCCAGCCTTCGCTGGAGCAACGATTTGAGGTTTCAAATAACTTCATTTGGAAAAATAGCAGCGAGTTTTTGAACATAGGCTGAAAAGCGCAGCTTTGGCGGTTGATGCTGCGACTGCACAATGCTAGCGGCACGCTCATGTCAGTCGATAAAGATACCGTGAACAAGATCGCGCGGCTCTCCCGCATCGCGATCAGTGACGAAGAGGCCGAAAAGATGGTCGGGGAGCTGAACGGCATCCTCGCCTGGGTCGAGCAATTGGGCGAGGTGGACGTGACCGGCGTCGAACCGATGACCGCCGTGATCCCCAACCATTTGCGTCTGCGCGACGATGTCGTCACCGATGGCGATGTGCGCGAAAAGGTGCTCGCCAATGCGCCCGCCCGCGAAGGCAGCTTCTTTGGCGTGCCGAAGGTGATCGAATAATGACCGACCTGACCAAATTGGGCGTAGCCGCCATCCGCTCTGGCGTTGCCAATGGCGAATTCACCGCTGTTGAAGTGGCCGAAGCCTTCAACGCTAATGTCGCGGCGGCAAAAGTCCTCAATGCCTTCATCGTCGAAACGCCCGAAAAGGCCATCGAAGCGGCAAAGGCCGTCGACGCTGACCGTGCTGCTGGCAAGCCGCTGGGCAAGATGGCCGGCGTTCCCATCGGCATGAAGGATTTGTTCGCCACCGAAGGCGTGCAGACCACCGCCGCAAGCCACATCCTCGAAGGCTTTGTGCCTACCTATGAATCGACCGTTTCGGCGAATTTGTGGAAGGCCGGGGCAGGGATGCTGGGCAAGCTGAACCTTGACCAGTTCGCCATGGGTTCGTCGAACGAGACCAGCTATTTCGGCAATGTCATCAACCCGTGGCGGCGCAACGATGGCGGCAACGCCGCGTTGGCGCCGGGCGGCTCCTCGGGCGGTTCGTCGGCAGCGATCGCGGCGCGGCTGTGCCCGGCGGCGACCGGCACCGACACTGGTGGCTCGATCCGCCAGCCTGCGGCGTTCGTGGGCATCAGCGGCATCAAGCCGACCTATGGTCGTTGCAGCCGCTGGGGCATTGTCGCCTTTGCCAGTTCGCTCGATCAGGCAGGCCCGATGGCGCGCGATGTCCGCGATTGTGCGATCATGCTGGAGGCGATGGCAGGCTTTGATCCCAAGGATGCGACCTCGCTTGAGCTGCCCGTGCCCGAATGGGAGGCTGGCCTGTCCGGCGACCTTCGTGGCAAAAAGGTCGGTATTCCCAAGGAATATCGCCTCGACGGCATCGACGAAGATATTGCGAAGATGTGGGACAATGGCATCGCCTGGCTGAAGGATGCAGGGGCGGAAATCGTCGAGATCAGCCTGCCGCACACCAAATATGCGCTACCGGCTTATTACATCATCGCCCCCGCCGAAGCATCGTCAAACCTCGCGCGCTATGATGGCGTGCGCTATGGCTTGCGCGACCTGCCCGATGGGGCAGGGCTGCAGGATATGTACGCCGCCACCCGCGCCGCCGGTTTCGGCGCAGAGGTCCGCCGTCGCATCATGATCGGCACCTATGTTCTCTCCGCCGGTTTTTACGACGCCTATTACACACAGGCACAAAAGGTCCGCGCGCTGATCGCTCGCGATTTTGACAATGCGTGGAAGCAATGCGACCTGATCCTCGCCCCGACCGCGCCAAGTGCGGCCTTTGGTCTGGGTGAAAAGACCAGCGATCCGCTGTCGATGTATCTCAACGATGTGTTTGCGGTGCCTGCCTCACTCGCAGGCTTACCCGCCATGTCGGTGCCCGGTGGCATCGACAAGGAGGGCCTGCCGCTGGGTCTGCAGATCGTCGGCAAAGCGCTCGACGAGCAGGGCGTGTTGAACGCAGGGCTGGCGATTGAAGAACGTGCCGGATTCACGGCGGAAGCGGAGAAGTGGTGGTGAGCGATTTGAAAATCTTTGCGCTCATGATGCTAGTGAGTGCAGCGATTGGCCTTGTTTCTTGGTTTGGGCGGCGTCGGAAAATCAGCGAAGCTCGTTTCGACACCATGCCGGAAAGTGAAAAGTAAATGTCAGAATATCGCATCCAGGGCATGACAGGTGAGTGGGAGGTCGTGATCGGCCTTGAGGTCCACGCGCAGGTCACGTCGAACGCCAAGCTCTTCTCGGGCGCGTCTGCGGCCTATGGTGGGGAGCCGAACAGTCATGTGTCGCTGGTCGATGCCGCGATGCCCGGCATGTTGCCCGTGCCGAACCGCGAATGCATCCGTCAGGCGGTGCGCACCGGCATGGCGATCAATGCGCAGATCAACAAATGGTCGCGTTTTGACCGGAAGAATTATTTCTACGCCGATTTGCCGCAGGGCTATCAGATTTCGCAACTGTACCACCCGATTGTGGGTGAGGGCGAGATTGAGGTTATTCTCGACGAGAAAGACGCCAATTCCCCGCGCAAGACCATCGGCATCGAACGCATCCATGTCGAACAGGATGCGGGCAAGCTGATGCATGACCAGCACCCGACTATGTCTTATGTCGATTTGAACCGCTCGGGCGTTGCGCTGATGGAAATCGTCTCGCGCCCCGATATGCGCTCGCCTGCAGAGGCAGGGGCGTATGTGAAAAAGCTGCGCTCCATCCTGCGCTATGTCGGTTCTTGCGATGGCAATATGGAGGAAGGTTCGCTGCGTGCCGACGTCAACGTCTCGGTGCGCAAGCCCGGCGAAGAATTTGGCACGCGCACCGAGACTAAGAATGTCAACTCGATCCGCTTCGTGATGCAGGCAATCGAGGTTGAAGCGCGGCGTCAGGTCGATCTGATCGAGGATGGCGGCACCGTTGTTCAGGAAACCCGCCTGTTCGATCCCAACAAGCTGGAAACCCGCTCGATGCGCTCCAAAGAGGACGCGCATGATTACCGCTATTTCCCCGATCCGGACCTGCTGCCGCTCGAACTCGACGATGCGTTTCTGGAGGACTGCCGGGCGTCGCTGCCCGAACTGCCCGACGCCAAACGCGCGCGTTATGAAAACGAGCTGGGTCTGACGGCCTATAATGCGGCTGTGTTGACCGCAGAGGCCGAAACAGCCTTCTGGTTCGAAGATCTGCTCAGCCACGGCGTCGATGCGAAACAGGGCTCCAACTGGCTGATGTCCGAACTGTTTGGCGCGCTGAACAAGCTCGGTAAGTCGCTCGACGAAAGCCCGGTCAGCCCCGCACAGGCGGCTGAACTGCTCAAACTGGTCGCTGACGGCACCATTTCGGGCAGCATCGCCAAGCAGGTTTTCGAGATCATGCTCGAAACCGGGCAGGGTGCTGCAGCCATTGTCGAGGAAAAGGGTCTGAAGCAGACCAGCGACACCGGCGCGATCGAAGCCGTGATCGCCGAAATCCTTGCCGCCAATCCGGGCCAGCTCGAACAATATCGCGCTGGCAAGGAACAGCTTTTCGGTTTCTTCGTCGGCCAGACGATGAAGGCGATGCAGGGCAAGGCGAACCCTGGCGTGGTCAACGAATTGCTCAAAAAGGCGCTGGCCGACTGATCGGCGCGTGAGACGATTTCACATTCAGCTGGCAATTTAGCACCTTGCGCCGCAGCCTGATCAGCGCGAGACATGCCTGATAGCGGCAGTCAGCCGTCTGGAGCAGTCATGGCGCGACGTTTGAGTATAGGGTTGGCATTGGCGACAGTGCTCGCTGCCAGTCCGATTCTGGCGCAAGCCCCAGTGGCGACCGAAAAATATGCGGTGCGTGAAGGCTTTGCCTTCACCCCGGAAACGCCGCCGCGCATTCTGGTCTTTCGCCCTGAAGTTAAAGTGGGGGAGCAAACCACGGCGGGTATCTTCCAGAACAATGCTGAATGGCATGCCGCTGTCACGCGTGAATTGAGCGCGGCACTGGTGGCTACGGGCGGCAAGCGTGGGATCGAAATGGTGCTGCATGACGATCGAGCCGCGAATAGCCAGTTGTTGACAGAGCATCGTGCGCTGTTCCGTCTGGTGGTCGGCACGATCATCCGGCACAAATTGTTCGGCAAAGATCCTCTGCCTTCCAAGGTTGACAGTTTCGACTGGAGCTTGGGCAGCGGTGTTGCGAAAATCGCACCTGCGGCAAAGGCCGACTATGGCCTGTTCCTTCTCAGCCACGACAGTTTTGAATCGGCCGGGCGCCGCGCCGCGAAACTGGTCGCCGCGCTGATGGGCAATGGCGACATTGCAGGCACGCATTTCGGATATGCCGCGCTGATCGATATGAAAAATGGCGACATTGTCTGGCTGGGGGTCGATTTGAAAGCCGGAGGGGATGTTCGCACGGCGGAGGGTGCCACGCAGCGCGTCGAGCAATTGCTGAACGGCTTTCCCGTGCGTGCTTCCGGCAAGGCAGTTGCGCCATGAAGCGTCTTCGAAACAGCCTGACGCTTGCGGCTTTGGCCTTTGCTGCTCCGATCGCGGCCCAGCCTTTGGAGCTGCGGCCCACCAACGCGGGCTATCAACCCAAGGATGCGGTGGAACAAGGCCTTTGGCTCGAAATGGACGAGGCCGAGCAGCAGATGCGCGCGTCCAAATTCTTGATCGAGGACCCCGAACTCAATGCCTATGTGAAAGGCGTTCTGTGTCGCGCAGTTGGCACCGAAAAATGCGGTGCGGCGCGCATCTATCTGATGCGCACACCACAGTTCAACGCGGCGATGGCACCCAATGGCATGATGCTGGTGTGGAGTGGCCTGCTGTTGCGGGCGCGCAATGAGGCTGAACTGGCGGCGGTTCTAGGCCATGAATTCGTTCATTTTGAACAGCAGCACAGCTTGAAATCCTTTCATGACATCAAGGCAAAATCCAATGCGATGACCTGGTTGGGATTTGTACCCGGCGGCATGCTGGCGCAGATCGGGCTTATGGGGTCGGTCTTCCGCTTCAACCGCGAAATGGAAAAACAGGCCGATATAGCCGCACTCGACTATCTTAGCGCCAGCGGATATGACCCGACGGCACCCTCCAAAATATGGGAACAGCTTCTTGGCGAGATGGAGGTGCAGGCCAAGGCGAACAAAAGCGGGGTCGTGGCGCAGGAGGCGAGCGACTTTTTCTCCTCGCACCCAAATACACGCGATCGCATGGAATATCTGCGCGCTGCGGCCCAGCGTAAAGCCCCGAGCAGCGACGATGGGGCAGGGCGCTATCGTGCTGCCATCGCCCGCTGGTGGCCGCGCCTGATCGACGATCAGGTGAAACTAAACGATTTCGCGGCGACCGAGTTTCTGCTCGACGGATTAGCACGCGGATCTTGGACAGCCGATCTGCTGTACGCGCGCGGCGAATTGTATCGGGCGCGCGGAAAAGAGGGGGATCTGGCAAAGGCCGAGGGTTTTTATCGGCAATCGCTCACGAAGGACCCCGCATTGGCCGAAAGCTGGCGCAGCCTTGGCATGCTCCTCCTACGGCAAGGCAAATCGGACGAAGGCCGGAAGATGCTGCGTCGCTATCTGGATATTGCCCCTGTAGCCGGCGACCGCCCAATGATCGAAGCGATGGCGCGGGAGCCACAAAAATGAGGCTGGTTCCCATGGCGATCTCGATTCTGGCGCTTGTCGGTGCGTCTGTGCCAGCCTTCGCCGAATGGAAGGCGCTGATTGCCGACCAAAGCGTGAATGTCGCGGGGAAGCTGATATTTGCGACACCCAAAGCAGGGTGGAACCGATCTTCAGCCCGCCCTTCCGATCATGGCGAACGCTGGACGCGCGATGGCCTCGCTCTCAACGAACTGACGTTTTTTGCGGCAATTCCCGATGGCGGCACGCTCTACCATACGCCTTATGGGGCTACGCAGAAGCTGCCAAAATTCCGCTCGAATATGCTGGCGACCGAAATTGTCGAACTGTTCGAAAACAGCAACCGTATCCTTCTGAACTCGTCGGTTTTTTCGGTCGGTGCCGTCGAACCCGCAAGGCTCGGCAAGCATGAAGGCGTGCGTTTCGCCTATAGCTATGCCGCGCAGGATGAAGGCCTGACGCGCAAGGGCGAGGGGGTTGCCGCGATTGTTGATGGCAAGCTCTATCTGGTCAATTTTATAGCGCCTGAAATCCACTATTTTGATCGCGACATCGAAGAGATCAGGCAGTTGGTGGCAACATTGCAAGTGCGTCCGTCCCAAGCCATGCGGCGCTGAAAACGGGTTGTCGTAACAGCGGACAATCCCGCCGCTTTCGGCACTTGCCCTAGGCCGACTTTGCCGTTAGAGGCACCCGACCGCACGGCCAATAAGGGTGTGGCGGAGCGGGCGTGGCGGAATTGGTAGACGCGCTGGTTTTAGGTACCAGTATCGCAAGATGTGGGGGTTCGAGTCCCTTCGCCCGCACCAGTTCAAAAACGCCCGGCTTCCCAGCCAAGTCCGTCCAAAGATTTTTGAAGCGCAACCCTGCGCAGAGTTGAGGATTAGAGTTTTAGTTATGCAAGCCCAGGAAACCCAGAATGAAGGCCTGAAGCGGGCCTATCGCCTCACCGTTACCGTCGCCGACATTGAGTCGCGGATCGACGCCGAAGTGCAGAAAATCGCACCGCAAGTGCGTATGCCCGGCTTCCGCCCCGGCAAGGTTCCCGCAAACCTCGTCAAGAAGATGCACAAGGATGCGCTGCTTCAGGAAGCGCTGAATACGTCTATTCAAGAAGGCGTCCAGAAGACGATCACCGATAACAAGCTGCGTCCGGCAACCCAGCCGCATGTGCATCTCGATCATGACTATGCGCCCGGCAAGGATGCAGTCGTCGATTTTCACTTCGAAATCCTGCCGAGCATCCCCGAAGTGAAGATTGAAGGACTGTCGCTCGAACGCCTGACGGTTGAAGCCGAAGGAGCCGAAATCGAAGCCGCTTTGGAGCGGCTGGCAGCGGGCAACAAGAATTTCGAAACAGCCGCGAAAAGCTATAAGGCTACGACCGGCGACGTCGTTGTCATCGATTTCGAAGGCAAGGTCGATGGCGTACCGTTCGATGGCGGCAAAGGCGAAGGCATGTCGGTCGAAATCGGCTCAGGCCAGCTGATCCCAGGATTTGAGGACCAGCTGGTTGGCGTGAAGGCCAATGACAGCAAGGTTATCAATGTCACTTTCCCCGAAGATTATGGTGCCAAGGAACTGGCCGGCAAGGCCGCAACCTTTGACATCGTCGTTGGTGAAGTGAAAAAGCCGGCAGAAAGCAAGGCTGACGACAGCCTCGCAGCGGCATTCGGCCTTGAAAGCCTCGACAAGCTCAAGGAGCTGATGAAAGTTCAGGTTGAGCAGGAACTGAACGGCCTGACCCGCACCTATATGAAGCGCCAGTTGCTTGATCAGTTGGCAGCTGACCATGATTTCGAAGTTCCGCCCTCGATGGTTGAAGCCGAATTCGAACAGATCTGGGCGCAGCTAGAACAAGAAGCTGATCGCGAAGAAAATCCCGAAGCCGCCCGCAAGGAAATGGAAGCCGAGCGCGAAGATTATCGCGACATTGCCGTTCGCCGCGTGCGCCTCGGTCTGCTGCTCTCCGAAATCGGCCAGGGCAATGGCGTAGAGGTTAGCAATCAGGAAATGCAGATGCTGGTGACGCAGGCTGCGCAGCAATATCGTCAGGAAGACCGTCAGCGTTTCGTGCAATATCTGCAAGAAAACCCAATGGCTGCAGCACAGCTTCGCGCGCCGCTGTTTGAAGACAAGGTTGTCGACTTCTTGTTCGACAAGGCGACCGTGACGGAAAAGACCGTGACCCGCGCCGAACTCGAAGCTGCAATCGAAGCCGAGCCCGAAGCGAAGCCGGCCAAAAAGGCTCCGGCGAAGAAGGCTGCTGCCAAGAAGGAAGCTGCCCCCGCTAAGGAAGAAAAGCCTGTAGCGAAAAAGGCGGCGCCGAAGAAGGAAGCGGTCAAGGACGAAGGCGAAAAGCCCGCGAAAAAGGCTCCGGCAAAGAAAGCCGCTGCCAAGAAGTAAAAGCTTCTCCAGCCGTTCGGCGGCTCAAACCAAATAATGAGAGCCCGGCAATTGCTTGCCGGGCTCTTTGTTTTTTCCGGGGAGAGGAAAGGGGCGATGCGCTATCAGGCGGCGATCATTGCGGCGTTGCCGGTGATGGTCGTCAGTGCAAGCGCGAGAGTGAATGCCGAAGCAAATATTGCGGCTACGGCGGAACGCAGGCGGTAGTCATAAGTCATTATCTTGTCCTTATTCTGCTCTTGTGCGGAAAACAGTGGGAGAAGGTGTTTTTCCGATGCCCAAGAGATACGCCTTTGCTTTGCCAGGTGTGAGCATTTCTTTCGGCGAACGGTTATTCAAAAATGAATAGCCTGTGCTATATGTACATGCATGTTCGACTGGAATGATTTGCGCTTCTTCCTCGCGGTTGCCCGAACCGGCAGCACGCTTGCGGCTTCAAAGAGCCTGAATGTGGCGCAGGCCACCGTTTCGCGCCGGATTACCATGCTTGAAGAAGGTCTTGGCACTGCGCTATTTCTGCGCAGCCCCAGCGGATACACGCTGTCGGTACGTGGAGCAGCAATGCTGCCACATGCCGAGGCGGTACAGCGCGAAGTCGAGGCATTGCAGATCAGTGTTGCCGCAGAAGGTCGCCGTTTGAGCGGAACTGTGCGCCTGACGACTGTAGAATCGGCGGCCAATATGTGGCTGATGCCTGCAATTGCATCCTTCCGGGCAAAGCACCCTGCAGTCATGGCGGAGATCATCGTCGATGATCGAGCGCTGGATATAGCGCGCGGTGAAGCAGATATAGCAATCCGTTTCGGCAATCCTCCGCAGGACGACAGCCTCGTCATCCGACGAATCGTAGAGTTGCATGAAAGCGTCTATGTGCAGCGCGAAATGGCCGAAGAGCTTGGAATTCCTAATAGTTATGAGGGATTGGTCCGTTATCCGTTCGTCAGTTTTTCCGGCCCGGGCGTTGGCCAGATAGACCGGTGGATCACCTCGCTCGGCCCGGATATTCAGATTGTACACCGGGCAAATACCCTCTCGTCGGTAATCGCTGCGGCGCGGGCGGGCATGGGGGCCGCGGTCATGCCTTGCCTGATTGGTGACAGTCATTCGGGTTTAGTCCGCTTGTTCCCGCCGATTTCGGAACTGACCACTCCAGGCTGGCTTGTGACGACCAGTGCCGCGCGCCAACAGCCACATGTCCGCGCGCTTCTGGATTTCATTTCCGATTTCGTACGCCAATCTGTGGCCGATACGGAAAAGCGCTACCGTGTAGCGGATGCCGCCTGACAGTAATGCGGGCTGCAATGTCAACTTGGCTTTCTTAACCCTTTTCCGACTTGAAAAGGTAAGCGCGCACGCCGATGTATAGCAAAATCAAACAAAACCTATCTGAAGGGCTTTTCATGCACGATCCGTTCCGCGACCCCACCCAGGCGCTTGTTCCCGTTGTTATCGAGCAATCGAACCGCGGCGAGCGCAGCTGGGACATTTTCTCCAGGCTTTTGCGCGAACGCATCATTTTCGTGACCGGCGAAGTTGAGGACAATATGGCGGCGGTAATCACTGCGCAGCTGCTGTTCCTTGAATCCGATAATCCCAAAAAGGATATCTGGATGTACATCAACTCGCCCGGCGGGGTGGTCACTGCTGGCATGGCGATCCACGACACGATGCAATATATTCGTCCTCGTGTCGGCACCGTGTGTATCGGTCAGGCCGCGTCGATGGGCAGTTTCTTGCTTGCAGCGGGCGAGCCCGGAATGCGCATTGCGCTTACCAATGCGCGTATCATGGTTCATCAGCCCTCGGGCGGCGCGCGCGGTATGGCTTCTGATATCCAGATCCAAGCCAATGAGATTTTGCGCATCCGCAAGCGGATGAACGATCTCTATGCCAAATATACCGGCAAGCCTTTGAAAGACATTGAAAAGGCGATGGATCGCGATACCTTCCTTGAAGCCGACGAAGCCAAGGCTTTCGGCATTGTCGATGAAGTGTTCGATAAGCGCCCCGCAGCTGCAGAGGGCGGCGAATCCTGATTCGACACACAGCGATTAGGGGATTATCCACCCTGTTCGTGCAACAACGGGGCGGATTATTACGCTATTGCGAAATTGGTTTGTCGCGATAGGATGGATAGACGGCATTAAATCTGCGGGTTTTGTGCGCAAGGAACAGGACGTTTATGACGAAGTTGAGCGGCTCCGATACAAAGAGCACCCTATATTGCTCCTTCTGCGGCAAGTCGCAGCACGAGGTCCGCAAGCTGATTGCCGGGCCGACGGTGTTCATTTGCGACGAATGCGTCGAGCTGTGCAACGACATCATTCGCGAAGAAACCAAGGGCGCGCTGACTGGCAAAAAGGATGGTGAAGTCCCCACGCCGCAGGAAATCTGTGACGTGCTGGATGACTATGTCATTGGCCAGTATCGCGCGAAACGCGTTCTCTCGGTCGCCGTTCACAACCATTATAAACGCCTCAACCACGCCCAGAAAAATGGTGAAGTCGAACTTGCCAAGTCGAACATCCTGTTGATCGGCCCGACCGGCTGCGGTAAGACTTTGCTTGCGCAAACGCTGGCTAAAACTTTCGACGTGCCCTTCACCATGGCCGACGCCACGACCCTTACCGAGGCGGGCTATGTTGGTGAAGATGTTGAGAATATCATTATCAAGCTGCTGCAGGCATCCGACTATAATGTTGAGCGCGCGCAGCGTGGCATCGTCTATATCGACGAGATCGACAAAATCAGCCGCAAAGCCGAAAACCCGTCTATTACCCGCGACGTTTCGGGTGAGGGCGTGCAGCAGGCGCTGCTCAAGCTGATGGAAGGCACCACCGCCAGCGTTCCTCCGCAGGGTGGACGCAAGCATCCGCAGCAGGAGTTTCTTCAGGTCGACACGACCAACATCCTGTTCATCTGCGGTGGCGCTTTTGCGGGGCTTGAGAAAATCATTTCCAACCGTTTGGAAGGCAAGTCGATAGGTTTTGGCGCGCATGTCGCCGATCCGGATGAGCGTCGCACGGGCGAAGTGCTCAAACAGATTGAGCCTGAGGATTTGCTGAAATACGGCTTGATCCCCGAATTTGTCGGACGTTTGCCGGTGACTGCGACGCTCGAAGACCTCGATGTGTCGGCGCTGGTCAAGATCCTGTCCGAGCCTAAAAATGCGCTCGTCAAACAGTATCGCAAGTTGTTCGAAATGGAAAATGTCGGGCTGACATTCACTGACGATGCGCTTGAGTCGGTCGCGAAGAAGGCGATCGAACGCAAGACAGGTGCGCGCGGTTTGCGCTCTATATTGGAGGCTATCCTGCTCGATACGATGTTCGAGTTGCCATCGATGCACGGCGTGAGCGAGATTGTCGTCGACAAGGATGTTATCGAAGGCCGGAAAGAACCGGTTCGCGTCTTCTCCGAGACCGCAAAAGAGTCTGCAGCTTAATTTTTTCGAAACCTGTTGCAGTGGCGCAACAGTAGGCGGCGGCAGCGCGAAACCTTGCGCATTTCTGCCGCTTTTTGAGGCTGCGGACTGCCTTAGGTAGATGCCCGCTGTTCTAGTTGTGCTGCACAGCAGCAAATGTCACATTCCTGACATACAATCAGAGCAACGATCCCCCAGCCCGAGCTTTGCCGAATCGGCAGATTCAAGCTAACGGCGGGATATGGGGGCTTTTGCCTTCGCACACTTATAGGGGTAAAAGATGCAAATCCGTTTCTATCTGGCTGCAGGCGTAGCCGCGCTTTCGATTGCGAGCATGTCGGCAACGCCCGCACATGCGCAGGAAACCACTTCGTCTGTTCGCGGTAGCGTTGAAAGCGCAAATGGCCCGGTCGGCGGTGCAACCGTTACCGTTGTCCATGAACCGTCGGGTACGACGGCTTCGAGCTCGACCAACGCAGACGGCACTTTCGCTGCCAATGGTCTTCGCGTAGGTGGCCCTTTCACTGTAACTGTTGACGCCGATGGATTCCAGTCGGCTCAGGTAACGGATCTTTATCTGCAAGCAGGCCAGCCGTTCCGCCTTCCGGTGACTCTAGAGGCGCAGCAGGAAATTGTTGTTACCGCGTCCGCCATTCGCGGCGCAGTCGAAACCAGCAATGGGCCAATCACTGCACTGGGTCGTGACGAAATTGACGGCGCTGCGTCGATCAACCGCGACATTCGCGACCTTGCACGTCGTGATCCGCTGGTTAGCCTTGACCTTACTAACAGTCGTGCGATTGAAATCGCCGGTAACAATGGTCGTCTGAACCGTTTCTCGGTTGATGGTGTGCAGTTTTCGGACGACTTTGGTCTGAACAATGGCGGTCTGCCGACTTCACGCGGTCCTGTTCCCTATGACGCGATTGAACAATTCTCGGTCAAAGTCGCTCCGTTCGATATCGCCGAGGGCGATTTCCAGGGCGGCGCTATTAACGTTGTGCTCCGTTCGGGCGGCAACAAATTCCGTGGCGGTGCATTCTACACCTACACCGACGACAGCCTGACCGGCGATTCAAGCCGTGGTCGCAACATCAACCTCAATTTTGACTCCAAGCAATATGGCGGTTGGGTCAGCGGCCCGATCATCAAGGACAAGCTGTTCTTCATGGCAGCCTATGAAAAGACCAAGGAATCGGATCCGTTCGACGACGGATTCGGTCCCGGTTACGCTAATCAGGTCCCCGGTCTCACGCAGACTGTTATAGATCAGGTCAGCTCGGTCGCTCAATCGCGTTACGGTTATGACACTCTGGGCCTCGAGCCCAATGCAACGGAAGAAGACGAAAAGATCATCGCCAAGCTCGACTGGAACATCAATGATGACCATCGCGCTGCGCTGACTTACATCCGTAACGTTGGAACGCAGCAATTCCAGCAGAACACTTTCCTTACCGCACCTTTTGCATTGGGCTTCCAGTCGAATGGCTATGAATTGGCGGAAGAGGTCAATGCGGGCAATTTCGAACTGAACTCGACCTGGTCGGACAATTTCTCGACCCAGGTTCGCGTTTCCTATCGTGATTACAACCGCGACCAGACGCCCTTTGGTGGCCGTGACTTCCCGCAGATGGAAGTCTGCACCGACGCCACATCGGCAGGTTCGGCAACCAGCTGCAACGGCACTCGCCTCTTCTTCGGACCGGATGTCAGCCGCCATTCGAACGATCTCAATACTGAAAACTTGTCGGTCGATTTCAATGCCAAACTGCAAGCCGGTGATCACTCGCTCCGCTTTCAGCTCGGCTACACCGATGTGTCAGTGTTCAACCTATTCCTGCAGCGCTCGCTCGGTGACTTCTACTTCGACAGCCTTGCAGATTTCGCAGCTGGTAATGCCAACCGCTTGCGGTATGCCAATGCGGTGCCGAGCCTAAACCCGGACGATGCAGGTGCTAGCTTTGGTACGCAGAACTGGACGATAGGCATTCAGGATGACTGGCAGGTCACCCCGAACCTGATGATGACATATGGCCTGCGGTATGACCTGTTCAACAATGACGCTTACCCGCCGTTGAACCAGAACTTTACTAACCGTTATGGCTATTCGAACCGCACCACATTTAGCGGTAAGGGCGTGTTCCAGCCGCGCTTCGGTTTCAACTGGGAAGCGACTGAACGTCTGATTGTTCGTGGTGGCGTCGGCATCTTTGCTGGCGGTACGCCTGATGTTTACCTGTCCAACGTGTTTTCGAACACTGGCCAGCTGACCAACAGTGTTGACATCAACCGCGCGAACTGTGCTGCTTCGGCAACATGCGGTGCGCTTAATGGTGTCAGCGGACCCACCATCCCGACCAGCGTTACCAACTTCCTTACCACCAACGTCGCTTCGCTGGCAGCAGCACCGACCGATGCTCTGGTTCCGGACCTCCGCATCGCTCGCAAGATGAAGGCCGCATTGCAAGCTGACTATGACGCTGACCTTGGCCCATTGGGTGACGGGTGGTTATTTGGTGCGCAGTTGCTGTACGACAAGAACATCTGGGGCTATCAGTGGGTAGACCTGCGTTCGGTTCCAAATGGAACGCTGCCTGACGGCAGGCGTCGATACGGCCCGTTTGGTGGTTCGGCAACGACCAACCGTGACCTGCTTATGACCAACAGCACCAAGGGCCGCGCCTATTTTGCTACCCTGCGCGTAGCGAAGGATTTTGGTGATCTGTCAATCGACGGCAGTTACACGCGTTCGGATGTGAAGGATGTTGCTGCGCTGACGTCGTCGACGTCGAGTTCGAACTACGGCAACAACGCTTTTGTCGACCCGAATTACGCCGCTTATGGCCGTTCGATCTACGAATATCGTGACCAGTGGAAGTTTGGTCTTGATTACAAGCACACATTCTTCGGCGACAACGAAACACGATTTGGCCTGTTTGGAGAGTATCGCTCAGGCCGTCCGTACAGTCTGACCATGCTCGATAACTCGGGTGGTCGCGGTGCAACTTTCGGTACCGTAGGCAATCTGGGCAACATGTTGCTCTATGTTCCGAATGCAAGCGATCCGCTGGTCAGCTTTGACAGCGCCGCCAGTGCCACTGCATTTGAAGGCCTTGTTACAGCGCTCGGCCTCGACAAATATCGCGGCAAGATCGTACCCAAGAACAGCCTGACTTCGCCTGACTTCTTTAAGGTAGACCTCCACTTCAGCCAGGAACTCCCTGCGCTGTTTGGCGGCAAGTTTGAACTATTCGCGGATATCGAAAATGTCCTGAACATGATCGATAGTGATTGGGGTTCGCTCCGCCAGGTGCAGTTCCCTTACAACTCGGCGCTGGTTCGTGTCACCTGCCTCACTGCAGCAACGCCCACCGGTACTGCCGGCACCAGCGCTTCGCTGACGCAGAATTGCGCTCAGTATCGCTACAGCAATGTCCTAGCGCCGAACGAGGTTCTTCAGACCCGTCAGTCGCTCTACGGCATCCGTGTTGGCGCGAAGATTAAGTTCTAAGGAGCTTTCAAGTCCAAGAAAAGGGCGCGGTGGGCAACCTCCGCGCCCCTTTTTTTTGCTCGACGAGCTCACTTATAAATACAGATGTCCAGCCCGTCGCGCTTCACCACGCCAATCCGCGCGGATATGCTGTTGCCATAACGGCGGGTGAATCCACTTGCGCCATTGACGGCACGTTTCTTGGGTAAGGGCAGGGCGGCGGCCATGCGTGCCGCCTCGACACGGCTTAGATTGGCGGCGCTTTTATTGAAATAGCGTTGGGCGCCTGCTTCAGCACCATAAGTGCCAATGCCGGTCTCCGCGACGTTCAGATAAATCTCCATGATGCGCCGCTTTCCCCAGAAGGTTTCGATCAGGAAGGTGAAATAGACTTCCGGCACCTTGCGCACATAACGGGTCCAGCCGCTACCTTGCCATAGGAACACATTCTTGGCGGTCTGCTGGCTTATCGTAGAACCGCCACGCATTCGCCCGCCGCGCTGGTTGCGCTGGATCGCCTTTTCTATGGCTTCAGTATCAAAGCCGCTATGCTGGCAGAATTTGGCGTCTTCGGCCGCGATAACTGCGCGTACAAGATTGGGTGAGATGTTCGACAAAGGTTCCCAGTCGCGCTCGGCGCCGTTGCTGTCGAACAACATGGTCAGCGTCGTGGGAACGGGAATGAAGCGATATGCGAGCACCAAGGCGAAGGTAATCGCCAGATACCAGAACAGGCAGCGGAAGAGGAATGAGAGGAAACGGGCAACGGGCGAACGCTTTGCTTGGGCCATAAATCAAAGCTAGCGCGCACCCGTGGCCGCGTCATCCATTTTTACAAATGCCTTTAGACGGCAGCGAGCAAACGTTTTTCGCCGGCTATCCGCAGCATTGCCTTTTGCAGTTTTTCAAAAGCCCGCACCTCGATCTGGCGCACACGTTCACGGCTGACATTATATTCCTGGCTGAGTTCCTCGAGCGTGCGAGGCTCTTCAATCAGGCGGCGTTCGGTCAGGATGTGCTTTTCGCGGTCGTTCAGGCTACCCATGGCCTCCAGCAGCAACTGGTGGCGCACATCACTTTCCTGCGCTTCGGCGACGCGTTCGTCCTGCAGCGGTTCGTGATCGACCAGCCAATCCTGCCACTGGCCATCGCCATCCTCGCGCATCGAAACATTGAGCGATGTATCTCCACCCATCGCCATGCGGCGGTTCATTTCGATGACTTCGCTTTCGGAAACGCCAAGGTCGGTCGAGATTTTGGCCACATCTTCGGGGCGTAGATCGCCATCCTCGAACGCCTGCATGTTGTTTTTCATGCGACGGAGATTGAAAAAGAGTTTCTTCTGCGCGGCGGTGGTGCCGATTTTGACCAGACTCCAGCTGCGCAGGATAAATTCCTGCATCGACGCCTTGATCCACCACATCGCATAGGTTGCGAGGCGGAAGCCGCGATCGGGATCGAATTTTTTCACGCCCTGCATCAGGCCGACATTGCCTTCGGAGATAAGCTCAGAAACGGGCAAGCCGTAACCGCGATACCCCATCGCGATTTTGGCGACGAGGTCGCAGGTGCGACGATACGAGCTGCGCAGCAGCGGCAGGATCTTCATGCTCCTGATAGCGCTTGGCGAGCATATATTCCTGCTCGGGTGCAAGTATCGGATATTTTTTGATTTCCGCAAGATAGCGGTTGAGGCTGTCGTCCCCCCCAAGGGCAGGGATAGTTGCCGGAACATTTTTAGTCTCTGACATTATCTTCCTCTTTCATGTCCGCGCCGGGGCCTCATCAAGCACCCCGTTGTCGAACGGTTACAGTGAATTATATACCCTGAGCGACGTTAGCAGAAGCTGAATATCATCGGGCAATCTGCTTTCGAAACCCAGTTTTTCACCGGTAATGGGATGAATAAACCCCAATGAAACCGCGTGCAAGGCTTGTCGATTGAAATACGACTGATTTGGTCCAAATTTAAATGCTTTTCGTCGATTATTGTAAGTGAAATCTCCAACCAATGGGTGGCCGATATGTGCCATATGAACCCGAACTTGATGCGTACGCCCGGTTTCGAGCCGGCATTCAACCAGCGACGCGTCCTTGAACTGCTCAATTGTGCGGTAATGGGTGACCGCGTGTTTGCCCTTGCCTTCAGGCAGAACGGCCATTTTTTTTCGATTGGTCGTCGAACGACCGATTTGCGTCCGGATTGTTCCGCCTGCGGGGGAGGGCTGGCCGACGACCACCGCAAAATAACGACGTTCGATGTCGTGGGTAGAGAAGAGCTTTGCCAAGCCTTCATGTGCGGCATCGGATTTGGCGACGACCAGCAGCCCCGATGTATCCCGGTCTATGCGATGGACAATTCCCGGGCGCTGAACCCCGCCTATTCCGGACAATTTGCCTTTGCAGTGGTGGAGCAGGGCATTCACCAATGTGCCGTCGGCATGGCCTGCCGCCGGATGCACTACAAGCCCGGCAGGCTTGTTAACGATGATCAGATGTTCGTCCTCGAACACAATGTCGAGTTCGATGTCTTGCGGTGCGGCCTTGTCTGGAACCGGCGCGGGGACGGTGAGGGTGAAGGCCTGGCCCTGATGACGCTTGCTCGACGGATCAGACACAGCCTGACCAGCAATTTGCAGCGCGTCAGCCTCCAGCAAAGCCTGAATACGGGCACGCGACAGCGAGGGAATGGCTTCCGCCAGAGCGCGGTCCAGACGTCCCGGCCCCAAAATGCCGCTATGCGTGGTTACTTGCCCCTCCATTGCCCGAATGTGGGGGCAATTTGTTGTTTATCAAGCATGGTTTGCCGATTTTGCCGTTGTAACCGCGATTGAAGGGTTGAAACGGCATTACACTGCGTTCATTGCACTGACGTCATGACCAACAGGGGATCCGGCTGACCATGTCCGACAAAGATATCGACCTCGCTGCCTTACTGTGCTCGCGGCTATGCCATGATTTGCTCAGTCCGGTAGGGGCCATGAACAATGGCTTGGAACTGCTTGCGGATGAACATGATCCGGAAATGCGCAAACGCTGCATGGACCTTTTGGCAGAAAGCGCCAAATCTGCGGCCGACAAGCTAAAATTCTTTCGCCTCGCATTTGGAGCAGCAGGGGGCTTCGGTAGCGAAGTCGATCCGATGGAAGCCAAAGGGGTTATTGAGCCGCTAGTGACCAGCGATGGTCGAACAACGCTAGAATGGATGGTTCCAGCAGGACTGATGCCCAAGCGAGCGGTCAAAATCCTGCTTAATCTTGTCCTGATCGCAAAGGATGCTCTTGTACGAGGCGGAGTACTTCATGTCGGGGCAGAGTTTCGACCGGGTGAGCAGGAAATTGTAATTCGTGCGGTTGGTCCCAGAATAATCATGGATCGCAGTGTGCAAGATGCTTTGACCGGAAATTTGGCAGCAAGCGAGATTGATTCCCGAACTGCTGCTGGCTGGATGGTGTACGGATTGGCCAAGCAAAATGGCGGTCTGGTGCAGATAGCAGGACCCAGCGACGAGCAGATGGTGATTGGAGCGCTTGTCCGCTGACTTTTGCTGTACGTAAGGTTTCGTAAGCGGTTTTTAACCAAGTTTCCTGCATAGTGTCCCAGCAATAATTACGGGACGCCCCTGATGGACGATCTGCGCGAAGAGTTTATCGCTGAAACACGTGAAACGTTGGAGGTTCTTGCGGGCCAACTGGTCCAGTGGGAAAAGAATCCCGCAGATTTGGCGCTGATTGATAGCGCATTTCGTTTTGTACACACGGTTAAAGGCAGCTGTGGTTTTCTTGATCTGCCGCGCCTCCTACGTCTCAGCCACGCCGCCGAAGAATTGCTCAGCTACGCTCGTGACAGCCGTATAGAGGTATGCGAGCAATTGGTTTCCGCTGTGCTGGCGGTCATCGACCGTATCTCGGCGCTGACCGATGCGCTCGAAAGTGGAGAGGCAGTGCGCGACAATGACAGTGAACTCATTGACGCCATGCTGGCCTTCTTGCCCGCCGAACGCGACGGAAATGAATCAGGTCAATCGAATGTCGAGCCGTGGATGAGGGACGATGTCGAAGTCGTCGAAGAGCTGCAAAGTCACTCACGTAACCGGACAGTTCGGGTTTCGCTGACTTTACTCGACAAGTTGATGAACGGCATTTCTGACCTGGTGCTCGCACGCAATGAGGTGTCGCGCCAATTACGGAAAATTGGAGCCTCGGCGGAAATCGAAAATGCCTTTGGCCGATTATCCTCAACTGTAGCAGATATGCGCGACGCGATCGGCATGATGCGTATGCAGCATATCGATCGGCTCTTCGCCTCACTGCCGCGGGCTTTGCGCGATATCAGTGTCGAGCTTGGCAAGCAGATCGACCTTACCGTTGAGGGTGGCGAAGTCGAGGTTGATCGCGAAATGGTTGAGGCGCTGCGCGACCCATTGACTCACATTTTGCGGAATGCCGCTGACCATGGCATCGAGTCCGCCGACGAACGCCGTGCGCTAGGTAAAGATCCGGTAGGCCGGATCCACGTGCAAGCACGTCAGTCCGGCAATCAAATTCTCGTTGAGATCAAAGATGATGGTCGTGGGATTGATGTTGAAAGGCTCGGGCAAAAGGCGCTCGCGCGCAAGCTTTATACGCATTCCCAGTGGCAAAAGCTCTCTGACCGCGCGAAACTGGAAACGATATTTGCGCCGGGCCTTTCGACCGCCGATTCGGTTACTTCGATATCGGGACGCGGTGTGGGAATGGACGTTGTTCGCACCAATATGCACGCCATTGGAGGCTCGATTGATTTAGAGAATGAAGAAGGGCAGGGGCTGCGGATAACGCTTCGCCTTCCGCTGACATTGTCGATCATTGCCGGACTGTCGCTGCGTGCTGGCGGCCAAACATTCGGCATTTCCAGATCGTCAATTGTTGAGATTATCTCGGTCACAAACAAGAATGTCGAACTGGAAAACCTGGGCGGGATGGTCATCGCGAAAGTGCGGGGAGCGCGTCTAGCTTATGCCAAGCTGGAGAGCATTCTCGGTTTGGAAGAATCGCCCGAAAGCGCCGATACGGGCCGTACATTGATCATTGTTCGTCCTGCTGTTGGCGCAGTCTTTGCGCTCGACGTTGAAGCTGTCGTCGACAATGAAGAACTTGTCGTGAAGCCAGGGGCTCCGTTGGTTATGGCAACCGGTCTTTACGCGGGCACATCACTGCCGGACAATGGCCGTCCGATGTTGCTGCTGGATGCTAGCGGACTATGTGCGGCAATCGGGTTCGACCAAGACCTGTTTGAGATCGAGTCGGTGCGCGAAGGCGCTGCGACGCAGACCGAAACACAGAAAGCCGAATCCGGATTGTTGTTTACGGCCATGGACGGTGCGAACAGGGCCATCAGACTGTCAGCAGTCGACCGTATGGAAGACCTGGAGGTCAGTTCGATTCACGAATTGGGAGGACGGTTATGCGCCTCGCTCGATGGGAAGTTGTATGACATTCACGGACTTAGCGACTTACCCGACTGCATGCAGATCAAGGTGCTTCGTATCTCTGATGGAGCAAATACCGTCCTGCTTGCAGTTGACGATGTTGTAGACATTTTTGCCATCGAAGGTGGCATAGACCCATCAATGTATCCGGATCGTTACGAGGGCATTGTGCACTTCGACAGCAAGCCGGTTGAACTCATTAACGCCTTTCACTTTTTCGAAAACACCGAAATTCGTGCCGTTGGACAAAGCGAGCGCCCGCTTTGTTATGTCGAATGCTCTGATGATGGCTGGGAACGGCGGATATTGGCGCCTTTGTTGTCGGCATCTGGCTATACCATCAGTTTCGAACCAAAAGACAAAGCCAATGCTCAAGTTGTGTTGAGTCGCGGGTCACACAGTATATCGTCCTCACAAGATGGACGGTTGCTAAAATTACGTGATTCTGTTCACCAGCAAGTTGACGAGGCGGGCAGCATCTATCGGTATGACCGGTTCGCGCTAATTGCGGCTATTGATGCAAAAATTGCAGGGGTGCGTTGAGATGCAAGAGCTGTTTCTAATCGCGCAGATAGATGACACCGAAGTCGCTATTAGCAGCGATATCGTTGAATCGGTGGTCACCGTCGGAGAAGTCGTATCGGTGCCTGGTTGTAAACCGGTTGTAGCCGGACTGTTCGCATTGCGGAGCCGCGTCCTGACTCTCATCGATTGCCAATATCGGGTGACGGGCAAGCGCAAAGCCACAGAGCGCGGGATGCTGGCGATAATAGCAGGAATTGGCGGCCACAATTTCGGATTGCTGGTGGACAAGGTCTTCGATGTTGTCTCGGTCGACGATTCCAGCATCCACCCCGCCGTGAAACTCGATCCGCGCTGGAAATCCATGGTTTCTCGCCTTATCGAAATCGAAGGACGTATGGTCATGGCGCTCGATCCGGAAGCTTTGGTTGCCGTCGATATGGCACTCGCCGCCTAAGTTACAAATTAGGCTGAATTGCAGCCGGCCATTAACCGCTCAATAACAGCCCTGCGCTAAACCGGCTTCATCGGTTTAGGGGACTAACAATGAAATCCTGCCTTATTGTCGATGATAGCAAAGTCATCCGCAAGGTTGCTCGCCATATACTCGAGACACTTCAGTTCACGGTTGATGAAGCAACCGATGGCACCGAAGCGCTCGAATACTGCTCTGCGGCTGCACCCGACGTGATTCTGCTCGACTGGAATATGCCCGTGATGAGCGGGATGGACTTTCTGCGCGCTTATCGGGCGACGGGCAAAAGCAATGCCAAGATCATCTTTTGCACAACCGAAAACGGGATCGGCCATATTCAGGCAGCGATCAGCGCTGGCGCCGACGAATATGTCATGAAGCCGTTCGATCGGGAAACGCTGGAAGCGAAGCTCCAAATCGTCGGCTGCATGTAAGTATCTGATTGCCAATGTCCTCGGTTTCCACCTTGAACCGCGTCAGCGAACGATCTGCATCCCGACCGATACGGGTCGTGCTGGTGGACGACAGCAATGTTGTAAGATCGATTTTCGCTCGAGTGCTCGGACAAAGCGGGCAAGTGGATGTGGCCGGAGAAGCCTCCAATAGCGCAGAAGCATTGGCGCTGCTCGCAAGAGTCAGGGCTGATATCATTTTGCTCGATATCGAAATGCCGGATCGATCAGGCCTGGATGCGTTGCCCGACATTCTGGACGCAGCAAATGGCGCAAGGGTGATGGTAGTTTCCTCTTTTGTGGAGGAAAATGGACCGGCGGCGATCCGGGCTTTGGAACTTGGAGCCTGCGACACGCTCTCCAAACCGGGTAAGTTCGGTTTTGCCGGTCGCTTTCCCGAACTGCTTGTAGAAAAGGTCATCCGACTTGGCAGTACTGCACGTCTTAATCGTCGGCCAAATACTGCTGCATTTGATGCTGTCATCACGCCCGATGGGCTCTCGCTCGGTAAACCGGGCTGTATAGCCATTGGGGCATCGACGGGAGGCATTCCGGTCATTTTCGATATCGTCCGCAATCTACCAAAAGCGCTCGAATGTCCGATTTTTATCGCGCAGCATTTGCCTGATGCGTTCATGGAATTTTTTGCACGCCAGCTCTCGGCGCATACTAGTCGCAAGGTATTGGTGCCAAAAGCGGGGACAGTAATAGAAAACAACACCATCTATGTGTCACCTGCCAGTGCGCACCTTATTTGCGGCCAACGTGGCGCGCACAAGATTGTCGACCATCTCGATTATTACCCGGATAGCCGATACAGCCCTTCGGTCGACGCCCTGTTCGTCTCAGTCGCTGAGATTTACGGTCAGGACGCGTTGGCTATTGTTCTCAGTGGAATGGGAAATGACGGAGCCGTGGGCGCGAAGGCGCTGGCGGTGAATAATGCCCGCGTTATTGTTCAGGATGCGGAGAGTTCGGTGGTTTGGGGCATGCCGGGTGCAGTTGCCAAAGCAGGCTCTGCAAATGCCATTTTGCCGCCGGCCCATCTGATACGCTATCTCGCCAAGGTCGCCGCAGGATGAGCGAAGCCGCTGCCAGCAAGGCGCATCTGAAGCTCGCCGAATTGCTGGCGCGCGAAACGGGACAACAACTTCTCGCCAATCGGCACTGGCGCGTCGAAATGGCGCTTAAGCCGTTGATGCGAAAACACTCAATTCCGGATATTGCCATGCTGGCCTCGCTATTGGGTGAAGATGGAGACAGGGCCTTGCAAACCGAATGTGTTGAATCGATGATCAACAACGAAACCTGCTTTTTTCGGGATCAGGCAAATTTTGCGTTGCTTACCGGACCGGTTCTCGATTCGATCCGTGCGGCACGTGCTTCGACAAAAAAGCTGCGTATCTGGTCTGCTGCCTGCTCCACCGGGCAGGAACCACTTTCGCTTGCCATCGCGTTTCTTGAAAATGCTGAAAAGTGGCGGGATTGGTCTATCCAGATTTTCGCCACAGACATATCGACTTTGGCGCTCAGCAAAGCTCGCAAAGGTGTGTATTCGCAGTTTGAAATCCAGCGAGGCTTGCCTGTGATGCTGATGCTCAAATATTTTGATCAGGTTGATGGCGAATGGGCAGCACGTGAGCCGGTGCGCAAAATGGTAACATTTGCGCAGCACAATCTTTTGCAGTCGTCGCGGCCGTTGGGCCAGTTTGATCTGGTGCTATGCCGCAACATGTTGATGTATCTGTGCGATGATCGCAGGCGTGACGTTCTGGAGAATTTGGCTAATGCTACTGCGCCAGACGGATATCTTATGCTGGGCGCCGCTGAAACAGTGATTGGCCAGACGTCCAGATTTGAAGCGTCACGCGAGTTTCGCGGATTTTACGAGCGGTCGAAAGCGGTCCCGTCCGGCGCGTTAAATCTCCAAGTGTCGCGTCGATCCTGAAACCGTCTTTGCTTGAATCTGACGCCACCGAGCGTATGGATTACAGTATGATCTGGAATCCATCCCCCAATTTTGGTGAGCGAACGCTGCCGATTACGATGCTGGTGCTGCACTACACCGGCATGAAAAGCGGCGCGGCGGCGATTGACTGGCTGGCGAACCCGGCTTCCAAAGTGTCGGCGCACTACGTCGTCGATGAAGATGGCCAGATAGTCCATATGGTCCGCGAAGAGCAACGCGCGCAACATGCGGGCCTTTCTTATTGGCGGGGCATAACCGATTGCAACAGTGCCAGTATAGGGATCGAAATCGTCAATCCCGGGCATGAATGGGGCTATCGACCGTTTCCCGAAGAGCAAATGGCTGCCCTGGTGCCGTTGGTAGCAGAAATTGTGCGTACTTATTCAATTCCTCCACGCAATGTCGTCGGACACAGCGATGTTGCCCCGGCGCGCAAGGAAGATCCGGGTGAACTTTTTGATTGGGAGCGTTTGGCAAAGCTGGGATTGGCTGTACCGCGCCCGACCAAGAACCTTGTCGATCCAGGCTGGGGGGATGCCGCCTTCCTGTTGGCACTCGAACGCTATGGCTATGGCATTGCGGATGGCCCCAAGGCCGTTGTCGCGTTCCAGCGCCGTTTTCGGCCTGAAAATGTCGATGGCGTAATCGATGGCCAATGCCGCGCGATCCTTTGGAGCCTGCTCTTGGAACATGAAGGCGGACCTGCTATCGGCTGATGCGCCAGAGGGTCGGGCGACCGCCGGTACTTCGCTTGCGAGGTGCGGGAGGAAAGTCCGGGCTCCAGCGAGGAACGGTGCCGGATAACTTCCGGCTGGGGTAACCCAAGGGAAAGTGCCACAGAAAGCATACCGCCACGGCTTCGGTCGGGTAAGGGCGAAAGGGTGCGGCAAGAGCGCACCGCGCGGGCGGCAACGTCGGCGGCACGGCAAACCCCACCGGGAGCAAAATCGAATAGGGGCGGCACATGGCATCCTCCTGCCAGTCGCCCGGGTTGATTGCTTGACCCTTGTTGCAAGACACGGGCTAGAGGAATGGTCGCCTATCCCGTCAATGCTTTGTGCGGAGACGGGTGGACAGAACCCGGCTTACAGACCCTCTGGCACTTTTCTCCAATAGAAATATATTACGCCGAGAATTGTCAGTACAATGGCTTCGACCATCATCGGTTCGATTACGCGCGGCGCATTGCCATCAATGCCAAGGCTCACTAACCGGCCCAATAGTGCCAGCGCAGGGAGTAGCCACGTCGCCAACAGCCAAGTTGCGCTCCGTTTCCCAGCAGCAATGAAGGCAAACACCGCAATTGCGAGGAAAAGGCCGCCTATGTCCGCCCGGATATTGGCCGAACCGATCGCACCCATCACCTCGATACCGCGAGCTTCGGCTAAGGTTTCAACGGCAAACCAATGCTGTAAAACGGAGAGCAACGACAACAAGCCAATTAGGGCTACCAAAGTACGTGAAAACAACATCATGGCGGGCAATCCCTCCCTTTTTATTTACATAATGTCTTGATTGTGGTTGTCTCTCATCTGGAAGGTCGGTTTATTACTGAGGGGAAACCAAATGTCACTTGTCGATCGCGTAAAAAATATCCTTTTGCAGCCCAAATCGGAATGGGAAGTCATAGCCGGTGAAAGCACGACAGTCGGTGGACTGTTTACGGGCTATGCTGCAATTTTGGCGTTATTGCCGGTTGTAGGCGGTATCGTCGCTATGGGCCTTTTGGGAATTTCGGCGGGTGGCATGGGCGGCCTAGGGGGTGCCGGGCTCAGTATCGGTTTGAGCGCGGTCGTCGCGATGACCGTTATAGGTTATGTTGTCGGTCTCGCAGTGCTGTGGCTTATGTCATTCATCGTCAACGCCGTGTCGCCAAGTTTCAATGGCAAATCGGAAATGGTTCAGGCCACCAAGCTCATGACATATTCGTCGACCCCGAATTGGGTCGTCGGGCTGATAAGTCCATTCATTCCTATCGTAGGATCGTTGCTTGGCCTTGGAGCCATCGCTTATGCGGTTTATTTGATCTATCTGGGACTGAAACCCGTTCTAGGTGTACCGCAGGAAAAGGTCGCTGGTTTCACCGTGGTCATTGTTCTTATCTACATTGTCCTCTCGTTGGTGGTTGGCGGGATTATTGCCGCAACATTGTTCTCGACCTTCTTTGGCGGAGCCATGATGGCTGGAGCAATGGCTGGGGCCTAATCTAACCAAAACTCCTACTGGTATCTGGGCCATGTCCTCGCTAAAGGCGGCGGCATGGCTCGTTCTTCAAGATCGAATGACTGGGGTTTTCCGCGCTGGCGCGGATATGGCTCGTCACGTGAAGCGCAATCGATAAGACTTTGCGATCGCGTCGGTTGCGAACGCGCAGGCAATTGCCCGGCGCCAAAATCCCCCAATAGCCCCGAACGCTGGATGTTCTGCGAAGATCATGCTGCAGAATATAATCGCGGATGGGACTATTTCGCCGGCCTGACCGCTGAAGAAGCAGCTGAACGTGAATCGGACGAACGCCGCGATAATAGCGGCTACCGCGAATCTGCGCATTATGGCTGGATGGGCCCGGGCGATGGCAGCCGCAGTCGCGATGAAATGCGGGCGCTGGAACTTCTGGGTTTGGAGAGCGATGCTTCATTTGAAGACGCAAAGAAAGCCTGGCGCCGGATAGCAAAGGAAACGCATCCCGACGTCAACCCGGGCAATGCGGATGCTGCAAAGGCATTTCAGGCAGGACAAGCTGCATATGATGTGTTGCGCGCAGCCGAAGACCGCCGTGAATGGAAGGGCTGAAAACTCAGCCTGAATAACGTGCAGCGGTGGCCCGGATGAGCGCGATCATATTGGGAATGCCCTGCGTCCGATTCGAACTCAGTTGATTTTTGAGGTCGAACGGCGCGAGTGCAGCTTCGATATCTAGTGACCCGATTTCCGCAGCGGACATTCCTTCGACTGTTTTCAGTACAAGCGCGATAATGCCCTTGGTTATTGCGGCATTGCTGTCGGCCAGAAAACTCAGTTCCCCGGTTTCTGTCACCGGATAAACCCATACGTTTGCCGAACAGCCGCGGACCAGAGTGGCATCGGTCTTCAGCGCATCGGGCATGGGTGGCAGGGCTTTGCCCAGATCAATCAACAGGCGATAACGATCATCGCCATCTAGAAATTCATATTCGTCTAGAATGTCAGCTAATGCAATCATAGGCACTGCGCTTATGGTGTCATCCTCTAGATATCAATGCCCGCCGCTATAGCCTCCAGCTTTTTCACACGTTCCTTGAGGTCAGCGACCTCGATGCGTGAGACGGTAGACGGGACGCCATCCGGCGCTGGCCGGTGCTGGCTTTCCATTTCAATACGCTTGAGTTCAATCCAGTCGCGCCATCCTCGAAGGCTGGCGGCAGCGATGATGCCGACGGTCGCCAGCGCCAGCGCGCTCACCGTCAGGTAGAAGCTGGGGTCCTGTGGCATGGTCCTTCCTTCCTTTTCGATTACCGGTCGCGCAGCGCTTCGATCTCGCGGCTGACGTCGATGGCGCTTGAGTTGTCGGTGGCGATGCGTTCCAGAACTTTAATGCGCTCTTTCAACTCGCTGATTTCGTTCTGCAAAGCTTGCGTTTCGCTATTACTCGCCAGTCGCTGGGTCTTGTTTCCCAGCATATCCTGATCTTCGATTATGCCGTACTTCGCCTGATGTTTGCTCTGGATGATCTTACCGATAGTGATGATGGCAATGATGGCTACGACCATCGTGAAGGGATCGCCGATCATTTGACTACTTCCTTTTCATGTATTGGCTGAGTTGGCAGGCTGCGAAGTGCCTCGATTTCGTTGGCGAGACTATAGCCCTGATCCGTCACTATGCGTTCTAGGACAGCGACCCGTTCTTCAAGTCGTCCCTTGTCGGCGGCATATTGCGCGGCTTTTTCAGCGATGTTCTGGGCATCCAGTTCCATCTGCCGCTCTTTCAATTTCATCCATGGGCGGAAAATTGCACCAGCAAATATGGCGAGCAATCCGCAGCAAATGCCCAATATAGGTATGAGTAAGGGGCTCATCGAAGTAGCTTCCTTTATGGTTCAGTTGGCAGGGCCGCGCAGGGCTTCGATTTCGGCGGTCAACTTGTGGGTATCATCGACTACGATCTTCTCCACACTGGCAAGGCGATCCTTGATCGAACCCAGTTCGGCGCGCAGTTGCGCATTTTCCTGGCTCAGCAGCTTGATCCGTTCGACCGATTCCTGATCAGTCTTGGGATAGACCGCCTGACCCCACGCACCATCAAGCGGATAGCCATTTTTGATGCGTAGCCAGGTTGTAATAACCCAGCCGGCTGAAATTGAGACAATTCCCACGCCGATCATCGGACCAATTGCAGAAATGATAGCTAGTTTATCCGGATCCATTTGCTTTGTCCTATTGGTCGCGCTCAGCGCAGACTTTCAATTTCATCGGCCAGACGCACACCCTTGTCAGTCGCGATGCGTTCCAGAACGGCAATCCGTTCTTCCAACCGCCCGATCTTTCCCTCAAGCCGTTCGTTGGTGCTGGTCAACAGTCCGATTTTGCGCTCTGCTTCGGGCAGTTCCTTGGTGGTTTTTCCACCCCATTCATCTTCCAACGCATAGCCATGCTTGGCGCGGATCCAGTTGTTGATCACCCAGCCTGCGGTGCATAGACCAACGATCCAGATTATCGTGTCGGGTCCCATATCCCTTTTCCCTTTCCTTGCCGCGCTTAGCGCAAGCGTTCGATTTCACGGCCCAGACTGAGGCTGCTATCGGTAGCGATCCGCTCCATTACTGAAAGCCTGTCTTCCAGACGGAGCATTTGGCCGCGCATCGCTTCATTCTCGTTGACCAGCAATTCGGTCTGGCGCGACGGTGCGAGCCCGTCTTGCTTGAGCGCTGCCCTGACTTTGCGACGACCATACCATTGGATGGTCAGCGTTGCGGCCACGCCCAGCAAGCCGCCCAGAAACAGGACAAACATGAATTCGCCTTCGTGCATGTACTTTCTCCCAAGCCGATCTGCTGCTTAGCGCAGGCTCTCGATTTCGTCGGCGAGCTGTTTGTTATTGCTTACATAGAAGGTTTCCATATCAGCCAGACGACGGTCGATTTCGCGGAAGCGTGAACGGATGTCGCGGGTTGTGCGGGCAGGGGATTGGCGGACTCCCTGCCAGAATTTTTGCTCGGCCTTATCCTCGCTATAGAGGTGGATCGGCTTTTTGTCGGCCATCCATGCGGTGATCCAGTAAGCAATTGGCGTCCAAGGAAAGCCGCCCATCAATGTGAGCATCACCGCGCCCAGCCGAACCCAGAGGACATTGACCCCTGTATAGTCCGCTATGCCTGCGCAAACGCCTTTCCATTTGCCATTCTGCTTATCGAGATAGAATTTGGTGTGCATGCCAGACATCTCAGTTCTTCCTCTCCAGTCGGCGGATATTGTCTAAGTCGGCATATTCTTCGCTCTCATGATCGAGGCGGCGTGGGTGCCAATCGGGATTGTCGGCGGCGACAAGGCGTTCGACTGTGTCGAGGCGATCTTCGAGGCGGCGCGCCAGTTCGTGCATGTCGCCGAGCATGCGTTCATCATCATTGGTCAGCGTTGCGGCGGTTTTCCACTTGGTGACATAGTGCATTATCAGCCAGGGCAGCCCGATGAAGAGCATGCCGACTACGAATATGGGTACAAGTTCATCTGCCATCGACTCAGCCCTTCTTCATTGCTTTTTTCATGGCTTCGAGTTCCGCATCGACTTCGTCGATTGCGTTCAAAGCGTCTATCTCTTCGCCGAGCGTCTTGGGGCCATCGGCACCAATTGAAAGAGCGTCGGCATAGCCTTGTGCTTCATCGACCCGGCGTTCGAGGTCATCGAAACGGCTGAAGGCGTCACGAACCTTGTCACCATTATACATGGTGCGCAGTTTCACCTGGTTTTCGGCGCTTTCGAGGCGCGTCATCAAGGCGTTCTGGCGCGAGCGGGCGTCGATCAACTTCTTCTGCAGCTTGTGAATGTCGGCTTCTGACGCCTTCAGGGCATCGTCGAGCACGGCTACTTCCGAACGAAGCTGGTCGGCCATGTCGACCGCCTTCTTACGCTCGACCAATGCGGCCTTCGCCAGATCTTCACGGTTTTTGGACAAAGCGAGCTGAGCCTTTTCGGTCCAGTCAGCCTGCAGATGGTCGAGCTTGGCGATATGGCGCTGCAGCTCTTTCTTGTCGGCAATCGTGCGTGCGGCGGAAGCGCGCACTTCAACAAGGGTTTCTTCCATCTCCATGATGATCATGCGGATCAGCTTTGCCGGGTCTTCCGACTTGTCGAGCAGGTCGGTGACGTTGGCGGCGATGATGTCGCGTGTCCTGGAAAATATGCCCATTGGGTAACTCCGGATATTGAAACGTTCTGTCGACTGGAACATTGCACGAAAAGGGGCGACCGGGGCAAGCTCTTGTAGGGGAGCTGGGGGAGAGCTTTCGCGCCCCGGTCGGCGGCTTGCAGCGTCAGGCAAGATAGGCGCTAACGCCGACAGGCCGGTTGGACTGTTCTGCTGCATGGTGGCTGGCATCTTTCTGCTGAATGACAAAGGACGAAAGCCCGAATGCGATGAGCAGCAGCATCGAGATCGACGCGCCGACGATCGTTCCGGTCGGCTGGGTTTCGGTCTGGTTGAGCTTTTGCATTTTCTTCCCTCTTGGTTTCGGCCTTTGTGCGGCTTGCCAGACATGTAGCAGGAGGCGTGCCAATTTGATGGCAGTGGCGGAATTCCAAGCAAAAATGACAAAACTGACACCAAAATGGCAACGCGCACGATGTAAAACTTGCCAAATGATGGTGAAATATGCCAACAGTGAGGAATGGAGCGCGGCACTCAATTCATCGGCCAAAGTTCGGCTTTTCTCGATGCGGTGGAGCGCGCCAGCCGCGCGGCATCGTTAAATCGCCCAATCCTTGTCATTGGTGAACGTGGCACGGGCAAGGAGCTGATCGCCGAGCGACTTCACCGCCTGTCGCAGCGATGGGACGGCCCGCTGGTCACTATGAACTGTGCGGCCTTACCTGAAACACTGATCGAGGCCGAACTATTCGGGCATGAGGCAGGGGCCTTTACGGGTGCCACCCGTGCGCGAGAAGGGCGTTTTGAAGAGGCGCATGGCGGAACCTTGTTTCTCGATGAATTGGGCACGCTTTCGATGGGTGCACAAGAGCGTTTGTTGCGTGCCGTGGAATATGGCGAAGTCACGCGGATCGGCTCGTCTAAGCCGATCCGCGTCGATGTGCGTATCGTAGGTGCAACCAACGAAAGCCTGCCGGACATGGTTGCAAAAGAACGCTTTCGTGCCGACCTTCTCGATCGGCTCAGTTTCGAGGTCATTACCTTGCCGCCGTTGCGCGTGCGCGAAGGTGATATCGAGGTTTTGTCCGACTATTTCGGGCGTCGCATGGCGAATGAGCTTGAATGGGATAGCTGGCCCGGATTTGGCCAAGTCGCGTGTCGCGCAATGGAAAATTACAGTTGGCCGGGCAATGTCCGCGAACTCAGAAATGTTGTCGAACGCGCGGTTTACCGCTGGAATTCGCCTGAACAGCCGGTCGACTATGTCCAGTTCGATCCATTTGAAAGCCCGTGGACAGCGCTTCCGAGTTCTAGCCCCCAGCCCCGCGAAAGCGAAAGCGGCGGCGGGCAGGAAGAAGGCGCTGGCGCATCACGCCATTCGACCGATTTTTCGGCAATCAGCGAAGCCCAGATCAAGGTCGGTGACTTTAAGGCGACCACTGAAGCTTTTGAAAAGGCATTGCTCGAACAGGCGCTGGCACAACATCGCTACAACCAGCGGCAAACCGCCAAGGCGCTCAATCTCAGCTATGACCAACTAAGGCACAGCCTGAAGAAGCACGACTTGCTGGGCTAGGAAGCCGACACCACTAACCGATAGCCG
The DNA here is from genome assembly GCA_016707885.1 of Sphingomonadales bacterium. Lineage (GTDB taxonomy): Bacteria > Pseudomonadota > Alphaproteobacteria > Sphingomonadales > Sphingomonadaceae > Sphingorhabdus_B. The sequence goes on from JADJGU010000002.1 coordinate 309,860, forward strand.
GTGTCGAGTTGGTCCAATCCCATAAGATCGCCATATTTAGCCTCCCATGCGCCGCTTTCGAGGTCCTCGGCTAACCGCTCAAGCGCAGCCTCTGCGCCTTCGATCTTCCAGAATGACGACATGCCCTGCCGGATTCGCGGATCGAGATAGGCGCGCGGTCGTCGCCAATAGGCGTAAAGGAAGCCGTCGCTGCAATCATGCGGAACCAAAACCGGTGAAACAGAAACCGGCCCCATCCAGCGTGCATAATCGGCCATCGCGGGCATTTGTCCCTCATCAAGGGTGACCAGTTCGGGCAGATAGTCGGTCAGCCAGCATCCGCGATGCGCCCGATCAAAGGTGAGGAGCACCACCGGCCCGCGTGTTACTCGGCGCATCTCAGCCAAGCCTTTTGCCATGTCGGGCCAATGGTGGACTGTCAGGATTGCCATCGAGGCATCGAAACTTTTGTCTTCGAATGGAAGACTATCGGCGCTTGCCTGCACCGCCGGCCCAAGATGCAGGGGGCGCTGGGCAATCATTTCGGCGGAGGGTTCGACTGCCGTCACCACGCGTTCGGTCGGTTCATAATTCCCGGCACCTGCACCCACATTAAGTACGGTTTTTGCATTTCCCAATGCGGCATGGATATGCGCCGCAATGCGCGGATCAGCCTTGCGCAAATTGACGTAATCGACGCCGATTGTGTCGTAGGCTGCAGACATCACTTGGCTCTAACGCCCGGAAGAGATTCAAGCAATCACCCCTTTTGGTCCGCGCGTTCTGTTCCTTTGCGATCGAGATTGAGAGCGACAAAATCCCAGTCGATCGCCTTGTCCAAAATCGCCTCGATATGCGCGGCGCGGTTATTGCGATAATCGACATAATAGGCATGTTCCCAGACATCGAGGATCAACAGCGGCGTGTCGCCATGCTTCACCGGGCAATCGGCATCATGATAGCTTTTGACCTGCAGTCTCTCGCCGTCGATCAACAATGCAGTCCAGCCGCTGCCGAAATGGCCGGTTGCTTCTTCTTTCAGCTTTTCGAGCAGTTTGGCGTGCGAACCAAATTGGCTGGCAATCATTTCGGCCAGCTTGCCGCCGGGCGTTTTGGCTTCGGGGCTCAAGCATAGCCAGTAGAAACTATGGTTCCAGATTTGGCCGACTTGGTTGAATAAGCCGCCCTTCGCGCTTAGGATCAGTTCAACCAGCGATTTTCCCGCAAGAGCCTCGTCTTCAGCAACAAGCTTGTTCGCTTTGTCGACATAGGATTTGTGGTGCTTGCCATGGTGATACTCGAAAGTTTCTACCGAAATCAGATCGCCGAAAGCTGTTGTGGAATAGGGGAGCAGGGGGAGGGTGAACATCGCTTTTCCTTTTTTTTAGCGCGGGAGTGGCGCTGAAATAGCGATGTAAGCAACCTGCGCGATGTTTACGACAAACGCGGCGATAGATGGATGCAATGTCACGATAGACTGCATTATCGACGGAAAAAGGCGGCGAAGTCAGCCGCCATTCCCGTTGATTGTTGATGTAGCGTTTAGTCTGTAAAACCCACGAACGTAGCGGCCTCGGCCACCGACTTCCGCGGCGGGACGACGGCATTGGACGGGAAGTCCATGTCGGGCCAGCCAAGCGCGATGCTCTTCATAATCACCTGATCGTCCGCAATACCCGCATGTTCGCGGACGACGGGCGACTGCATGATGCCCTGGCTGTTGATCACCGTACCGAGGCCACGTGACCAGGCAGCGTTGACCAGCGCGGTGGCGACAGCGCCGCAATCGAACGGGGTATCGTCGCTGCCGTCGAGCACCTTGTCATAGGTGATAATCACGCACACCGGTGCGTCGAACTGGCGAAAGCCGCGCAGCACCCAATCCTGCCGTTTTTCCTTATTGTCGCGTTCAATGCCCATTGCGCCGAATAATTGCTTCGCAACATCGACCTGCCGTTCGCGGTGTATGCCTTCGAAGGCCTGGCCGGTGCGGAATTCGCGCGAATGAGGGACACCAGCAAGCGTACGTTCGGTATTGCCTTTGCGGATGCGATCGAGCGGTTCGCCGGTGATGACGTAGAAATTCCAAGGCTGCGTGTTCATCGATGACGGCGCGCGCATCGCCAGCGTCAGAATTTCCTCGATCAGTTCGCGCGGAACCGGATCAGGCTTATAGCCTCTTATGCTGCGGCGACCAAAAATGACGTCATCAAATTCCATCTCTCTCTCCCGTTAAAAAAGGCGGCTCAAAGGCCGCCTTTTCCATTTTCCTGTGTTGGCAATCAGCCGCCGTTGAACCCAATCATCGCATACAACATCGGGATCGACAGCAGCGTGTTGGTGCGCGAGAACATCATCGCGCGTGTAGCTGCAGCTGCCTTGGTTGCATCGTCGGCTTCGACCATGCCAAGTGCCTTTTGTTGCGCCGGCCAGATCACGAACCAGACGTTGAATGCCATGATCAGCGCCAGCCACATGCCGATACCGATCAGGCGGTGGCTTTCAGCAAGCATCAGCGCGTCCATCAGATATCCTGCGCGCCATGCAATGATCAGACCGAACAATACGGTCAATGCCGCACCCCAGCGGAAGAAAAACAATGCCGACGGAGCGATATGCTTCGACACGCCCGGCTTCAGTTCAGCCGGGATTTTGGGCATGGTCGGAATCTGGACGAAATTGAAATAGTAGAGCAGGCCGATCCAGAGAATGCCGAAGAAGGTATGCAGCCAGCGAATGGTCTGTTGCTCCAGATCACCATTGGCCGGAACCGCGAATATTAGGGCGAGCGCGAGAACCAGGCCAACGCCTAGCACCGCGTGCAGATTTCCAAAAAACTTAGCCATATTTCTTCCCCTTATTGGCTTGGTTAACCCGAATGCTGCGAAGCCTAGCCAAGCATGCTGCTTGTTACAAGGGAAGAACAACTGCCATTTGGCAAACCAAATCTTTGGTACCTAAGCCTGCGGAGGCACCTTCGGCTCTTCGCCCAATTTCAAGCCATGCTTCAGCAACATTGGGATATTCGCCATTGCGAACAGGAAGGTCAATATTGTGACGCCCCAAACTTTGAGCGTGAGCCACAGATCAAAGCTGAGCGTTGCGCGCATCGCCTCGTTCGCAGTGGCCAAGGCGGCAAAGAACAGGCCCCAGTTGAGCGACAGTTTGAGCCAGCCCTTATCATCAAGGCCGTCATAGGCGGCCTCCAATACATAGCGTAGCAGCGCTTTCCCCCGCACCCAGCCGCCAATCAACAATAGGCCGAAAAAGGCGTAAATCAGTGTTGGTTTGATCTGGATAAAGCGTTCGTCGTGGAACCAGAGGGTCAGTGCGCCGAAAAACACGCCCAGCGCCGCTGTCAATTTGAGCATCGGCGATATCTTGCCGATTTTCCATTTCGACACGATCACCGCAATCACGATGGCGACCATGAAGGTGCCGGTGCCGACAATTGCGCCTTGCTTGGGATCGGCATCAGATGAACCCAGCTTTGATGCCACGAAGAACAGCAGCAGCGGCCCAAAATCGAGCAGGAAGTTGAGCATGCCATGTTTGGGCTTGGCGGTTGGCGTATCGTTCATGCGGATCCTGCAATCGCAACCGCGAGGTCGCGAGCATCGAAGGGGCGGAGGTCGTCAATCGTTTCACCAACACCAATGGCGTGGATCGGAAGGCCGAACTGTTTGGCTGCGGCAACTAGAACGCCACCTCGTGCGCTGCCATCCAGCTTGGTCATCACAAGGCCGGTCACGCCAGCCACTTCCTTGAAGATTTCAATCTGGCTGAGCGCATTCTGCCCGGTGGTCGCGTCGAGGACGAGGACGACATCATGCGGTGCAGCCGGGTTCAGGCGACCCAGAACGCGGCGTATTTTGGCGAGCTCGTCCATCAATTCGCGTTTGTTCTGCAGGCGGCCTGCGGTGTCGACGATCAGCACGTCGATGCCTTCTGCCGTCGCTTTCTTCACGGCATCAAAGACTACGCCTGCGGCATCACCGCCTTCGGGTCCGGTGACGATTGGTACGCCAATCCGGTCAGCCCAGACCTTGAGCTGGCCGATGGCAGCCGCACGGAATGTGTCGCCGGCCGCCAGCATCACGCCATAGTCCTGTTCAAGGAAATTATGCGCCAGCTTGGCAATGGTGGTGGTTTTGCCCGATCCGTTGACGCCGATCACGAGGATGACCTGCGGACGCGGGAAGGCGTCGATTTCGAGCGGCTTGGCCACTGGCGTCAGGATTTGCGTAAGTTCTTCCTCGACCACTTCGCGCAGGTCGGCCATGTCGATGCCCTTGTCGAAGCGCGTGGCCGCGAGCTTGTCGCGGATTTGCGCGGCCGTGGCGGGGCCAAGATCGGTGACGATCAGGGCCTCTTCGATCTCGTCGAGCATTTCCGCATCAAGCTTGCCCTTTGTGATCAGGCCGGAGAGGTTTTCGCTGAGCTTGCTCGAGGTTTTCTTGAGGCCGCCAAATAGCTTGTCGCGCCAGCCGGGATTGTCACTCATCCGGCGACCCTTCCTTGGAGCCGTCCATTTTCCTGTCCTTCGATCATTGCAGTTACAATAGCACCCTCGGGCACTTTGCGGTCGAGTTCGACATAGGCGAAATTTTCCGAATGGCCAGATGTGCCGCCTGCCTCGACAACAATTTTTTGCGTGCTGCCGATTAGGGAGTTGAGCCAAACGTCGCGTTTGACAGCGACAGCTTCACGGAGTTTGCGGGCGCGATCTTTGATGTCTTGCGCCCGGACTTGCGGCATTTTTGCTGCGGGCGTTCCGGTTTTGGACGAATAGGGGAAGATGTGGCCGTGGACGATGGCGCAATCTTCGACCAGCGCGAGGCTGTTTTCGAACATCGCTTCATCCTCGGTCGGAAAGCCGGCGATGATGTCCGCGCCGATGGCGATATCCGGGCGCTTGGATTTCATTCGCGCTACAATCTCGATGGCCTGTTCGCGCGAGTGGCGGCGCTTCATGCGTTTGAGGATCAGATTGTCGCCCGCCTGCAAACTCAGATGCACATGCGGCATGATGCGGGCTTCACCGGTGATCAGGTCGAACAAGCGCTCGTCAATTTCCACGCCATCGATCGATGAGAGGCGGAGGCGGGGCAGGGTGGGGACATGGCGGATGATCTGTTCCACCAGTCGCCCGAGATTGGGTTGTCCGGGAAGGTCATGGCCATAGCTGGTAACGTCGACCCCGGTCAGCACTACTTCGGCTATGCCTTTGTCCACCAGCCGCTGGACATGCTCGACCACCTGTCCGGCAGGGACCGACCGGCTGTTGCCTCGGCCGTAGGGGATAATGCAAAAGGTGCAGCGATGGTCGCAGCCGGTTTGCACCTCGACAAAGGCGCGCGTGTTGCCGGAAAAGGCGGTGGCGAGGTGCGGGGCGGTAGCTTGCACCGCCATGATGTCGCTGACCCGCACTTTGGGTCCATCTATCGCGAACAAGGCAGGAGATTGCTTCTCGAGATTGCCGATGACGGCATCGGCCTCCGCCATCGCTTCGAAGGTTTGCGGTTCGATCTGCGCGGCGCAACCAGTGACGATGATGCGGGCATCGGGGCGGCGCTTGCGGGCCTGCCGGATTGCCTGACGGGTCTGGCGCACAGCCTCGTTGGTTACAGCGCAACTGTTGACGATAACAAGATTGGGTTCGTCGCCCAATTGTTCAGCCAGTGCATGGCTTTCTGCCAGATTCAACCGACAGCCCATGGTAATGATTTCAGGTCCGCTCAACCGAATGTGCTCCAGTCGGCTTCGCCGGTGAAGACATGCGTTGCAGCACCCTCCATCTCGATGGGCCCGCCCTCCTGCCAACCGATGCGCAGATCGCCGCCGGGCAAGTGAACTGTTACTGGAGATGTTGCTCGTCCACTGCGGATTGCCGCCACGGCTGTGGCGCAGGCGCCGGTCCCGCATGCTAGCGTCAAGCCCACGCCGCGTTCCCATACGCGCAGCGTGATATTCTGGCGATCGACGATGGTCGCTACATTGACGTTTATCTTTTCGGGAAACAGCGGATCGGTTTCGATTATTGGCCCCAGTTGCTCCAGATCGACAGCGTCGGTATCTGGCATAAAGAAAATGGCATGCGGATTGCCGACATTCACCGCCATTGGCCGTTCGAGTTCTTCCCAGCCGACAGGCATGTCCATCGTGTCCATCGGCATGGCGAGCGGAATAAACTCCCAATCGAACGTAGGCGGGTTCAGGAAAACAGTCGCGCTATTGTCCTGCGGGCGGGTTTCGAGGATGCCGCCCTTGGTTTCAATCTGTGCCGGCTTTCCCAGCAATGTTGCCACACAGCGTGTCGCGTTACCGCAGGCTTCGACCTCCCCCCCGTCGGCATTGAATATCCGCATGCGGACATCGGCAGTGACGGACGGTTCGAGCAGGATAAGCTGATCGCAGCCAATTCCGGTCCGGCGGTCGGCAATGGCATGCGCGCGCGGTGCCGTCATTTCGACAGCGGCCAGTCGCGCGTCGATAATGACAAAGTCATTGCCGAGGCCGTGCATCTTATGAAAGGACGTCACCGTCATGGCGGCGCATTAGGACAGCGGCTTAGGCACTGTCCAGAAAAACAGCCTCAGCTTTGGTTGATCGCCCGGCTATCGTTGCGGAATTCCTGCACGGCACTGGTCGCCTCGGCGCGTTCTGCAATATTCGCCGATTTCTTGACGATCAGCATATTGCGTTCGGCCAGCATCTTGCGAACATTGTCAATCGACATTGGTTGCCCGTAGAACCAGCCTTGCCCCTTTGTGCAGCCCAGTTCGCGAAGCTTGTCGATGATGTCCTGCTGTTCGATGCCTTCAGCGGTAATCGGCACAGAGAGACTTGAGCCCAGCCCGGCAATCGCGCTGACAATTGCCGCACTTTCGGAATTTTCGAGCATTGTTGATACAAAGCTGCGGTCGATCTTGATGCGGTCAAACGGCAGTGCGCGTAGATGTGACAGCGAACTGTAGCCGGTGCCGAAATCATCAAGAGCAATTTTGATGCCCTGATTTTTTAAGCTGCCTACAATGGACTGGGCAAGGCTGAGGTTTTTGAACAGCGAGCTTTCGGTGATTTCGACTTCGAGCCGACTTGCAGGAAAGCCGGTTTCAACCAGCAATTTGACGATTTTCTGGGCCAGCCAGGGGTCCTTCAACTGCACGGGAGAGATATTGACCGAAATGGTCAGCTTGGGGTCCCAGCCTTTGGCTTCCATCATTGCCTTGCGGATGATGCTGAGCGACAGGTCGCCAATCATGCCGGTATCTTCGGCGACAGGGATGAACTCGTCTGGCGAAATCAGCCCGCGCAACGGCGATACCCAGCGCGCCAGCATTTCGAAACCGGCAAGCTCCCCGGTCTCCAAATCAATCTGCTGCTCGAAATAGGGAACGAATTCGTCATTCGGTATCGCAGCGCGGATATCGGCTTCGAGTGAATTGCGTGTGCGCAGCTCGACTTCCATGCCGTTTTCAAACCAGCAGAATCCGTTGCGCCCGTTTTTCTTCGCCGCATAGAGTGCGATGTCTGCGCGGCGGATCAGCATATCGATCGAGTCACAGTCGATTTCCGGGCGGGCAATGCCGATGGATGCCGTGATGCTGTGGTCGGTGTCGCCAATGGTGATCGGCCGGGCCAGAATTTCAATCAGGTCTTCAGCAACACGGTCCACGGTCTCCGGAAATTCGGGTTCAAAAACCATGCAGATGCCGAATTCATCGCCACCCAGACGCGACAGCACACTCGACGGCGGCACCGTATCGCGCATCCGGTCGGCCACTTCACGCAGCAATTGGTCGCCGCTGTCATGGCCGTACAGATCGTTTATTTTCTTGAATCCGTCGAGGTCGATCATGAGGAAAGCAGCAGATTTCCCGCGCCGCGATGCCCGCGTTGACAGTTCCGCTGTCTTTTCCTTGACCGCTCTACGGTTAAACAGGTTCGTAAGCGGATCGGTGATGGCCAGATGCTTGGCCCGTACCTCGGCCTGACGATAAACGTCGACTTCGTTGCTGAGCGCGGTCGTCCGGCGCCAAATCAAAAGAATAAGCGCAATGTTGAGCAAAAGCGCGGAAGCCATTGTCTGGTCGGTAGAAGCGCTTTGTCCAAGATAATGCCGGAGGAATTGCGAGCCAACGGTGCCGCCAAGAACCACAAATAGGCCGAGTGCCCCTGCTATCAATAGCGTGGTAAGCGGCGATGTTTTGCGAAGCCTTACGCCCAAATCATCTGATTGGGTATCTGCAGTGATGTTTTGCTCGACGCGCATTACGGCCATGTCCCTGTTGCGTCGGTGCTTATCAGCAGGAAAGGTCAAGATTAGGTTAATCTAAGGTTATAGTGGGGGATCGCGCGCAGGCATTGTGGCTTGCAATCATCCGCACTTCGACATATAGGCACGCTCCATCGGGGCGCTGCTCCGTTTTATCGATGTGCATGAACATCACACGCTGGTTGGCGAGGTTTCGCCCACCGGCGTTTTGTTCGTGTGGTGCATATGGCGAAGGAAGTTCGATGTTCGATAAGCTGAGCGACCGGTTGGGAGGCGTATTTGACCGCCTGCGCGGTCGTGGTGCTCTGAACGAAAATGACGTGCGAGAGGCAATGCGCGAAGTGCGCGTGGCCTTGCTCGAAGCCGACGTTGCGCTTCCCGTTGCCCGCGAATTTGTCGAGAAAGTGACCGAGCAGGCCGTTGGTCAGTCGGTACTCAAATCGGTTACGCCTGGTCAGCAGGTCGTCAAGATCGTCAATGATGCGCTTGTCGAAATGCTGGGCTCGGATGCGAGCGATCTGAATCTGGCTGTTGCCCCGCCTGCGGTCATCATGATGGTCGGCTTGCAGGGCTCGGGCAAAACCACCACGACTGCAAAAATTGCGAAACTTCTCAAAGAGAAAGAGCGCAAGAAGGTGTTGATGGCGTCATTGGACGTCAACCGTCCGGCAGCGCAGGAGCAGTTGGCGACGCTCGGTACGCAGGTTGATGTCGCGACATTGCCGATTGTCGCCGGTCAGCAGCCGGTCGATATTGCCAAGCGCGCGATGCAGGCGGCGAAGCTGCAGGGCTTTGACGTGCTGATGCTCGATACTGCGGGCCGCCTGCATGTCGACCAGCAGTTGATGGACGAAATGAAGGCGGTCGCAAATACCGCCACGCCGCAAGAAATCCTGCTCGTGGTCGACTCGTTGACGGGTCAGGACGCGGTCAATGTCGCCCAGAATTTCAGTGAACAGGTTGACCTGACTGGCGTTGTTTTGACGCGTATGGACGGCGATGCGCGCGGTGGTGCCGCATTGTCGATGCGCGCGGTTACCGGCAAGCCGATCAAATTTGCGGGCGTCGGCGAAAAGCTCGATGCGATCGAGGCGTTCTACCCCGACCGCGTTGCAGGCCGCATCCTCGGCATGGGTGACGTTGTCGGCCTGGTCGAACGTGCGGCGCAGGTTGTCGACCAGGAAGAATCCGAAAAGCTTGCCGCCAAAATGGCGAAAGGCCAGTTCGACCTAAACGATTTGCGCGCCCAGTTGCGCCAGATGACCAAGATGGGCGGCCTGGGTGCGCTGGCAGGGATGATGCCGGGCATGAAAAAGGCCAAGGCAGCGATGCAGGCTGGCGGCATGGATGACAAACTGCTGCTGCGCATGGATGCGATTATCGGCTCGATGACGCCGAAAGAGCGGGAAAAGCCTGCCCTATTGAATGCCAAACGCAAAATTCGCGTTGCCAATGGATCGGGCACCACGGTGCAAGACGTAAACCGCCTCCTGAAAATGCATCAGGAGATGGAAAGCGCGATGAAGCGCATCAGGAAAATGGGCGGGCTGAAGGGCTTGGCCGCGCTGTTCGGCAAGTCGGGCGGCGATCTGGGTGCGACGATGGAAGGGATGCACGGACTTCCGCCGGGGTCGATGCCCAAAGGATTGGGTGGCGGCTTTGGCAGTTTGCCGGGAATGCCCGGTGGCGGGGCAGGTGGATTGCCGGCTGACCTTGCCAATTTGCTGGGCAAAAAGAAGTAGTTTTTCATTTTAATACAAGAAATTGAATCAGAAAGGTAAAGGTAAATCTTATGGCATTGGCTATGCGTTTGTCACGCGGCGGTTCGAAGAAGCGCCCCTATTACAAAATCGTCGTTGCAGATGCGCGTGCACCGCGCGACGGCAAGTTCATTGAGCGCATCGGCAGCTACAACCCGCTGCTCGCCAAGGATGATGCAGCTCGCATCGTTCTTGACGCCGACCGCGCAAAGCATTGGCTGGCCGCTGGTGCGCAGCCTTCGGACCGCGTTGCCCGCTTCCTCGACGCCGCTGGCGTCAAGGAGCGTTCGGCCAAGGTAAACGCCAAGAAGGGCGAACCTGGCCAGAAAGCCAAGGATCGCGCAGAAGACAAGGCTGCAAAGCTGGCAGAAGCTGAAGAAGCCGCTGCTGCTGCTGCCGCTGCTCCGGCGGTTGAAGAAGCTGTTGCTGAAGAAGCAGCGCCTGTTGATGAAGTTGCCGCTGAAGCACCTGCTGCTGAAGAAGCTGCGCCTGCCGCAGAAGAAGCACCTGCTGCTGAAGAAGCCAGCGAAGAAAAGGCCGAGGGTTGATCCTTGGCTGAAAAGACCGTCACGCTTGCGGCCGTTGCCGGTGCGCATGGCGTGACGGGCGAAGTCCGGTTGAAGCTGTTCGCGGAAAGCGTGGACAGCCTCAAACGGCATAAAAGCTATAATGGCGGCGCTTTGACGCTGAAATCGGTGCGTGCCCATAAAGGCGGCGCCATCGCGCGCTTTGCCGAGATTGCTGACCGCAACGCTGCAGAGGCGCTGCGCAGCACGCTCCTCACCGGATCACGCGCCGAATTGCCTGTTTTGGCAGAGGGTGAGTATTACTATTCCGATCTGATAGGCTTGCCGTGCGTTTCCACGGAAGGCACTGATCTGGGCTTTTGTGTCGCCGTCGATAATTTCGGCGCGGGCGACATATTAGAAATCGAAAAGCCCGACAAAAAACGCTTCATGGTGCCGATGAATGCGAAAGCTGTGCCCGAGTGGGGCGACAGGATCGTTGTCGAAGCGGCGTTCGTCCAATGACCTTCCAAGCCCAAATCCTGACCCTCTACCCAGAGATGTTTCCCGGCCCGCTAGGTGTCTCTCTGGCTGGCCGCGCTTTGGCCGAGGGCAAATGGGCCTGTTCGCCGATCCAGATCCGCGACTTTGCGACCGACAAGCATCGTACCGTTGACGATACCCCGGCAGGCGGAGGGGCAGGAATGGTGTTGAAGGCTGACGTCATGGCGGCAGTCGTTGACCATGCAATTGAAAAACAACCGCAAATTCCAGTTCTGGCAATGACGCCTCGAGGCAAGCCGATGACCCAGCAGCGGGTTCGTGAACTTGCAACCGGCCCGGGGGTAACAATTCTCTGCGGTCGTTTCGAAGGCTTTGACGAGCGCCTGTTCGAGGCACGACCGCAAATCGAACAGGTCAGCATGGGCGACATCATCCTCTCCGGCGGAGAAATGGGCGCTTTAATGCTATTAGACGCTTGCATTCGGCTGCTTCCCGGCGTAATGGGCGCGCCCGATAGTGGTGATGATGAGTCCTTTGAACAGGGCCTCCTTGAATATCCACACTATACCCGACCTGCTATTTGGGAAGGGCGCACGATCCCTGAAGTGCTGCGATCGGGGGATCATGCGAAGATCGACGCCTGGCGGAAACAACAGGCCGAGAACGATACACGGTTACGCAGGCCAGACCTTTGGGAGCGTTACAAGAACGCTCGGGACTGACCTGCCTCTGGCGAGCGGCGTGAAGAAGGAAGAAGACAGGCCATGAACCTGATCCAGACACTTGAGCAAGAGGCGATTGCCGAACTTGCCACCAAGAAGAATATCCCGGAATTCCGGGCCGGTGACACGCTGAAAGTCGGCGTGAAGGTGATCGAAGGCGATCGCACCCGTGTGCAGAATTATGAAGGCGTGTGCATCGCACGTTCGAACAAGGGCATGGGATCGAATTTCACCGTTCGCAAAATTTCGTTCGGCGAAGGCGTAGAGCGCGTATTCCCGCTGTATTCGCCCAATGTCGAAAGCATCGAAGTGGTTCGTCGCGGTGCCGTGCGTCGTGCGAAGCTTTACTATCTGCGTGGTCGCACCGGTAAGAAGGCACGTATTGCCGAACGCCGCGATCCCCGCATTACTACCAAACAGGAAGGCTGAGGCTGATCCCGTCTGGTTGCATATAACCAAGATACCGAAAGGGCCGGGATCCGCTAAAGGGACCCGGCCTTTTTTGTTGCCTGCCCCCGCGAAGGCGGGGGTCCCGATAGCAAGTTCGAATTTGAGGAATTGAAAATGGGTTATCGAGTAGTTGTCGCTGGCGCCACGGGCAATGTCGGGCGTGAAATGCTGAACATCCTTGCCGAGCGCGAATTTCCGGCGGACGAAATCGTCGCACTCGCCTCGTCGCGATCTGCGGGTGACACCATTGAATATGGCGACACCGGCAAAATGCTCAAAATCCAGAATATCGAGCATTTTGACCCGACTGGTTGGGACATGGCGTTGTTCGCCATCGGGTCAGATGCGACCAAAATCCACGCACCGCGCTTTGCCGCTGCAGGCTGTGTGGTGATCGACAACAGCTCGCTTTACCGTATGGACCCGGATGTGCCGTTGATCGTGCCTGAGGTGAACCCTGACGCTATTGACGGCTACACAGCGCGCAACATCATCGCCAATCCCAACTGCTCGACTGCACAGATGGTCGTCGCGCTGAAACCTTTGCACGATGCTGCGAAAATCCTGCGCGTAGTGGTTTCGACCTATCAGTCGGTTTCGGGCGCGGGCAAGGAAGGTATGGATGAACTGTTCGAGCAATCGCGCAACATCTTCGTGGGTGACCAGTCCGAGCCGCGCAAATTCACCAAGCAGATCGCCTTCAACGTCATCCCCCATATCGACAAGTTCCTTGAGGACGGATCGACGAAGGAAGAGTGGAAGATGGTGGTTGAAACCAAAAAGATCCTCGACCCCAAGATCAAGGTGACCGCAACCTGCGTGCGCGTTCCCGTTTTCGTCGGCCATTCGGAATCGATCAATATCGAATTCGAAAATGAGCTGTCCGCGCAAGAGGCCCAAAACATCCTGCGCGAAGCCCCCGGCGTGATGCTGGTCGATAAGCGCGAGGATGGCGGCTATGTGACGCCGGTTGAATGCGTCGGCGACTATGCAACCTTCATCAGCCGCGTGCGTGACGATTCGACGGTCGACAACGGCCTCAATCTATGGTGCGTTTCCGATAATTTGCGCAAAGGTGCGGCGCTCAATGCCGTGCAAATTGCTGAATTGCTCGGCCGTAGGCACTTGAAAAAGGGCTGAATCTAATCCGGGCGATTGGCGGCAAATAGCCGCCAATCGTTCATTTGGACTGTATCATAGTCGCCGGTCGAACGGCAGCAAACACGAGATAGAAGTCAAAGGCGAGGATCAACTCGCGCGATCTTGCGTCGATGTTTTTGAGTTTGCCGAGTGTTGCTCGCATTGGCCGGAAATCAACAAGCGTGACCGGCCCCTTTTTCTCAATCGCTTTCAAAGCCGGTGCATTGGCCGCCATTGCTTCACAAGGCTCTGCTTTGTTGCTCTGGGGCGAGCGAGCTTGACCGCCAAAACAGTCGACCATGATATTGACCACGCCAATTTCCTGACCATGCCCCCATTCAGCAGCGAAATTGCCAAATGCCGGTAAATTTGTGTCGTTGATCCCGCGCATCGCATGGTTCCCGCCCAATTTTACCAAAACCCGGGGATTCCGACCCAGGTTTGATTTTGCCTTATTATAAGCGGTGACAAAATTGGTTTTCATATAGTTTTCGCGTTTGAGGTTTGCTTCGTAGAAACTGCCGATGCCGCGCGTATAGGGCGCATAAATGGCGTTGGTTATGCGCAGCGCCGCCACAATCTCGCTCACAATCGTATTGCCGGTAAAGGCATCCGCCAATGCGTCAATGGCAGGATCGTCGATGGATCCGACCATCATCGGATCTTTACTTTGAGCAGCGCCAAAGTTTTCGACAGCCGCTTTTTGCGCGTCAGTATTCGCCTCGCGTTGCAATATCGGAAGAAGCGAAGCACCTGATCCCACAAACTCCTGATCCAGCCCCCACAATGGTTCGATTTTCTCCGGCGAACGCAATGCCATTGCCTCCGCCGCTTTCGATTCTTCCGCGAAGAACAGAAATGGGAAAGCGAAACCATGGCCACTGCGCGCTTGCCATGCCTCGAGCTTGCCGGCACCTTGTTTTATCAACTCGGCTGCATATCGGGTGGACCAAGGGCCTACTTCGATCGCCAGCGCATCAGATTTGAGAGTTGCATGTAGTTGGTTGGCGAGAGCCGGAATGTCTGCGGTTGCGTGCTGTTCGCCCAAAATCACGATGCCTGCATTCTCTCCCTCGCCAATCAGGCGATCCCAGCCGGGTCCTGAATAGGTGCCATCTACACCCACATTGATGGTGAGGCTGTTTTCGTTGAGCAAAACAACCGTTTCGGCGTCGAACTTATCCGGGTCGCTCTGTTGTACAGGCTCCGTTGCTTGCGCTGCTGTGTTTGGGTTCAAAACTGCCAACATGGCGGCTGCAAATATGAAGTTGCTGTTGGTCATCGCGCCTCTCCCTCAGCATCTGTGTTACCTTAATAATACAGATAGGCAAGTGACAGCTTGGGTTGGCAGCAGGTAACGTGCTGCTATAGTCAGCTCATGACACTGACAGCCGACCTCTTCTTCTCGTTCCGCTCGCCCTATTCCTACCTCGCCATTGGCCGATACCGGGCAATGGCGGAGGAGTGGGATGTCGATATCGCGCTGCGACCGGTCTATCCGCTCGCCATTCGAGAGCCTGATTTTTTTGAGCGCAATCCGCCCAACTGGCTGCGCTATACTTTTACCGATATGTTTCGTGTGGCCCAGTTTCACGGAATCCCCTTTGGCCCGCCACGGCCCGATCCGATTGTGCAGAATGTGATGACGCGCAAGATTGCGGACGAGCAGCCCTTTATCTTTCGTCTGACACGATTGGGGCAAGCTGCAAGCCGTCGTGGGAAGGGTACTGCCTTTGCACATGAGGCAGGGCGGCTAATCTGGGGCGGTGCGGAAAACTGGCATGAGGGCGAGCATATGGTCGAGGCGGCGCAACGCGCGGGACTCGATCTGGCCGAACTCGATGCAGAGGCTGTCGCCGATGCAGAAGCACTCGACGCAGAAATCCACGCCAACCAGGCAGCGCTGGAGGCTGGCGGTCATTGGGGTGTGCCGACGCTGGTGTTTGAAGGCGAGCCCTTTTTCGGGCAAGACCGTATCGAAATGGCGCTCTGGCGGATGCAGCAAAAAGGGCTGCAGAGACGCTAGGCCTAATCGGGCAAGTGTTGCGGTGGGCCGACCTCAGGTTTCACGGGTTTGATCAACAACACCAGCGGCAAGAACGCGAGCACCATATAGAACATCAGCTGGAAGTCGCTCAGATAGGCAATCATTGCCGCTTGCCGGTTTACCTCCAGGTCCAGCACGCGCATCACGGCATCGCCGAGCACGCCGAAGCGGTCGGCAGTTGACGGATCAATCACGTCAAAGCTTGATGAAGTTATCCTGCTGCCCAATTCTTCATGGTTGATCTGCATGTTGCGCGTCAGCATCGTCACGCTGATGGAAATCCCCAAACTGCCGCCCAGACTGCGTGCCAGATAAAGCAGGCTTGAGGCATCGGTGCGCACTGACAGGGGTAGCGTCGAAAATGCGATCACATTGGTAGGCATGAAGGTAACACCCATGCCAAAGCCTTGCAGCAAGCCAACGGTGATGAAGTGCCAAGCCCCCATTTCGATGGCCCAACCGGTCATCAGCCACATTGACAGCGCGACGAGCGAAAAACCCGAGAAAATGATCCAGCGAATGTCGAGGAAGGTGACCAACCGGCCAGCCACCACCATCCCGATCAATATTCCAATTCCGCGCGGGGCAAGCAGCGCGCCGGTGTCGAATACGGTGTAGCCATAGATGTTCTGCAGCATCGGCGGCAGCAGCGCAAATATGCCGTACATCATCAGGCCAATCAGCGATCCGAACATCAATGCCGTCAGAAAATTACCGTTGGTGATCATGTTGGGATCGAACAACGGCTTTTTGGTCGTCATGCTGTGGATAGCAAACATCCAGAATGCAGCTATCGCAACACCTAGTTCAATGATGATTTCCCAGCTTTCGAACCAGTCTTCATGCTGGCCACGATCAAGCATCAATTGCAACGAAGCGAGGCCAAGCGCGAGCATCGCGAAGCCGAAGACGTCGAGCTTTCGTTCGGTAACCGGGCGGGATGGCAATAGCCACCAGAGCAGCGCCAGTGTCGGGATTCCGATGGGCAGGTTGATGTAGAATACCCAGCGCCAGTTATAGCTTTCGGTTAGCCAGCCTCCGATCATCGGTCCGAATATGGGCGCAATCATGATGCCCATACCCCAAACCTGCATCGCGCGGGGCGCTTTTTCGGGTGGGTTGATGTCGAGCAGGATGGTTTGAGAAAGAGGACCGATAAAGGCTGCGCATATACCCTGTAATATGCGGAACAGAACCATTTGCGTCAGGCTTGTGGCAATTCCGCACAGCATCGATGTCACAATAAAGCCAGCAACAGCAAGCAGGAACAGCCTGCGCGATCCGACACGATCTGACAGCCAACCGGCAGCGGGCATCGCGACCGCGCTGGCGAGGATATAGCTTGTGAGCACCCAGGTGACGCTGTCGATCGTCGCGCCCAGACTGGTCTGCATATGCGGGATCGCGACATTGGCAATTGTGGAATCGAGTATCTGGATGATCGACGCACCCATCACGGCCACCGTGAGCAGCCACTTGTGCTCGACGGGTAGAGCCGCTTTGCCGGGCGAGTAGTTACTTGCTGGTGTCGATGCGGACATAGGCCGATAGTCCGGCGATCATCTGCCGCTTTGGCTTTTCGAGGATTTCGATCCGTACCGGAACGCGCTGTGTGACCTTTACCCAGTTGCCACTGGCATTTTGTGCCGGAAGAACCGAGAATTCAGAGCCAGTGCCTGCGCCGATGCTAGCGACACGGCCTTTGATCTTGAGGCCGGGATAGGCGTCAAAGCTGACTTCGGCGGGTTGGCCCACGCGCATTTTGGCGAGGTCTGTTTCCTTGAAGTTGGCTTCT
Source organism: Sphingomonadales bacterium (assembly GCA_016707885.1). Lineage (GTDB taxonomy): Bacteria > Pseudomonadota > Alphaproteobacteria > Sphingomonadales > Sphingomonadaceae > Sphingorhabdus_B. The sequence goes on from JADJGU010000002.1 coordinate 327,041, forward strand.
ACCCAGCCATTGCCATCTGTGACGATCGTCAATGCAGGCAGGCCTTGCACCATCATCTGACCATATTGCAGCCGGTCTGCCTGGCTAACAATGCCGCTGGCAGGTGCGCGAATTTCGGTTTTGGATAGGTCAAGCAGCGCCTTGTCGCGCTGGACCTGTCCGGCAAGCACGCCCGGGTTTACACCGGGAGCCGCAGCACCCGACGCAAGGGCAGCGCGCGCCATTTTTGCGTCTGCTTCGGCACCGGCCAACTTGCTGCGGGCCGTCGACAGCGCATGTTCAGCTGCCTGCAGACGGGCCTTGGTGGTGAAGCCGCTCTGCATCAGCGACGACTGACGCTTATACTCTTCAGTAAAAAAGGCGACATCATCGCGCGCAGCCTGAATGTCGACGCCGCTATTGCCGAGGTCCGTTTCGAGCGTCACTACTTTCACCTGTGCGGCGGCAATCGATGCCTCTGCTTGGGCAATCGCAATCTTGAATGGTTCGGGGTCTATGCGAAACAGCAGGTCGCCTGCGTTGACATGCTGGTTTTCCTTTACGCCGACTTCGACAATCCGGCCCCCGACTTCGGCGGCGACCGAAACCTTGTCCTGCTGCACATAGGCATTGTCGGTTGAGACATAATGGTCATTGGCAAGATAATAGGCGATGCCACCGACCAGCAGGAGCAATGGAACTGATACCATTGCCAGCAAGCGCAACCATTTACGCGGATGCTTTAGCGGTTGTGACTCCATTTGCGTGCTGGGCTTCATTTGGGCATCGGCTTCAGCCATTGGCGGCCTCCGGTGCTTTGCGGGTAAGGTTCAGGCGGATGGTGTCGAGCATTGCTTCAAGATTAGCTTGCTGGGCATCGTTCAAACCCGAAACGGCATCGGCAAACAATTCAGTGGCGAGCGGCTTCAGGTCTTCGAGGCGCGATTCGCCTGACGCTGTCAGATAGACGCGCCATGCACGGCGATCGCTTGGGTCAGCGCGGCGCTCGACCAGACCTGCATCCTGCATCCTGTCAATCATGCGGCCCAATGTAATCGGTTCGACATCCATCATTTCGGCGAGCACGACCTGTGTGCTGCCTCCGAAGCGGTTTAGAAGCCCCAACACCCGCCATTGTGGGCGGGTAATGCCTTTGGTCCGGACACGCTCGTCAAAGGCGCGACGCATAAGCCGCGCTGTATCGCCAATAAGGAAACCAAGATCTTCACTCATAGCTACCAATATAATAGCAATGCTTATTATAGGCAATGCTCCAACTGCTTGCCTTGATGCGCAGGTCTGCCTAACCTTGGCCTATGCAAAATTGGACATTCAAAACGACCGACGGCATCGCTCTCCATGTACGGGAACTGGGCAAGGGTAGGCCGCTCATTCTGTTGCACGGCTATTTCAGCGAAGCCGATACCAATTGGATCAAATATGGCCATGCCGCCGTGCTCGCCGAAGCGGGCTTTCGCGTCATCATGCCCGATCTGCGCGCGCACGGTCTTAGTGATAAGCCGCATGATCCCATTCATTATCCCAAGGACATATTGGCCAACGACCAGTTTGCGCTGATAGATCATCTTGGCCTCGGCGATTTTGACCTCGGTGGTTATTCGCTGGGCGGAAGAACCGTCGCCAGGATGTTGGCCAAAGGCTGCACGCCACGCCGCGTGGTGATTTCGGGCATGGGGCTGGAAGGACTTTCTGATACGGGGAAGCGCGCCGGGCACTTCCGCAATGTCCTCGAAAATTTGGGCAAGCATGAGCGTGGCTCGGCTGCGTTCATGGCCGAGGCATTTCTGAAAACCACCAGCGGCGATCCGGTCGCCTTGTTGCGGATATTAGATACTTTCGTCGACACGCCAGAGGACGTTTTGCGTTCCTTCGATTTTCCCATCGGCGTGATTTGCGGAGATGCAGATACAGACAATGGCTCTGCTGCCGCGCTTGCAGAGCTAGTGCCCCGAGGACAATTGATCACGGTTCCGGGCAATCATATGAGTGCCGTGATCAAAGCCGAACTTGGTTTGGCCATCCGGGATTTTCTTTTGGAAGGGGGCATATGACCGAAACACTGCTCGAAAAGCGTTTCTGGCGCTATTGGCTCGGCGGCTTACTGATCCTCGCCATCATGATTGCTATGAATCCTTGGTTTTCCAATGAAGTTTCGCCTTGGGGAATTAGAGATCACCAGTCTGCAGGTACTGCTTTGCGCATCGATGCTATACAGGCGGCCTGGCAAGCGGCGGGTGTGATGAACCTGGCGCGCTTCGGCATTGCACTCGACCTTGTCTATATCGGGGTTTATTCGTTCGGGGCCTACTGTGGCGGGCGCTTGTTTGCGCAGTCTGAAAAGCTGTCTTTGCGCCGTTTGGGTTGGGTTATCGTAGCCGCAGCGTTGATCCTATGTGTGGCGGACTATGTAGAAACGCTGTCACAATTCGTACAAGCCATGACTTTCAAGGGCAGCGACCTTCTCGCAGGAATCGCCGCCACGGCACAGCCGATTAAATCAACAGCATTTCTGACTAGCTTTTTCGGTCTGCTAGCAGCGCTCCTGCTTCGACGAATGGCACGCCGCAGCGCTTGACCTTCGCATTATCGAGGCGCAGTGCTGGCTCCAGAACATTCATTTCTGGGGAGTAATCCGGTGAAAAATTTCGTTTCTGCTGTCGCGCTGGCGGCGGCCCTTATTTCCACACCCGTTATGGCGCAAGAAACCGCGCCGACCGTTGCCGATGCTGAGGCGTTCCTTGCGAAGGTTGAAAAGGATCTATTCGATTTTTCTGTCGAAGGCGGACGTGTGGCATGGATCAACTCTACCTACATCACCGATGATACCGACGCGCTTGCCGCGAAATATGGTGAGATCGGCACCGAAAAATCAGTGAAATATGCGCTTGAAGCGGCCAAGTATCAGAAGGTTGCCGGGCTCTCGACGGAAACCAGCCGTAAGCTCGACATTCTCCGCGGCGGGCTTGTCCTTCCTGCGCCAAGCAAAGATGGCGCGGCTGCTGAACTCAGCACCATCGCGACCAAGCTGAACTCGACCTATGGCAAGGGCAAGGGCACGCTCAAGGGTAAGGAAATCAACGGCTCGGACATCGAAGCCGAAATGGGTACCAACCGGAACCCCGAAGAGCTGAAGGAAATGTGGACCAGTTGGCACGACAATGTCGGCGCGCCGATGGGCAAAGATTATGCCCGCATGGTCGAGATCGCCAATGACGGTGCCAAGGAACTAGGCTTCAAGGATGTCGGTGCGATGTGGCGCTCGGGCTATGACATGCCTGCCGACGATTTCGCCAAGCTGACCGACAAATTGTGGATGGAGGTCAAGCCGCTCTATGACGAATTGCACACCTATACGCGCAACAAGCTGAACGCGAAATATGGCGATGCCGTGCAGCCCAAAACTGGTCCGATCCGCGCCGACCTGCTCGGCAATATGTGGGCGCAGGAATGGGGTGGCATTTATGACATTGTCGCGCCAGCAGGTGCCGGCGACATCGGTTATGACATTGGCGATCTGCTGAAGGCCAAGGGCATCGACGAAATCGGTATGGTCAAAATTGGTGAGGGCTTTTTCTCGTCGATCGGCTTCGAACCGCTGCCGAAAAGTTTCTACGAACGCTCGCAGTTCCTGAAGCCGCGCGACCGCGAAGTTGTATGTCATGCGTCGGCTTGGGACATAGACAATGTTGACGATTTGCGCATCAAGATGTGCATCAAGGTGAACACCGATGACTTCGTCACGATCCATCACGAGCTTGGCCACAACTACTACCAGCGCGCCTATAACAAGCAAAGCTATCTGCACCTGAACGGCGCGAATGATGGCTTCCATGAAGCGATTGGCGATGCCGTCGCGCTGTCGATTACGCCGGAATATCTGGTACAGATCGGCTTGCTCGATAAAGCGAAGGTGCCAAGCGCAGACAAGGATACCGGTCTGTTGCTGCGTCAGGCGATGGACAAGGTTGCCTTCCTGCCCTTTGGTCTGCTGGTTGATAAATGGCGCTGGGGCGTATTCAACGGTTCAATCGCGCCAGCTGACTACAACAAGGGCTGGACGGATTTGCGCCGGCAATATCAGGGCATCGTCCCGCCAACCGAACGTGCGGCGGACCGCTTTGACCCGGGTGCGAAATATCACATTCCGGGCAATACGCCTTACACCCGCTATTTCCTGGCGCGCATATTGCAGTTCCAATTCTACAAGGCTGCGTGCGATGCCGCTGGCTGGAAGGGGCCACTGCATCGTTGTTCCTTTTACGGCAATAAGGAAGTCGGACAGAAACTCAACGCCATGCTTGAAATGGGCGCGTCAAAGCCATGGCCTGATGCTCTGGAGGCCTTCACCGGCAGCCGCGAAATGTCGGGCAAGGCGATGCTCGAATATTTCAAGCCACTGATGGACTGGCTGAAAAAGCAGAACAAAGGGCAGAAGAAGGGCTGGTAACCCTTTAGGCGTTCCTGGCCATCAACCCGCCGTCGACCGGAATAACCGCACCGGTGATGAAGCTGGCGGCGGGAAGCACCAGACTTAGCGTCATGTGCGCAACCTCCTCGGGCCAGGCGTAGCGCCGCAAAGCGGTGCGGCGCTTGGCATAAAGTGTCTTGTCATCTTCCGGCACATTGTTGGTCATTCCAGTGCGGATTGGGCCGGGGCAGATGCAGTTGACGGTGATGCCTTCCTTACCAAGATCTACCGCCATGCCGCGCGTCAGGCCGGTAACGCCGGTTTTGGCGGCGACATAAGGCGTGTCACCGGGCGTCGCGCCAAGCCCCTCGGTTGAGGCAATGTTGACGATACGGGCGGCATCGCTTTTGCGCAACCAGGGTAGGGCGGCACGCACCGTCCGCTGATGTGCAGTCAACAGAATCGCGAGCGCCCGATCCCAGATCGCGTCATATTCGTCGCCCGTGTCGAGCGGACAGAATGCCGAGATACCGGCATTGTTGACGAGGATGTCTATTCCGCCAAAATCGCTGGCGATATTGGCCACCACGGATTTGATCGCGTCATGATTTGAAACATCGAGCGCATAGGCGTTGGCCGTGCCGCCGCTGGCTCTTATTTCTGCCACGACTGCATCACAGGACGCCTGATTCAGGTCGGTGACGGCTACCTTGGCGCCTTCGCTGGCGAACAGGATGGCGGTCGCCCGCCCCATGCCGCTGGCTGCTCCGGTAATGATGGCCGTGCGTCCCGCAATCGAGCGCGACAATGGGGGGCATATTTCCATGATAATCCTCAGCGGAATGGGGGTTCGTTGAAAGCGCGCAGCTTGCGACTATGAAGGCTGTTTCCTGCTTCGCGCAGTAGCTCACATGTCTGGATACCGATTTGGAGGTGGGCTGCGATAGCTTCTTCGTAAAAGCGGTTGGCCTGACCCGGCAGCTTGATTTCGCCGTGAAGCGGCTTGTCCGAAACGCAGAGCAGAGTGCCGTAGGGCACACGGAAACGATAGCCTTGCGCGGCAATGGTGGCGGATTCCATATCGATGGCAACGGCACGCGATTGCGAAAAACGTAGCGCGCTGTCGGTGTAACGCAATTCCCAGTTGCGATCGTCGGTGGTCACAACAGTACCCGTACGCATCCGTCGTTTGAGGTTCGCGCCACTGGTGCCCGATACTTGCACAGCTGCAGCCTCAAGCGCCTGCTGCACTTCGGCAATCGGCGGAATGGGAATTTCGGGCGGCAGCACGCGGTCGAGGATATTGTCGTCACGCAAATAAGCGTGGGCGAGCACATAGTCACCGATCCGCTGGGTATCGCGCAAGCCACCGCAATGGCCGATCATCAACCAGACTTCAGGGCGGAGCACCGCGAGGTGATCGCAGATATTCTTCGCATTGGACGGGCCAACGCCGATGTTGACGAGGGTGATGCCGCTCTCGCCTTCTGCCATCAGGTGATAGGCGGGCATCTGGTGCTTGCGCCACGTACTGTCGGCTACGAGCTGGGCATGATCCTCGGTAGCTTTATCGACGTAAAGGCCGCCCGCGCCGGACAGGGCCGTGTAGCGACCCTTGCCAACCTGTTGGCAGGCCCAGGCGACGAATTCGTCGACATAACGGTTATAGTTGGTGAATAGGATGTAGCGCTGGAAGTGCTCGGCAGGTGTGCCAGTATAATGCTTTAGCCGGGCAAGCGAGAAATCGGTGCGCAAGCCGTCAAACAATGACAATGGCGAACCATTTTCACCAGCGATCAGCAAGCCGTCGGCTGCTTCATCGCCTATGTCTGCGAGATCGGTAGCCGGAAACCATTTCGACAGCTCGGTCGGCGAAACATCGCCCAACTCAAGCCCGTCGAGAACATAGGGGAAGGGAATTTCCTGCTTGCTTGGGCGAACCTGCATTTCCAGTTCATATTGATCAACGAGCAGATCGATCTGGCTGCGCAGATAATCGCCGAAGATTTCTGGACGGGTCAATGTGATGCTGTAGGTACCGGGTTTTTCCAATCGACCGAAGGCAAGGTTTGCCGCGTGATCGCGTTCCGTCCCGTGATAACGGATTACCAGTTCGGGATAGGCAAATGCGCCAATCGCGCGGTCTGCCATGTCGGGCAGTGTGCGGTCTTTGAGATAGGAAGTCAGTGCATGACGGAGCCGTTCGACGGAAGCGTCGTAATGTTCGGTGATTTGGCGGATTATGTCTTGTGTCTGTTTATTGGCCATGAAGGCGGATTCTCCATTTCATTCGATTTGGCAAGCAAAAAGGGCGGGAGAAGCCCCGCCCTTGTGCTGGCAGGATGGCACAAACCACCCTGTTTCATATTGTTGTTTCAGCGTCGTTTCAAAGTTGGCCGAGCATGTGATCAGCGGAGCTGACCTTGAAATCACCCGGCGCTTCGACGTTGATCTGTTCAACAACGCCGTCGTTGATGACCATCGAGAAACGCTGGCCGCGCTTGCCCATGCCAAAGCCCGAACCGTCCATGGTCAGGCCGACAGCTTCGGCGAAATCGGCATTGCCGTCAGCCAGCATCGTGATGGCATCCGAGCCGCCCGATTTGTTCCATGCGCCGAGAACGAAAGCGTCGTTAACCGCCGTACAGGCGATTTCGTCGATGCCCTTTGCCTTCAGCTCGTCTGCTTTCTCGACAAAGCCGGGTAGGTGGCGGGCCGAGCAGGTCGGCGTAAATGCGCCTGGTACCGAAAACAGCGCAACCTTGCGGCCTGCAAAATATTCAGAGCTCTGCACGGGCTGAGGGCCCTCTGCCGTTGCTTTTACCAGCTTCACGTCGGGGAGTTTGTCACCTACTTTGATTGTCATGGCTGTTCCTTCCTTGGCCAATTTCGAATTGCGCCAACTGCATTACAGTTGCGTTGCACTTCTACAAATAGGGATTTGGACCAAAGGTTCCAAGTGAAGGGGTGCCATTAAAAGCGATGCGCAAATGCAACAGCTGAATTGGTTAATTCCGCTTCACCTTTGATGTTGAAAATTCGGTAAACAGGGCAGGCCGAAGCTCGCTTCTCCAAGTTTTGGAGGGGTGTTGAAATGAAGAAAAATACAGGGGGATTCGCTGCTCTGGCGATAGCCTTTTCGTTGGTCGCAACTCCGGCACAGGCATGCTGGACCAATGTTGAGCAAGATGCGGCGCGGATTGCCAATATGAACCAGATGCTGATGGTATCCGCGTTGCGCTGTCGCTTTGGACAGCATAATTTTCTCGAAAATTACAATCGCTTCATCCGGAATAATAATGATGTGTTGGCCAGCCAGCACCACATTATACAGGGGCACTATACCAAAACAGCTGGGCATAAAGCGGCTTTTGCCGAACTCGACAAATTCATGATCGGTCTGTCGAACTATTATGGTGGTGGGCATGGCAACCCCGATTGCAGCAAGCTTGAAAAACTGTCGCATCACCTTTCGAAAGGGCGGCATGATGTCGAGTCCTTGGCAGTTCTCGCCGATGAGCAAGTCGGCGTTCCACGACAAGCGGCGCAAGCCTGTTCAGTGAACATCGCTGCGCGCCAATGAAGGGAGCCATATAAAGCAATCTTTATATTGCGATTGCCTTGTTTCAAATTCTCGGCTAGGGGACTGCCATCCAAAATCCCCAAGCCGGAGTTTATCCTGTGTCCGCAGATTATGTTGTCGCCGACCTTTCGCTTGCCGAATTCGGTCGCGCTGAAATAGCCATCGCTGAAACCGAAATGCCGGGCCTGATGGCCCTTCGTTCCGAATATGGTGCTTCGCAGCCTTTGAAGGGTGCGCGCATCACCGGATCGCTCCACATGACGATCCAGACCGCAGTGCTGATCGAAACGCTCGTCGCTCTGGGTGCCGAAGTGCGCTGGGCGACCTGCAATATCTTCTCGACGCAGGACCACGCCGCCGCCGCGATTGCGGCAGCTGGTATTCCGGTATTTGCGGTCAAAGGCGAAACCCTGGCCGATTATTGGGACTATGTTGGCAAAATCTTTGATTGGGACGATGGCACAGGCCGTACCGCTAATATGATCCTAGACGATGGCGGCGATGCCACCATGTTCGCACTTTGGGGCGCCCGCATTGAAGCCGGGGACGAACTGCCCGAGCCGACCAATGCTGAAGAAATTGAATTCCAGCGCGCGCTGAAAGCGTTCGTCAAAGCGAAGCCGGGTTACCTGACGATGTCGGTCGCGCACATCAAGGGCGTTTCGGAAGAAACCACAACTGGTGTCCACCGCTTGTACCAGATCGCAAAGGACGGCAAGCTGCCTTTCCCGGCAATCAATGTGAACGACAGCGTTACCAAGTCGAAGTTTGACAACCTCTATGGCTGCAAGGAATCGCTGGTCGACGCGATCCGTCGCGCGACCGACGTGATGCTCGCCGGCAAGGTTGCGTGCGTTGCTGGCTTTGGTGATGTCGGCAAGGGCTCTGCCGCCTCGCTGCGTCAAGGCGGCGCGCGCGTTATGGTCACCGAAATCGATCCGATCTGCGCCTTGCAGGCGGCAATGGAAGGCTATGAAGTCGTGACCATGGAAGAAGCCGTGCAGCGTTGCGATATCTTCGTGACAGCAACCGGCAACGAAGACGTCATCACGGCCGAACATATGAAAGCGATGAAGCCGATGAGCATCGTCTGCAATATCGGTCACTTCGACAGCGAAATCCAGATTTCAGCACTCGACAATTACAAGTGGACCGAAGTGAAGCCGGGCACCGATCTGGTCGAGTTCCCCGATGGCAAGCAGATTATCATTCTCGCCAAGGGTCGTCTGGTCAATCTGGGTTGCGCAACCGGCCATCCCAGCTTTGTGATGTCGTCGAGCTTTACCAACCAGACGCTGGCACAAATCGAGCTGTTCACCAAGACATCGGAATATAAGAACGAAGTCTATGTGCTGCCGAAGCATCTGGATGAAAAGGTTGCTGCCTTGCACCTCGAAAAACTGGGTGTGAAGTTGACCAAGCTGTCGCCCAAGCAGGCGAGCTATATCGGCGTGTCGAGCGAAGGGCCATTCAAGCCCGATCACTACCGCTACTGATTGCTCGGAAACGAGCTGACAGCAAATCAGGCCTGCCATTTGGTGGGCCTTTTTTGTTGCGTCCGGGGCGCTTTCGTTGCACCGCAAAATTCGTAACATTTGGTTGCCGGGAATAATTGGATGCAAGGCGGAAGCCTTACTTTTGCGTTGATTGGCTTGCTTTTCGGTGTCTGGCTGGTTGGGGCTGGCTATGCCATCTGGACGGGCCTTGTAATGCGCCGCCGTGCGCGGGCATCCCTACGCCAAACTGCCAAATTGTCGCGGTTGATGGAAACCGCTCCGGCTGTACCGGTCATCGTTCGGGGCGATGGCAAGCTGGAAGCTTCCGAGCGCTTTTGTTTGATGTTTGGCTTGACCAAGCTGCCCCCGACGATGAACGAGCTACTGGCAGAGTTGGCCATTGGCGCAGCCCAAGCCGACTGGCAAAATCTGTCCGCCTTTGTCCGTGAAACTCAAAGGACCGGTAAATCGGCCACCTGCAAATTGGCTTTGGACGGCTCTCCGAGACGGTTTATGGCCAAGATCAGTCTTGCGGACGCACAAATCTATCCCAATGGCGCCGCAATGCTTTGGTTCTTCGATCTCACCGATACGGTGCGAGAGCTTGAGCGGCTGGAAGATGAATCCCAGTCAGCACGCAATGCTTTTCAGGCGCTGGCGGGGTTGATCGAAGCAGCACCTTTGCCAATGTGGCATCGCGGGCCCGACTATCGCCTGAACTTTGTGAACAAAGCCTATGTCGATGCGGTTGAAGCCCAAGACGGAGAGCAGGTAGTAACCGACGAAATCGAACTCATCGAAACCGTGAACGGCAAATCACCATTTGCCTTTGCCGCCGAGGCGCAAGAAGCCAAGGTTCCGTGTGAACGTCTGGTTTCGGCTACAATTGACGGAAAGCGGCGGCAGCTTCGCGTGTATGACATTCCTATGGGCGACATTGGCGTTGGGGGTCTTGCTGTTGATATGCAGGACCTATCCGATGCGCGTGCCGACATCCGGCGGCAAAGTGAAGCGCAGCGCAACCTTCTGGACAAGATGTCGGCGGGCGTCGCCCAGTTTGAAAGGGATCGCTCTCTATCCTTTGCCAATCTCCCATTCCAGCGCATCTTTAACTTTCCGGACGACTGGCTGGCAGAAAAGCCTGAATTTGCCCGCGTTCTTGAGCGTATGCGCGAAAACAGCCGCATGCCAGAAGTACGCGATTTTCCCGAATGGCGGATTGAGCGTGAAACCTGGTTCCGCATGGCGGTGCCGGTTGAGGAAAATTGGCTTTTGCCTGACGGTACCCATCTGCGGCTGGTTGCACAGCCGACACCAGACGGCGGCCTGCTTTTGATTTTCGAAGACCGTACCGAGCAGGCCCAGCTTGCCAGCGCTCGCGATACTCTTTTGCGGGTGCGGACTGCGACGTTCGACAATCTGTTTGAGGCAGTGTCGGTATTTTCGTCGGACGGCCGTTTAAGCATCTGGAACAAGCGTTTTGCGCAAATCTGGACGCTGGAAGAAGAAACCTATCTCGCGACACATCCGCGCTTCGACGAAATGCTCCCAATGTTGGGTATTAGTTTGGAGAAAGCGTCGCACGTGTCAATTCTGCGTGAATTGCTGCAAATGACTATCACCACACGCCAACCACGACGAAGCAAGATTGCGTTTAAGGACGGTCGGGTGTTTCAGATGTCGACGGTGCCGCTGCCCGATGGCAACGCGCTGCTTGCAATGCTTGATATCTCGGATGGCGTGCAGATCGAACAGGCACTGCGTGACCGCAATGCAGCTCTATCAGAGGCGGACGCTATCAAAGGACGCTTCCTCGCGAATATGAGCTATGAATTCCGCACGCCGCTAACGTCGATCAGCGGGTTTGCGGAACTGCTACGCCAAGGCATCGCTGGCGAATTGAACCCGCAAGCGCAAGAATATGTCGAGGCCATTGTTAAGTCGGCTGATCGTTTGTCACAGCAGATTAACTCCGTGCTCGACTTTACCCAAGGCGAAGCTGGAGCATTGCCGGTGGTTCGCAAGCCGGTCGATGTCGCAGAACTTGTCAAGACAGTTGCGGACTCCTTTGCCGAGCGTCAGACGCAAAACGGATCGACACTCGCCCTGGACATCAAACCGAATGCGGGGGTTGTGATGGGAGATAGCCAGCGCTTGCAGCAAGCCTTGAGTGCTATCATCGACAATGCGCTGGAACATGGCGGAAAAAATGTTCGCCTGCTTGTCCATGCTGCAGGTGACAGGAACAGCGCTACAATCATCGTTTCCGACAACGGGCCTGGTATGACGGCGCAACAGCAGGCTTTGGCCTTCGATACCTTCACCCGTTCGCAATCGGCAGCCGAGCGGTCGACACGCGAAGGCAGCAATGCGATGGGGCTTGGTCTACCGTTGGCGCGCAAACTGGTTGAATTGCACGAGGGCAGGCTCGAACTGGAATCGCAGCCGGGGCAGGGAACCACCGTCGCGATTCAACTGCCGCGAAATGCGAAAGCTACATGATCGTCCGATCCGAAGCTGATATGGAGCGGTTGGGCTATGATCTGGCAAAACGCGTTCGTCCGGGGCAATTGGTTGCGCTTTCGGGCCCGCTTGGTGCTGGCAAGACAGTGCTAAGCCGGTCGATTTTGCGGGCTTTGGGTTTCGATGGAGATGTCTCTAGCCCCACCTATGCCATTATCCACGAATATAGCGATCCGGCCATGCGGATGCCCGTTGTCCATGCAGACCTCTATCGGCTAGAAGACCCTGAAGAGTTACACGAGCTTGGACTTTTCGACGATCAGGACAGTCTGAAGCTTGTTGAATGGCCGGAAATGGGGGGGCATGCGCTTCTGCGCGCGGACATTTCAGTTGCTATTGCGCCAGTGGCGGATGGCAGTCGTGAAGTGACAATCAACGAAAAAGGGATGTGAAATTGACGGCTGCGCAAATACCCGCAGGGACAGATAACTTTTTGGCCGGCTGCGGATGGGGCGGCGCCGCGATCGAACCGCTTGCCGGTGATGCTTCTTTCCGTCGCTATTTCCGCGTTCGCAAATCCGACGGTTCCACTGCCATGCTTATGGATGCGCCGCCGCCGCACGAAGATCCCAAGCCGTTCCTGCATGTCGCCCAATATCTGGTTGAACAGGGATTTCGGGCGCCGGTTGTTTACGGCGTGGATTTAGATCGTGGTCTTGTCCTGATCGAAGATTTTGGCAACACCCGAATGCGGGAATATCTCGATGACCATCCCGAAGATGAAATGCAAATTTATCGTCATGCGATTGCTACATTAATCGACCTTGAAAAGGCTCCGGTCGCCAAGCTCGCACCCTATGATTTCGCGGCCTATTTGCGCGAAGTCGATCTTCTGGTTGAATGGTATCTTCCAGCGATGGGTGTCGCTTTTGATCGTCAGGAATTTGAAGCGCTATGGAAAGCCGCGCTAGCTCCGATAAGCGGACCGGAATGGCAGCAAGTGACCGTATTACGCGATTATCATGCCGAAAATATCATGTTGCTGTACGGCGGGGCGCAAGGGCTGATTGATTTTCAGGACGCGCTCGCCGGACATCCCGCCTATGACCTTGTGTCCCTGTTGCAAGATGCCCGGCGTGATGTATCCCACGCACTCGAAATAGCGATGCTGCATTACTACAAAGACATCGCAAAACCGGATTATGATTTAGATCTGCACTACGCGTTACTAGGTGCTCAGCGGAACGCAAAGATTATTGGCATTTTCACCAGGTTGTGGAAGCGCGATGGCAAGGCCCGCTATCTGTCTTTCCTGCCGCGCATGTGGGGCCTTTTGGAACGTGATCTGCAACATCCGGGTCTTGCCGATTTGAAACATTGGTTCGACACAACAATCCCTGTTGAAATTCGACGCACGTCACCGGACAGCATCGCATGAAAGTTGATAGCGCGATGATTATGGCGGCCGGTCTGGGCACGCGAATGCGGCCGTTGACCGAAAACAAGCCAAAGCCGCTGGTTGAAGTTGCCGGAAAAACGCTTCTCGACCATGTGTTGGATAAGGCGCGAGATGCCGGCATTTCGAATGTTGTGGTCAATGTGCATTATCTACCAGAACAGGTTGAGGCGCACCTTTCCATGCATGCGGCTGATCTCAACTTTACTATTTCAGACGAGCGTGATTTGCTGATGGAAACCGGTGGCGGTCTGGTGAAAGCCGAAAGCCTGATTGCTGCAGAACCATTTTATTGCCTCAATAGCGATGCCATCTGGACCGAAGCGGCCGAGCAGGACAGTCTTAAGTGTTTGGCCCAGACGTGGGACGGGGACCGAATGGACGGGCTGTTGCTGATCGTTCCGCGCGAGCGTGCTTTTCAGCATCCGGGAAAAGGCGATTTCTCTCTCGATGCCGACAACAGACTGGTTCGGCGCGGCCAGCGCGACAGCGCACCCTATGTCTATACAGGCAACCAGTTGATCAGCCATCGTCTCTTGCAGGCCGCTCCATCAGGGCCGTTTTCAACCAATATTTTGTGGGATCGGGCGATAGCCGAAGGACGGCTGTTCGGGCTGGTGCATGAAGGCGACTGGTTCGATATCGGGTCGCCGCATGCTATTGCACCGACCGAAGCCGCGCTGGCGGTGCATGGCTGAACATCGCTCTCCGAATGTTCTGACGGTTCCTATAGGAACCGATATTTCATCAGCCGTGGCGCTTGAGCTGACCAGTCGCTTTCGCGATAACGGCATGGCTCTTGCCGATGTCTTGTTGCTGCTGCCTAACAACAGGGCGGTTGCAGCTATGACAGCCGCATTCGTTCGCATCGCCGAACAGGGTCTGATCTTGCCGCGTATGGTAGCGATTGGTGACCTTGCGCTGGATGAGGCGTTGGGGCCGCTTCTCGATCCGCTCGATGGTGGCGACGTTGACTTGATCCCACCTGCTATCGGTGACTTCGAACGCCAGCTGCTGTTGACCCGTTTGGTGCGCAATCGAAGGCCACAGGTCAGCGCCGCAGAGGCATTGAACCTGGCCCACCTGTTAATGGCGACGCTCGACCAGCTTGAGATCGAAGGCGTCCCCGTAGCGAAGATTGAAACGGATCACCAAAACCACGACCTCGCCGAACATTGGCAAAGCGCCTATGCCGATTTGTTGTTGCTAGCGGCCAATTACCAATCCGAGCTGGGTAAGCTTGGTCTGTTGAATCCTGCTGCACGGCGGAACAAGTTGTTGGATCGACTGGCCAATCGACTGACGCAGGAAAGCGACAATCGAGCAGTTTGGGCGGTTGGAATATCGACGGCTGCCCCTGCGATTGCGCGCTTGTTGCAGCAGGTGGCTTTCTTGCCTGCGGGGCAGGTGATTTTGCCGCATATCGAACTGAATATGCCAAATGCGGAATGGGATGCGCTTGGATTGTTGGACAAGACAGAGGCCGCGACTCCGCCCACCCGGCAACAGGAAACGCATCCGCAATATCATTTGAAGCTGTTGTTACATCGGATGGGTATCAACCGATCAGAAGTTTCAACTTTGGTTCCAGGCACCGCCTCTCTGCATGAGACAAAGGTACAAATGGCCGTAGCAGATATTTTTTGTGCGGCGTCGCAAACTGTCGCTTGGCAGGCGCTTCCGGCTTCGCGGAAAAAACTTTCCAATGTTCGGTTGATGTCGTGTGCGGACAGTGCAGAAGAAGCCAAAGCCATTGCCGTTTTAATCCGGGAAGCTTTGGAAACGCCGACGAGACGCGTCGCACTGGTTACGCCTGATCGTGAAATTGCGCTGCGTGTGTCGGCGCAACTGAAACGCTGGGATATTGTCGCGGACGACAGTGCGGGCGTGCCTTTGACACAGACCCCGTCGGGCGTTCTGTTGCTCGCCATAACCGACATGCTGGCCGGTCAGTTTGAACCGGTCGCGTTGCTTGCCGTTTTCAAACATCCGCTGGTTACAGCCGGTAACGCTCGCCTCGCTTGGCTGGAACAAGTGCGCCAACTCGATCAAGCGTTGCGAGGACCGAGGCTTGGACTGGGCGTTGCGGGCATCAGGGACGCCGTTCGGACAAAATTTGGCCGACTTGACAAGGATGCCTCGCTACAAGTTTGGTGGGCTGAAATTGAAAAGCGACTGAAGACTTACGATTTCGAACACACGCGCAGTTTTGCCGATAAGGTTCAAGTGGTTACGGCGCTTGCGAACGAGCTGTCCGATGGGGCCATCTGGAAGGGCTCAGCTGGCCGCGCGCTTTCCGAAGCATTGTCGGACATCCAGTCGCGCGATCTTTCGGTGTTTGATGACGCCAAAGGAACCGCTGTCCCGGTTATTGTACGCGATATACTGGCTACCCAGGCAATACGCCCGGCATTTGGGACCCATCCCCGTGTGTCCATCTACGGGCTGCTGGAGGCACGATTGCAGTCGGCAGATCTGCTGATCTGCGCCGGATTGAACGAAGGTAGCTGGCCACAACTGCCGCAGCCCGACCCGTGGCTAGCGCCCCGCCTTCGCCGCGATCTTGGCATGCCGGGATTGGAGCGGAATATTGGTCTGTCGGCGCACGATCTCGCGTCAGCATTGGGTGCAAACGAAGTTGTGCTGACACGGGCGCAGCGCGACCGTTCCGGTCCCACAATTGCTTCGAGGTTTTTGCTCCGCCTTCAGGCCTTCCTTGGTGCCAATTTGCAAATTGAGGAACGTGCCCGGCACCTCGCCAATCGGCTTGATGCCGTTCAAATCGAGCATAAACCCTATGAACGTCCTGCGCCTAAGCCGGTGCGGGAACAGCGCAAGGTCGACATTTCGATCACGCAAATGGATGTTCTGAAGGCTGATCCCTTTGCCTTTTACGCCCGCAACATTTTGGGGCTTTCGCCTCTTAAAGCCGTTGCTGCCGAACCCGATGCTGCTTGGAAAGGCAGCGCAGTGCACGACATACTTCAACTATGGGCTGAAGAAGACGAATGCGATCCCGACGCACTGATTGCGAGGGCCCAAGCAATGCTCGCCAACCCTGCCTTACACCCCGCCTTGCGGATGTTGTGGCAGCCGAGGATAAGTTCCGCATTGCGCTGGATTGCCAGCGAAACAATGCGCCAACGGGTTGAAGACGGAAGGACAATTGCGGTCACGGAGAAAAAGGGGCGTGTCGAAATCGACAATATTCTTGTCCATGGCCGCATCGACCGCGTGGATCGTCTGGCAGATGGCCGGCTGGTCATCGTTGATTACAAGACTGGCAGCCCACCTGCGAAAATGCGGGTGCGTGCTGGATATGCGTTACAGCTTGGGCTTGCCGGCCTGATGGCGGAAACAGGCGGAATAGACGGAGCAGATGGGGAAGTGGCCGATTACGAATATTGGTCGCTTTCACGGTCCAAACGAAAGGAAGGCGACCTTCCCTTTGGCTATTCTGCAACGCCCTTTGCCAAAAAGGTCAATGATGGTGAACCCGATGCGACAAATTTCGCTGCGTTTGCCGAAACCCAAGCCCATCAGGCAATATCGCTCTGGATCAATGGGGAAGAGCCCTTCACGGCCAAGTTGAAGCCGGAATTTGCCCCGTACAAAGACTATGACCAGTTGATGCGGCTCGCCGAATGGATGGGGAACACCGACTGGAAGGATGATGACGATGTCGTCTGACAGCGAGACAAAGCCGCTTCATACGCTCGAAGCTGCTCAATTGCAGGCGGCGCAACCCGAAGACAGCGTGTGGCTCAGTGCGTCTGCCGGTTCGGGCAAAACACAGGTGCTGACTGCGCGTGTGATCCGTTTGTTGCTGGCAGGCTCGCGTCCCGAAGAGATATTGTGCCTGACGTTCACCAAGGCGGCAGCCGCCGAAATGGAAGAGCGCATCAACCGTATCTTGGCGGGTTGGGTGCAAATGAAATCCGCAGTTCTCGCCAAGGATTTGATGGCAATCGGCGCTGATCACGGCCCGGAAATGCAGACAAAAGCCCGCGAACTGTTTGCACTGGTTCTCGACGCCGCGGGTGGCGGATTGCATATCATGACAATCCACAGTTTCTGCCAGTCTCTGCTCGGCAGCTTTCCCGAAGAGGCCGGCATTGCTCCGGGTTTTGAACCAATTGACGACCGCAAGCGGCGCGAATTGCAGCGCGAAGTTTTGTCCGAACTGGTGACTGAGGCGGAGGGACAGGCGAACGACTGGATACTCGCGAAATTACAGCAACTCAGCCTCGATCTGGGTGAGGCTGGCGCTTGGAGTTTTCTAAACCGCTGTGCCGAGCATGCTAGCGCGATTGCTATCGTTCCCGAAGACGACGGTGCGCTCATATTCGCTCGCTATCTTGTCGGTGAATCCGAAAAAGGAACGATCGCGGAAATACTGGAAAGCCAGTGTGGTGACGACATGATCGACCGCTCACTGCTTTTGGCTTTGGCTGACTGTAACCGGCAGTGGAACACAAAAACGGGATTGGATCGCGCTGCGAAAATTGTCACTTGGCTAACCGCCCCTGTGGCAGACCGGGTAAATCTGCTGGAAGAATTGCACGGTTGCTGGGCGACCAAAGAGGGAGAGCTTTCGAAACAGGCACCGAAAAACAACGAGGCCTATGAAAGGCTGGCGCTTGCCGCGTTGCAATGGTGCCGCCATTTGCTGGAACGTAGCGAAATGCTGGAATATGCCGACCGTCTGGCCTCTGCCTTGCTGGTCGGGAAAGCTTATGCAGCTCGCTATGTCGCTGCCAAACATGCGCAAGGGCTGGTCGACTTTGACGATCTGATTGAAAAGACGGCAGAACTGCTCGGGCGGGGTGGAATGGCTGATTGGGTTCGCTTCAAGCTCGATAGGCGGATCGACCATATTTTGATCGACGAGGCACAAGATACAAACCAGCCACAATGGGACATAATAGACGCACTTGCGGACGATTTCTTTACCGGTAGCGGACAAAAATCCGACAGGGTACGAACCGTTTTCGCGGTCGGTGACTTCAAACAGGCAATTTACGGATTTCAGGGAACCGACCCTGGAAAATATCGCGATGCCGGTGTCCGCTTCGGTCAAAAAATTGCCGAAAGCGGAGGCGAGATGCGACAGCTCACGCTCTCAAAATCCTTCCGATCAACCCAGCCAATTCTTAAATTCGTGAATATGGCAATCGAGGAAATTGGGCATCAAGGCCTGGGTCTCGACGACAGGATTCCTGATCATGAGAGTATAAACCCCGATAGTGGTATGGTCGAATTGTTCGGATTGGTTCGCGCCGGTGAGGACGGCGACGATGACGCTGATGGCGACGAAGAAAAATGGGTCAGCGCCGAAAAACGAAAACTTGCCGAAAAGCTCGCAACACACATCAAGCAACTGATCGACGAAAAGCCTTATCTGACCAGCACGAAAAAGCCCTTGCAGCCGGGCGACATAATGGTGTTGTTGCGCAAGCGTTCGGACCTAGCGGCGCTCATCGTGGCGCGGTTGCATGCACAGAATGTTCCGGTTGCAGGCATCGACCGTATGTTGGTTGGCGAGCAACTTGCGGTGCAAGATCTGCTGTCCGCAATCCGTTTTGTGCTGCAACCTGCTGACGACATGAGTCTTGCCTGTTTGCTTGTTTCGCCTTTGATCGGTTGGACACAACAGCAGCTGCTCGATCATGGGTATCGCGCAAGGGGAGAAGTGTTGTGGCATCATTTGCGCGGCCAGTCCGCGCTGGAGCACGACCTGCGCCCCTTGAGAGAGATGCTTGCTGAGGCCGATTTCACTTCGCCTTACGCGTTTCTTGAAACCATCCTGTCCGGGCCAACGCAAGGCAGACGAAAATTTGTCGAACGGCTGGGGAATGAAACACTGGTTCCGATTGAGGAATTGTTGAACATCGCCCTCCAGTTTGCGCAGGATGGCGGCGGAACGCTGCAGGATTTTCTCGACTGGTTCGAACGCGACAATGGCGAAATCAAACGTGAAGGGCTGGTTTCCGCACGTGAAGTCAGGATCATGACCGTACATGGTGCAAAGGGGTTGCAGGCGCCGGTCGTGATC
Source organism: Sphingomonadales bacterium (assembly GCA_016707885.1). Classification (GTDB taxonomy): domain Bacteria; phylum Pseudomonadota; class Alphaproteobacteria; order Sphingomonadales; family Sphingomonadaceae; genus Sphingorhabdus_B. Next base: position 346,502 of record JADJGU010000002.1, read on the forward strand.
CTTGCCGATATCGCGACTGATCCACTTAAATCCCGCGGATCAGGAGCGGGGCTCTCGTTGAAATTGGAGCAGGGGACGGAACTACCCATCCTACCTTTTGGCAAGTCGCAGCGTATCGGAAAGCTGGGAGCACTGCACGAGAGCCGTGAGGTGGAAGAACTTCGGGAGCATAATCGCCTTTTGTATGTCGCACTAACGCGGGCGGAAGAGCGGCTGATACTGGCAGGCAGTTTGGGAACAAAATCCAAAACCGACAATAGTTGGTATCCGATTCTGGAGGCTGCATTCAAACGATTTGGCAACGATTGGGAAGCGTCTTCGCTTTGGGGCAGCGTCATGCGGCTGGAAGGCAGACAGCGCTCCGTTGCAGAAATTGGCACCGCTATTTCCGCTAAGGGAGCAGCAGATGATGCTCCTTCATGGCTTTTCACTCCGGCCCCTGCTGAAGCGCGACCGCCAAGGCCGCTGGTTCCGTCAAGGATAGACGATGCCGATATTGGCGATGCACCAGCCATCGAAAAAATTCGAATCGCCGCCGATCGCGGGAAATTGTTGCACGGCCTTTTCGAGAGGGTCGAGGGAGGTCGTAAGCAAAACTTTGCCGACGACGCCGCGCGCTGGCTTGCGTCGCGTGACAAAGGTGGTGAGCATGGTCATCAGGAGCTGATACGGCAGGCCGCTTCTGTGCTTGAAGATGACAGATGGTCCGAAATTTTCGCGCCTGCCGCGCGGGCAGAAGTGCCTATCGCCGCATTGGTTGGAGAAACTGTAGTTACCGGGCGTATCGATCGCTTGGTTGTTACGGAAAAATATGTCCGGATTGTAGATTTCAAATCGGGTCGCTTTGTACCGCGAACAGCGGAAAAGGTGCCTGTTTCGCAATTAAGGCAAATGGCATATTATGTCGCTGCTCTCGAAAAAATCTTCCCGAACCATTCGGTTGAAGCGGCGCTGCTTTATACATTCGAGCCCTATTTGCTGACTTTGGCGGACACCGATCTGGAACCTTACAAACCCGCCTCTTGAGCGGACAAGCAAATCTTTGCGGCTCGGCGCTTGCAAGTGCAGGGCAGGGGCAATAGATTCACTGCCAACAAAGGAGATATCCAATGGCGACGAAAGCAGTTGGCGACGACAATTTTGATACGAATGTTTTGGCTTCGGACAAACCCGTTTTGGTCGATTTCTGGGCTGAATGGTGCGGACCATGCAAGATGATCGGCCCCAGCCTTGAAGAAATCAGCGAGGAACTAGGTGACCAGGTGATCATCGCGAAGCTCAACATCGACGACCACCCCGATACACCTAGCAAATATGGTGTGCGCGGTATTCCGACGATGATCCTGTTCAAGGATGGGAAGATTGTCGACACCAAAGTCGGGGCTGCCCCCAAGGCTGCCATCAAGGGCTGGCTGGAAGCCGCGCTTTAACTGCGGTAATCTGCATTGATGCTGATATAGCCATGGGTCAGGTCGCACGTCCAAACGGTTGCGCAGCCTGACCCAAGGCCAATATCGACGCCAATCCCGATTTCTTGACCTTTCAGATGCGCAGCTACCGGAGTCTCGTCATAGCCGTCAACGGGAAGGCCGTTTAACGCAACCTGTGTCGCGCCGAAGCTGATGGAAAGCCGGTCGCGATCCGCTGGCTCCCCGGCTTTGCCGACAGCCATGACGACGCGCCCCCAATTTGCATCCTCACCTGCAATCGCTGTCTTGACCAATGGCGAGTTTGCAATGGCGAGGCCAATGCGGCGTGCGCTGTCATCCGAAACGGCGCCCGAAACCGAAATTTCGATAAATTTCTGTGCCCCTTCGCCATCGCGCACAACCAGATGCGCGAGTTGACGACAAACATCGTGCAGGGCGGAGGCGAAGGCATCTGCACCGGCATCATCGAATGACGCGAGCGGCGCATTGCCTGCCTTGCCCGTGGAAAAGGCCAAAACGGTATCACTCGTCGACGTATCGCTGTCGACTGTGATGCAATTGAAGGTCGAACTGTTGGCTTCGCTCAGCATCGCCTGCAGAAAGGCAGGCTCTACGGCTGCATCGGTAAAAATGTAGCCGAGCATTGTTGCCAAATCGGGCGCTATCATCCCGCTGCCTTTGATAACACCGACAATTTCAACGCGCTTGTCGCCGACCATCGCGCTGGCTTTGGCACCTTTTGCAAAAGTGTCGGTTGTTCCAATGGTGTCTGCTACATCGTTCCAATTGCAAACAGGTGCTTCGAACGCGGTTTTTAGTCCTGTTTCAGCCTTGTCCTTGGGCAAGGGCACGCCAATAACACCGGTCGATGAGACAAAAACCTCGGTTTCAGCACAGCTAAGATGTGCCGCAACTTGCCGCGTTATCGCCTCAACCGCCTGACGACCCCGATAGCCGGTAAAGGCATTGCTGTTCCCGGCATTGACCACCAGCGCGCGGGCGCGGCCATTCTTCAAATTGTCGCGGCACAATTCGACCTCTGACGAGCAACAGATGTTCCGCGTTGTCACACCCGCTACCGCTGTTTCGGCGTCAAATTCGATATAGGTCAGATCGCAGCGATCCCATTCCTTGTAACGTGCCTTCGCCACGCGTTTGGTCACGCCGGCAATTTCGGGCATTTCGGGAAACGGAAGGGTCAAGGGCGATGGAGACGACATATAAACACTTTGCGGCTAGATATTCGTTGGCGCAATGGGGATGGACGCAAGTGCAAGTCAACCCTATATGGTACCCAACACTGGAAACATGTCTTCAATGCGACTGCTGCTTTACTTCCTCGCTCTGCTAACCGGCTTTTCAGCCGCAGAAGCTGCGCGGCCGGTCGAGGCAGCTTCGCCGACCAGCACTGCGTCATCGGTCGCGTTGGCAGAAGCTTATGCGACGACCGTTGCGGTTTCGGTAGACAGTAAGAGCACATTTGCCCGGGCTGCAGCATCGCCTTCCGAAGATCGCCCTGCCTATACTGTTCGAACTGATGCGATGCCCGCATCGACACCCGTTTCTCGGGCTGACCGCGCACATAAATAGGCGGTCTTTGCGCTGATTTTCGCGCGTTTCCCGTTTGCACCGCCCACTAACAGTTGGGCGTATTTCACATATATATTTAAGGGGTTACCCATGCTCGGCACTATCGCCAAGTCCATTTTTGGCTCGTCCAACGACCGTTATGTCAAAAAGACGATGAAAATCGTCACGAAGATCAATTCGTATGAAGACCAATTTTCAGGGCTTTCGGATGAAGATCTGAAAAACCAGACCCAACGTTTTCGCGAACGTCTTGCGGCAGGTGAAACCCTCGACGATATTTTGCCTGAAGCCTTTGCGACGGTACGCGAGGCTTCTAAGCGCGTTACGGGTATGCGCCATTTTGACGTCCAAATGGTCGGCGGCATCGTGCTGCATCGCGGGGAAATTGCCGAGATGCGGACCGGTGAGGGCAAGACCCTGGTCGCGACGCTCGCGACCTACCTCAACGCGATTGAAGGCAAAGGGGTGCATGTCGTGACGGTCAACGACTACCTGGCTAAGCGCGATGCCGAATGGATGGGTCAGATTTATGGCTTTCTTGGCCTGACCACTGGGGTGATTGTTCCCAACCTGTCGGAAAATGAACGCCGCGCGGCCTATAATTGCGACATCACCTACGCGACCAATAACGAACTTGGCTTTGATTATCTGCGCGACAATATGAAGCATGAGCGCGCGCAGATGGTGCAGCGTCCCTTCAACTACGCAATTGTCGACGAGGTCGATTCGATTCTGATCGATGAAGCGCGAACACCGCTCATCATCTCGGGCCCAACCGACGACAAGTCGGAGTTGTACAAGGCAGTCCATGAGGTTGTTCTGCAACTTGATGAAGGCGATTATGAGAAAGACGAAAAGCAGCGCAGTGTCATCCTGACCGAGGACGGTACCGAAAAGGCAGAGAGGCTACTCGAAAGTGCCGGATTGATCGTCGGTACCAACCTGTATGATTTCGAAAATACGCAGGTTGTGCACCATCTGGATCAGGCCTTGAAGGCCAATACGATGTTCAAGCGCGATACCGACTACATCGTCAAAGATGATGAGGTTATCATCATCGACGAGTTTACCGGGCGTATGATGGATGGGCGTCGCTGGTCGAATGGCTTGCACCAGGCCGTCGAAGCCAAGGAAGGTGTCCGCATCAAGCCGGAAAACCAGACTCTGGCTACCATTACCTTCCAGAATTATTTCCGCATGTATCCGAAAATTTCGGGCATGACCGGTACAGCTGCGACCGAGGCGCAGGAATTTTTCGATATCTATAAGCTCAATGTCGTTGAAATACCGACCAATGTTCCGGTGCAGCGTATCGACGAAAATGACGAGTTTTACAAAAACACAGCGGACAAATTTGCCGCGATTGCTAAGACTATCCGCGAGGCAAACGAGCGCGGTCAGCCTGTTCTGGTTGGTACCGTATCGATCGAAAAGTCGGAACTGCTGAGCGACTATCTGAACAAGGAAGGCGTCGAACATGCGGTTTTGAACGCACGCTTCCACGAACAGGAAGCGCATATTGTGGCGCAAGCCGGGCGCCTCGGGGCAGTCACTATCGCCACCAATATGGCTGGTCGCGGTACCGACATCAAATTGGGCGGTAACCTTGAATTCCGCGTTGAAGGCGAGTTGCGCGATATACCCGAAGGCCCGGAGCGGGATGCCGCAGTGGCACGGATCACGGCTGAAATAGACGCTGAGAAGGCGAAGGTGCTAGAAGCAGGCGGTCTGTTCGTGCTGGCGACAGAGCGCCATGAAAGCCGCCGAATCGACAATCAGTTGCGCGGTCGTTCGGGGCGTCAGGGAGACCCTGGCCTGTCGCGTTTCTATCTCTGCCTTGAAGACGACTTGCTGCGCATTTTTGGTTCTGAAACATTGTTTGCGCGCATGATGAACAACAGTCTGGAAGATGGCGAAGCCATCGGTGGCAAATGGCTGTCAAAGGCAATCGAAACGGCGCAGCGCAAGGTGGAGGCGCGCAACTATGACGTGCGCAAACAGTTGGTCGAGTATGACAACGTCATGAACGACCAGCGCAAGGTTATCTACGAACAGCGCAGTGACATCATGGATGCCGAGGCGGTTGATGATGTCCTCGACGACATGTTGCACGAAACGGTCAACAACATAGTCGGCGAAAACTGCCCGCCCGAAACCTATCCCGAACAATGGGATGTGGATGGTTTGAAAAAGCAGGTCAGCGAAATACTGGGACTGCAGCCGGACATCGACGGCTGGCTGACGGAAGAATCGCTCGAACCGGAAACCGTAGAGGCCCGCTTGGCCGAAGCTGCAGAAGCGAAGCTCGCCGAAAAGCGTGCAGCGATTGATCCCGTGCTGTTCCGGCAAATCGAAAAGCAAATCCTGCTGCAAAATCTCGATCACCATTGGAAAGAGCATCTGGCGACGCTCGATGCTCTGCGTCAGGTCATCTATCTGCGTGCGTATGCGCAGAAAAACCCGATTAATGAATATAAGCAGGAGAGCTTTGGCCTGTTTGAGCGGATGCTGTCTGCTATTCGCGAAGATATCGTCAAGACGGTCCTGACAAACGAGTTCCGTGTGGAGCCGCCCGAATTTGCAGGCGAGCTGCCCGAACTGCCCGATTTCCTAACCACACATTTTGATCCGTTGACGGGCGAAGATGACAGTGATGACATTGATGCGGCCGATATGGGGCTTATCAAGGCGTCGATTCCGGCGCGGCAAGTTGCGACCAATCCGGTTGAAGGGGATCCATTTGCGGGCAATCCGGAAATTCGTCGTAATGATCCGTGCCCTTGCGGATCGGGGCAGAAGTACAAGCACTGCCACGGTGCCTATAAGGCATGATTAGGTATTGAGCGTGATCCTGGCTTTTTTATTCGGCCTGATCGCGCTCATCTACGCCTCCGTCGGATTTGGCGGAGGATCGTCCTATACAGCGCTGCTGTCATTGAGCGGGATTGAGCCAAGGCTGATCCCGATCATTTCTTTATGCTGCAATATCGTTGTTGTTACCGGTGGTACGTTCCGCTTTTGGCGGGCCGGTTTCCTCGAATGGAAAGCAGTGCTGCCATTGCTGGTGGTGTCGGCGCCCTTGGCTTTCCTTGGCGGCTTGACGCCGCTCGAGGAAACCACCTTTCTCGCCATCTTAGGGTGCACCTTGTTGCTGTCGGCCTTCGCGCTGATTCTGCCTCAGGATCGCCTACCGGAGGCCAAAGTCCCAAAACCTGTTCTGCTCGCACTATCAGGCGCGGTAGGCTTGTTGGCGGGTCTATCGGGCATCGGGGGTGGTATTTTCATGGCGCCTGTGCTGCACCTCATCCATTGGGCGGAGGAAAAGCGGATTGCTGCCTTCGCATCGCTCTACATTCTGGTAAATTCGATCACGGGGCTTGCCGGGCAGTTGATTAAACATGGACCGCAATCATTCGTAGAACCGGCACTGACATATTGGCCGCTTTTGCTGGCCGTATTGATCGGCGGACAAATTGGAACCCATATCGGTATCCAGCTTTTTCCGCCTAAATGGCTGCGTCGGATCACTGCCCTGCTGGTCGGCTATGCAGCCATGAGGCTGCTGATGCAGGCCTATTGATTTTTCAGGAGAAAATCTGGCTCCCCGGGACGGATTCGAACCGCCGACCAATCGATTAACAGTCGATTGCTCTACCGCTGAGCTACCGGGGAGCAGCCCGATGACATCGGGCAGGCGCGCCTATGGCTTGGCCTGAAACAAAAAGCAAGTGGTCAGGTAATAAATTGTTCCATCGCGATGCGATCATCGAGCGCATGTTCGGGATCAAAGAGCAAAGTGAGTGACCGGTTGCGGTCCAGAGCGACCTCAACCGATGCGATATCGCGAATTTCGCGCTGGTCGGCGACCGCGCTGACCGGGCGCTTCGAGCTTTCCAATATCGTCAGTTTGACCACATAGCGATCGGGCAGGATAGCACCTTTCCAGCGGCGGGGGCGGAAGGGGCTGATGGGAGTCAATGCAAGCAGTGAACTGTCGAGTGGCAGGATCGGGCCATTGGCTGAGAGGTTATATGCAGTCGAGCCCACTGGGGTCGCAACAAGAACGCCATCACAAATCAGTTCATCCAGAACGGTGCGACCATTGACGTCGATCTGCAGTTTTGCAGCCTGCCGCGTTTCTCGCAGTAGAGATACTTCGTTGATGGCGGGAAGGGTGAAGCGCTGTCCTGAGCTTGCCTCGATAGTTGCCATCAAAGGCATGACGGTGACGCTTTTGGCCCGCTCTAACCGGTTGAGCAAATCGTCGGGATGCCAGTTGTTCATCAGGAAACCGATGGTCCCCAAATTCATGCCATAGGTGGGCAGGTCGCGCCGTTGTTCGAGCAGGCGGTGCAGCAGTTGCAGAAGGAACCCGTCGCCACCCAATGCTATGACTGCATCGGCTTCTTCGATGGGTACAAACTCATGAATCTCGCGCAGTTGCTTCTCTGCCTTGCGGGCGGGCTCACCTGGTGAAGCTAGCAGGGCGAGTTTTGGAAAGCGACTCATCCGCCGGTCGCATTCATATGACGATGCAGCCGCAAATTCCTGTCCTCCATATGTGCTTCAAAGTCGTGCCTTTCCGGCTTTAGGCGAAGCGCTTTTTGCAACAGCCTATCGACAGCGTCCAATCCTCCGGCCCGAATTGCTTCGCGGAAATCGACATATAATTCGGAGCCCAGGCACATATGCACCTTGCCATCGCTTGCCAGGCGCAAGCGATTGCAATCGCCGCAGAAATTGTGGGTCATGGGCGTAATCATGCCAAGTCTGAGGCCCAGGGGTTCGACGCGATAATAGCGCGCGGGGCCAGCTGTTACATGTTCGTCCGGAATCAGTTCATTCCGCTCCTGCAATGGACGTAAGAAATCTTGCAGCGATATGAAGCTGTCGGTGCGACCGGCTACGCCGTCGCCCAAAGGCATCGTTTCAATCAGCGCAAGATCGAAACCGTTTTCGGCGCAATAATTCGCCATATCCAGTAATTCAGTTTCGTTGAAACCGCGAAGCGCGACCATGTTTATTCGTATTGCAATGTCTGCGGCTCGGGTAGCCTGAAGACCTGCCAACACTTGCTGCAAACTGCCGCCGCGTGTGATGGACTGAAACTTTGCGTTATCCAGGCTGTCGAGGCTGACATTGATACGCCGGATACCCGCTTGTGCCAGCATAGGAGCATATTGCTCTAACCGGCTGCCATTGGTGGTAAGCGTCAGTTCATCTATCGCGCCCGACTTTACGTGCCGACCCAACTCTCGGATCAGAATGTCGATGTCGCGCCGCACAAGCGGTTCGCCGCCGGTCAATCGTATTTTGCGAATGCCATGTTGAATGAAGCGTGCTGCGATCAGCGAAATTTCTGTGTAATCCAGCAAATCGTTGCGCGGCAGGAATTGCTGATGTTCGGGCATGCAATAGGTGCACCGAAAATTGCACCGGTCGGTCACCGAAATGCGCAGATAGTCTATGGTTCGGCCAAAATTGTCCTGCATCAGCACTGACCTATCGGGCGGAAAGCATGCTGGCAATGGTTAGGAAAGACTTTGCTGCTATTCTGCCGCGATGGATGCCGCCAAAGCTGTAACACCGATGAGGATTTCGCCTGCGCGTGATGCACAGCTATGGTTGTCTGCGTTTGAAGCCAGCCCGATGCGCCGGGTCGTATTATTCCTAATTGGTATCCGGGATCTAAAGCAAGTCAACGACTTGCATGGTCGTGAGGCAGGCAATGCGGTTATTGCGGAAATTGGCCGACGGATCGGATTGTTCGCACCTTCGCTTGCGGGTGCTGTGGTGGCAGCCAGGCTTCCGGGTCGGGAATTTCTTATAATCGCAGAAAGTGATGTGCGAACGCCTGAGCTTGAGCAAATCACCCGCAAACTACTTGCATCATTGGGGGCGCCGATGGTCATTCTAGACAGCGAACTGCACATCAGTGCCCGGGTCGGTGTAGCAGTGTCTACTCCGGGTCAGACGGGTTTGGACCTGTTAGCAGCGGCATCGTCGGCGCTTGCATCTGCCTATTCGCGCAAAGGACGAAAATATCAATTTGGCGATAGCAGCAGTAAATCAAACCCGTCTAAAAATGCGAGTTTGGACCGGGGTTTGAGGCAAGCATTGGCCAATGATGAAATCGCAATCCATTTTCAGCCGCAGTTTGACGTGGGATCAGGGAAACTTGTCGGGGCTGAGGCGCTTGCTAGATGGTCGCATCCAGAATTTGGTGAAATCGGTGCCAGCGAACTCTTTGCGGCAGCGGATCGGTGCGATTTGCGTGAAGAACTGTCGTTCACTATTCAGCGTCAGGCGTTGGAACTCGCGGTGACATGGCCGCGTAGCGATGTTGCGCTTAGATTGTCGATTAATCTTGGTGCCGAAGAACTGGCAGATGACCATGCCTTAAAACTGCTCGGATTGCTGGATGAAATCGGCTTTCCGCGCGAGCATTTGACGGTTGAACTGACCGAGGAGAGCATCGTCAACGATTTCGATCTGGCGCTTGCCCAATTGCAAATGCTGCGCAGCATGAATATCCGGGTAGCGATCGACGATTTCGGTACCGGCTATTCGAGTCTGTCCTATCTGAAAAGCTTGCCGCTTGATTATCTGAAAATCGACAAGGGGATGACTGCGGATATTGCAGGGAGTACCCGCGACCGCATCGTGCTGCGCGCTATCATCGCGCTCGGCAAAGCGCTGGGATTGCAAATTATTGCCGAAGGCGTTGAAAAAGAGAGCGAGCTGGAAATGCTGCGCGACGAAGGATGCGATTATTTTCAGGGCTTTCTCAAATCCGCTCCTCTAACAGCGGTACAGTTCCAAGAATTTGCTGCGCAGCAAAACTGACTCACGCCAACCGTTTCGCCAGATTGGCCAATCCCTTCGATAGCTGCAGGCATCCATTCAATTTGCTGGCCGGATCGGGCCAGTTGCGGGTGATGACCAGCTTGCTGTCTGGGCGAAGCTTCGCCACGGCGCCCAGCTTGTCAACATAGGCTAACAGTCCGGGAACATTCGGCGGCCGATCTTCGTGGAAACTGACCAGCGCGCCGCGCGGTCCGACTTCGATTTTTGCAACCTGAGCGACCAACGCATTCTGCTTGATCGCTATGAGTTTGAGCAGGTTCTGCGTCGGTTCTGGAATCGGGCCGAAACGGTCGGCCATTTCGGCAGCGAAGCCCTCGATATCCTGCGCTTCGTCCAAATCGTTCAGGCGGCGATATAACGCCATGCGCACCGAAAGGTCGGGCACATAATCGTCTGGGATCAGGATCGGCGCGTCGACGGTGATTTGCGGCGAGAAGCTGTCTCGCGGTTTGGCGAGGCCATGCGCCTGCGCGCGGACAGCAACCACGGCATCTTCGAGCATCGACTGGTACAATTCAAAGCCGACTTCGCGGATGTGTCCGGATTGCTCGTCGCCGACCAGATTGCCAGCGCCCCTTATGTCGAGATCGTGGCTGGCAAGCTGGAATCCAGCCCCCAGCGTGTCGAGATCGCTCAACACCTTCAGCCGCTTTTCTGCGGTCTCGCTCAGCACGCGGTCGGCGGGCTGGGTCAGATAGGCATAGGCCCGTGCCTTGGAACGACCGACGCGCCCTCGAAGCTGGTAAAGCTGGGCAAGACCGAAGCGGTCTGCGCGATGGACGATCAGCGTGTTGGCGCTAGGAATGTCTAGCCCGCTTTCAATGATCGTGGTCGATAACAGCACATCGTAGCGCTTGTCGTAAAATGCGGTCATCCGTTCTTCGATTTCACCGGCAGCCATCTGGCCATGTGCTGTGACGAACTTCACTTCGGGGACGTTGTCACGCAGATATTCTTCGATCTCGGCTAGGTCCGAAATGCGGGGAACGACGAAGAAGCTTTGTCCACCGCGATAATGCTCACGCAGCAAAGCCTCACGCATCACGACTTCATCCCACGGCATGACATAGGTACGCACGGCGAGACGGTCCACCGGGGGGGTCTGGATAACCGACAATTCGCGCAAACCAGACATTGCCATCTGCAAAGTGCGGGGGATCGGCGTTGCCGTGAGCGTCAGCATGTGAACGTCGGTTTTCAGCGCCTTGAGTTGTTCCTTATGGTTCACGCCAAAGCGCTGCTCTTCATCGACGATAACCAGGCCGAGTTTCCGGAATTTGATCGACTTTGCAAGAACAGCGTGGGTGCCGATGACTATGTCGACCGAACCATTGGTCAGGCCTTCGCGGATGCGGGTTGCCTCGGCTGCAGGAACGAGTCGCGACAACCGTCCAAGCTTCACGGGCGTGTCTGCAAAGCGTTCAACAAAATTGGTGTAATGCTGGCGCGCTAGCAAGGTCGTTGGTGCGATCACCGCGACCTGATATCCGGCCATCGCCGCAGCAAAAGCCGCGCGCATCGCAACTTCGGTCTTGCCGAAGCCGACATCGCCGCAGACCAAACGATCCATCGGTTTGCCGCTCGACAGGTCTTCCAATACCTCTGCGATCACGCGTTCCTGATCGTCGGTTTCGGCATAGGGGAAGCGATCAACAAAGGCCGCATAGCCTGCATCCTCGACCTCTATTAACGCTCCTGGCCGCAGCGCGCGTTCGGCGGCGGTGCGGATCAGTTCGTGCGCGATTGCGGTGATGCGTTCCTTGAGCTTGGCTTTGCGGCGCTGCCACGCTTCGCCACCAAGTTTGTCGAGCGTGACTGCGCCGTCCGAATTACCATAGCGCGAAAGGACATCGATATTTTCGACGGGTACGTACAACCGGTCGCCACCGGCATATGTCAATGCGACACAGTCATGCGGGCTTTGGCCCACGGGTATCGATGCCAGCCCCTCATAGCGGCCGATGCCATGTTCGACATGGACGATCAGGTCACCGGGGGTGAGAGCCGCCATCTCGGCGAGGAAGGCATCAGCGCTCTTCTTGTTCTTTCGACGGCGGACGAGGCGGTCGCCCAATATGTCCTGCTCGGAAACCAGCGCGACATCTGGCGAGGCAAAGCCGTGGTCGATTGGCAGAACCACCATTGCCGCGGCTTTACCCGCTGCAACTCCCAATGCGGACTGCCAGCTATCGGCTTCAACCAATTTGGGCGCGCCGTGATCAGCCAACAGGCCTTTGAGGCGCTCGCGCGCGCCCGCTGAGTAGCTTGCTACAATGGCTTTTTGACCAGCGCGGATGCTATCTTTCAGATAAGCGGCAACCGCCTCGTAGACATTATCCTTACGCGCTCGTTCAGGTGCGAAATCGCGGCCTGCTGAAATGCTGAAATCGATGGTGTTCGCGGCTTCCGGTGCGGCAAAGGGCGTCAGAAGATGGCTGTTATGCGCTTCGAGCAACGCTTCCAGTTCTTCGCTTGCTAAATACAGCTTGTCCGGTGCCAGCGGTCGATAACTGCCGGGGCTTGCGGACTGGGCCTTTTCGCGGTTGGCGTGGTAATCGGCAATCGCCTCAAACCGCGCTTCACCGGCTGCGAGTGCCGCCTGATCACGCAGGATCAATGTGTCGTTGTCGAGATGGTCGAGCAAAGTGACCATTCGCTCCTCGAACAAAGGCAGCCAATGGTCCATGCCGGCCAGTCGGCGCCCCTCCGATACTGCCTGGTAGAGCGGATCGCCGGTTGCTGTGGTCCCAAACAGGTCTCGATAATGGGTGCGGAAACGGCGAACCGCATCCTCGTCCATCAGTGTTTCGACCGCAGGCAAAAGTGCGAACCGGTCGACCGTGCCGATACTCCTCTGGTCTTGCGGAGAGAAGCGGCGGATTGTTTCGATTTCGTCTCCGAAAAAGTCGAGTCGCAGGCCGTCCTCGCTGCCTGCCGGGATCAAGTCGACAAGGCTGCCTCTTATGGCAAACTCACCCGCCTCGGCGACGGTATCGACCCGGAAATAGCCATTGGCCTGCAACAGGTTTGCCAGCTTCTCGCGATTGATCGAAACTCCCGAAGCAAGAATGGCCCCTGTCTGGCGGATACGGAAAGGCGTGAGAACACGTTGAATCATCGCACCGATGGTGGTCAGCAACACGCGCTTGGATTTTGCCGGTTGCTGCAGCGCGTTGAGTGTCGCCATGCGCTGGCTGGTTATCACCGTCGACGGCGAGGCACGGTCATAGGGCAGGCAGTCCCAGGCTGGGAATTGCAGGATTTCCAGTTCGGGTGCGAAAAAAGGAATCGTGTCTGCCAGTGAGCGCATCGCCGCGTCGTCTGGCGCGATATAGAGCGTCGCACTTTTGGCTCCGCGCGCAAGGTCGGCGACCAGCAGAGGCGTGAACCCCGCAGGCACCGACGCCAGTGTCAGCGGGCGATCCGCCTTCAAGATGCGCTGCAGGTCGGTCATTTGCTTAGTCGGCCTTGGTCAGTCCAGACGGCAGTGAAATATAGTCAAGGCGCATCAGCAGATCGAGCATTGGCCCTTCCCATTTTGTAGGCACCGGCAGGGTGCGCATCGCCCAACCCATGATGTCAACATCCTGTTCTTCCAGCAAAGCTTCGAACCATGCGAAATCCGCGTCGGACCATTGTGCGTGATAATTGTCAAAGAAACCGCCGACAATCGCATCGGCCTCTCGCGTGCCACGATGGTGGGCACGGAAATGCAGTTTGCGAAGGTAGGAGGCCCGGTCCATGATTTGTCTCGAAGATAGTGGAATGATGGCCAGCGGCCTATATAGTGCCCCTAGTCATGCGGCCCGATATTCTCAATCCGTTATTTGCTGAAGTGGAAACGCTGAAAGGCGTAGGGCCGGGCATTGCACGGCCGCTCGACCGGCTTGGACTTAAACGGATCAAAGACCTGTTGTATCATTTTCCAGCTGGATGGACCTATCGCAAGGTGGTAGCTTGCGTTGACGAAGTCGATATCGGCACCAACATCATCGTTCATTTGATGATTGCTGACCATCGCAGCGGCGGGAGCGCGCGGAGCCCGCTGCGCATTCACGGCATAGACAGTGAAGGAAACTACCTTACCCTTACATTTTTCGGCCGCAATGGGGGCTGGGCCCGGAAGCAATTACCCATAGGTTCTGAACGGGTCGTTTCGGGCAAGCTCGAACGCTATGGCGATGAGCTGCAGATTATCCATCCTGATCACATTGCCGAAGCGGGTGGCAAGGGCTCTCCGCCAATAGTAGAGCCGGTCTATCCGCTGTCCGAAGGCCTGACCAGCAACCGCGTTTCGATCCTGATCGCGCAAGCGCAGAAGCGCATCCCAGAGCTTTCAGAATGGATCGACTCCAGCCTGATTGATCAGCGCAACTGGCCTGGATGGCGCAGCGCGCTGGCAACCGTTCATCAACGAGATGATAAGACCGCGAGAGACAGGCTTGCCTATGACGAACTATTTGCAAACCAGTTGGCCATGCGCCTCGTACGTGCATCGCATGACCTCGTCACCGGCGTTGCTGTCGCAGGTGATGGAAAGTTGGCCGCGCAGCTCAAACTTCCGTTCGCGCTGACATCTGCACAGAGACGGGTCATAGAAGAAATCCGAGGAGATCTGGCGCAGACAAAGCCGATGTTGCGGCTGTTGCAGGGAGACGTCGGATCGGGCAAAACGATGGTTGCGCTCCACGCTTTGCTGTCGGCCGTTGAGGCAGGCAAACAAGGAGCCATGCTAGCCCCGACCGAGATTTTGGCGCGTCAGCATTTTGCCAATCTGCAAGCGATGCTCGCTGGGTTGCCGATCAACATTGCGATCCTGACCGGCAGGGAAAAAGGCCGCGTTCGCGAATCCGTGCTGATGGGGCTGGCGGACGGCTCGATCGATATTTTGGTCGGTACCCACGCGATTTTTCAGGAAGCGGTTACCTATAAGGCACTGGCGCTTGCAATTATTGACGAGCAGCACCGCTTTGGCGTCAGCCAGCGGCTTATGTTATCCCGCAAGGGCAGAGGCGTACCGCATTTGCTAGTGATGACGGCAACCCCAATACCCCGCAGTCTTGCACTGGCCTGTTATGGCGACATGGACGTTTCGCAACTCGACGAAATGCCGCCGGGGCGCACGCCCGTTGAGACTTTGGTTATATCTGAAGAACGGTTGTCCGAGCTGATAGATGGCGTGGCCCGTCATCTTTCCGGTGGGGGCCAGGCATTCTGGGTCTGTCCTTTGGTCGAGGAAAGCGAAAACAGCGAATTGGCCGCAGTTGAACAGCGTGCCGAACTTTTGCGTGCCCGTTTTGGAGACAATGTCGCGCTCGTGCATGGCCGGATGAAAGGGCCGGACAAGGATGCCGTGATGGAACGCTTTGCATCTGGCCAAGCCCAATTGCTGGTCGCCACAACCGTAATTGAAGTCGGTGTCGACGTACCCAATGCCAGCTTGATGATCGTCGAAGCTGCAGACCGTTTCGGTTTGGCGCAGTTGCATCAATTGCGAGGCCGGGTCGGAAGAGGATCCGAAAAATCGCGCTGCATTTTGGTGCGCAGTAAGGCAATTGGTGAAACCGCCCGTGCCCGGCTCGCTCTAATGCGTGAAACCAATGACGGGTTTCGGATTGCTGAAGAAGACCTCAAGCTCCGTGGGGCGGGTGAATTATTGGGCACCCGCCAATCAGGCGAAAGCCCCTTTCGCATTGCTACGGACGAACAAGTTCGCGATCTAATTGGGGCTGCTTCCGCAGATGCCCGACTGCTAATAGACCGGGACGGAGGTTTGACCGGAGCACGCGGCGAGGCCGCACGGGTTGCGCTCTATCTGTTCGAGCGCGACGCCGGGGTTGCAACTTTGCGTAGCGGTTAGCGCAGCTTAGGAGACACCTTTTCGATCAGTGCCATAAAATCAGGCAGACGGATCACCCGTTCAAACTGGAAACCGGCACGACTTTCGACCGTCCAGATCAAGTGCGCCTCTATCCGGCCAACAACCGGAAGGCGAATTTCGATGCGGTCTCCATGCTCAAAAACGCGGTTATCATCGATCATGAAGCCATGCGCGGATACGTTCACGATGTGCATTTTTTGCTCACCATGTCGCTTGCTTTCAGCGATCGCTATATGATTGGCACGATGACGTGCAGCACGACGCATGTCGTAATTTGTATCTGTAGCCGGTTGCACCATAATTCGGTCCTGTCCCTTAATTGGGGTCGCAGGGCAGAATGTGACACGGCTTTACGAAAAAATGGTAAAGTTCGCAGGCGCGTTCGGTTAACCGACACGTCCAAAATGGACTAGTCCATGTTTCTTTTTGCCGACAGAAACACGAATCTCGCTCTTACCATTTGAAACAAGAGCATTTTCGTCAGAAACGGGTTCGCCGTCGATTTTCGCACCTCCACCCGCGATTAGTCGGCGGGCTTCTTTTTTTGATGGAGCCAAGCCTAGCTGAACCATGGCGTCGACCAAAAGAATCGACGAATCACTGAGTGTCAGTGTCGGCAGTGCCTCTCCACCGCTCCCTTCTTCAAAGGTTTTTTTGGCGGTTTCGGCTGCTTGCTCGGCTGCGGCGTCACCATGTGCCATTGCTGTTGTCGCGTCGGCCAGAATCTTTTTGGCCTCATTGATTTCGGCGCCCTGCAACGCTTCGAGCCTCGCAATGTCGTCAAGATCGAGATCTGTGAAAAGACGCAAAAAGCGACCGACATCTGCATCCTGGCTGTTCCGCCAGAACTGCCAATAGTCGTAGGGCGAGAGCTGATCACTATTCAGCCAGACCGCACCTTTCGCCGTCTTGCCCATCTTTGCGCCGTCTGCGGTCGCCAGCAGCGGCGTAGTCAGGCCATAGACCTCTAGCGCGTCCATACGACGCGACAATTCGATGCCATTGACGATATTGCCCCATTGGTCCGAACCGCCCATTTGAAGTCGCACGCCCATTTCCTGCGCCAGATGCCGGAAGTCATAGCCCTGCAGGATCATGTAGTTGAATTCGAGGAAAGTCATCGGCTGTTCGCGATCGAGCCGCAGCTTCACCGAATCGAAGGATAACATCCGGTTGATGGTGAAATGCGTGCCGACTTTCTGAAGCATTTCGATATAGCCGAGCTTACCCAGCCAATCATGGTTGTTGACCATGACTGCATCAGTAGGCCCATCACCAAATTTGAGGAAACGGTCGAAGATCGTTTTGATTGAGGCGATATTGGCTTCGATAGCCTCATCACTCAACATTTTGCGGCTTTCGTCGCGCCCCGTCGGGTCGCCGATCCGCGTAGTGCCACCGCCCATCAAGACAATCGGCTTGTGACCCGTCTGCTGCAGGCGACGCAGCATCATGATTTGCACGAGCGATCCGACATGCAGCGAAGGCGCTGTGGCATCGAAACCGATATAGGCCGGCACGATCTGCTTTGCGGCAAGCGCGTCCAGCCCGTCTGCATCGGTTAGCTGGTGGATATAGCCGCGACTATCGAGTAGGCGCAGGAGATCGGATTTATAATGGCTCATGTCGGTCTCTGGATGGATTTCGGGGCCGCCTAGCATGGAGTTTCGCGCTTGGCCAAGCATTCTATGAAATGTCACCCAGACACGCCGACTAAATTGGTCGATGACTTTACGGTCGAAAGCGAGCGGCAGGGACCTGGGCACATCTGGATTCGGTATCATGTCGAAGCGCCAGTAGATGATTTGGAGTTGGGACTACCCGGCGAACCCGATCGCCAAGACGAGCTTTGGAGAACCACTTGCTTTGAAGCATTTGTGAGGGAAGCGGGCTGTGACTCATATCTGGAATTCAACTTCGCCCCGTCCAGCGCATGGGCGGCTTATAGCTTTGCCGGATATCGTGAAGGAATGAACCTGTTGCCGATGGCTTCGGTTCCTGAGCTTGGCAACGATGCCAGCGACAACCATTTCGCCCTCGAGGCTATATTCGAGCTTCCGTCGCATCTGCGTGATAGCGCGTTGGAGGTGGCCATTACTGCCGTGATAGAGGAGCTTGACGGCAGCAAATCCTATTGGTCGCTCGCACATCCCTCAGGAGCACCCGATTTTCACCATCCGGATTGCTTTACGTTGCATCTTCCGGCACGAGCCGAGCCATGATCAAATTCGGTATCGATCGCCTGCTTTCCGAACCCGAACTGCGCCGCAAACTGGCGGGGAAAAGGGTTGCGCTTGTCGCCCATCCTGCTTCGGTCGCTGCGGGGCTGCAGCATTCGCTGGATGCGTTGATCTCTACCGGCGATTTGAACATTTCCGCCGCTTTCGGCCCGCAGCATGGGCTGAAGGGGGACAAACAGGACAATATGGTAGAGTCACCAGATTTTACCGATCCAATCTACAATATTCCGGTTTTCAGCCTTTATGGCGAAGTTCGCCGTCCAACAGGACAGATGATGTCGACGTTTGATGTTGTGCTGGTTGACCTTCAGGATCTGGGGTGCCGGATCTACACCTTCATCACAACCTTGCTCTACATCCTCGAAGAGGCGGCGAAGCACAAAAAGGCTGTCTGGGTGCTTGATCGCCCCAATCCCGCCGGACGACCGATTGAAGGCCTGACGCTGCAGGCAGGATGGGAGAGCTTCGTCGGCGCAGGTCCGATTCCGATGCGCCACGGCCTGACGTTGGGAGAGCTCGGCCACTGGTTCGTCGATCATTTCAAACTCGACGTCGAATATCGCGTTGTCGAGATGCACGGCTATCGCCCTGACGAAGGCCCCGGCTTTGGCTGGCCGTCGGAAGAGCGTGTCTGGATCAATCCCAGCCCGAATGCTGCCAATCTCAACATGGCGCGTGCTTATGCAGGCACAGTGATGCTCGAAGGCGCAACGCTCAGCGAGGGCAGGGGGACGACGCGCCCGCTAGAGCTGTTCGGCGCTCCCGACATTGATGCGCGCTTGGTAATGGCTGAAATGGAGCGCCTCGCGCCCAAATGGCTGCGCGGATGCAAGATGCGCGAAATCTGGTTTGAACCAACCTTTCATAAGCATGTCGGCAAGATGTGCCACGGTGTGCATATCCATGCCGAGGGTGGTTTTTACAGCCATCAGGATTTCCAGCCCTGGCGGTTGCAAGCCTTGGCATTCAAGGCCATTTGCCGACTTTATCCCGACTATCAGCTATGGCGCGGTACCGACTTCAAATATGAATATACCGATGATGTTCTTGCAATTGACGTGATCAACGGTGGACCGTTGCTGCGCGAATGGGTTGACGATGCCGCAGCTATGCCGTCGGACCTTGACCTTGCCGCAAAGGCAGACGAAGACAGTTGGGGAGAGGAGAGGCAACGCTATCTCCTATATTGAGGAGAGAGACGTTGACGACAGAGCCCGCAAAGGCTGAATCACAGAAATCGCCCAATTCGTTGCGTTTGACGCTTTGGGTTTTGCTCATCGTCTACATTTTCAATTTTCTTGATCGCCAGATCGTCAATATATTGGCTGAACCGATCAGCCGCGATCTGGGCCTCAGCGATACGCAAATCGGGCTGATGACAGGCATTGCCTTTGCCGCTTTCTACACATTTCTGGGAATTCCGATTGCACGCTATGCAGACCGGCCGAAAACCAACCGCGTCGGGCTGATATCGGTTTCGCTGATCATCTGGTCGGGGATGACTGCACTATGTGGTGTGGCGCAGAACTTTGTTCAGCTTCTGTTGGCACGCATCGGTGTCGGTGTGGGCGAGGCTGGATGCACGCCTGCTGCCCATTCGCTGATTGCAGACCTGGCACCGCCGGAGAAGCGGGCCTCGGCGATTTCCTTTTACTCACTGGGCATTCCGATCGGCTCGCTGCTCGGCATGGTGATTGGCGGGCTGGTTGCCGATGCATATGGCTGGCGCGCAGCTTTCCTCATCGCGGGTCTTCCGGGACTAGCGCTGGCGGCATTGGTTTTTCTGGTTCTGCGGGATCCGCGGATGGCCGCGAATATCCAGACTGCCGAACCAAAGCCTGCGATTTCGACGGCGGAAGCCTTCAAGGAAATCCTCGCCTCGCGCGCGTTCATCATGCTCGCAATCGGCGGGGCGATGGCTGCGTTTCTGAGCTATGGCAAAGCGACTTGGACCACGATTTTCTTTCAGCGCACGCATGAACTTTCGCCGGGTGAGGTCGGTTTCTGGTTTGGAATCGGCGGCGGTATTGCGGGGATCATCGGAACCTTCGCAGGTGGCTGGTTTGCTGACAAATATGGCAAGGTGAACCGCCGCCATGTGCTGACTGCCCCTGCTATTGGTATGTTGTGCGCTATTCCAATCGCAATCAGCGCCTATTGGGTCCAGGAATGGTGGTACGCGCTTATCCTGATCTTGACACCGACTTTTCTGAATTCGATGTATGTTGGACCAGCTTATAGCTGCGCGCAGGGGCTGGTTCCTATCCGCGCGCGCGCGATGGCATCGGCAGTATTGTTGTTTGCACAAAATTTGATCGGGCTTGGATTGGGGCCGCTATTCTTCGGCATGCTCTCAGATGGCATCAAGCCAATAGCAGGAGACGAAAGCGTTCGCTGGGTGCTCTACGGGGCGGCGCTGTTAGGCGTCATCCCCTCCTTCTTCTTCTGGAGAGCGAGCCTGCATCTCAACAAGGAGCTGGACCAGAAGAGCTGAGCTTTATTCAGCCGTTTTTGCGCACCAGCTCTCGCATGGCATCGTCGAGCCCCTCAAGGGTCAATGGGTACATGCGGTCTTTCACCAGTTCCTTGATGATCTTGGTCGACTGCGAATAGTTCCAGTGCGCCTCGGGTGTCGGGTTCAGCCAGACTGTCGCCGGATAGGTATTGACCATGCGCTGCAGCCAGACGGCACCTGCTTCCTCGTTGAAATGCTCAACCGACCCACCGGGATGCGAGATTTCATAAGGGCTCATCGCTGCATCGCCGACGAAGATCAGCTTATAATCATGCGGGAATTTGTGCAGCACTTCCCACAATGGCGTGCGCTCTGCAAAGCGACGACGGTTGTCTTTCCAGACGCCTTCGTAAACGCAGTTATGGAAATAGAAGAATTCCAGATTCTTGAATTCTGCAGTCGCGGCACTGAATAGTTCCTCGCACAGCTTGATGAATGGATCCATCGACCCGCCGACGTCGAGGAACAACAATACCTTGATCGCATTGCGCCGTTCCGGACGCATCTGGATATCAAGCCAGCCCTGTCGTGCTGTTCCCTTGATCGTGCCGTCGAGGTCCAGCTCGTCGGGTGAGCCTTCACGCGCAAAACGGCGGAGGCGGCGCATAGCAATTTTGATGTTGCGCGTACCCAGTTCCTTGGTGTTATCCAGATTCTGGAATTCCCGTTTTTCCCAGACCTTCAGCGCCCGTTTGTGTTTTGATTCGCCGCCAATGCGGACACCTTCGGGGTTGTAGCCGTTATTGCCATAAGGGGATGTGCCGCCGGTGCCGACCCACTTGTTTCCGCCCTCATGCCGTTTTTGTTGTTCTTCGAGGCGCTTCTTCAGCGTCTCCATAATTTCGTCCCAAGTGCCGAGCGATTTCATCGCTTCCATTTCTTCAGGCGTCAGAAATTTCTCGGCTACGGCTTTCAGCCAATCTTCAGGAATATC
The DNA here is from genome assembly GCA_016707885.1 of Sphingomonadales bacterium. GTDB lineage: Bacteria > Pseudomonadota > Alphaproteobacteria > Sphingomonadales > Sphingomonadaceae > Sphingorhabdus_B. The sequence goes on from JADJGU010000002.1 coordinate 367,959, forward strand.
GACCGGATTGGTGCCATAGTCGGTGAGGAGGCCCTTAAAGACCTTGTTGAACACCTGATCGAATCGGTCGAGCAGCGCTTCATCTTTCACCAGAACGGCGCGTGCGAGATAGTAAAATTCCTCCGGCGATTGCTCAATCACGTCAGCATCCAGCGCTTCAAGCAGGGCCAAATGCTCTTTGAGTGAAGCCGGTATGCCAGCCAATCTCAATTCATCGAGGAAATTGAAGAACATCACTCTGCCTCATCGTTGGCGCGGGCTTAATTGCGCAATTAACTGCTCTTTCCATGAAGCGCTGGATTGCGGTCGTCAACTCCATTGCGAATGGCCAATTTAACCCGACGCTAACCATTCAAATTTACCATGAATGACGCAACATATTTTGGGTCGAATAACCAAATGGAAAATATAGCTTTTCAGGCCAATGACTGGATTGATGATACCGCAAAGATTTGCGGAGAGGTTGCCGTAGACTGTTCCGACACTGCTGGAACGCTCGAGCAAGCGCTGAAGTCTGCCGAACAATTGCGCCGCGAGCATAGCGAATGGGAATCAATTACCGATCGCTTAACCTCAGAAATTGAAAATGTGGCCCATGCCACAGTTGAAGCACGCGAACTTTCAGATGCGGCGCGTGAAAAGCTGGAAGCAGGAAATGCGACCATTTCCAGCTCTATGGCAGGCTTTGCTGATTTGCTCGATCTAATTAACCGGCTTGGCACGCATATCACCGGCTTTGCTGCCGCGATGGAGCAGGTGAAAAGGGCATCACAGGCGATCGACAATATCGCCCGTACGACCAACATGCTGGCTTTAAACGCCGCCATTGAGGCGCAAAAGGCGGGCGATGCCGGCCGCACTTTTGCGGTCGTCGCAGCTGAAGTCAAAAAGCTTGCGCAGGATTCGCGCAGTGCCGCTGTGGAAATTACCGAAACCGTGAACTCGCTCGCTTCTGAGGCAGAAAAGCTCGCTGGTGAAATCGGATCAGGCATTGAACGTAGCGGCGACGCGCAGGCGCAGTTTTCTAACATGGAAACGCTATTGGGCGGCCTTGGCGATATCGTAGGGCAGGTGGACGAGCGTACGTCAGAAATTGCTAGCAACACGACCGCAATTAGCCAGGGCCTCTCCGAATCCCGTACAGTGCGTTCGGCTGTATCCGACGCCAATGATCGCATGCATAAGCAACTATCGACTGCTTTCAACGATGTGAACGAACTCGAATTGCGCGCCAACCGCATGTTCGACCAGCTTGTTCATAGCGGCATGTCACGGACAGACAGCGTATTTGTCGACCTAGCGCTGACCGAAGCAACCAACATAATTGCTCTGACCGAGCGTGCATTGAAAGACGGCAGCCTGACGCTTGATGCGCTTTTTGATACAAACCTCGTTCCAATCGAGGGTAGCAACCCGCCCCGTTTCCGTTCGAGGTTGACGCCTTGGGCTGATGCCAATTGGCGGCCGGAAATTGATCGCATAAAGAACAGCAACGACGCGATACTCTCGACCTGCTGCACCTCTAGCAAGGGTTTTCTTGTTACCCATCTCAGCGAATATTCGCGCGTGCCGACTGGAAATTTGGCGCACGACACCAAATATTGCCGCAATGGGCGCCTATTGTTTGAGGGGATTGACGTCATCGCCAAGGCGAGCGAACAAGATTATATGATGGCCGTTTATCGCCATGAAGGCGACGGAACCAACTACAATATCGTGCGCAATGTCTATGTGCCGCTACGTTTTGAGGGGCGGCGCTGGGGTGATCTGGAGATCGCCTATATCCTTTGATTCCCGGGCGGCTGCGGACGGTGAACAGCGGCTACGAGTATGAAGGAAATATACATGAGCAGCATCCATGCACCCAGTTTGGACGGCGATACCATGTGCCATCCCGCCTGCTGCGTGGGATAGCTCCACGCCCGGGCAAAGGTTCCGATATTTTCGGCAAACCAGATGAATGTCGCGACCAGAAAGAGTCCGACAATCAGCGGCATCCACCGATACTCGCGCCACACCCGGAACCAAACACGCGTCTGCCAGAACAATAAGCCCATGGCAGCGAACAGCACTAGGCGGATATCTGGCAACCAATGATGCGCGAAGAAGTTTATGTAGATCGCGATACCCAGAACATAGCTGTGGATTGGCTTTGGGTAGGTCGTTAATCGGAAATCGAATATGCGCCAAACGCGGGCGATATAACTACCGACAGCTGCGTACATGAAGCCTGAGAACAACGGAACACCGCCGATTCGCAGCACTGACTCTTCCGGATAAACCCATGAGCCGTGCGCAGTTTTGAACAGCTCCATCACCGTTCCAACGACATGGAATATCAGAATGACCTTTGCTTCTTCCCAGGTTTCCAATCGGAACAGCAGCATGGCGACTTGAATTGCCATGGCTGCGAGCGTCAGGAAATCATATCGCGCAAACGCAGCTTCATCCGGATACAGAAAATGCGTGGCAAGCAGCAACGCCAGCATAAGCCCCCCGAACAGGCAGGCCCATCCTTGCTTGAAGCCGAACAGCAGAAACTCATACACCCAAGCCGACCAGCCCGGCGCAGGTGTATATGCCTCAAGCTTAGCCCTGACCCGTGCGAAACGGGTCGCGTGCAAAGGAGCTATGGGATCAGTTCCCTTGGCGACGTGCCATGAATGCAAGCCGCTCGAACAGCATCACGTCCTGTTCGTTTTTGAGCAGGGCTCCATGCAACGGAGGGATCGCCTTGGTCGGATCCCGGTTTTGCAGCACGTCGAGCGGCATGTCTTCATGCAACAGCAGTTTCAACCAATCGAGCAGCTCGCTGGTCGACGGCTTTTTCTTGAGGCCCGGTACCTCACGGATATCATAGAAAATATCCATGGCTTTAGAGACCAGCATTTTCTGGATACCTGGGAAATGGACATCGATGATCGCCTGCATGGTCTCGCGATCAGGAAATTTGATATAATGAAAGAAGCAGCGACGCAGAAACGCGTCGGGTAGTTCCTTTTCATTGTTTGACGTGATGACAACGATAGGGCGCTCAATTGCCTTGATGGTTTCGTGCGTTTCGTAAACGTAGAACTCCATCCGATCGAGTTCCTGAAGCAAGTCGTTGGGGAACTCGATATCAGCCTTGTCGATTTCGTCGATCAGCAGGACAGGAAGCTTTTCCGAAGTGAACGCTTCCCACAATTTGCCGCGCTTGATGTAGTTGCGGATGTCGTGAACACGCTCGTCACCCAACTGACTGTCGCGCAGACGGGCAACCGCATCATATTCATATAGGCCCTGATGCGCCTTGGTGGTGGATTTGATGTTCCATTCGATCAAAGGAGCATCCATGGCTTTGGCAATTTCCTGCGCCAAAACGGTTTTACCGGTGCCTGGCTCGCCTTTGACAAGCAGCGGGCGGCGTAGCTTGACCGCGGCATTGACAGCCACTTTCAGATCGTCGGTAGCAACATAATTTTGGGTGCCGTCAAAGCGCATAGAAAATCCCCGGAAGTTAATCGTCTGATTAACTGTTAAGGAGCGTCGGCGCGCAACGCAATAACGGATTTTGCTAAATGGTTACTCCGCCAATATAGCTTGGTGGCGCGCCGATATAAGCTGCCAAAGGCCTTTTTGCTGCGCCAACATCTGTTCGCAGCCGAAAAGCATGGCGCGCTGGATAGCCGCAGAGTTTGCAAGATCGCTAATCAATGACAGGCTGTTTCGCTGATCGGGCAATGTGCATGCCGGTGCTTCGATGCCCAACGAAATGGCGACTCGATCCAGCACAGGTCGGGTTGACTGCCAATCAAGGACAAAGGCAACGGCAGCCCCGGCAGCTGTGCCTTTGCGGTCGGATGTCGCCAGCATGTTAATGCTGCGCGATTGTCCTTCGACAACCGCGTTGACTCTATCTTGCCCGACATGCCTGTGTACCGGGCCGGCTGCAACCGTTAGCTGGTTCAGAAACTTGCGTTCCAGCACAAAGGCTTCAATCGACTGCACCAGCCATTCGCGCGCCTCCTGCTCGATAATTTTGGTCGCCGCATGATCGACTATGCCTGGGTGGCGACCATGCGTCACATTCAGGAAATGGGCAATGTCCGCCTTCAGCGCAGGGCGACTGATTTTGACGGCCAACCGCAGATCCGTCCCATAGGCGCTTTTGTCCAGAAAATTGGCCAGCGGCTCTGTAACTGGCAAGCTTCCTTGCGCAGCAACAAGTTCGGCAAACTGCGTTCCGAAATTTGCGCTGTCAGCGGCGGTTTGCAGCATGCGTTACTCCGGTCCATAGCGTCGACATGACGATGGCTCGGGATAGGCCGTAGCAAAAAGAGATAAATGCAAAGTTTACGCGGAGCCATTTTACAAGCTCCGCATAATCAAGTATTTATTGGTCGAGGAAGGAGCGCATCTTGCGGCTACGGCTAGGGTGCTTCAGCTTGCGCAGCGCTTTTGCTTCAATCTGGCGGATACGTTCGCGTGTGACAGAGAATTGTTGACCAACCTCTTCCAGCGTGTGGTCGGTGTTCATACCGATACCGAAACGCATGCGCAGCACACGTTCTTCGCGCGGCGTGAGCGAGGCCAGAACGCGGGTGACCGTTTCCTTCAGGTTAGCCTGAATGGCGGCATCGACAGGAATGATCGCATTCTTGTCTTCGATGAAATCGCCCAGATGCGAATCTTCTTCGTCGCCGATCGGCGTTTCGAGCGAAATCGGTTCCTTGGCGATCTTCATCACCTTGCGAACCTTTTCCAACGGCATCGAAAGGCGTTCTGCCATTTCTTCCGGCGTCGGCTCACGCCCCTGTTCATGCAGAAACTGACGGCTCGTGCGCACCAGTTTGTTGATCGTTTCGATCATGTGCACAGGAATACGGATCGTGCGCGCTTGGTCCGCGATTGAACGTGTAATCGCCTGCCTAATCCACCAGGTGGCATAGGTGCTGAATTTGTAGCCTCGGCGATATTCGAATTTATCGACCGCCTTCATCAGGCCGATATTGCCTTCCTGAATGAGGTCGAGGAATTGCAGGCCGCGATTGGTGTATTTCTTGGCGATTGAAATCACGAGGCGCAGATTGGCCTCCACCATTTCCTTCTTTGCGATGCGCGCCTCGCGTTCGCCCTTTTGCACCATGTTCACGATGCGACGGAATTCGTTAAGGCTCATGCCCGTATTGGCCGCGATGTCAGAGATTTCACCTCGAATGCGCTCGACGGCATCTACCTCATTCTCGGCAAATTTGGCCCATTTCTTGTCGAGCGCCGAAACGCTTTCCAGCCAACCCTCATCAAGCTCATGGCCCATATAGCGGTCGAGGAAATCCTTGCGCGGCACTTTGTGGCGTTCGGCGAGGCGCAGCATCTGGCCGCCGAGCGCGGTCAGGCGACGGTTGAAGGAATAAAGCTGGTCGACCAGATATTCGATCTTGTTGGCATGGAACTGTACGCTTTCAACTTCAGCGGTCAGGTCTTCGCGCAGCTTTTGATATTTGTTTTCCGAATTTTTGGAGAACTCGCCGCTCGTTGCCATCGCAATCATGCGGTCGTTCTGTATCTTGGAAAACTGCTTAAACAGGCTAGCAATTGTCGCAAAGCGTTCGAGCGCAGCGGGCTTCAAGGCCTCTTCCATCTGGGCAAGGCTGAGGGTGTTGTCTTCCTCTTCCTCTTCCACCGGACGCGCACGGCGTTCGGTCATATCGTCTTCATCCTCGTCGGCGCTCTGCTCTTCCTCAATATCTTCCTCTTCCTTATAGGAAGGGCCGGCGGTTGCTTCGCTGATTTCGCCGTCGCCTTCATCCTCACCGTCTTCAGTCAGGTTTTCGGGCGCGGGTTCTTTCGAAAGCATCGCATCGAGATCGAGGATTTCACGCAGCTGCATCTCGCCATTGTTCAGTGCGTTCGACCATTCGATGATCGCGTGGAAAGTTATCGGGCTTTCGCATAGCCCGAGAATCATTGTGTCCCGGCCAGCTTCAATGCGCTTGGCGATCGCGATTTCGCCTTCGCGGCTGAGCAACTCAACAGCGCCCATTTCGCGCAAATACATACGCACAGGGTCATCGGTGCGATCGCCTGTGCCGGTCTTCTTGACCGTCGAGGTTAGCGAACGGGGGTCATTTTCAGAGATGTGATCGACGGTTTCGACGTCTTCTTCTTCGCGCTCTTCGCCGTCTTCTCCGGCTTCGTCGCTCTCGACAATCTGCACGCCCATGTCGTTGATCGCCGACATCACGTCTTCAATCTGTTCGGACGACATCTGGTCCTGCGGCAGCGCTTCGTTCAGTTCGTCATAGGTCAGGTAGCCGCGACGTTTCGCCTTCGCGAGAAGCTTTTTAACCTGCGCGTCGTTGAGATCGATCAGCGGTGCATCGCCGCCAGCGCCGTCTTCCATATCGGGTTGTGTAGCCAAGTTCCTGTTTCCCCGTTATTCTTACAAAAGGTCTTCGCGCTGCAACAGCGCAGCCAGACGCGTGTCAAATTCCTGCTTTTCTTGTCGCAGCCGCTGTTGCTCGGCGTAATTGGCTTCGGTGAGATCGGTGCTCGCCAATTCGGTTGCCCTTTGCAGTGCTGCTTCCAACTCGGGCCGCTGCTTCATCAGCCGGATTGCTTCGTCCAGCTGCCTGAAGGCTTGTGCCCCAGCCAGTTCCCCGCTGCACGGCGGTCGGTTGAAGCCAAAGGCCGTTCCGCCACCCTGCAGCAAGGCTTGCGCCATATTATACAGATCGTCCCCTAATATGGTAAGCAATGCCGTACTATCAAGTGTTTCTTTGCTGCTTCCCGTCATCGCCGAATCGAGCATTGCTGAAAGCAGCCGGGCGTGGCCCGGATCGCGCGGTGTAAAGCCTGCCAAAGCCTCTTGATGGCGCAGGATTTGCGATGGATCGCGCAGAAGTGCGGCAAGGATCTCGCGCACCAAAATGTCGCTGCCTTGATTGCCGATAGCTCTGGCATCGGCGGTTAAGGGTGGCGGCGCGTTGGGCCGCCATGGACCTCGCTTGCCTGAGAATTGGCGTTGCGGTGGAGAGCTGCGTGCAAACAGCGCATCAAAACGCTCCCGAAATGCGTCGGCATAGTGGTGGCGGATTTCTGCATCGGCGATATTCGCAACATGCAGCCCTAGCCGTTGTTTGAAACCAGCTCGGTCCTCTGGCGTGGCGACCGGCTCTGCGGCCAGTTCGATCTTCCAGATGCGCTCAACCAGCGGCTCGGACTTGTCGAGCAGCTCGGCAAAAGCGCGCGGACCAGCACTACGCACCAGATCATCGGGGTCCTGACCTTCGGGCAGGGTCACAAATTCAAGGCTGTGACCCGGCTTCAGTCCTCCCAAAGCGCGTTGTGCCGCACGGAAGGCGGCTTTCTGCCCAGCGGCATCGCCATCGAAGCAGAGCAGGGGCTTTGGCACCATGCGCCACAGCATCGTTATTTGCTGCTCGGTCAGCGCGGTGCCGAGTGGCGCTACGGCCTCGCCAAAGCCTGCTTGGGCGAGCGCGATGGCATCCATATAGCCTTCGACAACAATCACGCGGCCAGAAGCGCGCGAAGCCGCAGAGGCTTTGTCGAGATTGTAGAGCGTGCGTCCCTTGTCGAACAAAGGCGTATCAGGCGAGTTCAGATATTTGGGTTCGCCAGCGCCTAATATGCGCCCGCCAAAGGCGATCACGCGCCCCCTCGGATCGCGGATCGGGATCATCAGGCGACCGCGGAAGCGGTCATAAGGCTCCTTGTCTTCGACCGAGATCAACAAACCTGCCTCGACCAGCTTGTCGTCGCCAAAATGCTTGAGCGCCTCTTTCAGTTTACCCCGGCTGTCTGGCGAAAAGCCGATGCCGAATGCCTTGATCGTCTCCGGTTTCAGCCCGCGCCGTTCGCAATAGGCACGCGCTTCGGCGCCCTCCAACCCCTGGAATTGCGCGACGAACCAGTCCTGCGCTGCTGTCATGACGTCATATAGCGTGTTGGCGCGTTCGGCCTTGGCAGCCGCTTTCGGGTCGGCTGCGGGAACCTGCATCCCCGCGGCATCGGCAAGCTCTTTCACCGCATCCATGAAGCTCAGCCCACGCTGGTCGGTCATCCAGCGGATGGCATCGCCGTGCGCACTGCAGCCGAAGCAGTGGTAGAACCCCTTTTCATCGTTGATCGTGAAGCTGGGCGTCTTCTCGTTATGAAAGGGGCAGCAGGCCTTATATTCGCGTCCCGCCTTGGTCACCTTGATGCTGCGCCCGATCAACGCGGAAAGCGTGGTCCGCGCGCGCAGTTCATCCAGCCATTGCGGGGTTAGCGACACTTCAGGTCAATGCCGCCTTCACCAGCGCGCTTGCCTTGCTCATGTCGAGTTGCGTGCCGTGGCGTTCTTTGAGGGTGGCCATGACGCGGCCCATATCCTTGACCGAGCTGGCACCCAGTTCGACCTTGATCGCTTCAATCGCGGCGCCGGTATCGGCCTCGCTCATCTGCGCGGGCAGGAAAGTCTCGATAACGGCCAGTTCCGCCTTTTCGACATCGGCCAGCTCCTGACGCCCGCCCTGTTCGTAAAGCGCGATCGATTCGCGGCGTTGCTTGACCATTTTTTGCAGCACATCGACCACCACAGCATCGTCATCCGCAGGGGCGGATTGGGTGCGCAGTTCCATGTCGCGGTCTTTCAGCTTAGCCAATATCAGGCGGACAGCCGCCAGGCGGTCTTTCTCGCCAGCCTTCATTGCGGCGATCTGGGCCGCCTTTATGTCATCTCGAATCATGGTGTCTCTCGGCTTCAATGTGAATTGAAAAGGCCAATAGACTAACATCACCGAAACGTCATGCTGAACTTGTTTCACCATTACGGTGACTTCGTTCCAGCATCCATTGAGCAGCACATGCGGAGCTAGAAAGGCAAAATGGACCCTGAAACAAGTTCAGGGTGACGACTGTCTGGGTTTTAGCTGTGGAAACGCACAGCTTGGCATTGACGTCGAAGGAATCCCCCTCTAGGCGCGGTGCCTTAGCGACATCGCCAGAAACTCTATTGAAAAAGGACCGCCACCATGGCTGACCCTACCACTACGCGCGCGCCAACTGGAGCGACAGGCGTATTGGTTTTGGCCAGTGGCGAGATCGTCTGGGGCAGGGGCTTCGGTGCAGAAGGCGGCGCGGTTGGTGAAGTCTGCTTCAACACCGCGATGACGGGCTATCAGGAGGTGATGACCGACCCCAGCTATGCCGGGCAGATCATCAACTTCACCTTTCCGCATATCGGCAATGTCGGGACGAACCCCGAGGATATTGAGGCGACCAACCCGCATGCGCTGGGCGCGATCGTGCGGCAGGATGTCACCAACCCTTCCAATTTCCGCGCGACCCAGCATTTCCGCGACTGGATGGTGGCGAATGGCCGGATCGGGCTTTCGGGCATCGATACCCGCGCGCTGACCCGCCTGATCCGCCTGAAAGGCGCGCCTAATGCGGTGATTGCGCATAGCGCTGCTGGCACATTCGATATTCCCGCCTTGCTGGCGCAAGCGCAGGCCTGGCCGGGGCTGGAGGGGATGGATCTGGCGAAGGATGTGACGACGTTGCAGAGCTATGGCTGGGATGGCGGGCTTTGGACGCTGGGACAGGGTTATGCCGCCAAAGCTGACAAAATTGACACCAACGCGGGCAAAAGACCGAAAGTCGTCGCCATCGATTATGGCATAAAACGCAATATATTGCGGAACTTAGTTGATGTCGGTTGTGAAGTAACCGTCGTTCCCGCGACCGCGAGCTTTGAAGAGATCATGGCGCATCAGCCCGATGGCCTGTTCCTGTCGAACGGCCCCGGCGATCCGGCGGCGACAGGGGTGTATTCGGTTCCGGTGATCAAGGCGTGGCTGGAAACCAAAAAGCCGCTGTTCGGCATCTGCCTTGGCCACCAGATGCTGGCTCTAGCCGTCGGTGCAAAGACCGAGAAGATGCACCAGGGCCATCGCGGCGCGAACCATCCGGTGAAGCGCCTATCCGACGGCGCGGTCGAGATTACCAGCATGAACCACGGCTTTGCGGTCGATGCCGACACGCTGCCCGCCAACGCCCGCGCAACGCACACCAGCCTGTTCGACGGCAGCAATTGCGGTTTCGAACTCACCGACCAGCCCGCCTTCAGCGTGCAATACCACCCCGAAGCGAGCCCCGGCCCGCAGGACAGTCATTATCTGTTCGAGAAATTCGCGGGGATGATGGCGTGAGGGCAGTTATTCAACCATGGTTACGATTACGCTGCACTGGTCGCGATCTTTTGTCTGACTGGCGTTCAGGACAAAGTCGACATGTCACTCCCGACGAAATCCAGTGGGTTTGGGAGACGGGATAGTGCGAAGTCGGGATTGTCGGTAACCGCGACAATCGAATTTGCCGTGGATCAGAGTGGGAATCACCGGCACCAAAACCGAGAAAGTGGCAAGATCGCACTCAACAGCTTCAGAGGTCGAGCCGAAGGCGGGTCTAGTTTGCCCAGCGATCTTCTGAAGCCTGCCTTTCGCAATGCGATTTCTCGCTAAATTGAAGCGCCCATAACAATGCCCAAACGCACTGACATCCAATCCATCCTCATCATAGGCGCTGGCCCGATCATTATCGGGCAGGCGTGCGAATTTGACTATTCGGGAACGCAGGCGTGCAAGGCGTTGCGTGAGGAGGGTTATCGTATCATCCTCGTCAATTCGAACCCGGCGACGATCATGACCGATCCGGAAATGGTCGGCGACAATGGCTCCACCTATGTCGAGCCGATCACGCCGGAAGTTGTCGCCAAGATCATCGAAAACGAGCGCGCCAAATATCCGCATGAGAAAATGGCCGTGTTGCCCACCATGGGCGGGCAGACTGCGCTGAACACCGCGCTGGCGCTGGAGGCCAATGGCACGCTGGCAAAATATGATGTCGAGATGATCGGCGCGACCGCCGAAGCGATCGACAAGGCCGAAGACCGGATGAAATTCCGTGAGGCGATGACCAAAATTGGCCTCGAATCCGCGCGCTCGGGCATCGCCCATACGCTCGAAGAGGCGCTGGCCGTGCTCGAACGCACCGGGCTGCCCTCAATCATCCGCCCCAGCTTTACCATGGGCGGCACCGGCGGCGGGATTGCCTATAATCGCGACGAATTCATCCAGATCGTAACCGGCGGGCTTGATGCCAGCCCGACGACCGAGGTGCTGATCGAGGAGTCGCTGCTCGGTTGGAAAGAATATGAGATGGAGGTTGTCCGCGATAAAAAGGACAATGCCATCATCATCTGTTCGATCGAAAATGTCGATCCGATGGGTGTGCATACAGGCGATTCGATCACCGTTGCCCCTGCGCTGACGCTGACCGACAAGGAATATCAGATCATGCGCAACGCGAGCATCGCGACATTGCGCGAAATCGGAGTCGAAACAGGCGGTTCGAACGTACAGTTCGCAGTCAATCCGAAGGATGGCCGCCTGATCGTGATTGAAATGAACCCGCGTGTATCGCGGTCCTCGGCGCTCGCCTCAAAGGCCACCGGCTTCCCGATTGCCAAGGTCGCGGCCAAGCTGGCGGTGGGCTATACGCTCGACGAAATCGACAACGACATCACCGGCGCAACGCCCGCTTCTTTCGAACCGACGATCGACTATGTCGTCACCAAAATCCCGCGTTTCGCCTTTGAAAAGTTCAAGGGTTCGGAACCTTTGCTGTCGACCGCGATGAAATCGGTCGGTGAGGTGATGGCGATTGGCCGCAACATCCACGAATCGATGCAAAAGGCGCTGCGCGGTCTTGAAACCGGGCTGTCGGGCTTCAACTATGTCGATGCGCTGAAAGGCGCGCATAAGGATGAACTGGCAGCGGCACTCACCCGTGCGACGCCCGACCGGCTGCTGGTCGCGGCACAGGCGCTGCGTGAGGGCATGTCGGTTGCGGATATCCATGTATATTCGAAATTCGACCCCTGGTTCCTCGAACGGCTCGCCGAAATCGTTGAGGCCGAAAACGAGGTCAAAACCAACGGACTTCCGCAGGATGCCGAAGGCATGCGCCGCCTGAAAGCCATGGGCTTTTCAGACAAACGCCTCGCTTTCCTCGCGCTCGAATCCGCCCATGTCCGCCCGGGCATGGAATCGGCGATCCGCCGCGGCTCGGGCCTGATCCGCGAAGCCATCGTCGCGATGACCGGCGGCATTACCGAGGCCGAAGTGCGCAAGGCGCGCCACAAATTGGGCGTGCGCCCGGTGTTCAAGCGCATCGACACCTGTGCCGCCGAATTTGAGGCGAAAACGCCCTATATGTATTCGACCTATGAGGCTCCAAGCTTTGGAGAGCCTGAGTGCGAGGCACAGCCCAGCGACCGGGAAAAAGTCGTCATTTTGGGTGGCGGACCGAACCGGATCGGGCAGGGGATCGAATTCGACTATTGCTGCGTCCACGCCTGCTTCGCGCTCGCCGAAGTTGGATGAAACAATCATGGTCAACTGCAATCCGGAAACGGTTTCGACCGACTATGACACCAGCGACCGGCTCTATTTCGAGCCGCTGACCGCCGAAGACGTCCTCGAAATCCTGCATGTCGAGCAGTCGAAGGGCAAGCTGAAAGGCGTTATCGTCCAGTTCGGCGGGCAGACCCCGCTCAATCTGGCGAAGGCCTTGGAAGATGCGGGCATACCCATCCTCGGCACTTCGCCCGATGCGATCGATCTGGCCGAAGACCGGGAGCGTTTTGCTGCGCTGATCAATAAGCTGAAGCTCAAACAGCCCGAAAATGGAATTGCGCGCAGCCGTGAGGAAGCGATCAAGGTCGCTGAAACAATTGGCTATCCGGTGCTGATGCGGCCTTCTTACGTCCTTGGCGGCCGCGCGATGGAAATTGTCGATACGCAGGCGCAGCTGGAAAATTACATCGAAACCGCAGTCCGCGTATCAGGCGACAGCCCCGTGCTGATCGACCGGTATTTACGCGATGCGGTCGAGGTCGATGTCGATTGTGTGGCCGATGGCGATGACGTCGTGGTAGCAGGTATCCTCCAGCATATTGAGGAAGCCGGGGTCCATTCGGGCGACAGCGCGTGCAGTCTGCCACCTTACAATCTGCCCGAAGACATCATCGCCGAAATCCGCCGCCAGGCCGAAGTGCTGGCGCGCGCGCTGAAGGTCAAAGGCCTGATGAACGCGCAATTCGCGGTGAAGGACGGGTTGGTCTATCTGATCGAGGTCAACCCGCGCGCCTCGCGCACCGTGCCCTTCGTCGCCAAGGCGATAGGTGCACCGATTGCCAAGATCGCCGCACGCGTCATGGCGGGCGAGAAGCTGAAAGACCTGCCGACCATCGATCTCGACATCGATTATATCGCGGTCAAGGAAGCCGTTTTCCCGTTCAACCGTTTCCCCGGGGTCGATCCGGTGCTCAGCCCCGAAATGAAATCGACCGGCGAAGTGATGGGCATCGACAAGGATTTTGCGATGGCCTTTGCCAAGGCACAGTTGGGCGCCGGTATGGTGCTGCCGCAATCGGGCAAGCTGTTCGTTTCGGTGAAAGACAGCGACAAGCCGCATATCGTGCCTGCGGTCGCGAAGCTGATCGAAATGGGCTTCACCGTATGCGCCACCGGCGGCACCGCCGATTATCTGCAAGGGCAGGGGATCGCCGTCGAACGCGTAAACAAAGTGGCACAGGGCCGCCCGCATATTGTCGACAAGATAATCGATGGCGAAATCGCTCTGGTGTTCAACACAACCGAGGGTTGGCAGAGCCTGAAAGACAGCGAAGACATCCGCCGTTCGGCGCTGGTCAACAAGGTCAGCTACTTCACAACGGCCAGCGCGTCGCTCGCCGCGACGGAGGCGATTGAGGCGCTCAGTGTGAGAAAACTTGAAGTTTGCACACTTCAGGACTATCATAAGGCCTGACAGCACTTCCCCAAATGCTGAAAATCCGTGGGCTGGCCCTCCAGCCTGCAAGGAAGTTTTGACTGCGAAGGACCCGAGTTTCGATGGCGAGTTTCGATAAAATGCCGATGCTGGCGGAAGGTTTTGAAAAGCTGACCACAGACCTCAAGCGCCTTCGGCTTGAGCGCCCGACCATTGTCGAGGCTATTGAAGAAGCCCGCGCACATGGTGATTTGTCGGAAAATGCCGAGTATCACGCGGCGAAAGAACGTCAGGGCCAGGTCGAAGCGACGATTTCCGATCTGGAAGACAAGATCAGCCGTGCGCAGATCATCGATCCGTCGACGCTTTCGGGCGATAAGATCGTCTTTGGTGCGACCGTCACCCTGCTCGACGAAGACGACAAGCCGGTGAAATATCAAGTGGTTGGTGAAGCGGAGGCCGATGCGAAGCGCGGCATGATCAGCTATAACTCACCACTCGGCCGCGCGCTCATTGGTCGTCAGGTCGATGACGAGGTTGAAGTGACGGTGCCGTCGGGCGACAAATATTACCTCGTCCAGAAGATCGAGTTTATCTGATCGCTACAGCAGGAGCCTGTTGATGCGCGGTTCGATGGGTCCGGTGATCAAGGCGATTGGCGCAATCAACATCCTGATTGCTCTCATCATGCTCATCCCCGCGATGTGGGACGCTTTTGTCGTGGCAGGGGCGTTGTTTCCCGCGCGCTTCACCGATGGCAGTGCAGCCTTTGAAGGTGCAGCCTTTGTGCTGCCGGTCTGGTTGACGCCGATCAGTTCGGCTTTTCTGCACGGCGGGCTGCTGCATGTCGGGCTCAACATGATGATGCTGGCGATGATTGGCCCCAATATCGAGCGGATATTGGGTAGGGTCGGCACGATAGTTCTTTACGGTGCAGGTATGATTTTCGCGGCGGCTGCTGAGGTTGTGGCGCAACCGCATTCGATGATGCCTGTGGTCGGAGCGAGCGGCGCGATCTCTGCAATCATTGCTGCGCACGCTCTGCTTTTTCCGCGCGAACGTCCCAAGCCGATCGGGCCAATTCCGGGCGGCTGGGCGCACGCGATCAAGCTGATGATCGGATGGATCATCCTCAACTTGATGCTGGGCTTTGTGGGTCCTGGTATCGGTGTCCAGATCGCTATCTGGTCGCACATTGGCGGCTTTGCTGCCGGCCTTATGCTCACTTGGCCCTTGCTCCGCTGGAAATACCGGAAAGCTTAAGCGTCGGGTTCCAGCAGCTTGTGCAGATGCACGACGACATATTTCATCTCGGCATCGTCGACCGTGCGCTGTGCGGCTGCGCGCCAAGCCTCTTCAGCCTCGGCATAGTCGGCAAAAATGCCGATGACGTCGAGTTTGTCGAGTTCGGTAAACTCCAGGGTCTGCGGATCCTTGACGCGACCACCGAAAACGAGGTGCAATTTGGCCTTGGCCATCGCTGATTTTCCTTATCTGCAATTGGGTTGCCGCTAGGGCTTGGCGGCGCCCTTAGCGATGTGCGGACAGAATCACCAGCGGAAATAGACCGTTCGGGCTCAGTCTTTTTTGCGCGCTTCTTCAGCCGCAGCTTGTCCAGCAGCTTTTACCGCTTCGCTAGCCTTGCTGACCAGATCGCGGAACTGGTCACGCATTGAATCGGCGTTGAGGCCCAGTTCGTCGACGCGTGCCTTACCAGCCTGCTTTGCGGCATCGGCTGCACGCTTGGCGGTGTTGTTAATCGCCTTTCCGGCCTTGCCAAGTACTTTGGTTTCACGCTCGGTTTTAGGGAGCAACATCGCTACAATCGCACCAATGGCTAGACCGCCAGCGACAATAGCTAGCGGATTGCTCTCGATACCCTTGGCCGATTTTTCGCCAGCCTTTTTGGCCAAGGCTTTCGACGTTTCGACGCTTTTTGCGGCCGCAGCCTTGCTTTTGCCGACAGCCTCTGCCGCAGTCTTTCGTGCGGTCGCACTTGCTTCACGTGCCTTAGAGCCTGCGGTCTCCAGGCCGTCACGAGCAGCGTCGGTTGCCGATTTCAAATTTTCGCCCAGCTTGCTCATTGCACATCATCCTTGTCAGCCTCGGGCTTTGGCGCCCGAAATTTACTCATCCATCCAAAGATGGGTTTTCGTAACGAAAATAGCAATATCCCCAGGCCTGCCAATCCGATGACCGGTGCATTATTTGCAACTTTTCGCTTGGCGGTGTCGGTAGTGTGCAGCAGACGAACCCGCTGCCGGTCAGTCCAGCGCTGCAACAGCGTTTTGGGGTGCAGGCTATGCTTTGCCTGTTCGACGTCAGCCGTTAGTGTCGCTCGCAGTTTTTTGCGCTGCCGGTCAAGTGCCTTGACGATGTCCCGGTCCGGGTCAGGCATCTCTTTCATCCTCGTCGAATTTGAGGTTGCGGGCGGTGTTGCGTGCCGAAATTCCCAATGCCCATGTTGCGACTGTAAAGGTTGTTACCACCGCAAGGGTCGCGACTATAGGTCCAAAGTAGCTCGAAACTATCAGCAACAGTCCGAGGATCAATGCCATCGCCGCACCAGAAAGCGCCAGCAACGACAACAGAGCGAGCAGGCCGGCTTTGCGCATCACGCCGCCGCTATAGCTGAGCCGCGCTTTGGCATACTCGATCTCTGCGGCTGCAAGGCTTCGCACCTCACCAAAAAGCGCTGTCACCTGTTCCGCAGGCGAGGACGCTTCCTGTTCAACAGGTTCGGCGGGGATGCTGTCTTTTTCCATCATCCCCGCCTTTAGTCGTCAAGCGGCGTTTCTTGAAGCCGCTTTGTGTGCTTTCAGGCGTCGCGGCCTGATTTGACCATCCGCGCGAGAATAAATCCGATAGCCGCCGCAGCGCCTATCGCCACTGCCGGGCTCTTGCGCACGAATTGACGTGCATCTTCGACAATATCTTCGACCTGCTTGGCGTCCATCTTGTCAGCAAAACCGTCAACTGCGTCGGCAGCCTTGCGGGCATATTCGCCATATTGAGCGCCGACTTTCTCATCGATGGTTTCCGCACTGTCGCGCAGGATTTTGCCGAACCCGCCCAGAGCTTCAGATGCACGCTCCTTGCCGCGGTCTGCTGCGTCCTTGGCTTGCTGGCCGGCCTTTTCCTTGAAGTTCGAAAATTCGTCTTTCATGGTGGCTTTAGCCTCCGTTTGAACCTTGCCCGGATCGGGCTTTACTTTTGCGACGCCATTTTTTGGTGCGGCTTTGGCCTTCGCGGTTGATGCTGTTGTAGCCTTCTTGGCTGCCGGTTTGGCAGCGGCTTTCGGCTTGGCTGCGGGTTTCTTTTCAGTTGCCATAGTCAATCCTCCTTTCAGGACCGTTTGCACCCATATTTGCATTACAGGTGCCTTATTCAACTAGGACAGTGAAAATTTCAATGATTTTGCAAGTCTGACATTCGAATGAACGGGGTCGGGCAATTGCATATGGGCGGCGATGGCGATAGAGGCGCTGCGTCATTCACTCTCCCGGAGCATCCTTCATGACCGCCATTCTCGATATCCACGCCCGCGAAATCCTCGATAGCCGCGGAAACCCGACCGTCGAAGTCGACGTTTTGTTGGAGGATGGCAGTTTTGGTCGGGCAGCGGCTCCGTCGGGCGCTTCGACAGGAGCCCATGAAGCCGTTGAAAAGCGTGATGGCGATAAAGGTCGCTATCTGGGCAAGGGCGTGCGTCAGGCGGTCGAAGCGGTTGTAAACGAAATCTCGCCGCTGCTGGCAGATTATGACGCCGAAGATCAGGAAGATATCGACGCAGCGATGCTCGCGCTCGACGGCACTGAAAACAAGTCGCGTCTGGGTGCCAACGCTATATTGGGCGTCAGCCTTGCCGTCGCCAAGGCTGCCGCCGATGCGCGCGGCTTGCCGCTCTATCGCTATGTTGGCGGCGTCAATGCCAAGGTGCTGCCGGTTCCGATGATGAACATCATCAACGGCGGTGAGCATGCCGATAACCCGATTGATTTCCAGGAATTCATGATCATGCCTGTCGGCGCCGACAGCCTTGCAGAAGGTGTGCGCTGGGGTTCTGAAATCTTCCACACCTTGAAAAAGGGCCTGCATGAAAAGGGCTTGGCAACGGCGGTAGGCGATGAGGGCGGGTTTGCACCCAACCTGTCATCGACCCGTGCCGCGCTCGATTTCATCATGGCTTCGATCGAAAAGGCCGGGTTCAAAGCGGGTGATGAGGTTGTGCTCGCGCTTGACTGCGCTGCGACCGAATTTTTCAAAAACGGCAATTATGAAATTAGCGGCGAGGGGCTCTCGCTCAATCCGCACACCATGGCGCAATATCTGGCTGACCTCTGCGCCGACTATCCGATCAAGTCGATCGAGGATGGCATGGCCGAGGATGATTTTGAAGGCTGGAAAGCCGTGACCGACCTGATTGGTAACAAGGTGCAACTCGTCGGCGACGATTTGTTCGTGACCAATCCCAAGCGCCTCGCGATGGGTATCGAAATGGGTCTCGCCAATTCGCTGCTGGTGAAGGTCAATCAGATCGGCACATTGTCCGAAACGATGGCGGCCGTTTCGATGGCGCACCGTGCCTCTTATACAGCAGTAATGTCGCACCGGTCTGGTGAGACCGAGGACACGACGATTGCCGACCTGGCGGTTGCGACCAATTGCGGTCAGATCAAAACCGGCAGCCTTGCCCGTTCGGATCGCCTTGCCAAGTATAACCAGCTTATCCGTATTGAGGAAGAGCTGGGTGCCAGCGCAATTTATGCGGGGCGTTCGATTTTCCGGTGATTGCGTGCATTGACGCCATGATGATATAGTCGAGCATGGCCAAAGCAAAGCGAAAGACGAATCCGGAAGAGTTCAAGGCAAAGCTGGTTACGGCAGCGGCGCTAGTCGCCTTATTGCTGATCGCCTCTTACGCGCTGCTGGGGCCAACCGGAATTATCGCTTGGGCCGATTACAAGCAGTCTTTGAATGAGCGTAGCAAGGAACTGGCGAAGCTTGAGAAAGAGCGTGATGCACTGCGCAATCGCCAGCGACTGCTCGACCGCGACAATGTCGATCCTGACCTTGCAGGCGAGCTGATGCGCAAGGAGTTGAATGTCGTCGCTCCCGACGAAATTGTTATCCCGTTGAAGGATAATGAATAGCTATGTCATGCAAGGCTTTCGCATAAAAGCTCTTCCATCGGGGCGCACGAATCTTTAGGCGCTTTCCCTAACGTCAAACTAAATGCCCGTGAGAGGACGACGCATTGGCAAAATCCCCAGCGACCAAGCCTGCAAAGGCCAAAGCTCCTTCGGCTTCCGGTGATGCGATTGCGAACCGTGAACGCCCTGATACGCCGGTTCCGTATAAGGCCAGCAAGGAAGAGCTGCTCGAATTTTATAAACAGATGCTGCTCATCCGTCGATTTGAGGAAAAGGCAGGGCAATTGTACGGCCTCGGCCTGATTGGCGGTTTCTGCCACCTCTATATCGGGCAGGAAGCGGTCGCAATAGGCCTGCAGTCGGCGCTGACGCCGGGCAAGGATAGCGTGATCACCGGTTATCGCGACCATGGCCATATGCTGGCTTATGGCATCGATCCGAATATCATCATGGCTGAGTTGACGGGCCGTGCTGCAGGGATCTCGCGTGGCAAGGGCGGGTCGATGCACATGTTCTCGACCGAGCATAAATTTTATGGCGGTCATGGCATTGTTGGTGCGCAGGTTTCGCTGGGTGCGGGGCTCGCATTTGCGCATAAATACAACAATGATGGTGGCGTTTGCCTTGCCTATTTTGGCGATGGTGCTGCCAATCAGGGGCAGGTTTATGAGAGCTTCAACATGGCCGAGCTCTGGAAACTGCCGATTATCTTCGTGATCGAAAACAACCAATATGCGATGGGTACCAGCGTCAATCGCGCGTCTGCGGAGGATCAGCTTTATCGCCGTGGCGAAAGCTTCCGCATTCCGGGTCTGCAGGTTGACGGTATGGACGTGCTGGCCGTTCGCGGAGCTGCCGAAGTAGCGCTCGATTGGGTGCGCAGCGGCAAGGGCCCGATCCTGCTTGAAATGAAGACCTACCGCTATCGGGGCCATTCGATGTCCGACCCCGCCAAATATCGCAGCCGTGAGGAAGTGCAGTCGGTGCGGGAAAAGTCTGACCCGATCGACGGTTGCAAGGATGACTTGCTCGCTATGGGCGTCAAAGAGGACGACCTGAAAGCAATCGAAAAGGAAATCCGCGCAATCGTGAACGCGTCTGCGGAATTTGCCGAACAGGCGCCGGAGCCTGAGCTTTCCGAGCTTTATACTGACGTGCTGGTGGAGAATTACTGATGGCAATCGAGCTCAAAATGCCCGCTTTGTCGCCCACCATGGAAGAGGGCACGCTGGCGAAATGGCTGGTTAAGGAAGGCGATAGCGTGTCGTCGGGCGATATCCTCGCTGAAATCGAAACCGACAAGGCTACAATGGAATTTGAAGCGGTCGACGAAGGCACCGTTTCCCAGATCCTGGTGGCGGAAGGCACCGATGGCGTGAAGGTTGGCACGGTGATCGCGTTGATCTCTGGCCACGATGAGGCTGCCGCTCCGACGCCAGCTGCAAAAGCCGAACCGGCGGCCCCTGCTATCGAAGTACCAAAGCCGGTTGTCGCTGCCCCAAAAACTGCTGCTGACCCTGCCGTTCCCGCTGGTACGGCGATGGCAACGGTCACGGTTCGTGAAGCGTTGCGCGATGCGATGGCAGAGGAAATGCGCGCTGACGAGCGCATCTTTGTGATGGGCGAAGAAGTCGCGGAATATCAGGGTGCCTATAAAGTCACGCAGGGGCTGCTCGAAGAGTTCGGTCCTCGCCGCGTCATCGATACCCCGATCACCGAATATGGCTTTGCCGGAATTGGTACCGGTGCCGCTATGGGTGGTCTGCGCCCGATCATCGAGTTCATGACGTTTAACTTCGCCATGCAGGCGATCGACCATATCATTAACTCGGCCGCCAAAACCAACTATATGTCCGGCGGCCAGATGCGGTGCCCGATTGTGTTTCGTGGCCCTAACGGTGCCGCCGCCCGAGTTGGCGCACAACATAGTCAGAATTACGCTCCGTGGTATGCGAGCGTTCCGGGCCTGATTGTTATATCGCCCTATGATGCGGCGGACGCCAAAGGGCTTTTGAAAGCAGCCATCCGGTGCGAAGATCCTGTCGTATTTCTTGAAAACGAACTGATGTATGGGCGCAGCTTTGAAGTGCCTGCGATTGACGATTATGTTCTGCCCATCGGAAAGGCCCGCATCGTTCGCGACGGCCGCGATGTGACCATCGTGTCTTATTCGATTGGGGTTGGCTTCTCACTCGATGCAGCAGAGAAGCTGGCAGCTGATGGCATCGATGCCGAGGTGATCGACTTACGGACAATCCGTCCGCTCGATAAAGCGACCATTCTTGCAAGCCTCGCCAAAACTAATCGACTGGTTGTTGCCGAAGAAGGCTGGGCGACTTGTTCGATCGGCAGCGAGATTGCGGCAATCTGCATGGAGGAAGGTTTTGACGACCTTGATGCTCCTGTTTTACGCATTGCCAACGAAGATGTGCCGATGCCTTACGCAGCCAATCTTGAGCGCGCTGCCTTGATCAACGCCGACAAGATTGTCGGCGGTGTCAGGAAATTGCTCGGCCGTTAAAGTTGCGGGTGCGCCGTCAAGTGCAAGTTGACGGCGTGACACCTTCGGCATTGTAGATTTGCGTGAAATCGCGAGAGTCGCGCACAATCATGGCGGACGTTGCGACAATTTCCTTCTCCACAAGGTTGGAGAAACCGATGTCGAGCATAGGCCGGAAATGATAGTGGATCTCGGCAAACATCACAGCGCCATATTCAGGAGCAGTCACCTGACGACCGGCCGGACCGATGCCATTGACGTTCACATGCGTACCCGGCTTGCCGTAAAGCGGCTCATAATGCGTGCCCGGGCCTGAGCAGCGCTGCCAACGAATGCGGAATTTATTACTGGGATTGGGGTTGGCGACCGGTTCCACACTGGAAAGGAAAATGCGCGCATTTCCGCGTGCAACGATCTGGTTGGTGCCGGGATCGAGATAGGGGTGGAACCCGTCGATAGTCAGGCCGCGGCCTTCATGCCGTGCACCGGTGAAAACATCGTTGATGTCGATTTCCGACACGCGCTTCGCCGTCAAAAGGCTGTTTGCACCCATGCGCGCGGCGTTATCCGCGACGTGCACGACGATCTGGTTGACCTGCATCGTTGTCGCCGCATAATTTGCGGTTTCAAGGCCAGCGACCGCCAGTCCCATGAAAAATGGTAACGATATGGCAAATTCGACAAGCGCAAGACCACTTCGATCACTGCGCAATTCCGCTGCAAAGTTGCGGAATTTTTCTATGTTTTTCCGGGTATCAATCATCGCAGTTTCTCGTCTGTGGGGCAGCATAGGCTGCTTGCTCGGCATAGGGCTGGTTTGCCAGCACGGTGTTCGCGGCAATGGTGATCTGCTCAGGCAATCCGATCAACTTGGCGAGCGGGAACAAGCGGTCATAAGTCACCGTAACGGTAACGATTGAAACGTCCTTCGCGCCACCCTGGCCTTCGTCGCCACCGTCTGAGTCCCAGACTTCGTTCAAATTGGCATCGACATAGGGCTCACCATTGTCGCAAACACCATTGTCATTTGTATCAGTATATTCTTCTTCGTCGGCATTAAATGCGTTGGAAAAATTCCGATAATAGCGACGCTTGATTTTGATGTCCTGGGCGGGATCGATGTTCTTATTGAGATTTCGTATCTGCATTTTGATACGGGCGTCGATCGCCTCCTGCTTGGACAAAACGCCACCATCCTCGAGCGATGAGTCGCGCGCTACTTCCTGAATCGCACCATCGATGACGGTGCGCATATACAGGGTGTGGCCGACATCCATTGTGCCCAGCAACATGGTGATGACGGCAGGAGCGATCAAACCGAATTCGGTGACCGATACGCCCGATTGGTCATGAAGCAGCTTTTGCATTTCGAGTTTTTTCATCGCAACGGTCCTCACGTTGTCAGGCGCAGGGCGGCAATTTGCCCGGCGATCTGCTTGAACTGGGTCGTAAGGCTGACGCCCGGCTGATATTGGAAGAATTTGCCCGGCGACGCGCATGCCTGCAGTCGCGCGTTGGTCGAACTGTTCACGTCAGAACCATAGGATACGACCCACAAAGTGATGTTCATATTCTTGACTGCCGTGCATAGCGCAGCAGTCCGCTCGTCCGTTAATGTATTCAATTGTGAAGTTGACGGAGCACCATCGGTCTGCAGTCTGTCGAACCAGGGAACGTTATAGGCTGACAAGGCATCAGAGTTGGCGTTGGTATCGCCGTCGGTCATGAAGATCATATGCCGCTGCACATTGTCGTTCGTAACAGCATTGTGCGTAGCGAAAATTCCAGTGGGCGACATCAGTCGCGCGCCCCACAGCATTCCGATGTCATGGAACGTATAGCCGTCGGTGGTCAGGCCGTTGATATAGGTCTGGAACACGTCCGGATCCCACACCTCCAAAAGTTTGGAGGGTGATGGGCACGCTGTTGTCGTGGAGCCTGATGTCGGCCGACTGAAGTTCGACGTTGTCGTGACGGGATTGAGCGTCCAGCCGTTCGAGTCACTGCGTGAATAGACTACGTCCTTCAGGCGCGGACCCCACAATGTGGTCGGATCGGCCGGATTGGGAATCAAGTCGATTGCCATATCCTTTTGCGCCGAAGACGCCGACGTATCCCAAGTCGTCACATTTTTCTGCGTGGGACGCTCCAGGATGCAACCATCCCAGTTGATCGTCGTGTTGGCGCCGCTCGCGCCTATTGGAAGCGTCAACGAAGCATTGTAGCTGTTCGTCGCCGTATTTTTTAACGCCGACACATTGACCTCCATGCGGTCGTATGTCCAGTTGTTGAATATCGTCTTGGGTACCCAAGTCACTGGCCGCGAAGCTGTATATTGCGTAGTTGTGACAGACGAACTCACCTTACGCTGCAGCACGCAGCTTTTGTTTTTGCTCGGCGTACTGTTCGTCGGTACATACCGATATTCGGTAGATCCACTCGTTTCGGTTTTTTCGTAGTAAGAAGTCGTGGAATTGGCCGGATAGCTTGGGGTGTCCGTCGACGTTTCATAAGGCCCGTTGACCGTGGGTCCTGTGTTCTGCGTCGGCGGCCAGCTAATGTTGTTACAATTAAGCGGTGCCTTGCTGACCGAAACGGTTTTCAAATATAATGTGCCGTTAATCGTTATGTTGTTCCCCATATTTTGCCAGCTACCGGTAGTCGGATTGGTGGAAGGAGAACCGCTCTGGGTTAGGGTGCCTGGTGCGCCCAATGTATAGCTGTTATCGGGATCGACCGTCGTGTTGGCACGGCGGGTCTGATAGAACCACGTGTCGGCCATATATTCTAAAGGTAGCAGTCGACCGACATTTACGTTGATAGAATAAGGCACAAATCCGAAACGGATCTGCGATGTGTTCGAAGCAGACTCTACCGGTTCAGCGGTTTCGCCGCATTGCGAAGCTGTCACATCGGCAATGTTTTTCTGAGTTAGCGTTTCGTAAAAGCACTTTACGGCTTTGCGCAGCTCGGTAATCTTGACAGGGTTCGTTGCCGATACCGATTCACTGGAATCAACCGCGCTATCCATCGAACCGGTCGTATCGAGCACGAACATCACGTCAGAATTGGGAATGCGCATTTCTGCGCTGCAACTGACGCTTATGGTTCGCTCTTCCTGGCCCAGCACTTTCATCAGAGTCATGGGGATGTCGACTGATGCTGTTCCGGTGACTTTGCCGCCGGATTCGGAGAAGGACTTTGCTAGGCTCTCGGTTCCGTATGCACCGCTTTCGAAGTTGGCAAGAAATGCGGCATTTGCCTGAGCGTTGGCACGGCCGCTATTATCTGCCCAAGCGCCGCCGGCCATAACCTTGCGTCCCATAAGCGCACCAGCATCGCAAGCAGCCTGAAGGCGCGTTTGCGTCAGATAGATACGGCTCATGTCGACGCTGCCGCCGACTAGGCCAATAACCGGAATGACAGCCGCTGCCATGATCGCGATGGTATTACCGGCTTCATCTTTACGCAGTCGTGAAAGCACGCCAGCGAGACTTTTGGTCTCCAGATTCTTCTTCACGGTCACTATCCCCTGTCAAATCCAATTGGACTTATCGTGCCGTTTACGGGCACGGGTGTAACCGTCGCTTGAAGAAACAGGGTTAGGAACAGGTTAATTTGGCGACGCGTAAAGAATGCTAAGCATTGAAAATTTGTAACTTCTCCTAATTTGAAGCGCCGCCGCGTTAACCTTCCGGTTCATAGCGACAAATCGTGAAGCAAAATCTTCGCACTTGTGCGGCGTTGCATTTGCGTGTTTTGGAATGCCCGCAATGGATGCCGAACGCAATCTTTCTCCTCCGCAACGCTTGGCCGTCGCCTATGCCCGACGAGAACTGCGTGAAGCATTTTCGTTGCTGCTCGAATTCGACAATCGATTGATGGCGCTTGCTGCAAAGGGGCAGGAGAGCTTGATCAAGCAATTGCGTCTCGCATGGTGGCGCGAGCAGCTTGACAAGGACCGCGATATCCGCCCGCTAGGAGAGCCGCTGCTGGCTAGATTGTCGGCAATTGAGAATTCGGAAGGGTTGGTTTCTGCGCTGCGATCTCTGGTTGATGCGTGGGAGCAGATTGTTTCGGCAGAAGGCGATCCGGAAAGCCCGGAAATCGCTGCCGCCAACCTGACGCGCACCGATGCTATTTTCGGCAACTATGCGCATTGGGCGACCGACAGTTGCAATTCGCCAGAAGCTGTCCGTGATGCAGGAGAATTCTGGGCGAGAGGAAGTCTGGGGCTTTCAATGGCTGTAAAAGACGTGAAACTTCTTCCCGGCTTGAAGCCGTTGAACCTGCTGCAGCTCGCATATGCAGTCGACGGCGATGCAAATGGGCTTGCACGTTTTCGAATATTTCTCCGGATGAGCTGGCACGGCTTGACGGGAATGTGATTTTTCGCACAATTGCAATTTTTACATAGGGTGGTGCCGGAGTGTTGAGCCATGCGGAAGCTTTTGGCTGGCGCGGGGATTGCCCTGATTGCCTCGTCATTGGGATATTGGTTTTGGCAAAGCTGGGCTGCTGCCGACCCGATCATCCCGCAACCGCCGCCTGAAGAACCTGCGCCGCTGGAACTGCCTGTTGCGGGCAAAGACGCGCCAGCCTTTGGCGCTCCGCCGCCTGAACCGCCGAAAGCGGCGAAGCTGAGCCGGGAGGAAGTGCGGTTCAACCGATATGATCGCAACCGCGACGAGCTGGTTTCGCGCATCGAGATGATGTCGAGCCGGACCAAAGATTTCAAAAAACTCGACCGCGATGGCAATAATCTGTTGTCGTTCGAGGAATGGGCGGCCGCGACCGGAGAGCGTTTTGCTGGGGCCGATTCCAACCGTGATAATCTATTGACCCGAAAGGAGTTTCTTTCCACCCGGCCCAAAAAAACAGCCAAGCCTAATTGCCGCTGCTGAGCCCGAATTCGGTCATCCAGCGCTGCAGTTCGGTCCGTGCGCGGTTTGTCATGAAGGCCTTCCGTTCCTTCTTGTGCACCTTTCCCTCGGGCGGCGGGAAGAGGCCAAAATTGATGTTCATCGGCTGATAGCTTTCGGCCTCTGCATCGCCGGTGATGTGGTGCAGCAAGGCGCCAAAAGCGGTCGTTTCGGGCGGCGGCGCGAAGTCGCGCCCTGCCAGCTCGTTCGCTGCCATGATCCCCGCCATCAAGCCGACTGCGGCACTTTCAACATAGCCCTCACAGCCGGTAATCTGCCCGGCAAAGCGGATATGCGGCGCGGATTTCAGCCGCAGCTGGCGGTCGAGCAAAATCGGTGAGCGGATGAAAGTGTTGCGATGCAATCCGCCCAGTCGCGCAAATTCTGCCTTCTCCAGGCCGGGAATGGTGCGGAACAATTCCACCTGCGCGCCATGCTTCATTTTGGTCTGGAAACCGACCATGTTCCACAAAGTGCCCTGTTTATTATCCTGCCGCAATTGCACCACCGCATGCGGCCAGCGCCCGGTTTTGGGATTGTCTAGCCCCACCGGTTTCATCGGGCCAAAGCGCAGCGTATCGACCCCGCGCGCGGCCATCACCTCGATCGGCATGCAGCCTTCGAAATAGGGGGTGTTGGTCTCCCATTCCTTGAACTCGGCCTTGGGAGAATCGAGCAGGCCTTGATGGAAGGCGAGATACTGGTCCTTGTCCATCGGGCAGTTGATATAATCCTTGCCATCGCCCTTGTCCCAGCGCGAGGCGTACCAGGCGACGTCCATGTCGATGCTGTCATGATAAACGATCGGCGCGATGGCATCGAAAAAGGCGAGGCTGTCTTGCCCGGTTGCAGACAAGACGCTTTGCGCCAGCGATTGCGCGGTCAAAGGTCCCGTCGCGACAATGGTGAGGCCGTCCGCCGGGAGTGTGTCGATGCGTTCGCGTACGATTTCGACATTGGGCTGTTCGGAGAGTAGCCGCGTGACCTCGCCCGAAAACACGTCGCGGTCGACGGCCAGCGCCGATCCGGCAGGGACCTTTGCCACTTCCGCCGCGCGCATTACCAGCGAGTCCAGCTTGCGCATTTCCTGATGCAACAGGCCAACCGCATTATTATCGGCATCGTCCGAGCGGAAGCTGTTCGAGCAGACCATTTCGGCGAGGCCGTCGGTCTGGTGGGCGGGAGTCATATCGCCGCCGCCGCGCATTTCGGACAAGCGCACTTTCACCCCGCGCTTGGCAAGCTGCCAAGCCGCTTCGCTTCCGGCGAGCCCGCCGCCGATGATATGGACCTGATGATTAGACATAGTACGCGCCGCTATCAAAAAAGCATGGCGATGCACAGGCAAAAGCGGCATGCTTTGCAGCATGAGCTTTCTCTGCACCATTTCCGATGAGCGGGTGATCGAGCGCCCGGTGCTGCTGGCGCCGCCTTCGGACACGCACAAATATGCGCGGGGGAGTGCGCTGGTATTTAGCGGGCCCGTCTTGCATACGGGCGCATCGCGATTGACAGCGCAGGCGGCGTTGGCGGTCGGGGCAGGGTTGGTGACGCTGGTGGGCGAGCGCGACGCACTGCACGAGCATGCCGCCCATGTGACGGCGATCATGTTGCGCGAGGAAGACGCGCATCTGGCGATCATTGACGATCGGGTGCGCGCTGCCGCCTTCGGGCCGGGGGCAGGGGTTTCGGAGCACACCCGCGACCGGGTGCTGCGCCTGCTGCATCGCGGTTTGCCGCTGGTGCTCGATGCCGATGCCATCACAAGTTTTGAAGGCTCGACAGCGGAGTTTTTCGAAGCGTTGCACGACCAAATCATCCTCACCCCGCATGAAGGCGAATTTGCGCGGGCCTTTCCTGCCATCGATACCGTTGATCGGTTGACGGCAGCGCGATTGGCAGCGGAACTGAGTGGTGCAGTGATTTTGCTCAAAGGGCCTGAAACGATCGTGGCGGCACCCGACGGACGCCTGGCCATCAACCGCCATGCCTCACCCTGGCTGGCGACGGCGGGATCGGGGGATGTGCTGGCGGGCCTCATCTGTGGCGTGCTCGCGCAGGGCAATACCGCGTTCGAGGCCGCGTGTATCGGTGCATGGCTGCACGGCGACATTGGCGTGCGCGGCGGGCCGGGGTTGACCGCGGATGGGATGATGGACCGGATTCCGCTTGTCTTAGCCGGATGCCTCGGCGAAGGATGAAGCGATGACTCAAGATCTTGCCCACAAACGCCCATGGCTGTTTGCCAGCCTGCTTTTCGGGCTGACCTATCCACTGTCATGGCAACTCCAGATGCCTGAAATCGCCGCGATTGCCTGGAAGATGGGCGGGGTGGGATTGCTCGCGGGCTATGCCTTGCGCAAGCATCATAGCGGGGAATTTCTGCTGCTCGCGGCGGTCATGGCATTCTGGGCGCTGGGGGATGGGTTGCTCGAGATCGACATGATCTGGGGCGCGATTGCTTTTGCCATCGGCCATGTCGTCGCCATTGCGCTGTTCCTGCGTCACCGGCGGGTGCATCCGGTTTTCAGCCAGAAATTGCTGGCCATCGTCGTTTTCATCCTCGCCCCGGTGATAGCCTTTTACCTTCCGGCTGAGCGCGAATTGGGGATGCAGGCGGCGGTCTATACGCTGTTTGTTGCCGGCATGGCGGCGTGCGCGTGGAACAGCAATTTTCCCCGCTATCGCGTCGGCCTCGGCGCCATGGCCTTTGTCGCCTCCGACCTGTTGATCTTCGCGCGGGCAGGGGCCTTGGCCGAGGCGGGCTGGGTTAGCCTTGCGATCTGGATACTCTATTATGGCGGCGTGCTGATGGTCGCGACCGGTGTGGTTACGACCTTGGTCAAACGCGGGCATTTCGCCGAGGGGTGATTCAGCCTTAGCGCGCAGCGCATTATGATTTTCACGCAAAGACTCTAAGTTCCCCTCCCGCGTGCGGGAGGGGTTAGGGGAGGGAGCGAGCGGAGCGAGCCTCGTGTCGTGACAGGCCCTCCCCCAGCCGCTGTTGCTTCGCAACGCCTGCGGCTCCCCGTAAACGGGAGGGGAGTCATGAAGCTGCCCCTCCAACACCGGCCCATCCATCGATTTATATTCGATCGGGGCTTCGTCTTCGTCCTCATCGTCTTCCTCCTCTTCGTCAAAACCCGCGGATTCTTCAGAAAGTAGAAGCGATTGGCGTACCCTTGCCCGGGCCTCGATGTCGCTTGTGGGCAGGGCATTATCGAAGAACAGATCCCACAGCTCTTCGGCGCGCGCGCCTTCGTCGATCAGTTGCAGATACCAGTCAAAGCGGGTCGCCACCGCCATCACTTCGGCCAAGGTGGTCGCCGGATTGACGCGGTCGAGAAGCGCGAGCGAGAGTTTCGTATTCTGCCGCGTGTAGGTGGTGACGCCCTCTTCGCGCACCCAGCGCGCTTCCTCACCCTTGATCGCGGCGGTCATCAGCCGGTCGGAAATCACCCGCCGCGCGATGATGAGGGCGGCCTCCCATCCCAGGTTGAAGGCATAGCCACGCGATGTGCGGCGCAACGAATAGCCGCCCGATATGCTCATCCCCACACTGCGCGCTGCATCCTCGATCAGCCCATTGTCGGCGAGATGCGACAAAAACGCCGCCTGCCGCCCCGGGCTCCAGCCATCGGCGCGGCTTTCGTAGCGGAGGTAAGCGGCGGCGGGCAGTTTGGCGTCGGTATCGTGGTGGAGGGGGGAGGGATGGTTCATGGCATGCGTCCTTTTTCGAAAAGGCACACGGCATAAGTCAGGATAGGGCGTGTAGGACAGCGGAGTTTTTAGGGACGCGACGGGGATTTGTGTGCGGAAATTTTTACGGAACGATAATCATGTCCTCCGCACGATGAAGCAATTAGTCGTTCGCTGGCAAAAGATGTAACAAGCCCTTGGTAAACCCTCGTGGTGCGACAGTCAGGTGATCTTCGTCATTCAATATATCTGATTTAAGTTCAAAATCCGGATAAGCGCGATTTTTAAGTGTTTCCGCGAAACGCTGGTTGTCGATAACCATGTCAAAGAACTCCTGATGGTAGCGTTTGTCGCCTTTGCGTCGCGCTTCATACTCGCCAATATAGAGATAAACCTTTGCGGATAGGTTTTTGTGTGCGCCGGCATATTCCTTTTCCAAGTCCATGACATGCCGATCATCGTACCAAAATGATGGGCTCCCCAGAATATAGCCGCTGAACATTTCGGGTTTGGTGAACAATATTTGCGAGCCAAGCAGGCCACCATATGAATGGCCGACAAAATAATTTCTGCCCTTCGCAACCCGGAAATGTCTTTCCACAAAGGGCATCACATGGGCATGGATATAGTCTCGATAAGCGGCGCCTTGTCCGTGAATTTGCCCTGCAGGTGCATCAGAAGGCGCATTTGGTGTAGGCGTATAATCTCGGCGGCGGCTTTCCATTGCGCTTTCGCCTTTTGCATATGACAATCCGATAAGAATGAATTCTTCTACCCTGGGTTTGTTTCCGTTTAGTCGGCGCGAAATATTGCGTATAACTGGAAAAGCATAGTCGGCGTCGGTCACATAGACGACGGGGTAGTTTTTTGAAGGCTGTTTGCCATATGAAGGCGGTAAGTCGACAAATACTTGATACGCGCGACCTGAAACTGGATCGGGAATGTCATAAACCTTGCTTCCCAAAAGCGTATAAGGCTGCGCTTCCCCTAATTGGTCCAATGGCGACTGGATTGAAGACTGCACCTGTTGCTGAGCTTGCGAAGTTTGGTTGCAACCTGCAAGCCCGAGAGCAATTAGCACGGACAGGAAGCAATCTGCGCGGCAACGCATATGTAGGCCGAAGATCATATTAAAAAACCTTGATTGAGATTAAGTTGGATCTGGAAAAAACGGTTCCTGGCTATTCAGCCTGGGGTGAAACCTGTTCGAGTTCCTCTCCTTCGTCTTCACTCTCCTCAATCCGCGCAGCGCCTACAACATGCTCATTGTCATCAACATTGAACAACCGCACACCCGCAGTCCCGCGGCCCAGCACACGCAGGCTAT
The DNA here is from genome assembly GCA_016707885.1 of Sphingomonadales bacterium. Classification (GTDB taxonomy): domain Bacteria; phylum Pseudomonadota; class Alphaproteobacteria; order Sphingomonadales; family Sphingomonadaceae; genus Sphingorhabdus_B. Next base: position 399,399 of record JADJGU010000002.1, read on the forward strand.
CCAGTGGCATGCGGATCAGTTTGGCCTGGTCGGTGACCAGCATCAACTGATCGCCCTTGGTCGCGGGGAAGCTCGCCACGACAGGGCCATTGCGTTCGATATTGTCGATATTGGTGATCCCCTGACCACCGCGACCTGTGCGCCTATATCCATAGGCCGACGATAGCTTGCCATAACCATTGGCGCAGACGGTGAGGATGAACTGCTCGCGCTCGGCCATTTCGGCGAGGCGTTCGGGCGAGAGGGTGGGTTCGCCTTCCTTTTCGGGCTTCCACGGGGCGAAGCGCAGATAGTCTTCGCGCTCCTCGGGTGTGGTACCGACGCGTTTGAGGATCGAGAGCGAGATGACCTCATCCCCTTTAGCCAGCTTCATCGCGCGTACGCCGGTGGAGGCGCGGCTCTGGAACTCGCGGATGTCGTCAGCGGCAAAGCGGATTGCCTTGCCCGCGCGGCTTGCCAGCAGGACATCGTCCTCCGGCGTCAGCAGTTCGACACCGATAAGCTTGTCGTCGGCATCCTCGCCTTCAAACTTCATCGCGATCTTGCCGTTCGACGGGATGTTCGCAAAGGCATCCATGCTGTTGCGTCGCGCATAGCCCTTGGCGGTTGCAAAGACGACGCTGAGGCCGCCCCATTCGGCTTCATCCTCGGGCAAGGTGAGCACGTTGGAGATGACTTCGCCTTCGCCCAGCGGCAGCAAGTTGACCATCGGGCGGCCCTTGGTCGAAGGCCCGCCTTCGGGCAGGCGCCAGACCTTCAGGCGGTAGACCTTGCCGATGTTGCTGAAGAACAGCACCGGCGTGTGCGTGCTCGTCACGAACAGTTCGGTGACGGCATCCTCATCCTTTGTCGCCATGCCGGCACGGCCCTTGCCGCCACGATTCTGCGCACGGAAGGTGGCGAGCGCGGTGCGCTTGATATAGCCGCCATGGGTCACGGTGACGACCATCTCTTCGCGTTCCATCAGGTCTTCATCGTCCAGACCATCCCAGCTCGGCGCGATTTCGCAGATGCGCGGGGTGGAGAATTCGCGGTCGATCGCCTCCAGTTCCTCGCGCATCACCGCGAAGAGCTTCACCCGGTCGCCGAGGATGGCGAGATATTCCTCGATCTCAAGCGCCAGTTTCTTGAGCTCGTCGCCAATCTCGTCGCGACCGAGCGCGGTCAGGCGATGGAGGCGCAGGTCGAGGATCGCGCGGACCTGGACTTCGGAGAGCTGATAGCTGTCGCCCTCAATCTCGGTCTCGATGGCTTCGACCAGCTTGATATATTGCGCAATCTCCGCAACCGGCCATTCGCGTGCCATCAACGCTGCGCGCGCGACCGGCGGGGAGGATGACCCGCGGATGATCTTCACCACTTCGTCGAGATTGGTCACTGCGACGACGAGGCCGAGCAAGATATGTGCGCGGTCACGGGCCTTGTTCAGCTCGAATTTGGTGCGGCGGGTGATGACCTCTTCGCGAAAGCGGATGAAGGCCTCGATAAAGTCGCGCAGCGTCAGCACTTCGGGGCGGCCACCGCGGATGGCGAGCATATTGGCGGGGAAGTTCGATTGCGCCGGGGTGTGCCGCCAGAGCTGGTTGAGCACGACCTCAGGGGTGGCGTCGCGCTTCAGATCGATGACCACGCGCACGCCCTTGCGGCTCGATTCGTCGCGGATGTCGGAAACGCCTTCGATCCGCTTGTCTTTCGCGGCTTCGGCGATCTTTTCGACGAGGCCGGACTTGCCGACCTGGAAGGGGATGGACGTGAGTACGATCGAGCGGCGGTCACCCTTGCCCTCTTCAATCTCGTGCCGCGCCCGCATCACGATCGAGCCTCGGCCATCGCGATAGGCATTGCGCGCACCGGTCTGGCCAAGGATCAGCGGACCGGTCGGGAAATCAGGGGCGGGAATGATCTCGATCAGTTCGTCGATCGTGATCGCGGGGTTTTCGATATAGGCGAGGCAGGCGCGGATAACCTCCCCCAGATTGTGCGGCGGGATGTTGGTCGCCATGCCGACCGCGATGCCGCCCGCGCCGTTGACGAGCAGGTTAGGGAAGCGGGCAGGGAGGACCTGCGGCTCCTGTCGCGAGCCATCATAGTTAGGCTGGAAGTCGACAGTGTCCTTGTCGAGATCATCCAGCAGCGCATTGGCAACCTTTTTCAGCCGCGCCTCGGTGTAACGCATCGATGCCGGCGGGTCGGGGTCCATCGAGCCGAAATTGCCCTGACCGTCGATCAGCGGCACGCGCAGCGACCAATCCTGCGTCATGCGGGCGAGCGCGTCGTAAATCGCGCTGTCGCCATGCGGGTGGTAATTGCCCATCACGTCGCCGACGATCTTCGCCGATTTGCGATAGGGCCGCCCGGCGACCATGCCGCCTTCCTGCGACGCAAAAAGGATGCGGCGGTGCACCGGCTTCAACCCGTCGCGCACATCGGGCAGCGCGCGGGCGACGATCACCGACATGGCATAGTCGAGATAGCTCGACTTCATCTCGTCGACGATGTCTACCGGGGAAATATCAGTGGGTTCGATCGGTTCGATCTCTTCGCTCACGCCGCAAAAATCCTTATTATTTTGTATATCGACGAACCCTAGCCCAGCGGGGTGGGAATAGCCACCCAAGCACCCCTGAAATGCGCGTTTTTCACCAGTTTATCCACAGATTCGGAAGGTGAATGGCGGCTTTGTAAATCATTCAACCGCAATTCATCTGCAAGCCGCTATCCCGATTGCGAAACATGGGCGAGGCGCGTAAGGATGGCGGCAATTCAGGGCCGCCTTTTGTGCGATTGGCTGGCCTGTTTTCTAGTTGGAGAGTGGAATGAATCGCATTTCTAAATTTGCCGCTGCCCTCGCTTTGGGTGCATTTGTTGCTGTGCCCGCTGCCTATGCGCAAAAGGACGACAAAAAGAAAAAGGAAGAAGCTGCCAAGCCGGTTAAGCGCAACTTCTCCAAAGAATTCCAGAAGGCTTATGCCCCCGCTGCGGATGCACTGGTGAAAAAGAAGGATCTGGCAGCCGCTCAGGCCGCGTTCCCAGCTGTTGAAGCTGCGATTATGACTCCCGATGACCGCTATGAGGCAGGGATTTTTGCGCTCAACCTCGGCGGCCAGCTGAAGGACGTGTCGTTTCAGCGCAAAGGTGTTAACCTGATCGTAGACAGCAATGCCGCACCTGCAGAGCTCAAGTCTGCTTATGTGTTCCAGCAAGGCGTGTTCGCTTATGGCGACAAGGACTATCCGGGTGCTGAAAAGAAGATGCTCGAGGCCTATAATATGGGCTATCGCGGCAGCAGCGTTGAAGTGCAGATTTCCAACACCTATCGCCTGCAGAACAATTTTGGCGAGGCGATCAACTGGCTGCGCAAGGCGATAGATGCAACCAAAGCTGCCGGTGGAGTGCCGGAAAAGCAATGGTACGCGCAAGCCGCCAACTATGCCGCCAAAATGAAGGACAAGAACGAGATCCTGTTCTGGGGCAAGGAAATGATCAAGGTCGACCCGCGCCCTGAAACCTATCACGACGCGATCTTCCAATATCAGTCGATTGCCGACCTCGACAATCTGGAATCGCTGGCAATGCTGCGTCTGGCGCGCAAAGCCAAGGCGATCATGTTCGAGCATGAATATAAGCAATATGTCGAATATGCCGATGCCCGCCGTTATCCGGCCGAAGTAGTGGCCGTGCTCGACGAAGGCTTTGCCAAGGGTACGATTTCGAAGAGCAACATGACCTTCTCCGAAATCTATACGAGTGCAAAGACCCGCATTCCCGAACTGTCGGGCTCGTGGGCGGCTGACGAAAAGGCCGCGCTGGCCGACCCCAAGGGGTATAGCGCGATGCTGACGGGTGATGCCTTGCTGTCGTTCAACCAGTTTGACCGCGCCAAGGCGATGTACGAAGCAGCAGTTGCAAAAGGGTCGATCGTCGACCGTGACGGGGTCAACCAGACCGACCGTGCCTTGACCAATCTGGCGATTGCCAAAATCAATCTGGGTGATTTGGCTGGCGCAAAGGCTGATCTGGCGAAAGTTTCCAGCCCGAAGCGCAAGGGAATTGCGGAATATTGGACGATCTTTATCGATCAGCAGTTGGCCAAACCCGCTGCCTGATAAACGTCGTTGTCACGAAATTTGGAAAGGGCCTGCGACCATCCTGTCGCGGGCCTTTTTCATTTTGGCCTAGGCCTATTCGGGCCGATCTGTTCGGGCCGACTTATTCAGGAATGGGAACGCCGGGGTCGTCCTTGGCAGTGCGGATTGTCAGCGAGGTTTTGACGCTCGAAACATTTGGAGCTGCGGTCAACTGCGACGTCAGGAATTCCTGAAACGACTGCAGGTCGTGCGCGACGATTTTCAGGATGAAATCAATCTCGCCGTTCAGCATATGGCATTCGCGGACATTGGGCAGCGACCGGACATGTTCTTCAAATGCGCGCAAATCGGCCTCTGCCTGACTTTTCAGGCTGACCATCGCAAACACCATTATCGAATAGCCCAGTGTCGCCGGATCGATATCGGCATGATACCCCTTGATGGCGCCGGATAGTTCGAGCGTACGCATGCGCCGCAAGCATGGTGGAGCCGTCAGGCCGACTTTGCTTGCAAGCTCGACATTGGTGATGCGTCCATTTTCTTGAAGTTCGGACAAAAGTTTCAAATCGATCGCATCAAAATTGATTGCTGCCATGGCACGTTATTTCCCTGTGTAGATAACAGATTACGTATAATAAAATTATAGGGCAAGGCAATTGTTTGATAGACAATCGCTCTGCCTGATTAGGCATTCGTTCTGCCTCTGTCCCATTGTGTGACGCCCCCAAAATGCTGCTTTTGCGACTCTACGCCGGTGTCTATCGGTGGTATCCAATCATAAGAAAGTGGGCAGGGATTTCGTTGCGCGTAGATGATCGCCTCGGCACAGCATTGCGCAACATCGGCCAGTCCAACGGGACAGGCGATGTCGGGCAATGGCGTCAGTTAATTGATCTTTTGGCCCAGAATCCCGTGGGTCAGGACCCGCAACTTGTTGCGGCTGGCCTCGTGCGTGCGCGTGAGCTGGCTTCCAGGCTGAGCATAGAAGACCGGATAGCCGGCGTTTCCGCGCTTGCAGGTCGAATCAAATCTGCACCGTTGGTGCAATTGCTATCGGGCGATGTCCCCGCGGTTGCCGCGATCGCTATAGCAGGCGCAGACCTTGATGATGGCCAATGGGTCGAACTTGTGCCCGAACTGCCGGTGCGCGCGCGTGGTTTTTTGCGCAATCGTAAGGATCTTGGACCGAGTACGCGACTGGCGCTGTCGAATTGGGCAGGGGCTGATTTCCGCATCGCCGGTGAGGTGGAAGCTGTTGCCGATGCACCGGAAACACTGAAGTCTGAAAAACCGGTATCGCAAATCGGTGCCATTGTTGAGCGGATCGAACAATGGCGCAGGAACAGGGATAGCAGCGAGGCGCCGCGCCTGCCTTTCGTCGACGACGAGGTTGAAATCGCCCTTGAACCCTCGGTCGAAATTCGTTTCGAAACCGATGATAATGGCACCATTGTCTGGGTGGAAGGTGCGCCGCGTGGCGCGATAGTTGGCGTCGATATTGCGCAACCGGCCTATGATGACGGCCCTGGACCGGACGCTTATGCCGCGGCGGCGTTTCGACAACGGATGCCGATGGAAAATGCCCGCATGACGATGCGGGGCAGCCCGATGATAGACGGCGACTGGCGTATCAGCGCTTCGCCCTTTTTCGATGCGTTGACTGGCCGCTTCAGGGGTTTCCGTGGAATCATGCGCCGGCCCAACCTCACCGAGAAAGCCGAATTTTCGGTTGATTTTCAGGCGGAGCGCAAACGCCAGGGTGAAACGATGCAACAGGTCGTGCACGAATTACGCACACCCCTGGGTGCCATCGCCGGTTTCGCAGAGATTATCGAGCAACAGCTATTTGGTCCGGTCTCGGGCGACTATCGGTCTATGGCTTCAGCAATCCTGCTCGATGCACAAAGGCTGCTCGCCGGGTTTGACGATCTGTCGACTGCTGCGCGGCTCGATTCGGGAAATCTTGAACTGGATGACGGCATTACCGAATGCTCTTGGCTTGTGCGCAAGCTCGCGGATCGTCTCGCAACAATCAGCGATCAGATGGATGTGGATATCAACCTTGTCGTCGCTGATCCGGCGCGGCCATTTGCCGTCGATCGCGATTTGGCAGAGCGCATTTTTTCGCGACTGGTGTCTGCCATCATCATTGGCTGTACGCCCGGCGAAAGATTACATGGCCGCATCAAGACCGAAGTCGGCCGTTCGGTTGTCAACAGCTTCAAATTGGACCTGCCGCTGAAGCTGCGCGGCTTGAGCGATGCGGAATTGTTCGGTTCGAGCGCCATCGATCCTGAGAATAGCGATGTCGAACTGGCCTCGCCCTTGCTCGGATTGGGCTTCTCGCTTAGGCTGGTGCGCAATCTGGCGCGCAAGGTTGGTGGCGATTTACGCTTTCAAAAGGAAAGCCTGCTACTGACTTTGCCTACAGTTCAGAATGGCGACCTGGACATCAGGGATATCGGGGGCGACTAGCATGAATTCGAAGGAGGCGGCGACAGATTTGGTCGAGTCTCCTTGTTTTCCGGGAAACGGCCCCACGGTCGACCTGCCGGGGCTGCCGCAGCCTTGCTTCATTGTTACAGTAGATACCGAAGAAGAGTTCGACTGGAACAGTGGTTTCACGCGGGATCGCCATGGGCTCGAACATCTTCACAAAATGGCGCCATTCCAGGCGTTGTGTGAAGGGCAGGGCGTCAAGCCTGTCTATCTGGTCGACTATCCTGTCGCCAATGACGGGTTTGGTGCAGAACTGTTTGGTAACTGGGCCAAGCGTGGCGTTGCCGAAATAGGTCTTCAGCTACATCCGTGGGTCAACCCGCCCTTCGACGAAGAAGTCAGCACGTACAACAGCTATGCATGCAATCTGCCCCCCGAACTCGAGCGGGCAAAATTATGTGCATTGTACGAGATTGTCGAGCAACGGATTGGCGTCGCCGCAATCAGTTATCGCGCTGGCCGATATGGCGCGGGTGCGCGTACGCCGTCATTCCTGACCGAATTGGGGGTTAAGGTCGATAGCTCGGTCCGGTCATTATTCGACTATCGCCGCCAGGGTGGCCCGAATTATGCCCGCTGCCCGTTGACACCTTATTGGGTGCAAAAGGGCAAGTTGCTGGAGCTGCCGGTGACATCGGTTTTTGGCGGCGCCTTGCGCTCCATCGGGCCTTTGTTGTTCGACCGTGCTTTTGAATCCGAAACCATGCGGGCCTTACTGGCGCGTGGCGGGATGCTAGAGCGGATAGCACTCACCCCAGAGGGGATTCCGCTCTCCAAGGCGCTGGAGGCAATCGATCTTGCGCTAGAGGCGGCACTACCCGTTCTGACCTTTTCCTTCCATTCTCCGTCGCTGGCAGCAGGGCATACGCCTTATGTGCGATGCGAGCAGGAACTCGAAACCTTCTACATCTGGTGGGAAGAAGTATTCGCGCATTTGCGCAAAAGGAATGTGGCACCATCGTCGATCGCCGCGATCGCCGGTGCGGCCTTTGGGTGATTAGGACGGTTCAGGGTGAATTGGCACTTGCCTTTGCAACCCGCCATCCGCTATCGGCGCGTTTCCCAGGGGGCCTGTAGCTCAGTTGGTTAGAGCTGGCCGCTCATAACGGCTAGGTCGGGGGTTCGAGTCCCTCCGGGCCCACCAGCCTCCGCTAAAGCTTCGGCTGGCTAGCCAGACGGGGTTTTTACGGAGGATGTCCGCTGAAGCCTTGGCGTAGGCGGACTGGACTGGTAAGTTAAATGCTCCTGTGTCGGGGAGTAGCGCAGCCTGGTAGCGCATCTGCTTTGGGAGCAGAGGGTCGCAGGTTCGAATCCTGTCTCCCCGACCACTTTTAAAACAATCACTTAGCTGCATTTTCAGCGCAATGGTTTTGCCCGCGAATCTGAGCTAGCAATCACATAACAATCACGGGCGCTTGTTTGGGGTCGGCTGCGTAGGTGCGATTAGGGTCGCTCTTTTATTTTTTGCAGTCACAGCCTCGCCAGATGGACAATCTTCAGAGGTATCAGCTGAACAACCAGTTGATGAGGTGACCGAGAGCTCGTTTTGCAATTTCTGCTACCGATGCGGCTCCTGCCTTTTCTATAATCCACGCGAGGGTTTTACGGGCGAAAGATAGGGTCGCTTCTGCCCGGACGCGGGTTTCGGATATAATCCGCGAAATAGCAGAAACTTCAGCAAGTGCGATAGTTCGATTATCGCCCATCGCGTCACCTGCTTCGTTGCTGGTCGTTAACTCGCTTTTCAATTCGTCTAGAGCAATGACAGCTTGATCGTATTCAGATTGGTTATCCAGATTAGAGACAATGCGGTCGGAAGCGGGCGCAGCCGAAATCGAGACGAAATTTTCCTGTAGTGCGCCAATACCGCTGTTCTGGAATGCTACCAACCGCGAGCTGGGATCACTAAGGTCCTTCTCAATCATCCTCGATCCGTAAGCAGTGAGCGTAGCAGAAAACGGCACCTTCAGCACATTGAACACTGGTGATTGGTCACCTTCCAGTTCGACCTCACGCAGGTCTTTAAGCTGTTTTAGTGCAATCCGAACAAAGCTGGCCGTAACGCCAAATCCGATGGCCTCTGCCAAGTAGTCTGGAGTAACCTTTTCGAAGTCATCGACTGCCGTTGCCTCGTAAAGTCGTAACCTCACTAGCGTGATCACTGAATCTATCGGAATAATATTGCTCATCCAGAACCAATCACCAATATATATTATTAGAAAATTGATCCGACACTATCGTTGATTTTCAATCATTTTAGCAATAATTATCAAACTTTTGTTTAACTGCTGATGTTGGAGCTCAATCTTGGCCAATGTAACCGCGATTTTTTCCAATGCTTCGACTTGCCGACCTTCTTTGTCATTTACATTTGCCATGATATCCTCCGTTCACATCGAGGATTGAAGACTATCAGCTACTTTGAAAGAGTCCAGCAAACGTGGTTTTGCCAGCGACGGAATATCACATCATTCGCGTAGCTTGCGATAAGGGCCGCCGATAAGTCTAGTCCACAATCTCCGTCCGTCCGCCCATTGAAGCAATCAAATCACCTGCACTCATCGACCATGCGCGAGCAAGAGCATCGACCTCGGCCCGCGATATGGCGTCGCCACTCGTTATGGCCATGAACCGCTCCACCGGTATGCCGGTGGCCTTCGACAACCTCGCAAACGGCGTATTGTTCTGCATAAGCCACGCGTCCAGCCAATGCGTTCCTGAAGCAATGTTCTCGGCCACGTAACCGTTCTCATCCCATCGGTGCAGTATTTTGGGTATTGGCCTTTGGCCTTTGTGACGCATCATTATGCCCTCCGAATCTGTTTCTAATTATGAGAACAGAAATAGAACATAAAGCAAGCTGCATTACGCCGTGGGCTAACTACCGACCTTTAACTAAGGATCGCAAACACCCCGCGAAGAAGGCTATAAACCATCCCACCGCCTACAATGAAAAGCAGGATGGTAAATTCAAGATTGACAAGTTGCGGGCGTTTCATAGCCAACACGATGGCGACCTACTGCCGTGTAGGAAAGTCGAAAATTTTAGGCTAAGCATTGGGCATTGCATATCGTCCTATCGAGGAAAATCAGTGCGTAGAATTTTGTTCATTGTTTGCACCGCCTGCCTTACGCCCCCGGCATTCGCCCAGGCAAAGGTGGATTTTGCCACCTATGAAGGGCCAGAGCAAATAGCTGTTGGAACGGGCGGCACCAAAATCACCAAGCATGGCATCGACTATTGGACTACGGGCACACCGCCCCGACGCTACAAGATTATTGGTTCAGTTCAGGACAAGAGAGACGAGGCGTGGGACGGAGGCCAAGCAATTGGTAGTCCTAAGATCGCGAAAAAGGTCAAAAAGGCGGGCGGGCATGCTGTTATCTTACAGACCCAAGATGAGGCTGGTAGCAGCGGTTCAGTCGGCACGGGTCAGTTTGGCGGTATCTTTGCTGGAGGCGGAAGCAAAACCATCACGCGAATGCTGGTAATCGAGTATCTACCCGAATAGCTTATAGAGACGACAGTTAGAGGTTGTGTGCCATTAGTGTCATTAGTGCCAATAGGGGGCTAGCGCGTCAGCACAGACTACACCCGCGCATCAGCCAATGATTGCGCCAGCAGTGATTGAGTAACGAAGCCGCTCCACATCATCAGGACCGCCGTCCAGCAGCGGGAAGTCTAGACCGAAAGGCCGCAGTTGCACGGTTAACTCGTTCATGCGGTCGATTAGCTGCGCATCGCTCCAAAGGTGAAACGGAGAACCTTGCCCGCCTTCCAGCGCTTGGAGACGCTTTGCCAGCGCCTTCATGCTATCACCCGCAGGGACGCAATGAACTGCAAATCATCATCGGGCAGGATTCAATCGACTGCCCGCCGTCCACTTCCAGCGCAATTGCTTCCAACCGGTCAAGCTGCGTATCGGTGAGAGCATCCAGATCGATACGGCCAACAGGGCTTGCGGTGTGCAATGCTTCCAAAGCTACCAGCCGCTTTGACAATACTTTCATGGCGCAATCACCTTGCGGACAATCAGGCTATCACCTTCCGCCACCGGACCATTGCAGGCCTGATAATGTGCTAGCGCATCATCGAACGATTGCCCGATATGCTGGATAATTCGATGCCAGCGACCGGATGCAGACCCGGCGCGCAATTCCAATTCAGAAAGACGTTTATTCAGGATTTTCATGCAGCCTCCAATTCTTCAGCCCATGCATAAGCCTTGGCACGGTCAGCCAGTTGTTCAGGCGTCAAAGGTTCGCCGCCAACAAATGCCAATTCTATTAGCATTCGAGAGGAAGCGTCTTTGTGCGGCGTGGATCGGGCAAGACAATCATCGAAAGACCAGCCCGCAGCCCACAACACAACGTGAGGCAAGCCGTCGCCGCCTTTTGTTTCTAATGCCTCCAGACGTTGCCGCATCCGCATGATTAAGCCTCCATTGCCGCCAGCGCCGCGATCAGCGCAGGGTCAACGCGTTCGATAGGTTCGCCGCTATCGAGGCGGTCCATAATCTCTCCTATCGAAAGAAAATCCCCATTGCCTTCCAGCTTGGCTAGTCGCGCCTTCAGATTCATTTTTTGCTCTCCAATGCTTCCAGACGGCGCTCAAATTCGCCAGTTTCAACCAAGACCTTATGAGACGTCAGCAGCGACATAATCCGGCTTCCTTCATCCGGCGTGACATCGCCGTCAGCGATTGCAGCCAGCAGCGAACTGGACGCCTCAACAGCATCGGCAATGGTCCTGATAGGCGGCAAGGAAAAGCACACGGCAGCATCCTTGCGAGGCGGCGCAAGACGGTCCAGACACATACGGATTGCAGCCGCGTCACCACCTTTTGCCATCTCTATTGCCTTTTTTGTGATTGCCTCCGCATCGCCTTCCATAAGGGCCTCAATTGCCAGCGTTGCTTTATGGCGCGTTCCCTTGGCCTTCCCGGCAGGATTGCCAGACTGCCCCGGCTTGAACTGCCCCGCGTGTCTCGTTTTTTCAGTCATTGGATTACAAACCCTGCAGGAGGTGGCGGCGCTTCCCTATTCGGATTACGAAGCCCCGCAGCCTTGGCATTGCCGAGCGTTGGCGCACCGAACCAGCCGGGGAATGTGCTGTGCAGATGGTCCCCTTCATCCAACAGCTTTGCATTAGGATAGATCGAACGGACGCGGCCCCGCAGCCAATTCATCGACTTGCCGGGAGGTGGTTTCAGATCGAGGCTGGACCCGTCCAAATGGCCGCTATTGTCGGCAGGGTTATAGCCGCGCCGTTTCATATCCTCTTGATACGGCCTATCGCGGAAGCCGGACGTTGCCACGACGCCGGGAATTGAATTAACGAGCGTCCCGTAGACGTCGCTCTTATCCGGCTGGCTTGTCGCAGCATTGGCCTTGGGAATAGGGCTTGCAACTTGCGGCCCGATTGTCAGCCCCGCCCCCTTGGGAGCATTGCCGCCGAACAATTCCGCTTTGGCATCCTTGCGCGCCGTCGCCATGACTTTTCGCACCGCCTTTAGTTGCTCACCTTGTTGCAGGCCATCGAAAGCAGGATGCAGGACCAGCGCCGACAATGCAGGCCGTGCGTTGCGTCCCACGGCTTCCTGATACGCGTCCCAATCCTTTGCGGGCATATCGTCCCGCTGTGGCTTGTTGATGCTTATGCGCGCCTTCAGAAGCTTCTCAATTACAGGGTCATTCCGATCAGTCGATTCCCAAATAGGCGAGAGAATATCAGGCCCCACGCCCCCCTCACTAACGATAGGTTCACCCAAGACATTGCGAACGGGGAACAGGTTATCCGATAGCCCAGGCACTCGGTTAGCGATCGCATCCCCGTAGCCATCCCGTTGACGTGCCACAGGGTCAACCGTGCGCGCAATCTGATTGCCGAGCGTCGGCACGGTCAGCGAACCAGCAAGACGCTTGCCGAAGCCAGCCGCATAGCGTTCAGGGTCGTTTATGGCTTCCATCATATCCGATACGCCGGAGAGCCATGTTTTATTCGACAGGTTCGCCATTATTGAAGTGACCACCATCACGGCAGCATCTTCCCGCTGGCTTTCGCTTAGGCCGTCATATTTCGTTGCCATATCCGCAGCAACGCCAATGGTTGTTGAGAACGGGTCTAGCCGTGAATAGGAATAATACTTATCGCCAACCTTGAACGAATAGGGTTGCCAGCCATTAGCGCGCATCATGCTTTCGCGGCCACGGTCAGTAGGGGGCCCGCCCGTTATCATCCCGTTAGCGGCCATTTCGGCAATCGCCAGACCTAGTCCCGTTCCAACAACAGACTTGGCAATGGCAAGATCACGACGAGCACCCTTTGCCGCAAAATCCTTGCGCCATTCCTTGAGCAGCGGCGCGAACGGCGAACGCTCTATTGAGAACTTTATCAGGTTCGTAGGCGTCCGAACAAAGGGCAGGATTAGCTTTGCAATCGGCATCGCTTCGTGAACTGCGATATTTTAGACGCGGCTGGACCGAGCGGACGCTGAAACGTCAGATAACGCCCATAATCTAGCGCCCGTTCCATCATTTCGTCAGTAGGGTTAGCCACCAGATCAGCAGCGCGCTTGCGGGCAGCTTCGCCCTTTAGCCCTTCCTTGCCAGCTTCCCGAACCGCGAGGCCGTGCAATTCCATTCGCCGCGCCATCGCCTTAAACAATTCATCTTCAGCAGTCAGCAACCGCGTTGGAACCCGAAGCACTTCACCCTTGAGGCCGGAGATTGCCTTTTGCGATTGCGCTTCCACCTTGGTTACAAAGTCCGAAGGCTCACCAGTTTTGAAGGCCCGCGCAGCTTGTGCCAGCCCTTCCTTTGTGCCTGCCATCAGGCCGACGGCACGAGCGCCGACTTCTCCGAACAGCACACGGTCAACTTGATTGCGCGCCACCATTGCCCGACCGCCACCGATAGCCGCAGCCGTAAGATGTTCTGGCAACTGGCCTAGCGATGTAAGCGTATTTGAAACCACGTTCACAACGTGCGTTTGAGGCCCCGACAGAAGCGAATTATACCAAAGCTCAATTAGCTTGTCTTTCAGCTTGGGCTTGAGGGCGTCCCGCGTCAGTGTGTTGAACTGCCCCGGCGACGTCTCGAAAGCATCTAGCAGCGTTTCGGCAGCATCGCGGGCATTTTCAGGACTACCGCCCGCTTGGCGATTGCAGCCAGCACCGAGCCGTTAACGTCCCTTGCGCTTGCCATCATTCGGAACTGTTGCAACGTGCGCCCAGCCTCCAGTCATGCCCGCAACTTGTTCCTGGATTGCAGCATGGCGAACCCAAGCGGTTTGAAAGTCCGCAGCCACATCATCGCCGGGATTTTCCATTCCCTTGACCTTGCGCGCCATGTTGACCAATTCGTTGCCAGACTTGGCGAGAATCTGCCGAGCGGCCAGCGCTTCCTCTGCGTTCAGTGCCTGCCCCTTGCGGCGCGTCAGCAGATTGTCAGCAGTCATGCCTAGCTCACTTGCCAGCCGTTCTGTTTCGGCTTGTGTCACACGGCCCCGCGTTGCAGCGTCAAAGCCGACGCGGCTTTCAGTTTGTGCCAAAGCGCGGGCGATGTCTTGCGGGCTTTCCAGCTTTGTCAGGTTGATGTTGCCAGCAAAGTCAGGCCCACCGTCAGGCCAATCTTCGAACGCTTCAATAGGTGGGCTATTCGCTTCCAGATCAGCAAGCCCGACCGGCTGGCCTTCATCGGAATAGAGAGGCACAGGCGATTTTTCGACTTGCTCCCGCGTTGAGCGCGCAGCCTCAAAAGCGTCAATTTCCGCATAGTCATCAGGCAGGAAGGCGCGACGGTTGCCCTTGTAGGTATCATCCACCGCGTCCAGAAATTCCGCCACGGTTGGACGTTCTGGCAAGTCTGGAAAATAGCCCGCTTCCCATGCACGTTCCGCCGCTTCATCGAGGACAGGCCGCGTTCATTGATGACGGGCCGAACCGTTGCTCACCCTTGGCAAAGTCAAAATCCCGGCTGGCATTGGTGACGCCCATGACGGACAATTCCCGCCCTTGGTCTTGAACCCCGCCTTGTGTCCGCAGATAGGTGACCAGATCGACAGGCCCACGCTTTGCAGCTACGCCACCCGACGCCGTTTGCAGGCGTTGCGATGTCAGCAGCTTTGTTTCGTCAGGCGCTTTGACAGGCGGATAAAGGCCCGCATTGGCTTGCACCACTTCATCCAGTGAGCCGACTTCATTGGACGGAATAGGCAGGAAGTCCCCCGGCGCGACATTTTTGCGCCCTTGCTTGCATCTGTGCCTCTGTCAGCGGCTGCGTCATGGCCTGAGGCCGCGCCACATCGATAACGTCCCGCAGGCGTTCAGATTGCACCATAGGGCATCTAGCCCCACATTGTTTGCCGCAACCGATTCGGGCATTATATCGGCTGTATTAGCAGCCAGCGCATCGGCTGGCAGATCATCGGCAATCTGGAAACCAGCAGGCGGCGCAGGGACATTGCGGCGCGTTGCACCGTAACCGATACCACCCCCAGCCAGACCGCCCAGCAGTTGCGCGCCCGCTTGAGCAATGGGATTGCCCGGAGCGAATTGATTAGCAGCTTCACCCGCGACGTTAGCCCCGATATTGCCGCCTAATTCAGTTGCGGCCACCATGCCGGGAGCCTTCACAGCGTCAACCAACGATTCGCGCACCGCTTGCCGTGCAGGGCTTGCCGCAGTCAACGTAGAGGGAGCGCGTAGGGCAAGACGAGAGCCAGCCGCCACAGTGCCGCCGATAGGCAGCGCAGCTTGACCGACACCCCTTACCCCCGCTTGCGTGTAGGTTTCCAGCGTTGACCGAGGCGCAAAGCTTTCATCCAGTTGACCGGCGCCGAGAGCGTGAAAGCCAGAGCGTATCGATTCAGAACCAAGCAAGGCTTGTCACTGGAAAGCCTAATGCCATCATCATAAATCTTGTCCGCCAGAATAATCTAAGCCACCTAGCCCCGCGTTCACCAGATCGACCGGAGCGCCGAGCGTGTCCGCAATGCCTTCATTCAGCGCGCCAAGGTGACGCACAACGACGTTCTGACCATCCTTGACCACCGGAGCGCCTACCGCGTCCTCTTGCTGCCAAACGCCATTGACGATTGCGCGAGGGTTGCGGCGCATGAATGAAAGCAATTCGGGAGCGTTACCCAATGACCGGCCATGCTTGGCAGCGAAGGCGTCGAGCTGTTCCGGCGACGTCTTGGGGTTACGCATTAAGCGGACATATTCGCTATATTGCGGCGCAGTCATCGGAACCTTGCCCGACACAGGCGCAGCGGCCCCTTGCTTGCGGAAATCGGCCGGCTGTTGATATTGCCCCGCATAGGCCCCGCGTTCAGCACCGATAGCGCCCCTTTGCGCGTCAATATAATCCTTTAGGCGCGGCTGATCATTTTCCATGAAGCCGGGAACAGGCACGGCCAGCCCTTGCTCAATTTGCGACCGGCCCGCATCGATGCCGCCACGGTTGAGCGTCACCACAGGCCGACCATGGACGGAGCGCCAGCCGAAGCCGTTACAGCGTCAGGCTTGGCAGAGGAAGCAAAGCATTTCGTGCCTGAGCGCCGTAGGGACAGACTGCCCGCCGATCAGCGCATTTTGTTCAATCTCGAAAGCATCAGCGCCATAAAGCCGAGCATTAGGCCCGCCTTGCGTTTTTACCGTGTCACCATCGACAGCACCCGACACCACCAGAGGCGCAGGCGATTCAGACTTGCGCTTGTCATCCCGTTTCTTGCGAGCGGCGGAAAGCGGGTTTATTTCAAAGCCTGGGGGCAGCGCAGGAGGGCTGTTCATTGCACAGGCTTGCCGTTTTTATCGACCCACTGGCCGCGACTGTTGAGCGTGATTGTTTCGCCCGTTGCCGGATCCGTTGCCGTCAGCTTTGGAGCCTTGCCAGCACGACCAGACGGACGGGCTTGCCGTTATCTGCGTTCGCCGTTCAGCATTGGCAGCACCACGGCGGCGCGTATCGATACGGCTGGACGCTTCCCGATCAGCGCGGGCATTGTCGGTTTCGTCATCCTGAATGTCAGCGTCAAGCCGGTCGCGACGGTCGAGAGCCGCAATCTGTTCCTTTGCTGCCATAGTAGATTGCAACAAAGCGCGGATGCCATCAGGCCCCGGATAATTGGCAGGCACAGACTTTGAAATATCGTGCCCTAATTGCTGGAACCGAGGCATAACGTCAGACAAAAGCGCCTGATAGCTATCTTCATCAACAGCACCGCCCAGCCGTTCGAGTGCCATATCGTAAACGTCATCCATTGCCTTGAGGCGCTCAAGCGCTTGGTTGCGCGCATCGCTGTCAATCTTCATGGCGCGCACAGGGTCAATCGCCACCATTTCGTGAAAGGCTTTATCCCGTGCGCTCATCTGTGGCGTTTGCGGCTGGACAGGTTGACCAGCTTGGACAGGTTGCGCGGCTGGCATTGTGCCTTGTCCCATACCCGACAGCGCGCCTTGCCCGCCTTGCATCGGGGACGCATAGGGAGCCAAAGCATTAGGGGCAAAATAATTGCGCGCCGCAGCGTCGAACTTTTGACCACTCTGGAATTTTGATTCCTGCCTTTGACCATCGCGCACTCGCAATGCCAATTCGGGATCTATAGCCAACAGGGCGTTGACCGGCGCAGTCTCATTAGGGATTAGCGGCCAGTGCAGCAAGGGCACTTTGGCGTTGCTGGCGTTCACGCATTTTTGTGCCAAGCTCGACACCATTCTGGAAAGACTTTTGCACCCCGTCACTAATCAGTGCCGGATTGTTTAAACTGTTAAATGGATTCATTTTGCTAACCCCCCTCAATGTATCGCCGGATTGACCGGAACAGATGAAATACCCAAGCCAGCCGCGATAACCGCACTAAGCGCAGCCCAACCCTCCGGGCTTTCCAACAAGCGCAAATAGCCGTCGGGCAAATGCGTCATAATCCGCCAAACTTCATCGAAATCAGCTTCCAGCACGTTAGCGACGGTCAGCGCCAAACTGGTCCCGGCGTAAATCATCGCATCCTCATCAGAGACAGCGGGACGCAGCAAAGCGGCCAAAATATCGCCAAGACTTAGGCTAACGTCAGGATAGGATAGCGAAGCGGTCAATTCTTCAATTCCGGCGCAGAGCCGAGCGCAGCAATTCAGACAGACTCATTCCTTCGGAAATGGCTTTTGCTTGAGCCTTGGCCAGTATTGCATTGTTCACCCGAAACCGGACAGGAACGTCATGGACTAAACCGCTCATAATCGCCTCATAAATAGGACAGTAATGCTGTCCTACATTTGGGATACATGAATGTCAAGAAAAAAGGACCGAACCGGACCCATCGCGCATGCGTTAAGGATTTCAAAAATTCGGAGCGTCTCTGCATTGCGTCTGCATTTGCAGACCAGCGCAGCGCGTAGAGTCGATTTGCGCCATTTTTGACAGGACAACAGAGCGCGGTTATCATTCGCACCATGAAGATAGCAGCAGCCCTTATCCTAACCGCCACCGCCTCAACGTGCAGCCAGCCCAGCCCACAGGTTAACGAGGAATCCCGCACCAGAGCCATCGCGGCAGCAGCCGAGGCAATGTGCAGGGACGGCGGAAGGGCAAGCGCATTGTCAGACATTGCCGACCTTGCCGCAGCCACACCGAAGGCAGGCATAGGCCAAACCGTTTACGAAGCGGCCAGCGATATTGAGCAGTCAGGTTGCGCGCAGATCGTGACCGACAATCAGGCGAACTGGCAAAAGCAAGACGCTCTAATGTCAGAGGTAAAGGCAGCGGCCAAGAAATGAGGCGGCTATGTTCGGACAACTATGGAGGACTTAATGGCAGGTAAGTTGGCGCTAAAATTCGTAAAGAAGGACCCGCTCCCATTTGGTGCCGCATATGTTGTTTGCAACGGTGAGGATATTACGCCTGATTGTGCCACGTTTGCCGAGCTAGATTTTCAGTTGCGCGAGTTGGAGGCGAACATAGCTAGCATTAGGAAATCCGCTAAAACAAAATTTGATCGCGCCGAAGCGAAGCTGTTGCGAAATGAATAGCCTTCAAATCGCCGCCACAGAGTCCCCCAGAGTCGATTTAAGCGCGCAGGCTGTCAGATAGCCAAATTCCCGATTGATTCTGTATCGGCTTTAAAATGGCTTTGCGGACTATCTGCCAGCCATCCGAACGCCCACGCCACCCGTTGACGCTTCACCAGCACCGATAAACCGAACGCCCTTGTCTTCCAGCACGGCGACGAGCGCCGCCTGATTATTAGGCACAGGCACCGAGCGCCCAGCCTCAAAATTGCGAACGGTCGAAAGACCAACATTAGCCAGCGAAGCCAAATCGGCTTGTGACATATCGACAAGAGCGCGACCAGCGCGGCAGGTTTCAGGCGTTAACATGAAGCCCGATATACAGGCATAACTATTTTAGTCAACCATAACGATATAGTGTTGACACGATTAACCAACCACCTATAACGAAAAGCGTTACACTATGACGGTGCAACAAACAGCCGAGGCGGAAGCTACCAACGACCGCCCCGGCCTATCGAAACCAAACAGAGATTGGAAACGACTATGGCAAACTTACAACAAAAAAACCGCTCTGCGCAGCACTTTTATGTAGCGCTCAACAACTGGAAAAGTGCCGCAATGGACGTTGAGGCAGTTTGCCCCGATGACAACGCTGACAAATATGAAGCCGAGGTTGACAGGCTGGCAGACATTGAAGGCGAATTGCAGGACGCCGTTTTCAAATATCGCTCACCAGACCTTGCCGCTGCCATCGCCAAGCTGGAACTAGCGATTTACACGCCCGAAAGCATCAGCGCGGACCATATCCGCAGCGCGATTGCCGATCTGGCCGGAATTGCAGACGTTACAGTCTCCCCCGCCTTTTGTGCAAATGTCTGGCTTTGCCAGTTTGAGCGGCGCGGTGGCAGCTTCGACTTTGAGCCAGTGACCAAGATAATCACGCTTCATGCAAATTATGACAAGCGCGCCGCCCTAGCGATGCTTAACGACTTGTCAGACATTCAGCGCGAAGCATTGCGCGCCAGCATCATCGGCAACACAGCATGAGCGCCCGTCAAAACATCAGGGAGAGCGGCAAGGCTCTCCCCCTTCACCTTATCGCGCAGGCCGTGCCAATGCTCACCCGCTTTGAACTGGCAGCAATCACAGAGCGATTGATTGAACGGCTGGACGAACTTGACGGCGACACCGACCTTGAGGACACCCACGACCGCGAAGCGATAGACGAGCGCGAGCCAGACAGCGAAGGCGGCGCAGGCTTTTGGGATATTGACCAGCGGAATTGCGTGATGGATGCCGCCTTCATGGCCAATCGCGTAAACGTGGATGCCTTCCCGTTGCGCTGACCACTTATTATCGCCCACAATAGGAGCCACCTGTCACACATTGGCAGGTGGTTTCCCTTTCAGAAGGAATGTAACTTGAACGCGAACGACCTGCAAATTCGGATGGCGCGGAAAATGAAACTTGGCCGGGGCTCGATGCAGATAACTCAGCCGATCTCGACACGCTCGTGCAATGCGGGGCTTACACCGCACTTTGCGAAGCTGCGACAGAAGAACTAAGAAGCGGTCCATATCGAGACGGACCCCGCTGCAAGTCGCTGTTGAACCTATGCCATCGCAAGGAGCCGCAACGCCAAACGTAGACGCTGAGGTAGCGAGAGCATTGGCGACCTTACCGAAGACTCGCTGACACACCTTCACTACAAATCAACTGCGTTTCGCGCATGTAATCTGCGCAATTTGAGCGCGTAAGACTCGTGGTTATACCGAACCTAACTTCCCTTCCAAAAGGAAGCCAGCAGCAGCGCGATCCGGTTACCGCGCTGCTGCGCCACAATCTGGCAATCTGTATTAGCCGACATTAGCCTTGGCCCCTTCAGAATTGGCTGGGTTTCCTTTTGCGCTTTTCAGACATGACTGAACCCTCCATCCTTGCTAGCCTTTGTGAATTGGGGAGTGTTTTATGCAAGCACATGATTTTAAAAAAGCTGTGTTTTGGCGCGCTATCATTGCCAACTTCATCGTAGATATCGGTGTCGTCACAGCGTTCGCAGTTTATCTCAATTACTCAGACGGCACATCAATATTGGAAAGTGCCTTAATCCTTTTGGCCGTTTTATGGGTCGCTGCGATAGTTATCGGCATCCGCAGTTTTCTCGGAACGATGGTGTTATCAAAACTCACAGACCAAGACTTTATAAAGAGCGCAGCGCTGCACGACCTGCGTCTTGCTGCTGCCACATCCCAGAA
>JADJGU010000003.1 GCA_016707885.1 Sphingomonadales bacterium
AATACCAGACTTCGTGCCCGTACACATTGCGGGCTTTCGATTCATAGCGTGTTTCGGGCCAACCGCCGGGGCGGACGAGGAAGTCCTTTGGGCCATTGCATAGCCATTCGAACTGGTGGCGGTGCTTCTGCATTACCATCAGCGCGTGGCGCAGGTAGATTGCATGATCGGTCCCGAACCGGAATTCGCCGCCGGGTTTCAGCTTGGCTGCGATCATGTCGACCGGGCCATTGTTCATCATGCGGCGTTTCGCGTGTCGCGCCTTGGGCCATGGGTCGGGGTGGAGCAGGTAGACAAAGCTCAAGCTGCCATCGGGGATGCGGGTCAGCACTTCGAGCGCGTCGCCCATATGAATGCGGACATTGGCGAGCGGCCCCATACCGTTGTAATTGTCGACATGGGTTAGTGCCTGCGCGACGCCATTTTCGAACGGCTCGCAGCCGATGAAGCCATGATCGGGCAGCATATCGGCGCGATAGGCCATATGTTCACCCCCGCCGAAGCCGATCTCGAAATGCATCGGGCGGTCAATGCCGAAAAGGCGCTCTGCGGTAACCGGGCCTTCTTCGGGCACGGCGATTTGCGGTAGCAGATTGTCGAGCAGTTCCTGCTGGGCCACGCGAAGCTTTTTGCCCTTCGACCGGCCATAGAGGCGGTTGAGTGTGGTCGGGTCTCCGGCTTTGTGCGCAGTCATGGCGGCGGCGATTAGCGGAAACTGCAAATGGGTGCAAGACCGAGCTGGTTACCCATCGTCATTTACGCACCTTTACCAGTTTTACACCAACTGGCTTACATTGTGGTTATCACTTGGCCGTTAGTGGTGGCAGAGTGATTACCGACAAGATCTTCTTTTGGGTACTTCCCGTCATGTACGGCGTCTTCACCGCCGTCTTCGTGACGCTTGCCCGTTCGGAAGGTGGTACATCCTCTGCCAAAAAGGGCGCTGCGGCGTTCGGCATGGGTATGCTGGCGATCATCCTCGATACCCAGCGACACTTGTTTCCGCATTGGTTCTTTACGATGGCGGTTCCGCTGCATTGGCTTGTGCTTTGGTATACCTCAGACGCCTTCCTTGCGCGCCATGGCGATAAAACGCCGGTGAAACCCGCAGCAACCCTCTTTGCAATCGGCCTGGCGATCAATCTCTATGCCACCTTCATCGTCGACAGCGTTGCGATACGGGTGCCCAATGCATCGATTGTTGCGATCGCCATCTTGACCTTGGCATTACCCGGGTTTGTCAAAAACCGCGCCAAACGTCTCGACAAAGTAACGGCCTTTGTGGTCGCAATGTGCTGGCTTTGCTATCTGGTGCGCTTTGCGTTCTACTTCACGCTCGACCAATCGGGCGAATATGCGCGGACCAGCCAGTGGTCGCAATATATGATGATCTTCTACTTCTCCTCAGCGATTTTTGCCTTAAGCTTGGCTTTCCTGCTGATGATGGCGATCACGTCGGATATGGTCGCACGGCATTTTGTGGCTGCGACCGTCGATCCGCTAACCGGCGTTGCTAATCGCCGCGGTTTTGAGCGCATGCTGGATGAATCGCAGGAGATATTGCCATTTCACAGCGTGTTGATGGTCGATCTCGATCATTTCAAACAAGTCAACGACACGCACGGGCACGGCATAGGCGATGGGGTGCTCGTCGCCGTGTCGCAGACGCTGATTTCCTGTTGCAAGGGCTTGGGTGAAGTTGTCCGCTTTGGTGGCGAGGAGTTTGTTGTCTTGCTGAGGCCCGGCGAACGTCACGCGGTATTGCAGGTGGCTGAATTGCTGCGAACCGCAGTGGCTGCAACGCGGCTCGGGGCGCCGCATCACCATTTACAAGTCACAGCTAGCGTGGGCGTTGCAGTCCTTGATCCCGATGAAGACGTCGATGACGCAATCCGGCGGGCCGACCGGGCGCTCTATCGTGCCAAGGAAAATGGCCGCAACCGGGTGGTTTTCGCCGAAGCCGGCAGTGTGAACCTAAACCCAGTTGCAGCTATTCCAGCTTAAGCGAGCGCAGCCTTTAAGTCCTCGACCAGATCGGTACGTTCCCACGGGAAGAAATCGCCCTCTGCCTTGCGACCGAAATGGCCGTAAGCCGCAGTCTTGCGATAGATCGGCTTGTTGAGGCCCAGATGGGTGCGGATCGAACGGGGCGTCAGACCGCCAAGTTTCTCGATACCCATGATCGCAGCTTCGATTTTGTCGTCGCCCACTGTGCCGGTTTCATGCGTATCGACATAGAGCGACAGTGGCTTGGAGACGCCGATCGCATAAGCCAGCTGGATCGTGCAGCGCGTGGCAAGGCCAGCTGCGACGATATTCTTGGCAAGATATCGGCTGATATAGGCGGCGGAGCGGTCAACCTTGGTCGGGTCTTTGCCCGAAAAGGCGCCGCCGCCATGCGGAGCAGCACCGCCATAAGTGTCGACGATGATCTTGCGGCCGGTCAGGCCGGCGTCGCCATCGGGGCCGCCGATTTCAAAGCTGCCCGTTGGGTTGATGTGATATTCTGTTTCGCGCAGCAGCACTGGCGGGATCACGTCTGCGACAACCTTTTTCACATAAGCGTGCAGTTCGGCTTCCTTCGCGCCCTCGTCATAACCTGGCGCATGCTGGGTGGAGACGACGACGGCGGTTGCCGCGACCGGCAGGCTACCCTCATAACGCAACGTCACCTGGCTCTTGGCATCGGGCTCCAGAAATGGAGCTGCGCCCGAATGGCGGTCAGCGGCCATACGCTCGAGGATCTTGTGGCTGTAATAGAGCGTGGCAGGCATCAGATCAGGGGTTTCATCAGTCGCATAGCCGAACATGATGCCCTGATCGCCTGCGCCTTCATCCTTGTTGCCGCTGGCGTCCACGCCCTGCGCGATATGCGCTGACTGGCCGTGCAGATTGTTTTCAAAGCGGAAGCTCTCCCAATGGAAGCCTTCCTGCTCATATCCGATTTCCTTGACCGTGCGGCGGACGGTGGCTTCAATCTCTTCCTTGGCGCCCGGCGCCCACGCGCCATTTTCATAGACGCCCTTGCAACGGATTTCACCTGCGAGCACCACGAGCTGCGTCGTAGTCAACGTTTCGCAAGCGATGCGGGCTTCGGGGTCTTTTGACAAGAACAGGTCGACGATGGCGTCGCTGATCTGGTCGGCAACCTTGTCAGGATGGCCTTCGGATACGGATTCAGAGGTAAAGAGATAATTGGTGCGCATGGTTTTCCCAGTCGGTTGGCTGTGTCTGCGTATAAAGAAATCTTTATGTGCTGCTCGGCCCCTTAGCGTGAAGCACGGCGTCGGGCAAGCGGCAACAGTGCGCATGCGATGAGCAGTGCAGCAAAGGCGAGCGGCAGGATATTGCCATAAAGCGCGAAGAGGGTGGGGGGCTTCGGCATGGGAAGGCGAGCGTCGATGCGCCCCGCTTTGCCGTGCGGCAGACTTTGGACGATACGTCCGTCAGCGTCGATTACAGCACTGATCCCGGTGGGTGTGGAACGGACTACCGGTAGCCCTTCCTCAATCGCGCGCAGCCGGGCCTGCGCCAGATGCTGTGGCGGGCCCCAACTGCCGAACCAGGCATCGTTTGAGGGGTTGAAGATGAAGTCTGGGCGGTTGGCGCGGTCGGTGACCTGCCCCGAAAAGATGATTTCATAACAGATTTGCATGCCGACCTTCACGCGCTGTCCGTTGAACGGCAGGTCGAGTGTACGCGGTCCGGGGCCGGGCCAAAAATCGATCGTCCCGGGCACCAGCCGCGTTGCGCCGAGCGGCTCGAGCAGCCAGCGCAGCGCTAGATATTCGCCATAGGGGACGAGATGCGCCTTGTCGTAAGTTGCGAGGATTTTGCCCGAGCTATCCATCGCTGTCACGCTATTGCGAGCGCCGACCAGTTGCCGGTCCTTGTCGAACTCCAACCGGTCGACTCCGGTCAGCAAGACATCTCCGGGATTCATCAGCCGCATTAGCGTCAGCCGCGCGCCTCGCGCAGTTTCGCCGGGCTGGAACTGGTAGTAGCGGAACGGGTAGCCTTCCTCCAATCGCCAGGGGATCGCGGCTTCGGGCCACAGGATCAGGCGAGTGCGCTCATTTTTCGGCTGGCTGTGCTGGGCGAGGCGTGAGAAATTGATCGCGTCATAGCCGGGATTATATTTGTCGATCTGGCTGATATTGGGCTGGACGATCGTGAGTTCGACATGGTGCTTGTCGAACGCTTTATCGCGGATCACAGTGTCGATACTGTCTGTATTCAATATAATGAGCGCTGTGGCAGCCAACGCGGTGAGAGGTAAGGTAAGTACAAGGGCAGAGTGCCACTTTCGGATTACCACCAGAAGCAAGATGCCCGCCGATGCAACGGCCAACCCCGACAGTCCATAGCTACCGATATAGATGGCAGGCGCTGCCGCATCGCCGACCGCAATGACGCCCAATGGGTTCCACGCAAAGCCGGTAAAGACCCAACTGCGAAGCCATTCGGCGATGATCCAACATCCGGCGAAAGCAAGGATGAATGGAATCGTTGCCCCGGCGGAGGCAGGCGCAGCAAATTTGCCAATCCGCCAAGCGCCCCAGCATGCCAGTGCCGGATACACCGCCAGATAAAGCGCGAGCAAAAACACCGCCACCCAGCCCAGCCAGGCCGGCATCGCGGCCTGATAGGTAAAGGCAGTCGCAATCCAGTTGTTGCCGATTGCGAAATGCCCGACGCCAAATAGCCAGCCCAGAAGGAAGGCGCGTTTGCCGCTCTCTACATTGGCAACCAAATGCATCAGCAGGGCGAGGCACAACAGGGTCAGCGGCCACAGATTGAGCGGCGCAAAGCCGATCGCCGAAATCCCGCCCGTGAGCAGCAGCGTCAGACGCGCATGTTTTTCGAGTGGTACCAGAAGCTTCGCCATCGGATGCCGACATGGCGGGCAATTGTTGCAATTGCAATCTTGCAAACTTGTTGCTTGCCGTTCAGGCGCGCGCTGCTAGCAAAAGCCGATGAACATGATCCCGATTTTTGTGCTGATGCTCGCGCCCAACCCGCCAGTTCCGATAAACCAAGCGCAGATTCGCGATATCGGCTGTGTCGCCGCCATTGGTATCATCGCGCATGAACAACGATCCGGTGGCGATGCTTTGACAAGCTATGCCGACGTCCGCGAAAGCGGCAAGCGCTGGGCGGGTATCGTCGGCGAACGGGTGATGGAAGAAAGCGGCCAGCCGCGTGAAGTGGTCGCCTTTGCTATCAAACAGGCGGTCGAGGCCGAACAGGGCAATGTTATCGGGATGGATGATGACGCGAAGTCGAAACACCATGTCCGCAACCGTTTTACCGAGTGCAAGTCTTTAATGGATAGTCAGCTTGCTGCGGCCGATGCTTCAACCCCTGCCGCTGTTGTCGACAACAGCGCGTCGATGCTGGCGGACGAACCTGATTGGCAGACGGACGAACCCGACAAGATTGCGCTTTACCGCACCCAATTGGGCGAAGATTTGGGCAACCCGCATCGCATCCGCTATTGCAAGACGCTGGTCGACATTTCGTATAAGGAAATTTCAGGGCGTGAGGGCGCCGACAGCCGTGACACCAGGGCGTTCGGCCGACTGGCACAGGCTTTTGCGTTCAAGGCAAAGGGGCTTCCCGTTCCTGAAAAACCGAAGCCAATCTCTGCCGAAGAGCTTCAGGCCGAGTTGGAGAGCGAACCGAGTAAAGAGGAAAAAATGGCCCGCTGCCTGCGCCTTGGGGAATCGCTCGCACTTGCGATGCCGCCAGAATGAACCTGCGCCCCTTCCATCTTGCCTTTCCCGTGCATGACCTAGCAGCTGCACGCGCCTTTTATGGCGAACTGCTCGGCTGTCGTGAGGGTCGATCGTCCGACCATTGGATAGACTTCGATCTTTATGGCCATCAGATTGTCGCGCATCTCGATGCGGGCATGACGCCGCGCCCGATCCACAATGCGGTGGATGGCCACGACGTGCCGGTGCCGCACTTCGGGATCGTGCTGACGATGCCGCAATGGGAAGATCTGGCCTCGCGCCTGAAGGCGGCCGGCGTGCGTTTCGGAATCGAACCCTATGTCCGCTTCAAGGGGCAGGTGGGCGAACAGGCGACGATGTTTTTCACCGACCCCAGCGGCAATGCGCTGGAGTTCAAGGCCTTTGCCGATGACGGGCAGTTGTTCGCGACCTAAGTCCCTATCCTTTGGGCAGAGGGTTGCGAAGATTTGCAAGCTTGCTTGCTAGTCGAAGCTGGGTGAGGGGTGCTGCCCCTTCCACCGCACACCCCCTCACCAACTCCGCCTAACCAGCAGGCTGGTAAGGCTTTGTATCCTCTCCCGAATGGGAGAGGTGCTAGGTCCGCTGGAAGACCTGTTCCATCGTCGTCACGCCGGAGCATTTGTCGCCCGCCTTCGGACCACCGCCTGCAAGCATCGTGACGGCTACAAAGCCTCCCACGACGATGACGATGAACCCGGCGCTGACCCATGCCAGATATTTGTCGATAAAGGCCTTGATCGGCGCACCGAATTTCCAGAACAGGATTCCGACCAGCATGAACTGGAAGGCGCGGCTCAGCACGCTTGACCAGATGAAGTCGAAAAGCGGCATCTGGATGAAGCCCGCAGTCAGCGTTAGCAGCTTGAACGGGATCGGTGTTGCACCCTTGATCAGGATGATCTCCGCCCCGTATTCCAGCAAATAACATCTCGCCGTATCAAAACTTTCAAGTAACCCAAGTGCGTTTAGCAACGCGACGCCTATAGTCTCATAGGCAAAATAGCCGATGGCATAGCCGAACAGTCCGCCCAGCACCGACGCCAATGTGCAGATCGCGCCATAGCGGATCGCCCGGTCGGGCCGCGCGAGGCACATCAGGCCCAGCAATGGGTGCGGGGGGATCGGGAAGAAGCTCGATTCAATGAAGGAGAAAAGGAACAGCCAGCGCTCCGCATGGGCGTGCGCGGCTTTATCCATCATCCATTCGTACAGGCGTTGCAGCATATTGGCGGCTCTAGGGGGTTTCTCTATCCGGGCAAGACTTAATCGGTCGTGGCCTTGCCTGCACGCATCACGCGGCCATAGGCCCAACCGATGCCGATCAAGGCGATGCCCAACCCCATGAAAGAAAGGATCCGCAGCACCCCTTCGAGCGCGGCGGCGTCAATCAGGAAGACCTTGAGCGTGACTACGGTCAGCAGCGCCAACCCGGCAAGGCGGAGGATGGCGAGGCCGGTTTTGATCCCTATGGCAAGCCAGGCAATCGATAGTGCGAGCAACGCCGCCGAGTAGAGATAATTCTCCCCGACATCGATGGTCGCCCCCGAGATCAGATTGCCTTGTACCAGCTGACGAACGGTGACTAGGGCGGTGAGCGCCATCGCCAGCAGGCTCCCGATTTCAGCCAGTTTCGGTAGTTGTGGATGTGCTTTTGCGATAATGGGACTACGTGCCAATTGCCACAACCAGAAGGCGGAAAGGCCAATATGGATCGTGCCGAGATTAGCGATGGGTGCCGGACCAAGCGCTTGCGCCTCGTATAGCGGATTGAAGACGCCCAGGTCGAACCAGCACAGCCGGAACAGCGCCAGCGCGATCGCGGCCAGACCTGCCTTGGCCCAGATGCTCGCGCCATCGGTAGCGCGGCGCATCGCCAGCCATCCGGCGAGGAAGAGCAACTGCGTCATCACCACCCGTTCGGCAAGGCCAAGGGTTATGAACTGCGACGGGCTGTCGATATGCGCGACCTGCTTGGCGATCAGCCAGAGGATCGCGAGCAGGCCGGTGCCGCCCGCAAACCACGCTGCGCGTCTCGCCCAGCGACCGAGGTCGAATTGGGGTAGTGCGGCGATCGCCAAGACCAGCAGCGATGGCAGCAGCGTCAGCTTGGCGGCCTCGGTGATGTCGGGGAGGCCCGATACAGTCAGGATCTCGCCGCCCAATGCCCCGCCCAACGCGTCGAGGAAGCGCCATGACCCGGCGACCAAGGCGAGGATGCCAAAGCCCAGCGGAATCGCCGCGAGCTTTTGCATCGCGCTGCCATTGGTGCGGACGGCCCATGCGGCGAGTGCAGCAGCGATGGCGAAGGTCGCAATAGCAATATAATCATTTGGCAGGAGGTGCGTGAGCGCCAACCAGCCCATCGCCGCTGCAAGAGCTGCGCTGGCGATCTGGACGATCTGGTCGATCCGGTTCTCAGCCCGCCTCCACTGCCATGCAATAAAGGCGGTCGGCAGGATCAGCAGCGCGGAAACTGCGGCCCATACGCCATCCGGAAAGTCGGATTTGGCGACCCCAAAGGCTGCTGCAAAGGGCACCGCTTGCGCCATTAGTGCGAGCATCGCCCAATAGGCCCGGCTCGGCCGGCCGCTGCGCGCGAGCAGGTGCGCCGGAATGGCGAAGAGCAGGCCGGTACCCAATGAGGCGACTATCATCATCGTCCGCGAAGTCTGGCTATCCCATCCCGCCGCCAGTGGCATCAGGCAGAGCAGCAGTGCACCGAACAGGCTGGGCATGTGCCGCTCGTCACGCCAAGCCAATGCGATGGTGGCAGAGGAGAGCGCACCGTAAAACGCCCAGCCCATCCAGCCAAATTGCAGGCGTGGCAAAAGCATAGCGAGTTGCACCAGCGCCAGCGCCATCGGGGCATAGCGCGCCAATGCTTCGAGGCGCGGATCAGCATCGGCAAAGCGTTCGCCAACCAGCACCGCTGCGCCGCCTGCCGCGAGGACGAACAGCCCGAGCAGCGGCAAGGCGCTCTCCGCCGCGAAGATCAGGCCGATGGTCCACAACGCGCCACCGCCACTGGCAAGCAGGAGCAGCCACAGCCAGCGCCGCCACAAGGCGAGGCCGAACAGGCCTGCGAGGAAAACGCCGAGATAGAGCAGCAACACCGGCACATTGTCCGGCCCCAGTCCGGCGACCCAAGGTGCTGCAAAGCCGCCGATGAGCCCCATCAGCGCGGTTGGCGGACCGTGGCGGAGCGCGAGTGCGAAAGCGAGAATTGTGGTCGCGATGAGCAATGCGAAGGCGATGGGCACGCCGATCAGGCCATAGACCTCTGCGGCCATGTAGAGCGTACCGTAAAGGATCGCGATGCCAGCCCCCGCCAGCGATTGGGCGATGCGCGGATCGGCGGTGAAGGATTCGCCGATTTTGGGCAGCCGCCCGCCCCATTGGCTTCCTGCGATCAGAAGCAATGCGAACAATGTCGCCAACGCCGATCGCGTACCGGGACCGAGCAGTCCGGCGTCGATCGTGTAGCGCACGAGGAAGAAGCCTGCGAAAACGAGCGAGATCCCGCCGACCCAGATCGGCAATTTGCCGCCGACCAGTTCCTCGAAGCTCCAGCTTTTCTTTGAAGGGGCTTCCGTTTCGGGTTCGGGGTGGGGAGACGGGGCTTCGATGGTGGCGCGCGGTTTTGCATCCGGCACTTCGCCTTTAACGTTCGCTGGTCTGCGGCTGGCATAGGCCATTGCCGGGGGTGGAGCAGTTGGCGCGTCCACTTCCTCTGTAACGTCCCGCTGGGCTGCAACCGGCGCCACCGATCCGGCGTTCATCCGGTCGATCAATATCCCGATTCGCTCCTCGAGCAATTTGATACGCCCGTTGAGGTTGAGCAACCAGACTGCAAGGACCAGCGCTATCAGCAGTAACAGGCCTTCCATCGCATCCCCCATGGCGGTTCAGGATCAAGGGC
Organism: Sphingomonadales bacterium; assembly: GCA_016707885.1. Lineage (GTDB taxonomy): Bacteria > Pseudomonadota > Alphaproteobacteria > Sphingomonadales > Sphingomonadaceae > Sphingorhabdus_B. Next base: position 9,679 of record JADJGU010000003.1, read on the forward strand.
TTACCCGCTTCGCAGCGATTGGCAAGCGCGCTTGATGTACTGGTTGCAAAGCGCAACTGATATGGCAAACAGCGCAGCAAGGAAATTCCAGCGAAGGATAATGACTATGATTCTCTATGGTGCGCCGCTCTCCCCCTTTGTCCGCAAGGTTTTGGCCTTTGCCGCTGAAAAAGGTATTGAACTCGATCTGGTGCCCGTGGGCATGGGAGATCCCAATCCGGATTTTGCCGCCTGCAGCCCGTTCCGCAAGATGCCCGGTTTTCGCGACGGCGATTTCGCGATTTCGGATTCGACGGCGATAGTCACCTATTTGGAGGCCAAGCAGCCCGACCCTGTGATGATACCGGCAGACGCTGCAGATCGCGCGCGTACCATCTGGTTCGATGAATTTGCCGATACGATTGTCACCACCGCTGGCGGGAAGATTTTCTTCAACCGCGTCGTCGCCCCCAAATTCATGGGAAAACCGGGAGATGAGGAAGCCGCCAAACAGGGTGAAGCCGAAATGGTGCCGATCTATGATTATCTGGAAGGCATCATTCCGGCGTCCGGCTATCTGGTGGGTAACCAGCTGACGCTCGCCGATATCGCGGTCGCCAGCCCATTCGTAAATGTCGCGCATTGCGGAATCGTACCTGACCCTACAGCATATCCAAAGTTGACCGCCTATCTGGCAGCGATCCACGCCCGCCCGGGCTTTGCGACATGGATCCCGCGCGAAAGGAAGATGCTCGGATTGGGATAAAATAGGCGTTATTATATTTGGCATACCCAAGCCGTGAGCAGCCCCCTATAATGCGCAAATGGGGAACTTTCTTGCGTTCGCGATGCGCCATCTTGTTGCGTCAATTTTCATCTTGATTGCTTTGGCATCTGCTGTGTTTGGCTATGTCCAACAGGGAGTCGAAATATACGCCTACGGAGTAAAGCCGTGGATGTTTCACCTTGCTGGTTTTTTGCTTTTTGTCGGCGTGATTATACATCTGCTCTATCAGTGGGAGCAGAAACTTGTTGCTTTGTCCGATGCGAATGACGGTGTTGCCAGCAAGGCCGCAGACCCCAGCAGAATTGCAGTTCGAACTCTGGAGACGTCACTTCAAAACGGAAAATGGGAATTACATCATTGGGATCATGGTCAGACCACTAGTGACGTGACCCCCTGATTTTCCTCCAGTCTTGATTAGAGTCCGGCCCTAACAGAAGGACGGATGAGATGAAGAGAACGAGGTTTTCAGAAGAGCAGATCATCGGCGTGCTGAAGGAGGCTGAGGCGGGCGCGAAGACCGCAGATCTGGCGAGGCGGCACGGTGTATCGAAGCGACGATCTACAACTGGAAGTCGAAGTATGGCGGGCTGGAGGTATCCGAGGCCCGGCGGCTGAGGGGAGCTTGAGAGCGAGAACGCGAAGCTCAGGCGACTGCTGGCGGACACGATGCTGGACAACGTGGCGTTGAAGGATCTCCGGCAAAAAGTTCTGACGCCCGCCGCCATGCAAGGAAGCTGTAGCTCATCTCCGGGCATGCCACAGGATGAGCGAACGGCGGAAGCGTGCCGTGTCCTCGATGCCGATCGCAAGAGTGTGCGTTACCGTTCCACCCGGGACGATGATGCCCGTCTGCGTGAGAAGCTGCGCGAGCTAGCCAACCAGCGTCGCCGGTTCGGCTATCGCCGTCTGCACATCCTGCTGCGCCGGGAGGGCGTGATGATCAACCGCAAGAAGACCCAACGTATCTACCAGGAGGAGGGGCTGGCAGTCAGGCGGCGGCGCAGCCCTGGGAGAGCCGTAGGGACCAGAGCGCCTGCTCCGGTGCTGGCGCTGCCGAACCAGCGCTGGAGCACGGACTTCGTGCATGACCAGATGGCGTCAGGGCGCCGGTTCCGCGTGCTCAACGTGGTCGATGACGTGACGAGGGAGTGCGGCAGCGGTGCCGGACACCTCGATCTCAGGCCGCCGCGTCGTGCGCGGACTGCCCAGCTGATCGAACAGCGCGGCAAGCCCTGGCATGATCGTCAGCGATAATGGCACGGAACTCACGAGCAATGCCGTCCTCGCATGGTGCGGTCAGATCGGCGTCGAGTGGCATTACATCGCACCGGGCAAGCCGATGCAGAATGGCTACGTCCGAGCTTTAACGGCCGTATGCGCGACGAGCTGCTCAACGAGACGCTGTTCCTGAGCCTGGCCCATGCCCGGTCGAGATCGCGGCACGGGTCGATGACTACAACCGGGAGCGACCGCACTCGTCTCTTGGCTACGCAACCCCGGCGGCGTTCGCCGCCGAACTGGATAAGCAATGGCCTGCTTCGCTACGCCCTTCGGGCTCCGCTACGCAGCCCATTGCTTCAACCGCGCTCATGCGCAACAAAGCGGCTCGGCTCTAATCCCAGCTGGAGGAAAGCTGGGGGTCACGTCAGGCCCAAGCCGACAAATTCAAAGAAGCCGCTCGAAAAGCCGAAGCGGATGAAGATGAGGCCGCTTGGGAAGCGCGACTAAAGAAGATCGCCGAGCATAAGCCGGTGGAGAAATCCAAGTGAATTGGACGCTTGAAAACATAGCGACTGTTGGTCTGATAATGATCTTTGTTTCCGCTTGGGCAATTGCAAAGGCGCTTGATGAAACAAACAAGAAGATTGAGCGTGTTTGCAATCTTCTAGTTGCTCTTGAAAACCGACAGCAAACAATGAACGAAAGGCTGCATGAAATTGCAGCCCACACAGAACGAGCGGTGGAAGACCTCTATAAAAAAGATGATTGGGAGCGCCAAGCACCCCCAATGTAATTCAAGGCATTGCGGTATTATAATACGTGTGGTATATAGATACCACTATGAGGCACATTTCAGACGAAGCGGAAAAGATATCGGCCATATTGATTAATGGCTCTGATCCAATGCAGACCAGCGCGCTCTGCATCGCACAACAAGCCCTGAATTGGGCCGCACAGCCAAAATCCTTCCGATCGCCACTGGCAACAATTATGGGCATCTCGGAAGCATCAGTAGATTGTTCGGAGGAAAACCATCTGCCTCGGTCGTTAAATATTCGCGACCAGTTGCAGGATGGTTTTTGATAACGATGTCGGCCCGTCTTCCGCCAACATACGTCCAAAATGTATGCCCATCTTTAATCCAAGAAATCATAGTATCGATTTAGACTGGCGAAGGCGTAAAATTTCCGCCGAGTTTGTCAATTCGCCTGTCAAAATCCGTCCCATCTGGGGTTATACATGTAACCTGACAGTCAACCATAGTGCCATCCTCTCAAATTCAGAGAGAATTACTTATCACCTATCCGGCTAGAGTCGAGTCAGTGTAGGTGCGTAAAAGATATAAATGCCTCGTACTGCTTCGCATCGATGGCTTGCTACACTGCTCTGTGCAGGATGTTTTGCAGGCCGCGCCAAATGTTACTGGAGCAGATGCGGGCAAGATGTGGTTGATTGGTCCTTTGCCGACGGGAGAGTGGCAAGGTCAGGCGGGCATGATCGCTTACTGGGCGGGCGCCGCGTGGCGTTATCTAGCACCCCAACCAGGCATGGAGATCTGGCATGTCGGCGCAGCCAAAGTTCTCAGGTTTATCGACAATGAGTGGCAGTCGGCGCAACCCGTCCCGCCAGCAACCGGAGGCTCGGTCGTTGACATTGAAGTCCGTGCGCAACTGGCGGCAATGATTGGAGCGTTGACGGCAATTGGACTGTTGCCCAGTTGAGGATATGGTGAATCAAATTTTACGGCCTCGCTCATATGGTTAGAAGCTGTAAAAGCCCGTCGGTATTTTATGGCAAATCGTGAAATGGCGACATTTTGGCAACAGTTTCGGGGTAAAGTTAGCTTGCAACTGCAGTTTAGAATCTGTAGAAACTCGACACCGATTTTTCATTCCTAAGAAAGAAAAGGGGAAAGTTGATGCGTAAGTTAGCCATAGGTTTGGCACTCGCTTCCACTGCTCTGGCAACACCTTCAATGGCTCGTGACGGCCAGTGGTATGTTGGCGTAGACGGCGGTGCGATGGTCGTTGAAGATTTGAAAGCGGATATCGGCGCAGCGCCGATTGAAGGTTCGCTCGATACCGATACCGGATATGATTTCGGTGCCGTTGTTGGTTATGATTTTGGCGGTTTCCGCCTTGAGGCAGAAACATCCTATCGTGAAGCCGATATTGCGGGTTTCTCGAGCAGTGTTCCTGGAATTCCTAGCACTGCTGGTACGGCTCTTGCCGGTAGCGGTTCCTATGCGACTGCAGGTGACGCGAATGCACTGAGCTTTATGGTCAATGGCTTGCTCGATTTCGGTGACGATGATGGCCTTCAGGGCTTTGTCGGTGGCGGCGTCGGCGTCGCACGCGTTGATGTACATAACATCTTTGCTGCACCAGCTTGGCTTGACGATTCGGATACCGGATTTGCATGGCAGGCTCTCGCGGGTATCCGTGCGCCTTTGAGCGACAGCTGGGACGTTGGTCTGAAGTATCGCTTCTTCAACGCACCGGGTGTCGACTTGGTTGATCGTCTGGGTCGTGACGTAAGCACCCGCTTCCGCTCACACTCGCTGATGGGCAGCCTGGTTTACAACTTTGGTGGTGAACCCGAGCCGGTGGAAGTAGCACCGCCGCCGCCGCCGCCGCCGGTTGTGGCACCGCCGCCGCCGCCGCCGCCACCCCCGCCGCCACCTGCGCCGGTTTGCAACACGGGTCCATACATCGTGTTCTTCGATTGGGATAAGTCGAACCTGCGTCCTGACGCTGCTTCGGTTCTCGACAACGCTGTGGCTCAGTATGCAAATTGCGGCAACGCACGCGTCATGCTTGCTGGCCACGCAGACAAGTCGGGTGCAGCAAGCTACAACGTTGGCCTGTCGCAGCGTCGTAACGCCACTGTTCGTTCGTATCTCGAATCGAAGGGTGTACCGGGCGGCGTGATCGCAACCGAAGCCTTTGGTGAAACAGCTCCGCTGGTTCAGACGGCTGATGGTGTTCGCGAAGCACAGAACCGTCGCGTGGAAGTGAGCTACGGTCCGGGTTCGGGCATGTAATCACTTCGCTCTAAGCGAATAGGAGAAGGGCCAGCCTAGCCGCTGGCCCTTTTTTTGCGTGATTGAATGTTGCTGATGCCTCCGGCATTGGCGTGATACGGGCAGATTGAAAAAACTAATGCCCAACACATCAACATTGTGACGTGACCCCCAGCTTTCCTCCAGCTGGGATTAGAGCCGAGCCGCTTTGTTGCGCATGAGCGCGGTTGAAGCAATGGGCTGCGGAGCCCGAAGGGCGTAGAAGCAGGCCATTGCTTATCAGTTCGGCGGCGAACGCCGCCGGGGTTGCGTAGCCAGAGACGAGTGCGGTCGCTCCCGGTTGTAGTCATCGACCGAGGCCGCGATCTCGACCCGGGCATGGGCAGCTCAGGAACAGCGTCTCGTTGAGCAGCTCGTCGCGCTACGGCCGTTAAAGCTCTCGACGTAGCCATTCTGCATCGGCTTGCCCGGTGCGAGTAATGCCACTCACGCCGATCTGACCGCACCATGCGAGGACGGCATTGCTCGTGAGTTCCGTGCCATTATCGCTGACGATCATGCCGGCTTGCGCGCTGTTCGATCAGCTGGGTCGTTCGCGCACGACGCGGCGGCCCGAGATCGAGGTGTCCGGCACCGCTGCCGGCACTCCTCGTCACGTCATCGACCACGTTGAGCACGCGGAACCGGCGCCCCGACGCCATCTGGTCATGCACGAGTCCAGGCTCCAGCGCTGGTTCGGCAGCGCCAGCACCGGAGCAGGCGCTCTGGTCCCTACGGCCCTCCGGCTGCGCGCCCGCTGCCAGCCCCTCCCCCGGTAGATACGTTGGGTCTTCTTGCGGTTGATCATCACGCCTCCGGCGCAGGATGCAGACGGCGATAGCCGAACCGCCGCCGCTGGTTGGCCAGCTCGCGCAGCTTCTCACGAACGGGCATCATCGTCCCGGGTGGAACCGGTAACCCACTCTTGCGATCGGCATCGAGGACACGCCGCCGTTCGCTCATCCGTGGCATGCCGGAGATGAGCTGCTTCCCCTGGCGGCGGGCGTCGAACTTTTGCCGGAGATCCTTCAACGCCACGTTGTCCAGCATCGTGTCCGCCAGCAGTCGCTTGAGCTTCGCGTTCTCGCTCTCAAGCTCCCTCAGCCGCCGGGCCTCGGATCCCTCCAGCCCGCCATACTTCGACTTCCAGTTGTAGATCGTCGCTTCGGATACACCGCCGCCTCGCCAGATCTGCGGTCTTCGCGCCCGCCTCAGCCTCCTTCAGCACGCCGATGATCTGCTCTTCTGAAAACCTCGTTCTCTTCATCTCATCCGTCCTTCTGTTAGGGCCGGACTCTAATCAAGACTGGAGGAAAATCAGGGGGTCACGTCAATTGGTACTCGTTGCGTGTGTTATATCGAAGTCTGCAAATTGAGTATTTGCTGATCGTGTCAAGCGACCGCTTGGAGGTCGTGCCCGCTGCCAGTGGCGGCTTCCAGCAAGCGGGATTCGAGCGCCTTCAATCGCGCCTTGTTCTCGATTTTTCCGCTAAATAAGTCAGTGACGTAGAAAGTGTCCACGGCACGTTCGCCATAGGTCGCGATATGCGCGCTGTGGAGCGTTACTTTGGACTGGAACAGCGCCAGCGCCAGATTGTTCAGCAATGCAGGTCTGTCAGCCGCATTCACCTCAATCACGGTGAAACGGTTGGACGCCTTGTTGTCCACCAGCACCGACGGCGCGATCTTAAAGGCTTCCGCGCGGCGCAGCGCTACAGGTTTGGCCATTAACTTGGGCGACAATTTGCTCTTGTTCGCTAAGGCATCGCCGATTGATTGCTTCAGACGTTCGATCTGATCCCGTTCCTGGAAGGGCCGCCCCCAAGGATCCTGTACCAGGAAATTGTCGACGGCCAAACCATCGGTGCTTGTGTGAATCCGCGCATCGATGATGCTTCCACCAGCTAGATGAATGGCGCCAGCAATGCGGTAGAACAGGCCGGGATGGTCGGCAGCGAGCACTGTAATCAGCGTTGCTCCACGGTCTGGATAATAACAGGCATCGATCGCCAACGGCTCCCGATCATTGGCCTGCAATAGCCGTATGTTGCGTTCGATAATGTCATCAGGCTCTGCGATCCAATAGGCCTCAGGCATACGCTTCGAGAGCCGTTTGAACTTTTCAAGCGGTATGTCGAGCGTTTGTTGCAAAGTCTCTTTCTTGCTCGCGATCCGCTCTTCGCGGCCCTTTTGCTTATGGCCGAGACGCAGCACCTCTTCGGTCGCCTCGAATAGATCGGACAATAGTTGACGCTTCCAGCTATTCCAGACGCCCGGCCCTACCGCGCGAATGTCGACCACGGTCAAGACGAGCAAAAGCCGCAATCTCTCTGCCGAGGTCACAGTCTGCGCAAAATCCAATATTGTTTTGAAGTCGGACAGATCACGTTTGAATGCAGTCGCTGACATCAGCAAATGGTGCCGGACAAGCCAGGCGACCGTTTCGGTTTCTGCCTCGTTTAGCCCAAGGCGCGGGCAGAGATTGAGAGCGACTTCTGCGCCAAGGACGCTGTGGTCGCCGCCCCTTCCTTTTGCAATATCGTGCAGTAACACCGCAACGAATAAGACCCTGCGGCTCACTATCTGGCGGACGATCGCAGTTGAAAGCGGATGAACTTCCTTATGGTCACCGCGTTCGATCTCCGCGAGTAGCCCGATGGCGCGGATCGAATGCTCATCAACGGTATAATGGTGATACATGTCGAACTGCATTTGCGCGACGACTCGACCAAAATCTGGAATGAAGCGACCAAAAACTGTCGCTTCGTTCATCCATCGCAAAACAGCCTCGGGGTTCCGCGGCGAGCATAATGTGTCCAAAAACAGCTGATTTGCCCTAACATCCTGCCTGATTTTTTGATCGATCAACCGCGCGTCACGCCTTGCAGCGCGCATTGCGAGTGGATGGATTTCAAGCGCGTATAAATCGGCAAGATGGAAGATTTCGATCAGACGAATAGGGTCGGTTTGGAAAAAGTCATCTGAAGGCAGAGCCAACCGCCCTCGATCCAGAATGAAGCCGTGAAGCTTTCGCGGTTTGCGAGAGAAACTTGGGAGAAACCGGCGTCCCTTTTTGCCAAGGGCCTCGTCGAGATGCGCCAGGAATAAGCCGGTCAAGTCGCCGACCGTTTTCGCATTCAGAAAATATAGCTGCATGAACCGTTCGACGGCAGAGCGACCGGGGCGCGGTGAAAAGCGCATCCGTTCGGCAACTTCGCGCTGCAGATCAAATGTCAGCCTATCTTCTGCGCGTCCCGAAATATCGTGCATGTGGCAGCGCACAGCCCAGAGGAAATTCTCGGCCTTTTCAAATTTACGATATTCCTCACGGGTCAGCAGGCCCACTTCGACCAAGTCCGACGGTGACCGAACCCGGTGCACATATTTGCCTATCCAATAGAGCGTGTGTAGATCGCGAAGGCCGCCCTTTCCGTCTTTGACATTGGGTTCGACAACATATCGGCTATCGCCCATGCGTTTGTGACGCTCGTCGCGCTCGATCATTTTCTGAGCAACAAAGTCTGCTCCAGTTTTGGTAGCCACTTCGTTCCAAAAGCGGATCGATGCTTCTTCATATACCTCGCGATCCCCCCAAACGAACCGACCCTCTAGAAGGGCAGTTCGGATCGTCAGGTCTTCGAGCGCCATCTTAATGGTCTCGTCAATAGAACGGCTGGATTGGCCGACTTTCAGTCCCAAATCCCATAGGAAATAGAGCATGGCTTCGACGACCTGCTCGGTCCAACCAGTGCGCTTATAGGGTGTGATGAAGGCGATATCGACATCGCTGTGCGGCGCCATCTCCCCACGACCATATCCGCCGACAGCGACGACCGCGATTTTTTCGGCTGCAGAACGGTTGGCGACCCGAAACAGCGAGGTCGTGACAAAATCATAAGCAATGCGGATAATCTGATCGATCAGAAAGGCTTGATCGGTGGCGCTGCTCCGTCCTGACGATGGCATTGCGATCAGACGCCGGGAAATTTCTTCGCGTCCTTCGCGCAGTGCGTCCTGCAATACTGCCAGCGCTTTGCTGCGCTGCTCGCTGACCGAACTGTCGGCGAGAACGGAAGATATTTCATCCGCCACCGCATTGCGATCAATGATGTCGCGTTGGCGCCTTCGGCCGAGCCCGTTTTCCGTCATATGATGACGCTTAAAAGAAGCGGGGCAGAGGAGAAAGCTCTAATCTTCGCGTTCCTTGACCTTAGCATTATATTCCCGACGGAGTGTAACCCGGTCGATCTTCTGGGTGCCGAGCCGTGGAAGCGGCTCATGCACGCGCCAAAAGTGAACTGGTACCTTGAATGGGGCAAGCTTTGCCTGAAGGAAGCTCTTCAGTTCGTCGGGCGAAAGCTCGCTTCCTTCTTTGGTGAAATAAACCAGTCCCGGGACTTCGCCATAGCGATCATCCGCAATGCCGAAGACCGACAATTCGGCGACTGCATCATGTTCATAGGCTGCGGCTTCAACCTCCGGGCAACTGATATTCTCACCGCCGCGGATTATGATATCTTTCTTACGGTCAACGATGAACAGATAGCCATCCTCGTCCAGATAGCCAATGTCGCCGGTGCGGAAATAGCCGTCGGATGTGAAGGCGGCACGGGTTGCCTCTTCATTCTCCCAATAGCCATTGAAATTGGCGATAGAGCGGATGCATACCTCGCCTCGCTCGCCCTGCGGCATTTTAATGCCATCGTCGTCAAGAATAGCGAGATCAACCAGCGGTTTCGTCGCGGGTCCAGTACTCGATGGCTTCGCCAGATAATTTTCGGTGAAATTCCCGCAACCGACGCCATTGGTTTCGGTCAGGCCATAGCCGAGTAGCGGGAAGCCCCATTCCATTTCCTGTTTGATGCGTTTTACATGCTCGACCGGGCGCGGCGCTCCGCCTGCGGCAAAGGCCGTGCACGATGTCAGATCATATTTCAGGCGGTTGGGATGCGTTGCTATTTCGATGCTCATCAATGGAACGCCGACAAAATAGGTAATCTTTTCTTTTTCGATCAGCTGCATGGCGTGCTCGGCATCCCACTTGGGCATCATCACGAGCTTGCGACCTATAACGAAGCTTTGCAGCAATACCGGAACTGCTGCGGTCACATGGAACAATGGTACATTGAGCAAGGTGGCAGGTTGCATGGTCGGTGCTTCGCCGGTCGACGCCAATATCTCGAAAAACACCAGTGTCTGGCCAACATAACTCATGGCCCCTTGAACGACGCCGCGATGATCCGACCAGGCCCCTTTCGATTGCCCGGTTGAGCCCGATGTATAGAGGATTGTTGCCGGATCAAGGGGAGCGATAGTCGGCAAAACCGTTTCCGCATTTCCGCCCTTTGCGAGCAGGACTTTCAGCCCTTCAAGCGGAACGCAGTCATGTTCGAAAATCAGCAGATCTGCTTTGCCAACGTCTTCGCCCTGCAGCCTTGCGGCACGCTGAGCATCGGCAAGTACATATTTGCATCCGACCATGCGGATGCCCTCGGCCAGCTCGTTGCCCTGCCACCAACCATTGAGCAGTGTCGCGACCCCGCCTGCCATCAGGATGGCCATATAGGCGATGATCCAGTTGGCCGAGTTGCGGGCTGCTATGCCCACACGCTCGCCGACCTGAAGTCCATGGCCTTCACTCAACCCTCCTGCCAATGCACGAGCCGCTGCGTGGCATTCTGCAAATGTGAATCTAAGATCGCCGTCGACCAGAAACTCCTTGTCGCCGTTGAGCGCGCAGAACATGTCGAAATAGTCGCGCAGATTTGCTGGAGCTTGCGCAATCATAGGGATTTGCACGCCATATTTCTCGACATGCGTAACTGACAATGGCCCGCCGTTATCCATGAGGCGGGCGACGGTGCTGTCAATTGCCAGATCAAGTGCTGTCGGCATGGCGAATCTCTCCTTTGTTCTTTTTTATGTGCCCCTTTTGGCTATATAGGTGCGCAAATCCAAGAGGGGATGCGACTTGATTATTGCAACGGCCGCCGCGGCTGCAGGTGACTATCTGAAATTTACCGATCTCGGCATTGGTCCAGTTGCACTGGACCTCGGAATTTTTGAGCTGCGCTGGTATTCACTCGGCTATTTGTTCGGCATCTTGCTGGGTTATTGGCTGTTGACCAAATTGATCCGCAAGCCCGGTTCTCCGATGTCACGCGAGCATGCCGACGATATGATTTTATACGCAACGCTCGGAATTATTTTGGGCGGGCGTATTGGCTATATCCTGTTCTATCAGCCCGGCATGCTGGCGACGCCAATTGAAGTGTTCAAGCTGTGGGAAGGCGGCATGTCGCTGCATGGCGGCACGCTGGGCACAATATTTGCGATTTGGCTGATGGCACGTAAGCACGGGCTCTCTTTCCTGCGAATGTGCGATTATATCGCCTGCTGCGTCCCCTTCGGCTTGTTCCTAGTTCGGCTGGCAAACTTCGCTAATAGTGAGTTGTGGGGCAGGGTCACCGACGTCAAATGGGCAATTATCTTCCCCAATGGCGGCGACTTGCCCCGCCATCCCAGTCAGCTCTATGAAGCTGGTGCCGAAGGGCTGTTGATGGCAGCGATATTATGGCCACTCTTTTTTAAAACCAATGCCCGATACAAACCGGGTTTCCTCTTTGGAATGGCCGCGCTTGTTTACGGAGCAGCACGTTTCTGCATTGAGTTTGTCCGTGAACCTGACGCGCATCTTCAGCATGTTGTCGAACAGACAGGCCTTAGCATGGGGCAGTGGCTGACAATACCGATGATCTTGTTGGGCTTGTATCTGGTGGTGACGGCAAAAGGGCGCAGGCAGCGGGTTGAACCCGTTGCCGGAGCAGAAAGTGTCGCCTGAAGCCCAGAATTTGAGCGCGCGTCTGGCGCGGCAAATTGAAGCCAGCGGCCCCATCAGTATTGCTGAGTTCATGCGGGCATCTAACGAAGTCTATTATGGCAGTGGCGATCCGTTGGGAGCGCAAGGCGACTTTATTACAGCGCCCGAAATCAGTCAGATGTTCGGGGAACTCATCGGTCTTTGGTTGACCGATCTATGGATGCGGTCAGGAAATCGAACCGACTGCAGATATGTCGAATTGGGCCCGGGGCGAGGGACGCTGGCTGCAGACGCGCTACGATCAATGAAGCGGTTCGATCTTGAACCCGAGTCCTGGTTTGTAGAGACTAGCGCACCATTGCGCGAAGTTCAGTCGACCAAAGTGGAGCGATTGCATTTTTGCAGCACGATTGATGAACTGCCCGATGATGGACCTTTGCTGGTTGTGGCGAACGAGTTTTTTGATGCTCTGCCGGTTCGGCAGCTGGTTTCAACGCATGCTGGTTGGCGCGAACGGGTGGTGGTACGGGATCGCGGCAACAAATTCTTGGCGACGCCTGGAATGCAGGCAATGGATGCCCATGTTCCTGCCGAGTTTCGAAACGCCCCTAGCCCCAGTATTTACGAGACTTGCCCCGATGCGAGCGCCATCATGTATGAACTGGCCGGTCGATTGACGCACCAAGGCGGTGCATTTCTGGTCATCGACTATGGTTATACTTTGCCGGGGCTGGGGAGTACCTTGCAGGCGGTCAAGGGACATGAATTTGCGGACCCGTTTGAAAATCCCGGAACACAGGATTTGACTGCGCATGTCAATTTTGTCGAGTTAGCTAATCTCGCGCGAATGCGTGGACTGCGAATCAGTGGCCCCACTGATCAGGGGGCATGGCTATCGGCTTTGGGAATTGATGCTCGAATGGCTAGCTTGGCGGATGGTTCACCTGACCAGGCTGAGGAATTGAAGAGTGCGCGAGATCGGCTGGTCGAGCCATCGGAAATGGGTAGCCTGTTCAAGGTACTGGCGATAACACACCCGGACTGGCCAGCCCCTGAAGGATTTGCGGCCTCGGTTTGAGTTCAGCTTGCTGCCAGCCAGCTTGCGATTTCGGTAGCGATTTTGTTTGCAGAGCTGTTTAACGCAGCCCCCGCTTCGCTAGGTTCGATCCGGGTCACTGCGTCGCGGGCCTGAAAGCGCCGCTTCTCGATTGGTTTGCCTTTGCTCATCTTGACCGCATCAAAGATGACAACAGCTTCCATCGCAGCAGAATCGATTCCGAATTCGATCAACTGACCCGACAGGAAATGTTCGGCCTTGCCGGAGGTTTCAACCTCGCTGAGGATCAACGTGCCATTTTTGGCTGAAACGGTTTCTGCGATCAATTGCTGAAACAATATGGCCGGTTTGTCAGCCCAAACGCTGTCTTTCAGATAGGCGATATTGCCTGCATCTACTTGAACCGGCACTCGGTTCGTATCCAATTTGCGTGTAACTTCCGGCACCAATATGACGAGAGCATCTTTGGGCATTCCGACTTTGCTCGCGCCAGGACTCACGGTTGCATCAGACGACAGAGTAAGCAGCGAAATCGGGGCTTTGGTCCCCAAGCTGACACAAGCGGAAAGAAGTAAGGCCACGCAGCTTGCTGCAAAAACAGAACCTAGCTCTTTGAACCGGCGATGGCTTTTCATCATTTACTCCTGCCCGGCTCATAGTCGGGGAGTTTGGGTGCAGATACGAGCCCGCCTACACCTTGCTGGTCGAGCCTTTCGGTCACCGACTGCAGCGATGACGATAAACGGCGCAAATCGCGGGCAAGTTGATTAATCTCTGGAAGCGTTTGTGTGTTTAAGGTTTCGAGAGCGGGATTAGCGCTGTTCAGTGACGTTTCCAAAGCTGAAAGGCTACCATTGGCGGACCTCAATGTTTTGCGAAGCTCTGCCATCATAGGCTTACCTTCATTATCGAGCAGCGTATTTGCATTGGCTGAAAGTGCAGTCAGCTGCTCGGCTGCGGCACCGGCTTTGGCCAAGGTTGCGCGCGATTCCTGAATCGCTGCTCGCAAATCGGGTGCTTGTGTCGCCAGTGAACCCGACAGATTTTCGACATTGTTGAGAATTTGTTCAATCGACTGTTGGTTCTTGTCCGACAGCACTATATTCAGTCGCTCGGTCAGGGTAGACAGCCGTTCGACGAGTAATGGCGCACTGTTCAAAATCTCCCCGAGAGCCCCGGGTTTGGTCGGGATGACAGGTCGTCCGGCTGGGCACTCGCTCTTCGGATTCTCGACTGGACATTGGATCGGAGGCGCGCCCTTGATCGCACCATCAAGCTGAATTTCCGAAACACCGGTAAAGCCGATGCCGCTGATCGTTGCGGTCGTTCCTTGCAATATTGCCGTATCTGAATCGATAGCGATACGCACTCGGACAAAATCCGGATCCGGTCTCCACAATTTAATATCTTTGACCTGACCCACCGGAACGCCGGCAAATGTAACGCCAGAGCCCTTGGCGATGCCGCTAACCGACTGCTGGAAGAAGATGTCATATTCGGTTTTCGCGCCATCGCCAATTCGGGACAGCCAAACGGTAAAGCCCGCGAGCACGGCCAACAGCAGCAGCGTCACCGCGCCGACTAGGACATAGTGGGACTTAGTTTCCATCGCCTACCTTATGGCCTCCGCTCTGTGTTTTTGTCCATGTGCTATTTCCCGGTTCAAATCTGACGCTCATGGCCCAGCCGGGCAGCACGCCCTCTCGGGCCTGAGAAATATTCGTGGATCCACGGGTGGTCCGTCGAGAGAAGCTCGTCGATTTTGCCTATGGCGATCACCCGCTTGTCAGCAATTACGGCTACGCGGTCGCAAATGGCATAAAGCGTATCCAGATCGTGCGTGATAAGAAACACCGTCAGGCCTAATGTGTCTTGCAGACTGCGGGTGAGCTCGTCAAACTTGGATGCGCCAATCGGGTCAAGGCCGGCCGTCGGCTCGTCAAGAAACAGCAGTTCGGGATCCATCGCGAGCGAACGCGCAAGTCCAGCGCGTTTTTTCATGCCCCCTGATAGTTCTGAAGGGTATTTGTGCGCTGCCTCGGGCGGAAGGCCACTCAACTGAATCTTATAACGAGCGATTTCTTCGAGCAAATCACGGTCGAATTGTGGGTAGAACTCACGCAATGGGACCTGCACATTTTCCGCAACGGTCAAAGTCGAAAACAGCGCTCCTCCCTGGAACATGACGCCCCAGCGCTTGCGCACTTCAAAGGCTTCATCCTCTTCTTTGCCGCGCATAGAGGTGCCCAAAACGGTTATCTCGCCTGCTTTGGGTTCCTGCAAGCCGATGATTGAGCGCATCAAAACGGATTTGCCAGTACCTGACCCGCCTACAACACCCAGTATCTCTCCCGCCCGAACGTCGAGATCGAGATTATCGTGAATGACCTGATCGCCGAACGCATTACGCAAGCCGCGGACCGAAATGACGGGATCGATTTCTGCCATCAGTCCCAACCGATTTCGGTGAAAAATACGGCGAAAAAGGCATCAAGCACGATCACGAGGAATATCGCCTGCACAACCGCAGCAGTTGTTTTAAGGCCAACCTGTTCCGCATTGCCATGGACGCGCATCCCCTGAAAGCATCCGGCAAGCGCTATGATTGCACCGAATACCGGGGCTTTAACCATGCCGACATAAAAATCCGTCAGGGGCGTCACCTCCCTTATGCGCTGCACAAATGTTGTGGGAGGCATGTCGAGAGTCATCCAGCAAAACAATCCACCACCGACGATCGCAACAAGCGATGCATATAGTCCGAGTAATGGCATCATCAGCACGGTAGCAATCACGCGTGGGATGACGAGCGCCTCCACCGGCACGACGCCGATTGTGCGCATTGCATCGACCTCTTCGGTGATCTTCATAGTACCGATTTGCGCCGCAAAGGCTGAACCCGACCGGCCTGCAACCATGATGGCTGTCATGAGCACGCCAAGTTCGCGCATTGTGAGGCGGCCAATCAGATTCACGGTCCAAATTTCCGCCCCGAATTGGCGTAACTGGACTGCACCTTGCTGCGCAATGACGATACCGATTAGGAAGCTCATCAGCCCGATGATGCCCAGTGCGCGAACGCCGACCATATCGAAATGCTGTACTACCGAATGGAAGCGCAATCTGCGGGGGTGGAGCAGTAAGTTGAAAACTGCTTTTACACATTGACCGATAAAGCCGACAAATTCGACAAAGGTATGCGCGGTGCTGGAAACAGCTTCGCCCAGTTCTTCGAATACCCGCACCACAGGTGACAATCGCGGCGCTTCGATCATTTGTTCGTCCGAACCACTGACCGCAGCTATCAATCGCTGCGCATCCAAATCTGCGCCGATGATTGTCGCTCCCTGATCGCGCGCCGTGCGATAGACGAGCCAAGCTCCGACAGTGTCGATATGCTCTATTCTGGTCAGATCAATCTGGATCACGCCTTCGGGTAGAGCCCGCAGCCGTTCATCCAAATCACTAATATGGGTAATGGCCAGCGTCCCACCGAGGCGTAGGACCGTTCCCCCCTCGGGCAGTTGCTCTTCGATAAAGTCTGCAGGCAGCGCCATAACGCCATGATTGGCGCATTCTTCCCCGCATAACAAGCTTCAAGGCTTTGCAAAAAATGAACTAGCCTTATGCTAAAGGCGATGATCATGGCGCCCAAGATCCGCATCGCAATTTATGACATGGACAAAACGGTCACGCGCCGCGCGACCTATAATGGCTTTTTGATGCACATGGCGTGGCACAAATCACCCTGGCGTTTGGCACTCGTTCCGCTTCTACCGCTTGGGCTACTTCTCTATGCTGTTAAGCTTTGGGATCGCAGCCAGCTCAAGCAATTTGCTCAAACTCTTTTGGTTGGACGCAAGGTGCCGCGGGTGCAGTTCGCACGTCACCTTGAACGCCATGCTGACCTCGTGCTTGGCCGTAATGTCTATCAGGAAGCCAAATGGCGGATCGATGAGGAAAAGGCCGAAGGCTATCGGCACGTTATCGCAACCGCTTCCTACCGATTATATGTCGACGCAATTGCTTCACGGCTTGGTTTTGAAGATGTTATCGCCACTGAATTGGCGACCAGCGACAGCGGTCATGTGCTCGCGCGGATTGACGGTCATAATTGCTACGATACTGCCAAGCTTGATCGGATCAAGGCATGGATGGCGGCGGAGGGTCTGGAGCGGGGTCAATGCCATATCCGGGCCTATTCTGACCATGTTTCCGATGCGCCGCTGCTGAACTTTGCCGATGAAGCCTTCGCCACCAACCCGCACCCGCCGCTGGAACGGCTGGCGCGGGAGAAAGGGTGGCAGATATTGGATTGGCGCGATGGCGATCCTCAGACCTGATCAAGGGCCTGTTTGAAATCAGCGATCAGGTCGTCCGGATCTTCGATGCCGATTGAGATGCGTACCAGATTGTTGGTGATACCAAGGGTCTTTTTACGTTCTTCGGGTACCGAAAGATGGGTCGTCGCCGCCGGGTGGCTAGCAAGCGTTTCGGTGCCGCCCAGGCTGACTGCAATCTTGGCAATTTTGAGAGCATCGAGGAAGCGGAAGCTTTCCTTTTCCCCACCCTTGATGAAGACCGAAAAAGTCGAACCAGCGCCAGTGCAGTGGCGGTTGTAGATATCCTGCTGCGCTTTGTCTTCTATCATGCCCAGATAACCGAGGCCGACAACCTTCGGATGGGTTTTCAGGAAAGCGCAGACTTTCGCTGCATTCTCTCCGGCGCGTGTCATGCGCAGCTCAAGCGTTTCGAGGCTGCGGAGTAGCATCCATGAAGTGTTGGGATCGCAGATTGTGCCGATCGTGTTCCGCATCGGTCGGATTGCGTCGATCAGCGCTTGATCGCCGCACACGCCGCCTGCGACCAGATCCGAATGGCCGCCGGCATATTTGGTGAGGCTATAGACGACCAATTCGGCACCCTGCTTGATCGGTTGTTGCCACAGGGGCCCAAGGAAGGTGTTGTCGATCGCGATGGCAGGTTTCTGATCGCCGGTGAAAGCGGCGTCGCGCGCGGCGCGAACGGCCTCGACATCGACTAGTGCATTGGTCGGGTTGGCCGGGCTTTCGAGATAGACGAGCGCGACTTTGCCGCCCTTTTTCTTTGCCATCTTATGCGCGCTGGCGAGGATCTTGTCGATTTCATTGCGGCTGGCACCAGCAGGAAAATCAACAAAGGAAACACCAAAGCGCGACAGGATGCGGGCAATCAGCGTTTCTGTCGCGGCATAAAGCGGCCCCGAATGCACAATCACGTCATTCTGGCTGACCAGCGCGAGCAGCAGGGTGGAAATCGCTGACATCCCGCTGGAAAAGACCAGCGCGTCGTCCGCCCCGTCCCAGACTGCCAGACGATCTTCGAGAATTTCCTGATTGGGCCCGTTAAAGCGCGAATAGACAAGGCCATCCGCGGGTCCTTTGCGCTTTCCCGTGATATGCTCGAAGAAGCGTTTACCGGCTGCTGCATTCTCGAATGCAAAGGTTGAGGTGAGGAAGATTGGCGGCTTGAGCGCGCCTTCCGAAAGCACGGGATCGTAGCCATGCCCCATCATCAGCGTTGAAGGTTTGAGGGTGCGTCCGCCGATTTTCTTGATCGGCGATTTGCCCTTGCGACGGGGCGGGGTGTCATCGGTCATGCGTCAATCTCCTTGAGCGCTGCCTATAGCAATATTTGTTTCAATTGAAACTAAATTGCGCGTCTTTAGTGGAAAGTCGCGACGAACCAGACAATGCCGACGATCAACGGAACCCCGAACAGATCGATCAGCACCCCGGCGCGCAGCATGCGGGGAAGGGCCACATGCCCGGTTGCCCACGCTATTGCATTGGGGCCCGTGCCGGAGGGCATCATGAAGCCCCAGCTTGCGGCGATGGAGGCGCACATGGCGAGCAACCAGGGATCGGCACCGGTTGCAGCGACCAGACCGGCAATCACCGGCATCACGCCGCTGGCGGTGGCGACATTGCTGGCAAATTCTGTAATCAGGATAACCAGCGCGGTGACTGCAGCCGCGATAATCAGCGGGTGAACGCCCGCCAGCGGTTTCAGCGCTTCGCCCAGCCAGTCGGCCAGTCCGGATTCCCCGATTCCGGCTGCCAGCGCGAGGCCCCCGCCAAACATCATGATCACACCCCAGGGCGCACGGTCGGCTTCTTTCCAGTTGAGCAGCGGACGACCGCTGCCGTCTGGAATAAGGAACAGAAGCAGCGAACAGGCAATGGCTATCGTCCCATCGGTGACCGACCCTTTAGGAAGCAACGCTTCGAGCTGCGGTTGTGCCAGCCAGAGCATGATCGCCAACAGAATGATCGGCAGCAGGCGTTTCTCTGCGCCAGTCCAAGGCCCTTGGGCACCGATGGCATTACGTGCCGCCTTCGGATCGAAGGCTGTCGCGTCGATCCTTTGCACCTTTGCCAGAATCAGCGCAGTAACAGGAACTGCGACCAGCAGGATCGGCACGCCGAAAGACATCCAGTCAGCAAAGCTGATGTTCATTCCAACCTGTTTTTCGATAAGACCAACAGCAATCGGGTTGGTTGGCGACCCTACCAATGTCCCAAGGCCGCCGAGCGAAGCAGAAAAGGCAACGCCCAGCACCAGCGCACCCGCCATCCCGTCGGTTTCGTCGTCGGCTATCCCTCCTGCACCAAGCACTGCGAGCGCTATAGGCATCATGATCAGCGAGGTTGAAGTGTTGGAAATCCACATTGAGATAAACGCGGTCGCCGCCATAAAAGCCAGCAGTAATCCAAAGCGGCTTTGACCGGCAAAACCCAATATCCAGAGAGCTATCCGCCGGTGCATCCCTGTTCGCTCAATGGTGAGGGCAAGGAAGGCCCCACCCAATATCAGGAACAATATTGGCGAATAATATTCCTTGGCGACTTCCCCAGCGCTTAAAATGCCCATCAAGGGCAGAGCGAGGAAGGGGAGCAAGGCCGTTACCGTCAGGGGGAAAGCCTCGGTCATCCACCAGATCGCCATCAGCAGGGTAAGGGCTGCGACATGCCAGGCAGGCGCGCCCATTGACGCAGGCGGACCCATCAGCAGCATCAGCAGGAAAATGGCGATCCCGCCCCACAAGCCCCAACTCTTCGTTGTCACACTAGCTCCGCAATCCGATCAGTGAAATTTCGCGCCCATAACCCGGTTCTCCCATATGGCAGCTTCGGCGATAGCTGAAAAAGCGATCGGGCTGTGAATAGGTGTCTTCGCCGAGGCATTCGACCTTTGTTACGCCTGCAGCCGCAAGTCTTGCCGCGACATAGCCTTCGATGTCGAACTGCCAATGGCCGGGCTTGCCGCTGCCAAAGAAGCGCTCATTCTCGTCGGCTTCTTCGACAAAGCGGCGGTAGAAACCATCGTCGACCTCATAGCTTTTTTGCGCGATGCAGGGGCCAATGGCGCAAGCAATGCGACCGCGATCTGCACCCAAAGCTTCCATGGCCGTCAGCGTGTTGTCAGTGACACCTGAAATCGCGCCTTTCCATCCGGCATGCGCCGCGCCGATAATGCCTGCTTCATTGTCGGCAAAAAGCACGGGGACGCAGTCAGCCGTCAATATGCCAAGCAGAAGGCCCGGCCGATCTGTGACCATTGCATCGGCTTGCGGGCGCGCATCCAAGGAAACCGCTTCGCTTACGGAAACGACAACGGGCGAATGGATTTGGTGGACGGTGACCATTTCGGCGGCGGGTAATATGGCATCAGCGGCACGCCGGCGATTTTCGACCACGGCTTCACGATCATCATCCGATCCCAGCCCGACATTCAAGCCTGCATGGATGCCCTGTGAAACACCACCGCGTCGCCCCAGAAAGCCATGCGGAATGTCGCCCAGCAGGCTGCTGCGCAAAACTTCGATAGTGTCCTTTTGTTCCCTCTCCATGCTGTCCTATTCGCAGCGTCGCTCCTGCTTGGCAACATGCTTGACGATGCGTCCGCAAGAAGAGACAGACGGCTTATGACGGGCAAGATGCTGATTTTCGGAATGGGTTATACGGCGAGCCGCTTGGCGCAGCGTTTGCGTGGCGAAGGCTGGCAGGTGGCTGGTACCAGTCGGATGGCTTCTGTAGGCGCAATCGCCTTCGACGATGACGCCGCCGTGCTAGAGGCGCTGTCCGAAGCAACCCATATTTTGTCGTCGGTTCCGCCGTTGCGCGAAGGCGGCGATCCCGTGCTCGACCATTATGGGGCAGCCATCGCCGCAGCGCCCGCCAAATGGGTTGGGTATCTCTCCTCAACGGGCGTTTATGGCGACACGCAAGGCGCATGGGTCGATGAAAGCGCATCGGTCGGGTCTGGCAGGCGTAGCGCGCGCGCTGCCGCCGATCTCGATTGGCAACGGCTTCGAAGCGATGTACGCATTTTCCGGCTACCCGGCATCTACGGACCCGGGCGTTCCGCGCTGGCAAGGGTGCGCGAAGGCAAGGCGCATCGTATCGATTTGCCCGACCAGATATTCAGCCGCGTTCATGTCGATGATATCGTATCTGGCGTGGTGGCGAGCTTCGCCAGGCCACCCGGCGTTTACAATCTGGCGGACGATTATCCGTGCAGCCAGAATGTTGTCATCGAGTTTGCAAGCCTGCTTTTGGGCACTGCGCCGCCGCTTATGCAGACCCTTGAACAGGCACAGCTTTCGCCCATGGCCGCAGCCTTTTATGCCGAAAACAGGCGAATTTCGAACCAAAAGGCCAAAAGAGTGCTAGGGTGGAAGCCGCAATATCCAGATTATAAACAAGGCCTTACTGCACTGTTCCACAGTTTTGGGCAAAAAGTCGATTGACGGCGACTCCCGCTTAGGACAGCCTCTTCCAAAATCCGGCGTAGAACCGGCAATATATTCGCAGGAGAGTGCTATTGGCAACTGCCGCTATTGAAGACGTGTCGCGTCCCTCGCTGTTTCTCGCATTGACCGAGTTGCCCCGCGCAATGGCTGAATTGTTCGATGCCTTGGGCAAGCCCCATCCTGATGCAAGCCCCCAAGGGCGATGGCCATCCGGTGCTGTTGCTACCCGGTTTCATGGCCACCGAATTTTCGATGCGGCCATTGCAGGCCTATCTCGATAAATTGGGGTATAATGTCTTCCATTGGGAGTTGGGCCGCAATCTGGGCCCGCGCGCCATTGGCCATAATGGCGAGCATCTGATTGCGCGCCTCGAACAGATTTACGCCGAAACCGGGCGCAAGGTCACGCTCGTCGGCTGGTCATTGGGCGGAACGCTTTCGCGCCAGCTCTCGCGGCGTCGTCCGGATATGGTGCGGCAGGTTATCTCGCTCGGTTCGCCGATTGTCGGCAGTCCCAAATCGACCAACGCGTGGCGTGCCTATCAGTTGCTGACTGGCCATAATATCGAGGATCCCGATGTGCAGGCGCAGCTGGCGGAAAGCCATGAAGTGCCGCCGGTGCCCTCCACCGCGATTTTCTCGCGACAGGATGGTGTGGTTGCATGGCAAAACAGCCGCGAACCCAAGGCGCCGCAGACTGACAATATCGAGGTCAAAGGCAGTCATTGCGGCCTCGGGGTCAACCCGACGGTGCTATGGGCGATTGCCGACCGGCTGGCTTTGCCCGAGGGCGAATGGAAGCCATTCGAGCGTGGCGGGCTCAAGAGCTTAATCTACCCTTCGTCAGGGCACTGATTTCCACGCCTTAAGGCGAATGTGGCTCGGGCTAACGCCCGGGCCTTTTCACTTTTTGGTCTTGGATTTTGCTTTGGCTGCTGGTTTTGCAGCTTTCGCTGCAGGCTTTTTTACCGCTGTTCTCTTTGGCGCAGCTTTGGCTTTTACCGGCTTCGTCGTCGCCTTTTGGGATGGCTCAGGTTCGGCTTTGGCCGCCGGCTTTGCCGGTGCTTCCGCTTTAGGCCTGGCGTTGAGCAGTTCCTCATAGGCCTCCTTCAACGCTGCGGCATAATTGGCCGGATCGGGGATCATTTCGCGGTCGCTGGTAAAGGAAATCGCGATATCCGGACCATAGCTGTAGATCGCATTGATCATACCCATGCCGTCGAAAATCGGGCCAGTGCCCATCATCCGGACCATCTTGGCACCAGCAAAGTATAACGGGACACGCGGACCGGGCACATTGGTGGCGACCACATTGAACACCGGCGAGTGCAGGTTCGAAACGCCGAGCCGCGAATAGAGCCGCGCGCCTAGTCCAGCGAGGCCGGATGGGATGAACTGGCTATATTCGGTCAGCGTTCGTGCCCCAACCGCATTGGTCATTGCCTTGGAATTGAGCGCTTCCTTGCGGACGAAGGCTAGCCGTTCCATCGGGTCTTCGATATGTGTGCCGAGCTGCACCAACATCGCCGATACCAGATTGCCCAGCGCCTCCTTTTCGCCTTCTGCCCGCACCGAAATCGGGGCCATGGCGGTCAGGCTGTCCTTGGGCAGGGCTTTGCGCTGCTGCAGATATTTGCGGAGGCCGCCGCCGATGATAGTCAGGATCACATCGTTGACGGTCGCGCCTTCAATCCGGTCTTTGATCGATCTTATCCCTGCCAGTGGCAAAACGGTACTGTCCCAAACGCGGTGCGGGCTGACTTTGCCGTTGAGGATGGTCTGAGGCGCCATTTTCGCGCCCTTCAGCGATACGTCGCCGCCCGCCACTTCGCGGATTAGCCGCGCAGCGCCGGGTACCGTCTGCGCCATCGTCTTGGCAAAGCGGACGGGCTGGGTGACTGAATTCATCCATGTGCGCATCAGCATTTCGGTGACGGCAGGCTCGTTTTCGCCCTTCCATTTCGGTTTGGCAGAACGGTCGACGGGAACCGGTTCGATGTCATGCACGGCGGCGGACAATTCAACCCCCGACATGCCGTCAATCGCCGCATGGTGCACTTTGGCGACCAACGCGAAGCAGCCCTTGGGCAGGCCTTCGATGTTGTCGAGGCCCTCGACAATGTTGAACTCCCAAAGGGGCTTGGAAAGATCCATACCGCGCGCGTGCAATCGGGCGACCTGGATGCACAATTGCCGCCAGTCGCCGGGGTGGGGCAGGGCGATGTGGCGGACATGATATTCGAGGTCGAAATTGGGGTCGTCGATCCAGTAAGGATGGTCGAGATCGAAGGGAACGCGGACGAGTTTCTGACGGAAACTGCGCGCCTTATCCAAGCGGCTCTCGACGTGGGCCAATATGTCCTTGAATCGGACGAAACCTCCCGGTGCTGTTGACGGATCATATATCCCCACCGACCCGATGTGCATCGGCGTGTTGGGCGTATCGAGATAGACGAAACTCGCGTCCTGCCCACTTAACTGTTCCATGATGTTCTCCTCTCCCAAGAGGAGACTAACGCCGCTTTTGTCGCTTGGCGAGTCTAACGCGAACGCATCGCCACAACGAGGCCCAGCGTTGCCAATACCGCACCTCCAGCGGCCAGTGCCGACCAGTCATAGCCTTCGAACAAGGTTGAAAGCAGCATGGCGACAACGGGGATGAGCACGCTGGTATAGGCAGCCTTACCGGGGCCAATCTTGCGGATCAGGTCGAAATAGAGCGGGAAGGTGACCACCGATCCGATGATGCCCAGATAGAGCACCCCGCCCAGATAGCCTGCGCGCATCTCGATAACCGGCGGGCCGTGGTTGATGAACGACCATGCGGCATTGCCCAGCGCGCCCCACAGCATAGACCAGGCGAGGATTGTCGTTGTCGGATAGCGGCTGACCGAGGGTGCCACCTGCATGACATTGGAAACCGACGCGCAAAGCACGCCTACCAACGTCAATGCGGTGCCCAGAAGCACTTCATGCCCGCCGACTGGTGCAGCACGATATTCCTGTGCCATCAGCAAGGCGACACCGGCAGTAGCGATGATGGAACCGATGATGAAGTTCCGGCTGAATTCGCGGCCCAGCCACCATTTTCCGAGCAAGGCATTGGGTATGATCAGTAGCGCGAAGATGACGGCGACCAAGCCAGAAGTGATGTGATGTTCTGCCGCATAGACAAAGTTGAAGTTGAGCGCGAACTGCATGAGGCCAAGTAACAAGGTCCATTTGAGGCCGGTGCCGTCGATGCGCAGCGATTGGCGCGTGACGGCCGACAATAGGAACATGCCCGCCGCAGCCACGGCAAAACGGTAACACACCGACCAGCTTGCGGGCACAGTGCCCAGCTGGTCGCGGATCACAAGCCATGTCGACCCCCAGATCAACGATACGATCAGAAAGGGGATCGCTATGCGGGGGTTGAGCAAGCCGGGCTCAGCGGCTGCGGCAGTGGATGGGGGCTGATTCACAGTGCCGCTATGGCTTTGGCGAGCGGCTGGACATCCTCTTCACGGTGGTGCCAACTGGTGACGAGACGCGCGGCACCTTCGCCCCAATCATAAAAGTCGAAGCCTTGCTTGCGCAGCGATGCAGCTTCTGACGCAGACAGGCGTATGAATATTTCATTGGCTTCAACCGGATGGAGGAGCCTTTCGGGTGCAGCCCCAGCGATGATTTGTCCCGCGGCATTTGCTGCCTTGGCGTTGTCGAGCCACAAATCAGCATCCAGAAACGCAAGCAGCTGCGCTGCCAGAAACCGCCCCTTTGAGAGCAAATGGCCCGCACGTTTGCGGCGATAGCGCGCTGCATCGGCAAGCGCCGGATCGAAATAGACCAAGGCTTCCGCATTCATTCCGCCATTTTTGGCAAAGCCAAAGCTGAGGACGTCAACACCCGCGCGCCATGTCACATCGGCTGGACAGCAGCCAAGCGTTGCGACCGCATTGCCAAAGCGCGCGCCGTCCATGTGCAGGGCTAGCTTTCGCTCACGACATAAGCCGCCAAGCGCATTCACTTCGGTGGGCTGGTAAACCAGCCCATATTCTGTCGCATTGGTGATTGAAACCGCCGCTGCCTGCACCTGATGTACATCGGGCCGGATGGTCGACAGAAGGTCGCTGACGGTTTTCGGTGCAATCTTAGCGCCTTCGCCGTCCACCAGCATCAGTTTTGCGCCTCCGGTATAAAATCCCGGCGCACCGCATTCATCGACCTCGATATGCGCTTCGCTGTGGCAAATGACGCCTTGATGTGGCTGCACCAGCGATGCGAGTGCAAGGCAGTTGGCGGCCGTACCGGTTGAAACCCACAACACGGCCACATCGCGTTCGAACAGTTCGGAGAAAGCCGCGTCCAGTTTTTGGCTCAAGGCATCACCATCATAGGCGGTGTCGACGGTGTTTGCGTCGGCAATGGCCTGCATGATCTTGGGATGCACCGGGGCAGCATTGTCGGAAAAGAAGCGCATCGCGATGCCCAACGGCAAAAGGCACTTTGCGTCAAGGGGCTGATTGCCTTGTCAGCCCTTAAATAGCCGCTGCCGCAGGCTTTGCCCTCCAAAAGAAACGACTTCGCTCCCACCATGCCCTAGCGATGTCGCCAAACGATCCAATCGTCGCTCGACCGAACCGCTGCGAAGACGTGCAAAATCGCCGTTCAGGGTAAGCGTTGCAGCTTACCATCGGTTTCAAACCGGCTTTCGGTCAAAGCTGCGCCAGATCCGCCATCGAGCCGTAATGCGAGCCGGATTGCGAGTCCCCACTGCATTGCTTTCATCAGTTCCCTATGCTCGGCAAGCTGCAACAAAATAGTCGGCCAGCTGTTTTTTTGGCCATGAGCCGCCATCAGTGCAGCGGCCAAAATGGCTCTTTCGTGCGGTCCGATACTTGGCCAGCTGCCATCGAGAGCAAAGTTCAAAGAATGGGTGGCACGATATTCCGGGCTGACCTGCCATGCGCTGTCAGCCAGCAGGCAGGCACATTGGCGCAGCCGTTCCATTTCTGGCGAGTCAGTCGTAAACAGAGGTGCAATCCAATCGGCCAATGCGTCTCCATGATAGGAAAATCGGGACAGCCGCTTACCTTCGAAACGGACGGCAGCAATAAGCGGGTCTTCGCGCTGCTCGGCTTTCTTGAGCTTGCCGAATAACAGACCTTCACGAATGCCCGATATACTGGTCAGGAAATGGGAGGGTTGGAACAGCCGCGCTATGCCAGCAAGTAAAGACGTGGCATCAGGTAACGCAGCCATTCGTCCGCTCGGTACCACCTTGGTTTCTGCGACGGCTGTCGCGTTGCGCGTGAGTTCAAGCAGGTCGGCAGGTGCCTCACTCGGCAGGCGATAGTTGGACAAGACGGCCAACGGAAATTCGGTTACAAACATGTGCAAGCGCGCCAGTGATCGCCATGACCCGCCGATGAGGTAAAAAGGAAGGCCAGGTTCAATCAAAAACTTATCGTCACCATTTGCGGTAGTAAGATGCTGCTGAATATGTTGCGCGACCTGCTTGGCAGACATGTTCCGGAATTCGCCAATTCGCAAAGTGCCGAGTGGCAGTGATACACTCTCTTTGAGTTGGCCATTTTTAATGCGGACCAGTTCAAGACTACCCCCGCCCAGATCGCCCACATAGCCATCGGCATCGGGGTGTTCGCTGATGATACCCATGCCGGATGCCAGTGCCTCTGCCTGCCCATCGATTACATCTATTTTGATGCCCAGCTTGGCGGCGCGCTTTACAAGCTCTGGTCCATTTCTGGCTTCACGTGTTGCTGCTGTGGCAATTACGCGAAGCCAATCAACCTCCATCATTTCGGCGACGCGGTGCAGTCGTGCAATCGCGCCAACCGCGCGTTCCATCGTATCCTCATCGATTACGCTGTCGCCGTTCAGGCAGGCACCCAGACTGACCCGGCTTTTTTCGTTGTAGATGGGCACGGGAGACCGGACAGAACCGGCATAGACCACTAGCCGGATCGAATTGGAACCGATATCAATGACCGCGCGGCGGTTTGGCGTCATCTTTTCCGGACGAGGCGCAGTGTGGGCACGTCATTTTCTTCCGCCAAAGCATCACCTCGACCCGACAAGGACGGGTTGGTCATGAAATATTGGTGGAGATTGAACGGCACCCCTTCGGCCTTTACCCTTTCATAGCGACCAGTGG
The DNA here is from genome assembly GCA_016707885.1 of Sphingomonadales bacterium. Classification (GTDB taxonomy): domain Bacteria; phylum Pseudomonadota; class Alphaproteobacteria; order Sphingomonadales; family Sphingomonadaceae; genus Sphingorhabdus_B. The sequence goes on from JADJGU010000003.1 coordinate 37,558, forward strand.
GTCGCAACATCCAGCTTTGCTGGTTGTCCAGCAGGTTTGCAACCATAACCTGATCTAGGATTTGGTCGTGCACCGTCGGATTTTCAATGGGCAGCATATATTCAACCCGCCGGTCAAAATTGCGCGACATCCAGTCGGCTGAAGAAATGAAGACCCGCGCACTGGTATTGGGCAGGTCGGCACCATTGCCAAAGGCCCAGATGCGGCTGTGCTCCAGGAAACGGCCCACCACCGATTTGACTCTGATACGCGATGACATGCCTTTGACCCCGGGTCGCAAACAGCAGATCCCGCGGACCACAAGGTCGACCTCAACGCCTGCCTCGCTCGCTTCGTACAGCTTGTCGATGACTGCCTTGTCGACCAAGGAGTTGAGCTTGGCCCAAATCGCGCCGGATCTGCCTTCCTGCACATGGGCAATTTCATCGTCGATCAGCGCCAAAATCTTTTCGCGCAGTCCAAGCGGGCTCATCGTCAGCAATTTCAGGTCGGTCGGCTCGATATAGCCGGTGACGAAATTGAAAATCTGCCCGGCATCATGCCCGATGCGGGGGTCTGCGGTGAAAAAGCTGAGGTCGGTGTAAATGCGTGCTGTCACCGGATGGTAATTGCCGGTTCCGAGGTGACAATAGGTTCGCAATTCCCCATCTTCGCGCCGTACGACCAGCGAAATCTTGGCATGTGTCTTCATGTCGACAAAGCCGTAGACCACTTGCACACCCGAATTTTCAAGCTGCGCCGCCCAGTGCAGATTCTGCTCTTCGTCAAACCGTGCCTTCAGTTCGACAACTGCGGTAACCGATTTTCCTGCTTCTGCCGCTTCGCATAATGCCTTGATCACGGCGGACTGCTTGCCGGCCCGATACAGGGTTTGCTTGATGGCGACGACATTGGGATCAAGGGCTGCCTGACGAAGGAAGTCGAGGACAACGTCAAAACTTTCATAGGGGTGGTGAACGATGATGTCTTTCTGCCGGATTGCGGCGAAGCAATCGCCCTCATGTTCCAATATGCGTTCGGGAAAGCGTGGCGTGTACGGTGTGAATTTGAGCTCGGGCCGATCCTCGTCGACGAGTTGCGCAAGGTCGCCAATGCCGAGGAAGCCGGCGGTTTCTGAAATGATGTTGCTGCCGCCGCCCAGTTCGGACCGGATAAGCTGCGCGAGTTCGTCGGGCAGGCCCTTTTCAAACTTCAGCCGGATTACGCGCCCGCGCCGCCGCCTTTTGATGGCCGTGCGGAAATAGCGGACCAGATCCTCGGCCTCTTCCTCAACCTCGATGTCGCTGTCGCGGATGATGCGGAACGCACCAGCGGCTATCAGCTGGTGCTCGGGAAACATCTGCCCGACGAACCGCTTGATCAACGCTTCGAGCGTGACAAAGCGGTGGGTGCTGCCAGGGACCCGCACAAAACGCTGCAAGGACGATGGTATCAATACAAGCTGCCGTACCGTTTCACCGTCGCTTTTTCGGCGCATGTCAAAGATGATGCCAATACCCTGATTGGGAATGAACGGGAATGGATGCGCCGGATCGAGCGCCTGCGGTGTCAGCACAGGGAGTATCTGCTCCCGAAAATGTTTCTCCACCTCCTGCATATGGCTTGCGCCAATGGCAGACGGGGTTATGACCTTGATACCGTGGAGTTTCAGCTGGCGGCGCAGCGCACGCCACAGTTTTTGCTGCTGCTCCATCAAGGCGTCGGCAGCGGAAATGATGGCTGCCAGTTGCTCGCCCGGGGTGCGTCCGTCGATTGAGAGCTCCCCGATCCGGCGCATCTGCTGGCCACGCAAGCCTGCGACGCGGACCATGAAGAATTCGTCGAGGTTCGATCCGGAGATGGACAGAAAGCGCAGTCGTTCGAGCAAGGGATGGGCGGGGTTTGCCGCTTCTTCAAGCACCCGCTCGTTGAATTTCAGCCATGAAAGTTCGCGGTTGAAATAGCGGCGGGCAAGGTCATTCCGGGCGTTTGCCGCGCGTTCCTGGACTTTCCTGCTTTTCAACTTCCGCCCCAACTCGATGTTCCTTTTTGCGGTGGCATGCAATTGTTACACTTTTGCGGCGGCTTTACGATAGCAGCATCCCGCTGCACATTTTGCAAAAAACTGACTGTGCATACGAAATTACCGTGACGCGCCGCGATTGGCACAATAATGCTCTTGCGCATAAATAAGGACATAATCGGGGAGAGTTTTAATGGCCTTGGCACCACAGGCTTCGAACAGTAGCGACAGCAATTCGGCGGAGGCCGAAGGAAACCATATTGACGCGCCCGAATTGCGGCTGTTCGTGATGGCTTTGTTTTTCATCTTCGGCGGGATCACCTCGCTGAACGATGTCATCATTCCAAAGCTGAAAGAGCTGTTCACGCTCAACTACACGCAGGCGATGCTGGTGCAGTTCTGCTTTTTCACCGCATATCTCGTCATCGGGATTCCGGGAGCCGCATTGGTCAAGCGTATTGGCTATATGCGCGGGGCGGTTGCGGGCCTGCTGACGATGATGGCGGGTTGCCTGCTATTCATTCCGGCTTCGCAAACCGCGACCTATGGCGTGTTTCTGTTTGCACTGTTTGTCTTGGCTAGCGGTGTCGTGATCGTTCAGGTCGTTTCGAACCCGCTCATCAGCTTGCTCGGCAAAGCGGAGACCGCACATAGCCGCCTGACCTTTGCACAGGCATTTAACTCATTGGGTACAACGGTTTTCCCCTTCTTCGGCGCGATCCTGATTCTCGGCAGCCTTGCCTCGATCAGCGCGGATCAGTTGTCGGGGGCCGAGCTTGATGCCTATCGCACGGCGGAAACACAGGCGATCGTCAATGGCTATCTCGGTCTCGCCGTTGCGCTGGCAATCGTTGCTGCAGTGGTTTGGATGTTCCGCAACAAATTGCAGGGCGAAAAGCACGAGCCCAGCAGCCTGCTCGGAGGTTTCTCGCTGCTGAAGCGTCCGCGTTTCGGATATGGTGCGCTGTGCATCTTCCTCTATGTCGGTGCCGAAGTCGCCATCGGTTCACTGATCGTCAACTATCTGATGCAGGCGCATGTCATGGGGCTTCAGGAACAAGCGGCAGGCGGCCGCTGACGGGTCTGGCATCATCAACGTCGCGATCTTCGGCGGTGCAGTGATCCCGCTGCTCACCGGCGTGGTTGCGGATGCTACTGGCAGCCTTGCGGCCGCACTGATCCTTCCCGCAATCTGCTATGCCATCATCGCCGGATTCGGGATCTTTGCGCGGCGCCCCGCCTAAAGTGAGTTGCGACTCTCGAGCAGGTCAAGCACCTGATCGAGAGAAATGACCACGATTTTTTTGGAAGTTAGACGACCGCCGCCATGCGTCATCAGATTGCGCCAGTGGCCTCTAATGCCGCCAGATCGTCGGTGCCCAGGCCGAGCAACTCGCCATATATTTCCGCATTGTGCTGCCCCACCTTTGACGGCGCGGCGCGACGCACACTGCTAGGCGTCCCGGACAATTTGGGAAACGCACTTTGCATCTTCAGCGGCCCGAAGCGTTCGGTTTTGACCTCAATGATGGCTTCGCGCGCCTTGAAATGGGGATCGTCGAGCATTTCCGGCGCACGATAGACCCTTCCCGCAGGAATCGAATAGGCAATCATCAGTGCGTCGACTTCGTCCACCGTCAAAGTCCGGGTCCACTGATTGATCAGCGCATCCAATTCTATCTGGTTTTCACCGCGAGCCAGATGGGTGGCGTAGCGTGGGTCGGTGCCAAGTTCGGGGCAGCCCATGGCTTCGGCCAGACGCTGCCAAAGCGAATCCTTGTTCGCGCCGATCATATATTCGCCATCTTTGCAGCTATAGACATTGGAAGGCGCGATGCCGGGCAGGAATGAGCCTGATCGTTCACGAATGAAGCCGCTATGATCATATTCGGGGATCAGCCCTTCCATCACCTGCAGCACGCTCTCATACAGTGCAATATCGACCACCTGACCCTTGCCGGTCTTTTCGCGCACATGGAGTGCGGCGAGCACGCCCATACAGCCATAGGTCGCGGTTAGCGTGTCGCCGATGGAAACGCCCATACGGCTGGGTGGCCGGTCGGGTTCGCCGACAATATAACGCCAGCCGCCCATTGCCTCGCCAATCCCGCCAAAGCCTGCCCGGTTGCTATATGGGCCGGTCTGGCCATAACCCGACATCCGCGCGATAATCAGACCAGGGTTTTCAGCGTGGAGCCGATCAGGGCCAAGGCCCCATTTCTCCATCGTGCCGGGTTTGAAATTCTCGATCAGGATATCGGCTTTCGCAATCAGCCTGCGAACCAGGTCCTGTCCTTCGGCGAGGCGCAAATTTGCAGAGACTGAACGCTTGTTGCGGGCGATGATTTCCCACTGAACCTTTTCATCGCCCTGGCCCCAAATACGCATCGGATCGCCTTCGCCCGGCGGCTCTACCTTGATAATGTCGGCACCCATATCACCAAGCAACTGACCACAAAACGGACCGGCGATGAGTTGCCCCAGTTCGACAACCTTGATGCCTTGCAAAGCGCCTACATTCTCCACGAGCTTACTCCGCCGTTTCTAAGGTCGCCCATACGGGCTGGATGGGTGCGGGCTGCCATACCGTCAGGCGCAAAGCCAGGCGCTACCGACATGCAGTAGTGATGGCGCATATTCGATATTCTCCTCATGCCACCTTTGGAAAAGGCGGTGCTTGCGCGACCATTCCGGGCAGTTTGCGTCCCATGATTTCCGAAAGCCACAGGCTGGCCTTAATCATTTTGGCCAAATTCATTCCCGTGCCGATGCCTGCGCGCTGAAGCATATAGACCACATCTTCGCTCGCCACATTTCCGTTTGCGCCTGGTGCGAAGGGGCAGCCGCCAAGGCCGCCCAGCGCTGCGTCAACCGTTACGGCACCGGCTTCGATAGCGGCCCATACATTGGCCAGTCCGGTACCGCGGGTATTGTGGAAATGGACACGGACGGGCAGCGGGTGGATAGCCTCGCGAACCTTGGTGACCAGACGCACCACATGAGCCGGATTGGCGACACCGATCGTATCGGCAAGCGCTACTTCAACAGGCACCGCGTCGGCCAAGCGCTTGGCCATGCCGATAATGCGATCTTCGGCAACCTCGCCTTCAAAAGGGCAGCCAAAGGAGGCAGCGATTGTCACTTGTGAAGTCAGGCCAACGCCGTTGGCGCGCTTTATGATGTCGTGCGCAATGGCAATAGAATCGTCGCTGCTCTGTCCCTGGTTAGCCATAGCAAAGGTGTCAGTAGCGACAGCCACTGCACCCAATTGACCGATACGTCCTGTGCCAATGGCACGCTCCGCCCCCCGTTGGTTCATGACAAGTCCGATGAAAGTGACGCCGTCAATCTGCGGAAGGCTTGCACATAGTGCCTCTGCATCGGCCATTTGAGGAACCCTTTTGGGGTTTACGAAACTGGTCGCCTCAATCCGTCGTGCGCCTGCGTCAATAGCACGTTGGATGAGTTCGAGCTTTTCGGCCGTTGACACCAGTTGCTTTTCATTCTGCAACCCGTCGCGCGGACCCACTTCGACTAATTCTATTATTCGGGTAGCCATGAACAAGACCATGCCATCATAGCATACAAAATCCAATGTTGCTTATATAGCGGCTGCAACGCCGTTCGCATCCGCCTGGTGCATCTCGCTCTAGAATCGGCAGCGATACTGCCTTGCACCGGATATAATATCCTGCTGAAGCCGCAGCAGACTTAGGGCTGCAAGGATGATCATGAATGGTTAAGCTGACTGGCATCAAGGTAATCGACCTTTCGGTATTTCTTCCGGGCCCGATGATGACCGTGATGATGGCGGATCAGGGTGCCGAGGTGATCAAGATCGAAACTGCCGATGGCGATCCTTCACGCGAGCAAGCACCGTTTGAGGCTGGCCAGTCAGTCTGGTTTCGCAATCTCAACCGTGGGAAAAAAAGCATTGTCCTTGATCTCAAAAGCGACGCGGGCACGGCGCGCCTATGGGAGTTGATTGATAGCGCCGATGTGTTTGTCGAGGGTTTCCGTCCCGGTGTTATGCAGCGGCTGGGGTTCGATTATGCAGCAGTGTCTGCCCGCAATCCGCGCATCGTCTATTGCTCGATTTCAGCTTTTGGCCAGCACGGCGCGTTGGCGCACCATCCGGCGCATGATATGGCGACACAGGCGCTCGCAGGTTTCCTCTCTGTCAACGACGGACCAGACGGTGCGCCTGTTGTACCGGGTACCGCTTCGTCGGATATGGCCGCCGGGCTGACGGCATTATCTGCGACGTTGATGGCGTTGATCGGCAGGGAAGCGAGCGGGAAGGGAGACTATATTGACTGTGCGATGTTCGACAGCCTGTTGCCCTGGTGCGTGCACACTGCTGGCAGTGCGATTGCCGGTGGACCCGCACCTGTTTCGGCAAAGCAACGATCATTGGGTGGTGCGGGTTTCTATCAAGTATATGAAACAAGCGACGCTAAATATGTGGTTTTGGGTGGGCGTGAAATCAAGTTCGCCGAAAATCTGTTGAACGCCCTTGACCACCCCGACTTGATCGAACATGCCAGACGCGAAGCAGGTGAACAGGACGAACTTATCGCCTATTTGCGTTCGGTATTCATCACCCGCAGCCGCGATGAATGGGTGGCATGGTTTGCCGACAAGGATGTCGCTTTCGCCCCGGTTCTGGATTTCCGCGAAGCTTTGGATGAGCCGCATGTAGCTGAACGGGGACTTTGGGTTGAGCATGACGGCGCGCACCATATCGCACCTGCAATCCGTTTCGCGTCGGAACAATGGCAGCCGAGCAAAGCGCCCGAACTGGATGCTGACGGCGACTAGACCGGCACCGAGATGTTTTTGCCGCCAAACACCGATTGCCAATTCTCGATTTCGGTGACGACGATCTCATCAATCGCATGGGCCAGATTGGAGATGCGCGCATAGGTGATCTGGTCGTCAGGCGCGGCGAGCAATATATCAGCGCGTGTCGCAATATGATCGAGCTTTGCTGCGGTAATATCTGAAATCGATGCAAATCTTTCAAAATCACCGAAATAGCGTATCCCTGCAAATGCACCGCCGAGTGTCGGGAACACCACGCCGAGAAAGGTGAAGAGTTTTGCGACGTCATGCGGCCATTGTGCTGGCAGCAATGCCAGAGCTGAGCTGGCTACAATAGCGAGATAGGCTGCAACTGAAACTACTGCGGCGACAAAAAACCGTTCAGACAGCCTGTCCAGATTATGCTGAACCCGCTTTAACCTGAGGGCTTTACTGCGATGATAATCGCGCTGCGGCAGCACATGCTGGTCGCGCATCAACATCAGCGCAGCCCGCAAATAGGCAGGTGTGACCTTCATCTGGGGAAGTCCCGGATTGCCGAGCGCCTGAATGGCGAAATGTTCTGGCCAGCCTCCGCCCGGACCGCCTGGCCAGCGTCCGACCGAGCGTGCAACGCCGAGTAACAGCAAAATAGGGGCGTGCCGGAAATATTCAGCAACGCGGCGGGTTTCAAACCATCGCCCGTGCCAGCGACGCCTTCTGCCAAAATAAGTGATGCCGACAATTGTGGTCAGCAACAGGAATTCGAAGGCGGCAAAGCCCCATTTCTGGTCAACAGATACGAATGGCATATAGGCTATGCCGCCAATTACAGCGAGGGCTGACAGCATGAAACTGGTCACCATGCTGCCGCGGAAGGCATCGGACAAATAAGTTGATACCCCGTCTGCCCATGCGAACGGTCGCATCACTTCCGTTGCAATGCTCTCCACCATGCGTTGATCCACGCCCGGCAAAGCGCGGGCGGCGTCGAGCAGGGCTTTTCCGCTGCCCTGGGCTATTTCTGCGGGAGGTTCATAGCTTTGTGACAGACTTTTGAACCAAAGTCCGATGTGCTCGCCGAACAGGATTTCGACCCGCCGATACGATTGTAACAGGGCATTGCTTCGCGGGCGCCAACGTTCCTGAACATATGTATCGGTCCAGCGTACACCTTGTGGGTTTAAAGCTTGCTCGATCAATGCCGCCAGTTGCGCGTCACGGTTACCATTATCAATTACCAAAGGGGCCGCAAGAGCTTCCGGCGCGGTCAATATACGCCAGTCGGTGGGGTTGCGGGCATCGACCCAGATGACCGGCACACCCTGACCAAGTGCCGCAGCGATGCTGTGTCGTGTCCCGCCCATGGCGCCATGGGTGACACCATCCCAGACGCCGATGATGATGTCAGATTGTTCGATCATAACTCGAGCAGCAACCGCCGCACGTTCGGATATCAGGGACTGAAAACCAGAGCGCGCGTCCTGATTACCAGGTTCGGAAAGATGTTTCTGGAATTGCCGCTCGACAAGTCCATCCTGATCGGCAAGCTCAAACAATATCGATCGGTTTGCTGCTTCACGGATATCTGCTGCCCGCGCGGCAACTTCAGGATCGGCCACAACGGTTTCGGCGAGCAGGGCAACCATATCGTCGCTCGTGTAAGGCTGGGCGTTGACCGCAACATTGAGTGCAAGCCCAAATGGTAATGGTGCAACTATCTCCCAATTGCGAGCCAGCGCCAGTTTCACCGACATCAGGTCGGCACCATAAGCAAGCAAGGAGTGGAGGCGGGGTGTTGCGATGATGCATGGGTCAATCGATGCACGCAATCCCTCAATGATTCCGGCAATCCGGGCGAGCAAGTCGGCAAGTACCTGTTCGATTTGGGCTTGGTTAGCGTTGAATATGGGGTGGTTGCTGCGGTGCCCGGTAACACCGATATCGAGATGATGCAGCGGGGCGGCCAGTGCATCGGGATCAGCTTGTAGGCGCGTCATCCTTGATCCGTTCGTGTCAGTCTGGCCCTTTCGGAATCGCGTAACACGATTATCCTTTTCGGCAAAGACGCGGAAATATCTGCGCGCTCTGGATATCAATCTCAATTATGAAAAAGGCCCGACTTGCGGGCCTTGATCTTGTTAATCACTGCATGAGCAGATTATTGGTCGGTCACACCCTGATCCGTCGAACCCTGGTCTGTGGACCCTTGGTCTGTCGAACCTTGATCGGTTGATCCTTGGTCTGCTGGTGCGGCTGCTGCTGCATCTGCTGCTGGCGCGGTTTCAGTTGTCGCTTCTTCGGTCACGACTTCTTCTGTCGCTGCCTCTTCGGCTGGTTTGTTGCAGGCTGTGACGGCTAAGGATAGTGTTGCCACAGACGAGACTAGAATGAGTTTGCGCATATATTTTCCCCCTTTAAGGAATTCGGAGTTTACACGAATTTCAGCTGCTCCGACAGCTTTTTGTAACGCGGGTCATCGCGCAACGGGTTGAGGAACGGGTCGTTCAACAGATAGACCAATCCGGAGTCGGCGGTGACATAGGCTCGGTCGAGTGCCGCAAAGGCTTTTTCAGGATCTCCAGACTGTGCGTAAACCTGTGCTTGTTGGTAGAGTGCATTGTCGCCAAATTCTTCGATCAGCAATGCCAGATGTTGCTTGGACTGGCTCAAGTTGCCGCCCTTTGCGGCGACAATTGCTCGACCAGGCAACGCCAACAGGTTGTTGGTTTCCCGATCAAATTCGGTCTCGGCCTGTTCGAGATCGCCAAGCATGATATAGGCGTTTCCTATATCACCGTGCAAAGTGCTTCTTTTCGGGTTCAAAGCGAGCGCTTCTCGCGCAAGCGCGATCGCCTCGTCATAAGCTTTGGCCGCATATTTGATGTTGCCAGCCGATTTGAACATCGTAGGATTCAGTGGGTCGAGCGCAGAGGCTCGATTGATAGCCGTTTCAGCGTCGCCAAACCGCCCGACTCTAGCGCAATAGACTGCGTATCGACTAAGCACATCGACGTCGCTTAACGCCAGCTGATATCCTCGCTCATAAGGCGCGCGCGCAGCTTTGGCATCTAGCCGACCATAGAATAATGCGTATCCGAGAGCGGCAAAACCCGCAGCGAAATCTGGGGCGATAGTCGTCGCCCTACGCGCTTCTGCGACAGCTTCACCGTAAAGATCCTTGCGCTCATTTGCAGTCGCATATTGGTTTGCAATAACGGAGAGCGCACGGGAACGCATCGCTCGGGCCGCCGCATATTCGGGGTCGATCGAAATCGCTTGTTCGAATTTTGCCAATGCTGCCCGTTCGGAGCTTTCATCGATGTGCGCCTCGAACAGATCTCTCCCGCGCAAATAGGCATCAAATGCCGACAAGCTTTGTGTGCCTCCAATCTGCAGCGTTTTCTTGCCCGCCATCCTGGCGTCGATTGCAATCGAAAGGGCGCCGGCGACTGCTGCGGCAATTTCGCCCTGCACAGCAAAGATATCCGATAGCTGCCGCTCAAAGGTTTGCGACCATTTGCTGATACCGGTTTTACCGTCGATCAGGTCGGTCGCAATTTTCAGCCTGTCACCGCTTTTCTGGACATTCCCATCAAGCAGGTAAGACACATGCAATTCACGAGCGATTACGAGGGCATCGCCATCATTTTCACGGAACTGGTTGGAGGAGGTTTGCCCGACAATTTCGAGAAGCGCGTTGCGTGACAATTGGGATCGGATCTCCGATGCCAACCCATCGGAAAAATAACGTTGCGCTGGATCGCCGCTGAGATTGTCAAATGGAAGAACCGCGACGCTATTTTTGGTCGCGCCACCGCCCAGCAGCCCGCCTTTCCAGACCGCCAGACCACCGGCTGCAGCGGCCACAGCCAGCCCACCGCCGATTGCAGTCCGACGGTTCAGAAGCGGCGCGCGGATCGGTACTGAGCTAACAGGTTGAGCGGCCGTGTCATGCAAGCCTGCAATCGCGCGCACCATCCGCTGGATCGCCGCGTCGTCAAGGTTCATCTTTGCGCCGGCCAGTTTGATGACCTGAAATTGGCCAAAACCCAGAGGCGGCTCTGTACCGTCGAGCGATAATGGGACGAGTATGCGTCTATCCCGCCCGCGCGTGGCTTCGTCACTGACCCAATGTGAATGTACCGATGCCTTAGACCACAGAACTACAACCACCTTTGCTCTGTTCAATGCCTCTTCAGTGGCGCGTGAAAAGCGTTCGCCGCCTTCCAGAAGCCCGTCCCACCAGATTGAAAAACCAGCTGCTTCGATCAACCGGATAATCGGCAGCGCCTTCGTCTGATCTTCACGGGAGTAACTGAAGAAAACGGATGTTGGTTCAGGGGTCTCGGGGTCGCTAGCAGTCAAATTTGTGCGCCCCTTCCCATCCAAAGGGCTGGCCACCATTGCAGCCCCGTCAACCGATATTTGTCCCATTGTTTACCAAAGGTTGCAAACTATTTCTGCGCTGACAATTGCCGCGGACATCGCTGCCCGATAAGCCATTGGCTGGCCTGAACACTCAGCCCCGAGCCGCCTTCCAGTCGCGCTTGATCTTTTTGGCGAGGCTCCATTTGTGGACTTCGGTCGGGCCGTCATAGATGCGGAAGGCGCGGACTTCGCGGAAAATCTGTTCAACAATGGTCTGGTCGGTTACACCGGCGCCGCCCATCACCTGAACGCAGCGATCGGCGATGCGCATCAGCGCTTCGGAAACCGCAACCTTTGTCATCGAGCTTTCAACGGTACCGAGCGAACCGGTGTCAAGCACCGAGGCGCACCAATCGATCATCAACTGTGCCTGCTTCAGATCGATCAGATTTTCGGCGAGCATGAAACCGACGCCTTCATGGTCGATCAGCGGTTTGCCGAATGCTTCGCGGCGGTTGGCATAGTCGGACGCGATCTCATGCGCCCGCTCGCAGCAGCCATGCCAGCGCATGCAGTGCGATAGCCGGGCAGGCGAGAGACGGATTTGGGCATATTTGAAGCCTTCACCTGCCACACCGAGCATCTGATCAGCAGGGACACGCAGATTGTCGATGATGACCGTTGCATGTCCGCCAGGCATCGAGCTGTCGATCGTATTGGGCACATGTTCGATACGGATGGCAGGGTCGGGCAGGTCGACCAGGAACATGCAAGCGCCCTCATCGGCCTTTGCCATAATGATGCCGACGCTGGCACCCTCGGCCCCGGTGATGAAAGCCTTGCGGCCGTTCATCACCCAATGGTTGCCGTCGAGCTTGCAGGTCGTTTTCATCATCGAAGGGTCGGAACCTGCGCCGTTTTCTGCTGCCGGTTCGGTCATGAAAAAGGCGGATCGCGCGCGACCTTCGACCAGCGGCTTCAGAAAGCGCTGCTTCATCTCCGGACTGCCGACATGCCCGATCAGGTACATATTGCCTTCGTCGGGTGCCATGGTGTTCACCGCAAGTGGACCGAGCGGCGAAAGCCCTGACTTTTGCAGGACATAGGCGGTTTCAAGCTGCGTCAGATGTGACTCGTCGGCAAGGATGTGCGGCGTCAGCACACCGGCTGCTCGTGCCTTGTCCCGCATTTCATAGACCAGCGCATCAAGTGGTGCGCCATGATGATCGCGGCGGGGATCCTTCTCATAAGGGATGACGACATTGCGCACGAAGCGTTCAACATTCGCGCCGATTTCCAATGCGCGGTCAGATAATTTTTCAGCCACTTATGGCCCTCCACATGATGTTTTTCTGGATTTCGGTTGAGCCGCCATAGATGGTCTGTGCCCGCTCAAAGAAGTAGGATTGTGGTGCGATTGCGCAGGCCGGCGGCACGAGGGGAGCAATCTTGTCCCAGCTCGCCAGCGAACGATCGGGCATTGCGGCTCGGGCTGGTCCCGCAATATCGACTGCAAGTGCCGTGATCGCCTGTGCGCATTCGGTGCAGGCGATTTTCAGGAAGGCGGCCGTCGACATCTCCATATCGGTGCCGAGTACGCGCAATATTGCGGTTTCGATGACGTCGAGCTTGGCCTCGATGCTCGCTAGCTTGTGAACAAGCGCTGCCTGTTCACCGCTCTCCTGCCAGTCGGCCAACCGTGCCTTTAATCGAGCAATATCGCGCCGTTTAGCGCCGATATGCGCATAGGATAGCCGTTCATTCTTCAGCAGGACGTTGGCATAATACCAGCCCCTACCTTCATCGCCGATGCGAAATGCAGCAGGAACGCGGACATTATCGAACTCGACGCGGTTGAGCTCGGCAGAACCGTCGATCAACGGGATGGGGTGCACAGTCACGCCGGGCTGGTCCATCGGTACGCAGATCATCGAAATGCCGTCCTGCTTGCGCGCTTCTTTGGATGTACGTGCGAGGCAGAAAATCCAGTTCGCCCAATGCGCGCCGGAGGTCCAGATTTTGGCGCCGTTGATGATATAGTCATCGCCGTCGCGCACTGCGGACAGACGCAGACTGGCAAGGTCAGACCCCGATTCCGGTTCCGAATAACCCTGCGCCCAGAAATCTCGCGATTCGAGAATACCAGGTAGCCAGCGCGCCTTTTGCTCCGCCGTTCCGAAGGCGCAAAGGATCGGACCTATGTAAATCACCGACATAGGGATGATAGGTGCGGCCCCGGCAAGGTCGAGTTCCTGATCGAAAATGTAGCGTTCGACCGCCGACCAGCCTGTGCCGCCATCCTCTTTGGGCCAGCCGACGCCCAGCCAACCCTTGGCGTTCAGCGCCTGTTGCGACAAAATCTGGTCGGACTTTTCCAGCCGCTGCCCGCGCGCGATCTTTTTGCGGACCGATTTCGGATAGTCGGTCGCGAAAAAATTGCTGACCTCGTCGCGAAATTCGGTCAATCGTTCTGGACTTTCAGACAACGCACCTCTCCCGGGATATTGAACTTTTCCCAACGCTATTCGACAATGACTTCCAACACCTATCAAGGGGCAAACAGGAAAATGCAACTCACGGCAGACTTAACAGGCAAACGGGCACTCGTTACCGGGGCATCTAGCGAGGGATTCGGTTCTCATTTTGCACGGGTACTGGCCGCTAGTGGTGCGGAAGTGGTGGTGACGGCGCGTCGGCGGGAGCCGTTGGAGATGTTGGTTGCCGACATTCAGAGAATGGGCGGAAAGGCCTTAGCCGTTACCGTTGACGTTTCGGATCATGCCAGTGTCGAAGAGACCATCTCACAAGCAGGGCCGCTCGACATAATTGTCAACAATGCAGGGGTGGAGAAATCCGGTTCGGTTTTGGGTCTTACCGAATCCGACTATGACTATGTTATGGATATAAACCTGAAAGGCGTCTGGCAGGTCGCAACCGCCGCCGCCCGGCAGATGCGCGATCGGGGGCAGGGTGGATCGATCATCAATATCGCTTCGATCACCGGACATCAGGGGATGAAGGGTGCCGCGCCTTATAGCGTTTCCAAGGCGGGCGTTCTGCACATGACGCGGCAATTGGCGCAAGAACTGGCGCGTTATGACATCCGGGTGAACTCGATTTCACCGGGATATTTCGCGACCGATCTCAACAGGGAATTTCTCGCTTCCGAAGCAGGTGAAGCGATGCGCAAACGGATCGCGATGCGCCGCTTTGGTGCTTTCCCCGATCTGGACGGCGCACTGCTTCTACTCGCGTCGGACGCCTCGCGCTTCATGACCGGCAGCGACATCATCGTTGACGGCGGGCACCTGCTTTATTCGCTTTAATTATACGGGAAAATAAATGGTGCTGCTGGCGAGGATTGAACTCTCGACCTCTCCCTTACCAAGGGAGTGCTCTACCACTGAGCTACAGCAGCGCCGGAAGAGGCGGCCCTATGCTTAGCGACGCGTCGCTTGTCAAGCCGCTTGCGCGCAATGCCGGGCTTTGGCATCGGGAATTTATGACAAAGCCCCCGACCCCATCACGTGAGGAACGTCTCGCAGAGGCATTGCGCACAAATTTGCGGCGACGCAAAACGCAAGACAGTGATGCCTTGCGAGCGAAAAAGCGCGAATCTAGCTGTCCGAAATCAGCGGACTGACTTTTCCGCCAAGAGCGCTGCGTCCTTCCATCGTGGCTTTGGTCAACTCGGACGTGCCAGCCCGCAGTTGCCCGGGCGTTAGCCCAGTGAACTGCTTTACCTCTCGGGTCAGGTGAGACTGATCATAAAAGGCCAAGCCTAGATCGCTATTATCCAAACTATCCCCATGCGCAATCCGCGTGGCGGCGCGCAGTGCCCGATATTTTCGAGCCAGCTTTTTAGGAGGCATGCCATAATAGCGCTTGGTCATGCGTTCGAGCTGACGGGGCGACAAGCCCGATTCGGCGATAAGGACATCAACGTCCGGGTCGTTGTCGTCGACCAGCCAACGATCGACCATCGCGGTGAATTCAAAAGGTGCTCCGTCAAGATTGCGGTAAATCTCGGCGGCAGCGGCCTCTCCGAGCGCAAATTGCGCAACAGGTTCGGCCAACGCAATCAACTTCTCTCGTAAATCCATAATCGTGTCGCCAAATATGCGGCGGGCGTCGAATGCCTTGTCGATCCAGTTTTCAGCTTCGGCGCCCATCAATGCTGCCCATCCCGCCGGCAGCATGCCCCAGCCGAAAATGCTGACCGGCTCGGATGCGATTGCTTCGAACGGGCGTGTGGTGGGGCCGATGACCGTCACCGGATAGGTCGAATACTCATTGCCGTCGGCAAAGCGATAGGAACCTTGACCGGATAGCATGATACGGAACTGCGCGCGATCTGCGCGTTCGACTTCGTGCAGCGCATGGCCACTATAGTCGAAGCGGTAGAGCGAGGATACGAGCTGTTGCAGCTGCTCGGTCGGCGCTTGGTATTGGACATTGATCATTTTGCGACCGGGACTCCCTTAGGTCGCATGATAAGCCAATCCCGCACAAAAAAAAGGCCTGCCACAAGGGCAGGCCTATCTAGGTCAAGAACTCTGGTCTTTCGACATCGAGCCCTTCGGGTCGCAAAGACCGTATGCACCAACAAGATGACATTTTCTTGCACGGAATCGTCATGCCCGCAGTTTACATTTGACATTTTCGGCCAAAAATTAATTTACGCGCACCGTTTTGGTACGTTATTGCGATTGCAGCGTGCCCAGCCCGCCTGCCATAGCGGATGGATGCTCTATTCCTTGTTACGTCCGTTGATCTTCCGATTCGACGCCGAGTCGGCCCATAGATTGTCGATAGGTGCGCTGGGGCTAATGCCGTCGCTTCCCTGTTTCACCGATAAGGTATTGGCAAGCAGAGTAGCCGGACTCGATTTTCCCAATCCCGTCGGCCTTGCGCCGGGATATGACAAAAATGCCGAAATTGCAGCACCGGCTTTCGGCTTGGGCTTCGGATCCGTTGAGCTAGGCACAGTCACACCGCTTCCGCAGGCGGGCAATCCAAAGCCGCGCTTGTTCCGTCTTGTGGAGGATCGTGCGGTCATCAACCGTATGGGCTTTAACAATGACGGCAGGGAAAAAGTCGCAGAGCGCTTATCGAAGCTTGATCTTTCGAAGCTGCCGGGGCGGATTGGAATTAACATCGGGGCGAACAAGGACAGCGTTGACCGAATCGCCGACTATGTCGCGGCCATTCAAAGGCTTGGCTTGCTCGCCGATTATGTCACCGTCAATATCAGCTCTCCCAACACGCCGGGCCTACGCGCATTGCAGGACAAGGCCGCGCTGGACGATTTGCTCGGCAAAGTGGTCGCAGCGGCACCCGAGGGCAGGCCGGTGTTCCTGAAGGTTGCGCCTGATCTGGAACCCGCCGATGTGGCCGACATTTGCCAGTCGGTATTGGAACATCGCGTCGCCGCGTTGATTGTCAGCAACACCACCATTACCCGTCCGCCGCTCAAGTCACATCACCGGGAGGAGAGCGGAGGGCTTTCGGGCGCGCCGTTGCGCGATCTGGCGCATCAACGGCTGATCGATTTCCGTCGGGCGAGCGGAGGTAAAATTCCTCTGATCGGAGTGGGTGGAATTGCCAATGCCGACGATGCCTATGCACGGATCCGTGCCGGAGCCTCGCTTGTCCAGCTGTATAGCGCGCTGGTTTATGAAGGACCCAGCCTTGCCGACACAATCAACCGCGGACTTGCAAGGAGGTTGAAGCGTGACGGGTTTTCGTCGGTAACTGATGCCGTCGGTGTCGACGTACCTTTGTGATCGACAGTTCGACGCTATGATTGTGCTGGTGACAATCGCATTGCACCGCTGACGACTTTAGCTAGAGGTAATAGGATGAAGAAAATTCTGTTGTCGCTTGCTGCCCTGGCCGCACTATCCGCTTCGCCGTCGCCCATTTTGGCTAGGGGGACCGACCCTAGCCCGGCAATCGCCACATCCGCTGATCCGCGGGCCACTGCAGCCGGAGCTGAAATTCTGGCGAAAGGTGGCTCTGCGGCGGATGCTGCGATGGCGATGATGCTCGCCCTGACTGTCGTCGAACCGCAATCGAGCGGAATCGGTGGCGGCGGTTTCCTCGTGCATTATGACGCCAAATCCTCGACGATCAGCACGATTAATGGCCGCGAAACTGCGCCTGCTGCGGCGACTCCCCAACGCTTTACCGATGCCGATGGCAAACCGCTGCCTTTCTTGCAGGCATTTCCAGGCGGCAAGTCTGTGGGCGTTCCCGGCAACATCCGGTTGATGGCAGAGGCGCACCGCAAATGGGGTAAGCTCAAATGGGCAGATATATTCAAGCCTGCGATCCGGCTTGCCGATAAAGGCTTTGTCGTGAACCAGACGCTCGAATCGCGTCTGGCAATGATCGAGCGTTTGTGGCCGAAATTTGAGACGGCGAAGTCCATCTACTGGATTGATGGTAAACCAGCCAAGGCGGCTATGACGCTGCGCAATCCCGAATTGACCAAAACCCTGAAGCTGATTGCGAAAAAGGGCCCCGAAGCGTTTTATACGGGTGCGATCGCGAACAGCATTGTCGACAGCGTCATTAAAAGCCCGGTGGCCCCCGGTGACATGACGCTCGCTGATCTTGCCGCTTACAAGGCGTTGGAGCAGAACGCCGTCTGTGCACCTTATCGCGTTTATGTCATCTGCGGTATGGCTCCGCCTTCATCGGGCGCAACCACTGTGCTGCAGATCCTAGGCTCGCTTGAGCGCTTCGACATGAAGGCGATGGGCAAGGACGACCCGAAGAGCTGGTATCTGATCGGGCAGGCGATGCAGCTTGCTTATGCAGACCGCGAAAAATATCTGGGTGACGCTTCGTTCGTGCAGGTTCCGGTCGCCGGCCTGATCGACAAAGCCTATCTGGCTGAGCGTTCAGCGCTCATCGATCCAGCCAAGGCGCGTACTGATTATCCGGCGGGCAGCCCCCCTGGGGCGATGCCGCGCACGGCGGCCATTTCGGGCGAAGTTGCGGGAACGACCCACTTTTCCGCCGTCGACGGCAAAGGCAGCATTGCCAACATGACCTCAACCATCGAAGGACCGTTTGGCAGCCAGTTGATTGCAGGCGGCTTTTTCCTGAACAACGAACTGACCGACTTCACATTTGCGCCCGAAAAGGATGGCGCGCCGGTCGCTAATCGGGTCGAGGGCGGAAAGCGGCCTTTGTCATCAATGGCACCGACCATCGTGTTCGACCGGGAAGGCAAGCCAGTGCTTGCGCTCGGGTCTGCGGGCGGCAAACGTATAATCATGCACGTCACCAAGACGCTAGTGGGCGTCATCGATTTCGGCCTGCCCCTGAAAGAGGCGATTGCATTGCCCAATATCTATTTTGGCGGCGGGTCATTGTTGGTCGAGGAAAATACAGCCTTGGCCAATGCTCTGGATATGATTGCCGCTTTCGGCCAGCAGGTGAAACCTGCCGATCTGGGATCGAAGGTTAACGGGGTGCAATTGGTCGATGGCAAATGGACCGGTGCCGCCGATCCACGCAGTGAGGGTACCGCGGTTTCTGTCGATGTAAAAGGCCAGCAAAAACTGGTCGATGGCGACAGGGCGAAAGATGGTGCACCAGCAGCCAGCGTCGGTTGAACCAAACTTGCCTAGTGCAACCGGCGGCGCTAGCGTCTGAAAGTCGAATGAGTCCGTAAACGGACCACCCCGGGAGAGTTTTGGTGGCTGATAATTTCAACGATTTCGAATCCATTCCCAATCTGGTGAGCATGTTCCTGTCGCGCGCTGCTCTGCGCGGCGACAGACCGTTCCTTGGCTTTAAACATGGCGATGAATGGCGCACGATCAGCTGGGCTGAGACTGCACGCCGCGTCGCAGGCCTTGCCAAAAGCCTGAAGGCGATGGGTCTCAAAAAAGGCGATCGGGTGATGCTGGTATCCGAAAACCGGCCCGAATGGTGCATCGCCGACCTTGGGATCATGGCCGCAGGCTGCGTTACGGTGCCGACATACATCACCAATACCGAGCGCGATCACCAGCATATATTGGACAACAGCCAGTCGCGAGCGGTGATTGTTTCAACAGCAAAACTTGCACAGCATCTGATGCCTGCTGTGGTGCGGTCGTCCGAATGTGAATTTGTGATCGGCATGGAGCTGTTGAAGGTGACCCAGCGCGGGCAGCAAAAGTATCATGACTGGGCCGATTTGGTGCAGGGCACCGACGCCGACGTGGCTGCACTAACTGAAGAAATGGCACATGTCGGCAGGCGCGAACTTGCCTGCATCATCTACACTAGCGGCACCGGGGGGGCACCGCGCGGCGTGATGCTGCATCACGGTTCAATTATCTGCAATGTCGACGGAGCGGCGCAGGTGCTGCGTGAAGATTTCGGGTTGAACAACGAACGTTTCCTCTCTTTCTTGCCGCTAAGTCACGCCTATGAGCATTCGGGCGGGCAGTTCCTGCCCATCGGGGTCGGCGCGGAAATCTATTATGCCGAGGGCCTCGAAAAACTGGCGAGCAATATCGAGGAGACCCAGCCGACCATCATGGTCGTCGTCCCGCGCCTGTTTGAGGTGCTGCGTGCGCGCATGATCAAGCAGGTCGAAAAGCAGGGCAAGGTTCCCAGCTATCTGCTCGACAAGGCCCTGACCATCGGAGAGCGTGACTATGGCGGCAAAAAGCGGCTGCGCGATGCGCCGATGCGCGCGATCCTCTCGCGCACATTAAAACCAAAGATTCGGGCGCGTTTTGGCGGGCGGATGAAGGCGATGGTTTCGGGTGGCGCGCCGCTGAATCCTGATATCGGCGTGTTCTTCCAGTCGCTTGGAATCACATTGCTGCAGGGTTATGGGCAGACCGAGAGCGGCCCGGTAGTCAGCTGCAATCGGCCCAAGACTGGCATCAAGATGGACACCGTCGGCGCTCCGCTCAAAGGCGTTGAGGTGAAAATCGCAGACGATGGCGAAATCCTTGTGCGCGGCGAGTTGGTGATGCTCGGCTATTGGAACAATGATGCTGAAACTGCGCGGGTCATCAAGGATGGCTGGCTGCACACGGGCGATATCGGCCATTTTGATGAGAAGGGTCGGATCAAGATCACCGACCGCAAGAAAGATATCATCGTCAATGATAAGGGCGACAATGTAGCGCCGCAAAAGGTGGAAGGCATGCTGACGCTGCAGCCCGAAATCCTGCAAGCGATGGTTTCTGGCGACAAGCGGCCGTATATCGTCGGCCTGATCGTACCCGATCCCGAATGGGCGCTCGACTGGGCCCGGGGGCAGGGGATGAAATATGATTTTGCCGAACTTCAGGACAATCCCCAATTCCGTGCGGCAGTGCGGGCAGCCGTAGACCGGGTGAACAAGGATTTGTCGGTGACCGAAAAGGTCCGTCAGTTCGAATTTGCAGATGAACCTTTCACCATCGAAAATGGCGAAATGACACCGAGCATGAAGATCCGGCGGCACATGATCCGCGAGCGGTACAAGGATCGTGTCGACGGGATGTATAAGGGTTAGCCCTCAGACTTCCGGCAGGCTCCAGTCGATTGGAGGAAGACCCTTGCTTTCAAGGAAGGCATTGCACTTCGAGAAGTGTCGGCAGCCGAGGAAGCCATTATGCACCGACAAGGGTGAGGGGTGTGCCGCCTTCAGCACGAGATGCTTCGAGGTATCGACAAAGGCCGCCTTTTTCTGGGCGTAAGCGCCCCAGAGCAGAAATACGACCGGTTCCTCCTTGGCATTGACCAGCCGGATAACCGCATCGGTGAAGCGTTCCCAGCCCTTGCCTTGGTGTGAGGCCGCTTTGGCCATTTCAACGGTGAGCACGCTGTTGAGCAACAACACGCCTTGCTGTGCCCAATGCTCAAGAAAGCCGTGGCGCGGGCGTTCAATGCCCAGGTCTGATTGCAGTTCCTTGTAGATATTCACAAGACTGGGAGGAGGGGGAACGCCGGGCTTTACGCTGAAGCACAGCCCATGCGCCTGACCCGGACCGTGATAGGGATCCTGCCCCAAGATCACCACGCGAACCTTGTCCAATGGCGTCAGGTCCATTGCGCGGAACCATTCGGCGCCCTTCGGAAAAATCCGTTTCCCCGCAGCCTTTTCAGCCACCAGGAAGGAACGCAACTGCGCCATATAGTCCGCGTCGAACTCGGGTCGAAGCGGTGCCTTCCAGCTCTCGTGCAGGCCTATGCTGTCGCTCATTCGGAGGTCGAATCAGCCTTTGCCAGTGCTGCTGTCCAGGCTTCGGCTTCCTTCTTGCTCGCGGGGCCGAGTAACTCCATCGCATGGCGCAGGCGTTCGCGGAGGATATCCCGGCCCAGATGGGTGATCGCGTCGAACAAAGGCACGCCTTGCGGCGCACCGAGGACGGCAAGGTAGAAGGCGCGGATCATGTCTTTCAGTTTGATCTCGAGCGCAGTTGCGGTCTTGCGCAGCGCAGCATCGACACCTTCCTTGTTCCACTCGATCAACGCGTCAAACTGCTGCAGCGCTAGCGTATACGCGGCACGCTGCTGGTCGGTTTCAATCTTCACGCCGTCGCGCAGTTTCTCGGCGGTCAGGCTCTCGATGCGGTTCATGAAGAAGGGCGCAACCAGCGCGCCCAGATCACCCAGCTTGACGATCCGGCTTTGCGCCATTTCGGCGATCGGCAGCAGATATTCGTCATTGAGCGCCCATTTGCGCACTTCGCCAAGAAATTGCTCGGTGGTCAACTCCTCGCGCATGTAGCGGCCGTTCAGCCAATCCAGCTTGGAAGTGTCGAACACCGGCCCGCCGAGCGAGATGTTCGCGACATCAAAGCCGTCGATCAGCTCCTGCAGCGAGGTCTTCTCGTCCTCCTCGCTCGCGCTCTTGATGAACAGCCCAAGGAAATTCTGCATCGCGGCGGGCAGATATCCGGCACGCTGGTAATAGAGGATGCTCGTCGGATTTTTGCGCTTCGACAGCTTCGACCGGTCGGCATTGCGCAAAAGCGGCAGGTGGGTCAGCACCGGCGGCTCCCAACCGAAATATTGATAGAGCAACAAATGTTTGGGTGCAGAACTAATCCACTCCTCGCCGCGCATCACATGGGTGATGCCCATCAGATGATCGTCGA
This sequence comes from Sphingomonadales bacterium, assembly GCA_016707885.1. Classification (GTDB taxonomy): domain Bacteria; phylum Pseudomonadota; class Alphaproteobacteria; order Sphingomonadales; family Sphingomonadaceae; genus Sphingorhabdus_B. The sequence continues at coordinate 59,839 of JADJGU010000003.1, forward strand.
CGACATTGGCGAGGTGATAGGTCGGCAGGCCATCCGATTTCATCAGCACCTGCATATCGACCACCGAATATTCAAACTCGATCGGCCCGCGCAGCGTATCCTGCACCACGCATACGCCCTCGTTAGGGACCATCATGCGCACGACATGGCTCATGCCCTTGGCATCGCGCTCGGCACATTCCGCCTGCGTCAACTTGGCGCAGCGACCGTCATATTTGGGCGGTTGCTTCGCAGCCATCTGCTGCGCGCGCATGCTCGCCAGTTCTTCGGGCGTGCAATAGCATTTGAAGGCGTGGCCATCGTTCAAGAGCCGGTTGCAATGCTCGGTATAGATCGCGCTGCGTTCGGACTGGCGATAGGGGCCGTGCGGACCGCCGACATCTGGGCCTTCATCCCAGCTCAAACCCAGCCAACGCAGCGAATCGAGAATTTTCTCTTCGGATTCACGGGTCGAGCGCACCTGATCGGTATCCTCGATGCGCAGCAGGAATTGCCCGCCATGTTTCTTGGCAAAGCAATAGTTGATGAGAGCAATATAGGCGGTGCCGACGTGCGGATCGCCGGTGGGCGAGGGGGCGACACGGGTGCGGACGGGTTTGGTGATTTCTGTCATGCGGCGGGCCTCTACCAAGCTGCAACCATCTTGTCATCTTTGCGGTTCAACGGCAGAGCAACCAAAAGCCAAAGGACAATCAGATGCAAATCAGCCGCCGCAGTTTCAATTTCGGTCTTGGAAGCCTCGCATTCGCAGGAATTGCCGAGCGGGCCTGCGCACAAATTCCGCCCGCCGCGCGCAGCGAGGTTCCGGGCTATGGCGCCTTGGTCCGCGATCCGAACAATCTGATCGACTTGCCCAAGGGCTTTTCCTACCGCGTGATTTCGCGCTTCGGCAACATCATGGACGACGGCTTCCTCGTCCCCAGCGCAGGCGACGGCATGGGCGCGTTTGCGGCCGGGAAGGGCAAGGTTGCGCTCGTTCGCAACCATGAACTCAATATCCGCGACGGGCGCTTCGGGCCGTTCACCGGCAAGGTGGCAGAGGATTTCGCGGCTTATGACCGCGGCAAGGATGGCATGCCTTTGCCAGGCGGAACCACGACACTGATCTACGATCTGAAATCGCAGAAGGTCGAAAAGCAGTGGCTCAGTCTTTCAGGCACGATCCGCAATTGCGCGGGCGGCATCACGCCCTGGGGCAGCTGGCTCACCTGTGAGGAGAACGTGACACGTGCCGGCGACACGGTCGGTAAGGATCACGGCTATATCTTCGAAGTGCCGTCGAACCATATGGGGCTGGTTGCACCGGTGCCGCTGAAGGCGATGGGCCGTTTCAACCATGAAGCCGCCTGCGTCGATCCGCGCACCGGCATCGTCTATCTGACCGAGGATCGGGACGACAGCTTGCTGTACCGTTTCCTGCCCGACACCAAGGGTGATCTTGCGAAAGGCGGTCGGCTCGAGGCGCTGGCGTTTGATGGTATTGGCGACAGCCGCAACTGGAGCGAGGCCGCCGTCGCGCGCGGCAAGGCCTATGCCCCGCGCTGGATTCCGCTCGATAATCCCGAAGCGCCCGATGACGATCTGCGCAAACGCGGGAGCGCCAAAGGTGCCACCCTGTTCGCGCGCGGCGAAGGCATCTGGTGGGGCAAGGATGAGCTCTACTTTGCCTGCACCGATGGGGGTGCGATTAAACATGGCCAGATATTCCGCCTAAAACCCGGTGTCAGCGGCGCGGCAGACCAGCTCGACCTGTTCTACGAATCCACCGATGCCGCCGCCTATAATTATGGCGACAATCTGTGCGTGATGCCGACTGGGCACCTGATGGTCTGCGAAGACCAATATACCGACATCGTTGACAACCACCTGCGCGGCATCACGCCGTCAGGAAAGGCCTATGTCTTTGCCAAAAGCCGGGTGCAGACCGAATTTGCCGGCGCCTGCTTCTCACCCGATGGCTCGACCTTCTTCGTCAACCTGATGTGGCCGACAATGACGTTGGCGATTACGGGGCCGTGGGGGCGGGTGCGGGTGGGGTAGTTTCGACAAGTTTTCAGTCGTTCAACTTTTGCAATTCTTATGCAATACCGGCGAAGAACCAGTCACTTCATTTGGCCAAGTCAGAGTATGGTGTTTATTTGGGAGGCCCGTGGGCACAAGGCCTTCGACAACGCGTAGTTGATTTGACCGAACTGGGGCCATGCAACAGTTTTGATGACCGTCAGGCTTGGTTAGATAGCAACATTCCGTTGCAAGAAATGGGCTGGGACTGGATCGCTAACGGTGCCAGAGAATTTGAAGCAAAAGTAAGGAGTGACCCCGATCGTTTGATCTGGATCGCGCCGCAGTCTGCAAGCGAGTTGTCTGCGCTTTACTGGTACCTCGATCTCATTGGCGGCGACGGCGCTCGGATGATTGTAGTGGATTATCCTTTGCAGGATGCGTGGTGCGGAATGCCCCGCCGGCCAGCCGGGATCGCTCCGGACTTGCTTATCGAGCGGACGCAAACCCCGGCCCCCCGCCCGCCCCCGAAAAAAGGGGGGCGTTGGAAGAGCGGCTGTGCGGATTGTTAATGGGGATTTGCTCAACAGCGTTCGTGAAGATTACTTTGATGAACATCTTCTCGCCCAGTGCACCCACAAATGGCGGAAGTGTTACCGAATCATTGGCGACACGATGGGACACTTGTGGGACCAAAATCATGATGCGGATCATCTTTTCTTATGTTGGCGACTTCGCGTGCTCGCTGAACAAAACCAGATTGAGAGCAACCGTGATATAGTCGGACATTCTTTATCTGGCGCCGATCCTTTGCTGATCCGTTTGGGCGCGTGATTCTAGGCTATTCAAAAGACGGCTCCGCCCAACTAAGCTGCCGATCAAGAATTCTAAATACCCAACTTCCGCGCCCCATGCTTCGCCGTCATCCGGTGCAAGCCGCCCAGCCGTGGCGTGCGTTGCTTCACCGTTTCGACAAAGCGCCATTCGCTGGTGGTGCGCTCGGGGGTGAGTTCGACGAGCATGTAGCCGCGACGGCTGCTGTCCATCCATTTGAGGCCCTTGTTGCTGGCCATCACGCCTTTCGCCACGGTCGCCGGGGACGCGCCGGTGAAATAGGTTTCGAAACCGGGTGAGCTGACACTTTGGCCTGCCAGTTCGACGCCTGCCGCCTTGCCATCATGCCGAAGGTCAAAGGCCCATGCATTGTGGCTGTCTCCGGTCAGCACGACAAGGTCGGCCTTGGAATTCTGCGCAGCGGAAAGCGAACGCGCCCGTGCCTCCGGATAACCATCCCACGCATCCAAATTGGCGGGGATTCCGGCTTTGGCCGCCATCGCGCCACGCCGGACGCGCGCCTTGGCGAAATCGGGCGCATCGGGGGCGAGCCAGTTGACCGTGTCGTCGGGCTGCAGGATCGTTCCCATGATTGTCTGTTGCGCCCAGATGTTCCACTTGGCCTTGCTGTTCGTGAACCCGTCGGCCAGCCAACCTTCCTGACGGCTGCCCAGCATCGTGCGATCGGCCGCCTGCCAGTCGCCCTTGGCAAAATCCTTGATCGCTGCCAGCGTTGCCGCCTGATCAGCACCTTTGGGGATTTGCAGCTCGGCGGGCTTGGACCGCGCGCCAATGCGGCTTTCGGTCATGAAGATTTCGGCGAGATCGCCGACGCGATAGCCGCTCCAGCGTTCGCCTGCATCCAGATCGCGCACCGGCATCCATTCGCGATAGGCCTGTTCGGCGGCGGCTTTGCGCGTCTGCCAGTCGCCCTCACTCGCCTGATGATTCTGCGCGCCATCGGCATAGGCGTCATTGGCGAACTCATGATCGTCCCACATGCACAGCATCGGCGCGCGGGCGTGGATTGCTTGCAGGTCGGGATCGGCGCGATAGCTGGCATAGCGCAGGCGATAGTCGGCGAGGCTGACAATCTCGTTCGCAGGCTCGATCAGGCGACCGGCGACGGTGTCCTTCGCGGAAGGGTAATCGCCGCGCTGATATTCATAAATATAATCGCCGAGGTGGAGCGCGATATCAAAGTCACCGACCTGTGCGGCATGGGCATAGGCGTTGAACCAGCCAAAGGGCATGTTCGAACAGGAAAAGACCGCCATGCGGTATTTGTCGATCCCGCCTTCGGGAAAAGTCCGCGTCTGGCCTATGGGGGAGATGCTGCCATCAGGCGCGATGAAGCGGTAATAATAGGAACGGCCGGGTGCGAGCCCACGCACTATCGCCTTGGCCGTATAGTCGCGGCCCGGTGCCGCAACCGTTTCCGCGCCCGTGGTGATGGAGCGGAAATCGGGGGTTTCGCTGATCTCTGCCCGCAATTTGGTCTCTGTCAGATCGGAGACGAAGCGCGTCCACAGCAGCACTGAATTTTGCGAAGGCTCCCCGCTCGCCACACCGTGGCTGAAACCTCTGGTGAGCGCTGCCTGCATTGCTGCCAGCGCGCCACCCTGAAGGCCAAGCGCCCCCAGCCCGAACATCCCGGTTTTGAGCAAGAGGCGGCGGTCGAAATGTGCAGTCATCGGTTATCCTAACAATCCAAGAAACAGCAATGTCATCGCAAAAAGAGAAACTACGATGACAATGAACAGCAGCAATAGGATGGCCCGCAGCATCGCGCTTCCACGCGACAGTCCATAGGCATGGCGCAACTGTTTATAGATGTGGATGGGTGGGATCAGGACAAACGCCAACCCCCAAAAGCTGTCGTCGAGGCCGATGCGCGACATCAGGGTGATCGACAGAAACAGCAGGGACATGAAAGCAATCGAATAGGTCGCGAAGACCGCATGGTCGTAAAAACGGTGCCCGCGCACCCCGATCGTCACCAGCCAGACAAAGGGCAGCGACAGCGGGATCAGCAGCCAGGCGAATTTATAGCCATTGGATTGCAGCTTGTAAAAGGCGAGGCTGGGGTTCGAGACCATCTTTTTGGCGCCCTTGTCGAGCGTTTGGTCGAGCCAAAGCCAGCCGGTTTCGGCTTTGCTGTTATAGCTCAACCAACGCTTGCCACCGTCGCTCGATCTGACGCCAGCTTCGTCATAAATCGGCGCGCCGGTTGTCGCGAAGGCAATGCCGTTGCGTTCCATTTTAAGTTCGTTCAGCTTTGCCGTCAGTTCCTTGTCTTCCCCCGGTTTCAGCTCGGCGGGTTTTGAGAGGCGGGTTTCGGTGGCGGCGATTTCCTTGTCCAGCTTGGCCGCTTCTTCTTGCGCGCCGCGTTGCCAATTATTCTGCACGGCGGATCCGCCCGAGAAACTGAACACGGCAAACATCAGGAAGATCGAAAACAGGAACAGCGCCATCGGCGAGACGAATTTCGCGCGCTCGCCAAGCACATAGCGGCGGGTCAATTCCCCAGGCTTGAACAACAGCATCGGCAGCGTGCGCCACATCTTGCCATCGAAATGCAGCGCCGAGTGCAATATGTCATGCCAGATCGCCGACAAGGTGCGGTGGACATGCGCCTTTTGCCCGCAGACTGCACAATAGGGCCCGCTGAGGGTTGCGCCGCAGTTCAGGCAGGCGCCTGTCCCCTCGGCAACCGTTCCGCCCTGCGAAGGTTCTACAGCGGCACCCAGCAAGGCACCCTCGATAGCCGTTCCGGCTGCGTCCAATTCCCCCGACATGGGTGCGATGTATCACCTGTATTCGAAGCTGCAAAGCCGCTGTGCGGCGGAATCAATTTGCGTGACACTACTTCTAGAATGTTATAACGTCTCTTTATCGTCAAATGAGAGGAGAGACGATATGGGAGAAGTCATCTACTTCCGCCACCGCGCGCGATACAAGCCAAGCGACACGCCATTTTCGCAAATGAACATCACCCCGTTGATCGATGTGATGCTCGTGCTTCTGGTAATGCTGATATTGGCGGTTCCGGCGGCCATGCACCAGACCAGCGTCAACCTGCCGCAGCCTGGACCGATTACGACCAATAAGCCGCCAATCATCCAGAATCTGGTAGTGACTTCCGACGGGGTTGCCCATTGGAATGGCGCCATCGTCGATGACACGGCGCTGCAGGCAAAGCTGCGCACATTGGCCGCGGCCGGAGACGCACTGCGTATCGAAACCGATGGCTATGCGCGCTATGAACGCTTCAACCAGCTGATCTCGATGGTGAACGAAGCGGGAGTCGAAAATCTCGGTTTTGTCGGCAACAGCCGCTACAAACAGTGGAGCAAGCCCTCCGTCAGTTAAACAGCAAGAGCAAGCCGTAGCGGCATGGCGTTGCGGCTTGCCTTTTTGATTTTCTTCGGCACTTTGTCCCTTGGATAAGAGGGGAAATGCTATGCCTAGCCTGACCGCGCGCCTGATCGCTTCGCTGTTCCGGATGACCGGATCATTGCGCAAACGCTATTCGGATGGTCCTGATTTCCTCAAAAATATCGAACAGAGCCGGGTCGAGCAGCAATATCCCGATGCCAAGATGCGCAAGCGGCTCGATGTGCGCGAAAGCAGCTATGAAGGGCGCAAGATCTTCCGCATCGCGCCGCGTGACCGGCCGGTGGCGGGGCATATGCTCTATTGGCATGGCGGCGGCTATGTCTATCCGGCCGTCGATATACACTGGAAGTTCCTTGCCCATATGGCGGAGACGCACGGCATCGTCACCACAGCGCCGCTCTATCCACTAGCGCCCGAGGCATCGGCGAAAGAAACGGTCGACTGGGCGATGAAATTCTACCGCGAATTCACGCCGGACCGGGCAGGGCCCTTTGTGATGGGCGGGGATTCGGCAGGCGGCGGGCTGTGTGCGGCGGTTGTGCAGGCGGCGCGAACCGAGGGGCGGTTGCTGCCCAAGGGCCTGGTCCTGATCTGCCCCTGGCTCGATGTGGCGGTGTCGCATCCTGACCAGCCCGCGATCGAACCGCGCGATTGCGTGCTGACCATCGGCGGCACCCATGCGGCGGCCAAACTCTATGCCCGCGACCTGCCACTCAGCGACCCGAAGGTCAGCCCGCTGTTCGGCAATTGGGAAGGCCTGCCGCCGATGCTGATGTTCGGGGGAGGCGACGACATACTGGTGCCCGACGCCCGCGCGTTGAAGGCCAAGCTGCCATCGATAGACTATCACGAGGAAGCCGGGATGATGCACGATTGGCCAATCTTCTTCCTGCGCGAAAGCCGGGTCGCACAGGCGCGGATGGCGGAATTTATTGGCGCGAAAATCGGGTAGAGGAGGTCAGGGGCTGATGCACTCGCTTCAGCGCTGGTGACCACCCAGTCCCCTTCCGCCGCTAATGGCCCGCCTTCCCGAAAGCGCGAGGAGTGATTCTCCGCGCCCACAGGAAAACCCACATAGGCTGAACATTGTTCGACAGGCCGGGCGGATCAAAGGCTGAGCCTCCGCCGCGCCCCTTAAAGGGCATCGTCTTGTCGCGCAAAGTAACCAACTTATTTTCAAGGTGAAGATATGCCAACGATTAACCAGCTGGTCCGCAAGGGCCGGGTCCCGCAGAAGGCCAAGTCAAAGGTCCCTGCAATGGAGCAGAACCCGCAGAAGCGCGGCGTTTGCACCCGTGTTTACACAACGACTCCGAAAAAGCCGAACTCGGCTCTGCGTAAGGTGGCCAAGATCCGTCTGACCAACCAGCGCGAAGTCATTTCCTATATCCCGGGCGAAGGCCACAACCTGCAGGAGCACAGCGTTGTGCTTATCCGCGGTGGCCGTGTTCGCGACCTTCCCGGTGTTCGTTATCACGTCCTGCGCGGCGTGCTCGACACACAGGGCGTCAAGGACCGCAAGCAGTCGCGTTCGAAATATGGCGCGAAGCGTCCTAAGTAAGATCGGGAGAATAGAAAATGTCACGTCGTCGTCGTCCCGAAAAGCGCATCATCCTTCCCGATCCAAAATTCGGTGATCTGGTGCTTTCGAAATTCATGAACAACCTGATGCTCGATGGTAAGAAATCCGTCGCCGAACGCATTGTCTATGGCGCACTCGAAACTGTCGAAGCCAAGGCCAAGAAAGATCCGGTGCAGACCTTCCACGATGCGCTGAACAATGTGAAGCCGGGCATCGAAGTCCGTTCGCGTCGCGTTGGTGGTGCAACCTATCAGGTTCCCTGCGAAGTCCGCCCCGAGCGTGCGCAGGCCCTCGCCATTCGCTGGCTGATCGGTGCCGCGCGCAACCGCAGCGAAACCACGATGGCAGCCCGTCTTTCGGGTGAGCTTCTCGATGCTGCCAACAACCGTGGCAACGCTGTCAAGAAGCGCGAAGACACGCACCGTATGGCTGAAGCCAACCGTGCCTTCGCACACTATCGCTGGTAATTGGCCTAGCCAGTCCACGATAGCGTCACAAACGCACATTAGGGGGCCGGTTTCTGACCGGCCCCCGCAACTATAGGGCTATAAGGGCCCTCTCACTGGAGTGAAGATCATGGCACGCAGCCATCCGTTGGAAAAATATCGCAATATCGGCATCATGGCGCACATCGATGCCGGCAAGACCACGACCACCGAGCGTATCCTGTATTACACCGGCAAGTCGTACAAGATCGGTGAAGTCCATGATGGCGCTGCCACCATGGACTGGATGGAACAGGAGCAGGAACGCGGCATCACGATCACGTCGGCCGCCACCACCTGCTTCTGGAACGACCACCGCATCAACATCATCGACACCCCCGGCCACGTCGACTTCACGATCGAAGTTGAGCGTTCGCTGCGCGTGCTCGACGGCGCCGTTGCCTGTTTCGACGGCGTTGCCGGCGTTGAGCCGCAGTCCGAAACGGTTTGGCGTCAGGCGGACAAGTACAAGGTTCCGCGGATGTGCTTCATCAACAAGCTCGACCGCACCGGTGCGAATTTCGAATATTGCGTGCAGTCGATCATCGATCGTCTGGGTGCGAAGCCTGCCGTACTGTTCCTTCCCATCGGTATCGAAGCCGATCTGAAGGGTCTGGTCGATCTGGTCCAGAACCGCGCGATCATCTGGAAAGATGAAAGCCTGGGCGCTGAATTCTTCTATGAAGATATCCCGGCAGACATGGTCGAAAAGGCCGCCAAATATCGCAGCGAACTGATCGAACTTGCAGTTGAGCAAGACGACGACGCGATGGAAGCCTATCTGGAAGGCAATGAGCCCGACGTAGCAACGCTGAAGGCACTGATCCGCAAGGGCACGCTCGGCCATGCGTTCGTTCCCGTAGTTTGTGGTTCGGCGTTCAAGAACAAGGGCGTTCAGCCGCTGCTCGACGCCGTCGTCGACTATCTGCCGTCGCCTCTCGACATTGAAGATGTGCAGGGCGTGAAAATGGACACACTCGAGCCCGATAGCCGTCCGGCAACCGACGATGCGCCGTTCAGCGCGTTGGCGTTCAAGGTCATGAACGATCCGTTCGTGGGCTCGCTGACCTTCATCCGCATCTACTCGGGTTCGCTCGTCAAGGGCACCTACCTGAACTCGGTGAAGGACAAGAAGGAAAAAGTCGGTCGTATGCTCGAAATGCACGCCAACGAACGTAAGGACGTTGACGAGGCATTTGCAGGCGACATCATCGCGCTGGCCGGAATGAAGGAAACGACCACCGGCGATACGCTTTGCGCCGAACGCCAGCCGATCATCCTTGAGCGTATGGAATTCCCTGAGCCGGTTATCGAACTGTCGGTGGAACCCAAGACCAAGGCTGACCAGGAAAAGATGGGCATCGCGCTCAACCGCCTGTCGGCTGAAGATCCTTCGTTCCGCGTTTCGACCGATCATGAATCGGGCCAGACGATCATCAAGGGCATGGGCGAGCTTCACCTCGACATCATCGTCGATCGTATGAAGCGCGAATTCAAGGTTGAGGCCAACGTCGGCGCGCCGCAGGTGGCTTACCGCGAATATCTCGCCCGTGCAGTCGACATCGACTACACCCACAAGAAACAATCGGGTGGTTCGGGCCAGTTCGGTCGCATCAAGTTTAAGGTCACTCCCGGCGAACGTGGTGCAGGCATCACCTTCACCGATGCGGTCAAGGGCGGTAACATTCCGAAGGAATATATCCCCAGCGTTGAAAAGGGCATGCGCGAAACCGCCGAAAGCGGCTCGCTCATCGGCTTCCCGATCATCGACTTTGACATCGAACTGTATGACGGCGCCTATCACGACGTCGACTCGTCGGCACTGGCGTTTGAAATTGCTGGTCGTGCCGGTATGCGCGAAGCCGCGCAGAAGGCAGGCATCAAGCTGCTCGAACCGATCATGAAGGTCGAAGTTGTTTCGCCTGAGGAATATCTGGGCGATGTTATCGGCGACATGAACTCGCGTCGTGGCATGATCCAGGGCACTGACACCCGCGGCAATGCACAGGTTGTCGAAGCAATGGTGCCGCTGGCCAACATGTTCGGCTACGTCAACCAACTGCGTTCATTCACGCAGGGACGCGCCAACTACTCGATGTTCTTCTCACATTATGACGAAGTCCCGGCAAACGTCGCGGCTGAAGTCAAAGAGAAGCTTGCCTGATAGGCAATTACGGACTAAGGGCGGCGCCTGATTCAGCAGGCGGCGTCCCAACTGATCAAAAGACACCTAATCCAAAAGAAGGTTTGAACAATGGCAAAGGCTAAATTTGAGCGGACGAAACCGCACTGCAACATCGGCACCATCGGTCACGTTGACCATGGCAAGACCACGCTGACCGCAGCGATCACCAAGATCATGGCAGAAGCCCATGGTGGTGAAGCTGTTGATTTTGCGAACATCGACAAGGCTCCCGAAGAGCGCGAGCGCGGCATCACCATTTCGACCGCACACGTCGAATATGAAACCGCTGCACGTCACTATGCGCACGTCGACTGCCCGGGCCACGCTGACTATGTGAAGAACATGATCACCGGTGCTGCGCAGATGGACGGCGCGATCCTGGTTGTGAACTCGGCTGACGGCCCGATGCCGCAGACCCGCGAGCACATCCTGCTTGCACGTCAGGTTGGCGTTCCCGCGCTCGTCGTTTACATGAACAAGGTTGACCAGGTTGACGACGAGGAAATTCTCGAACTCGTTGAAATGGAAATCCGCGAACTGCTGAGCAGCTATGGCTTCGACGGCGACGCGATCCCTGTTGTTAAGGGTTCGGCACTTGCTGCACTCGAAGGCCGCGACGACGAAATCGGCAAGAACTCGATCCTTGCTCTTATGGACGCTGTTGATAGCGCCATTCCGCAGCCCGAGCGTCCGGTTGACAAGCCGTTCCTGATGCCCGTCGAAGACGTGTTCTCGATCTCCGGTCGTGGTACCGTTGTGACCGGTCGCGTCGAAACCGGCATCGTCAAGGTTGGTGAAGAAGTCGAAATCGTCGGCATCAAGGACACCAAGAAGACGACCGTTACCGGCGTTGAAATGTTCCGCAAGCTGCTCGACGAAGGTCGTGCAGGCGACAACATCGGCGCGCTGATCCGCGGCGTTGGTCGTGAAGAAGTTGAGCGTGGTCAGGTTCTGGCGAAGCCCGGTTCGGTTACGCCGCACACCGAGTTCTCGGCAGAAATCTACGTCCTTTCGAAGGACGAAGGCGGCCGTCACACGCCGTTCTTTGCGAACTATCGTCCGCAGTTCTACTTCCGCACCACCGACGTCACCGGCGAAGTGATCCTTCCCGAAGGCACCGAAATGGTGATGCCTGGCGACAACGTCACGATCGCTGTCAAGCTGATCGCGCCGATCGCTATGGAGCAGGGCCTGCGCTTTGCTATCCGCGAAGGTGGTCGCACCGTCGGTTCTGGGGTTGTCAGCACCATCACGAAGTAATATAGGCCGCGCATCCCGCCCGATTCTCTGATTCGGGCGGGGCGGTTTATTGAATTTCATAAACAGCTGTCCCGGCATCCTATTGGGGTTGGGTTGGCTGTTTTTCGCTCTTTGATACTGGTAGAATTTGGAATTGGTTTGACCATGGAAACGCAGAATATCCGCATCCGTCTGAAAGCATTTGACCATCGCGTCCTCGATCAGGCGACTGGTGATATCGCTGACACTGCCCGTCGTACCGGCGCGCTGATCCGCGGTCCTATCCCCCTTCCTACCCGTATCGAAAAGTTCACCGTCAACCGCGGCCCGCACGTCGACAAAAAGTCGCGCGAGCAGTTTGAGGTGCGCACTTACAAGCGGCTGCTGGATATCGTGCAGCCCACCCCGCAGACGGTCGATGCTTTGATGAAGCTCGAGCTCGCTGCAGGCGTCAACGTAGAAATCAAGCTGGCCTAGGGCTGGCGAGGTAGGGATACCGCCGGATTCGTTCCGGGCTGCGTCCCCCGTCTTCCCTCTTGTTTGAGGGGTTCAGCCCGGACGGGGCGATGCATGACAATCAGGGCTGACAAGCCGGGTGGATGGTCCATTCGGCCTCTGTAGGAGAAACTGGTCATGCGTACTGGCGTGATCGCTAAAAAGATGGGCATGATGCGCCTCTTCAATGAAGATGGCCGTCACGTACCCGTCACCGTATTGGCGCTGGAAGGCTGCCAGGTGGTTGGACAACGCAACGAAGACAAGGACGGCTATTATGCTGTTCGTCTCGGAGCAGGTGCCCGTAAGGCGAAAAATGTAAACAAGCCGCAACGTGGTGAATTTGCCAAGGCTCAGGTTGAGCCCAAGGCACGCGTTGCTGAATTCCGTGTCGACAATGCCGATGGACTGCTGCCTGTGGGCGCAACCATTGCGGCTGACCACTTTGTGGACGGCCAGCTGGTCGACATCACTGGCCACACTCAGGGTAAGGGTTTTGCTGGTGCCATGAAGCGTTGGGGTTTCGGCGGTATGCGCGCAACCCACGGCGTTTCGATCAGCCACCGTGCCCATGGTTCGACGGGTAACCGTCAGGATCCGGGTAAGGTCTTCAAGAACAAGAAGATGGCCGGTCACATGGGTGATCGCCAGCGTACCCAGCAGAATCTGGAAATCGTCCGCACCGACGTTGCGCGCGGTCTGATTTTCGTTCGTGGCTCGGTTCCCGGTTCGAAGAATGGCTGGCTGCTCGTTCGCGACGCGGTCAAGGTTCCTGCACCGGAAGGCGCTCCGTTCCCGGGCGCGCTGAAAAACGACAATGAAGCGCCGGTCGTCGAGGAAGAAGTGGTCGTTGCTGCTGAAACCGAAGTCACCGAAGCTCCGGCTGTAGAAGCTGCTGCTGAAGCACCTGCCGCTGAAACTCCTGCAACCGAGGCACCCGCCACGGACGCAGGCGAAGAGCAGAAGGAGGGCTAAGCCATGAAGCTCAAGGTTCAAACCCTCGACGCCAAGGCAAAAGGCGACATTGATCTGAATGATGCCGTGTTCGGTCTCGAACCGCGCGCAGACATTCTGCACCGCATCATCACCTGGCAGCGTGAAAAGGCACGCGGTACGGCTCGTCCGACCCGCGAGCGTTCAGACGTTTCGCGCACCGGCAAGAAGTTCGGTCGTCAGAAGGGTGGCGGTACTGCCCGTCACGGTGACCGTGCTGCTCCGACTTTCATCGGTGGTGGTAAGGCTCACGGTGCCCGCCTGCGCGACTTCAACCCGTCGCTCAACAAGAAGATCCGCACCCTCGGCCTGAAAATGGCGCTGTCGAGCAAGGCGAAAGCCGGCACGCTGATCGTTCTCGAAGATCTCGAGATGAATGACGGCAAGACCAAGGCTCTTGTCGGTCAGCTTTCGAAGCTCGGCTTCGGCAAGACGGCTCTCGTCATTGACGGTGAAGGCGTGAATGACAATTTCCGCAAAGCATCAGCCAATATCATCGGCGTCAATGTGCTCCCCGCTGTGGGCGCCAACGTCTATGACATTCTGAAGCACGAAACGCTGGTCCTGACCCGCGCCGCGGTTGAGAAACTGGAGGCCCGTTTCAATGGCTAAGAAAGACGCAATCGACATCCGTCATTACGACGTGATCGTTGCGCCGCACATCACCGAAAAGGCGACGCTGCTTTCGGAAAACAACGCTGTTGTTTTCAAGGTAGCAGGCGATGCAACCAAGCCGCAGATTAAAGCTGCCGTGGAAGCATTGTTCGACGTCAAGGTGAAGGGCGTCAACACGCTCGTGCAAAAGGGCAAAGTCAAGCGGTGGAAGGGCAAGCCCTATACCCGCAACGACGTCAAAAAGGCCGTTGTGACTCTGGCTGAAGGCCAGACCATCGACGTGACCTCAGGGATCTAAGGGCAGGATAATGGCACTCAAAAGCTACAAACCAACCAGCCCGGCGCGTCGCGGCCTTGTGCTCGTTGACCGTTCGAGCCTTTACAAGGGCAAGCCCGTCAAGGCGCTGACCGAAGGCAAGCGCAAGACCGGCGGTCGCAACAACAAGGGCCATGTCACCTCGCGTGGCATCGGTGGCGGACACAAGCAGAAATATCGCATTGTCGACTTCAAGCGTCGCAAATGGGATATGCCGGCAACTGTCGAGCGTCTGGAATATGACCCCAACCGCACCGCGTTCATCGCGCTGGTGAAGTATGAGGACGGCGAACAGGCCTATATCCTCGCTCCGCAGCGCCTGAATGTTGGCGATACGGTGGTTGCTGGCGAAAAGACCGACGTTAAGCCGGGCAATGCGATGCTTCTGTCGCAGATGCCGGTGGGCACCATCTGTCACAACATCGAGATGAAGCCGGGCAAGGGTGGCCAGATCGCCCGTTCGGCAGGCACCTATGTGCAGCTCGTCGGGCGTGATGGCGGCCTCGTCATCGTGCGCCTCAACTCGGGCGAGCAGCGCTATGTGCGCGGCGATTGCATGGGTACGGTCGGCGCGGTGTCGAACCCCGACAACTCGAACACCACGCTTGCCAAGGCTGGCCGCAACCGCTGGAAGGGCATCAAGCCTTTGACCCGCGGTGTTGCAAAGAATCCGGTCGACCACCCGCACGGTGGTGGTGAAGGCCGCACCTCGGGCGGACGCCATCCGGTGACGCCATGGGGCAAGCCGACCAAGGGTGCTCGCACCCGTTCGAACAAATCGACTGACAAGATGATCATCCGGTCACGTCATGCGAAGAAGAAGAGGTAAGTCATGGCTCGTTCCGTCTGGAAAGGTCCTTTTGTCGACCTTTATCTGCTGAAAAAAGCAGAAACCGCGCAGGATGCGAACAGCAGCGCGCCGATCAAGACCTGGTCGCGCCGCTCGACGATCCTTCCGCAATTCGTCGGCCTGACGTTCAGCGTCTATAACGGCCACAAGTTCGTCCCTGTCTCGGTCAACGAAGACATGGTCGGCCACAAGCTGGGCGAGTTCGCGCCCACCCGTACCTATCACGGTCACGGCGCAGACAAGAAGGGCAAACGCTAATGGGTAAGCAAGCCTCCCCCCGCCGCGTAGGCGACAAGGAAGCGCTGGCTGTCGGCACCACCATTCGTGGTTCGGCCCAGAAGCTTAACCTGGTTGCAGCGTTGATCCGCGGTCGCAAGGTTGAAGAAGCATTGAACATCCTCAGCTTTTCGAAGCGTGCGATGGCTGTCGATGCGCGCAAGGTTTTGGCTTCGGCTATTGCCAATGCGGAAAACAACCACAATCTCGACGTCGACAGCCTTGTCGTTGCCGAAGCCAGCGTTGGCAAGGCACTCACCATGAAGCGTTTCCACGCTCGTGGTCGTGGCAAGTCGACCCGCATCCTGAAACCGTTCAGCCGCTTGCGCATCGTCGTTCGCGAACAGGAAGAAGAGGCTTAATCATGGGTCAGAAGAGCAATCCGATCGGCCTCCGCCTGCAGATCAATCGCACGTGGGACAGCCGCTGGTTCGCCGAAGGTGCGGATTATGGCCGTATGCTTCTGGAAGATATCAACATCCGCAAGTTCGTGATGAAGACACTTCCGCAGGCAGCTATTTCGAAGATCGTCATCGAGCGTCCGGCCAAGTTGTGCCGCGTTTCGATCTACGCTGCCCGCCCCGGTGTCATCATCGGTAAGAAAGGTGCGGATATCGAAAAGCTGAAAAAGGCTATTGGCAAATATACCGACGCAGACGTTTCGCTGAACATTGTTGAAATCCGCAAGCCGGAAATCGACGCGAAGCTTGTTGCGCAGGGTGTTGCTGACCAGCTGATCCGCCGCATCGCCTTCCGTCGCGCGATGAAGCGTGCGGTGCAGTCGGCGCTGCGTCTGGGTGCCGAAGGCATCAAGATCACCTGCGGTGGCCGTCTCGGCGGCGCGGAAATCGCGCGTACCGAATGGTATCGCGAAGGTCGCGTTCCGCTGCATACACTGCGTGCCAATGTCGACTATGCCGAAGCCGAAGCGCTGACTGCATATGGTATCATCGGCATCAAGGTCTGGATCTTCAAGGGCGAAATCCTGGGTCATGATCCGATGGCAACCGACCGCCTGATGATGGAAGCGCAGACTTCGGGTGTTCGCCCGCAGTTTGACCGCCGCTGATAGGAAGATAGGCAAGCATCATGTTGCAACCTAAAAAACATAAATTCCGCAAGCAGTTCAAGGGCCGTATCCATGGCAATGCCAAGGGCGGTACCGATCTGAACTTCGGTTCTTACGGTCTGAAGGCTCTTGAGCCGGAACGTATCACTGCGCGTCAGATTGAAGCGGCTCGTCGTGCTATTACCCGTCACATCAAGCGTCAGGGTCGTTTGTGGATCCGCATTTTCCCCGACGTGCCTGTGTCGAAGAAGCCTGCCGAAGTCCGTCAGGGTAAAGGTAAGGGTTCGGTCGAATATTGGGCAGCTCGCGTCAAGCCGGGCCGCATCCTGTTCGAACTCGACGGTGTTCCGGGCCCCATCGCTGCTGTGGCATTCAGCCGCGCAGCGATGAAGCTGCCGATCAAGACCAAGGTCGTGGCCCGTCTTGGCGACACCTCGCATCTGGGAGCCGAAGGATGAGCAAGACCGAAGACTTCCGCGTCAAGACTGACGACCAGCTGGCTACCCAGCTCGGCGAGTTGAAGCGCGAGCAATTCAACCTGCGCTTCCAGGGTGCGACCGGCCAGCTCGAAAAGCCGGCCCGTATCCGCGAAGTGCGTCGCGACATCGCGCGTATCAAGACCCTGCAAAGCGAGCGTGCAAACGCCGCCAAGCAGTCGGCATAAGGGAGCATAGCAATGCCTAAACGTATTCTTACCGGCACGGTGGTGTCCGACAAGAACGACAAGACGGTCGTTGTGCTCGTCGAGCGCAAGGTGAAGCACCCGCTTTACGGCAAGATCATCCGTCGTACGAAAAAGTACCACGCCCATGACGAGTCGAACTCGGCAAAGGCGGGTGAAGTAGTTCGCATTCAGGAATGCGCACCGATTTCGAAGAACAAGAGCTGGACTTTGGTGGAACGCGTCAACGCGGCTCCCGAAGCTGCAGCCGAACTGGCGGAGGGTTGATCCATGATTCAGATGCAATCAAACCTCGATGTTGCCGATAACTCTGGCGCCAAGCGCGTCCAGTGCATCAAGGTTCTCGGCGGATCAAAGCGCCGCACCGCTGGCGTTGGCGACATCATCGTGGTGTCGATCAAGGAAGCCCAGCCGCGCGGCAAGGTGAAGAAGGGCGACGTCCACAAGGCCGTCATCGTTCGCACCCGCAAGGATATTCGCCGTGCCGATGGTTCGGTGATCCGTTTCGACACCAACGCTGCCGTATTGATCGGCAACAACAAGGAGCCGATCGGGACCCGTATTTTTGGCCCCGTCTGCCGTGAACTTCGTGCGAAAAATCACATGAAGATCATCAGCCTGGCGCCGGAGGTTTTGTAAGATGGCAATGGCAAAAATCAAAAAGGGTGACACCGTTGTGGTGCTCGCTGGCAAGGACAAGGGTAAGACTGGTGAAGTCACCCGTGTCGATCCGAAGGCCGACAAGGTCGTCGTTTCGGGTGTGAACGTCCGCGTTCGCCATGCGAAGCCCACCCAGGCAGACCCGCAGGGCGGCAAGAAGCCGTTCGAAGCACCGCTGCACATTTCGAATGTGGCACTCGCCGATCCAAAGACCGGCAAGCCGACCCGCGTTCGCATTGAAGCCGGCAAAGATGGCAAGAAAGTTCGTGTTGCTGTCAAGTCCGGGGAGAAGGTCGATGGCTGATCAAAAATATACTCCGCGCATGAAGCAGCGCTATGACGATGTAATCGTCAAGGCGATGACCGAAAAATTCGGTTATACCAACCGCTTCGCTGTGCCCAAGATCGAAAAAATCACGCTCAACATGGGTGTTGGCGAAGGTTCGCAGGACAAGAAAAAGGTCCAGACCGCGCTTGCCGAAATGGAACTGATTGCTGGCCAAAAGCCGGTCGTCACCAAGGCGAAAAAGTCGATCGCAGGCTTCAAGTTGCGTGAAGGCATGCCCATTGGCGTCAAGGTGACCATGCGTCGCCAGCAGATGTACGAATTCCTCGATCGCCTCGTGACGATCGCGATGCCGCGCATCCGTGACTTCCGTGGTTTGAACCCGAAAAGCTTTGACGGTCGTGGCAACTTTGCCATGGGTCTGAAAGAGCAGATCATCTTTCCGGAAATCAGCTACGACGCGATTGATACCGTCCGTGGTATGGATGTGATCGTAACCACCACCGCCAACAGCGACGACGAAGCCCGTGAGCTTCTCCGTCTGTTCGGCTTCCCCTTCCCGCAAGAACAAGCAGAGGAAAAGGAAGCGGCGTAATGCCCGCTTTCGCCCTCTTGTCAGAAAGGACGAGAACTTAAGTCATGGCGAAACTGAGTTCCATTAATAAGAATGAGCGTCGTAAGAAGCTCGTCAAGAAATACGCAGGGCAATATGCCCGGCTGAAGGCAATTGCCAATGACGAGTCAAAAGACGAAAGCGAGCGCTTGATCGCGCGCCTGAAATTGGCCGAGATCCCGCGCAATGGCAACCCGACCCGCGTTCGCAACCGTTGCGAAACCACGGGCCGTCCGCGCGCATATTATCGCAAATTCCGGCTCTGCCGTATCCAGTTGCGCGATCTGGCCAATAAGGGCCTGATCCCCGGCGTGACGAAATCGAGCTGGTAAGGGATAGAGAAAATGGCATTGACCGATCCTTTGGGTGATATGCTCACCCGCATCCGCAACGGCCAGCGCGCGAAGAAAGACTCTGTCGTTTCGCCCGCTTCGAAGCTGCGTACCCGCGTCCTCGACGTGTTGCAGCGCGAAGGCTATATCCGTGGCTACAGCGAAGAAGCACTGGGCGCCCACAAAGGCCTGCGCATCGAGCTGAAATATTTCGAAGGCCAGCCTGCGATCCAGCATGTTGCCCGCGTTTCGAAACCCGGCCGCCGCGTCTACTCGGGCAGCAGCGAGCTTCCCGTTATCCGCAACGGCCTGGGCATCACCATCGTTTCCACGCCGAAGGGTGTGCTCTCGGACGCCGAAGCACGCGAAGCCAATGTCGGCGGCGAAATCCTGGCGGAGGTGTTCTGATGAGCCGCATTGGTAAAAAACCGGTTGCTATTCCTGCTGGCGTCACCGCCAGCATGGGCGATGGCACCTTGTCGGTGAAGGGCCCGAAGGGCGAATTGACCATGCCGATGAGCGACCTCATTTCGTATGAAATGAAGGACGAAGGCCTGTCGGTCATGCCTGCCAACAAGAGCAAGGAAGCTCGCGCATTCTGGGGAATGCAGCGCACATTGGTGCAGAACCTGGTCACCGGCGTGACCGAAGGCTTCACCAAGGTGCTCGAAATCACCGGCGTCGGCTATCGTGCCAACGCGCAGGGTCGTAACCTGAAGCTTCAGCTTGGTTACAGCCACGACGTGGATTTCGCGATCCCCGAGGGAATTGAAATCAAGACGCCCGATAACACCACGGTGGAAATCACGGGCATCGACAAGCAGAAGGTAGGGCAGGTTGCTGCCGAAATCCGTCGCTGGAGGAAGCCGGAACCCTATAAGGGCAAGGGCATCAAGTACCGCGGCGAATATATCTTCCGCAAAGAAGGGAAGAAGAAATAAGCCATGGCAAAGCTCTCTCTCTTTGAAAAGCGCCGTCAGCGCGTCCGTTCGAAACTGCGTTCGCAGGTTGCCGGTCGTCCGCGTCTTTCGGTGCACCGCACAGGCCGTCACATCTACGCCCAGATCATCGACGATTCCAAGGGCGTCACCGTGGCTTCGGCTTCGACCAACGACAAGGCGGTCAAGACCAAGAACGGCTCGACCTCTGCAGCCGCTGCCGAAGTCGGCAAGCGCGTTGCAGAAGCCGCGAAAAAGGCTGGCGTCACCAGCGTTGTGTTCGATCGCGGCGGTTTCCTGTTCCATGGCCGCGTCAAGGCGCTGGCCGATGCTGCCCGTGAAGGCGGGCTGGAGTTCTGATGATGGCTGACGAAAACAACACAAACGAAAACGTCGTCGTCGACGCTGCTGCTCCTGAAGCAGTTGAAGCTGAAGGTGGCCGTCGTGGCCGCGGTCGTGGTCGTGGCGAAGGTGGCGGTCGTGGCCGTCGCGACGATCGTCGTCCGCGCGAAGAAAAGGAAGATGACGGCACGATCGAAAAGCTCGTGCACATCAACCGCGTTTCGAAGACAGTAAAGGGCGGTAAGCGCTTTGGTTTCGCAGCGCTCGTCGTTGTCGGTGATGGTCAAGGCCGCGTCGGCTTTGGTCATGGCAAAGCGCGCGAAGTGCCGGAAGCCATCAACAAGGCAACCGCTGCTGCGAAAAAGAAATCGATGATTCGCGTTCCGTTGAAAGACGGTCGCACGCTGCATCATGACGGCAATGGCCGTTTCGGTGCCGGTAATGTCTATGTCCGCTCGGCACCTGCCGGTACGGGCATCATCGCCGGTGGTCCGATGCGCGCCGTGTTCGAAAGCCTTGGTGTTGCTGACGTGGTGACCAAGTCGATCGGCACGTCGAACCCCTATAACATGGTCCGCGCTACCTTCGCCGCTCTGGTCGACCAGACCAGCCCGAAGTCGGTTGCGCAGCGTCGTGGCAAGAAAATCGCTGACCTTCTGGGTCGCGGTGGCAGCAAGACTGCCGAAGCCGACGCCGAAGCTATTGCGGAGTAAGCGAAAATGGCTAAGATCAAAATCAAGCAGACCGGTTCGCCGATCCGCCGCCCCGCCGTTCAGCGCAAGACGCTGCAGGGTCTGGGCCTCGACAAGATGCACAAGGTGGTCGAACTTGAAGACACCGCTGAAGTGCGCGGCATGATCCGCTCGGTGCGGCACATGGTCGAAGTCATCGGCTAAATTTAATCTGCCTATTCCCATGACGGGAATGGGCAAAGCGCGAATTAAAGCGAAAGCGAGTGCAAGACATGAAACTTAACGACATCCGTGACAATGAAGGCGCACGTCATCGCAAGATGCGCGTTGGCCGTGGTATCGGTTCGGGCAAAGGCAAGACCTCTGGTCGTGGCCAAAAGGGTCAGAAGAGCCGTTCGGGCGTAGCCGTAAAGGGCTTTGAAGGCGGCCAGATGCCGCTTCACATGCGCATCCCAAAGCGCGGCTTCAACAACATCTTCGCCAAGGACTATGCCGAAGTGAATCTGGGCATGATCCAGAAGTTCATTGACGCGAAGAAGCTCGACACCAAGGCCGTCATCGATCAGGCCGCGCTGCGCGCTGCTGGTCTGTCGCGCGGTGGCAAAGACGGCGTCCGTATCCTTGCCAAGGGCGCGCTGACTGCAAAGGTCAACCTGTCGGTTGCCGGTGCGTCAAAGGCTGCTGTTGAAGCTGTCGAAAAGGCTGGCGGCAAGGTTGAAATCCTGGTCGTGAAGCCCGCAGCTGAAAAAGCTGCCGAAAAGAAGGGCAGCGCCAAGAAGGCCAAGTGACAAAAGAGGCATAGTACTCTTGTGAAACAAGCCCCGCATCCCGATATGGGCGTGCGGGGTTTGGTGTTTCCGGGCCACGGAAACATCGACATGTCAATTCGGGGTAGATTGCTCCCGCCGCAACGGCTAGCGCAGCAATCGGGAATCAAGGGAAAGTAATTTCATGGCATCGCGAGCCGACAAAATGGCATCCGGCGTAAATTTTTCGAATTTCGGAAAAGCCACCGATCTTAAGAGCCGTATCTGGTTCACCATCGGTGCGCTGATCGTTTTCCGTCTTTTGAGCTTCGTTCCGTTGCCGGGTGTAGACCCTGTTGCACAGGCAGCGCTGTATGCGAACAACGCAGCAGGCGGTGTGCTCGATATCTTCAACACTTTCTCGGGCGGTTCGCTGGAGCGCATGAGTTTGATCGCGCTCGGCGTCATGCCTTACATCACGGCGTCTATCGTCGTGCAGTTGGCAGCCTCGCTGTCGCCAACGCTCGCCGCCATCAAGAAAGAAGGCGAGAGCGGGCGCAAGAAGCTGAACCAATATACACGTTATGGCACGGTATTGCTGACTGCGGTACAGGGCTATTTCCTGGCTTCCGGGCTTGAATCGCTGGCTGCTGCAAACGGTATTCAGGCGGTTGTCGAACCCGGCCTGATGTTCCGTATTGTCGCCACGATCAGTCTTGTCGGTGGCACACTTTTCCTGATGTGGCTGGGTGAACAGATTACCAGCCGCGGTATCGGCAACGGCATTTCGCTGATCATTATGGCCGGCATCGTCGCACAGATGCCCCGATTGGTGGTCCAGCTATTCGAGGGCGGCCGTACGGGTTCGATCAGCGGCGTAATAGTCGTTGGCTTCATCGCGATGTTCGTCGGCCTGACGCTGCTCATCTGCTTCGTGGAAAGGGCGCAGCGGCGGGTGCTGGTACAGTATCCCAAGCGCGCAACCCAGCGCGGCATGATGCAGGCGGACCGCAGCCACCTGCCACTGAAGCTCAACACCGCTGGTGTTATTCCGCCGATCTTCGCGTCTTCACTGCTGCTGTTGCCGGTTACGATTAGCCAGTTGGGCGGCAATCAGGTTGCGGGTGAAAGCGCGAGCGGCGACATCATCATCCAGCTGCTGCAATGGTTGCAACATGGGCAGCCAATCTATCTGCTGCTCTACGGCCTTGGCATTGTGTTCTTCTGTTTCTTCTACACCGCGGTTGTCTTCAACCCCGAAGAAACGGCCGAGAATCTGAAAAAGGCCGGCGGCTTCATTCCGGGCATCCGTCCTGGCAAAAACACGCAGGACTATCTCGATTATGTGCTGACGCGCATCACCGTGCTGGGTGCAGCCTATCTGACTTTGGTCTGTCTTCTCCCCGATTTCATGATGGGGCAAACAGGGCAGCAGCAGTTCTTCGTTTTGGGCGGCACCAGCTTGCTGATTCTGGTCAATGTGACGGTCGACACGATCGCGCAGATCCAGGGCCATTTGATGGCGCACCAATATGGTGATCTGCTGAAGAAAGCGAAATTGAAGGGCAATCGCGGACGCTGATCCGGTTGGCCACCGAGTAAAGGGGCAGGGGTAAAGTGAGCAAGACGCTGAATATCATTCTTCTCGGCCCTCCGGGCGCGGGCAAGGGAACGCAAGCCGGCAATCTGGTCGACAGTCGTGGCATGGTTCAGCTGTCTACCGGCGACATGTTGCGTGCAGCGGTAAAGGCCGGAACGCCTGTCGGCCTTCAAGCAAAGGCGGTGATGGATGCGGGCGAACTGGTATCGGACGAAATCGTATCCGGCATCATTGGCGAGGCGCTTGACCAACTATCAGCGGACACGGGGGTCATCTTTGACGGTTATCCCCGCACCGATGCACAGGCGCATGCGCTCGACTCTATTCTCGAAGCCCGTGGCCGCACTTTGCACCATGTCATCGAACTGGTGGTCGACGAAGATGCGCTGGTCGAACGCATTGTCGGCCGCTTCACTTGCGCCAATTGCGGTGAGGGCTATCACGACACGTTCAAAACGCCCGCCAAGGATGGCGTCTGCGACAAATGCGGATCAACGGAATTCAAACGCCGCCCGGACGACAATGAAGAAACAGTTCGTACCCGTATGGGCGAATATCGCGCCAAGACCGAACCCATATTGCCAATCTACGAAGCCCGCGGCTTGGTCAGCAAAGTCGACGGCATGGCTGATATCGATGAAGTCACCAAGGCCATCGACGATATTCTCGGCTGAGTTGGCCTAGCCCTGCAATCGTCGTTGCGGAGAGCATATCCTCGCGGCTAATAAGGCGCATGATAAAAACCATTGCATCGGCCATCACAATGATGGCGCTATTCGCGACCACTGCTGCGGCAGAGGTCAAAACCATGACCGAGCAGGGCTTTTCAACACTTCATGCCGCCGATGTGCTGGCAAAGCCGGAAGATGTTTGGAAGCGCCTGCTTGCCCCCAAGGACTGGTGGAATCCATCGCATAGCTGGTCGGGCAGCACTGAAGGTTTCTACATCGATCCGCAGGCTGGCGGCTGCTTTTGCGAATTGTTCCAGGAAAAGGACAAGGACGGCAAGATCGTCACCCAAGGCAGTGTCGAACATATGCGCGTCATTTTTGCCCAGCCGGCGAAAGTGCTTCGTATGCGCGGTAGCCTGGGTCCCCTGCAGGCCGAGGCAGTGACCGGGACTTTGACGGTCGCGATGGAGCCGTTGAAAAGCGGGACAGGGACACGGGTCAGCTTTTCCTATGTTGTTGGTGGCTATATGCGCTTCAAAACCGCAGATATAGGACCCGCCGTCGACGCCGTGCTGCGCGAACAGTTTGACCGGATGATCAAGCCGCTTGGCAAGGTGGTGGGCAATGATTCGGGCGATGCACCGGATTCAGGCAACAAGAAAGAAGCCAAGCCGGATGTCGAGCCACCCGTGAAATCTGAGGCTGAGGGTTCCGACAAACGGACCGGACTTGATGAAGTGGTAGAGTCTATCGAGCCCGAACCCAAAGTTGGAAAGCCGGAAGCAGTCGAGCCAGACACGGGTGAATCTGCAGAACAGCCCGAATAGGCTGTGATGTCCGGCAGGGCCAAGTCCGTCCAACGACGGTCTAAATCCGCTTCGCGAACCAAGGCCGAGATCGGTTGGTGCGAACTGGTGGATCTGCCGGGGCTCGGCCTATCTGCAATCCACGCCAAAATGGATACTGGAGCCGCCACGTCATCTATCCACGCCACCAGGGTAAAGCCGTTCGAACGTGACGGCATCGACTGGGTGGAATTCTGGTTCCGTCCCCTTCCCGGCGAAAAAGCCCGTCGCTTCGAAGCCCCTTTGGTGGACCGGCGTCAGGTACGCAGTTCAAACGGCGAAAGACAACACCGCTTTGTCATCGAAACGCAAATCTGTTTGGGTAAGTTGTGCTGGAAATCTGAGCTGACGCTGGCGAACCGCCGGTCGATGGCCTTTCCCGTCCTGATCGGACGGCGGGCCTTGCGCCGGGGGCTGATGCTGGTGAACAGCGGTCGCAAATGGGTGCTGGGAAAACCCGCACCATCGGAGGAAAAATGAAAATCGCCATGCTCGCGCGCAATGCCGGGCTCTATTCGCACCAACGCCTTGCCGAAGCGGCGCGGGCGCGGGGGCATGAAATTGACATATTGAACACGTTGCGGGTGACGATGAACATCACCTCGCACCGACCCGAAGCCTATTATCAGGGTGAGAAGCTTGCACGCTATGACGCTGTCATTCCGCGCATCGGGGCGTCGGTGACCTTCTACGGGCTCGCCGTGCTACGCCAGTTCGAGATGATGAAAATCTGGTCGCTCAATGAAAGCGTCGCCATCGGCCGGTCGCGCGACAAGTTGCGCAGCTTGCAGATATTGGCGCGCAAAGGCCTTGGACTGCCAGTCACTGCTTTTGCGCATGACCCGCGCCAGACCGGCGAAGTCATCCAGATGGTCGGTGGTGCACCGGTGGTCATCAAGTTGCTCGAAGGGACACAGGGAATCGGTGTCGTACTGGCCGAAACCGAAAACAGTGCGCGCTCTGTGATCGAGGCATTTCGCGGCGCCAATGTGAACATTTTGGTGCAGGAGTTCATCAAGG
This sequence comes from Sphingomonadales bacterium, assembly GCA_016707885.1. GTDB lineage: Bacteria > Pseudomonadota > Alphaproteobacteria > Sphingomonadales > Sphingomonadaceae > Sphingorhabdus_B. Next base: position 85,605 of record JADJGU010000003.1, read on the forward strand.
AGGCCAATGGCACCGATATCCGGGCATTCGTAATCGGCAACAAGGTTGTGGCGGCTATGGAGCGGCAGGGAGCGGATGACGATTTCCGTTCGAACCTCCATCGCGGCGGCACCGCCAATGCGATCAAGATTACGCCAGAGGAGCGCTCGACCGCCGTTCGCGCCGCACGCGCTATGGGCTTGAACGTTGCGGGCGTCGATATGTTGCGCTCCAATCACGGCCCGGTCATCATGGAGGTGAACAGTTCGCCGGGCTTGGAAGGCATCGAGAAAGCGACCAATAAGGATATTGCGACCAGAATCATCGAGTTTATCGAAGAAAATGCGGTTGCGGGGAAGACGGCCACCAAGGGTAAGGGATAAGCGCCAAAGCACGGAAAGCTGCGGCTTGACACTGTGCCCGACTCACCTTAAAGGCGTTTTATCCGACACACTGGTGAAACCAGCAGCGCCTCGTTGCGCCCGCTGGTTTTTTCTGCGTTGTCGGCCCATTCACCACGCTATGAGATAGGGTGAGGTCCCCGCGGCCAGCCCTGTGGAGCAGGAGTAAAAGTAAAGTGGCACGTATTGCCGGGGTCAACCTCCCCACAAACAAGCGCGTTATCATTGCGCTCACATACATCCATGGCATCGGACGCACCAAAGCGGTCGAAATCGCCAACAAGCTGGAAATCGATCACACCCGCCGGGTACAGGATCTTTCGGATGCCGAAGTCCTGAAAATCCGCGAAACGATCGATGCCGACTATACGGTCGAAGGCGACCTTCGCCGCAATACCGCGATGAACATCAAACGTTTGATGGACCTCGCCTGCTATCGCGGCCTCCGTCACCGTAAGGGTCTTCCTGTTCGCGGACAGCGTACGCACACCAATGCGCGTACCCGCAAGGGCAAGGCCAAGCCGATCGCCGGCAAGAAGAAGTAAGAAGGGCCTTTCAGGCTTTTCGTCTTCATTCCAGATTTTGTAGACAGGATAACGCATCATGGCACGCGAACCTCAGCGCCTCCGCAGGCGGGAACGCAAAAACATCTCGGCTGGCGTCGCACACGTCAACGCCAGTTTCAACAACACGATGATCACGATCACCGATGCCCAGGGCAACGCGATCAGCTGGTCATCGGCAGGCACGATGGGCTTCAAAGGCAGCCGGAAGTCGACACCTTATGCGGCACAGGTTGCTGCAGAAGATGCCGGTAAAAAGGCAGCGGAACATGGCGTCCGCACGCTTGAAGTCGAAGTGAAGGGTCCGGGTTCGGGCCGTGAGAGTGCTCTGCGCGCCTTGCAGGCCGTCGGCTTCACCATCACTTCGATCCGCGACGTGACTCCGATCCCGCACAATGGCGTGCGTCCGTCGAAGCGTCGCCGCGTCTGAAGCCGTTTCAAAGGGGCGAGCCAGCCGGCTCGCATCCTTAATTTTCAAGGCGGTTCGGTAAGGTGCACCAATGAACCGATCCCGCCCAACCTAGGGGAAATCCATGTCCGTCAACATGAAGAACTGGCAGGAACTGAAAAAGCCCATGGGCCTCGAAGTGAAGCCCGGTGGCGATGCGCGCCGCAAGGCCACTTTCGTTGCCGAACCTCTCGAGCGCGGCTTTGGCCTTACGCTCGGCAACGCGCTGCGTCGCGTGCTCTTGTCTTCGCTGCAGGGCGCAGCGATCACCTCGATCAAGATTGAAAATGTCCTTCACGAATTCTCGTCGCTTGCCGGCGTGCGTGAAGACGTCACCGACATCGTACTGAACATCAAGCAGGTTGCCCTGAAGATGGAGGGCGAAGGTCCGAAGCGCATGCAGCTTTCGGCAACCGGCCCCGCGACCGTCAAGGCTGGCGACATCGCCGTGACCGGTGACATTCAGGTGATGAACCCTGAACTGATCATCTGCCACCTCGACGATGGTGCGACGCTGAACATGGAAATCACTGCCGACACCGGCAAGGGTTATGTTCCTGCAGTTGCCAACCGTCCGGCAGATGCGCCGATCGGTCTTATCCCGGTCGACTCGCTCTACTCACCGGTTCGCCAGGTCGCTTACAAGGTCGACAATGCGCGTATCGGTCAGGAACTGGACTTCGATAAGCTGAACCTGACCATCGAAACCGATGGCACGGTTACTCCGGAAGATGCCGTAGCCTATGCGGCGCGTATCCTTCAGGACCAGCTGCAGGTCTTCGTCCACTTCGAAGAGTCGATGGCTGCTTCGTCGCCGATGATCGGCCTCGCTGCTGCTCCTGCTTCGAGCGAGGAATCGGACGCCAACCAGCTTAATCGCTACCTTCTCAAGAAGGTCGACGAACTGGAACTGTCGGTCCGTTCGGCCAACTGCCTCAAGAACGACAACATCATCTATATCGGCGACCTCGTTCAGAAGAGCGAAGCCGAGATGCTGCGCACGCCGAACTTCGGTCGCAAGTCGCTCAACGAAATCAAGGAAGTTCTCTCGTCGATGGGCCTGCGCCTCGGCATGGACATCCCCGGCTGGCCGCCTGAAAATATCGAAGAAATGGCGAAGAAGCTCGAACAAGAGCTGCTCGGCTAAACCGAATAACCCTCTCCCCTTCCGGGGGAGAGGATAGGCAGGCTTGCGAACTTGTTCGCTAGCCGAACTTGGAGAGGGGCCCCTCTCCGCTACGACTAAGGCCTGCTTGCGCAGGCCAAGTCTCACACCTCTCCCCTGAAGGAGAGAGGGACGGGTTATTGGCAGCGGCCCTAATTGCTGCCTGGACTGGGGTACCTTGCACGGCCTCCTTACGAACGAAGGAATGAAAAATGCGCCATAAAATGGGCCAACGTAAACTGAACCGCACCGGCAGCCATCGTATCGCGATGCTGCGCAACATGGCGGCTTCACTGATCAAGCACGAACAGATCACCACCGGCGTTGCCAAGGCGAAGGAACTTCGCCCCTATGTCGAAAAGCTGATCACGCTTGCCAAGAAGGGCGGCCTTTCGAACCGCCGTCTGGCACAGAGCCGATTGATGGACGACGCCCAGCTCGCCAAACTGTTCGACGTGCTCGCCACGCGCTATGCGGACCGCAACGGCGGTTACACCCGCATCATCAAAGCCGGCTACCGCGCTTCGGATGCCTCGCCGATGGCCATCATCGAGCTCGTCGACCGCGACACCAGCGCCAAGGGCCAGGATTCGGGCCCGGTTGACGTCGATATGGACGAAGCGGCTTAAACCAAATTCCCAAAGGGTTTTGAAGGGCGGCATCCGAAAGGATTGCCGCCCTTTTCATATCTTAAGCGTTGCGGAATAAAGCGAAGAGGGCGTGGCGGGATCATCTGCGTCGGAAACGCACAGTAATTCCACGCCACTTGCCGTCCGGCGCGCGCTGATCCCCTCAATCTTCACCGTTGGTTCCAGAGGCTCTACTGCCATCACATCGAGGTCCGCATTGAGCACAATGACAGCAGCGCCCAAAACTGGGCCATCGGCATAGCTATCGTCAGTAACTTCGGAGACGGCAGACAACAGAATCTGCCCATCATCCAGTGAGCAGGCATCGGTAACGGTCAACGACACATCTTTGATCATCGGTAGCGCCAGCGTTTTGACCAGCGTGATTTCCGGGGGGGCAATGCCGCTGATGGCTGTCAGAGCTGTTGCAAATATCGAAGTATCGGGGTTCGCCATATTGCCGCGATTGAACAGCAGCAGCTGGTCGCCACTCACGGCTGCCCCTTCCAGATTTGTTTCTTTGACCAATGGTACCAGCGCGCCGAATAGCGGCCTTAGGTCAAGCGGTGCGACTGTGCCGCTATCCAGATCAATCAGAGCCCCGCGCATTCGCTCTGCTGTGGAACCAGAGCCAAGTGCACACAGCAAATTGCTATGTTGTCCATCCATTGAGGGAAGCGCGAACAATATTTCAAAGTCTGGCTTCATAGCTTTGCGCTTTTTCTTATTGCGCGGCAGATTGCCGGGAAGAAGCCGCAAAAGGCGTCCTGCCCGATCGTCACCATAGCTGAACAGCGCTAGATGGTGTTCGTCGTCTGCAACCATGCACAATGTTTTATCTACCCGCACAAGCCCGCTGGCAGCGGACAGAAATGTGTGACCTGATGCGAGCGCTTCAATCACGTTGAGAGGGCGAATATGGGTCAGTCGCATGTCAACCAAGCATAGTTGGCAAAGCGCGAACCGCAACGGCTTGATTGCTTGCGCTAATAGTGTGTCGGCTTTACGCTTCAGTGTAACAATGTTTCAGGTCGAGAGGAAAATATCCGAATGCGTTTTGCGCTTTTGCTAAGTGTTGCTGCCATCAGTCTGGCAGGTCCGGTTTGTGCAGATGAAAAGCAGGAATCTATTGGCCAGCCGACCGAGGTCAAAGCATCTCCCGACCTGAAAATCTCCGAAAAAGAAGCCCAAGACATGCTTAGAAAAGACGCAAAGGGGCTTCGCATCAGTTATGGTGGGTTTGCACACTTCACCGTGCAGGGTTCCTGACCAAGGTGATCTGTCGAAGCAACAGGGTTTCAAACGTGACCCACCATGCCGAGGAGACGCGCTAATCGAGGAGGGCGTCCGATGGTGTAAATCCGCGTGGCCGCGGCCAGCGTCAGGCGGCTTGGGCGGTCATGCAGGCTATCTCGCCGATCATGGGTGAGCGCTGACCTGCATATCCGGTGCTGGGGCCGGCTGTTCTGGCCACCAGACAAGACAGCCGAGAGGCGGTGACCGCGTGTCGGGAAGATCCAGATCGGCGGGCGCTTGACCTCTCGTCGAGGCTCGAGCGGATTGGTTGATCTCCAATACCGCCAAGCTTTGCAGGACGTGACGCGCGTCCAACTGCGCGGACGGCCCGCTCACCGGCGAATGGCCGACCCGAGCCACCTATCTCAGCGCGAGGCGGGCGGATTGGCGTTGCGCGCACGCGCATGCCTCAACACCGAGGGGGCGAGATCGTCGGCCTGCCATCCCGGCCCTCCCCGAGCGGGTCTTCTGGTCGACTTCCGGGACCTTGTTCGGCGCGGTCGCCGGCGTGAAGCTGGTCATCTCCGATGCTCGGGCCTCAGGGCGCGATCACCCGCGTCATGGGCGCCACGCCAGCGCTGCCGGGGCCTCATGCGCAATGCCCTGTCCCTATGTGAGGGGCCGTCGTCCGCCGCCGCGACGTCCGCGAGATCTTCCCGCGGCCCGATCAGAAAGCGCAACGATCTGGCGACAGGTCGCCGACCAGTTGCGCGACCCGATTATAAGCTCACCGCCTGCATGGCGGGCCAGAAACCCGACGCTCGCCCACCCCGGCCTTCCCACCAGCCCGCACGAGTTACACTCAACCATCCGCTCGGCGGCTCAGAGGTCCAACGCCGCGCCGATCGCTCGTCAGGATCTTCCGACAAGACAGCATCATCCGCCTCGTCGGGGCTGTGCTGATGGTCAGCAGAACGACGACTTCAGCCCCAGCACCAGGTGGGCATGCGATCCCGGAAGCATGCGCGAACGGCGCATCAATGCTGTTTTCTGGTGGGAGAAACGCTCATGCCTATCCCGAAACCCGCAAGGTGGATGTCGTCGAAGAACAGTTCGGCGTCAAAATCGCCGATCCCTATCGCTGGCTCGAGGATGACGTCCGTGTTAATCCGGAGGTCGCGAAATGGGTTGAGGCGCAGAACAGGGTTTCAAACGCCTATCTCGATACACTGCCAGGTCGCGACGCCCTGACCGCCCGGATGAGAGCCTTGTTCGACTATGAACGATTCAGCATCCCGCAAAAATCAGGTGGCCATCTTGACCAGTGGGAACCTTCGCCCAATGGCAAACTGGTCGCCTATGCAATCCAGGATGGTGGCTCTGACTGGCGTACCATCAAGGTGATTGACGTAAAAACCGGCCAACCTTTGGCTGAAGAAATTCAATGGGCGAAATTCACCAATATTGCCTGGGTCGGCAATGAAGGCTTTTTGTATTCGCGCTTCGCTGAGCCCCAAAAAGGGCAGGAATTTCAAGCGCTGAACGAGAACCAGACGCTCTATTTCCACAAAATCGGAACGCCGCAGAGCGAAGACAAACCTGTCTATGCAACACCTGACCGGCCCAAGCTTGGTCACAGCGCACAGGTGACACATGATAATCGCTGGGTAGTTATTACCTCAGCACAGGGAACTGATGACAAATATGAAATCAGCCTGATCCCGCTGGCGAGCAAGAAGGGCAGATTGTTACCGCTCGAGAACTGGAAGCCACAGACGCTGATTGTTGGCCTTGAACATGACTGGCAGCTGATCGAAGGCATGGGTGATCAACTCTGGTTCGTCACCAATAAGGGCGCTCCCAAGCTGAAGGTCGTCAAGGTTGACCTTTCGGGTGCTGATGCAGTCTTTTCCGACATTATAGCAGAGCGGAGCGAGCCTTTGGCACGCGCGCAGATTGTCGGCAGCCGGTTGGTTCTGTCCTATCTGAAAGACGCAGCATCGCTTGCCGAGATGGTCAGCCTGGATGGTAAACCGCTACAGCGCATACAGCTCAATTCGATCGGTACTGCCTCCGGATTTTCGGGTAAACCCGGCGACCCTGAAACATTCTATTCCTTTTCAAGCTTTAACCAGCCAGGTGCGATCTATCGCTTCGACTCTACAACCGGGAAAAGTAGCGTTTTCGCGCAACCGAAGCTCAGTTTTGAACCAGCGTCGATCAGCATTGAACAGCGTTTCTATGCGTCAAAGGATGGCACCAAAGTGCCGATGTTCGTCGTGCGCAAAAAGGATATCGACCTTTCGAAAGGCGCGCCGACGCTGCTTTACGCCTATGGCGGGTTTAACCTGCCCCAGCTGCCAAGTTTCAGCGCAACGCGTATGGCGTGGATCCAGTCGGGCGGCGTATTCGTCCTCGCCAATATTCGCGGGGGTAGCGAATATGGCAAGGCATGGCACGATGCAGGGCGATTGCTGAACAAACAGAATGTCTTCGACGATTTCATCGCGGCGGGCGAATATCTGATCAAGGAAGGCATCACGACCAAGGACAAGCTGGCGATCGAAGGTAGATCGAATGGCGGCTTGTTGATCGGGGCTGTGATCAATCAGCGGCCAGATCTGTTCGCGGCGGGTCATGCGGCGGTAGGCGTGATGGATATGTTGCGCTTCGACCGCTTTACTGCCGGGCGGTATTGGGTCGATGACTACGGCTATCCCAATAAGGAAGCCGACTTCAAAAACCTTTTAGGCTATTCGCCCTACCACAATATCAAAGACGGAGTGCAATATCCGGCGGTGATCGTGTCCACCGCAGATACCGACGACCGCGTGGTTCCCGGCCATAGCTTCAAATATACTGCAGCATTGCAGGATGCGGAGACAGGGTCCAAGCCGAAGATCATCCGCATCGAAACCCGTGCCGGGCATGGCTCGGGCAAGCCGACCGACAAGCTGATCGAGGAATATGCTGATATTTATGGCTTCCTCGCCAAATGGACAGGATTGGAGTTGGAGAATGACGCAGCAAAATGAATGGCAGCCCCGTCCCGCCAGCTGGTGGGAGCGTGTCATGGTTCCAAAATTAATAGGCTGCGCCTGTGCCCAGCCGCAGATTATGAAGGCGCGCAGCCGGATTGTTCCGCAGTCAGAGGGTGATGTGCTCGAACTGGGCTGCGGCGGCGGAATTAACATGGCCTTTTATGACCCAGCGCGGATCAAAAGCTATTCAGGCGTCGACCCTTCAGCAGGTCTGCTCGATCGATCGCGTGAGGCAGCGCAAGTCATCGGTATGACGGCAGACATTCGTGGCGGGGTAGGGGAGGCGATCCCCTTTGCCAGCGAAAGTTTCGACACGGTACTGTGCACCTTTACACTTTGCTCGGTCGATGAGCAGAGCCAGGTCCTCGCCGAAATGCGCAGGGTACTCCGACCCGGCGGCAAGATTTTGTTCCTTGAACATGGCAGCGCACCCGACGAGGATGTGCGCAAATGGCAGCGCCGTATCGAACCGATCTGGAAACGTATCGGCGGCAATTGTCATCTAACCCGTCCGATAACCAGCGCATATGAAGGGGCAGGCTTCAAGGTCGTGAATGGCGACAAAGGCTATATGCCAAAATCGCCGCGCCCGTTCAGTTGGATAGAATGGGGTGAGGCGCGGTTTGGTTAACCCTTATTTACCGTCTTCCCGCTAGCATTACTGCGCTATGCTGATGGCGCGTATAGATCAAAAATCGACAGCGGCAGATTGCTCGGGGGGTATTCGGACGTCTGCGCCTGACGTTTCTCCTCGACCGCTTGTTCAGATTGTCTGCAATCCTGAAGCGGGTGGCTATTCGACCAAACGGCTGGCGCTACTGCGCGACGCTTATGCCCGCCATGGCTTCGATGTCATTGTCTCGGAGAGCTCTCCAGCGTCTCCATTCGTTGCTGCTCAGGGTGTCGCCCGAATATGTATATTCGGGGGTGATGGAACGGTTCGGCATGTGCTGGAAAATGCTGAACTGCGCACTGCGGGAGTTGCCGTCGACATTTATCCGACCGGGACCATCAACCTGTTGGCCCGCGAATGGAAGGATACGACGCAACCTGATGCATTTGTGCGGGCAGCGGTGCAGCGGAGTCCGCGAAAATTATATTCGGTCCGCCTCAATGACACTTCGTTTCTCGCTTGCGCAAGTGTGGGGCCAGACGCGCGCGCTGTTGCCGGATTATCAACAGCGCTCAAACGGCAGATTGGCCGGTTAGCCTACGGTGTTGCGATGGCGAAGGTGCTCATCAATTGGCAGCGCCCGCAGCTGCGCGTCGTCGTCGATGGCGAGCCGATGGACTGTGAGGCGGTGTATGTAGCCAAAGGGCATTATTACGCTGGACCGTGGAGCTTTGCGCCAGCGGCGCGTCTCGATAATCCGGATCTGTATATTGTCACCTTGCGTCGCGCTCGCCGCCGGGACTTTGCGGCATTCTTGCTGGCCATGCTGGCAGGGCGGGTAGAAAATCTGGATAATGCTCGGACGATTAAAGGCCGGGATGTTGCGATTGACGCTGCTGCGACGCTTCCGCTTCAAGCCGATGGCGACATTGCCTGCATGTTACCGGCACGACTGGCTGTCGCAGATGAGCCAATTCTAATCTGAAAACTGTTCATAAAAAATGCCATTTACCTGAACAATAGCTGACAAGTCGATTCAGCAACGCAACAGGACGAATCACCTAATCCGTCTCTCGTCAGCGGGAATCATCTCGCCGACGCCAAGGAGACGAAAGATGACCATATTGACCAAGAGCCTGCTCAGCGCCGGTGCCGCAGCTGCGGCCCTGGTCAGCGTTGCCGCCCCTGCACAGGCGCGTAACGACGATGACCGGATCAGCACCGGCGAAGTGATCGCAGGCGCCGTGATCCTCGGCGGCCTTGCCGCTGTGATTGCATCCAGCGACGACCGCAATGATCGCGACTATCGTTATGACCGCGCTGGTTATGACGATGATGATTATCGTCGTGGCGGCTATGATCGTGGCGATCGCTACGGATATGGCAATCGCTATGGCGGCGGCCGTGCGGCAGTCAACCAGTGCGTCAACGCCGTCGAGCGCTGGGCGAGCCGTTACAGCCGTTCGGACGTGACCGAAATCCAGAAAATCGACCGTACGCGCAATGGTTATCGCGTGACCGGCAAGCTGGTCGTCCAGGATGGATGGCGCGGACATAATCGAGGTTATGACCAGGGATCGCTATGGCCGTAATGGCTATGAAGGACGCGGTTATGGCTATAACCGTGGTTATGACAAGGGCCGGTTCACCTGCTTTGTCGAACGCGGACGGGTGGTCGACGTCGACTATCGCGGGCTTGACCAGTGGCGTTGAGCCGTCGATCTGGCGATTGATGTAAATTTGCAGGGCGGTTCAGCTTGGTGACAGGCTGGACCGTCCATTTTCGCAATATCAGGGGTGATACCCCTCCTGCACAGGAGGACTTTATGAAGAATTTTGGCAAGGCAGCGCTCGCAGCCGGATTGACCGCGATGGTCGCAACCACGCCGCTACCGGCAATGGCGGCCTACGGAAGTAAGCAGGCTGTGACGTCGCGACACGAGGCGTCGATATTCGATGATGCGTCAGATTATCATCGTCGTCGCTGGCGCAACCGTCGGCTGGATGTAGATGCGGGTGATGTCATATTGGGGATCGGCTTGATCGCGGCAATCGCTGCCGTCGCGGATTCGGCTAGCAAGAACCGTCGCAGCGAACCGCGTCGCGATGATGAGCCGCGCTACCGCGATTATGATCAAACACCGGCGCCCAGCTATAACGGTGAAGACGATGTTGGCAGCGCAGTGACCGCCTGCACCGAAGCCGCCGAACGCACCTCCAACGGTCGGGTCGATGAAATCGGCTCGGTCACCCGCGAAGGCAATGGCTGGCGCGTCCAGGGCGAAATCGGAAACGATGGCTTCACTTGCACAGTCAACAATGGTCGTGTCGACGAAATCCGGGTTGGCGACCGCGAAATCTGATTTCTGGAACTGTCCACAAAGGGCCGTGCAAAGCGATTTGCGCGGCCCTTTTCTTTTCAGAATACCGGATCGTTGGCGCCGTTATCATCCTCGCCAATCGGCGTGACGGCGGTGTGGATGCCGCATTCGGTCTTGTCCCAACCCTTCCACCGGCCAGAGCGCGGGTCTTCGCCGGGCGCTACCTTGGTGGTGCAGGGCGAGCAGCCGATTGAGGGATAGCCAAGCTCGACCAGCGGATGGGCAGGGAGATTATGCTCCACCATGTATGCGTCGAGCCGTTCTTTGTTCCAATCGGCCAGTGGGTTGACCTTCAGACGGCCTTCCTCAATTTCAAAGCGTGGCAGTGCGCTGCGGGTCGACGACTGGAATGCTTTGCGGCCGGTGAACTGGGCATCAAAGCCGGCCAGCACCTGTTTGAGCGGCAATACCTTGCGGATTTCGCAGCAGCCGTCGGGGTCATAGGACCAGCGTAGACCATTGCCATCTTTTTGGCTGAGCAGATCGGCATCGGGTTTCAGGTCGCGCAGATCCTTCAGACCCAGCTGGGCCCGCAGCTCCTCCTTATAGGTGATGGTTTCCGGAAAATGCTTGCCGGTATCGAGAAACAGCACAGGTACCGTCGGTTCAATGCTAGCAATCAGGTGCAGCAACACCGAGCTTTCGGCTCCGAAGCTGGAGACAATAGCAACATCGCCCAGCATATTTTCCCTGAGCAGGATTTCCAGCATCTCGACCGTGTCGCGCCCGCGGAACATATGGTTCAGGCGGATTGCATCGGTCTCGCTATAGCGAGGCGCAGCGTTGATACGGTCGGGCGTGCGGACTTTCTGCTCAGCCATGACGCAATTTCCAGACGGGCACCGCCGCATCGGCTGCACCCTGATAGACATGGTCGTAGCGCGACAAGGCCGCTTCAACATCGGCTTGATTCAGCGGCGCTTCGGGCGAGAAGCTGTCAAAGCCGCACCGCTTCATAAAAGCGATCTGGTCTACCAGCACGTCTCCCTGGGCGCGCAGTTCGCCGGTATAGCCGGCCTCGCGCAATATGCGGGCGGAAGAGTAGCCACGCCCATCACGATATTTGGGAAATGCAATTTCGATCAGCGCCAGCCGGTCGAGATGCGGGATCAGCGCGCGGGCGTCATCATCCGGCTCCAGCCGCACGGCGGTGGCATTCGACTGATCAAGAAAGGCGTCGAGCGTGACGGCGGGCTCTTCGCCCTCTGCATGCAGATGCTCAACCATAAATCGCCTCCTTGAACGGTTCCATGCCCACACGGCGATAGGTGTCGACGAAGCGTTCGCCGGGCTCGCGCAGTTCCTTATATTTTTCGGCCGCCCGCTCGACCGCGTCGACAATGCCATCCTCGTCAAATCCGGGGCCGGTGATCTTACCGATCGACACGTCTTCAGCGCCCGAACCCCCGAGGGTGAGCTGGTAATTTTCAACGCCTTTACGGTCTACACCAAGAATGCCGATATGGCCCGCATGGTGATGCCCGCAGGCGTTGATGCAGCCCGAAATCTTGAGCTTCAGTTCGCCCAGATCGCGCTGGCGCTCTGCGTCGGCAAAACGGGTCGCGATCTTTTGCGCGATCGGAATCGAACGGGCATTGGCAAGGCTGCAATAATCGAGGCCGGGGCAGGCGATGATATCGCTGATCAGGTCAAGATTGGCATTGGCAAGGTCTGCTGCGTTGAGCGCCTGCCACACCGCGTAGAGATCGCGCTTGGCGACATGCGGCAGCACGATGTTCTGCGCATGGGTGACGCGCAGTTCGTCAAAGCTGTATTTCTCGGCAAGGTCGGCCATCACGTCGATCTGCGCCGAGGAGGCGTCGCCGGGAATGCCGCCGATGGGCTTCAGGCTGATATTGACGATTGCGTAGCCTGCCTGCTTGTGCGGCTTCACATTCTGGTCGAGCCAGACCGCGAAATCGGGATCGCTGCGATCCACATCATCGCTGAGGCCGCTTTCGAACGGCGGCGGCGAGAAATAGGCGGCGATGCGTTCCAGTTCTGCAGCCGGCGGATCAATGCCCAGCGTCTTCACATGCGCGAATTCTTCTTCGACCTGACGGCGATATTCGTCGGCACCAATTTCATGGACGAGGATCTTGATACGCGCCTTATAAATATTGTCGCGGCGGCCATAGCGGTTGTAGACGCGCAGGCAGGCCTCGGAATAGCTGAGGAAATCCTCGATCGGCACATAATCCTTGATAAGCGGTGCGATCATCGGGGTACGGCCCATACCGCCGCCGACATAGAAGGCCGCGCCCAACTTGCCGTCGCGATTGACCAAATGGATGCCGATATCGTGGAGGCGCATCGCCGCACGGTCTTCATCCGCAGCAATGACGGCAATCTTGAACTTGCGTGGAAGGTAGCTGAATTCGGGGTGGAAAGTGCTCCACTGGCGCAGCAGCTCGGCCCAGGGGCGGGGGTCGGCGACTTCGTCGGCGGCTGCGCCTGCATATTGGTCAGAGCTTATGTTGCGGATGCAATTGCCGCTGGTCTGGATCGCATGCATCTCGATCGTCGCCAGTTCAGCGAGCAGGTCGGCGCATTCCTCCAGTTTGATCCAGTTATACTGGATATTCTGGCGCGTGGTGAAATGGCCGTAATCGCGGTCATATTTGCGCGCGATGTGCGCCAGCATCCGCATCTGGCGGCTGTCGAGCGTTCCATAGGGGATGGCGACGCGCAGCATATAGGCGTGCAGCTGCAGATAGAGCCCGTTCATCAGGCGCAGCGGCTTGAACTGGTCTTCGGTGATTTCGCCGGCAAGGCGGCGCTTCACCTGGTCGCGGAACTCCTCGACGCGTGCATCGACGATCGCTTGGTCGTAATTGTCATATTTATACATTTCAAATCACCCAATCGCCGGCAGCAGGGTCGGCAGGTTTCAAGGTAAGGTCAGGGCGCACAGTGGGGCCGAGTGCGCGCACGCGATCCTTGATATGCGCAGGGCGCGGGCCTTCGGGGGTTGGGATTGCCTCGATGATGTAAGGCGCATTTACACGACGCGCGCCTTCTTCGGCATGCAGGATGGCATCGCCGCTTTCGCCGACATCGACGGCATCCTCGACATGGATCGACCAGCCACTGCCGGTCCACCATGTCACCGCGCCAGAGGCGAGATCATTTCCAGTCAATAACTTCACGCAAGATACTCCGCTTCACGGGCGAGGGCTGCCAGCCGGTCTTCGGCATTGGACATCAGCACGACATCGCCCACAATGATGATGGCAGGGGAGCGCACAGCTTCGCGCGCGACCATTCCGCCAAGGTCGGTCAGGATTGTGCGGAGCGCGCGGCCGTCTTTACGGCCCACACGCTCCAGCACGGCGACGGGCGTGTCGGGGGAAAGCCCGTCGGCAATCAATTTCTCGGATATGTCGTCGGCAGTCGCGACGCCCATATAGATGACGAGCGTGCGGCCCTTGCCGGCAAGCCCTGCCCAATTCTGGTCGGTCAGCCCCTTGCACTGGCCCGCAACGAAGGTGACCGCGCTTGAGGCATCACGGTGGGTGAGGGGAAGCAATGCTTCGGCTCCGCCAGCGACGGCGGCTGATATGCCGGGGATGACTTCAACCGGAACATTTGCCGCGCGGCAGGCATCGACTTCTTCGCCGCCGCGCCCGAAGATAAAGGGATCGCCACCTTTTAGGCGCACAACCGCATGTCCGGCCAATGCTTCACGCACGAGGATGGCGTTGATGCCTTCCTGCGGAACCGAATGGCGACTGCGCTGTTTCGCGACCGAAATGAAGCGGGCCTTGGGATTCGCAATTGCAAGGATGGCATCATCAACCAGCCCGTCATGCACTACAACATCGGCGGCGGCGATCAGCCGAGCGGCTTTTACCGTCAGCAAATCGGGATCGCCCGGGCCTGCTCCGACCAGATAGACTATGCCTTTTCCATGCCGCCAAAATGCGCCTTGGGCAGGCAAAGGCCAAATCAGGATATATTGGCGGGGGGATAGGGCGGCTTTAGCGCCCTATCGTCCTGTTCCGCATTGAAGGCTTTAGTCGGTCTTGACCTTCTTCTTCGGCTTCTTGGGCTTTCCTGCTTTCGGCGCCGCAGGCGTCACCTCAAACACGGGCTGGTTATCCTTGATATGGACGGCCACCTCGCCACCGTTGACGAGCTTGCCGAACAGCAATTCGTCGGCGAGCGGCTGCTTGATCTTTTCCTGGATCACGCGGCCCATCGGGCGCGCGCCGTAGAGCTTGTCATAGCCGCGCTCGGTCAACCAGGCGCGCGCCTCGTCGTCGAGCTTGATATGGACATTCTGGTCCGCAAGCTGGAGTTCGAGTTGCAGGATGAACTTGTCGACCACCATCGCAACCACTTCGGGCGGCAGATAGGCAAAGGGCACGGTGGCATCGAGGCGATTGCGGAATTCGGGGGCAAACATCGCCTTCACGGCTTCCTCACCTGCATCTTCCTTGCTGATATTGGTACCGAAACCGATGCCTTCCTTCGCCATATCGCTGGCCCCGGCATTGGTCGTCATGATCAATATGACATTGCGGAAATCGACCGTTTTTCCGTGATGATCGGTCAGGCGGCCATTGTCCATCACCTGCAGCAGGATGTTGAACAGGTCCGGATGCGCCTTTTCGATTTCGTCGAGCAGCAGCACGCAATGCGGGTTCTGGTCGACGGCATCGGTCAGCAAACCGCCCTGATCGAAACCGACATAGCCCGGAGGCGCACCGATCAGGCGCGAAACGCTGTGCCGCTCCATATATTCGGACATATCGAAACGCTTCAGCGGAATGCCCATGATGCTCGCCAACTGGCGCGCCACTTCGGTCTTGCCGACGCCGGTGGGGCCGGAGAACAGATAGTTGCCAATTGGCTTGTCCGGATCACGCAGGCCAGCGCGGCTGAGCTTGATTGCTGAGGACAGCACTTCAATAGCCTTGTCCTGTCCGAAGACAACGCGCTTCAAGTCAGCTTCCAGATTGCCAAGCGCTGCGCGGTCGTCGGTCGAGACGTTTTTGGGCGGGATGCGCGCGATGGTGGCGATCACAGCCTCGATTTCCTTGGGCGTAATCAGCTTGCGGCGTTTTGACGGCGGCACCAGCATCTGCATCGCGCCAACCTCGTCGATCACGTCGATGGCCTTGTCGGGCAGCTTGCGGTCGTTGATGTAGCGAGCCGACAATTCCACGGCGGCCTTTAGTGCGTCGGGGGTGTATTTGACCTTGTGATGATCTTCAAACGCGCTGCGAAGTCCGGCGAGGATTTTAATCGTGTCGTCGATGGTCGGCTCGTTCACATCGATTTTCTGGAAGCGGCGCAGTAGTGCGCGATCCTTTTCGAAGTGGTTGCGGAATTCCTTGTACGTCGTTGAACCGATGCAACGAATCGTTCCGCCCGACAATGCGGGCTTTAGCAGGTTCGACGCATCCATCGCCCCGCCGCTGGTCGCGCCAGCGCCGATCACGGTATGAATTTCGTCGATGAAAAGGATTGCATCGGGCAGCTTTTCAAGCTCCGAAACAACCGCTTTCAATCGCTCTTCAAAGTCGCCGCGATAACGGGTACCTGCAAGCAGCGCGCCCATATCGAGCGAGTAGATGACCGCAGGCAGCAGCACTTCGGGCACCTGCTTTTCGACGATGCGGCGAGCAAGGCCTTCTGCGATCGCTGTTTTGCCGACGCCGGGTTCACCCACATAAAGCGGGTTGTTCTTTGAACGGCGGCACAGAATCTGCACCGTGCGGTCAACTTCTTCGCTGCGACCGATCAGCGGATCGATGCGGCCCTGTTTGGCTTTCTCGTTGAGGTTGAACGTGAATTGCTCAAGCGCTGTTTCCTTGCCGCCCTTCTTGTCCTTGGCATCGGGCGCAGCCTCTTCCTTGCGTTCCTCACTGCCTTCGACTGGGCGCTGCTCGATCAGCTTGCCGTCCTTGCCGATACCGTGGCTGATGTAGCTCACTGCGTCGAGGCGGCTCATATCCTGCTGTTGCAGGAAATAGACGGCATAGCTTTCGCGTTCGGAAAACAGCGCGACCAGCACATTGGCGCCGGTGACGACATCCTTGCCCGAGCTTTGAACGTGCAAGATGGCACGCTGCACCACCCGCTGAAACCCGCTAGTGGGCGAGGGGTCGACATTGCCGCCGACCTTCAAGCTTTCGAGCTCATTGTCGAGATACTGGATCACGGTGTCGCTGAGTTCGCCCAGATCGACGCCGCAGGCCTGCATCACCTTGGACGCATCCGGGTCTTCGATCAGCGCCAGCAGCAGATGCTCCAGCGTTGCATATTCATGCGCACGCTCCGCCGCGTTTTTCAACGCGTTGTGCAGCGTGGCTTCAAGCGATTCAGCAAAACTGGGCATTCAGATACACTCCGTGGCAGAGCCCCGACCGCCGGTTGCCCCGCTTCATCAATGTCGCCCTTTTAACGGCGCATTTCAACCGCGCTTGCGGTGCTTTTCGAATTTTCCCGAAAATGGTTGCCGAAATGTTGCGGATAAACGCTTAACGGGCTAGGTCAGCCCTTGCGAAACAGCGCATCGGCCGCGTTGCGATGGCTGGAGGCTGCATTTATTTTAGACTCGCATCGGGCGATTTCGCTTTTCAGTTGCTCGATACGTTCCTTGAGTTCGTCGATCGACAAGGGGTCAAGGTCTTCGCGCAGCAATTGCTTGAGTGGCTCGGTGCCACGGAGCGGTAAATTCTCATCCATATCCATGGCGCAACTGTTGACTGGACCTTCGCCGCTGTCAATATGCCGCCGTTTTCCAGCGACGCTGGCAAGGGGGAAAAGCCGTGGCACTGCCCGAACATATGACTGCAATAGAGATCTCGACACCCGGCGGGCCCGAAGTGTTACTGCCTTGTAAGAGGCCGGTTCCCGTTCCGGGCGAAGGCGAGGTGCTGGTCAAGGTTGCAGCCGCTGGCGTGAATCGGCCCGATGTGGTGCAGCGCATGGGGCTTTATCCGGCACCGCCGGGAGCAAGCGATCTTCCGGGACTTGAGGTTTCCGGAACTGTCGTGGCGATAGGACCCGGGGTTGAAACCGAACATATGGGGCAGAAAGTCTGCGCTCTTGTCGCTGGCGGTG
Source organism: Sphingomonadales bacterium (assembly GCA_016707885.1). Lineage (GTDB taxonomy): Bacteria > Pseudomonadota > Alphaproteobacteria > Sphingomonadales > Sphingomonadaceae > Sphingorhabdus_B. The sequence goes on from JADJGU010000003.1 coordinate 103,135, forward strand.
GCTATGCCGAATATTGCATTGCCCGCGCCGATGTCTGCTGGCCGGTACCGCCCAGTCTGTCGATGGAGGAAGCCGCTGCGATCCCCGAGACACTGATGACAGTGTGGCACAATGTGTTTGAACGCGGCTATGCGTCGGAAGGCGAAACGATGCTGGCGCATGGCGGCACGAGCGGCATTGGAACTATGGCGATCAAATTGGGCAAGCTGTTCGGGCTGGAGGTTATTGTAACTTGCGGCTCGGCGGAAAAATGCGCTGCTGCTTTGGCCATCGGCGCTGACCACGCCATCGACTATAAGTCGAGCGATTTCGTTGAGGAGGTTGCACGGGTCACCGGCGGCAAGGGTGTGCATCTGGTGCTTGATATGGTGGCGGGTAGCTATGTTCCGCGTAACCTCAAATGTCTGCGCGAGGATGGGCGGCATGTGACGATTGCCGTGCAGGGCGGGCTGGTCGCCGAAATCAACATGGCGCAGGTGATGAGCCGCCGGCTCACCTTGACCGGATCGACGCTGCGTCCGCGTTCCAATGAATTCAAAGGGCTGCTGGCACAGGAGATTTACGAAAATGTGTGGCCGGATGTCGTTGAAGAACGGCTGCGCCCTGAAATGGCGCAATCATTCCCGCTGGTGGAAGCCGCCGCCGCCCATCGCCTGATGGAAAGCGGGGATTTTGTCGGCAAGATAATCTTGCTCGCTTAACCCAACAAAAAACCCCGGAGTTTCCTCCGGGGTTTTTTGTTTCTTCGCGAGATTTCAGGTCAGAACCGGAAACCTACCGCTACGCCATAGGTGCGCGGATCCAGCGTATAGATGTTGGTAAACAGGCCCGACGACGGGTCGGTGATATATTTACCTGTGATCGCCTGCGAATTGAACAGGTTCGATACAAAAGCCCGTGCATAGAACTTGTCTTCTGGTCCTGAGACGGTCAGTTGGGTGTTTACAATTTCATATGACTTGATCCGGTCACGGATTGTATTGAAATTGCTGCCCCATGAATTGCCTGTGAAATACAGGTCGGCACGCGGGGTAATCGTCCAACCACTGTTGGTTCGGATATCATATTGAGCACCAACAGAGAATTTGAACTGGGGCGAGTTTGCGAGTTCATTTCCTTTGAGGTTGCGTTCCACGCCGCCAGGTAAAAAGAACCCGCCGCCAGCGCCCGCATCGTACAGGTAAGTGCCAGCAGGCGTGTTAGCCCGCAAGAACGACCCCAATGCACCGCACAGCGAGAATGCACCGAATGAGTTGGTACCCGGCACCGAAGTTGCAGGCCTAATAGACCCGCCGCCCAAGGCCGCGTTGAAGCCATTTACAAGCGCCAGCGTGTTGGCGATTGGAACACTTCCTGGCACGGTCGGAACCACAACGCAGTTTGCAGCACTTTGGAGGTCCTTAATGATCACCACATCGCTGCGTCCATTGGACGGGTTCCGAGTGTCTACCGTACTGAAACTGCCTATTTCGGTTTTCAGATATGAGAGACTGGCGTTGACCGCGAAATCCCGTACCGGCCTGATTATGGTCTCAAGCTCCAGACCATAAATGGTGGCATTTGTATTTTCATTGAATGATGTACGGTTGATGATGCGGCTGACTTGGAAACCATTATATTTGTAATAGAAACCGGTCGCATTCAACTGCAACTGACCGCCAATGAAGCTGTTCTTTGTTCCGACTTCGAACGCATCAATGAGTTCGCCTTCGAATGTGAGCGGAATCGGTGGGAACAGGTTGGGGTCATAGGGCGGGTTGAAGCCGCCCGGTTTATAACCCCGGGTGTAACTTGCATATACCAGCGTATCATCGGTAAAGGCCACATCTGGCTTCCAGTCGACAACGACGCGTCCGGTTACTTCGTCAAAAGTACCGCTCTGGATGGCAAATTCCTGTTGTCCTGGCTTTGAGCTGTCTGCGTCGAAGTTTGCCAGAATTGGATTAACATCGGTGGTGCCATAAGGCACAAGTACGTTCAGGAACGGCTGCCGAGCCCGAATATATTTTTTGTCGTTCGAGTATCTTAGACCACCTGTAATTTTCAAATTGTCAGCCAAGTCGAAATAGACTTCGCCAAACAATCCATATGTTTTCAAAGCAGCCTTGTCCGTGTTGCTGTAGAAAAACGGTGGGGCAAGTCCGTAATCCAGTGTCGGCAATCCGGCACCGAAAGCGGTCGCAACACCCAAAAATGCGGACATATAGTCAAAACCGGACGCTAAAACGGCATAGTCCACGTCACGCCCGGTGCTTCTCAGATACAGTCCGCCCACAAGGAAGTTGAAGGGGCCATCGAAATCCGAAGCTATGCGTCCTTCAATCGACCATTGCTTGTTTTTGCCACCGGAATAATCAAACTCGGTCGAGTTATCGGCGCAAGTTTGAACCCTGCCGCCAAGCGAGCCAGCATTCAAAGGATCAAATGCCGAAACGCAAAGCTGGTTGCCCCGGAATGCCCCAGACCGCAAGATTGCTTGTGCTATCGGGTTTCCTCCGGCGCCTGCCGCCCTTAAAGCAATCAAGCCCGGATTGTTCACAAGGCTGCGTGTCGTGGTCAAGTTATAGTCGAGGCTTGAAGAATATTCGTTCTCTGAATAACCGCCTGTCAACGTCGCGGTCAGTTTTCCAATTTTCTGTTCCAGCTCGGCGCTGATAGTCAACTGGTTCGATTTCCAGAACGGTTCAAAATCGACCGCAACCTGACGAACATTAGAGGGAACGATGGAGGTATCGTAACTGTGTCCATCATCGCCATAGACGCTGCCCAAAGCAAATGCGGACAGTGGTCCGAACCCGATTGACAGGAATTCACGGCTGGCGAGAACGCCGATCGCTGTGGCGTCGCCATTGATCGCTTGAAACGCTTCCTGGTCCGGGCGGCACCCTAGGATGCCCGAAGTATCAGTAGCACAAAGTTGCTTTTGGCCCCTCGACCGATTGCTGTCTTCGTTAAAATATTGCGCCGTGACGGTAAACTTTGTCGAGTCGCTCGGTTCGAGTTTGAAAGAACCACGGACAGAATAATAATCCCGTCCGTCAATTCTGTTTCCGGTATTGAGATTCTTCGTATAGCCATCGCGTTTCAGGTACATGCCCGCGATCCGGACACCGGCAATGTCCCCGATCGGTACGTTGACCATGCCTTTGGCTTGGATCGTGTTGTACTTGCCGTAAGATGCTTCACCAGCAGCAGCAAAGCCGTTCAAATCGGGCTTGGCTGTGATAATGTTGAAAACGCCTGCGGTCGCGTTGCGTCCAAACAGGGTTCCTTGCGGGCCGCGCAAAACTTCAAGGCGCTCCAGATCATAGAATTCGGAATCGAATATGCGGCTGCCGATCAGCGGCATATCATTAAAGTGAATGGCGACGCCTGCGTCTCCAGACGCTGCAACCAATGGCGAGCCAATGCCACGAATGGTAATATTGGTACCGGAAAAGTTGCCGTAAGTGATTGACGTACTGGGCAGCGCAAGTTGCAACTCTTGCGGGTTGTCAATCTGCTGCCTCTCCAACGCTTCGGTAGTAAAAGCCGAAACCGCGATCGGCACGTCTTGAAGACTTTGCGCCTGACGCTGGGCGGTAACAACGATTTCCTCGTTATAACCTTTGCTTTCGTCGGCTTGCGGCGCGGTTTGTGCATAGACCGGCATTGCCATCGAAATGGCAAGCGCAGTCGCACTGACTAGATGTAGCTTACGCATGGTCCTCTCCCTCCATTAATTGCTACGAGATAACGATGTAGTGAAATCAAATTACGTCTTCGAAGGTCTCCTCAAACCTTTGGCAATGCACAGTGTTAAGTGCGCAATTAAAGCAGTCAAGCCTTTCCTGCATAGGAATGCAGAGTTTTCCGACGAATGATGCTTGCCGTAAGGGCGGCTTTGGCCTAAGCGGGCGCCATATTCAGGCCGCTCCGGTAAGGGGCGGCCCTATTTATTGGAGAATCAGACATGGCCCAGAATGGACTTGTTCCCCTGATGCCGCACGCGACCGCAGCATGGCTGGTCGACAACACAGCGCTCAGCTTTCACCAGATTGCCGAATTCTGCGGACTGCATATTTTGGAAGTGCAGGCGATGGCTGATGACATGACGGGTACCAAATATACCGGCCGTGATCCGGTCCGTGCTGGTGAGCTGACCATGGACGAAATTGAAAAGGGTCAGGCCGATTCCGATTATGCGCTGCAAATCAGCAAGGGCCCGGAGCAGGTGCGTCGCACCAAGGGTCCGCGCTATACGCCGGTGTCGAAGCGTCAGGACAAGCCTGACGGCATCGCATGGTTGCTGCGCAATCATCCCGAAATCTCGGACGGCGCCATCTGCAAGCTGATTGGTACAACGCGCAACACGATTCAGGCCATTCGTGAACGCAGCCACTGGAACATCAGCGAAATCCAGCCCAAGGATCCGGTAACGCTCGGCCTTTGCTCGCAACGCGAACTCGATGCCATCGTCGCGCGCGCTGCCAAGAAGGCTGGTCTTTCCGACAAAGCGGCCGAAGACAGCCGCTTTGCTGGTGACAAGGAAGCCCTGCTGGAGCAGTTGCGCAACGAACGTGACGAAGCCAAGCGCGTCGCCGAGGAAGCCATTAATGGTGAGGAAGAGGCTCCTGCCGAACTGACGGCGGAAACGCTTTTCAAAAAGACGAGCGAGTAATCTCCGCGACCTTCCCTAACGTCACCATTGCGCTGTGGTGACGTATGGGGCAGGCAGTCGGTCATGACTGCTGAAACCCTGCCCGCCTATGACATGTCGCTTGCCGATCATGGTTTCGAGCCCATCGAGATCAAAGGGCTAACATATCCGCTGGGTGAGCATGTCCCTGGCTATGGCGAAATCTATCCGCTCGCTTCCGACATGGGCTGGACGCGGATGCCGGTGCCCGGCAACCTTAACCATATCAACATCTGGCTGCTCGACGACCGTGACGAGGAAGGCGAAGGCTTTGCCATTGCCGACACCGGTCTGTTCATGCCGGTGGTGATCGAGGAATGGAAGAAGCTACTCGAAGGGGCGCTGGGTGACCGGCGGATGACGCGAATCTTTGTCACCCATTTCCACCCCGATCATGTTGGCTGTGCGGGTTGGCTCGCCAATCGTTGCAAGGTGCAGCTTTGGATGAATCGCACCGAATGGTTGATGGCGCGGATGCTAACCGCCGACCAGCGCGACGAGCCGCCGAAGGAAATACTCGAACGCCGGCGGTTTCAGGGATATAATGACGCCCAGGTGGAAGATATGCGTCAGCGCGGCTTTGGCGGCTTTGCCCGCGCTGTATCGCAACTGCCGACCGGGCACCGCCGACTCGAAGACGGCCAGCATGTCCGTATTGGCGGTCGAGTTTGGGAGGCTATGACCGGTGGCGGACATACCCCCGAACATACCTGTCTGATTGATCATCATAATGGCGTCATTATCGCCGGCGATCAGATCCTGCCGCGGATCACAAGCAATGTCTCGATTATGGATAGCGAACCTGACGCCGATCCGCTCGGTGAATGGCTCGATTCTATCGCCAAATTCCGTAGGAAGTTACCCGGCGACATGCTGGTGCTTCCGGCGCATGGGTCTCCCTTCCGCGGTGTGCAGGTCCGCCTCGACAAACTGGCCGAGGGTCACCACGACCGGCTCGATAAGTTGGAGGTCGCGCTGCGTGAAAAGCCGATGCGTGCGGTGGATACTTTTGCACTGTTGTTCGACCGGCCGATCGACGAGAGCGTCTTCGGCCTCGCCACCGGGGAATCGCATGCGCATCTGGTGCATCTGGTCGCAACCGGTCGCGCTAAAGTAGAGACAATCGACGGGGTTGGCTGGTATAGCGCCGTTTAGAGGAGAGTTATGAACGCGACGCCTTGGGCCAATAATTACCTGCACCCTTCAAAATGGGAGCAGGTCTTTGCACCTTTGTCGGTGCACGATATGTTTTTCAACTCGGCAGAGCGGCGTGGCAATGCCGCAATTGCCGACTTCATGGGTCGCAAATTCAGCTATGCCGAAATGGCCGAGCAGGTGCGCCGCTTTGCCCGCGGATTGCAATTGCAGGGGATCGGGAAGGGCGACCATATCGGCCTGTTTCTGCCCAATGTTCCGCATTACATCGCGGCGTATTACGGTGCACTTGCCGCCGGGGCGACTGTGGTCAATTTCTCGCCGCTCTACACCGTCGACGAATTGTCGCATCAGGTGGCCGACAGCGGTACTTCGATTTTGGTGACGGTGTCTGCCGCAGCATTGCTGCCGACCGCTATTAAAGTGCTCAACCAATCGAGCCTCAAACAGTTGATCGTCGGAAGCGTGGCCGAGGCTTTGCCGAAAATGAAGGGGCTGGCGTACAAGCTGTTCAAGCGCGGCGAGATTGCCGAGGTGCCCGACGATGGCCGGATAACCCATTATGCGCGCATCATGGCGAATGACGGGCAATATGCACCTGTGCCCTGCAATCCCGAAACCGATGTCGCGCAGTTGCAATATACCGGCGGCACGACAGGCACGCCAAAGGGTGCCATGCTTACACATCAGAATATCAGTGCCAATGCGCGGCAGATCAACTGCATTGATCCGCACAGTCGCGCCAACCGGCCCGATAGTCCTGCGGAGGACCGCATATTGGGTGTGCTGCCCTTCTTCCACGTTTTCGCCAATGCCACTGTGCTCAACCGGACGATCGACAATGGTGGCGAGATTGTCATGCTTCCCCGTTTCGAGGCGACGGCAGCCTTGAAGGCAGTCAACCGGACCAAGGTGACGTCGATGCCAGGGGTGCCAACGATGTATCAGGCATTGCTCGACAATGCCGAACTGCCGAAGACAGATTTCAGTTCGCTGCGCGCGTGCATTTCTGGCGGCGCGCCATTGGCGGCCGAACTCAAGGCTCGCTTTGAGGGCGTATCCCATGCCGCGGTTATAGAGGGCTATGGCCTCACCGAAAGCTCGGGAGTAATTTCGTGCAATCCCTATGAAGGGACAAACAAGGTTGGCAGCATCGGTCAGCCCATTCCAGGCACCGACGTGCGCCTCGCCGACAAAGAGGATCCCAGCAAGCCTGCCCCCGCCGGTGAACCTGGCGAATTGCTCGCCAAGGGGCCGCAAATCATGGCCGGTTACTGGAACAAGCCGGTGGCGACGGCAGAAGTCTTCGTCGACGGCTGGTTACGAACTGGCGATGTGGCGACCATCGACGAGGACGGTTTCATCTTCATCGTCGACCGGTTGAAAGACATGATTGCCGTTGGTGGTTTCAAGGTTTTCCCAAGCCAGATCGAAGATATCTTGTACAAGCATCCGGCGGTCAAAGAAGCTTTGGTGATCGGCGTACCCGACACCTATTCGGGCGAGCGACCCAAGGCTTTTGTGACATTAAACGACGGACAGTCGGTGTCTGACGAGGAGTTGGCCAATTGGCTCAATCCGCAATTGGGCAAACATGAACGGGTATTGGGCGTGGTCGTGCGCGATGCCTTGCCGAAGACAATGATTGGCAAGCTTGATCGCAAGGCATTGCGCGCTGAAGTTGGCGTTTAAACAGATTTCAGGATGAAACAGATGAACAGGTTCTCTGCACTAATGCTCGGCGCAACCGCGCTGGTTTCGACTTCGGCCTTCGCCGAGGATACCGCACCTAAAGCCCCGGAGCCCAAACTTATCGTTGCCATCTCGGTTGACCAATTCTCGACCGACCTGTTCAACGAGTATCGCGAGGATTTTACCGGCGGCCTCAAGCGGCTGGCGGGCGGTATCGCCTTTCCCAACGGCTATCAAAGCCATGCCGCGACCGAAACCTGCCCTGGCCATTCGACGATTCTGACCGGTAGCCGTCCGGCACGTACAGGCATCATTGCCAACAGCTGGTTCGATCCGTCGACCGGTCGTGCGGGCAAGGACGGTAAAACCGACTATGGCGTCTATTGCTCCGAAGACACTTCGGTAGAGGGCAGCAACAGTTCCAACTACACCGTCTCACCCAAATTGCTGAAGGTTCCCACTTTGGGCGACCGGATGCGTGCGGTGAATCCCGCATCGCGGGTTGTTGCCATATCAGGCAAGGATCGCGGTGCGGTGATGATGGGCGGGCATAATACATCACTGACGATGTGGTGGGACGGCAAGCAGTTTCGCAATCTGACGGGTTCCAATGGCGGTGATCCGCGCGCCACCAGCATGATAAACGCGCGGGCGCGTGCCGCGATAGACAAGCCTGCCAAGGTCAAACTGCCCGCCAAGTGCGGCAGCCATTCGCGCGCAGTCGGTATCGGCGGCGATGCGACCGTTGGTACGCTGCAGCAACGTAAAGCGGGCGATGCTCGCGCCTTCCGCGCCTCGGGCGAATTCGATGCGCTGACGATGGATCTTGCATTGGCTGCTTTTGGTGAGAGGGGGCTCGGTAAGGGCCCAGCGATCGATGTGCTGGCCATCAGCCTTTCGGCAACTGACTATATCGGTCACACTTTCGGTACATCAGGCGCAGAGACCTGTACCCAGATCGCTGCGCTTGACGCCAATTTGGGCCGCATGTTCGCTGCGTTGGACAAGAGCAAGGTGCCTTATGTGGCAATGCTCACGGCCGACCATGGCGGCCATGATCTGCCCGAACGCAATGCCATTCAGGGCCTGCCCGCCGCAGAGCGCGCCGACATCAAGTTGATGCCGCAGGGCGTCGGACCGGTTCTGGCCAAGGCGTTTGACCTGCCCGAACCCGCCATCATGGGCGATGCCCCCTTTGGCGACATGTATCTATCGACCAAAATCCCGGCGGCCAAGCGTTCCGCGGTGCTCGAAGCTGCGCTCAAGCATTATCGCACCCACCCGCAGGTGGAGGCCGTCATCACCAAGGATGAAATTGCCGCCACCCCATCGCCTTCCGGCCCGCCCGAGGATTGGAGCCTGATCCAGCGCGTGCGTGCCAATTTCGATCCGTCGCGTTCGGGCGATTTCTATGTCGCGCTGAAACGTTATGTGACGCCGATTCCTAACACCAGCTTCGGCTATGTCGCCACGCATGGTTCGCCCTGGGGCTATGACCGTCGCGTGCCGATCCTGTTCTGGTGGAACGGCGTCGCACCTTACGAGCAGCCCAATGGCATCGAAACCGTCGATATTCTGCCGACGCTAGCCAGCCTGATCGGGCTGGAGGTGCCCAAGGATGAAATCGACGGCCGCTGTGTGGATTTGATGGCTGGTGCAGCGAGCAATTGCAAATAAGGGCATGCGTCGCCCCGGCGAAGGCCGGGGCAGTCAAAAGTTTAAACTGCGCTTGAAGCGTAAACCACCAGCGGCCCCAGTCTTTGCCGGGGCGACCGAATTACTTCACCACAGCCCGCCGTTCCTTCAACCAGCGCTTATGCGTGCTCTCGACTTCGCGCATTGATTGAAACACAGTCATGTCAGGTGATGGGCGTCCGGTTTTTCCCAGCGCGTACAACTGGCTGTAAAACCAATATTGGCAGGCAAAGCTGTCGATGGCCCGCATCGCCTTCCAGCGCTTGAGCCACTGCAGCGACGGCGGAAACAACGCCAGCTCATTCTCTTTGCGCGGCAGCATTTCCATCCCGCCGAGCAGCCTTTTGGCCGCTTCCGGGAAATAGCACATCGGGCGGCCAATGCCGATGACATCGGCGGCACCCTGTTTCAGCGCCTGTTCCATTGCGGAGCGGGTGCGGAAGCCGCCGGTGACCATCAACGGCACTTTGACCTCGCTCCGCATCGCCTTGGCGAAATCGACGAAATAGGCCTCGCGCTGCAGGGTCGAAGCTGCAACATTCTGCTCTTCGGGTTCCTCCATGCCTTCCATGCCAAGCAGCTTGGGTTGCTCGTAAGTGCCGCCCGAAATCTCGATCAGGTCAACGCCCGCATCCTGCAGCCATTTGGCCACTTGCAGGCTGTCCTCAAAGGCAAAGCCGCCCTTTTGGAAATCAGCGCTGTTGAGCTTGACCGAAATCGGGAAACTGGGCCCAACCAAAGTGCGCACGGTGTTGACCGTGAAAAGCAATATGCGTGCGCGGTTCTCAAGGCTGCCGCCCCAGCGATCGTCGCGCAGATTGGCGCGCGGGCTCAAAAATTGCGAGATCAGATAGCCATGCGCGGCGTGGATCTGCACCCCGGTAAAGCCCGTTTCCTTGCACACACGCGCCGCCGTGCCGAAGCGGGCGATGATGTTGAGAATCTCCTCCTCGGTCAGCGCGACTGGCTGGCCGAATTGCCCACCGGGCAGGCCGAGCTTGACGGCAGATGGAGCCTTGGGATGCGGGTTGACTGCCTTTTGCGTCTGGCGACCGGCATGGCTGATTTGCGCCCAGAAATGGTTGCCGTTGCGCGTTGCCGCCGCGGCCCAGTGCGATAATGCGCGCTTGGCATCATCATCAGGCTCGCGGTCGATAATGACATTGCCGGGCCGCTCAAGATGGTCGGCATCGATATGGATATTGCCCGACAGCAGCATCCCCGAGCCACCCTCGCTCCATGCCAGATAGAGCCGGTCAAGTTCGCCGGTCGCGCGGCCATAGATATCTGCGAGCCCTTCGGTCATCGCGGCCTTGGAGATACGGTTGGGCAGTGTTGCGCCGCAGGGCAGCGTCAAGGGTTCGGCGAGTAGTGATGCCATCTTTTGGTTTACTCGCCTGGCTTGGGTGCTTGTTCGGTCGTCGGCGGTGCTGCGGGTTTGTCTGCGTCGGCCTTGCCATCCGCTTTCGGCTTTGCCGCTGCCGGTGTTGCACTTGCCTCAACAGGCGCCTCTTCGGTGACTTCGTCGGTTGGGATCATCTCGTCGCTGATCGTGCCTTCGACGCTGTCGATATCGTCCATACGGGTTTCGGTAACCTTGCTGTCGGCATCATTGCCGCCACAGGCCGAAAGCGCGGGAAGGGCAATTGTTAGTAAAATCAGGGCGCGACGCATGTTATCCTCTCAATTTGTTTCAGCTTTGACCGCTAGGTCGCAAGAGCCACCGGCTTTTGCAAGCGCGTTCAGAAATTCGGGTAATGTGGCCTCCAATGCGGCGTCGAAATCCGCAAGGCTGGCGGTGATGCCAAGATCGGCTAGGCTGGTGACCGGATATTCGGCGATACCGCACGGCACGATGCCGCCAAAATGGGAAAGGTCGGGCGCGACATTGACGGCAAAGCCATGCGCCGTGACCCAGCGGCGCACGCGCACCCCGATCGCGCCGATTTTCGCTTCCTGCCCTGATTTTGTATCGCACCAGATACCGATACGCCCTTCGGCGCGCCGTGCCTCTACCCCAAAACGGGCGAGCGCATCGATCACCCAGCCTTCGATCGAATGGACGTAGCAGCGCACGTCCTTGCAGCGCTTGGCAAGATCGATCATCACATAGCCGACCCGTTGTCCCGGCCCATGATAGGTGTAGCGCCCACCGCGCCCGGTATCGTAAACCGGGAATTGCTGGCTAAGCAGCTCGGCCGGGTCGGCACTGGTGCCGCCGGTGTAGAGCGGCGGATGTTCGAGCAGCCAGACCAGTTCGCGCGCGCTTCCTTCATGGATAGCGGCTTGTCGTGCTTCCATCCGGGCAAGCGCCTCCGGATAGGGCACATGTCCTTCCGAAACGTCCCAGTTGATATCGCCTATGGCTTTCATTTTGCGGCCTTAGCGTTTCACAGCGCGGCTTGCCAGCCCTGTGGCTTGCCTCTACCCGTTGGAAACAACCGGAGGCTCCATGAACCGTAAACTCGATTATTCCAGCGTCTGGAAAGACACACAGGCGCAACTCAACGCCCATCGCGAAGGCGTAGGGGCGATTTCGGGGCTGTTCCTGTTCGTGCCGGACTGGGTGTCGCGCCTGTTTGCAGGGCAACCCGATCTGGTCGATGCCTCGACACCCGCAGAAATACTCGCCGCGTTTCAGGTCTATTATGCCGAAAATTGGCTGACATTGCTGCCCACAGGTCTGCTCAGCTTTTTCGGTGCGGTTGCGATTTATGTGCTGCTGACGCGACGGGATTTGGCCACTATCGGTTCGGCGCTGGGCAAGGCTTTGGCGTTGTTGCCCTTTTACTTCATTGTCCAGCTTGCGGGCGGGTTGATCACGCTTGCCGGATTTCTGGCGCTGATCCTGCCGGGCATGTATTTTGCCGGTCGTCTCACGCCTTTGGGCGCGGTGGCCGTTGCCGAAACCGAACGCGGCTTTTCCGGCACCATTGCCCGCGCTTGGGATTTGACCCGCGGCAATGGATGGTCGATCTTTTTCCTGACACTGGTGGTTGCGTTGGTGGCTAGCCTGACCGCAATGATTGTTGGGCTGATGGTCGGCTTGGCTTGTCGCCTGCTCGCCGGTGCCGAAGGCGTACCCTTCATCGAAACCGGTGTCGATGCCGCATTAGGTGCGGTGATCGCGACTTTGATGGTTTCCCTCTCGGTCGCGATCTACCGGAATTTGGCGGCTGATTAGAGGCCCAAAGACAGCCTGGCGAACAGCGTATAACCCATCGGATTCTTGCCATAGGCCATATCGAGCGCATCGGGCTTGGCAAAAGCCGAAACCGTCCCGCCTAGTGCCAGATTGAACTGCTCACCCAGCGGCAAGCGATAGGCATAGCCCGCCTGGAACTTGCTCACGCGGAATGGCATGTCGTGCAGTGGATCGTCATGATCCGGGAATAGCTCGTCATTCTTCACATTTTCGAAGCGACCGAAAATCGTATGATGTTCGTCAATGTTCCAATTGGCTTCGGCGATCCACGCGGTGAGCGTTTCGCCTGGCTTGCGGTCCTTCGCGCTGAAAGCGAGCATTGCAGACAAGCCTGAGCCATTGGCATAGTGGACCGAGGCCGTGGTGCGCTGCTCATTTTCGCCGGGATGCAGCGATTCCGGTTCCTTCAAACGTCCGGTCGAGGCTTGCACCGCCCAGTTCGGGGACGGGTTCCACGTTGCCCGCACCGACCAGCTGTCGAAACGGGGCTTTTCGATGTCCCAGCGATCCTCATCGGGTTCCTGACCGGTGAAGATCGATCCCTCGATCTGGAACTTGCGCGAGGCAAAACCGGCAGTCGCCACGCCATAAGTAATATGGCCGCTGTCAAACCAGTGGTGCGTGATCGGTGCCTCCGGATTGTAGCGGGCGGAGCCACGGTGCATGAAGGCGCTCGGGCCGAGCGCGGGCTCACCCACCGGGCCGCCATAGAGGAAGACGCTGCTGTCCGTGCCGATATTGACGTCCACACGCGCCGCCAGTTCCATGAACAGGTCGTGCGGATGTTGGCGGTCAACCAATGCCGCGCCACCCGCCGTTTCGCCAGTGGCAAACAGGTTCGGATAGCCGCGATTTTTCATCAGTGGTTCAAGGCTGAGCATCGATTTCAACTGCACCTTGCCCCAGCGGGTTTCCTTCTCTGCACTGAGCATGGCCATCGACTGGACATAGACCTTGTCATCGCCGCGCGGACCGCTCTGGTCGGTATAGACGCCCCAGGCATAGCCGTGTGCCATGACCATCCAGTTGTCGCCTGCGTCGATGTGGAGGCCGGAGTGGCTACCGCCTTCAGCGGCTGGAAGGCGTGATGTGCCAGAGCCTTCGGCGGAGTAGCATTTGTACGTATTAACAAATGCGAGATCGTCGTCTGCAACCGGCTCTTCAAAGGCTAATACTTCACAGTTCTTGCCGCCCATCCGCGTTAGTGGTGCCGAAAAGCTATGGTGTTGGTTTGGCGACTCTGGGTCCTTATTGCCATGCGCCATCGTTGAATGGTCATGCTCCTGTGCCTGCGCGGTTTGCGCAGACAGGATGAGCGCCAGCGCACTCGCGCCGGAAAAATATATCTTCATTTTGGTTATCCCGTGAAAATTGGTTGAAATGTGAAAGATCACATTTCGTTTCGCGGAGGCGGGTCATGCGGTTTTGGAGCGAAGCCGGACAATGTGGCTGTCAGCCCTGGCAGTGGCGGTGCAACCAGAGCAACTGCCCGCACATGCAAAATAGCTGGCGTATAAGGTGCAATACAACCGATGCAGCCATGTTGCACGGCATGTTCACCCGCCGGTGCCTTGTCGTCCTGCTGTATCGGCATACCGTGACAGTCTTCGGCCATCGCCACCGCACGGTCCGCCAGCGGTGCAGGTACCGCGAGAGCGGGGAGCGCCAATGCGAACAAGAACAAAAGGGCGAGCAGGTTGCGGAACATGGGTTGTCCCATACCCACTGTGTCAGTGGTTGTCACTCTTCCCGGCATTGGCCGCCATGCCCTTCGACCTGCTGGCAAAAGCCGAAACCATCGAATCCACAAAATCGGGATCGTGCGGGATGGTTTCCTTCGCCGCCTGCTGCATAGCCAACACCCATTGGGTCGCGACCGCAAAATTCATGCCATCGAGCGCGCGGTGGGCAGACATGATGCAAGCACCGGGGCGCTTTTCGAACCAGTCGCGTGGCCCGCCCATCCAGGCCATCAGGAAATCGGTAAGCGATTCGCGCATCGGCGAAAGATCGTCTGCGTGCATCGCGCGCAGTTCGGCGAAATCGGGCTCGCTTTCCATCAGGTCGTAAAAGCGGTTCACCATGCGCGCGATGGGTTCGCGCCCGCCTATGCGGTCAAACGGGAGTTGTGGTTTGGATTGGGGATCGGCTTCGCTCATTTTATTCCAATTGCGCTAAAACTCAAACCGTAGTGCTGAGCCTGTCGGGCCAAAGGCGACCGAAGGTCAACCACGCCTTTCAGCAAAGCGTAAACTTTGAAGCGCCCTTCGACAGGCTCAGGGCTACGGTAAGGGGTTCATTGCTGCGTGAAGAAGGTCATGTCCTTGAGCGAAATCAAACGTTGAAGCGGAACAGCATGATGTCGCCGTCTTTCACTTCATATTCCTTGCCTTCCGAACGCCACTTGCCCGCTTCCTTGGCCCCGGCCTCGCCATTGAACTGGACATAATCGTCATAGGCCATGGTTTCAGCGCGGATGAAGCCTTTCTCGAAATCGCTGTGGATCACGCCCGCGGCCTGCGGGGCCTTGGCACCTTTGAACACCGTCCATGCGCGAGCCTCTTTGGGGCCGACCGTGAAGAAAGTGATCAGGTGGAGTAGCTCATAACCTGCGCGGATAACGCGCGCCAAACCGGTTTCGTGCAGCCCGAGGTCGGAAAGGAACACTTCGCGGTCTTCAGCGGGCATGGTCGAGATTTCGGCCTCGATTGCGGCGGAAACAACCACTGCCTCGGCGCCTTCGGCCTTGGCCTTTTCGAACACCTTGGCAGACAGGGCGTTGCCCTCTGCTGCCGATGCTTCCTCGACATTGCAGACATAGAGCACCGGTTTGGAGGTCAGCAGTTGCGCCTGTTGGAAGATACGCGCCTCTTCCGGATCATTGGGCGTCAACAGTCGTGCTGGCTTGCCATCGCGCAGCAGGTCGAGCGCGCGGCCAAGCACGGCTGCGGCAACTTTCGCTTCCTTGTCACCACCGGTCGCCTTTTTCTGGAAGGCTGGAACGCGCTTTTCGAGGCTTTCGAGGTCGGAAAGCATCAATTCGGTCTCGACGGTTTCCGCGTCTGAAATCGGATCGATCCTGTTGTCGACATGCTGGATATCGTCATTCTCGAAACAGCGCAGCACATGGACAATGGCATCGACCTCGCGAATATTGGCGAGGAACTGGTTGCCCAGACCTTCGCCCTTGGACGCGCCGCGCACAAGGCCCGCAATGTCGACGAAGCTCAACTGCGTCTCGATAATCTTCTGGCTGCCGCCAATTTTCGCGATCACATGCAGGCGCGGATCGGGAACCGCGACTGCGCCGACATTGGGCTCGATCGTGCAAAAGGGATAGTTCGCCGCCTGCGCCGCCTGCGTCTCGGTCAGCGCGTTGAACAGGGTGGACTTGCCCACATTGGGCAGCCCGACAATACCGCATTTGAAACCCATAATATCCTCGTTGGGAATGAATTGCGGGCTCCCTAGCGGGAGTAGGCCGGAAAGGCCAGCCTCAGTCGTGCACGGCCTTCACCCAAGGCCCGAATGGCGAGCCGCCGAGCCAAGCGACCTGCGTCTCAGCCGACACCTTGTTGATCGCCTCCTGCGGTTTGCTGCCGGGATGGACCGCGCGGCGCAGCGGGCGGGTACCGGCGGGCATGGCAGCGATTTCGGCAATCGCGCGGGGGACGTCCATCGGGTCGGCACTGCGGCCAGATCCATCCTCCAAACCCATGCGTTGCACGAGCGCGGGATAAGCGGCAGCTTCCTCTGCCGTCAGCCGGTCCTTCAGCTCCTTGGCCAGCGCGTTGCGGTTCACCCAAACCTTGGTCGGATAGCCGCCCGGCTGGATAACGCAGACCTCGACATTGTGCGGCACCAGCTCATAGGCCATCGCCTCGCTCATCGCCTCCAGCGCGAACTTGGTGGGGGAATAATGACCGGCAGATGGCACAATCACGCGGCCGAGTTGCGAGGAAATGTTGAAGATCAGCCCGCGCTTCGCCTTGCGCATGCCGGGCAGCACCGCGCGCGCCATGCGGTGCGGGCCATAGACATTGGTATCGAAGATCAGCTTCGTCGCTTCCATATCCTGAAGCTCGATCGGCCCGGCATAGCCGACACCTGCATTGTTCACGAGAATATCGATCGGGCCGCCCGCAATCTTCTCCGCTTCGGCAACGCCCTTTGCGACCTGTTCGTCAGAGGTGACGTCGATTTCGATGATATGGATGTCGAGCTTTTCCTTTGCGGCCTCGGCCTTGAGTTCATTAGCTTCCTTGCGCGGTAACCCGCGCATCGAGGCGATTACCTTTGCGCCAAGGCGGGCGTAATGCAGGGCGCCTAGATAACCAAAGCCAGAAGAAGCACCGGTGATCAGTACCGATTTGCCCGCGAGCGGTTTGTCAGCGGCTGATGCGGCGGAGGGAATCGCTGCAGCGGCTCCTGCGGCCAATGCTGTTTTGATTACAGTGCGGCGTTCAATCTCGGTCATCCAGGCTCTCCTTCATTCGCCAAGATAACTGGCTTTACGCCGATTGCGAGTCCAGCCAGCGTTTCAACTGTATCGGGTCGTGAAACCGGATGATCTTGTCTTCATGCCCTTTGAGCCGCGCCTCGGTGCGCAATTTGGGCCCACTATTCCATTGCAGAAGGTATACGAGAAAAGCGAAATCAAATCGTTCCGGGCAGCCCTCGGTCATGTCCGGGCGGGTTCGCCCGTTATAGGTCCATATCCTCTTGAGCAGCCGCGCCACACACAGGCGGATCGGATAGTCGAGATACAGAACGGTATCTGCGCGCTCCAATCGTTCGGCCAAGGTACCGCCATAGGTGCCGTCGATCAGCCAGCGGTCGCTCGCGGTAATTTGAGCCAGCTTTTCAAGGATTTCGCCCTTGCTACTTTCAACCCAGCCGGGTTTCCAGTTGAGCTGATCCATATGATAGACGGGCAGGCCCAATATCGGCCCAAGCTTTGCAGCAAGCGTCGATTTTCCTGCCCCGCAAGGCCCAACGATCAGCACACGCTGCATGGTTTAGCCCTGCTTGAAAGCCCCAGTCGTCTCAACCAGCGGAAGCAGTCGGGAATCGAGCAAGGCCGCTGTGCGGTGGCCAATGCCCTTCAGATAATCCTCATGGCTGTTCCAACCGATGAAAGAGGCGACGCTCTCCTGTTCGATCAGCATTACCATGTCCCAAGTTTCGGCTTCGGGACCGATCAGCCAGTTGCCACCCTTGCCAAGAAAACGGATTGCGCCACCGCTGGCAGCGAGAAAGGGCAATGTATGGTCGATATATCGCTGGAAGGCCTGCTCGCCACTAATGGGCGCTTCGGGCGTAAGTTCGGGCGAGGCGCTATAATCGGCTACGTTCCGAAAACGCAGCAGATTCAGCATCACAATCGGCCCTTGGATGTTGCGCATGAAAAAGGCGCGACCGGCCTCGTCGGTCACTGACAGATAAGGTGCTACACTCATTTCAAACTCAATCCTCGTTCAGGCGCAGCGCAACTTCATTCATGAAACGCACATCGTCGCCCTTCGCCAGCCAACCTGCTTCTGCAGCAATCGCACCCAGCATATCCGCAAGCGGATCGATTTCATTCTTGGAAAATGAACCTAGTACATATCCAGTCACCCGGTCCTTGTGTCCGGGATGGCCTATGCCTAGCCGGATGCGACGGAAATCGGCGCCAATATGGTCTATGGTCGAGCGAATGCCATTATGCCCGGCTGCACCCCCGCCGCGCTTTACCTTGATCTTGAAGGGCGCGAGGTCGAGTTCGTCGTAAAAGACGGTGACGTCTTCAGGCGTCAGTTTGTAGAAATCCATTGCGGCACGGATGCTGCGACCGCTTTCGTTCATGAAGGTCGCGGGTTTGAGAAGGATGATTTTGTCGCCGCCGATGCGAACTTCCTGTACCCATCCCTGGAATTTCTTGGCGGGTGCGGGCGCATCATAGCGGTCGGCAAGCGCATCGGCGGCCATGAAGCCGACATTGTGCCGGTG
The DNA here is from genome assembly GCA_016707885.1 of Sphingomonadales bacterium. Lineage (GTDB taxonomy): Bacteria > Pseudomonadota > Alphaproteobacteria > Sphingomonadales > Sphingomonadaceae > Sphingorhabdus_B. The sequence goes on from JADJGU010000003.1 coordinate 121,551, forward strand.
CATCGCATATTGCGGTCCCGGATTGCCAAGGCCTGCCCAGATTTGCATAATACCGTCCCAAAAACAGGAAACCCCCGCCGAAGCGGGGGGCAACTGGCGGTTCAACACCCGTTCGAGTGCGAACCAGTCGCGCTGCCTGCATTCGCAGGGGCAGCGCGATATTTCAAGCTATCAAGCTTCGCCTTCAGACTTGGTCGTGTCGCCTTCAGCGGACTTCATGCCCGAAGGTGCAACGACGGTCGCGATGGTGAAGTCGCGATCGGTGATCGCGCTCTTCGAACCAGCGGGCAGCGTGACGTGGCTGATGTGGATCGAATCGCCGACGTCGAAACCGGTCACATCGATGACGATTTCGTCGGGGATCAGGTTGGCGTCGCAGATCAGTTCGAGTTCGTGACGAACGATGTTGAGCACGCCACCGCGCTTCAGGCCCGGCGAGGCTTCTTCGTTGGCGAAGACGACGGGGACTTCAACATGAACCGTTGCGTCCTTTGAAAGGCGCATGAAGTCGACATGGATCGGGCGGTCGCTGACCGGATGGAATGCCACATCCTTGGGCAAGGTGCGTTCGGTTTTACCGTTGACGGTGACTTCAACAATCGAGTTGCTGAAATGGCCGGTCATCAGTGCTTTGACGAGGGCTTTTTCCTCGACATGGATGGATTCCGGTGCCTTGTTGTCGCCGTAGATAACGGCAGGTACTCGGCCTTCGCGACGCAATGCACGGGAGGCTCCCTTGCCAGCCCGTTCGCGCGGCTCGGCCGACAGAGTCAGCTGATCGCTCATAATATATCTCCAAATAAATTCAGTTCTTGCCGTCACGCCTCCAGGGATGACCATCACGGCAAGCGCGCGCCATTAGGCGGAAAGCCGCGCAAATGCAAGCGTTAGAGTCGGCGGATTAACGAAGCTGGTAGGTTATCGATCCGCGATACCAGCCGGTTTCATTTTCGCCAGTCGGTTTCAGCCAGCCTTTGGATGCCGCCTGCGATGTGGCGGTAGCCGCAATCTGTTCGACCTCGGGGCAGCCAATCTCTTCGACAATAACGCGTTTGATACTGTTGTCGGGGGCGAATTCGACCAGGAAATCCATGTCGAGATTGATCCGCTTGCCTTGGCTGATGGTGCTGCATTTGCCTTCGGCCACTGCAGCGTCGACGCCAGCCATTGCTTGCTGGTTGAGGCGCACTGTGTGGTGCCGCGCGAGTAGTGGAATATCAGCCCAATTCCCTCTGGCTGTCTCGACACTATGTGCTGCCAGTGGTGTGGATACCAATGCAAGGCCCATAGCGGCTCCAAGAGTAGACTTGCCGGTCATGTTCGAATTCCTCCAAGTTTGCGTCAGCCTAGCATGGAAGCGGAGCTATCACCAAGTCTTGAGGCGTACTAACGCATCTGAAAATCGCGGGACGGAGCTTGCGACTCCGCCCGAATTTCAACCGAATGCTCTGCCTCAATAGGCCACGCGTTCGGTTGTGATGCCATAAGCTTTCAGCAATTGCGGCACACTGGTTGTACCCGATAGGTGGCCCGCGCCGACCGCCATGAAAGTGGTGCCGGGTTTCTCCATCTGTTTGTTGATCCACGCTGCCCAGTTGGCGTTGCGATTGGTCAGTAGCGCGGCGTAAAGCTTCGGATCGGTCAGCCCGTCGTTCATCACTTTGGCCAGACCGTCCGGGTCAGGTTTGGCCCACAAGGCGACCATCGCATCCATGCTAGTCGTCATGTCGTCGACGACCTTGGCAGCTTCTATCAGGAATTTTACCTGCGTTTCCTGCGACAAAGTATCAAAAATGGCGAGCTGCGATTCCATCGTTTCGACGCCGGAGATGGGCTTTTTCGAGGCTTTGGCTGCTGCCGTCAGTTGAGTTTCGACGCCGCTATTGGTGTCATATCCACCTTTTTGCAGGCCCATGACTTGCATGGTGACAGCTGCTGCCCAAGGATCGAAGGGTTCAAAGGCTGCGGCAGGCAAGCCGACCTTTTCCATCGCCTTGGTGTAAATTGCCTTTTCCTCCCCGGTCATTTTGGATGTGAGCGGTTTCCCGCTTTTATCGAGGCCGTATTTGGCGAACAATTGCTGCGCCTCTCCGGCTCCGGGTTCAACCATTTCGAGGACGAGGCGGTCCGACTTGTCGAACGCGTCCTTCACCGCTTCGTCGAACCAGCCCATGCCGGGTTTCAGAATGTGGACGGTTCCGAACATATAGATGGTGGTGTCAGCGTCCTTGACCACCCACAGCGCCGGGTCGACGTCGATTGTTTCAACCGCGGCGGGAGTGGCAGGTGGCGTTTCGGCGGCCAGGGCAGGCGAGGCGGTCGGCCCACCGATCGCTGAAAGCGAAAGGGCGATGGCCAGCAGGGCGCTGTTCAGGAGAAGCGATTTCATTTCTATTATCCTTTGGTTGAATAGCGTGGGAGAGGCTTTGGGCCCGGTTCAGCGGTATTTTTTCCAGAACCAGACTGCGGTCCAGATGATTGCAAAAAGGCAGAATATCAGCGTGCCATTGGGCTCGGGCAGCAAGCCGCCGCGCCACAGGAACCACCAGGTGGGGGCACCCATCAGATAGCCATAGGCTGCATAATAGCCGCCGTCGCGATAGGCATTGGCTTCCTGTTCATCGATGGCGCGGGTGTGCCAGAACCAGGCGATGACTGGCATGATGACACCCCAGAAAACCGCCAGCAATACTGCTAGTGCCAGCGGTAACGGGCTATCGGAAAACATGGTTTGCGGATCAGATGGTATCGATCCATCGGTTGCCACCAAGGTGGCGCCAATCACCGCACCCAACAGGCCGCAGCCGACCATGATGTTGCGATTGAGTTTTTCGCGGGTTGTCATCGGGCCGCCGCCGATGCGAATGCGGCGTGCAAGATTCCATTGTGCGTAGATCAGCGCGCCGATGATTGCGACGAGTGCACCGATGATCGCGAACGCTTTCAAAGAAAGCGCTTGGCCGTCTTCGGTAGCTGCAGCGATCACACCGACAATTGCACCTGCGGTGAAAATCATACCGATCGCCGCAACCGTTATCCATGCCAGCGACCGGCCGATATTGCCTTCCGCTTCTGGGGTTTCCAATTCAGGCAAATCAGCCATTTGTATCTCCATCGAAACCATCGTTAAAAATCTCCTCTATCGACATGCCGAACAGCCGGGCGATCTTGAAGGCGAGCGGGAGCGAGGGATCATATTTCCTCGTCTCGATCGCGTTCACCGCCTGCCGCGATACATCGAGCCTTTCACCAAGCTCCGCCTGGCTCCATTGGCGCTCTGCGCGCAACACTCTCAATCGGTTCTGCATGTCAGCTTTTATTGTCCTTGTGTCAGCTTACCCTGACTATATGTACTGATTCGCTGACAATGTCAATAACCCCTTACATATTGCCATGAACACCTGACAAAGACAGGAATTCTCGGGCTTTGCGCAGGCCATTTGCTGCGCTGCGGCACAGATGCTTGATTTAGGGGCGTCCATCCGCCAAGGGCGAACCATGTCTGAATCCGGACCCCTAACCTTCCAGGACCTTATCCTGACGCTCCATGATTATTGGGGCAAACAGGGCTGTGTCATCCTGCAACCCTATGACATGCGCATGGGCGCGGGCACCTTCCACCCGGCGACCACGCTGCGCGCGCTTGGCCCCAATCCGTGGAATGCCGCTTATGTGCAGCCCAGCCGCCGCCCGACCGACGGCCGCTATGGTGAAAACCCGAACCGGTTGCAGCATTATTACCAATATCAGGTGATCATGAAGCCGAGCCCGGCGAACCTGCAGGAACTGTATCTGGGCTCCTTGGATGCGATCGGCATAGATCCACTGAAGCACGATATCCGCTTTGTCGAGGATGACTGGGAATCGCCCACGCTCGGCGCGTGGGGCCTTGGCTGGGAAGTCTGGTGCGACGGGATGGAAGTCACGCAGTTCACCTATTTCCAGCAAATGGGCGGGTTCGATTGCAAGCCGGTGGCTGGCGAATTGACCTACGGGCTCGAACGGCTCGCCATGTATATTCAAGGCAAAGACAGCGTCTACGATCTCGCCTTCAACAATGCAGGCGTGACTTATGGCGATGTCTTCCACAAGAATGAGGTCGAATTTTCGACCTATAATTTCGAGGTTGCTGACACTGACCAACTGTTCCAGGGTTTCAAAAATGCCGAGGCAGAGTGCAGGCGCTGCATTGAAGCGGGCGTTCCACTTGCCGCTTATGACCAGGCGATCGAGGCAAGCCACCTGTTCAACCTCCTCCAAGCGCGCGGCGTAATCAGCGTGCAGGAACGCGCCAGTTATATCGGCCGCGTGCGCGATCTGGCGAAGGGTTCATGCGAGGCGTGGATGCACAAGAATGGGTGGGCGGAATGACCGACTTCCTTCTTGAACTGCGCTCTGAAGAAATCCCGGCGCGCATGCAGGATAAGGCGCGCGAGGATCTGGCGCGGCTGTTCAGCGCCGAACTCGACAAGGCTGGCCTCAAGGCCGCTGATATCATCACCTATGCCACCCCGCGCCGTCTGGCACTGATTGCCAAGGGATTGCCGCTCGAAACGGAGGCAGTGTCTGAAGAGACCAAGGGCCCCAAAGTCGGCGCGCCGCCGCAGGCGATGGAGGGCTTCCTGCGCAAGGTTGGCCTGACGCAGGATCAGCTGGTCGAGCGCGACGGCATTTTCTTTGCCGTGGTCGAAAAACCGGGGCGCAAGACTGCCGATGTGCTGGCCGAGGCGATCCCCGCGATCATCCGCGCCTTCCCCTGGCCCAAATCGCAACGCTGGGGCGCGGCATCGATTTCGACCGAAAGCTTGCGCTGGGTGCGCCCGTTGCAAGGTATCGTCGCGCTGCTGGGCGATGATGTGGTCGCTTGCGAAATTGACGGCATCGTCAGCGGCTCGGCGACCAAGGGCCACCGCTTCCACCACTCGGGCGAAGTCACAATCGGCAATGCGGGCGACTATGCGATGAAGCTGCGCGCCGCGCATGTTATCGTCGATCAGGAGGAACGGCGGTCTATCATCCGTGCAGGCGCCGAAAAGGCCGCCACCGATGCCGGGCTGGTGCTCGTCCCCGACGAAGGGCTGGTCAACGAGAATAGCGGCCTCACCGAATGGCCGGTGCCGATGCTCGGTCGTTTCGATCCGGCGTTTTTGGAAGTGCCGGAGGAAGTCATCCAGCTGACCGCGCGGGTGAACCAGAAATATTTCGTCTGTCATGATAAGGCTGGCAAACTCGCCAACGCCTTTGTCTGCACCGCCAATATTGTCGCGAACGATGGTGGCGCTGCGATTGCTGCGGGCAATGAGAAGGTTCTGGCGGCGCGATTGAGCGATGCGAAGTTCTTCTGGGAGCAGGACCTGAAGATCCCGCTCGATGAGCAAGCGAAGAAGCTGTCGCAGATCACCTTCCACGAGAAGCTGGGCACCGTTGCCGACAAGGTCGAGCGCGTGGCGAAGCTGGCACGCTGGTTGGTTGAAGAGGGGATCGTCAATCGGTTGGACGATGCACAATGGGCTGGAGATAAAGCCTATTTCGCATCGATGGCCGAACGCGCAGCTCGCTTGTGCAAGGCCGATCTGGTTACCGGCATGGTCGGCGAATTTCCCGAACTGCAAGGCATCATGGGCGGTTATTACGCCCGCGCGCAGGGCGAGGCAGATGTGGTCGCCGACGCGGTGCGCGATCATTACAAGCCGGTCGGACAGGGTGATGATGTGCCGACGGCTCCTGTGACGGTGGCGGTGAGTTTGGCGGATAAGCTGGATACGCTTGTTGGTTTTTTTGCCGAGGGTATGCCGCCTACCGGCTCTAAGGATCCATTTGCGCTTCGACGGGCTACTTTAGCGGTTCTCGCAACCTTCGAAACTGGCAACATACGAGTCCCGCTGCTGACCGTATTTAACTCTACGGAAGGCCTTTACGTCGATCAGTTTCGGCAGAGACAGTTGGAAGCATCTAGGCAAGCGGAGCAGGCCGCTCGTGAAGCAGGCATTGTAACTTCCGGTGGTGCCATCGGTCTTGCATTAGCAAAAACAACACGGATGGGCTTCGGCGAGATATTTCTGACAGCTCAACTCTGGGACCTCCTCGACTTCTTCGCCGACCGCCTCAAAGTCCAGCAGCGCGAGGCGGGTGTCCGGCATGACCTGATCGATGCGGTGTTTGCGCTGGGTGGGGAAGACGATCTCGTCCGTCTGCTCGCTCGGGTGAGGGCTTTGCAGGGCTTTGTCGGCACCGATGAGGGTGCGAATTTGCTTGCCGGGTATAAGCGGGCGGCGAATATTTTGAAGGCTGACCCCAACGATAAAAACAACCGTCACCCTGAACTTGTTTCAGGGTCCATCTCGCCTAACGACCCTTCGGGTGAGGCTGATAAATGGATGCTGAAACAAGTTCAGCATGACGAATTGGGAGATGCAGAGCGGGGCTTGCTTTTGGCCCTCGACAGCGCCGAACCCAAGGCTGCGGCGGCCATCGAGGCCGAAAAGTTTGAAGATGCCATGGCGGCACTCGCCTCGCTGCGCGCACCGATAGATGCCTTTTTCGATGGCGTGATGGTGAATGATCCAGACCCGGCAAAACGGGCGTTCAGGCTGGGATTGCTGGCAAGGTTCCGTGACGCGGTGCACCGCGTGGCGGATTTCTCCCGAATAGAAGGCTGACCAATTCTCCCCGGGGAATGCGAAATAGACATAAAGGAAAGTGCATGACCCAATATGTGTACCGCTTCGGCGGCGGCGTTGATGATAAAGGTGCGGGCAACAAGAATTTGCTCGGCGGCAAGGGCGCGAACCTTGACGGGATGGCGGCGATTGGCCTGCCCGTGCCCCCCGGCTTTACGATCACAACCGAGGTCTGCACCGCTTACTACGCTAATGGCGAAGCCTTCCCTGCTGGCCTGACCGATCAGGTTGCGCAGGGTATCGCGCATATTGAGGGCGTCACCGGCAAAAGCTTTGGCGATCCGGCCAATCCGCTGCTCGTTTCGGTCCGCTCGGGTGCGCGTGTATCGATGCCGGGGATGATGGATACCGTTCTGAATCTTGGGCTTAACGACAGGACTGTCGAAGGCCTCTCCGCTTCATCGGGCGACGCCCGCTTCGCGTGGGACAGCTATCGCCGCTTCATCCAGATGTACGCCGATGTCGTGCTGGGCCTGAACCACCACGCCTTTGAGGATGCGCTGGAAATCGCCAAGGAAGATCGGGGCTATTTCCTCGATACCGAATTGCAGGCGAACGACCTGATCGAGCTGGTTGCCGAATATAAGCAACTGGTCGAGGCCGAATGGGGCAAGCCTTTCCCGCAGGATGTGAACGAGCAATTGTGGGGCGCGGTGGGTGCTGTGTTTTCCAGCTGGGAATCGGATCGGGCCAAGGTCTATCGCCGCCTGAACAGCATCCCCGGTGACTGGGGCACGGCCGTCAATGTGCAGGCGATGGTGTTCGGCAATATGGGCGATACCTCGGCAACGGGTGTGGCCTTTACCCGAGACCCCGCGACCGGTGAGAACGCCTATTATGGCGAATATCTGATCAACGCACAGGGTGAGGATGTCGTCGCCGGCATCCGCACCCCGCAATATTTGACCAAGGCCGCGCGAGATGCGGTGGGGGCCAAGCCGCTGTCGATGGAAGAGGCGATGCCCGAGCTTATGCCGAGCTGGCCGCCGTGTTCCGCACGCTGGAAAACCATTACCGCGACATGCAGGATATCGAATTCACCGTCGAACGTGGCAAGCTGTGGATGCTGCAGACCCGTTCGGGCAAGCGCACCGCCAAGGCCGCGCTCAAAATTGCGGTCGATATGGCGGCGGAGGGGCTGATCACCAAGGAAGAGGCGGTGTTGCGCGTCGACCCGATGGCGCTCGACCAGTTGCTGCACCCGACGCTCGATCCCGATGCGCCGCGTGATGTGCTCACCAAGGGGTTGCCCGCCTCACCGGGCGCGGCCTCTGGCCAGATTGTGTTCGACGCCGATACTGCCGAACGCCGCAACGATATGGGTGAAAGCGTGATCCTCGTTCGCGTTGAAACCAGCCCGGAAGACATCCACGGCATGCACGCCGCCAAGGGCATTTTGACCGCACGTGGCGGCATGACGTCACACGCCGCCGTGGTTGCCCGCGGCATGGGCCGCCCTTGCGTTTCCGGTGCGGGCAGCTTGGCAATCGACAACGCTGCCAAGGTGCTGCGTGTCTCAGGGCGCGAACTGAAAGAAGGCGATATCATCACGATCGACGGCGCGACCGGCGAAGTGATGGCGGGTGCTGTCCCGACCTTGCAGCCTGAGTTGGTAGGCGATTTCGGCACGTTGATGGTGTGGGCTGATGCCGCGCGCCGGATGAAGGTGCGCGCCAATGCCGAAACCCCGCACGACGCCCAGACCGCGCGCGATTTCGGCGTAGAAGGCATCGGGCTCTGCCGCACCGAACATATGTTCTTTGACGCTGCCCGGATTACGGCGGTGCGCCAGATGATCCTTGCCGATGATGAAAAGGGCCGCCGTGTCGCACTCGACCGGCTGCTGCCCGAACAGCGCAAGGATTTTGCCGCGATCTTCGAGGTGATGGCGGGGCTTCCCGTAACCATCCGCCTGCTCGACCCGCCGCTGCACGAATTCCTGCCGCACCGCGACGAGGAATTTGCCGAGGTTGCCGAAGCCGCAGGCGTAGGCATCGAAACTCAAGCAGCGCGCGAACGAACTGCACGAATTCAACCCGATGCTCGGCCATCGCGGCTGCCGGTTGGGCGTCACATACCCAGAAATCTACGAGATGCAGGCGCGGGCGATCTTTGAGGCGGCCTGCGCCTTATCGACTGCACCCGTCCCTGAAATCATGATACCGCTTGTTGGCACCCGCCGCGAGCTTGAGCTGATGAAGGAAGTGGTCGACAAGGCCGCCGAAGCGGTCTTTGCCGAGCAGGGCAAGCGGATCGAATATCTGGTCGGCACGATGATCGAGCTGCCGCGTGCGGCGCTGATGGCCGATGAAATTGCCGAGGTTGGCGCATTTTTCTCGTTCGGAACCAATGACTTGACCCAGACAACTTTGGGCGTTTCGAGAGATGATGCTGCACGATTTCTGACGCATTATGTCGACAAGGGCATCTATGCGCGCGATCCCTTTGTCAGTCTGGATGTCGAAGGTGTCGGCCAGCTGATCGAAATCGCTGCGACCAAGGGCCGCACGACGCGTCCCGACATCAAACTCGGCATTTGCGGCGAACATGGTGGCGATCCGGCATCGATTGAGTTCTGCGAAGCAGTGGGGCTGGATTATGTCTCTGCCTCTCCCTACCGCGTGCCGATTGCACGGTTGGCAGCGGCGCAGGCGGCATTGCGCAAATAAGGGTTGCGAACCTCAAACAGCGCGCCTATTGGCACGCCTCCACGCACCCATAGCTCAGCTGGATAGAGCACCAGACTACGAATCTGGGGGTCGGACGTTCGAATCGTTCTGGGTGCGCCATTTTCCTCTCCTGTGCGTGAGAGCCACCTTTCCATGACCGCCAAAGCCAAATCTGCCGTCGTCCTGTTGTCCGGCGGACTAGACTCTATGGTTGTCGCTGGACTAGCGCGCGAGGCGGGCTATGCGGTGCACGCGCTGACTGTTGACTATAACCAGCGCCACCGGATCGAGCTGGAAAGCGCCGCGCGCATCGCTGCGCATTTGGGTGCCGCCGAACATATCGTATTGCCGCTCGACCTTCGCCGCTTTGGCGGTTCGGCGTTGACCGCCGATATCAACGTCCCGAAAGATGGTGTTGACGAAAGCGCTATCCCGGTGACCTATGTGCCCGCGCGCAACACAATATTTCTGTCGCTGTGTCTTGGCTTGGCCGAAGCGCGCGGCGCGCGCGACCTGTTTATAGGGGTCAATGCGCTCGACTATTCGGGCTATCCCGATTGCCGCCCGGAATTCATCCACGCCTTTGAGGATATGGCAAATCTGGCGACCAAGGCGGGTGTAGAGGGTGACCGCTTCACTGTGCATACCCCGCTGCAGCACATGACCAAGGCCGACATCGCGCGCGAAGCGCACCGGCTGGGCCTCGATGCGGGGATGAGCTGGACCTGCTATGATCCGACGGCCGACAATAAGGCCTGCGGGAAATGTGACAGCTGCCGTCTGCGCGCCAAGGGCTTCATCGATGCGGGCCTGCCAGACCCCACGGTTTACGCATGAGCTACGCGGTCAAGGAAATCTTCCTGACCTTGCAAGGTGAGGGGGTGCACGCCGGACGGCGGGCGGTGTTCCTGCGCTTTGCCGGATGCAATTTGTGGACAGGTCGTGAGGAGGACCGATCCTCTGCGATTTGCCAGTTCTGCGATACTGATTTTATTGGCATGGATGGCGAAAATGGCGGCCGATATGAAGCTGAGGCTTTGGCTGCGAAGGTTGCCGGGCTTTGGGGTGAGGGAACCGAACACCGCTATGTCGTGATGACCGGCGGCGAGCCTATGCTGCAAGTAGACGACGCAATAGTCGATGCCTTGCACAATCATGGCTTTACCATCGCAATCGAAAGCAACGGCACACTTCCCGTGCATCCCGGCATAGACTGGATATGCATCAGCCCCAAGGCAGGCAGCGCGGTCTTCCAGCGGCAGGGCAATGAGCTCAAGCTGGTCTGGCCACAGCCTGGTAGTGACACCTTGGCAATGGAAAGCTGGAGCTTCGACAATTTCCTTATCCAGCCGATGGACAGCGGTGATTCGGGCGTCAACGAGTCGAACCGCAAATCCGCCATCGAATTTGTTTCGAAAAACCCGAAATGGCGACTTTCTCTCCAGAATCACAAGCTGTTAGGTCTGCCCTGACGGGGTTGGTAAACCCCTTTGACTTCAAGTCACTTTGGTGACAATCTCGTCAATGGAGAGATTACAGGGGAGAGATGTAATGGCCAAAGCGCACTCGGTGCAGCATTCGCGTTCTCGTTTTAGCTGTGCGAAACGCATGAGTACCCACATTGCCTATGCGCTGGTGGTTTATACGCTTCTCCTGATCTTCATTGTCTCCCCCGAACTTGAAACCAAGGGTATGGCCATATGGCCCTATCTCGCGCTTGTTGCGCTGGTTGGTGCAGTCATTCCTGTTTGCCGCAATATCGAACGCCGCTGGCAATCGCTGGATGCCGATGGCTCTGGCGAACTGGAAGGCCAATTGAAATTTGACGAGGCGAAATTGTGGATTGGTGCCATCGGCATCCCGGTGGTGCTGATGCTTTTCTTCAAGCTAGTCTGAGTCGCATCCCAACCCACAATTGACGCTATTCCCGCCCGCGCCTAAGCGGGATGGATGCTGACACCCAATGAAGCGCTCGATCGCGCCGTAAATCTCGTCGAACAAGCCAAAAAGGCAGGCGCTGACGCCGCCGATGCCGTCTATCACTGCGATGCTTCGACCGAAGTCCAGGTGCGTCTGGGCGCGCTGGAAGATGTCGTGCGGTCGGAAGGTGAGGAAATTGGCCTGCGCGTTTTCCTCGGCCAGCGTTCGGCCACCATTTCCTCCTCAAGTATGAACCCCGAGGTACTGAGGGGGCTGGTAAACCGTGCACTCGATATGGCGCGTGAGGCTCCCGAGGATCCCTATGCAGGGCTGGCGCCGCAAGACATGCTGCTGCAGGGCGCCATCCCAGATGTTCAGAGCGACGACGGTCTGGACCCCGATCCACAATCGCTGCGTGAGGTGGCTCTGTCCTGCGAAGATGCCGCGCGCGCCGTCAAGGGCGTGACCAATAGCGAGGGGGCTGGCGCCAGTGCAGGCCGCTCGATCTTTGCACTTGCGACCAGCCATGGCTTTGCCGGTGCCAATCATGCCTCGGGTTATGGCGTTTCGGCCAGCGTCCTCGCAGGCGAAGGCGATGCCAAGGAGCGCGACTATGACTGGCGTTCGGCACGCCACCGCGTCGATCTCGACAGCGCTGAGGCCATAGGCAAGCGGGCAGGCGAGCGCGCCGTACGACGCGTCAATCCAGGCGCAGTAAAGAGCGGAACCCTACCTGTCCTCTTCGACCCGCGCATTGGTGGTTCACTGGTCGGGCATCTGATGGGCGCGATCGGCGGCAGCATGATTGCGCGCAAGACCAGCTTCTTGCTCGACGCATTGGGCGAGGCGCTGTTCGATAGCGCGATCAGCGTCATCGATGATCCCTTGCGTCCGCGCGGCCTTGGCAGCCGGGCTTTTGACGGCGAAGGCTTGCCAACGGCACGCACTGCTGTGATCGACAAAGGCGTGCTGACCGGCTGGATGATGGAAAGCGCCGCAGCACGGCAATTGGGCCTAAAGCCCACCGGCCATGCCAGCCGGGGCGGCAGCGGCGCTCCGGGAACCAGCCCGTCCAATCTGCACCTCGAAGGCGGGGCGCTATCGGTGGCCGAGCTGATTTCGGATATCGACTATGGTGTCTATATCCATGAATTGTCAGGGCAAGGTGTAAATTTAGTCACCGGTGATTACAGTCGTGGTGCTGCGGGTTTCCTGATCGAAAAGGGAGAAATCACCGGCCCGGTCAGCGAATTCACCATCGCCGGAAATCTGAAAGACATGTTCCGCGCACTAACGCCCGCCAACGACCTTGAATTCATCCGCTCGACCAATGTGCCGACTTTGCGCATCGACGGGATGATGGTGGCGAGTGCCTGATCGAGAAGCTGCGATAAACGCCGTCCGCGAGGCGGGTGACTTCGCGCTTGCAGCATGGCGTGAAGGGGCTGCTCCCGCCACCGGTGTCTGGGAAAAGAGCAAGGGCCATCCGGTGAGCGAGACGGACCTTGCGGTCGATGCCTTGCTCAAGCAGCGGCTCGGCGCACTGGCCCCCAATATCGGCTGGTTGTCAGAGGAAACCGTCGATCATCCCGACCGGCTGTCGATGTCGCGCCAGTGGCTGGTCGATCCGATCGATGGCACGCGCGATTATATTCGCGGACGGAGCGGCTGGTGTGTGTCGGTGGCCTTGGTTGAAGGTAGTGAAGCTGTCTTTGCAGCAATGTATGCGCCCGTCACCAAACAGCTTTGGGTCGCGCACAAGGGAGAGGGCACGACCTGCAACGGCAAGCGGCTTTTTGCCAGTCGTAGAGAGGAATTTATCGGCGCGCGCGTGCCGACCGACGCTCTTCCCAAGGTCGATCGCGATCTTGAAATTGTGCACAAACCTAACAGCATCGCGATGCGCATGACGATGGTAGCCTGCGACCGCGCCGACCTGGTTGCGACGCTACGCTGGGGGCATGAATGGGATATCGCAGCGGCGCATCTGATTGCCGAGGAAGCGGGGGCTGTGGTCACCAGTGCGACGGGTGCACCGATCCGCTATAACAAGCGCGAACCGATGGATTTCGGGCTTATCTGTTGCGCGCCGGGGATTCATAAGGCGGCAGTGGAGCGACTCCAAGAACGGGCAGCTTCGTTGCTGGCATAGCAACTGCCCCTGTCTTCACAGGAGCGACGGATTACTTTGACCGTGTCCACAAACCCTCGCGATAAATAGGAGCAGGCTGGTTCGTAATTGCATCGCCAAAAGCCTTTGCGACCCAGCGCAACTTTTCGCCGCGAGAGGTGAAAATCCGTCCATCCCAAGCATGCTCGCCTGCGATGCGTACCTTGCGGGCGATGTCGCCATAAATGCCCGCTGCCGAGAGCACGGCCCAGCGTGCGCGGAAGGGAAGGCGGGCTGCGCCGACGCGGGCCGAAGCCTCATATTGTCCGGCTTCATCGGCCAGCCAGCGGCCAATAAGAGCTAGTTTTTTGCGGTTGTGCGGGCGCAGATGCTCGCCGGGTTCGAGGTCCAATTGGGCCAGCCAGTCGTCCGGGATGTAGCAGCGTCCCGCCCTTCCATCCTCTGCGATGTCGCGGGCGATATTGGCAAGCTGGAAGGCAAGGCCAAGATCACAGGCGCGGTCTAGTGTTTCTTCGTCAACGGGTGACACCCCCATGACGACTGCCATCATCACGCCCACGGCACCCGCAACATGGAAACAATAGCGGTAAAGATCCTTTTCGTGCCGGGGCTGCCAGCCGATGGTATCGAGTGCAAAGCCTTCAATCACGTCGTCCGCCATCTTTTGCGTCAGCCCGCATTCTTGTGCAACAACGCCCAGGCAGTCAAAGGCTAGTTCGCCGGTAGTTGCGCCGTTCACAGCTTGGGCCGTCAGTTCACGGATCGTCTGCAACCGGGCAGAAGGATCGGCAATCGCCTCCATCTCGCCGCCATGATCCTGCCCGTCGGCCATGTCATCGCATTTGCGGCACCAGGCATAGAGCAGCCAGACACGCTCTCTTGTGGTGCGGTCAAACAGCTTGCTGGCGGCGGCAAAGGACTTTGAACCGCGAGCGATGCTGTCGCGGGCATAGGCGACGAGAGCCGCCCTTTCGCTCACAAATCTTCGGCCTTCATCTGGAAGATACTTTTGTGCGGTACATAGTCAGCCATCTTGCCGAGCAGGCCGTCCATCGTTTCGTCAACGATCATGATCCCTGCATGCTGTTGGCGGATGAAGCCAACGTCAATCATCTGCCGGTTGAACGCGATAAGTTGATCATAAAATCCTGCGACGTTGAGCAACCCGACCGGTTTTTCGTGATAGCCCAGTTGGGCCCAGCTGATCGCCTCCCACAATTCGTCCATCGTGCCGACACCGCCGGGGATGGTGATAAAGCCGTCCGACAGGTCAGTGAACATCCGCTTGCGCTCATGCATGCCGGGCACGACATGCAGTTCGGTGCAGCCGCGGTGGGCGACTTCGCTGCCAACCAAGGCTTCTGGGATGACACCAATGACTTCGCCGCCCGCTGCAAGGCAGGCATCGGCGACAGCGCCCATCAGCCCAAGGCGACCGCCGCCATAAACCAACCCAATCCCACGCGCGGCCAATTCGCGGCCAACCATCTGTGCGCATTCGATATAAACAGGGTCGGCCGGGGTGGCTGAACCACAATAGACGGCAAGACGTTTCAACGTTTCAAATCCTCGATCATCAATTCGGCGGTGGCCTTTGCACTGCCCACTACACCGGGAATACCAGCCCCCGGATGCGTCCCTGCGCCGACAAAGTAAAGATTCGACAGCACATCGTCGCGATTATGCACACGGAACCAGGCGCTTTGGGTCAGGATTGGTTCAAGGCTGAAGGCGCTGCCCAGATGGGCGTTGAGGTCGGTGCCGAAATCGGCTGGCGTATAATGGAATTTGGTGACGATACGGTCGTGGATGTCGGGGATCAGGCGGCGCCCGACTTCGTCGAGGATGCGCTTTTCGAACACCGGCCCCATTTCCTCCCAGTCGATCGGCAGCTTGCCCTGATGGGCGACCGGGGCGAGCGCATAGAAGGTGGAGCAGCCTTCGGGTGCCATTGACGGATCGCTGACCGTCGGATGGTGAAGATAGAGCGAGAAATCCTGCGGCAGCACGCCGGTTGTGTAGATGTCGTCGAGCAGTCCTTTATAGCGTGGCCCGAACAGGATCATGTGGTGCGGGATGCCGGGCCAGGTGCCTTTGATGCCGAAATGGACAACGAACAGGCTAGGGGAGAATTTCTTGCGCGACAGGCTTGCGGCGGCCTTCGCGCCGCGCGGGTGGTGGCTAAGCAGGTCGCGGTAGCTGTGCATGATGTCGCCATTGGTGGCGACGGCATCGCACTCCACGCGAAAACCGGACTGTGTAACGATACCCGTGGTCCGTTCGCCCTGTGTTTCGATGCGCTCGACAGGATCGTCGAGCCGCAGCGTGCCGCCAATCCGTTCAAATTGCCTGACCATCGCAGCAATGAGGCGGTTGGTGCCACCTTTGGCAAACCAGACGCCGCCATCCTTTTCCAGCTTGTGGATCAGTGCATAGATCGCGCTGGTCTTCATCGGATTGCCGCCGACCAGAAGCGTGTGGAACGAAAGCGCCTCGCGCAGCTTCTCATTCTTCACGAAGGATGAAACCATCGAATAGACGCTGCGCCACGCCTGATATTTGGCCAGCGCGGGCGCCGCCTTGATCATCGAGGCGAAATCAAGAAACGCCTTGGTGCCGAGCTTGACATAGCCTTCGTCATGCACGCCCGCGCTATATTTCAGGAACTTAGCGTAGCCCGCGACATCTTCGGGGTTCAGTTTTTCGATTTCCGAACGCAGCTTGGCGTCGTCATTCGAATAATCGAAATTGGTGCCGTCGGGCCAATTGAGCCGATAAAAGGGCATCACCGGCATCAGTTCGACATCATCGGCCATATCATGCCCGGTCAGTGCCCAAAGCTGGGTCAGGCAGGGTGGGTCGGTGATTACGGTCGGGCCACCATCGAAAATGAAGCCGTCACGCTCCCAATAATAAGCGCGCCCGCCGGGCTTATCGCGGGCTTCGACGATGGTGGTCTGGATGCCTGCGGCCTGCAGGCGGATGGCGAGCGCCAGTCCGCCGAAGCCCGAACCGATGACAACGGCTGATTTCATCTTTTTGTCTTCCGTGCCCGAATTGCCTGCAACGCCTTGCCGATGGGAACCGGCGGCTTGCCAGAGAGTATGCGCGCTTTGTCGCTGCCTTTGCTCTGCCCGGCATAGAAGCGTTCGATCAATCCGGGCTTAAGCCTGTAGAAGCGTTCGAGGATCTTGTACCGCTCGCCAGGTTCGGACGCACGGAATAGCATCCGGTTGAGAATGCGGTAGAAATTCCCGCCCTTCCAATGCTCCTGTGCGCGTTGCCGCATCAACATGTTTAGCTTGTCGCCGTCAAAATCGGGCAGTTCGGAAATATAGATGGCGTTGCGCACCGCATCGGGCAGCGAGTAACTGGTAACCGCATGGAAAAACGCGCCTCGCGCGCCGGCCTTGGCGGTTCGCCCGCTGCCGCTCGCCCAATAATTTTCGAGGTCACCACCCATAACGACGGGCAGCACGCCAGTCTCTTCGCGCAACACCCGTTCGACCTGCCAGCCTTTGCCATCGGCATAAGCCGCAATCCGCTGTGCCATCACGCGACGGTCGAGGTCTGGCTTGTCACTATAATAAGTGTCCTCGACGAACACCTTGTCCATGCCGAATGGCAGGACGTAAACAAAGCGATAGCCGTCATGCTGGTTAACTGTTGCGTCCATCACTATCGGCCGCGTCAGGTCATGCGGTTCGGAAAGTTGCATCAACTGGCCGGTGAATTTCTGCCAACCGCAATCGAGATGATGATAGTCTGCCACCCCGCGTGCGTCGATGACGCCACCGGCATTTATGCGCTGCGCCCCATCGAGCACGACAAGTCGGGGGCTGACCGCCTTAACCGTGCGTCCGGCCAGCAGCGACGATGCCGGTAGATTATGCCGCAACAGCCAATCGAGCCGTTCGGACTCGATGGTGTAATAGATATTGTCGAGGCTGCGGCTATGCGCCGGGAAATGCACATCATAGCCCGACCAGCCATAGGTTACGAGCGGTGCGGTCAGCCAGCGGTGCTCGGGCGCGATGTCACTGGCGAAGAAACTCCAGATATGGTTGCCGCCGAAATGCTGCTCTTGCTCGACCAGCACGATCTTGAGCTCGGGCCGCTGCCGCGCAACCGCGAGCGCGATCAGCCCACCGGCAAGGCCGCCGCCGACAATGGCAAGGTCGCATTTGATAGGGGTTGGGGCAGCCATGGGCATGTAGAAGGCCCTAGCGCAGCGGCGATGGTGTGCAAGAAGCTGTGACAAAGAAGTTGTGGAGATGTGCGCTGTCAAAGCGTGGACATCGTCGCCGCGCGGATTTATGCATGCAGGCATGCAGTATGCTCTCCATCTTATCTGCTCGGCGATATTGCTGGTGCTGGCTTCATTCATGGGCGGTGCGCGACCGGCACAGGCCCAAACAGCCGCGGTTTCCGCCTATGCTGGCGAACAATGTGTCACATTCCGGCGGGAAGGTGATACCGCGTTTAGACTCGTCAATGACTGCGCAGAGCCTTTGTCCGTCGCGGTTTGCGCTGACTCCGTTGGGAGCGGAAATTGCGCCCGCGATATTGGCTGGCAGATTTTGACCGTGGCGGCACGCGCGGAACTGCCGGGCAGTTATGCGCCGCTGCAGTCGCTAAACATCCTAGCCTGCCGCGCACCCGCTGTTATCGTTATGAAGCCGGGTGGCGTGGGTAGTTGTGATCCGACCGGAACCGCCAATTTACCGTTGCTTTTGGCCTCGTCGCTGAAAAATGCAGCATCCATCATCACATCTGCCGACTATCCGAACGGGGTTAAGGCAGAGGGAACGACCCGGTTCGAAATGGTCGTCGCCGCAGACGGACGCCCACAAAACTGCATGGTCACCGTTTCGTCGGGCAAGGAAGCGCTCGATAAAGCGACCTGCAATGCCTTCATGAAACGCGCACGCTTCACACCTGCCAAGGGTCCAAACGGGCTTGCATCCGCTGGACGTTATCGTGGCAATGTGACCTGGAAGGAACAATGACGCCGACGATTGCGGTATTGGGGTCGGCGCTGGCGATGACGCTGATTGTCGGTGTCCGCTATCTTGCAACCAGCGGCTTTTTTGCGTGGCTGACGGGGAAGGTGCGCCCCGGGCTTTATACGAAACTCGGCCCGCAAATGAAGCGGGAGGTTTACTGGTCCTTGCTGTCCGCCGGGATATATGGCGTTCCGGCTGGTATCGTCGCCTGGGGCTGGCAGAACCGGGGCTGGACGCAGATCTACACCGATTTTGGCGACTATCCGCTCTGGTATCTTCCGCTGTCGGTTTTCCTGTTCCTCGCCGCGCATGACACCTGGTTCTACTGGACGCACCGCTGGATGCACTGGCCGAGGCTGTTTCGGGTCGCGCATGCCGTCCACCACGAAAGCCGACCGCCGACCGCATGGGCGGCGATGAGTTTCCATCCTTGGGAAGCAGTGACAGGCGCTGTTGTTATCCCCGCGCTGGTTTTCGTGATCCCTATCCATGCCGGAGCCTTAGGGTTTGTGCTGTTCGTAATGACGCTGATGGGCATCACCAACCATATGGGCTGGGAACTATTCCCGCGCAGTCTTGTTCATGGACCATTGGGTCGCTGGCTGATAACGGCGACGCATCATCAAAAGCATCACGATGCGTATAAGGGAAATTATGGGCTCTACTTCCGTTTCTGGGACCGTCTTTGCGGCACCGATCTTGGCCTTGGCGATTTTGGCAGGGCAGGGCGCGGCGCAGGCGGCGGATGATGCCTCGCTGACCGTTTCGGTCACCGGATTGCGCAATCAGAAGGGCAATGTGCTGGTCTGCCTGACGGCCAATGCAAAGGCCTTTCCCGATTGTTCGAAGGACCCGGCGGCGCACAAGCGCACGGTGCGGGCTTCGGCAGCCGGATCGATTAGCTTCTCTGGCTTGGCCGATGGCACCTATGCGCTGTCGCTGGTCCATGATGAAAATGCCAATGACAAGCTCGACACGACGCTCGCGATTCCGAAAGAGGGTTTCGGGTTCTCGCGCAATCCCAAGATCGCCTTTGGACCGCCCAAATTTGCTTCGGCGGCTTTCGCTCTAAAGGGCTCAGCGACGCAGACCGTCAAAATGAAATATATGCTCTAACTTTCACTTTTTGATTTTGGTCAATTGCAACTTGCAACCGACCAGCGATTATCTCCCTCAAGCAGAGGAGATAGAAGATGCTGGATACACTGGAACGCAACGATTCGGCTGGTGCCGCCGCGAATGCAGAACATTTTGATGTCCTGATCGCAGGTGCCGGGATTTCCGGGATAGGCTCAGCCTATCACTTGCAACAGCAATGTTCGGGCAAAAGCTATGTTGTCCTTGAGATGAAGGACACATTTGGCGGCACTTGGGAAACGCACAAATATCCCGGCGTCCGTTCCGACTCCGATCTGTACACCTTCGGCTATCGCTTCAAACCCTGGGTAGGTGCGCCGATTGCGAGCGCGGACGAAATCCTGAAATATATGGGCGAGGTGATTGAAGAGAACCATATCGGCCCGAACATCCGCTATGGCCACCGCATTACCGGCTGTTCGTGGTCGAGCGCCGACAATCGCTGGACGGTAGAGGCGGTCGACAAGACCGGCGCGACCAAGCGTTTCACCTGCAATTTTCTCTGGATGTGCCAAGGCTATTACGACCATGAAAAGCCCTATATCCCGGATTGGGAAGGGCTGAACGACTATAAGGGGCAATTTGTCCATGCCCAGCTGTGGGATCCGAAAACCGACTATGCAGGCAAGCGCATTTTGGTAATCGGATCGGGCGCGACTGCCGCCACCGTTGTCCCCGCCTTTGCCGAAAAGGCAGCGCATGTGACTATGCTGCAACGCTCGCCCACCTATTTCTTTTGCAGTGAAAACAAGAATGAACTGGCTGACCGGTTGCGCGAAATCGGCATTGATGAGCCGACCATCCACCGCGTCGTGCGCGCGCAGATCATGTACGATCAGGACATGATGACCAAACGCTGCCAGACCGAGCCGGAAGTGGTGTTCGAGGAACTGAAAGAGCTGGTCCGCGCCTTTACCGGCAAACCCGATTTCGAATTTGAACCGCACTTTACGCCCAAATATCGCGTGTGGCAGCAGCGGCTGGCCTTTTGCCCCAATGGTGACGTTTTCCGCGCTGCTGTCGAAGGTAAGGTCACGGTTGTCACCGATACGATCGACCGCTTCACCGAAAAGGGCGTACGCACCAGTTCGGGCGAAGAAATTGAAGCCGATATCATCGTCGCCGCCACCGGGTTCCGCTTGTCGGTCATGGGCGACATTCCGTTCAGCGTTGATGGCAAGCCCGTCAACTGGAGCGACACCGTCACCTATCGCGGGATGATGTTCACCGGTGTTCCGAACATGGCATGGGTGATGGGCTATTTCCGCGCCAGCTGGACATTGCGCGTCGATATGATGGGCGATTTTGTCTGCAATTTGCTCAACCATATGGACGAGGTCGGTGCCAAACGGGTCGATGTGCAGTTGCGTCCGGAAGATGCAGGGATGCCACTGGCGCCTTGGATCGAAGAGGACAATTTCAATCCGGGCTATCTGATGCGCGGGCTCGATAAAATGCCTAGGCGCGGGGACAAACCCGAATGGCGGCACAACCAGGATTATTGGGCCGAAAAAGACCAGATCCCGGCAACCGACTTAACCGGCGCCGAATTCAAATATAGCTGACACTCCGGACAGGACCAGAAATATGCAAATTCCAGCCAATCTCGCCCAGACCATTGTGGATTCGCGCGCTTATGCGGCGGGTGATCCGGTTGATGAGGCGTTCCGAACCATTCGCGCCGAAATGCCGCTTGCGGTTGCCGAGCCGGAGGGGATGGAACCCTTTTGGGTCGTCAGCCGCCATGCGGACATCATGACGGTCGAAAAGCAGCCGGACATTTTTCACAATGGCGACAAATCGACCTTTCTGACACTCAAGGAAATGGAGCCGATGGTGCGCTTCATCACCGGGGGTGAGCCCAATCTGGTCCGCAGCCTTGTCTCGCTCGACGGGCAGGAGCATAAGGATCTGCGGGCTGTCGTCTTCCCGTCGGTAACGCCCAAGGCGCTGCGCGGGTTGGAAGACGATATCCGCAAAATTGCCAAGACCTTCGTGGCGGAAATGCTTGAAAAGGCACCCGAGTGCGATTTTGCAACCGACGTGGCCTTCCTCTACCCGCTACGCGTGATCATGACCGTGCTGGGTGTGCCGCAAGAAGATGAGCCGTTCATGCTCAAATTGACGCAGGAACTGTTCAGCAGTGCCGACCCCGAGCTCAACCGCGACCGGAAGGAAGTGAACCCCGCCGAGGCGCTCGATGGCCTGCGCCGGACGATGGAAGATCTGGAGGCCTATTTCGGTGTGGTCACGGAAAAATTCCGTGCCAACCCGACCGAGCAAGTCAACAGCCTGATCGCCAACGCAAAGGTGAACGGCGAATATCTCAACCGCCGCCAGTTGATGGGCTATTACATCATCGCTGCGACCGCAGGGCACGACACCACTTCAAACACTACGGCAGGGGCGATGTGGGCCTTGGCAGAGCGTCCGCATCTGTTTGAACAGTTGAAGGCCGACCCTGGCAAGGTGAATGCCTTTGTCGAGGAATCGATCCGCTGGGTCGTTCCGGTAAAGCATTTCATGCGCAGCGCGACGCAGGATACCGAAGTGTCGGGGCAGAAAATCAAGGCGGGTGACTGGATGATGCTATCCTATCAATCCGCCAATCGCGACGAAGCGGTTTTCGACGACCCGTTTGACTATCGCATTGACCGCGAACCCAACCGGCAGATCGCCTTTGGCTATGGCGCGCATGTCTGCCTTGGTCAGCATTTGGCGCGCATGGAAATGCGGATATTGTGGGAAGAATTATTCCCGCACCTGAAATCCATTGAACTGGCCGGCACGCCCCAGCGGACGATCTCGAACTTCGTTTGTGGGCCAAAGCATGTGCCCATCCGTTTCACGTTGAATTGAGATGGCAGAGCCGTTCAAGCGCTACCGCTGCACTTATTGCGGGCAGGAATATGACGAGGCCGAAGGCTGGCCCGAAGATGGCATCGCGCCCGGCACCCGCTGGGAAGATGTGCCCGATGACTGGTATTGCCCGACCTGTGGTGCGGAAAAAGCCGATTTCGAAATGGTCGAAATCGGCTGAGAGTCTTCAATTCAGGTCGAGGCTAAAGCCATTCTCCAACAATGGCCGACCACGGGGTCGACCGCAGCTTTTTCCGCCCCCTCTAGCGCCGCATAGCGCGCGCGCAGGTCTGCAAGGCATTTCACCTGATATTTGAACGTGCCCTGTTCATAGGGCAGGCCCATCGCGGTCATCGAGAATGTTTCCGCTCCGTTTTCGAATGCTGCTGCATTGGCGAGCAGGAAGGGCGCATAGACTTCGCCCGATATGCGAACCAGTTCCGCAACCACGGGTGCGATTTCATCCTCCCATTCGCCTTCGACGCCGGACATATCATCGACATGCGCCAGCCAGCGATAGCTGTAAGGGAATTCCGCACGCATCATCGCTTGCGGGGTCGGGTCGGTGCCCAATTGCGATAGCTGTCCATAGATCGAAAATTCGGCGAGGCTGGGCCGGTTTCCAAACAGGCTGTGCCGGTTCACCACATGTGCCTCGAGTGCTGCGAGCACGGCCTTGGTGCTTGCCTCTATCAGCGGAAAGTTTTCACGGGTGCAGCCGACAATCGCCATGCGCCCCACCTGCCGCGAGCGAAACGCCTCGGCAAAGCCCTGACTGGTCTGGAGCCCGCCGCCTTTGAGATTATCGAACGCCAGCCAACGGCTCATCTGCACCTGGTCGTTTTCTTCGAGCCAGCGATAGCCGAACATCGCCTTGGTCAGCCATTCATCGGCAAAATCCTCCAGCAGGTGTGCAAGGAAAGCCTGCGCGGGGGAGGGCGGTACGACCGATCGTTCTGCATGACGTATCTCAAGATCGTAGATCAAAGGCGTAGAATCGTTAGCGAAATGACCGTCTGGATATTGCAGAACAGGAATGACCGGCGCCCTGACCTGTTGCAGAGCTTCGCGCGCGGCGGCCCCGTCTTTCCAGACATGGATGATGCGGCGGTAGCGCAGCAATGCGCGCATTTTCATCGAATAAGGCGAACCAAGCGCGCCATAAAGTGTGTACATCGACGTTCCCCTATTGTTGGGCGGTCGGATCTTTTGGCCACCAAGGCGTTGCCGGCATGTCCGACGATACCTTGTTCGGAAATACCGGTGCGCGCTTTTCAAGGAAGGCGCTGACGCCTTCATGAACATCGCCGCCTTTACCAAGCTCGATGTTGAGTAAAGCGTCGACAGAGAGGGCGCCTGAGGGATTGGCGTCGGTTGCGTATTTCCAAAGCAGGCGGCGGGTGAGCGCGATCGCCACGGGCGACGTGTTGTTCGCGATTTCCATCGCCAGTTCGCGCGCCCGGACGTCGAGATGTTCGGCGGGGCAGGTCTCGGTGAGCAAACCTTTTTCGAGCGCCTCGCTCGCGGGGACGAGCGCGCCCGTCAGACACCATTTGAGTGCCTGACTGAGACCGACAATCTGCGGCAAAAACCAGGCTGATCCCGCCTCCGGCACCAGCCCGCGCCGGGTGAAGACGCAACCGAATTTGGCATTGTCGGCGGCGATGCGGATGTCGCAGGGCAAAGTGAGCGTAAGGCCAACGCCCGCTGCTGAGCCGTTGAAGGCCACAATCGAAGGCTTGCGGCAGTTCATGATCGCGGCGATGAAATTGGCATTCCGGCCCTCACTGCGCCCGCCGAAATTCTTGGCGCCTTCGCCGCTTTCGGTATCGAACGCTCCGGCCCCCGCCGAAACATCCGCCCCCGCACAGAATACCCGGCCGAGAGCGCTCAGGATCACGACGCGGATCGAATCCTCGCCATCGGCATGATCGAATGCGGCAGCAAGTTCTGCCCCCATCGTCGCGGTATAGGCGTTCATCGCCTCGGGGCGGTTGATGCGTACCCAGAGGATGGGGCCATCCTGTTCGACAACCAATGTGCTGTATTCGGTCATCGGCTCAGGCCTCCACGATCTTGACAGGCATCGCGGTGAAGCCGTGCAGGAAGGGGCTGGCGAGCCGGGTCGGTTTTCCCTTCGGA
This sequence comes from Sphingomonadales bacterium, assembly GCA_016707885.1. Taxonomy (GTDB): domain Bacteria; phylum Pseudomonadota; class Alphaproteobacteria; order Sphingomonadales; family Sphingomonadaceae; genus Sphingorhabdus_B. The sequence continues at coordinate 146,095 of JADJGU010000003.1, forward strand.
ACAATGCGACCCGGCAGTTTGACGATCTGGTCGATCACTGCCTGCAATTGCACCTCAGCCAGTCGCGCACCGACGCAGCGGTGGATGCCATGGCCGAAGCCGATATGCCGCCGGGCATTTTCGCGGGCCACGTCGAAACGCTCCGCATCGGGGAAGATGTTTTCGTCGCGATTGGCAGAGATATACCACATCACCACTTTCTCACCCGCCCGGATATGCTGCCCGCCCAGTTCGGTATCTTCTAGCGCGGTGCGCCGCATATGGGTGACGGGCGACTGCCAGCGGATGATTTCCTGTGCGGCGTTCGGGATCAGCGCCGCGTCTGCACGCAGCGCGTCAAGCTGATCGGGATAGCTGTCAAACGCTTCGACTAATGCCGACATCGAGTTGCGCGTGGTATCGTTGCCACCGACGATCAGCAGCGCGATATTGGCGATGCGCTCCATCGCCTCCATATTTCCCATCGCTTCCGAATGGACCATGCGGCTGAGCAGATCGTCGGTTGGCGGTTGGGCGCGGCGGGCGTCGAGCTCGCGGTCGAAACGGGCAAGCATCTCGCCCATCTGCACCAGGAACTCGGCGCGATATTGTTCGTTGAGATTATCTTCCGAAACCCCGCTCGCCCAATCCGACCAGCGCTTGATGTCGCGCCATTCCTCGAATGGCATGTCGAACAATATGCACAACATGCCAAGCGTAAGCGGCAGCGAGACACGCTCGACCCAGTCAAACTCTTCGCCGCGCGGCAGCTCGGCAAACAGCTTTTCGGTGCGTTCCTTGACCAGTTTTTCGAGCTTGATGATCTGGCTCGGGTTGAAGGCGGGCGCGATGACGCGGCGCTGAGCGGTATGGATCGGCTGATCCTGTGCGATGAAATTGGGGAAGCCCTCACCATTCACCGCTTCGGCAATCGTGATATTACCCTTGTCCCAGCGCGAGCTGAACACATCGTGGCGCAGCTCGACTTCTTGCACCAGATCGTGGGTCACCACCGACCAATAGGGACCGAACGGGCTTTCTGGGCGCCAGCTGATGGGCGCTTCGGCGCGCAGCTTGGCAAAGGGTTCACGCCACGTGTCTTCGGTGTAGAGCGCATTGGCGCTGACTTCGAACGGGTTGATCGGGCGGCTTGCGATAACGATTGCCATGGCTCAAGCCTTCTCCAGTTGTTGTGCCGAAAGTGGCGGGGCATTGCCCTTTGCAGCCGCGCGTTTGGCACCCTTGGCCAGTTCCTTGTTCAACGCGCGAACATAATGGTCGAAATCGAGCTGGATCGTATGTCGCCGCGCCGCATAATATTGGCCGGTATAATAATCCTCGTCCGCTGTGATGATGCGCCGCATCTCGTCTTCGGGTGGTGGTGCATATTGGCCTGCCAGATAGGCCGCGACGAGTTTGGATTGCTGCTCGGCGAAATTGACCAAAGTCGGCAGCGGCTGGGCCAGGCCCATATAGAAGAGATCGGGCACGCCCGGCTGCATGATGCGTTTGAACAGGGGCGGTGGGCGGTTGTCGCTGTCGGCGGTGAAGGCCGGATCGTCGAAAAAGGGGAAGCTGATGTCATAGCCGGTCGCCCAGACGATGATATCGACCTTCTCCCGACTGCCATCGGCGAAAACCACCCCATCGCCATCAAGCCGTTCGACCGCAGGCTTCATGTTGATGTCACCCGACCCGGCTCGGACGAGGAATTCGCCCGATACCGTGCCATGGCTTTCGAATGGGCCAATTTCGGGTTCGGGCAGACCATAGTCGCTCATCTTGCCGACCAGCCCTTTCACCATCCGCGCACCGAGCCATTGCTTGATGCCCTTGGGCAGCCATGCCGGAGCCGGGTTTTTGTCGAGCGGCTGGCCGCGATAATATTTGGGGAAAATCCATACGCCGCGTCGGGTGGAGACGAACAGCTTCTCCGCGATAGGGCGCTGCGAAAGCTCGCTCGCAATATCCATCGCGCTATTGCCCATGCCGACCACGAGCACGCGCTTTCCGATGCAGTCGACGGGCTCAAAGGGCGTGCGATATTGGTGCGAGTGTATTTGCGCGCCGTCGAAATGGCCGGGATACTCTGGGATACGCGCGGCCCAGTGATGGCCGTTGGCAACCGCAAGTGCATTATAATACTTGGTCTCGCCGGTCGACAGCGTCACATCCCAGCCACCACCGGCGCGCCGGTTTGCCTTGTCTACGCGAGTGTTGAAACGGATATGCGGGCGCAGCCCGAAATGGTCGACATAGTCGTGGAAATATTGGAGCAGCTGCGAATGGTGCGGGTAATCGGGCCAGTTGGCGGGCACCGGATAATCTTCAAATGCCAGCCGCCATTTTGATGTGTCGATGTGCAGGCTCTGGTAACAAGCCGACATGCCATTGGGGTTGTTGTAATACCAGGTCCCGCCAATATCGTCCGACGCTTCGAAGATGTCGAACGGGATGCCATAATCTTTTAGTCGTTTTGCGGTCGTAAAGCCGGAACAACCGGCACCGATGATGCACACCTTAGGCATGGTCATGTCGCTCTCTCCTCCCCGCTTATGCGGGCTCCGGAAACGACTATGTTTAATCGCGCGATTAAAGTCCAGCCCTTAAGCGGGGATTAGGAGAAACTGGCCCCCATCTGGGCTTTGTTAACGGCAACTTCCAAAAATTGCGGCTTGGTCTTGGGCGGATGGATGAGCACAACATTGCCATTTTTGCCCGAAGGACCGGTTTCAATTCGCATGCCGGCAGACGCCAGCGCATAGGGCGACGCGCGGTGCCGGGTGCAAAGGCCTCCTGCACCATCGCTGACCAACGCTGTTTCGAATTCGACAGCAATCATCGCCTCTTGCGAGCGATTGACTGTGCAAACGACCAACTGACCACCGGTAAGATCAAGTACCAGCTCGGTGCCGACCGGGACACCCACCAGGCCCTCGATTCGGGCGCCGGTTTTTGAAAGGTCACGAAGCAAAGCTTCATAACGATGGTCGTCATGGATCACGCCGATGCGACGATACACAGAACGCCGCTCGGAACGGTGTTTTTCCGGACCTTCGGGTTCGATGCTGAATTCGCCTGACTTCATGCGTTCAACGATGACGTCTTGCTTCAGCGCTTTTGAATATATCCAGCCCTGTATGAAGCGCGCACCCTTTGATTTGACGACTTCGAGCTGATCGAAGGCTTTACGCCTTCCACGGTAACCTCCATACCCAATGCATCGGACAGGCCAATGATCGCAGCGATGATCTTGTCGCTGTTCTGGTCTTTCTGCGTGCAGCTGTCGACGAAGCTACGATCAACTTTCAACTTGTCAAAAGGTGCCGAACGTAAATAGCTGAGTGAGGAATAGCCGGTCCCGAAATCATCAAGGGCCAAACGGACGCCAAGTTCTTTCAGAACCTTGAAAGTGGTCTCGACAGTTTCGCTGTCGCCCATGAAGATGCTCTCGGTTAGTTCCAATTCCAACCGGTTAGGATTAAGTTTGGATGCGTCCAGCGCATGTGTGACCGCGTCTACAAAATCGCTATGCGCGAATTGCGCCGCAGATACATTGACTGCGACCCGGACCGAGCTTGGCCATTGCATGGCATCGTGGCAGGCCCGGTTCAACGCCCATTCACCAAGCTTGAGAATGAGATCTGATTCCTCAGCCACCGGAATGAAAACACCAGGGGCGACATTCCCGCGCTCGGGATGGGTCCAACGCATCAATGCCTCGAACACGACCACCATATTGTCTTCGGTGCGCACGATCGGCTGATAGTGGAGCTCCAGTTCGTCATTGGCGAGGGCGTCGCGCAAGTCTTCTTCGATGATGCGGCGTTCTTCGGCCTCGTCCTTCAAATCGGCTGAGTAGAAGCGGAACTGGGCTCGACCCCCATTTTTGGCAGCATAAAGCGCAAGGTCCGAATTGTGGATCAGGTCGTCTTTGTGGTTGCCGTCATAGGGTGCAACGGCAATGCCCACGGAGGTGCCAATCGTCGCCCGCTTGTCTTCGATAGGATAAGGCTGCGACACGACCTGAATGAGCTTGTTCGCAAGTTCACCCAACTTGCCGCGGTCGTCGATATCGGGCAGCAATATCTGGAATTCGTCTCCACCCAGGCGGCCGACTTCCCCTCGAGATCCGATGACGCGCTCGATGCGCCGTGCGACCTGACGCAAAAGCTCGTCTCCCGCCGGGTGACCCAGCGTGTCATTGACCTGTTTGAACCGGTCGAGGTCCATCATGATCAGCGCACAACTGCGGTTGCCGCCCTTATACGACGCTAGCGTTGCTTCAATCCGCTTGTTCATGCGGTGGCGATTGGCAAGCCCGGTCAGCGAGTCAAACTCGGCCAGCCGAGAATCTTCGAGCTGGCGCTGATACTCGACCGTGATGTCCTTGGCCGATCCGCGATAGCCCTGAAACTTCCCTGACTTGTCGAGCTTGGGATGGCCGGAAATCGACCACCAGATGTGGCGACCTTCATGTTTAGAACGACCGATTGTCAGCCGTACAGTCAGATCTTTGATCTTGTTATGCGCAGTCAGCTGAAAGTTCAGCGGTCTGTCCGATTTGCCGCCGGGGCTGTCCGGGTCGGTTTCAAATATTGTGATCAGCGACCGACCCAACAATTCTTCCATTGGAATTTCGAGGGTCTGCAAAGCATTGTCAGACAGATAAATCAGTCGGCCATCTGCGTCGGTGGCCCATAACCAAGCAATCCCGGCGCGCTCAAAGTCGTCGACGATTTCCAACCGCCGCTGAGCATCTGCCTGCGTGACAACGACAGCCGATGCGCTTCCATCAGCCGAATCCGTGTTACCTCCGGTCAGGCTTTTGAAGATGTTGAGGACTGCCATATCGTGTCTAATTTCGCCTTGCGCCAAATGGTTGCAATTTGCCTACTTCACCGTTTTCTGTAGGATATTTTGGTTTACGGAACGCTAATTTCCCTGAAAATACTTTGCTGGTGCGTCGGTCGAACCGTCCAGTTCATGTAAGTATTTCTGGGGGCTTGTCGAAGACCGCAGCCACTGGCATGGCCGTTTGGATGCAACAGAGTTTTTCGATCTATCCATTCGATCCTCCCGGCAATGTTGCGGGATTGCGAACCGAGGTCCGCGCTTTTCTGAAAGCGCGTGAGGCAAAGCTCGGCGTTCCCAATTGCTGGGTTGTCGGCGATCCGGAATTTTCCAGCGCTCTAGGTGCCGCGGGATTCCTTGGAATGATTCTACCCAAAGCGGTTGGCGGGCACGAACGGCATCCTCTTGAACGTTATATTGTCATTGAAGAGTTACTGGCGGCGGGAGCCCCGTCGGCGCGCACTGGATTGCAGACAGGCAAACCGCGCCGCTGATCCTGCGCTATGGCAGCGACGAGGCGAAGGCGCGTTACCTCCCCGGTATCTGCAAAGGCGAGTTGTACACCTGTATCGGATTGTCCGAGCCTGGTGCGGGTTCGGATCTGGCGGCGGTGCGGACAAGCGCCCGGCATACGCCAGACGGCTGGCGCATTTCCGGCCAGAAAATCTGGACCTCGGGCGCGCATATGAGTCATGTGATGCTTGCACTGGTGCGCAGTGAAGAAGGTAGCGAGCGCAATGCGGGGCTGTCGCAATTCCTGATCCCGATGAATGCGCCGGGAATCACCATCCGACCGATTATCGACATGGGCGGCGATCACCATTTCAACGAAGTATTTTTCGATGATGTACTTCTTCCAGATTGGGCAATGGTGGGCATGCGCGCGCAAGGTTGGGCACAGGCGACTGCGGAGTTGGCGCTCGAACGGTCTGGCCCCGAACGCTATCTTTCCAGCCATGTGCTGATGACTGCATTGATTGATGCGGCAGGTCCCGATCCAGATCCGCAGATCAAGGGTTTGATAGGGGAATTGACAGCAGAGCTTTGGACGCTGCGACAGATGTCGCTTTCGACCGCGGCCAAGCTTGCGGCCGGCGAAGACCCGATGGTCGAGGCGTCGATGGTCAAGGATTTGGGCAACAGTTTTGAGCAAGCTTTGCCGCAGCGCGTGCAGGCGCTTGTTGAATGCCCATCCACCCGAGATGACGACCTTGCGCGGCTGATGCGCGCGCTTTTGATTGCTGCGCCCAGCTTCTCGCTTCGGGGTGGCACGCGTGAAATCATTCGGGGAATTATTGCACGGGGGCTGGGACTCAGATGAGCGAACAACGCGCTTTGCTATGCGACACGGCAGAAGCGGTGTTTGCCGAAGCCGCGACGCTGGGAATGGCTTCCGTTGAAGAGGCCGGGTTTGGCCAGCTTTTGTTAGCGGAAGCAGACGGCGGTTTCGGCGGCGATTGGGGCGATCTGTTCGCTGTGCTTCGCATTGCCGGTGCGAAAGTGTCCGCGTTGGCGGTAGGCGAGCATATTGTCGGACAATGGCTCGGTGGCGAAGTCACGAGGCCCTATGGAGCCTTCATTCGCGTAGCGCAGGCCGCAGGCGCTATGGACGCCGCGCTGGCGATGAGCATCGATTATGTGAATACCCGCCAGCAATTCGGCAAACCGCTCGGTAAATTCCAGGCTGTGCAGCAGGTTCTGGCGGTTTTTGCGGTTGAAGCAGCGGCTGTGAATGTTGCCGGCGCTGCAGCGGCAGCCGCGCTTGACCGGGTTGCGGGTGATGCAGAGGCTGCCCTGTTCGAAATTGCATGCGCCAAGCTGCGCACCAACAAAGCCATTGGGCAGGCGACGGCAATCGCCCATCAAGTGCATGGAGCCAGGTTTCACCCTCGAATATGATTTGCACAATTTGACGGGGCCGTTGCTCGATTGGCGCTCTGACCATGGCAACGACGCCTATTGGGCGAATGTGCTTGGAACCAAAGTAGCGAAAATGGGCGGTCCGGGTCTGTGGGCCGAAATCACAGCACGTTAACTACGGAAGATATCGTTAGTACTACTATTGCATCCGGTGTGCAAAAAGTCCCGGCTGGCGCACGTCGAAAACTTTGGAAACTGTGCAAGTTAGCTTATCCTTTTTGCACGACAAATACATCGCCTGTTCGGCTCGTTTTTCGGTTTGGTCTGCCGTGAAGCTGTCGCCTTTTTCGGTACGATAGCCGTACAGATAGCCATTGCCGGTTCCCATACTCACCTCGCATTTGGCGTCGGCACCATTGTGCTTTCGACATGCGGCTATAGCTGCATCAACGGCTTCCGGATAGGTTGCATGGCCGGTTGCAACAAATGATGTGCCGTCATAGCCCGGTCCCATAAGCCACGCGACAGCGCCATATTTTTTGCGCAAAAGTGCGGCATTTTTGGGTTTGCGGATGTTAATCCACTGACCATCGCTTTCGTAGGTATCGGTCGATTTGAAAATGCCGATAGGCAGACAACCAAGAACATAGCCTTTGCATTGTTCATCAAGCAGCTTCTTCACTTTGCTTTTGCTACCGTCGGCTGCCCAATGGATATTCCCGGTGGCACCTAGTGCTACGCCTATATATCCGTTCACCTGCCAAATAACCTGACAGCCCGAGCCCATCACTTCGGTGCAGTGACGCAAGGCCATATTGTCGGCAGCAGCGCGTTCTTGGTACCTCGCCGATGCCCAGACATCGTTCGCATCCTGATGCCAGGCGACCGCCGAATAGTCATTCCTTGCAGGAGCGGGAGGCGCTGCCTGTTGAGGTGCCGAATTGGGATCATCTTCACACATTGGAACAGAAGCGACGCCATTTCCGCCGGGGCTCATCCCGACCATGATCCGGCCAGGCCCCGGCCCGTTGCACGGATAGGCAAAGGCAGCGGCTGGTTCTGACGGTAACAGCGTGAACAGGCAGAAAAAGGTAAAGGCGGAAAGTACGAAGTTCAGACGGTTCAGCATGATCATCCGGAAATTTGAAAATTCGGTGATGAGAATACAACAGAACCGGCAACGGCACTGCCCCTTTTGCGCACTAGTTCATCTTTACAACACGCATTGCAGGCCCTAGGCGCGCAGGCCTGAATTCAGACATTGGAGTTTCCCCATGCGCGCCGAAGCGCAAGCCTTGGTCGACCGGATCGACGCCGCCCTAAACCTTGTCAAAATGTCGCTCGATTGGGACCGCGCTTTGCGCCGCCTCGACGAACTGAACGCGCGCGTTGAAGACCCGACTTTGTGGGACAATCCCAAAAAGGCCGAAGAGGTGATGCGCGAACGGCGCCGTCTCGATGCGGCCATTGCAACTGTTCGGGAAATCGATGCCGACAAGGTTGGTACAGTCGAATTGATCGAGCTTGCCGAAATGGAAAGCGATGAGGCCTTGGCCGACGAAGGTGTGGCCGCACTTGCGGCGCTCGCCGACCGTGCGGACAAGGACAAGGTTTCGGCGCTCTTGTCGGGCGAAGCCGATCCGCTCGATACCTTCATCGAAATCCACGCAGGGGCAGGGGGCACTGAAAGCCAGGACTGGGCCGAAATGCTGTTCCGCATGTACACCCGCTGGGCGGAAAAGCGTGGCTTCAAGGTCGATACGATCGAGTATCAGGCAGGCGATACCGCCGGAATCAAAGCTGCGACCATTCAGGTTAAAGGCGAGAATGCATACGGCTACGCCAAGACCGAAAGTGGCGTACACCGGCTCGTGCGCATATCGCCTTATGACAGCTCTGCGCGGCGGCACACCAGTTTCAGCTCGGTTTGGGTCTACCCGGTTATTGACGATAGCTTTGAGATCGACATCAACCCCGCCGACCTGAAAATCGACACCTATCGCGCGTCGGGCGCAGGTGGTCAGCACGTCAACACAACCGATTCCGCCGTACGTATCACGCATCAGCCATCGGGAATTGTCGTCGCCAGTCAGGTTGACCGGTCGCAACACAAGAACCGTGAAATTGCGATGGGCATGCTGAAAGCGCGGATGTACGAAGCTGAAATGCGCAAGCGCGAAGAAGCCGCTAGTGCCGAACATGCCGCCAAGACCGATATAGGCTGGGGACACCAGATCCGCTCCTATGTTTTGCAGCCCTATCAGATGGTCAAGGATCTGCGCACCGGCGTCACCAGCCCGACACCTTCCGATGTGCTCGATGGCGATCTTGATTCGTTTATCGCAGCGGCGCTGGCTCAGCGGGTAACGGGTGAAGCTGTCGCAATTGAGGATGTCGACTAGGCTGTAATTTGCCTAGCAGTGTACTAGCACAGTCCCAGCTATTGCATTGGTTATAGTGTATGAGCGACACTATACAGTGGATTGTCCGGCCAATCATGGCTGGTTCCCAAGGTATTACCATGCATTTCAAAGCCGTCATTTTTGCCTGTTCCATTTTCTGCTGCACCAGCGCTGTTCAAGCCCAGTCCGCGCTGGATGCGCAGCTTGCCAAGGCGATGAAGCCATTTGAATCCAAAGGCCAGCAACATGTCGGCAAACCGGGCGGCAAACCTGCCACTGCCGCGCAAGCTAGCTGGAGCGTCGACAACGACGGCAGCAAAACAGATCAGCCTTGCGGGATGACATTTGCGGCACCCGGCAAAGTGATGGGCTATATCGGGCCGTATAAGGACTGGAAGGACAGCTACTTCTTTGTCGGTGGGCCAGAAGTGCCTGCAACGGCAAAAGTCAAAAAGGTGAAGGTTACTCTGGCAACTGGCGGCGATAGCCCGCAGACCGTGAAAGCCATGCACTTTCCGGTGAAAGATGGCGCCCCTGTCATTCTGTTTCAGTTGACCAATTTTGCGGCCGCGCTTGATGGCATGGACGATGTGGAAAGCGTTTCGGTCACGATGAACGGGGCTTCGGTATTTGATGGAAATTGGACGGGCGGCTTTGCAGCGCGCGAAAAGGTGCGCGCCTGCCTTTTGAAAGCCAAGTGATCTCTGAAAGCCGGTCGCATGCGTAACGAGGCTCCTATAGGATTTGCGTCTGGGCGACTTTCCAGCTTCGCGTTTTTGGCCTGTATCGGATTTTGTCTGGCGCAGCCCGCGCGGGCGCAGCAGGATGTGCCGAGTGACAAGGAAGTCGTGGAGCTTTCCAAGCGCCGGGCGGTGGCAGAATGCAAAGACGCGATTTTCAAAAAGGATTGTCGAAAGGCCGAAGCGCAGACGATGCAGGCGGCCAATGAGATCGACAAGATTTTCCCGCTCGCGTTGAAAGAAGGCAAGGCGATTGTAGCCATTGCTACACTTGATATAGGCTACAAATATCCCGATGCCCCATCGTGGGAGAATAACCGTGCCGACCATGTCACTGACACTGGAACATCTGTAGCGGTCGAACTCGGGACGACGGTTGAATGGCGCAACATCGCGCAATCCGACAAAAAATTGATCGTTGGTGACGGGCGAGCGTTCACGAATGTTGGCGGGTCCGGATTTCTGCTCGAACTGCCGGGCAAGGGCCCGGTCAAATATCAGGTATATGTGATTGATCCCGGTACCTACCGATTGAGCCGGATTACCCATCCGATGCCGCGTTCGACCTTACCAGTTGCCGATGGAACAGCTTCTGTCGACAAATCCTATGTCGGAAGCATCGACCTAACCGAAACCATTTTCAACGAGACAAAGTTTGAGTCTCAATGGTTCAATGAGCAATGGTCGACACGCCCACCCTATCAGGAGTGCGCCGCGGTGCATGTGACTGCGGGCTGCGTCGAACTTCGCTGGGTCTATGGCGAGGAATATATTTCACGCGAGGCGGGCTATTATGACGTATCGGTCGCAGTGCCGACGCCCGGACTGAATGTCGACATTGGCATTAGCGGCGAATTCGCCTCCTTTTCGGTTCGGGCCGGTGAAGCGATCGTCATCGACGGATTTTTCCCGCAACCGCCAAACACAAGCTTTTCGACTGCCGATTGTGAAAAAGCGGATGCCAAGTCGATGGTATGCGACATCGAAGCGGTCGATTTATTATATCTGCCGGCGTCCGCTGAGGTGCTGCATGGCCACGACTATTCGGCCATTGGAATGCCGCGTTTCAACCAGATTCTCCGCAAAGCGCAACTCCGCCCGCTCGACATAAAGGCGCGCCCCGTTTCGAAAAGCGGGTTAGGAACCATTTACCAATTGGCTACAAATTAAGGCCAGTTGCCGTTGGCGCGGTTTCGCCAGAATTGAAATGTCAGGTGACTGAAAATGCGTAAACTTCTCACTTTCTCCCTCCCTTTTCTGGCCTTGTCGACTGCGGCGCAGGCTGCCCCTTATATTACCATCGGGTCAGAACCAGACGGGCCTCCAAAGCGCAGCATCTACGTCGCCGATTTCGATCTTATCACCCGCAGCCTCGATGGCGGCGGCGATCCTAGCAACATGGCCAATGCCGCCATGCAGTCGGCAAACCCCATCGACTATATTGAGGCGAAAACGATCTACAAGATCAACGTCTATCAGGTGATGGAAAAGGGTGGTGCCATTACAAAGGGCGGGCCAACCAATTTCATCCATTATGTGCTGGCCTTCAAATGCCGTGATAGACTGGTGAAAATCGAAGAAGCGACGGCTTATGACAGGGCGGGTCGCACCCAAAAGAGCAGCATTGCTGAATGGATGCCGGTGCCAGACAATTGGGTGGCCCAGGCATATAAAATAGCCTGCAAGGCGCCAGACTGGGAAAAAGCAATGGCTAGCGCCCGCAAGATGGCCACCGATTTCCAGCAAGGCAAGAAATCCAAGAAGCCGCTATCGGACCCGTTCGCGCCGTTGCAGATGCAGATCGTTGGAGACTATGCAGCCATCACCGACATGATTGATCAGATCTGGGCCAGATACTGGCCTGATGCCAAACAACCCGAATATGAAAGCACCATGTCGCCGGAAGAATTCGCCAAGCATAAGGCGAAGAGCATCGCTGCACTGGAAGCGCAGGCCAAGGAGCTTGGTGCCATGGCAAAGGATGTGGAAAATGACCTGAAAATGCAGGACAGCATGGATCGGGCCTCCGATGTCGCCGGTCGGCGCTTTGTACAAGAATTGCAGGGAATGGCGGGGCGGAGCGAAGAAGAAGTTGTGGCCGCTTTGGGTGTGCCCAATACGCTGAACGTCAACGGCAATGTCCGCCAGCTCGACTGGTATTGGAGCGAGCAGACCCAAGAGCAGGTTCCTATCACGGTCGATGTGATCGGCGGATGCAGCCACGGAGTGTGCGGCGCCAAGATCGGAGAGACGACCGAATATCAGTGGCAGACAGTTCAGGTGAATTGCCGTCGCACACTCTATTTCCGCGAAGGCGGCACCCAGCCCGGCTATCGTTTGTTCGATTTCAGGGCGGGGTGTGATTGAGCAGCGAGTCTGCTGCGGTTGAGGATGTGGACTGGGGCAAATCGACAGCAAAATTCATGTAAATGTTTTGGTACATGATTTGAAAAGTTGTGGTTGCTTCAACAGTTGCACTTAAACTATGCTCTTCTCTGAGATGTTTTGGGGGCAACTATGAAATTTGCAATTTATCTGTTGAGCGCCGCTTTGGTCGCTACGCCAGTCCATGCCAGAGACAAAAAAACCGATGATTCGCCGAACACTTTGACTCACGGTATGGTTCAAATGACGCTTGAAGTTGGAAAAACCACACAAGCTGAAATACTTGAGACCTTTGGCGGCCCTAATGTGACGTCGATTGACGGAACAGGGCAGGAAATGTGGGTTTATGATCGGCACGCTACGGTAACTTCAAATAGTTCCTCCGGATTTTCTATCGGAATGATCGTTGGTGCTGGCGGTGGTGATGTCGCTGGTGGAGGCGGGCTTGGTTTTGGTAAGAAGAAGAGCAAGTCTTCGCAGTCGTCCAGATCAATGACGCTGATCATTAAGTTCGATAGAAATAAAGTTGTATCTGACTTTAGAAGCCGCAGTAGCTCATTCTAGGAAGCTAAAATGAAAATGGATATGAAAACCTTGCTTGCATTAACTATTGCTTTCGCAGTTCCTGCAAACTCGGCGATTGCAAAAGAGCCAAAAATGTCTGCTTTACAGATTCAACAAATGCAGACCAAAGATGTTGAAGTGAACAAAGGTATCGCATTTTCCTCGGTTATGACGGTCCTGCAAGACTCGGGCTATCGTATAGGCTCTGCCGACAAGGACACAGGGCTAATTACTGGTGTAGCTTCAACCAATACGAAAACGACGTGGCTACCTTTTGTGGGGTTTGGAAAATCTAAGAAAACTCCTGTAGTTTCCGCTTTTATCGAAGAGATTGGACCTGAGTTTACAAAAATTCGCTTGAACTTTGTGATGACAAAAGTTTCGGCAAACGGTTTTGGCGGCGGTGAAGATGAAACCCCCATTCTTGACCCGCAAGTTTATCAAGACGCTTTTGAGAAAATTGATCAGGCAATATTCGTTAGACAATCGATGGTTCAACAGGGAGCCCCAAAAGCCGCACCTGAAAGTGCAGCCCAATCTTCGGTAACTCCATCGACTACAGAAAATATCGTACCAAACTAGAAAAGCGATGAATAAGCATTTCCGCATTGGCGTCGTTCTGATGGCGTTTTCGCTAGCGGGTTGGTCACAGCTTGCTGCGGCTGAGTCAGTGACGGCCGAGCGAAAAACTATTGACGTTCCAGTCTACGAAGGTGGTGTTCGGAGATCATACATCGTCATTGGCCAAATCAAGGATAATCTGCGGAAACATTTTGCATTCCAACCCGCCCCCACCAAAGCTGAGATTTTCGCAGAAATTTGGGAGCGAGCAGAAAAAATGGGGGCGGACGCTGTCATTGACGCACGCTTTGGTCCGACCAAAGCAACGCTATTTGATCATGGTCGCACACCCATTTCTGGTACAGCTATAAAATATACCGACTAAGCTGGTTGATCTCGCATAAGATCACCCCCCCCCGGCGACGCTGCACTGCCTGCCAGCAATCCGCCATCCAGGTGTAGTTCGCTGCCCGTCATATAGCTCGCATCATCGCTAGCCAGCAGCAGGGCGAGCGCAGCGACTTCCTCAACCGTGCCAAAGCGTTTCATCGGCGTGTCTGCGACCATCGCCGCCATCCGAGCCTCTCGATCAGGGCCATCTCCAATCAAGGCCTCCCACATCGGGGTCAATATGGCTGCCGGGTGGATCGAGTTGCAGCGGATATTTAGGCCCTGCTGTGCGCAGTAAAGGGCCACCGATTTGCTATGGTTGCGGATCGCCGCCTTGGATGACGCATAAGCTGCAGCCGCCGGTATGCCGACGAGGCCGGAACGCGATGAGATGTTGACGATCGCGCCAGCGCCTTTTGCGCGCATCGCACCGATCGCATAGCGGCAGCCAAGAAACGTCCCGTCCAGATTGACCGCATGCACGCGGTGCCAATCGGCAAGGCTGCAATGTTCAGGATCATGTGGTCCGGGAGAATCCTCAAACCCCGTGATGCCGGCGTTGTTGACGACAATATCGATCTGGGGATGGGCGGCCGCCAAGCGGTTCCATTCCTTTTCGTCGGCGACGTCGAGGTGGAAGAAACTACAGCCAATATTATCGGCAACGCGTCGGCCATTTTCGGCATCGATATCGGCGATGACGACCTGAGCGCCTTCGCGGACGAAACAACGGGCAATCGCCTCGCCAATACCGCGGGCACCCCCTGTGACGAGGGCGGATTTATTCTGCAATTTGGGCATGGATGGTCCTTGGAATTCGAATTGAGTAATTGGCATGTGGTTCGTCATCCCTTCGACGCAGGGGCAAACTCCAATTTTGCAAATTCAGCAGTAGGAGAATGAATTCCCGCCTTTGCGGGAATGACGAAAAAATGGGATTACTCTTGAATCACCGGACTTACTCCACCAATGCTGAAATCCGAGATAGCCCGATTGTCTGGAGAGAGCAAGTGAGCGAGCATCAGGATTGGTTCCCCGTCCCCGAAAGTGCAATCAAGAATACGCATTGCAGCGCCGCCGAGTACGACCGCCTCTATGCCGCGAGCATATCCGATCCCGATGCTTTTTGGGGCGAACATTCCAAGCGCATCGACTGGTTCACCGCGCCGACCAAAATTGGCAACTGGTCCTACGATCCGGTGTCGATCAAATGGTATGAAGATGGCGTCCTGAACCTCTGCCACAATGCGGTGGACCGGCATGTGGCGGCGGGCAAGGGTGATGCGATTGCCTTCATCTTCGAACCTGACGAACCGTCGAAACCGGCGCGCAAGGTCAGCTATGCCGCGTTGCAGGCCGAGGTGATCCGCATGGCCAACACGCTCAAGAAAATGGGTGTGGCCAAGGGCGACCGGGTTACCGTCTATATGCCGATGATTGTCGAAGGTGCAGTGGCCATGCTGGCCTGCGCGCGTATCGGCGCGGTTCATTCGGTGGTGTTCGGCGGCTTTTCACCCGAAGCATTGGCTGGACGTATTGAGGATTGCGCCAGCCGTTTCGTGATTTGCGCCGACAGCGGCGTTCGTGGCGGCAAGCATGTGCCGCTGAAGTCCAATGTAGATGCCGCGCTGGAACGTGTGGCGGGTGTCGAAGGCGTGCTGGTTATCCAGCATACCGGTGATCCCTGCAACATGACTCCGCATCGCGACCATTGGTACCATGAATATGGCGCAGATGTGCCCGCCGACTGCCCCTGCGAGCCGATGAATGCGGAAGACCCGCTGTTCATTCTCTACACCTCGGGCAGCACCGGAAAGCCGAAGGGGGTGCTGCACACCACGGGCGGCTATTCTGTCTGGACCGCAACCACCTTCCATTATGTGTTCGATTACAGACCCGGCGAAGTCTTCTTCTGCTCCGCCGATATCGGCTGGGTGACCGGGCACAGCTATGTCGTTTATGGCCCGCTGCAAAATGGCGCGACCAGCCTGATTTTTGAGGGCATCCCCAGCTATCCCGACAATGGCCGTTTCTGGGATATTGTCGACCGGCATCAGGTCAACATCTTCTACACCGCGCCAACTGCTTTGCGCGCCTTGATGCGCGATGGCGATGCGCCGGTGCAGGCGCGCAGCCGCAAATCGCTGCGCTTGCTTGGCACGGTGGGAGAGCCAATCAACCCTGAGGCCTGGCGCTGGTACCATGCGACAGTGGGTGAGGGGAAACTGCCCATCGTCGACACCTGGTGGCAGACCGAAACCGGTGGCACGATGATCACCACACTGCCCGGTGCCCACGGCATGAAACCGGGTAGCGCAGGACGCCCCTTCTTCGGCATCCGCCCGCAGCTCGTCGATGCCGAGGGGCAGGTGATTGCAGATGAAGGCGATACGTGCGGCGATGTATCGGGTAATTTGTGCATCACGCACAGCTGGCCGGGGCAGGCGCGCACCGTTTATGGCGATCATGACCGCTTCATCCAGACCTATTTCTCCACCTATAAAGGCAAATATTTCACTGGCGACGGCTGTAGGCGGGATGGCGATGGCTATTGGTGGATTACTGGCCGTGTCGACGACGTCATCAACGTCTCCGGGCACCGCATGGGCACCGCCGAGGTCGAAAGCGCACTGGTGCTGCACGACAAGGTGGCCGAGGCCGCCGTCGTCGGCTTCCCGCACGAGATCAAGGGGCAGGGCATATATTGCTATGTCACATTGAACGCTGGCGAGGAGCCAAGCGCCGAGTTGGAGAGCGAACTGCGGATGCAGGTGCGACAGGAAATCGGCCCGATTGCCTCGCCCGACCATATCCATTTTACCCCGGCGCTACCCAAGACGCGCAGTGGCAAGATCATGCGCCGAATCCTTCGCAAGATTGCCGAAAATGATTTCGGCGCGCTGGGGGATACATCGACCTTGGCCGATCCCAGCGTGGTCGACAGCCTGATCGAGGGACGGCGGAACCGGTACTTGTCGATGGCCGTAGGAGCGGTTATGGCCGTTTAATCGAACGATTAAACGGAGAGAGAGAATGTCCGCACGTCAAGGTCCGCTCAACGGTATCAAGGTAATCGAACTGGCTGGGATTGGCCCCGGCCCCTATACTGGCCAGTTGCTGGCAGACATGGGTGCGGATGTGATTGTGGTCGACCGGCCTGGCCCGGCGCTGCCGAAAGCAGTCGATGGACGCGGCAAGCGGTCGATCATGCTCGACCTCAAAAAACCCGAAGCGGTCGAAGCGTTGCTCAAGATGGTCGCGAGCGCGGATGTACTGATCGAAGGGCTCCGCCCCGGCGTGACCGAGCGCATGGGCGTTGGCCCGGATGCCTGCCACGCCGTCAACCCGAAGCTGATCTATGGCCGCATGACCGGCTGGGGCCAGACCGGCCCGTGGAGCCAGATGGCGGGGCACGACATCAACTATATCAGCATGACCGGCGTGCTCAACGCGATCGGCAAGGCCGGCCAGCCACCGGTGCCGCCGCTCAACATGGTGGGCGATTTTGGCGGCGGAACGATGTTCCTTGTCACCGGCATCCTAGCAGCCCTTGTCGAGCGCGCGACGACCGGCAAAGGTAATATCGTTGATGCCGCGATCATCGATGGCACCCACAGCCTGATGAGCTTTGTCCATGGCATGGCTGGGCTCGGTCAATGGCGCACCGATCGTGAGTCGAACCTGCTAGATGGCGCCGCGCCATTCTATCGCTGCTACACGACCAGCGACGGTAAGTTCGTTGCAGTTGGTTGCATCGAACCGCAATTCTTTGCCGCGATGATGGAACGGCTGCCAATCGACAAGGAAGCCTATGGCGGGCAGCATGATCAATCGAAATGGGCGCAGCAGCACAAGATGCTGGAAGAGGTCTTCGCTTCCAAGACGCGCGATGAGTGGGAAGCGACTTTTGCGCTGACCGACGCCTGTGTCACGCCGGTTCTCGACTATGTCGAGGCGGCTTCGCATCCTGCCAATGCCGAGCGCAAGGCGGTAGTGAAGGACGGCAAATGGCTGCACCCGCAAATCGCGCCACGCCTGTCGAGCCAGACGCAGGCGGACAGCTTTGTCATTGCCTCGCGCGGCGGAGACTATGCGGCTGTGCTTGGTGAAGCAGGGCTTGCCGCTGCGGATATTGAAACGCTGGTTTCTGGGGGAGCTGTCGTGACCGGTTAGGACTACTGCTCAAGGTAAAGAAAAGGGCCGGCCTCCATATGGGAGACCGGCCCTTTCTTTTGACTGTTGTCCCTATCAGAACTTGGCGCGCACGGTCAGGCCGTACATGCGGGGCTCTTCGACGAAACCGATGCGCGAGCGGGTGCCTGCACCACCGCGGAGCGGAGTGTTGGCGGTGACGCCGCGGGTGATTTCGTTCGACAGGTTGGTGCCCCAAAGCTCGAAGGTGAAGCGTTCATCGGGCGTGGTGAGGCCGATACGCGCATTCATCTTGAAATAGGCATTCTGGTAATCGAACGGCACCGGCAATCCGTTGGTGTCCAACGGAATGGTACTTGTGCGACGCTTGCTCGAATAGTTGATGTTGCCGTTGACCAGCAGGCCCCAACCTGAGCTGTCAAGCGGACCGTCATAGGTCAGCCCCATAACACCCGAGAATTTGGGCGCGTTGGTCAGGCTGCCACCGCAGAGACGGGCAACCGCATCCGCTGCGGCCGGTGCAACGCCGACTCCGCAGTTGTTGGGATAACGCGAATCTGCATAGGTCGCTGCGAAGTTGCCGGTGATATAATCGCTGAGATTGCCGAATACTTCGAGTTCAACGCCCGTCGACTTCGCAGAGGCAACATTGAAGGTGAGGAACTGGATGCCGGTAAATTCCAGCACCTGGAAGTCGCTCATCTTCATGTCGAACAGTGCGAGGTTCGCCTTGAAGCGACCAAGTGTAGCTTTCACACCGACTTCGATCTGGTCGACCTTTTCCGATTCAAACGACGGATCGGCATATTGCGGTGCAACGATGACCGGAGTCGGTTGAGCAAGGCCAGCGAGGATCGCTGCCGAGTTCAGCAGGTTGGCCGAGGTCGCATCGAGGTTGAAGCCGCCCGATTTGAAGCCATGGCTGTAACCGGCATAAAGCAGGACATCGTCCGTTGCCTTGAAGCCGAGCTGGGCCGTATAGGTGATTTCATCATCCTTGAACGTCTGCGCCCATTCGCGCGGCAGCGGCAACAGGCGGCTGGCAAGACCACCACCCAGTGCTGCCGGAGCGGTCAGGTTGACCGGAGCGACAAACGGGAAGCAGTTGAGGCCGACCAGGCCCGGTGCCAATGCGCCAGGAACCAATCCATTGAGGACGCCCGTGACGCTTGCCTGGCAAGCCGCGTTCGACGCTGACAACTGGTCAAAGCTTGCGACCTTCTTCTCGTCGACATAACGCGCGCCGAGCGTCAGGCTCAACCGGTCGGTGAAGTTGATCACATTGTGGGTGAACACCTAGAATGTGGTCGCTTCCTGATCAAACAGGTTGACCGCATTGGCACCGTTAGAGTTGACCGGAATGCCGCCATTGCCAAGCGCTGTCAGCGCGAACAACGGGTTTACTCCGGCAGCAGGACCGAAGTTGAAGGCGCTGTTGGCACGCTGGAAATCCGCACCGAGTGTCATCACGCCCTGCGCTTCAATCTTTTCCTTGCCGTAAAAGCCGCCGATTAGCCAGTCGAGCTTGTCGTTGAATGCAGTGCCCTGCAAACGCAGTTCCTGTGTAAAGGCCTTGATGTTGTCGCCATTGGGCGGCGTGCCGGGAGCGGCAGTTACACCCTTGGTACCAACCGAGTAAATCTGCAGACCAACAAAATCGTCCTGGCTCGATTGCGACTGGAAGTCACGATAAGCGGTGATCGAGGTCAGTTTGGCACCGCCAAAGTCCCACTTCAACTCACCCGAGACACCCCATTGTTTGGAACTGTTCAGATATTGCTGCCCATTGGTGGACAGGTTCTGCAGCGCAGGGCGGCCGACTTGGTCGATACCGTCGCTTGTCAGGCCGTGGAATGCAAAGAATGGCTGCAGTTCTGTTTCCCGCATGACAACGGCATCGCAGCATTTTTCGTCGACCTTCGAATAATCGGCGAGGATGCGGATGCTCACGTCTGAGTTGGGCTCAACATAGAGCTGGCCACGCAGCATGTAACGATCACGATCGTTGCTGGTTGCGCCGGTTGCGCTTTTCAGGAAGCCATCGCGCTTGCGCCATGTGCCCGATACACGGACAGCGGCTACATCCTGTGCAATCGGAACGCTGACACCCGCCTGCACATTCATGAAGTCGTAATTGCCGTAAGAGGCGTTGGCAAAGCCTTCGAACTCGCTCAGGCTCGGGCGACGCGTTGTGATGTTCAACGCACCTGCCGAGGTGTTACGACCGAACAGCGTGCCTTGCGGGCCACGCAGAATTTCCAGACGCTCAAGATCAACAAGATCGCCGAGGGCCACGCCGGGGCGCGACTGGTAGACGCCGTCAATAAAAACGCCGACAGAGCTTTCGAGCCCGGTATTGTTACCAGTGGTGCCTACTCCGCGGATCTTGATCGAGGTACCTTGCGTTTCAGTTTGCGAAGACTGGATATTAAAGCTCGGCGAAATCGAAGCCAGATTCTTGATGTCGGCAACGCCCTGACGCTCAAGCGTTTCGGGGGCGACAGCGGTCACCGCGATTGGAATGTCCTGCACATCCATCGCACGCAGGGTTGCGGTAACGATGATGGGTTCATTTTCGTAGGATTCTTCCTCGGCCTGCGCGTCCTGCGCATAAGCTGGCGCGAAACCGAATGTCGCGAGCATGGTTGAACTGAGTGCAATTGCACTGAGTCGATTCAATCGACGCATGTACCTCTCCTTAGTTTACGTAAACTGTGCCTGCCGTATGCCGGTCTGGGCGTTTGAATTTGCTTCCTTGACGGATTCTCCCGGGGATAATTGGAAACAGTGTACTTACTAAGCAGCGGATTTTCCATGTCCACAGCTTTAATCGTTCGATTAAACTTTGTTTTTTGCTGTGGCATTTATGCAGCATCTGGCTAAACCCTCGGCGCATGTTTGACCGACCAACGATTATCGATGAAGGCTTTGCCAAGCGCGTGCTGGCTGGCGATTTACCGACCGCCCGCAGCAACCACTATCTGCCCGTTCCACCGGCGCACCAACTGGTCGATCTGTTCGATAGCCAGATCATGTCGCGACATCTCGACCTTTGGGCAAGGCGTTCAAAAGGAAAGACATTCTATTCGATTGGCAGTTCGGGGCATGAAGGCACAGCTGCGATGGCGGCAACCACGCGCCAGACCGATATGGCTTTTCTGCACTATCGCGACGCGGCCTTCCTGATCCAGCGCAAGAAGCAGGCGGGTGGGCTGACCCCACTTTACGACATGGCGCTCAGCTTTGCGGCTTCTGCCGAAGACCCTATTTCGGGCGGGCGACACAAGGTGCTCGGTTGTGCGCAGACCTTCGTTCCCCCGCAGACCAGCACCATTGCTTCGCATTTGCCAAAGGCCGTTGGCGCGGCACACAGCATCGGCATGGCGCAACGGTTGAAACTGGAAGATGCCGCGCTGCCCCACGACGCTGTTATCCTCTGCTCGTTCGGCGATGCTTCGGCGAACCATTCGACTTCACAGGGTGCGATCAACTCGGCTTGCTGGGCCGCCTATCAGCATCTGCCCATGCCGCTGATTTTCCTGTGCGAAGATAATGGCATCGGCATTTCCGTGCGCACCCCTGGTGGCTGGGTGGAGGCAAATTTCGCGCACCGCCCTGCGTTGCATTACATCCAGTGCGACGGGGTCGACATGCTTGATTCGCTGCGCGGTTGCGAAGAGGCCGTTACTTATGCGCGCAGCCGCCGCAAGCCGGTTTTCCTGCACATGCGCACCGTGCGCCTGATGGGGCATGCAGGGGCGGACGTAGAGGCGAGCTATTCGGCATTGGAGGCAATCGAGGCCAATGAGGCGCAGGATCCGCTGCTCCACAGCGCGCGTATATTGCTGCAGCATGGCGGGCTGAGCCGTGAGGAGATTGTCGGGCGTTATGAAGAGATGCGTCAGCGGGTTGAACGGGTCGCGGCCGAAGCGCTGACCAAACCGCGCCTGTCGACCAATGACCAGATCATGGCGCCGATTGCGCCCAAGGTGGGTAGCAAAGATTCGCCAGCACTGCCGGAAGTTGCGGCACGCGACGCCCTGTTCGCCAAGGATGCGCGAAATCTTGCCAAGCCGGTGACGCTGGCGAAATCGATCAACTTCGCGCTGGCGGATGTGATGCAACGCTATCCCAATGTCTCGCTTTTTGGCGAGGACGTGGCGCGCAAGGGCGGCGTCTATGGCGTGACCCAAGGGTTGCAGGATAAATTCGGCCCGGCGCGGGTGTTCGATACACTGCTCGATGAACAGACGATCCTCGGGCTAGCAATCGGCATGGGGCACAACGGTTTCGTGCCGATCCCCGAAATCCAGTTCCTCGCCTATCTGCACAATGCCGAGGACCAGATACGAGGTGAGGCCGCAACGCTCAGCTTTTTCTCGAACCAGCAATATCGCAATCCGATGGTCGTGCGCATTGCCGGACTTCCCTATCAAAAGGGGTTTGGCGGGCACTTCCACAACGACAACAGCCTTGCGGTATTGACCGATATCCCGGGTATCATCGTCGCCGTGCCAAGTTGCGCCGCCGATGCCCCAGCGATGCTGCGCGAATGCGTGCGGATGGCGCATGAGGATGGCCGGGTGATAGTCTTTGTTGAACCGATTGCGCTTTATCACACGGCTGATCTGGCTGAGGTAGGCGATGGCGGCTGGACGGCGAATTACACGGCCCCTGAAGAGGCAAAGTCGATTCCGCTCGGGGAACTGGGCGTGCATGGTAAGGGCAAGGACCTCGCCATAGTGACCTATGGCAACGGCTATTATCTTTCACGGCAGGCCGAGGCGGAATTGCACGCAAAGGGCATCGATCTGCGGATTATCGACCTGCGCTGGCTGCACCCGCTCAACGAAGCGGGAATTGTCGAGGCAGTTGCTTCGGCCAAGAAAGTTCTCGTTGTCGACGAATGCCGCCGCGCGGGTAGCCCTTCGGAGAAGCTCGTTACCATTCTCGCTGAAGCAGGGCGCGGCAATGATACCAGCCGCCTGACCGCGGACGACTGCTTCATCGCGCTCGGACCGGCAGCCGAACTGACGCTGCCCAGCAAGGCGTCGATTATCGAAGCGGCGCTCAAGGCGGTGGGCAAATGAAAGAGAAACTGCTCGTTATCTGCCCGGGTCGCGGAACCTATAATGCAACCGAACTTGGCTATCTGAAACGCCATCATGCTGGTGGAGGCGCGCAGATGGCCCGGCTCGATGCCTATCGCGCCGAGCTTGGCCAGCCGACGATTTCTGAGCTTGACGGTGCAGAGAAGTACAGCCCGTCACTACACATGCCCGGCGATAACGCCTCGTTGCTAATCTACGCTTGCGCGCTTGCCGATTTTGAAGCGATTGATCGCGACCGGTTCGATGTGGTTGCAGTCACCGGCAATTCGATGGGGTGGTATCTTGCGCTCGCCTGTGCGGGCGTGGTCGATTTTGATGCAGGGGCCCGGCTGGTCAACACCATGGGCGGCCTGATGCACGAAAAGGGGCAGGGCGGTCAGGTCGTCTGGTCGCTCGCCGACGCCGAATGGCGTATCGACCCGGCAAAGGCTGTCGAAGCCGATGCTGTTCTGGCCGAAGCTGTGCGAGATGGCCTTTCGGTGCATATCTCGATTCGGCTGGGCGCGATGATCGTCTTTGCAGCCGACGATGCCAGCATGAAATGGCTGATGGAGCGGCTTCCGAAGGATGACCGCTTCCCAATGAAGCTCAATCACCACTCCGCTTTCCATTCGCCCTTGCTCGACCATATTGTCCCGCTCGCTCATGCGGCGAACCCGGTCGCAGATTTTGGCGAGGGTGCCATTCCGGCAATCGACGGCACCGGCAAGATATGGTCCCCGAAGGCGTTCGATGTGGAGGCCATCTACGATTACACGCTCGGTGCGCAGATCAATCGCACCTATGATTTCACGCGCGCTGTGCAGGTTGCCGCGCGCGAATTCTGCCCAGATCGCATTGCTGTGCTGGGGCCCGGTACCACTTTGGGTGCTCCGGTCGTGCAAGCGCTGATTGCCTGTGGCTGGCGGGGCTTGCAGGGCAAGACGGATTTCCAGCAGCGGCAAGCCGACGACCCAATCCTGGTTTCGATGGGCATGGCCGACCAGCGCGGTGTGGTCACCGCTTAGGGGTATCGCGTTACATACGAATAAACGCATTCCGGCCCTCCTAGCCATTTGACATCGCTGCTATATGGTTGTCGAAGGCGCGCGACCATGCGGCTGGGAGAAGGACTGAAATGAGCCAGCATAGCGAGACCCTTTTGCTGTTCGGCGCGACCGGCGATCTGTCGCGGCGGATGCTGCTGCCTTCGCTTTATGCGCTGCATTCGGATGAGCTGATCGCGCCCAATCTGCGCATCTTCGGCACTGCACGCAGCGAGCATGATGACGAAAGTTTCCGCAGCTTTGCCAAGGAAGCTTTGTGCGAATTCCTGCCCGACGACCGCAAGGATGAGGGCAAGATCGACGCCTTCCTCACTCGGTTGCATTATCAGGCTCTTGATGCCTCGAAGCCCGAAGGCTTTGCAGCGCTCGCCGACAAGATTGGTGACATTTCGGGTGGACTTTCGATCTTCCTGTCGACCGCACCCTTCCTGTTCGAACCGACAATCAAGGGGCTGCACGCGGCGGGTCTTGCCGGGGACAATGTCCGCATCGGCCTTGAAAAGCCGCTGGGCAATGATCTGGCGTCGAGCCGCTCGATCAACGATGCGGTCAATGCTGTTTTCCCCGAAAACCGCACCTTCCGCATCGACCATTATCTGGGCAAGGAGACCGTCCAGAACCTGATGGCGCTGCGCTTCGCCAACGCGCTGTTCGAGCCGCTGTGGAATGCCAATGCGATCGAGCATGTGCAGATCACCGTCAGCGAAACGGTGGGCCTGGAAGGGCGCGCAGGTTTTTACGACGATACCGGAGCACTGCGCGACATGGTGCAGAACCATATGCTGCAACTGGTGGCGCTCACCGCGATGGAGCCGCCTGCGAACCTCGATTCCACCGCCATACGTGACGAAAAGGTCAAAGTGCTCCGCGCCTTGCGCGTGGTTCAGGAAGGCGATGTCGTGACCGGCCAATATGGCGAAGGCGCTGTCAAGGGTGCCCCGGTTGCAAGCTATGACAGCGATCTGGGCAAGCCTTCGGACACCGAAACCTTTGTCGCGATCAAGGCCTTTGTCGATAACTGGCGCTGGCAGGGCGTGCCTTTCTATCTGCGCACCGGCAAGCGCCTGGCTGAACGGCGCAGCGAGATTGTGATCCAGTTCAAGCCCGTTCCGCACAACATCTTCAAGGATCGCGGTGGTCGGTTGGAGGCGAACGCGCTGATCATCCGCTTGCAGCCCGAAGAATATGTCCGCTTGCTGGTTATGGCAAAGGAACCGGGGCTTGATCGCGGCGGGGTGACGCTTCGCGAGGTGCCGCTGGACTTGTCGCTGACCACCGCCTTTGCCGGATCGCGTCGCCGCATCGCCTATGAACGGCTGTTGCTCGACCTTATTGAGGGCGACCAGACCCTTTTCGTGCGCCGCGACGAGGTGGAGGCGCAATGGACATGGGTCGATGCGATCCGCAAGTTGTGGGCCGATACAGGCCTTAAGCCCAAAAATTACGGCGCAGGCGGATGGGGCCCCAA
Source organism: Sphingomonadales bacterium (assembly GCA_016707885.1). Classification (GTDB taxonomy): domain Bacteria; phylum Pseudomonadota; class Alphaproteobacteria; order Sphingomonadales; family Sphingomonadaceae; genus Sphingorhabdus_B. Next base: position 171,607 of record JADJGU010000003.1, read on the forward strand.
TGCAGCAATTGCATTGGTCGAGCGCGATGGAGTGAGCTGGCATGAATAAGCTCCATCCGGTTGTTGAAGCCGTCACTAATCGCATCATTGAGCGGTCGAAGCCAGGGCGGACCGCTTATCTAGATCTGATTGCCCGCGCTCGTGATGCCGGGGTCAACCGGACTGCACTTTCCTGCGGAAATCTCGCTCATGGCTTTGCCGCGAGCGGGGACGACAAGACCGCGATCCGTGGTGGCAAGGCGATGAATATCGGGATCATCACTGCCTATAACGACATGCTGTCGGCGCATCAGCCCTATGGCCGCTATCCCGAGCATATCAAGCTGTGGGCGCGCGAGAAGGGCGCGACCGCGCAGGTTGCAGGCGGCGTTCCGGCGATGTGCGACGGGGTGACGCAAGGCCAGCTGTCGATGGAATTGTCGCTGTTCAGCCGCGACAATATCGCCATGGGGACGGCTATCGGCCTCAGTCATGGAATGTTCGAAGGCGCGTTGCTTTTGGGCCTGTGCGACAAGATTGTCCCCGGCCTGCTGATCGGCGCGCTGCGTTTCGGTCATCTGCCGATGATCCTGATCCCGGCAGGGCCAATGCCGTCTGGCCTCGCCAACAAGGAAAAGCAGCGCGTCCGCCAATTATTTGCCGAAGGCAAGGTCGGCCGTGAAGAACTGCTAGAGGCAGAGGCGGCATCCTATCATGGCGCGGGGACCTGCACCTTTTATGGAACCGCCAATTCGAACCAGATGATGATGGAGATGATGGGCCTGCACATGCCCGGTTCCAGCTTCTGCAATCCGGGCACCAAGCTGCGGCAGGAACTGACCCGCGCGGCGACGCACCGAATTACTGAAATCGGTTGGGAAGGCGACGACTATCGTCCCTTTGGTCAATGCGTCGACGAGAAAGCGATCGTCAACGCCATCGTCGGGCTGCTGGCAACCGGCGGATCGACCAACCATGTGCTGCATTTGCCCGCGATTGCACGCGCGGCAGGCATCATCGTTGACTGGCAGGATATGGACGAACTATCATCGGTCGTGCCGTTGATTGCGCGGGTCTATCCCAACGGGGCGGGCGACGTGAACTATTTTGCTGCCGCTGGCGGGATGCCCTTTGTGATCCGTGAACTGGTCGAGGCAGGCCTCGCGCATGATGACATCATGACCGTCTATGGCGGTGGCTTGTCGGCCGGAGCGCAAGAGCCGCGGATGGATGGCGAGAAGCTGGTCTGGGATGCGGCACCGGCGCAATCGGGCGACGAGAGCATATTGCGCGGCGTTGCCAATCCTTTCTCGCCCGATGGTGGAATGCGGCTGGTGCAGGGCAATCTGGGACGTGGCACGTTCAAGACCAGTGCGGTCGAGGAAGCCCGCTGGACCATCGAGGCACCAGCGCGTGTGTTCAGCGACCAGAATGATGCGTTGGCCGCGTTCAAAGCCGGTGAATTTGAACGCGATGTTGTCGTGGTGATCCGCTTTCAGGGACCGGCGGCCAATGGCATGCCCGAATTGCACAAACTCACCCCTGCGCTGGGCGTGCTGCAGGATAAAGGCTATAAGGTTGCGCTTGTCACCGACGGACGCATGTCGGGGGCGTCGGGCAAGGTGCCTGCCGCGATCCATATCAGCCCCGAAGCTGTGAAGGGCGGTCCGCTGGCAAAGTTGCGCGACGGCGATGTCGTTCGCCTGTGCGCCAATCGGGGAAGTCTGGAAGCGCTAGTCGATGCTACCGAATGGGATGCACGCGAAAATGCAACGCCGCCACCCTACGAACCAGGCGTAGGCCGCGAACTCTTTGCAATCATGCGTCATTTTGCTGATGAGGCTGAAAAAGGTGGTTCTGCTATGCTGGCGGAGGCGGGGCTGTGACCCGGCTCGTTACAGTCGACATCGGCGGCACACACGCGCGCTTTGCTCTTGCTGAAGTCGCGGACAGCAAAGTGGTCTCGCTTGGCGAACCGGTGACCATGAAAACTGCCGAACATGCGTCGTTCCAGACCGCTTGGGAGGCGTTTGACGATATAATCGACGAACCCATCCCGCAGGCTGTCGCTATCGCAATCGCCGGGCCGATCAATGCCGAGGTGATCAAGTTCACCAACAATCCGTGGATCATCCGCCCGGCGTTGATCGGCGAAAAGCTGAAGGTCGATGCCTATACGCTGGTCAACGATTTCGAGGCGGTCGGGCATGCCGTGGCGCAAGCCGATGCCGAACATTTCGTGCATCTGTGCGGCCCGGACGAGCCACTAGCGGCGACCGGTACTATAAGCATCATCGGCCCTGGTACCGGTTTAGGCGTTGCGCATCTGCTCCGCACGGGTGGCCATTATCATGTGCAGGCAACCGAAGGCGGGCATATCGATTTCGCGCCGCTCGACAGCATTGAGGATGCGGTGCTGGCCAAGCTCCGCAAGCGCTATCGCCGTGTGTCGGTCGAGCGTGTTGTTTCGGGGCCGGGCTTGCTCGAGATCTACGAAACGCTCGCCGGCATAGAGGGTAGGGCAATCCAGCAGCTCGATGACAAGGAATTATGGGCGCTCGGCACTTCTGGCGAGGATAGTCTGGCCGCCGCCGCCGTCGATCGTTTCTGCCTGTCGCTGGGAAGCGTCGCAGGCGATATCGCGCTGGCGCAGGGCGGTTTTGCCGGGGTGGTGATTGCGGGTGGACTTGGTTTGCGGATCAAGGACACCTTGTTGCGCTCCGGCTTTGCCGAACGTTTCCGCGCCAAGGGACGGTTCGAAGGATTGATGTCGGGCATTCCCGTTAAATTGATTACCCACCCGCAGCCGGGGCTGTTCGGGGCAGCGGCGGCCTTTGCCCGCCAGCATGGATAAGGATACATAATGAAACCCATCGAAACGATCATGCGCACCGCGCCAGTGATACCCGTACTGGTGATAGACGATGTCGCGCATGCCAAGCCGATTGCCGAGGCGCTGGTGGCGGGCGGGTTGCGGGTGCTTGAAGTGACCTTGCGTACCGACGCCGGCCTCGATGCCATACGCGAAATGAAAAAGGTGCCTGGCGCAATTGTCGGCGCCGGAACAGTGGTCGATGTCGCTGGTCTCGAAAGTGCAATTGCTGCTGGTAGCGAGTTCATCGTGTCTCCCGGTTTGACGGAAAAGCTCGGGATGGCGGCAGTCGCGAAAGGCATCCCCTTCCTTCCCGGCATTGCGAGCGCGAGCGATATCATGCGCGGGCTCGATCTTGGCCTTACCCATTTCAAATTCTTCCCTGCAGAAGCCAATGGCGGGCTTCCTGCGCTCAAATCGCTGATCGGCCCCTTTGGTCAGTGCAAATTCTGCCCGACCGGCGGCATCAAACAGGAAACTGCCGCTGACTGGTTGGCGGTCCCTGAGATTTTATGTGTTGGCGGAAGCTGGCTTATTGCTAAAGGAACCCCCGATGTCGCAGCGATAGAGGCTGCGGCGCGCGCCGCCGCTGCGCTGGCGCGGTAAACCAAGGAAAAGTGCGATGGCCGAAGAAATCGAGTGGTGGGAATTTGATTCGGCAGAAGAATTCATCGACGGAGGTGTCGGCGACGTAACTTTCATCATTGAAAGTGCTTTGGATGCACGCGGTCAGGCGCTGGTGGCCTTTCCCGGCGGCAGCACCCCCAAGCCGATCCTCGAGAAACTGGCTCAAGTGCCGCTGCGCTGGAAGGGTGTCACGATCATCCCGACTGACGAACGGCTCGTTCCGGTCAGCGATCCGCTGTCCAACGTTGCGATGCTGGCCAAGATTTTCCTGCCTAAAGGTGCCCGTGTTTTGCCGCTCAACAGCGAAGCTGTGGATTACAAACTGGCGGGAAGTGCTGCAAATGCGCGACTATCGGAACTGCACTGGCCGCTCGATCTCGTATGGCTGGGCATGGGGGCTGATGGTCATACTGCGTCGATATTCCCTGGCGCCGATTTCGATGAGGCGCTGGCACCGGCAAAGGACGTCCGCGCTATCGGTGTCCGGCCTGAACCAATGCCGCCTGAAGCACCCGTTGATCGGGTCACTTTGACCCTCCCTGCCATCGTCGAGGCACGGACGACGATGTTCGTGATCAATGGCGCAGAAAAGCAGGCAGTTCTGGAAAAGGCGATAGAGGACGGGAAAAAGTCGAACTATCCCGTGGGCCGCGTCTTTGACGCATTGACGGTACCCGTCGACATTTATTGCCTGACCAGCTGAGCTTTCAAATACGGCGGAGTGGCGGCTTTTGTGTCGCCTGCTGGTTCAGTTTGCGCAAATAATGCGGCATGGTTTCGTCAACCTTGTTGGTGCCGACGCTTTGCCGGGCAGCCTTGGGGTCGATCGGATAGTCGAACGCGATGCCGATTCGCGACTCAGCGACCCAGGCGACTTTGCCGGTTATCCAGCCGATATTTTTCAGGTTGATTTCGGCTACTTCGCCACGGCTCGCACGGAGCGGCGCTTCGGCCATTAAGCCACCGGAGGACAGGTTGCGGATGCGGACTTCGTTTTCCGTACCCGATGAAGGAAAGCGCAATACTGCTTTCAGAAGCAAGCTATTGCGATCATTCGACCGGTTCGATTCCGAAGTGTCGTCCATGTCAGTCTGTTCCAGCGGCTTGTTCATGGGATCTCAAAGGTCCACTTTGTGATTGAAGACCTTGAAAATAGGCCCAATTGGTCGCCAATTGGTTAACAGTCCGCACATATTTATAAAGAAAAGGGCGAGAACCAAAAGGTTCCCGCCCCATGTCTTTCGAAGATACCTGACTATTGTCAGGTCAACGACTTGGCAGATTACTGCTCAAGACCGTTGTTGACTTCGTTGAAGGTGTTGTTGAGGTTGTTGCCCAGCTGACCCATGGCAACAATAGCAGCAACTGCGATAAGAGCGGCAATCAGGCCATACTCGATTGCGGTTGCGCCTTCTTCATTCTTGAAAAGCTTTTTGATCATTTTCATCTCAGGTCTCCTGTTCAATTTGTTCACCCGGCAGTCTGCAAAAAACCGACTGTCCCTGAACTGATATTACAAATTGTCCTACCAATTCGTTAAACACCGAAATTATTCCGTTGCGGTAACAATCTCGTTCGAAACACTATTCCACATATTGTTTGTAGAGTTTGCGACATTGCCAATCGCCGCCATAATGGCCACGACCACCAATGATACTATCAGTCCGTACTCAACCGCCGTCGCCCCTGCTTGGGACTTCAAAATGCCCCTCAAAAAATTCAACATGAGCTGTTCCAATTCATGCATGGGTTTCGACGTCCCTGTTTTTTCACATAGGTGTTAACAAAAACTTTCCAGAAGGAAGCGAAGTGCAAAATAATCCGACAATGCTTTACGTTGTGGCCGCCGTTTTGAAGGATGGCGCTGGCCGGATATTTTTGCAGCAACGCCCGGAAGGTCGCGAAATGGCTGGGCTTTGGGAGTTTCCTGGCGGGAAAATCGATTCAGACGAAACGCCGGAAGTAGCCCTTGTTCGCGAGCTGTCGGAAGAGTTGGGCGTCCAGGTTGAGGTCGAAGATTTGACACCACTTTGCTTCGCAAGTGCCGATATCGGCAACCGGAATCTGATTCTGCTGCTCTACCATTGCAGTCGATGGATGGGCGAACTGACATCGCTGGAGCAACAGGAAATCGGCTGGTTTACGTTACAGGAGATGTATTCGCTCGAAATGCCGCCCGCCGATTTGCCGCTGCTGCCATTGCTGCAGAAGCTCGATTTATAACCCTGTCTTTCTCAATGTTGTGGCGAGCGAAACTTTACCGCTGCCACGCGCAGCCGGGAGGGGTTGATCGGGCGAGGGTGCCCAGCCGCTCAAGTGGATGAATTCAAATCTTTCGGTGACCTTGCCCTCGTCACTTGCCTGTTGGGCCCAAGCCATATTCAGTTTTTGCGGATAGTTTCGTCCAAGATATCGCCGATGGCCGGCAAGGCAATTGCCGAACCCCGCATCGCGCAAATCGGCCACCGCGGTTTTCCAGGACGAATATCTCACATCATAGCCGATCTTGTCGGCAACTGGCAGCGCAAAGCCTGTCCGCGACAGCAAATCTGCGGCCGATCGCAACTCAATTTGGGGGTGAATATGCGCCGTAGTTTTTTCCCCATCGGCTGCGAGCATCGTTTTTTTGAGGCTAGCCAATGTTCCCGCTCCAAACATAGCGCCCAGGAATAGCCCGTCAGGTCGCAGCGACCGGCGGATCTGGATCAGGGCACCGGGCAAGTCGTTTACGCTGTCCAGCGTACCGGCTGTGATAATCAGATCATACTCTTCGGTGCTCAGATTAAGTCGGTCCTCATCGGCTATCGCCAAGGTTGCAACCGCTCCGACCTTGCCAGCGGTCAATGCCTCGGCCCGGTAAGCCAGTGGCCCGATTATCAGGCAGCTTTCGAAATCGCGCGTCGTGCACGCAAGCCGATCCGCGACATCGTCGAACAATATGTCCCACAGGAAATGGCGCCCCTGCGATCGATGCCTTGCACGCACTTGCATGGCCCGGCGACGATGTCGGTTGAAAATTTCAGGGGGGCTGGCCTGTTGCATTTGCCGCTTGTGCCGCGCTTGGGATTATCGGACAAGTAGCAGATGCAATCTTTAGCGCTTCCCCTGCGAACGCTGGTCAACTTTGCGCTTCCCCCGCGTTGCCCGGCTTGCGGCGTGATCACGCCAGACCAGAATCAATTTTGTTCGGGCTGTTGGCAGCAACTGCATTTCCTCGCGCAGCCCGCATGCTCGACATGTGATCTGCCGTTGCCATTTGCAGGCGGCGTGGATGCACAATGTGGAGCGTGCCTGACGAAGCCGCCACGGCATTCTGGCATCAAGGCCGTCTTAGCCTATGGAGACATCGCCCGCGATATTGCGCTCAAGCTGAAATATGGCGGAAAAATCGGTTTGGCGCGCTTGATTGCCGGTCTGTTACAGCGGCATGCTGCTGATCTACCGACCGATGCGATTTTCGTCCCCGTTCCGCTGCACTGGTCCAGACTATGGCGGCGGCGTTTCAACCAGTCGGCGCTTATCGGGCAGGAACTGGCCCGGCTGAGCCGGAGAGACTATTGTCCGGATGCCCTTTTGCGTACCCGGCGCACGACCCCGTTGGGCGGACTATCGGCCAAACAAAGGGCGGCAATGGTCAAGGGGGCGTTTTCCATCAACGAACGCAGTAGAGTCCGCATCAATGGCAAAGCCGTCGCCTTGGTGGACGATGTTTACACCAGTGGTGCGACAACCGACGCCTGTGTTGCGACCTTGCTTAACGCTGGCGCGAGCAGCGTTACCATTTTTTGCTGGTCACGGGTTTTACCGGAGGCGCTCGAACTGGGGCATTCTTTCGACGGTCTATCTTGACGCGCGGCGTGCAGGCTCCCATCTGGGTAGCATGAGCGCATCCGTTGAAATTTTCACCAAATTCGCATGTCCATTTTGCTATCGGGCCAAGGCACTGCTCGATTCAAAGGGTGTAGCCTATAAGGAACTCGACGCGAGCGGCGGGCCCGTGCGGGACGATATGTTGGCGCGATCCAATGGCCGCACCACCGTTCCCCAGATATTCATCAATGGCCACCATGTCGGCGGCTGCGACGATCTGGTGGCTTTGGAAGCTGCTGGCAGGCTTGATCCGTTATTGGCAGAGATCTGACTCCATGATTGCCTATGATCTGATTTGCACGTCTGGCGCGCATCGGTTTGAAGGCTGGTTTGGCTCGTCAGCCGATTACGATCAACAGAAGCTAAGTGGACTGCTTTCCTGCCCGGTGTGTGGCGATGCAGAAGTGCATAAGACGGTTATGGCGCCTAATGTTGGGCGCAAGGGAAATCAGGGCGATGTGCCAACTGTCCGAAATGAAGGTAATGAACCTGTTGTCGTTGCCAACATGCCGGAAATGCCAGCTGAAATGGTGGAGATGATTGGCAAGATTGCCCAGATGCAGGCCAAAATGTTGGAGAAATCGGACTGGGTTGGCGATCGCTTCGCCGATGAAGCGCGTGCCATCCATTATGGAGATGCGCCGGAGCGTATAATTCATGGCAGTGCAACGCTGGACGATGCGCGTGAGCTGCATGACGAAGGGATATCCGTCGCACCCTTGCCACTGCCGTTCGTTCCCCCTGACGCCAAAAATTGACGCTATCGAGCGGCGCGGCTAAGGCCAGTAGCGGCGCACCCGTAGCTCAGCAGGATAGAGCATCAGATTCCTAATCTGGGGGCCACAGGTTCGAATCCTGTCGGGCGCACCAATTATCGACAAAGTTTTGGCGCTTTCTGCGAAGAAAGCGCGACCTTCCGAAACAGGACAAAGAAAAGCCCGCCACAGCAAGCTGGGCGGGCTCTTTGATTGTGAATTTACGAAGCCTTACTTTGTAGCTTCCTTCGCGGCGTCGCCAGCAGCTTTGGCGGCATCGCCAGCCTTGGCAGCAGCATCACCAGCGGCCTCGGCGGCATCGCCAGCAGCTTCTTTCATGGTATCACCAGCTTTGGCAGCAGCGTCGCCTGCAGCGTCTGCTGCGCCTTCAGCCGCATCGACGGCTTCTTCAGCAGCCGCGTCAACGGCTTCACCGGTTGCTTCAACAGCTTCACCAGTTTCTTCAGCAGCCTTATCGGCTTCCTGACCGCCGCACGCGGCCAACGGCGCGAGCAAAATCGCAGCGACCGCGACTTTCGTAAACTTTTTCATGCAACTTTCCTCCCCGGATTGATTCCGGAAAGGCCAAGCTAATCCAGCGATATGCGGCGATGCAAGCGGAATCGAATGCACCTGACCGTCACGCAGAAGTTAGAGGCAAGCCTCCAGATAGGGCTGGTCAAAACCAAATTGGCGCGCCTTTTCGAGCGTGTACGGACGGACGCTGCCCGAGACCCATTCACCCTGAATTTTGCCATCGGCATCTTCGTCGCGATATTCGAACTTGAACAGGTCTTGCGTTACGATGACGTCGCCTTCCATACCGATCACTTCGGTGATCTGGGTGGTGCGGCGCGAACCATCGCGCAGACGCTTCACCTGCACGATCATGTCGACTGAGTCGGCGATCTGTTTTGAAATCGCCTCCTTCGGGATCTTGATGTCGCCCATCAGAATCATGTTTTCCATACGGCCAAGGCATTCGCGCGGGCTGTTGGAGTGGAGCGTACACATAGAGCCATCATGACCGGTGTTCATCGCGGCGAGAAGGTCGAAACATTCCGCGCCACGAATTTCGCCTAGAATGATGCGGTCAGGGCGCATACGTAGGGCGTTCTTGACAAGGTCACCGATGGTGATCGCACCATCGCCTTCAAGGTTCGGCGGGCGGGTTTCAAGCGGTAGCCAGTGCGGCTGTTGCAGGCGAAGTTCGGCGGCGTCTTCAATCGTCAGCACGCGTTCGCCCGGATCGATCATCTTCGACAAGGCATTGAGCATGGTCGTTTTACCCGAACCCGTACCTCCCGAGATGACGATGTTCATCCGGCTAGCCCCCGCAATTTTCAGCACAGTGGCCATGCCTTCGCTCATCGATCCAAAGCCCTTGAGCATATCGATGGTAATCGGCTTTTCGGAGAATTTACGAATCGAGATCGCTGTGCCGCGCAAAGAAAGCGGCGGTACGATGACGTTCACACGGCTGCCGTCTTTCAAACGGGCGTCGGCGAGCGGCGTGGTCTGGTCGACGCGACGGCCGACCTGGTTCACAATACGTTGGGCAATCTGGAACAAATGTTCTTCGTCGCGGAACTGGATACCCGAAAGCTGCAGCTTGCCCTTTTTTTCCACATAGGTCTGCATAGGGCCGTTGACCATGATATCCGAAATATCGGGATCGCTCAGTAGTTCTTCCAAAGGGCCGAAGCCCAAAAGTTCGTCGACGAGAACCTTTTCCAGCGCGAACTGTTCGCGGCGGTTCAGTGTCAGTTTGAGTTCGGCGAGCACCTCAAGGATGATGGGGCGAAACTCTTCGGTTAGCTCTTCTTTGTTGAGCGTCGCAGCAGCCTCGGGGTCCACGCGTTCGAGCAGGCGCGGCAGCACCTGTTCTTTGATCTTGTGAACCGAGGCTTCAAACCCTTCGCCGCCCGCATTGACTTCCGCTGAACCGGCCGCACGCTCGGCAAGCCGTGTCATGGCGTCACTTTGAACCGGCTGCGGAGCGCCGCCGCCAGGATTCAGATCAAGCGATTCGATGGGCGGAAACTGCTCGCCGCCGGGAACTGCCGATGGTGCGGCAGGCTCTGCCCGTTGTGTAGAGGATGCTGGTGCACCGCCGCCGGACATCGGGCGGGCGACGCCGAAAGCAGGACGACTATTGTTCAATCCCGGTCGTTTGCCAAATGCGCTCACTGGAACCCCATATGCTGTTGCGAGTTTCTTTCGAGCCAGCGTGGTATCCTGAAATGGTGAATAATTAGGTAATGGTGGACCTGTTGTAGCTGTGCATTAGGTCAGAACATTTGCTTCAATGCTGCCCGGATACCGGCTAGGGAAGGCCTTCATCCATCGCAAATCCGCATAATTTGCCAGTTGCGGTTTCCCACCATCGGAGTACTTCATGCGTCACCAATCCGGCTTCACCCTTGCGCTTGCCGGGTTTGCGCTGCTGACTTGCGGCGATGCTACGATCAAATCGATGGCGGGTTTGTGGCCGGCACCTGCGATTGCCGCTTTGCGTTTTTCGATAGCTGTCCCGCTTTTGGCAACGTTTGTGATAGCTTCTCAAGGGCGTGCGGCTTTGCATGTGTCGAAACCGCTGATCCAGCTGGGCAGGGGCTTTTCCATTGCCGCATCATCAATGCTGTTTTTCATCAGCCTGTTTCTATTGCCATTGGCAGAGGCGACCGCGATCGTCTTTGTCAGTCCGGTTATTACAGCGTTGCTCTCCGCCTTGTTGCTGCGCGAACATCTGCAGCGCTCTGCATGGCTGGCAACGGCGCTGGCTTTGGTCGGGGTTGCATTGGTGCTGCGTCCTAATCTGGCTGAGGCAGGCGCTGCCGCATTCCTTCCGCTGGTTGCCGCATTCTTTTTTGCAACCATGATGATTTTGAATCGCCTCGCTGCGGGCACAGGATCGCCAATGGCCTTGCAATGGATATTGGCGACGGTTGCGGCGCCGATATTGATCATCGTTGCAACCGTAGGCCATATGTCCGGGTTGCAGGCTTTCCAGATTGGTTGGCCTGATGCCAGCGTTGTTGCCAGATGTGCGATTGTCGCTGTGACGGCCAGTACGGCGCATTGGCTCATCTACCTCGGCACCACGCGCAGCACGGCCGCAGACGCGGCGCAAGCGGTGTATATACAGCTGCCCGTGGCGCTGCTGATTGACGCCTTGCTGTTTCGCCACTTCCCTGACGCGATGGCACTCGGCGGTTCCTTGCTGATTGTTTGCGCAGGCCTGCTCATGTGGCTAAACCAAAAGCGGACAATCGAGGGCATGAGGCCATGAAAAACATCTTCGCCGCATTGCTGTTGATAGCATCGGCACCAGCCATCTGCGACGACGCCAAAACGGACCTTCCAGCATGGATGACCGGTTCGTGGGAACGGATTGAGGGCGAAAAATGGGCGGACGAGTTTTGGACGCCACCCAAGGCAGGGATCATGATTGGTGCCAGCCGGTCAGGACATGGCGAAAAACTCGGTTTCTGGGAGCATATGCGCATCGTGCGCGAAGCTGACGGCAAACTTGCTTTTTGGGCAATATCGGGTGACCAAAAGCCGGTGCGTTTTGCGGCTGTCAGATCGGATCAGAAAGAAGTCGTCTTCGAAAATCCGGCCCATGATTACCCGCAACGCATCCGCTACTGGCGCATGGACCGGAAACTGAACGCACAGATTTCGCTTTTGGATGGAAGCAAGGTGGTCGATTTTAGCTTTGAGATGATGGGGAATTGACGCACGTTGTATTGTCACTGACTAGCACATAAGAGGCCTCGCCTGAAATCGGGCGACGGGCTATTTATTAGCGATGCACATCCTGCGAATTCGGTGTCTGGCGATTGGCTGTTTGTTGCCGATGTCGCCATTGGCCGCAGAAACCCCATCCTACGGGATTTTGCGATCTTGCATCGTGACAATGGACACCGGTGATGGAGAATGGATTGCGTCGCGCAATCTCACCGAACAAGACAATCATGTCGAGGTGTCGCGCGACAGTTTTCGCTGGGAACCCAAAGCGGCGATCGAGTTTCAGCCGGGTGCCATGCTAAAATGGAGCATCAATTACGATCAGCCCGATACAAAAGCGCGATTCAAGCCACCGGCGGATCGCGACATTGGCGTGCTGTTGTATTTCAATTTTGCTGCTCTGAAAGAACAAGGCGAGCCCCGCAAACCGGAAAATAGCTGGTTACATTTGTTTCGCTCGACGTACCCCGAGGAACGGCGGCTAGGTGCAACAAGCCTTGCGACAGACATGTGGTGGGACAAATTCCGGGATGGCAGCATTTCGGGTAAGGCCTCGCTGCCATTGGACCATTTGCTCGCCTTCGGACAAGGCTATGATGCGCTGGCGTGGGACATTCAGTCTGCACCTGATCAATTTCGAGCGACGCAAAAACTGGCGAGGGGAATGTTGCCGATCGCCGCGATGCGTAACCGATTGGATGCCATCCCGAAATTGCGCAAAATGCTGGATAAAAAGACTGCGCGTTACAAACAGGAATGCGACATTCCGCTCACTGTGACGCAATGAAAAAGGCCTGCCGTTCAATCGAATGCAGGCCTCTTATCGGCTGAAAATATTACGATTGGGCCGGTGTCAGCCCAGCTTTTCAGCCAGGATCGTCAGGCCTTTTTCACTGACCTCTGCCACGCCACCATCGAGCGCGATGGTTTCGGGTGTTGCACCTTGGGTTTTGTAGATCGCCACTTCGCCGGCGCGCAGCGTGGAGACCATCGGGCTGTGCCCTTCGAGCACGCCGAAATCGCCCTCTGTACCGGGGACGGTGACCATATAGACCTCTTCCGAGCGGACGAGGCGTTCAGGGGTGACGAGTTCGAAATTCAGTGCCATGTTTTTTCTATCCTTACCCCTCCCGCAAGCGGGAGGGGCCGAGGTAAATCAAGCCGCTTCAGCAGCCAGTTTCTTGCCCTTTTCGACGGCTTCGTCGATGCCGCCGACCATGTAGAAGGCAGCTTCGGGCAGGTGGTCATATTCGCCGTCGACGACAGCCTTGAACGACTTCACGGTGTCTTCGATCTGCACGAACTTGCCCGGAATGCCGGTGAAGACTTCGGCGACGTGGAACGGCTGCGACAGGAAGCGCTGGATCTTGCGCGCACGGCTGACGACCAGCTTGTCGTCTTCCGACAGCTCGTCCATGCCGAGAATGGCGATGATATCCTGCAACGACTTGTACTTCTGCAGCGTTTCCTGAACGCGGCGGGCAGTGTCATAATGCTCTTCGCCCACGACCGAAGCGGTCAGAACGCGGCTGGTCGAATCGAGCGGGTCAACCGCCGGATAGATGCCGAGTTCCGAAATCGCACGGTTGAGAACGGTCGTTGCGTCCAAGTGGGCGAACGAAGTTGCAGGGGCAGGGTCGGTCAAGTCGTCCGCGGGGACGTAAATGGCCTGAACCGAGGTGATCGAACCCTTGTTGGTCGAAGTGATGCGTTCCTGCAGCTGGCCCATGTCGGTGGCCAGCGTCGGCTGATAGCCCACAGCCGAAGGAATACGGCCGAGAAGCGCCGACACTTCCGAACCCGCCTGGGTGAAGCGGAAGATGTTGTCGACGAAGAACAAAACGTCCTGGCCTTCCTGGTCGCGGAAATATTCTGCGATGGTCAGGCCCGACAGAGCCACACGAGCGCGAGCACCCGGGGGTTCGTTCATCTGGCCGAACACCAGCGCAACCTTCGAACCATCGGGGGTCGGGTTGCCATCCTTGTCCTTGGCGATAACGCCGGCGTCGAGGAATTCGTGGTAAAGGTCGTTCCCTTCGCGGGTACGTTCACCCACGCCGGCGAACACCGAAGTACCGCCATGGCCCTTCGCGATGTTGTTGATCAGTTCCTGAATAAGAACGGTCTTGCCGACGCCGGCACCGCCGAACAGACCAATCTTGCCGCCCTTTGCATAGGGTGCGAGCAAGTCGATCACCTTGATACCGGTGACGAGAATTTCGGTTTCGGTCGACTGGTCGACAAACAGCGGCGCTTCTGCGTGGATCGGTGCGCGCAGTTCGGTGGCAACCGGACCCTGCTCGTCAATCGGCTCACCGACCACGTTCAGAATGCGGCCGAGCGTTGCGGGGCCGACGGGAACCGAAATCTGCGCGCCGGTGGAACGCACGGGCTGACCACGGGTCAAGCCGTCGGTCGAGTCCATCGCGATGGTGCGCACGGTGTTTTCACCCAGATGCTGCGCGACTTCGAGGACAAGGCGGTTGCCATTATTGTCGGTTTCAAGCGCCGACAGAATGGCGGGCAGGGTGCCGGTGAAGCTGACGTCGACGACAGCGCCGATAACCTGCGAAACGCGACCGGTTGCACCAGCGACGTTCAGCTTGGTTGCGCCGCTTGCCTTGGCAGCAGGGGCTTTCTTTGCCGGTGCCTTGGCAGCAGCCTTTGGCGCAGCCTTTGCAGCGGCAGGCTTTGCGGCGGCCTTGGATGCGGCGGCCTTAGCAGCGGTTTTCTTCGGGGCGGTTGCCATGTCTGTCTTCCTTGCCTTTGGGATATCTTAGAGCGCTTCGGCGCCCGAAATGATTTCAACGAGTTCGGTGGTGATCGCAGCCTGGCGGGTGCGGTTATACTGGATGGTCAGCTTGTTGATCATGTCGCCCGCATTGCGCGTGGCGTTGTCCATGGCTGTCATCTTCGAACCTTGTTCCGACGCCGCATTTTCGCGCTGGGCGCGCAGCAGCTGCACCGCAACATTGCGCGGCAACAGGTCGGCGAGGAGTTCTTCCTCATCGGGTTCATATTCGACCGAGGCCGATGCACCGGCAGGCGCGTTGTCGTTCGACAAGGCAACCGGCATCAACTGCAATTCGGTCGGCTCCTGCGTCAGGACGCTGACAAATTTGTTGAAGAACAGGTGCGCGACATCGAATTCACCGGCTTCAAAGCGTGCGATCAGATCGTCCGACCAGCTTTTGACGGCGTCATATCCGAGCTTGCCCAGATCGCCGGGCTCTACGCTTTCAACAATGTCATTGCGATAGAAACGGACCAGTCCGTCCTTCGCCTTCTTGCCGATGGTGTAGAATTTGACGGTCTTGCCCTGACCTTTCAACTCGTCAGCGCGCTTGCGGGCGAGGCGGACGATGTTGGTGTTGAACGCACCCGCCAGCCCTTTGTCGCTGGTGGCGACAACGAACAGATGGACGTCGTCCTTGCCCGTGCCAGCGAGCAGCTTGGGCGATTGCGGGCCGACGGTGACCTTGGAGGCGATGGACGACACCACTTTCTCCAGCCGCTCGGCATAAGGGCGCGAGGCTTCAGCAGCCTCTTGCGCGCGCTTCAGCTTCGCGGCGGCGACCATCTTCATCGCCTTGGTGATCTTCTGGGTCGATTTGACCGAGTTGATCCGTATTTTGAGGGCCTTTAGGCTAGCCATCTAATTATCCGATCAGGCGAAAGTCTTCACGAACTTGTCGAGTGCGGCAACCAGCGCTTTCTTGCTGTCGTCGCTGAAGTCGCGGCTGTCGCGAATGCCCTTCAGCACGTCGGCATGGTTGGTGCGCAGGTCGGCGAGCATCGCTTCTTCAAAGCGGGTCACGTCGCTGGTGGCGATGCCATCGAGATAGCCATTGGTGCCAGCGAAGATCGAGCAGGTCTGCTCTTCGAAAGGCAGCGGGCTGTACTGCTTCTGCTTCAGAAGCTCGGTCAAGCGCGCACCGCGGTTGAGCAGCTTCTGCGTCGAAGCGTCGAGGTCCGAGCCGAACTGGGCGAAGGCCGCCATTTCGCGATACTGGGCGAGTTCGAGTTTGATCGAGCCCGACACTTTCTTCATCGCCTTGGTCTGTGCCGCCGAACCCACGCGGCTGACCGAGAGACCGACGTTAATCGCAGGGCGGATACCCTGATAGAAGAGGTCGGTTTCCAAGAAGATCTGGCCGTCAGTGATCGAAATCACGTTGGTCGGGATGTAGGCCGACACGTCGCCAGCCTGCGTTTCGATGATCGGCAGCGCGGTGAGCGAACCGCCGCCATTGGCGTCCGACATTTTCGCGGCGCGTTCGAGCAAACGGCTGTGGAGATAAAAAACGTCGCCGGGATAGGCTTCGCGGCCCGGCGGACGACGCAGCAGCAGCGACATCTGGCGGTAAGCCACAGCCTGCTTCGAAAGATCGTCATACACGATAACAGCGTGCATGCCATTGTCGCGGAAATATTCGCCCATGGTCACGCCGGTATAGGGTGCGAGATACTGGAGCGGAGCGGGTTCCGAAGCGGTTGCGGCGACGACGATCGAATATTCCATCGCGCCCTGTTCTTCGAGTGCGCGGACGATCTGTGCGACGGTCGAGCGCTTCTGGCCGACGGCGACGTAGATGCAATAGAGCTTCTTCGATTCGTCCTTGCCCTGGTTGACGCCCTTCTGGTTGATGAAGGTGTCGATGGCGACGGCGGTCTTGCCGGTCTGGCGGTCACCGATGATCAGTTCGCGCTGACCACGGCCAACGGGGACGAGCGCGTCGAGCGCCTTGAGGCCGGTCTGCACCGGTTCGTTCACCGACTGGCGCGGGATGATGCCGGGGGCTTTCACTTCAACGCGGCTGCGCTTGGTGGTCTTGAGCGGGCCCTTGCCGTCGATGGGATTGCCAAGGCCGTCAACAACGCGACCGAGCAATTCCTTGCCGACGGGAACGTCCACAATCGTGCCGGTCCGCTTGACGACATCGCCTTCGCGGATTTCAGAGTCCGAACCAAAAATCACGACGCCGACGTTGTCGGCTTCGAGGTTGAGCGCCATGCCCTTAATGCCGTTGGCGAATTCGACCATTTCACCGGCCTGGACATTGTCGAGGCCGTGGATGCGGGCGATACCGTCACCCACCGAAAGCACGGAGCCGACTTCGCTCACTTTGGCTTCGGTGCCGAAATTGGCGATCTGATCCTTGATGACCTTTGAAATTTCTGCGGCGCGGATATCCATGGTTTAGCCTTTCATCGCTTGCGCGAGGGAGTTCAAACGGGTTTTGATCGAATTGTCGATCAGGGTGCTTCCGATCTTGACGGTCAGGCCGCCAAGGATCGTGGGATCGATTTTGCTGGCAATCGCGACATCGCGACCGACACGGGCTTTGAGCTGGGCGCTGAGCGCCTTGGTCTGTGCAGCCGACAATGCGTGGGCGCTGGTGACCTCTGCGGTGATCTCGCCGCGATGGGCCGAGGCGAGCGACGCAAAAGCGCGGGCGACACCAGCGGTTTCAGCCAGACGACGGTTCTCTGCGAGCACGCCAAGGGTCTTGGCGGTCAGCGGATCGAGCTTCATTGCCTTGGCGATGGCGGCAACGACTTGCTTTGCAGCATCGCGCGAGATGGAAGCGTCGGTGGTGAGCGCGGCAAATTCGCTCGATTCGCTCAGAGCTTTCTGCACTTTAGCAAGGCTGGCTTCGACACTGTCGATGGCCTTTGCCTCACGCGCCAGTTCGAACAAAGCGGTGGCATACCGCCCTGAAAGACTGGCTTGAACATTAGCCTGATTGCCGCTGGAATTGTCCACGCGTTTCGTGTCCCTGTACAGACTGGAATATGGTCGTGACCTGAAGCACGAAGGAATCGATCCTTCGCAAAGTCGACGGGCCGGTAGCAGGGGATTTGCTGCGATGCAAGATAGGCTGTCGCCGTTTTATCGGCTTCGGCGCTTACGCGTCATGAGGCGGGGCAGATTGCGGACCAGAACAGCGGTCCAGCCAGCAATCGGCTAGATCGGAGCCTCGTTCGTGGCAGTGCATCCTAAGCCGATTCATATAAAAGCGAGCGGCAATCCATATCATGTGATTTATCAGGGGCTTTTTATTCTGCGCGGCTTGACCGTCTGACGACGCGCCACCTAAATGCTGATGATCAAAAAGGCATTTGTGGGGAGCGGGTAGGTGATCTTCAAATCGGCAATCAAAATGATATCGGCGGTATCGGTGCTCGCTCTGTCGGCTCCCGCGATGGCCGAATGGAAAGTTGCCACCAGCGAGCATTTCGAAATGTATTCGCAGGAAAAAGAATCGGAGGTTGTCGATTTCGTCGCCAAGCTTGAGCGGTTCAATATGTTGCTCACCTATTTCAGTGGCGTGGCACAAGAGCGCCCGGGGCGACGACTGAAAGTCTATTGGGTTCGCAATGCGAACCAGGTTCAGGAGATTATCCGCGCCATCAACAGCGGTGTTCAGGGCTATTATGTGTCCGCGACACCCTATGGTGCGATTGCCGTCGTCCCCGGCGAAACCAAAGCGCGGGGAAGCCGGCACGCCGGTGCAGACAAACAGGAAGGCATCGATCCCGAAGAAGTCATCTTCCACGAATATAGCCACCATTTCATGCTGCAGAATTTTCCGGTCGCACTACCTGGCTGGTTCATTGAAGGTTTTGCCGAATATTATGGCTATACCAAAATGGATCCCAATGGCGACATCCGGCTGGGCACCTATGCCGAATCGCGCACGGCGGAGATCAATTATTTCGGTATCGCCAATCTGGAAAAGTTGCTCGATCCCAACGAGCGTTCAGGGATAGGCAGTTTCTACGGCACATCGTGGCTGCTGACCCATTATCTGAATTTTGACCCGGCGCGCAAAAAGCAGTTCGACGGCTATCTGGCCGATGTGCAAAACGGGATGCCGAGCGTTGATGCGGCCAACAAGAACTTTACCGGCGGCATATTGCAGCTCCGCAAGGAACTCGACAAATATTGGCGTGGGCGGAATTTCAAATTCCAGACCCTTTCGAACGTCCGCGACTATGATCGCTCGAAGATCAAGGTGACTGCGCTGCCCGCGGACGAAAGCGCCGCGATCATTCAGTCGATCCGTTTCTATTCAGGCGGGGCCGAAGACAAAACCGAGCGGCAACGGTTGCGCGGTTTTCTGCAGGATGCAGCCAAAGCACAACCGCAATCCGCCTTCCTGAAGGCGTTCCTCGCCGATATCTATTATCAGAATGACGAAGATGATCTGGCGATTGCTTCGGCGGCAGAAGCCCTGACACTCAACCCAAGCCACCACCGCGCCCGTCTGGTCAAGGCGGTCGCCTTGATGGAAAAGGCGCAGACGCTGGAAGGGGGCAATACCAAGCGCAATGAATTGAGCGCCGCTGAGGCCAAGGTGACACCGCCCGACCCCGACGGCACCATTGTCGTTACCGCCAGCCGCAATGCCCAATCACAACCCTTGTGGGCAGAGGCGCTCAAACTGATTTCAGCAGCCAACCGGGCCGACCCGGACGATCCCTACCCGCTCTATCTCTACTACGAATATCTGCGCCGCCGAGGCGAGCCTTTGAACGAGGTTGCAGTCGATGGCCTGACCAAGGCACATGTCACTTCACCCCAATATACGCCGTTCCGCTTTGCACTGGCACAGGCCTTCTCGGCCGAGGGTGACAACAAATCCGCCGCCGCGCTCGCCAAGGCGATGGCCTATTCCCCGCACCCTAGCACCGAGCGCCGGATCGCGAGGGCTTTGCTCAAACGCTATGAATGCCTGCTTGTCGATCCGACTGCGGCCTGCGATTTCAAAGTGCTGACAGCCGAAGAAGAAGAAAAGGAAGAGAAAGCGGCTAAGGATAAGCCTGCCTGACCACCGCCTGCTTGGAGAGAATGACATGGGCCAAATGACCAAGATGAAAATGTCCGACGGCGCCGAAATCGCCGTCTATCATGCAGAGGCGAAAGGTGCGCGTAAGGGCGGGCTGGTCCTGATTCAGGAAATCTTCGGCGTGACTGATCATATCCGCGAGCTGTGCGACGAATATGCAGCGGACGGCTATGAAGTGCTTTCGCCCGCCTTGTTCGACCGCGAGCATCCGGGCTTCGAATGCGATTATACCGGCCCGGAATTCGAACGTGCGGTTGAACTGGCGCGCAAGCTGCATCCTTTTGATCAGTCGCTCGCCGACGCACAGTCCTGCATCGATGCGCTGAAAGGCGCAGATGGTGCTGGGGCCCCGGTATTCATCACCGGCTTTTGTTATGGCGGCTCGGTTGCGTGGCGGATGGCGCAGATCAGCCCCGATCTGGCGGCGGCCTCATCCTATTATGGCAGCATGGTGCCGACACTGTTCGCCAATGAAGCACCCCGCTGCGCGACCATCGCCCATTTCGGTCGCTTCGACCAAGGCATCCCGATGGAAGGTGTCGAGGCGCTGATCGAAAAGGCACACCCGACCGCGCAGATTTTCGTCTATGACGCCAATCACGGTTTCAACAGCGACCGGCGCAAGGATTATCACGAACTAAGCTCGGAGTTGGCAAGGGAACGGACGCTGGCGCTGTTCAAGGCATGCGGCGGCTGAAGACTATTCAAACCAGACCGGCGTCGCCTTGAAACTCGGCGTTTTTGAACGCGGGTCGATTTTGGTGCCAGTCAATATATTGGCCTCGGGATAATAGGCCATCACGCTGCCTTTGGCCAAATCAAAGGCTTTGATCGTCACGCCTTCCATCCGTCCCTGCGCCGAAACCAGCGTAGCGGTGCCGCCATCGTTCAGCCCATTTGCGGCAATGTCTGCGGGTGACAGCATCACCGTCCACCGGTCGGCATTGCCACGATAGCTGTCGGTGCGTTCGTAGATGATCGTGTTGAACTGCCCTTCCGAACGTACCGTGGTCAGGATCAGCGGCGCATCGTGCGGCTTGGGTGTTGGCCGCGTGACGAAATGCGCCTTGCGGTCCACCGTCTGGAAAGCGGGGGTGTGGAGCAAGCGGTTGGCGATGTGGAATTCCTGTTTAGCGACATCGATGTCGGCGAGCGGCTCCATACCCGGAACGATTTTGGCGATTGCTTCCCTTATGGTCCGGTGCTGCTTGAACGTCTGCCAATCAATCGGGCAGTCGGGCAACAAACGGGATGCCAGATCGGCGAGTATGGTCACCTCGGGCCGGACATTGTCGAGCCGGTCGATGCCGCCGTCGGACAGACGGACAAAGTTGAACATCGACTCCTGTGTCGTCGGCTGCCATTCCTCGTCGCGCGCGGTGACAGGCAGGATCAGGCTCTCGCCCGCATCGACGCCGTCGATATGGCCGCGGTTGATCGTTGTCGTCAGGAACAGTTTGAAGCCGATCCGGTCCATCGCGGCGCGCGCCCAGCTCGATTGCGGGTTCGCTTGAAACAAATTGCCGCCCATGATGATCGCTGCGTCTATACTGCCTGCTTCGGCAGCTTTCATAGCGGCCATTGTGTCATGGCCTTTGGCTTGGGGCAGGGTGATGCCGAATGCGCTTTCCATCGCCACCAGCACATCGTCGGCAAGTACGGGTTTGACGCCGATCGTACCAATGCCCTGCACATTGCTATGTCCGCGCAAGGGAAGAAGTCCTGCGCCTAGGCGACCGATCATCCCGCGCAGCAGCGCCAGATTGGCGATATATTCGACCGTATCCGATCCGTGAACATGATGCGTCACGCCCATGCCCCAGGCAAACACCGCATTTTTGGCGCTGGCATAAAGTGCCGCGACGCGTTCGATGTCTGCGCGTGATATTCCCGCCGCAACCTCGATTTCGGTCCAGTCCTGCTGTTCGATATCGGCGCGCCATTCGGCAAAGCCGGTGCAGTGGTCGGCGATGAATTCGGTCGCTTCAGCGCCTAGAGCCAGCACGGCTTTTGCGAGTCCTTTGAGCAAGGCTATGTCGCCGCCGATGCGGGGTTGCAGATAGTCTGACGCGATCTCTGTCCCGCCGGTCAGCATAGAGCGCACGCTTTTGGGGACGGCGAATTTGATGAGGCCGGGTTCCTTGGCGGGATTGATGAACACCACATCACCCCCACGTTCGCGCACGCCTTTTAACTGGTGGATGAAGCGCGGGTGGTTGGAGGAGGGGTTGGCGCCAATGACCAGCAGAAAATCTGCCAGCCCCAAATCGGCCAGTTCGACGGTCGAAGTGCCTGTGCCTATGGTGGTGTCCAGCCCGACGCCCGTTGCCTGATGGCAGTAATAGGAGCAGTTGTTGACATTGTTCGTGCCCCAGACGCGGGCGAGCAGCTGGAATACAAACCCAGCCTCGTTTGATGAACGGCCTGACGAGTAAAAGAAGCTGCAGTTCGGGTCGATATCCCGCAACCGCGCTGCTGCATGGTCGAGCGCCCAGTCCCACTCGACCGGCTGATAGCGGTCGCTGCCTGCAGGTTTGTAAATCGGCGTGCCCAGCCTTCCAAGATGCTCGAGTTCATAGCCGTCGAGTTCGCGCAGGTCATCAAGGCTATGGGTCAGAACTTCGATCGGGATCGGCTGCTGTATATCGGTTGATTGCGCCTGGATCGACTTGTTGCAGACGCTTGGAAATTCACCCAGTTCGTTGACCATCCCGCCCCGTTGACCGCCCATACCGAGCCCGCACGCCTTGCAGGCATTATGCGAGGTGAGCGCCTTGGCGCTGTTTTTGAGGCCGATACGCCGCGCTGTTGCAAGCGCATAAAGGACCTTTTTGGGGCCACCACCGACTGTCTGTTTGGTCATGCTTTTGGAATAGAGACAGATGACCGACTTTGAAAGCAAGATACGGGACGCGGCGTTTTTTGGTTGCGCTTATTCAGCAGAGAACGACCAAAGGAGGACATGACATGACTTACAAGATCACAGGACTATCGCCAGTCGCATATGCTCACCTGTTCGAAATGGATGATGCACAACTGGCCCAGATCAACGCTCGCCGCGTAAAGGCAGCGGCCAGCAAGGGTTTTCCTTGCCGCGTTTCTCTTGAGGATGCAGAGGAGGGAGAGAACCTCATCCTTTTCCATCATGTCAGCCATGACGTCGCTACGCCGTATCGATCTGCCTACGCCGTCTATGTTCGGGAAAAAGCGACAGATGCGGCAGAATATGTCGATCAGACACCACCGGTGTTTGAAGGCCGTCCGATTGGATTGCGCGGCTTTGATGCCGACGGAAATCTGTGCAATGCGGCACTGGCGCTTCCCGGACAGGCGGACATGCGAATTCGCGAACTGTTCGACAGCGCTGAAATCGCCTATATCCATGCGCACAACGCCGCGCATGGCTGCTTTTCGGCAGCAATAGAACGAAACTGAGATGATCGACCCCGACACCGCATGGAATGCCGTACAGCGCCGTGATCGTGCCTTTGACGGGCGCTTCGTAACCGGCGTGCTGACAACCGGCATCTATTGCCGCCCAAGTTGTGCAGCCCGGCACCCTGCACGCGCCAATGTGCGCTTCTTTGCGGATGGCGCGGCGGCGCAGCAAACCGGGCTGCGGCCGTGCAAACGTTGCCTGCCCGATGATATCGGGCGCGACGAGGTAGCTTTGGCGAAGGCGCTCGATCTGTTGCGTGCCGAAGAGCCGCCTGCACTCGAAGAACTGGCGGCGGCGGTCGGCTACGCACCGCATCATTTTCACCGGTTGTTCAAGCGTGCCACCGGGGTGACTCCCTCCGCCTTTGCTCGCGCCGAACGCGCCAAAAGGGTGGCCTCAGCCTTGGCGAAAGAAGCACGGGTGACCGATGCCATTTACGAGGCAGGCTATTCGGGCCCCAGCCGATTTTACGAAGACACGAAAGGACGTTTGGGGATGACGCCAAGCGCATGGAAAATGGCGGGGCAGGGGTGGTCATACGCTGGGCGGTGGTCGACACGTCGCTTGGTCAAATGCTTGTCGCTACAACGGAAAAGGGGATTTGCCGTTTGTCCTTCGACGAAGACGAGAAAGCCTTGGTAGCGCGCTTTCCAAAAGCGCACATCCTGCCAGCCGATGCGACGACCAGTGCGATGATATCGGGGGCTGTGGCGGCCGTCGAAAACCCGGCACGGATGCCTGATTTGCCATTGGACGTAGCAGGCACGGCGTTTCAGGAGGCGGTTTGGCAGGAACTGCGTCGCATTCCGATTGGAGAAACCCGGACCTATGCAAACATTGCGGCAGCGGTTGGAAAACCCAAGGCAGTGCGCGCGGCAGGCTCGGCCAACGGTGCAAACAATGTCGCTGTGCTAATCCCATGCCACCGCGTTGTGCGAACCGATGGCAGTCTTGGCGGCTATGCCTATGGTCTGGAGCGAAAAGCAAAGCTGCTCGAGCGGGAAGGTGCTGGCTGACCCGGCACGCATCCCCATGCTATAACTTCCGTCATAGCCCGGATTCGCGGCTATTGGCGGATATCGCAGGGTTTTTACATCCCTGACTTAATAATACTAACGGTCTGTTCACCCTTTTCCGCCATAGCGAATGCGATGCTGTGCGCAGTGCAGCTTGTTTTTCAAGCGTCACCCTGCGGGCTTCGCGTGGGTTGAAAGGGAATGGGTATGGGCAAATCGTTGAAGTTTAAAGCTTTGTTGGCAATCAGCGCCAGCAGCTTGGCAACCACCGGTTGTTCGTCGGTCGGTGGTTCGAATCTGCCCGCAGCCCCGGCCATTCCGGCCCAACAGCAGGCGAGCGATGAATATATAATTGGTCCGCTCGATCAGATCACCATCTTCGTCTGGCGCAATCCGGAATTGGGCGCGAAAGTGCAGGTTCGACCTGATGGCCGCATTACCACCCCTCTGATTACGGACATGCCGGCTGCCGGCAAGACCGCAACGATGCTGCAACAGGATATCAAGTTGCAGCTTTCGCAATATATCAATGATCCGATCGTGTCAGTGATCGTCAACGAATTTGCCGCGACCAACAGCCAGCAGGTGAGGATTGTTGGCGCGACAGAAAAGCCAGCCTCTATTCCCTATCGCGCGGACATGACATTGCTTGACGCAATGATTGCTGTTGGCGGGCTGTCCGAATATGCCGCAGGCAACAAGGCCCGGCTCGTCCGTCACAACAAGGCGACCGGGCAAAGCCAGGAATATGCGCTGCGCATAGGCGACCTGATCAAGCGCGGCGACAGCAAAGCCAATGTCCTGCTGCAACCGGGCGATGTGATCATCATCCCCGAAAGCATGTTCTAAAAGGTAGCGGCTCAGCGATATGAACGGATTGTACGACGAACTGCGCATCGCCGTCCACAGTGTGTGGAACCGCCGCTGGCTGGCGCTCGCCATCGCCTGGGGTGTGTGCCTGCTCGGCTGGCTGATCGTGTCGTTGATCCCCGCCAGCTATGAATCGAGCGCGCGCATCATGGTGCGAAGCCAGACGGTTCTATCTGAGAAGGTTGGGATTACTGCCAACGAACGGCGCAAGTCTGTCGAACGTTTGCAACAGACGCTTAACTCCTCCGCCAATTTGGAAAAGGTTGTCAAAGGTACGGATCTCGGGCGCTCTGTCGTTTCCGAGCAGGAATTGGCGAGCGCAATCGATGGTATTCGCAAGAACATCGCGATCAAGCCGGATGTAACCAACGAAAACAGCTTTTCGATTGCGGCATCACACACGTCGCCAAAGATGGCGCGGGACATTGTGCAAAAGCTGATCGATATTGCCGAGGAAGAGAGCATCTCGGGTGACCGCGGCGAAATGAATACGACTCTGCGCTTCCTCGATGCGCAGCTTGAGGCACGGCAGAAAGACCTGCAGGAAGCAGAGGCGAAGCGGGTAGCATTTGAAACGCAGAATCTGGGTATGTTGCCTGGTGTGGGTTCGGTTTCGGCACGCATGGAAGCAGCTCGCGCCGAACTTGGTCAGATAGATTCGCAACTCATACAGGCGCGTAGTGCATTGTCCGCGTTGAACAGCCAGCTGGCGGGAACACCGCGAACGCTCGCCGGTGCCGGCGGCGGCGGCGGCAGTCCGTTGGCCTCGGCCCAGGGTGAACTCGCCTCGATGAAAGCGCGCGGCTATACCGATGACCATCCAGATGTCATCGCGATCAAGAGCCAGATTGCGGCCTTGCGTGCACAAAGTGCAGGCAGCGGCGGCGGCAACTACGGCATGCCGAATCCGGCTTATGCTTCGCTACAATCGATGAAGGCGGAACGCGAAGCTGCGGTTACCGCACTATCCGCGCGCAAATCGGCCTTGCAATCCGACATGACCCAACTCGCGGCGAAGCAAACATCCGAACCCGGCGTGTCGGCGGAATATGCGCGGATCAATCGCGATTATGAGGTTCTGAAAACCCAATATGACAAACTGCTCACTGACCGCGAGGCGATCCGCCTGCGCAGGCAGGTAGAAAACCAGACGGGTGCGGTGCAATTTCAGGTTGTCGACAAGCCTGCCATTCCGGGTTCACCTGCGAAGCCGAACCGGCCGCTATTGCTTGCCATGGTGCTGCTCGCGGGCCTCGGCGCGGGCGCTGGAACGGCATTCGCGCTGGGCCATTTACAGACCAGTTTTCCCACAGCGGCCAAGTTGGAAAAAGCCAGCGGTTTGCCGGTCATCGGTAGCATTTCGCAAATGCTGACCAGCGCCCAGCGTGAAGAGCGCAAGAAAAAGATGAAAATGTTCGTCGGCGGCACCAGCGCATTGTTCGGTGTCTTTGTCTTGCTGGTCATCGTCGAATTCATCCAACGTGGCATGGCGGCATGAAGGGGCCAGACAAAATGAACAAGCATACCCCTATCAAGCCGCCGGCGTCTCTTCTCGAACGTGCGAACGAACTCTATGATTTTGGAGCAGCCCTGCGTGGCGGCGCACCCGCACCTGCGCCAATTGTTGATGAACAGACGCTAGAGACAGCACCGGCGCAGCCTGTCGCGCCCGCAGCTGCTCCGGCAGCAGTTGTGGCGTCACCAACTTCGGCTCCACGTTCGCCGACACGCGGATCGAAACCCGTCGCCAAGGTCGACCGGGAACGTCTGTTGTCGCTCAATTTCATCGATCCTTATGGCTCGGTTACCGGCCTTTCGGAAGAATTCCGTATCGTCAAACGCCAGCTTCTGTTGGCCGCACGTGGGGGCAAGGGCGTTGACGCCATTCCGCATGGCGAGAGGATATTGATCTGCTCGGCCAACCCCAATGAAGGTAAAACCTTTTGCGCCGTCAACCTTGCACTGTCGATGGCGTCAGAAAAGGACAATCGCGTCCTTTTGGTCGATGCCGATTTCGCCAAGCCGAGCGTGCTGGCACGATTGGACATTGAGGGCGGACGTGGCCTGATGGATGCGCTGGCGGACCCCGCCATCGACGTTGAGGATCTTGTGATCGAAACCGACATTGACGGCCTGTCGATCCTGCCCGCGGGTGCGCAGACCAATCAGGATACCGAATATCTGGCTGCGTCACGTACGGCTGCTGTGCTCGACCAACTTACCAGCCACGATCCTTCGCGCATCATCATTTTTGATTCTCCCCCCGCGCTGGCTGCGTCCCCCGCTTCGGTATTGGCATTGCATGTCGGGCAAGCGGTGATGGTCGTCCATGCGGATGTGACAACCGATAGTGCGTTGCGTGATGCACTCTCGCTGCTCAGTGGCTGCGAGCATATCCAGCTGCTTCTCAACCGTGCCAAATTCTCCCCAACTGGACGCAAGTTCGGCAATTATTATGGATATGGAGCATAATATGCCCAGACTATTCCTTCCCAAAGCAAAGCACGCGCTGCTGCTGGGCATGGCAGTTATTGCCGCGCCGCTGCCTGCATTTGCGCAGATGTTGGAGACCGAATGGGAGCCGATGGACGCAGAATCTGCGCCGGTTAAATCGGATGCAGCTGCACCCAAAAGAGCATCGGCTGAACGTCAACGTCTGGACGTCACCCCCTATATCGAGGCGCAGCAAGTTCTGCTTGCGGACCTTGATGACGGTGGCGACGTCCTGACCTATTCGACTATTGCTGTAGGTGTCGAAGCCTCAGTCAGCGAACGCAACGCACAGGCGCAGGTCAATGTCCGATATGAGCGGCTTATCGGGTATGACAGCAATGTCCGCGACCAGGATATCATCAGCGGCCTTGCACGCGGTACCGCGCGGTTGGGCAAGAATGTCAGTATTGAGGCGGGTGGTTATGCCAGCCGGTCAAAAATCGACAGTCGCGGTGTAACGCCGGGGACGATATTGGGGCGAACCGACAATGTCAGCCAAGTCTATTCGATTTATACAGGTCCGACCTTCGCCGCACAGATTGATGACCTGTCGGTCGCTGCGGCCTATCGCATGGGCTATACCAAGGCGGAAGATGGCAATGTCGGGCCGCTTGCTCCCGGCCAGATTGCAGGCCCTGCTTTTGACGATAGCGTCAGCTATTCGGCCAATGCCACCTTTGGCATGCAACCCGGACGCCTTCCTTTTGGCTGGGCTGTCGGTGGCGGTTGGGCGCGCGAGGATGCAAGCCAGCTCGACCAGCGATTTGACGACCGCTATCTGCGCGCAGACATCACTGTACCGGTTTCGCCCACATTGGCGATGGTCGGCGGCGTCGGTTATGAAGATGTCGAAATTTCGGAGCGTGATGCGCTGCGCGACGGCGCGGGCAACCCGATCACCACCGCCAGCGGTCGGTATATCACCGACCCCAATTCACCACGTCTGACTGCCTATGAAAGCGACGGTCTGATCTGGGATGCAGGCGTTTTGTGGCGGCCCAGCCGTCGCACCTCGCTCGAGGCGCGCTACGGCCATCGCTATGGCAGCGACACCTATTATGGCAGCTTCTCTTATGCGCCTTCCGAACGGTTGGGCGTCAACGTCTCGGTCTATGATACGGTGTCGGGTTTTGGCACCTCATTGAACCGGACACTGGCATCGCTACCCGGGCAGTTCACCACGATCCGCAACCCGCTGTCGGGCGATCTGGGCGGCTGTGCCTTTGGGCAGGCAGGGGCAACCTGTTTCAACAACGGGCTCGGTTCGCTGCGTCCCGCACCGTTCCGGACGCGTGGCATCACGGCATCGATGGTCACCAACGCAGGCGGATGGAGCACGGGCCTTGCCGCTGGCTATAACCGCCAGAAATTCCTGACTTCTGCATTTGGCGCATTGCCGGAATTGTCGGGGTTGGTGGATGAAAATTACTTCATTGTCGGCACCTTGGGTCGCGAACTCGATCGCCGTTCGCGCTTTGAAACCAATGTCTATGGCAACTATATCGACCCGGGCTTCAGCTTGGCACCGGATATCTATAATATCGGCGCCAACGCGGCTTATTATCGACAGATATGGCGTGGGCTGACGGCGGGTGCTGCGGTCGGCATCGACAGTGTCAAACAGGAAGAATTTGACGGCGAAGTTTCGGCGTCGGCACTTCTCGGGATGCGGTACAGCTTTTAAGCCTTAGCGACAGGAAAGATTGGATAAATCATGTACGATCAATTTTACGGCCTGTCCGGACGTCCGTTCCAGCTGACCCCCGATCCGCATTATTATTTTGAAAGCGGCACGCACCGCAAGGCGCTATCCTATCTGGGCTACGGCCTTGCCCAAGGCGAAGGTTTCATCGTTATCACGGGTGAGGTTGGATCGGGTAAATCGACACTGGTCAGCCATTTGATGCAAACCATCGACAAAGCCCGGTTGACCGCAGCAACGGTGGTGACCAGCCAGCTCGACGGCGAAGACATGGTGCAGATGGCCGCGGAAAGCTTCGGCATCGACACGCGCGGCCTCGACAAGGCATCTACGCTCAAGGCGATCGAGAATTTCCTCCATGCCGAAGCGCGCGCCGGACGCCGTTGCCTGTTGGTGGTCGACGAAGCACAAAATCTGGCGATCGATGCGCTCGAAGAGCTGCGCATGCTGTCCAACTTCCAGCTTGGTTCAACCGCGCTTTTACAGATTTTCCTGCTCGGTCAGCCGGAGTTTCGCGATCTGGTGCAAGGCGCGCCTGAATTGGAACAGCTGCGCCAGCGGGTGATTGCGACGCACCATCTAGAGGCGATGGATGCCGATGAGGTTGAGCCCTATGTAATTCACCGCCTTCAACGCGCAGGCTGGACCGGTCGTCCCCAACTGAAGCCCGATGCCTTTGCAGCATTGTTTGATGAAACCGGCGGTGTGCCGCGCAAACTGAATGCCTTGATGAACCGGGCGCTGCTGATGGGCGCAGTCGAACAGCTCGAAACGCTGAATGGCGATCTGATTTCAGCGGTGATTGCGGATATGACAGGCAAGCGCTTCGCCTATGAAGCGCCGCTTTCGGACCATGCGCCTGCCGAAGCCATCGCCCATTTCGAACGTCAGGCCGCTGCCGAGGTCGCCAAGCCCATCTCGATTGCGGCGGCAGCACCGGTCGCTACAGCGGCACCAGCGCATTCCGTCGACCAGGCCGCAATCGCTGCCTTGCACGGCCGGATTGAACGGCTTGAAACCCATATGGTCGAACAGGATGCCGTCCTGCGCCGGGTGCTTGCAATGTTGATCGATTGGATGGAAAAGGAAAACCAGACGCTTGCTGGTGAAATCCGTTCAATCCGCGCGGCCTAGCCGCCGACCGGCAGAATAAGGAAATCATTTGTGCGCAACGCACTATCTGTCGATGTTGAAGACTGGTTTCATGTCGGCGCTTTCGAACGCGTCATAAAGCATGATGATTGGGCGGGGCTTGAATGCCGCGTTGAACGTAACACCGACATCTTGCTCGACATGTTTGACGCGAGCGGGATTAAGGCAACATTTTTCACTTTGGGCTGGGTTGCCGAACGCTATCCGGCATTGATGCGGCGCATAGCGGATGCCGGGCACGAATTGGGCAATCATGGCTCAAACCATGACCGGGTGTTCACCCTGACGCCGCAGCAATTTGCCGAGGATATTGATCGCGCGCGCAAGACCATCGAGGATATGAGTGGCACGAAAGTCACCGGCTATCGGGCACCCAGTTTCTCGATTGATAAGCGCACCCCATGGGCGCATCAGGTGCTGGCCGAACAGGGCTATGTCTATTCATCCAGCGTCGCACCAATCCAGAGCGACCATTATGGCTGGCCCGAAGCGCCGCGCTTTGCTTTCAAGCCTGTGGCGGGCGCTGACCTGATCGAAATTCCGGTGACGACTGCGGTATTTGCGGGAAAGCGGCTGGCAGCAGGCGGTGGCGGCTATTTCCGGCTTTTGCCTTATGCCTTTTCCCGATGGGCGATGCGGCAGGTCAATGATGATGATAAGCGCCCTGCGATCATCTATTTCCACCCGTGGGAAATCGATCCGGGCCAGCCGCGTGTGGCGAATGCGCCCATCAAATCCAAGCTGCGCCATTATACCAATTTGGGGGCGATGCAGGGCAAGCTGCAGCGCCTCATATCCGATTTTGAATGGGATCGGCTCGATGCGATTGTCGCGGAAGAACAAGGGCGGATGGGATGAATGCTCCCTTATTGTCTGAAACCATACTCCTTCGCCGTGCGGATTTGCGCGATGCGCCATATTGTGCGCAATTGGACGATTGGGTTCGTGTGCAGCAGGGTTCCACGCCCTTTCATCTGACGTCATGGCTCGCGGCCATCGCCCAAGCGACCGGCAATACCGCCTATGCCATCGTTGCCGAAAATGAAGCGGGCGACATCAACGGCATGGTACCATTGCATGTCATCGGCTCTCCCTTATTCGGTCGCGCTTTGGTGTCGAGCGGCTTTGCGGTTGGTGGCGGGATACTGGCCGGATCGCAGGGTGTGGCGGACCGGTTGGCCGATGCGGTCTGGGGTCTGGCAGTTGAGTTGAAATGTCCGACCGCCGAACTGCGCGGCGGGGCGATCCCGCATCAGGGCTGGACTATCCAGAGCAACGCGCATGCCAATTTCGAAGCCGAACTGGCGGCTGATGACGAAGCGCAGCTGCTCGCCATCCCGCGCAAGCAACGCGCAGAGGTGCGCAAGGGTCTCGACAAAGGGCTGGTTGTTGAAACCGGCAATGGCTCGCGCGATCTGGATTGGCACTACCGCGTCTATGCCGAAAGCGTCCGCAACCTTGGCACGCCGGTGTTCCCGCGCGCACTGATGGCGGAGACGCTGAAGGCCTTTGGCGACGATGCCGATATCCTGACGGTGCTGTCAGATGGTCAGCCGGTGGCAAGTGTCTTGAGCCTCTATTTCAACGGCGCGGTGATGCCTTATTGGGGCGGGGGCGTGTGGCAGGCACGGGCGTTACGGGCGAATGACGTGATGTATTATGCGCTGATGAACCATGCACGGCGGCGCGGCTGCACACGCTTTGACTTCGGGCGATCGAAGGTGGAGTCCGGTGCCTATTTCTTCAAGAAAAACTGGGGGTTCGAGCCTGAACCTCTGTCCTATTCTACACGCGCCGCCGATGGCTCGGAGCCACGCGACGTCAATCCGAATAGTACGAAATATAGGTCAGTTGTCTCTGTATGGCAGAAACTGCCACTACATATCGCCAACCTGATCGGTCCCTTGATTTCCAGAGGATTGGGTTGATGCGCGAGATATTGTTCCTCGCCCACCGCGTCCCCTGGCCCCCGGATCGCGGCGACAAGATCCGTTCGTTCCACATCCTCAAAAAGCTGCAGTCGATGGCCTCGGTACATGTTGGCGCCTTTGCTGATGATGCCGGCGATGTCGAATGTGCTAAGGCACAAACAGCGGGGTTGGCTTCACTTCATGTCGAAATACGCGACAAACCGCAGTGGTTTTCAGGGGTTGAAGCATTGGCCGGCGGTAAGCCGGTTTCGCTGACATCCTTCGGCTCCAAAGCTATGCAGGATTGGGTCGACGAACGGCTGGCAAGTGGTGCGATAAGCCATATCTTCGTTTTTTCAGGCCAGATGGCGCAATATGTGCCCGCTGATTTCGACGGCCGCTTCATCATGGATTTTGTCGACGTCGATAGCGCCAAATTTGAAAGCTATGCGGAAGAGGGCAATGCTCTGATGCGCTGGGTCTATAAACGTGAAGGCAAAAAGCTTGCCGATTTTGAAGCGGAAACCGCTAAGCGTGCCGATGCGAGCCTGTTTGTCAGCGAGGCCGAGGCCAAGCTGTTTCGCGAACGCAGCGGTGCAAAAAATGTCGCAGCATTGGGCAACGGCATCGACACGATTTTTTACGACCCTGTGGCCAAACAAAAGAAGCTCCACCCGGTCTTCCCCGATCCGCTGATCGTCTTCACCGGTCAGATGGACTATCGCCCCAATATCGAAGCGGTCAGCGATTTTGCCCGGAATACTTTACCCGCCATCCGAGAAGCACATCCAGAAACTACCTTTGCCATTGTGGGACGCAATCCGACGCCTGCTGTTGTCGAACTGTCGGCGCTTCCCGGCGTGCAGGTGACAGGCGCGGTCGATGATGTACGCACATGGCTTGCAGGCGCCGATGTCGTCGTTGCACCATTGCGCATTGCTCGCGGTATCCAGAACAAGGTGCTGGAGGCAATGGCGATGGCCAAGCCTGTTGTCGCGTCCAGCGCCGCCGCTGAAGGTATCGACGCGGTTGCTGGCAAGCATCTGCTGGTCGCCAAAAATGTTGAGGAAGAGGCCGCCAAGGTCTCGGCACTGCTGTCCGATACCGACGAACGCCTTCGACTGGGAGTGGAGGCTCGTGCGCATGTAATCACCCATTATGGCTGGGATGCACAACTGGCTCCACTTGATTCACTGATGGAAGCCGGAGCGGAGAAATGACCGCCCTATGGCGCGAAGCGCTGATGCGGCTTGGCATCATCTGGACTGCCATGCTTGCCCTGTTCTGGCGCGATGCGGCGGACATGGCGGCTATCTGGTGGAACAGTTCGACCTTCAACCATTGCCTTCTGATCATTCCGATCCTCTGGTGGCTGGTCGATCAGCGCAAAGCGGAACTGGCCAAACTTGAACCAAGGCCTTGGGCGCTGCCGTTGCTCTGGATCGCTGCCGCCGCTTTTGGCTGGCTGTTGGGCGATGCTGCCGGAGTTGCGTTTGCGCGGCATGCCGGGCTGGTGATGCTGCTGCAGGGCAGCGTCGCCTTGTTGCTTGGGTCTGCGGTGACACGCGGGCTGCTTTTCCCTCTCTTTTACATGTTCTTCCTCGTGCCTTTCGGGGAGGAGTTTGTTCCTGCCTTGCAGACAATCACCGCCGACATGTGCATGTGGTTGCTAGGATTGACGGGTATACCCGCCCATATCGACGGTATTTATATCGCGACCCCGACCGCGCTGTTCCGCGTCGCCGAAGCCTGTTCAGGCGTGAAATTCCTTGTTGCGATGGTTGCGCTGGGCGCGCTGGTCTCAAACCTGTGCTTCAAAAGCTGGCCACGCCGGATTGTCTTCATGGCGGCCTCTATAGTCATTCCGATCATTGCCAACGGCCTTCGCGCTTTCGCCACGATCTACGTCGCGCACCACGGCAATCTCGATTTTGCCGCGAGCTTTGACCATGTGGTTTTTGGGTGGGTCTTTTTCGGCATTGTGATCGCCTTGGTGATGGCGGCGGGTTGGCCGTTTTTTGACCGGGCGGCGGATGCTCAGGTTATCGATGCTGACAGGCTGAAGCAGTTCACAGGTCTTCCGATGAAGCCTGTCGCTACGATTGCCGCACTGGCCGCAATTGTGCTGCTGCCCGTAGGGTGGAGCACCTACCTCGCCAACCGCGCCTCGCCGGTTCCAGCACAGATTGACCTACCAGAGGTGGAAGGCTGGACGCGCGTTGATTACCGGCCAACACATCCATGGAGGCCGCATTTCGCCAAATCCAATCACATGCTGCTCGGTCGCTATCGCGATGCACAGGGGCAGGAAGTCGACCTCTATGCCGCAGTGTACGACCGTCAGTCCGAAGGCCGCGAGTTGGTCAGCTTCGGGCAAGGTGCCGCGGGTGGAACAAGCGCCTGGTCATGGATCGAGGGTTGCGATGCACCCACCAATGCCCGCTGCGAACGGATTGGCACCAAGGACCAGCTTCACCGCGAAGTCATCAGCTTCTATCGTGTGAATGGCACTACCAGCGGCTCGGGCTCGGCGATCAAGCTGGCGACGCTAAAGGCTAAATTGCTCGGAGGCAACCAGCGGGCGGTGGCGATATTGGTCTCAGCCGAACAAAAAGGCCGAGAAAATCCGCGCCCGGCCATCGACTCATTCCTGAAATCGATTCGGAATATCGATAAACTGGCTGACCGCATGGCTGGTCTGGACTAGAGCCCCAGCATTATGTGCGGCATTGCCGGTATCTTCCATGTCGAAAGCTCCAAGCCGGTCGACCCCGAACGCCTCAGGCGGATGACAGATGCGATTGCGCATCGCGGGCCTGACGGGGCAGGCGTGTGGACGGCACCGGGTGTTGGTCTAGGCCATCGGCGGTTGTCGATCATCGACCTTGGCGGCGGCGCGCAGCCGATGCTGACCGAGGACGAGCGTTATGCGCTCTCCTTCAATGGCGAAATCTACAATTTCCAGGAGTTGCGCAAGGAACTAGAAGCGCTCGGCCACCAATTCCGGACGCACAGCGATAGCGAAGTCATCTTGGAGGCCTATCGCGCCTGGGGCCCAAAATGCGTTGAGCGGTTTCACGGCATGTTTGTGTTCGCGCTATACGATCAGGCCAACCGTCAAATGCTGCTGGCGCGCGATCGGCTGGGGGTGAAGCCGCTTTATCATGCGCGGCTGGCCGATGGCAGCATCATATTCGGATCGGAACTGAAAGCGCTGCTCGAACATCCCGCACTACGGCGTGAGCCCGATCTGGCGATGGTCGATGATTATCTGGCCTTTGGTTATGTTCCCGATCATGGTTGTATTGTGGCAGGCGTCCAAAAACTGGCGGCTGGTCATTACTGGCTGTTGACGCAGGGCAAGCCCGAGCCTGCGCCGACTCAATATTGGGACCTCGATTTTTCCAATCGCGTACGCGGCAGTGAAGCCGAATTGCAGGAAGAACTGCTCCGGCTAATGCGGCAGGCGGTGCTGAGCCGCATGGTCGCCGATGTGCCGTTGGGCGCGTTCCTTTCTGGCGGCGTCGATAGCAGCAGCGTGGTGGCCCTGATGGCCGAAGCCTCAAGATTGCCGGTCAAAACCTGTTCGATCGGCTTTGATGTCGGAGAGCTGGATGAAAGCGAATATGCGAGCCGCATTGCCAAGCGATTCCTGACCGAGCACCATAGCAAGAAGTTTGCAGCCGATGATTTCGGGCTGATTGACACGCTGGCCTATCATTTCGATGAGCCCTTTGCCGATGCCTCGGCGCTGCCGACCTATCGTGTCAGCGAAATGGCGCGCGAGCATGTAACCGTGGCGCTATCGGGCGACGGCGCGGACGAGGCACTCGCGGGATATCGCCGCCATGTCTTCCACCATGGCGAGGAAAGGATACGCGGCTTGTTGCCGCATGCCATCCGCGCGCCATTGTTCGGCACGTTGGGGCGGTTTTATCCTAAGGCTGATTGGGCACCGCGTCCCTTGCGCGCCAAGACAACCTTGCTCTCGCTCGCCCGGACCGGGGCAGAGGGCTATGCCGAGGCGGTGGGCGTTACCCCGCCGCATATTCGCGACCGGCTTTATTCGCATCGCACACATCAGCTGCTGCGCGGCTATCGTGCTGAATATCATATGCACAGGCTGATGGAAAATGCCCCGGCGCGCAGCGGCCTCGATCGGGCGCAATATGCCGATATGAAGCTCTGGCTGCCGGGTGACATTCTGACCAAAGTTGACCGCACCAGCATGGCCGTGGGGCTTGAGGCGCGTGAGCCGCTTCTCGATCACCGACTGCTCGAATTTGCCGCAAGCCTGCCCGAGAATATGCGCGTGCGGCGCGGGCAGGGCAAATGGCTTATGAAGCGGACGATGGAACGCTATCTGTCTGAAGACATTCTCTACCGTCCGAAAATGGGTTTTGTGACGCCGATTGCGCAATGGTTTCGCGGGCCTTTGGTCGAAACCGCCCGTGGGATTGCATCGAACACTACGCTGGCGCGCACAGGCTGGTTCGACAGCGCTGAGATCGGGCGGATTGCGGAGGAGCATATTGGCGGTCGTTCGGATCACAGCCGATTATTGTGGCAATTGTTGATGCTTGAGAGATCGGTCAGCCGGATTTTCGGCTAGGGATAAACCGCCCGCACAAAATACAGTCCATCCGGCGGTGCATTGAACGCGAGCGCAGCGCGATCTTTGGCTTCCAATGCCCTTTGCAGGTCATCCGCGCGCCACCGCCCCATGCCGACGAAGGCGAGGCAGCCAACCATTGAGCGCACCTGATGGTGCAGGAAACTGCGGGCTGCTGCCTCGATCAGCACATGCTCGCCCTCTCGCCGTACATCGAGCCGGTCGAGCGTCTTGACCGGGCTTTCCGACTGGCAATGTGCCGAGCGGAATGTGGTGAAATCATGCAGGCCGACCAGCCGCTGGGCTGCCGCGTCCATGGCATCCGCATCCAATGGTTGCGGAACCTTCCATGCCCTGTTGGCTTCAAGTGCAAGCGGAGCACGCCGGTTGGCTATGCGGTAGATATATTCGCGGCCGATGCAGGAAAAACGGGCATGCCAATCATCAGGAACGGTTTCGCAAGCGAGGATGGCAATCGGCTGCGGTCGTAACTGCGCATTGATGGCTTCCATCAAGCGAAAGGGTTCGATATCCTTTGTCAGTTCGACATGCGCCCGCATGGCCAGGGCGTGCACGCCGGCATCGGTGCGCCCGGCAGCGTGCAGTACAGCTTCCTCGCCGGTCACACGGCCAATCGCTTCCTCGATCGACTGCTGCACCGACGGGCCATGCCCCTGCCGTTGCCAGCCCATATAGGGCGTGCCATCAAATTCGATGGTTAAGGCGAAACGGGTCATGACAGGATGGTGCCCGCCGGTATCCGGTTGCCGCGCAGGAAATCGGCGAGCGGCATGGCAGGTTTGCCAGCGCGCTGTATCAGTGTCGGCCGGATTGCTCCGGTTGCACAGGCAATGGTAAGTTGGTCGTCAGCAATGGTTCCGGCATTTCCTACATGCTGGACAATTTCAGCCGCCAGTACCCGATACCGTTCGCCCTGATATTCAAAAAACGCACCCGGCACCGGATTGAAAGCACGGATCTGCCGTTCGACCGCATCCGCGCTCTGGCTGAAATCGAGCCGTGCCTCGCTCTTCTCGATTTTGCGGGCATAGGTGACGCCATCTTCGGGCTGCGCCATTGGCGGATGCCCGTCCATATCAGCAAGGACCTCGACCATCAGCCCGGCTCCCAACTGCGCCAGTTCTTCGGTTAAAGCGCCGGCTGTCTTGCGTTCGACAGGCGTCGCTGCGGTGGCACGAACCGGTCCGGTATCCAGCCCAGACTCCATCTGCATCACCATAACGCCTGTTTCGGAATCTCCAGCCAGGATCGCACGCTGCACCGGCGCCGCGCCGCGCCAACGCGGGAGCAGGGAGCCGTGCACATTAAGGCAGCCATATTTGGGCGCGTCCAAAATTGGCTGTGGTAAAAGCAATCCATAAGCCGCCACAATCGCGGCGTCGGCGTTGAGTGCTGCAAAAACGGCTTGTTCCTCCGCGCCTTTCAGCGAAACCGGGGTGCGAACCTCCAGCCCTAATTCGTCAGCCCGCGCATGCACGGCAGAAGGCGTCAGCTTCTTCCCGCGATTGGCCGGGCGCGGCGGCTGCGAATATACCGCGACGACATCATGCCCCGCATCGACCAGCGCATTGAGCGTCGGTACGGCAAAATCCGGGGTTCCCATGAATATCAGGCGCATCCAAGTCTTTCCTTTGTCTGCAAGGGGCACTAGCTACGCCGCTATGGCATCGCAAGAAATAGACGCATTGGCACAGGCATTGTCGCGGCTTCCCGGCCTCGGCCCGCGTTCTGCCCGCCGTGTTGTTTTGCATCTGATGAAAAAGCGTGAAACAGTGCTCCAGCCTTTGCTGCGCGCGCTTGAAATGGTCGAGGAACGGCTCAAGACCTGCTCGATTTGTGGCAATCTTGATACCAGCGACCCTTGCGGTATCTGCGCCGATGTGCGCCGCGATACGCGTGCGCTCTGCGTCGTTGAGGATGTGTCGGACCTGTGGGTGCTTGATCGGTCGCGCCTTTTTCCCGGCAAATATCATGTGCTGGGCGGGAGGCTGTCGGCGCTGGATGGTGTGCGGCCAGAGGATCTGAATATCGACGGTCTCGTGGCGCGCGTTGCCGAAGGCGGCATTGACGAAGTGGTGCTCGCCATGAACGCCACGCTCGAAGGTCAGACCACGGCGCATTACCTTGCAGAACGGCTGGAAAGCTATCCTATCCGCTTGACGCAACTCGCGCATGGCGTGCCGGTCGGCGGCGAACTCGACTATCTCGATGAAGGCACATTGGCGCAGGCGTTGCGCGCCCGTCGTCCGGTCGGTTGACGCTGGGCTGCGCAGCCCCTATTTTAGCGCCATGGCCATACTCCCAATCCTCGAAGTGCCCGATCCGCGGCTCAAAATCATCTCGACCCCCGTCACCGAATTTGACGAAGGGCTGAAAAAGCTTGTCGAGGATATGTTCGACACAATGTACGACGCGCCGGGTATCGGGCTGGCGGCGATACAGGTGGGCGTGCCCAAGCGCATTTTGGTTATCGACCTGCAGGAACCTGCCGAGCATGCCCATGAGCATGGCGAGCATTGCAACCATGATCATGAAGTCGTGCGCAAGCCGCGAATCTTTATCAACCCCGAAATCCTCGATCCGTCCGAAGACTATTCGGTCTACACCGAAGGCTGCCTGTCGGTGCCTGATCAATATGCCGAAGTCGAACGCCCCGCCACCATCCGCGCCCGCTGGCAGGATTTGGATGGCAATGTGCATGAGGAAGAGATGGAAGGGCTGATGGCGACCTGTCTGCAGCATGAGATGGACCATCTTGAAGGCATTCTCTTCATAGACCATCTTTCGCGCCTGAAGCGCCAAATGGTGCTCAAAAAGCTGGAAAAGCAGCGCAAGACCGCCGCCTGATTTTGGATGCCCTCTGCTAAGCGCCAGTAACGGCCAGATATCCGCAGGATGACGTGATATCTTCGTCAGCAGCATGTTCAGGTGAGTCGTCACACAATGTGTTGATTGCGGGTGAGCAAGCGATCACTGTCGTCAGAGCACGACATATCATCGTTGCTTCCCTGTCGAACTGTCACTCTAACGTCATCATAATGTCATATAGATGTTAAACTATGATATTATTGCGTAATTCTGGATTTTCTTGCCGCAAATCGCTTTTTCTGTGTCGATTGTAATGATACTGTAACAATCACAATTTCACGGATGAGGAGACTCGTGATGCAGAAAATTTCACTTTGTCTGGCAGGTGCGCTGGCAATGCTCGGTGCAACTTGCGCGTCGGCCGAGAATGGCAATGCCGAGATAGGCTATGAGCGCGGTGCGCTGGGTTTTGAAGCGCTCATGGCGAATGACAATGAAATGGCACTGCGCCAGATCCAGTCCGCAAAAAGCGTTCCGCATAATGACCCCGCCAGACTCATCAACTTAGGGCGCGCACATGCGCGGCTGGGTAATGATGGCCAGGCCAGACAGGCATTCGAAGCTGCTGCCAACTGCAAGGAGCATTTCGATATTATATTGTCGAATGGCAAGGTCATGAACTCACGAAAGGCGGCGATGTTGTCGCTGCAATCGCTGAAAAGATAGTTCCCGATCAGACCATTGGCCTGCATTGGAAGGTGGTGCTGTGACTGATGTAACAGTTATGAAACATTAGTTTCACGAAACCGTCTCTAACTTCGAACAATAGAGTCACATCGATATTCTAGGGGCCTTCACCGAAGACCGGTGGGGGCCCTATTTGATTCGCGCCCGCATGTCTGAGCACCCGTTCCGGGTAGAGTTTATTGCGGAGAATCAGAATGATAGACCCGAAATTGCGTGGGATTGTTTATGCAACAGCAGCTGTTACGCTGCTGTCGGCTTGCGGTGCCGATGATATCGCTTCGCCCGGCGATGGCAGCATTGTGGTGGTGCCGCCGCCAGTAGTTGCTCCGCCCCCGCCGCCGCCGCCTCCCCCGCCGCCGACAGGCCCTGCGGCCAGCTGCCCCTCGGGAACAGTCGATGCGGGCACGATCGCCAATCGCCGCAACTGCCAGATTTCGGGCACCATCACCGGCGCACTTCGCCTGCAGAACCTTGTAGGCACGATCTACTCGCTCAATGGCAAGGTGCAGGTTGGCCAGGATTTGGGTGCTGATCCCAATGCGCCGACGGCAGGCGCGCAGTCGGGCGTTCTGACTATTGACGCAGGCGTCACCATCTTCGGCGCATCGGGCGCTGACTTCATGGTCGTCAATCGTGGCTCGCAATTGAATGTTGACGGTTCGGCGACCCGCCCGGTCGTGATGACCAGCCGCAACAACGTGTTGGGCACCTCAACCGCTTCGAGCATCGGCGAATGGGGTGGTCTCGTTATCCTTGGCCGCGCGCCGATTGCCGACTGCGCTGATGCTGCTGCCACTGGCGGCACCGTGGGCTGCGTCGCTCCGGTCGAAGGCACCAGCGGTTCGATCTATGGCGGTGCATCGCCCAACGACAATAGCGGCACCATCCGTTATCTGCAGGTTCGCTATCCGGGCTTCCGTGTGGATACCAACAACGAACTCAACGGCATCACCATGGCCGGCGTGGGCGCTGGCACGATCTTCGAAAATGTCCAGGTGCACAACAGCTCTGATGACGGCATCGAATGGTTTGGTGGACGCGTAAACGGTCGCAACCTTGTTCTGACCGGCAATGACGATGATTCGCTCGACGTTGACTCGGGCTTCAAGGCTGCCCTGCAGGATATCATCGTGCTGCAGCGCACCGACGGTGGTGACCATAGCGTCGAAGCCGACTCGTCGGGCAACGACACGCGCCTGCGGCGCACCGATGTGCGCTTCGCCAACTTCACCTTCATCGGTCAGACAGGGCGCAACACCACCCTGTTGCTGCGCGGCGGTGGCGACTATTCATTCGTCAACGGCATCATGACGGGCAGCCCGCGCTGCATCGACATCGACGGTGCGTCGACCGTGCAGGCTGCCAATGCGGCTCAGGATGAAGACGGTCCGCCGGTCTTCAACTCGGTGTTCATGTCTTGCGCGACTGCCTTCCCTGATGATGCCGATGTAACCGGTGCACAGGTGCAGGCCATCTTCGCGGCTGGCACCAACAACACTGCGAACGGTACGTCGACGCTTTCGGGCACCTTCATCAACGGTGCCAATGAAAATGCGGTCTCGCCGTTCGCAGCGGCCGGTCTCGCCAGCTACCTGATTAACCGGGCCTATATCGGCGCGGTTCGTGACAGCACGACCAACTGGTGGTCGGGTTGGGCGTGCGGCCTTCCGGGTCAGGCCTCGTGCCTTGAAATCCCGGCGGCAGGCTAAGCTAGCGCATCGCAAATCCCAAAGGGGCGGCGCCGGAATGTTGCCGCCCCTTTTTCCAGATAATCAGGGCATCCAAAGATCATGAAACGCATATTCGGCACCACATTGCTGCTCACTTCCGCTCTTGTCGCTCCGGTGGCGCTTGCGCAAGATGTTTCCACGCCCGAAGCGGCACAGGAAGCCGCTCCGGCAGTTGAAGAGGCGGAACCCGCACAGGAAGAAGTCGAGATTTCAGGTCCGGGTGCCAATAGCGGTGAAGGTCAGGAGATCGTTGTCCAGGGCCGCTACATCCCCAATGTGATCCGTGCGACCCCCGAAGTTGTTTCGGTGCTGTCAGCTGCGGATATCGCGCGCACCGGTGAAGGTGAAGTTGCAGGTGCCCTGCAGCGCGTTACCGGCCTGTCGGTCGTTGGCGGCAAATTTGTCTATGTGCGCGGT
The DNA here is from genome assembly GCA_016707885.1 of Sphingomonadales bacterium. Lineage (GTDB taxonomy): Bacteria > Pseudomonadota > Alphaproteobacteria > Sphingomonadales > Sphingomonadaceae > Sphingorhabdus_B. Next base: position 214,233 of record JADJGU010000003.1, read on the forward strand.
CTGGGCGAGCGCTATTCGCTCGCGCTGCTCAATGGTTCGCCGCTGCCTTCGCCCGAGCCTCTGCGTCGCGTGATCCCGCTCGATCTGTTCCCAACCAGCATTCTGGCATCGACCGTTGTGCAGAAAAGCTATTCTGCCGATTACCCGGGCGAATTTGGCGGCGGCGTGATCAACCTGACCACAAAGAACGCGCCGTCGGAAGGCTTTTTCGATGTCGGCTTCGGCATTGGTGGCGACACCGAAACCACCTTTGAAACAGGCTATACTTATTTTGGCAGCCGCGGCGACTGGACCGGCTATGACAGTGGTGAACGCTCGCCCAAGGGGCCCTTTGCTTCGGCACTTGCCTCAGGAAACCGTATCCTTGCGGGTTCGCAGTTCAGCGTAGCAGAGATTCAAGACATCACCGCGAGCCTCAGCAACTCGCGCACCAATGTCATCCAGCGCAATCTGGATGTGCAGCCAAACCTCAGTGGCGACATCGCCATGGGCAAGACCTTTCCGATTGGCGCCGTCGATCTGGGCGTGATTGCCATTGCCGGATACAACAACAACTGGCGCACCCGCGGAGGGTTGCAGCAATTCGGCAACGTCTCGACGGCCAACGGCACCTCGTTCCTCGAAGCCGCGCGCGATTTTAACTATCTGTCGACTGAAAACCGTATCGTTCTGAACGCTATGGTCGGTCTGGGCCTGGAATTTGGCGGTCACAAGATCCGCTTCAACAACCTGTTTATCCGTGACACGTTGAAAGAAGCGCGTGTCGCGCTCGGTAACAACTTCGATACCGTGGGACCCAGCCCGACCCGCCCCGACGCAACGATCCAGACCGGCATTACCAGCTGGTTCGAACGCCAGCTATTCGACAGCCAGATCATCGGTGAATTCCAGTTCGGCGATCTTTCGCTCGACCTGCGCGGAACCTATGCCAAGTCGCAGCGCGATGCGCCCTATGAGCGGTCGTACAGCTATGTCTACAGCGAAGCCTTTCAGGATTATGTGAACGACCTTCGTTCGCCGGGTCAGGATGCCTTTGTCGCTTTCAGTGAACTGGCAGATACTGTTTGGGCCGGTGGAGCAGATGTGGCCTATAAGCTGCCCACCGAATATCCGCTGACGTTGTCGGCAGGCTATGCCTATTATGACAATAGCCGTGACTCTATCCGCCGCGATTTCCAGTTCCAGCCGTCATCTGCGCTCAATCCGGCGGTGACACAGCAGCGGATCGACTATCTGCTGAGCGACTACAATGTTTACAGCTACAATGTGCTTCTGACCGAAACGACTGGTGGCCTCGGCTCGGCGGCCTTTACCGCTGGTCTGAAGGTGCATGCCGGATACGCCATGCTCGAAATCGAACCGGTCGATGGCGTAACGCTGAATGCAGGCGTGCGTTATGAAGACGGCAAGCAGTTTGTTCAACCGACCGCGCTGTTCGGCCTGACGCCAGCGCCGCGCACCGATCTCAACAATGATTACTTCCTGCCCGCAGGCACGATCACCTGGAATTTTGCCGAAGACATGCAGCTGCGTTTGGCCGGTTCGCGCACAATCGCACGCCCGCAGTTCCGCGAACTTGCGCCGCAGCCTTATCGCGACACCGATTCAGGTCGCACCTTTTTCGGCAACCAGTATCTGAAGGATTCGGAGCTGACCAATGTCGAGGCGCGGTACGAATGGTATTTCGGTCGTGACCAGCGCCTTTCGATTGCCGGCTTCTGGAAGGACATTTCCAACCCGATCGAAAGCGTGGCTGTGCAGGTGGGCTCCAGCTTTTTCACAAGCTTTGCCAATGCACCCAAGGCGACACTCTATGGCGTTGAAATCGAAACCCAGAAATATTTCCCGCTAGAAACACTTGGCGGCGATTTCTGGCTCAACCGCCGCCTCGCGGTCGTTGCGAACTACACTTATTCGGACTCAGAAATCAAAATCGGCGCCAATGATACGACGATCAGCTTTTCGAGTGCGCCCAATTCGGTGGCCGCTTCGACCGTGTTCGATACCAGCCGCAAATTGCGCCTGACCGGCCAGTCGAAGCACCTCGTCAACCTGCAGTTGAGCCTTGAGGATACGGACAAGCTCTCGCAGCAGACATTGCTACTGACCTATACCAGCCCGCGCGCAACCAACCGCGGCCCGAACCTGTCGCCCGACTATATCGAGCGCTCTGGTCTGCGGCTTGACCTCATCCTGCGTCAGGGGCTGACGATTGCGGGCAAGGAATTGGAGTTCAAGCTGGAAGGCCGCAACCTGACCGGCACCGATTATCGCGAACAGCAGCGGCTGGGGGATTCGGTTCTCAACATCAACAGCTATGATGTCGGCACCAGCTATTCGGCCAGCGTGACTATCAAGTTCTAATTTCACGATTTTGCGGGGCAGTCGGCGGTGTCGGCTGCCCCACACTTTATGCTTTGTCATGAAAATGAAACTCTAGAGTCATCGAACTGTCTTCTGGTCAGCCTAACGGCGACTCACTACAGGAGAATCGATGACACGGGGTTTACTGCAAAGGGCTGCTGACAGCTTGGTTTTGGTGTTTCGTCGCGTAACACCGACTGACGCAGTTGTGGCCATTGCGTTACTCTTTGCGGCGATCCAGGTGGCCAGATTATTCTGGGTGCTGATCACTCCGATCGCTCCCATCGGTGATTGGCGGCCCAGCCCGGTGAATGTCGTCCCGGCTTCGGAACGCGGCGCGCTGTTCGGTGGTTTAGACCCATTTTTCCGCACCGCCCAGATAACATCCGACAGCGAAGTAGTAACCTCACTTCCACTGACCCTTTTCGGTATCCGCACCAATGAAGCCTCGGGCGGTGGTTCAGCGATTATCGCAGGGGCGGATGGGGTGCAGAACAGCTGGTCGGTTGGTGAAACGATCATGCCGGGAGCAACGCTGCATGCAGTCGCGTTCGACCATGTTGTGATCAGCAACAATGGCGTGCTTGAAAAGCTCTATATCGACCAGTCGGTTCCGGCAGAAAATGTGACGCCCGATACCCTTACACCGACAGCGGAGCCAGCAAGTGCCCCAGCCGTCAAACTCAACGCGCAAACGCTGCAGCAATCTGTGGGCCTCAATCCGCGCAATGAAGGTGGCAAGGTGACCGGACTGGTTGTCTCGGCCAAAGATGACGGAACGATGCTGTCAGCTGCCGGGTTGCAAAAAGGCGATGTCATCACCTCGGTCAACGGTAGGCCGGTATCGGCCGCAGCCGAGCTTGCGGCGCAACTCCGCCCTGGTGCGCGTCTGACCCTCGAAATCGAACGCGGCGCACAGAAATTGCCGGTCGCCCTCATTCTGGAACAATGATGAAGAACACAATCCTCGCTTTGTCGATCGCGACACTTCTGGCTTCGACACCGCTGCAGGCGCAACATATCCTCAACGTCCGTGACGCCGACATTCGCGCCTTTGTGCAGGATGCCGCGCGGGTCACTGGCCAGACCTTCATCGTCGACAGTCGGGTGCAGGGCAAGGTGTCGGTGGTCACCGACCGGTCGCTGAGCCGTTCTGAATATTTCGAGGTCTTCCTCTCGACATTACGCGCCAATGGTTTGGTCGCAATTCCCGTGCGCGGCGGCGGTTATCGCATCCAGCAGGCCGATGGTGCCGCCACCCAGCCAACGCGCGTCGGCTCGGCCTCGGCCCCCGCCAGCCAGTTCGTCACCGAAGTATTCCGGCTGCGCTCGATTGACGCACCGGCTGCGGTTGAAACCCTGCGCCCGTTGATCAGTCGCGAGGGATCGATTACCGCCAACCGCAACGCCAACAGCCTGGTAGTGGCGGACTATGCCGACAATATCCGTCGCATCCGCGACCTCGTCCGTCAGATCGACCGCGACAGTGCCGCGACACAGATTGTTGCGCTCGACAATGCTGGGGCGCGTGAAATCGCAAGCGCGCTGCAAGGTCTGGCAGGGCAGGGTGTTGCAGGCGAAGGTGCGCGCCCACCTGTTACCGTCGTGCCGGTCGATTCGAGCAATGCCATAGCGTTACGCGGCGACCCTTCTTCGGTTTCGAGATTTGCATCGATGGCAAAAGAGCTCGACAAGCGGGCGGAATCGGGTGCGGAAATTCGGGTCTATCAACTTGAATATGCCAATGCAGAAACGCTGCTACCGACGATCCAGTCGCTGATTGGGGAGAGTTCAGCTTCGCCTCTGCCTGCTGCGCCGACGGCGCAGGGTAGTCCGGCCAAGTCGGGCGAAGCTGCCGCTCCTCCAGCCGCAGCATCGGCTCCAGTGTCGGTCACAGGCTCAGCCAGCGCACTCGGCAGTCGCGGCAAAATTGTAGTCAGCCGTTATGAAGGGACAAACGCGATCATCATCGCGGCGAGCGCTGATACGCAAAAGATGTTGGGCGAACTTATACGCCAACTCGACTCGCGCCCACAGCAAGTGTTGGTTGAGGCAATAGTTGTCGAAATCGGCAACGATGCGGCCAAGCGGCTGGGCGTTCAGTTTCTGATCGGCGGCAAGGACATGCCTTTTGCTGCCACCAACTATTCCAACGCCGTTCCCAGCATCTTGACCATCGGCGGTGCGATTGCGGCAGAGGAACTTGCGACCCAAACGACCACGGTCAACGGCAATGTAACTACCACCACGTCGCGCAGCCCGTTGGGCGACAGCCTGCAGCAGGCGGCGGCGCAATCGATCCTGAATGCAACCGGCGGTTTTGGCGGTTTCGCGCTCGATATCGGTGCAGACGCGATTTTCGGGACGATCATCAACGCCGTCCAGAATGATACCGAATCCAATATCCTCGCAACGCCGCATATTGTGACGCTCAACAACCAGAGGGCGAAATTCCTTGTCGGGCAGGATGTGCCGATCACGACAGGCGAAGCGCTTTCGGACAATTTCGACAATGCCTTCCGCACCGTGCAGCGCAAGGAAGTGGGCATCAAGCTGGAAGTCTTGCCGCAGGTCAACCAATATGGAGAGGTCAAACTTTTCGTCAAACAGGAAGTGTCGAGCGTTGCAGGCCCGGTTTCAAACCGCTCATCTGACCTGATCTTCAACAAACGTGAATTCGAGACGACGCTGACCGTCGGCGATGGCCAGATCCTCGCCATTGGCGGGCTGCTCAACGATGATGAGCGCCGTACCATCGAGAAAATCCCGCTACTGTCCGATATCCCGATCCTCGGTGAATTGTTCAAATCGAAAAGCCGGACGCGGCGCAAAACGAACCTGACGGTCTTCATTCGGCCCACCATCATACGCAGCCGGGCAGACGGCGATGTTCACACCGCACGGCGTTACGATTATGTGCGCGGCCTGCAGTTGGAGCGGAACCCGGATCTGGAACCTTCGATCGACCAGCTTTTCCGCGACTATATGGGCGCGCCGCTTCCGGTCGCGCCGACACTGGCTCCGGGAGACACACTCGTCGGCGCCTCGACTGACCTGACCCGGCCCGCAGATGGCGAAATCCAGACGCTGTCCGATGCCGAGGTCAAGCCATGAAGATCGGGCGTGGATCGGGCGAAGATAGCCAGCCGGATAGCGGGCCAATACCGCTTGATCTGCCCTACGCCTTTGCCAAATCGCGCGGCGTCGTATTGCTGAAACGCGAAGACGGGCGGTTGCAGGTCGCGATGCGAGCAGGGTCCGATCCCGCTGACCTGCTCGAGGTCCGCCGTTATCTCGCCATGCCGTTCGATGTCGAGATAGCTGAACCCGCCGAGTTCGATCGACACCTATCAGACCATTATTCGATGGATGGAACGGCCGCTGCAATGGCTGGGTCGATCGAGGCGGGCAATGCGGACGATGATCTGCTGGTGTCGGGCCTGCCCAGTGCGGACGATTTGCTCGACAGTGCCGATGATGCGCCGGTCATCCGCCTGATCAACGGAATCATTGCTGAAGCGATCCGGCAGGGCGTGTCCGATATTCATATCGAGCCTTACGAATCCGGACTTGTCGTGCGCATGCGGCAGGACGGGGTGCTGCAGGAAAGGCTGCGCATGCCACCGCATGTTGCGCCTGTGGTCGTCAGCCGTATCAAGGTGATGGCGCGGCTTGATATTGCCGAGCGCCGCGTGCCGCAGGATGGCCGCATCAGCCTGACATTGGGCGGAAAGCAGGTCGATGTCCGCGTCTCGACCCTGCCCAGCCGCGCGGGCGAACGGGTGGTGCTTCGCATCCTTGATAAGGACAATGCCTTCATCTCGCTCGATCTACTCGGCATGTCGGACAATGCCCGTGCCGTAATTTCAGCGGCGCTGGCTGAACCCAATGGCATCATCCTCGTTACCGGCCCTACCGGATCAGGAAAAACAACCAGTCTCTACGCCTGCTTGAAGCAGTTGAACGACGGCAAGCGCAACATCCTGACGGTCGAGGACCCCGTCGAATATGCCTTTGACGGGGTTGGCCAGACGCAGGTCAACGCCAAGGTCGGCATGACCTTCGCCGCCGGATTGCGCGCCATTCTCCGTCAGGACCCCGATGTGGTTATGGTCGGCGAAATCCGCGATCGGGAGACGGCAGAGATCGCGGTGCAAGCAGCGCTCACGGGCCACCTTGTTCTGTCGACGGTGCATACCAATGACGCGATCGGCGCAATAACGCGCATGCGTGATTTCAAGATCGAACCCTTTCTGCTGGCCTCGACGCTGCGCGCGGTGATCGCGCAGCGGCTGGTGCGGCGGTTGTGCCCTGATTGCCGTGAACCGGTACAGGCGGAGGCGGGTGCCGCAGCATTACTCGGGCTTGATGCTGGCAGTGTGATATACCGTCCGGTCGGCTGCGAAAAATGCGATGGCAGCGGGTATCAGGGACGTATCGGTGTATTCGAAGCAATCAAGGTCGACGACACCGTCCGTCGCTATATAGGCAATGGCGGCGATGAAGCGATCATCGCACGCCATGTATTTGCCAACAACCCGAACCTGGCCGCTGCCGCCCGCCGTCTCGTCCGCGACGCGGAAACAACAGCAGAAGAGGCCGTGCGTATCATGCGTTCAGAGGCGACCGCCGATGCCTGATTTTGCTTGGCGTGCGATCGATGTGGAGGGTCGCGAAAAGCGCGGTCGTATCGCCGCTGCCAATGATCAGGTCGTGCGTGATCGGTTGGCGCGGCAACGTTTGCATGTCGTAGCCGTCGAGCCCGCGGCGGCAAAGCCGACACTATCGGCGGGTTTGCCCAAGCTCCTCCAGCCTGCCCCGAAATTGGGCCTGAAGCAGTTGACGCTGTTCACCCGCCAGTTGTCTTCGCTGGTGCAAGTGTCGCCCTTGGAAGAGGCGCTGCGCACCGCAAGTCTGCAAACCGAATCGCAGTCGACGCGTATCATTTTGGGCAATGTGCATTCAGGAATCGTCGAAGGCCAAAGGCTTTCGGAAGCCATGCGTCGCGAAGAGGCTAGTTTCCCACCGATGTACCGGGCGATGGTTTCGGCAGGCGAAAGCTCGGGAGCTTTACCAGAAATCCTGCAGCGCTTGGCAGACCTCTTAGAGCGGCGTGCAGCGATCAACAGCAAGCTGCTCTCCGCGCTTGCCTATCCGATCATTTTGACGCTGGTAGCGCTGCTTGTCGTTTCCGGGCTGATGATCTCGGTCGTCCCGCGCGTGGTTGAACAGTTCGACGATGTGAACCAGCAACTGCCGACGATCACCCGCATCGTCATTGGCATCTCTTCTTTCCTGGCGAGTTACTGGTGGGTCCTATTGCTCCTGATTGGGCTCGCGGCACTGGCTGCCATGGCCGCATTGCGGCGTGAACATATCCGGCTACGCTTCGACAGTTTCCTGCTCCGCATCCCGTTCATCGGCCGCCTGATCCGCGACCTTAACGCGGCACGGCTGTCGCGCACGCTGTCGACAATGGTGTCGAGTCGCCTTCCTTTGCTAGATGGTCTGCGGTTGACGCGCGACACGGTGGTCAACCGCGCGCTGCGCGTGGCGAATGACCAGATGATCGAACAAGTGCGCACTGGCGGCAGTCTTTCAGGTGCGATGCGTGTCGCCGGGGTTTTTCCGCCACTGCTAGTTTACCTGACCGCCAGCGGTGAAAGCTCGGGGCAACTTGAACTAATGCTCGAACGCGCCGCCGACTATCTCGAACGCGAGTTCGACAATTTCACCACTACCGCGCTGACGTTGCTCGAACCGCTCATAATCGTGGCGATGGGCGGCGTTGTGGCCGTCATCATTTTGTCGATCCTGTTACCCATCCTCCAACTGCAAAATCTTGCGGGGCTATGATCATGATATCACGCAAATTCCTCTGGAACCTGTTTACTGACTTCAAGCTGCCTGACCTTCGGTTCCGCATCGAAAGTCGCGACAAGCCGGTAACGAAAGCCAAGGCAAACGGCTTCACCCTCACCGAAATGCTCGTGACGCTTTTCATCCTCGGCCTTGTGACGACGATAGTCGTGATCAATGTGCTCCCCAATCAGGACAAAGCAATGGTCGCCAAGGCCAAGGCCGATGTCTCTACGCTCGCGCAGGCGATGGAGAGCTATCGTCTCGACAACATGACCTATCCGTCGGCGAGTGAGGGACTGCAGGCTTTGGTAAACCCTCCGACGGCTGCGGGTTCTTCGGCACGCCCTGGCTACATCAAGAAGCTGCCGACCGACCCTTGGGGTCGCCCTTATCAATATGCAAATCCGGGCCGCATTGGAGCGTTCGACGTCTATTCGCTCGGTGCCGATGGCGCGCCCGGTGGCGATAATGAAAATGCCGACATCTATTCCGACTGAGCATAGACCCGAGGCAAACGGTTTCACGCTGGTCGAGATGCTGGTGGTTATCTTCCTGCTGGGCCTCGCTTCGGCGGCGGTGGTGCTGATGCTGCCCGGCGGCGACAGCACCGTGCGCAACGATGCCGAGCGGCTGGCCGCGCGGATAGCGGCTGCGCGCGACGAGGCGGTGATGCAGGCGCGTCCGGTGGCCGTGTGGACGCGTGCTTCGGGCTATGGCTTTGAACAGCGCTTCGACGGGCAATGGCGCACGCATCCGGATGCTACGTTCAAAGCGCGCAATTTCGATGATGGCACGCGCATTGCGGGTGCTGCGCAGAAACGGATATTGTTCGACGCCACTGGACTACCTTCGTCGCCCGCCGAAATAGACTTGGTCAATGGCGAAGGCCGCAGCCGCGTTTCCGTGTCGGCATCGGGGGAGGTTGCTGTTGCGCGCTGACCGTCCCTCGCAAAATGGCTTCACACTGATCGAAGTGGTGGTCGCACTGGCTGTCTTCAGCCTCGCGGCGCTCGCTCTGATCAAGCTGTCGGCCTTTTCGTTGCGCACGGGCGGCGATGTGATTGCGCATGAACTGGCGTGGCAGGTGGCCCGCAACCGTGCCGTTGAAATCATTTCCGATCCGGCGATGCCTGCACTGGGCGAAAGTCAGGGCAGCGAGGCCAATGGCAGGCAGAATTTCGTCTGGAAGCAAGTTGCGAAACAGACCGGGGATGACCGGTTCGTGCGCGTCGATATAGTGGTCAATGGCCAGTCAGGCGGGCGGGCCGCTCTGACTATTGCAAAGCAGCGGCCCTGATATCGATGGCTTGTTCCAGCACTCCTCTCCGCAACGGCTTCACGCTCGTCGAAATGCTCGTCGCATTATTTGTGTTCGGGCTGATTTCGGCGGCGGGTGTTACCTTGCTGCGCAGCACGGCGGATAGCCAGATCCAGTTGCGCGACAAGCTGGGTGAGCGTGCGACGCTCAGTCGCTTGTCGAACCTGATCGAAGCTGATCTGGCACAGGCCGTGCCAAGGCCGACACGGATTGAAGGCGGGTCGACGCGAACGGCCTTTGAAACGGGCGATGGCAAGCTCTTCACCTTCAGCCGGATCGGTGCCGCGCCTGATATTGCTTCGGATCAGTCGTCGCTCGCGCGCATTACCTTTCGCTTGGACGGCAGCAAGCTGGTGCGCAGCGCGTCCACCCATCCCGACGGTGCGCGCGGCGGCAGCGATGCAGTGCTGATCGACGGATTACGCCAAGCGACGGTGCGTCTGCGTGAACCCGATGGCGGCTGGCGCGAAGACTGGACGGCTGTTGATGCCGAACAAATGCCACGCGCGCTGGAGCTTGTGTTGACGACGCACGACGGCAAAAATTATCGCATGCTGTATCTGGTGGGCGCTGCTTCTGCTCCTGTGAAAGACAAGGCGGAGGAGGGCGTCGATGGCTGAGCGCTTCATTCCTCCGCCAAGCGAGCGCGGGGCAGCCTTGCTGACTGTTCTGTTGCTTGTCGCCGTGATGGCGGTGATAACGGCAACAGCACTCGACCGGCTGCGCCTCTCGACCCGCTTGGCAGTGAATGGCGCCGCGATGGCGCAAGCGCGCGCCTACAGCCTTGCAGCGGAAGGGATCGCGACCGCCCGTATCGAGGATTTGCTGCAGCGCGATGCGGCGCAACTGAACAATGACGGCAACTGGCTTGATCGCGAGATTCCCGTACCTGTCGATCGCGGGCAAGCGACGGTGCGGCTCAGCGACGGGCAGAATTGCTTCAACCTCAACAGCCTTGTTTCAGGCAAGGACGGACAATTTGGCACCAGTCCTGTCGGGATGCGTCAGTTCAGCAAGCTGATGGAATTGCTCGGCATTGCCTCGAACGATGCCATAATCATCAGCGAGTCGACCGCCGACTGGCTTGATACCGACACCAACGCACTACCTTCGGGTGCGGAGGACGGCTTTTATAGTAGCCTGACCGAACCCCATCTCGCGGCCAACCGGCTGTTCGTCGACCGGGGCGAGTTGAAAGCAGTGCGCGGGATGAAGCCGGCTTATTATGCGCGGCTCCGCCCCTGGATATGCGCATTGCCGGTGGCAGAGCCTGTCAAGCTCAACGCCAATACTTTGGCGCCTGATCGCGCGATCCTCCTAGCAGCGCTACTTGACGGCAAAATTTCGCCGGCCCAGGCCAAGGCTCTGCTCGCCATCCGGCCAGCAGGCGGCTATGGCAGCGCGATCAAATTCTGGGCGATGCCCCAACTTGCGGGAGCGGACATCCCGGCAGATATTCAGGGTCAGGTAGGCGTGACAAGTAACTGGTTTTTCCTGCAAAGCCGGGTTTCGGCTGAAACTATCGAGCTTGAGAGCCATGCGCTATTGCAGGCGACCGATATGCCTGCCCGCATCTTGTGGCGCAGTTGGGGCGAGGCGGGATGAACAGGCTCGCCCATATCGTGCTGCTTCCTGACGGTCAGCACGAAGCCCTTCAGACCTGGTGGTTGACCGAGGATGGTTTGATGCCTTCCGAGACATTGGCTGATGACGCTGCGAGCCTGCCGGTAATTGCACTTGTTGCGCCCGAGCATGCCGTTGTTCGCTGGCATGGCTTCGAGGGGCTGGCCCCCAAACAGGCAGAGGCGGCGGCACGGCTTGAGGCGGCTTCGGCCTCGGTCGTCGCTGCGGGCCTGCATATTTCGGCTCACGAACGCGATGGCGTAGTGGTTTCGGGCAGCATAGACAGCCAGTTTTTCGCGCGCGGACTCGATAGACTGAAGGCCGAAGGGCTGGATCCCGATCATGTCTGGCCGATGGGACTTTTGCTTCCGGCTGATGCGGAGAATCCCCTCCGCGCCAGATTGGGTAACGCTTGTGCGCTGCGTCTGGGGCCAAAAATCTTCCCTGGTGATCCGGCGTTGGCTGCGCTGATCGCTGGCGACAAGCCGGTTCGCGACATAGCCGAACCCGAGTTTGCAGGATATCTGCGCGCCGCACTTTTTGATCCGCCGCTCGACCTGAGATCGGGACAATTCGCGAAGAAAAACGCGCGGGCCGGGCTGGATAGGGGTAAACTCAAACTTGCGGCCTATGTCGTCGCGGCTGGGTTACTGTGCAGCCTGCTGCTGGCGCTGGTGACATGGTTTAAGGTTGACCGCGCGATCGCACGCGAAGACGAAACGGCACTCGTTGCAGCCCAGAAGTTCGCACCTGGTATCAATAGTGCGGCAGAGGCACCTGTTAAACTTGAACAAATTCTGGGATCACGCGGTGGCGGGCAGCGCGCCTTCACCATCCCCGCATCTGCGCTGTGGCGTTCGTTGCAACAGGCCGAAGGGGCAAGCATACGCGACTTGCGCTTTGGGCAGGACAAGGTTTTGGCGGCAACGGTCACGGCGGCCACCGTCGATCCGGTTAACCGGCTGCTGCTCGACCTGCAACGACAGGGATATAAGGTGACGGCCACGCCGCAGCAGGAAGCGAATGGCATCACGGCGGTGGCTATCACGGTGAGGGCACCATGACCGATAAACTGGCGAACTGGTTTGAAGCGTTGTCGCTGCGTGAGAAAGTTCTGGTCGGCATTGCGGCTGTCCTGTCAGCGCTACTGGTGGCGATTTATGGCATCTACTTCCCTCTAACGACCTCGATTCAGGAAAAGCGGGTTGTATATCGCGAGGCGCTTGAGCGGCGGGTGGCGGTTGAGGCGATGGTGGCGCAGGCGAACCAGAAGCCAAGGGCGGCGGCGGTTACCGCAACCTCTGGTCCGCTGGAGCAAGTGGTGAACCAGCGGGCGACCGAAGCCGGTTTCGCGCTCGAGAAGGCCGAAGCTGCAGGCAATGGTCGCGTCGCTATCGCGATGGCGCAGGCGCGCCCTGCCGCCTTGATGAAATGGCTTGCCGGGCTGGAGCTTGAGGGCGTTGTTGCCGAACAGATCGAGGTGAAGGCTGGCAGCGCCGGAACGGTTTCGGTGAGTGCCACTCTGGCGAGGGGCGGGCAATGACAGTTTCGAAGCGCTTTTGGTATATGGCGGCCGCGCTGTTCGCCATTGCCGCCGTCGCCTTCACGCCGCTGCGCTGGGTTGTCGGGGCAGTCGTGCCCGAAAAATCGATGCTGGCGGCATCGGGCGCGGATGGGACAATCTGGTCGGGTCGGCTTTACGATGTGCAACTGGGCAAGATTGGCATCGGCACGCTTGACGCCGGATTTCAACCGCTGGGCCTGTTTCTGGGACGGGCGGGCTTTTGGTTCGAACAGCCCTCGACGGCTGGCTTGCCGGGCTTTCGGGGTTCGGTTTCCAAAGGTTTGGGCGGGGTTGCCGCAGACGGGGTGAACGGCGCGGTTCCAGTGGCTGAAATACTGCCGGGCTTTCCTTCTGCGCAGATTGAATTCGACAATGTTTCGGTCGCCTTTTCGGCTGGCACATGCCGCGTGGCGAGCGGAAGCGTCCGGCTGAAGCCTGAAGGCCCGTTGTTCGCGGCCTTGGGCGTGGATGCAGGTCTGATGGGGCGGGTAAGGTGCGAGACAGGCGACTTGTTGCTGCCGCTTGCCAGCGCCTCGGCAATGGAAAGGGTTGAACTGCGCATCTCGGCCGACGGCCGATACCGTGCGACAGTGCAATTGCAGCAACCTGGCGCGGAAATCGCGCCACTGCTGACGCTCGCGGGTTTTGCGCCGATTTCAGGGGGCTTTCGCAAATCGGGCAAAGGCCGGTTCTGGTAGAGCCGGCCAGCCTATTGCAGCCCATCGCATCGCTGGGAGCCCCGACGCTCGCCATGATGGCAGCAGTCGTCGGAGCCATCGTTGGCAGCTATATCGGCGTCATCGTGCTGCGCTGGCCAACGGGTGAGCCCACCATCAATGGCCGCTCGCGCTGCGATGCGTGTCAGCGGCAACTGGCATGGTTTGATCTGGTGCCTTTGCTGTCGTTCCTGCTGCTGCGGGGGAGGTGTCGTTATTGCAAAGCCGCAATCGATCCAGTTCAGGCGATCGCTGAAGGGTCGGGGGCGGTGTTGTGCGGGCTGGCCTTCTACCTGTTGCCGATTGAAGCCGCTGCGGCGTGTTCGCTTTTGTTTCTGATGCTTTTGCCGCTCGCGCTGCTCGACTCACGCCATTTGTGGTTACCGGACCGCTTGATGCTGATCTTGGCAGGGCTTGGCTTGCTGTTGGGCGGAATAACGTCCGAAGCGACAGAGTTGACCACGCGGATATTGTCTGCCGCACTGGCTTTCGCAGTGCTCGAAGCCCTTCGCCGTCTGTTTCGTGCGATGAGGGGCAAGGAAGGGATGGGGGCTGGCGATCCGAAACTGTTCGCAGCGATCGCGCTGTGGTTGTCGCCTTATGATTTGCCGGTGCTGATCCTGCTTGCCTCGATGTTCGGAATAGCTGTGGTCTTGGCATCGGCAATCCAAAAGCGACCGATCGAGCAGCTGCCTTTCGGTGCCGTGCTGGCCGCTGCGACTGCCATTCTGCTGCTCGCGCTACTCTAGCTTTCAAATCATTTCGCGTTTGACCGGGGCTTTCGCACCCGAAGCTATCGCATCGTTCAGCGCATCGATGAACTGGTCCGAGCATTTCTCCCAGTCGAAACTGGAACCTAGCTCTGCTGCGACTTTGCGCGACGCACCTTGCGCCCGGACGATGGCCGCCGAGAGCGAGACATCCAGCGCCCCCGCCGCTTCATCCAATTGGCTGTAAATACCGCGTGACGAAGGCCCCAAAATGTCTATCGGCCCTTGCACCGGAAAGGCTGCGACTGGAACGCCACATGCGAGCGCCTCGATTAGCACCAGCCCGAATGTGTCAGTCAGGCTGGGGAATACAAAGACGTCGGCGCTGCAATAGGCACGCGCAAGCCGTTCTCCATGCAGCGCTCCGAGGAATTGGGCATCGGGAAATTGCATTCGCAAATCCGCCAGCGCCGGACCATCCCCAACGATGATTTTTGTGCCTGCGACAACTGCGCCTAGAAACGCCCCGATATTTTTCTCGGGTGCTACCCGCCCCACATAGAGCAATAGAGGTCGCGGCAGGTGCGTCAGTTCTTCCAGCGGATCGTGGCCAGGGTGGAACAGCTCCCGGTCGATACCCCGCGACCACAATTTGGTCTGCCGGATACTGCGCTGGGCAAGTTCATCCATCAGGCGATAGGTAGACACCAGAACACCTTTAGACGGCTTGTGAAAGCGTTGCATGATCGGCCAGAACCGATCGGGGGACAGCCCGGTCCGGACAGCTGCATAGTCCGGAAAGCGGGTATGGAAGGCGCTGGTGAAAGGCACGTCATTGGCGATGCACCATGACCGTGCAGCCCATCCTATCGGCCCTTCAGTGACGATATGCACTATATCGGGCCGGTAGCGGCGCAGCGTTTTGCGAACGCCAAATCGCGGCGCAACAGCCAAGCGGATTTCGCTATAACCCGGCGCAGGTAAGGTGATGAACTGGTCAGGCGAGATCAATTCAATTTCATAGCCCCGGCGCTGCAGGATCGAAATGGTGGTCGCAAGGCTGCGCACCACGCCATTGGTTTGCGGAAACCAGGCGTCGGTGGCGATAGCGATCCTCATGCCACGGCCTGCATTTGTGGCTGTTTTGCCCTGGCGCGATGTGTTTCGGACCAGTCGAGGATCGACATGGTGCCATCGAATGCCTCGACCAATGCGGTGCAGCTTTCCACCCAGTCGCCGTCATTATAATAGGTCACATCGCCGATCTGCCGGATTTCAGCGCAATGGATATGGCCGCACACGACTCCGTCAACGCCACGCTCGGCTGCTTCGCGGGCGACAGCATCTTCGAAGGCGCAGACATATTGCACCGCATTTTTAACGCGCTTCTTGAGATAGGACGACAGCGACCAATAAGGCATGCCCAGCCGCTTGCGGATGGCGTTCAGCCAAACATTGGCGCGCAGCATCAAGGTGTAGGCCTGATCGCCTAGAAAGGCGAGCCAACGGGCATAGAGCACAACACCGTCAAAGGCATCGCCATGCGTGATCAACAGGCGCTTGCCGTCCGCCGTTTCGTGGATGGCTTCCTGCGCGAGCGTGATGCCGCCAAAGCTGAAACCGGCATAATCGCGCAACATCTCGTCATGATTGCCAACAATGAAAACGACGCGTGTTCCCTTATGCGCGATTTTCAGGATGCGGCGGACGACTTCATTATGGCTATCAGGCCAATACCAGCCCTTTTTGAGCCGCCAGCCATCGATAATGTCGCCCACCAGATACAGCGTTTCGCACTCGACCGAATGGAGAAAATCAAGCAGCAGGTCGGCGTTACAGCCTTTGGTGCCGAGATGGATGTCCGAGATCCAGATGGTGCGATATTTGCTCTTGGGCCTGAAACTTCGCGGTTCGGGGTGGTTGATCCAGTCAGGCGGTGCAATCGCCGTTGCTTTGTCGATGATCAGATCGGTGGCAGCATTTCGTAGCAAAGTCCGCGCTCCCTGTTTTGGCTGGGACGGATTGCTCTTACAGACTGACTGTTACGTGCGATGGGCCGGGCGATGACGATTTGGGGACTATTTGGTTGCAGCTATATTTCAGCCAGCTGGGTCAGGTGATTTCAAAAACATAGCCGATAGGACGGACTGTGCGGATCACCTCGGGCGCACCGACTTTTTTAAACGCCCGGCGCAGGCGCCCGATCCACACATCAACCGTCCGGCTTTCGATCTCATCGAGTGGTTTGCCGGAGAGCTGGATCAGATCTTCGCGCGAAAAAACCTTGTCGGGGCTATGCGCGAAATGCAGCAGCAGCTGAAATTCATTCGGGGCCAGATTGACGCGCTGTCCCTTATATTTCACCCGATAGGCTTGCGGCTCAACCACCACGTCACCCAATTCGATCCTTTCCGAAGTGTCGGAGGGCAGGACATGCGATCCACCATGCTCGATACGCCTCAAAACCTCTTCAGGCGATAATTGGCCGACGACATAATCGTCGGCGCCCGCCTGCATGGCGCGCACCAGCATAACCTTGTCGGCCTGATCGAAAACCATCGTGATAGTAGATTTCTGTGTGACCGGATCGGCGCGTAGCCGTCTGCACATTTCCAGCCCGGAAATCTCTGGCAGAATGAAATCGACAAAGCACCAGATATCACCGCCCGATTCCAGTGCTGGCAAGGTTGATCCAATGGCAACCAGCGCGATATTTGGCCGCGCCCGTTGCAATTCGACAAACAGCGAAGGGTTCTGTGAAGTGAACAGAACTGTCTTCGATCCGGTCATGGCATAATATCCGCAGGTCTGAGTTAAATCCTAACTGCAACCTTCAAATGACAGAATCGTGACTCTTTATGTTCACAGCATTCAAGCAGGGTTTTTTGTGCCGGAAGGCGGACTTCAGCGCAGCCCGACGCCGAGTTTGTCAGCCAGCATCGGGGCGATGCTGCGCATGTCGATCTCGCCGAGATTTTTGCCTGCGGTGACGCCTTTGCCCATTATCAGGAAGGAAGACCGCATATTGCCGCCCGTCTGGAAATAGCCATGCGTGCCTTTGCTGCCCGATGCCGAGACCAAAGGCGCATCTTTACCTTTGAAGCCGCCTCCATAAGCACCGAATTCAAAATTGACGTAGAAACTGGCTTTGGGATTGCCCCCCATGCGCGCGATTTCCTTGCGATCCGCAATCGCCGCAATCCGGTTTGCCGGATCGGACTTCAGCTTTTTGAGCAGGGCTTCGACGCGCGCTACCAATCCTTCATCGCCAGGGTCAGCCAGCATGATGGCGCTCGAACCGCCGGAGTTCCAGGGGGCGGCCAGCCACTCCTTGATTTTGCCATCGGCACCCAGCATCATCAGCCCGGCATCGATAAAGGCGCGGTACAGGTTGATCTCGGTTGTGGTCGCGGCAAAGCCATGATCCGACGCGATCGCGATCACCGCATCCGGATGCACTTTCAGTTGGGCAGCCACCAGCTTGCCGACAATGGCGTCGATGCGTTCGAGAATCTGGTGTGCATTTTTTGTGTCCGGGCCTTTTTCATGCTGCTCATGGTCGAGCGCGGTGAAATAGGCGGTCATGAAATCGGGTTTTTCCGCGAGGATCAATTCCTCGGCAAAGCGCGCGCGGTTTTCGTCGCCCGCGATGCTTTCATCAATACCCTGTGCATAAAAAACGCCGAGCGAAGACTCCAGTCTGTCTACCAATCCAGGCGTTGCCAGCACCTTCATCAGCTTGACATCATCCTCATGACCGGTGCGCCAGATTTGCGGCAAGTTGTATCGGATGGAATTTTGCCCGACGGTAACGGGCCAGTGGACATTGGCGGTTTTCAGGCCAGCCTTTGCGGCAGAGTCCCACAGCGTGGGTACCTTATAGTCGCTGGCATACCAGTACCAGCCCGACTGGTTGATTTGCATCGGGTCGAAGCCGGTGTTGCCGATAATGCCATGCTCGGCGGGACTTTTACCTGTCACCAGGGTCGCGTGGCTGGGATAGGTCACGGAAGGCAGCACGCCGGTGACGCCGCTGGCGTAGCTACCTTCTTTGACGAAACGCTTCAAATTCGGAATGTTGATGCCCCGCTTTTCGGCTTCGATCACATCGGCGGGTTGCAACCCGTCGATAGAGATTAAAAGTACGGGTTCGGCTTGACTGGTTGCGGGAACAAGCGCAGCCAACGCGGCGACCAAGCGGGGCATCCTGCGCATCAGAAGCCGACCTTAGCAGTCACAAAGAACTGCTGCGGCGCGCCGGCAAGCAGTGTCTGGTTGTCACCGCTGTTGCCAAAGCCGTTCGAACCGATGGTCGACACATAGCGTTTGTCGAACAGGTTGGTGGCG
Source organism: Sphingomonadales bacterium (assembly GCA_016707885.1). GTDB lineage: Bacteria > Pseudomonadota > Alphaproteobacteria > Sphingomonadales > Sphingomonadaceae > Sphingorhabdus_B. The sequence goes on from JADJGU010000003.1 coordinate 232,737, forward strand.
TTGAGCTGAACCTCGATCGGCTTGCGCATGCCCATATCGAAACGATAGCCCAGCGTTGCATCCACAATCACCCGGCTACCGACCGACTGGTCGTTGGTGTAGGTGAAGTAGCGCTTGCTCATATAGTTCGCTCCGATGCGACCAAAGAGGCTGTCGCTGTCATAGGCAATTTCGCCCTTGAGCATGTGCTTAGGCGTATCGACAAGCGTTTTGCCTTTTGTCGGGATGGTGACAGGGGTCACGCCCGGTACAATCACATTGTCGCGATAGGTCGCGTCGTTGTAGCTATAGGAAGCAAACAGTGTCAGCCCGCCACCCAGCCGCACATCGCCAGCCGCCTCAAAACCGAGTGAACGGACCGAGCCGACATTCTGCTGGATCGAGGGGTTGCCGACAATGCCGGGGCCAGTCGGAATACCGAGCAGGCGGTTGCGGAAGTTGACATAATAGACACCCAACACGCCATTGAAAGTTGCGTTATTGAAACGGGCACCGAGCTCATAGGTGTCCGATTCTTCAGGCTTCAATCCGCGTGCACGCAGAGCATTAAAGCCAGCCTGCGTGGTCGAGAAGGGGCCACTGGTCGCTGAAGAAACGAAGGCGCGGGTTGCCTGCGTAAAGCCACCGAAAACCTCTGCATTGCCGCTCAGCTTATAGGCAACACCTGCATGCGGCTGGAACCAGTCGCGCGATTTGATCTTGCCGGCAGCGAGCGAGCCCTGCACGCGCGGGTCGGCCTCATTGTTGACCTGAAAACCCTTCCAGCCAAGGTTGATCGTCAGATCACCCATGCTGATCTTGTCCTGCACATGATATTGCAGCGTGTCGGTGTTGAAATCGAACAGCCACTGCGTGAAGAACGGGTTGCGCAGGAATTTGGTGTGATCGAGGCCCGGATTGGTCAGGCTTTGATAGGCGTAAAAACGGCGCGCCTGCGTAAAGTCATTATGCTCATACCAGCCGCCGACGCTGATCGTGTGATCCCCAACTTCGGCCTCAAGTGATCCGAATACGCCGCCGCGCTGGATGTCATATTCTGTGGTACGCGCCGACATCGGCACGCCATTGGGGCTGGGAACATAAGGTGTGCCCCATGTGCCTTGGCCGGTATTGTCGTGGTAATAGGCTTTGATCTTGAAGGTTACACCCTCGTCGAGCGGGGCCGTCAGGCCATAAGCCGCCAGCGTATCCTTGCGCAGGCCCGAGGCATCATAATAGCTGTCGTCGAGATTGTTGATCGGGGCGACAAAAACGCCCTGCGCTGCGGCAATCGCCTTTGCATAGTCGGGGAAATAATTGTCATGATCATAACCCAGACGGCGGATCATCTCGAGCGACAGATCCTGATAATCCTGCTCTGCACGGTCCGAATAGCTGAAATAAGCATCGAATTCGGCTCCGCCCACTGGGATGATCGCTTTCGCATTGATCATCCAGTTGCGCTGGTCGCCGCCGCCCTTCCATTTTTCAGCATTGTGATAGGTGCCAGAGATAAAGCCACGAATGCCGTCACTTTCGCCAAAATTTACCCGCGCGAATGCCCGGACTGTATTTTCGGAACCGTAAGTAAGGTTGGCGTCCGCACCAAATCCATCCGCTTGGTCGAGCGAGAAGAATTCAAGCGTGCCGCCCAGATTATTGGTAGATTGCGTTCCAATCGATCCGGCACCCTGTGAAACGCGGGTGATGCCGATATTTTCAGGCGCAATCGCGCGGCCAATGTGCAGGCCGTTATTGTTACCATAGGTTGAATCGCCAAGCGGTATGCCATCAAGCGTGTAGCCCAACTGGTTCTGGTTGAACCCGCGAATGGTGACGCGGCTCGACCATTCATAGGTACCGAAAGGGTCGGCGGACTGGAAATTCACGCTGGGAAGCTTTTCAATCGCCTTGAGCGGGCTGGTGCCGGGCGCGAGGATCGTGACATCCTCGGTCTTGAGTTCCTGCACCTGACGGGTCTGGCCTTGGCCGAAGACGACAATTTCACCTTCCGCCGCCGAATCTTCGGCAGCAGGGAGCGAATCTTGCGCATAAACGGGCGCTGAAATCAGCGCAGAAGTCGAAAGCAGGAAGAGAGTGGCGGTACGCATGGTTTTCCCTCGCAGTTGTTGTTGCGAGGCGCGCATTAGGGGGGTGCTGTTGCGATTCTGCGAGGGTATCGTGACAGTTTGGCAAAGAGTTGAAGTACTCTCGATGACAGCAAAGCCAACAGTCGCCCAATGCAGCCAACTATTGCATCAAGGCGCAGTTCCGCTACGCCGGGACCTGAGAAGCGATTCAGAATGGCCATTTTAGGCGACTTATTCGTACCAAAGCAGGAGGGAGGAAACCATGAGTGCAGACGTCACCTATGACGTATCAGAAGGCGTCGCAACGCTGACACTGAATCGACCGGAGCGGTTGAATACCATCTCTGGCCCGATGCTGGACGAGCTAACCCGCTTGCTGGTGAAGGCAGGAGAGGATCGCGACGTCCGCGTAATTATCCTAACCGGAACGGGTCGCGCTTTTTGCGCCGGACTGGATCTGGGTGCAGCCCAAAAAGGCGAAGGTATTGGGTCTTCGTCAGCGACATTCGGCGCAACGATAGATCTAAGAAACACGCCACCAACCGTGCTCCATGCGCTCGATAAGCCTGTGATTGCAGCGCTCAACGGTTCGGCTGCTGGCTATGGGATGGATCTTGCGCTTGGCTGCGATATTCGCGTGATGGCGGGGGATGCCAAACTGGCCGCAGCATTTGTCAAGCGTGGTGTACTCCCCGAATCTGGTGGTACCTGGTTCCTGCCGCGCATGCTGGGTTGGGCAAAGGCAGCGGAGATCATCTTCACCGGTCGCACGCTATCCGCGGACGATTGCTTGAAAGAGCGACTGGTCAATGAGGTGGTGCCGAGCGATCAAGTCGCTGCGCGCGCATGGGAAATAGCGCTAGAAATTGCCAATAATGCGCCACTGGCAGTGCAGGGTGCAAAACGGTTGATGCGCATGGGTCTCGAAGAGACTTTTGATACCCATGTACAGCATGTCTATCTCCAGTTGCTGCCATTGTTCCAAAGCGCCGACTTCAAAGAGGGTATTGCGAGCTTTATGGAAAAGCGCCCGGCAAAGTTTACCGGTAGCTGATCGCGACTAAGCCAGCTTACGACTTTTGGCATCAGAAATTGGCGCACCCGGAGGGAACGTGTTCGAACTCTCTATGGGCCACTTTGGATGAGTGGGAGTACATTCTCAAGCACACATCGATAGCGTGGCAAGTGCCCGCAAACGCGATGAACGTGATCAACACTGCAAATCAAATTGGCAAACCTGCTCCATCGACTCAGCGTGTCGATATCAATGTCTCACACCATCGAGCGTCAATAGTTCGCAAACGTAAAATTGAGGCAGAGGAAGAATATACGTCGGAGGCGGGCAATGGATGAGCGCACCATCCCGCCTTTCTCTCTACGTCTCACGTTTGAAGAGCGTGCAAAGCTAGAGCGCGATGCCGCTGGCATGGCGCTCGGCGCATATATCCGCTCGCGCTTGCTCGATCCGGAAACGGTCGCGCCCCGCAAGCGCGGAAAGTTTCCGGTCAAAGATCATCAAGCCCTCGCGCAATTGCTCGGGCTTCTTGGTCAATCGCGATTGGCGAACAATGTAAACCAGCTCGCACGCGCTGCGAACACGGGAAGCCTTGCGGTCACTCCTGATACTGAGGAGGCGTTGATGTCCGCGACTGCGGACATCAATCATATGCGCCAACTCCTGATCCAAGCATTGGACATCGATGCACGGCCATGATCCTCAAAGCCTCAAAGCGCAGCGGTGGTCGTCAGCTTGGAGCACATCTACTCAAGACTGAGGAAAATGAGCACGTCGAAATTCATGAAGTGTCGGGGTTCATCTCTGACACTGTGATGGGCGCGATGAATGAAGCCTATGCGCTCGCGCGCGGGACGAAGTGCCAGCAATATCTCTTCTCGATGTCACTCAGTCCGCCCGCGCATGAATCTGTGCGCGTTGAAGTTTTTGAAAAGGCACTTACCGATATCGAAGAACGGCTCGGTCTCACCGACCAACCGCGTGTGATCGTCTTCCACGAAAAGGAAGGCCGTCGCCATTGTCATGCCGTCTGGTCACGCATCGATGCCGAAACCATGACTGCGAAGGAACTGCCCTTTTTCAAAAACAAGCTCAATGAGATTGCCAAGCAGCTCTATCTTGAAAACGGTTGGGCGATGCCGAAGGGTTTCGCCAATCCGCGCCTGCGCGATGCGCGCAATTTCACATTGGATGAATGGCAACAGGCCAAACGTGCGGGTCTCGATCCGCGCGAACTCAAATCCGCCGTGCAAGAATGCTGGAAGCAATCGGACGGCGCGGCTGCATTTGCATCTGCGCTCGAAGAGCGCGGTCTCTTTCTCGCGCGTGGTGATCGTCGTGGTTTCGTCGCCGTCACCATCGATGGCGATGTGTTCGCGCTCGCGCGTATGATCGATGCAAAATCAAAAGACGTTGCATCGCGCCTCGGTGATCCCGCGACGCTGCGCAGTGTCGATGAAACGAAACAATTCATCGGAGAGCAAATCGCTCCGCGCCTCTCCCGCTATATTGGGGAAGCCAAACGCATCGCTCACCACAATATGCAACCACTGGTAGCCAAGCGCGAAGCGCTAAAGGTTCAGCATCAAGCTGAACGCCAAGCCTTCGATAAATCCATCACAGCACGTTGGAACGAAGAGCAACGCATTCGCTCATCACGTCTGCGCAAAGGCATTGCCGGTGCTTGGGATTTCCTGACGGGGAAATATTTCAAAACGCGCAAGCAGAATGAGATGGAATCCAAATTTGCGCGGACACGCGATAGCCATGAGCGGCACGCTCTGATCCATGCGCAGCACAAGGATCGCCAAGCTCTTCAAGAGTTGATCAAAGAGAACCGTCGGAAGGAAGCTGAACGCATTCTCGGTCTCTATCGCGACGCTGCCAAGTTCCGCCGGATGCGCGAGGGCGAAGCCGAGCGCGATAAGGATCGCGGACGGAGTACCATCACCATGCGCCCGAAGAAGGATCGCGGGTTGGATTTGGGTTAGGCGTGAGTGATTAGCTTACAAGAAATCCAGTGCGACCAGAGCAAGGCTGCCCCCACTGGTTTTTGTGCGAGTTCAGCTTCGGATCGTATTTGTCGCGTTTGAATTTCTTACTGCACATCGGGCACTGATAGGTGTGCGTAGGTTTAGCAAAATAACTGCTGCTAGCCTTCTTGCGAGGTGCTGCACGCGCTCGCGTTACGGGTTGCGCGCGAAATGCAGACGACGTTGCTCGCGCAGGCGATTGCGCAACTGACACAGGCCCTTTCGGTGTAAGTTCGATTTCATACTTCGGCACGAAAGTTTGGTTTGTCACTCGTGCGCCCTGCATTCGGTCTAGGCGATAGCTGCGATGTTCGCCACTTCCCTCTCGAAGTGCGTGAAGGATGATATGCCCATCACTTGTTCTGCGCAGCGAGTATGGTTCGATACGTCGTGTTGATCCTTGATAATCGAGTTCCACGAGCAATCGGTTTGCAGCACCAAAGCGAATGATTTCGACCATCGCTTGCGCGGTGCCCGATACAGGCAAGCGCAGATTGCGAGCACGCAGGACTGTTTCGCTACCATCATTTGCATACGCAACGGGAATCGCTGGTGTCGCGCCGCCATTGATCCAACCAAAGAAGTTGGGAAGCTCATCCCAAAATGATTCATACGGTGGCAAGACGGGAAGCTGATGCTTGAGCATACTGCTCCACAACCCCATCAACTCCTGACGGTGCGGTTCAAGATCGGCCAAGGTGGGAACATTTATGCCCTTGAATTCGCATTTCTGGCCTAGCACGTCGAGCAACACGGACGGTGATGGTCGCGCATCGTCGTTGCGGAATAGATTCACGACATCGTAGAGATCGCGCGGCCTGGTGCGTTCACCAAGTGCGCGGATTTTTTCGCCGAACACTTCTTCGTAGGCATACGACAGAACGTCGATGCCCTGCTCTGGCGTGTCAGTGTATGGATGAAATACGGGAACGCGCACAGGCGGTAAAACCAAACGCTCATCTGCGGTTAGATCGAGCTTGATTCCGGGCATATCGCGCGGCGACACTGGCCCGCGATATTTAATCTTCCCTTCGCACGAAATCGTGCCGCGTGGATTTTTGTAAATGTCGAATTTCTGCTCGGCGGCAGGAACCTCGATACCTGTTTGATCATAAATCCATGCGCCGATTTCAGCAAAAGCCGTTTTCAAAAATTCCTCATTGATCTGATCAGGATCGGTCAATGTGAAATCGAGGTCTTCGGAAAAGCGATAGGTTTCAAAATAGCATTTCTTCAGACATGTGCCGCCTTTGAACACCCATGTCTCGCGCAGGATTGGATGCGATGCGATACCTGCCAGCATCCAACCAAGCACATAGTCCTTCTCGACTACGTGGGGATTCAGCGACATTTGTGTCGCCATGTCGAGTATCTCGCGACGATCAATCATGGCGGGCAACCCAGAACGACGGCACCCATAATTTCCATCGTGAAATAAGGCGCGGTGATTCAAGCGTGGGATCAAGGCGCGCATTGCCCCTGGTCAATCGGTGAGCACAAGCCGCCATTAGATCGGACGTATCGTCACGCCCTTCCACCAAAAATCCCAGACGCTTGAATACCGCGCCGTTACCAAGTTTTTCAGCATAAGCGATCAGCTTCTTGTCGTCTCGATCTGGGCGTTTGAAATACTCGGCAAGGCAATCAGATACCTGCTGAATGCCGCCGCCTATCGTCGGGTCATTGAGCATATCAATGATTGTTCGATGTGGATCGGATATGAGCACCTTGCTGTTGCCGCGCCATACCGCGACGGTGCCAAACATTCGGCTCTCGTCGATGTGCGTGATCGTGAATGGCACGCCATGCCGGATTTGAGATTTCTCGCGAACGGCATTCGATGTGAACACGACAACATCGTTGAATATCTGCTCGGTCAAATCCCAATGTTGGGCTGCGGCTCTACCGCCGACATAGGCAGGCGAAAAAAGAGCAGGCACTAGAACCCAAGGATCATCGAGGACGTGCTCGCTTCCAAGCGAGTCTAGCGATGCAGGCAGATATGCCCCGCGTCCAACGCGGCGGAACCAACCTTGCTTTGTCCACCGCGCTAGCTTCTTCGCCGCAAGCGATCCATCCACCCCAAGGATGCGCGCAGCATCGGCCACATGGATCACGTCGCCGGATTGACGCACGAGTGATACCAGATGTTGACGGCCTTCCGGCAATGAGGGTGACATATATTCCAACTGCTCAATTTCTCATTTTTGGTGAATTTGAACATCTATCATATATCATTTCCCGTCGAAAGTCTAGTATATTGTAACCGCTTAAATTCGCGTTTTATGCGATTTTTTGTAAATGAAACATATACCGACAGGCTGTGCCGACGCATAGGTCAGGCGATCATTCGGGACGAATTTCCATTAGATTCCCATTCCTTCTGCCAGCGCACTCGCAATGTGCCGCTAACTTTTTCAGAACTTATCCGACGAGTGAATGATCTGGATGCAAGGCGTTAGCAGCCTTCTCCACGTTCGTTCCGATCACAGGTGATGCATCACATCTTCACGCTCGGATTTCCGTCCTTCAACGCGGCTCATGAGGAGCGGCGCAAGACAATGGAGGATGTCATGAACTTCAATCTCAACCGCAACGATCTTGCGACCAAATCAGCTTCGCAGCTTGCTGCCCTATTCCAACAGGCGAGCAATGCCATCGCGGCAAACAATGCTACAATCGCATCGGCGCACTCGCTTCTCGCGATGATCGCTCAAGAACTCGGCCGCCGTGGTCCAGCGCCATAGCGACGCTGGCTCACTGCCCCGAAGGGGAGCGTTAGCTCCCCTTCTTCTTTGCTGGCTTTTCCTCGTTGATCCGCATGACGATCCGGCCATTCACGGGGATCGCATTGAGCGCGAGCGTGAAACCTTTGCCGTCCTTGGTTGCCCATGCGACGCCGATGTCAGTCCAGCGGGCGTTGTCGCCGTCACCGGTTACATTGAACAAGCGGTGGCTCGGGCGGTTTGAGTTTGTGTCAGACATTTCAGTTCTCCTTGGTTTCCACCGAAGGACAATTCCCTCGGCTTCATGGGGAGACTCGTGACCTGACGACATGAGGCGAGGATCAAAGGCTGAGCGCAGCGAACACGCGCGCGGAGCTGCACAAACGAAGTGCGGAAGCGAGCGGCCTTGATCCGAGACGCGGCTGGTCAAAAACCCATGAATGAATGCCAGTGGGAATGTCCGCTGCTCGGTGGCAATTTTAGGAGAACATGATCTGACGCATCAAACTGCACGCGCCATCATCGACACATCAATCCGGTGACGCGCACTCACGCATCTGCATTATGATCGTGCAAAGGCAATCAAGGCATCGAAGTCATGCGCATTTGCTGCGCGCAATGCCGCGACGTAGGCTTTGCGGGTTTCGTTCGGATCAACGAGATTGGCGCTGCCCCACGAAAAGCGGGGCTGACCTAATTGCTGGGCGAGTAAGTCACCCACCATGCGCGAGAAGCGCCCATTGCCATTGGGGAATGGATGGATCGCGACCAAGCGATGCGAGAAGCGAACGGCGATTTCGTCGGGTGAATATGTTTCGTTCGCGACACAGAATTTTGCATCGTCGATGGCTTGCGCCACGTCCATGGGAATGCGGTAAGCATCCACGCCGATATTGCGCGGCGTTTTGCGGTAGTCGCCCGCCCACTTCCACACTTGGCCGAACATGCGCGTGTGCAGATTGCGCAGGAATCTTTCATTCAGCACGTCGCGCTTGCGCGATGCAAGCCACTTGGCTGCATCGGCAATGTTGATTTGCTCGGCTTCGTTCAACTCGCGGCGAAGCGTGATGTAGGATGGTATGAGCTGCTCGCGCTCCTCTGCTTCGAGAGGCGTGTTCGCTTCATCATCTTCATCGAACAATGGATCGCTCATTCGTCATCCCACACGCGGCGAAGTGAACCGGCAAGCATATCTGAAACCAATCGCTCGCGCTCGGCGGCAAGATCGCGCTTATCCATCGCCTGATTTTCAAGGCGCATCGTGTGATGATGACGCGCGAGTTCAACGTCGGCCTTCTTCGCCGCCTGATCGCGCAAAATGTCGTCGAGTGTGCTGGTAGGCACGATGGCATATACGAATGTACAGTTCATCGCTTCGGCAGCTTCGCGCAAGGTCTTGATCGTCGTCGATCCGTTGACCTCCGCCTTCTCGATGGCGGTCACGCGCGAGCGCGCTGCGCCCATGCGGGCAGCAAGCTGGCGGGTGGTCATACCCAAAGCTTCGCGAATGGCCTTGATCCAGCCGCTCGGGGGCGCGATCAAGGGTTCGCCCCGCAAGGGTGCGAGCCGTCGATCAAGGCTTTTTCTAGCTAAAATGGTTTGGTCGGGACTCATAGTGTCATATCCTTCTCATTCAATATGACACATATATATGAGCAAAGCAATCTATTTTGCGCATACATAAATGCGCAAATTATCGCCTAACGCTCACTCATAAATGAGCGGAATACGGCCTTCTCAATGTTCAGTAAAAGGCATAGTCTTGTCGTTCAAAACAAACCAAAGGCTCGGCCCACATGACCAAATCCGAAATGCAAGATGCAATGAGTAAAGTTCCCGCAATCACACTCGGATTTTGGATCATCAAGATACTGGCGACGACACTTGGCGAAACAGGTGGTGACACCGTCAGTATGAGTATGAATTTAGGTTATCTTGTGGGAACTGGAATATTTCTAAGCCTTCTCGTTGTGCTCGTTCTTTTGCAAATCAAAGCAGATCGTTTCAAACCATTTTTATATTGGGCAACGATCATCGCATCGACGACGGCTGGCACAACGATGGCGGATTTTGCGACGCGCTCCATGGGCATCGGCTACACAGGTGGATCAATCTTGCTTCTCGCCTGCGTGATCGGCTCACTCATCGCATGGCATTTCTCGCTCGGAAAAATTTCATCGGACACAATCGTCACACCAAAGGCCGAAGCGTTCTACTGGATCACCATCACATTCTCGCAAACTCTCGGCACGGCCTTAGGTGATTGGGCTGCCGATACCGGCGGCCTCGGATACATAGGCGCAGCAGGCATATTCGCGCTGCTGCTCGCAATCGTTGCGGCGGCATATTATTGGACGTCGATCAATCGCGTCGTCTTGTTCTGGGCTGCGTTCATTCTCACTCGCCCACTCGGCGCAGCGGTTGGAGATTTTCTCGACAAGCCGCTCGATCATGGTGGTCTTGATCTGAGCCGTCCTCTCGCATCGCTTGTGTTGACCGCTGCGATCATCGCACTGATCATGATGCTGCCGCAACGTGCCGGTCATCATCCAAAAGCAAGCGACTAAAATTCTCCAAAGCAATCAGGCAAAATACTCGCGCTCAAAAGAGCGCGAGCTGACGTGATGCGACTGCGGTTTCGCGCCACGCGTGGGTGTGTGACATCTTGTCGATCCACGCTTCGACATAGGCCTCAGGGCCGCCCATGTGATCGACATTGCTGCGATTGATGAAGTGCGAGCGATATCCGGTTTCGGTGATCGGGAGCGGCGCGCGTGCTGGCTTCACACTTTCGACCTCAAGATGCGCCATTGATTGCCCGTCGTCGAATGAGACGTAATCGGCAATCCAGCGAATTTCGATTTCGATGCCGTTCCAGTTTTTGTGAATGATTGCGTAGTCGGTTTTCATGTCTGCCTCCTTTGGCGTTTGGGTTCGTCCGGTGGACGGGGAGGCAAACGGCAGGGTTCGAAGGGGCAGCGTCACCGAAGGGAAACGGCCAACACGGGAGCCTGAATGAAATGAGGGCGAATGGATCGGGCAAGCCGTTGACGATGCACCGGCCCTGCCAACATTCCCGTCATCATCACCGGATGATCACAGACGCGAGGCAGACAATGAAAAGGGCCGACAAGCGGCCCCACGTTAGAACGGTATTGAAATTGAAAGGCGGCCTAAGCCGCCTCTCGTTGTTCGATTTGAGCAATGCTCTTGAGATATTCGGCTGCTTTGTTCGCAGCACTCGCCGCCGTGAAGATTGCCTTGCGGTCGCCTTTGAGAATGCGCAGCCAGTGACCGATATAGTCGGCATGATCGGCGCGTGGTTCTGCCGTGATGCCAAGATCACCACAAAGGAATGCAGCGCCAAGCTCGGCAACCATTTCTTCCATCGCGTAGGCATCATCGCCAAAGCGTTCACCGAAGGTGCGCGCGCAACGTGTGTCTGCACCTGACCAATGGGTCAGCTCGTGAAGCAACGTGGAATACCATCCTTCGGTCGCGGTGCTGGTCTTCGTGCCAACGAAGCGATGACGATCCGGCATCGTGATGCTGTCGGTTGTGCGATTGTAGAATGCACGTTCACCGGCAACCGTGATGTTCGCACCTGTGGATGCGATGAACGCCTCGGCGGCAACGCATGGATCGATGCGATCAATCGAGGGTTCGATTGCAGGAAGTTCAAAGCCATCGACCTGTGCGACGTTGAACACGCGCGATGCACGGGCAACGAAGAAACGATTGCCGCGATCATCATCATCGCCGGATGATTGCGTGTCACGCTCATGCGGCCCGAGGTCACGATAGAAAATGATGATGGACGATTTCTCGCCCTTGCGGACCTGAGCGCCCTTCTCTTGCCACTGGCGATATGTGCCCCAGAGGCCATGATCGAACTGCTGGCAATATGCCGATGCCCAGAGGGCGACGGTGTTGACGCCGCGATAGGCGTTCTTGCTTTCGACATTGGTGGGACGTTCGATTGATCCGCCTGCACGATGCCAAGGCATTTGCGGATGCTCGGCTCCGGCTTCGATTGCGGCAACGATTTGATCGGTGATAGCTCCGTAAACGTCGAAGCGTTCTTTTGATGAAGTGGTCATGTCCTGATATCCTTTCGCTGTATCCTGAGGACGCGAAGGGAACAGGCTGGGGGAAAGTCGGACTGTCAGCCGTTAGGCGAAACGGGCAACACGGGAGCGCAGCGAATGGATCGGGCCGCCCGTTGACGGGACGACGACCTCAGCCACATTCGCGGATGAAACTCAGGGTGCAGCGGAAGGGATGAAGTCAATAACGAAATCAAAAAATCGGCGTTGCCGCCTTCTATGGATGCCGGTCGTATCGTAGTCCTGCGGCATGGAGAAAGGCATGATTTCTAAGCCGCGCATCAGCCAAGAGGTCTTTCCATTCAATGACTTCAACAATGCCTCGGAATTTCCCACCAAGCTCTTGAATCCGTCCACGACCGTTGGCCGTTGTGCGCCAACCATTGGTATGGATTTCGAGTTTGCCGACAATATCCGCCACGACGTAACAGTAGAATACGCAGTCTTCAGCAATGCGCACCCTCGAGTTGTTAAAATCTTCAATCTGGCCGGCTTTCAGCTTAGTGATATATTCGCTGATTTGATTCATTGGCGAATACCGCTCTTCGTAGTCCCTCCTCCCAGGGTGCTTGAATTCCACGAGCATCACCTTTGTGAGTTGATCTTCTCCTTCCGCACCAAGCCCATAAAGCCTATCATAGATCAACAGATCAGGACGTTGAGTACTATTTTCTCCATCCAAAATCTGCGTGAATGGAACATCCGAAGCAAAGTATTTTTGGAATGTTAGCCGCTCATCAATGATCCAAAGATCATGGTCAGATTGCTCAACTTTAGTAGGATCATCGCCACGCAATTTCATCGGACAAATAAACTGATGAAGCGTCGCCTCAAGCTGGAAATCTTGCGAGCCATTGTCACGTTCTCTTATCCGACGCAACAGGACATCCATAACGTCGAGAACGGTTTTTCGACGGAGAACATATTCAGTCAACTGCCGTTGCTCTTCGGCCCGTATCTCGTCCGCCGCCTTACGTACAGATTCAGCAAAATCAGCGGGGATTGTCTGATTGCCATCAAGTTGCGCTACGATCTGTTGAATTGTATCGTTACGCTCCTTGTCGCGTCGAATACGAAATGGGATCAATGCCCTAGCAAATTCCTCTGGCTTAACTGCATTCTTTGGGGTGCGCTCAAGGAGTTGCTCCGCACCCTCGAACCCGAATGAAGGGTAGTCATTCACAAAGTCCCGCAATGTCCCCAAACGTTGAGTATCGAACTGCTGTATTTCAGTGCCTATCGCATCCGACCGAACGAAGGCCGCGCTTTCACGCACGATCTCTTCTACAATCGATTCATCGAAATTGAATTGGGTGCGCTCTTGGTTGACGCGGTCGTTGAGGTAGTCACCCGAAACGCAACCATGATAGACTCGATCTCCATCTGGTCCAAAGCGGCCAATCCCGATCAAACCATCAATCTTTCGAGTGGTGACAGTCCGACCGTTCGCAACCAAGTGAATCTGGTGCGAGCCATCGAAGTTGGCGCTGGCGTTCTTGTGACAAACAAAGCTGGCGAGCGACAAGTCGCCAAACTCCGCAGTTGGGATGATGGCCACCCCGCGATCTTCGAGCATTAGATTCTGCACCTCCTCCGGGAAGGTCGTGCTTGTGCCATCGATATCAACATTAATGGTTGGAGACTTTCCCAAAATGAAATCGGCGAAAAAGTGAGAGCCGAAGTGCTTCACAATTGTTGCGCCTTGACTTGGGAATTTTGTTCGATATGCGACCCCACGCAGTCCAGAAAACGTAACAGATGTGCCAGTACTTGTACCTCCATCTGTGATCTCAGTTATTTCCTCGTCAGTAATTTGATCTTGAGATTCCAATCGAAACGAAAATGAACGGCGAAACACCTTGGCCTCGTCCTTGTAAATACTAACAACTTTGATCCGGTCAAATGCGTCCAACCAGAGCAATCGGCCAACGCCTTTGCCGCCGCGCTCCATTTTGTAGTCTGTATCAGTGGTGCAGAACGCTCTAAATCGAGGAGGTTCAAGACCGATACCATTATCATCGACAATGATTTCAATGTCGTCGGGCGAACGTGCGTTTCGGATCGTGACCGTAATCACGCCCTTCGTCTGGTAAAGTGCATCGCCAAAAGCATCTTCAATTGCGTGGAGAGAATTGCTCACCGCTTCAAAAACCGGTTGTAGCGCCTCAGCCGCAAGCGATGGCTTTGGCAAACGTTTAACACGATTTACTATATCTCCCTGCATTGATGTCATGAGCCAATTCTCCGCTTCTTTTTTTGTTGTGGGCCGTTTTTCATTTCTTTCATGTCAAATCACCAAGTGGCGGCAAGTTGTGGACGATCTTCATCGTCTCCAGGCTTACGGTGATGACACGCTGCAAGAGTTTGAGCGGGTAGGCCGGATCGCCAACGGTCTCGATGGCGTAGTGGTTGGCGTCATTGACGATGCCACTCGCCTTATCCGTCTTCAGGCACTGGCGTTCGATCACCCATTCAATCGCGGGCTTGCCGTTGACGACATAGTCATAGGCTTCGAGCGGAATGCCGGAGATCGTGACGTTCGCATTGTAGATCACGGTCGTCTTATCGAGGTTCGGACGCTTGCCTGCGAACTTCATCTGCTCAACCCGATAGAAAGCTTCGGGGTCGGACGGCGCGGCAAGCGACGTGTCGCCGCGCACGAATGTCACCGGAAACGGATCAGCCGTTTCATAGTCACAGTGCAGGTCGCCTAGCTTGCGTCCCGCCTCTACGAATGACCAAAAATCGGCTGCTTTCTTGACCGCCGGAATGCGCGGCAACTGCTTCGACAGATTGTCGGCATAGCGGGCGCGGTACTCCTCGGAATGCAGCAAGCCATAGACGTAATAGAACAGGTCATCTTTGGTGATGGCCTCGGACGGATAGGCCGCTTGGAAGTGCCCTAAACCTTCGTCGGTTAGCGCGTCACGCTGCTCAATACCGATGCTGCGCCCAGCAAATAATGTTCCCGCCTCTGCGGGTTCGTATAGGTAGCGAGGAAAGCACTGACCATTGAAGTGCATCTGGATGTCAGTCAAAACATTCGACATCAAACAGGTAAAATTTTGCGCCCCGTTTCCAGTAACCGAAAAAATGCGGTTCGCCGTATTCCCGTCCATTGGGAAAATGCGGGGCATCTGATAGACGCGCTCATTATACGTCCGGTCGTAATAAAGCCACTGGCGAGTGAATGGTCGATAGAGATAATTCGTAATCTTGCTTTTATCGAAGTCATGATTGTTATTTCGAATCATCTCCGACTTCAGTCCATCAGACCAACTCACTTTTGTTGTGTTGGTATCGACAAATCCGCTGATTTTAGCCTCACGAGACTTTCGATCAATATTTGGAAAGGCGCAATTGAATCTTTCTAATTCAGCATTATAAAAGTTTATCATTGAGCGCATATTATCTGAAAGCGCGTCTCTGTCGGGATTAACGCACCAAGAGTCCCGCTGCGTTTTAACGCCGCTTGAGTAGTTCAGAAAAAGCGTTGTTTCGTTGTTGTTATCTTTCGTCCCGATGGCCAAAAATTTGTCAAATGCCCTATCTCGCTGCCCCAGCCAATCACCGAGTTCGTCCGGCGTAATCTCGTGCCATCCGCCTGCCTTGCTGATACCGTCAATGCTTCCAAAACGGCGGACGATAGACAGCTTTTCATCGCGGGTGAGATAATCACCGATGTCATGGAAATGAATCTGGCCATGTGCCGTGGCAACGGGATTTTTCACTAGCAAGGCAATCGCTACTGGCGTGCGCGTCCCCTGACCGAATACGTTGTCCTTCTCCTTCCGGCGTAGCTCGCCCGAGGTGCGGGCGTTTCCGCGCAAGTGGAAGACGTGGATGTTGGCAAATTCTTCGACCAAGCATTTGCGTAAGCCGTCCGCCGTGTTCGCATCTAGCCAGCCCGCATTTGAAACATAGGCAATTACGCCCGCGTCTCCGATTCGGTCACTTGCCCAGCGGATGGCGCGTATGTAGCTATCATAGAGAGCATTTTTGTTGGTCGCGTTGGAACGCGATGCGTATGTATCTCGAATGCGACCGTCTAGCTTTGGGTAAGCAAGATTAGCGGCATTGTCGTTCGCACTGCCCTGACCAACCGAATATGGAGGGTTGCCGACGATGACCCGAATATCCAGCTCCTTTTGGCGAGTACGGCGGTTGCTGTTATCCGCCATGAGGTCGCTGATCAGGTCGCGTTCCTGCTCGTAGAGCTGGAATGTGTCGGTCAAGCAAATGCCTTCGAAAGGCACGTAATCCCCGCCAGCCACGCCATGATAGGCCGCTTCAATGTTGATGGCCGCGATGTAGTAAGCCAGAAGCACGATTTCGTTGGCGTGGATCTCGTGCCGGTATTTGTGCTCCAGTTCCTCGCGCTTGATGAGGCCGGATTGCAGCAAGCGCGTGATGAATGTTCCCGTGCCGGTAAACGGGTCAAGGATATGCACGCCCTTGCTGCCCAGCGTCTGGCCAAACTCGGATTGCAGCACCTCGTTCACCGAATGGATGATGAAATCCACCACCTCGACCGGCGTATAGACGATGCCCAGCCGCTCGGTCATCTTCGGGAAGGCGTTGCGGAAAAATTTGTCGTATAGTTCGACGATGATCTTTTGCTTGGCATCGGCTTTGTCGATGCCAGCGGCGCGGCGACGAACGCTCTCGTAGAATTTCGCCAGGCTCTCCGCTTCCTTCTCCAGGCTATGTTCGTCGAGCGCATCGAGAACGGCTTGCATCGCTTTCGAGACCGGATTGTTCTGCGCAAAGCTGTAGCCGTCGAAGAGCGCTTCAAAGACTGGTCGCGTGATAATATGCTGCGCCAGCATCTCGATGGCTTCGCCTTCGGTGATACTGTCGTTGAGATCGTCTTTGATCTCAGCAAGGAACGCTTCGAACGCTGCGCGCTCGGTCGTGTCCGGTTTTTCCACCAAAGCGGTGATGCGCGTTATGTGGGTCTGCGCGATCTTCGCGATGTCGGATGCCCAGTCTTCCCAATAATCGCGGCGACCGCATTTCTTGACGATCTTCGCCATGATGGCTTTCGAGAATTCGTCGAAGAAGAATGTGCCTTGCACAGGGTCTTTGGGTTTGATGTCGCCCTGCTCGCGCTCATCATCATCGGCGGCACTGCCATGACCGATGTTGGTTTTCGCGCCATCGCTGGCCTTCTTCGTCGGCAGCTTGTTGCTGACCGCGATGACCTCGATGTGATCAGAGATATCAACGCCAAGATCAGCCTTGTTGATCATCGCATCGAAGCGTTCATCGTGCGAGCGCAGCGCGTTCAAAATCTGCCAGACAACGCGATAGCGCTCATTGTCATTGAGAGCTTCTTCCGGTGTCATGCCCGCGGGAACGCCGATAGGAAGGATCACGTAGCCCATGTTCTTGCCGGGGGAACGACGCATGACGCGACCAACCGACTGCACAACGTCGATCTGCGATTTGCGCGGATGCATAAACAGAATGGCGTCAAGCGCGGGAACATCCACGCCTTCCGAGAGGCAGCGCGCGTTCGTCAAAATTCGACACGCGTGATCGCCGTGCTCTTCCTTTAGCCAATCGAGCAAACGGTTGCGTGATTTTGCGTTGAAAGTGCCGTCCACATGTTCAAGCTGGCAATCGAGTGGCGTTGCATCGCCTTCAGTCTCCTTGCCTTCTTCCGATGCAAGGTATTCGTGGATGACGGCGGCAAACTCATTCTGCACTAGCTTCGATGTTGCGATGTCTTTGCAAAAAGCGAGCGCGCGCTTCATCGGCTGCGGATCGGTGAGCAGCTCATCCTTCAAGCCATGCTTGGTGAGCGCCTTATAGCATCCAATGATCTTGGTCGCGTCATCGAGCTTCAATTCAGATGAACCATCGGCAAGGCGATTCTGCACACCTGTGCTAACCATCTGCTCGTCCACCGCGAGCACGAGCACTTTGTAATCTGCGAGGAGTTGGTTCTCGACAGCCCAGCCGAAGCCACGCGCGAAAAGCGCCTTTCCGTAGAGGCTCTCGTCATCCATCGAACAAAGGACGGCGGAAGCCTCACTCGCCTTGCTCTTTACTGCATCGCCAAACACGCGCGGCGTTGCGGTCATGTAGAGGCGCTTCTTACCTGCGATGAAATCTTGGCTGTGTATCTTGACGAAGTTGCTCTCGTCCTCGCCGTCGAGCGTCGCACCCGTCGTGCGATGCGCTTCATCACAGATTATGAAATCGAAATCAGGCAATCCGTGCTTGTGCTGCGCGTCCGAAATCACTTGGATCGATTGGTAGGTCGAAAAGACCACCGTCATTCGATCCGACGCGGAGTGCGCCACTTTGTCAGCGAGCTTCGCGGCATTGGTGGTGGCTGGATAATCAAGATCGTGCGTTTCGATCTCGGCGACATCGGAAGTCGATTTGCGGCGCTTGCCGACCTGAACGTCTGAACAAACCGCAAAGGCTCGAAGCGGCGTTGCGGCATCAATAGTCCATTCGCGGATCGTCTGACTCATCAAGGCAAGCGATGGTACAAGGAAAAGAACCATCTTCCCTGCACCAGCGATATCCTCTGCAATCTTGAGGCCGGTGAATGTCTTGCCGGTTCCGCAAGCCATGATCATCTTACCGCGATCTGCGTCAGCCAAACCTTCGCGAACAGCTTGAAGCGCATCCTGCTGGTGCGGACGAATGGATTTCGGCGGCGCGATCTTGACCTCATCGCGCAAGAGATAGGCTGACCAATCGATTGGGCTTTCTTCAAGCCGGTCGAGGCCGATGCGCGATATCGGCTTGTCCTGATCGGCGAGTGCATCCTCGGCATTTGCACTCCACGGCGCATCCGTCGTGTCGATGATCAACCGGCGTGAGAACTGACGTTTGCCAGATGCCGTGAAGAAGCTGTCGATGTCGGCCTTCTGAATGCGGTGGCCTTCGCGATAGAATTTGCATTGAATGGCGCAGAAAGAATCTTCACCACGGATTTTGGCGACAACATCAATTCCTGTGTCGCGTCCATCTGAACCGTGAAGTTGTGCCCATTCCGAATACAGCCACGCATCCTCATATTCCTGCGCCATGCCGTGGTCATTTTTAATGAAATCGGCTGCGAGACGCTCGAAATAGTTCCCTTTTTCACGCTCTGTTTTGGCTGAGTTGCGGAACTCTGCGAGCAATGCGCGAAGAGGTGTGGACATTACGATTACTTCCTTGGACTAAACTTGTGTTTTGTTTGCCGAATTGTGCCACGGCGGCGATGCTTCTGCCAAGGCGTAATTCGATCTTTTGCAGACCAATTTACCTAGGGGCAAACGAAACCTGCTCAATCCGTACATCCAACCGACGGATGGTTGGCTTCTCGGGAGAGACAGGGCTGCAAGGGGCTGGCACGCCCCTGCTCGTGGTTCAGGGCGCGACAGCTCTGACGGCATCCAACCGGCGGACGGTTGGTCGATGGGTTCCAAGGGAGAGCGAAGTCTCCCTTTGGTCATGGGGTGTCGGGGTAGCAGGAACGCTCCCTGACTGGTGATGCAACGGCCACACGTTGCGCTGGCACATTCCACCCCTGCCGCAATCTGCAAAGCAGATCTCGAACGGCTTGGGGTGATGGATGTGTCAGCCGCCAGAGGGATGCAA
The DNA here is from genome assembly GCA_016707885.1 of Sphingomonadales bacterium. Lineage (GTDB taxonomy): Bacteria > Pseudomonadota > Alphaproteobacteria > Sphingomonadales > Sphingomonadaceae > Sphingorhabdus_B. The sequence goes on from JADJGU010000003.1 coordinate 252,294, forward strand.
CGGGAGAGCGCAGCGTCTCCCTTGCCAAGATGCCGGTAATACACCGGACATCTTGCGGATCACGCTATCGCGTAATCTGGCTATTGCGGAGTCGGTAGAACCGACACGTTACCGTTGATTGTAGGAAAATGCACGCGCCACGAAAATTCGCAGCGCGCACTCATCATTTTGTCTTTCGGATATCGGCCAAACCGAATCCGGGAAATGTTTCATCCGCCCAATATATGTTGCCACGACGGAGGCGATCCCAAGGGCCGCGCCCCAAAGTCGGCAACTGATCTGAGGTGTAGCGTTTGAACTCAAACGCCGCTGCATCGGTGCGCACGGCGTAGATCGGCCACGCACTCGATGCGTTTGCAGCGGCGGCAATCATGATGCCGCCCATGCTGTCATATTGCCTCTCGGAATGATCGGCGGTGATGTCATCGAACATCAAAACGAAACTGCCTTTCGCGCGCGTCGTGAGAATTGCGAGCGCGCGATTGTAATGCGGAATGATCTTGCCTGTCGCGAACGTCGCCCGTGGTCGCCCATCTTCGTTGTATCGCGATTCATAAGTGCAGTTGAATTCGCTACGCTCTCCACCGGCCTGTGCGTCTAGCCCGACGACAAGGCGCGAGACTCCAATTTCGCCGTTCGGATTCACATGGGATGGTCGATAGAGGGAATAGGTTCCGGCAAAGGCTCGCGCCTTGTCGAAATTCAAATCCGATCCATGCGCGAGCAATTCCTTGATCGCTGACACGGCGATCTCGCTTGTCTGCATCCGCTCTTCGTCTTCGATAGGACGATAGACCTCAGCGAAGTCGATACTCATCCAAAGATAAAGGGCGTTCACAAGCTGACGGTAGGGAACGTAGCCCTGCGACAGACAACGGCTGATCACGTTGTCATCGGCTTCGAACTTGGGACAATATCGCGCGCAATCATCAATGTGCGATTTCGCGATCACGCGTCCGGCGCGCTCAAGTTCATCCTGACAATCGCGAATTGTCCAGCCTTCAGATTTCCGAACCAACGCAAGTGCACGAACGGCTGCGCGCTGGCGTTCGATTGGAAGCTCTTCACCGGCAAGGCGTGGCTTGCCGCGCTTCTCTTTCGTCGTGGTTATACTCACGGGATTCCCCTTCCTGTGGCTTCCCTTTTGTATCCTATTATTTTTTCTGTCTATCCTTTTATAATTCATATTTCCCCTTTTGAATTTTGGGGGAAACGTCGGCACATCTGTTCATGCAAGGCAATGATGCCGAGCAAAGGAAAGGATGCTGAAATGCTTAACTTCATTCGAAAGACCCACACGAATGCAAACTCTGGAGTTCGGGATGCGGAATTCGCTGCGTTCACCGCGCGCCGCTCTAAGTTTTTGTTTTCATGCAGGGGTTCACCAGGATGTCAAAATGCCTGATCTGCTTCGAGCACTGGAAGGACTGCGAATGCAATTTTGCGAACGATAATCATGACCTCGATAGGGTCGTCATTATCCCGCCTGTTGAGCTAGTCCTCACTCGCAGCTATTTTCACCGCCTCGCGATTGCGACGGCAAATCTCAACCTGTCACGTCGGAAAATTCCTGATTGGATGGCGAGTGCACTTTACCGTGATGACATTATTTTCATCGATCACGGTCGGCGCATCATCATTCAGGATGAAGCCATCGAGACGGCCTTCAACAATGAACTCGGGTTCCGTTGGCTATCCGATTTCAAGGCCTTCGCGATAAGCCCGCCGTTACAAAACCCACAAAATCGATTGGCGGAAAGGCTTCAACTTCTCGCGACATCGTTCTGGGTTCATAGTCCGGCAATAGCGCGACACTTTGCGCGTTAAGTCGGCAAAGATCGGGGCTGCGGGAAACCGCAGCCCTTTTCAATTTCAGCTTTCCCCCACGCCATTCCGCTCGGTGTGAAATTCCGCCTTCAATCACTTTGCTGGAGGAATTGTGCGATGGAAAAATCGAAAAATGAAAATGGTGATGGCGCTACGGATGAATGCGCGAATGCACATGCGTGCAGCCATTGGGTTTTCAGCAAAGGCTGGCCACATTGCTCCGGCTGCCCGTTCGATAAGACGCACAACACGGCGTCTGAGAAAAGCATCCCCCGCCTTTGGTTCGAGATGATGGTCTCGTTTGCTGTTGGTTCAATTGCTGGGGTGATCGCGGTTGATGCCGCTGTCCATACTTCTGTATTCTGCCCTTCTGCGCAGCGAGATTATGTTGCCCAATCTGAAAGGGAAATCTGGCAGCGGTTATGGCGTGCTGAAATGCAGCGAGCACACAGGGATCATATGCTGCGTCAACTTCCCCCCAAACACGATCCCAAAAAGTGATTTGAACTCCTTGCCGAAATCTCTCGGCAAGGAGTTCATCTATGTCTGTCCAATACCAAATCGACTATGAAGACGACGGCACGCGGCAATCGCAGCCGTCGGAAAACCTGCCAGTGCAATCACGTCCGCGCTACGTCGAAGTGATCGACGAGAAGCAAAGCCGATTTCAGATTCCTTCAATCCTGAAAACGGCATCCGTCTTCGTTCTGGGCGCGCTCGCACTTGCTAGTGCCGAAAAATATGCGCCCGAAACGTGGCGTCCAAGCACGATCATCGGCACATATGATGCACGCATCACATCTGCTGTGAAAGCCGCAGAGCTAAATCAGCAAGCACGTTTTGAAGCGTGGGCCGCGCAGGTAAAGGTTGCGTCTGATCAAAATGCAGAAGCGTATCGCGCAGCGATGACGGCAACCAATAACAACTACGAAGCTGTGTATGCGCGCGCGCGCATTTATGCGGAAGCCTCAACGCGGATGCAGGGCCAATATGCGCAGATGCGCATGAATCAGGTCAACGCGCAGACTGGTGCCGAGAATGGCATCATCAACATGGTCAAGATGATCGGCTATGGCATGAATGCGCTCGAAGCTGGCTCAGGCGATCAGGCTCTTGCCTACACTGAGAGTATGTCGCGCGATGTTTCCAATCGCATGACGCAGGCAGCGATGGAAGGCGCGCGTATCGATGTGACGGGTTGGGATACCAATCTCCCGTCACCTGAAACTGTCCGCGCTGAATTGCGTCGGTATCAGCCGGTGCCGATTCCACCTCCGCCCGTGCTGAGCGAACAGCCCATCACAATGGGCGGAAACTGAAATGCGTGGCGGACGATTTGGCACGGGCATGAACACGTTCATGTCCGTGCATCGCCAAACGCTGGAAGCGGATTATGCCGCGCATGCACGGCAGCGTGCGCGCGCGACGGAAAATGCCATGCGCCTTGCTGCACCATCGGATGCGCTCGGCAATGGGAGGCTTGCAAGCCTTCACGACGTGAAGGCAAGCGGCCTCTTCAACAATGATGGAATTTTTCTTGGCGGCCTAGAAGGCCGCCTTCTGTTTTATCGGGGCGATGCGCCGATCATGACATATGCGAGAACGGGAGCCGGTAAGGGGAAAGACCTCGTGCTCCCAAATTTGGGGCATCTCCGCGATCGATCATTGGTCGTGTGCGATCCGAAAGATGGAGAGAACGCTTTTGTGTCTGCGGCTTATCGCCGCGATGTGCTCGGACACAAAGTCGTATTCCTCAATCCATACGGCATCAATGGCGATGGATTTCCGAACACGAAGGTCAACCCGTTTCATCTGCTGGTAGACATCGTGCGCTCTGGTGCGCGCATCGATTCTGAAGCCTCCGAGATTGCTCATATTCTCATCCCTCGCCCGATCAAGGCGAGCGGTGAAGAGTGGGTAAGAAGTGGCGCGTTGCGATTCACAGCAACAGCTCTCAAGTACCTCGCGATCTTCGATCCCGAAAATTGTACGCCTGCACGGCTCTGGTCGTTTGTGAATTCATCCGGCTTTGATCTCGCAGCGCAGTTCGCCATGATGGAAACGTGCGGCGTGGCCGAGATCGAAGGCAGCGCCGCCGGATTCAATTTTGTCCGCGTCGATGCCCCGAAACAATGGGAAGCATATAAGTCCGCGCTTGCCGATGCACTTGCGCCATTCGCGCCGGGCAGTGCGCTTGCGATCTCAACATCGGGACATGAATTTTCATTCGCATCGCTGAAGCATGAGAAGGTCACGGTCTATCTCATCCTGCCATCGGAAAAGCTCGATGTCGGTGCGCCGTGGATTTCGCTGATCGTGAATTATGCGATTGAAGCCATCGGGAAAGAGCGCGGCAAGCTCAGCACCCTGTTCATTTTAGACGAATTCGCCCAGCTCCCGCCTATCAACGCGGTACCCAAGGCAACACGTTTGTACCGGTCAAAGGGAATTCAGCTTTGGTTCTTCGCGCAAGGTCGTTTCTCATTGCGGGAACGGTGGCCTGAAGTTTTGGCGAAAGAGTTTGAAGATCAAGCTGGCGTCGTCACCATGCGTTCCATCAGCGAGCCTGATCTAATCCGCGATGTCGAACTCTGGTCGGGTAACAAAACCATTCTCAATCGCGGCGTATCTCATAACGGCGGCACGGTCGAAACCGCCGCCGCCAATCTTGGCGAGTCAAAGCGCAGCGTATTGCAGGCCGAAGACATTCTCGGCCTCGGCGTCACTAAGCAAATCATCAAAGTCGCAACCATGCCGCATCTGATCGTCTCTGACTGCGTGCCGTTCTTCGCGGTCGATCCGTGGAATCAGCTCGGCGATGTGCGCGCGCTTCACAAAGGAGAATTCGAATGAAAGAGACACCACCTATCAGGCAGCGATTCAACAAGGTCGCTGATATGACCATGCACGAAGCCGTGACCAACAAGCGCGTCGAAGGCGCGATAGAGCGGATGAATGATCGCTTCGCAAAGTGTGAGCCTGCGCTCGCACAATCGCGTTATCGCGATCTGCTGACCAGACAAGGCTCTTCACCGGAGCTTCGCCCTAGCTATGCGCAAGGCGATTCATCAAACCGGATGTGGAAGGCGGCAAAACAGATGGTGCGATATGAGCACCTTCACCGCCTCAACAAAATTCGGAACGTGGGTGAACGTATCATCGGTCGTCGGCGCGATGAAATGGGTCGCTAGCAGCCTGAAACCCGCAGAAATCTGCGGAAAAACTTGCAATTTTGATACAAATGTGCGTATAATTATAATATAATGTGGCGCAAACTGATGATGTCATTCCAGTTTCCCCCACGTGATTAGCGATGACAAAGCAAAATCACTTTCATGCTGCTCGTAATGAGCACGTCGTGATGGTGATTGTGATGAATGTTGTTGTGAGTGTCACTTCTGCTGAGATGGAACGGTATCGCGCTATTGTCGCTGATATTGATGGAATGTCTGATTCACAGAAGGAAGAGGCGATCATGATTGTGATCAACATGATGCAAGCCTTTGTCGATGCTGCATGGGGGCAACATCCGGTTCAACAAATTGAACTTCAATCTTCTCACGGCGGTGGTGTCTGTGGTAAGATCGCGGCTCTTGGCAATGCCAAGCCCGTTGACCTCGCAAGCGAGGGCGCAATCACAAAAAACAAAAACAAGGAACTTGCGCCATGAACGAGGCTCAACAGAAAAAAGCTGTGATCTATGCGCGTGTGTCGTCTGCGCAGCAGACCACCCGCACCGACGGATTGTCGTCACAGGAACAACGCTGCCGACTCTACTGCGAACACAAAGGTTATGAGGTCGTCGAGATTTTCAAAGACGATATGTCGGGGAGCGTTGCCAAACGCCCCGGCATGGATGCGATGCTTTCCTACCTTCGCAAGACGCGCAAACATTCTCATGTCGTTGTGATCGATGATATCTCGCGACTCGCTCGCGGGATCGAAGCGCATATTCAATTGCGAGCTGAGATCGGATCGACCGGCGCGTCACTTGAATCGCCGTCCATCGAATTCGGCGAAGACAGCGATAGCAAGCTCGTCGAAAATTTGCTGGCGTGTGTCAGTCAGCACGCGCGGCAAAAGAACGCGGAACAAACACTCAATCGAATGACCGCGCGTGTCGAGCGCGGCTTTTGGGTTTTCCAAGCCCCTTGGGGCTATCGCTATGGGCCATGCCCTTCGGGTGGCAAGATGCTACATCGGCATGAACCTCTAGCCTCTATCATCAAGGATGCTCTTGAAGGCTTCGCACATGGCCGGTTTGCCAGCCAAGCCGAAGTGATGCGCTATTTCGAAGCGCAAGCGCCTGTACCGAAAGCCAAGGACGGTTCGATAAGCATCGAACGCGTCCATCAAATTCTTACGCAACCGCTCTATGCGGGCATCGTGATCTTGCCGAATTGGAATATCACGCCGCGCATTGGTCAGCATGAACCGCTTGTATCGGTCGAGACCTATAACGCTATCCAAGAAAAGTTGAACGAGAAGCCCCGCGCTCCGGCGCGTGTGGATATCAATGAATCCTTCCCGCTTCGCGGCTTCGTGTGCTGTGCGTCGTGCGATCAGCCGATGACGGCAAATTGGAGCAAGGGGAAGAACGGGCATTTCGCATATTATCTGTGTCGTCACAAAGGATGCCCTGACTATGCCAAGTCGATCCCGCGCGCGAAGATCGAAGAAGCGTTCGAAGCCATGCTCAAGAGCCTCACCCCTGCGCGGCAGCTCGTCGAGCTGGCAACGCAAACTTTCCGTGATTTGTGGGATCGGCAAATCCTCAAGGCTGGCGAAGCCAAGAAATCGATCGCTGAGGAAATCAGTTCAATCGAGCGCAAGGTTGCACAGCTTCTCGACCGGATCGTCGAAGCGGAAAGCGATGCGGTGATCCAAGCCTATGAGCGGCGGGTCGCCGAACTCGAAGGCCGTAAGCTCCTGTTACGGGAGCAATTGGCTGGCTGCGACAAGCCAATCAAGGAATTCGATGAATCCTTTCGAACAGCCCTGCAATTTCTCGCAAGCCCTTGGAATCTTTGGAAAAGTGATAAGCTGACCGAGAAACGGATAGCCCTAAAACTGACATTTCCAAGCCAATTGGCATACGACCGAAAAACCGGCTTTCGAACACCTATTTTAGCGTTGCCGTTCAATATGTTAGGGGATTTTTCTATGTTAGAAAAAGAGATGGCGCGCCCTAGAGGAGTCGAACCTCTGGCCTCAAGATTAGAAGTCTCGCGCTCTATCCAGCTGAGCTAAGGGCGCGCGCTGGTTGCGCAATAACCGCTTTGCGCGAGTGTGCAAAGCGCGATATGGCAGCGCTATGACTAATCGAGCAATAGAAGCGCACAGTGCCGCCGAAATGACCGGGCGGCATTTTCGCTATTATGACTTTGTAATGGCAGCATTCGTTGCGGTGTTGCTGCTGTCGAATGTTATTGGTGCAGCTAAGCCGGCAGCGATAGAAATTGGCGGGGAGCCTTGGGTTTTCGGCGCTGGCATTCTCTTCTTCCCGCTTGGCTATGTAATCGGGGATGTACTCACCGAAGTGTACGGATACGCGCGCGCCCGTCGTGTAATTTGGGCCGGGTTTGCGGGCCTCATCTTTATGGCTTTCATGAGCTGGGTAGTCGTAAGTCTGCCGCCTGCCGATGGCTGGGAAGGGCAGGCGGCCTATGAGAGCGTGTTCGGGCAGGTGCCGCGCATCGTCTTCGCCTCTATTGTCGCCTTCTGGGCGGGCGAGTTCGTCAACAGCTACGTCATGGCGCGGATGAAGATATGGACTCAAGGGCGGCATCTGTGGTCGCGCACTATTGGGTCGACATTTGTGGGGCAGGGTGTCGATAGCCTGATTTTCTATCCTTTGGCGTTCTGGGGCGTATGGGAGAATGAGGCAGTGGTCATGGTAATGGTGACCAATTGGGGGCTCAAGGTGCTGTGGGAAGTCGTGCTGACGCCAGTGACCTATGCTGTGGTCGGTTGGCTGAAACGCAAGGAAGGCGTCGACCTGTTTGACGAAGGCACCAACTTCACACCCTTTAAGACACAAGTCTGAACCTCATGCTTTACGGTTATACGCCGCTGGATTTTCAGCAGTTCAAGATCGTCGCGCTAGAGGCGACGGGCCTCGCCAAGGATGCGTTGCACATTTACGCTGGAATGGCGCTGTTTATCTCTATTAGACTTTTATGGCGCTGGCGTGGTGGATGGGCGTTAGCCTGGCTGGCGGTGCTGGCCATGGCGTGTACGGTCGAATGGATCGATATGAAGGCCGAGGGCGCAGCAAATGCACTTCAGCCCGATGCTGCACATTGGCATGATATCTGGAACACCATGTTCTGGCCAACGGTTTTGCTGTTGGTCGGTCGATGGCTGCAACCTCAGCCGAAACTGCCAAAAACGGAGGCGTCAGGCGATCTCGCGGATAAACCCTTCGAAGAGCCGCCGACCGTCTGATCCGCCCTGGACCGCCTCGATCATGCGTTCGGGGTGCGGCATCATGCCAAGGACATTGCCTGCATCGTTCAATATGCCAGCGATGTTGCGCGCAGATCCGTTGACCTCTTCGGCATAGCGGAAAGCCACGCGACCCTCACCTTCAAGCCGATCAAGCGTTGCTTCATCGGCGAAATAATTGCCGTCATGATGGGCAACGGGGATAACAATTTCTTCGCCCGCCTGATAGCGGCTGGTGAAAATGGACTGGCTGTTTTCGACGGTCAGCTTCACTTCGCGGCAGACAAAGCGGATGCCGGCATTGCGCATCAACGCGCCGGGCAATAGGCCCGCTTCGGTCAGTATCTGGAAGCCATTGCACACGCCGAGCACTGGAACGCCACGACCAGCGGCCGCAATCACCGCCTGCATTACGGGCGAACGCGCGGCCATCGCGCCGGAGCGCAGATAGTCGCCATAAGAAAAACCGCCGGGAACTGCGATCAGATCGAGATTGGCAGGCAGCTCACTTTCGCGATGCCATACCAACGCGGTTTCGGCACCGGTGACTTCGCGGATGGCAACGGCCATATCGCGGTCGCAATTGGATCCTGGAAACTGGATGACTGCAGCGCGCATATGCGTTCAGCCTTTCTGTTCGATCTCGAAATTCTCAATGACCATATTGGCCAGCAATTTACGGCACATTTCCTCAAATTGGTCTTGGGACACACCCGGTTCATGGTCAATTTCGATTAACCGCCCTGCGCGCACGTCGTTGACGCCTTCAAATCCCAAACCTTCAAGTGCATGGTGAATGGCTTTTCCCTGAGGGTCCAATACGCCATTTTTCAGGGTGACGAAGACTCGGGTTTTCATGTGTGTTGCCTTGATGGGAGCGTTACAGCGTCCCTATAGTCACCGAAGTTTGTGACACAAGGGGCAGGATAGGGTTAATTTGCATTGATGCTGTTTATCCACCTTGTTCTTACCACCTCATATCAAGCTTGATAGTGTTGACAGCCCTGTCGGGCCTGGTTCGGAGGTTGCAAAATGGTCGGTTTGGCTTCTGCAATTTTTGTGAGTGTGTTCGGATTTGGCAATGCCATTTTCGGTTGGAGCGATCACACGCTTCACGAAGTGCAACTGGGACTGTTTCTTTCATTCGTTCTAGGTGTGTTGTGCGGCTATAAAACCAAGGGTTGATCTCACTTCCCTGACTGCTCGGCCACTTTTGGAATCACCCTGAACGTATAGCTTTTGTCTTTCGCCAAATAGCGCTTTGCAGCCTCCCATACTTGAGTCGAAGTTATTGTGCGGAACTGACTTTCATTGTCCCGAAATCTTTGCAGTCTGTCCGGCGCGGTCTGCGCTTCGTCGACGATCCCTATCCAGGTCGGGTTCCGTTTTCGCCAATCGGCAAATTTCTCCAGCGTCGGCTTGCGCGCGCGCTCGAACAAATCGTTCGCTACTGGAGCCGCCAGGATTTCGTCGATAACGGCGTCGATAGTCGACTCAATCTTTTCAAGGTCTTTCACATCCCCATTTGTGGAGATGCTGAACATGCCACGATCCTTGTAGACATCCGACATATCCGAACTGGTCGACGCGCCATAGGTTGCACCCAGATTCTCGCGTAGCTCATCGAGTAGGCGAATCTGCAAAATGTCGGCCAGCAATGATAGCGTTTGCTCCAACCGGAAATCACCGTCGTCGGTCGTAGGCCATACCCGGCGCCATGCCAGTTGGTTGGCTTCTCCGCGATGCAGCAACGTGTGGACCCCATAGGCTTCGGCAAACTGGCTTGCCCGCGCTGCTGTATAGTCTTCGCGGTTTCTCCTGCGCTGCGGCAGCGCACCGAAAGTGCGCGCGACCGCTTCGATTGCGGCTTGTTCATCAAAATCTCCGACCAGCCCGATTTCAATCTGCCCGGCAGCAAGTTTGTCGCTGAGCGCCGACTTCAAGCCAGCAAAATCAGCCGCCTCCAATTTTTCCAGCGGCGGCAGCACGAAACGGGGATCGTTATCCGTCATGATCCGCGCTTGCCCCAAGGATAGCGCCGCGCCTGGTGTCGCATCTAGGCGGCGATAAAATTCGGGCAGCGGTTTTTTGAACAACCGCACAGCTTCTTCGCGATAGCCCGGGTCAGTAATCAACGCAGCCAACAGCTGCAATTGCTTGTCCAGATCCTTACCGACAATGCTGCCCTGGCCACCAAAATAGTCGGTTGCAGTTGAAAAGGCCGCTGTCGCCGTTGAGCCTGAAAGAACCGAACGCAGGTCATCGATATCATATTTTCCCAGGCCACCGCCGACATAGGCTCCGTCCATCAGCATCGCCAAGGGTTGCTGGTCCGGGGAAAAAGATAGCCTCCCACCATCAAGTCGCATTGACCAGCGGATGCGGTCTTTCTCAAAATCGGTGCGTTTCAGGTTCAGCATCACGCCATTGGCGAAACGGACGGTGCGAATGCCAAGGTCGTCGATGCGTTTGTCTTCAACAACCGCACCGGGGGCGCCGAAATCGGTATAACTCCATTCAGCCTTTACCCGGGTTGCGGGCGGCGAAACGGCAGTCGCGCGGCTTTGTTCGAATGCCCTGAGCAGATCCGCGGCTTTTGCGTCGCCGGCATCGCGCGTCGACAGGAATATCTGCGGGCGTTCCAACTGACTGTACCATTTGGCGAACTCGCGTGAGACCTGATCCGCCGTCATAAAGGGGCGCAACTGCTTCCAAAGCCGGAACCGATAGTCTGCAGCGGTGACAATGTCGTCGTCCAGATTGGACAACTCAGTTGCAAAAACACCGCTACCGTTTGTGGCTTCAATGGCGACGGCATTTGCAAATGCGGCGTCGAAGCGGCGCAACTGTTCGGAGATTTCCTGATCGGTAAAGCCAAATTCGACCGCTTGCCGAACCAGTTGCTCTGCTATGGGCAGAACGGACTTCCAGCTGCCATCCTTGCCTGAAACCGATAACCCGACACGGGCGTGCTGGTCGCAAAAGCCGGTAGCAAAAGCGAGGCCGGTGCCCAAAAGCGGAATATCTTCCTTTCGCTGTTTGCGGTTGATGCGATCGGAAAGAATCGATCCTGCAATCCGCATGCGCAGATCGAGAATCGCGCGATTAAAGGTGTCGGGGCGTTTCTGGTCGGCGATGATTTGTTCGATGTTGAGTACTTCCGACGTTTCCGGATGCACGAAAATGTCCGCACCAGCCGGGCGGTTATTGTCGAAACTGCAACGGTCGATATCGCCCAGCGCCTTGCCGCTTCCCTGCCATGTTCCGAACTGACGGACCAACTCGCGTTCCATTTCAACCGGATCGACGGGGCCGACGATCACAATCCTTGTACGATCGGGCGCATACCAGCGGCGGTACAGCGCCTTCATCTTTTCCGCGCTGGCGTTTTGCAGCACGTCCAGTTTTCCAATGGGATAGCGCGTTGCGTAAAAACTACCTGGATAGAGCAGGTTGTTTGCCGCCCTGTTTCGTTGAAAGTTGAAATTTTCCCTATCGCGCATTTCCGCGATGACGACGCCGCGCTCCCGGTCGACGGCGTCTTCGGAAAACAATAGCTCGCTGGCGGTTTCGCGCATCAGGAATAAGGATTGCCGGATCAATGCGGGGTCCGCCTTGGGAAGGTCGAGCTTGTACTGGGTGCGGGTGTAGCCAGTTGATGCGTTCGTATCTGCGCCAAAGGAAAGCCCCAGCCGTTCCAGCATTCGCACCATTTCACCCTCGGGAACATTGGTGCTGCCATTAAACGCCATATGTTCGATGAAATGCGCTAGACCTTGCTCGTCGTCCGCCTCGGCCGCTGACCCAAAGTCGAGTGTCATCCGGATCAGGACCTGATTTTGCGGACGCTCGTTACGCCGAATGGCATAGCGCAGGCCATTTGGCAGTTTGCCATAAATGATACGTGAATCGGCTTCGAGGTCGCTTGTCTCGCTGTTCCACGGCGCAGTCCGCGTCACGCCCGCGAGTTCACGGCCTTTGGCTTGAACCGAAACCGGAAGCGCAAAAATCAGCGCAAATGCGATACCAAAACTGCTTTTCCCCATGCGCCCGTTATCGCGGCTTTGGCGTCAATGGCAACTGTCGTTGATCGAAATCATTTGCCTTTTCGCAGGCGGTGGGTGACCATATCGAGGACTGCCCCTTCACCTTCCTCGGGCATCAGACCAAGGCGACGAGCGACTTCCTGATAGGCTTCGGCTTCGCCACCCAGGTCGCGGCGGAACCTGTCCTTGTCGAGCTTTTCACCGGTTTCGATGTCCCACAGGCGGCAGCCATCAGGGCTGATTTCGTCGGCCAGAATGATGCGGCTGAAATCGCCGTCATAAAGGCGACCGAATTCCAGTTTGAAATCGATCAGGCGGATGCCGATTGCGGCAAACATCCCGCACATGAAATCATTGATGCGGATCGCCATCGACGAAATATCCTGCATCTCTTCCTGGCTGGCCCAGCCGAAGCAGGCGATATGCTCTTCGGCAACCAGCGGGTCGCCCAGGCTGTCGTCCTTATAGCAATATTCGAGCAGCGTGTGGGGCAGGGGGGTGCCTTCTTCATACCCAGCCGTTTGGACAGCGTTCCAGCCGCAACATTGCGGACGATAACCTCAATCGGAACAATCTCGACCTGCCGGATCAACTGCTCGCGCATGTTCAGGCGGCGGATGAAGTGGGTGGGGATGCCGATATGCGCCAGACGCGAAAAAACATGTTCGGAAACGCGGTTGTTAATCACGCCCTTGCCACTGATGGTGCCCTTTTTCTGGGCATTGAAGGCGGTGGCGTCATCCTTGAAATATTGGATAAGCGTACCGGGCTCCGGACCTTCGTAAAGGATCTTGGCTTTGCCCTCATAGATTTTGCGGCGGCGAGTCATTGGCGTGTCCTGTCGACGAGACGGAAATAAATCACCCCGGCAACAACGTGCCTCGCAAGCGAGGCGGGTCGCCGGGGTGTCAAGCTTATATCTCAGCATGGCCGATGACGCAATTCATGTTAGGAAGATATCATGCGTTGCCAACCCGTTGCCATTCCATCAGGCCCTTTTCCGAAACTATTGAATATTCCAGAGAAAGCAGCGCGGCTTCGGTGCCGATAGACCTCAACCTTTTATTGCAAGCCTATGCGCACGGGATTTTCCCGATGGCGGATTCGCGCGATGATGATGAATCATTTTGGGTTGAGCCGCAGCAGCGGGCGATTCTGCCACTCGACGGGCTTAACCTTTCGTCGTCGCTTGCCAAAGTCATTCGGAAGGACCGCTTCCACGTTACGACCGACTGCGCCTTTGCGGAGGTCATTCAGAAGTGTGCCGAAGCAACGCCTGACCGAAAAGAAACCTGGATTAACTCCGATATCGAAAAGGCATTTCTTGAGCTTGCCGACCGCGGCATGGCGCATAGTGTTGAGTGCTGGCGCGATGGAGAGTTGGTTGGCGGACTTTACGGACTGGCGATGGGCTGCGCCTTTTTCGGCGAAAGCATGTTTTCGCGCGCGACCGATGCGTCGAAAGTGGCACTCGTCTGGTTGGTAGCCCGATTGCAAGTGGGTGGTTTTACTTTGCTCGACTGCCAATTCATGACCGACCATCTTCGGTCGTTGGGCGCTATTGAAATCAGTCAGCAGCACTATCTTGAGTTGCTTGATGTCGCTTTGGGGCGGGCTAAAGCGCCTCAGTTTTCCTCGGTAGCCTCGCCTTCGCCCGAATCAGGTGCCTCTTCTGCAGCAGGAGCCGAAGCGGCGGGAGCTGCGCTTGGCGATTGGGGTGCGCTAGATGGCTTGCTGGGCGCTTCGTCACCCGATTCTGCGTCTTCGACCGGGGCTTCTTCGCCCGGAAAGCTCATCCTGCATTCTTTGACCCAGACGTCATAGATCGGGTGCTGAACAATGTTTGCTGACGGATTCTCTTTGAACAGCCAGCCTGAAAATATCTGAGCCCAGCGCTCAGCGTCATTGGTGCCGGCAGGTCGCTGACGGACGATCATCTGCACAAATGCGCCCTGGTCCTGATAAGTTTCCCACGGAGCGGTCTTTTCGCAAGCGCGCACACGGATAACGACCTTGCCAAAGCGGACCGATTCACCTGGTTTAACCTCGAAATCCCGTGTTTGCCCGTTGCGTTTGTTAAGCAAGCCGATAACCGCCACGCGCTGGGCCATGGGCGTCCCAGGTTGTTCGCCCGACGGAGCGGTCGGTTTGTCAGCGCTGGCCGTGGTTTTGGCCTTGGCCTTGGGTTCGGCTTGCGGCTCGCTGCTGTTGCAGCCTGTCAATATCAGTGCAGCGGACAGAGAGAGGGCAGCGAAGTACCGGCTCATGCCGCGTCGGGGCTCCATGCTTCATAGTCGCCAGTTGCCGAAGCACGATGTCCGCCCTTTTCCAGGGCACCTTGCGGGCGATAGGCGGCAGGGCTGCCGGTGGGGTTGCCGCTGGCTTCGACTTCAAAGCTGCGTTTTGGCGGAAGGTAGCTTTCCGGATCGCCGTCGAAAGTGCCGTGCAGCCAGCCGTGCCAATCCGGATCGACCCGGCTTGCGTCATTTGCACCATTGTAAATGACCCAGCGCCGAGCGCCATCGCGTGACTGATAATAACGGTTGCCTTGTGGGTCTTCGCCAACAAGCCTGCCCTTGCGCGCGCTGTACAGCGCAGTTCCGATGGTCGCGCCATCCCACCAGGTAAAGATTTTTGCCAATATTCCCATGCGCTGCCGCTTAAGGCTTCGCGGGCTGGGGTGCAATCAAAAATCAGGTTGTTGCAGGCTTATTCAGACGTCCAACTGACCCTGTCGCCAGCCTTTATCCCGAGTTCGGCCGAGAGCCCGCCGCGCAGTTCGAGGACTGCAGTAACTGGCCCAGTCGATTCGACCGGAATGGTGGAATAAGGGACGGTGTTGGCTGCAACATTTTCTATGCGGCCATCACCGCGAATGAAGATGATGTCGAGCGGAATGACAGTATTCTTCATCCAGAAACTCGCCATGCGGTCTTCGCCAAAGGGAAATATCATCCCGCGATCATCGGGCAATTCGGTACGGAACATCAACCCTTTTGCCTGTTGCGGTGGTGTGCTGGCAATCTCAACAGTAAAGGTGTGTGTCTTGGCCCCGCTTGTGATGCAAAGGCTGGTCTGCTCCAGCCCGGCTTCGCTTTGCGAGAGTTTGGCACCCGCTAAACATGTGCCCGGCTTGACCGACGCCCCGCCGCTGGCCACGCCGCTGCAACTCGTCAGCAGCAAAGCGGTAGCCAAAGATGTGAGAAACCGGCAGGTCATGGCTGGGCTGTCTTTCCACATTGAATTTTAGCGGATCCTGGCTGCCGAATGAAGCAGGTCGCCTTGCCATCAACTTTGATGAGCCCAGAACCGCTGTTGCTGATATCCACCTGCTGCTGAGCCTGTAAATGCGACGTCGCATTGCCCGATTGCGACAGCTTTGCCTGTTGCATAGACAGCAGTGGCGCGGTCAGGCTGCCGGTGCCATCAATGCTGAACTGGCCAGCGCGTACGCTGCCGCCATCGATAGTCACATTTCCTGTTCCCGCGAGATTGACGGCCAAGCGATCGGATTCGATTTTGCCGACGGAGATTGATCCAGGGCCAGAGAGTTTGATTGTGGTTGTCCCGCCAGCGCTGCGCATCTGGTTGATCGACAATGCCGCACTACCGTTAACCGAAACCTTGGTTACACCGCGTCCTCCGAGCGTAACGACCAAAGGTTCGTTGGCAGGTTTGCTGCGGGCATTGCCTTCATAATCCTGAATGCGCACGCGAACGGTTAGGCCGTTGCGATCGATTTTAACCGCTTCGATCAAATCTCGATCGCCCTTTGCTTTGGCCGAGGGTGCCTTGCTGTTGTCGAGGACCACCTTGATGTCGCCTTCGACCAGCAATTCGTCAAAGCTGCCAATCAGGAACGTCTTTTCTGCAGCCTGGGCTGCGGTTGGCGTGACGGCAATCAGCGAGCCTAAAGTCAACGCGAGACGTTTTGACGAAAGAGGCATGATAGATTGTCCTGACAAAACGGAATGGGAATTCTTGGCCAGACTTATGGCGCTTCCGTGGAATCCGGTCAAACGGCTTTCACGAAACGGCCTCGCTCGGTGGGCAAAGAAAAAGGGGCACCGTAATGGGTGCCCCTTTTTCAATAAACTTTTAGAAAAGCATTACTCAGCCTTTTCGTACCATTGCGGCGCCGACTCTTTCAGCACATCAAGGATTTTCTTGAGCGCTGCAGGTTCGTCGGTTTTTTCCATGGCCGCCAGTTCGCGCGCAAGGCGGCTGGAGGCCGCTTCGAAAATCTGCCGTTCCGAATAGCTCTGCTCAGGCTGGTCTTCCGGGCGGAACAGATCGCGGGTCACCTCGGCAATTGATACCAAATCGCCCGAATTGATCTTCGCTTCATATTCCTGCGCGCGGCGCGACCACATGGTGCGTTTGACGCGAGGCTTGCCCTTCAGCGTTTCCATCGCTTCCTTCAATGTCTTGTCTGAAGACAATTTGCGCATGCCGACACTCTCGGCCTTGTTGACCGGAACGCGCAGCGTCATTTTTTCTTTTTCGAAACGCAAGACATACAGTTCAAGCTGCATACCAGCAATTTCCTGGTTCTGCAGTTCGATTACACGGCCTACGCCATGCTTGGGGTAGACAACATAGTCGCCAACATCGAACAACACTGCGGTGGACGCCATAAATTCGGACCCTTTCTGAAGTAAGTTGGGCGCCACCGGGAAATGCCTTCTGGCATCGTTCACGGCTGCAGATGGCTAGGCGCCTACTGATATGATCTTTCTAACCCGTTCGTCCTCGAAAGCGGTAAAATCCAGCTTTCGTTTTTTTCAGCATAACAGAGTCGCAACAAAATTTCAATGTTGCATTGCATCATGCAACTGAGCGCTCAGGCAGAGCCCAATTTCCTAACCGTTCCACGATCTTCTGCGTCATGTGGCACTGCAGTTGTGGCAACGTCGGCGGCTTCGATCCAGCACAGATCGAGATGGCTCAGCACCCTTCCATCGTGGCCACGAATGGTAACTGGCAGAATTGGCAAATGGTCGCGTTCATCGCACAAAACCGGATTGGAAGGGACGCCCGTCGCCCATCGCTCGCCCCATTGGCGCAGAGCAATCATGGTCGGAAGGAAATCCAGGCCTTTTGCAGTCAGGCGATATTCCACCCGGCGTCTGTCGTCGGGGCAGGGAGTCCGATGCAAAATGCCTGCCTCGGTCAAACGGGTCAGTCGGTTAGCAAGGATGTTTCGCGCAATGCCGATTTCGGACAGGAATTCCTCAAAGTGGCAAACGCCATTAAATGCTGCCCGCAATATCATGAACGACCAGCGTTCACCGATGGACTCAAGCGCAGCCGGCAATCCGCAGCTTGCAATTTCGCTTAATGGCTCTCTCAACTTGCCCATGGACTTGTCCTACCGCGTCCGGAAAAAAAGACCAGACGTATATGCATTTTCAGTTGCAACTTAAAACCTAAAACATTAGGTAGTGATTCGCAACTGGTTTTCCAGGGCTGTCGGAAGGTATGTTACCCGCATAAATGGGAGCGACTTCCGACAAAACAAGGTCCAGTGAAAAGGATTATATAATGACCCTCTCCTCCGCTTCTGCTCGTATGGGCGCGCTTGCTGGTGCCATTGCAACCAGCGTTGTTCTCCTCTTTGCCGCACCACAGGCTCACGCAGCTTCGGGCCGTTATTATTCGGTCGAACTGTCGCAGCCCGTCGAAGCCAAAAAGGCTGTCGTTCGTGGTGTAGTGTTCCAATGCGAAGGCACCACCTGCCGCGCGCCGCTGACGAGCTCGGCTCCGCGTAATGTGTGCGCTAGCGTTGCCAAGGAATTTGGCGAAGTCACCAGCTTCAGCGCAGGTGACCGCGTTCTGGAAGCCGGCGATATCGCAACGTGCAACCAGAAAAAGAAAGTCATCCTCGCAAAGGATTGATCAAAAGTTTTGAGAGCAATTCGGCCGCTCTCACACACCGTGAATGACGCGACTGGCCACCCCATCGCATCATTCTGAGGCCGAAACAAACTGCGCCGGATCGCGTCTGCTGCCTCCTCTCCCCCTTGTGCAGCGCACGGGACCGGCGCTTTTTGTTGCCTAAATTGCGCTAATCGGAATTTTCCTGTTGCAACGCAGCAGGAAAGGCACATTTTGAAGCATAATGATGCGGCAATATGAATTGGTTGAGCGGGTCCGCGCCTATGACCCGGACGTCGATGAAGATCGGCTCAACCGTGCATATGTGTTTACCGTCCAGATGCACGGCACGCAAAAGCGGGCTAGCGGCGATCCCTATTTCAGTCACCCGGTTGAGGTCGCTGGCCTGATGACCGAGTTGAAGATGGATGAAGACACCATCATCACCGCTTTGCTGCACGATACGGTCGAAGACACGCTGACGACGATCGAAGATATCGAAAACAAATTCGGGCCAGAAGTCGCCCGACTTGTCGATGGTGTAACCAAACTTTCAAAAATCGAGGCGCAGACCGAGGATGAGCGCGCTGCCGAAAATTTGCGCAAATTTCTGCTCGCTATATCCGATGATATTCGGGTTCTTTTGGTCAAGCTTGCGGACCGCCTGCACAATATGCGTACATTGCATTTCATCCGCAGCCCCGAAAAGCGCCGCCGTATCGCCAGGGAAACGATGGATATCTATGCCCCTTTGGCGGAGCGCATCGGCATGTATGAATTCATGCACGAAATGCAGTTGCTCGCGTTCGAGCAGCTGGAGCCAGATGCGTACAAGACGATAACAACGCGGCTCGCGCAAATCCGGGAAAATGGCGACAAACTGATCGAGGAAATCAGCCAGTCAATTGCCAGCACGATGGATCGCGCCGGTATCAAGGCCAAAGTTTCGGGCCGTGAAAAACATCCATATTCGATCTGGAAAAAGATGCAGGAACGGCATGTCGCCTTCGAGCAACTCAGCGATATAAATGCCTTTCGGGTCATCGTCGACGACATTGATAGTTGTTATCGCGCGCTTGGCGCGCTTCACCGCCGGTGGCAGATGGTGCCGGGACGTTTCAAAGACTTCATTTCGACCCCCAAGCGCAACGGATATCGTTCGATCCATACTACGGTGATGTTTGCGCAGAATATGCGGGTAGAGGTGCAGATCCGCAGTCAGGAGATGCACCGCGCGGCGGAATATGGGCTGGCTGCACATTGGGCCTATAAGCAGGATGATGCTCCCGACGGGCAGGCGGGATGGCTGCGCGACCTCTTAGAGATTCTCGAGACCAGCCACGATCCCGAAGAGCTGCTCGAAAACACCCGTATGGCGATGTATCAGGACCGGATATTCGCCTTTACGCCGAAGGGAGCTTTGCATCAGCTTCCCAAAGGCTCGACGCCAGTTGATTTGGCCTATGCTGTGCACACCGATTTGGGCGACCGCGCGGTTGGGGCAAAGGTCAACGGGCGGCATGTTCCTCTTCGCACGCTGCTCAACAATGGCGATATGGTCGAAATATTGACCAGTAAGGCGCACCAGCCGGAGCCGAGCTGGCTAAACTATGTTGCCACCGGGAAGGCCCGTGCCGCAATTCGTAGGCATGTCCGCCTGCGCGAGCGCGAGGAGCTGATGCAGATCGGTCGCCAGCTGTTCGAAGACATCTGTTCGCGGCTGCCCGGAAAAATCGGTGCAAAAGCCATCAAGGCTGCGCTTGTGCGCTTGCAGATTGAGAATGAAGACGAACTAATGCTCGCAATGGGCGGTGGCAAGTTGACCGACCGCAAGATCATGGAAGCGTTGGTGCCCGGATTTGGCGGTGATGCAGCAGAGATCGAATGGCCGTCGCAGGAACGCGCGATTTCGATCCGCGGACTGACCCCCGGCGTTGCGTTCCAGCTCGGCGAATGCTGCCACCCGGTACCGGGCGATCGAATCGTAGGGTTGCGCCATGCGGGACAACCGGTCGAAGTTCACACGATTCACTGCGAACGACTGGTTGGTGGTGAAGATGCAGATTGGGTGGACCTAAGCTGGGGGCAGGGCAGCGATGGAGGCTCGGCGCGTTTGCGCGTCATAATTCACAACCGCCCCGGAATGCTGGCCGAGATGGCAGGAATATTCGGCTTTCACAAAGCCAATATCATCAACTTGCGCATGACGTCGCGCGACGCCAGCTTCCACACCTTCGAGGTAGACCTTGAAGTTCACGACTTGCAGCATCTGATGCGGATATTATCCGCTCTGCGTGCATCAGAGGCGGTGGCACAGGCCGACCGCCTCTTCGGATAAAGCCTTAGCCTTCGACTGTCACGACGCCCCGGCGCAGAATATAGCCTTTCTCGATCATCTCCTTACGGTAATCAGATCGGGCATCGCGCAACTCGCGATTATATTCTGCCCAAGCTTCGCGATTGTCCTGCCGTGATTTTGCACGGCGCAGATCCTTTCGCAGTTCGCTCTCCGCCTCTTCGATATCGGACCTATAGTCGTACCAATAATTGTTGCGGACACCGGCGATTGGTGAATCGAGAATATCGGCGTGGTTGCTGTGACCCGGATGCGCCGAAGCATTTTTTGTGGCCAAAAATGCAGCGGCGATTGCAATCGACGCCAAGAGCAGACCCAATCCAATATTGCGTAGCGAATTGCGCGGTTCATCCCGCTTAAGCGGCTCGCGTAACCTCGGGCGTGGTTTGTTGTGCCCGGCACGGAACATGGTCATGTGCGACTCCATCAGCCCCCATGTTGCGACTCCAAATTCCCCTGCGGCGACTAAAGGCGGCGCTTCCTGTCGCCAAAATGAACGGCCTGCACGGCCAAGGGGCAAAGGGAGGTTGGAGTGGGACGAACCGATTAAGGTAGCGGTACCCACTTGCAAACGCTGGTATCTTCCTGTTCGGAGTTCTTTCCAGCGGGCATCAGACGGAAGACATAGGGTAGATGTGTTGCACTTCGCCCGGGAACTGTATCGCGCACATCATTGATCGTTGCCAGGAAATCTCTGCAAGCCGCCGCGCTGCGCAGAAAATCGCTATGACCGCTTTGCCCGCGACTGACATCGCTGGTGTCGACGATAGTAAATCCGCTTTTTGACGGCTCTTCGGTGTACCGACCTTTGGCAGCATAGCAGCGTTCGGGAAGGCCTTGGGCTTTCAAGTCCGCGGCTTCAAAAGGATCGAAGCAATAGGGCGAACCAAGGCGCGGATATCCATGTAACGAGCGCGAGAGCGCCAGCGCCTTATCCTTGACTGACGCATAGACAGTAATTCTGCGGTCATTGTTCACCCGTCTCGCCGAAAGCACTTCTTCGATGATGTCGCGTTCAAAATCCTGTCGATCCACATCTGGTGCTGCAAGGATGATGTTCGAAATATTGCTGGAATCTGCGTTGGGCGAGTTCCGATCGACATATTCAACTGCAGGGATAACAAGTCTTGCGCCAAGCGAGTGCGAAACGATGACAATTTCTTTCACCCAATCCTGGGTTGCCAGTTTCTGGAGAAAATGGCGAAAGTTGCGTTCGTCCCAATACATATTGGTTTCATCGACGGCGTAGCTGAACAAGCGGCCTTGCGAAGGCCAGCTATACTGGATGACGGGGCCGTCGAAACTGGTCAGCGCTGCAATTTGGGCGGTATCCTTGCTGCTCGAATCGACCGTTTCGCGATAACCATGAACGTATAACAGGACACGCCCCTGACGAAGATTGGCTGCATCGCGCAATCCTGACCACCATTCTTCTTCTGGCTGGAATGCGGTTGGCACAACAGTGCGTGCTTTGCCCGTTACAGGCTTCAGTTTCATTGGTGCGGAGAATCGACCGAACCGGACTTTGTCGGACCTGTGGTTGGTCAGCTTTATTTCGCCGCCGCGGCAATCCGGAAGGCGGCTGGTGACGATAAAATGATCCTTGCCTTCCACCGCTGCTGGGGTGGTTTGCACCGGGTTGCAGTCCGGATGCGACGCAAGTTCACTATGCCGGATACCGCCATATTCGACCGCCGCTCCGCACGCTCCCAACAATGAAAGTAGCGGCAGCGTGGTGAAAACGCGTATCATGTCTTGCTGGCGACGCTTTCCGGCAGGTCTTTCCGAATACCCGTTGATAATACTCCGCAACCAGCGCTCGTTCTGCGTCGTCGCACTTGTTGAGGAACGACAGGCGGAAGGCGAAGCCGACATCCTTGAAGATCGCTGCATTCTGCGCCCAGGTGATCACCGTGCGCGGGCTCATCACCGTCGAAATATCGCCATTGATAAAGCCCTGACGGGTCAGGTCGGCGACCTTGACCATATTGGCAATCTGCGCCGGATCGCCGCCAGCCTTGGCGAGAACGATCTCGCTTTCAACTTGTGCAGGCAGATAGTTGAGCCCGACGACGATGTTCCAGCGGTCCATCTGGCCCTGATTGATCTGCTGCGTGCCGTGATAGAGCCCGCTGGTGTCGCCAAGGCCGACCGTATTGGCGGTCGCGAACAGGCGGAACCAGGGGTTGGGACGGATGACGCGGTTCTGGTCGAGCAGCGTCAGCTTGCCCTCGGATTCGAGCACGCGCTGGATCACGAACATCACGTCAGGCCGGCCTGCGTCATATTCGTCGAAAACGAGCGCGGTTGGCGTCTGTAACGCCCAAGGCAACAGGCCTTCACGGAATTCGGTCACCTGCACCCCATCGCGCAGCACGATAGGCGTCGCGGCCGATCAGGTCGATGCGGCTAATATGCGCGTCTAGGTTGACGCGGATGCACGGCCATTTGAGGCGCGCCGCAACCTGTTCGATATGGGTCGATTTGCCGGTGCCGTGATAGCCCTGCACCATCACGCGCCGGTTATAGGCAAAGCCTGCGAGGATCGCGAGCGTGGTGTCGGGATCGAACACATAGGCCGGATCAAGATCGGGCACGCGCTCGTCAGCCTCGCTGAACGCCGGGCATTCCATGTCGATATCGATACCGAACATCTCGCGCACATTCACCTTGGTGTCGGGTGCTTCGAGTATGGTGGTCGCTCGGCTGTCAGGCTGGATGTTCGGTATGTCGGTCATTATTCCGTCTCAAATTGATTTATGACGAATTTATCAGTCAAGATTGCGGTAGCCATGTTGCTGCTATCGAGCCCTGGAACGTCGGCACTTGCCCAACAGTCAACGACGCCTCCATTGGCTGCAATGCCAGTACCAAGCGAACTCGACCTCGCAAAAATGATATGGTCGACTCTTGCTGCGCTTGATCATGCCAATCAGTCCGGAAATTATCCTACATATTCTGCAGCACCGGCTGTTTCTTCCGACAATATTCTTGATGTTCGCGGCTTTTTTGGCTTGCGCCCCACAGCAGTAAGCTTTCAACTTCAATATCAATGGGTTGGTGGAAGGTGGCGTTTATTCGGCGTTGCGATTAATCCAGCAACAATGGCACAATCGATGCCCGGTCCCGCATCCCTTCCGTGGTACACCGCGAAACCGGAAAATGATAAGAAGCGCTGAGAAGCATCTGGCTGGGAGATCCGGTTTAATGGAGCATTGACTTTAAATGAGAGCATAGGCGGTGACCACTTGCTGCAGTTTAGATTCGTGAGAGCGATCTCCGCCGTTTTTGTCTGGGTGATATCTGCGCACGAGAAATGAGTAAGCTGCGCGAATTGTCTTACGGTCTGCATGTTCGCCAACGCCTAGCGTTTTTAAAGCGCTGCGATCCTCACCCGACAGGAATTTGCCGTCGCTTCGGGGTTGCGGTGTAGCGGCTTCCATCCGCTTTTTGAAGCGCGCAGAAATGGCATCCAGCGGGTCATGGAAATCGGCCCAACGTGGTGGCGAATCGGCACCACCGCTTGCCTTGAATGCGCGCGTTTCGCTCGGCCATACATTTAGCGGGCTCTGAGCGGCGGCGATCTCTTCTGGAGTCAGCCCCTCAAACCAGTCATAGCCTGCATTGAATTCGCGGACATGATCGAGACAGAAGAACAGATAGTCGCCGGGGCCGTTGGGGCCAGGCGGGCGGCCATAGGGGTTAGGCGCCCGGAATTCGCCTGGGCGTTCGCAACGCGGATGCTCGCACACCCGCCGCGAACCCCGCATGCGGCCATGGAATCGGTCTGGATTGCGCGGTGCGGACATGCTTTCCCCTTGGCCAAAGACGCGTGATATGGGAAGAGGGAAGCCATGACAAAAGGCCCGATCCAAACAGAAATGGAGGCACTGCTAACCGCAGCCTTCTCCCCCACACATCTCGCTGTGATTAACGACAGTGGCAAGCATCGTGGCCATAGCGGCGACGACGGCTCGGGCGAAAGCCACTTCTCCGTCGAAATCGAATGCGCGGCCTTTGCTGGAGTAAACCGTGTGATGCGCCAGCGAATGGTGAACAAGGCGCTGGGCGATTTGCCGGGCGAACGAGTGCATGCACTTGCGATCAAGGCTCGCGCCCCGGGAGAATGAATATGCTCTTAGTCAAACCGACTTCGCACGATCTGGGCATGTTCAAAGTACGCAGGACGCTGCCCAGCAAAGCGCGGATCATGGTAGGACCATTCATATTTGTAGACCAATTTGGTCCGGCGCATTTCGACATCGGGCAGGGGATGGATGTCCGCCCGCATCCGCACATCAATTTAGCGACGGTAACCTATCTGTTTGAGGGAGCGATTGATCATCGTGACAGTCTGGGCACTTATGCGACGATCAGGCCCGGCGCTTTGAACCTGATGACCGCGGGCAGCGGTATTGTGCATTCGGAACGCACACCTGCTGCTGAGCGTGTCAGCGGATCGCCGATATCAGGCATGCAGACCTGGCTCGCGCTTCCGGATGGCATGGAAGAAATCGACCCTGCCTTTGAACATGTCGCGGCGGAGCAGTTACCCCAAATCGAAGGTGAAGGCGCAACGGCGCGGATCATCATGGGCAGCCTGTGGGGTGTCACGGCACCGACGACGCAGCATGCCGAAACCATTTATGCCGACATAGCCCTGAATGCCGGGGCATCCATATTGATAGACGCACAGGCGGACGAGCGCGGTATCCTGGTTGCGATGGGGGAGGCGAACCTTGATGGGCAGCAACTGGAAACGCACAGCCTCTATATCCTGCAGCCGGGTGTGCCGATGACTTTGCGCGCCCGAAGCAAGGCGCGTGTCATGCTGCTTGGTGGGGAAGCGTTCAAAACGCCGCGCCATGTCTGGTGGAATTTTGTCAGTTCTTCGCGCGACCGGATCAATCAGGCGAAAGATGATTGGAAAGCAGGCCGCTTTCCAAAAGTGTCGGGCGATGAAATAGAATGGATCCCGATCCCTGAAATTCCGCTGACACGCAGCGAGATTTGACAAATTTATACAATACGCTTTTCTTTTTCCTGCTAATACAATTCTTTGTAGGTCGGGGCTGCGGAGAGTATTGTGCTAAAATCGTCTCTAAGGCGTGTATATCTTTCGACAGGTGTTGAACTGGACTGCTGTGTAATCGGTGACCCTTCAAATCCGGCAATCATTTTCCTGCATGGTTTTCCGGAATCGCACCGTACCTGGCGGCATCAATTACTTGCGTTGTCCGAAAACTATTACTGTATCGCACCTGATCAGCGTGGCTATCGCGGATCGTCCAAACCAATAAATATCAGCGCTTACACGGCGGACAAATTGACCGCCGATATTTTCGCTTTGGCGGATGCACTGAATGTAGAAGATTTCACAATTGCAGGCCACGACTGGGGTGGTGCGATTGCTTGGAGTGTCGCGCTCAATGGTCAGCCCGGCGGGTTGAATGTGCAATGGGCTGGACGCGTGACGCGTGCGATGATCGCCAATGCGCCACACCCCGCGGTTTACCAAAGGCTGTTGGTCAGCGATGCTGTCCAAAGGGCGTCAGCGCAATATGTCCGCCTTTTTCGTGATCCGGCAAGCGACGCAATTATTGCAAATGGTGGTTTGTTGGCTTTGCTTGAAAAAGTGTGGGGCTGGCAGAAACCCGAGGCCATGGATGCCTATGAATATGAAGAGCTGCTGGCGGGCTGGGAAGATCGCGCAGCCGCAACCGCGATGCTCAACTGGTATCGCGCGTCTATCATCTCGGTTCCAGCTATTGGGGAAGTTGTGGAAGTGCCCGCATGGGCTGCGGTGGGCGTCCCGAAACTGATGATCCCGACGCTGCTGGTCTGGGCGATGGAAGACAAGGCGCTCGTACCCTCGAATATTGATGGCATAAAAGAACTGGTGCCCGATATCCGCATTGAACGCATCGCTGATTGCGGACATTTTGTGACGTGGGAAAAGCCCGAAGCCGTGATTGCGGCTATGCGCGACTTTTCTCGCGCCGAACCAGCTAATTGACGCGCCATGCGGATGGCAAGCGGCGAGATGATAGTGCTCCGCCTGAAGGCCACAGCCGCAGCCGCAATTGCATGGGTGAAATGGTCGACGGATCGGGTTCGAACGACAGCCAGCCAAGCGGATAATCAGGGGCTGCAGTCTTGCCAGCCTTTAATATTGCCGTTTCGATCCGTTTTTGCGTGTCCACGGGTAGATACTGCCAAAACACACTGTGCATCACGATGCGTGCGGTGCCTCTAGCTTGCGGTTCAGCCAATTTATGTTCGATCCAGTCGGCGGCATCGCCTGCTGCGACCGCTGGAGGAAAAGCGCGTGCGATTTCAATTGCTGCCTCCAGGCGCGCCAGCCGGTCGTGCTGGTCTGGCCAACAATAGGCGAGCAACCGCGCCGCAATAGCTTCGTCCCGCACGTCTAGCGGATTCTGGTCGACACCGTTGCGTGCGATGATCTGCGGCCATTGGCCTTCGGGGGCATTGCCGGTCCAGTCGGGCATGATGCGTACTGCCGCATCAATAGGTCCCGCCTCCAGCCCGCCCAGATTATAGCAGAAGCGGTCGAGGTTGAGATTAAGTCCAGCGCTAGAGCCAAGTTCTAGCAGTTCGATCGGCATATCGAGTCGCTGTGCCGCGACCATCAACCCGGCCATCAACGCGGCGCTTCGTCCGACTTCGTTCGTTTGCGGGGGGCTGTCGAGCCATGGGTAAAGCCAGTCATCCCATTCGATCAGAACACGCGGGAGAATCGTTGCAAAATCACCGGTTCCAGTTCGATATAAAGCTGTAAGATCTGCGTCCTGCTCAGAGCGTGCCAAGGCATGCAATCCCCCGGCAATCCGCAGTTTCAGCGCGTCTGCCATCGGATCGCCGGGCCAGTCCAATATCCGTGCGCCGGTGCGGGTGCTGTGATTGAGAGTATATGCTAGCGTCTCAAGTATCGCTGCCGTCAGCGGCGAGTTCATTGCGCGGCATCCGGACGCTTGCTGATGAAAGGCATTTCGTATCGCTTCGGACATGCACTACTCCTTGCCCTTGCTGCATCGCACAAGTAAAGCGCGCCGACAATGACTGCGCCAATCATCTTTGCCATCCCCAAGGGACGAATTCTCGACGAGGCTTTGCCGTTGATGCAGGCCGCCGGAATCGAACCCGAAGCAGCCTTCTTCGACAAGGAAAGCCGCGCGCTGATGTTCGACACCAGCGACCCAGGCGTGCGGATCATCCGCGTGCGCGCATTCGACGTCGCGACCTTCGTCGCCCATGGTGCAGCGCAGGCGGGCATCGTCGGTTCGGACGTGATCGACGAGTTTGACTATTCGGAGTTGTACGCCCCGGTCGATCTCGATATCGGCCATTGCCGCATCTCGGTGGCCGAGCCTGCCGAACTGGCTGCAACTGACGATCCGCGCAGTTGGAGCCATGTCCGCGTTGCGACAAAATATCCCAATCTTACGCGCAAGCATTTCGCTGCGCGCGGGGTGCAGGCCGAATGCGTGAAGCTCAACGGCGCGATGGAAATTGCCCCACTTCTTGGCCTTTCCAGTCGCATCGTCGACCTTGTTTCGTCAGGCAAGACGCTGAAGGAAAACGGGTTGGTCGAGGTGGAAAAAATCGCCGAAGTATCGGCACGTCTCGTTGCCAACCGCGCCGCCTTCAAGACCGATGAGCGGATAGCGTCTCTGGTCGAAAAATTCCGGGCTGCGGTCAATGCTTAGGCTTTCGACCAACCAGCCAGATTTCGAACGCCAGTTCGAGAAACTGGTTAGCGGCAGGCGTGAAGCCGAAGCCGATGTTTCGGCAATCGTTGAGCAGACGATCCGCGATGTGCGCGCGCGCGGTGATGTGGCGCTGCTCGAACTCACGGAACGCTTTGATGGTTTCAGTCTGAGCGAGCAGGGCTGGCAGATTTCGGCGGAGGAATGCAAGGCTGCCTATCAGGCGCTTGCTCCAGAATTGCGAGATGCCCTTAAACTCGCGGCACAGCGCATAAAGGCCTATCACAAAGCGCAACTGCCCAAGGACCGTGATTATCGCGACAAGGAAGGTGTCCGTCTGGGCGCGCGATGGAGCGCGGTTGATGCAGCTGGTGTCTATGTACCCGGCGGCCGCGCGGCCTATCCATCGTCCGTGCTGATGAACGCTATTCCGGCGAAGGTGGCGGGGGTCGAACGCCTTGTGATGGTCACTCCGACCCCAAAAGGCGAGATAAACCCGACGGTGATGGCTGCAGCGCATCTGGCGGGCGTCGACGAAATCTGGCGGCTGGGCGGTGCGCAGGCGATTGCGGCGCTCGCCTACGGCACAGACAGGATCGCGCCAGTCGACGTTATCACCGGCCCGGGTAATGCTTGGGTGGCAGAGGCCAAGCGCCAACTTTATGGCGTGGTCGGCATCGACATGGTGGCAGGACCTTCCGAAATCGTCGTCGTTGCAGACGGCAAGAACAAACCCGAATGGATCGCGGCTGACCTGCTCAGCCAGGCCGAGCATGATCCGACCAGCCAGTCGATCCTGTTTACCGATGATGCGGATTTCGCCGAAAAGGTCGCCGCCGAAGTCGATGCGCAACTTGCGCAGTTGGCAACTACAAAGGTTGCGAGCGAAAGCTGGCAGACCAATGGTGCAATCGTCGTCGTCGACAAACTTGAAACGGCAATGCCTTTGGTCAACCGTCTCGCCGCCGAGCATCTCGAACTGGCGGTGGACGACAAGCGCGCGGAAAAGCTGTTCGATCTGGTTCGCCATGCCGGCTCGGTTTTCCTCGGCCGAATGACACCCGAAGCGATTGGCGATTATGTGGCGGGCCCCAACCATGTGCTGCCGACTGGGCGCCGTGCGCGATTTTCATCGGGCCTGTCCGTGCTCGATTTCATGAAGCGCACCAGCTTCATCGCACTCGACAAAAAGGCGTTGAAGGCAATCGGGCCGGCGGCGCTCGCCTTGGCTGAAGCCGAGGGCTTGCCCGCACATGCCGAAAGCGTGAGAAAGAGATTATGAGCAAACCCCGTTCCAAAGCCCGCGCCGCAGCGCGGCTCGCCGCTGTACAGGCGCTGTACCAGATGGATATGGAATCGATTGGTGTTGCCCGCTTATTGTCCGAATTCCACGCGCATCGCTTGGGCGCCGAGATTGAAGACGCGCAATATGCCGAGGCCGATATCGACTTTTTCGACGATCTGGTCGCAGGTGTGGATGCCCGGCGTGCAGAGATTGACGCGCTGATTGAAGCCAAGCTTGGCGAGCAATGGAAGATCGGACGCCTCGACAAGACGATGCTTCAAGTGCTTCGTGCTGGCACCTATGAACTGCTCGCCCGCGCCGATGTGCCGACCGCGACGGTAATCGACGAATATGTCGACGTTGCCCATGCCTTTTTCGACGAGAAAGACGCAAAGTTCGTTAACGGATTGCTCGATACCGTGGCGAAGGAGAAGCGGGCCTGACCGCTGAATCCACCTTCATCGAAATGATGCGCGCCATGGCCCGTGATCCGGCGGCGCGCGGACTGATGGACGATATTGCTGTCATCGAACTTGGCAACGAAACCTTGATTCTTACCCATGACATGATGGCAGAGGATGTGCATTGGTTGCCCAAAGCCGACCCCGCAGATGTCGCATGGAAACTGGTGTCAGTGAACCTTTCCGACCTTGCAGCCAAAGGTGCGCGACCATTGGGTGTGCTGCTGGGGTTCATGCTGGGTGAAAGCGAGTGGGACCGACGCTTTGCCGAGGGGCTGGAGCGCGCATTGGCGCATTATGCCGTGCCGCTGCTTGGCGGCGATACGGTTTCGAACAAGGGCGACAAAAGGGCGGTAGGACTGACTGCCGTCGGTGCTGCCACACATCGCCCGGTGCCTTCGCGGAGCGGCGCACGTGCAGGGGATGTGCTGTATGTCACCGGAACCCTTGGCGATGCATTGGCGGGTTTCGAGCTTGCGGAAGCGGGGCTTGACGGCGTCGACGAACTGTCTGCCGCCTATCACCGGCCTGTGGCAAGACTGAGTGACGGGCAGGTACTGGGGCCCATCGTGACCGCGATAATGGACGTTTCCGACGGTCTGCTGCTCGATGCCGAACGCATGGCGGCCGCAAGCAAGGTTGAAATCCGGATCGACATCGACGCGATCCCGCTTAGCGCGGCCTATCGCGCGATGCGCGGCGACAGCCTGGATAGCCGCTTGCAGGCAGCCTCATGGGGTGACGACTATCAACTGCTTTTCACGGCTCCGGCTGATGCAGCATTGCCCGTTCCGGCAACCGCCATCGGGCAGGTGAATGACGGCTCTGGGCTCAGCTTGTTCGAAGGCAATGCGCCGATACCGCTTCCCCCCTCGCTCGGTTATCAACATCATTGACGCATTTGGCCGATTCCTGCGGCTTTTAAGGGTTGCCTAAGCCATTAATCCACAGCATAGCAGCGCGGCTTGCGCCCTTGTCCTCACGGGCGCGGTCGCAAAAACAAAGTGGGAATTTAGGGGGAAGGAATCTCCATGTCTTTGACATTAATCGCAATTATTTGCGGTGTCTTGGCCGTAGTCTACGGCTTTGTCACCAGCCGCCAGGTGCTCGGCGCCTCGGCCGGCAATGAAAAAATGCAGGAAATCGCAGCTGCAATCCAGGAAGGCGCGCAAGCCTATCTGGGTCGCCAGTATCGCACCATCGCCATTGTTGGCGTGGTCGTTGCTGTGCTCGTTGCTGCATTCCTGGGTGTCATTCCGACCATCGGCTTCGTCATCGGCGCCGTGCTTTCGGGCGTGGCGGGTTATATCGGGATGAACATCTCGGTCCGCGCGAACGTACGTACGGCTGCTGCCGCGCAGACTGGCTTGCAGGCTGGTCTGACCATGGCGTTTCGTGCCGGTGCCATCACCGGCATGCTTGTCGCAGGTCTCGCTCTGCTCGCGATTGCCGTGTTCTTCTGGTATTTGACTGATGTTTCGATGCTTGCGCCCAACAGTCGCGAAGTTGTCGACGCGTTGGTCGCGCTCGCATTCGGTGCTTCGCTGATCTCGATCTTCGCGCGTCTCGGCGGTGGTATCTTCACCAAGGCGGCTGACGTCGGCGCCGACCTTGTCGGCAAGGTCGAAGCAGGCATTCCCGAAGACGATCCACGCAACCCGGCGGTTATCGCCGATAACGTCGGTGACAATGTCGGCGACTGCGCCGGTATGGCCGCTGACTTGTTCGAAACTTATGTCGTTACCGTTGGCGCAACGATGGTCCTCATCGCCCTTCTGGTGAAAGGCGTAACCGACAGCGCGTTGTTCCTCAACTTGATGAGCCTTCCGCTCCTTATCGGTGGCGTGTGCGTCGTAACCTCGATCATTGGCACCTACTTCGTTCGTCTGGGCGGCGGCACCAATGTCATGGGCGCAATGTACAAGGGCTTCCTTGTTACTGCCGTGCTTTCGGTTCCGGCAATCTGGTTCTCGATCAGCTACGCCATGGGCGGCATGGAAACGGATGTGGGCGGATATACCGGCCGCACGCTTTTCTATTGCTCGCTGCTCGGCCTGATCATCACCGGCCTGATCATCTGGATCACCGAATATTACACCGGCACCAACTATCGTCCGGTTCGGTCGATCGCCAAGGCTTCGGAAACCGGCCATGGTACCAACGTCATTCAGGGTCTGGCTATCAGCCTTGAATCGACCGCGATGCCGACCATCGTGATCTGCGCTGGCATCATCATCGCCTATCAGCTGGCTGGCGTTATCGGGATTGCCTTTGCGGCAACCGCGATGCTGGCACTGGCCGGTATGGTTGTGGCGCTCGACGCTTATGGTCCGGTGACGGACAATGCGGGCGGTATCGCCGAAATGGCCGGTCTGGACGACAGCGTCCGTGAAAAGACCGACCTTCTCGATGCCGTGGGCAACACCACCAAGGCTGTGACCAAGGGCTATGCCATCGGTTCGGCGGGTCTTGCCGCGCTGGTGCTGTTCGCTGCCTACACCACCGACCTTCGCGAGTTCTTCCCGAACCTGACGGTCAACTTCAGCCTCGAAAACCCCTATGTCATCGTCGGGCTTCTGCTCGGCGCGCTTCTGCCGTACCTGTTCGGTGCGATGGGCATGACCGCTGTGGGCCGTGCGGCTGGCGAAGTGGTGAAGGACGTGCGCGACCAGTTCGCAAACGATCCGGGCATCATGACCTTCAAGTCTAAGCCGAACTATGCTCGTACGGTTGACCTGGTGACCAAGGCGGCGATCAAGGAAATGATCATCCCGTCACTGTTGCCGGTGCTGGCACCGATTGCGGTTTACTTCATCATCACGGCAGTTGCAGGCCAGGCAGAGGGCTTTGCTGCTCTCGGTGCGCTCCTGCTCGGCGTGATTGTCGGCGGTCTGTTCGTTGCCATCTCGATGACCTCGGGTGGTGGCGCATGGGACAATGCCAAGAAGTATATCGAAGACGGCCACCATGGTGGCAAGGGATCGGAAGCCCATAAGGCTGCCGTGACCGGTGACACTGTCGGCGATCCGTATAAGGACACTGCGGGCCCCGCCGTGAACCCGATGATCAAGATCACCAACATCGTCGCATTGCTGCTTCTCGCAGCGCTCGCACACGGCGCTGCCTGATCTGATTGCACCCAAGTAAAACCGAACCCCGTCGGAGCGTTCCGGCGGGGTTTTGTTTTGTCTGATAAGCCGTTCGTCGAAATTTACGATCTGGACGCTGCAGAGTTCTTGCCCCGCGCGCCATCGCGACTATAGCTGAAGGCATAGAAAACTGGGGAGCTTTCAATGACGAATTTCAAGAAGTTGGTGCTGTTGGCCTCATCTGCGGTACTTGTTTCAGCAAGCCCGGTTCTTGCGAATAGTGCAGGTGCCAATACTGAAGGAGAAAACAGTCCGATCATTGTAACAGGATCGGGTCGCGTCGAAACAGCAGTTTTTGGCAAGCGACCGTTTATGCGGTCGCCGCGATTGTCACCTGATGGTAGCAAGATTGCGGTCATGATGAGCCGCGATGGTGTCGATAATCTGGGCTTTATCGATCTGAATAAACCCGGCTCAGCGCCTTCGTTTTTCGTACGCGCAGAGGAACAGCGCGACGTCGGCGACCGTACTGTTGTAGCGTGGCGTTGGGTTGGCAATCGAACGATCGTTTTTACCATGACATCGCGTGAAGCGGTGTTTGGTGATCGCTTCAACATGTCACGGCTTGCTGCCTACGACGTCGAAACTGGTAAGACGACCCCACTCGGCTGGACGAACGCCGGTGCGGGAGCGGCGAATATCCTGCACATCGACGATGAAAAGGAACGCATTCTAGTACAGCGCGATACGGTCAAAGATCGCCAATATGAGGGCAATCCTGAAGTTATCGACATCGATGTGCGAACTGGCGATTTCAAAAATGTGATGCGTTCGAATGTCGAAGTCGATGACTGGATTGTGGACGGAAAAGGCGTTATCCGTGCGGCGGTCGGTGGTGACCGCGACAGCGGGAAACAGCGGCTGATGTATCGTTCAAACGACAAGGAAGTCTTGAAGACCGTTTCGAACGAAGCTGACCCGACCTTTACCGGCACACAAATCGTCCCAGAGATTTTTCTCGACGAACCTGACATGGCCTACGCAACCAGCAACAAGGATGGGCATCGCAAGGTTTACAAAATTAATGTGAAGACGATGCAGGTTGTCGGTGACGTCGTTTACGGCATCAAAGGATATGACGTCGGTGGCCTGCGAGCGAATGAAGACGGCAACAATTTGGCAGGTGTCGATTACACATCCACCCGCGAGCGTCAGCGTTTCTTCGATGGTCGATTGATGGAGATCCAGAAGGTCCTCGAAGAGCGCTTCGGAAAGGGCAACACGCAAATCGTGTCTACCAATGATGGCGACACTCGGATCGTCGCGTTTGTTGGAAAGCCGAATGCACCAGGTGGCTTCTATCTGTTCGATACGGAGTCGGGCGATCTGAAACTTCTTGGCTGGTATCATGGTATATTGAAGGACATGGAGTTGAATCCAACGGATTCGATCCGTTACAAGGCCTCTGATGGCCTCGAGATTGAGGCAGTCGTCACTTATCCGCGTCACCGCGCCAACCGCAAGAACTTGCCCGTAGTCGTGATGCCGCACGGTGGTCCGTTCGGCGTTCGCGATCAGGAAGAGTTTGGACCATTTCCTTGGCATCAAGCTATGGCCGAACTCGGCTATGTGGTTATCCAGCCCAATTATCGTGGCTCAGGCGGTTACGGAAAAGAGTTCGTCAAGGAAGGCCGCAAGCCCAATGGCTATGGCATGCGCATGCAGGACGATCTCAACGATGTGCTGACTTGGTTTGGTCAGCAGGGTCTTATCGACCCTAAACGGGCTTGTATCATGGGCTGGTCCTATGGTGGTTATGCGACGGCCCGTGGGGCACAGCGTGATGCCGACAAATGGCGCTGTGCCATTGCAGGTGCCGGCGTGTATGATTTCCCGATGATGAAGGCATTCGATACACGTCAGTTCGGCGCATTCGGGGCAAATTTCCAAGCCACAACGGATGATCTTGTCTCGATTTCGTCAGCACGTAATACCAATGGCCCTTGGTCGCCGATCCTGATTGTAGCGGGTGTTCGCGATGCACGTATCCCGATCGAACAATCGCGTACGCTCGTGTCGCGCCTCAAAGCTTCGGGTAAGAAAGAGGGCGTAGACTTCCGCTATATCGAACAGCCGCAGGGCACGCACAATCTTCCTTATGAAGACGTGCATATCCAGTGGTTGAAAGAGGCAGAGGATTGGCTGGCCAAATTCAACCCCGCTTATATCGAAAGCGATAGCGACAAACCTCTACCAGTTGCGGTTAAAGTCGCTGCCAATTAAGCCAATCTGACATTGGTAAAAGGGGCTGTGCAGGCGTGCTGCGCAGCCCTTTTTGTTAGCATAATATTTGCGTCTGGCTGCTAAAAGGTTGCCGTGGAACAGGGATTGGCATCTGCAGGCGCCGTAAGTTGGTCGAACACTCAGCCCATCGAAGGATGCGGTGACGCTATCGGTTTGGCCGAGGCGGGTCAATTTATAGAAGGATTCGCATTCTTCGCGTGGAGCGATTTGTACAACGATGTTCGGTTCCTAATGCAGTGGAACAGTTTGGCCCAAAAAGCCACCGAGCCGAACGCCTTTGCAGAATGCTGGTATCTTGAATCTGCGTTTGCTGCGCTTGATCCAAACGGTGAAGTTCAACTCGCCGTTTTGCAAGAAGCCGGAAAGTTAGTTGGAGTGATGCCCGTTTATATGGCCGGTCACTATGCGGGCCTTCCAATTCGCAGTTGCCAAAATTGGCTGAACTATAACGCCTTTCTTGGAACGCCATTGATCGCCCAAGGACATGAAAGGGCGTTTTGGGCAGGCTTACTAGACCGACTGGACACGAGCCCCGGAAACGCCTTTTTTCTGCATTTGACTAGCATGACAGTAGACGGTCCGGTGGCTAGAGCACTTGAGGCGGAATGTCGTGCGACTGGACGGCGCTTTGCGCTCTTTCATCGCGAAGAACGGGCGCTGCTCGAACGCGGGCTTTCGCCTGAAGCCTATCTGGAGGTCACGCTGCGCGGCAAGAAGCGCAAGGAATTGCGACGGCAACAGAACCGCTTGGCCGAACTCGGCCAGCTGGAGTTTCAGCGCAGCGATGGCGGCGAGGGGCTGGATGTCTGGATAGACGAATTTCTCGCACTCGAACGGCGTGGATGGAAAGGCGCGAATGGCTCAGCGCTCGATTGCGCCGATAGCACGCGTAACCTGTTTCGAGCCGCACTCCATGGCGCAGCAAGCCAAAGTAAGCTGGAGTTTTTGGCGTTGCGTCTCGATGGTCGGGCGATCGCCATGCTGGTCAACTTCCTGACCGCACCTGGGGCCTTCTCGTTCAAGACTGCGTTCGATGAGGACTATGCCCGTTTTTCGCCGGGAGTACTGCTGCAAATTCACAATCTGGCACTGCTCGAGCGCGAAGGAATCGAATGGTGCGATAGTTGCGCAGCACAAGACCATCCGATGATAGACAGCATTTGGTCTGGTCGCAGAGCGATTGGCCGATATTCGGTTGCCATAGGTGGCCCGGTGCGCCGCGCGGCGTTTGCAGCATTGTTGTTTGCGGAAAAAGCGAAAGGCCGTTTGCGTCAGATCAATGCAGGAAAAATACATAAAGCCAATGAGATGTCGTCATGACCCAGATTTTCAATGAAGATATGCGCGCAGAATTTTCTAGCAACTATCCCGAAGCGCCGCACCGCCTGCGCCACAATCTGCGCGACCACCCGCTGTTGACGCTGGAGGCTTTGGCCCAATTGGGCGAAAGCCTGCCCGTCGCCTCAATCGAATATAACAAGGGTGATTTGCCCACAGGTGTCGACCCCAATTCCGATATCGCCAATGGCCTATCGATAGGTGATACCATCCGCAATGTGGACACCTGCCGCAGTTGGGCCGTGCTTAAAAATATTGAACAAGTGCCTGAGTACCGCGCTTTGTTGCTTGACCTATTGGGTGAGCTGAAACCGGTCATCGAGGCAAAGACCGGGGCGATGCTGATGCCGCAGGGGTTCATCTTCGTATCATCGCCCGATGCGGTCACACCTTATCATTTCGATCCAGAACATAACATCCTGCTGCAACTTAAGGGCAGTAAGACGATGACGCAGTTTCCGGCTGGCGATCCCACTTACGCGCCAGACGAAACGCATGAAGGCTATCACACCGGCGGGCACCGCAACCTAGATTGGCACGACGAATTGGCAGCAGGGGCAACCGATTGGACGCTCCAGCCTGGAGAGGCCGTATTCGTACCCGTAATGGCACCGCATCATGTGAAGGTCGGGCCTGATCCCTCAATCTCGCTGTCGATCACCTGGCGCAGCGACTGGAGCTATGCCGAGGCCGACGCACGTGCTTTCAACAGCATTTTGCGCAAATCGGGCATGCGTCCGCGTGCGCCGGGGCGTTATCCCGCGCAGAACACCGCCAAAGCCTATGCCTGGCGCGTCATCCGCAAGTTGAAAGGCGCCGGTTAGAAACGCTTCCTGAAGCTCAGTTCGAACACCCGGCCCTCCGGATCGAGGAATCCGCGCTGATAATTCAATGGCGTTGCGCCATTATTGTCGCGGACTTTGATATAGTCATTGAGCACATTCTGGACGCGGAAGGCGATGCGGCTGCCTCTCAGGAACGGTATTTTCTTGGTCAGGTCACCGCGCTGGTCGAGACTAATGAACAGGAAGCTGTTCAGGCTGAACTGATCGCTGAAATAAAGATCGCTGCTGCCCGGAAGCCCACTACCATCGGCGCGGGTCGCCCCGCGATAGGTGCCTTCAAAGCGTAGACCCATGCCTTTGTGGAAGACACCGCCGTTGAGTGAAAGCTCGTGCTGCGGTGATCCGCCCAGACTGCTAGTCGCCGACCCATCGAGCAGGTCCAGCACGGGTATGCCAGGGGCAATCAGGATTTCGTCCTTCAGGCGATAGGTGTGGTAAAGCGCAATTTGCCAGCGACTCGGCGGCCCACCACCGGGAATCATCCCCATGGGGCCACGACCGCCACCAGGGCCACCCGCACCCGGACCGCGCCCACCACCCGGAGCGCCAGCGCCCGGATCGCGTTGTTGCTGCTGGCCGATCGGACCTGACATGTTGAATCCCCAGCGGATTCGTTCGGACCGTTCTTCGGCAAAATTCACCGGTCGCTGATCAAGCCGGATCAATTGCCCACTACTATCGCGTGTAACGCGGCCAGGAAAAGCTGCTTCTATTTCGGGTGTCAGCAGCGGGAAGGATGCAGTGGTATCTTCACTCTTGTTCTTGAAATACTCGAGCTGCAGGCTGAAACCCTCGATGAATTTTGGACTCCAATCGAGCCCGATTTTCAGGTCTTTACGGTTTTCCGCCAGCAAAGCAGGGTTGCCTCCGCTGACGACATCAATGAATCTGCTTTCCCCAAGGACAAAGTCATAATAGGCGACATTGGGCGTCACGATGGTTGGGTTGCCCAACTGGCCAAGTCCGGGGGCATTTTCATCGCCGATGATGGACGCAGACACGGTGACGCCTTCGACCGGTGACCAGCGTAGACCTGCGCCATATTCGACCAGCGTGCCGAAATCCGAAAGATCGGAAAAACCCATATTGCCGTTGATTGAAAGGTTGCCGATTCCGCCCAACGCGCCAACACCGCGTTCGAGCAATGGCAGTTCGACGTTGAAAGCGCTGTTGATATTGTCACGGTTGAGCCCGACGGCGGTTACGACACCACGACGGCTGGCGGCGCTATCAATCGTCTGCCGGTCATAGCCGTTACGGATTGTCATCTGCACTTCGCCCGCAGGCAATTCAAACAGCGTGCCGGAAAAGGTACTGCGCAGCGACAATGTACCAGTTGTGCTATCCGCAGTATCGGGTGCGGTGAAGAGCAAGTCGCTTCCCAAATCGACGGCAAAGGGATTGATATTGCCCGCCGCTATCCCAGCGCGAAGGTCCGTATATTCGCCATTTGTCTGGGTCACGGTTTCGGTGTCGACCAGCGTGTAATCACCAGTCAGTGCAAGCCGCCAGTCGGAAAGCAAAGTATTGAACGAAACGCCGCCTTGTGCGGTTTGCGTCTTGACGTCGCGTGTCAGCGGGCGTGGATCGGCGAAATAGCGGTTCAGTATGACGTCGGTTGCAAAGGGCGAAAACGGGTTCGAAGCAGGCACCGCTAGGCTAGCAAACGGCAAACCGAGTAGGCTGTGCTGATCCTGCACCTCGAACCGGCCGTTGATCGACAGGTTGGTCTGCGGGCCCAGCAGTTTGCTCCAGGTCGCGTTGGTCGAGAAGCGCTGTGCGCTAGGCTGCAATGTCCGGAATGCGCCAATGTCGCCGTCGGTGGCACTGTTCGCGTTGGCCGCAAATCCGGCGAGTGTGGCGGACGAAGGTACCCTGGCAACGGTCACAGTCTGTCCCGCAAGTGCGCTGAGTGCGGGATCAATCTCTCCGCTTATGCCTGTGCCCGTGACATTGCCCGCCAAAGCAAAGGGGGCGGATGCAGAACTGGGCACGATTGATCGTTCATTTTCGGTGATCCGGCTGCTACTCTCAAACTCGGTGTCGATGTTGAGCCGATTGTCCTTTCCGATGCGGGTAAAGGTGGCTTCGAATTCCTTGGTCGTGAAGCCACCTTTTTCGGGCATTTCAAAATCATGCTCGACATTGAACGACGCAAAATTGTCTTTCAGGATGAAATTGACCACGCGCTGGTCTGGGCGGAAACCATATTTGAGCGCGACTTCTTCCGGGAAAATCTGCACCTGCTTGATGGCTTCGGGTGGAAGGTCGCGTAACTCGCGAAAACTTGAAACGCGCTGCCCGTTGAGCAGAATGACGGGTGGGCCACCGCTGCCACGTCCACGACCGGATCCTGCTTGCGGCGCAACGGCGGCCAAAAGGTCGGTGATTGAAGAAGCGCCAATAGCCGTGATTTCGTCTTCCGACAGTTCGTCAATCGGCGGCGCGTCAGTATCGACCGAGCCCCGAAATCGGGTCGCCGTCACGATGATATCGGGCGTTGAGCTGTCATCCTCAACCGTCTCGGTTTCGACGGCAGCGGCTTGGTCGCCGGGAACATCGGCGGCCAATTCTTCATTCGCAAATGCTGGCGACGGAACGACAATGTTCGCCATGAGCGCAAGCAAGCTCGTGGAATAAATTAGGGCGCGAAGAGAAGGCATCGGGAGAGGGTTCCGTCATCTGTTTGTTATTGTGCTGCCATTATCGCGGCAAGCTGTCGCAAGCACAGCCCTAACATGTCTTAATTTGTCGCAGTTATAGGGTGAAAGCCCCATGTCATTCGACCAACATCATGCGTGTGCACACTCTTCCCTTTTTCCTGCTTTGACGTTAAGGGCGCTCACACTACCGACTACCGAATTCTGCAGGGGCTGAATGGCTAAGGAAGAACTTATCGAAATGCGTGGCACGGTGCGCGAATTGCTGCCTAATGCCATGTTCCGCGTCGAACTTGAAAATGGCCACGAAGTGCTTGGCCATACCGCCGGCAAGATGCGAAAAAACCGCATCCGCGTGCTGGTGGGTGATGAAGTTCTTTGCGAAATGACCCCCTATGATCTGACCAAGGGCCGGATCACCTATCGTTTCAAGTAACGGATAGCAGCCCTTGCGGCTTGTTCTTGCATCCTCGTCCCCCCGCCGTCGCGACCTTTTGGCGCGTATTGGCGTTGTGCCGGATAGGATAGCATCTCCAAGCATAGACGAAACGCCGCGCAAGGGCGAACTGGCACGGGTCTATGCGTTACGTATGGCGGTCGAGAAAGCGCATGCTGTGACGCGCGAGGCGGACGAATTGGTCGTTGCGGGGGATACGACGGTGGCGGTCGGCCGCCGGATTCTCCCGCAAGCCGCCAACGCCGATATGCAGCGCACATTTCTCGAACTGCTCAGTGGCCGCCGCCATCATGTCTGGAGTGCGGTGTGCGTGATCGATGCGGCAGGACGCGCACGCAGCCGTATCAGCGACAGCATTGTCCGTTTCAAACGCCTCAGCCGCGATGAAATCGAAGCCTATATCGCCAATGGCGAAGGGCTGGGCAAAGCGGGCGGCTATGCCATTCAGGGCAGGGCAGAGGCGCTGATTGATTGGATGGCAGGCAGCCATTCAGGCGTGGTCGGCCTGCCGCTTTATGAAACGCGCGCTCTGCTAAGGGCATCCGGCTATCCGGTCGAATGACAACCAAGCTGCTATGGGATGCAGCACCGGGCGAAGTTCGCGCGGGTTTGGTTGAAGGCGGTCAACTGATCGAGTTTCGCATTTTCCGACCGTTTGAACATTTATCGATGCCGTTGGCCGCAGGCGAAAAATATTCAGCGCGGATTATCAACCGGATTGGACCGAACAAGGCTCTCGTCACTCTTGGCAGCGATGTGGACGCGATATTGCAGCCTGCACCGCAATTTGCCGAAGGCCAGCTACTGATAGTTGAAATGACGCGCCCACCCGTGCCTGAACCCGGGCGCTGGAAATTGCCGCTGGTCCGTGCGCTTCCTGATACCAGAGCGGCCTCTCCATTGGGATGGCGGCCGGGTGATGCGCCTGAAATGTCTTTCGCACGCGATATGGCTGCCAAAGCCGATCAGCTAGTCTGCTCAACGGTGCAGATCGCGAATGAATTGCGCGAGAAGGTGGCGAAAACAAAGCCAGTCCAAATCGACGCGGACGCAATTGCAGCTGCTGATTTTGATTCACTTGCGGAGATGTCGGTCGCTGGCGAATTTGCCATTGATGGAGGTATGCTGACTATTGAACGCACCCGGGCGATGACAATGATTGATATCGACGGGGGTGGCGATGCGATGATTTTGAATCTCTCGGCAGCGCGGGAGATTCCCCGCCTATTGCGGCTACTCGACATAGGTGGCCAGATTGGCATCGATTTCCTGACGCTGCCGGATCGTAAGGCTAGGCTGGTGCTGGATTCAACTCTTGCCGAGTTTTGTTCTATTCTTGGCCCGCACGAACGAACAGCGGTGAATGGCTTTGGCTTTGTCCAAATGGTCAGGCCGCGCACAGGTCCGTCGGTTCCAGAGATTTTATGCGAAACAACACCGGGGCGTGTGTCGCTGAACAGTAAAGCGGTGGCCCTCTTGCGGGCAGCAGCGGCATCAAATGGATATGGTTCCCGCATTTTGACCGCGCAGCCAGCTGTTATCGAACGTATCCGGCAATGGCCCAACGCGTTGATCAAGCTGCGTTTGTTGCTTGGCGTCGATATCGGACTGGTTCCAGACTCATCGGTGAGCGGCTATGGGCATGTTCATGTCAGCCAAAGCTAAAACCGCCCAATGCCCACTTTGTGGGAAGCCCGAATCCATTGAGCATAAGCCCTTTTGCAGCAAGGGCTGCAAGGATCGCGATCTGTTGCAATGGCTGGGTGAGGATACCGGATGAAAGGTCCGCCCGCCGATCCTGATTTCCCCGAAGAGGTTTGAATTAGGGGCTGGACAAGGCACCGTCGCCCTGCCTATAGGCGGCGCTCCAAATCGCGGTGTATTGATGGAATCACCGCCAGATGCCTCGGTAGCTCAGTTGGTAGAGCAGCGGATTGAAAATCCGCGTGTCGGTGGTTCGAATCCGCCCCCGGGCACCACTTCCCGATAAATTTTAACTTCTGTGTTCGGTGCTTTGTTTGCCGGTTGGCGACAAAAAAAGACGGCCGGGCAAGGCCCGACCGCCATATTCTCACAAACGTCTAGACTTAGATTCGTTCGATGATGATCGCAGGGGCCATGCCACCCGCCGCACACATGGTGACGAGGCCATAGCGTCCGCCCGAACGCTCGAGTTCGTCTAGCGCGGTGCCGATCAGGATCGAACCGGTGGCGCCGATGGGATGGCCCAATGCGCAAGCACCGCCATTGATGTTCACCTTGTCGCGATCAAGATGCAGGTCGCGGATGAACTTTTCAGCGACAACAGCAAAAGCCTCATTGATTTCCCACACGTCGATATCTTCGACCTTGAGTCCAGCTTTCTCGAGAACTTTCTTCGCTGCCGGAACTGGTGCGTTGAGCATCAGTGTGGGGCAATCGCCGATATTGGCATAAGCGACGATTTTGCCACGGGGTTTGAGGCCATTTTTGTCGGCATAATCCTTCGATGTGATCAGCAGCGCCGCTGCGCCATCTACCACGCCCGAACTGTTACCGGCATGGTGGAAATGCTCAATCTTCAGATCGGGATAGCGACGGTTGATCTGCTTGCGGAATGTGTTGCCCCCACCCAGATCGAAATCGGCGATGCCCGCGAAGCTGGCTTGAGAGCCGCGAGACCCTCAGCAGTCGTTTCCGGTCGCGGGAATTCTTCATGGTCGAGTGCGACCGTACCGTCCTCGTTATAGACGGTGACCACCGAATGGTCGAAACGACCTTCGCGGATGGCGCGGGCAGCCTTTTCCTGGCTCGAAAGCGCAAGCGCGTCGAGTTCTTCGCGCGTGATGCCTTCCATACTGGCAATGGCGTCACCGCAAATGCCCTGATGGCTTTGCGGGTGGATCGCGTCGAGCGCTGCATTGCCCGACCCCATGCCAAGCGGCTTGATTCCGGCGTTGGCGAGTTCCGCGCCATAAGCTGCGGTGAAGCTCATCATTTCAGTGCCGCCTGCAATAACGCAGTCTTCCATGCCCGACATGACTGTGGCAGCTGCGAGGTTCACCGAAGTGATGCCGCCGCCGCAGAAGCGGTCGAGGGTGGTACCCGAAGCCGTAATGTCATAACCAGCGGCGAGCGCCGCCATGCGGCCCATGTCGCCACCTTGTTTGCCGTTCTGGCTGGAAGTCGACCAGATGATGTCGTCGACGGTCGAGGTTTCGAGATTGTTGCGATCCTTGATTGCTTTGAGCACGGTCGCGGCCAGATGCTGCGGGTGGAGATGCGACAATGCGCCTTTGCCGGGCTTGCCTACCCCGCGCGGGGTGCGGACGGCGTCAATTATATAGGCTTCTGCCATGGGATTATCCTTTCAGTTGAATTAGCGGGGGGCCATACGAATTGCTCCGTCAAGGCGGAGGCATTGGCCGTTAAAATAGGTGTTACGGTTGAGTTCGAGCACCAGACTGCCAAACTCTTCGGGCTTGCCGAGGCGCTTGGGGAAGGGCACCGATGCGGCGAGGCTGTCGAGCACATTTTGCGGGGCGCCGAGCATCAGCGGCGTCGCGAAAATGCCGGGCATGATCGAGTTGCAGCGGATACCCAGATCCATCAGGTCGCGCGCCAGCGGCAGGACGAGGCCATTCACACCGGCCTTGGCAGAGCCATAAATGACCTGACCGATCTGCGCATCCTGTGCGGCTACCGATGCGGTCAGCGTGATGCAGCCGCGTTCGCCATCTTCGATTGGCTCTAATTCGCTCATACCGAGCGCCGAAAGCGAGGCCAGGCGGTAAGATGCTACCAATATGCCTTGCACGCCAAATTCATAGTCTGCGGTCGAGGTTCGCTTGTACTTCCCCGTTTCCTTGTCGAAAGACAGCGTCTTACCGCGCTTCGACGTCATCGCGCAGTGAACGAGAATTCGCTCCTGCCCATGGGCCGCGCGCGCTTTCTCAAAACCGGCGAGGACGCTGTCTTCGCTGGTGATGTCCACCTTGCAAAAGACACCGCCGATTTTTGCTGCAATA
Organism: Sphingomonadales bacterium; assembly: GCA_016707885.1. GTDB lineage: Bacteria > Pseudomonadota > Alphaproteobacteria > Sphingomonadales > Sphingomonadaceae > Sphingorhabdus_B. Next base: position 297,020 of record JADJGU010000003.1, read on the forward strand.
TCCTCGCCTTGGGCTTCATTTATATCGAAAATCGCGACTTTTGCACCTGCAGCGGCCAGTGCTTCTGCGCTGGCCCGGCCAAGTCCCGATGCGCCGCCGGTTACCACTGCCGATATTTGACTGTCGATCTTCATGCCGAACCTCTCCCAATGAAATTTAATCGCTCGTTTAAACTTCATTTCAGATTTAGCAAGATCAGGCGATAATATTCGTCAGATTCACCGCGCAGGAGAGCTGCAATTGGACAGCCACAAGGCGCGTTCGCAGATGTGGCAGTCGTACTTGCTCACCAGAATTGGTAGATAGTGATCGGAGGAAAATGGTAGACGCTGAGGGGTTCGAACCCACGACCCGCTGATTAAGAGTGGCCTTTTGGAGGCTTTTCGGCACTTGGTAATTCTACTCCAGATTACGCTTAAGGTCTTGAAACGGTTGGAATAAATCCGCCGTGGATTACCTTAACCTACGCCACGGTTTTCCGACAAATGATTACGTGGCGATTACGTGGAAGAGCGTTTCACATGTCCAATCGATCGATTACCCTTCGCAGTGTTGATGCGATAAAACCATGCCCCAGTGGCGATGTCTACACCTGGGATACGTACCTGCGAGGGTTCGGAGTGCGCGTCACGCCCAAAGGGGTGAAAAGCTATGTTCTGCAATATCGCGTGAATGGAGGCCCAGCGCGGCGGAAGACGATCGGCATGCACGGCAGTCCCTGGACCATCCAGACGGCACGAAAGGAAGCGGAACGGCTGCTCATGATCGTGCGGCAGGGCATCGATCCTGTCGAGGAACAGCGCGAGGCGAAACGCAAAGAAAAGGCGCTCAACTTCTCGGCCTATTGCGATATGTTTGTCGATCTCTATCTCCAGCCGCACTGGCCGGACACCTGGCCCGAGGCCATGCGCACGCTTGAAAATGTCGTAAAGCCGCGTTGGGGTAAGCGGTCGCTACTCTCGCTCAAGCGGGCCGATATGGTGAAGTTGATGGACGAATATGCCGATCGGCCCGGCCGCAAGAAATACGTCCACTCGTTGCTCCGCAAAATGTTCAACTGGGCAGTTGACCGGGAAGACATTGCGGTATCGCCATTACATGGCATGAAAGCGCCAAAGGCAGTTGCTTCGCGTCGCCGCGTGCTGGGGCAGGAGGAACTGATCTGCCTGTGGCTTGCTTGCGAGCGGGTAGGCTGGCCTTGGGGTCCCTATGTTCGGCTGCTCATTCTTACGATGCAGCGCCGGCAGGAAGTTGCCGAGATGGACTGGTCAGAAATCGATCTGGAGGCGGAAACCTGGACGCTGCCCACCGAGCGTGCGAAGAATGGGGAAGCGCATATCGTACCATTGACCGAGCTGGCGATCGATCAACTGAAGGCGCTCGGTCCAAAGATGCAAGGGCTGGTGTTCACGACGACCGGTCGGACGGCCGTGTCGGGGTTCTCCAAAGCCAAGACAACACTGGACCATGAGATGAAGCGGATCATGGCCCAGCGCCAGCAGACAAGGGAAGGGGAGTCAGTACCCATCTTTGTCCCGGAGTGGCGGCTTCATGATATCCGGCGAACCGGCGCGACAAACCTCCAGGCATTGGGCATTCCAATCGAAGTCACCGAAGCTGTGCTCAACCATATCAGCGGCACCCGTGCTGGCGTTGCAGGTATCTACAACCGGTACAAATATGAGCCCGAAAAGAGATCAGCGCTTGAGGCGTGGGACCAGCGGTTGCGAGAACTCGTGGGTTAGGGCCGAAAGGTCGGACAGTGCTGACAGTCCGCTTTTAACGGCACTACCGCAGTTAGCCGCCAATCGTACATCCGGTGATTTGACGGTCGCCTCATTAGCGTAAGTCGCCGATGCAAACTACAGAAGATGTCATTGCGCAGTGACGAGCCGCCCGATCCATCAATGTAACAAGGATAAAGGTCGCAGTGCCTTTAGCCTTTCCAATATTCCCTAATTGGGATTTGATCGCCCCAAATCCGAAATCTTCAACATCTGACTACATAAACGACAAGTAATGGTAAAATCAGTCTCAACCAGCGGTAAACCCGCCATCTACCGGCAAAGCGACACCGTTTATGAAGCTTGCTCGATCCGAACATAGCCACATTGCCGCTTCAGCGACTTCATCAGGTGTGGCCAAGCGCCCCATCGGTGACATCGACATGAGATGCGTGCGAAGTTCGGGGCTCAAGGCCATGGATCGTTCAGTCATGGGGGTCTGAACCGATGAAGGGCAAACTGCGTTCACGCGAATGCCGAGCTTGGCCCAGCGAATAGCTGCCGTTTTGGTCAAGCCGACAACGGCGTGCTTGCTTGCCGAGTAACCTGGTTGCCGGGTAGAGCCGACGATTCCGTTAGCCGATGCGTTGTTTACAATACTGCCTTTGCCAGCTGCCAACATAAGTTTGGATTCAGCCGTCATACAGTACATGGTGCCATTGGCATTCACCGTCATAGAGCGATCGAAAGCCTCGAGTTCCCATTCCACATCAGCAGCTAAATTGATTCCAGCATTGTTAAATGCACAATCCAAGCGGTTGAACTCGCGTGCACACAAGTCGACCATCGCATCGACACTTTCGATATCGGTAATGTCTACTTGAGTACTAACGATCCGCTGGCTTTGATCCGAAATTGCATGGGCCGTCGCTTCGGCTGCTTCGAGCGACAGGTCTGCAAGGATGAGACTGGCTCCTTCTTGTGCGAACAATGAGGCTGCAGCCCGGCCTATCTCGCCGCCTAATATCAACCCAACTGATGAGGCCAATACTCCGTTAATTTACGCAGCCATCAGTGCCAAATGTTCTGACGACGGACAGATCATACTCGCACCCAAATTCGCTACTATCAGGAATTGAACAGGCATGTGCTTGGGCGAGCGCCACCTGCAATCATGCTTTTGCACAGCAACCGGATCAATGCCGCGACGCTCGACCGACTGCTTGCTGTATTTCGTTCCGAAGGCTTTGGGTTCACCTCGCTCGCTCAGGCACAAGCCGATGCTGCATACCGAACCCCTCCTGTCTTTGCGACACGTTTCGGTCCGATGTGGGGCTACCGCTGGGCTCGGGAACGCCGTGTTCCCTTCGACGGTTCCAGAGAACAAGAGCCGCCAGCTTGGCTGCAAAGCTATGCGGAAACTGGTGTCGCAACCAAACGGCCTTAACACCGACGTCCGCTTTTAACGCTTCAGATCCCGATAGCAGACAGACAGCTCCCCGCAACTTGCAGACAGTCTAGGTTGTGATATTCTTTCGTTATGAAAGCACTTGAGAAGAAGCAACGCTTATTGGCGATGTTCGGCCCAAATCGCACTGTTGCGTCTATCGTTGTGCTGATTGAAGCGGTGCTTAAGCAACGTGGAGATGAAGGTTTTCAGCGAACGTGCGAAATCTCGGTCTGACTGTATTCGCTTCGTACGTCGTTTCGATCAATGATCCCGTTGCTGAAGCGACGCCCCGGTTTCCTGAATCATCGCGTGCCGGAAAATTTTCGGTTCCGAGCTTTTTACCCGCTACCCCCACTCGTGGGGTGACCCGATTTAGAGCTGGGATAATGGCATTTCGTCAGAACGGCGCAATATCTTGACTTATGCAAAGCTTCGTTACCAGCCGACGAGCAGTATCTTGCTCGGGCTCAGGCCCAATTATCATAATCAAGATGATTGCGGCTATTGTCCGAAATGATATAAAATTTCAGCGACCATCTACAAAGGCAAGCGCGAAGTTAATGATTCTAGACAATCCCTGCGCCCAATCCGACAGCTTTTCGTTCTTGCGCCTTGCGCACACGGTAGCCGCTTGCCCGATAAGCCGTCAGCACGTCAATAGCGCCGCCAGCTTCGACCCGCACCATTGCTAAAATCGGAGCAACGTCGACATTATAAGCGCGGCGCAGGGCCTGAAACGCCATCATCGTGTCATTGCCCTGCTGTGCGGCGTTTAGTGCTTCGCGGTCCACTAGGACCGCTTTGGCATAACAACTCGCGATGGCCTCAGCCGAGGACATCATGCTCTCTATTGGATCGGTAACGTTGTGGGATTGGTCGATCATGTAAGCAGGGTTGAAACCATCCCGCGGGTTCAGCTCGGCCTCGATGAGTTCGTTGAACACAAGGAACAATTGGTGCGGATTGATGCTGCCGCTGTCGAGATCGTCATCGCCATATTTGCTGTCGTTGAAATGGAACCCGCCTAATTTACCGAAACGGTGGAGGCGCGCGACGATCTGCTCGATGTTGACGTTCGGTGCGTGGTGGCCGAGGTCGACGAGGCATTTTGCCTTGGGTCCAAGCTCCTGCGCGGCAAGTATCGAACTCCCCCAATCGCTGATGACGGTAGAGTAGAACGCAGGCTCAAACATCTTATGCTCCAGCAATATCCGCCAGTCTTCGGGTAGCGCCGCGTAGACTTGCGCCGCAGCTTCCAGATAGCGGTCGAGCGAACGGCCCAGATCCTGTTGCCCAGGAAAATTGGTACCGTCGCCAACCCAGACGGTAAGGTCGGTCGAACCGATTTGCTGCCCGATCTCGATACATTCAATGTTATGTTCGATGGCCTGTTGGCGCGTGGCCTCCAAGGTCGAGGCGAGCGAGCCGGTGTTATAGCTATGTGCCTGTCCGGGCTGATCCTGAAAAGTGTTGGAATTGACCGCATCGAAGCCAAGGCCAAGACTTTCGGCCTCTTGTTTGAGAGCCGCATAATCGCTGACCTTATCCCACGGGAAATGTGGGCTAACGCGCGGGGTCAAGGTCGACAACTGGTTGACGACGGCGCAATCCTCAAGCTTCTCGTGGATATTCGTCGGTTCGCCTGCGATCGGGAACTTTGCAAAACGCGTGCCGCCGCGTCCTGTACCCCAACTGGGCACCGCGACGGAGAACGCTGCGACCTTGTCCTTGATTGCGTCGATATCAATGCCAGCGCGAGAAAGCTTGCGGCCAAGGCTGCCATAATCGTCGGCAAGCGCATCCATTTGAGGTGCGTTCAGGGTCGCAATCTGATCGGCGGAAAGCGGCAGGTTGGTCGTCATGTCTCTTTCCTTAGCGCACAAACGCGTGGGCATTGCCAGCGTCAACGTTGATCATATTTCCAGTCGACTTGGCCGACATGTCCGAGGCGAGAAAATACACAGCTTCGGCAATGTCTTCCGGCAACACATCCCGTTTTAGCATTGATCGGCTGCGGTAATGCTCTTCCAGTTCCGCACCGGCGTCGATTCCATGCGCGCCTGCGCGTTCCTTTCGCCAGTCGCCGTCCCAGATTTTGCTGCCCTTGATAACTGCATCGGGATTGACCGTGTTGACGCGGATGCCAAATGGCGCCCCTTCGAGCGCGAGGCAGCGCGCCAAGTGAAGCGATGCTGCTTTGGCCGATGCATAAGCGCTCGCATTGGTTGCGGCCGCGATCCCGTTCTTGGAACCGATGAACACGATGGAAGCGCCGCCTTGATCTTTCATCGCCTTCATCAACGGAAATGCTGAGCGTGCAGTTAGAAAATAACCCTCCGCCAGCACATCATAATTCTTTCGCCATAGTTCGACGGTGGTTTCCTCGATCGGTGCCGACGAAGCGATACCGGCATTGGCGACCAAGATGTCCAACCCGCCAAATTCGCGCGCACATGAATCGAACGCGGCCCGAACCTGAGTCTCGTCGGTCACGTCGCACATGGCGGAGCGTATCATGTCTTTGCCAAACTGCTTGGCAAAGCCTGCACGCACATCTTCCAGAGCTATGGCATCGCGGTCCACGAGCATCACGCACGCGCCATCGGCCATCAGGCGTGCTGCGGTCGCGGCACCAATGCCACCTGCACCTCCGGTTACCAAAGCGACCTTGCCGACCAGCGGCTTGGGCGCTGGCATCCGCTGGAGCTTGGCTTGTTCGAGCAGCCAATATTCGATGTCGAACGCTTCCTGTTCGTCAAGGCCAATATAGTCGCCAATTGCCTCCGCCCCGCGCATCACGTTGATGGCATTGCCATAAAACTCGCCTGCCAGTCTTGCTGTGGTCTTGTCGGCGGCAAAGGTAATCCGCCCCACGCCGGGGATCAGCACAACTATCGGATTGGCATCGCGCATTGCAGGCGAATTGCTGCGTTTGCAGCGTTGGTAATATGCCGCATAGCGATCCCGGAACGCCGCGACTTCGGCTTCGAGATAGATCATGTCGTCGAGGCGCAGCGGGTCGAGTGTCAGCGGCGCGATCTTGGTTCGAAGGAAATGATCGGGGCAGGATGTGCCAATGGCCGCGAGCCGAGCAAAATCGGCAGAGCCGGTAAATTCCAACGCCTCTGCGTCGTCAGAATAATGTCCGACCTTACTGCGTGTCCCAGTCATCAGACCACGAAGCCTCGGCATCACCGCAGCTGCAATCGCTGCCCGATCCAGTCGTGGTGCCACAATCTGGCCACCAAAGGCAGGTTTATCATCGAGAGCCCGGTTCAGGTAGCGCGCTGCATCAGCAATCAGCTCGACGGTATGTTCGTAGCAAGACTTGGCGGTATCGGCCCAGCAGATTATGCCATGACCCGCCAGCATGACGCCCTCGACCTCCGGATGGGCGCGGACGTAATCGCGCAGTTGAACGCCTAATGTGTAACCCGGCCGCTTCCATGGCAACCAGCCAATTCTGCCGCCCCAGATTTCCTCCGTCGCTGCTTCGCCACCGGATGACGCCGCCAACGCAATAATCGTATCGGGGTGGACATGGTCGACATGCGCGAACGGCAGCAGCGAATGCAGCGGCGTGTCGATTGAGGCTGCGCGGGTATTCAGATTAAAGGTGCAGTGCGGCAAATAGCCGACCATTTTGTCGTCGTCATCCGGTCCGGAATAATGCGCTTCAAGTCCCAGCAACTTCGCTTGGTAAAGCGTGGAAAAGCCATCCAGCTTCATCGACCCGATATCACCGCCCGACCCCTTCACCCAGAGCACTTCGACCGCCTCGCCGGTTAGCGGATCGATTTCGGTCAGCTTGGCCGAGGTGTTGCCGCCGCCGAAATTTGTTACGGTGAGGTCGCTGCCCAGCAGGTTTGAACGATAGAGCAATAATTCGGCAGGCGTTTTGCCGGATGCCTCGGCGTCGACCCACCTGCCTGTCGTAACGGCAAAGCACGTAGCGGATTTGGTGGCGATGGGCGATTGCGCGTTCATGATATCCATAGTTCGATTAGAAACAAGCCTTGCCAATAGCAGCCACTTGAGCTAATTTCAATCACAAATAACTATAAGCAATCATATTTGGTCATCGGAGAGTCACTTGCCTTCATCTGCCGCTATTTTGGTCCTTGATGTCGGCAAGACACTAAGCAAGCTCAGTCGTTGGTCCGCAAATGGCGTGTTGCTTGACAAGGTAATACGGCCCAATGCGCGCTATGAGGTGGACGGACTGGTTAGGCTCGATGCTGGAGGTATAGGCGCATGGGTCAGGGAAACTCTGCAAAACTATGCCTCCAAAGGTCCCGTTCGTGCGATCATTCCAGTCGGACACGGCGCGGGCGTTGCAGCTATTCGGAATAGCGAACTAGCTTTTGCACCCTTGGACTATGAGCAACCGATTCCCGAAGCTGTGATGACGGACTATCGGCTTAAACGTGATACCTTTGGAGATACCGGTTCACCTGCCCTGCCGCTTGGCCTGAATATCGGCAGCCAGTTACACTGGATCGAAACGGTCACACCCGGTGCATTGGATGGCGTTGCGCTCGTTCCATGGGCACAATATTGGAGCTGGTTTTTAAGTGGGGTCGCAACCTCCGAAGTGACCAGCCTGGGTTGCCATTCGGACCTGTGGAATCCAGCGGCGGGAGATTTTTCCGACCTCGCAAGGTCCCGTGGCTGGGCTAACAGATTTGCCCCGATGGCAAAGGCTGGCGATGTTGTCGGCAAACTGAAACCTGAATTCGGGTTTGGCGACACGGTAGACGTCCATTGCGGCATCCATGACAGCAACGCTGCCCTGCTTGCTGCGCGCGGCTTTGTTGAAATCGAGCAGGAGGAGGTGACAGTCTTTTCAACCGGCACTTGGTTCATCGGCATGCGCTGTCCAAAAGTGCCATTTGACTTGCGCAATTTGGCCGAAGCCCGCGACTGCCTTGTCAATGTTGATGCCCATGGCGCAGCGGTGCCATCGGCACGTTTCATGGGCGGGCGCGAGATTGAGGAAGTGATTTGCATCGATACTCGTCGTGTCGATATTGTTCCCGATCAGCCTGCACTTCTTGCCGCAGTCGCTGCGGTGCTAAAAGCTGGCTCGATGCTGCTGCCCACGCTGGTGCCGGATTGCGGTCCTTTCCCAAATGGCTGTGGCCATTGGGTTGCCGAGCCAGCGGACTGGGTCCAACGTCGTGCCGCAGCCTGCCTTTACGCTGCACTGGTCGCCAATGTCTCCCTCGATTTGATTGGCGCGGAAAATATATTGCTAGTCGAAGGCCGCTTTTCTGAGGCAGAAGTGTTCGTTCGCGCACTCGCATCGCTGCGGCGCGGAACGCGGGTGTACACCTCAAATGCGCATAATGACGTGTCGCTCGGCGCGCTGCGACTGATCGATCCGTCGATCCGTCCCTCGGGCAAACTCAAACGGGTCGAGCCGCTCACTGAAGATCTTACGAACTATGCCGCTCAATGGATAAGGCTTGCGGTATGACCGCAGCTTCAATCATGGACTATCGTGAACGCGCGCAACGTCGACTGCCACCCTTCCTGTTCGAATACATCGATGGTGGCTCCTACGCGGAGGTGACGCTCAGGCGAAATATCGCCGATCTGGAAAGGGTCGCTTTACGCCAGAGAGTGTTGCGCGACGTGTCATCAATCGACCTTTCCACAGAGTTGTTCGGGCAGAAGCTGGCGCTTCCACTGGCGTTAGCTCCGATCGGACTAGCTGGGATGAACGCAAGGCGCGGTGAAGTGCAGGCTGCGCGCGCGGCGGAGGGTGCAGGCGTTCCGTTCATCCTGTCCACGGTTTCGGCTTGTCCGCTGGGTGAAGTGTGCGCCGCAACGCAAAAGCCCATCTGGTTCCAACTCTACATGATCCGTGACCGCGCCTTCATGCGTGATCTCCTTGCACAAGCCCTGGAAGCGAAATGTTCGGCGCTTGTCTTCACCGTCGACATGCCGGTACCGGGTAGCCGCTACCGCGACTATCGCACAGGCCTTGCCGGATCGTCGGGGATGCCGGGCGCGATACGGCGGGCGTGGCAGGGCGCGATGCATCCGCACTGGGCGTGGGACGTCGGTATCATGGGTCGCCCGCACGCGCTGGGCAATGTTTCACCGGTGCTGAACGGGCGGACCGGGATCGAGGATTTCTTCGCTTGGATGAGGAATAATTTCGATCCAGCGATCAGCGGGAAGGATATTGATTTCATCCGTTCCGAATGGAAGGGCCCCCTGATCATCAAGGGGCTGCTCGACCCTGAGGATGCGCGCGAAACGGTAAAGCTGGGCGCAGATGGTATAGTCGTATCTAACCACGGCGGGCGGCAGCTTGATGGCGTGTTATCAACCGCCTGTGCGCTACCGCCTATTGCAGATGCCGTGGGCGATCAGATTACTGTGCTCGCCGATGGCGGCATCCGGTCGGGACTGGATGTGGTTCGGATGATGGCTTTAGGCGCCAAAGGCGTCCTTCTGGGCCGCGCATGGGCATATGCCCTTGGCGCGGCTGGGCAAGCCGGCGTCGCGCACATGCTACAACTGATCGAGGCGGAAATGCGCGTGGCAATGGCGCTGACAGGTACCACAGCAATTTCGCAGGTAAACCGGTCCAATCTGGCCGAATTCGGAGAAGAATGTTCATGACGAAAGCGACGATGGTGAAGAATAACTGTCGCCATATGATATTGGTGAGGTTCGCTAACATTATCGGCGCTGACAGCGCCGTTGCAGGCTGGTTCGTGCATTTTGCATAGATGAACCAATGACTAAAAGACGACAGCATATTCCGTTATCGATGGTCCACCCGGAATTTCGGGCAATGTCGGGCCAGATCGAGGATTTCACACGCGATGCACCGCCGCTTACCAACGCCTCATTGTCGGAATTGCGTAATCGTGACCTTCCGTTTCGCCGTCCGCTCGTAGACGTGGTACCTGTCGAACAGCGCCTAATCAGTGACGAGGCGCAGGATCATCACACCTCAATTTATACCATCAATGCAAAGGCGGGGCAGAACCGACCAGCAATTCTTCACATGCACGGCGGCGGCTTCGTTGCTGGGAAAGCGAGCGACGCATTGGGCATGTTGCAGCAACTGGCTTTGGATCTAGACAGTGTGATCGTGACGGTGGACTACCGACTGGCACCAGAAGCGCGTTGGAAGGATTCAATTGAGGATAATTATGCCGCACTTAAATGGCTTTATTCCAATGCGGAAGCGCTCGGCGTTGATGCTCGGCGAATTGCCGTCATGGGAGACAGTGCGGGTGGAGGCCACGCGGCGTTACTCGCGATCATGGCGCGTGACAGGGGCGAAGTTCCGCTGGTTCATCAATGTCTGATTTACCCCATGCTTGACGACCGATCGGGCTCAACCCGGCAATTGCCATATCATGTCGGCGGACTAATTTGGACCGCCGATAACAACAGGTTTGGCTGGGAGGCCTTTCTGGGTCAAGTGCCAGGCACCGATAATGTGCCGAAACAGGCTGTTCCTGCGCGGCTTGACGATTTCTCAGATTTGCCCCCGGCTTTTATCGGGGTTGGTACACTCGACCTGTTTGTCGATGAGGGCATAAGCTACGCCCAGCGAATGAATCAGGCTGGGGTGACGGCGGAATTGATACTCGTTCCCGGCGTTTTTCATGGCTTTGATGTTATTGCACCGAATGCCGTCGTGAGCCAATGGTTCTACAGGGCAATGATTCAAGCATTCAAAAGAGCGTTCGGGATCACTAACGATATGATGCTTGATTGATTTTGATTGAATTATCAGTCGTTCCAAGCCATTATGTACCTTATGCATGCTTCAGAACGTGAATCCCTGATAATAGCCATAATCGCCGAACGTGGGTTTGCGTCTTTCAAGCATCTTGAAAAGGCAATTGAAGGGTCTCCAGCGACGATAAGAAGAGACTTGGAACGCATTGCTTTAACAGGAAAAATTGAACGCGTGCGTGGAGGCGCAAGACTCCCCGAAGTGGCGGGAACAGGCAATGCACTGACTCCTGGATTTCACCTAGCCGGCGTGCCATTTCACGAAAATATCGGTTTGAATCGCAGGCAAAAGGAAGCCATAGGCCGGACAGCATCGGCGCTGTGTATTGCCGGCGAAGGCGTTATGATTGACGGCGGGTCGACAACACTGCAAATGTGTCCGCATCTCGCGGGGCTGAACCTTTCTGTCCTTACCAATTCGCTGCATATTGTTTCGGCGCTGATCAATCAGGCTGGAACTAGGGTTTTGATACCTTCCGGTGCAGTTTTCCCCGAACAGTCGATCATATTGTCGGTTTTCGGCGAAGAAGGAATGCCGCGTTTTCACGCTCCCAAGCTGTTCATGGGCGCGGCGGCGCTTGGACCAGCGGGCTTGATGCAAGCGGATCCGGTGTTGGTCGCAGTAGAGAGGCGGTTGATTGACCGGGCTGAGGAAATTATTGTTATGGCCGATGCTGACAAGTTCAAGGCGCCTTCAGGGCATGTTGTCTGCGCGCTCGACGAAATCGACATAATTGTAACCGATGACAGGATCGATCCTGGACAGGTCCGCGAACTGGAGAATGCGGGAGTCCGTGTGATTATTGCGTGATTGTGACATTGCGGGATTGGATGCTGTTGAAAATGATTGAAATTGTAGCGTTTTCCGCTTAATCATTCTCAAATCGCGGGAGATGATAGTTGGGAAAACTTGGACGGCGAGCGCTGCTTATCGGCGCGGGGACGTTAGTAGCGGTAGGCGCAGGCGGCCATTGGCTGACGCGCAAAAAAAATATACCGCTAGGTTTCAAAATATCGTCGACGGAGCTTGACGAGGCGAGGCTGTTTTTGCGGGAACATCAGGCAATTGATGCTCACGCCCATCCTGGCCGAACTTTCGCCGTTGGTGCAGAAAATCTTCCGGTCAAGCTTGAGTTGATGAAATGGTTGCTCGCTGGAGGGGAGGACAGGCCGGTGCAAGCGATGCGTGAAGGCGGCATGTCAGCGGTCGCTTTTGCCGGCGTCTCCGATTTCCAGGTGCTTGATCTCGTCGGCGGCACCCCGACAAATGTTCGTGATTTCGAACGTGGAGAAGCGTGGGCAAGCTATCAGCGCCAGATCGGCAATATGAAAGCGCTGGTCGAACGAGGGCTTGTGAAGCAAATCCTTAAAACAGCCGATTTCGCTACTGTCCATGCAAGCGGCGACGTGGGCGCTTTCTGGACAATGGAAGGCGGAGATTTTCTTGAGGGCAAACCAGAGCGCGTAGCCCAGGCTTATGCCGACGGTCTGCGATCAATCGCATTGCTCCATTATAGAAACAATGAACTAGGGGATATCACAACAGGCAAACCGCGCAATATTGGTTTGACCGCGCAGGGAGAGGCTGTCGTTGCAGCATGCAATGATGCAGGAATGCTGATTGATGTTGCGCATGCGTCAGATCAAACTGCCAAAGGGATTCTAAAGAGCACAAGGCATCCGGTGATGGCGTCGCATGTGCACATAAATTCAGAGCATTTTCGTCACCCCCGATTCATTTCCCTTGACCTTGGTAGGATGGTGGCAAATCAAGGCGGAGGGTTTTGGGTGCTTGGCCCGCAGGCCTTGGTATCAGTTCTCTCGACGGATTTGTCACACGAACCAAAGAATTGATGTCAATGGTTGGAACAGATCATGTTTGTTTCGGTAGCGATATCGATGCGAACTATAAACCCGTGTTCGACGACTATCATTATTTGCCACACTATGTAGCACGGCTTCTGCAGTCGAAAGTTCCACCCTCCGATGTCGTCAAAGTCATCGGAGGTAACTTCCTGCGGATTTTTGGCGCTGTGGAAGCCGGTAAGAAATGAGGCTTCACGCCTGAACGAATTGCCAAGTGACCAAGATTACTTCTGCGTTGAGGGAATATGTGCCCAGCATTCGACCTCTAACTTGCTTCCCATTGCAAGTTCCGCTGCTGCAAAGGCGCTGCGGGCGGGGAGTTTTCCGGGCTGAAAATATGTGACATAGACTTTGTTGAAGGCAGGCCAATCAGCCATGTCAATCAGCATGACGGTGCATTTTACAATGTGCGAATGGTTGAGACCCTGTTTATCCAGCGTTGCTCCGATCCTATCCATTACGCGTCGTGTCTGTTCCTCGATGCCGCCTGAGCCATTGACTCCAAGCGTGGGGTCAGTGCCAATTTGTCCCGACAGATAGAACATGTCGCCGACCCGCACCGCCTCGGAAAAGGGCAAATTACTTGCCCCCAGATAAACAGGCTCTTCTAAGACCGCGCAGGAGGCCATTGCAAAAAAGCCGAACCTTGCCAGATATCTTGCTAGCGTTCTCATCTATCATTCCTTTTCGATCGCCCGGACGGACTCGCGAATTAGTGAGTACCAGTCCTGATCGGTGAGCGTTATGTCAACTGCTTTGGCATTCTCAATTAGATGGTCCGCATTTGAAGTGGACATGATGGGAACAATGCCGGCCGGATGCTTGAGTAACCACGCCAGCGCCACGGCCGAAGGTGTGCTCCCGAGTTCACGGGCAATATGTTCAATGGCTGAATCGAGCGCTCCGAAGTTTTTCAGCGGCTGATAGGCGCCTGGAAGCCTGTGGCGTAACGGCGACCAAGCCTGAATGAGAATCCCTTCGGACTGACAATAATCAAGCAGCCCTTCAGCAGGCGGCATCCAGCGTCTCACACTACTCCACTCGGGAGCAGCGTCGATAAGCCTTTGGTGGACCAAGTCGAGATGTTCGAGAATGCTTAGTGTGGCTCCCATGCCATCCAGAATATGACGCGGGTTGAAAAGGCTGATCTGGACCTGGTTAATGACAAGGCGCTGTTCTGTGACGCGCTGGATCATCGTAGATTGGTTAGCTGTGAAATTGCTGAGACCAAAATGCCTTACTTTGCCGCTTCGGCTCAGCTCTGCGAAGGCTTCTGCGATCTCGTCGGCTTGCATCAATGGTGTCGGTTGGTGTAGTAAAAGGATGTCCAAACGGTCGATGCATAACCTTCGCAGGCTGCGTTCGGCTGATGAAATAATTTCATTTCTGCTCAGATCAATTCGAGGAGGAACGGGATTTCCGTCGTCGTCGCAAATGATCTGCCCGCATTTCGTCTGAACAAGCGATTTTGCTCGTAGTTCCGGCGCTTGTTTGAAGACACGGCCCATTACGCTCTCTGATCGACCAAGAGCATAAGGACTTGCTGTGTCAAACAGCGTAATTCCTGTCTCAAACGCACTGCGCATGAGACGTTCAACGGCGTCGACATCTTCGTTTCTAATTGGTCCCGGAGACCATGACGGCAATCCAGATAGTCCAAAGCCCAGGCAAGACACCTCAACATCGGTGTGAGGAAGCTTTCGAGTGCGGATAGTGTTTCTCCAAATGCCAAATATGCTGCGTAAAATGCGATGCGCGGTGAGTGAAGTTGGTTGATATTGACTTAATATGCTGCCAATGTCCACGCTAAATTGAGAGGAATGCGATATGACTAAACCCAGCGATTTGACCGGGGATGACCATCTTATGGAACATGAGTTGCGCGCGATCATGTTGGATCAACGGGCGCGAAACGTTTTGCGGCCTGGGTTGTCCGAGCTTGATCCCAAACTGATGCGTCAACGTGCCTCCGCAGAACTCAACTGCTGGAATGAAGGGGCGCCTGCACTTGCATTGGTGCGCGATTTCATAATTCCGTCAGAAATGGGGGGAATTGGCGTTCGGCTCTATGATCCCAACCCTGATCAATGCGTTGGTATTCTGGTTTATTTTCATGGGGGCGGTTGGATTATCGGTGATCTTGATTTGGAGGACGGCGCGTTGCGGCACATCGCTGCGCGCGGCGGTTTCAAGATATTGTCGGTAGATTACCGACTGGCCCCAGAGCACAGGTTTCCCGCTGCTGTCGAAGATGGCGAAGCCGTGCTACGCTGGATCGAAATCAACTATGCAGAATTAAACATTGACCCATCGTGTGTCGCAGTAGGGGGTAGTTCTGCCGGAGCCAATATCGCGCTTGGCACGGCCCTGCGTGTTCGGGACAATCATGGTCCGATCCCTGGCATGATGGCGTTGCTTTTCGGCGCTTACAGCGGTGGCAATGGCGAATATTCGTCGCGCGCTTGTTACGGCGATGGTCGTTTCGGACTTCCGACTGTTGCGATGGAGTTGTTCTGGTCACTTTATCTTGGCGAGGATCGCACGCACCCGCACGCGGTTCCATTGGAGGCTGATCTGGCAGGAATGCCGCCAGCGTGGATCGTAGCGGCCGAGTTGGATATATTGTCCGATGAAAGTGTTGATCTCGTGAACAAGTTGAAGCTGGTCGGCGTGCCGACAACACTTAAGCTCTACGAAGGCGGAATGCACGGTTTTACGCATTATTTTAGGGTTTCTCCGCTCGCGCGCCGGGCTTTGGCCGAACTCTCCGATGCTTTACTGCCATTTCTCGGAAACAGGAGCGAACAGGCATGACGATAACGTCACCACAATTCATTTGGCTTGGTGATCAGCCGATCGATCATCAGGCGATGTTTGTCTCGATCCACGGTAAACCTGCGCGTCGCACAGATGAAGGTGAAAATCGCTGGATACTTGCGCGAGGCGTGGTTGACGTGTCGCCAAATGCCGGCGAAGTTGAGATTAACATAACGGTTGATGGGCAATATCGGCTGTGGCTGGATGGGGTGCGGCTTGGACAGGGTCCAGTTCGCTCCAATCCAGCTTATCAACGCACCGACTGCTATCGTTTAGGGGCAGAGTTTGTGGTTGGTCGTCATGTCATCGCCGTGCTCATTCATGTGCCGGGGCGTGACCTTGCCTGGTATGAGACGGTTAAGGGGGCATGGCAGCCCAGTTTTGGCGATGGCGGCCTAATGCTGCGCGCGACGCGTGCGGAACAGCCTGAAACACTGCTGTTTGAAGCGGACGTGAACTGGCGGATAGTAGAGATCCTCCGCATGGAAACGTGATACGCCAGTCGCTAAGCTGGGGTCAGGACTTTCTTGAAGACGTTGATGGTCGGCAGTTGGATCCGCTTTGGATTCATCCCGATTTTGACGATGGCGACTGGCCCTACGCACAGGTCATGGAAGCAACTCCTTCGGCAGAGGTTGCAGCCCGTGGATGGATGACAGCCCGCCCTTTTCCTGTGTTAGTAAAATCGGAAACCGCGCAGCTTGAAGAAGAACAAGTGTGGCCAGCGCACTTTTTATGGGCCAAGTCTGCCATTCCACGGCCTGATCTACCCGTTAAACAACGCCTGTTTGATGAAGAGATTACGGACCTAGCTGACGGCTCATGCGTTACTGGCGCCGCCAGCCTTTGCCTGCCCGGCGGCGCGGCGCACATTCGTACCGACGAGAACTCCGATACAGTGCTGATGTATGAATTCCATCCGTATCGTGTCGGCTATCCATTTCTGGAAATTGATGCTCAGGGCGGCGAAATTATCGAAGTTGCAGTTGCCGAGTCACTGCCGGGAGAGTTCGGTAAAGGATTAACTGGTGACGGCTTGCGCAGCGACGAGCGGATGTGGGTCGCGCATGTTTTTCGTTATATCTGTCGCCCAGGGCGTCAGCGCTTCGAAAAATTTGTCGCCACCGGCGTGCGCGCTCTCCAACTAGTGGTTCGCGATGCGCCGGTTGGGGTTATCGTCCATGAACTTGGTCTGATTGCAACAGGCCAACCCTTCAAACCTGAAGGCAATTTCGCTTGTTCCGATCCAGTCCTGACGCGCCTTTGGAATGTGGGGGCGCATACCGTACAGATGTGCGCGCAAGATGGATGGGTGGATTGCCCAGGGCGCGAATCGCGACAATGGTTGGGCGATGGTGTCGTGATGTTTGATATGGCAGCGCGAGCATTCGGACCCAGTTCATGGCCGCTCCAGCGGCAGTTTCTTGTTCAGGTTGCGGAAGGCCAGCGTGCCGATGGTCTGGCCCGAATGGTATCTCCGGGCGATATACCGACCACTGCGATCACGATACCAGATTACACGCTTCTGTGGATTATCGGAGTGGATCGTTATTTCGAGACGTCATTGGATTTGCCGTTGATCGAGCGGCTGATGCCTGAAATCGAGCGGTCGCTTGGCTGGTTTGAGCGGATGGCGCAAGGCGGGATATTGGTCCGCGATATTCCCGAATGGCATTTTATAGAATGGGCAGATGTTGACCGGCGAGGCTGGTCGATGCCCTTTAATGCGCTCTATTGTGGTGCATTGCAGTCGGCAGCGCGTTTGGCTGAGTTCAGTCAAAGACCGCGCCTTGCCCTTCGATGGAAGGCCCGTGCTGCTGCTGTTGCTGAAGAGCTGAACCGCCGTCATTGGGACCCAAGCAAGACATTATATGTCGATTCGGTCGACCCTGAAACCGGCCAGCAAGCGGCACGCGTCTCTCAGCATGGAAATGCCCTTGCCCTGCTATTTGGAATTGCACCCGATGAAAGGCGAGCGGCAATACTTAAGGCGATCACCGATAGTTCCCGCTTGAATCTGACTAACGCGCCGCCGATCATGGTCGATGCTGGGCCGTTTGACGAAGTTCAGCAGATTGTGCGCGCGAACAGCTTTTTCGGGCACTTTGTCTATGATGCCATTGCAGAAGCAGGCGGAGTAGATTGGGTGTTAGAAGAGCTGGCTAACGGCTATGGCCCGATGCTAGACGCAGGTGCTACGACGCTGTGGGAGAGCTTTACACCAGTTGCCAGTCTTTGCCATGGCTTCTCTGCAACGCCAGTCTACCAACTTTCGAAACATGTTCTCGGCATTACTCCTCTGGCCGACGGCTATACGCGTTTTACCGCCCGACCGGCGGGTAGAAAGATTGACTGGGCAACGGGAGTCGTTCCCACCGGACACGGCCTCATCACCATTGAATGGATAAGGGAGGCAGGATATATTTGCGCAACTCTAGCTTATCCAGCCTTGCTTGAATTTGCGCCACCATCGACTGCGATAAACTTAGTCACCGACGAAGAAACTGATGGGCGTCGCGTGGCAAAATTCAAGTTATCGGCTTAGTCAGAGCTGCGTTCGGCTATTTCAGCCTTAATGGCATTGAAGCGCTCTTCAGTCAGAAAATATCGCGGAATGATTAACAGCGCTACGCCCCATAATGTGAAAGGGACCAAGGAGTAAGCGAGCCGGATGCCCGATACCGCCTCGCTCGTCTGGGCGTCGGGCGCTCCGCCGCCCTGAAATCCAAAAAAACCTAAGAACATGGACACGAAGAAAGCCCCTCCTGCCATGCCAAGTTTTCGGCAAAAAGCCCAAGTTCCAAAAATAGCGCCCTCGCGGCGTTGCCCGGTAGACAACTCGTCATACTCGATGGTGTCTGCTACCATCGCGTTCGGCATCAACTGATTGCCTGCATCAAACATGCCGGCCAGTCCCAGGATCGGGAAGAGCAGCCAAGCAGTGGTCGGCGATAGAAACAATGCTGGCAGGCTGAGTAGTGACGCGCCGACCAAGGCACCAATATAGGCTTCGCGCTTGCCGTACCGCCTTGAAATCCACACCCATGCAGGAGTGGCTATTGTTGCTGCCACGGCACCTGTGGTCGCAAAAGTTCCGACCATAACTGGTGGAAGTTTCAATACAAAAACCACATAATAGATCAGCGTCGTTGCTGTCGCCCCAATTGCCAAATTTTGAGCCAAGAAGGCATACCATAATATCTTCAAGGGCTGATTGGCCATCAAGGCCTTATACTCCGCCTTGACGCCAACTCTCTCGACCTTGCGAGTGATCTGCGGGGCATCTTTGGTGGTGATGAATGCGACGATGCCCGTCAGAACCATGAAAGTACCAAATACCATCCCCAACCGGGCAAACCCGACGACGGGCCCTTCCGGCGTTGTGAATATTCCAGGTGCGACCAGGATGGTAATAAGAATGCCTAGACGGGCGGCCATCATTTTATAGCCGGTCAGTCTTGTTCGTTCACGATACTCAGTGGTCATTTCAGCGGCCATCGAGGAATAAGGAACGTCATAAAATGTGAACGCAGTGCTGGTGATCAGATACAGTATAGTGACGTAGAGGATTTTCTCTAACTCGCTCGCATCTGCCGGCGCGCGAAAAATCAGAGCAAATGCGATCCCGAATGTGAGAGCACCAAACAATAGATAGGGCCTGCGCCGGCCCATGCGACTTTGCGTCCTATCCGAAATTGCGCCGACAAATGGATCGATGAATGCATCCCACAGCCGCGGGATCAGTAACGCGATTCCTGCCCAAAATGGAGAGATTCCAAGTGCTTCAGTGGAATAAAAAAGCATGAACGACATGGTGATGCCGACATAAGCAGCTATCCCCAGCTCGCCAGTAGCCCACCCGATGCTAGCAAAAGACGTTAATTCTCTCGGCGAACTGCGATTTTGGTTCATATGTTCCCTCTCTCGATGCACAATTATGATTATATATCATTGATTGTAGATAACGATGCCGTGCTGTGCAAGCTTATCTCATTGATCTAAAGAGAGCGCCTTTCAAAAATGATGCGCATTTCATCGGATAATTGGGACAAAAATGACGCAAAACAGACATTTTCATGCCAAACGCAGACCATCTACAAAACATCATAATCGAGCATAAGTGATAAAATTCTTGCAAACTTTGATCGGTCGTGTAATCTGGTTCCAGATGATACTTTTTGGACCGAAAGAACCCCGTGTTCCGCTCCAAGCTGGCTTGTCAAATGGGGAGGGTTGAAATGCAAAAAACATTCAATGAGCGTAAAAAATCGTTTTCAAAGCCGATCATGACTTCAATTTCGGCGCTTTCGATCGCAATGTTGCCTTCGCTGGGGATGGCGCAGGAATCGACTGCAGACTCGGAGGAAGGGGCGGGGTCCGGTGAAATTGTAGTGACCGGATCGCGCATTAAGAGCGATGGCTATGACCAGCCCACGCCGGTTACGGCCGTTACGACTGCGGCCCTGCTCGAGTCCTCGCCACAAACAATCGCTGACGGCTTGGTTAAGCTCCCGCAATTTAATGGATCTTCGTCGCGCACATTCTGCTGTGCGCCGGGATCACTCGGAAATTTTCTGAACCTTCGCGCACTCGGCTCCACCAGAAACCTTATATTGCTGGATGGTCGGCGAATCACGCCAACGCGGGAAACAGGTGACGTCGATGTGAACTTGTTGCCTGAGTTGCTTGTACAGCGTGTTGATGTTGTGACAGGCGGGGCATCGGCTACCTATGGGTCGGACGCAGTCTCGGGGGTTATCAACTATATAACCGACAGAAAATTCAAAGGCGTTCGCGCAACTGCCCAAGCGGGTGTTTCAAACTATGCCGATGATCAATCGATCAAGCTGGGCATAGCTGCGGGCTCTGGTTTTGCTGGTGATCGGGGACATTTTGTAGCTAGCCTCGAACATTTTAAGGTCAACGGGATTCCTTCGTTGGCAGATCGCCCGGACTCGCGGCGCGGCGGATTCTTGGGTGGGAATGGCAGTGCCGCGACGCCATTCACTAATCAGGAAAACGTCTTTCTGATCACTGCAACTGACGGTGGTGTAATTGTCAATCCTTTTGTCGGCAATGTACCCCTGCCGAATGCAGCGGCACCGCTAGCCGGGCTTGTATTTCAGCCCGGCGGCTCGACTCGGCCGTTCGTGCTTGGGACGCAGGTTCCCGGGTCGCCGGGCTTCACATTTGGAGGCGACGGTCACCAGAACAATATGATGCAGCCCGCCGGGCTGCTGGAAACCGACAAGGGGTTTTTCGCTGCAAGTTATGACTTCTCGGACGTTCTAACCGGCTATGTGCGTCTTAACGCTGCCCGGTCGCACAATAATATGCGCATCCTGTCTGACAATCGCTCGGGTGCCGCCGCATTCACAATCTTTCGCAACAATGCCTATTTGCCCGTCGCAACGGCCGCCGCAATGGATGCTGCTGGCCAAACGTCGTTTCGCCTGGGTCGATTTAACCGTGATTTCGGTGCAATCACGATCGACTATGTCAATAAGACATGGGATGTGAACGCTGGATTGGAAGGAAAAATCGGTGCGTCGATGACATGGAATCTGTCATATGGACACGGTGAAACCACTTTGCGAGGCGAAGTTCGCAATGTGTCCGATCTTGCAAAGATTTATGCATCAGCAGATGCTGTAGTCGATCCCGTGTCTGGCAACATCGTCTGTAATGTAACCTTAACCAATCCGGGCCTTTTCCCGGGATGCGTGCCCGTCAACTTGTTCGGAGTCGGGGCACCTTCCGAAGCGGCGAAGAGCTACTTTCTCGGCACCAGTCGGCAAGATGTGAAAAATACACAGGACGTCTTTGCTGCTGAACTTCAGGGAGCGCTGTTTGCGCTTCCAGGCGGAGATATGGCATTTGCTCTTGGCGGCGAATACCGCCAGCGGTCGCTGGTCGAAAAATCGAACGCCGTTGCATTGGGCCAGATTGCTGGGACTGGCGTTCGCGGAATACCCGGAGCCTTTTGCCCGACGTTGGCACTGTGCCGCTTTGGTGGGTGGAACCAAGGTAATTTCGGCGAGGCCAATGCAAGTGATGATGTGAAAGAAGGTTTTGTTGAATTGATCGCTCCTGTTTTTAAGGATTCCCCAATTGGCAAATCACTCGAGTTAAACGGTGCCTATCGCTATACTGATTACAAGAACAGCGGCGGAGTTTCGACATGGAAACTAGGCGTTTCCTATGAACCATTGGATGGGCTGCGTTTCCGTGCTACTCGGTCACGCGATATTCGCGCTCCAAATCTATTTGAATTGTTCGCGGGGCCCGTCAACGCATTCACGCCTGGACTGGTTGATCCGGTATTGGGCCAGAACAACGTGATTGCCGTAACGAGAACGCAAGGAAATCCCGGTCTCGTTCCAGAAACTGCTAATACTTGGACGGCCGGTGCCGTCTTCTCACCGTCATGGCTTCCCGGATTTTCCGGTTCGATTGACTATTATGACATCAAGCTGACCGGTGCACTGGCCGCTACGACCGCGCAGGGGACGATCGATGGTTGCCAACGCGGCATTGCGGCGCAATGTGCACTCATAACGCGAGATCCTGTTACAAATGTGATCCAACAAATTGTCCTGCAGCAGATCAACCTGAACGCGCGCAAAGTGCGCGGGATCGACTTTGATTTTTCATATGCTCGGCCCGTTGGAGACGGTACGTTGAGCATTCGGCTGCTGGCGACACGAATGCTCGATTTCATCGACACGATTGGTACCACGCGCACGCAAAGTGCCGGTTTTTTTAATGCTGCGAATAACACTGCGTTGCCGAAATGGCGCGGAAATTTTACGATTAAATATGACAGCGACGCGTTCGGTTTGGCTCTGAACGAGCGCTTTATCGGTGGGTATAATCAGTTGCCTTTTGTTCCTGGACAGATTTTTACAGAACCTCATATTGGCAAGATTCTCTATACAGATGTTACGGCGACAGCGAAAATCGGAGCAAACACGGACACAAAGTTTGAAATGTTTTTCACTGTGAACAATTTGTTCAACAAACGGCCCCCGTTCCTACCGAACCGGTTCGCTGCGAACCTTGCTTTCCCGACGGTTCCGAATCTTTACGATCTAGACAATCGGTATTTTACTATTGGAGTTCGCACTCAGTTTTGAGTTAGTTTGAAGTTGCCGGAATGGCGAAATTTACTCCACCCTTCGGGCAATTCTCTAAAATTTCAAAAAAGCTGTGGGTGATTCGGGAACCATTTTAGCTGGGGACAGGACTATGAAAAACTATCCGATATCGGGTGCACGATGGGTGACAGCGATCGCTCTTGTTTGCGGTTTGATTCCAAGCATGGTAATTGCAAAAGACAGGTCGTCAACCACTAGCTATGCACGCGACGATTCCGAAAGATTACTCGCAAAATCATCATTTGTTTCGATCCCTGTTTCCGATTCAGGTAAGGAATGGAGCCTAGGGGCCGTTCTTCATGTTCCTTACGGTTTTGAAGGAAAGCGGCCGGCGGTTGTAATCATCCACGGTTCAGGTGGAGTCGATAGTCGCGGTGGCCACTATGCAAACGCACTCAATCATGCAGGGTATGTCACATTGGAGGTCGATCTTTGGGCAGCACGTGGTGTGCAGAGTGCAGGCGGTCGGCCAAAAAGCGTAATCGAAACGCTGCCGGATGCCTTTGCATCGCTCAACTTTCTGACGCAAATGACAGGTACGGTCGATTCCGAACGTATCGGGATTACTGGCTTTTCCTGGGGTGGAGTCGTATCAATGCTCTCAGCTAACAGGGCATATCGGGAGAAGTATGGGACTGGAGTTCAGAAATTTGCAGCGCATGCGCCATTTTACCCTGTTTGCTGGGGGTACAATGTCGTCCGCGGATATGATTTCAAAAATCTGACTGGCGCTAAGATATTGATACAGGCGGGCAAGGCCGATGTTTACGACGCCCCAGAAACATGCTCCAATATGGTCGCCAGCCTCGCGTCTGCTGATGCCGCATTAGTAGAGTTGGTTATGTATGACAACGCGACCCATGCTTGGGATCGCCGCGAACCTGACGCGACGGTTCCCGACCCAGCCTCGCATGTCGGTAAAGGCGGCATGGTACCACTTCGATACAATGCCGCTGTCACACGGAAATCGACTGAAAAATTGCTGGAGTTTTTTGCGGAAACGCTAGGTGGGCAATCTCTTCCTTAATGTATTCGGTTTTTGAGCGCTATTTGAACTAGCATCACCGCGATCTGAAACATCGTTAGGCCTGCAAATATCCATTTTGTTGTGGTGAATACGCTTGCCACCAAGGCCAATGCCACTGGCTTGGATGGATATAAAGTCAGTAGTAAAATTATGGTTGTATTTTCCAGCATGTCGAAAACGAGCAATAACAGGGGTGCTGTCATCAATTTCGCGTCGTTTTGCATGTCCGACTGTCGGCCCAGCAATGCTATCGACCATAAGAAGAATAGAGTGTAGCTAACCGGGTAGATGATATCCGCTGTCAGTAGGAATGATCGATAGGCGCTGCGTCCAACGTCGGAGAACGCGACAAGCTTTGCGAAAGCCTCTGTTGGCGAATAAGCAAACATCAAATCTGTGCCATTGGTGCTGACGGGGAACATGTACGGCAGCTCACACTGAAGCGATGTGCCCGATCTAAGGCCTAGAAGTTAGCGGACGCGGACATTGGTGTCTTATCCAAACAGCTTAGAACGCCCAAACGAGGGACCTGTGGTGCTTGGCGGAAGCCGATGCAGAGATTTAACGAAGCCAAAGCAAAGCTATCCCGTTCTATCCATGGAAGAACCGTTTTTTCGCGCCTTCGCAAATTCACGATCGCTTGCCACAAAGCGTTCCAGCATGGGGGGAACAATCCGTTCGATGGCTGGTGCATTCTTGGCGTCGCCTCCATTGATGGCGGCCGCATAAGCGACAAGATCGCGGTGCAGCCGCGCCGAAAGCTCGACGGTCAACTTCACCGGTTTCTCGTCGGCCAAATCGGCAAGTTTCAACCGTGTCATTGCCCATCACCTGATGGCGATAGGATCAAATCTCGCGTTACTATAACGCGGACCTGAAAGCCGGGTCGAATGGTGAGGGTCGGCCGTACATTCAATTCTCGGCTTACAATCTGCTCTCCCGCGCGGCTGACGCTGTCCTGGCTGCCGCGCCGCAACGCGCGGACGAGATTGCCGTCATTGCCCGATCCCAGTTCTGCACCAACGCCCAAAACCGTTGAAACCAGCGCCGCCTTGATGACGCTTCCCCATTGATAATCAGTGCGATCCTGAAGCCCAGCAAATCCGCGCGGGTCGGCACCGGGTTGGCGCTCCAGAGTGATCGAACGGCCATCGGTCAGAATTAGCCGGTTCCAAGCGAGCAGCACGCGGCTCTGCCCGAATGCGACATCGGCATCATAATCGCCGATCAGCCGCGATCCTTGCGGGATGAGCAGGATGCGACCTGTTGGGCTGTCATAGACATTCTGGGTCACTTGTGCGGTGATCTGACTTGGCAGGTCCGAGCGAATGCCCGTAATCAGTGCCGCCGGTATGATGCTCCCGGCTTGCAGGATATGCGCGTCGGCGGGCGTGTTCAGCCGGTCAGGCGAAGCCGTGCGGCGGTCTGACGCTCGGTCGAGGAATGCACGGCGGCTGTCGGCTTGTTGTGGTGCTGCTGCAACCGCTGAAGAAGGAGCATCTGCACCGAGTGGAAGCGCTGCGGACGCGGGTGTGTTGCCACCGCCACCGCCACCGAAAAACACCCGGGCCTGACGTGCGGAATCGCGCTCTTGATCGAGCCGCTGCCTTGCTGCTTCGCGTTCCTGCGCGGCACGTTGCAAGGCGGCAAGTTCGGGCGATTGCGGCGGCGTTGTGCCAACGGGCGGCATTGCTGCAATCGACCCTTTGTTCTGCGCATCAAGGATCGGTTTGCCAAGATCGCCGGGAAGCGGCGCCCCGAGCTTGGGCACCTGGCCATAATCCTTGGGCGCGTTCGCCAGACCGTCTGCAGTGTTCCGGCTGTCGGTGTTGTAGAGTTCCTCTGCCTTTTTCTGGCCTTCGGGTCTGAGGGCATAGATTAAAGCTCCGCCGACAAACGCTGTGGCAACGGCGGTTGCGATCCCGATTGCTTTGCGCGACAGGCGCATGACTTTGGGCGGTTCGCCGCGCAAATTGACCGCTGCTTGCGGGTCGCGGGTCGGCCTTTGGGCTTGGTCTTCGGCTTCGGCTTCGGTTTGCGGTTCGTCGTTCACGACATGGCCCTCCGCCGGTTAGCGCGGATGCGGACGCGTTGTTCGATCTTACGGTCGCCAATACGAAGTTCAGCTTCCGCGAACAGCCGGTCAACGAGCATGTATCGCCCTGAGACGCGGTAGTTCACCAGTTCGGCGGCGCCACCGCACCGATCACGAACAGTGGCGGCATTTCGCCTTGGGCGACGCTTTCCGGGAACTCGATATAGACGCGCACGCCATCATCGAACGCGCGCACCGGTCGCCAGTCGGGCTTGTCGCCCGAAAAGCTGTAGCCAAAGTTGAGCTGATTGAGCGCGATATCCGCTGCGACCGGTGCATTGCGCGCTTCGGCCTCGCGCGCGGGGTGTAAGGCGATCAGTTCGTCTTGCGGGTAGGTCCAGGAGACCGACGCCATATAAGTCGATGGCGTGGCGCGCAGTTCGAGATGATAGGTGCGCCGGTCGGTGTTGATTACGAGGTTGGTGGCGATGTCGGCGCGGGTCGGTTTGACCAGAATATGGGCACGCGCGAGCGCGCCTATTCCGCTCACCGTATCGCCGATCATCCAGCGCACCGTGTCACCCGATGCGACCGGACCCGGGCCCACCAGCTGCTCGCCTTCCTGCAGCGCGATATCGGTGACCTGACCGGGGGCTGCATAGACCTGATAGAGCGCGCCCGGCGTGTAGGGATATTGCTGGATCGCGTTGACGAACCCTGCGCGGTCAGGCTGGATACGTGCAGCCTCATTTGCCGCTCCCACCCGATCCCTGGGAGCAGGGGGACTCCGGGACGGGCGGGAGCGGCTCGCAGGCGGGGGGAGGGGCGCCCGCGAAACTGGTTTGAGTTGGCCGGGAAGCGGAAGCGGCACGGGGACCACAATGATTTGCGGGGTTTGAATGTCCGCGTGAATTTCGTCTGGGGCCAAAGAACCGCCCGGCTGCGCCGCTGCGAAACCCGGAAGGATCATTGCGGTTACGGACAGCAAAGCGACGGCGCGCGCGAAGCGCGAATAGGGTTTGTGTATTTTCATGATGGCAATTCCTTCGACCAGTTGATGGCATTGACGAACAGCCCGAGCGGGTTCTTGCGCAGGGCATCGGGGTTGCGTGGAGGCTGGACGGTGATGGTGAGGATCGCTGTCCAGCGGCTGGTTTCGGCAAGGCTCCCGTCGCGGTAGCGCCGCTCGGCCCAAGCGACGCGGAAGCTCGATGGCGAAGCGCGGATCACGCTCGTTACATCGACCGCGACCTGCTCGCGGCCCACCTGCGCAAACGGATCATTGTTCCGCGCATAATCGTTCAATGCGAGCGCGCCTTTGTCGGTGGTGAATTCATAGGCGCGCAGCCAGTTCTGCCTGACGATGATGGCGTCATCAGGGATTGCCCGCACTTGCTCGATGAAGCGTGCGAGGTGGAACGCGATTTGTGGATCGGTTGGCTGGTAGTCGGCATTGGCGGGGGCGACGGCCTGTGCTTCGCCAAGCTGGTCAACCTGCACCACCCAAGGGACAATGCTGCCGGGTGCGCCCTGCCAGATGATGCCTCCGGCCAGCGCGGTTGAAAGCCCCAATGCTCCGAAGCAGGCCAATCGCCAGTTCTTAGCTTGCACCCGCGCCGACCCGATGCGGTCATCCCAGACTTGGGCTGCGCGCTGGTAAGGTGTTTCGGGGAGCGGTGTCGTGCCGTAGCGGATAGAGGGGCGCCTAAACATGGGGATCAGTCCTTTTCGCTAGTGTCGATGGAAGCGCCGCTGCCGTGGCTGTCACCGGCGCGCAGAGTGTGGGCGCCAACGCTGGCGCTATGCGCGAGCGTCTGGCGGTCCTTCATGGCTGCAGCCCAGGCGGGCTGGCCGTTATTGCCAGCGTCGGACGCTGGCAGCGGAGCATTGGGCGCGGGAATGATCTTGCCGCCGGTGTTGCCAATAGCGTTGCGGCTGCCTTCGCGGAAACTGGACTTCATCGAGTCTGCGGCGTCGCGGAGCGGCGAAGTTACCGCGCCCGCGGTCGCATGCCCGACCGCACCCAATCCTGACGCGACAGCAGGCGCTCCTGACTTGCCAGCCGAGCCCAAAGCATAGGCCATGGTCACGCCGCCCGCCGCACGTGAAGTTCCGTGCGCGGCACCCGATGCAGCCGATGCGACCGCACCACCGGCCATTTTGGTGGCAGCGGCAGCACCAACCGCCATTCCGCCTGCGGCAAGCGCCGTGCCAGCGGCGGCCCCTGCTCCAAGTTGGGGTCCGCCTGCGACAATACCATTGGCAATACCGGGGCCGAAAATGCCGAGACCGAGCAGAGCGAGGCTTGCCAGCACGATAGCAAGCGCGTCCTCGATGGTGGGTTCGCCGGTGATGGCACTGGTGAACTCGCCAAATATGGTCGAGCCGATGCCAACGATCACCGCGAGCACTAGGACCTTGATGCCAGAGGAAACGACGTTGCCCAGCACGCGTTCGGCCATGAACGCGGTCTTGCCGAACAATCCGAACGGTATAAGCACGAACCCGCAGAGCGTGGTTAGCTTGAACTCGATCAGCGTCACAAACAGCTGGATCGCCAGGATGAAGAAGGCGATGATGACGATTGCCCACGCAATCAGTAGAATCATGATCTGCAGAAAATTCTCGAAAAAGCTGACAAAACCCATCAGTTCCGAGATCGCTTCGATCAAAGGACGTGCGGCATCGAGTCCGACTTGCGCGACCCGCCCGGGTTGCAGCAGCTCGGCGGCGGTGAAGCCGGTGCCGCTGGCCTTGAGGCCAAGTCCGGCAAAGCTCTCGAACACGATCCGAGCAAGCGCGTTCCAGTTGCCGATAATGTAGGCGAACACGCCGACGAACAGCGTTTTTTTGACAAGCCGAGCAATGATGTCCTCATTCTCGCCCCAGGCCCAGAACAAAGCGGCGAGCGTCACGTCGATGACGATCAGAGTGGTTGCAACGAACGCCACTTCGCCCGACAACAGCCCGAAGCCGCTGTCGATGTAACGCGAGAAGACGTCCAGAAACCGATCAACGACGCCAGTGCCACCCATATCATTGGTCCTTTGCAGTTGGGGCGGGAACGAGTGGAACGATGCCATCGCGCGGCTCGATTGCTGGCGCGTCCGCCACAGCATCGTCATCGGATACCCCGAGGAACCGCCGTCGCTTTTCGGTCCAAGCCGCGCGGCAATCGGGCGAGGACAGTGCGAGTTCACCCATTTCGTTGCAGGCTTTGAGTTGTGCCGGGAGCGGGTCGCCATCTGGTTCCCAGACAGTGATCGTTTCAGGACGCGCGGACTCCGGCCCTTCGCGCAAAGTCAGGGCGGTCATGGTCAGCGCGATGGCGACAAACGCCACCGCCCCGACGCGCGCGAAGAGCTTGGTGTCCATGGGTCTAGTTCCGGAACATCTGCGCGCTGGCGGGAACGTAACCGCGTCCCGGGGCCAAGAAGCGGCGGAGCTGTTCACGCGCCTGCGCTTTGGCAGCAGCCGCGCTGGCGCTGTCCAATGCTTGCGCGCGGCCTTGGGCTGCAACAACGGCGGTCAGATCGGCAAGCTGCTGCGATTGCGATGCGAGCAACTGGTTTCCGGCTTGGGCGGCTTGCAAGGCTCCTGTCGCTGACTGGCTGGCAGTCACTAGGCTCGTGACAGCCCCGCGCGCGCCGTCGATATTGGCTACCGCACCGGCCTGAACCTTTAGCGCATCCTCAAAGGCCGCAACGCTGGTTTTCCAGCGATCCTCCGCACCTGTAACCATCGCGCGCTGCGAGGCGGTCAGGTCAATATTCTTGTATTGCGCGCCGAATTGAGTCTCGATCTGCTGCACGTCATAGGCCATGCGCTGGGCTTGGCGGAGCAACGTCTGGGTTTGCTGGATCTGCTGCTGCAAAGGCTGGAGGATATTCAGCGGCAGCGTGGTCAGATTGCGCGCTTCGTTTACCAGCGAGGTCGCCTGATTTTGAAGCTGCCGGATCTGGTTGTTGATCTGCTCGAGCGTGCGCGCAGCGGTCAGAATGTTCTGCGAATAGTTGGTCGGATCGTAAACGATGCCGCCAAACTGGGCATGGGCAGGCGTCGCGACCAGAACGGTCATGGCGATGGGCAGCAGCGCGGTAGTTGCGGCAAGCAGGTGGGACAGGGGACGTTTCACTTTACATACTCCTCTTCTTGGGGGGCGGGGGAAATGGGATCGGGTAGGAGCGACGCGGCCCAATCGAGTCCGCGATGGCGCAGCCATTCGGGCGCGAAGTTTTCTCGACCGTGGGTGTCGATGAGTTCTGCAATGGCGAGTTGGTCGGTCTTGGATGACGCGGCGGTGAAGGCGAGGGCGACTTCGCCAAGCCCCAGTTCGAACAGCCGGTTGCCGCGTCGCGATTGGCAGTAATAATCGCGCTTGGGCGTCGACCGGCTCAATATCTCGATCTGCCGATCGTTCAATCCAAAGCGCCGGTAGATCGCCAGTATCTGCGGTTCAACCGCGCGCTCATTGGGCAAAAATATCCGTGTCGGGCAGCTTTCAATGATGGCCGGTGCGATTGGCGATGTCTCAATGTCGGCAAGACTTTGCGTTGCAAACACCACACTCGCGTTCTTCTTGCGAAGCGTTTTGAGCCATTCGCGCAATTGCGCAGCGAACGCCGGACTGTCGAGGACAAGCCAGCCCTCGTCGATAATGATCAAAGTCGGCGATCCGTCGAGCCGTCCTTCGATGCGGTGGAACAGATAGGAGAGCACAGCGGGTGCTGCGGCGGAGCTGGTCAGCCCCTCAGTCTCGAACGCCTGAACTGGAGATCTCCCAGATGTTCGGCTTCGGCATCGAGCAACCGTCCGAACGGACCGCCGATGCAATAGGGGCTGAGCGCCTGTTTGAGTTCGTGGCGCTGGAGCAGCACGGCAAGGCCGGTCAGCGTCCGTTCGGCGACCGGCGCTGTGCTAAGCGATGTCAGTGCCGACCAAAGATGTTCCTTGGCGGCGGGATCGAGCGCGACGCCTTCGCTGGCAAGGATCGCACCCAGCCATTCCGACGCCCAATTGCGCTCGGCGGGTTCGTCGATCCGCGCCAGCGGCTGCAGATAGACACCTCCCGCACTGTCGTCGGAAAGGCTGCTGCCAAGGTCTTGCCAGTCGCCGCCCATTGCGAGCGCCGCCGCACGGATCGAGCCGCCGAAATCGAAAGCAAAGATTTGTGCCTTGCTGTAGCGACGGAACTGCATTGCCATCAAAGCGAGTAGTACCGATTTTCCCGCCCCGGTCGGACCCACGATCAGGGTATGGCCGACATCGCCGACATGCAGCGAAAACCGGAACGGGGTCGAGCCCTCGGCCTTGCCGAAGAGCAGCGGGGGACTTTGCAAATGCTCGTCCCGTTCCGGCCCGGCCCACACGGCGGAGAGGGGGATCATGTGGGCGAGGTTGATGGTTGAGATCGGTGGTGTCCGGACATTGGCGTAGAGGTGACCGGGGAGCGAACCCAACCACGCCTCAATGGCGTTCATGCCCTCGGCGATCACGGTGAAGTCGCGGCCCTGAATGACCTTTTCGACCAGCCGGAGTTTCTCCGCCGCAAGTGCGGGATCGGCATCCCACACCGTCACCGTCGCGGTGACGTAAGCTTGTCCGACATGATCGGCCCCCAACTCCTGCAACGCGGCATCGGCATCGGCTGCCTTGTTGGTTGCATCGCTGTCCATCAGGACTGACGCCTCGTTGGTCATCACTTCCTTGACGATGGCGGCGAGTGATTTTCGCTTGGCGAACCATTGCCGCCGGATTTTGCCGAGCAATCTGGCCGCGTCGGTCTTGTCGAGCATGATCGCGCGGGTTGACCAGCGGAAGGGAAAGGCGAGCCGGTTCATCTCGTCGAGCAGCCCCGGAAAGGTTGCCGACGGAAAGCCGATCACGGTCAGCGTGCGCAGATGCGCGTTTCCGAGCCGGGGTTCGAGCCCGCCGACCAATGCTTCGTCGGCAAGCAGTGCGTCGAGGTGCATCGGCGTTTCAGGAACGCGAACCCGCTGAGCCTTGGTCGAGACGGTCGAGTGCAAATATGTCAGCGTTTCGCCGTCATCCAGCCAGGCAATCTCGGGAACGAACCCTTCGAGCAGCTGCAAGAGCCTGTTGGTGCGGTCGATAAAGGTCGCTAGCAGTTCGTGCGGGTTGACGCCGCTCTTGTTCTTGCCCTCATAAAGCCAAGTCTCGGCGCGTGCCGCGTCCTCGGCTGGCGGCATCCAGACAAACGTCAGATAATAGCGGCTCTCGAAATGCGCGCCTTCCTCGGCGAACTGGGCCGCGCGCTCGCGCTCGACCAGCGCTGACGCTGGATCGGGAAACGCGCTTTCCGGATAATCCTGCGCGGTAGTCCGTGCCGCTTCAACAAAGATCGCCCAGCCAGACCCCAGCCGCCGCAGCGCGCTGTTCAATCGCGCGGTCACCGATACCAACTCGGCGGGTGTTGCGGAATCCAGGTCCGGCCCGCGAAAGCGCGCGCTCCGCTGGAAGCTGCCGTCCTTGTTGAGAATTATTCCGGGCGCGATCAAAGCTGCCCAGGGCAAGAAGTCGGCAAGCCGGTCGGCCTTGTTCCGATATTCGCGTAATGACATCATTGCCGCTGGCCTCACACGTTCAAGAAATTGGGAAAGCGCAAATGGCGCCGCGCGACGTCCACGAACTGCGGATCGCGCTTGGCTGCCCAGACTGCGATCACATGGCCGATGGCCCAGATGACGATCCCGGCGATCCACAGCCGCAGACCCAGACCGATCGCGCCCGCAAGCGTTGCATTCAGGATGGCGAGGCCGCGCGGTGCGCCGCCCAACAAGATATGCTCGGTGAGCGCCCGGTGGACGGGGACATGATAGCCGGGGACCGTTTCGGCGGGTTCCATCAGACGAGCGCCCCGCCACCAAAGGAGAAGAAAGACAGGAAGAAGGACGAAGCAGCAAAGGCGATCGACAGTCCGAAGACGATCTGGATGAGCTTCCGAAACCCGCCCGCAGTATCGCCGAACGCGAGCGTCAGGCCGGTGGCGATGATAATGATCACCGCCATGATCTTGGCGACCGGGCCTTGGATCGATTCGAGGATCGATTGAAGCGGCGCTTCCCACGGCATCGACGATCCCGCCGCATGGGCTGGGGTCGATATAGCGACGGCGACAAAGGCACCCAGGGCAATCGTGGAAGCGCGGTCGCGCAGACGGGACAGGGTGTTGATCATTGGGATGTTCCTTGTGCTTGGAGAGAAAGAGGGGAGAGGGCGTAATCGCCCGAAGCCGTCAGGCCATCGACGCGGACCAGTTCGGACAGTCGCCGTCCGGTCCCATCGCGAACCAGCACCGCGATGACGTTGATGGTCTCCGCGATAAGCGCGCGCGGCACCGTGACGACGGTTTCCTGAATCAGCTGTTCGAGCCGCCTCAGGGTGCCGAGTGCGGTTCCTGCATGGATCGTTCCGACCCCGCCAGGATGACCGGTCCCCCAGGCTTTCAGCAGGTCCAACGCCTCGGCGCCGCGGACCTCGCCAATCGGGATGCGGTCCGGGCGCAGGCGTAGGGCAGAACGGACAAGATCAGACAGTGAAGCAACGCCATCCTTGGTGCGAAGCGCAACCAGATTGGGCGCAGCACATTGCAGCTCGCGCGTGTCTTCGATCAAGACGACACGATCTTGTGTTTTGGCAACTTCGGCGAGCAGCGCATTGGTCAGCGTGGTCTTTCCGGTCGATGTGCCACCCGCGACCAGGATATTGCGCCGGTCGGCAACCGCGCGGGCGAGCAATTCCGCTTCGCACGCCGCCATAATTCCGGCAGCGACATAATCGCCAAGGGAAAACACAGCGACGGCGGGCTTGCGGATCGCGAAACTCGGCGCGGCCACGACAGGCGGCAACAGCCCCTCGAACCGCTCACCGCCTTCGGGAAGCTCGGCTGATACGCGCGGTGCGCTCGAATGGACCTCAACGCCAACATGGTGTGCGACCAGCCGGATGATCCGCTCGCCATCGGCGGGAGACATTGTCATGCCCGTTTCGGAAATCCCTTTGCCCAGACGGTCGATCCACAACCGCCCGTCGGGGTTGAGCATCACTTCGATGACGACAGGGTCGTCAAGCCAATCGGCAATCGCGCTCCCAAGCGCCGTCCGCAGCATCCGCGCACCGCGCGACGCACGTTCGGACCGGATAGGGATGACGCTCATATTGGCCTCGCTTAAAAGGGCTAGTCAGGATGCGACCAGCTAACGAGGCAGAGCAAAAGGGCAGGAAATCACCTCAGCGCAACAGTAGTTTTTGTTCGGCGCAAGTCAGCGCAATGCAAGAAAGGCTGGCGTAAGTTGCTTGCTGTCTTGTGGAGCTGAGGGAGGCAAGCCTTTGAGGACTTTATGGCGAATCGAGCTAAACCAGTATGACGGGCAGCGCTAACATTGCAGCCGCTAATGGGCTTGGAGCGCGACACTAAAACCTACCATCCATTCACGTGCTCGCGAACGGCTCCTGGTTGCGGTAGGACAACGAATTGTCGGAAAATTGTCGCATGATCGGTGTTGACTTCCAGAATTGTGTTCCATCTCCATAAGAGACAAACTAGAATTCGTCGGAGAGGGCATGACGTGACCCCCTGATTTTCCTCCAGTCTTGATTAGAGTCCGGCCCTAACAGAAGGACGGATGAGATGAAGAGAACGAGGTTTTCAGAAGAGCAGATCATCGGCGTGCTGAAGGAGGCTGAGGCGGGCGAAGACCGCAGATCTGGCGAGGCGGCACGGTGTATCCGAAGCGACGATCTACAACTGGAAGTCGAAGTATGGCGGGCTGGAGGTATCCGAGGCCCGGCGGCTGAGGGAGCTTGAGAGCGAGAACGCGAAGCTCAAGCGACTGCTGGCGGACACGATGCTGGACAACGTGGCGCTGAAGGATCTCTGGCAAAAAGTTCTGACGCCCGCCGCCATGCGGGAAGCTGTAGCTCATCTCCGGGCATGCCACGGGATGAGCGAACGGCGGGCGTGCCGTGTACTCGATGCCGATCGCAAGAGTGTGCGTTACCGTTCCACCCGGGACGATGATGCCCGTCTGCGTGAGAAGCTGCGCGAGCTGGCCAACCAGCGGCGGCGGTTCGGCTATCGCCGTCTGCACATCCTGCTGCGCCGGGAGGGCGTGATGATCAACCGCAAGAAGACCCAACGTATCTACCAGGAGGAGGGGCTGGCAGTCAGGCGGCAGCGCAGCCTGCAGGAGGGCCGTAGGGACCAGAGCGCCTGCTCCGGTGCTGGCGCTGCCGAACCAGCGCTGGAGCCTGGACTTCGTGCATGACCAGATGGCGTCGGGGCGCCGGTTCCGCGTGCTCAACGTGGTCGATGACGTGACGAGGGAGTGCCTGGCAGCGGTGCCGGACACCTCGATCTCGGGCCGCCGCGTCGTGCGCGAACTGACCCAGCTGATCGAACAGCGCGGCAAGCTCGGCATGATCGTCAGCGATAATGGCACGGAACTCACGAGCAATGCCGTCCTCGCATGGTGCGGTCAGATCGGCGTCGAGTGGCATTACATCGCACCGGGCAAGCCGATGCAGAATGGCTACGTCGAGAGCTTTAACGGCCGTATGCGCGACGAGCTGCTCAACGAGACGCTGTTCCTGAGCTCGCCCATGCCCGGGTCGAGATCGCGGCCTGGGTCGATGACTACAACCGGGAGCGACCGCACTCGTCTCTGGCTACGCAACCCCGGCGGCGTTCGCCGCCGAACTGCAAAAGCAATGGCCTGCTCCGCTACGCCCTACGGGCGCCGCTACGCAGCCCATTGCTTCAACCGCGCTCATGCGCAACAAAGCGGCTCGGCTCTAATCCCAGCTGGAGGAAAGCTGGGGGTCACGTCAGGCAATATGGCCGAAAAAAGTAATAAGTTGACTGTTGGCTTAGTCAAAGCTGAGCTGACGGATTTCGCAGAAATCGTGAAGCCAGGAATGGTGTCTGTTGAGATTCCGGATGTCGGCAATTTTTACATGGAACCCTCTCATCCTCGGCCCCCGAGTTGGATTACGGAATTTTTCGGAAAAGCGTTAGGGGCTAACCTTATGCTTATAACTTCTAGTGCCAAGGGAGTGTTGCTGGTTCAACTACCGGACATGAACGAACAGCGCACCTTTTCGGTGATTTTCGGCCATGGGCGCTCCCTTCTCGCTGACGGTGTTCTGGAGGAACGATTTGGTCTCAAAGTGGTCCTTAATAGCGTTGACCCAGACAGCTTGCGGAGCATCGACAAAACTGCATTGGGATCGATTCCGAAGCAAAGTCGAGAACAGATAAGTCGTGAAAGTGCTGCTACGAGCTTTGGCATCGACATGGAGCAAGACCTTGTAAGCCAAGTAACTGGAAAAAGCCGCATAGCGACATTTGGGCGGACGATCTCGGGACGCGACACTTTTTCTGCAACTGCGAAGTTTAATGTCGATGATGTTAAAGATTTTCTCGCAGAGACATTGGTTCAATATAAGAGCGAGAATTACAAAGACCGGTTCGCCTGGATTGATCAAATAAAGGACGTTCGGTCCAAGGCTGCAATTGGCGAGCTTGACGAGATTCTGCTCGAGCAACTTAAGGCCGGGCATCTCGATCAGATTTGGATGGCTCCGCCTGAAATCATCGATTGGGCAGATGTGAAAGGTTTCCGCTACCTCAAAAAGCGCTCGCAAGATGTTCCAGATCTCGAACCCTCCGAACTTCTGAATGCGGCTGGGGACGTCGCAATTACGCTCGACTGGTTGAAGAACTCCAATATCTTATTGATCTCGGCCAAAAGCGATGAGGAGGCAAATCGATGGCCGGCCTATCGGTGCATTTATGCCGAGATCGAGCTTGAAGGTACCATGCATGTCCTCAACGCTGGTAAGTGGTACAAAGTCGCGACAGACTTCACTCAAATTGTCCAAGCAGATTTTGATAGCATTCCAGACAGTATGATCGCGTTGCCTGACTACGCTCATCACGAAAATGAAAATGCTTACAATCAGGATGTAGCCAAGGAATTGGCCGGTTCGTTTTGCATGGATGCTGACCTAATTACTCATGGCGGCGGGCATAGCAAAATTGAGTTTTGCGACGTCATTACTGCGGAAAAGGCTTTTCTCCACGTAAAGCGCTACAGTGGCTCAGCTCAGCTCAGCCACCTATTCTCACAAGGCGTGGTTTCAGCCGAGCTGTTTGCCGGCGATGCAGATTTTCGCAGGAAAGTGAACGACAAGTTGCCAGAGGCGCACAAGTTGGCTGATCCGTTGATCAGACCAAATCTGGGAGACTATTCAGTCGTCTTCACGATAATTAGCAAATCGCCAAACCCGCTGAACTTACCTTTTTTTAGCAAAGTAAGTTTCCGGAACGCCCGCCGAAGGTTGGAGGGCTATGGGTATAAAGTATATAAGAAAAAGGTGCGGGCAATTGGTAACGAGGTCGCTTGACGTGAATAATCTAAAATTTGTGATCCCACTGCGGAACGCGAGCGACAGTGCTATTTTTAATGCGACTGCTGGTGTCAACGTGGAAGTGAACAAAGG
This sequence comes from Sphingomonadales bacterium, assembly GCA_016707885.1. Classification (GTDB taxonomy): domain Bacteria; phylum Pseudomonadota; class Alphaproteobacteria; order Sphingomonadales; family Sphingomonadaceae; genus Sphingorhabdus_B. Next base: position 334,389 of record JADJGU010000003.1, read on the forward strand.
AAAGAACAAGGGCCTAACGGGAAGTGAGTTTGCCATCACGCTTGCTGTTTCCTTCGTCGCATCGGCTGCGTATGACAGCTTGAAGGCGATCGCTCAGAAGATAACAAGTGATGCCTGGGACTATTTCCACACACCAAACCAAAAATTCGACAACACAAAGATCAATTTCAACGGCACATGGTATCCAATCAACTCAGAAGGTGATCTGAAAATATTGATGGGCACTATCGAGGCGGCAATTAAGTCTGGATTAGAAATCGAAAAATAGCGTGAAATTGCCATGGACTTCGACGTCTCTGGTAAAATTCTGATATTTATAAAGAGCGAGATTTCTAATTTTTTCTCGCCTAATTAGAGTTATGTTTTTTAGCGACCAAGAAATAGAAAGCCAGATCTGTCGCATATTCATTAGCAACTACCATAATTGAGGGCACGGCTATGGAAGGCGTAAACACTCGAAAATTGACGATTGTGGCTAAGGATCCGGGGTTCCGACTTGGCGAAGGCAAAGGATCTCTTGCTTTTGTGCAGGTTGATGTGCCCGCCGAATTATTGGCTTCCGGACCGACTGGCTACAGGGTCAAGGTTGTGGATTATAACCCTGCCGAACGTGTTGTTTATGAAAACCGTCAAAGATATGAAGACCATCAAGGAAATTTGATTGATCCGTTTAGGCCGCTAGACGGCGAGGATGCCACTTCTGAGGCTTATGAGAAAAGGCTTATCGGAAATCCGAATTTCCATTCCCAAAATGCCTATGCAATTGTGATGCGCACACTGGCAAGATTTGAACGCGCTAGGACGCCGTGTTAGCTGGAGCTTTGGGGGTCATCAGCTTCACATCGCTCCACATGCCTTTGATGATGCCAATGCCTTTTATTCCGAAGCCGACGGGGCTTTGATGTTCGGCTATTTCTATCAGAAGGATGGGCCGCCTGTTTTTACTTGTCTGTCCCATGATATAATCGCGCATGAAACGAGCCACGCAATTTTGGATGGCCTTCGTTCTCGCTACACTGCACCCTCTAGCCCCGATCAGGCCGCATTTCATGAAGGCTTTGCTGATATAGTTGCTTTGCTTTCGGTCTTTTCTTTGGAAGATGTTGTTGCTGCTGCGCTGGGTGAGGAACGTACGCCTGACAGCCAAGCTAGCAATATTCGGCTGATTGCAAAACGCAAAGTCACTCCTGATGCCATTAAGAAATCCATTTTGTTGGGAATTGCGAAGCAAGTTGGCGCTGCCGTTAACGGCGGCCGGGATCAAGCCTTGCGGCAATCGGTTCAGCTAGCTCCAGACACGAAGCGATTACAAGCAGCTGAATGGGAACAAGAGCATAAGCGTGGTGAAATATTAGTAGCGTCCATAATGCATGCGTTCGTAGAAATCTGGCATGCCCGGATCAAGGCGCTTGGAACATTCAAAGGCGGGAAATATAATCTGGATTTGGTGGTAGAGAAGGGCGCGCAACTTGCTGACCAGTTATTGACCATGTGCATTCGCGCACTGGATTATTGCCCGCCCACTGATCTGGATTTTGGGCAATATCTGGCAGGCCTTCTGACTGCCGATTTTGAGCTGGTTCCTGATGATAGCCGCTTTCGGTATCGGGCAACGATATTGGAGAGCTTTAAGGCCTATGGCATAAGTTTACCGAGCGAAGGCTGCGATCAAACTACAGGTATTTGGCGCGGCTTTGCCGAAGCCGAAGAACTTACATATAGCCGCAGCAATTATGATGCGATGACCCATGATCGCGACGAGTTTTTTCGGTTCCTTTGGGACAACAGAAGAATATTGGGGATTAGTGATCGCGGCTATATAGAAGTGGTATCCGTTGACCGGTCTATCCGGCTAGGGCCAGACGGCATCTGGCTGCGCGAAACGATATGCCAATATGTCGAGACCGCGCATATTTTTGGCGCAGAGACAGAAGCTGTGCTCGGAGCAAAGCGCCCTGAAGGAGTATCCTCCAAGGATCATATTGAAGCGTTCGGCGGCGGCGTCATCGTGCTCGATCAATATGGCCGGGTCAAATATCACATCGCCAATCCGCTGAGAGGCGGGAAGCGGCAAGCAGACAGAATTGCCTATCTTTCCAACCAAGGGCTGCTGCGAAAGCAGGCGGACGGTCGCTCGCGCTTTGCGTCACTCCATCTCAAACGGATGGAGGGTTGAATAATGAACGACGAGCCCAAACGCCCCGTTCAAGCAACAATTTTCACCTACCAAGTCGGGTTTGGTGACTGCATCTTGATACGGATTACATATTCAGACGGGCATCTGGTACACATTTTGAACGATTTTGGTACTACTGGACTTCCTGAGGATGCCGAGCGTGAGCGGCTTGTCCGCATCGCCGAAGATATTAGAGCAAAGACTGGCGGAAAGCTGGATATTGTCATCGCTACGCACCGGCATGCCGATCACATAAGTGGCTTTGCAACAAAATCCAATGGCAAAGGGCCCGCGATATCATTCGCACACTTAAGCCGGATATTGTGATCCAGCCTTGGACAGAGGCTCCCAATGCCGCCGTGAAGGCATTAGAATCCGATATTAATGACCAACCAAAATCGATGCGAAGCCGTCTTAAATCGCTCAATACAATGCAAATTGTTGCGGCGTCGGTGGTTCAGAAGCTTGATAACGGCGGTTTCAAACACCTACCTAAAAAACTGGCTGACGAGATCAGTTTTGTCGGGAAGGACAATATCGCCAATCTCTCGGCTGTCAAAAACCTGATGACGATGGGCAAGAAAAATGTCTATGCATATCACGGGTGTGAGACAGGCCTAGGAAACCTGCTTCCCGGTATTAAAGTCCATGTTCTAGGCCCACCCACTCTCAAGCAGAGTGAAACTATTCGCAAGCAGCGCTCGCGGGATGTAGATCAGTTCTGGCATCTTACAGAAGACAGGTTGGACAGAGGTATGGAGAGCCAATCACTGTTTCCCGGTTACGCAACGCGGCCAGCAAATAAGCTTCCGACTGAAGTGCGCTGGTTGGCGCAGCGGCTCGATAAAGCACAAGGTGAACAGCTGCTGGGGATCGTGCGTGCGCTGGATAAGCAATTGAACAATACAAGCCTAATTCTACTATTCGAGACTGAAGGAAAGAAGCTACTCTTTCCCGGAGATGCTCAGATCGAGAACTGGAATTACGCTCTGGCATCCCCAATGGCCGCCCTGCTCGACGGTGTGGACCTTTACAAAGTGGGCCATCATGGCAGCCTCAATGCAACTCCTAAGGCGATGTGGAACAGGTTCGGCAAGAAAGGCGGTAAGTCTAAACCAAACCGGCTCACTTCTGTCCTTTCGACGATGCCGGGCAAGCACGGCCATGAAGAGGACCAAACTGAAGTTCCACGCCAAACATTACTGAAGGAGTTGCAAGACAATAGCAACTTGCATGCGACACATGTAATGGATCCCGATGTTCTATGCGACATCATCGAGATTGAATTGTGAGCGACCAATGACACAAGAAGCTATTAAATTGGGACCGATATTGGGTATTGAAGGGGACTATAGCTACACTGTTAGCTTTGTAAGTCAGTCGGATCTGGATCCAGCCGATGTCACGCTGGAACTGAACGGTCCCGAAGGTGCGGCTACATTATGCTTTGATTCAAAGGAACGGCTGCACAGCACCTTTTTATATAAGGTCGCGTTCAATGTAGCGCAGCTCGCGGCTTCGTTCACAATGTCATATATAGTTGCCCACGATGGTCAGCCAATGACCAACAAAAGCGGCGATGCGAGTTGGAATTTCGCTGTTCCGGGCGACATAATCATACCAAAAATCGGTTTTGCCTCCTGCAATGGTGATGGCAAAACGCTGCCGGAGAACCAAGTAGACGCCGATTATGTGATGTGGGAGAAACTACTCAGTTCTCACAAGCAGGAAGGCGGGAAGTTTGCGTTTCATTGTCTAATCCTCGGCGGGGACCAAGTTTATGCAGACCCGATTTGGGAGAAAATTGACTATTTTGCCAAGCATAAACTACTCGGTTGGCGCAGCACCAAGGCGATGGCGGAACACAAAATTGATCCACTCGACTTACCTGAGTTGGCCGCAGCGATTGAGGGCTTTTATGAGAGTCTATATATCAACAGCTGGAGCAGGGCGCCAGTCAGCAGCGTTTTAGCCTCGATCCCGACAATAATGATGTGGGACGATCATGATATTTTTGATGGCTGGGGTTCCCATCCGGAAGCTTTGCAGAATTCAGACGTTTTCCAGCTCATCTACCGGATCGCCAAAAAATATTTTGGACTTTTACAAATCCGGGGGAGTAGCAATCGATCCCTTATCGCTGAAGAACATTATTCGCTGGCGGTTTCATTCCGAAACTTTGAAATAATAGCGTTAGACAACCGCTCGCACCGAACTCAGCACGCGATCACAAAAAACGCGCAGAAGGCTTATTGAAATGGCTCTTCCGGTCCGATTTCCGGCGCAGCCTGAACGATGATGGGCTTGATCACTGGGACCATCATTATCATGATGCCGAACAGAAACGCCTGATCGACTTGATGTTTGCCTTTGGCGACGCGTTTAACCCAAAATATGTCCATATCATTTCAGGGGACGTCCATTCGGCTGGGGCTGGGCGTGTTGTAAGAAACGGAGAAAATCTCCGGATTATCAATCAATTTATATCTTCGGCTATTGTCTACAAGCCGGTTGGCAAGATTGAGCAGTTTTTCATCGATCTAATGGCCGACAAGAAAAGTGAAATCGAAGGTTATCAAGTAGGAATCAACGAATTTGGTGTTGGTAGCAAAGCTCACTTGGTCATCTATCAGCGTAATTTTGGTTTCTTTTACCGGGCCGAAGGATTGGGCTTGAAGGCCTATCTAACCCTGGAAGATAATTCTGACGGGTATGACTTTGATCAACTGGCGCAATATAAACCTTTGGAAAAGGATTTGATCAATACGCAAATCAATTATGATTAGCTTGGTTTGAGCCTTTTTCTGAAAGAAAGCAGACAATTCGCTTACGTGAAGTTTCCGGACACCGCGGTGCCTGGGTCCTCTGGGTCAAGCCGGAAAATGGGTTAGGGAGTTGGCCGCCGACAGCTGGCGTCAAGTCGAGAAAGCTAACGCTAAAATTGCGGTCGTTGCCAGGCTTTGATCGACTCACTGAAACTCGCCGTACATTCATAGCCAGCCAAAGGCTGAAACTGGCCTACAGCGGGCAGGGTGCTTCAGGCTGGTGAGGATACTGCCATCAGCCGGCAAATCGCCATGACCCGTCTCCTTGAGCGAGGCCCATAATCTTAAGTGATCGGCACAAAACCGTTACAAGTCCAATTGCGCGTGACGGCTATGACAATGAAACATTAACAGACAGTCTCGCAACAATGGCTTCTAGCAATTGGGTCCAATCCGCAGCGCCTCTTGAAAGCCACCCAACTTCCTGTTCTGGTCGTATAAAATTAGAGGCAGATCAGCCTTTGGCATCCAGACACGTCCCATCTCGACAGAAAGCGACACGGGGCTGGCTGCAAATACATGGATCATTTCATGTTCGCCGTGGACGCGCTTTATGGCATTGAAAGTTTTGCGCATCAGCGTCCGGAACCGGGCGAGGTCGGAAGGCGACTTGACGATATCATTATGAGGCTCTGGCACAACGATTTGCCATATTGTCGCTGCGCCTATTGCCGAAGTTACACGTTGCGATTCCACATGACCACTCAATGAGAGGACCAGCGCCGGCGGGCCAACGATATGGTCGGGCTCGAAAACGTCAAAGGCGAGCGGATGCGGATCGGCAGGCCACCCCAACCCGGTGGTTCGCGGTGGCGCTGATAGACATCGACCGCTGTGATGTCCCCGAGTAGTCGACCCAACTCGACGAGAAGCGGGATTGGTGCCAAAGCGAATACCGATAGGTGATCGATTTCACGAGCCTCAATCCTTTCCTTGACGCGCTGTATAAACTTCTGACGTAAATGGGTGCGTTCAATCTCCCAATATGCGGTTAAGTCGTCTTCGACAGGGGTTCCTGTCATCTCGATATCAATAGCTTTTCCTTCTTTTGGAAAGCGCTCCGGCAATATGGCGGATGCTACATCCTTATATGCGACGAGCGACTCATGCCCCCCAATTTTTGCAGCGTAACGTAGAATATGTGACCCTTTGTCTTGGTCGATGGCCGTCGTTATCGAGACCCGCGCCTCGTGCTCGGCCTTCATCTCGAGCAGAATTTCTTCGGGATACTGCTTTACCGCGTCAACATCGATCAGCTTGTGGTGCCTGTAGCACAACAACATAAGGTTCCCGACGCTGTCTCGCAAAAGCGGTGAGCGGGCCGGATCACCGCGTGGCCCGCCCGGCTTGTCCGCTACGACATGTGCTACAAAGCCGAAATTTGCATGTTCATTCCCTGCAATCAAATCGCCGATTAGCGATTGGTTGCATCCACGAAATTGGCATCGTCCGCTCGCCCGCGCCCAAAGTACAATACGTGTCTTTTCCGATACACGCGTTGCTACCTTCGCACCTGTTGAATCTTGCATAATTATATCCGCCATCATTGAAAGTCCTCGGCGACCAGCGCTACTCCTTCACGACCAAGTGCACGCCTGCTGAAGTCGGCTGGATGAAGACCGCCACCATGCCATTCGTCCGTGGCCAGCCAATCTTCAAAGTAATAAAGCCAGAGCACAGCCCAAGGCACCACACTTCGGTCAAGCGGCATCCAGGGTGCCCATTGTCTCGCGCGGGGAACATATAGGCAGAGCTCGACCGGATCCTCGCGGTACACATGCGGCAGCCTCCGCCCGCCTGCCAAGGACACCACATCTGGGTCCATAACGAATACCCGGGGACGGCTACCCTGTCGAAAGTCAAGCTCGAGCTCATAGACCCGGCTCAGCGAAGTCGGCTGCGCTACAAAGCGCCATTGCAATTGACCGGGCGAAAGTTCGCCATATCCATTTGTAACGACGCTATGTTTGAGCAGATTGAACTGCTGGGCAGCGGTTAGCGGTCGATGTCCGTCTTCGAATATCATCGATCACTCCGGCCTTCCAAAAAAGGTATTTGCTCTCACAGGCGTAGTACATGCGGCAGCAGCAGCCGCGATGCCAATCATCGGCGCGACCGACAGGCGACCTTCATTGCGAGCGTCACTTACGCGCTCGCGTATGCCGTCCATTGCAGCAGTAACGGGACGCTCACCAAAAGCAGAACCCATGCTCGCTTGCAGACGGTCAAGACCCATGAGGTCGGCAAGCCCGGCAACGTCTGCAGTCACCACCGAGTGCCACCGATAAAAGGCGACCGCACGTTCGGGTGAACTGTTCCACTTTTCTGCGAAATTCTCTCCGTTTGTGGTTTCGTTCCAGATATACCACTGCGTCCTGCCACCAACCTGTTCAACCTTGATGAAGTCAGGCATGTGGCGAAGCACGTCTTCAAGCAAATCGAACCCTGTGTCATAAATCCGGTTGCGCACGAAATATTCATAGCTCCATGCAGCCAGCGTCGTGATGATAACCGATATCGGAGCAATCACAGGGTCGCGACGATCAAAATATACATCACGGTGTCGCTTCGCGAGCTGAACCGTGCGCCGCAGAACGCCCTTATGCTTTTTGTTCTCGGGATAAGGAGCAACACTAGATGCCACCGACTTTTCAACCCGCACAGAATCTAGCGCCATCTGCGGCACTAACGCCGCACGTTCTTGAAAGCGGTGGAGATAGCCCGTCGGATTGGTAGTTTTCCAGCGCTGCAGTTTTCGGTCCGGTACGAGCTCTCCGCCCTGCGTGCACTTTTCGTTCAGCACCGATGGCGTAATATCCAGATGAAAATCTCCCGCGTAATTGAGACGCCAACAACGTTGCTTTTCTTCAAGTATGGCTGCGTATCGGTCGCTTGTTTTCAAACGGTCGCCAACGACTTTTTTCACGAAAGCCGGATCGTCATAGGATGTAAGCGCCTTCATTCGGCAGAGCAAATCGACATCGTGCTCCAAACGCCCAATGGGCCTAGTCATCGTACCCAGCACAACCGATCCTTGCGGAGCAATTTCCACCTCGTCGAACCGTGGATCATCGCTTCGCGCGAGATAGTCTCCCACCGCTTCATAATGGGATTGCGCCCTGTCCTGCTGCGTTTGAGTCGGCTCGAGCTCTTCGCAAACACGTTCAAGTACGTCATAAAGGTCTATGCGTTTGGCAAAATCTCTGGAAATGATGTTCATACTCTACCCCCTTTTTACGATTGGGAACCGGCGACTCAGTTTATAGTTTACAAAATGGATAATATCAGATAGTTTTTGTAAACTGCAAGCAAGGAGAAGATAATATGATCGGAACGCGATTGAAGCTCGCCCGGACGGCGTCCGGGCTTTCGCTGCGCGATCTCGCCGATGCCGCAGAGAACCGGGTGACAGCTCAGGCAATTGGTAAATATGAACGCGACGAGTCCATGCCGAGCTCTGGTGTTCTGATCGCACTGGCCAATGCACTTGGCATGACAGCTGAGTATTTGCTTGGGGATGAGGAGCTCATTCTCGAAGCGGTCGATTTCAGAAAAAAGGCGATCTCGAGTAAACGAGAAGAGTCCAAAGTCGAGGCTCAGGTCATCCATCTGCTGGAGCGTTATCTCACGGTTGAGGAAATTCTGGGACTAACGAGCGTCGATTGGGCGCGTCCAGAATCTGCGCCCTATCCTGTATCGGAATCTGTTGCGCAGGCTGAACTTGCCGCAGCACATGTCCGTGCAGCCTGGCAACTTGGAAACGACCCGATTCCAGACCTTTTGGAACTACTCGAAGACAAGGGTATAAAGCTCCTAGCTTTTCCGCTTGGAGACGACATTGACGGGCTGACGGCGCGTGCGCGTCGATCAAACCGCACTCCTGTTCCCGTGATCGTTGTTAATTCGATGCAATGGCATGAACGCCAGCGCTTCACACTCGCGCATGAATTGGGCCACATGGTCCTTGACGTTAGCAATGGGCTGGATGAGGAACGCGCGGCGCACCGCTTTGCGAGCGCATTTCTGATGCCTGACGAAGCCCTGTGGGCCGAAATCGGGAAACATCGCACATCTGTTGGTTGGGAAGAGCTATTCCGTCTCAAGGAGATATTCGGGGTAAGCGTTCAGGCGCTTGCATACAGGTGCAAGGATTTGGGCATCTTCAGCGATGCGCTGTTTCGTCGCCTTTTTCAGGAGTTTCGTGCGCGTGGCTGGCGGAGCCCGCCTTATCAGGAGCCGGGCGCACTAGCGCCGCAAAAGCCGCGCAGATTCGAGCGACTGGCGTTCCGGGCCCTCGCTGAAGGCGCACTTTCGGAAGCCAAGGTCGCCGAGCTGCTGGAGATTTCCGTCAGGGAACTCAACCGCCGGATGGATGAACCGCCCATATTTTCTGTACCAGAAATGGCAGTGGCTTAGATCAGGTGCGCGTTCTCGTCTCGGATACCTCGGTGTTGGTCGATCTGGAGCGCGGCGCATTGCTGGAAGCAGCCTTTAATTTGCCATTCCAATTAACGGTGCCCGATCTACTGTATGAGCGGGAACTCAAAGACCATGGCGGAACCGAGTTAATGGCGCTCGGATTAAGTGTGTCGGAGCTGACTGACGAAACGCTTCAACTGGCAGTCAGTTACACCCGCAGCAACAAAGAGCTGTCCCTGCCGGATTGCTTTGCGCTTGCGTTAGCGAAAACCAACAATTGGACTTTGCTAACTGGCGACGCCAGGCTTCGGCAAAAGGCATCCGGCGAACAGATCGCTTGTCATGGCGTGTTATGGATCTTCGACCGAATGATGGAACACAACGTTCTTGACATCCCGTTATTGAGGTCCGGTTTACAAGCGATCGCCAATCACCCTCGATGTCGGCTGCCGCGGGCTGAAATAAAGCGACGATTAGATGAGGGATAATATAGAAAAACCACGTCAATAGCCCACGATGCCACTTGCTCAAAGATTAGTTCAGCAAGAGGGTGGGCCGCTAATGCGCCTGAGGTTGCGCTTGGCGCCGCGCAATTTCCCGCCGCGCATTCCAAAGAACATCCGCATCCATATCGGCCTGTCCGCTCATCCACTGAAGATAGTCGATAGGAATCGAGTCCCAACCCGCACCTCTGTGCTTGCCGAAGGTCATTGTCGGCAAGAGCTTGGGTTCGTTCGTCCATGCGATCATCTCGTCAAAGGAGGCAAATTGCGCAAGGTCGGCGAGGATATGCGCCGTCACCCAAGCATCAGGGCCCGCCCGATGTGGCGGCATGGCCCGCGCATGGTCAAGTTTCATACCCCGCCAGTAGCGCAGCACTTGGTTGCTGTGCCGGGGCGCTTCGGGCCAGACCCGCAGCGCGACCTTATAAGTGCATATCCACGGAATGTCGCCCGTGACCGCCGGTGTGATGAACTGTCGCTCGAATTCGCTATTATGTGCCACAAGGATTTCGGGTGCGCTCAGATGGAAGATAGCCGCACGGAGGCTGTCAGACGTGCACGCGGGCGCATTGGGGCCGAAATCGTCCTCAGTAATATGGTGTACCGCCATATTATCTGGCGGGATGCCGTTCAGCGGACGGTAGAGCCAAGCTAACGGATTTTCGATCACCGGACCGGCAGCACCCCAAACCAAATCGGAGCGCCCGATCTCAATGATTTCGGCCGGCGGTGCCAGGCCGGTGGTTTCGAGATCAATCACGCGGATGCGGGTCATGTAGCTTTGGACTCCGGTTCTAGGCGGAGGAGTGCACCGACAATTGGCATATGGACAAACAGATCGTCGCAAACTCCGTGTTCGACTGCAAGTCTTGCCGCCTCGGCATAGAGGCCAAGTTGCGGGCCATATCCGACCGCCTTCGCGTCCCAGTTGTCACGGGAGCCCGGAAAGCTTTTGTGATCTACTATTGCCAGCCCGGTCGCATGCTCGACCAGAAGATCAATCCGTCCCGCTATCAACTGCTCACCGACGCGGGCATGGATCGGGATTTCTCGGCGCATCTGAGCGCCCGGCCAGCGCGCTTCGAAATGGTCATGGAGCCGGTCGCACGCACTCAACACATCGTCGGCCTGCACCTCGTGCACGTTCCAGCGCTGCAGGATCGACAAGGCCCGCGCTAGGCGCGCAGGCCTTTCAGCCGCCCTGTTGTCTGCGGCAAAAATGGCGTGCACCGCCTCACCGAGTTGCGCCATGTCAGGCGATCCAACCAGCGGCAACCTTGGGCCCAGCTCAACTTTTTCGGCGACGCGGTAGGTGATGTCGCTGGTCTCGCGGCTCGGTTGCCGGAACAGCGGCGCGCGCGGCAAGGCGTCCCGCAGGGGTGCAACATGTGAAGCCGCGATGACTGACTGGACCGCCGCATCATCAACCGTAAGCGTAAGCGTGCGGCATGCAAATGCCGCTCCGCCTGCACTTAGATCATTCCCATCCGCTGCCGGAAGCGTGATATGACCCGGCGCACCCGTGTCGAGTAAAGCCAGCCATTTCGCGCCGCTCTTCACTGCCGGTGCGAAGACCAGATAATCGCGTGCGCGCGTTGCGCCCACATAAAGAAGCCGGGTATCCTCGTCACGGGCGGCCCGCACCGCTGCTTGGCCAAGGGCCGAAGCCGGTGCGGTCGCGTCGAGATGCACATCCTTTTCCTGCGACCCGTAGGGCCAAGGCCAGAAGCGAACCCAACGTCCCGCAAGCGGCTGACTCCAATCAAGCGCGCCGTCGGTCTCAGCCACTGGCTCAAACAGTCGGGCTTTGGAATCCCAAGCTAGGCTTGCAAGCACCACGAGGGGCCATTCGAGCCCCTTGGAACCATGGTAGGTCATGACGTTTACGGCGTCGGCCTGACGACTTTTCGGACGCATCGGTTTTGCCTGCTGCAGCGACAGGATCAATCCCGACAATGTAGCGGGGACACCCGAGCTGGCACAATTACCTTCGTACTTTCGCCCAAAGCCCCGAAGCGCTTCAAGATCGTCGAGACAGACAGTGAGGTCGCCCCAGCGTTCGAAGCGCCGCGACATCTCTGGCAAAAGCAGGATGGCATCAAGCAGTTCGGCCGGTGTCAGCGATAGTTGATTGGCACGAAGGGACTCGAGAGCGGGCGCAACGGGAACCAGTAGCTTGAGCGCAGCTTCCTGATCCTCGGCACTAGCGGCCTCTAGCCAGCGGGCCGATGACGGATCGTCGTCGAAAAACCGCGCAAGCTCAGCAAGCGACAGCCTGTCAGAGGGGTCGGCCACCCAGCGGAAAGCGGCCATTGCCAGTTCAACATGCGGAGTCGTCGACAGGCCTTCGCGTTCGACTGCGACTTTGACACCTAACTTGCTGAGTGCAGCCGCAATTCCCGCGATATCCGACTTCGTGCGGCACAATATCGCAATATCGCCGGGTTCGAGCGGGCGAATGGTGCCCTCCTTGTTCGCGACGTTCCAATCCCCGGCATTGGCGAGAATATCGCGAATTTGCCCTGCGAGCGCGGCGAACTGAAGTTCAAGCTTTCCCTCAAGCCGCCAAGTTGCGAAAGGCGTTTGTGCAAATCCATTCTCGGTCCGCGCGGTGCCGGTGAAACTATGATCAGCCGCGGGCAGTCCCATGACCTCGAATGCGGGCGCGAAGGCCGCATTGGCAAATTTCACTATATCATCGCGGCTGCGGTAGGATTGGGCGAGAACGGCTGTGGTTGCGGCACTCGCCGCTGCAACACCCGCAAATGCTGCTTGGGTCAGCGCACTGTCGGCATTGCGAAAACCGTAGATCGCCTGTTTAGGATCGCCCACCCATGTGCTCGATTGAACGAGCGCCGAAAGCGCGGTGAAGATCGCGATTTGGAGCGGACTTGAATCTTGAAACTCGTCGACAAAGACACAGTCGATCCTCTCGGCGAGATGAGCGGCAAGATCAGGGTTACGCAGCACGTCCAGCGCGAGTGCTTCCTGATCAGTAAAATCCAAAAGTCCGCGCTCCGCTTTGTAGCGCTGGAAAGCAACAAGCGCTTCCCCTGCACAAGCGAAGAGAGTCCGGATGAATAGCTCGCAATCCTCATGAAGGCGCGGATGCTCGGCGTGCTTGCTCGCCGCAAGGTTAACCGCTTCGAGCGCCGAGACGAGCCCTTGGCCGTCCTTCTTGGCACAGACAACTTTCGAGAGTCTCGCCCAGTCCGGCCAAGATATGTGTTGCCCACGCGCCGATGCCTTGTGAACTCGCCACATGTGCGAAACGCTTTTCTTTGCTGTGGCACTCAGTTCGTCCGGCACTTCGTTCAACGCGGCGGCGATCGCATCCAACAGCGCGGAGTCGAGATCGGCGGCACTCGCCGTAGGCGGACGAAGCAAGGCAGCGAAGGTCGCCCAAGAACGATCAGCGGACATTGCAAGCCCGTCGGCATCGAGACCGTTGGATCGAGCGAGCTCAATGATGCGTCTGACCCTTGTCCGCCAGTCGGCCCGTTCAGCGTCTTGGGCGCTTCGCTTGGGCTCCGAAGCGCCCATCGCATCGGCAAGTTTGTTCAACACGGGGGCGTAGCGCTCTATCGCAGCGTTTGCCGCGATCATGAAAATTCGCGCGACACCCTCTTCTGGAATAACATCGGCGCGCGGAGAGCGGCCAAGCGCTATGGCGTGTTCAGATACAATCTGACCGCACACCGAATTGATCGTACCGAAGCGTGCACCCAGAAGACGCGCCGCCGAATCCCAGGCCCCATCTCTGAACAGGCGCGCGCGTGATCGTTCAATAAGCTCATCGGCGGCCTTCACGGTAAAAGTGGTCGCGACGATTTCCTCGGGTGGACGACCAGTGACCTCTTCCGAAATGCGCCCGACGATGTGGGTTGTTTTGCCCGTTCCTGCCGATGCAACGACGGTGCTAATATTGGACAAGTTCATGAGCCGGTTGTCCCTTCGTAGATGCGACAGAGACTGGTCAGCTCGCAATATTGGCATGGAGCCTCTCCGGGTGCATGCCCTAAAGCATCAGGGCGATGAATCTCGTTTTCGGCAATGCCTGTGGCGACCATCCTTCCCCCGAGCGCGAAATTGCGCCAAGAGGACCATGTCCCAATCAACCCGGCCCATGTGGCAGCGAGCGACTGACCCTCCACTTCGTCATCTGCTAGCCGCGAACCGCTCAAACCTAATAGTTGGCGCTGGTTGAGCAGATAATAGGCCCCGTCAGCCGGTATACCCTTCTCGGGATCGGCAATAGCGCTGTAGGTTGCAAGCTGGAACGCGCGCCCTTCGCTGAATTCGGTCACCCGGCGCTTTGCGCTCCGCGTCCATTTAAGATCGATTACGCCCAAATGTTGCTGCGCATCGCGGACAAGGAGGTCGAGGCGCCCCTGGACTTCCAGCCCGTCCGGAAATGACGCGGCCCGCTCAAGTTCGGTTCCGACGACATCAAGCCCCTTGTGGCGCAAAAGCTCGGCCAGCCGCACAAGCGAGTCCGGAACCCTGACGCGTGCTGCGGCCAGCTCGCCCGCAAGTTCGGGCTGTTGAAGCGGTGACGCAATAGCGCCGAGCAGTTCGTCGAACACGGCGTTGACTTTGTCTGCGATAACCGCAGCCTCCTCTACCGGACCTGGCTGCAACACTTGGTTGGCGATTTCGTGGGCGAGGTTACCCAAAAGCTGGTTGGCGTCGGGAATTTCGGCAAATCGCCCGCGCGACAAACGCAACACATCGAGAAGCATCCAGCGCATATGGCAGTCAATAAGATGCTCGAAGCTTGTCGCGCTTTCGGTGCGGCCAGCAATTTTAGCCGAGGCCTCCGCAGGCAAATTCCAAACCGGTTGTGCCCCCGGTCGCTCGGTCAACGCAATTCCCACACGCGGCAAGACACGTCCCGCCAGTTCCAGATGAGTCCCGCTCAACAAACGTTCCGCGCGCCAGCGCGTAGCGCCATTGGAGCCGACAGAGGTGCGAGTTGGTGAGAGAGTGGATGACTGATCGTCTCTTCACCCCCCGCAAGCGACGGCCTTACAAGAACGAGCCGCTCTCGCGATTGTCTGACCGCATTTACATAACCCCATCCGATCCGTTTGGCAGCGACATCCGGTGGATCCAGCACGCAACCTACCGATTCCAGTGCCGCTCGTTCGGCAAGGCGCCATGGCATGACAGGGACGCGCTCGCCGGGGCCCTTAAAATCCCACCAAACGAGGCGCGGAACAGGATTCCAAATGGCCGCCGGATGTGCGGTACTTCTCAGTCCGCCGGCCGTGGCGATGTGTTGAGGATTTTTGGCACCATCGGCTAGCACCTGCTCAATCATACGCTCAATGAGCAACGCCGGAAGCAGGTCTTCGCCCAAAGCCTCGATCGCCTGCGCCAAGGCCAAACCGGCGGCGCTCACAGACATTAGCAGGGGATCGCCCGTTCCTGCGTCCGTGTCAGCTGCCCAGGCTGAAACCCGTGCAGCGATCCGCCTCGCATCGACCGCCGGGATTCCTGTGGCGCGGTCATGAAGCCCGCTTGTCATCCATTCTTTCCACTGCGCCATCTTCCCGGCGACGTCGTCTGCTGCGGTTGGGCTGTCAGCAAAACGCTTGACGAGATCGGCCTCGATATCAGCCCATGCCTGAGCCCAGATCGCTCGGCCGGTTCCCGGCTCGCGCGCAAGCGCGCGCGCAAGTTTGCGGGCAGCTCCCCGCCCTATGGGCGGGCGCGGAAGCATCAGGAGGTCGAGGAGGATCTTCGCATTGAAGGGCGCCCAGTTCGCGGCAAACGCCAAGGGCAGTATCTGGAGCGCGCCCCGCCATGGCGACGCCGCAGACTGTCCAAGCGCAGGCAGACCGCGGGCTTCCAGAGCCGCATCGAGCAGCGCTGTATCGCCATCGGGACTCAGGATGACCGTATTGGCGAGGTCGGCATCAGGCGACGCTGCAAGCCAATCGGCAACTGCTTCTGCCGCCATCAGTGAGGTGTCAGCTTCAATGGTCACAAGCGTTCCATCCCCCACAAAGGGGTCGACCGCTCCATGGTCAAGAAATGTCTGCGCCCGTTGTAGATCGCTTGCTACTGTAGCTTTGGGCGTGGGCAACGTGCTAACAGTCACGCCGCAATCGGCAAGGGTATCGATCAGTCGGCGGATCGGCGCTGGTAGATAATCATGTGGCTCGACTAGCGAGACCGCTTCCAACCGCAGCGTCGGTTGCGATTCGAGTGCCTCAATCAGAGCGCAAAGCCGATCGGACGGACCGGACGGCAGTTGCGGAGTTTGTCTCTCGACCAAAACCAGGTCATCGATCCTTCCGGACCCGCAGGTTTGCGCTTTCCATCCGGCACCGACCAAGCCATCTCGCCATTCGAGTAGTGTACCGGCGACTTCCCAAGGATCGCTTGTGAAGGCTGCACTACAGAAGATTGCGGGTTTCGCGATCAACGCCGCCTTGAGCTTGGCTACATAGGCGGCAACCCGCACGGTTGCCGAGGCTTGAGGCCCAGTCATGCCAAGCTCGATTTCAAGCATTTCGGTCAGGCCGAGGGGGCCGACAACAAAGTCTCCTAGGACAGCTTCGCGTTCGCCAGGAAAATCCGGATACACGCGACCGTCGCAGGCCATCCCGAAAATGACTTTCATCGCATCCCCCATGTCCGCGCTCGATTCAATAAGAGCCTTACCTGCATCCTGTCTTTAGCGCACCGCTAAACTACTCTACGGGGCGATTATTGTCGCGCTAACATCTTGATCTGTTTCAAATGCAAAAGATGACCAATTCACAATTGCCCGGGACTGGCGTGGTATCCCTGATCTCCTCATACAATTCATGGGGCGGGATTTACCCGTTCGGCTTAGTGGTGGTTTGATCGTAATGATGAGCAGGCCGCTCGAGGTAGTGAAGTGTTCCAGACCTCTGCTTTCGTGCGAGGCAACCGGTCTCCGGGTGACCAGGATGCAGACAGGAGTTGTCAAAAGTCGGCAAACGAATGAAGGGCAGGTAATAACTTCCTTTGTTCAATTGCGGACGGTCGGCACTGTCCAACTTGGGCGTCGATCATTCATTAGCCCCTTTCACATCCTCTGCGATCTCCTGCCGCACCTTCGGTCCCTTCGCCAGTCGCCTACCGAGCGAGGCCATGAAGGCATCATAGCGATCACCGCCTTGTTTGCGCAAAAGTGCACGTTCGGATTCAGGAGGAGGCGGCGCGTTCGACAGCCAGAACCTCACGAACATTGCAGTCATCTCGACGCCGATGCTGGTATCGCGTTCGAGCCGGTTCATTCGCCGGTCGAGCTGGTCGAGCCGCTTGGTGATTGCTGCCTCGCGCGTTTCATCTGCATCGGGCGACAAAAATGATGCAATGGCTGCTTCTGCGATCAGCGAGCGGGAGCGTTCGCGCCGGTCGGCATAAGCGGCGAGCGACTCCATCAGTTCGGGGTCGAGATAGACTGACAGTCTGGCTTTGACGGCCATCGCTAAATCTCCAACCCATCATCAGGATCGAGCGACGCTCGTCGCGCATTCATCGCCTGATCCTGCAAAACGCATTGGATGCGCGCGGCATTGGTTGCTGGATCTGCTTCGTCGGGATCGAACTCGTTAGTGGGCGCGGGTGGAGGCGGCGGGGCGATATCAACATGGGGTTCGATCATAGGCTCCCGGCGAATGTCTGCATTGGCGGCATCGTCATCCTGGGCTTTGCCTTTTGTGCCTTTGCCGCCCTTCTTCTTGCTCGCCTTCTTGGCGGATTCGGCCTTTTCAACTGGAAGCACCACGACCGGGGCTTCAATCAGCGGACGCCCGCTCCAGTCATCCGATCGCGGCTGCTTAGCACCGGCTTTGACTATTGGCGGCGGCTGCAATCGCGCTGTCATCCGCTTGTCCTGATAATAGCGCGCTTTCTTTGCCCGGATCGGCTGAACGCCCGCGACCATGACGATTTCATCATCGGGCGGAAGCTGCATGATTTCGCCGGGGGTGAGGAGCGCACGAGCGGTCTCCGAACGCGACACCATCAAATGCCCCAGCCAAGGGCTAAGCCTGTGGCCGGCGTAGTTCTTCATCGCGCGCATTTCGGTGGCGGTGCCGAGCGCATCGGATACCCGTTTGGCGGTGCGCTCGTCGTTCGTCGCAAAGCTCACCCGCACATGACAATTGTCGAGGATCGAATTGTTCTGGCCGTATGCCTTTTCGATTTGGTTGAGCGACTGCGCGATCAGGAATGCCTTGATCCCGTATCCTGCCATGAACGCGAGCGCACTTTCGAAAAAGTCCAATCGGCCAAGTGCGGGAAACTCGTCGAGCATCAAAAGCAGCCGCTGGCGGTTGTCCTTTGCATGCAAATCTTCGGTTAGGCGACGCCCGATCTGATTGAGGACAAGCCGGATCAGCGGTTTGGTGCGGCTGATGTCGGAAGGGGGGACAACCAGGTAGAGTGTAACTGGATAAGCCCCATCGACAAGATCGGCGATGCGCCAATCGCAGCGCTGCGTGACCTGCGCGACCACCGGATCGCGGTATAGACCGAGGAACGACATGGCGGTGGACAATACGCCGGAGCGTTCGTTCGCCGATTTGTTCAATAGCTCGCGGGCTGCTGAGGCGACCACCGGATGAACACCTGCTTCGCCCAGATGCGGTGTGGTCATCATAGTGTGGAGTGTGGTCTCGATGGGCTGTTTGGGATCGGAGAGGAAGGCGCCGACCCCCGCTAGCGTCTTGTCGCCGCCAGCATAGAGGATATGCAGGATCGCCCCGACCAACAGCGCATGGCTGGTTTTTTCCCAATGGTTGCGCTTTTCGAGGCTGCCTTCGGGATCGACCAGCACATCAGCGACATTCTGGACGTCGCGCACCTCCCATTGGCCTTTGCGGATTTCGAGAAGCGGATTGTAGGCAGCCGATGCTGCATTGGTAGGATCGAACAGTAGGACGCGGCCGAAAGTCGAGCGGTAGCCAGCGGTCAGTTCCCAATTCTCACCTTTGATATCATGGACGATACAGCTTGCCGGCCAAGTCAGGAGCGTCGGAATGACAAGCCCAACGCCTTTGCCTGAACGGGTAGGCGCGTAGCACAGCACATGCTCAGGCCCGTCATGGCGGAGATAGAGATTGTTGAGCTTGCCTAGCAACACACCCTTGTCGTCGAGCAGTCCGGCACGGCGGACCTCGCTAGCTTTGGCCCAGCGCGCCGAGCCATAGGTTTCGGCATTCTTGATTTCGCGCGCGCGCCAGACCGACATGCCCATCGCGACGACAATTGAGACCAATCCGCCCGAGACCGCGATAGTGCCGCCGGTGTCGAAGATATGCGGGGCATAGGCGTCGAACGAGAACCACCACCAAAACAAGTCATAGGGACGATAGATTGGCCAACTGCCAAGAATGAACCATGGAGGACCAAGTTCGGGTTGATAGCCAAGCGCCGAAGCGGTCCACTGCGTGGCCGACCAAATGCCTGTCAGGACGATTAGGAACACTGCCAGCACTTGTCCCCATAATATTTTCGTAGCTTGCATAACTGATCTCCGAAAATCGGGGAGATCAGGGCGCAAATGCAAGCATTTCAAGCGAATATGGTGGTGTAGGAAGTCTGGCGTGAAATGAGAGAGACTGGCGTAGGCGCTGCCTATTCGCTTTCTGCGATCAGCTGTTTCACCGTTGCCAGGGGCAGGAACAGGCGCATGTCATTTGTCGGCAGCGGGGCGAACCCGTATCCGGCATAAAGTCGCTTGCGCTTATCGACCAGTTCGGCGTTCCCGTCGTCCAGCACATCAAGCATGACAACAGAGACACCCAGCTCGTCGCTAATCCGCGCAATCCTTTTCAGGCAATCTGCGAGCAGGTCACCGCCGTAACCGTACCCTGCAAAGCGGACATCAACGCCGATCATCGAGATATAGATGGCAGGGATAGAACCATGCCCCGGCCGATCCCTCGCATATTTGGCGGGCAGTTCGGTGTAATCGACCTTGTGCGCGTTGATTGCGTAAAAGCCGACTAACTGCCCTTCGGCACCCATCATCACATAGACGCGCAGATTGTCGGCCTTGACCAGCTTGTTCGCGGTCTTCTTGAAGAAATTATCGACCTGCTCGACGCCGCACGAGAAGGCCGCGCGGTCATGTCTCGCCGGATCGAACGGCTCGATAGTGCCGCGCGGGGCGGTTGTGCCTCGCGCGGTTGGCACAGTCACTTGCTCTGGATTGTCTGACTATGACGCGCAAAGGCATCACGCAGCTTAGCGGTGGGTGCGGGCGGATTATCGAGCGCAGCAAAGAAGGCTACATGATCGGCAGGCTGCAACATCGTATGTTCATGCGCGGCGATAGTTTCGAGCGCGGACTTGTAGGCTGCGTTCATCGTGAACACCGAATCGTCCACACCGGACAGGGCGGCGGCGCGCTGGATGATCTGCTTGATACGCGGCTTGGTGCGGAAGTTCATCCGCTCGCTGCTGCGCTCATTCAGATCTTTCGTGCTATCGTCAAATGCCAGCATCATGGCCTCCTGAATCTCTAATCGCAAAAGTATGTACGCCTTTGTGGCGCACAAGTCAAGATTGAAGGCGAGGGGCATTGTCAAAGCCCCAAGCCCCGCCCGCGACCGAATGACCAATCGACTCCTCCATCGCCGCGCATGACGCCCGAGATGTGCTTGCCGATCTGCTTGTCGAGTGATGGTGACCATGGCACCAGTGCGAAGCCAAGGCCATTGTCGATCATCGCATAGCGACCCGATGCCAGATTCAATTGCTGGCGAACGGTGCCCATCACATATTCGCCCGACTTGGAAGGGTTGTAGGGAATCCCTATCTCGGATGACAGCCGCCGCGCGGTTGCTTCCAGATCACTGCCTTTGAGTGTGTCGAGCAGGTTCCGCGCGAAGATGATCCGCTGACCCTGCCGCCGCGCAAGGCCAATATCGGCAAGATGCTCGGCGCGCGCTTCCATCGCGTTGCGCACTTCGGCCCCGAACCCACCACCAAGATCGACGCTGCCTTTGCTCAAGTTTCGGTGGTCGAGCCAAGTTGCACCCGGTGCTGCAATCTGGCTTTGCAAATCCAAATCCGAACGCACGACAAGCGCCGTCCGAGCTCGGCCTTGGCGATCCTCAAACCGGCGTAACTCGACAATCGAACCCGGTCTGCAATCGGTGGTGGCATCAATGTCAGAGAAGGTGAGATGGTGGGTGCGTCCGTCGATCCCGTCGATGATAGCATAAGCATTGCCAGTCAGCTCTTCGTGGAGACCGCGATCGATCAGCTTGCCAATCACGGCCGTTCTTGGATCAGGGTTGATACTGTAGCTGGTCGTTCCTCGGTCGATGCCGCGCTTGGACATAGTCTCGTGCATCCGCTTGATAATATCGCCGCGACTACCCAGCGCCCGCAACTGCTGTTCGGCATCCCCAGATAGCGTCCATTGTCCGGGTCCAACCTCGCGGGCGAGATCAAGCCGTTCCAGTTTTCGGAGCCGACCCATTTTGAGTGCATGACTGACATCGGGCTGGCTTCCCGGTTCGGGAGCCATATCGATCAACCCGTCGCGGTGGACTGAACGGGCAAGATCGCGGTCGATTTCGGTCCAGCGTTCGGCTTCGACTTGCCGTTCGAGCGAGCGGCGCATGTCGATCTCGGTACGCGGGCCGAGTTCGCGCGTAATCAGTTCACGCGCGCGTCCGCGCATCCCCTCGCGGATATAGTCGCGCGATATGACAAGGTCTTTGCCATCCTCGCCAACACCGCGGACGATGACATGGATATGTGGATGCTCGGTATTCCAGTGATCGACAGCTGCCCAATCGAGCCGAGTGCCGAGATCCTTCTCCATCTGTCCCATAAGGTCGCGCGTGAATGATTTGAGGTCGGCCATTTCCAGCGCATCGTCCGGAGACACAATGACGCGGAAATGATGCCGGTCATTTTCGCAAGCCTTGGCAAAGACGTCAGGATCAATCTGTTGCTCGTCGGCAGAGAACAAGTGGCCCCGCTGGCCGTCGCGGGTGACACCGTCGCGCTGGAGATAAGAGAGATGGGCACCAAGCGATCCGCGCGCAGACATTTTGACCACCCGAGCCTTAATTACCGCGCCACGTGTCCTGCTGCCAAAACGGTGGCCTGCTCGAACCGCTGCAACACGCCCTCGACCAAAAGTTGACGTGCGCGGACTGACGATGTGACCTTGCTTGGAAACCACTCCACCTGCGAGCCTTGCTGCTACGAGTGCTTGGGCAATGGCTGATTTGGTGCGCTGGCGTTTGCTCGATCCGATGCGGCCCGGCCTGATCCGAAAATCGTCTTCGACACTCACGGCAAAATGGTCCGCGAGGTGCAAGAATTCGGCCTATATCCTAGAGTTTTGAGCCGTGCGCACATCGTGCGATTTTCTCGCACCTCGCGGAGGTCTCCACTAACTCCTTGTGAAACAAGGAGACGGCCGCGCGAAGATGGCTCTGCACATCGTCCGCTTTTATCCTGCCCTCGAACCTTACTCTGCCTTCCCATGCTTCAAAACTTCCTCGGGATTACGCTATCGCCCGCCAGAACGCGCCAGCGGACGAAAGGGCGTATTTACTGGGTTGAGCGCCCGGAGACGGGCGCGAAAAGCCCGTTCAAGGGTGTGGGCGAAGCCACACGCGGAGCAGATTGAGTGGCGCTTTGCGCCACAGAGTCTTTGTCTTCAGTGGAAGGCGAGCGCACGGCGAATAAAGATGCCTGCGTCCAAGATGGGCGCTGCGGCTGCAATGCCAATCCAGCTGCGGTAGTGGCAACAGTAATCGGATTAGTCGCAGTGTCACCGATCATCGGTGCGAGTGTCGAACGGGGCACAGCCCCGTTCGAAGGGGTAGCGCAAGACGCGCAGCGGCTAGCGCTCAGGGGAAGGCTTTCCCCAACCGAATCCGCTACTCTGCGCTAGGCTAAGATGGTTGTTGATTACGTGGCGATTACGTAGCCCTCGACAGCCCTTGTTAAAGGGTCTATAATTGCCGTTAAGTCCTTGAGAAGAATGGTAGACGCTGAGGGGTTCGAACCCACGACCCGCTGATTAAGAGTCAGCTGCTCTACCAACTGAGCTAAGCGTCCACCCGGCAGAATCGGAAACCGACCCTGCAAACAGGAGTGGGCCTTTGATGCTTTCTGCTGTGCTTGTCAAGCCACCCTTTGGCGGAATCTGCCTTAACCGAACTGACGACGGGCAGGGTGGCGTTCGATCGACATGATGATGCCAATGCTGATCATCACTGTCAGGAAGGACGAGCCGCCATGGCTGATAAAGGGAAGAGGAATACCCGCAACCGGAGCGAGACCCATTACCATCATCAGATTGATCATGATGCTAAAGAACATCATCGCGGTCAGCCCGACGGCCACCAGTTGACCAAAGCGGGAACGGCTTTCGAGCCCCACTCTCAATCCCCAGCGGAGAAGAAAGAAGAAACCTGCCATCACAGCGAGTCCACCCATCAACCCCCATTCCTCTGCCATGGTCGCAAAGACAAAATCGGTATGGCCTTCGGGTAGATAGTCCAGGTGGCTTTGCGTCCCGTTGAGGAAGCCTTTGCCAAAAACACCACCAGAACCGATCGCGATTTTCGACTGGGTGATGTGATAACCAGCGCCCAGCGGGTCATTTTCGGGATTGAGGAAGATAAGAACCCGGTTTTGCTGATATTCTTTCAGGCCGAAGAAATAGACTAGCGGTGCAATCGCTGCGAGAGCTGCACCACCGCCTATGAAATAGAGCAACGGCATCCCCGCAACAAATGCCATAACCGCGACCGGGAAGGCAAAGGCGATGGCCGAGTCAAAAGTCGGGTTGGATAATCACCAATATGCTCGGAATGCCGAGCAAGGCGATTATCGGCCAAATTGCGTCCAGACTGTTGATTTTGGATGGCGGCAGCCGGTCAAAAAACCACGCTGCTGCCAGCACGATCGCCAGCTTCATTAGTTCCGATGGCTGAAGCGTCATGAAGCCGACATTGATCCAGCGCTGACTGCCACCGCCAACCTGGCCAATCAGTTCCACCACAAACAGCAAGGCAAGCGCCCCGAGATAAGCGGGAATGGTGATCTTTTTCCAGAAATCGAGCGGAAAGCGCGACAGGACGATGGCCATCGTCAGAAACACGAGAAAGCGAATGAAATGCTGCCCGGCCCAGGGTGTCAGGCTACCGCCTGCTGCTGAATAAAGAATGACTGTTCCGAACCCTGTCATTGCAAACATAAGGAAGATCAGCCGCCAAGGCAGGCCGGCGATCGGGGCAGGAACGATACCGTTGGTCATCCCGCCTCCGTCTGTTTCTTTTGTGCGGCCTCGCTGTCTTCTCGGGTCGGTCCGCGTGATGCAGCGATGAAGGCATCGAGCGAACGCTGCATCCGTTCGACCGGCGTTCCACCCCAGCCTGCCTCCAAAGCCTCCAGTGCCGCCATTGCCTTTTCACGGTCATAGAGGAAGGTCAGCACGTCCTTGGCAATGGGAGCCGCAGCTCGTGCACCACCCATGCCGTGCTCAATGACAACCGCTGCGCCATAGCGCGGCTGGTCAACCGGCGCGAAACAGACAAACAAGCCGTGATCGCGGTATTTCCATGCCCCCGATTGCCCACGCTGACCGCCCTTGATGGCGCGAACCTGTGCGGTTCCGGTCTTGCCACCCATACGAACGTCGGTCAGGTCGAGGCGGCTGCGTACCGCCGTGCCAGCGCCATTGACCACCAGATCCATGCCTTCGCGCACAATGGCGAGATGTTCGTCGGGGAAGGGCAGATGTGGCGGAGGCTTTCTTTTTCCAGCGATGATATGCGGGTCCACTTTCAGGCCCGACGCGATGCGCGCCGCCATCAATGCCAGTTGAAAGGGGCTGGCAAGGACATAGCCCTGCCCGATTGTCGCATTTAGCGTATCCGACCTAGCCCATTCCTTACCATATTTGCGGCGCATCCACTCGCTGTCGGGGACGGTACCGTAACGTTGCGAGGTGAACGGTAGGGCGAATTCCTGACCAAGACCCAATTCGCGCGCAGCAGGTGCAATAGCATCATAGCCGATGCGGTTGCTCATCGCATAGAAATAAGTGTTGCAGCTTTTCATGATGGCGCTGCGCATGTTCATCGGCCCGTGGCGACCAAGACATTTGAAAACACGATTGCCGAGCCGATAACCGCCGCCGCATGAAACCGTTTCTTCAGGATCGATGCCATGTTTGAGCATCGCAAGCCCGGCCATGGGTTTCAGCGTGGAGCCCGGCGGGTAAAGCCCCTGCAAACTTTTGTTGAGGAGCGGAATATGATCGTCCTGTCGCAACCATTTATATTCGAGCGCGCCGATACCGTCGGAAAAACTATTCGGGTCGAAACAGGGCATCGACGCCATCGTCAATATATCGCCGGTCAGGCAGTCGAAGATGACCACCGACCCGGACTCCAGTCCAAGCCTTCGTGAGGCGTAATTGTGCAAGTCGATGTCGATGGTCAGTTGCACCGGCTTGCCCGGTGTGTCGCTACGCGATGACAGTTCGCGGATCAGTTTTCCGCGCGCAGTGACCTCAACCCGCTTGGCTCCGGGTTTGCCTTGCAATCTGCCTTCGAACGCCTTTTCGAGCCCGTCCTTGCCGATTTTGTACCCAGGGGTAATCAACAACGGATCCTTGTTCTTGGCATAGTCCTCAGCGGAGGCGATGCCGACATAGCCTATCAGATGCCCGACCGCTGGCCCACTCGGGTAGAACCGCGAAAAGCCTTGGCGCGGGCTGACCCCGGGCAGGTCCGGCAACCGGACGCTGACGCGGGCGAAGCTCTCATAATCCAGACCGTCCTTGACCTGAACGGGCTGGAACCCGCGGGCATGCGAGAGTTCGCGGTTGATGCGTTCTATATCGTCCTTGTTGAGCGATAGCAGTTCGCCCAATGTCTTGATCGTCTTCGCCTTGTCGGTGACTCTTTCGGGTATCAGGTCGACGCGGAAGTCGGCGCGATTGGTTGCGATGGGTTTGCCATAGCGATCGATGAACCAGCCACGACGGGGCGGGATCAGCGTCAGATTAACGCGATTGCTCTCGGCGGCGAGCTTGTACTGCTCATTTTCGAAGATGGAGATATAGGTCATGCGCGCGGCAACGACCACACCAAGCGCGGCCTGTATGCCCCCGACCAGAGCAGTGCGGCGCGAAAAGCGGATTTCGAGTTGCCCGCTTGTCGGGCCGCGCTCTTCCTTCATGTTGCGAGCCGCCAGGCATCCAGATGCGAGCACAGCCGGACCGCGAGCGGATAGAGCAGGGCAGACAGCAGGATTTGCGGAATGATGATGCTGACCTCCGGTGCCGGCTGGGCGAGCGCGGAAATGCCGAGCCCGGCTAGCAGAGCCAACATAACCAGCAGCGCAGCGATAAGCCAGTCCCGCAAATGGTCGCGCCACACGCCACGCAGATCGATCAGTTCGATGGAAATCATTGCCAGAGACCAGATCAGACCAGAGCTGCCAAAGGGTTGGCCGTTGAATAGATCATCGAACAGACCTAACGGCAAACCGATCCATGCCGGCCACATTCCCGGGCGCATCAACCGCCAGGCGAGCAGCATCATTAGGCCCAAGGGTGGAAGCAGCGGCGTTCCGGCGATGAGCGGCAGCCAAGCGGTTGCCATAGAACCAACCATTACAGAAACTATCGGAACGAGCAGCATCCGCGTGGGTGACGTTTCGCGATCGATGCGACTTTCATAATCGCGCGTCGGACCGAGCAGCTTTCGTCCGGTGGCCAGCACCTGCTTCATTCGGCGCCCTGACCTTTGGGTATCGCAGCCTCTGCCGCTTCGAGCAACTTGCGGGGAGCTTCGTGATAGGGACGCAGGACAATAACATGATTGTTGCCGGCGGGGCTGGCGAGCGGTCTAGCAAGTGCGCCGTCGTTCGTCCTGCGAACGATCACCGCAACCGGGATATTCGGGGGATAGAGTCCGCCGCTACCCGAAGTCGTTACAATTTGACCACGGCGGAAGTTGTTCACTCCCAAATCAACAGGTCTGATCGCGACGGTGCCGTCACCCATGCCGCTAGACAGTGCAGGCAGGCCATCTGGCATACGCAATACCGGAATGACATTTTCGGCGTCGGAAATAAGCAACACTTTGGACGTATTCGGACTGGTTTCGATTACACGTCCGATCAGCCCCTTTGGTGCGCGGATTGGAAAGCCGACTGCCACGCCCTGATTGCTGCCGACAGACAATATAGCAAGGCGGCGAGTGCTGGACGCTGTGCTGCTGATAAGATCCCCGATAGCCACGGTTTCTCCGGGATCAGCCTCCTGCAGACCAATGAGCGCCTTCAGTTTCAGATTTTCGGCACGCAGCGCGTCGGCCTCTATCAATTTGGTGCGATTTGCCGAGACCTGTTTTTTAAGCGCGGCATTTTGCGATGCGGCGTCGAGATAGGCAGACATATTCTCGCCCATTCCGGCGATGCTTCGACGCACGGCCTGAAATGCGCTTGCAACGGGTGCTGAGACTTCGGCAGCCCCGGCTCTCAGCGCAGCGAAACCCTTCGGGTCGGCTATCGAGATAAGCAGTAATATGCCAGCCACTATCGCTCCGGCAATCGCCAGCACATAAGTGACAAACAGGCTATACTGCGCCTTTCGGGAAAAGCCCGGGCGCCGGTTTCGTGGCGGCGCCATCCTCTTGCTCCGCTCTTACGCGGTCAGGAGGACGCCGCGGAAGACAGGGTCTTCCATCGCCCGACCGGTTCCGATGGCGACGCAAGTCAGCGGATCTTCAGCCACAGTGACGGGTAGGCCGGTTTCGTCGCGCAGATGCTCATCCAGACCCTGCATCAAAGCGCCACCGCCGGTGAGCACAATACCCTGGTCGACAATGTCGGCTGCCAGTTCAGGTGCGGTGTTTTCCAGCGCAATGCGCACACCCTCGACGATGGTGCCAATGGGTTCGGACAGCGCTTCGGCAATTTGCCCCTGATTGATCGAGATTTCCTTGGGCACCCCGTTGACCAGATCGCGGCCCTTGATGTGGATCGTGTGACCGATGCCGTCTGCAGGTGCGCGCGCGGTGCCGAAATCCTTTTTGATGCGCTCGGCAGTCGCTTCGCCGATCAGCAGGTTATGGTGTCGGCGGACATAGGAAACGATGGCTTCGTCCATCTTGTCGCCGCCGGTACGCACCGAAGTGGTGTAGGCCAAACCGCGCAGTGAAAGCACCGCGACTTCGGTCGTACCACCGCCAATATCGACGACCATTGAACCGATCGGTTCGGTGACTGGCATATCGGCGCCAATCGCTGCGGCCATCGGTTCTTCGATGAGATACACCGCGCTCGCACCAGCATTCGAGGCTGCATCGCGGATCGCACGGCGTTCGACCGAGGTCGAACCCGAGGGCACGCAAATCACGATTTCCGGTGCACTGAAGATGCTCGGCTTTCCATTCACCTTGCGGATGAAATATTTGATCATTTCTTCGGCAACATCGATGTCGGCAATCACGCCGTCGCGCAATGGACGGATAGCCTCGATACTGTCAGGCGTTTTGCCCATCATCAGCTTGGCTTCATCGCCCACAGCCTTCACGCGCTTCACGCCATTGATTGTTTCGATCGCAACAACCGAAGGCTCGTTCAATACGATGCCCTGGCCGCGGACATAGACCACGGTATTCGCCGTGCCGAGATCGATTGCCATGTCTTGCGAGGCAAACCGGAAAAGCTTGAACATTCTCTAATCTTCCACCCAGAAAGAGGTTTGTGGGATTGCGGGCTGAAATGCCTTTGATGACGGCGCGGCGCAATCGCGTCGCACTACAGGAATTTGCCGTGTTTCAAAACAGCAAAATCGCGCTTCTTCACCATGAAAGGATTCGCTTGAAGGCGGCGCTTGGTCTAGGTGCGCGCAGATGTCAATAAGAAGGCTTCCCGACGCGCTTATCAACCGGATTGCAGCCGGTGAAGTGGTAGAAAGACCGGCCAGTGCGTTGAAGGAACTGGTGGAAAACGCCATTGATGCCGGTGCGCAGAATATTGCGGTCCGGTTGGGCGCGGGCGGGCTCGACCTTGTCGAGGTGACCGACGATGGCTGCGGGATGACGCCGAACGATATTGCATTGGCCCTAGAGCGGCATGCGACTTCGAAACTGCCCGATGACAATATCGATCAGGTACTGACGATGGGCTTTCGTGGCGAGGCCTTGCCGTCGATCGCGAGCGTTTCGAAATTCTGCGTCGAAAGCAGGGTGCGGGGTGGGGAAGGCTGGAGCAGGGTGGTCGACCACGGACGGTTGCTATCCGAGGGCCCAGCGGCAATCCCCCTGGGCACGCGAGTACGGGTCGAAAACCTGTTCGCCAACATTCCGGCGAGGCGCAAATTCCTGCGCAGCCCTCGTGCAGAATATGCAGCTGCCCTGGATGCTGTTCGCCGTCTGGCCATGGCGCGACCCGATATCGGCTTTACGCTCGAACATGACGGGCGGCGCACACTGGCGGTGCAGCCGGGAATGGACCGGCCCGAACGCGTCGCCGCGCTGACAGCGCCCGAGCTCGCCGAAAACAGCGTCGGCCTGGACTTTCAGCGCGAGGGGATAAGCCTTGGCGGTATTGCTTCGCTGCCGACCTACAATCGCGGTGTGGCCGATCACCAATATCTGTTCGTCAACGGGCGACCGGTGAAAGACCGGCTGCTCGTCGGTGCGGTACGAGGTGCTTATGCAGAAATGCTGGCGCGTGATAGGCATGCGGTGGTTGCGCTGTTCCTCGATTTGCCTCCCAGCGAGGTTGACGTGAACGTCCACCCGGCCAAGACCGAAGTCCGTTTTCGCGATCCGGCACTGGTGCGCGGAATGATAGTGTCGGGACTTCGCCACGCTATCGATCAAGCGGGCTTTCGCAGCGTGCAACGCCCTGCCGAAGCCGCACTGGTGAATTGGCAGCAGGAACCGGTGCGCACCGCGCAGGGCGATATCTTTGCCGCGCCGCCAACCGCCTATCAGGGCAATTATACGCACCGTCCGGCTTTTGACGGACTATCGGAAGCGCGTTCGAGCTTTGCCGATCTGGCAAGAATTGCAGGTGAGGATCTGGCTCCCCTGATGGGCCGCGCCGAGCCATCGACCGAAGCCGTTCCCGAAGCCGTCCGCCATCCGCTAGGCGTAGCACGCGGGCAGGTGGCGGCGACCTATATCGTTGCCGAGGCCGAGGATGGCCTTGTCATCGTCGACCAGCACGCGGCGCACGAACGGCTGGTGCTTGAACGGATGCGTGCTGCAACGGCGCAGGGCAGGGTGGCAACGCAGGGATTGTTGGTACCCGAAGTCGTCGAGTTGGAGGAAACCGCCTGCGACCGGCTGGAGGTGCGGTTGGCCGAATTTGCCGATCTGGGCCTCGAAATCGAACGTTTCGGTCCGGCGGCAATGCTGGTGCGCTCGGTGCCCGCATTGCTCGGCACCAAAGATGTCCAGCCGCTTGTCCGCGACCTCGCCGATGATCTTGCCGCCTATGACGAGGCAATCAGTCTAAAAGAGCGGCTCGATCTTGTGGCGGCTACGATGGCCTGTCACGGTTCAGTCCGTGCGGGTCGCGTGTTGAGCGTTGCCGAAATGAACGCGCTCCTCCGCGAAATGGAAATCACTCCGCGATCAGGCCAATGCAACCATGGCCGCCCGACCTGGGTAAAGCTGTCGATGTTGGATGTGGAGAAACTTTTCGGCAGAAAATAAACAGCTTAGCTTTTAGGTGCAAGTGGGGCTACCGTGATTAGCGAGCGTCTGCTTTCGACAACGAAGCAGACGTTCGTCCATGGCTCCTAACGTTGATACTTGTAAGCTTCGCTCGCGACTACACGATAGCCATCTTCGGTGCGAACAAGGTCTTCCGTCAGAGGGATCGCTCCATTCGGCATAATCGGTAAGCTGGTGGTCGAGGGCCAAGCATTCTTAATCCGCGCCATGAGCGCATTTCTGAAATCGGCTGCTTGGGACGGGTCTTCACCGACCGGGAAAGTGATCCAAACCCGACCGATGCGGTCCTGAAAGTCCATGGCATGTGCCATCGATTCCTCGTCGTCGCCGCGCCAGACCGACGCGTTGATCGTAAAGGGTTCAACGCCGCCGCCATCGCTGTGGTCAAGGTGAAATCCTCTTTGCTTTCCCACCTCCTCCAAGATTGAGAGAAATCGGCGATAGTCATCGGGGGTCCGAAGGGTGACCTCGTATGCCGCAACAGTCTTGTTGCTTTTGGGCTGAGGCGCCGTCCCACAAGCGAGGGCGAACAAAGATAACAGTGCAATGGCGCGTCTCATCGTGCTCAATGTCGTCCAATTAAGTGAGTAGCGCAATGTCCAATTTTCACAACAAATCAGCCATAATCGTTGGAAGAGACTCTGGGATTTCTGCCAAAACTGCTGTTGCAACTTGGGTGAAGTTGGCGCTGGGAGATGTTGAGAAGCTGTTTGGGCGGAAGTGATTACTCCTCCGTTACCTCCGGATGGCGTACCCTAATCAGCCCGGTCGATACCATCGACATCACCGCGACATTGTCCTGATTGAACACCGTGGTGCGACCGACAAAGCTGCCCATTTCGGGGCGTGATTTTGAGCGGCGCTTGGAGAGGATTTCATGCTCGACGCGCAATGTGTCGCCCGGATAGACCGGTTTCAGCCAGCGCAGTTCGTCGATGCCGGGGGAGCCGAGCCCGGCCTGTTGGTTGACCTTCATATTGTCGACCATCATC
>JADJGU010000004.1 GCA_016707885.1 Sphingomonadales bacterium
CTTCGGGGATTTAGACGAAGGTGCCGTCCGAAAAGACCGCGCAGTTCAATGTCGCGAAATAATTGTCGTGCATCGGCACAACCTTGCCGAGCCATTTGCGGACCAGATCGGGATATTCCTTGATCGCCTCGCTGATGCTGCGGAAAATGACGCCCGCGCGTTCGAGTTCGGCGCGGAAAGTGGTTGCTACGCTGACGCTATCGAACACCGCATCGACCGCAACCTTGCGTGCGCCTTCGACGCCGGCGAGCACTTTCTGCTCTTCAATCGGAATGCCGAGCTTTTCGTATACCTTCAGTATTTCCGGATCGACCTCATCTAGGCTTTCGAGCTTCTTCTTCGCCTTGGGCGCGGCGTAATAATAGGCGTCCTGGTAATCGATCGGCGGGACATTGAGTTTCGCCCAGTCAGGCGGCGTCATTTCCTGCCACATGCGGAATGCCTTCAGCCGCCATTCGAGCATCCATTCAGGTTCGTTCTTCTTCGCGGAAATGAAGCGGACGGTATCCTCATTCAGGCCTTTTTCGGCAAATTCGGTTTCGATGTCCGATGACCAGCCATGCTCATAATCGGCAACCTTGTCGGCGGCCTCGCGCGCCGCGCGGTCTTTAATCTCGATTTCGTCGGTCATGCTTGCACCAGGCTCGTCAGTTTTACGTCAGCCAGTGCGCCACGCACCGCCTGATTGACCACCGCCCAATGCGATTTCACATTGCAGTCGGGCTCGATGGCGCAGTTGCAGCTTGCGGCGTTGGTGCAGTTGGTCATGGCAATGGGGCCTTCGACCGCCTCGATAATATCTGCCAGCGTGATTGCGGCAGCGGGGCGCGACAATTGGATGCCGCCACCAGCCCCACGGACTGAACGCAGCAGGCCGCCTTTGGTGAGGATGCTCACCAATTTCTGGACCGTCGGCAGGGCGATGCCGGTTTCATCGGAAAGCGCGGTCGCAGAGGTGCGCGCGCCCCCGCAATGGCGCGCGGCGGCACCCATAACGACAACAGCATAGTCGGCCATGTTCGAAAGCCGCATCGCGCGCTCCAGCCTGTTCCCACATAATCGGATTGGATTAGTCCGAGTTTATATGCGCGCCTCAGCAGGAAAATCAACCCGGATAGGCTTCCAGCTGGCGAAAATTGTCCTTCGACAGCCAAACCCGCAGGATTCGGGTGTCGTCGCTGTCGAGCGCGCCCGGGGTTCGGCCGGTGAAATGCCGGATTTCGCGGATCATGTGCGGTTGATCGTAGAAGAGCGATTCGACCCGCGCGCGCATTTCAGGTGTGGCATCGGGATCGCACAACAGCGTAGCGGCGCGCAGTGCACGATATTTGCGCATCAACCGTTTGGGCGAGGCTCCGAAATAGTGGCGGATCAACCGTGTTGCCGTGCTACGCGACTTGTCGATCTTGGCAAAGACGGCTTCGACATCGGGATCGAACTCGCTCGAAATCCATTGGCTGACGGTCTGAATCAGTTCGATATGATCGGCGGGGACGTGCCGGATAAAGAGGGCAGCAGGAACGCCGTGGTCTGCTCGACCATATCGCGCACCGTGATCCTGCCATGTTTGCGTTCCTCGCGAAACCGGACCGCCATTTCGGTAATTCCGGTACCGAATAGGTCGGCGGCATCCACCATCCGGTCTGCTAAGGCGGTCGCAGGTTTTCCGGTCAGCGCGACAAAACCCAGCGGCGACATGGCGAGGCCAAAATCTTCGAACGGCCCCTCGATATCGAATTCAGCATGCGCCATGCCGGGGCCGAATAGCGATACCGGGTCGTTCCAATATGTCTGCCCATCTTCAAACCTTAAAGTCCCTTTGCCCTGCAGATAAAAGACCATGTGCCCCAATGCAGCCGGTTGCGCATCGCGGACACGCCGCTGATTACATCTGAAATGATAGAATTGGGTCACGAAGGGAGCGAGCTCCGGCGGTGGCACGAACTGGGCCACTTCGATCTGCGACGGCGTTACATAGCCCGACGCTGTCGACATAGTGTCAACACGGGATTGTTCTGACTTGCTGTCGAAATGCTCAATCGACACAATCCGACCCCTGACCTGATTGCATTGTCCTGCGCGGGAAAATGCTTGTCAGGGGATAATGGGGAACGGCCAAAAAATGTAAAGTATAAAGCGTTCTAAGCCCCGAAATCAGGGACGAGGTGGTGGCGCCGTCACCGTCTTCGGTCCCGATGCGCGGGACGGAGGTGCGCCGTCCTCAGGTTGACCGCCCTGCTCTCCGCTACGGCCCATCGCCTTGTCGATCCAGGCTTCGTCCAGCGGTTCAGGCTCGGTCATTTCTTGCGGAATGCCGCCCGCGTCGCCTGGTTGATCTCCTTCAATCGGCATACCATTTTCGTCGACTAGCACTTCCTCACCGTCCTCGCCGAGCAAAGCCTCTTCATCTTCCAGCCGCTCGGGGAAGGTTACTTCGGTATCGAAATTCTCGACCGGACGTCCTGCAACCGCAGATCGCATGAAGGCAGCCCATGCCTGTGCAGGGGCAGTTCCGCCCTGCAAATTGCCAACCGGACGGGCATCATCGCGCCCCATCCAGACACCAGTCGTCAGGCCAGACGAAAAGCCGAGGAACCAGCCATCCTTGTTGCTGCTGGTCGTTCCGGTCTTGCCCGCCGCTGGACGCCCAATCGAGGCCGCGCGTCCTGTGCCAGTGGCTACCGCGCTTTGCATCAGATCGGTCATCGCACCGGCGACATAATCTTCAACCAGTTGCACCTGTCGTGCGGGCTTGTGCTTGTAGATGACATTGCCGTCGATAGTAGTCACCTTGCTGATGGCATAGGGCGTCACGCTTTTGCCACGCGCTGCGACCGAGGCAAAGGCGCGGGTCATATCAATGACCCGGGTTTCAGACGAGCCGAGCACCATGGCAGGGGTCGTCGAGATCGGCGTGGTGATACCAAAGCGACGCGCCATATTGGCGATGCTGCTGGTGCCGACTTCCTCACCAAGCTTCGCCGCAACGGTGTTTTTGGAATAGGCAAAGGCAGTGCGCAGCGTGATTTCGCCTGCAAAGGTGCCGCCGCTGTTCTTGGGGGTCCAGCCAGCGATGGTTACCGGTTCGTCGACAACCTTGTCTTCGGGCCGGAAACCAGCCTCAAGCGCCGCCAAATAGACGAACAG
Source organism: Sphingomonadales bacterium (assembly GCA_016707885.1). Classification (GTDB taxonomy): domain Bacteria; phylum Pseudomonadota; class Alphaproteobacteria; order Sphingomonadales; family Sphingomonadaceae; genus Sphingorhabdus_B. The sequence continues at coordinate 3,148 of JADJGU010000004.1, forward strand.
CTTCCACGAAGACCCCGGTTGCCGCACCGCTGTAACGGCGCGGTTGTAGTTGCTGGTGGCATAGTCGGTCCCGCCGACCATCGCGCGCACCGCGCCATCGCGATCAATCGAGACAAGCGCGCCTTGGGCCCCACGCGGCACACCTGCCCGAATGGCATTGGTTGCCGTGCGCTGCATGCCTAGGTCGAGCGTGGTCCAGACGTCGATCGGCTTTTCCGTCTCGTCGATTAGATTATCAAGCTGCGGTAGGGCCCAGTCGGTGAAGTAACGCACGCTATCCTGTTTTGGCTCGGGTGCCAGTTGCACCTTCGCGGGTTTAACAGCGGCGGCCTGTTCCGCTGTAATCATGCCTGCATCCTGCATGACCTCCAGCACCACTCCGGCGCGACCTATCGCGGCCTTGGCGTCCGCAGTCGGCGAATAGCGCGACGGCGCCTTTACCAGCCCCGCGATGATGGTCGCTTCAGCGAGAGAGATGTCTTCTGCGCCGTGATCAAAAAATTTGCGGCTGGCGGCATCAACGCCATAAGCTCCGCCACCGAAATAGACCTTGTTGAGGTACAGTTCGAGGATCTGTTCCTTGCTGAACTTGGTCTCGATCGCCATCGCAAGGATGATTTCGCGCAGTTTCCGACCGAAATCGCGGTTGTTGTTGAGGTAAACGTTACGTGCCAGCTGCTGGGTGATGGTCGATCCGCCCTGAGCCCAATACCCACGCTGCGCGCGCACCCAGAAGGATCGGGTGATACCGATCGGATCCACGCCGGGATGCGCATAAAATCGCCGGTCCTCGACCGCAATCATGGCATCCTTCATTTCGCGCGGCAGCTCGTCAAACGGTATCCAGCGCCCAAAGCTGGGGCCCAGCGTAATCCCCACAACCATCAGGCCCAAAAGGGCGAGAACGGTAACGATTTTGAGCGTGTTGACGGTCCAACGTTTGAACCGCGACCCTTCCGCTGCCGAATGTCCAGCTTTTGCCATTGTTCGACCTGTTACTGCCTGACCGGGAATCCGACAAAGCAGGATTAAGGAGTTAGTCCGGTTGGAAATCGAGCGAGACGCTGTTGATGCAATAACGCAGACCGTTTTCGCCCGGGCCGTCGGGGAATACATGCCCCAAATGCCCGTCGCATTTGGCGCAGCGCACTTCGATCCGGATCATGCCGTGCGAGGTATCGCGATGCTCGGCAATTGCGTCAGGGCTTGCCGGTTCGGTAAAGCTGGGCCAGCCTGACCCGCTATCATATTTGTCGGTCGATCTGAACAGCAGCGTCCCACACCCCCCACAGTGAAATTCACCGTCGCGCTTCTCGAGGTTGAGTGAGCCGCTAAAGGCGCGTTCGGTGCCGGCTTCACGCAAAACATGATATTGTACCGGGGACAGGCGCTCGCGCCATTCCGTTTCGCTGAGTTCGAGCTTTTCCATATCCGGAATGTGTGCCTTGGCAACGGCAAGGTCAAGCCCGTCAGAATATGTAAATTTCACTTGAAATTAACCACAATCGTCGATGACGGTAGCAAATGTATCATAATCTTTCACGACTTTTTCTCTTGGGAAGCTGGATGGCGCTTGTGCCCGTCACGGTCGCGCAGGGCGCAACAATCTGACGCATTCGGGCGCGAAAGCGATGACAAAGCACGCCCCCTCAACATAGAAATTCGCAGCTCTCTGGATTTCAGCCGGGCCACGGCAACCGGAACCAGCGGCGGCAGCATAGCGATCGATCCCAACAGCGGTGCCCGAACCGTCAGCGGGGAAATTGTCGACCTCGGAGGTTCTCCATTCGCCGGAAGTGCCATGATAACGGGCGAACCCGGACGGGCCATCCGGCTGGAGATGCCTTCAACGATCAGACTGACGAGCGTCGCAGGAGGGTCGATAGAAATCACCAATTTGCGCACCAACCTCTCCCCCGCCCCCCGTCTCGACATGTATGGACGGCTTGAATTCGCTTTCGGAGGCGATTTGATACTTAAAGGGAATGTTTCGGGGCAATTCCGCGGAAGAATACCGATAACAGCTGAATATGAATGAGGTTTAGCGGCTCCGCGCAGCAGCCCGGGCTATCCGTGTCAGTTCCTGCTCAAGAATGACGGGACCAAGCTCACCACCAGCGGCCATCAACCGCGCCTCAAGATCCAGCAGATGCGCATTGAGACCCGCCAACCGAGCCGAGGTCCAACGCTGAACCTGACGCACAAAAGCATCCTGTTCTTTCCAGAAAATGCCCCGTGCCCCGCGCACCACCGACCCTGGTTGCCCACCTTCATCAACCTTGGCCCGCAAACCTGCCAGCAAGGCGACGCGCCGTTGCAATGCGCGAACGATGCGGATGGCATCGAGCCCAAGCGCACGCGATTCAACAATTTCACGGCCCAGCAGACGCACCTCGCCCGCCATCACCTGATTGACCAGCGCAGTGACATCTTCCTCTGCTGTCTCCGCCGCGAGCAGCGATATGGCAGCCGGCTCCACAGTTGCCGGACGTGACGGATCGGCATCGTAATAGAGCGCCAGCTTTTCCACCTCTAGCGCCGCCAATCGCCGGTCCTGCCCGGTATAGCGCACAATTTGCGCCGCCAGCGTGCGATCAAAACGCAGCCCCTGCGCCTGCGCTGAAGCCAGCAACTGGTCGATGGCCTCACCTTCGGTCGGCGCATAACAGATATGTGCCAGCGCCCGCGGCGATCCCTCGACCAGCTTGCGCAGGCGGCTGGTTTTTTTAAGGTCACCTGCGGTTGCGATTACCGGATTTCCGGCATGTTCGGCTGCAAGCAGGTTTTCGACCGCATCGAAGGCTTCTTCGCGATTGAAGGTCAGCCTGATGTGGCGCGCGCCACCGAAAAGTGACTGCGATGCCGCTTCGTCAGCCAGCAAGGCTGGATCGCCACGCAACCGGCCGCTGTCAAAATCGACCGCTTCATTGTCGGCCCCCAGCGACGCCGACATTTCGGCGGCAATCGCCGAAACCGCAGATTCATCGGGGCCAAATATGAAAAACAACCGGATGTCGGGCCGGTTCTTGATACTGGCAATGAAATCCCGCTCGGACCGCTTGCCGCTCATCACCGATTCTGTGCGAAAAGCGAAATACGCGTGACAATCTGTTCAGCGACCTTTTGGGTCAGATTTTCAAGCGCGGTGTTCTCGGCAGCAATTGTTGCATATTCCGAGCTGACCACGTCGATGCCGGCGTCCGAACCGGCAGTGGCATCAAGCACCGTCTTGCCACTTTCAAGGTCAACCAGTTGATAGCGCGCGCGCAACGTGCGCCGTTCGCGCGTTACCGTATCGTCTGCGCGTACGCCAAAGCCTTCAATCTGGTCATCCAGTTTGATGGCCAGACGATAGCGCGTGTTGCCCTCTGCAGCGGCACCCAGCCGGTCGTTCAATGCATTGCGCATCAGCCAGCCATTTTTGCCTTCGATGGGATCGACTGTGACCGAGCCGAGCAACGCCGAAACCTGCCCCTGCGAACCACCGCTATACAGCGGCTTCAGCCCGCACGCCGAAAGCAGCAGTGAAGCGAAGAACAGAGGCAGCAGTCGCATCATATAACGATATTCACCAACCGGTCGGGTACGACGATGATTTTCTTGGGGCTCGCCCCATCCATCGAACGCTGCACCTTCTCGCTCGCCAGTGCAAGCGCCTCCAGACTGTCTTTGGACGAACCCTTGGCCACGGTCAGCGTGTCGCGCAGCTTCCCCATCACCTGCACCGCGATAGTCACCTCGTCATCGACCAGCAATGCTGGATCATGCTCGGGCCAGGGCTGCCCTGCGATCAGGCCGTCATTTCCCAAAGCGACCCAGGCCTCTTCGGCCAAATGGGGCAACATTGGTGCAACGAGCAGGGGCAATGTGCGGATTGCTGTAGTGCGTGACGCCGAGGGTCCAGCCTTTTCGATATCGTTGACGAGCCCATGAACCTTGGCAACTGCCTTGTTAAAATGCAGCGCCTCGATATCGGCGGCGATACCGGCAATCGCGCGGTGCAGGCTCTTGTCGAGCGCCTTGTCTTTACCGTCAGCGGCTTCCAGCCCATCGACCAACCGCCACACGCGATTCACGAAGCGCCATGTGCCCTCAATCCCGCTTTCGGACCATTCGAGGTCGCGTTCGGGCGGGCTGTCAGACAACATGAACCAGCGCACGGCGTCGGCACCATATTGGTCGAACATCGGATCGGGATCGACGACGTTCTTCTTTGATTTTGACATCTTCTCGATGCGACCACGCTCAACCGGGGCACCATCAAGGGTAAATGCCTTTTCGCCTTCAAACTTGATTTCTTCGGGGCTGAGCCAAGTGCCTGCAGCCGACTTGTAAGTCTCGTGCGTCACCATTCCTTGCGTGAACAGCGCAGCGAAAGGTTCGGCAAAGTCCAGCTTGCCGACCTTTTGCAAGGCCCGCGTCCAGAAACGGGCATAAAGCAAATGCAGGATCGCATGTTCGATGCCGCCAATATATTGCCCCACCGGCAGCCAGGCCTCAGCCTCTTGCTTGTCGAAGGGCTTGTCGTCCGGCTGCGAAGCGAAGCGGATGAAATACCAGCTGGAATCGGCAAAGGTATCGAGCGTGTCGGTCTCGCGAACCGCCGGCTCCTGACAATTGGGGCATTTCACATGTTTCCAAGTCGGGTGGCGGTCGAGCGGATTGCCGGGAATGTCAAAGCTGACATCTTCGGGTAGTTGCACCGGCAACTGGCTGCGCGGGACCGGCAGCACTCCGCAAAATTCGCAGTGGATGATCGGGATGGGTGTACCCCAATAACGCTGGCGACTGACACCCCAGTCGCGCAAGCGATATTGCGTCTGCCCCTCGCCCCAGCCTTCCTGCTCGGCCTTAGCGGTGACAGCGGCTTTGGCGTCATCGACGCTCATGCCGTCCATCCAGTCCGAATTCACGATTTGGCCAGGGCCTGTGTAAGCCACATCACCTTCAAAATCGCTGTCGGTCAGATCGCCCTCTGCGACTACGCGGCGAACTGGCAGGCGGTATTTGCGGGCGAAATCGAGATCGCGCTGGTCGTGCGCCGGGCAACCGAAAACTGCGCCGGTACCATAGTCCATTAACACGAAATTGGCGACATAGACGGGTAAATGCCAGCTGGGGTCGAGCGGATGCTCGACCGTCAAATTGGTATTGAAGCCCATTTTCTCGGCCGTTTCGAGTTCGGCTGCGGTCGTCCCGCCACGCTTGCATTCGGCTATAAAATCCTGCAGCGCAGGCGCATTTTCAGCGAGCGATTGCGCCAGCGGATGGTCCGCCGCAATCGCGACAAAGCTCGCGCCATAAAGCGTATCCGGACGCGTGGTGAACACGTCGATGCCGACATGCGTGCCCGTCAGATTGAAAGTGCAGCGCAGACCCTGTGACTTGCCGATCCAGTTTTCCTGCATCAGCTTGACCTTCTCGGGCCAATGTTCAAGCCCGTCCAAGCCTTCGAGCAACTCCTCGGCAAAGTCGGTGATTTTCAGGAACCACTGGTTCAATTTCTTGCGCTCGACCAGCGCGCCCGAGCGCCAGCCGCGCCCGTCGATCACCTGTTCGTTCGCCAGCACGGTCATGTCGACCGGGTCCCAATTGACCTCGCTTTCCTTGCGATAGACGAGGCCTGCCTTGTAGAAATCGAGGAACAGCGCCTGTTCATGGCCGTAATAATCGGGTTCGCAGGTGCTCAGTTCGCGCGACCAGTCGATGGCGAGGCCCAGCCGCTTGAGCTGTTTCTTCATCGCCTCGATATTCTGACGGGTCCATGCACCGGGATGGACCTTCTTTTCCATCGCGGCATTTTCCGCCGGCATGCCAAAGCTGTCCCAGCCCATGGGATGCAGCACCGCATGGCCCGTCATCGCCTTATAGCGCGCCAGCACATCGCCCATGGTGTAGTTGCGCACATGCCCCATATGAATGCGACCCGAAGGATAGGGGAACATCTCGAGGATATAGCTTTTCGGGCGCGGATCGGTGGCCGCAGGCGCGTTGAACACCCCCTGCTCTTCCCAGATTTTCTGCCAATGCCCGTCCGCCTTGAACGGGTTGAAACGTGAAGCCATGGTTTTCCCTGTTGGTCTTCGCGCCTTCAACGCGAAGACGCGGGAATTTTGCTATCAGTCGGCGATTGCGCTCCGGCGAAGGTCGCGCGCCTTGGTAAGGATGATGCCTTCAAGCTTTTGCACGGTCGCTGCACGGGTAGGAGCTGCAACCCACTGGCCATTCTGGTTCACTTCGCGGCTCGCGGCTACGCGCAGGGCATCCGCGCGCAAATCTTGATCGAGAATCGACACGGTCAGCTTCATGCGTTCGCCAGGGCTGTTCGGGTTGACATACCAGTCGGTCACGATCACACCGCCTGCGCTGTCGGTTTGCAGCAAGGGCATGAACGAAAGCGCATCAAGGGAAGCCCGCCACAAATAGCTGTTTACGCCAATGGTCGTGACCTGACTTGCTGCCAGATCGGTCTTTGGCCTCTCCTTGCCACCACAGGCAGCCAGTGCCAAAACCGAAGCCGTGACCAGGACGAACTGGTTAAAACGCATATTGATTCCTCGCGATTTCGCTATTTGTGCGGACGTCTCTATTCACCTTTGTTGGCGTGAGCAAGCTTTCGCGAAACTGAACCGCAAAGAGCATGTGGAAAGCGGCAGAAAAGCGGTGAATTCGACTGCGCACAGCAACTGATTGTTGAGTCTTTGCAACAATATGGAAAAAAGCAGCATGGGAACGTTAAAAATCTTTGTGTGCGCAGACTTTCAGCCTATGTTTATCCACAGATGGAGTCGTAAGAATAACGATCATGCAACGGGGTGAAGGATCTTTAGGCCAAAAGTGGCGCAAAGCGGCATTTGCTTTTGCTGCTGGGTCACTGTTGCTTTCACCGGTGATCGTGCCTGCTTTTGCTGCGCAATTCTACGATAATGCCGCCTCGACCAAAAACTGGATCGAGCGCTTCACGCCTGCAGGCGTCGACAGCAAGCTCGCCATCAAGGCAGAGCGCAATGCAGTTCAGGGTAATGCTTTCCGCTTTACACCCGCCGGCTTGGGTGATCGCGCCAGCAAGACGATGACTGTCGCTGCGCGGGCCGACCTGTCGGGTTCATCCGATGCTGTCTCGATTCGTTCGGCAATTGCGAAGTTTGAAGCGGGTGCCGGTTCGACGGTGCGCGTGAACAATTCCAGCTATCAACTGACCACATCTCGTGGCTGGCAGGGCTTCAAGCTGCCCGCCAATGCAGTGCAGGTCGAACAGCCCCGCCTGTCGGGTATGGTTGGCAAGGGTGATTTCCGGCTCGACGATTCGGGCAAGAAACCCAGCCGTTTCAACACCAATGTCAGCGTTGGCAAGGTTGGCAACTCTGCCCCGAACCCACGTGGCACGGCAGCCGCTGGTGATTATGCCTTCAATGTCGGCGGTAGCTTCTCGATCTCGCGTCGCGTCGACGTGACGGCGGGCGTTCGTTACGCGAGCGAGCGTGACCGCGTTGCGCCTGCCGCTGATAGCCGTCCGGACAGCGAAGCTGTCTATGTCGGCACGAAGATCCGCTTCTAATATTCCCGTTTAGCGCCGGAACGCGTCAATGGCTGCCCAGCCATGGACGATGTTGCGCGGCCATTTAGCGGCCTCTACACGGTTCATTCCGCCTAAAGCCACAACCAATGCGGGTCGGCACAGCAGCGCCAGCCTATTAAACGCCGTCGCCCCTAAAGCGCGTTCTCCGGGATGTGAGCGGGTTTTCCGCAACGGGGAGAGAAACATGATGTCCGCCCCCTGTCTTTTTGCCTGTTCAATTTCGCGGGGATGATGCACCGGCGTGCTTTGCAGCAACGGCTTGGCCGATACGCCTCGACCGTGAATGCCATCTGCACCCCACGCCCTTGCAGTCCTGGCATCTCCGGCCAACAACAAGATATGCCCTCGCTGCACGCAAATATGGCGAACGCGCGCAAACAGCTGTCTGCGTTGCGCCGACTCCAGAGCATAATGCCGAAAGACCACACCTGAACCGACAGGCAGCCGTCGGATGGCAGCCAGCAACTGGTCGTCCAGCCGTGGATCGGTCATAAGCCAGATACGCGGAACAGGCTTTCGCAATGGCTGGCGGGAGGGCATGGCAATCGCTATAGCGCGTGGCCATGCCCGATGCGACTCCCGAAACCCCCACCCGTCGCCTTGCCGACATTCGTGTCGAAATGGCCAAAGCGTGCAAGATTGCAAAGCGTTCGACCGAAGATGTTGCGCTGATTGCGGTTTCGAAAACGCGAAGTGCCGATGAAATCCGCCCGCTTCTCGACGCGGGTCACCGGATGTTCGGCGAAAACCGGGTGCAGGAAGCCGCCACCAAATGGCCTGACTTGCGCATCTCATATCCCGACATAGAACTGCATCTGATCGGACAGCTGCAATCGAACAAAGCCGAAGAGGCTGTCGAACTGTTTGACTGCATTCATTCACTCGACCGCCTGTCGCTTTTGTCGGCGCTGTCGAAAGCGATGGCCAAGGCTGGAAAGCGGGTTCCCTGCTTCATCCAGGTTAATATCGGCGAAGAAGAGCAAAAGGGCGGCTCCGCGATTGCTGAACTGCCCGCATTGCTCGACGCGGCAAAGGCTGCCAATATCGAGGTGGTTGGCCTGATGTGCATCCCGCCCGCCGATGTCGAGGCCGCCCCCTATTTCGCGCTGTTGGCTGAACTCGCAGTACGCCATGGGCTGTCGCAGCTCAGCATGGGCATGTCCGACGATTTTCCGACTGCGATCCAATTGGGCGCCACGCATATCCGCGTCGGCACCGCCTTATTCGGCCCGCGCCCGGCTGGCTGATAGCGGAAAGCACAACACCCGGCCAGCTGCTGGCACCAGCGCCTCGGTCGCATAGCCCCCGCAAGCCTCGCCGATCACCGAATCGTCGGCGTCGAGCCCGCCGGTGAGCGCGCCGAAAGCGGGCAGGATCAATTTGGTTGAACTGCGCACGAAACAGCGCCGCGACACCAAACGCCCGCGTATCTCTTGCCGGAATTTGGGATGGAAGTGGCCCGATAGCTCCGGTCTCGGATCGCGCGGCTTGGCCTCATGGCGTAGGATGATGCCATTGAGGCACAATTCATCATGAACGACGCCTCCCCAATTGGCCGCAATGCCCGGATCATGGTTGCCGACAATCCAGCGCCAGTCATGACTCGCGGTCAATTGCCGCAGCAACCGGGCTGCTTCATCCTCCAGCCGCGCCTCTCCACCAACGTCATGGAAATTGTCGCCAAGGCAGTAAATCGCTTCGGCCACATATTTCCGCGCTAGTCCTGCCAATTCTTCGAGCGTCGCCCTGCTGTCATAGGGCGGCAGAAACTGCCCACCCATCGCATAGCTCGATGCCTTTTCAAGGTGCAGGTCAGCTACCAGCAACGCGTTGCGCGCAGGCCAATAAAGCGCCGCCTCGCCCGCTGTTTCAAAACCATGTCCGCCAAAGGAAATTTGCGCTGTCACAGCCGTAGCTATGGGCAATGCGCGATGGGCTGACAAGCGGCGGCTTTTGCTTTATGCGCCCCGCCATCATGCTTTCGGTCGTTGCCCTCTATCATTTCGCACCCATATCCGATCCGCGCGCGTTCCGCGATCCGCTGTTCGCCTTTTGCGAGAAGCGCGGGATCAAAGGCACGCTGCTGCTCGCCACCGAAGGTATCAACGGCACGATAGCCGGCGCAAAGGAAGCGCTTGAGGAGATCGTGGCCCATATCCGCGGCTGGAATGGCTTTGCCGCGATGGAGGTGAAATTTTCGCATGCCGAGGCGATGCCTTTCGGCAAGCTGAAAGTTCGGCTCAAACGCGAGATTGTGACCATGGGCGTCGAGGGTATCGATCCGCGCTCCGACGTAGGCCATTATGTCGATCCGGCAGGCTGGAATGCGCTGATTTCCGACCCAGAAACCATCGTCATCGATACGCGCAATGATTTCGAGGTTCAGGCCGGAACCTTTGAACGCGCAATCAATCCGGAAACTGTCTCATTCCGCCAATTCCCGGCATGGTTCGATGCCGAAGCAGATAAACTGCGCGCCGAAGGCAAGTCGCCCAAATTCGCTATGTTCTGCACCGGTGGCATACGTTGCGAAAAGGCAACCGCCTATGTCCGTGCGCAGGGCTTTAACGAGGTCTACCACCTCAAAGGCGGCATCCTCAAATATCTCGAAGAAGTGCCGCCCTCCGAGAGTCGCTGGAAAGGTGACTGCTACGTCTTCGACGAACGCGAACTGATCGGCCACGGCCTTGAATTACGCAAAGGCACGTCGGCCTAGCGACTGGCCAGCGCGAGCCGGCTCAAAGGTTCGTTGCGTGCACCTCTCGGCAAATCAAACGCCACGCGCCGGTTGCCAAAGTCTATCACCACGCGGTCGAACAGCTTCAGCGCGTCCATGCCAAACAGAATGGCGGGTCGGTCGTTCAGATTGAGCGCGTGGAACGCATAATTATCAGCAAAGGTGACCGGCAGATTGGCGACATTGAAACTGCCAATCTTGATTTCCTTTATCTGGCTGAAATCGCCCGGCAACTCTTTGCCCGTGACGCTTTTCATGGTCACCGGCACATATTCAAAGCGCAAATGCCGTCTGCGTAGCCGATCGCGCAACGCGAAATTGCCCATGCTGGCTTGCGCACCGGTGTCGAGTACGATGTCCACTTTGAAACCGTCAATCTCTGCGCTCGACAATATCATCCGGCCAGCGCGTTTCTTGGCGCTGACAACGATCATGCCCTGTTCCAGCTTGCCGGGTCGCTTGCCGATGGCAGATGGCAGGACTTCAAGATGTTGTGTGCGGAAATCGAGGAAGACCTTGCTGTCTTCCAGACTATCGATGCCCAATAGGCCATTGCCGCCAAGGTTACCGCGTTCTAGCGCGGGGGCTTCGATACCCTCAACGGTGTGCGAATTGAGCGACAATTCCTCGATGTAAAAGGAAGGGGCAACGGTCGGGCCAGAAATTGTTGCCAACTTCAGTTCCGGACCAGCCTCCAGCGCTAACCGCTTGGCCAGATCGCCGGAAATGACCGTTCGCTCGGCACCCGTATCGACGATGAAATCCAAGGGCTCGCTATTGTTGATGCGCACCGGCACGGTCATCCGGTCGCTCCGGTCGATCTCGAACTGCTGGATAACCGATAATTCGGTGATCAACGGTGCCTCTGCAGGCGGATTGACCTCTTGCCCGCCGGTAAAGGCCATCAACGGCGCAACGCAAAGCGCCAGCATCGAAATTCCAAGCCAATGTCGCATGGCTATTCTCCTCTAGCGCAATACTACGCCTCGCTTGAGCCGCGAACAAGCGCGATATGGATTATTCGACGAACGGCATTCAGGGCGTCATCGCGATGCCCGCAAGGCTCTCCGCCTCGACCAGCAGTGCGTCGTCGACCGAGCCTTGTGCCACGCTCTCGCGCCCGATCATCACCATCAACGGCACCGCCATAGGACTTACCCGGTCCAGCCGGATATGCAGCATCGTATCTTCGGCCCGGTCGAGCAGTTCGCCCAACCGACCGACATCGGTGAGCCGCGCGCGTGCATCGTGCCACGCAGCCTCAAGCAGCAAATGGCCGGGCTCATATTTGCGCAGCACATCGTAAATCAGGTCGGTGGAAAAGGTCACCTGTTTGCCCGACTTGCGCTTGCCCGGATGCTGGCGTTCGACAAGGCCGGAGATGACGGCCACCTCGCGGAAGGCGCGTTTCAAAAGGTAGCTATTCTCGACCCAGTCAACAAACTCCTCTTCCAATATGTCTGACGAAAAGAGCGAGGCAGGATCGGTGACCTCCTCCAAACTCCAGATGCCGAGTGCATAATCGCTGGCGACAAAACCCATGGGTTTGAGCCCGCGCATCTCCATCCGCTTGGTCACGAGCATGCCAAGCGACTGGTGTGCGTTCCAGCCTTCGAACGGATAAACCACCAGATAATGTCGGCCTTCATGCGGGAAGGTTTCGGCGAGCAGCTGCCCCGGTTCGGGTAGCGCCGATCGGTAATCCTGCATCTCGAGCCATTCACGCACATCATCGGGAAAGCGCGCCCAGCCTGCCCGATCGACCAGGAATTCGCGCACGCGGCTCGCCAGATGCGTGGTCAGCGGCATGCGCGCGCCCATATAGGACGGGATCTGCGCCGCTTTTTTCGCGGCCCGCACGATCAGATCCAGATCGCGGATCGCTTCAACCTCCAGCGCCATGCCGGCGAAGATGAAGCTGTCGCCGGGGCGCAAGGGCGCGGCGAAATATTCTTCGACCCGGCCCAGACTACGGCCATTTTTGAAGCGCACGTCGAGCATGGGTGCATCGACAATGATGCCCGCGTTGAAGCGATGCTGCGCGGCAAATTTGGGGTGGGATAGGCGCCATCCTTCCCTTTTCCATAAGGCACCAGCTTCCTAAACTTGTCATAGGCCTTGAGTGCATAGCCACCGGTCGCGACAAACTCGATCACCCGCCCAAAGGTAACCGCATCCAGCCCGCTATAGGGCATCGCCGAACGCACCTCATCGAGCAACTCTGCCTCGTTGAACGGTGCAGCGCAGGCGCAAGCCATTACATGTTGGGCGAGGACATCGTAACCGCCGGGGCGGAAAACCTCACCATCGCGCACCCCCTCCTCGACCGCATCGAATGCCGCCTGCGCCTCCAGATATTCAAAACGGTTGCCGGGGACGAGCAGCGCCTTTGACGGCTCATCCATCCGGTGGTTCGACCGGCCGATGCGTTGTAGCAGACGCGAGCTGCCCTTGGGCGCGCCCATCTGGATCACGCAATCGACATCGCCCCAATCAACCCCGAGATCGAGGCTGGCGGTGCAGACCAGCGCCTTCAACTCCCCCGCCGCCATCGCCCCTTCCACTTTGCGCCTAGCCTCGACCGAGAGTGAGCCGTGATGGATACCGATGGCATATTTGGGGTCATTCGCATCCCACAATCGCTGGAAAATGAACTCGGCAAGAAAACGCGTGTTGCAAAAGATCAGCGTGGTCCGGTTCTTGCCAATCTCGTCGATCAACTGCGGCACCGCATATTGCCCGCTATGCCCCGACCAGGGGACACGGCCTTCGGGGAGCAAAATCTGCAGATCGGGGTCGGCAGCGGGCTCCCCCTCAACGAGCCGCACCGCATCAATCTCGCCATAGGGCGCGAGCCATGCGCGATAGGCATCAGGGTCGGAGATGGTAGCCGACAGGCCGACCCGCTGCATTTGGGGGGACAGTTTTTGCAAACGCGCGAGGCTGAGCGAGAGTAAATCACCGCGCTTCGAATTGGCGAAGGCGTGAACCTCGTCGATGATCACCCGCTTGAGCCCTGCGAATAGCAACAGGCTGTCTTCATGGCTGAGCAGCAGCGACAGCGATTCCGGCGTGGTCAGCAGGATATGCGGCGGCCGCACCCGTTGCCGCGCCTTGCGCTCCGACGGCGTATCGCCGGTGCGGGTTTCGATGCGGATCGGTAGCCCCATTTCCTCAACCGGCATCAGCAGGTTGCGGCGCACATCGACCGCGAGCGCCTTTAGCGGGGAGATGTAGAGGGTGTGGAGGCCCCTCCGGGGGGGGGGGTGGGGGGTCGGGGGAGCCAGTTCGCAGCCCCACTCGACCCCGAAGGGGAGGAGAGTCACTCACCAAAGGTCGGCAAAAACCCCGAAAGCGTCTTCCCCGCCCCCGTCGCCGCGACCAGCAAGGCATGCCGCCCCTCAGCCGCCGCATCGACCATCTCCAACTGATGCCTCCGCGGCGCCCAGCCGCGGGAGGCGAACCAACGACGAATTTGAAGGGGAAGGTCGTCATTGGGCACTGTCGCCGCATCAATGCCCCGCCTGCTCCCCACGCTCAAGCCCGCTCGCTGCCAGCTGCGCGTCGATCTGTGCCATCAGGCGTTCGAGACCAGCCTCGCTTGAAGCCTCCGCGCGTGCAACCAGCACGTCCTGCGTGTTCGAGGCACGGAGCAGCCACCAGCCGTCGGCGGTATTCACCCGCGCTCCATCGGTCGCGTTCACATCCGCGCCTTCCGCAGACAAACGCGCCAGCACCTCGTCGATCACCGCGAATTTGCGGCTTTCATCCACCTGGAAACGCATTTCGGGGGTGTTGATCATTTCGGGCATCGCAGTACGCAATTCGGTGACGCTCTTGCCCAGCCGTGCCGACGCACGCATCAGCCGCAGGCCGGCATAGATCGCATCGTCAAAGCCGTAATAATCATGCTTGAAGAAGATATGCCCGCTCATCTCGCCCGCCAGCGGAGAGCCAACCTCCTTCATTTTGGATTTGATCAGGCTGTGCCCGGTCTTCCACATCAATGGCTGGCCGCCCAGCGCCGCTATCCGGTCGTACAGCGCCTGTGACGCCTTGACGTCGGCGATAATCGTTGCACCTGGCACATCAGCGAGCACATCTTCAGCGAAGATTTGCAGCAGTTGGTCGCCCCAGATCACCCGGCCCTGCCCGTCTATCGCGCCGATACGGTCGCCATCGCCGTCAAAGGCCAATCCGAAATCGAGGCTTTTCTCCGCGACAAGCCGCTTCAGGTCGACGAGGTTCTTCTCCTCGGTAGGATCGGGATGATGATTTGGAAAATTGCCATCGACTTCGGTAAACAGCGTATAATGCTCGCCCGGAAGCAGCTTCACCAGCCGTTCTACCACCGGCCCGGCGGCACCATTGCCGGTATCCCAACCGATGCGGAACGATTTGTCCGGCGCAGCTTCGGCAATGCGCGCGACATATTGGTCGATGATATCGAACGAGGAAGCACTACCCGCCCCCTCGGCCCAATCGCCCGCTGCCGCCATCGCACCGAGCTGCTGGATGTCCGCTCCGAAAAAGGGTCGTCCCTGGAAGACCATCTTGAAGCCGTTATAATTGGCGGGATTGTGGCTGCCGGTTATCTGGATGCCGCCATCGACATCGTCGAGCGCGGCCTCGGCATAATATAGCATCGGCGTCGGCCCCATGCCGACCGAGACTGCATCAAGGCCGCTTTCGGTGATGCCCTTGATGAGCGCTGCTTCAAGCAGCGGCGAGCTGGTGCGGCCATCATAGCCGACCGCGACCTTTTTGCCGCCTTCCCTGCCCAGCAATGTCGCAAAGCTGCGCCCGATGGCATAGGCATCCTCTGCCCCCAATGTTTCGCCGATGATCCCGCGAATGTCATATTCACGTGCAAGGGAATGCGGTGGGGGGAGTTGTAAATTGTACGGCATGGTGAGCCTCCGGTTTTAGTAGCGCAACTGCCTTGACAAGCTCCCTAACCCTTCTTCCGTTTTAAATCATCCAGCAAAAGGTCGCGGGCTTCGTTCAATTTACGTTTGCGGTCTTCGCCATCTTTGCGATCAGGTTCGCTCTTGGTGACCAGTTCCTTGTGCCGCGCCTTGATCTTGTCGGCATCGTCATTGGCCGAAACGCCGAGCAACCAGCGCGCGGCAGCCAGCTCATATTCGCTGCTCGGTATCTGCCGCAATTTGGACAGGCGCAGCGTCATGCCACGAAACCAGAAAACGCCTACACCGATGGCAGGAAGCCCCAATAGCCATGCGCCACGCAGCGACAGCACCGCGCCGGCAATCACCAGCGCCAACGGCAGCAATTGCTTCGGCATCAATTTCCCCGACCACAGCCCCCAACCTATTCCGGCAGCGACGAGGAGGAGGAAGGGCAGCATCAGACCAGCTGCGGCTGCGCGAAGTCGGGAAGCGCGAGTGCCGAGACCAGTTCGCGCAATTCTTGCCGCGCGACGATATGCGCGGTGCCGAGATTACCGAGATGGCCCTTGTCGACCAGCGTCAGGCCCGACGGGAAGAGTTCGCGATAAATGACGCGCTCATTGAGGCCCGGCACCACGCGAAAGCCAGCCCGCTTTGAAAGCTCGGCAATCGCATCGGTCATCCGCTGCTGGTTGCGTGCTTCCATATTGTGCAGGCGGTTGCGCAGCACCACCCAGTCGATCGTCGTTCCATCCGAACGCGCCCGCGCCATCCGCGCTTCCCACATCAGTTCGGCGTAGAAGCTGAGTTTCTTGACCTTGAAATTCTCCGCATCGACGCGGCCCATCAGGTCGAAATCAATGAAGCTGTCGTTGATTGGCGTGACCAAGGTATTGGCGCGTGTCGCGACGAAGCGCGCATAGGGATCGTCACGACCGGGCGTGTCAAATATCAGAAAGTCACAGTCCGACTCCAGCTTTGCAATCTGCTCCTCAAGGCGCGCTTGCGATTCTTGTTCGAACACATCGAAAGCAGGAAGTGGCAGGTGGATATCGCGCCGTGCCATCGTGTCGCGGCGGTTTTCCAGATAGCGATACAGGGTCCGCTGGCGCGAATCGAGATCGAGACAGGCGACGCGGGCCCCGCGTGAGGCAAGGCCAATGGCAACATGGATGGCAGTTGTGGACTTCCCCGTTCCGCCCTTTTCATTCGCAAATACAATATGATGTGCCTTGGCCATTGCCAGCTTTACCTTTGATACTGAAATTCGTCTTGCACAGTGCTGTGCGCGGCGCTGTATGCGATGACCTGCCATAACCAAGGCCCAAATGACGTGCAAACCATCAATAGGTTAACAGAGCTTCGCGCTGCCACCCGAGCCATAAAAGCTGCGGATAAGTCTCTGGCGCTTGTCCCGACCATGGGCGCGCTCCACGCGGGCCACCTCCAATTGGTGGCGGAAGCCAAGAAGCGCGCCGACGTGGTAGCGGTTTCGATCTTCGTCAACCCAACCCAGTTCGGCCCCAATGAAGATCTCGACGCTTATCCACGCATGTTGGAGGAAGATTCCGCCAAATTGCGCGCCGCCGGGGTCGAACTGCTCTGGGCTCCGCCGGTCAGCGAGGTCTATCGCGAAGGGCGCGCGACCCATATCCATGTCGAGGGACCAAGCAGCGGATATTGCGGTGGCGCGCGACCCGGCCATTTCGATGGCGTCGCGCTGGTGGTCACAAAGCTGTTCAATCAGGTGGAACCCGATATCGCCTGCTTCGGCGAAAAGGACTTCCAGCAGCTCGCCGTCATCCGCCAATTTGTGCGCGATCTGGATATAAATGTCGAAATCGTCGGCGTGCCTATCGTCCGCGACGCCGATGGCCTCGCGCTGTCGTCGCGCAACGCCTATCTCTCGCCCACCGAGCGCAAGGCGGCACTGGCTTTGCCGCAAGCCCTTCAGAAAGCGCGCGAAGCCATCCTGTCAGGCGGCGAGATTGCGGTGATTCTTGCCGACGCGCAAAAGACCATATTGGCCGCCGGTTTCGCCAATGTGGATTATTTTACATTGGCTGACGCGCAGACGCTGGCGCCCGTAATGGCAATGGCTGATCGGCCTATGCGCCTGCTGGCTGCCGCCAAAATCGGCAAAACCCGGCTGATCGATAATCTCGCCGTCGATTAGCTTTCCTCCGCGCCGGATTAAAAAAGTTCGATTCGCGTTAACCATTTATTAGCCACGTTCGGGCGAACACTCCCTCAACAGCAGAGGGAAATAACGTCATGGCCAATAGTTTGAAAAGCGCCACGTTTTTAATGGAGAGCCGGATTGCGGACGCGGCACGGGGCAGTGCCGGTGCGTTGTTCGATCTGGGGGTAGCCTACTCTACCGGGAGCGGCGGCATCGATGTCGATCTGATCGAAGCACATAAATGGTTCAATCTGGCAGCGCTGAATGGCAATGAAGAAGCCGTTTATTGCCGCGCCGAAATCTCCGATGAGATGACTGCGCGTGAAATTGCCGAAGCGCAGAAACTCGCCCGCGCTTGGCTCAACGAAAATATGCGCCGCGCGGCTTAAGCGAATTATTTGAGTAAAGGCTGGTGGAGCCGAGGGGAATCGAACCCCTGACCTCGTCATTGCGAACGACGCGCTCTACCAACTGAGCTACGGCCCCGTTCCAGCATCGCGAATATAGGAAGCGCCCGCAGCGCTTGCCAAGTCTCTTATTGATTTTGCAGCGCCTGCCATGCGGCGAAGGATTGCGCCAGACGTTCTGCCGCGATGTCGCGTCCAGCCCCCCGATCGAGCCCGAGCGAGGCCGACAAAGGCCCGCCCATCAGCGAGTCCCCGAGCGCCAGCAATACCAGTTCCATCGTCAGCTTGTGCAGATTGCCGTCTTCGTGGCCGCCCTCACCCACTTCATCAACCAGGCGGTGGATTGCCTCAACCACGGGATTGAGCGCATCTTCGTTACCGCTGAGCAGCATCCATGCCGCGAGCGCCCCCGCACCCGCTTTATCAAAATGATCGAAAATCATGTCGACCAGATCGCGCGGTCCGATATCGCCACCGCGGAAGCGGTGGATCTGTTCGCCTATATCAATACAGATCGATTCCGCATGATAGGCCGCCAGTTCACGCTGCAGCCCGGATGCCGAACCAAAATGGTGGAGTAGATTGGCATGGGTGCGGCCGATACGCCCGGCAACCGCTTTCAAAGTTACCGCCTGCGGGCCAGCCTCCACCAAGATGTCGCGCGCCGCCTCCAGCGCCGCCATACGGCTGGCTTCAGGCGACAAGCGTTTGCGTGCTACCGCATCACCCTTAATTGGGAATTTCACTATTGACATGAATGTTAATTACCTTAAAGGCCCTGTACTGCAAAGTCTTCCCCATGTGCAAAGGGACAACTCGTGAACGCTCCTGTCAAGATCGATACAGAAATAGCTGTGCAAAAAGCGGTTCCCACACCTGCTGACCTGACCATTACCCCCCGCGATCGCCGCTTCGGACGCAGCGATGGACATGTGCAGGGTCGCTGGTGGAACAATGGCAATCCGTTCGCCACCGCCTTTTTCAACGCACTCTCGACCACCTTTCCCAAAGGCGAGGCCTTTTTCATCGAAAGCGTGAAGGCCTTCCGCGACGGCGCATCCCCCAAGCTGACCGAAGAAATCCGCGCGTTCACGATGCAGGAAGTGATGCACACGCGCGAGCATGTGGCCTTCAACCGTCGTGTGGTCGATTCGGGCTATGATGTGACTTTCCTAGACCAACAGGTCGATCATGTACTTGAATTGATCAAGACCCGCCCGGCGATCGTGAACCTCGCCGCGACCATGGCTCTGGAGCATTTCACCGCGATACTTGCGCGTGAACTGCTTGAAAATCCTAAGCATCTTGTTGGAGCTGACCGCGAGGCAGCCGCTTTGTGGCGCTGGCATGCGGTTGAAGAAATCGAGCACAAGGCGGTCGCTTATGACACCTGGTTGCATGCAACCAAGGGCTGGAGCCGCTATCGCCGCTGGAAGCTGAAATCGATAATGATGCTGGTGATCACCACCCGCTTCATTCCCGAACGCATCAAGGGCATGCTCAACTTGCTCGAACAGGATGGCATCACCGGCTGGGCGGCGAAACGCGGCATTCTTTGGTACGCATTTGGCAATCCGGGCATGTTCCGCAAGATATTGGGGGCGTGGGCAGCCTATTTCCTGCCGGGCTTCCATCCCTGGAATGCCGATGAAAAGCACCTGATTGCGCGTTATGAAGCGGAAAATCCTGTCACGGCGTGACGGGGCGTTAACACCGCAACGCCTTGAGCAAACTGTAAAATCGCTATTCCTTCCGCTGGATTAACCTTTTCCATTAAGCGGCGTTTATCGCGCCTAGCTTATTGTCGGAAGCATGGACCAGACAGACAGCTTAAGCGTCGTTGCAACATTGCCGAGTGGCAAACAGGACAAGCAGCGCATGCATGTGCGCCAGTTTCGTGGGAAGCCGGCGCAAGAGGCTACACGGCACTGGGTGCGGGGCGACATGTTCGCCACCGCCTTCCTCAATGCCCTGTCGGTCGTCTTTCCGCGCGGCGAGACCTTCATGATTGAAGCCCTGCTTCCGTGGAGAGATCGCGCCGAAGGCCAGTTGGCGAAAGACATATCGACTTTCATCACGCAGGAAGCTGCGCACAGCCGAGAACATGTCGGCTTCAACAAAGCAATCATCGACGCTGGCTATGACATTGAGGCACTCGACCGGGCGATCAAACAGTTCGTATCCTTCTTTTCGGGCTGTGGCGAAGTTACCAAATTGGGCGCGACAATGTGCATCGAGCATCTGACCGCGATTGTCGCTGCCGAAATCCTCAAAAATCGCGAACATCTGGAAGGCACCGACCTCGAACTGCGCAAGCTGTGGATCTGGCATGCGATCGAAGAGGTCGAGCATAAGGCAGTGGCCTTTGACGTCTGGATGTTCGCGACCCGCGAGTGGAGCAGCGCGCGGCGCTGGCTAACTCGCAGCGCGCTGCTGCTCGCGGTATCGCTGAGCTTTTTCGTCAACCGCACGCGCGGCCAGGTCGAACTGCTGCGGCAGGATGGCCTGTCCAAACCAAAGGCTTGGTGGCAATGTATCCGCCATGGCTTTGCAAAGGGTGCAATCGGGCGGAATGTGATGGGCCCCTGGGCCGAATTTTTCCGCCCCGGCTTCCATCCGCACCAGATTGACGACCGCGAGCTGCTGGTACGTGGAGAGAATATGCTCGCGGCCATCAAATTGGTGACCGAAGGGTCTACAGGCGATGTGGTGCGAACCGCCCCTGCCCTTTCCGAAAAACTTGCCGTCAACGCCTAGGCGGCGCGCAATGCTTCACCCATAGTGGGTCGAATTCGCCACATCGACGCGGTATCGGAACAGTCACCGTCACCGCCCGTCAGATCCTGCTCGTACAGCACCGTGGTTGCTGCATAGCCACGACCCGCGCTGAAACGCTCTTCACGCCGACCGGTTTGCCGAAAGCCCAGCTTGCGCAGAACTGCACCCGAGGCGGGATTGTCGATGAAATGTGATGCGACCAGCTTTTTGTGGCCCACCGTCTTGGCAATTTCGACGACCGCGCGTCCGGCTTCGCTGGCATAGCCGCGGCCCCAATGGCTGCGCGCGATCCAATAGCCCATCTCGGTTGCATCATCGCGTTCGCTGAGACCGCAGGCACCGACAATCACCGGTGCGCCTTCGGTGCGCAGATAAAGGATGAAGTTCGGGAACAATTCCGCCTGCTCACCGCCCACAAAGCGCAGCGCATCCTCGAAAGAGTAAGGCCATGGCGCCTTTGCAAGGTTGCGAACGATGCCTTCATCGGCGATCGCACGATAGAGCGGGCCAGCGTCTTCGGGCCAGCTGGGTCTCAACAACAATCTTTCTGTTCTCGCGAACATGGGTCTCTCTCCTGACCTGACGGCTGCCCCTTGGAACTCTTTAGTGACAGCCTTGTGAAACTTTCCATCCCGAACAGGATGGGGTGCAGGGAGAATGGGGCAAAAAGAAAGGGAGCCGGATGACCCGTCTCCCTTGCGCGATGGGAGGTGTCTCCACTCTCCCCGGGTCATCCAGACGGACAACCCATTATGGTTGTCCTATGTTATTCGGCTGCCATCGCCATAGTGTCCACCGACACATATTTGCGGCCGAGTTTGCCGGCGTGGAATCGGACGCGACCTTCGACGAGTGCGAAGAGGGTGTGGTCTTTGCCCATGCCGACGCCAGCGCCCGGGTACACCTTGGTCCCGCGCTGACGCACGATAATGTTGCCGCCGATCACTTCCTGACCGCCGAACTTCTTCACGCCAAGGCGACGACCTGCTGAGTCGCGACCGTTACGGCTGGAACCACCTGCTTTTTTATGTGCCATGGTCTAAACTCCTGAGCTCTTATTCGGCTTTTTTGGCAGCGGCCTTTTTCGGCGCGGCCTTTTTGGCGGGAGCGGCATCTGCCGCAGCTTCAACTTTTTCCGCCTTGGGGGCAGCAGCCTTTTTGGGCGCGGCGCCACCAACGGCAGTGATACGCAGCAGCGTCAGCGACTGGCGATGGCCCTGCTTGCGGCGATAGTTATGCCGACGGCGCTTCTTGAAGACGATGACCTTTTCGCCACGTTCCTGCGCAATGATCTCGGCCGAAACGACCAGACCCTTGGCGTCCTTGACTTCGCCACCGTCGCCCGCGAGCAACACATCGTCCAGCGACACGGTGTCACCAGCGTTTCCGGGCAGCTTTTCAACTGCAATCTTGTCTCCGGCGGCGACGCGATACTGCTTGCCGCCTGTGCGCACGATAGCGAACATGGCTCTGTCTCAATCTCTATATATCTGCTTTTCACCCAGTTTAACGGGCATTTCCAACGCGCAACAACAAGACGCGAGTCCCGAAGGCCCGCATTGGAAGGCGCGCAGCTAGTTTATTGAGTCGGCTTTGTCAACGGCCTTTGCCGCAAATATAGGCGGTTTTTAGACCATTCCCTGCCCAAGCTTGCTTGCGCGCTGCAGGCCGCCTAAACCCGGTGCATGTCCTGCGTCAACCAATCCGATTATTCGTTGCCCATCATCGCAGCATTGCTGCTTGGCGGCTGTTCTCTGCCGGATGGCGAGTTCCCGTCGCTTGCGAAACGATCTTATGAAACCGATAATCCGATTGCCGAACCACCGACAGAGCCGGAGCAGCTAACTACAACCATTCCAGCAGAAATCACAACGTTGGTCGATCAAATGATGATGCGGCACCAAAAGGCCGAATCGGCGTTTCGTGGTGCATTAATCCGGACACGACAGGTTGCGCAAAACGCTGCCGGGTCTGCGACCGGCTCCGAAAGCTGGGCGGTCGCTCAGGTGGAGCTTTCGCGTCTGGACTCGCTGAGAGGAGATTCGGTTGCCGCATTGTCCGATCTCGACGAACTGATTGCTGCCCAGCGCGAAAAAGGTGCCGATTCGGGCTTGCTCGGGTTACTGGACAAGCCGAAATCCGTCATCGCAAATGATGTTGCCGCTCAAGCCGCTGAAATTGAGGCTCTGGCACGCCTGATCGGCTGACTTGCCTGCATAGCTATGTCGCTTGACGACACGCTGGACTGCAGCAATTCTGGCAGCCATGAACCGCACCGCGCCGCAGCCTATTCAGCAAAATCCGGATATCAAGTTTCTCGGCAAGATGCTGGGCGATGTTATCCGCGCTTATGGCGGGGAGAAACTGTTCCGCCAGACCGAATATATCCGCGCTGCCAGCGTCGACCGGCATCGCGGCGTTGAAGGCGCAGTTGATACCGGGCTGGAGGCACTGAGCCTTGATGACACCATCTCCTTTGTTCGCGGCTTCATGCTCTTCTCGCTGCTCGCCAATCTGGCCGAGGATCGCCAGTCCAATTTGCAAGAAGGCGGGACAACGCTAGCAGAGGCCATCGAGCGGCTGCGTGCCGAGGGCATCGACGCCGAACAGGTGGGCGAGCTTCTTGGCCAAAGCCTGATTGTCCCCGTGCTCACCGCACATCCGACCGAAGTGCGGCGCAAGAGCATGATCGATCACAAGAACCGGATCGCGGCGCTGATGCGCCTCCGCGATATCGGGCAGGCTGTGACCGAATCGGGCGACCGGATAGACGAAGCCATTTACCGCCAGATCGCACTCCTTTGGCAGACTCGCCCGCTGCGGCGAGAAAAACTGGTGGTCGCCGACGAAATCGAAAATGCCCGCGCCTATATGGAAGATGTCTTCCTTGTCGCGCTGCCCAAGCTTTACGCACGCTGGGAACGCGACCTTGGGACTCGCCCACCTTCTTTTCTGCGGCTGGGAAGCTGGATCGGCGGCGACCGCGACGGCAACCCGTTCGTCAACGCCCAAACACTCGACAATGCGCTGTCGCGTGGGGCGGCAACCGCGCTTGGCCATTATCTCGAATGCGTCCACCATCTGGGCGCGGAAATATCGATCTCGTCCGAACTGGCGCATGTGCCGCAAGCGGTGCTCGATCTGGCCGAAGCGAGCGGAGACCTTGCCGCCAGCCGTGCCGACGAACCCTATCGTCGGGCGTTGTCAGGCGTTTATGCGCGGCTGGCGGCAACTTATGTCAAGATTGTCGGCGAGGCACCACCACGGCCTTCGCGGCTGGCGGGTAAGCCCTATTCGTCCCCCGACAGCTTCCGGCGTGACCTCATCGCCATCGCCTCGGCACTGGCTTCTGAAGGCAAGGGTGCTCTGTCCAGCGGAGGTGCGCTGGGGCGGCTGATCCGAGCGATTGAAACCTTCGGCTTTCATCTGGCGACGCTCGACCTGCGCCAGAATAGCGATGTGCACGAACGGGTGGTCGCCGAACTGCTGCGCGAGGCCGGCGTCGAACCCGCCTATCTCGATCTCGACGAGGAAGCGCGCATCGCCTTGCTCACCAAGGAACTGGCGCACAACCGCCCGCTGGGTGGCACAGCAACTGCGCTGGGCGAAGAAGCCAATAGCGAACTCGCCATCTTGCATGCTTCGGCACATGCGCATGACACCTTCGGGCGCGGCGCGATCACCACCTATATCATCAGCAAGACGACGAGCCTGTCCGACCTGCTTGAAGTCTATGTGCTGCTGAAAGAGGCAGGCCTCTATCGCATCGACGCCGATGGCAAGGCCGCGGCACCCATCATGGTGGTGCCGTTGTTCGAAACCATCGGCGACCTGGAGGCAGCGCCCGCCATCATGACAGCCTTCTTCGCATTGCCCGAAATGAAGGCGTTGGCGAAGGCGCGCGGGCATCAGGAAGTGATGATCGGCTATTCGGATTCGAACAAGGATGGCGGCTATCTGACATCGACCTGGGGCCTCAACCAAGCCTCGCTCGCGCTGGCCCCTGTGTTTGAGGCAGCAGGTGTCACCATGCAGCTATTCCACGGTCGCGGCGGAGCGGTAGGGCGCGGGGGTGGTTCGGCCTTTGGTGCCATTCAGGCGCAGCCGCGAGGCACCGTCAACGGCCGCATCCGCATCACCGAACAGGGCGAAGTCATCGCGGCCAAATATGGCACAGTCGACAATGCCGTCGCCAATCTGGAAACCATTGCCTCGGCCACGCTGTTGGCCTCGCTTGAGCCCGATCCCGTGCCTATCGCGGACGCTGCCCGCTTCTCGGCAGCGATGGACCAGCTGTCGACCAATGCCTTTGCCGCCTATCGCGAGCTGGTTTACGAAACCGAAGGCTTCAATGTCTTCTTCAGGCAGATGACGCCGATCTCGGAGATCGCAACGCTGAAAATCGGCTCGCGTCCCTCCAGCCGCAAGGCGAATGACCGGATAGAGGATTTGCGCGCTATCCCCTGGGTATTCAGCTGGGCTCAGGCACGGGTGATGCTTCCCGGCTGGTATGGTGCCGGACAAGCGCTGGCAGGCTTTGAAGACAAAGGACTGTTGCGCGCGATGGCGCAAAGCTGGCCATTCTTTCAGACTATCCTCGCTAATATGGAAATGGTGCTCGCAAAATCCGATATGGAAATCGCCGCGCATTATGCGAACTTGGTTGAGGATAGGGCCCTCGCCGACCAGCTGTTTGGCGAAATCCAGTCGGGATGGAACGCGGCGCATGACAGCCTGCTCGATGCGACCGCGCAGTCAGCGCTGCTCGAGGCCAGCCCGTCACTCAACAATTCAATCCGTCTGCGCCTGCCCTATATCGAACCGCTCAACCATCTTCAGATAGAACTGATGAAGCGCCACCGCGCCGGCGAGGAAGATCCGAGTATCGCGGAGGGCATCCAGCTGACGATCAACGCCGTGGCAACCGCCCTCCGTAACAGCGGCTAATTCGTTACAGCGTCAGGATCCGGTATAGCGGCGGCCAAGGTGCGGCATGCCTGAAGGCGCACTTCGCGATCCTTGTCGATCAAGCCCTGATGCGCCTTGCGGTCAAGATCAGCCATAGCCAAACCGATTTCCGCTCCCGCCTGCTCGGCTTTATCAGGATGGGCCATCAGATAGGCTTCGGCGAGTTTGTCCGCTGCCAGATTATCGGCTTCGCGCTCGGCATCCGCTGCGCGGTCGTCGATATTTTCACCGGCGTTTCGTACCAGCAATGCATAGCAATGCGGCATCGTAGGTTGATCAGCCGGTAACGCGGGCGACAGACCTGCAATCGATACGCTTCCATCCGGATTGGAAACGATGCTGTTATACAATGGGCCGCAAGCTTCGATGTCGTCTTCAGCGTCATCACCTGCATCTTTCGCCAGCATTGCAAATAGGCCATCGATTCCGGCGCGACTTGTGTCACTCTCTGCGACGATGAGGGCCGATACTTGTTCGCGAAGTACCGCCGCCCGATCTTTGGTCAGCCCAAAGCTCGCCAAACGGGGGTAGTTTTCTGGAGCATTCACATAGCCTTGCGCATAAATTGCACAGCGAAGTTCGAGCTTCCGGGCTTCACCGATACCCGCGATGGCCATTAGCTCCAATGGGTTGAAGTCGATCAATATAACATCGTCGTTCGCATCATTGGCGACAGGATTTGTCTTGGCTGCTTCGTTCTCGTCGAGCGCCTTTGCTGTATCAACAATCGCCTCATTTTCCATCGCGCCAAAGGCAAGATTCAGGCATTTCGAAAAATGTTCGACTTTGGGCGACATGGCATCGACAGCCATATCATCGTCGAAGAAGTCGGCCAGTTCGTCCGCCAACTGCGCCTTCAGCCGTTTATTGGCATCCGCGTCAGCTCCCCCCAGTTCAGCAAGTCGCCCAGAATAGCGATAGCCGATGATATCAAAAAATTCCGCGTCATCGCTGTCAGGTCCGTCGCGTTTGCGTGCTGCATCCGCAAAAATTTCGGTGCCGACCGCACAGAATCGCATTTCTTCCGGGTCGTTGACCATCTGGGTGAAAGAGCTGAGTGAGGCGAGCCACAAAAACAGGCTCATTTGATGTGATCCGGATGCATGTGGTTCGCGTCGCAATTTGATGTGGCCTGCACAAGCCGATTTCGTGGACTAGGTCGTCAAGCCCGGCGCGACGGCACACCTTGAGATTACATCTTCACCTCGCCCCTATCGCTGTTACAGCAACATAATACAGAATGATCCGGAGTAATCTTTATGCGAATTTCGAAAACCGCCCTTTCCGCCATCGCAATGACTGTCGCCAGCTTGGGCGCCAGCACAACCGTCTATGCCCAAACCACTGAAGCTGCCCCCACAGCCGAAACCGACCAGAATGCAGCCATCATGGCCTTCTTTGACGAAGTGGACGCAGAGCAACTCTCGCGCTCGCCGCTGGGCAAATCCTATCGCGGTATCAAGGACAGCGATTATGGACGGTGGGACGACGGCTCCGAGGCAGCCGAGGCGCGCGATATCGAGGCAGACCGCTCAGCACTCAAGGAAATGCGTGCCCGTTTTGACCCGGCCAAGCTTTCTCCGGAAAACCAGCTGTCCTACCGCCTGTTTGAAAAGCGCGCTGCCCGCAGCGAAGCCGCCCACAAATATAGAGATTATGGCTATGTCTTTGACCAGATGAACGGCGCGCAGAGCCAGATTCCGGCCTTCCTGATCAACATCCATCGGATCGACAACAAATCGGATGCGCGCGCCTATATCAATCGCCTTTATGGCATCGACCCTGCCCTGAACGAAGCCATAGGTCAGGCCAAATCGCGCGCAGCCAAAGGCATCATGCCGCCCAAATGGGTTTACCCTTATGTCATAAGCGACGCGCGCAATGTCATCAGCGGCGCACCATTCGGCGCTGGCCCTGACGCCCCGCTGTTCGCCGACTTCAAGGGCAAGGTGGCCAAGCTTGCTATAAGCCAGACCGAGAAGGACCTGCTGGTCGCCGATGCGGCGCAAGCGCTGAATGCGTCGGTCAAACCCGCCTATGAAGCGCTGATTGCTGAAATGACCGCGCAAGAAAAGGTCGCTGGCACCGACGACGGCATCTGGCGTTTCAAAGATGGCGCCGGCTATTATTCTCAGCTCCTGTCCAACTACACGACCACCGATATGACACCGGACCAGATCCACAATCTGGGCCTCACACAGGTTGCACGCATCCATAAGGAAATGCAGGCGGTGCAAAAACGGATGGGCGTGAAGGGCGACCTCAAGGCCTATTTCAACCATATGCGCACCGACCCGAAATTCTATGCACCCGACGGCGAAGAGGGCCGCGCGCTCTATCTGGCCGAAACGCAAAAGGCCTATGATGCGGTCAAGCCGTTGCTGCCCAATTGGTTCGGTGTGCTGCCGCAAGCGCCTTTGGTTGTGAAACCCGTTGAAGCCTTCCGTGAGAAATCGGCTGGCAAGGCTTTCTACCAGCGCCCCTCGCCAGATGGTTCGCGCCCCGGCACTTACTATGCGAACCTATACAAGATGTCCGACATGCCGCTGACCGAGGTTGAGGCACTCTTCTACCATGAAGGCGTCCCCGGCCACCATTTGCAACTCGCGATCCAGACCGAGTTGAAGGATGTTCCCGCTTTCCGCAAATTCGGCGGCGTCACTGCCTATAGTGAGGGCTGGGGGCTGTATTCGGAAAAGCTCGCCAAGGATATGGGCCTCTATACCGATCCAGCGCGCGATTTCGGACGGTTGCAGCTCGAACTCCACCGCGCCATTCGCTTGGTGGTTGACTCAGGTCTCCACCACAAGCGCTGGACCCGCGAACAAGCGATCAAATATGTCGAGGATAATTCGGCAGATGCGCCCGGCGGAATCGTCAAGGCGATCGAGCGCTACATCATCTACCCGGGCCAGGCGACCGCGTACATGGTCGGCCGCCTGAAGATTAGCGAACTGCGCGACAAGGCACAGAAAGCTCTAGGCAAGAAGTTCGACGTGCGCGGGTTCCACGACACAGTGCTGAAATCCGGCCCGGTGCCGCTCGATGTCCTTGAAGAAAAGGTTGACGCCTGGATTGCTTCACAGAAATAGATGTTAACGGGTTAAAACATTACTGCAGCCCTGAGCCTGTCGAAGGGCGTTTCTCAGCCCTTGCGCAAACCTCTAGGCGCCCATCGACAGGCTCAGGGCTACGGTATTGTATATGTATCGTGCTCTAAAGCGGCACCATCCGGACCCGGAGCCCATCCTTGGGCTTCGGGATCGGCCAGGCCTGCCATGCAGGATCGTAGCCGTCGGCCACCTCCACGCGCACTTGCGTGAGCAAATGATGGATGAACAGCTTCATCTGCATATAGGCAAAATGCAGGCCAAGGCACATATGCGCACCGCCGCCAAAGGGAACCCAGGCATATTTGTGCCGCCCTTTCGAATTTTCGGCCGTGAAGCGCATCGGATCGAACTTTTCGGGCTTCTCCCAATATTCCGACATCATATGGGTGACAGTCGGATTTATGCTCACCGTTGTTCCGGCCGGGATCTTATAACCCATAAACTCGAAATCCTTGAGCGCGCGGCGCGGGATTGAGGGCACTGGCGGGATCAGTCGGAGCGATTCTTTGAAAGCATATTCGGTCAGTTCAAACGAATCGAGCTGGTCGGGCGAAATCGCGCTGCCTGCTGGCGCGATCGAAAGGCATTCTGCCCGTAACTTCTCCTGCCATTCCGGATTTTTGGCGAGCAGCCAGATCATCGACGTCACCGAAGAGGTAATCGTATCGTGCGCCGCCATCATCAGGAAGTTCATATGATCGATAATTTCACCGTCGGTCATATATTGCCCGTCGTCACGGGTCGCGCGGCAGAATTGGCTGAACATATCCTGTCGGTTGGGGTTGCGGCGGCGTTCCTCGATCTGCGGGCCGAAATAGCTGATCAGATAATTGCGGCCTGCGACACCGCGTCCCATCTGCGTGAAGGGCAAGGGACGACGCACCGGCGAAATCGACGCGGCGACCATGTCGACAAAGGCCTTGTTGATCTTGTCAGCTTCGGGCCCCAGCGGCACGCCCAGAAAGGCACTTGCGGCAACATCCAGCGTCAGTTGCTTAATCGCCGGATAGAAGAGCATGTCGCCACGCCATTTGGGTAGTTGCTCGGCAAAGATGCGGTTCATGTCGGCAACATATCCGCGCATGGGTTCGGGCTTGAAGGCGATCCCGAGCGCACGGCGGTCCATCCGGTGATGGTCGAAATCCATCAGCATCAATCCACGCGGAAATAGCAGGTTGAGCACCGGCCCCCAACCCTGCTCGGATGAAAACAGCTTGTCGCGATCGAACAGCATCAGTTCGTTTGCTTCAGCACCGATAATCGACAGATTGACCGCACCAAAGGCTTTGGAGCGATACACCTTGCCATATTTTTCGATCATATAACGGTTGAAAGCCGGCGGATCGCGCAAAATGCGGAAGGTGTTGCCGATAATTGGCGGCCCATTTTCGCCCGGAATATGCTCTAGCGCTTCGGGTGCTGCACGGGGCGTCCAATGCGGATTGGCGGCTTCGCTGCTGGCAAGGGCCATGGGAGATCTCCTGTGTCTTTTAATTATTCGATTAATCAGCTTACTGCCATCAGTGTTAACAAGGTGCAAGCAGCTTGCAGATGGCGGTTACAAAGCTGAACAGCAGCCAACCGACGCATTCAGATGCAATTCAACTGGCGGAGCGCAATTCCTGATTTACGATGGACCGTGCTTGCGAATCGGCCAGCTGGGAAACAGAGCCGACAGGTACATATTGGGGTAAGTCTTATGACGGGAATGCGTGCAAAATTGGCAGCGCGGATTGCAGCGCTGGGTATCGCAACAATCGGGCTTTCAGCCTGCTACTATGATGCCGGTGTCGGCCTTGGCTATTATGATGATGGCTATAGCTATTATGACGAAGGTTATGGCTGCGACCCTTACAGCCCGTTCGACAGCTATTATGACTGCGACTATCGCGGTGGTTTCTACAACATAGGCTATGGCGGAGGCTGGTATCAGGACTACTGGTATCCCGGCTATGGTTTCTACATTTTCGACCGCGGCGGTCGGCGCTATAATATGCACGACAACCACCGCCGCTATTGGGCCGGACGTCGGCATGAATGGTATCGCGAACATCATGGCCAACGCCGCGATCATGACGGTCGAGGTCGCCGCGACGGTCGCAGGGATTACCGTGACTCCGGTCAGCATGACGGCCAGGTCGCCGATGGCCACGGTGGAAGCCGAAGCCCCAATGCAGTAAGCAATGGCCAGAACAACAGCTGGCAGCGTGACCGGAACCGCGACGACCGTCGTGGCGATGGGCGTGGCGAACGCCGCCGTGACTGGTCGCAAAATCGTGGCGATGCAGCCCAGCAGGTTCCGCCGGTAGCGACGCCTCCTGCCGCTCCTTCAGGCCGGGGCGATGGACGCGGCTGGCGCCGCGGCGGCGATGGCAACGCAACGCGTGCGGCCGACGGCAATCGTCGCCAGTGGCAGGCACCTCCGGCACCGCAGGTGTCACAGGGAACGGCTGCGCCGGCAACACTGGCGCCACAACCCAGAGCCGCTCGTCCCATCGGCGATCATCCGCGCGCACCAAAAGGAAACGACCGCGGCCCGCGCGAAAATTGACATAAAAAGACGGTCGTGCCGGGGGCTGGCACGACCGTCATTGCCTGAGGAATGCGGCGCCTGCGTGGATGGCTAACCGCGGTGGACCAAGATATCCTCAGGAATCAGATGTTCATTCACCCTCCCAACGGCCGATTTTCTTGCCGTTACGGCGCGCCTCAATCGCTTCATCAGCGACACCGGTCAGATATTGCAGATGGGCTATGCGCGCTTCGCGACGTGCAGACGGGGTCAGGCTGCTGACAGATGAAACCAGCGCCTTGGGATCACCATCCGACAACCCTATAATCAGCGCTAGAAAAACTGAGGCAAAGCCCAGTGCAGTGCAGACAACAAGTGTGGCATCCGGCGACATTCAATTCCTCCTGAACAAAACCCGTTCTTTTCTGGTGAGAAACTTATCGCCAGTGCTGGTTAACTTCGCGCCGCGAGGCGCGGTTAAGCAAAAATTAGGCACGAAAAAAATGGGGCGCCCCGCAGGACGCCCCAGATTTCTTCCAGATAAGAACCGCCTATTCGGCCGCGATGGCCAGTTCCACGCGCTGCGGACCGCGAATGAGGCCGCCGGGATAGACACCCAGGCATTCGCCATTTTTGAAGGTCACCTGCCCCGATTTGATCGTGCAGACATAACCATCGGCTTTCTGCAGAAGGCGCTTGCCACCTGCAGGCAGATCGAAAGCCAACCAGGGCTTGCCCAGTTTGATCTTGTCGAGATCAATGATGTTGAGATCGGCCAGATAGCCGGGCGCCAGCACTCCACGATCTTCAAGGCCGTAGAGCACGGCTGTATCGCGGCATTGGCGCTTTACCGCATTTTCCAGACTGATCCGCTTGCCGCGCTTGCGATCGCGCACCCAATGCTGGAGCATGAAGGTTGGCGAGGCCGCATCGCAAATGGTGCCGCAATGCGCACCGCCATCCGACAGCGAGTTCACTGTATCATCCGATTCCTGAAGCGCTTCGAGGAAATCGAGATTCCCATCGGCATAGTTCAATATCGGAAAATAGATGAATCCCTTGCCATCATCCTGCATCAGCAAGTCATAGGCATATTCGACACCGGACTTACCTGCAGCAGCTGCACGCGCCATAATGCTGTCTTCTGCCGTTGGCTCATAGTCGAAATCAGGTCCCATTTCGAACTGGAGCATCCAGCCGCCAGCAATAATCCGGTAAAGATCAGCGACATCGACATCTGGAATTTCCGGCGGTGTATCGATCATCCGCTGACGGAATTCGGGGTCTTTCAATTTAGCCAGTTGTTGTATCCAAGGGAGCCCCTCAATCTCCGCCCAGACCGGCGAAAAGCGGAACGGATGCACCGTTCCCTGCCAGGCCATGATGATGCCATTGCCGCGCAAGGCAATCTGCGCAACGATATTGGCGCCATTGTCGTTCTGTGCGCGCATTTCGGAAATCTGCTCGTGGAGTGGCAATTCCTTGGCAATCGACTGGAGCGCGGCAAAGGTGACAGGCAGGCCGGTTTCGCGGCTGAGCGCGCCCATCCATTCAAATTCCTTCCACTCACGCTTCAGGTCGGATGCCATTTCGAACACACCGTAACCGACGCGGCCCATGCCGCGCCCGATTTCGATCAGTTCCTCCGCAGTTGCGGTGGTGCCGGGCACCAGTTCGCCATCTATAGACTTGTGCAGGATCGTGCGCGAGGTCGAGAAGCCCAAGGCCCCTGCCCGCACGCCTTCTTCCACAATGCGCGACATTTCGGCGATATCGTCGTCGGTCGGGATCGCGCCCGGCTGTTCACGATCGCCCAGCACATAGGCGCGTACCGCGCCATGCGGAACATGGGTACCAATATCGACGGTGCGCGGCATCCGCTCCAGCTCATCCAGATATTCGGGGAAAGTCTCCCAGTTCCAGCTCATGCCTTCTGACAGCGCAGTGCCGGGAATATCCTCGACGCCTTCCATCAGGCTGATCAGCCATTCGTGGCGGTCGGGCTTGGCAGGCGCAAAACCCACGCCGCAATTGCCCATGATGACCGTGGTCACGCCATGCCAGCTTGAAGGCGCCATTTCCTGATCCCAGGTGGCCTGGCCATCATAATGGGTGTGCACATCGACCCAGCCGGGGGCAACGATCATGCCAGTGGCATCAATCTCTTCCTTGCCGCTGCCGCTGACCTTGCCGACCTGGCTGATTAGGCCATTATCGATAGCAATATCCCCTGTGAAGCGCGCTGCGCCCGTGCCGTCGACGATTGTTCCGCCGCGGATAACCATATCATGCATGGCCGACTCTCCTCCTCTAAAGTGCAGGGAGGCTATCATATTAAGCGTTCGGTTAAACCCCTATTCGGCTGGATGCGCTGGGGCGTTCGCCCTCACCCGTGAACCGAGCAGCGCGCGGAGGCGATTGAAGGCGCGCGTAATCAGGGCATTGCGATCCGCCCATGCAACATATTCAGCATAGGCAGGATCGCTCATCAGATGCTTTTCCTCGGTCTTGGCGCGCCAGTAATAGACGGCGCTGACCAGCGCGAGAAGCGCCGTATTCCGCACCATATCGGTCATGCTACCGCTCGTGACCAGGAACGGCATCGTCGCCAGCCACCAATAGGCATTTTTGCTGACATAGGCGGGGTGTTTGGTCCAGCTATAGGGGCCGTGGGTCAGGACGCCACGATGCGTCAGGTTCGAGAAGCGCAGGCCGAAGGCAACAGTCGCCCAGGCGTAGATGGCGGTCAGGATGACGAGGACTGCACCCCATATCCATAACAGCGCGGTCTGCCCTTCGAACCAATAAGCCCAGTCGCTGGTCGCGACATGATAGTCGAGCGGTCCGCCATTGTTCATCAGGATGAAGGGGGGATAGCAAATCAGCGCCGCGACCCAGCCCGAGAGATAAGGATTGGCAGTGCGGATATGCGCATCCAACGGCTTCATCGTCAGCGCATAGCCAACCGTCGCGAACTGCACATCGACGACGAACATCGTCGTAATCAGGGCATTGGCGAGCCAGACCGGATTCTGCCAGATCTCGTTGAAATTCATATTCACCAGATCGCGGAAACCCGGCGGCACGATCGAAACCATGAAGGCTAGGAAAAAGCCCTTCACTGCCCAGGCGCGCAGATGATGGCGGATTTCCTCTCCATCCCAATCATCGCGCCCCGCAATCCATGCACCGAAATGCCAGCCTCCATCGCGCGGATTGACCATGTACCGGTCAAGCCAGACGACATAAGGCACCGAAGCTATCACGAGTGGGATAGCGATGAGGGTAAACACCTCCATTGAGAATAAATAGTTGCCCGCCCAATACCAGCGACACAGCATATAGAGCGCGGCAATCCCGGCCCATGTGGCCCAAAGACCGGCAATTTTGATGATACTGGTGTCGAGGACGTCAGCAACGGGCCGCCTCAACGACCAATCAAGTCCGGTCGAGGGGCGCCTATGGACCTTATCGACAAACAGCGACCAGAACACCATTGGAAGCCCGCAGGCCGCAACCGCAACCAATGCGGAATACGGACCATCCGCACGTTCAGGGTAACCCGGATAGCCAAGGCCCGCCGCGATGCTGCCGAAATTGCGCGCCACATAGATCCACAGCGCCAGCCCCACCAGCCCGGTTATGCCGACGGCGGTGCTGACGGCAGAACTCGGTCGCGGATCGGCGCTTGCGGTTTCAGCCTTGGTCACAGCCCGCGCAAATAGCGGAAAAGGGTTAAGAAAGCGATTGCCAAACCGCCTAGACGCGCACCGCTACCCAGACAATAAATGCCGCTGCGGGCACCAGCATCGCCTGTGCCAGCAGGGTGCCGGCAATCCGGCTCATCGACAGCCAGACAATGGTGCGGCGATATTCGGGCTGGCTGACGCGGCCCTCGACGACATCGTCGGTCATCACCGACAGCTGCGGATCGATCAGGACGAACAGCAAGATGGTAGCAAAACCATTGACCACCGCCGACAATTGCGAAGCCGTAACGCGGAATTCGGGGTGGAGATAGCCAGCGTAGAGCGAAGCGATAACGCCCACGGTCAGTAAGGCCTGCGCAACCACATTCATCGCAATCACCCGCCACGAAACCGCCGCGGGCTTGGTCCAAAGTTTGAGGTGCTGACTGCTCGGCAGTTTGACCGCCTTCACCACGGTCTTCATGCCCTTTGGCGTCATCGCGCTCCACAGTAATTTGCCGACCGAGCGGTGGTGCTGGAACTCATCGATCGCGGCGGTGAACCAGCGCTGGACGGTGGGAACGGCGAGCGCACCGAGGATGGTTGCAACCGTCGCCGAGAGCAGCACCAGCCGCATGTCCATGAGCAATCGCTCGCCAGTGCCATTGGCAATCGCGTTCTCGATCCGCTTGGCAAGGAAGGGCCCCAAAAAACTGTTCGAAGTGCGCGAAACAAGCACGAGCACGTTGAACAAGGCAAAGCTGAGCGCAATTTTGTGCGTTCGCACCCCGGCTATCCGCGCGGCATAAGCGAGCGCACCGATCAGGTGGATCACCAGAGTGAGCAGGCAAATGTTGAAAAGCGGCCAGTCCATCGGCCGCTTCTATCAATCCTTGCCCTGCCGCGCCAGCAAGCGCAGGCGAAGCGCGTTCAATTTGATAAAGCCTGCCGCGTCCTTCTGGTCATAGGCACCCGCGTCGTCCTCGAAGGTGACGACCTTTTCCGAATAGAGGCTATTTGGCGACTTGCGGCCAACCACGCTCGCGCTGCCCTTGTAGAGCTTGACCCGCACCGTACCCGATACATTGGCTCTGGCTGTGGTCAATCGCCGCCTGCAGCATCTCGCGCTCGGGGCTGAACCAGAAGCCGTTGTAAATGAGCTCGGCATATTTGGGCATCAGCTCATCCTTGAGGTGCGCTGCGCCGCGATCCAGCGTAATGCTCTCAATCCCGCGATGCGCACGGGCGTAGATTTCACCGCCCGGCGTTTCATACATGCCGCGCGACTTCATGCCGACAAAGCGGTTCTCGACCAGATCGAGACGGCCAATACCGTGCTTGCGGCCCAGATCGTTGAGCGCGGTAAGCAAGGTCGCAGGCGACATCGCTTCCCCGTTCAACGCAACGCCATCGCCCTGTTCGAAATCGATGGTGATATATTCAGGGGTGTCGGGTGCGTCTTCGGGGTTAACCGTGCGCGAATAAACATAGTCCGGGGTTTCTTCCCACGGATCTTCAAGGCATTTGCCCTCGGATGAGGTGTGCAGCAGGTTTGCGTCCGTGCTGAACGGGCTCTCCCCGCGCTTGTCCTTGGGCACAGGAA
This sequence comes from Sphingomonadales bacterium, assembly GCA_016707885.1. Lineage (GTDB taxonomy): Bacteria > Pseudomonadota > Alphaproteobacteria > Sphingomonadales > Sphingomonadaceae > Sphingorhabdus_B. The sequence continues at coordinate 39,626 of JADJGU010000004.1, forward strand.
TCTGGTGCGCCTCTGCCCATTCGATTAGGCGCGTGCGGCTGGTCAAATCCCACTCACGCCACGGTGCGATCACCTTGATATCCGGACTGAGCGCATAGGCCGACAGTTCGAACCGCACCTGGTCATTGCCCTTGCCGGTCGCGCCATGCGCAATCGCGTCGGCCCCGGTTTCGCGGGCAATCTCGATCAACCGCTTCGAAATCAGCGGGCGGGCAATCGAGGTGCCGAGCAGATAGTCGCCTTCATAGCGGGCATTTGCACGCATCATCGGGAAGACGAAATCGCGGACAAATTCTTCGCGCAAATCATCAATATAGATATGATGATCGGGAATGCCCATCAGCACCGCCTTGGCGCGCGCAGGCTCCAGTTCCTCTCCCTGACCAAGGTCCGCCGTGAAGGTCACAACCTCACAGCCATATTCGACCTGCAGCCATTTCAGGATGACGCTGGTGTCGAGACCGCCCGAATAGGCAAGAACAACGCGTTTGACCGAATCTTTCATGGGAGAACCTTTGCGTGCAACAATCGTGGCCGCGCCGCTAGCAGGGGGTTAGCGCCAAGTCAAAGTCCGCTCAATCGCCTTCGACACTCAAGCCGTTTGGCGAGCAGAACCCAAACCTCTAATTCGGTCGGGCGCCCGAGAGAGTCGCATCGATGCGCGTGGTCACTGTCGAGCCTGTATAATTGCCGTTGCGGTCATAATTGCGTACAGTCACGATCTGGCTACCACCTGCGCTGCCACCTCCGCCACCGGCACCAGCACCGTTCGCAAACTGTTGTTTGCGGGCCTCGTCATCCATCCAGATTTTGCGGTAGCATTCGTTAGCGTAACCCATTTGGCAATAGCCAGCTATCCGGTCATAGGAAATAATCTGATAGCGGGTCCGATACAGATCGAGACGGTTCAGCGAGTCCGCTATGTTTTCCAGCTCTAGTTGAAGGTCGTTGGTCAAGGATTGCGCCGCCCAAAGCTCATCCCAGCGCGCACCGGCCGCACGCTCCTGTTGTTTTTGCCATTGCCGAAGCCGCTCGCTCTCCTTGGCAAGCCTGTCATATTCTTCGCGGGTTGCCTTTTTCGAGGCGATATAGCGCTTCTCCTGATAATCCCGACTGGCAATATAGGGCTGATTGTACATGACAATCAGGCCATATTCATTGCCCGCCCACGGCTCGAATACCGTCTTTTGTGGGCGGTCTAGAACAAGAGGGTAATCGAAGAAACCATAGACCTTGGGCCAAGGGCGGCGGCTAGGTACATTGGCCGCATAATCAGCAAATGATTGCGGGATACTGTCTTCATCCCAGAAGTTGATCGGGTCCGCGCCGGGTAAATACAGATGGAGTTGCTGCACTTTGCGATTGTCGTGCACATAATCCATTTCGAATATAAAGCCGCAATTGGGGTCATGGTTGTTACCTGTGGGCCGCAAATTACTGGGCCGTCGCTCGCAATCCTTAAGGTAGCCAGCTGCGATGCGCTTGTCCGTTTCGCCTAGCCAGTACCAGTTCCAAATATGGCGCGACAACAGTCGCATCATGGCGCGGTGCCGACGAGCGGTGAAGTCGGCGTTGCCGCCATTTTCCGGGTCGTCAATGGCAGGACCAACCTCGTGCAGTGTGCGGAATATGCTTCGCAGAATTCCGCCGCCAACCAATGAGTCGTCGCGCAACCCGAATCCCCGATGGACGGCGTTCATCATCGCACGCCATGCCTTGACGCTCGGTGTCTTGCGATAATCCTCCGTCGCCTTTGTCGCCGGTGCTTTCTGACTTTCTATCCATGCGTCCAACCGCTTTGAAGCCTTGGGGCTCCATGGCTTCCCGTCCGAGAAATCGGGAATACCGTCACGCGGCCGGTCACGCTCTACCAGCCAATTGAGCCTTTCTTGGCTTAATGGTTCACCCTTTGGTTGCTGAACAACTTGTTTCGCTTTGGCATAAGCCGGAACGGAAAAGCTGAATCCCGAAACGGCGATCAGTGCAAGATACCGGAATGCTGCGTTCATCATTTCCATTCTTCCGCCAGCGAAGCGATTTTATGATGCTTTGACTAACCAAAGCGCAAATCTTTGGCAAGATTCGGCCATTTCCGGCCAACCCCCTCGTCCCATCGGAAGTGCAAAAATTGCAGGTCGGCTAGGGACGCGGGCCAATCATACAAATTGAACGATCGCAGTAACTCCGCACCGATATTCGGGTGTTTCCAATGCATATGTACTAGTAGGATTGTTACAGAGCTTTGCCTGAAATAGCGTCAGCGACAAGACGCCTAGCCGGATCGAATATCGATATGAAAATTGTTTTGTCGTTGACGATTTTTATCAGCCTCAGCCTGGCAGGAGCCGTTTCAGCCGAACCCGTCGCCAGCGACCCCGCATCACCCCTTTTGGGATCATGGGCGCTCGATATATCGCAAATGTCGGTTCCTGCTGATGCCCGTCCGAAAGCCGTGACCATCACCTTTGCAGATACCGGAGAGGGTAAATGGACAACGCGGGTTCTCATTGTCGGAAAGGACGCCAGCGAGCGCGATATGATGTCTTCCTATCAACGCAATGGTTCAGCAGTTCCAATTGAAGGCGACCAGCTGGAAGCCGATACCGTCGCCGTTGCAACACCAACCCCAAAAATCATGGTCATGGCGATGGCCAAAGACAGGCATCCGGCATCAACCCGGGTTTATACTGTCTCGGACGATGGCAATATCATGGTCGAAGAAGCGGTTACCTATAATGACAGCGGCATGCCCGTCATAAGAACGAACCGTTTTTCGCGCATCCATTGAAAGCGCGAAACATAGTTCGCTGCCTGAAATAGAGAGGATTGCAATCCGGCCATAGGTTTTGGTGCATGTCACTGCACGATCAAACCCCATATTTGCCAAGCACCCAGCGCCAGAAACAGCCCGGCTGCCACGCGCTGCATAGTGTCAAGAGGCACACGCTTTACCAGCTCCTCGCCCAGATAGACCGCGGGCACATTGGCCAGCATCATGCCGAGTGTGGTGCCCGCCGCGACCGCAAGCACCGATTGATATTGCGCGCCCAGTGCAACGGTTGCCACTTGGGTCTTGTCGCCCATCTCGACGAAGAAAAAGGCGATGGTGGTGGTCAGGAAGACGCTGCCCTTATGGCTCACGTCGCCTTCATCATCGTCGATTTTGTCAGGTACCAAAGTCCACAGCGCCATAGCAACAAAGCCGAGCGCCACCGCCCAGCGGAACCAGTACGCGTCGAGCAGCCCGGCAACCTGCTGTCCGGCAAAGGCAGCCAGCGCATGGTTCAGCAAGGTTGCTGCAAAGATGCCGAAGATAATTGGCAACGGGGCGCGGAAACGGGTGGCTAGCAGGATGGCGAGCAGCATCGTCTTGTCGCCGATTTCGGCAAAGGCAACGACAGCGGTAGAGGCGAAAAAGGCTTCCATGAGATATTTCCGGGACCAGGCAGAAAACAGACACAATGCCACCAGCAGCCCCGCCCAGCCGGAACGGACCGCCGATGCCATTGGTCTCGCCTTGAACCGCAAACAGCGATCCCGCATGCACCATGGCCTCTCAGCCAAATATGTTGATGCATGTCCCGCTTCTAAACCGAAACGGCTGGCTACTCCCCAGATGACCGGCTAGCCTTTAGGAGAGTCGGATTGAGGAAGCAAGCCATGGCAAAGGCAGAAAACAAGACAAAGGAAACAGCCGTCAGCGTCGACGACTTTATTGCTGCGGTCGCCGACGCCAACCAGCGCGCCGACGCCGAAAAGATCCGCGCTCTGATGGAGCGGTTGTCGGGCGAGCCTGCAAAGATGTGGGGTCCGTCGATTATCGGATTTGGCAGCTATCACTACAAATATGAAAGCGGACGGGAAGGCGACATGTGCCGCATCGGCTTCTCCCCTCGCAAAGGGCAGACGGTACTTTATCTGATCGATGGATTCGAAGGTCAGTCCGATCTTATGGCGCGCCTTGGCAAGCACAAGACCGGCAAATCTTGCCTCTATGTCAAACGGCTGTCTGACATAGACGAGGCCGTACTGGACGAGCTTTGCGTTCGTTCGCTTCAATATATGGCAGAGAAATATCCGCCGACTTAATCGTTAAGGGTCTTGCCGCGACCTGACTGCCGATATTCAAATGCGCGTTTGGCGCTAATTTTCCGGGCCACCAAAAAAGCACCGATAATGAGCATGACGGCAACGAGGCCGAGAGCGATCAATTCTCTGTTTTCCATCCCATGCAAACCCTAATGCGCGGAGTATTGCTACCCTTCCGCAAATTGTAAAGTGGGCTGTCTAGCAGAGGGTTTTCAACATTCAAGCAGCACTATGCACTAATGCACGGGTAACCTTTCAACTCGTCGCAATTCCTGCAATCAGCAACGAAGAATTTGGCTCCACTTGCAGTTGCTCTAACGAATCGACCATCAGGCAATCGCCACGGACAATTGGCTTTCCACCAAAAGTCGCATGTCCTGAAACCGGCACCAGCCAATAGGGGCCTTTTTCCTGCACACAGCGTTTTCCTTCACCATCGACAACATGATCGAGCCAGAAATGCGGTCCCGAGGTGAGCCTGCAGTTTGCAGCAACATGCCCTGAACGGGTATCGTTATAGGGCGCTGGATGCGCCACCGCGATACCGTCTTCAAGATGCAGTTCGCGCGGGCGTCCATAGTCATAGAGGCGATAGGTGATGTCTGCAGGTTGCTGAACCTCGACCAGCGTGATGCCTGCACCGATGGCATGCACCGTACCGGTCGGGATGTAATAGAAGTCGCCAGCTTTGACCGGCTTCCAATCGACAAGCCGCTCGATTTCACCGCTCAGCGAGGCCGTGCGCAACTCCGCGGCGGTCAAAGGCTTTTTCGTACCGATGCCCAATACGGCCCCCGGCTCGGCTTCGACAATATACCAGCATTCTTCCTTGCCCGAAAGCAAACCCCGCCGCTTTGCATCCGCATCGGAAGGATGGACCTGGATCGAAAGCTTTTCCGACGTGAACAACCATTTGACCAGCAGCGGAAGGAACGTCTGACCTTCGCCATGATACCATATCTCGCCGATCCGCTGCCCGCCGTGCGCACCAAATTCGGGCGGGAGGTCACCCCGCCCCCAGGGCTTTTCAACAAATTGGCGCTCAAGAAACATCGAAACTCCCTTTAGCAGCAACAGCTTACCATATCCTATCCAACTTTCCGCTTTAGAAATCCGCAAAGTCTCGCTAGGGCCCGGCGAACAATATAACTCTCCCCGGGCACCATTGTTCACTCTGGAGCCAAAAATGACAGTCTATGTAAACCGCTCAGGATTGCAGGTTGCGTCCGCCCTCGCCGAATTTGTCGAAGCCAAAGCACTGCCCGGAACCGGTGTGCAGGCCGACGCGCTCTGGCAAGGTCTGGCCGACATTCTCACGCGCTTTGTTCCCGTCAACCGCGCCTTGCTCGCCAAGCGCGACGATTTGCAGGCAAAGCTTGATGCGTGGCACAAGGCCAATCCAGGGCCGATTACCGACATGGCTGCCTATAAGGCGTTCCTGACTGAGATCGGTTATCTGGTCCCCGAACCCACCGGCTTCAAAATCGGGACGCTGAATGTCGACGCCGAAATCGCGACCATGGCAGGCCCGCAGCTCGTGGTGCCCGCACTTAACGACCGGTTCGTCCTCAACGCCGCCAATGCACGCTGGGGCAGCCTTTACGATGCGCTCTACGGCACCGATGTGCTTGATGCGCCCGCAGCGCGGCCGGGTGGCTATGACACTGCGCGCGGCGATGCGGTGATCGCCTATGCACGCAAATTCCTCGACCAGGCGGTACCGCTCGCAAGCGGAAGCTGGGCCGATTGGGATGGCGGCGACCTGCAGCTTGCCGATCCGGCCATCCCCATCGTCCGTCGCGGTGACGATATCCTGCTGCGCAACAACGGGCTCGGCATCGAAATCGTCATCGACCGTAATCATCCGGTCGGGAAGACCGACAAAGCAGGTATTGCGGATGTCATCCTTGAAGCCGCGCTGACCACGATTATCGACCTTGAGGATTCGGTCGCGGCGGTCGACGCCGAAGACAAGGTCAATGGTTACACCAACTGGCTCGGCCTGATGCGCGGAGACCTGACCGCGAGCTTTGACAAGGGCGGGAAAACCATGACCCGCGCGCTCGAAGACGACCGCGAATGGGATGAGGAACTGCTCCACGGCCGCTCTGTAATGTTCGTGCGCAATGTCGGCCATTTGATGACCAACCCGGCGGTGCGCCTGCCCGATGGCAGTGAGGCACCCGAAGGTATCCTTGACGCGCTCTTCACATCGCTCTGTGCGATGCATGACCTGCTCGGTCTGGGCAAATATCGCAACAGCCGCGCGGGCAGCATCTATATCGTCAAGCCCAAGCAGCACGGGCCGGAGGAATGCGCCTTCACCAACGACCTGTTTGACGCGGTCGAAGATCTGCTCGGTCTCGACCGGCACACGATCAAGGTTGGCGTGATGGACGAGGAACGCCGCACCAGCGCGAACCTTGCGGCGTGCATCTATGCGGTGAAGGACCGCATCGTCTTCATCAACACCGGCTTCCTTGATCGTACCGGTGACGAGATGCATACCGCGATGCAGGCAGGCCCGATGATCCGCAAGGCGGACATGAAATCGAGCGCGTGGATTCAGGCCTATGAAGCGCGCAATGTGCAGATCGGCCTCGAATGCGGCCTGTCGGGCAAGGCACAGATCGGCAAAGGCATGTGGGCCGCACCCGATATGATGAAGGATATGATGACGCAAAAAATCGGCCATCCCAAATCGGGCGCAAACACCGCATGGGTCCCCTCACCCACCGCCGCCACTTTGCACGCGATGCATTATCATATGGTCGATGTGTTCGAAGTGCAGAAGGAACTGGCGAGCAAGGAAACGCCTGCGCTCGACGCACTGCTCACCATTCCCGCGGCGCCACGCGGCCACAACTGGTCTGCCGAGGAAGTGCAGCAGGAGCTGGAAAACAACGCGCAGGGTATATTAGGCTATGTCGTGCGCTGGATCGATCAGGGCATTGGCTGTTCGAAGGTTCCAGACATCCACGATATCGGCTTGATGGAAGACCGCGCCACGCTGCGTATTTCATCGCAGCATATCGCCAACTGGCTGCTGCACGGCGTGTGCACCCCCGAACAGGTCGACGCCGCCTTCGCCAAAATGGCGGCCAAGGTCGATGCGCAAAATGCGGGTGATGCGCTGTACGAAAAGCTGGAAGGCAACAGCATCGCCCTCAAGGCCGCGCGCGCGCTGGTTTATGAAGGTGTCGAACAACCAAGCGGCTACACCGAACCGCTGTTGCACAAATTCCGGTTGGAGAAGAAAGCGGCGGCTTAGCGCACCGCCTTTTCCATCCCCTTCGCCTTCCATTCCATCGCATTCCTTACGCGCCATTCGACACTGGGATGGGTGTAGAAGACTGCTTCCTGCATTGCGGATGGTCGAGGATAGCGATATTCAGCGGTCTTGAGCAAAGCGCTTGCGAGTGCGTCGGGCAGGTTTACGTGTTTGAGCGAATAATTGTCGGCCTCGCGCTCGCCTGCACGAACAACGGCGTTCATCGCCGGCTGTGCGAACAAGCCCAGAAAGCCGACGGTGAAAATCAGGATAGGCAAACCCACCGGATCGCCAATTTGCGCATTGCTGCCAAACAACCGTGCAAAATGCGGGAACAGCCGGTCGGCGAGGAAGAATAGCACCATTGCGAGCAACACCAGCACGCCCACCATCCGCCAGATATGGCCGCTGACATAGTGGCCAATTTCATGGCCGGTGACGGCCTTGACCTCGTCAAGCGACGCACCTTTCAGAGCGACATCCGAAATCGCGATCCGCTTCGAGCTGAACAGGCCTGACACATTGGCGGTGAAATTGTTCGATTGGCGCGAGCCATCATAAACGAAGATGCGGTCGGCAGGGATGCCCGCATCCGCCGCCATGTCGACAAGGGCCGCCTTAACAGGGCCATCCTGAAGTGGCTTATATTCGTTGAACAGAGGTTCGATCAGCACAGGCGAGAGAATCATCGTTGCTGCGCCGGCAAAAGCCGCCAGCCCGCCTGACCAGAGCCACCAGCGTTTCCCGGCCCTGCGGATCAGTGCATAGATACCAAGGAAGAACAGCGCGCCGAGAAGGCTCGACAGCACCGTTCCGATCGCATTCTGCATCAGGAAATCGGCCAAGGGCTGGCTGGTGCGCCCATAGGATTTTTCGAAACCCCATTCCTGATAAATGCCCCAAGGCAGTCCAATTATTGCGGAGGCAAGGAAATAGGTGACGCCCACCATCCATGTCCGCAGGCCCCATCCGCGCTTATCGAGCTTTGCCGAAACCTTGTCCAATATGCCTGTCCGGACGATGATCCATGTAACCACGGCGGAAGCAAGTAGCCCCCAAAGCAGCATCCAGTGGCTCGCGCTGGTATAGTCTGCCGCCTTCTGCAGCGCCTCTGGCCCGAGAGCGTCGATATAGCGCGCGGTTTCCGCTGCCGGATTAAATGCCATGATATTTCCCTCCACTGTTACTGTATTAACTAGGTGATACAGTTCGCCTTGGCAAGAGAATGAAGCAAAGGCAGGTCAGAAGCCTGACGCCAACGTTATGTGCGACATCGTATCGGCGTTCGTGAGGATTGGTTTCCTGCCGGACCTTATAGGCGGAGCGGACAGGCAACAAGCCTTTGCGGTGCCATCGAGTCGGCTAACTTGATTTATCGTGACGTGACCCCCAGCTTTCCTCCAGCTGGGATTAGAGCCGAGCCGCTTTGTTGCGCATGAGCGCGGTTGAAGCAATGGGCTGCGTAGCGGAGCCCGAAGGGCGTAGCGAAGCAGGCCATTGCTTATCCAGTTCGGCGGCGAACGCCGCCGGGTTGCGTAGCCTAGAGACGAGTGCGGTCGCTCCCGGTTGTAGTCATCGACCCAGGCCGCGATCTCGACCCGGGCATGGGCCAGGCTCAGGAACAGCGTCTCGTTGAGCAGCTCGTCGCGCATACGGCCGTTAAAGCTCTCGACGTAGCCATTCTGCATCGGCTTGCCCGGTGCGATGTAATGCCACTCGACGCCGATCTGACCGCACCATGCGAGGACGGCATTGCTCGTGAGTTCCGTGCCATTATCGCTGACGATCATGCCAGGCTTGCCGCGCTGTTCGATCAGCTGGGTCAGTTCGCGCACGACGCGGCGGCCCGAGATCGAGGTGTCCGGCACCGCTGCCAGGCACTCCCTCGTCACGTCATCGACCACGTTGAGCACGCGGAACCGGCGCCCCGACGCCATCTGGTCATGCACGAAGTCCAGGCTCCAGCGCTGGTTCGGCAGCGCCAGCACCGGAGCAGGTGCCCTCGTGCCCACAGCCCTTCTGCGGCTGCGCCGCCGCCTGACAGCGAGACCTTCCTCACGATAGAGCCGCTGGGTCTTCTTGCGGTTGATCATCACGCCCTCCCGGCGCAGCAGGATGTGCAGACGGCGATAGCCGAACCGCCGCCGCTGGTTGGCCAGCTCGCGCAGCTTCTCACGCAGACGGGCATCATCGTCCCGGGTGGAACGGTAACGCACACTCTTGCGATCGGCATCGAGGACACGGCACGCCCGCCGTTCGCTCATCCCGTGGCATGCCTGGAGATGAGCTACAGCTTCCCGCATGGCGGCGGGCGTCAGAACTTTTTGCCAGGAGATCCTTCAACGCCACGTTGTCCAGCATCGTGTCCGCCAGCAGTCGCTTGAGCTTCGCGTTCTCGCTCTCAAGCTCCCTCAGCCGCCGGGCCTCGGATACCTCCAGCCCGCCATACTTCGACTTCCAGTTGTAGATCGTCGCTTCGGATACACCGTGCCGCCTCGCCAGATCTGCGGTCTTCGCGCCCGCCTCAGCCTCCTTCAGCACGCCGATGATCTGCTCTTCTGAAAACCTCGTTCTCTTCATCTCATCCGTCCTTCTGTTAGGGCCGGACTCTAATCAAGACTGGAGGAAAATCAGGGGGTCACGTCAATCGCGACAACACTTATCACGTAGATAAATTGCGCTTACTCAGTTGAAATTGATGAGGAGTTCGATTGCCCCTCTACTTTATTTTCCTGCATCGAAACTTTCTGCGACACTTTTTCGAGTAGTGTCGGGCGGACCGCGCGCTTAATTGCATTAACACGTTGGTTCAACGTATATGTCATAAACTGCGCGCCAACATATTGATTTACAGCATTTTCTTCCATAAAAGAAAAATATGGATTCCGCTGAACGTCCTCTGATTGAGAAATGGCGTTGTCAAGATAAGAAGCCGAAAGATCAAAGGCCACACAAAAATCAAACTTCGACCACTCCATTTCTGACTTAGCCACCTCATGACATTTTTCGCTATATTTCTTCGCTCCGCTTATACCACTTCGCGACACAACTCGATCCAGTTCATTGACCGCCTTCTCAATATCTTGAAATGATAGTGTGGTTTGTTGACCTAATTTTTTTGGTAACTCGATTTCATCAAAATTGAGAGTATCTAAGCTCGTATCAGTTGAACCAATCGTCGGACCGGAATTTGCGGCAGCAGCTGCAGCAGCTGCTGCATCAACCGCCCCGGCTGCAGTATCGATTGAAGTGTCGTCGAATGAATATGCACTTTCGGTGTCTGACGAATAATCACCCGATGAATTATCAAATGCGCCGGAAAAAAATGCAAAAACTACAGCGACACCCAGAACCAGCCCGACTATTTGAATGTGCCGAAACCCGTGATTTTGACTATTCTCAAGCTCCACGCCTTTATTAGGATTTATTTTTTCGTCTGGATCGTCACCCTTGGAAGGTGAACTTTTTGATTTCTGGTATTCTTTCCGAGTATTTTTGTCTGTTTGATCCTTAGAAGCAGAACCATGAAGACGATCATACTCTGCTCTCTTTTATTGGATTGCTCAACGTCGCATATGCGTAATTAATTTCTTTGGCCTTCTCAGTCGCGTGCTGATCAGTATTAGTATCCGGATGATACTTGCGCATTAGTGCTTTGTAAGCTGCAGCGATGACAACATCTTCTGAATCAGATGCAACACCTAGGATCGTATAAAAATTTCGATTTTGCATCGGAATTTGGTAGACCATTAAGTGTTAGCTAGCAAGGCGAGGGTATTGCAAACTCGACGAGGCTCATTGCGTTGATGGATTAGAAACTTGCCGAATGATTAGCATCAATAAACCGCTCCGCATCGAGCGCGGCCATGCAGCCTGTGCCCGCGCTCGTGACCGCCTGGCGGTAGATATGGTCCATCACGTCGCCGCAGGCGAAAACGCCTGGGACGCTGGTTTCGGTCGCCTGCCCCTCGGCCCCGCCGCGCACCTTGATATAGCCGCCAGCCATATCGAGATGGCCTTCAAAAATGCCGGTATTGGGCTTGTGCCCGATGGCGATGAACACGCCGTGCAGTTCGACATCTTCGGTGCCACTGCCGTCGGTTGCGGCGATCCGCATCCCGGTAACGCCCATCGCATCACCGAGCACTTCGTCGAGCGTGTGGTTCCACTTGATCGTCACCTTGCCCTCGGCTTCGCGCGCAAAAAGGCGGTCCTGCAGGATCTTTTCGGCTTTCAATTTGTCGCGGCGATGCACCAAAGTCACATGGCTGGCGATATTGGCGAGGTAGAGCGCTTCCTCCACCGCAGTATTGCCACCACCGATGACCGCCACCGGCTTGTTGCGATAGAAGAAACCGTCGCAGGTCGCGCAGGCCGAAACGCCCTTGCCCATGAAGGCGGTTTCGCTGGGTAGCCCCAGATATTGCGCGCTGGCGCCCGTCGCGATGATCACGGCATCGGCGGTATAATCGCCAGCGCCGCCGGTCAGCGTAAAAGGCCGCTTCGAAAAATCGACCTTTTCGATAAAGTCATTCTCGATCCGCGTGCCGAAGCGTTCGGCGTGCTTCTTCATCCGCTCCATCAGTTCTGGGCCCATCACACCGGCATCGTCGCCCGGCCAGTTGTCGACCTCGGTCGTCGTCATTAACTGCCCGCCAACCTCGACCCCGGTGATGATCATCGGCGTCAGGTTCGCGCGCGCAGCATAGACCGCCGCAGTATAGCCGGCGGGGCCGGAGCCGATGATGATGACGGGGGCGTGGCGATCGTTCGACATTTAGAGAATCCTGCTGCTATTCGCAGCGGACATAGGGAGCGCGCTTGCATAGGCCAAGGCCCTCAAATCGTTTGTCCACAAAAAGAGGCTTCCCTTAACGTAAGGGCGCTTTTATCAGGCCCGCGAAACAGTTTCGAACAGGGGAGTCCCGCATGCCCAAGATTACCGTCATTTCGCGCAACGGATCAGCCCGCGACGTAGAAGCCGAAAACGGCCTGTCGCTGATGGAAGTGATCCGCGACAATGGCTTTGACGAGCTGCTGGCGCTGTGCGGCGGCTGCTGCAGCTGCGCGACCTGCCACGTCTTTGTCGACAGCGCCTTTGCCGACAAGGTTCCGGCAATGAGCGAGGACGAGAATGACCTGCTCGATTCGACCGACAGCCGCAACGAAAGCTCGCGCCTGTCGTGCCAGATCCACATGAACGACGCGCTTGAAGGCCTAGTCGTCACCATCGCACCGGAAGATTGATCTAAACTACGGTCACCAGCCCGATGACCGCACCGGTCATTGCCGAGGCGAGGTTTCCGGCAGCCCAGCTTTTCATCCCCAGCGCCGCTGCCTCGCCGCGGCGGTCAGGGCAGAGCGTGCCGATGGTCGAGACCAGCAACCCGACGCTGGCCAGATTGGCGACGCCGCACAGCGCATAAGTGACGATCAACTGGCTGCGCGGGCCGAGTTCTCCCGCCGGAAGCGCCGCCAGATCGAGATAGGCGACATATTCGTTGAGGATCGCCTTGGTGCCCATCAGCGCGCCGGCAGTGGGTGCTTCGCTCCACGGCACGCCGATCGCCCACATCAGCGGCGCGAAGAGCCAGCCGAACATACGCCGCAGGGTCAGTTCCTCGCCGCCCACCAGCGGCAATACCGCAAGCATCTGATCGACAAGTGCGACCAGCGCGAAGACCACAATGATCACCCCGATCACCGCGAGGAACAGTTGCACCCCGTCCATCGTCCCGCGAATGATCGCGTCGATGCTGCTGTCATATTTGAGGCTGGTGTCATCCGGATCGGTTGCGGTCTTGCCATCCCCCGGCACCATCAGCCGTGCAATCAGCACAGCAGCGGGCAGCGAGATCAGCGAGGCTGAAATCATGTGACCGACCGCATCGGGCACGGTTTTCGACAATGTGGTCGCATAGAGAATCAGGATCGCACCCGATATCGTCGACATCGTCAGCGCCATGATCATGAACAGCTCAGCCCGGCTCATCCGCTCGAAATATGCGCGCAGCACCAAGGGCGCTTCGACCACACCGAGGAAGATATTCGCACCCCCACCCAACCCGACAACGCCACTGACGCCCAATGTCCGCTGCAACGCCCAGCTGAGGCCTCGCACGATCCACGACAGGATTTTCCAGTGCCAGAGCAAAGCCGAAATCGCGGAAAAGACGATCACCAGCGGCAATATCTGGAAAGCAATGATCAGCGGTGGCTGGTTGCCCTCTGCAACAGCGAAAGGCAAAGGCGCGCCGCCGAGATAGCCAAACATATAGCCGGAGCCGACCAGCGTTGCTTTCTCAATCGCCTGCACCGCATGGTTAGCAACGCCAATCGCATCCCAAACAAACGGCACCCGCACGATCAACAGCGCCAGTGCAAGTTGCAGCAGCAAAGCCCCGCCAATCCAGCGCCAACCGGGAAGCTGTTTCCGGTCCTCAGAAAACGCCCAGGCCAGAAAAACGATGAGCACAACGCCCACCATTCCCTGAAGCTGTGCAAAAATTGCCAAGCGCCTAGCCGCGCGTCGCGGTGGTCATCGCCTCGGCAACCACCGGATAGCCATGCCCGTCGGGGATGCAGATATGCGGCACCCCGTCGCGTTCCTCTACATAGGTCAGCAGCAGCTTGACCGGATGTTCTGCAGCGTGGGCAGCAGCATCGTCAAAACTTTCGAACAGCGCCAACCGTTCCAGATTGCGCACGGTCGGGAAGATCGCCTTCACCTCTTTGCGCGCAATCTTGTCGAGCACGCCCGGTGCGCTGTCCCAGAACAGCATGCGGTTTTCGGTATTGTCGACCACTGCCGGCAGATGCGCATCACCCGCGTTGAGCAGATAGAAACGGGTATCGAACACCCGTGTTTCCAGATTGGGCGGGCGCCAGCGGGCCCAGGGGACGAGCTGGTCGAGCTGCGGCGTCCAGCCATAATCGTCGCAAATTTCCTTTAGGCTCGCCCCATCGTGCAGCGCGGCGCGCGCTTCAGCACAATCGGCAGCGTCGGTTACGCCATCCAGCGCGAGTGCCAGCCCAGCCTCTTCAATCGTTTCGCGGATCACCGCCAGCCGCGCTGCCGCTTCGTGCAGATCGAGCCCATGATCGATGATGCCCGCATAAGCGCGGTCATGATCGTCGACCTTGCCGCCCGGGAAAACAACCATGCCCCCGGCAAAGGCCATCGACTTCACCCGCTCGACCATCAGGATCAGCGGCGGGCCGCCCTCCGGATTGTTGCGGAAAATGACCATGGTGGCGGCGGGGGTCGCGGGCGGCATGACTTCGCCGGTGACGGGGTGGATCAATAATTCTTCAGACATCGCCCCCTTTGCAGCATGGAAAGCCGCGTCTGCCAAGCTATCATTTTTCTGCGAAGGGTTTTTGTAACCCGCACGTTATAGCATCAAAGGCTGCAATGCTGAGGACCGAAGCTTAATGGCAACAACCGCGCAAGCGATAGCGAGTGAAAGCGATGACGCGCTAATGGCGCGCGTCGCGGCGCGTGATGCCGATGCCTTGCGCCTGCTCGCTGATCGCCATGCCGACATCCCCTGGCGGATCGCCTATCGCATGCTGAACGACGCTGCCGAGGCCGAAGATGTGGCCCAAGATGCGCTGTTGCGACTCTGGCAATATGCCGAACGCTGGCAGGCGGGCGGACCCGGTGTGGCCGCATGGCTGACGCGGGTATCGACGAACGCCTGCCTCGACCGCATCCGCCGCCGCCGCTTTGTCGGCGACGATGCGGTGCCCGAACGCGCCGACGAAAGTCCGTTGGCCGACGAAAAGATAGAGCAGGACGATGTGCGCGGCGCTGTCGCTACCTGCATTGAGGCACTACCCGACCGGCAACGCGCAGCGATTGTGCTGACCTATTATGAGGAAAGGCAAAACAGAATGGCCGCCGACATATTGGCCATGCAGATCAAGGCGTTTGAATCACTGCTGTTTCGCGCGCGGGCTAGCTTGCGCGATTGCGTCGAAGGCAAAGGGGTTGGCGCATGACCGAACCCGCCTTTCCCCCGCACATCGCCGCTGCGCTCGACCGGCTGACGGTTCCGCCGCTGCCGAAAGGCTTTGGCGACCGGCTGGCCGCGCGTCTTGCAGCCGGTGATTTGCCCGCTGAATCCAATTCAATTGCTCCCCCACTTGCTCCAACTCGCCGACGGTTTGGTAACACAGGCTGGCGCCGTTCGGGGCGGATTGTCACGGTGGTCGCCGCTTTCGGTATCGCCACCGCAACCGCCGCCGCATCAGGCTTTTTCGGGGCACCCGTCTATGTGCCTGTGGTGAGCGATGCACTTGCCAAGGCCAAGCTGGTCGAACTGCCCCAAAAGGATTTTCCCAAGCCCAAAGCAAAACCCCGCTGTCGTCAGCAAGGAAATGGTTCCAGCTAAACCGGAAACCGAACTCACCCCGAACGGACGCCAGGCGGTGCGCGCGCTATACCAGCGGCTGCGCACTGATCCCGAGTTTCGGGCACTGCCAAGGCAGGAACGTCTCGCCATCGCACGGCAGGAAATCGAGACCATGCTCGAAAAAGGAGAAGTAACACTCCCTGAACTGCGGCGCGCGCTTGCCGAACATCGGCTGCTGCAAAATCCTGCAATCCGGCGCAAAATCGGACGCGAGCTGGCGCGCCGCGAAATGGCGCAGCGCAAGAAAGCCGCGACCGGCGCAGCCGTGGAAGACAAGGCCGCGAATCGGGAACAGCTGCAACAGCCCCGGATTGATCCAGCCAAGGCGGAAGCGCGACGCGAAGCATTTCGTCAATTGCCACCCGAACAGCAGGCGCGCGTCCGCGAATTGCGCGAGCAGATGCGGACAGCCGCACCTGCAGAGCGTCGCGCCATCCGCCGCGAATTGCTGGCCATCGTGCAATCAGCGTCAGCAGCTTCGCCTGAAGCACAAAAAATTGCGCCTGAAAACGAAGGGAATGGCGAGGTTGTGCGTTGAATATCTGAAGGCAGTGACAAACGGCCTTCAATAGACAGCAAAGGACAAAAGCCATGAAAAAGCTGATAGCGTTTACCCTCACTGCAGCATTCCTGACCGGAATCGCACAAGCAGAACCGCAAACCCGCACCTCGACCTTTGATGGTCCCAAGGCCAGCGGCACGAAGACCACCGTTCGTGACAAGGACGCAGGCACTTTCAGTTCAGACAAGATCGTGACCCGCAAAAGCGACGGTGCGACGGCAACCACCGAACGCGACCGTCAGCGTACCGATACCAGCTTCACCGGCAGCGGGTCGCGCACCGGCTTCAACGGCAAGACCGCAACCTACGATTATGAGCGGACAAAGACCGACAATGGCTGGACTGCAACTGGCAGCGGCACTGGCCCGAATGGCGGCGAGTACAGCTATTCGGGTTCCAAAACCCGCACCGAAAACGGTTTCACCGCCAACCGTTCAGCTTCGCGCAATGGCACAGAAATCTATAACCGCAACGATACGGTGACGAGGTCGAACGGCAATGTGACTCGCGACACCAGCGTCACCCGCAGGCAGCGCAAACGCTGAGGCGGGACACCCTCTCCCTTCCCCCTTGGCCGTCCCGCTGTTCATCACACACCCGGCGGGGCGGCCAGCCTGTTCGTCCTGACTGTAAACATTGTGTGGCGACGCTTGCCACAACCCACGCACACTGGCACCATCACGACATCCGCACCGCAACTCGGGGAGAAGCTGGATGGGTATCGTCGAATTGCTGGGCCTGGCAGCCAGTGTCAGCTTGTTATCAGGTTGGCGGCTCTACCTCACCGTCTTCGCAACCGGCCTCGCAATGTATTTCGGCGTCGTCGACCTTCCCGAAAATCTGAAAATGCTCGATGCGCTCGCCAACCCATGGGTTATCGGAATATCAGGGCTTGGAGCGGTTGCGGAGTTTTTCGCCGACAAGGTGGCCTGGCTCGATTCGATCTGGGATGGGCTCAACACGCTCGTCCGCCCGCTGGGTGGCGCGCTGCTCGCGCTCGCCGTGGTCGATGCGGGTGATCCTGTGTGGCAAGTGATCGTCTTCTTGCTTGGTGGCGGTGCCGCGCTGGCCAGCCATGCGACCAAGGCAACGACCCGTGCGGCGGTCAACACCAGCCCGGAGCCGGTGAGCAACATCATCCTTTCCACCGCCGAAGATGTGGTGACCGGCGGCTTGCTTGTGCTTGCCTTTGCCTATCCAGTCGCCGCCGCGCTCATCGCTCTGGTGTTGCTCGCTCTTACCATCTGGGGACTGTTTGCGGCGAAGCGCATGTTGCAGAAATTGTTCGCGCCGCAACCCGGCCCCACTCCACCACAGGGGTAAGGCCCAAGCAGTTTATTCCGTTCCGGTCCCCTGACGGAACAAGACCTGCTGAAAGGCGGATTGGGCAGGCGCTGACTGCACGGGTACCGGCTTGCCGCGTTGTTCCATGCCTTGCTTGCCAAGCCCGGCATAGAGGAAGCCTCCGTCGCGCAACCGGTCGTACAGCCAGTCACGCCTGTGCGGTTCGACCACAAAGCAGCCCTCGCTGGTCCCCGGCTTGCCGCCCCGCGCCGACATCAGGCTATAGTTGAAATAGCGCCGCCTTTCGGCCGCATAGCTGTGCACCACAATGTCACGTTCGCGCATCGCGCTGTTGGAAGGGTCGAGCCCGTCGAGCCGCAGTGAAAGACCATTGCGCCCGCGATACAGTTCGCCTCCGCGCGCCGCGCCGAGCGACGACATCCAGCTTTCATAGACATTGCCGAATGCATCGGCATAGCCATCGTCATCTGGATCCGAACCGATGCCATGCGCGACAACGACAGGAGTATCGAGACCCTGCCCGCTTTCCAGATCAACGATGTAGAGCCGCGGGTCCGCGCTGCGCTTGGCGAAATCGACGACCACCATCATCGACGGCCCGCTGCCGCTGCCCCACTGGCAGACATGTTTTTCATAGCTCGCCAGCGTTTCGTCGAGCAGCGAGCGATCAAGCCGGTGTTGCGGTATTGCCAGACCTTCTGCCGCTTCGGCCGAATAGACCGACAGCAGTTTCGCCTTGGCTTCCTGGAAACCGTTGCACGAAAACCGCTTGAACGCGGGACCAATGGGCTGTGCCGTGATCAGGGTCGCATCCCCGGTGCCCGGCTGGAAAACAATCTCCGATTGCGCAATTGCAGGTGCAGCAAAGGCAGCGATGCCGAGCACCGCGCATAAAGCGTTTCGATACGCTGCGAATCTGCCCCCAGGTCGCTGCATGATGTTCAATTTACAGCAAAAGCGCCGGGTTGCAAAACCCCTCACGCACCGCCATCTCGTTTTGGAACAGCGCGACTCTTGCGCTTTGCGAACAAATCTGGAACAAGCGTCCCATGTCACTCACCCACATCAGCGTGCGCGGTGCGCGCGAGCACAACCTCAAAGGCGTAGATATCGACCTGCCGCGCGACAAGCTGATCGTGATTACCGGCCTGTCGGGAAGCGGGAAATCCAGCCTCGCCTTTGACACCATCTATGCCGAGGGGCAGCGGCGCTATGTGGAATCGCTTAGCGCCTATGCGCGGCAGTTTCTGGAGATGATGCAGAAGCCCGATGTCGAGCATATCGAAGGCCTCAGCCCCGCCATCTCGATCGAGCAGAAAACCACCAGCCGCAACCCGCGCTCGACTGTCGCGACGGTCACCGAAATCTACGACTATATGCGCCTGCTCTGGGCGCGCGTTGGCATACCCTATTCGCCCGCGACCGGCCTGCCGATTACCGCGCAAACGGTGACGCAGATGGTCGACCGGGTGATGCAGCTGCCCGAAGGCACGCGCGCTTACCTACTCGCCCCCGTCGTTCGCGGGCGCAAGGGCGAGTATCGCAAGGAACTGCTCGAATGGCAGAAAGCCGGCTACACCCGCGTGCGCATCGACGGCGAATTCTATGCGATTGAAGAGGCCCCGGCGCTCGACAAGAAATACAAGCATGACATCGAGGTCGTGGTCGACCGCATCGTCGTGAAGGACGGCATCCAGACGCGGCTGGCGGACTCGTTTGAGCAGGCGTTGAAGCTGGCCGAGGGGCTGGCCTTCGTCGATCTGGCGGATGGCACGGTGGCCGAAGCGATGGGCGGTGCGGATAGCGTTCCGACCGCCTTTGGGGAGGCCAGAGCGACCTTTACCCCTGCCCCAAGCAACGTCACCGGCGGCGCGATGAAAGGCACCGGCCTGCCGCCCAACCGCATCGTGTTCAGCGAGAAGTTCGCCTGCCCGGTCTCAGGCTTCACCATCGCCGAAATCGAACCGCGCCTGTTCAGCTTCAACGCGCCGCAGGGGGCCTGCCCCGATTGCGACGGGCTGGGCGAGCGGCTGGAGTTCGACCCGCAGCTGGTGGTGCCGAACGAGGCGTTGAGCCTGAAGCAGGGCGCGGTCGTGCCTTGGGCGAAATCGAACCCGCCTAGCCCCTATTATATGCAGGTGCTGGCGAGCCTGGCGAAAGCCTATGACTTTGATCTGACCACCCCGTGGAACGCGCTGCAGCCGGACCAGCGGATGATCATCCTGCACGGCACCGGCGGGCTGCCGGTCGAGCTGACCTTCATGGACGGGCGCAAGGAATATACCGTGCGCAAGCCGTTTGAGGGTGTGATCGGCAACCTCAACCGCCGCATGTTGCAGACCGACAGCGCGTGGATGCGCGAGGAGCTGGGCAAGTTCCAGACCAGCCAGCCCTGCGAAACCTGCCACGGCGCACGCCTCAAGCCCGAGGCGCTGAGCGTCAAGATCGCGGGCACCAACATCTCCGAACCCACGCGGATGAGCGTATCGGATGCGCTGGTCTGGTTCAGCACTCTCGACGCGCAACTCACCCCCACCCAGTCACAAATCGCCAAGGCCATCCTCAAGGAAATCAACGAGCGGCTGGGCTTCCTCAACAATGTCGGGCTCGATTATCTGAACCTCGATCGCACTAGCGGCACCTTGAGCGGCGGGGAGAGCCAGCGCATCCGCCTCGCCTCGCAAATCGGCAGCGGCCTGTCGGGCGTGCTCTATGTGCTCGATGAACCCAGCATCGGCCTGCACCAGAAGGATAATGACCGGCTGCTCGCCACGCTGCAACGACTCCGCGATCTCGGCAACACCGTGATCGTCGTCGAGCATGACGAGGATGCCATCCGCACCGCCGACTGGATCGTCGATCTCGGCCCCGGTGCGGGCGTGCATGGCGGCACGGTGATGGCGGAGGGGACGCTGGAGACGATCCTCAAGGCCAAATCGCTCACCGCCGATTACCTCAACGGCACCCGCGAAATCGCGGTCCCGAAGACGCGGCGCAAGGGCAACAAGAAGAAGCTCACCCTCCACGGCGCGCGCGCGAACAACCTCAAAAATGTCACTGCGAGCATCCCGCTCGGCACCTTCTGCTGCATCACCGGCGTCTCGGGCTCGGGCAAGTCGAGCTTCACCATCGACACGCTCTACGCCGCCGCCGCGCGCGCCCTGAACGGCGCGCGCATTCTGGCCGGCGCGCATGACAAGGTGACGGGCCTGGAACATTGCGACAAGGTGATCGACATCGACCAGTCACCGATCGGCCGCACCCCGCGCAGCAACCCCGCCACCTATGCCGGCGCCTTCACCAACATCCGCGATTGGTTCGCCGGCCTGCCCGAGTCCGAGGCGCGCGGCTACAAGCCCGGGCGGTTCAGCTTCAACGTAAAGGGCGGGCGCTGCGAAACGTGCAGCGGCGATGGCCTGATCAAGATCGAGATGCACTTCCTGCCCGACGTCTATGTGACGTGCGAGGAATGCCACGGCAAACGCTATAACCGCGAAACGCTGGAGGTGAAGTGGAAGGGGCTGTCGATCGCCGACGTGCTCGACATGACGGTCGAGGATGCGGTGGAGGTGTTCAAGGCCGTCCCCCCGATCCGCGACAAGATGGCGATGCTGGCAGAGGTCGGCCTCGGCTATGTCAAGGTCGGCCAGCAGGCGACGACGCTGTCGGGCGGCGAGGCGCAGCGCGTGAAACTCGCCAAGGAACTCAGCCGCCGCAGCACCGGCCAGACGCTCTACATATTGGACGAGCCCACGACGGGGTTGCATTTCGAGGATGTGCGCAAATTGCTCGAGGTGCTCCACCGGCTGGTCGAACAGGGCAACAGCGTGGTGGTGATCGAGCATAATCTGGATGTCATCAAGACGGCGGACTGGATTATCGACCTTGGGCCCGAAGGGGGCGTCAAGGGCGGGGAGATTGTGGCGGAGGGGCGCCGGAAGATGGTTGGCGAAGAACCCGAAGTCATACACGGGGCACTATCTCAAGCCATTGCTTGAAAGAGGGAAGTGAAACCATCTCGCCCATTGAGATGAGACGATACAGAAAATTTCAACCTGATCTTTTCAAAGGGTCGTTTTTATTTAGTTGATCGTTTTGTATTTTCTTGGCTATTTTTAGATGTATCGGGACATTGGAATAATCTTAGAGTATGATAAATAAGATAAAACTACAGTTCCGATCCGCCCCGGCGCAAATCCTTTGAATTTGATGTTTCACCCATCACCGTTTTTGTTGGCCCTAATTACTCGGGAAAAAGCCACTTGATCGGGAAATAGTCAGGCTGCAACTCACGGAAGAATTCTGGACGATAATCTAATCCTAAGCGACATTGAATTTAGAGGTTACTCGCAACAAGAAGCTGAACAAGCCATGGCGAATGTAACATTACGTCCAAACCCGGGCGAAATTATAAAACCAGACCATGTATTAGTTGGCAAGTTTTCCTCAAGGCAACAAGTTCCCAAAACTTCTCTATTAGAAGCTTTGACAAATTTTCATACTACGGAAAATACCCATCACTTACGCAATTGGGCTGCGCAATGGTTTCTAGCTTACAATGTGAGAATATTCGATGGTCGAGGCCGAATTGATCTGGCGAATGACCAGCCTTTTGGAGATCGACTCCAAGAAGCCAATAGCAGTTTTCAGACACTCTTCCGCAACGATAGCCTTCGAAATGAGCTAAGCGAAATTGTTTACGAAGCGTTTGGCCAATATTTGGTTTTGACCCAACTCATGCGGGTCAAATCCGACTACGTTTATCGGACAGAAAGCCAAATAGCCTTCACGAGGAACAGGCTTTAACTGAGGAGGCAGCCAATTTTCATAGCGCTGCTACACTTCTGAGGCAGGCAAGCGACGGAGCAAAAGCGTTTTGCGGAATGCTCGCTGAAATTATGGCGGGCAAACCGGATCTATTGTTAGTCGATGAACCAGCAGCATTTCTTCACCCAACATTGTCTTTTACTTTGGCTAAGCAAATGGCCAAACAAATGCAGGGGAATAAAAAAGACTTTTTGTTTCGACACATAGCCCTCACTTTTTAATGGGGTGCGTAATGTCTGGCGTTCCAGTAAATGTTGTACGACTGACTTATCGAAACAAAGTAGCTACAGCTAGAATTCTTCCAAGTGAAGAATTAACAATTATTATGAGAAATCCGTTGTTACGATCTGCGGGCGTACTTTCTGCCCTTTTTTACGAAAATGTTGTGATGAGGAGCGATATGGATGGGCCTTTTATCAGGAAGCAAATGAACGCCTTTTGGGGTTGAATGATCAACAGGGGGTATTCCAAACTGTCTTTTTATGAACGCGAACGGTCAAGATTCAATTCCAACTATTATGGAACCTCTGAGAAAATTTGGTATTCCGGTTGCAGGTATTTATGATTTGGACTTCGTCAAAGACGGGGGTCAGCAAGGAACGCGACGACTTAAAGCGGCTGGCGTACCGGATGGCGTAATAAGTGGACTCAATCCGACAAGGGTAAACGTTAAATCTTCTCTAGAAACGCGCGATCCAAATTATAAGCGATCGGGAGGACTTGGATTGTTGACCGACGCTGAGCTGGAGACTGCTAAATTTTATTGTAAACAGCTTGCTGATTATGGAGTTTTTTTGGTTCCCAGTGGAGAGAGTTGAATCTGGCTTTCAGACCTTGGAGTTAGAGAAAATCTACTGACTGGTTAGTGGCAATGTTTGAACGGATGGGCTCTGATAGCAGTGCGGCAGCGTACGTCAAACCTACCGACGTCGACGTTTGGGCATTTCTCGATGAAGTTAGAGATTGGTTACTCAACCCAAATCGTTTCGGTATCCCGCAGTGAATTTGATACAGTTACGCGGAAGCAAGTTTAGGTGCAGGTGACAGCAACCGTCCTGATTCACCGTGAAATGCAGAATCAAGATTCTTTACCTCCAATCTCCTCTGCGCTCTCCGTGCCTCTGAACGAAACAAAGCTTTACCCCCTACAAATCCACCACCTCCCGCACATAGCCCCACTCGCCAACGCCATCCCATGCCCGGCCATCGGGAAAATGCAGCTTCACCCCTGACAGCGCGGCGCGGTCGAACAAGCGCATGTTCACGCCCATGCGGTCATTCGCGGCACCGCTCTTTTCCAGCCAGGCCGCGCTTAAGGCAAAATGCGTGGTGCAGCCGCAGCGGGGGCAAACCCCCCCCCGCGGGCTCCCGCGTTTGTGGTCGCATTTCCGGCCAGAAACCGGTTCGACTGCAGGAAATACGCGAAGTCTGCTCTTCCATAGCCCCGCGTCTCCCCCGTCACCCTCACTTCTTCGGGCGCATAATATCCCCACCACACGCCGTGAGACTCGCACAGGCTGCAATTGCATTCGAAGATGAAGCCCGGCGCATGCGCGACCTGCACATGCACGGCACCGCAATGGCAGGTGGCGGATAGGGGATTGGTCATCGCGCGATAGTAGCAAGGAGGGGCGGAATTGCACCCTCTCTCGTTCACCTCCGGTGGCCTTCGGCTCTAGGGGAGAGGAGTGAGGAATCGACCGGAGGGAGATGGCCGAAGGCCACCTGCGAACTTGTTCGCTAGTCGCAGCGGAGAGGGGCTGTAACGGTGACGGCACACCCAGCCTCCCCCTCTCCACTTCGTCTAATTGCTTGCAGCAATAAGACTTCGTACCTCTCCCCTGAAGGGGAGAGGGTTGCGCACCCCCTTCAAAAACCCCCACCCTGCCCCATATTGCTATCGACCAACCAGAGGAGTTTCCCACGCCATGCGCCTTTCCGCCCTTTCGCTTGCCCCGATCGCCCTGTTGTCGCTCGCCGCCTGTGGCGAAGGCGGGGCGCTGGACGAGAATGTGAAAGCCACCGTGCGCCAATCGATCGTTGCCAGCTGCGCCGCGACCGCGGAGGGGCAGGTGCCCGAGGGCGTGAATGTCGACCTCGATAAGGTCTGCGATTGCGCCGCCGACAAGCTGATGGCGGGCAAGAGCGTGCAAGACCTGATCGCCAACCCGCCCACCAGCGTGGAGGACCTTGCGCCGATCAAGGAGTGCCTGAAGGAAATCGGCCCGGTAACGGTCGCGCCCCCGCCGGAGGGGTGAGCCCGCCTCTCCCTTTGGGAGACGGGCTGGCTCAGCCGATAAAAGTCCGCGCCTTGGCGATCGTCTCGGCCAATCCGGCGCGCATTTCCTCCCACACTGCGCGCTCGTCATCCGCGTCTTCGGGCAGCGTCTCTTCGATCAGGTCAATCCCCGCCCACAGCATGCCTTCATACCAGCCGGCCTCTATCTTCAGCGTTTCCTGATGGTGCGGGATCGAATCATAGAGGATGATGCGGATCTCCTCGGGCCGTTCGAACCAGGTCATCAGGCAATAGAGCACATTGCCGACCATCTCCGCCTCTAGCAGCGCGCGCTTGCCGAGGCCGTGATGTTCAAAGCTGGCCTCTGCCGCCGGATGCGCGGCGTAGAAGCGCGCCATCAGCGGGGCAGTGATATCGCCCACTGTTTCGGCTGCGCGTTCCAGACTGCGCTCGATCAGTTCAAGTTTCGCTGCCCTGTCTTGCATGCGCATCCTCCCTTTGGGCGATAGTGGCACAGGTGGCCGGGCGCGGGAATTGATATTGGTCAAGCGCGATGCACTATCGAGGCGCTGTCCTACATCGCGGGTTTCTGCTTGTGTTGCGTGATGGACGAAGGTGCTTGCCCGCGCTGCCCGTTTCACCTCGCGCTATCGGCCGCGCTAAAGTGACAAAGGTGACAATCGGCCCCATGCCTTCCGGTGAAGTTTGTAACCTTAAGGCCGTTTTACGCCATTCGCTTTGCCGCATTCACGCCCCTATCCACCGTTATAGACCAAATGGGCGATTCACAGGTTGTCACATATATGTAACAAGCCGTCTCAAGGCGGGACACCGCACCAAAAATCCCAGCCTTTCGGGTCGCACCGAACATAATTCCGGGGGGAAGGGTATGGCGACAACAGCCAATGTAACCGGCGCAACAGGCCAGGATGCCGAGCGTCGTTTTTACGGGCGCATGGCGCTAGCGATCATCATTGCAATCTTCATTGGTTTTGCGCCCAGTTTCTACCTGTTCCAGACGGTAAGCTATCCGCGACCGAACCCGACGCTGACCCCGCTGGTGATCGCGCACGGCATCGCGCTGACCGGGTGGCTGGCGATTTTCTATACGCAGATCCGGCTAGTTGCGGCCAAAAGGCGCGATATCCACCGGCAGCTGGGCGTGTGGGGATTTGCCCTCGCGGTGCTCATCATTCCGCTCGCCTATCTGACCGCGACTCACGCAATCGCGCGCGGCACCCATCCGCCGATCATCGATGCCGAAAGCTGGTCGGTGGTGCCGTTGATGGCGCTGCCGCCGATGATCCTGATGCTGATCATGGGCTGGCGCAACCGCATGGACCCGCAGGCGCACAAGCGCTTCATGCTGCTCTTCACGCTGATGACGGTTGAACCCGGCGTTGGCCGCTGGCCGATCTTTCCGCCGGTGATGGCTGGGCATATCGTTGGCGGGCTGGTAGCCTTCGCCTTCGTCGTCCCGCTGATCCTGTGGGACAGGAAGACGATAGGCGGTCTGCACTGGGCCACCAAATGGGGCCTGGGCGCGCTGATCTTCGGCTATTTCGTGCGCTATCCGATCTGGGCGCTCGGTTTTTGGCCCGATGTCGTGCGGGTCTTGCCTTATTAGGAAGCGAGGCGTTCGGCGACGAGCTTCTGGATATCCGCCTCGGGCCGCGCGCCATAATGGCTGATGACCTCAGCGGCGCAGACTGCACCCATCGTCAGGCAATCCTTCAGGCTGCGGCCCTGTGCGATCCCGGCAAAAACGCCCGCCGCGAAAAGATCCCCCGCGCCGGTGGTATCGACCACGCGTTCGACTTTTTCAGCACTAACGCGTGCATGCTCTGAACCACGATGCGCCTCGGCTCCTGCTGCGCCATGCGTGCACACCAGCATCGGCACCCGCTGCGCCAGCGCTGCAACCGCAGCTTCGGTATCGTCGGTCTGCATCATCGCGCGCACTTCGGTATCGTTGGCGAAGAGCAGGTCGAGCGAGCCATCATCCATCAGCGCGAAAAACTCGTCGCGATGCCCTTCAACAACAAAGGCATCAGAAAGGGTGAGGGCAACCTTGCGCCCGGCATTTTTGGCAATGGCTATCGCGCCCGTCATCGCCGCGCGCGATTCAGGCGCATTCCACAAATATCCTTCCAGATAAAGCCAGGCTGCGTCTTCGATCTTCGTTTTGTCGATAGCGGTTTCGGGAAGGAACTGCGCCGCACCAAGGAAGGTGTTCATCGTCCGCTGCGCATCGGGGGTGACGAGGATCAGGCAACGCGCGGTCGGCGGCTGGCCAGGACGTGCGGGCACATCAAAGTCGATACCGGTCGCGCGGATATCGTGCGCGAACACATCGCCCAGCTGATCTTGTGCAACCTGCCCAATAAAGGCGGTTTTATGCCCAAGCCGTGAAAGCCCGGCGAGCGTATTGGCCGCGCTGCCGCCGCTAACCTCACGCCCCGGACCCATCGCATCGTAAAGCGATTGCGCGCGCTCGGCATCGATCAGCGTCATCCCGCCCTTGTTGAGATTCTGTGCGGCGATGAAGGCATCGTCAGCATCGGAAATCACGTCAACAATAGCATTGCCGATGGCCAGCACGTCGTAGCGGGTTTGCGTCATTTAGGGTTCCTGTTCAGGGTTTGGCGCGCCCTAATGCGGTCTGCGCAAAAGGGCAAGTGGCTTGCATGTGTAATACACCTGCATTATCTGGGTGAAATGTTGACAGCCATCTCACGCGGCTTTGCCAGCCTGGCGGATAATAGGATCATGCTGATCCTTGCGAAGGTCATTTCGCTGACGCTTGCCGCTTTCCTGATACTGGGCATCGCATTGTGGTATGCAGTAGACTTTGCGTTCGGATATTTCGGCGTTGCTGACGATGGCACATTGAGCGCGCTTGCAGCCGTCGCCATCCTCGCCATTTCAGGGCTGGTGCTATTCCGGATGGTAGCCATCGCCATCACTTGGGTCTTTTCCGACGATATCATCGATGCGGTGGAGGAGCGGCATTATCCGTTTGAAGCCGCACGCGGGAAACGCCCTTCCAACATGACGTCGCTGCGCATGGGGTTGCGTTCGGCACGGCGTGCCTTGGGATATAATCTCTTGGCCCTGCCGCTTTACCTGTTGCTGCTGGTCACGGGGATTGGCGCGCCACTGGTCTTCATCGCCGTCAATGCGCTGCTATTGGGACGCGATCTGGAAGACATGCTGGTTGCACGCCACGGCCATGAACTGGCCGCGTTCGGCAAGGGCGAGCGCCTGATGCTGGGTGCCGCAGGTGCAGCGGGCATGATGGTGCCTTTGCTGCAATTTGTCGTGCCGGTTGTCGCGACCGCCGCTGCCGTGCATATGGCGCATGGAAAATTCAGGGTGAAGACCAAGTGACCAAATTTGCGACTGTTGTTTTTGGAAGCCTGTCGCTTGCCGCCTGTGGTGGCGGGGCGGTGCCGCCGCAACGGGTACCGGTCCCGATAGACCGACCCGCCGCTGCAGCCCCCGCCGTCCGCCCCGTGCTTTCGTCGAAGGGTTTGGAGGCGGTTATGGGCAAGGACATGTCAACGCTGGTCCGCATGTTCGGCCAGCCCCGACTTGATGTCATAGAGGTTCAGGGACGCAAGCTGCAATTCAGCGGTCGCGCCTGCATCCTTGACGCATATCTGTACCCCGATGGCAAGAATGGGGCAGAAATAGTCACCCATGTAGATGCCCGCCGCAGCGATGGCGCGGAAGTCGACCGTGCACAATGCGTCAACGCGCTTCTGTCGCGCTGACCGTCCATTCCTGCAGCACCGATTCATCTGACTCAAATTTGAGTCGACCACGCTTTTCCAACGAAAACCGGCCTTTGTCCAGTTGCGCCAGCGCCCAGATAGCCGCGCCCCGAACCAATGGACTGGCATCAACAAGCAGGTGGATCAGTGGTTCAATCAAGCTGCTGTCGCCGCTATTCCCGGCAGCAATTGCCGCGTTGCGGACAAAGCGATCGCGGCCTGTGCGCTTAATCGGGGTACCAGCGAATAGCTGGCGAAACGCGCCGTCATCGAGCCTCAACAACTGCGTCAATGGCAGTTCGGATAACTCTAGCCGCTGCATCATTGCCTTATGCACAGACGCTGTTTTGGCAAATTTGTTCCACGGGCAGGCGGCAAGGCAATCGTCGCAGCCGTAAATATGATTGCCCATCGCCTGGCGCAATTCATGCGGGATTGGCCCCTTATGCTCGATGGTCAGATAGGAAATGCAGCGCCGCGCATCTACGCGATATGGTTCGGGAAAGGCATTGGTCGGGCAAACGATCTGGCAGGCATTGCACGATCCGCAGTGGTCGTGCCCGGGTGCATCGGGCCCTAGTTCGGCGGTCGTGTAGATCGCGCCTAATAGCAACCAGCTTCCATGTTCGCGACTGACGAGATTGCTGTGTTTGCCCTGCCAGCCAAGACCTGCCGCTTCCGCAAGCGTCTTTTCAAGCACCGGGGCGGTGTCGACGAAGACCTTCACCTCATCCCCAGTCTGGTGGACAAACCATTGCGCCAATCGCTTGAGCGCGCCCTTGACCACGTCGTGATAGTCTTTGCGCTGCGCATAGACTGAAATGCGCCCCAGCTCCGGATGCAATTCTAGCGCCATTGGATCGGACTCAGGCGTATAGCTCATGCCCAGCATGATTACCGACCGCACTTCGGGCCATAATCCGTCTGGACTTGATCGCTGATCGACGCGATCGGCCATCCACAGCATGTCTCCATGCCGACCTTCGTCCAGCCACTGACGCAATCGCGCTCCCGCGTCTGGTGCGAGACGGCCCGGGGCTACACGGCAATCGGCGAACCCTTCCACTCTCGCTCGTTCCTTCAGCGCGTTAACCAAATTTGTCTTGTGTCTTTTCACGCGCTGTCCCTATTCGGGTGTCGGATCAGTTTTGGGGCGATTTACCAATATGCATGCAATCGAGGCACGCGGGCTTGTCAAGCAGTTCGACGGATTCCGCGCCGTGGACGGCATCGACCTGAACGTACCCGTGGGGAGTATCTACGGCATTTGGGACCGAACGGCGTAAGCAAGACGACTACAATTCGCATGCTGTTGGGGATTATCGATCCCGATGAAGGTACGCGCACCTTGCTAGGTTCTGATCGTCCGCTGGAGCCAATCCAAACTTGTGGGCTATCTTCCGGAAGAGCGCGGACTGTACCAGTCGATGCGGGCTGCAGATACCATCGCGTTCATGGGCGCCCTGCGCGGAATGCCATTGAAAGCCGCCGAGCAGCGCGGACGTGAACTGATGGAGGAGGCAGGGCTTGGCTATGCTGCCGACCGCCAGATACGCCAGCTTTCGAAAGGCATGGCGCAAACCGTGCAACTGCTCGGCACTATCGTCCACGATCCAAAGCTGATTGTACTCGACGAGCCCTTTTCCGGCCTTGATGCGCTCAATCAAGCAAGCTCGAACGCATGATACGCGCACAGGCGGACCGCGGCGTCACGATCATATTCTCCACCCACGTCATCGCCCATGCCGAACGGTTGTGCGAACGCATCGCGATTATTGCAAAGGGCAAGGTGAGCTTTGATGGACTCGTATCAACCGCGCGCGACCGATTGCGTCCACAGGTACATCTGGCAACCGAAACCGCCGACGGCCCCTGGCGCAAGGCACTGCCCGACGACGTCAGGCATGAAGGCAATTGGTGGCATTTCACCTTACCCGACAGCGGAGTCGAACCGCTGCTTACGGCATTGATTGGGGGCAAGGCGGGTATCCGTTCGCTTTCGATTGAGCGCCCGGGCCTGCATGATGCTTTTGTTGCCATTGCCGGTGAAGATACCGCCGCCGAAATGGATGCACCCACTGCGGAGGAACTGATATGATAGAGACTATCCGTGCCGCATTCGTCATCGGCCGCCGTGATTTCACGGCTATCATCTTTTCCAAGGCATTCTTTTTCTTCCTGTTGGGACCGATGTTCCCATTGCTGGTCGGCGGTGCAGCAGGCTTGCTTGGCGGGCAAGTTGCGCGCGACATAGACCGTCCCGTTATCGGTGTGACGATGTCGGCCGACGATAGTCGTCAGTTATTGGCGGCAAGAGCAACTCTTGCCGCACAGGTTGGAGAAAGACGGCTCCCGGAAATGAGGCAACTTTCCCAATCAACGAGCGCAGCAACCCCGGAAAAGCTGCTTGATGACAAGACAAATGGGCTCGCTGCAATTCTTGGCGGGACACTCGACAAGCCAGTCCTCACTGGTACACGTGGCCCCATTGAAAGCTATAAGGGCGAAATCGCAATGCTTTCGGCCTTTGCAAAAAATGCCGATGCCATGACGCTGCCTTCGGTAGAAACGCGGCTCGTGCAGAGCAGTGCGGGTAATGAAAAACAGCAGCGTTTGGCCACTGCGCAAGCGACGCAGGTGCTGTTGTTCATGCTGACAATGCTGCTCGCGGGGATGGTGCTGTCCAATCTGGTCGAGGAAAAGGGCAACAAGATCATCGAAATCCTTGCGGCTGCTGTCCCCATGGATGCCGTGTTTCTCGGCAAGCTGTTTGCGATGTTGGCAATGGCTTTTGTCGGCATTACTGTCTGGGCAACGGTCGGCTTCGGAATAGCCAGCTCTGGCGGGTTCGGCCCTTCCAAGCCTGCCGACTCCTGCTGTTGGTTGGCCAATATTCGTGTTGCTCGGCGTGGTTTATTTCACAATGGCCTATCTCATCCTTGGCTCGCTGTTCCTAGGAATTGGAGCAATGGCGGCAACAGTGCGTGAGGTCCAAACCTTGTCCATGCCGGTGACCATGGCCCAGTTGATCAATTTCTTTCTCGCCATGTACACAGTTACCAAAATGGGCGAGCCCATAGAACTGTTCGCCTGCCTTTTCCCGTTCACTTCACCTTTCGCTATGGTCGCCCGAGCGGCGCAGGACGCGACATTGTGGCCGCACCTCCTCGCGGTTGCCTGGCAAGCATTGTTCGTGCTTATCATCCTGCGCGTCGGGGTTTACTTGTTCCGCCGCAATGTGATGAAATCGGGGAGCGCTGGCCGGATCAAGGAAACAAGTGGCAAAAAGCTGTTCGGGCTGGTCAAAATGCCAGGCTGAAACTGCTAACAGCAAATTAAGTTGCTTATCGAAACGGGATTGACATTATTGTCAGCAATGGCACTCTTCACGGCAAAGAAGAGGAGTCTAATATGGCAACTGCCCCTGTGCTCGATACATCGGCAACCGAAACCAGCGAAAGCTTCCATGGAAGGTTGTTCAGTGCCCGCATGAGTGGGACGTCACTCGTCCCGAAATCTACGTTGAGGATCGCTGGCATCCGATTTTCAAGGAAATGCGTGAGCAAGCCCCGATCAACAAGGTCGAGGGCAGCGGTTTTGGCAGCTTTTGGAATGTCACAACGCTGAAAGCCATCCAGCATGTAGAGGCTCTGCCCGACATCTATTCATCTTCGTTCGAACATGGCGGCATCACACTTGTCGACGATGAAGCGCTCGATGAACCTATTCCGGAAGACGAGCGTATCGTCATGCCGATGTTCATCGCGATGGACCGGCCCAAGCTACCGAGGAACGCCGTGTCATCGCGCCTGCCTTCACCCCTGGTGAAATGGAGCGCATGGCCACCGACATTCGCCGACGGACCGGTGAATTGCTCGATCGCTTCCCGTCGGCACCGCCTTCGATTGGGTCGACAAAGGTTTCGATCGAACTGACCACACAGATGCTCGCCTTGCTGTTCGATTTCCCTTGGGAAGATCGCCGCTTGCTGACCGAATGGTCTGACTGGGCGGGCGATGTCGAACTGTTCCGCACCGAGGAAACACGTAAGGCGCGTCTCGCCAAAATGTTCGAAATGGGCGCCTATTTCCAGCGTCTGTGGGACGAGCGCAAAAATCGGGGTGAAGCGCCCGACCTTATCAGCCGCATGATTCATTCGCCGATGAAGGACATGAACCAGTTCGAATATATGGGGAACCTCATCCTGCTGATCGTTGGCGGCAATGATACCACCCGCAATTCGATGTCGGGCTATGCCTATGGCCTGCACAGCTTCCAGGATGAACGTGATAAACTGGAGAAGAATCCAGAATTGATCCCGAACGCGGTCAGCGAAGTCATCCGTTGGCAGACACCGCTGGCGCACATGCGCCGCACTGCGCTCAAGGACCACGACCTGTTCGGTGCACCAATCAAGGCAGGTGACAAGATCGGCATGTGGTATCTTTCGGCCAATCGCGACGAAACCGTCTTCGACAATCCCGACAAACTGATTGTCGATCGCGAAAATGCGCGCCGCCATTTGTCCTTCGGCTATGGCATCCACCGCTGCGTTGGCGCGCGTCTGGCCGAGTTGCAGATCCGTGTGCTTCTCGAAGAAATGGCCAAGCGCCGCCTCCGCCCGAATGTCGTGGCAGAGCCAGTCCGTGTTGCCGGCTGCTTCGTCCATGGCTATCGCTCGATGGACGTTGAACTTACAAAATATTGAGTCTTCCTTGAAACCTTTTGCCTGCTTCGAACGTACTTACATTCGCGCAGGCGAAAGGATTTCGGCATGAACAATTACGGCAAGCGTACTTTCCTGAAAGCCGCCTTGGGTGGCGTGGTAAGTCTGGCTACCGCTGCGCTTTGGGCATCATCCGTTGCAGCAGGCAAGGCTTTTGCGGTCGTCAAATCCGATGCCGAGTGGCGCAAGATCCTCTCGCCCTTGGCCTATCGCGTGCTGCGCAAGGAATTTACCGAACCACCCTTTTCCAGCCCTCTTAACGATGAAAAGCGGAAAGGAAATTTCGTCTGCGCCGGGTGCGGGCAAAAATTGTTCAATGCGCTGACGAAATATGAAAGTGGGACAGGCTGGCCCAGTTTCTGGCATCCCATCCGAGGCGCAATCGGGACAAAGGCGGATTACGGCCTGCATTTGCCACGAACCGAAGTTCACTGCTCACGCTGCGGCGGCCATATCGGCCATGTCTTTGATGACGGCCCCAAGCCTACGGGCAAGCGCTACTGCATGAATGGCGCGGCGATGAGATTCGAGCCGATTTGAAGTCGGCTATTTAACGTCGCTGATCCCTGAAAAATCCAGATCGCCTGCTTTGGCGGGACTCTCGGTCTTTCCACCTCGCTCGATAATGCCGAGGATCGCACTGTTCCGCCCATCCTGCGCCGCATATTCGCGTGCGCTGAGCCCGGCAATCGTATCCCGCTTGTCGGGGTTAGCGCCGGCTTTCAGCAGTTCGCGCACCATATCCGGATTGCGCAATTGCACCGCGCGGATCAGCGCAGTCTCTCCACTGCGATTGGTGATGTCGACCATCGCCTTATACTTCACCAATCCCTGTACACCTTCGATCCAGCCAAGTTGGGTCGCGAGCAATAAGGGCGCAGTGCCCTTTTTGTCCTTCAGATCGGGGTCCGCTCCTTTTTGCAACAGGTACCGCAGCCAATCGAGATCGCGGCGCTGGGTGACTATGTGCAGTGCAGTTTCACCAGTGGCGTCGTCCTTGGTACGCAAAGCGACCGACCCAGGTTCATTAATGAATTTTTCGACGTCCTCGCCCTTGCGTTCGCGAACGGCCTTCAGGAAATTATATCCGTCGGAAAATTGCGCGAACACTGGTGTCGACAACAGTACAGAAGCGAGCACTGAAAGGACTAAGCCACGTCGGGCCGCGCGAATTGAGATCATATCCCCTGTCCTGAATCAAAAAATGCGAACTTGAATTTGCGCCCCTACCAGACCAATGCTGGCACCGCCATGAACAAAAATGTCACTTTTCTTATCGCCGCCCTTGCTTTGTCAGCCTGTAATTCGGGTCCTGCCCAACCACCGCTGAGCGAAGCGCCGCTTGCAGGGGCCGCAATCGGCGCCCCCTTCACACTGACCGATCAGGATGGTCGCAAGCGCAGCTATGACGAGTTCAAAGGCAAATACCGGCTGGTCTATTTCGGTTACACCAACTGCCCAGACATCTGCACGCCCGACATGCAGCATCTGATGGCCGGGCTGACCATGTTTGAAAAAGCCCATCCCGAGCGTGCAAATAAGGTGCAGCCGATTTTCATCACCGTTGATCCGGCGCGCGACACCCAAGCAGTGCTCAAGCAGTTCGTAAGCGCCTTTCACCCGAGGCTGATTGGCCTGACCGGCAGTGATAACGAAATCGCTGCCACCGCAAAGGCCTTTGCCATTCACTTTGAACGCGTCGAAGGTTCCAGCCCGGACAGCTATCTAATGGGGCATAGTCAGGTTCCCTATTTGATGGGCCCAGATGGAAAGCCGCTGGCTCTGTTGCCCGCCGACACGCCCAATACGGACGCCAATGAGGGCGATCCCAAGCTGGTCGCCGCCGAACTTGCGAAATGGGTACGCTGAATTGACTGACACCCCCTTCTGGGAACGCCCGATCAACCAGCTTACCCGCAATGAGTGGGAGGCGTTGTGCGACGGCTGTGGCAAATGCTGCCTGCACAAAGTGGAGGATGAAGATACTGGCCGAATCTACCCAACCAACGTCGCCTGCAAACTGCTCGACCTGAACAGCTGTCAGTGCGCTGACTACCGGCATCGGAGGATGCATGTGCCCGATTGCATCCGGCTGACCCGCTGGACGATTGACGACTATCCGGCTGCCTCTACCTGCGCCTATGTGCTGCGCTCAAAGGACGAAAACTGCCCGATTGGCACTATCTGATCTGCGGAGACCGCAATGCTTTGCATCAGGCTGGCATATCGGTCAAAGGTCGGGCAATATCCGAACTCCATGCTGGACCGCTTGAAAACCATATTGTCGAACAGCCTCTCTGACCCAAAGGGCGGGGACCCAATGGTCGACATCGAAGGCGAGCAGGTGCCTGTCCGGATAAAGCGGACACGGCAAGCGCGGCGCATTTCGATGCGCGCCGATACCGTACGCCGCGAAATCCGCATCACCATGCCGGTCTATGCCCCGACTGCAACCGCGCTCGCTTTTGTCGCACAAAAGCGGCAATGGATTGCCTCCCGCTTTGAGACGGCGCCTGTATCGGTGTCGATCGGCCATGGTGAAACCATCGCCTTTTCCGGTGAACCGCATAAAATTGTCTGGCTACCAGACGGCAGCAGACGTGTTCGCCGGAACATGGGTGATGAAGGCGCTGAATTGCACCTCGGTGGCCCGGAAGAAATGGTGGGCCAACGCATCATCCGTTGGCTGCGCGAAGAGGCGCGGACTTTGTTCGCCCAAGACTTGCAGGACTATTGTGACAAGGCCGGAGAGATTGCGCCGAGTTTGTCGGTTGGCGATCCTCGCAGCCGGTGGGGCAGTTGTTCTTCTCGCGGGACAATATCGCTTAGTTGGCGGCTGGTGATGGCACCACCTTTTGTCCGCCGCTCGGTGGTGGCTCACGAAGTCGCACATATGCGGCACATGGACCACAGCCCTGCCTTTTATGACTGGTTTGAAGCGCTATACGAAGGTGACCGCAAAACCGCGGATCAATGGCTCAAAATGCACGGGCCAGCGCTGCACTTTGTCGGACGCTGAACTGAGCAATCAGGCAAATGTGCGCTCAACAAACCAAAAGCTTGCCGTGATACCGATGGCATAGGTGGCAAGTTTCAAAACTGGCATTTCTATTGCCTTGGCAAAACGGCGCAGCAGATACAAAAGGCCAAGAGCCGCCAGCACAATCGCCAACTGGCCAACTTCCACTCCCAGATTAAACGTCAGCAACGCCGTCGGAACATCGCTTTCAGGCAATCCGATTTCCTGCAAAGCCCCTGCGAAACCAAATCCGTGCAGCAGACCGAAACCGAAGGCAACAACCCAAGGTATGCGTTCGGACAATCGGGGTACCCCCTCGCGCTTTTTTGCGATTTCAACTGCGAGGAACAAAATGGAGCGCAATCACCGCCTCGACCGGCCGTTGCGGCAAGCCAAGCAGCCCCATCGTTGTACCAATCAAGGTAATCGAATGGGCGACCGTAAAAGGCAGTGACGGCCTGGCTATCGTCCACGCACCGGACAGCAGCAGCACCAGCGATACGACAAACAGCAAATGATCGTAGCCAAAGAGGATATGCTCAATGCCGGTGACAAAATAGGTCCATGCGACCTGCCACTGCTCTGGCTTGGCTGCGATGACGGCCATTGGTTCTTTCGGTGTCAGACGCAACACTTGCACCGGTCGATCCAGCGGCGATACGCGCACCAGCACATCGGTTTGGCTTGCGCCAAAACCCGACAGACCAATGCCCTGCCCCGCCACGTCAAGCTTGCACCTGACCGCGCTGGTTAAAATCACCGCAGCTGCGGCCCGTTGACGTTCGGTAGCACCAGTCAGAGCGCAACCATCGGGCAGCACTGGTCGGGTGTCAGGTGTCACCCCGCCACGCAGCGGGGCTTTCCACACCAAACGCCAGTCTGTGGCATTGTTCTGACTGAACTCCAGATAACCGGGGCGCATTTCGTCGGCGTATGCCGGAGCAATCGCGACCAGTGCTAGGAACAGCAGCAAAAGCCCCCGTATCACGGTTTTTCTATCTTGATCGTATAGCCGTCGAGCAGCGCCTGATAAGCCTTTGCCTCGCGTTGTTTGGCGGTTGTGGCGCGCCAGTCATTCTCAACCTTACGCCGCACTTCGGCAAGTTGCGGCTTTCCGTCAGCTTTAACCGAACGCACGTGGACGATGTGCGCGCCAAAGCCGGATATCAGCGGCCCTGCCCAAGCCGTGCCGGGTTTCAACGCGAACAGCTCGTCAGCAAAGGCTGTCCCAAACGTGCGTGCCACGCTGTCGCGATCTGCCTCAGCAAGTGTCGCCGGAAGCGTGATGGGCTCGCCTGCTTCGCGCCAGTCTGCCCCTGCCTTGATCCTGGAAAGGATTGAAGAGGCTCGACTACCATCCGTCCCGATATAGACTTGGTCAAAAGAAATAGTCGCCGATTGGGCATAACGCTGCGGGTATTTGTCGAGCCAAGCCTGCAATATCGTATCATCGGGAACTGCGGATTCAATCTCCGAAACCGCTAGCGTTTCCATTTTCGACCTCAACCTGCGCCGGATGATGGTATCATCGGCATCTAGACCAAGCCGCAAGGCCTCCCGGTAATAAACCTCCTCCTTGATATAGTCCCGGATTATCCCATCAATTTCATCAGGCGTCGGCGGACGACGCCAAGTCTGGGCAAAGGCTTCACTTAGTCTGCTAACCTGGGCTTCATCAATGTTGATGGTCCGGCTCGACGCATCCACCTCTTCCCCGCGCAGCATTGAAAACAGGAACACGGCAATTCCGGCGAGCAGGAAATGTACCAACGGCTCGCGCATCCAGCCCGAAAACATTTTACCGGCTCCTACGCTGTCCAGTTTTCACGCCGCCTCCCCGCCTAATTCGGTTACCTGCATAGCCGAGCCATCCTTGAGTCACAAGCAAAGAATGAAGCGCAAAACGCAATCTGCGTAGCGTTTACCGATGGACACCTTTACCAAAGTAAAGACCAGAGCCGCCACCCACGCGCCGCCTACGGGAAAAGTCGGCAATTGACATTCTGTGGCGATAGATGGAGCAGTCAGACGACCCAGAGGCTGGAGAATTTTTCTCTACAATGATTGCTCTACAAACAAGCCTGACTTGGATCGCCTTCGCGCTTGCCCAGGACGCAGTAGCGCAGCCCGTTGCGAGCCCGATTCCATCGATTATCTCGGATGAGGAATTCGCGAAGGCAATCCCTGCATTTGACGAAAATGTCGACGAAGGAGGAGAGCAGCCAGCCCAAACTGGCGAGGTTGATGAAACGGAACTCGATCCAGCCGATCCTGCAATCGACGAACCATTGCCGTCGCTGGAGAATTTCGCAGCTGAACCATTGTCTGACGACTCCATTCCCGAAACGGACAATGCCGAAAATCTTGTCAGCTATGCAGTCCAGATCGACGGGCTGAAAGCGGCGGGCGAACATACCGCGATCCTTGATCGGATAAATCGACGTTTCCGCGAGCTGTCCAGTTTAAGCCTCAACGGAGGGTTCGCCGAAAGCCGGTCGGCTATTAACGCCAAAGCGCGCGCAGACCAGCAATTGCTGCTCGATATATTGTCGAGCGAAGGATTTTATGACGGCAAGGTCAACCTCTCTTCAAAACGGTCTGAAACGACTGGAAGGGCAATTGAGGTCGAGTTTCGGGTTCGGCCCGACCAACGCTATCGTTTTGGTTCGATTGTCTTTGATGCACCTGCCGATGTCACCGAAAACCTAATCCGCCCAAGCTTTCCCCTAAAAACCGGCGACCCGATTGTTGCCGATGATGTCGTAGCGGCCGAAGCGCAGATTTCGCTCGCACTGCCGCAAAATGGTTATCCCTTTGCGCAGGTGGGACAACGTGACATCCTGCTCGACGAAACCCTCGGCACAGGAGACTATACCCTGCCGGTTACGACCGGCGTGAAGAGCTATTTCGGGGAGGTTTTGACCGAGGGCAATCCGGTATTCGAAGCAGAACATGTCGCCATATTGCGTCGCTTCAGGACCGGAGACTTGTACGATGCCCGCAAAGTCGACGATTTACGCGAAGCGCTAGTCGCTACCGGGCTGTTATCGACCGTTTCGGTCGAGGCCGTCCCCAGCCAGAACAATGCTGCTGACGGCACGGCTTATGCCGATCTTCTTGTCAGGCAAGAGGCCGGACCTGCACGTACGATCGCCGCGTCAGCTGGCTATGAAACAGGTCTTGGTTTCAAAGCTGAGGGCAGCTGGACCCATCGCAATCTGTTTCCGCCTGAGGGGGCGCTTGGGGTCAGTGGAATTCTGGGTACGCAGGAACAGGCATTGGGGGTGATCTTCAACCGCTCTAATGCCGGTCGGCGCGACCGCACGATCGAATTGTCATTGTCAGCGCTGCACAAAAATTACGATGCTTTCGACGCCTATACGGGCCGCCTTGCTGGAACGCTTTCGTATCAATCGACACCGATATGGCAAAAGAAACTGACCTACGCAGTCGGCTTTGAATTGCTTGCGACCTATGAAAGCCTGTTCGAGATTGCGCGACTGTCGCGTGATCGGAAACTCTATTATGTCGCCGCTCTACCTGCCCAGGTGGGTTTTGACCGGTCAGACGATCTGCTGAATCCAAGTCGCGGTTTTCGGCTCAATCTGCGCATGTCGCCCGAAACGGCATTGGGGGAAGGTTCGCGTTTTTACCTGCGCGGGATGATTGAAGGCACCTATTACCAACCCATCGCAGAGTCGGTCGTTGTCACAGCACGCGGTCGTGTGGGATCAATCATCGGAACGTCGCGCGACGACCTGCCCCCATCGCGCCGTTATTATGGCGGCGGCGGCGGATCGGTGCGCGGCTTCGGATACCAGCAGCTTGGACCTGTCGATTTCGAGGGTAATCCGATTGGCGGCCGCAGCCTGAACGAAGCCGCGGCAGAGGTTCGTTACCGGTTCGGAGATTTCGGCGCGGTTGCTTTTATCGATGCCGGTCAGGTCTATCAGGAAAGCACACCGCAATTTGATAATTGGCGTTTCGGCATTGGTCTGGGTGGCCGTTTCTACACCAATTTCGGTCCCGTCCGCATCGACGTCGCAACGCCAGTCAGCCGGCGTCGCGGTGAATCGCGCTTTTCCTTTTATGTGTCGCTGGGGCAGGCATTTTGAGGGCGCTTTGGAAATGGATTGCGGGTATCGTAGCTATCGTCCTGTTGCTGGTAGCTGCAGTTTTTCGGTTTTCTATTTCTGGCTGGATACATCCTCTGGCCATAAGTTCATTGCCCGTCAGGTCGCTGCCTATGAATTCGAAAATGGCCTGAACATTCGCATCGGAAAGATTGATGGGTCAATCTACGGAGAAGCCGAACTCATCGATGTCCGCATTCAGGATGATAAGGGTACATTTGCGAGCATTCCCATTGCGCGCCTGAACTGGCACCCGTTCGACTATTTCTATGGCAGGGTTTCGATTGATGCGCTTACCGCGCAAACAGCCTATGTCCGCCGCCTTCCCGAATTGCGTATCATTCCGGATCGAGGCGAACCATTTTTCCTGACCTCGATATCAGGATAGACCGTCTTCAGTTTGATCGCATTGTCTTCGACAAGGCGATCACGGGCAAAGAACAGATATTGGGTCTGCAAGCCAAAGCGCGGATTGTCGATGCAAGGGCCCTTATCGACGCGACGGGGCAGACAGCAGAGGGCGACAGGCTGGTTGCCCGTCTCGATGCGATTCCCGACAAGGATCACCTCGATCTGGCAATGCGTCTGGATGGCCCCTCAGAGGGCTGGCCGCCGGGCTGCTGGGATTGGACGCGCCGGTGAAACTTCGCCTTGATGGCAAAGGCAGCTGGAGCAAATGGGACGGCAAACTGAACGCGGAGGCAGGCAAAG
This sequence comes from Sphingomonadales bacterium, assembly GCA_016707885.1. Classification (GTDB taxonomy): domain Bacteria; phylum Pseudomonadota; class Alphaproteobacteria; order Sphingomonadales; family Sphingomonadaceae; genus Sphingorhabdus_B. The sequence continues at coordinate 80,701 of JADJGU010000004.1, forward strand.
ACCGCAGCGCTGATTTGATGCTCTCGGCAAGAGACGGAAAATTTGCGGCAGCGGGAGACATTCTGCCGGGCAAGTTTGAGGGCGACAATGGTTTCGGCGCTTTGCTCGCCCCCAAGTTTAAATTCGAACTGGTGGCCGACTTTGAAAAACGCGTCGCGCGGATCACCGGAAATCTGATTTCGGACAAGATACGGTTGGACGCCGCTGGCACAGTCGACTTGGCCGACAGCCTGTTCCAGAAAATGGCCGTCAATGTGCGCATACCGCGCAAAGTTACCCTTTCCGGCGGCATCGCGACCCAAGGAGCAAATGGTAAATTCCTTCTCGATGGCCCGATCGCCGCACCACAAATCGACTATTCGGTGACAGCCGATCAATTGCAGTGGGGCGAGTTTGCCTTTTTTGGACTGAGTGCGACGGGCATGGCTCGGTCGGAAAAGGATTTTGTCCGCATACCGGTTTCGGCACGCGCGCGGCGGATGACCGGCTTTGAAGTCACTGACAAACGAATATTGGAGAATATCCGTCTCGACGGGGACCTCGCTTATTCCAACGGACGTCTTTTGAGCGAAAGGCTCAATCTGCGTTCCAATCGCGTGTCCGCAGTGTTGAAAGGAGCTGCTGATTTTTCCAAGGGTCAGTTGGCGGCGAGCATCAAGGGCAAGATTGATCGCTACCGGATCGAATCTGTCGGTTTGTTCGATATTGACGCCGATCTCGGCCTCAAAAGTCGCATGCGAAACGATTATGCGCTTTCAGGCACCGTTCGAGCGCGATCGACGCAATTGTTCAGCGACGGGGTGCGCGATTTCCTCGGCGGGCAAATGCTGGTCCGCGCAGGTATCGGTCTCTCTGAAAATGGAATGGTACAGATTACATCGGCACAAATGACAGCGCCCAAACTTCGCCTGAACAAGGGCAGCGGAACTTATGTCATGGCATCAGGCATCGTCCGCTTTGTTGGCAGCGGCTATTCGACCGAATATGGACCAGTCGGCATCGCGGTCAGCGGGACCCTGACCGAGCCAGTTGCAAAGGTGACGGCACAACGACCCGGAATGGGTATCGGTCTGGCCGATGTCAGCGCGATGGTCAAACGAACCGCGCAAGGCTTCTCCGTGCTGTTCACTGCGACTACCGACTTTGGGCCGCTTGATGGCGATGTCGACATACTGTCGAACACCGAAAACCTTGTCCTTGATGTCAAACGGGCTGATTTCTCGGGCATTAGATTTGGCGGTCGGCTTCAACAATTGCCTGCAGGGCCCTTCGCGGGTCAGTTGATCGGCAGCGGCTCGGGCTTTGACGGCGTTGCCGAACTGTCGGCGCAGGGCCGTTATCAGCGTGCCGTCATCAAAGCGACCGCCGCCAATGCCGCGCTCCAGGGGCAGAAAACCCTGCGTATTGGTCGCGGGATAGTCGATGCCGACATTGTATTTTCGAACAGCCGCAGGTGCGCGCAGATGTGCAATTGGCCGATGCAACGATCGACTCGTTGTTTATCGGGGCAGCTCGCGGGAAAATCGATTACCGGAATGGCCAAGGCAACGCACAATTTCTGGCAGAGGGCCGCAGCACCTTTCCGTTCCGTATAGCTGCGAATGGCCAGTTGACTCCTGATCTCTGACTGTGGCGTTGCGCGGTAGGGCAAATGGCATATCCTTTTCTTCAGCGAAGCCGGTGCGGGTTGCTCCGGTGAAAAATGGCTATGCCCTGCTTCCATCGGCAATCAAGGTGGGCAACGGAACGATCAGACTGGAAGGTCGTTATGCGGATGCACTGCAAATACGTTCGAACATCGACAATGTGAACCTCGCTATCCTCAACCCCATGCTGCCCGGCTTTGAAATGGGCGGGCGTGCAAGCCGGGTTATCGACTGGAACCAAACCTCTTTCGATGCTGTGCCTCAGGCGCAAGGCCGGCTGGAGATCAAACGCTTCACACGCAACAGCGTTGGCACCCCGTCGCAGCCAGTCAATTTCAGCCTTAAAGGCAATCTCGATACCGATGGCGGCGAATTTTCGGCGCGGATTTTACGCCAAAGCGCAAAAGTCGGAAGGCTACAGGTCAAGCTGGGCGCTCTGCCAACCGGCCCGGGCGAATGGATAGACAAGCTGCTCGAAGCACCCTTATCTGGCGGAATCCGATACAATGGCCCGTCGGATCTGCTGTTCTCGCTAGCAACGCTGGCCAATCAAAGCCTTGTAGGTCCTGTTGCTGTTGCTGCGGATTTCTCAGGCAATTTGCGCGCTCCATTGCTTACCGGATCGGTTCGATCTGATAATCTCATCTATGAAAATGAGACCTATGGCACAAGGCTGACCAATTTGCGGGTGCGCGGTGTGTTTAACAGTGACGTCCTCGACCTGACCGAGATTTCCGCCAAAGCAGGCGACGGCACCGTCAGTGGTCAAGGCATCATCAACCTGAGTTTCGAAAAGGGTTTCCCGGCAAAAATCGACCTTGATCTGGACCGTGCAAGGCTCGCCCGGAGCGAGCTTGTTACCACAGCCGCCACCGGAAAGATCGAAGTCACCAACACACCCGGCAATGGTGCCCTCGTCAGCGGTACACTTGCGCTTCCCGAAACCCGTTTCAGGATCGTTCGCCAGAATGCAGCGAGCGTGACGACCTTGACCGGCGTAAGGAGAAAGTCGGCTTCGGGCCCGACGCGTATCAACGGGGATGCCAATCCCGTCAGTTCGCTCCCCTCCAACTGGAAATTGAACATCCGGTTGGTGGCGTCGGACGAACTTTATATCTCAGGCATGGGGCTCGAATCCGAATGGAAAGCGGATTTGCGGGTCACCGGCACGTCAGACGCACCTTTCATCACCGGTGACCTGCAACTGGTTCGCGGAACATTGGGCTTTGCTGGTCGATCCTTTGGCATCGAAACCGGACGCCTGACATTCAATGGCGGTGAATATAGCAACCCGTCGCTGCGTGTTATCGCAGCCAGCGAAGTCGATGGAACCACAGTACGGGTTGAAGTTCGCGGGACCGGAAACAAGCCCGAGATATTCTTCACATCGACCCCAGCCCTGCCCCAGGATGAAATCATGGCTCGAATCCTGTTCGGCAATTCGGTTGCCGAACTGTCGGCGGTGCAGGCCGTCCAGTTGGCTGCATCGCTCAATAGTCTGCGAGCGGCGCCCGGTGGTCTTAACCCATTGGGCGTACTGCAATCTGCCACCGGCCTTGACCGGCTAAGGATTTTGAACCCAGACGAACAGGCTGGGCGCGGCACGGCGATTGCGCTGGGCCAATATATTACCAACGATGTTTATGTGGAAATCATCACCGATGCGCGCGGCTATACGGCCAGTCAGATCGAAATCAGTCTTACCCCGGCATTGTCGGTGCTCAGCCAGTTAAGCAGTTTTGGCACATCCAATGTCAGCGTGCGATATCGGAAGGATTATTGATGCGATCCACTGCTCTGCTACTTTTGCTGCTGCTGTCCGGATGCGGAAAAAGCTTTGACCAGCGCTATTCGGACATCGAAACCGAAGTCAAAAAGGACGCCAGAACAATTGACAGCGATTTGCAGCATGAAGCGGCAAAAACTGACGAGTAAGCTTTTGATCTGACTATTTGGCAAAGGGTGCGAAGCGTTTCGCGTCAATTTGACGAGGGTAGGCCTACCTACTGCAGCGGCACGGAGCAGATTATGAAGTTCGATTTTCGCAGTCTTGTTTCTCGCATCACTCCACCATCTCCCTTTGGCTGCGCCCTTGGCGGGCTTGCCTTCCTTGCCAGCCTCACCCCCAGTCTGATTCCCCGCCCTGCGCTAATGCAGGGCGTAATTGCTGCTTTCGCCTTCATGCTCGCTTATGGCATCGGAACTGGCATTTTGGCCATTTATCGCTGGCTGGGTTTCACCCGTTTCAGCGCGAACACACGCCAGGTTACAGATCGTGTCTTAATCGCAGTAGCGCTCATTCTTATCGTTCTCGGACTGGCTTTTGCCGCAGACTGGCAGAACGCAACCAATCGGGCATTGGGAATCAAAGCAGAAGATTCGCCGCGAGCCTTGTTAATTTTGTTGGTATCACTGCCGACCATAGTGGGTATTCTGATTGCAGCCAACGCGTTCAGAAAATTTGCGCATTTTGTAGCAGGATGGCTCGGGCGCTTCGTACCGCAACGCGCCGCGACACTGGCAGGATTTGCGATTTCGCTCTTTATTGCTTGGTCTATCGGCAACGGCATATTGATTCGCAATGTTGTTCGGATCCTCGACAATTCATACCGTGAAGTCGATCAGTTCATCCCACCCGATGCCCCGCCACCCGCCGCACCATTAAAGACCGGTGGACCGGATTCGTTGATCGCTTGGGAAAGCATTGGCGCTGCAGGCCGGAATCACATCTTGTCTTCCCCGTCACAGGCGGAGATTGCGGAATTGACAGGCAAGCCAGCTTTGGAGCCACTTCGCGTCTATGTGGGCGTCAATTCGGCTGAAGGGCCAAAGGAGAGGGCCGCGTTAGCCTTGGCCGAACTGCTCCGGATCGGGGCATTTGAGCGAACACTGCTGGTCATCGCAACACCTACCGGAACCGGCTGGATCGATCCTGCCGCAATGGCTCCAATCGAAATGCTGCAGCGCGGTGACGTCGCATCGGTTTCAGTGCAATATTCCTATCTACCGAGTTGGCTTAGCCTGTTCACCCAACCAGAGAGCGGCCTAACTACCTCCCGTGCCGTGTTTGATGCGGTTTACGGCTATTGGCGCGCCATACCGGTCGAAAAGCGCCCGAAGCTGATCCTTTTTGGCCTTAGCCTTGGCGCGCTGAATTCGGAACAATCATTCGATTTTCACGACATTGTGGGCGATCCCTTTGGCGGCGCGCTTTGGGTGGGGCCGCCCTTTTGCCAGCCCGGTGTGGAACGAAATCACCCGTACACGCGCTAAGAACAGTCCGGCATGGCTGCCTATATTCCGCGACAGTTCGTTGTTCCGGTTTCAGAACCAGAACGGTTCGCTGCAACCAGCCGAAGCCAGTTGGGGGCCTATGCGTTTTGTCTATTTGCAATACGCTTCGGACCCTATCGTTTTTCTTGATACCAAAAGCATGTGGCGAAAACCGGAATGGCTCAACAGCCCAAGAGGCCCTGATGTCGCGCCAGAATTACGTTGGATCCCTGTCATCACCTTCCTGCAGACGGCTTATGATGCGATGACAGCAACAACAACGCCTGATGGGACAGGACATGTGTACGCCGCGGATCATTATTTGACAGCATGGCAGGTAATGACCGAACCGCAGGACTGGTCCGACGCGGAAATCGAAAAGCTCCGTTCGTGGCTGAACGAGGGAATGGATTGAGCAGGTGGTTGGTGTGGATTGAAATGGTGGAGCCTAGGGGAGTCGAACCCTGACCTCTACACTGCCAGTGTAGCGCTCTACCAGCTGAGCTAAGGCCCCAAATGCCGCGCAACAAGGCGGCTATGCATTTCAGAGGCGCGCCTTTAGCCGCACTGCCCCAGCATTTGCAAGCGAGAAAATGGCAGAGCCAGCTTCCCGCTTTCAATTTTGCTTATTGGTCGTCGCCATCGCCTTCGGTGCCGGCGACACCAAGATCTTCGTCACCGCCAAGGTCAACATCATTGTCGGGCGAAACATCGCCATCGACGGCATCGACGTCGATGTCGAGATCGTCATCGGCCAGATCGGCGTCATCCTTCTTCTTTTCAATTTCTTCGAAAGGAAGCGGCTGTTTAGACTTCAGCACAGGTTCGGGCGTCCACTGGTTGCCGCAATCGATGCACTCAACCGGTTCGTCCTTGGTCAGATCGTAGAATCGCGTGCCGCATTTCGGGCAGGTGCGCTTGGTTCCCCATTCAGCCTTCACCATGGTGGGCCTGTAATCCTTTCAAATTGCGTGAAATGCGGTTCGCAAAGGAGACTCGCTGCAAACAGGCGCCGCCCTTGCCACAGCAGAGCGCGCCTGTCAAAAATAAGTGTAAGCGTTGACTTGTCTGCGGGCTGAAAGCAAAGCACCCAGCCTATGCACAGCGCACAACCCCGTCCTGCCAACTTTACCGCAAGCGGCCCACTTCGCGGCTCAGTGAAGGTGCCCGGCGACAAGTCCATCAGCCATCGCTCGTTGATGCTTTCTGCCCTTGCTGTCGGCGAAAGCCGGGTATCCGGATTACTGGAGGGTGAAGATGTGCTGGCGACCGCCGCCGCCATGCGCGCGATGGGCGCGACCATCGAACGCACTGGCGAAGGCGAATGGCGCATAAGCGGCGTTGGCGTCGGCGGGCTGCTTCAGCCGCAGACTGCACTCGATATGGGGAATAGCGGCACCTCGACGAGGCTGTTGATGGGGCTAGTTGCCAGTCATGCAATCAGCGCAACCTTCATCGGTGATGCCAGCCTGTCCAAGCGACCGATGGGGCGGGTTATCGACCCTCTGTCGCTGACCGGGGCGGAATTCCATGCCTCCCCCGGCGGATGCCTGCCGTTGATGGTGCGCGGCATCTGCCCCGCAGTTCCCATCAGCTATCGCCTACCGGTGGCTTCGGCGCAGGTGAAATCGGCTATACTCCTTGCCGGGCTTAACACGCCGGGGATCACAGAGGTTATCGAGCCGGTGCCAACACGCGACCACAGCGAACGGATGTTGGCAGGCTTTGGTGCTGAACTGACCGTCGAGACCGACTTGCAAGGTGTGCGCCATATCCGCCTCGTCGGTGAAGCCGAATTGAAGCCGCAAACAATTGAGGTTCCAGGCGACCCTTCGTCCGCAGCCTTTCCGATTGTCGCAGCACTGATCACCCCGGGCAGCGAAGTCACCGTCACCCATGTCGGCATGAACCCGACGCGCACCGGCATCTTCAAGATGCTCGAGGCGATGGGTGCCGACCTGACCTATTCGAACGAACGCATCGTCGGTGGAGAGCCGGTAGCGGATATCACCGCGCGGCATTCAACGCTCAAAGGCATTGACGTGCCACCTGACGTCGCGCCGAGTATGATAGACGAATTCCCGATCTTCTTCGTCGCCGCCAGCATGGCCGAGGGCCGCACCATAACAAGTGGTCTCGACGAACTGCGTGTCAAGGAGAGCGATCGCCTGGCACTTATGGCGACCGGGCTTTCCGCGATCGGCGTGTCTTTGGAAGAACGCGAAGACGGGCTCATCCTGGACGGCAGCGGCGGCGAACCATTTGCTTGCGGCGCGACCATTGCCAGCGCACTCGACCACCGTATCGCGATGAGCTTTGCCGTCGCAGGGCAAAACGCCCGTACAGGGATTATGGTCGACGATATATCACCGATAGCCACGAGTTTTCCGACCTTTGAGGTGATGCTGCAAAGCCTGCTCGGGTGACGTTTCGCTCTGGCTGGCGCTACGTACTAGGCCATCGTTTTGATTGACCCCGATGTCGGCTCAATGTGAGAGTCGCGCAACAATGTTTTTAAGGGTAATCTAAATGCTCCGGACTCGATCTTTTGTCGGCTTTGTCAGCCTGATGGTTGCTCTCTGCCCAGTCGCCGCCCAGAGCAAAAATATCGCCGATCCTTTCAAGCGCGCCGATGCCAGCTTTTCGCGCTTTGCAATGAACGTCCCCACCAAAGCTCAATCCATCGGTCGCCCGACCAATAGCGGCGAATGCGACGATGACATGATTCTTTGCACCTGGGAGGATTCTGACGGGGTTGAGCATGTGCTGGTGGGCAACAAGATCGCGATCAAGAGTATTTCTGCGAAGCGGGCAGGCGCGACATCGCTGACCGCCCTCAACATTGGGACTGAGCGTTCGCGCGATAAAGTGCTGGCGCGCGTCCGCGCTTTTCTTCCCGAAATCGAAATCGATTGCCTCGAACCCGGCGAAGCCGGAGAAGGTGAGGGTATCGCTTCTTGTGGCGGGGCATTCGACAGTGGCGGCTGGATCAAATTGCTGTTCGATACGAACAACCAATTGCTCGACGCGCGGATCGACGCTTATCAGATAAATTAATGGCCGATTTCTATCAGCGGCGTTAAAGCGCCGCGATGATTATCGCAGTCGATGGCCCGACAGCATCGGGCAAGGGTACAATTTCCAAGGCGCTAGCCAAGCATTATGGCCTGCCCTGGCTCGATACGGGTTTGCTCTATCGCGCGGTTGGACGACAGGTCGCGCTGAATGGTGCCAATGCAGACAACTCTGTCGAGGCTGTGGCGGCTTGCGCTTTCCCTGACAGTCTTCTCGACGACCCAGTGCTGCGCGACGAAGCGACCGGCGGTCTTGCCAGCCGCGTATCGGTTCATCCGGAGGTGCGCGCAGCACTCAACAAACGTCAGGTTGATTTTGCCAATCAGCCTGGCGGGGCGGTACTTGACGGGCGTGATATCGGTACCGTTATCGCACCCCAAGCTGATGTAAAACTGTTCGTGACTGCTTCCGCCGAAATTCGTGCCGAACGCCGATTCAAGGAAATGCAGGCCCGAGGTGCTACTGTCGATTACGAAACCATCCTTGCCGACATCCGCGCCCGCGACAAACGCGATACCGAGCGTGCTAGTGCCCCGCTGAAACCTGCAGAAGACGCGCACTTGCTAGATACCGGCAATTTGACTATAGGCGCGGCCGTTCAAAGGGCGATTGCGCTGGTGGACGCGAAGATAGAGAATCGACCCGATTAGAGGTCGGCAAAACTAGCATTCTAATTCGGGCATGCGGCAAGACGTCTCCGGGCGTATCTTGCACCGCATTGCTCTGGTTGTGTTGCCATCTATCAATTCGCTGAAATCAAAGCAGAAATCTGGAGAACGCCTTTGCAGCATGGGGCTTCAAGGGCAGTCTGGTCAAAGACCATCGGAACCAACCGATTGGCCGGATAAAGCGTAAGTAAGGAACTCTAACCATGGCAACTTCGCCTAACCCTACCCGCAACGATTTTGAAGCGTTGCTCAACGAATCACTCGGTGGCGCCGAAGGCGGCTTTGAAGGCCGCGTCGTCAAGGGCACCGTAACCGCAATCGAAAACGACTTCGCGATGATCGACGTCGGCCTCAAGAGCGAAGGCCGCGTGGCGCTGCGCGAATTCGCCATGCCGGGCCAGAAAGCTGACCTTAATGTCGGCGACGAAGTCGAAGTCTATGTCGACCGCGTCGAAAACCTGAACGGTGAAGCCGTGCTGTCGCGCGACCGCGCGCGCCGCGAAGCCGCTTGGGACAAGCTCGAAGGCGAATTCGCCGCTGGCAACCGCGTCGATGGCGTTATCTTTGGCCGCGTGAAGGGCGGCTTCACTGTCGACCTCGGCGGCGCCGTTGCGTTCCTTCCCGGTTCGCAGGTTGACGTTCGCCCCGTGCGCGACGTTGGTCCGCTGATGGATATTGCGCAGCCCTTCCAGATCCTGAAGATGGACCGTCGCCGCGGCAACATTGTTGTTTCACGTCGCGCCATCCTTGAAGAAACCCGTGCTGAACAGCGTTCGGGCCTGATCTTGAACCTCGCTGAAGGCCAGATCATCGAAGGCGTCGTCAAGAATATCACCGATTATGGTGCGTTCGTTGATCTAGGCGGCATCGATGGTCTGCTGCACGTCACCGACATCAGCTACAAGCGCATCAACCACCCGTCGGAAATGATCAACATCGGCGACACGGTGAAGGTACAGATCGTCCGCATCAACCGCGACACCCAGCGCATCAGCCTTGGCATGAAGCAGCTGGAATCGGATCCGTGGGAAGGTGCCGTTGCGAAATATCCGGTCGGTGCACGCCTGCATGGCGCAGTCACCAACATCACCGAATATGGTGCATTCATCGAACTCGAACCCGGCATCGAAGGTCTGGTCCATGTTTCGGAAATGTCCTGGACCAAGAAGAACGTCCACCCCGGCAAGATCGTTTCGACCAGCCAGGAAGTCGATGTTATCGTTCTTGACGTCGATCTCGAAAAGCGCCGCATCAGCCTTGGCCTCAAGCAGGCCCAGTCCAACCCCTGGGAAGCGTTTGCAGAAAAGCACCCGGTTGGTTCGACCGTCGAAGGCGAAGTCAAGAATGCGACCGAATTCGGTCTGTTCATTGGGCTCGACGGAGACGTCGACGGTATGGTCCACATGTCGGATATCGCATGGGGCATTTCGGGCGAAGATGCGCTTCACCTCCATCGCAAGGGCGAAACGGTCAAGGCCATCGTTCTTGACGTCGACCATGAGAAGGAACGCATCAGCCTCGGCATCAAGCAGCTTGAAAAGGGTGCCCCGACCGCTGGTGGCGCAGTCTCGTCGAGCGGCCTGAAAAAGGGTGCAACGGTCACTGTCACCGTCCTCGAAGTCCGCGATGGCGGCCTTGAAGTTCAGGCCGGCGAAGATGGTGCAACTGGCTTCATCAAGCGCGCCGACCTTGGCCGTGACCGTGACGAGCAGCGTCCCGACCGCTTCCAGGTTGGCCAGAAGTTCGACGCCATGATCACCGGTTTCGACCGTTCGAAGAAGCCGAACTTCTCGATCAAGGCACTGCAGCTTGCCGAAGAAAAACAGGCCGTCGAACAATATGGTTCTTCGGACTCGGGCGCTTCGCTCGGCGACATTCTTGGCGAAGCCTTGAAGGGTGCCAAGAAGTAATCCTAACAAAGGTTGTAGAAAGGGGCTGTTCCGTTATGGAACGGCCCCTTTTTTTGTGGCTGTTCGATTTTACAAATCGACATAATGCCATTGTAAGCGTGAGGCTTTTCTGTCACCATCTGCGATGTCGAGGGGCAAAACCGAGTCCGTTTGGGGCCGGTCAACGGTGGAGGCATGGGCCATGATCCGATCTGAACTGGTTAAAAAGCTGGAAGCCGAAAATCCCGGCATGACGGGCGAAGAGGTTGAACGGATCGTCGATCTGTTTTTCAACCAGATCATTCAACGGCTAGCCGATGGCGGCCGTGTCGAAATTCGGGGGTTTGGGGCGTTTTCAACCCGTGAGCGGCAACCGCGCAAGGGACGAAATCCGCGCACTGGATCCGCAGTCGATGTTCCGGCAAAACGCGTTCCCTATTTCAAGCCGGGCAAGGAAATCCGCGAACGCCTGAACAAATAGGTTTTCGCCGCTTCAAACAGCAAAATGTGAACAGAAGTCTGGCATCGCGAAGCGCGCTGTGCCATGCGCATTTGCGTGCGGACGTGGCGAAACCGGTAGACGCAACAGACTTAAAATCTGTCGCCCTTTGGGCGTGCGGGTTCAAGTCCCGCCGTCCGCACCAACTTTTCCCGAAGTACGAATGTCCGGTTGCCCCTGTAGCGGGGACAGCCTAGACTTCCAAAATGCGTTGGCTGTATCCGCTTCTTTGCTCTGTTGCTTACCGCGTGCGGAAACAAGAACGTCGCGGAAACTGGACCTGCCAGCGCGATCACAAGGCTTACCGAAGCTGACGCGCGCGGGCTGGACCCGCAGATGGTATCCGATCTGGCATCCACAAGGATTGCAGCCGATCTTTTCGAGGGCCTGACCCGTTTCGATGCAAGCGGAAATGCAGAAGCTGGATTGGCCGAAACCTGGAAAACCAGCGCTGATGGTCGCACCTGGACCTTTCGCCTTCGTCCCGGACTGACTTTCTCCGATGGTCAAAGGTTGAATGCTGATGTTTTTCGACGTGCATTTGATCGCATCCGTAATGAAAAGAGCGGTTCGCCGCATGGCGCATTGTTCGAAATCATAGAATCAGTGGCTACGCCGGATGATCGCACCGTTGTAATAAGACTCGAAAACCCCTTCCCGCAGTTGCCAGCTTTGCTCGCCCATCCAGCCATGGCTGCACTCCCATTCCATCGGATAGATGCTGCGGATGACAAATCGACCAGTGATCGACCTTTGGTAACTAGCGGCGCCTATCGACTAACGGATTGGCAATTAAGCCAGAAGCTTGTGCTCGATGCCAACCCCCTATGGCATGGCGGCAAGCCACGCACGACGCGCATTGTCTGGAAGCCGATGGACAATTTGAATGCCGCGATGCGATTGGTGCTGGCTGGCGGTGCCGATATCGGAAGCGAATATACACCAGCACGCCATCACTGGTTGCGCGACAAGCACCCGGCAATCGCCCGCAGTGCGCCGTTTCTTGGCACTTACTATTTTGCCTTCAACACCCGCAAGCCACCTTTCAACGATTCCCGCGTCCGCCTAGCGCTCGCTATGGCAATTGACCGTGAATGGATCGCCAAAAAAATGGTTGATGCAGGAAATCTGCCTGCCTGGGGATTGCTGCCGCCTGGCCTTGATGGCGGCACAACTTTCCGACCGGCGTGGGCAAATTGGACGCAGCAGCAACGACTGGCGCGGGCCAAGGCACTGTTACAAGAGGCAGGCTATGGCAAACAGAGTCCACTGCGTTTCGAAATTCGCTTTAACAGTTCGACCGAACATCGACGTGCTGCGGTGGCAATGGCAACGATGTGGCGCGAACTCGGCGTTGAAGCCCGTTTGCTCAACAACGAAGCGAGCCTGCACTTTGACAGCTTGAAACGCGCCGACTTTCAGTTGGCAAGATCGGGCTGGATTGCTGATTTGCCGGCGCCGGAAAACTTCCTGACCGTTCATCGCAGCGATACGGGCGTTCAAAACTACTCAGGCTATGCCAATCCAGCCTATGACAAGGCAATAGATAGTGCACTTGCAGAAGCTGATCCAAAAAAGCGAGCGGGCTTGATGCGTGAAGCGGAAAGGATATTGATAGCCGATATGCCTATATTACCGCTCTATTTCTACGCCTCACGCACTTTGGTAAGTCCGGCTATTCGCGGTTGGCAGGATAATCCGGGTAATGTGCACCCGAGCCGAACCTTGTGGAAAGCACAGTGAATCGATTCATCCTCTTTGCGCCCCTTTTCGGTGCCATTTTCGCTCTCACAGGCTGTTCGGACGGCATCGACAATAGCCGCTTGCGTGTTGATGTCGTCGAAGACAGCCCACGCGAAATTTCGGTCGGGCGGATGCCACTGTCGCCAACCTCGGCCTATTTGCGCAATGCCACGGCACAAGGGCTGGTCGCGTTCGACAATGAAGGCAAAGTCGTGCCGGCGCTCGCAGCCCGCTGGATCGTGACCGACGATGATCTGGGGTATATTTTCAGGTTACAAAAAACCCGCTGGAACAATGGCCGTGAGGTTCGGTCGGACGAGGTGGCAACCGCGCTAAGGATGCGCATCAACGAATTGCGCGTCAGTCGCTTCGGCGATGAGCTTTCAAAAATTGACCGCATCCTGCCTATGACTGGCAAGGTTGTTGAAATCCGGCTGAGGGCCCCAATCCCCAATCTGCTTGAGCTGCTTGCTCAGCCTGAATTCGGGTTGATTCATAAAGCAAATGGTTCCGGTCCGATGACGGCCGAACGCATTTCGGGCAATTTGCAGCTACGTAACCGGTTGGAAGAGAGCAATGGTGCAATTGCGCTCGATGAAAACCGCATCACATTGACAGCGCATTCGCCCTCGCGTTCACTCGCGAGATTTGCGCTTGGCCAAAATGACCTGGTTTTGAATGGAAAATTCGAACATCTGCCACTGCTAACCGCGACCGACGGCAATGAAGCCCAGACCCGGTTTGACGCGGTGCCAGGATTGTTTGGGTTGCTTGTCACCGCTGACGGCCCCTTTCTGTCAAATCCCTCGAACCGCGACGCCATTGCAATGGCAATCGACCGGCCGCGTATGCTGACTTCTTTCGGCATAACTGACTGGCGTGAAACGCTTACCCTTGCGCCCGAAACGCTCGCAAATCGAGAGAGGCTTCCCCGCCCCGACTGGGCAGGCATGAACGCTGAGGAACGCAAAGCAAGGGCGCGGTCGACGATCAACGCGTGGGAGGGGGCCGACGGCGCTGTGCGTCCTTTACGCATCGCCATGCCGCGCGGCACCGGGAGCCGCATCCTATTTGCCCGGCTCCGCACTGATCTCGCCAGTATCGGGCTCGAGGCGGAACGGGTCACGTATGCGCAACCGGCTGACATGATCCTGATCGACAGGGTAGCAGATATTTCCAGTCCTGGATGGTATCTGGACCAGCTTTCCTGCCGTGTTACGCCCATATGCTCCGAAAAGGCAGATCAGCTTCTTGATGAAGCTCGCAATGCCGGCTCGAGAGAGGAACGTATCCGGCTTTGGGGGGAGGCCGAGCGGGAATTGATAGCCACGCGCAATTTCATCCCTATCGCCAATCCGGTCCGCTGGTCGCTGGTGCGCGACGGCCTTTTGGGCTTTTCCCAGAACCCGCGCGGATGGCATCCCTTGCAATATCTGGGGCGCGACCCGACATAAGCGAAAGAAGGAGGCGCTATGCCCATTTCGCAGGACCAGTTTGACGAGCTTGCCAAGACCTTGCCCGGTATGGGAACCGATCCACATTCGGTGCGTCAGCGCGTGGAAGCGCTGGAAAAACTGCTCGAACGCAGTTTTGTCATACCGGGCACCAAAATCCCCTTCGGCCTGGATTCTGTCGTAGGACTGGTCCCGGTCATTGGCGACCTTATTACTGCTGCCATGGGGGCCTATATGGTCTGGGAGGCCCGCAATCTGGGCATGTCAAAGTGGCAGCTGATGCGCATGACCGCGAATATCGGCATTGATACGGCGCTAGGTGCTATTCCGCTTGTGGGCGACGCCTTCGACTTCATCTGGCGGTCGAACAGCAAGAATCTGCGCATCATCCACAAGCATCTCGACAAGCATCATCCCGGCACGCGGGTGATTGACGGTTAGGTTCCCCTCCAGATCTTGATCTGCGCGCTCGTCGGCGCTCCACGGACAAAGGCCGGGCAGGCGCGTGGTTTGAATTTTTTGTCGAGGCAGATGTGCACCTCTTCAAGCCAGCCACGGCGGTTGGTTTTGACTCTGATGGCCTTTTCCGAAAGACCATCATTATTGAGTGCGAACTCCTCGGTTAACCGCGCTACCGTCAGCGTGCCTTCCTTCTCGCCCCGCCGCGACAACCGGTCCATGTCCGGAAATTCAAGGGCGTTGAACAGCAAGCGCGCGGCACCGAAATAGGTTTCAGGCCTACGTGCCATGCAAGTGCCATGTTTTGCCCATTCGTGCTGGAGCAACTGGACCGAGGGGGTCATGCAGATATTCTCTGCCACCACTTCGCGCGACAAAAGACCGGCCTTGCGGCACCATTGGGGATAGTTCGGCCCCTTGGCCTCTGGCCATAGCCCGTGCAGGACAAAGCCAAATTCGCCCATCGACTTGTCACATTGCAAGGCAACCGCGGCATTGTTCTCCCGCCCCCGGCAATGTTCGCGGCTCCAGCTAAGCGCTAGGATATAGCCATCGACCGCCATACGCCGCACCTCCCCAGCTTTGGCATATTCAGGCTGAGGGCGCGGCAAATTGGCAGAGGGACGACATTGCCAAGCCTGGGCAAGCGCCGGCTGGTTTGGCGCAGATGTTACGAGCAATGCGAGCGCCGGAAGCGCCAAAACCAGCTTAGACCACATCGAAATCCAGCCCGATATCGGCAGCAGGTGCGCTCTGCGTCAGACGTCCGACCGAGATATAAGTCACGCCCGTTTCCGCCTTGGCGCGGATGGTTTCTAGCGTGACACCGCCGCTCGCTTCGGTGGGCACACGACCGTCGACCAGCTTTACCGCCGCTTTCAATTGCTCAACATCCATATTGTCGAGCAACAAATGTGTCGCACCAGCCGCCAGCCCCGGCTCAATCTGCTCGATCCTATCGACCTCCAGGATGATGCGTTCAACGCCATGATCCTTGGCACGTCGCACCGCTTCAGCCACACCGCCCGCAACCGCGACATGGTTGTCCTTGATCATTGCTGCATCCCAAAGCCCCATACGGTGGTTGGTCGCCCCGCCCATCCGCGTTGCATATTTCTCAAGCACACGCAGGCCGGGGATGGTCTTGCGCGTATCGAGTAATGCGCAGCCGGTCCCGCGAATTGCCATCACATAGCGCCGTGTCATAGTGGCGATACCGGAGAGATGCTGCACCGTGTTGAGCGCGGAGCGTTCCGCCGTGAGCATGGCGCGGGCCTTGCCGCGAATCCGCAAAAGGTCCGCACCCGCCTCCACACCTTGACCCTCATGCGCCAGCATTTCGATTTCGATCTCAGGGTCGAGATGTTTGAAAAAGGCAGCGGCAATGGGAAGCCCAGCGACAACGATGGCATCGCGGCTGTCCATGACGCCAGAAAAGCGCATATCGGCCGGGATGACGCTTTCGGATGTTACATCGCGGCCGGTCGGGCCAAGGTCCTCGGCAAGAGTGGCGCGAACGAAAGCTTCAAGATAAAAGCCGGGAAGATCGAACGCCATCATTTCCCTCCTCGCTCGGGCAATTTGTTGATTGTTCCCTGTGCCGCTGCGCACAATTTTTCAACGCCGTCGATCACGCAATAAACCTCGCAACGGGCAACCGATTGGTTCGAGCCGCCACTGATAGCGGTCGCGCGCGCGATCAGTTTCTCGCCAACCGCCGGGCGTATATAGTTGATTTTTATTTCGCCGGTTACGATTGCCGTGCCCGATAGCTTGGCGGCACCCGCAAATGTCAGGGCGTTATCCGCCATATAGGCAACCACTCCGCCATGCACGAAACCATGCTGCTGCCGGATTTTGTCGCTGATCTCGAGCTCGAGTTCGACTTCATCCGTGCTCCATTTGGAAAGTCTGGTCCCGATCAGCGCGCTGAATGGCTGACTGGCGAGGGCAGCTTGGCCACGGGCCAGCATAGACGCCATAAATTCTGAATTATCTGTCATGATCGCAGCTAGACTGAAGTCGCCACCGTGGAAAAGCGGAATTTGTTACAACCTGCCTTTTTTTGCCAAAGCTTCACGCGCGAGGTCGACCAGCCAGGCCGGTGCACTCACGCCTGGATCGTCGGGCAGGCAGATTAAGGCGATTGCACTGCCTTCCTCATATTCGGCCCATTTGCCGATAGTGACCGATGCCGCGCGCCGATATTCGCGCCCGTCGGGTCCAGTATAAGTGAAAGCCAGACGGCGGCTCCGGCTTCCCGATATATCAACATTTTCCGCACGGAATTTGCGCACAACACGCCCCGTGACAGGCATTCCACGGCGTGCAAGGTCACCGAACTGGCGCCCGCGCCAGACACCAATACCAACAAATGCTGCCAACAGGATCAGAATGGGAACTATCCAGGACATGTGCAAACCATAGCCGCGAAACTGGCAAAGAAAAGGGGCGGCCACATCTGCAGCCGCCCCTCTGTCATTGCGTTGCGACTGCCTTACTGGACAGTCACCTCAACCCGGCGCGCCGCGGTGTTGTCACCCGACGTATCGGTCGTATCGCTAGGCTTGACCAGTTCGATGGCCGTCGCCGGAATGCCGACAGCTTCCAGCGCCTTGCCAACGCCCTGTGCCCGCTTTTTCGAGATCTCAGCGTTGACGGCAGCATTGCCCGTCGGGTCGTTATACCCAGAAACCGCCAGCTTCGCGGTCGGATTTGCATCGATATAGGCCTTCACCTTTGCAGCCGCCGCTGCAAGATCGTTGGTCACATCCGATTTGCCGCTGTCGAAGTAGACGGTCAGCTTGGGCTTGCCATCGACATCGCCGGCAACCACACCAGCACCTTCCGGAACAGCCACTGTTGCCGCTGCATCGCCGGCTGCGGCATCGGCGGCTTCACCACCTGTTGCTTCGGTCGTCATTCCATCATCGACCGGCGCGGTCGCCTCTGGCGAGCAACTGCGCATCAGGAAGAAAAGCAACAGTGCGAGCAAGGCCGCGAGCAAAAGCCATTTGAGCCAGCCCAGGCCGCCCCCGCCGGTGTCGTCATCCTCATAGCTCGATGCCGCATAAGCAGGCGCGGCGGCGGCAGGCGCAGGTTCAGGCGCGGGAGTTGGTGCCGCAACAACCGGTTCCACTGCAGCAGTCGCGGCTGTGCCCGCAACAGCTGCTGCGCCCAGTCCGGCAGCAGCAGCAAGCGGTGCGGCAGATGCACTTGATCCACCAAAGATGCTCAGCAGACCGAAATGTTCAGCGAGCAGATAGTAAACGGTGACACGATTCTTGGTCCGGTCTTCCTTCATCCGATCGCCCACCGCCGCGATCGCACCGTCAAGCTCTGCATCGCTGTTGGTCAGGCCGAGCTTTTTCTTGAGGTAGTTTTCACGGACGCGGTCGGTTTCCTTCGAATCCGAAAAGGCCACCAGCGAACTGTCGCGGTTCTGCAAGGCGATGCCGCAATAGCGTATGATCGCCTTCACAACATTTTCATCAGCATCCGCGACATATTTGCGGACATCTGCCAGCCAGTCTTCAGCCATAAACGCTTCCTTCCATGCCTTGTGCCGCAATCTGGCACGATTTTAGCCCTGCATGGCACAATGCCACACCCCAGGTTTCTAAAGAGCGCGAAGCCTATTTGGCTGGAGCCCGAACGCAAGCGACATGCACCTGCGCGACTCCAATTTTTCAAGTTTATACAATGATTTTCGGGCAAAGGCGAATCGAGGCTATGCCTTTGGTTAAAGGCCTACCAAGCGCTCCATCCCTTGGCTTTATCCGGGCATCAACCCCCCCACCCGGATTGGCCCCCCGCTGGGGCGGGATGTTACCGTCGGGGCGGATCAGATGAACCTCGTCATAGGCCCCGTCTTCCGGATTTTTCGGGTAGAGATGCCGCTGCACCAGCAAATATCCGCGATAGGGGCCGGTGCGCACCAGCGCATGAATCGAGCCATCGACAACATATTTCTCGACACCAGTTTTGACATTGATTTGGTGGATCGCAGAAGAGGTCGCCGCCGGACTTCACATAGACGAAACGCCATTTGCGAAAAACGGGTTCCATAGCGCCGCCATATTGGCCTTGCGGCCGTCTGCCGGGCGTGGTTTGAACAGACGCCTGCCCGTCTGGCCGTCGGCGCCGGTGTGCGGGTATCGTCGGCTGGCGCGCCGTATTGATGAAGCGCGGTGCGGTCGTCGGGGCGCCGGCGGCTGCGAACTTGCCCGGCGGGCTTAATCGCGTCGGCCTACCGTCGCCGCTGTAGTAGATGACCTGACCTTCGTCGGTGATTGAGATGTCAGGTTGGTTGGCAATAGAAGGGCTGTGTACAAACAGCCCAGTGAGAGCCAAAGCAATCTGCTGCCACCACTTCATGTATTGGGCGAAGCCAGATCCTTGCGCCCCAAATCGCCCTGCCCGACGGTCTTCGACGCCATCTCGAGCATCCGGTCCAAACTCTTCTTTGCGGCCAGTCGCACGCCTTCGTCCAGTTCGATCTGCGGCTGCAGGTCGCGCAGGGCAAGGTACAGTTTTTCAAGGGTGTTGAGCGCCATATAGGGGCAGATATTGCACGCGCAGTTGCCATCCGCGCCGGGCGCACCGATGAAGTTCTTTTCGGGCAGCGCCTTTTGCATCTGGTGGATGATGTGCGGCTCGGTCGCGATGATCACGGTATCGCCGGGCACTTCCTTGGCATATTTCAATATGCCGCTGGTCGAGCCGACATAATCGGCATGGTCGATGATGTGCGGCGGGCATTCGGGGTGCGCGGCGACAGGGGCATCGGGATATTGTGACTTGAGCTTGAGAAGCTCGGTTTCGCTAAATGCCTCATGCACGATACACACGCCCGGCCAGAGCAACATTTCGCGCCCGAATTTGCGGCTGAGATAGCCGCCCAGATGCCGGTCGGGGCCGAAGATGATCTTCTGCTCCTTGGGAATTTGCGCAAGGATGGTCTCTGCGCTGCTGCTGGTGACGATGATGTCGGACAGCGCCTTCACCTCGGCCGAGCAGTTGATATAAGTGAGCGCGATATGATCGGGATGCGCGTCGCGGAAGGCCTTGAACCGCCCCGGCGGGCAAGCATCTTCCAGACTGCATCCGGCGGCCATATCGGGCAGGATCACGGTCTTTTGTGGCGAGAGGATCTTCGCCGTTTCCGCCATGAACTTCACCCCGCAAAAGGCAATCACATCGGCATCGGTTTCCGCCGCGCGGCGGATAGCTCGAGAGAGTCTCCAACGAAATCGGCCAGATCCCGAATCTCGGGCTTCTGGTAATAGTGCGCGAGGATGACGGCGTTGCGCTCCTTTTTCAGCCGGTTGATTTCGGCGAGCAGATCAAGGCCGGACAGACTTTCACGGACGGGGGCGTTCATACTTTAACTCCAAAACTCTTGCGGCTTCATAGTCTCTAAATTTGTCTCGCACAAAGGCACAAAGGACGCAAAGATTTCAAAGATGTGGTTCGATCATACGGCTTCATCCACCTTAATTTAGGCCAATGTGATTTGAGTGCGCTTCGCGCAAAATCTGGCCTGAACTCTTTGAAATCTTCGCGTCCTTCGCGTTAAACGCAATCACTCCCCGACAATCTCTTCCAGCGGCGTCGATTCATCCCAACGGGTGGTCACATCGCCACCCAGCTCATCGGCGAAATAGGCCTCTACCTTGGCGTCGAGCCCTGCGGCGCGCAGCGGGGCTTCGAAATTCTGTTTAATCGCGCGTTTGAAGGCGTCGCGCGCGAGCTTCATCGGAACAGGGCCATTGGCCTGTTTGCTGAGTTCTGCGAGCCCCTTGTCGCGGTTCACGTTGTCGAGCACGTCGTCGACATTGGTCAGGGTGCTGAGCACCCCACCCTCACCATATTCCTGCACCGATTTGAGGTCTATCTGCGGATCGGCCGTTTTGATCGGCGGGATTTTGACGCGCAGCGTGCGGCTAGTGGCGTCCCAGCGGACATCGTCTTGTTTCAGCGCTGCCAGATCGACCTCATACCGCACTAGCCCCTGCATGATCAGCGTCTGCTTTGCGCTGAAACCGAAACGGCTTTGTTCGCTGGTGACGACCGCCGCATAGTTGGCGGCAAATGCCGACAGGACATTCTGCTCGCGCAGGCCTTGCAGGCTTGCGCTGGCAACGGTTTCAGGCGCTGGCCCGTCGCGCAAAGAACGGAAACCATCCATCGCCCACCAGACTGCAAGGATGAACAATATCGGGGTGGCAAGCGCCGCCCCGCGCATCGCCCAGTTGCGCAGCTCGCCCTCGGTCAGGCCGCCAGCTGCCATGCCTCACCATCGAGCGCCACACGGCCCTGCTTTTCGAGATCAACCAGATGCGCGAGCACCGAACGACCAGCCGCACCTTTCAGACGGTGATCGAGCCCCTTATACATTTCGGTGACCATATCGGGAATCGCTTGCGGCCCCTGTTCGAGCAGACCCAATATCTGCCGCTCTCGCATCCGCCTGTGCCCGATCATCCCGCGCACCAGCTGCCTTGGATTTTCGACCGCAGGGCCATGTGCCGGATAATAGACACGGTCTTCGCGGACGTAGAGCTTTTGCAGACTTTCCATATAGGCAGCCATATCGCCATCGGGCGGGCTGACCACGCTGGTCGACCATTTCATCACATGATCGCCGGTGAACAGCGCACCGCTTTCGACCAGCGCATAACAGAGGTGGTTGCTGGTATGGCCGGGGGTCGCAACCGCCTCGATCGTCCAGCCCTCACCCGAAATGCGCTCACCATCTGTCAGGATGCGATCAGGGGAATAGTCCGGATCGAAGGCACTGTCGGCGCGGGGGCCATCGTCGGCAATCGACAAAGGGGCGCAACCAATAATCGGCGCGCCGGTCAGTGCCTTCAACGGCGCGGCGGCGGGTGAGTGGTCGCGGTGGGTGTGGGTGCAGAGGATCGCCGTGATCCGAGCATCGCCGACAGCACGCAAGATAGCCTCGACATGGCCCCTTCCGTTCATATCGGCACCATTCATGTCCTTGGGATCGCCAATGCTAAGCCCGCTTCCAGCCGGGCCGGGGTCAATCACCGCAATTTCGTTTCCGCTGCCTACCAGCCAGGTCTGCGTGCCAGTAAAAGTATAAGGCGACGGATTGGGTGCCAGCACGCGCCGCACCAGCGGCTCATGCTGCTCGGTTTCGCCTGCGTGGATGCTGTCGGGCCAGTCGCTCATATCTGCTATATGGTGGCGGAGCTGCAGCGGGGCAATGAAAAAGGGGCGAGTCGTGTGACCCGCCCCCTAGAGTTACGAAGCAATGCTGGGGAGCTAGCTTCGGGGAAAGTCCCTAGTTGGCCTCTGTTGCAGAAATAGGTCAGGCGTCGCCGCTGGCTTCGGGCGCGTTTTTCAGTTCACGCTCCAGCTGCTCGATATTTTCCTGGAGGCTTTTCAAGACATCCTTGCGTACCGATTCCGGGATATCTGCGCCACGCTTGATGCTCTCGCGGGCTTCTTTAAGGCCCTGAATAGCATGGGTGCGAGCCATCTTGGCATGCGCTTTGGCGCACATGGCGATTTTGACATGCGCCTTTTTATCGCCGTCCATACCCTCGATATTGGTCGTCACCAGATCGCCGTCATTGCATTTGACCTGCACCTTGCGCATTTCGACGGCGGGTGCGCCGGGGGGTGCCGGAGGCATTGGGGGCATCACAACTTCGTCGACAACGAAGTGCATATGTTCTGCGTCGGCCGGGTCAGCCAGCTTGCCGTCCTTGTTGACGCGGATGAACATCGCGGTTTTCTTTGAGCCCTCGGCGGCTTGCCATTCAGCCTTGGAACGCGACGCCTCTGCATCGGCGACCATCTTGGCAACATCTGCTTCGCTCATTTCCTTGTTCGAACGCAGGATGATCGTCTTGCCGTCCTTTTCGATTTTTTTGACAAACGGCGTTTCGGCATCCCCTGAAATATCGACCGAAACATCCTTACCATCTGTGTTCTTTACGATGATCACCTTGTGCTTGCGCACTTCAACCTTCTTTTCCGCGTCGGCGTCTGCAGGTGCGGAGTCATCTTCGGCGAATACGGGAACCACGGTCGCAGTTAGTGGCAGGGTAACAGCTGCCGCCGCCAAGATCGCCAGCTTGCCAGTTAACCGGCGACCTTTGCTGGTCTCGTTCATCATCAGTCTCCTCAATCTTTGAATCAGGGTGCGCGGGCTGTTTAACGCCATTGCAAAGGCGGGCAGCCCCTCGGTCGCGGTGCGCGCTAAGGCGCGGCCATAACTTTGCCGGGTGGAGGCATCGGCACCCGCAACGACGCGGGCGTCGCAGGCGGCCTCTTGGTCAAAGCGAAAGGCGCTCCAAGCCATCCATGCGAGCGGGTTGAACCACATCAGGCACAAGACGATGAATGCCGCCATATTCGCAAACAGGTCGCCGGCACGATGATGTGCAAGTTCATGCGCCAGTGCGAGTTCGCGTTCGCGGGGCGAAAATGTGTGCGTGAAATCGCGTGGCACCGCAACAAAACGGCGTAGCAGGCCAAAGGCAAGCGGGCCACCTATGCGATCGGTCTGAATGATGCGGATACCCTCAATCCGGTCGATTTCGACCGAATCGGATAGCAATTCTTCGCGCAAGGCGGTGTAGCGGTACATCTGCACGATGAAGAGCAAAGCCGCACCGCCCAGCCATAAGGTCAGCCCGATCACGGTCCAGTCGATGGTCGATGTAGCAATGGCAGCGGCGCCTTGTCCGCCGTCGATTGCTGCAGTTAACGCCGCATCGCGTATACCGTCCATACCTGCCAATTCAGCAGGCAGCACAGGTGCTGCTACTTCTTTGGTCAGCGTCGGCATGAACAGCCGGGCGGCGGGCAGTGCCCAAAGGAAATAGGCTGTCCCCGCGCCAAAATGGCGGGCAACCGGGGTCCGGATCAAAAGTACCAGCAACAGCAGCGCGCTGGTCGCCAGCAATGTACCGCTCAGCCACTCCGTCATGATTGCATCTCCCTCAGCAGCTTTTCGATTTCGGCAATGTCGTCGTCGCTCAGGCTTTTTTGCTCGGCTAGGTGCGCGACTAGCGGCATCAGCTTGCCCCCGAAAAAGCGGTCGACTAGGCGGCGCGATTCGCGCGTGACATAGGTTTCGCGTTCGACCAGCGGCGAATAGAGGAAGCGGCGGCCATCCAGATGGTGGCTAATTGCTTCTTTCGCGACAAGGCGCGAGAGCAGGGTTTTTACTGTTGCCAAAGACCATTCACGCTGGCGCGCAACCCGTCCGGCGACATCGGTCGCGGTGAGTGGGGCCTCGTTCCACAGTACTTCCATCACCGCCAGTTCAGCTTCGCTTATGCGTTCGGGCATTCAGGGACACCTTACCTATGTGATTCAATTTTCGACTACAGCCGTAATCCATTCGATTACGGTTGTAAACATAGACTTCGACGAACGACATCCGGCCAGCCACGAATGGCGAAACTTGAATGAAGTCAAATTGTCGGCGATTTTTACAATGGTCGAAATGTTAACGACACGAAAACTATCTAACCCATTGTATTATATAGCTCACTGTAAATTGGCACGAGCACTGCATTAGGATAGATGTTCAACACCCACACGCCATGGACGGGTTGGTTGCTTATCTGGTCTCGCACCAACCCGTCCCGGCACTTCTTCCCAAAAATATGATTTCAGCTCAGGCAGCCAAACCCTGTTTCGCGTCCGCGCTGGCGATCGCAGAGGGCATCGCCGCAATCTTGTCTCGCCATGCCTTGAGATGGGTCGCATCGTCGGGGATCGGCTGCCCCACCATTGCGCCAAATTCGACCCAGCAAAACAGCGATATGTCAGCAAGAGTGAACGCATCGCCTGCTACAAAGGGCTGCGTTGCCAAAAGCGCATCCGCTTGCCGCAAGCCGTCCTGCGCATAGGCCTTGTTGCCCGGCGCCGCTTCGGGAACGCACAGCATGCGGTTCTCGAACATCGGCAGTCCTTCGGCGCTACGGAAGCCGTTCATCATCGGACTGCCAATGCTGTAATCGATATGGCGGATCGCGGAACGCACTGCGGCGCGCGCCTCGGGCGTCGCACCGACCAAAGGCTTTTCGGGAAAGCGTTCGTCGAGATAATCGCAGATCACCGTGGCTTCGGAAATCAGGCTGCCATCGTCTAGCTCAAGCACCGGAATGCCGCCGCGCGGATGCTTTTTCAGCCATTCGCCCCGCCGGTTTTCACCGCCCATAATGTCAACCAGGACGCGGTCTATCTGAAGACCTTTTTCGGCAAGGTAGAAGAGGACAACACGGGGATTGGGGCCAACTGACTGGTATAATTTCATCGTCGCACTCTTCTTTTGCGGTCAAAAATCACCGTAGCCCTGAGCCTGTCGAAGGGCGCTTGTCGGCTGGACGTGCTTCGACAGGCTCAGCACTACGGTTCTGCTTAATGCCATCATGACTTAACCGGCGTCCATCCCCGCCAGTCGCGCAGACTGGTCCTCGGATATCAGCGCGTCAACCATCTCGGCCAAACCACCACCCTCGAGAATCTCGGGAAGCTTGTGCAGCGTCAGGTTGATACGGTGGTCGGTGACGCGGCCTTGGGGGAAATTATAGGTGCGGATGCGCTCGCTGCGGTCACCCGAGCCAACCATGGCTTTGCGCGCCTCGGCCTCTGCCCCCTGTGCTTCCTCGCGTTCCTTTTCGTAGATGCGGGCGCGCAGAACCTGCATCGCCTTTTCCTTATTCTTGTGCTGGCTGCGGCCATCCTGGCAGGTGACGACGATGCCGGTCGGCGCGTGCGTGATACGCACCGCGCTATCGGTGGTGTTCACATGCTGCCCGCCTGCGCCAGAGGCACGATAGACGTCGATCTTCAGATCCTTGTCCTCGATATGGACATCGACCTCGGTCGGCTCGGGCAGCACCGCGACGGTCGCCGCGCTGGTATGGATGCGCCCGCCGCTTTCAGTGACCGGCACGCGCTGCACCCGGTGCACACCGCTTTCGAATTTCAGCTTGGCGAACACACCCGCACCAGACACGCCTGCGACAATTTCCTTGAACCCGCCCACGTCGGAGGCGCTCATTGAAATCGGTTCGACCTTCCAGCCCTGCGCTGCTGCATAGCGTTCATACATGCGATAGAGGTCGCCTGCGAACAACGCCGCCTCATCCCCGCCGGTGCCAGCACGGATTTCGAGCATCGCCGAACGCTGGTCGGCAACATCGCGGGGGAGGAGGAGGATGGCAAGATCATGTTCGGCGGTTTCGATCCGCGCGCGCACGGCATCGATTTCCTCACCTGCCATCGCCTTCAAATCGGCATCATCCCCGGCGAGCATTTCCTCCAGCCCGGCCAGTTCATCGCGCAAGCCGCGCAGGTCGGCAGCGGCTTTGGCCACCGGTTCAATCTCCGAATACTCCTTCGACGCCTGCACAAAAGCATCGCCCTCGAGCGTGCCAGACGCCATCCGCGCCTCAAGCTCGGCAAAACGCGCCTCAATCTGCGCGATGCGTTGGGGGGAGATGGCGGTCATGCAAGCGTTTTGAGAAATTCGAGTAAGCGCGGATTTTCTCCCTCGGCTGACAAGCCGTAATAGCCATTTTCATTCACGCGCAGGATTGCCGCAGGGTCATGCCTTACAGCCTTGTCATATCGCTTTTTCGGCGAACCAGTCGCAATCATGTCGGCTGAAATTCCTGCTAAACGCAGTTTTTTCAGCAACGCAATTGCATGATGCAGACCATCGTCATTTTCGAGAACAATCATCGCGTCCAGTTGATGGACTGACGGTTCATCAATCAACATCGCCAACCGCTCAATCCCGGCCGCCCAACCCACCGCAGGCGTGGCAGGGCCGCCCAGATTCTCGATCAGCCCGTCATAGCGCCCGCCGCCTAGCACGGTGCCTTGCGCGCCCAAACGGTCGGTGGTGAATTCGAACGCGGTGTGGCGGTAATAATCGAGGCCGCGCACCAGCTTGGCATTGCGCGTCCAGGCGACGCCTGCGGCATCCAGTCCCGCCGTCACTGCGCCGAAAAAGTCCTGTGCTTCGCCGCTCAAAAATTCGTCGATCTTGGGCGCGGCATGCGCGACGCCGCGATCGTCGGGATCCTTGCTGTCGAGGATGCGCAGCGGGTTTTTCTCCAGCCGCGACAGGCTGTCTTCGGACAGCACTTGCCTGTGATCGTTAAAATAGGTGATCAGCGCCGCGCGCCAGGCATCACGGCTTGCCGCATCGCCCAGCGTGTTGAGTTCCAGCGTCACGCCTTCCTTAATGCCCAGTTCGTGCAGCAGCTGATCCGCCATCACCAGCAGTTCGACATCCGCCGCCGGTTCCGCCGCGCCAATGATTTCAGCGTCGATCTGGTGGAACTGGCGATAGCGCCCCTTTTGCGGGCGTTCATAGCGGAACAGCGGGCCGTGCGCGGTCACCTTCATCGGTGCATGCTGCTGCCAGCCATTGGTGAGGTAAGCGCGGGCGATGCCTGCGGTAAATTCAGGGCGCAGCGTGATCGAATCCCCGCCGCGATCCTCGAAAGTGTACATTTCCTTCGACACGACATCGGTCGCCTCGCCCAGCGAACGCGCGAAAACCGCGGTCGGCTCTATCACGGGCAGTTGCAGCCCCTTGAAACCATAAAGCCGCCGCACGCGTTCAAAGGTGGAGACGACATGCGCAAACCGTTCCTCGGTTTCGCCATACATATCCTGTGTGCCGCGCACGGGCTGGGGGGTTTGAATCTTCGCCATGATGCGCGGCTCCCTAGCGGGTTTTGTGATAAGGGGGAATAGGCCCCTATTCAGCCTTCCGTAAGCCGCAATATTCGACTAGGGGCCGCGCAAAACAACCATAAAGGCTAACTCCCATGCGTATCGACCTTATCCCTGCCGGCGACAATCCGCCCGAAAGCCTCAACGTCCTCATCGAAGTGCCCATCGGCGGCGAGCCGGTGAAATATGAATTCGACAAGGCGAGCGGCGCGCTGTTCGTCGACCGTTTCCTCCACACGCCGATGCGCTATCCGGCCAATTACGGCTTCGTACCGCACACGCTGGGTGAAGATGGCGATCCGCTCGATGCGCTGGTCGTTGCGCGTTCGCCGATTGTTGCGGGTGCGGTGGTCAAGTGCCGCCCGGTCGGCGTATTGATGATGGAAGACGACGCAGGCGGCGACGAAAAACTGCTCTGCGTGCCCGTCAACAAGACTTTTCCTTATTATGCCGATGTCGTGACCTATAAGGACATGCCGCCGATCGTGCTGCAGCAGATCGAGCATTTCTTCACCCACTATAAAGACCTTGAGCCCGGCAAATGGGCCAAGCTCAACGGCTGGGGCGATGTCGACGAAGCCAAGCGCATCATCGTCGAATGCGTCGAGCGCGCGAAGGAACATGGCGTATGAAGCGGGCGCTGCTCGTTCCGGTAGCGGCGCTGGCCCTTTCAGGTTGCGCCACCCCCGAAACGCGCATCCGTACGGCATTGACCGATGCCGGGCTCTCCAAGCCGATAGCGGGCTGCATGGCCGACCGCATGGTGGACCGGCTGTCGCTGTTCCAGCTCAACAAGCTTAATGGCCTGAAGAAATTGCAAAGCAAAAAGGCGAGCCAGATTACCATCGAGGAATTCGTCAAGCGTACCAAGGCGCTGCAGGATCCCGAGATTTTGGGCGTGGTGAGTTCGTCGGGCGTCATCTGCGCGATCAAAAGCTGAGCCGATAGGCGTGTAGCGGAGCACCGATTTCCGCCACGGTATCCTATTGACGCCAAAATGTTATGTTGTATCATTAACTCGTGACTATCGGCCCGGATCGGCTGATTCGCATTCGCTCCGGGCCGGTAGCCGTAATAGCTGCAGGAGAGGAGCTGCAATGAGTTACGCAAGCGAAAACAGACGCGCCAACCCCACGAGCATGGCGCTCGCCATCGGGTTGAATGGCAGCATCATATTGGCGGTCGCGCTGTCGCCAGTGATTGTCGAGAAGATCGAGCGCGATCCGTTCGAGGGCCGAAGCATCCCTGTCGAACCTCTGCCCCCCAAACAGGACGAGAAACAGCAGGATACCGATACCAAGCCGCTCGACCCGATCTATGTGCCCGAGCCGGTGATCAAGGACATTCCCAAAGACCCGGTCGACATGCGCACTGGCCAAGATGAAACCAAAGGCACGGTGCTGGCGGGCGGCAGCGGCACCGGTGAAACCCTGATCAAAGATCCGCCGCCCGACCCGCCCGCAATCTTCAAACCGGCCAGTCGTGATCCGCGCTTTGCCCACGATTTCCAGCCAGACTATCCGTCCAACCTGCTGCAACGCGAGATCGAGGGCAGCGCCACCGTCCGCGTTCTGATTGGCACTGACGGGCGGGTACGCGAGGCACAGGTCGTTCGTGCGACCCATCCCGATTTCGGCAAAGCGACGGTCAAACAAGCCTTGAAGGCATGGCGCTTTACGCCAGCCACCCGCGGCGATGTCGCGGTCGAGGATTGGCAGACGCTGAGCGTGCGCTTCACGATTGATTGATGCGCGATAGTTCCTCTCCCTCTATGCGGGAGGGGAACTTGCCCACTGGAATTCATGGGCTGCAATCCCTACACAGGCCGTATGAGTTTCTTCAAAGACGCATCTGTTAAAGGCGGCATGGCCGACCTGTTCGGCTATATGCGCGAACAGCGCGGGGGGCGGTTGCTGATCTTGTTGCTCGCCTGTGTGCCAACCGCGACGATCATTACGATGTTCTATTTCGACGCGAAGGACAAGGCGACCCCGCCGCCGCCGACCGTCACCTATTTCGAAAGCTGGCCGGCCGACCGCTCCGTAGAGGAGAGCCTTGCCGCAATCCGCGAATATCAGAAGAAAAAGGATGCGATGCGCGCCCGCGAGCGCGAAGCCTATAAGGCCTTGGGCAGCGCCGTCGGCATGGATGTCGAGACTCTCGATGCAGAAGCGCAAAAGGACGAGGCCGAACGCCGCGCCAAGGCCGAGGCAAACATCGCTGCCCGAGTGGGAGCGTCGAGATAGCCGTCGTAGCCAAAGTTTCTGGCGAAGACCGGCGCTGGCTTTCCGCCGCGATTGCCCTTGCCGAGCGCGGCAAGGGGCTAACGGGTAACAACCCCTCGGTCGGCTGTATCATCGTCAAGGATGGCGTCGTCATCGGGCGCGGTTGGACACAAGCCGGTGGCCGCCCGCATGCAGAAGCGGTCGCGCTGAAGCAGGCGGGAAGCGCTGCGGCAGGCGCGACAATCTATGTCAGCCTTGAACCTTGTGCGCATGAAAGCGCGCGTGGACCAGCTTGCACCGACAGCCTGATCGCCGCCAAGCCCGCGCGAGTCGTCGGCGCGCTGACTGACCCCGATCCCCGCACCGCAGGCAAGGGTTTTGACCGGCTCGAAGCTGCGGGCATTATGGTCGAACGCGATGCGATGACGGCCGAAGCACGCGCCGGTCTGGCCGGTTTCATTAGCCGCATCATCAAAGGCCGCCCGCATGTTACGCTCAAGCTGGCGACCTCGCTCGACGGCTGCATCGCGATGGCCGATGGTAGCAGCCGCTGGATCACCGGCGATGCCGCGCGCGCGCACGCGCATCTTGAGCGCGCGCGATGCGATGCCATCATGGTCGGTGCGGGAACGGTGCGCGCAGATACGCCACGGCTCGATGTCCGCCTGCCTGGTCTGGAGGCGCGCACTCCGCGCCGCATCATGCTAGGCAGCGGTGACGCGCCCGCAGGCTGGGAAGCCCTCCGCACGCCGCAAGATATCGCCTCGCTCGATTGCAACAGCCTGATCGTCGAAGGCGGCGCGCAGACCGCGAGCGCATTCCTGCGCGCGGGGTTGGTTGACCGGCTGATGCTCTACCGCGCGCCGATCCTGATAGGCGGTGGCAAGCCCTGCCTTGGCGACATAGGCCTCACCGATCTGACCGAGGCGCATGGCCAATGGCGATTTGCAGATACGCGGATGCTTGGCAACAACCGCTTTGAAGTCTACGAGGCCATCCCATGTTCACAGGCATAGTCACCGACATCGGAACCATCACCACCGCCGAGCAACGCGGCGACCTGCGGCTTGTCATTAGTTGCGGCTACGACATGGGCGGGGTCGATATGGGCGCGTCAATTGCCTGTTCGGGCTGCTGCCTGACCGTGGTCGATAAGGGCGTGGACTGGTTTGCAGTCGATGCTTCTGGGGAAACCCTCAGCAAGACCGCAGGCGGTATGTGGACGCAAGGCCGCCGCCTCAACCTTGAACGCGCGCTCAAGGTGGGCGACGAACTGGGCGGGCATATTGTGACCGGCCATGTCGATGGGGTCGGCGAAGTGTTGTCTGTCGAACCCATTGGCGATCCGCATAAGGTGACAATCGCTGCCCCTGCTGCGTTAACGCCTTATATTGCTGAGAAGGGCTGATCACCGTCGACGGGGTTTCATTGACCGTAAACAGCGTGACCGACGCGAATGATGGCCGCGCGCATTTCACGCTCAACATCATACCGCACACTTGGGACGTCACCACGCTGGCCGAACTGGCAGAGGGTCGCGCGGTCAACCTCGAGATCGATGTCCTCGCACGCTATCTGAAGCGTATGGAAGAAGTCCGCGCACGCTAGATTAGTACGGCACCAGCCCTCTCCCCCACCCAGCCTCCCAAACAGGATATGCTATAGGAGGCCGGGTGGGGGAGCGGATCGGCGCCGGACAACGGGCAAAAAAAAGGGCGTCCCGAAGGACGCCCATTTAGCCCCTGTTTGGTGCGACCGGGGGCTTAAAATGGCAGCCAGCGCTGCTTCTTGGAAAACTTCATATAGCCGACATTGGCCCCAAGCCGCAGTCCCGCACCCACGCGGATCGGGATCAGCACAATGTCTCCACGCCGCAGATAGCTGGCGTTGAACCCGCCCACCAGATAGGCGACGCCCTCACCCGAAGGGAAGCGGCGGTACAGATCTTCGGTATCGTAAAGATTATAGACCAGCACAAAGGTGCTACCCGCATTGGCACCCGCGTCGAAACCAATCGAAGGGCCGGTCCAGTAAACCGGTTTCTCGCCCTCAACCTTGTGGTGCAACGTGCCCGAGCCATAGCGCAGACCCACAACCAGCGCGCCACCACCCTCTCGGCCGACAATATAGCCGTTGGGCCTGCCCTGCTTTTTAAGAATATCCTCGATCAGATTGCCCAGGCCCTGCGCACCTTTGCCGAATACGCCCTCTGCCGCACCGATAAGGTCATCTTCCTGATAGGTCGATTGATCTCCCGCTGGTGGAGTTGCGGTCGGGGTCGCGGTGCTTTCCATGCCCGGCGCAACCGTCGTATCGCCCTCGATTGGCGGATCGGTGGGAATGTCAGTGGCAGTTGGCGTTTCAACTTTGGGTGGCGTGCCAAGGTCTGCATCGATCGCGTCATTGGGATCGACGGTCTGGATTTGCGCGCTAACGGGAATCGCCGTCAGCGACAGCGCGGCAAAAATAAGCGCCAGACGGCTCCCGAATTTTCGCAGGGAAAGGCCAGTCATAAGTCGCAATCCTCCATATTCACGTGAAAGGCTAACGGCCCGCTTAGGGCGCGCACAATGAACGGGCGATGAGTCGAGTCGCTTTCGCGCCCAAACGAGTCAAATTTCACTTAGCGATATGGGTGGAATAGGCATTGCGGCCCCGTTGCATGCTCGCTATACGCCCCCGACGCCAATCGCGCAGGAGACGTGGGTGAGTGGCTGAAACCAACGGTTTGCTAAACCGTCGTACTGGTAAATCCGGTACCGAGGGTTCGAATCCCTCCGTCTCCGCCATTTCCTGACTGTTCACAATGCGCCGCGAACGCGGGCGAGCTGCTGAATGCTTAGGAATACGAAGCCCTACCCAGTTCGTGAACTGCTCTGACGGCGATGAACTATGTCATCGCGCTTTGCAAAATTTTGGAAAAGACCCGCGCTTTGACCGCAAAATTGCAAAAGCGGGGAGACTCATCGAAAGTGCTAGCCAAAATTATAGCGCCAGCAGGTCCGCAATTTATAGCGTCGAATGATGTTGTTACTAGGGTTAGTGCGTGGGCAGCGCGGCAGGCAAAGTCCCCCAGGTCGATCGAGCCAAAATGTTTGGATTCTGAGTGTTGGAACTCTAGCCGCCGTTCAGCAACTTTACGCTTTGACTTGTTTCGAGCGGGATAGAACCTGCCCGATCATCTTTATCCTGCTAGAACAGCCGCCACAGTTCCTATGCAAACCATCTGAAGTGTACAGCTCTGCTCGAACTGGGCGTTTTTCAGGGGAGTGGCTGGACAACATCCACAAGCAGTGTTTCACAACCGGTTGGCGGGTAGACCTCAACTTCTATGCCATACAGTCTGATCTCTTGGTCAAAAGGACCTGGCTACGCAATTCCGGCATCAGTCAGACTGAGCACAAATGCCAGAGCATCACTATGCGAAATATCAACATTGGCGTTTTCCCCTGCCGCTGGCCGCTGTTCATCTAAATGGGCAGACCTTGCCTCGCCCTTCGGGATCAAGATTGGCGCATAAATCCTGTTTGAACTGCGCGATATCTTTCCCCGATTCCTGACCCAACACACCCCTTGCCTCTGGCGGCAAGTGCGCACCGGGATCTCCATTTTGCAAGAACACATAATGGTCAAAGGCCGCCTTCCACGCGCGCCGCTGGTCGAATGGCAGGCCACGATAGGCAATGATGCCGTGAAGCAGCGCATCTCATGGCGAGCCCGGGTCCTGCCGGACGGGATCCCACCAGTAATTCACCAATATGTTAATTGGATCGAGCGCTTCGACGTGATGATACCCTTGATAAGGTATGTAGAGCGCATCGCCTGGCCCAAGGTCCGCAACTTGGGCGCCCTCCAGTGCGCGGCCATAACGTGGATAACGTTGATGGTCAGGCGCAGTCACATGAACCATGCTGGTCGGTGTGCCGCCCGGATTTACCCAAATGGCCCCATATACAGGTCGGCCACAGCTTCCGGCGAAAACAGAATGAACTGTCGGCGGCCCGGTGCAACGCAGGCAATGTTTTCGAGTTCATCATCATTATGCGTCGCAACTTTGACTGCATCGCAGATCCACATGCGGGGCAAAACCGTGTCGGGGAACAAGGGCATGGCGTGCACATGAGAAAAGCCGGGCAGGCAATTGTGCAGAGCGACACCCTGGGCCGCAAGCGCATAACCGGTCGGTGACAGCTTTTCTGCCAGCAGCAGTTCCAAGAATGATCGCAATGTCGTCTGTTTCCGCACGAAGTTCAGGTGCTGCACATCATGAGTGTAGTGGAATCGTTATTCGATCTCGGGTTCGCCCAATGCATAAGTTAGGGGCGCGTCTGAGGCATTGGCAGCAACCGAAGCGACCAGCATTTCGTCACCCTGTTGAGCGGCGGCTACAATTGGCCAGTCTGCAACAAAGCCACGCATCACTACAGGTTGGCAGGCCGAACGAATATCCTGAAAAATTTTGAGATCAATGTTGCTGACGGTTGTTACGTTTTTCATCTCACGATTATCGTTCAACACTCCGTTGGTGCGCATCAGATTGCGCTATTATGATTGCCTTGGAAGCGCTACCATTTTTGGTGCCACTTTCGATCGACAAGGATAATTGATGCGTTTTCTGATGATCTTAGCGTTCAGCCTTTTGCTGCCTAATGCGGCACCCGCTGCTTCATTTGATAGAACCAGATCGTGCGAGCCTGCGCTGCTGGCAATGACATATAATATCCGCCTCGATACACAAGCAGACGGCGATAACAGCTGGGCTAAACGCAAACATCTTCTGTTCGGACAGATCGTCACAATGCGCCCCCATATTCTGGGACTGCAGGAAGTCCTGCCCAATCAGCAAGACGACCTGAAAGCGGTTCTTGCTGACTATGACTTTATCGGAGCAGGGAGGGATGACGGGAAATATGCAGGAGAAGCCTCACCTCTCATCATTGACCGAAAAATGTTCAAGATCGAGACAAGCGGAACATTCTGGCTGTCACCTACGCCGAATGTGCCGTCGTTGGGATGGGACGCGGCCTACAAGCGGGTTGCAACTTGGGCCCATCTGACAAGGCGCAGCGACAAGGCCAAGCTGCTGGTGATTAATTCGCATTGGGACCATTTGGGGTTGATCGCCCGCCAGAAAAGCGGAGCCCAGATACTCGAATGGATTTCCCGAAATCGGATAGCGGGCGAACAGGTCATTCTGCTGGGCGACTTTAACGCTGACGATACCGAGGAATCGGTTGCCCAACTGTCGCGCGAAATCAGCGGACACGCTATGTTGATGAACACCAGGGCTGCAGCGGCAGAGCGAAACTTTGGCCCTGCTATCAGCTTCAACGCATTCAACCCCTTCCCGACTTCGGGGAAGCTGATCGATCATATATTCGTCAGTCCGGGCATTTCAGTCCGCGCGCAAGGCGTGGTTGCGCAGCACGAAAATAGCCGTGTTCCGTCAGACCATTTTCCGGTCGTCGCTCTGCTTTATTTTCCTTCTTCCCGCAAATTTACGGGTTGCCGAATGACCAGGAAAAATTGACAACGGCTCTGCGAAAAGCAGCATTACCATTCAATACGGTCTGCAAATTATGCCGGTCGAAATGCGCTTACTTTATCGACAAGGGCCTTCTCCATCCGTTCATAGCCGGAAGCATTTGGATGCACCCCATCCGCCCCTAGTGTAACCGGAAGGGCTCCCTCGGCGTTGGCAAGGGCGTCATAATAGTCGACCAATGTGAAGCGGTTGGATTTGCTGGACATTTGCAGCTTCCGATTGATCGCTCGAATCTTGCCAACCGGATCAATCTCGGGACGCCAGAAAAATTGCGCGGCAGGCGGGATTGTCCCGACCACCGGCCGGATGCCATTGGCCTTTGCCAATTGAACCATCGCGACAATGTTTGCGACCGTGGTATCCTCGGCAATCGGGCCGGTGTTGCTGGCTACATCGTTGGTGCCTGCGAGAATGTGAACTATTCTAGGACCGTGGGCGATGACATCTGACATCATCCGCAATAATATTTGCGGCGAAGTCTGGCCACCAATCCCACGATTGATCCGTTTCGGGCTGAAGAAACCGGGTCGCCTGTGCTTCCACAATTCGGTGATGGAATCGCCGATGAAGACGATATCGATCTGCATGCCCTCCGAATGTAGCCGCGCATTGTCTTTCGCGTACCTGCCCAGCCATGGCCAGTCGGTTACCATGGCAGCATCATCTCGTCCGGGCTCGGCTGCTTTCGCCACAACAGGCACAAGTGTCGCCGCTGCCGCCCCGGCAATGATCGCACGTCGTGATGGCCTGGACTGCATAATATCAATGTTCCACAGGGGCGCTTGCGCCATCGACATGATAGACTTTCGCGCGTTGTGACAGCAGCCCGAAAATCGCAATCACGGCATAGGCCGTCATAGGAATGGTGAACGATAGGGTCAGGCTTGATTGATCTGCCATCTGCCCGACCACATAGGGCAAAATCGCACCGCCAACGATTGCAACACATAAAAGACCCGAGGTCGAAGCCTGTGACACGCCCTCTCTCAAGCGTAATAGTGAAAATCGTCGGAAACATGATCGAATTGAACAATCCAACGGACAATGCGGCGTAACCCGCCATCGGCCCACCGCTGAATGCAACCGTCAAACAGAGCAAGGAAGCAAATCCGGCCGCCGTCATCAACAATTTGGGTGCGGCAAGCCGGGTGAGCAAATAGGAGCCGACAAAACGCCCGATCAAGGCACCCATCCAATAGATGTTGGCGAGATAGAAACCTGCGGTTTCGAGTGGCAGGTCCATGATCTCGGGCTGGTTGAGAAAATTGATCATGATGCTGCCGATCGACACTTCAGCCCCGACATATAGTCCGATTGCAACCGACCCGAATAAAGCCCAACGCGATTTCAACGCGTCTAGAACCGACCCTCCTCCCGCGTCTGCGACGCCGTCCGCTGCATCGCTGATCCGCCTTCGCGAAAACCAGATGAAGGCCATTAGCCCCGCCAGCAACGCCGCTATGATCAGAAAGGCATGTGACACAGCCTGCAACGCCAAAATGCGGTCCGCAGCATTGGTGATCGGTGCGTGACCTGATTTGAGCACCTCCTCGCCCAGCATGACTTTCGAACCAAAATTGACACCCAGCACCACACCAAGCGAGTTGAACGCCTGGGCGAATGTCAGCCGGAAATGGCTGCTTTCAGGTGGGCCTAGCGCTGCCGCAAGCGGATTGGCTGCAACCTGCAAGGTGGTAATACCGATCCCCAAAACGAATAAGGCGGCCAAGATCAAGGAGTAGTCCTGGTAGCGGACGATGAACTGCACCAGCAGGCAGCCGATGATCATGGTCGTCAGTGCCAGCAATATTGATCGTACCGAGCCAACTCGATTCAGCAGCGCGGCTGCAGGAAAGGACATGAAGCCATAAGCGGCGAAGAAGACGAGCTGCGTCATCAGCGCTTCGGTATAGCTGAGATGGAAACTGGCTTTGAGCGAGGCAATCAGCGGGTCATTGTTTGAGGTGATGAAGCCCCAGGCAAAGAATAGCGTGGTGACTGAAATGAAAGCCGCTGATATCCCCGAAATATAGTCTTTCATTTCGGCCTCCCCCGCCCTTATTGCGGGAGCAATTTGTAAGTTGCAACCGATCCAGCAGGCATGGTTGCAGCAAATTTCTTTCCGCCGACGTCGAACGACAAGCTTCGTTCCATGCCCGCGCCATTCAACACTATCAATGTGATTGGTCCCTTGGCACCCTTCTGGAAGGCTACACTTTCGATAGCCTTGTTGCTGCTATTGCTGGCGATACGGACTGCTCCGACAGGGACAAATTTGCTGGCATGGGCGAAGGCGTAATATTCGGGCTCACGCGTTACTTCACCGCTGATCGAGTTGATCGTGACCAACCCCCGGCAATCACCACAGCCGCCTAAATGCGGGCCGTGCTTTTCATCGAGAGCGAGGTTCCACATCACCACGCCTCTGGCCCAGTTGCGCGTCGTGCCGATGATCAGTTGGCGCATGGCCCAGTTGAACGACTTGCTCCAATCGCCGCTCCAGTTGCCGCTGGCACATTCGGTGAACCAGACTTCCTTGGACGGAAAACGATCGCGCACGACCGACTGCGCTGCGACGTCCCCTGCATAACAGTGCCACGCCACGCCGTCGACAAAGGCCGAGGCCTTTGCATCGGACAGCACCGCTGCCGGGCTTTCGGGTTGGTCCCAATTATGATCCCAGTCGAGCAGCTTCGTGCCCGGCAGTGTTCGCCGCATCAGCGGGCCGAGGTGGTTGGCAATAAATTCGGCTCGTTCGGCAGGCTCCACTCGCATGCCCGGATAATTCTCCGGTTCGAAGTGCGGTTCGTTCTGGATCGTTAAAATGTCGACCGGTGTGCCAGCCTTGCGCATCGCCTGCGTGTAACTGACAAGATAGCGTGCAAAGCTACCATAATTTTCGGGTTTCAACCGGCCCTTGATCAGGCTGTTGCTCGTTTTCATCCATGCTGGTGCACTCCACGGCGTTGCGATCACCTGAAGACGCGGATTGATTTTCCGTATCGCCTTGAGCGTGGGAATCAGGTGCGCGCGTGCAGGCGTAATGTCCGCCACAGGATTTCCCGGAGTATCAGCATAGGTGTAATGGCTTTGCGAGAAATCCGATGCGCCAACGGTAATGCGCGTGACGCTGAAACCAATGCTATCACGCACACTGAACAATTCGCGCAACAGGTCGTTGCGCGCTTTCTCGGACATCCGGGTCTGGATCAGCCAAGCAGTCGCATCGGTAATCGAGGCGCCAAAGCCGGCCATCCGCTGGTATCGGGTTTTGGGGTCGACTATGATGTCGGCCTGCTGGCCTGCGGGCAATGTAACCGTTTTTATGTCAGCCATCGGAGCCAAACGCTGGCTGCCATCCGCGCTGGTCAGCCAACCTTGAACGACGGGCGTTTTCGCCTGCGCAGCACAGGCAACCGAAAGCATGGCCGCCAACAAGCAGCCATTACGAAAGGATGAGCTCACATCGCCGCCTTTACATCGCAATATTTGGCGACAAAGTCGGCATGGCTAGGCATGACGTCGACACATTTTCCGATCACATTTTCGATGTTGCCCAGAAACTGGGCAATCTGTGCCTCGCTTTTCACATCGACCAGCGGGTCATAGCCTTCGGGGATGATGCTCTGCCCCAGCATCACTTGGATCCAGCTTTCTTCGCTGAACAGTTCCTCGTCTTCACGGAAGATGCGCCCATTGGCGCGGAAAAGCTTTATCTTGCGCTGAAGCGTCGCGGGCACTTCCATGTCGCGGCAATAGCGCCAGAAGGGCGTGTCGTCGCGCTTGGTCGCCTTGTAGTGGAGGATGATAAAGTCGCGCACCCGCTCATATTCGAAGTCTGTCTGGCGATTGAATTCATCGATATTGGCTTGGTCGAAGCCGCCATCGGGGAATAGCCGGATCAATCGGACCAGCGACGACTGAATCAGGAAAAGCGAGGTTGATTCAAGCGGCTCGAGAAATCCTGCGGCCAGCCCGACCGCCACGCAATTCTTGTTCCACACCTTTTTGCGCTTGCCGGTAGTGAAACGGATGCGGTTCGGCTCTGCGAGCTGCTCACCATCAAGATTTGAAAGCAGGATGCGCTCTGCCTCGGCCTCGTCCATATACTGGCTCGAATAAACATGCCCGTTGCCGGTGCGATGCTGCAAAGGAATACGCCATTGCCAGCCGGCGCCATGCGCGGTGGCTTTTGTGTAAGGCGTGAAATTGTCTGATCGGGCACAGGGCACGGCCAACGCGCGGTCGCATGGCAGCCAGTGCGTCCAGTCTTCATAGCCGGTTTGCAGGGCTTGTTCGCTGATCAGGCTGCGGAAACCCGAGCAATCGATGAACAGGTCAGCCTCGATGCGTTCGCCGCTTTCGAGCGTGACGGCCTCGACAAAACCGTCCTTCGTGCGCAGCGAAACATCAGTGATCTTACCTTCGGTACGGATAACGCCGCGGTCTTCGGAATATTTCCGAAGATATTGGGCATAAAGACCAGCATCGAAATGATAGGCATGTGCGATATGGGCTATCGGAGAATCCGCCATATCCGGCCTTGCAGTCATGAACTTGTTGGTCGCGCAAGCGGCCGTATTGATCGAGAAATTGGCAAAATCCGATGCTTCGCCCATCAGCTTCATTTTGAGCCAATATTGGTGACAGCGCAGCCAGCCCAGATCTTGGCCGATTACGCCAAAGCCATGGATATAGCTGGAGCCAATATGATCCCAGTTATTAAACTGGATGCCCAGTTTGAATGTGCCCTGCGTCAGCCGCATAAAATGCGCTTCGTCCAGCTCGAGCAGTTCGTTGAATTTCTTGATCGCCGGGATCGTTGCTTCACCAACACCGACGGTGCCGATATCCTCGGATTCGACCAACCGGATTTTGTAGAGGCCCTGGAACAGATGCGACAGCAACGCTGCCGCCATCCAGCCGGAAGAGCCACCTCCGACGATCAATATTGTCTTCAATCGACCCGACATTGTTGAAAGTCCTCTCTGCTCCGTCGGGATTATTCGGCCAATGCCGGGCAGGTTTCAACCCCGTCCTCGGGCAGACGGCCCAAATTCGATTTCTTGGCAAGTTTCAGGCCATAGCCGCGACGAAACAGGACGGGTTTTCTTGCCGTTTCCGGGCAGGAAGCCCTCGGCCAGTCAAAAGGCAATTTACCTTGAAAATCCTTTGCGCCGCCGAACAGTACATCCGTGACGCCCTGCCCTTCGGTTCCAGGCAACCAAGCCGCGATAAAGGTATCGGACATATTGATCAGGTCATTTGCATATACCGGACGCCCCGAAAACAGCACCGACACCACCGGTACGCCTTTGCCCGACACGCGTTCCAGCGTGGCATAATCTTCCGGATAGCGTTCAGAATGGCGGAGCGATGCTGGGTAGCTGATATCCCCCTTCATTTCTGCATAGGGCTTCTCTGCGTGGACCACGACAACCGCGTCATAGCTCTTCACATCGATACCGATGGCATCAGCACTAAAGTCGACTTTGCCACCGTCACTGACTGCCTTTTGCAGCGCCGACAGCATGTCGTCGGCCAGTGGATAGTCATTGTCGTCGGTCTCATCGCCCTGCCACGTCAGCGACCAGCCGCCAAGCTGCGCGGTCACCTTGTCCGCGCCCTTGCCGACGAGCAGGATTTTGGCGTTGCGCTTCAGCGGCAGCGGCGAACGGGCGTTGTTTTTGAGCAGCACCAACGATTTCGAAACCGCCTCACGAGCAGTCGCGCGTGCCGCATCGCTCGCCATGTCCGCCTCCGCGCTCGCAGCCGGTATCGGCGACCGGTCGAACAACCCGCTACGCATCTTGACGCGCAGGATGCGGGTCACGGCATCGTCGATACGGCTCATCGGTATGACGCCCTTTTCAACATCGGCGATGGTTTCCTCGATGAACTGCTTCCAGTCGTCAGGCACCATGATCATGTCGATTCCGGCGTTGATCGCCTGCGGGCAATGTGTGCGCGTGCAGCCGGCGACCTGTTCGATCGCATTCCAGTCCGATACCACGATGCCATCAAAGCCGAGCTTGCCCTTGAGGACATCAGTGATGAGTTCACGGTTGCCATGCATCTTTCCATGAGGCTTGCCGACACCAGTGTCGGTCCAGCTGCTATAGGAAATCATCACGGTCTGGACGCCGCCTTCAAGCGCGCCGAAGTAGCCAAGAGCGTGGGTACGGATCAGCTGCTCGCGCGTGGTCCGCGTTTCACCCTGGTCCTTACCCAGATAGGTGCCCCCATCACCCAGAAAGTGCTTCACCGAAGCAATGGTTGTATCGGACCCGGTCAGATTCCCTGCATGCCTCTGACAAATTCGACCGCATATTGCTGGACGAGCGTGGGGTCCGAAGAATAGCTTTCGTAGGTCCGCCCCCAACGCGGATTTTGCACGACTGCAACCGTTGGCGCGAACGCCCACGTAATGCCTGTTGCGCGCACTTGCTTGGCGGTGAGATGCGCGATGCGACCGACCAATTTGGGATCGTGCGCCGCACCAAGGCCGATATTGTGCGGGAACAACGTGGTCTTGAAGACATTGTTGTGGCCGTGCACCGCATCGGTTCCCCAGATGACGGGGATTTTCACCTTCATGTCGGTTGCCATCGATGCCTTGTAATGCGCATCAGCCAGCGCGACCCAGTCCGCTACTGTCGCCTGCTTTTTCCCACTCGGCCATGCGCCACCACCGTTGAGGATCGAGCCGAGATAATGTTCGCGCACCTGATCGGGCGTGACCGAGCGGATATCGGCTTGCGTCATCTGTCCGATTTTCTGCCGCAAGTTCATGCCTGCCACGATTTCGGATATACGAGCCTCCATCGCGGCGTCTTTTGCGACGGGATGGGTAAGAACAGGCCAATCGACCGAAGCTTTGGCGCTGAGCCCCGAAGCAACCATACCACCCAGCAATACCACACCCAATCTACCGGCTAGTGCGAAACGAAGCAGGCTTTCCTTAGTCACTTGGCACACCCTTTTTCATTCAACATTCCTCCATTGCCAAAAAATACCGGCGCGATGTGCGACCCAAAGCCATCGCGCCGGAAGGTAAGGAGGAGAGACTCTCTTATGCGTTTCGTACCGGGGCCGAATGCAAACACACCCGGCCCTGGCATTTCTCAGAAGCGGTAGTTGATACCGAAGAGGAACTGCCGCCCATATTTTTCGTAGGTTTCGGGCAGGAACGATCCATCCGTCGTCCGTGGGCCGCCACCATCTACGCCAAGCCGCGTGCGGTAAGGCGAGTCTGTCAGGTTGTTGACCTGCAGCAACACGCCCAGACCAGCGAGCGACGAGCCTTCCTGGAAGGTATAGCCGACCTGTGCATCCAGCTGATCGTCGGCGAGGATTTCCGGTCAAGCCGCGCACCGCGAACAGTTGCGTGACCTTCACCCTTAAATGCCGAGCGGTAACGATAGCTGGCACGCGCCTGGAAACCCCATTTTTCGAAATAGCCGGTCAGGTTGTACACCGTTCCAGAAAGCCCCGGGATTCGCGTTGCCTGTACGGTTGTCGGATTGGTGCTGGCCGTCGGACGCAGGTTCGATTTGGTATAGGAATAGCTTCCAATGAAACCGAAACCATCCAGCGCTGACGTCAGTTTGCCGAATTCCAGCGCGGCGCTGATTTCGATACCCTTGATCGATCCACCCTTGCCATTTGCAGGCTGGTTGATCTGCCCGATCGGGCTGATAATCACGCCTGCCGGAATGTTCGATGCGGTCGGCGGCAGAGGCAGGCCAGTAAAGTCGAACTGCTGCCGTTGGGTATAGATGTAATTGTCCAGATCCTTGTAGAAACCGGCAATGCTGATGTAGCTCGCCTTGCCGAGATACCATTCATAGGCAAGGTCGACAGCTTTTGCGCGCCACGGTTCGAGATCCGGATTGCCACCGCTGGCGGACCACGGGTTCACAGTTTGGCCGGGGACGCATGGCGGGCTGCCGCCGCAAGGATTGCCAAAGCTGGGCGTGAAGTTGGCCCGCATTTCATCCATACGTGGCCGCGCAAGCACCTTCGCTGCGGCAAAACGCAGACGATGGCCACCACCCAGATCGTAAACCAGGTTCAGGCTGGGCAAGACATCGGTGTAGCTCTTGCTCTTGTTCACCGCGACAACTTGCGTCGGCGATTGCGTCTGGTTAATCGCACTGCCGCTGGAAGATTGCCGCTGGTTGACCACCTGGACACCGATATTGCCGCGCAGATTGCCGGAATTGATCGTAGCCTTCGCGCGGAAGGTCAGGACTTCTTCATTGATACCCCAGGCTTTGTCATAGGTATCGTTGTTGATGAAGGTGATGCGGTCATAATATTGCGGGATGGCATCACGCAGGTTGACCGAAAGAACCTCGCCAAAGCCAGCATAACCGAGCGATGTCGGCGACACGAGGAAGTCGGAGCCGACCAATGTCTGCAAGCGCCCGTTTTTGAGCATCAGGTCATATTCGTCGACCCGCTTGTTCTTGTCGCGGCTGGTAAAGTTCAAGCCAGCATCGATGCTGTCGAAAAAGCCATCGAGATCATATTGGAAGCCGAGGTCGATTGAATAGACCTCTTCCTTGACATGCGGTTCCTTGGTCTGACCGTCATGGCCCCAACCGCCCCATGGCGCGCGATCACCCAGAGAAACGCGTGACGCGTCGGCATAGTTGAGACCTTCGGAATAGGTTGGGAACTGCCCGTTGAGCAATCCGTTGATATCCCACCCGATGGTATCAAATGTGCGGTTATTGTTCTGGGTGGCAGAGGTCACGCAGCAACCAAGACGGGCATAGGTGTCGGTGATGCTCTCATCACGCTTGTTCCGCGAATAGGACAGGTCGGCCAAAAAGCTCAGCCGGTCGGTCATGTCAAACTCTCCATTCAGGCCAGCCGAAAAGAGGTCGTCCTTGCGCGTATTGTAATCGTTGCGGATTATTGGAGCGACGCCGGTATTGCTACCGGTAACGCCGACGCTGGTTCCGCCAACATCCGTTGTGGTCACATTCGCAAAAGTCTGATTGTCGGCCCAGACATTCGAAAACCATTGCGCACCGCGCATCGTTTCGCGCTGTTTGAAGGTCGAATAATAAAGGTCAGCCGTCACATGGGTCCGGTCATCCGGCTGCCACTCAAGGATACCGATAGCTGCATCGCGCTTGTTCAAACGCGAGTAAGCAAAGATTTCCTGACCGGTCAGGAAGGATGAACTGCGTG
Organism: Sphingomonadales bacterium; assembly: GCA_016707885.1. Taxonomy (GTDB): domain Bacteria; phylum Pseudomonadota; class Alphaproteobacteria; order Sphingomonadales; family Sphingomonadaceae; genus Sphingorhabdus_B. The sequence continues at coordinate 125,125 of JADJGU010000004.1, forward strand.
CAGCTGCAGGCGTGATCCGGTTTTCCTGTCCGCAGCAGAATGTTTCGTAATTATAAGCCTTGTAGTGGCGGTTTTGCGACGGCGCGTCGAGATGCGCAAAGCCCACCGCCCAGCCGAGCGTCCCAGCTTCATTCTGGTCGATATAAGATGCGCTGAAGCGGCCGCCATAATTGCGGACGTCGGAATTCAGCTTGCTTCCCGAATTGACTTCGCCGCGCAGGTTGACCGCAAAAGCCCGCCGTCCGAATTCGAGCGGACGTACGGTGCGCAAGTCAGCGGTACCAGCAAGGCCCATGCCCGAAATGCTGGCATCTGGGGTCTTGTAGACGACCACGCTCGACAGCAGTTCCGAGGGATATTGGTCAAATTCAACCGCGCGATTGTCCCCCGAGCTTGCCTGTTGGCGCCCGTTGAGCAGCGTTGTCGAGAAATCCGGTGCAAGTCCGCGGATCGAGATAACCTGCGCACGTCCATTGACGCGCTGCGCCGTCAGGCCGGGAAGCCGGGCAATCGATTCCGCGATCGACACGTCGGGCAGCTTCCCGATGTCTTCGGCGGACACAGCTTCAACAATCGAAAGCTCTTCACGCTTGGTGTTGATCGAGGTTGCCAAGCCGTAACGCAAGCCGGTGACAATGATCTCACCTTCTTCCTCGACTACCGCTTCGTCCGATGCATCCGCCGCATCCTGTGCATAGCCAACTGTCGAAATCGACACAGCCATCGCCACCGCAGACGCTTTCAGTCCAAGGTTGAGCAGCCGATTCGAACGACCCGATTCACGTAATTTCATTCTGTATCCCTCCCAGGCCAGAGGCTAAACCTCTGAGGATCCTATCCAAAAGCACTCCTTTGCCGGTCGGTGATGTTCCCCGGTCCTGTGCATGGAAGCGCTTCCATTGCAACATGGCAGCGTATCGCATCAAGTCAATCGAAAATTGGAAGCGCTTCCAAATGCATATGTATGCAATTTGCTAACGCGGGGCTGTCGAAGCCCTTTCGACCAGTTGGAATGGCACATAAATTCCGCCGAAGGTGTCAGCTGGGTCATGCTTGTTCTGAATCGTGCCAACGAGAAGTTCGACAGCCTTCGCGCCAATTTGGCGCAATGGCTGGTGCACCGTGGTTAAGGGTGGCCACACGATCTCCGATACCGGCGTATCGTCAAAACCTGTAATCGAAACATCGGCAGGAATGCTTAGCCCTAGCCTGTGTGCACTGAACAGCGCACCTGCCGCCATATCGTCATTCGCACAGACCAAGGCCGATGGCCGCGGTTGCCAGCAGCGCTTGGGCCGAGAGTTCGACCCCTGCCCGGAAGGTGAAATTGCCTCTTGAGTACTTTGACGGCACCAGCATCAAGGCCCGCATCGGCCACCGCCTTCATAAAACCTTCGAGGCGCAAACCCGCCGAAATATGATCCGTCGGACCATCGATATAGGCAAAGCTTTTATGCCCTTCGCGCATGAGAAACTGGCCCAGCTCTATACCCGCCTTGCGATCGTCTATCCCGACCGATGCCGCATGTTTGCTAGCCTCAGGACCGGCAGATATCAGTACGAGAGGGAATTCCAGTTCGCGCAGACTTTCGACCAGTTCGACATCGTCAGAATAGGGTGGCGTCAGGATGACACCGTCATAGCTGCCACTTTCGGCCAGCCTGCGGATCCGGGCGCGATCTTCGGGCTTTGCCGGATTGGCCGTGTGGGTGACGAGAACATATCCGAGGTCCGCGCACGCCCGCATCGCCCCCAATTCCAGGCCCGAGTGATCATAGCTGTTCGGTTCGACATCGAGATCGGTCGCGTGAACCAGCGCCAGTTGCCTGCTGCTACCGCTGGCCAGATAACGCGCCTGCACGTTGACCTGATAACCGAGCCCTTCCATGGCGGCCCGTACTTTTTCGCGGACTTCGTCACGCACATTAGGGCTGTTGTTGAGCACACGCGAAACCGTCGTCCGCGCCACTCCGGCGCGTGCTGCGACATCATCAATTGTCGGCTTTTTCGTCAATCCGCCCAACCCCCCGGCGCATGTGCCAATTTCACGATTGGCCTTAATAATGCGCGACTATTGATTAGCGGGCAAGCATGAAGGCGGCAATCGTAAGTCGCCCTTTTTCCGCATCGTCGGGATGATGGACATCGTTGCGGGTCATCGAGCAATGCAGCAAATTGCCTGCATAAATGACTGCCCGATTATAGGCATGTTCAACGCTGCTAATTTGAGCAAAAAGTGGAGTGTCACCCGCAATATATCCTGCTTCAGGCTCGCCATTTTCGGCAAACTCCTGTTCCAGTCGATCAAGGAAGGCGCGATGCCGGTCGGGCGTGATTGCCTCAAATCCGGTTGCTTTGTGCCGGTAAAACGCCGTCCCTCCATAGTCCTGATGCGACAGATAATGCACCATCGCGAAGCGGTCCCCCGCGCTGTTGTCAATATGTGGCTCCCGTTGAGCGAGTGACGTGACCCCCAGCTTTCCTCCAGCTGGGATTAGAGCCGAGCCGCTTTGTTGCGCATGAGCGCGGTTGAAGCAATGGGCTGCGTAGCGGAGCCCGAAGGGCGTAGCGAAGCAGGCCATTGCTTATCCATTCGGCGGCGAACGCCGCCGGGGTTGCGTAGCCAAGAGACGAGTGCGGTCGCTCCCGGTTGTAGTCATCGACCCAGGCCGCGATCTCGACCCGGGCATGGGCCAGGCTCAGGAACAGCGTCTCGTTGAGCAGCTCGTCGCGCATACGGCCGTTAAAGCTCTCGACGTAGCCATTCTGCATCGGCTTGCCCGGTGCGATGTAATGCCACTCGACGCCGATCTGACCGCACCATGCGAGGACGGCATTGCTCGTGAGTTCCGTGCCATTATCGCTGACGATCATGCCAGGCTTGCCGCGCTGTTCGATCAGCTGGGTCAGTTCGCGCACGACGCGGCGGCCCGAGATCGAGGTGTCCGGCACCGCTGCCGGCACTCCCTCGTCGTCATCGACCACGTTGAGCACGCGGAACCGGCGCCCCGACGCCATCTGGTCATGCACGAAGTCCAGGCTCCAGCGCTGGTTCGGCAGCGCCAGCACCGGAGCAGGCGCTCTGGTCCCTACGGCCCTCCTGCGGCTGCGCCGCCGCCTGACTGCCAGCCCCTCCTCCTGGTAGATACGTTGGGTCTTCTTGCGGTTGATCATCACGCCCTCCCGGCGCAGCAGGATGTGCAGACGGCGATAGCCGAACCGCCGCCGCTGGTTGGCCAGCTCGCGCAGCTTCTCACGCAGACGGGCATCATCGTCCCGGGTGGAACGGTAACGCACACTCTTGCGATCGGCATCGAGGACACGGCACGCCCGCCGTTCGCTCATCCCGTGGCATGCCCGGAGATGAGCTACAGCTTCCCGCATGGCGGCGGGCGTCAGAACTTTTTGCCAGGAGATCCTTCAACGCCACGTTGTCCAGCATCGTGTCCGCCAGCAGTCGCTTGAGCTTCGCGTTCTCGCTCTCAAGCTCCCTCCCAGCCGCCGTGCCTCGGATACCTCCAGCCCGCCATACTTCGACTTCCACTTGTAGAACGTCGCTTCGGATACACCGTGCCGCCTCGCCAGATCTGCGGTCTTCGCGCGCCCGCCTCAGCCTCCTTCAGCACGCCGATGATCTGCTCTTCTGAAAACCTCGTTCTCTTCATCTCATCCGTCCTTCTGTTAGGGCCGGACTCTAATCAAGACTGGAGGAAAATCAGGGGGTCACGTCACGAGGCTTAATCGTTCGGGCGGCGTGCTGACCACCGAATAAAGCGCGCGATCGACCGACATCTTCTCCTGACAACCAAAAACGTTGCGAAAAATTGTACCGAGCAGCGGCCCGACATCCGCGAAATAGGCTTGGTGCACATGCGCACGTCGACCGGGGTAATAGTCACCCAAAGGCTGATAATCTGCCTGCAAGGCATCCGCGCGCCAGCGTTCGGGATAGCGCGCAAAATTGTCGACAACCACAACGGCATGCCCCTCTTCGCCGATGTGTCGTACATCTATTTTGGGCTGACATTCCATGATCCATCGCAATAGGCATTGCCAAGTTCAAATGAAAGCGCGTAGCTCGCGACCTCTTTCGACAAGGGAGAATATCGCGGTGAAACAGATTCGCATCTGGGATGATGTAACGCCCGAGATCTTCGCTACAGCTATCAGGCCACAAGGCGAGCCCGCGCTTCTTCGCGGACTTGTACGGCATTGGCCGATCGTGTCAGAGACCTCGAAATCTCCTTTCCACGCCGCGCATTTTCTGGCCGAGCGGGCCATTACGAGCTCGGTGGAGTTTGCCCTGGCCCCTCCGGAAAGCAATGGCATCCTGCATTATCGCCCCGATATGAAAGCCTTTACCTACAGCAAACGCCAGGCGCCGTTCGGGGAAATCATCACAGCGTTGGAGGCTGCATCAACCGCACCCAACCCGCCTGTCATTGCTATCCAAAGCCTCGATATCGACAGCCATTTCACCGGCTTTCTGGGCGACCACACTGCGTCCGCTACTTTCCCCGGAGGTCTCGCCGCGCGTATGGATCGGCAATCGCGCCAAGGTTGCGACGCATAATGATCCACTCGACAATATTGCCTGTAATGTTGCCGGGCATCGCTGCTTCACCCTTTTCCCGCCGGAGCAGATCAGCAACCTCTATATGGGTCCGTTGCATGTCGCGCAAAGGGTACCGATCAGCATGGTCCACTTTCGACCGGAGCCCGATCTGGACCGTTACCCCCGGTTCGCCGACGCCATGTCCTGTGCCATGATTGCCGAACTCGAACCCGGCGACGCGCTCTTCATCCCCTATCAATGGTATCATCATGTAGAGGCGCTCGATGCGCTGAACATTTTGATCAACTATTGGTGGAATGATGCGCCAAAGGAAGGTGGCTCGCCCTGGGATGCGATGTTGCACGCCATCATGGCGATACGCCAGTTGCCCGCAGAGCAACGCCGTGCCTGGCGCGCCAATTTCGACCATTATGTTTTCCTGAAAATGGCGATCCGGGGGAACATCTGCCCGACTTTGCAAAAAGGGAATCCTGCGCAACTCTTCAACCGAAGACTTGACGGCCATGCGTGCGCAATTGCGGAAGGCACTGTCCGAACAGACGCAGTGATTTAGAAACAAAGAAGTTCAAAGTCATAAAATTCACAATCGGAGACGGCCATCAAGCTGAAACGAAGGATGCATGGCCTACTTGCATGTCTGATTACCTCCGACATACCTGCTGATTGTGAACAATCGAAATGTGCGGTGGGCTTCAAAAGTTCGCAGAGCGTTGTCAAAAGTCAGAAAAGTTAGCGGCCACCGTCGCGCTCCTTCCGTAGTGCTACCAGCAATGTCTTTCACGGCTAAGTATATGGCATTGAACGACAAATGAGAATTTTATCCAGTTTTTACGAAGGTTTTGAGTGGAAGCCCAGTCCGCTAAGGTGCGGCGGAAACCGCCCGCGATCAAAGTATGAATTATTGCAGATATTATGGCTGCGCCGATTCGAGTCCAAAAAATCATTTAATTACAATCGAAATTGAATCCCTCCGTCTCCGCCACATTTTCTGTCTTCGAACCAGACGTTGCGTTGACGGCGCTAATGCTGTCAGGGCGGCGATTATGGTTATTTCGCGTTAACCAGAGCGCGAAACCGGAATTAGGGGTTTTGCTGTCAGATGAGGAGCCATGTCGCAATGGCTTCGCACCTCGAACACACGTATGTGGCGGACCCGCTGGCTCGGTGGGCTGGCTGGTGCAGCGCTATTGTCGACGCCGGCATTGGCTGAAACGGCCGTACCGGAAGAGGCGAAAGCGGACGCAGAGCCGGCTGAGGTGGTGGTACAGGCCACGCCGGTCGTCGCTGCCGTTGCATCGCCTATTGCGCCGCAAAATTGCGCACCGGTGCGATTGGCCTCGATAAACCGCCTCGCCCCAGCAGCAGCACCGGCGAGTTACAGCAAATCAGCCGCCATCTTGGGCGGAGGATTGAGCAGCCTCGATCGGATTCGCCTCGCGCAGTCAGGGGCAGCACCCGCAGCACCGATGGCAGTGTCATCACTGGCGACGCAATCTGCACCCGCCGAACTGGCACCTGTGGCATCGCAGCCTGCAGAATTTGCGCCGGTAGAAGGGCCGCTGGAAAATTGCGTGCAACCGCCCGCAATGGCTTTGAACCGGCCAAATGTCAGCGATGGCCGCATGATCCTTGGCAGCCTGCGTCTTGCCATTCTTCGCACGCCCTTTGACCAGCAATGGAGCAAGGTCAGCCGTGCCGGGTCAGCACGCGGGTTGAAGCGCTATATTCCGCATACGGGAGCCAGCGCGAGCGACACGCCGCGCCAGCAGGTTGAGGCGATCAACAGCTGGGTGAACGGCCAGATCAGTTATACCGACGATATAATGCTCTACCGCCAAAATGATTTCTGGGCGTCCTCGCGCGAGACCATGCGCCGCCGCAAGGGCGATTGCGAAGATTTTGCCATCCTCAAAATGGATATGCTCGCCGCAATGGGCATCGACCGTGAACGGATGATCCTTGTCGTGGCGCGCGACCTGGTGCGCAATGCGGACCATGCCGTGCTTGTCGTGCAGTTGGAGGATGGCCCTGTCATTCTCGACAATTCAACCGACAGGCTGCTCGATGGCCGTCTGGCGCATGATTACCGGCCGATCATGTCCTTTGCCAATAATGGCAAATGGCTGCACGGCTATGCCATGGCGGCGGCCGAACCCCAACCGACGCCCCTGCCGACACCAGCGCCAATGCAGACGCCAGCCCCGATCGCGTCGATTGCTGCGCTCAGCGTTCCGTCAATGCCTGCGACCGCGCTTTCAGTACCGGTTTCAATAGGTAACTGAGGACGGATTTCCGTCCGGTCATCACCTCTACATCGCAGATCATGCCTGGTGTGATGGGCAACCGCTTCTTGCCGACAGCCAGATAGGAGCGATCGGTTTCGATGACGACGGTGAAATAGGCTTGCCGTTCCACCTCGTCATAGATGCTATCAGCGGAGACTTGTGCGACCCGTCCGCTGAGCCCGCCATAGATCGAGAAATCATAGGCAGTAACTTTTACGTTGGCGCGATCGCCAACCTTGATGAATGCAATATCGCTTGGCGAAATCCGCGCTTCGATCAGCAGCTTGTCGCCCATGGGCACGACCTGCATAATTTTTTCGCCCGGATTGACGAAGCCGCCAATCGTGTTGACCTGTACGTCATTGACCACGCCGTTGACCGGCGAGCGGATTTCCGAACGATCGACACGCCCTTGCGCGCCCCGGATAGTTTGCTGGTTGACGGCAATCTTGGTGTTGATCTGGCTGCGTTCATTCAGGGCATCCTGCGCAAATTGCAGCCGGGCTTCGGATACCTGCGCCTGCGCTTCACGTATGCCCGCTGCGGCGCGCGACACGCCCTCTCGGGCAGCAGCCAATCGACCCTGAATGTCGACCATTTCGCGTTGCGCGGACATCAACTCGGTTTGCGGAACGATGTTTTTCTGCGCGAGCGGGCGCAGCATTTCCACCTGATCCTGCGCCAGCTTCAGGCTGGACTGCAGCGAATTTACCGTCGCCTGCGCTTCCTGCATGTCGCGGCGGCGTTGTTCAACGGCGGCATTGAGCGCAGCTGTGCGGCTGCCCAGCGCAGACTGCCGAACCTGTTGCAGGCGCCGCTCATCTTCACAGCCCTGCCCCTGACATTCACCGGCACCAGCGAGGCCGCCTTCGCTGCCCAGACGCGCAGCGCGGCCGGCAAGGCGTTGATTTTCTTCTTGAAGCTGCCCAAGCTCGGACGACGATGTGGTATCGTCGAGCCGCACCAACAACTGGCCCTTGCGGACGCTCTGCCCCGACCGGACAAGAATATTGGCGATGGTCGAAGGCTCCGATGCCTGGATCAACTGTACCTTGGAAGATGGGATGACCCGACCCTGCCCGCGCGCAACCTCATCAACCTCGGCAAGGCTCGCCCAGATCAGGAAGAGCGAAAGGCCAAGTCCGCTGAAAAAGATAACCCGTTCACCTGCATTCAACCGGCGGTACCATTTGACAATCTTCATGGGGTAGCACCTGCGACTGTTGCGGGCGCGGCCGTTGTGCCTTGCGACATTTGTGCCCGTTCATAGGCCCCACGGCTTTCGGTCGGCGACGGAATGGTCAGTTTCCAACCCTTGCTGACGTCCATGCGTCCACCAAGGTCATTCTCAGCCCGACGGTCGGTCGGATCAGGCGGCAGTGCAGCAGGACCCGTTGCAGCCTCTTCAAGCAGTTCCTCACCATCCACGCCCAGCTTGCCTGCGTTGATATTGGCCAGGCTCGACAGGGCCGGAATGAATTCCTTGCCCGAATAGCCATCGGTAAAGGCCCCTGGGCGACCCCAGCTGCCCGGCCAGCGATAGAAGATATGCGCGCCAATCTTGTTGATCTTGGTCAGCTTGGGCGCCCAATAAGGCGACACATAATTGGCGTGATAGTGCGTGGCCATGCCCACCGCTGATGTAACCTTGCCCGACAGTGCCTGCAGAGCGACATCGCGGGCGACGGCCCAGGCCTTGGGATCAGGCGCACGATAGAGCGAGCCATCACAGGTGAAGCTGAACTGGCATCCGGGGCGCGAGCTGCCCTGATAGACCACGCCGCAAACCGAATTCGGATAGGCCGGGTGGCGCATACGGTTGAGAATGACCTGCGCGACGGCATGACGGCCCTCCATCGGCTCAAACCCGGCTTCGTAGTAGACCGCCTGTGTCAGGCAACGCAGCGCCCGGTCTGCAATCGGAATGGAGTCATAAGGCATCACGAATGGCCGCGCGGCTTCAACCGGGAGGGTTGACACCGGCATCGCCTCGTTCAGCTGCTCGGCTGCCATGCCTTCTTCGGCAAGCGCGGGCTTGCCGGCCAGCGTTTCGTTGAGCAGCGCCTGCATTTCAGGAGCCAGCTTCTTGGGTTCGCTTCTCTGTCCACTTCCGGTCCATGCGCGTGCCATCTCGCCCATTTCGGTAAAGTCGACGCGGGGGATGATGGTCGCGAACAGCAGGCCAAAACCCACCAGCACTGCAATGACCCAAGGCAAGGTCGAGCTCTTGGTGTACACCGGGTCGTGTTCGACACGTTCGACGACGATCAGTTCGCCGGTATCGGGAAAATCGTGCATCATGTCGCTGCCCCCTGCGCAGCGGCCTGCGCCATGATCTTTTCACGCGGGCCATCCGCGATAATCCGGCCGCCATCCATCACGATCAGCCTGTCGCACAATGATAGGATCGCCTGCCTGTGTGTTGACACAATAAGGGTCTGATCCGGGTAAAGAGCTGCCCCTAATTTTTCGATAAAGAGCTTTTCGGTCGCGCTATCCATTGCTCCGGTCGGCTCATCGAGGAAAAGCAGTTTGGAAGGGGTTGCGAGCGACCGTGCCAGCAACAGGAAGGAACGCTGTCCGCCAGAAAGACTACGGCCACGCTCCCCTGCCAGCCGGTCAAAACCACCCGCGTCACGACCAAGAAATTCGTCCGCCCCGACACGGCGCAATGCCGCAATTAGCTGGGCATCATCCGCTCTGGGTGCCGCCAGCAAGAGATTGTCCTTGATCGAACCCCCGAACAGTTCGGCATCCTGCCCGACAAAACGCAACTGGCTGCGTAAATCGGCGGGCCGGAACTGGCGATTGTCGAGGCCATCGACCTGGACCGAGCCGCCATCGGGGAAGTACAACCCGCACAGCACCCGTCCCAATGTCGATTTGCCCGAAGCCACCCGACCAATAATGGCGACTTTTTCACCCGGTTTGATGTTCAGATTGATTTCAGCGAGTGCCGGCTGAGCCGCACCGGGATAGCTAAAGCTCATATCCTCTACCCGGATAAGCCCTTCGCGCACCTGCGGCACAACGCTTTGGCTGCCTGCCGTCCGCTCGTCTCCGCTCAGCATCAGTTTTTCGATGCTGTCGAGCACGGTCAGAGCCTGACGTCCACGCGTTATCAAGAAAGCCAATTGGCCAGCGGGACTCAGCGAGCGACCGGCCAGCATCACGATGGCAATGATGGCACCCATCGAAATCGTACCCGAATCGAACAGGTAAAAGCCGCCGATGACCAAGGCGATGCTGGTAATCTGTTGGCATAGGCTGGCGAGCGTAACCGAAATCGCGCTCAACCGGCGCAAGCGCTCCTGCGTTTGCGCACTCATGCTCGCAACATTGCGCCAGCGACCAACGATACGGCCCTCTGCAGCACAGGCCTTCAGCGTTTCGGCACCTGCAATGCTTTCGACCAGCAACGAGTTTTGCAGGCCCGCATCATGCTGGGCATCGATGGCAGCAGCCGTCATCTTGCGCTGCAACACCATGCCCGCTGCGATCATTGCACCGATAATCACCACCGGAATGACCGCCAGCCAACCTGCAAGGATCGCAATCATGGCGACAAAGACGATCATGAAGATGAAATCGACCAGCAAGGTGATGGTGGTCGAGGCAAAAAAATCGCGGACGATTTCATATTCGGAAACCCGCCGCGACAGGCGACCGGTATCACCGGCACGTTCCGCAAGCGGGATATTGACGAGCTTTCCGAAGATCTTTTCCGACAGTTTCAGATCGAGCTTTCGACCCAGTTCGTCAAGCAATCCGGCGCGCGCCATGCGCAGCGCAAATTCCACGGAAAAGGCCAAGACCACGCCGATAGCAAGCACCCAAAGACTTGAAATTGCACGATTTGGAATGATTCGATCATACACATTCATCGTGAACAACGGCAGTGCAAAGGCCAACAGATTGATCAGCAGCGCGGCCCACAGAACCGGATAAAATTCGCGACGCAATTTGTAGAGTTCCGACCAGAACCAGTGTCCGCGCAGCGCAGCCACTTTGCCGACATCATCGCCTTGACGCAGATTGGCATTGCCCAGAATATGCAGCGCCTGTCCGGCAAATTCCGCCTCGACAGCTTCGGCGTCAGTCCAGACTGGTTCCCCAGTGCCGGGGGTCCAGAGCAACAACTGATCCTTGTTGCTTTCATAGATAATTGCAGCGCCATCGCGCGTGCGGATTAAGGCGGGCAATTGACGCGACTTGGTCGGCAGCCGTCCCATGGGCAGCGTATCGCATTGTAGTCCGACAAGCTCTGCAGCGATTTCGGCCTGGTGAAACGGCAATGTTCCGTCGCTGTTAACAGCAAAGCCCTGCAGCAATATTCCGGGATCAGGCAGCTCGAACTCGCGTGCCAACCGGGCGATCGCAGCGATCAGGGGATCGCCGGAGGTCGTCCCGGTCTGGCCCGCAAGCGCTAAAGCTTCGGGAGATAATTGTTCGATTTGCACTGCCTGTTCCGGTCTGTTCTAGCGTCGTTCCCTGACCTTAGCGCGGATAGCGACGGCGGTTAAGTTCCGCCGGGTCAGATGGACCATAATTATATTTTTCCCGTGCATAGGCATCGCTCGCCGCCGGTGCACTTAGCCCCAGCGTTTCAAGCAGATTATTGGTCGCAGCCAGCACCTGATATTCAGCGAACTGTTCGGCAAAACGAGCCGTCTCGAGCCGGACCTGCACATTATAACGCGTGTTCTGGGCATCGAGCACGTCCAGCAGCGAGCGACGGCCGACGTTGAACTGTTCGCGATAGGACAGAAGCAAATCGTCGCTGACGCGGCTTTGTACTTCCAGTTCCTGGCCGACCTTGTCCTGGGTCGACATGCTGTTCCATGCCTTGCGGACATCTTCTTCAGCATAGCGAACCAATTCGTGCAGGCGGAAACGCGACTCGCTCGCACGACGTACCATTTCCTGATATTTTGCACGATTGATGCCGCCGTCGAAAACATTCCATTTCAGCACGACGCGAGCCTGCACATCGTTGGTTTCGCCAGCGAAACCGTCAATATCCTCTCCCACGCGGCCCCGGGCTTCGACACCGATGGTCGGGTAAAGATCGCCATTGGCCTTTTCGATCATGGCGTGCGCCGCATCGACATCTGCCATGGCCTCAAGCACCTTGGGGTTTTCCTGACGCGCTTGCGCGATGGCATCATTGATGGTCGGTGTAACCGCGGCACGCTTTGAGGCAGGCACGGTGACGCTGTTGACCGAAAGGCCGGTCAGCGTCTGCAGCATGATTTGTGCATTAACGAGGGCTTCTTCAGCCTCGGTCTTGCGCACAATTGCCGCCTGCAAACGTTCTTGCGCCTGCTGTTGATCGGCAATGCTGATCGAGCCCTGCTGTACGCCCTGACCCAGATCCCCCACAAGGTTGCGGTGGAAGGTCACATTGTCCTCGGCGGCGGCAACCACGCGTTGCTGCAGCAGGATGTCGAGATACTGGCGTGTGACCAGCAAAGCGATATTTTCTGATCGTTCCGCCACCCGCAGAGCAGCACCGTCGGTGCGCGCTGCCTGACGCATCAGTTCGCCGTGGCGGCGACCGAAATCGACAATCGTCTGTTCGGCAAAGATACCTGCTTCGAGCGGATAGAGTTCCTTGTCCGCAATACCCAGCGTGCGCCGCGTATTGTTTTCCAGACGGCGGATACCGGCGGAGGCTTCGATATCGACGCGCGGCAGGTACAGTCCCTGTGCCTGTTCGCGTTCGAATTCGATCGCTTCCTTGTTCATGATCGCTTGATTGACTTCGGGGTTTGTTTCCAGCGCAGCCGAGATAGCCTGCTCCAGAGAGACATTTTCCGAGCCGTACATCGCGCCAGATGCCGCCATCGCGACGGGGGCTGCAGCATTTGCCGATGCACCATCAAAGAAGATGTAGGCGGGGGCAGCGGGTGCCGATGCGGCAGTAACCGGTTCAGACACCTGCGGAACTACGTCCACCGCAGGCTGTGGTGCTATGGTTTCGACCAAAACGGGCATGGCAGCCGCTTCAACCTTTTCGGTCGTCAAAATGTCGGCCAACACCGAACCGGCTGCAGGCACGGCTGCAGCATCAAGTTCAAATTTGGTTTCGACCGGCATCAATACGGCTGAGAGAGGTTCAGCACCAAGGTCGGCAATAACTGCCGACGTTCCGGTTGCTGCTGCGACCGGCTCTGCCGCCAAAACGACAGCAGTTGCTTCAACGACGGGCAAGGCTGCAACGGCAGCGCTGCCCACTTCGACCGGAAGGTCGACGCGTGCGGGGCTGATTTGGCTGACAGTCACCGCTTGCGCGATTTCCACCACCGGCATTGTTTCGGTCGCGCCGGAAACCGGCTTAACCGAAGTCGCGACCAAAAGCCCGGCCAGGTCGGCATCTGCCAGTGAACCCGTGTTGATCGTCACAACCGAAGCCGTGAACAGAAGGGCAATGCGTGTTTTCATCGTTCTTCTCCCTGTCAGTTCGCTGCTGTCACTTCGACGCGGCGGTTGGTCGGATTACGTTCGCCATCGGGCGTTTCGACCTTTGGTTCGGATTCGCCCTTGGCCGAAACAGCCAAAGCCGATGCCGCAATGCCAAGCGATTGCATGCGGGCAGATACGGCCTGAGCCCGACGCATCGACAATGCGTTGTTATATTTGTCAGAGCCCGAGCGATCAGTGTGGCCCACCACCGAGAAACGATTCCAGCGGCACTGCGCCATATTCTGTTTCGTGAACGACAATGTCTCATCGATATTTGCCGGAAGATCCGATGAATCAAATTCGAAGAAGACGGTTGCAGCCAGCGCAGATTCACAGGCCGTGCTCGGCGGTGGGGGTGGCGGCGGTATAACCACCGGTGCCGGATCGGCCGGGCGCATCGACATCATAGCGTGGAAGCGTTCGCAACGCGAAAGGCTTTCCGGATCGCGGATCGAGTTTTTGAGGAAACCGGAGGCAATGCCGCACCAGGCCTTTGCTTCCGATGCCCACATATGGCGGCTGTCGGTGGCAGATAGGATTTCGGGAGACTGGGTCGCCGCCAATGCCTCGTCATAACGACGCTGAACTTCGGGACGTAATTGCCCGACTTCCATGCTTGCAAGACCGGATTCCTGTGCGGATGCAGCCTGACTCCACCCGCAAGCGGCTATCAGGCCAACCCCTATGGACAGCAGCTTCTTCATGTTAACGTCCTCCATTTTATCCGGCACTTTTTGCCCCAATTATGCGTGACTTGCCGCCATTTCCTGCAGCTGATCCGAAACCGTGATCGATGAGAAATGCGCGAATGAGTCGGCGTTGACCGGCATGTCGATCAGCGCAGCGGCGAAATCCTCGTTGCCGCCAAATGCGTCATTCGCACCCAGCAACGGTCCATCGGCAGGTCCGGTCAGCTGATCAAGCAGATGGTCGATGCCATTGTCGTTCAGCGTATCGGCGATGACTTCCTGCAACGCCGCCGTCTGCACCTCTACCGCGCCATCGGATGCCGTGTGGGCAATCAGCAAGGCTTCCATCGAGCCGATTTCAACCGGCATCGACAGCATCGACAATGCATCATGGACAATCGGTTCAGCCGCAGCCTGATTGAAGTCCGCCTGATCGATATCGAAGCGCTCCTGCTGGTCGAAGCGATTGACGTCCCACAATTGCGTGGTGGGCATGTCGTCTTGCTGCACCAGTTCGACAGTTTCGACTTTCAGCAGATCCTGTGCGGACAGCGCCGGCTGTTCAATGCCATCAGCTTGATACGGCTGGTTGGCAGCCTGCGACACAGTATCGACATCGAGTTCGCGCGATACCAGGCCTTCACGAACAGCCCCTGCTGCTGCATCCTGAAGCAGGATATCTGCCCCAGCCAGCGCGACCAGTGAAGCTGCCACCAAGGTATTGGCCTGAACTTGCTCGCGCTGCTGCGTCTGGGCAGCACCGATTGCGAAGCTGGCATCGGCAACCAATCCGGTCGAACCGTCGGCCTTGGTGTAGCTTGATGTGCCGTGGACGGTAACATCGCCACCGGCAGCTGAGTAGACCACGCCATCCGACACCAGTTTGACGCTGGTGATGCCGGCATCGGTCAGGCTTTGGAATTCGCCAGCATCGGTGACGCCATTGCTGTTCGCATCCTGCCACACGCCGAACTTGGCGAAATCGACATCGGATGCATCCAGCACGCCATCC
The DNA here is from genome assembly GCA_016707885.1 of Sphingomonadales bacterium. Lineage (GTDB taxonomy): Bacteria > Pseudomonadota > Alphaproteobacteria > Sphingomonadales > Sphingomonadaceae > Sphingorhabdus_B. Next base: position 140,152 of record JADJGU010000004.1, read on the forward strand.
TTGTTGCTGTCATAATTGGCTGCCAGACCTTCAAGGTCGGTCAGGCCGTTACCGCCAAAGATGATTTCCGAACCATCATCGACCAGGCCGTTGCCGTTGCGGTCAATGGCAAGCAGGCCATCGTCAGCGCTGACCCATGCGGTGCTTTCTGGATTACCGTCACCGGCATAGTCAAAGGCAACGCCAGCGGTAGACGACAGGAACTCCGCGCCGTCACCATCAAGATCGAGGACAACAGGCGTAACAGTAGATCCGATCAGCGTGGAAAGGTTGCTAATCGTAACACCTTGCAACTGAACAAGAATGTCGGATGATCCGGTCGTACTGTTCGAATTGCTGGTTTGTTGGAAGATATAGGTACTGCCACCGACCGAGAAAGCTACAGTGACGTTGCTGCTGCCCAGGTCATTCGCACGCAAATACTGAACCGCAGCGGCCAGATCACCGGCTGTATTCAAGGTGAGCGCCGAACCGAAAGTGTTTGCGTCGTCAAACGTAATGATTCCGTTCGAAATTGCATGCGATTTGATGGTGCTTCCGCCAACTGTAAGCGCGGAATCATTTCCGTTCACACCTGTTGTATTTGCGGCAGCGGTAGGAGTGCCATTGAGATTCAGGATATCGGTTCCTACGACGAAGTCAGTGATAACGTCATAACCAGTTACGACCCCGTTATTTCCACTACCGCTTATCGTCAGGGCAGTGTTTCCACTGGCAATCGTAAAAGTATCGGCACCAGCGCCCCCAGTCATCATATCGGCCCCAGCACCGCCGACCAATGTATCAGCGCCACCTAGGCCGTATAGTTTGTCGTTTCCGGCGTTGCCGTTCAATGTATCTGCCGTACTGCCATCCCGACCAAGCAGAACTTCGCTCGCGCCAGTTCCGTCTAGCGTCGCCTCACCTGCCTGCGCTCTGTTGATAGCAACATAGGCTGTATCGGAGGCGGTGCCTGAAGCCGCGTTGTAGATGAATGATCCACCGGCTGCACCAGTATCATTGAACGTAACATTTCCTCCGCTTTGTACGACGCTGGCCGCACCGCTGCTACTCGCGATTCCAGTTATGGCTGTTCCTGCAGCATCATTTGCCAGCAACACTCCTTCCGGAATAATGGTGTTCGTCCCCTGATTGGTAAATATATACTCATTCTTCGCAAAATTGCTTCCGCCGCTAACTGCAGCAACATCTATTGTAAGCGTTGACTGGCTGATGTCTCCATCACCATCGACCACACTGTACTGAAATACTTCATCCGAAGATCCGGTGTAATTTGCCGGGGGTGTATAGGTCCAAGCTCCGCTCGCAAAATTGAAGAACATTTGACCGCCAAGCGGCGTCGGCACCGTCATCGTTGTACCAGCCGGAATAGCAGGTCCGCTAGAGGCCGAAATCGTTGTTGCGCCATTCCATGTATATGTGATGCCGTTGATCGTGATGGAACTCACGCGACCGCCGTCCGTTCCTAAGGCGTCGTTGGTCAGCACATTGTCAGAAATCGGCGGTTGAACTGCCTGAATAAGAGTCGCAATCAAATCGTCGAAATTCTCTGCGAGTATCGGTACTCCGGTTCCATCAACATCGATATCTTGTAGCGGTCCCGTATCGATCCCATTGCCAACACCTATGGCAGTCACATTTATACCATTGTTATCGACAAAATTGTTCCATGCTGTCGCCGTTGCATTGAGAAGTGCTCCGGTCCCGGTCTGCTCGTTGGGATTCCCGTCACTCAGGAAAAACACTTGGTTGTTAGCAGTCAGGCTGGGCGTGTAGACGCTCATCAATTCCTGAATGGCATCGGTATAGTCTGTACCGCCGGAAATGCTTGTTGGCCGTGTTCCGCCAGCCAATTGGCCGTTTAGCAAGTCTAATTGCGTCACAAAGGCATCATAGCTGTTTATCAACGGGTAGCTTATCGAGTCTGTGCCGAAGATGACCAGTTTGATAACTACTGTGCCCGTGGTGTTGGTGAACAACTCATAAGCAGCATCCTTCACGGCGCTAAGCATTTCACTCAACTCGTCATTGTCGATGCTGCCGCTGAAATCGAGGACCATGGCCGCGTTGATATCCTGATCAACAACTACAGTAGCCTTGACATCCGCAACCGCCGACGGACCATCATCTTCGAACTTGAAGAGTTGCGAGATGTCGACGGTATCGTTCGCCGCATCATTGTCGCGGTCGGTGAGTGTGACACCCAGCGACAACACGCCCGAATTCATCAGCGCTTCGCTTCCACCATTTTCATCATGGTTGGTGCTGTCATTATGTTCGACAGCACGGAACTGGTTGATCGTCGCAGTGCCGTTCACCGGATCGACGGTTATACGGAAGGATACCGCACCGCCAGAACTACCCACACGGCCCTCAACAGTCGTCGCATTGACCGAAACCAGAACGATGTTGCTGTTGGTCACTGCATCGACCAGCCCGGACGTCGCGTTATTAACGGTCAGCGAATAGACTCGCGAGGCCTCTCCATCAGCACCGGCATTGGCCGATACCAGGCTGACGATCGAGCCAGTAGCATAGCCGATGGCACCCACAGCGGCACCGGCCAGCGTCTCGTCATTATTGACGCGGCCGCCTTCATTCTGGACCGAACCTGTCGTGCCGAGCGATTCATCGAGGATCAAGGTTGTGCCCGATGCCGCAATGTCGATCGCCGGACCATCATCCTTGAAGATCAGCTTGTCGCCGATATTGATCGTCTGCTTGGCCGTATCGCCGTCGAAATCGGTGGCGGTGGCAGTCAGTGTTACCAGATTGGCTGCAGTCAAACCGGTCGACTGGTCTGCGGTCGTATTCGGTGTATGCGCGACGGCGCGAAGCTGGTTGAGTGTGACGCTTCCCGAGCCGTTCACGGTTACTGTGAAGACCAACTGGTTGGTTGTCACAGAATAGCCTTCGACGACACCGCCAACGACCCGCAGGTGAACCGCTTCGCCCGTTGCTGTGTCGACAAGGCCTGATGCTCCGCTGACAGCCCCTAGCGTATAAATGGTCGAACCTGCGCCATCGGCGCCGTAGTTCACGGTGAAATTCGCGGCAAAGCTGGCTGAAGCGTCGGTCAGCAGCGTGGTTTCATCGACGGTCAAGGTGGGGACAACACCCGTCGTGCTGACTGAGGGACCATGATCGTCGAAACGGACATTGCCGCCGAGGTCGATGGTTTCGCTGTCGCTTGCCGTATCGCCGTCATTATCGGTGATCGTCGACGATGCGGTCAGGTTGACAAGGCCATTGGCCAGCAACACTGAATGATCGGCAAAGGGCGCTTCCGTTGCGGTCGGATCGGTTCCGATCGGATGGTCAATCTGCTGATATTGCGTCAGCGTTACGACGCCACTGCCATTGACACCAAGCGAGAACACAACCGAAGCGTCGGTCGCGCTCGCAGGTGCGCTGAGCGCAGTCGAACCCACAATCACTCCGCCTACATTGTAGAGCTTGATAGCAGTTCCGCCGATCGTCAGTCCCGAATTGGTTCCGGCGGCAACGGCAAGGGTCAAGGCATAGCTCAGCGTCGGGGTCGCGGCCCCGTCGGCACCGCTTGTGGATGTCAGGCCAAAGACGCCGGCGAAATTGGCCGCGCTGGCCGCGCTGTCGCTTGCTCCGCCGATGGTTTCAGCATCTTGCGTTGCGAGGACAACGGCCGCGTCACCACCCTTGGTGACATTGATCGTTGGGCCATCATCCTCAAAGCGGATGATGCTGCCCAGATCGACATTGGCCGTATCGGTATCGCCGTCAAAGTCGGTTGCGGTGACGCGCAGGGTCAGTGCACCTGCAGTCAGCGGTGACGAATCTTCGTCATGCGATGCGCCTCCGGTGGGATGCTCGACCGCAAGGTTTTGCGTAACGGTTACCGCACCGCTGGTCGGATTGACGCTGACGGTGAAGGCTACTGCCCGCCGATACCGCCCACACGGCCTTCGATAACGCCGGGTGCTGCAGTGTAGAGAAGGATCGCGGTGTTTGTCGTCGACAGCAATAGCCCCGAATTCGCGCCTTCGATCGGCAGAACAAAATTGTAGGCATAGCTGGTCGGCGCATCCGCGCTGGTGACTGCATTGGTGAGCGTGAACAGACTGGCCGCTGTCATGGTGACGCTGCCCAGATTTCCGCCTGCCGGATCGACTTCGCCACCGGCAGCGACAACGCCATCGGTTTCGTCGATGCGGATCTGCGTTCCGGTCAATGTCAGGGTGACATCCGGACCGTGATCGGCAAAGGCAATGTTGCCGCCCAGATCGATGGTTTCGCTGTCGGATGCCGTGTCGCCGTCATTATCAGTGATGGTCGACGACGCTGTCAGTGTGACCTTGCCATTTGCCAGAACCGCAACATGGTCGACGAACGGCGCGGCAGTCGCGCTAGGGTCGGTGCCGATCGGGTGATCGATCTGGCTGTATTGGGTTAGCGTGACCACGCCGGTGTTGGACGTCGCAATGTCAAACACGGTGTTGTCGGCGGTTACGGCACCGGCGTTGGCTGCGGTCGAACCGACAACCTTGCCAGCGATCAGGTACAGATTGATGGCCGCACCATTGCTGGTCAGGCCAGAAACGGAATTGGCCACATTCAGGCTGAACGCCAGGCTCGGCGTAGCAGCGCCATCGGCTCCGCCATTAGAGGTCAAGCCGAATACGCCGCCGAAATTGGCAGAACTGGTGTCCGTATCGGTGTTTGTACCGATTGTGTCGGCATCCTGTGTGATGAGCACGACATTGGCATCGCTGCCAACCGTTATGTTGAGTGTCGGGCCATCATCCTTGAAGGTGATGCGGTCGCCAATTGCAACAGTTTCGCTGTCGGTATCGCCATCAAAGTCGGTAATCGTGATGGTCGCGTTGATTAGGCCTGAAAGCGTCAGGGCATCGTCATGCGCCGCACCCGGGCCGCCATCGACCAGATGCTCAAGCGGAACGAACTGCGTGACGGTCAGCGTGCCATTGGCATTGACCGTCGCGGTAAAGGCCGTCTTCACAGCACCGTCGTTATAGCTGCCGGTGACGGTCTTGCCGTCAGGCGACAGCGACAGGCTGATCGCATGGTTGCCAATCGCTGTCTGCAGCGTGGTGACGCCGCCACCCACAACCGACAAAGCATAGGTCGTCGCGTTGGCCGCTGCTGCACCATCTGCACCAAAGGCCGCTGTTGCCGTCACAATTGCCGCAGCAGAAGTCTGGCTGATGCCTGCAACGCCAAAGCCTACCGGCGAACCGGCGGTGGTTTCATCCAATGTGACCGAGCTGTTGCCCGAAGCATTGGTGAGGAACCGGACCATCATCTGCAAAACTGATATTTGCGCCAATGTTCACTGTTTCGCTGTCGCTGGCGGTATCGCCATCACCATCGGTGATCGACGACGACGCGGTCAGCGTGATCGCGCTGTCTAGCAATGACGCAAACTGGTCATCATAGGGTCCGTTGGCTTCACCGAAGCGCATGGTCGATCTGGCTGTACTGGGTCAGCGTCACTACACCGGTACCGCTGACAGCAACCGAGAAGACCACCGAAGCAGCGGTCGCGGTTGCAGGCGCTATCGCCGAGGTCGAGCCGACAATGACATTGCCAATCTTGAACAGGTTGATCGCCGTTCCATGGCTCGTGAGGCCGGAAGCGCCTCCAACCGTGTTCAACGTAAAGGCCAGCGAAGGTGTCGCTGCACCATCGGCGCCAGCGGTCGAGGTCAGGCCAAACACACCGCCAAAATTGGCAGCACTGGTCGCCACATCTTCAGCCGTTGGGGCACCATCGGTTTCTGCATCCTGCGTAATCAGTGAAACACCAACATCTTCACCCTTGGTGACATTGATCGTTGGGCCATCATCCTCAAAGCGGATGATGCTGCCCAGATCGACATTGGCCGTATCGGTATCGCCGTCAAAGTCGGTTGCGGTGACGCGCAGGGTCAGTGCACCTGCAGTCAGCGGTGACGAATCTTCGTCATGCGATGCGCCTCCGGTGGGATGCTCGACCGCAAGGTTTTGCGTAACGGTTACCGCACCGCTGGTCGGATTGACGCTGACGGTGAAGGCTACTGCCCCGCCGATACCGCCCACACGGCCTTCGATAACGCCGGGTGCTGCAGTGTAGAGAAGGATCGCGGTGTTTGTCGTCGACAGCAATAGCCCCGAATTCGCGCCTTCGATCGGCAGAACAAAATTGTAGGCATAGCTGGTCGGCGCATCCGCGCTGGTGACTGCATTGGTGAGCGTGAACAGACTGGCCGCTGTCATGGTGACGCTGCCCAGATTTCCGCCTGCCGGATCGACTTCGCCACCGGCAGCGACAACGCCATCGGTTTCGTCGATGCGGATCTGCGTTCCGGTCAATGTCAGGGTGACATCCGGACCGTGATCGGCAAAGGCAATGTTGCCGCCCAGATCGATGGTTTCGCTGTCGGATGCCGTGTCGCCGTCATTATCAGTGATGGTCGACGACGCTGTCAGTGTGACCTTGCCATTTGCCAGAACCGCAACATGGTCGACGAACGGCGCGGCAGTCGCGCTAGGGTCGGTGCCGATCGGGTGATCGATCTGGCTGTATTGGGTTAGCGTGACCACGCCGGTGTTGGACGTCGCAATGTCAAACACGGTGTTGTCGGCGGTTACGGCACCGGCGTTGGCTGCGGTCGAACCGACAACCTTGCCAGCGATCAGGTACAGATTGATGGCCGCACCATTGCTGGTCAGGCCAGAAACGGAATTGGCCACATTCAGGCTGAACGCCAGGCTCGGCGTAGCAGCGCCATCGGCTCCGCCATTAGAGGTCAAGCCGAATACGCCGCCGAAATTGGCAGAACTGGTGTCCGTATCGGTGTTTGTACCGATTGTGTCGGCATCCTGTGTGATGAGCACGACATTGGCATCGCTGCCAACCGTTATGTTGAGTGTCGGGCCATCATCCTTGAAGGTGATGCGGTCGCCAATTGCAACAGTTTCGCTGTCGGTATCGCCATCAAAGTCGGTAATCGTGATGGTCGCGTTGATTAGGCCTGAAAGCGTCAGGGCATCGTCATGCGCCGCACCCGGGCCGCCATCGACCAGATGCTCAAGCGGAACGAACTGCGTGACGGTCAGCGTGCCATTGGCATTGACCGTCGCGGTAAAGGCCGTCTTCACAGCACCGTCGTTATAGCTGCCGGTGACGGTCTTGCCGTCAGGCGACAGCGACAGGCTGATCGCATGGTTGCCAATCGCTGTCTGCAGCGTGGTGACGCCGCCACCCACAACCGACAAAGCATAGGTCGTCGCGTTGGCCGCTGCTGCACCATCTGCACCAAAGGCCGCTGTTGCCGTCACAATTGCCGCAGCAGAAGTCTGGCTGATGCCTGCAACGCCAAAGCCTACCGGCGAACCGGCGGTGGTTTCATCCAATGTGACCGAGCTGTTGCCCGAAGCATTGGTGAGAACCGGACCATCATCCGCAAAACTGATATTTGCGCCAATGTTCACTGTTTCGCTGTCGCTGGCGGTATCGCCATCACCATCGGTGATCGACGACGACGCGGTCAGCGTGATCGCGCTGTCTAGCAATGACGCAAACTGGTCATCATAGGGTCCGTTGGCTTCACCTGGAAGCGCATGGTCGATCTGGCTGTACTGGGTCAGCGTCACTACACCGGTACCGCTGACAGCAACCGAGAAGACCACCGAAGCAGCGGTCGCGGTTGCAGGCGCTATCGCCGAGGTCGAGCCGACAATGACATTGCCAATCTTGAACAGGTTGATCGCCGTTCCATGGCTCGTGAGGCCGGAAGCGCCTCCAACCGTGTTCAACGTAAAGGCCAGCGAAGGTGTCGCTGCACCATCGGCGCCAGCGGTCGAGGTCAGGCCAAACACACCGCCAAAATTGGCAGCACTGGTCGCCACATCTTCAGCCGTTGGGGCACCATCGGTTTCTGCATCCTGCGTAATCAGTGAAACACCAACATCTTCACCCTTGGTGACATTGATCGTTGGGCCATCATCCTCAAAGCGGATGATGCTGCCCAGATCGACATTGGCCGTATCGGTATCGCCGTCAAAGTCGGTTGCGGTGACGCGCAGGGTCAGTGCACCTGCAGTCAGCGGTGACGAATCTTCGTCATGCGATGCGCCTCCGGTGGGATGCTCGACCGCAAGGTTTTGCGTAACGGTTACCGCACCGCTGGTCGGATTGACGCTGACGGTGAAGGCTACTGCCCCGCCGATACCGCCCACACGGCCTTCGATAACGCCGGGTGCTGCAGTGTAGAGAAGGATCGCGGTGTTTGTCGTCGACAGCAATAGCCCCGAATTCGCGCCTTCGCTCGGCAGAACAAAATTGTAGGCATAGCTGGTCGGCGCATCCGCGCTGGTGACTGCATTGGTGAGCGTGAACAGACTGGCCGCTGTCATGGTGACGCTGCCCAGATTTCCGCCTGCCGGATCGACTTCGCCACCGGCAGCGACAACGCCATCGGTTTCGTCGATGCGGATCTGCGTTCCGGTCAATGTCAGGGTGACATCCGGACCGTGATCGGCAAAGGCAATGTTGCCACCGAGGTCGATGGTTTCGCTGTCGGATGCCGTGTCGCCGTCATTATCAGTGATGGTCGACGACGCTGTCAGTGTGACCTTGCCATTTGCCAGAACCGCAACATGGTCGACGAACGGCGCGGCAGTCGCGCTAGGGTCGGTGCCGATCGGGTGATCGATCTGGCTGTATTGGGTCAGGGTGACCACGCCGGTGTTGGACGTCGCAATGTCAAACACGGTGTTGTCGGCGGTTACGGCACCGGCGTTGGCTGCGGTCGAACCGACAACCTTGCCAGCGATCAGGTACAGATTGATGGCCGCACCATTGCTGGTCAGGCCAGAAACGGAATTGGCCACATTCCAGGCTGAACGCCAGGCTCGGCGTAGCAGCGCCATCGGCTCCGCCATTAGAGGTCAAGCCGAATACGCCGCCGAAATTGGCAGAACTGGTGTCCGTATCGGTGTTTGTACCGATTGTGTCGGCATCCTGTGTGATGAGCACGACATTGGCATCGCTGCCAACCGTTATGTTGAGTGTCGGGCCATCATCCTTGAAGGTGATGCGGTCGCCAATTGCAACAGTTTCGCTGTCGGTATCGCCATCAAAGTCGGTAATCGTGATGGTCGCGTTGATTAGGCCTGAAAGCGTCAGGGCATCGTCATGCGCCGCACCCGGGCCGCCATCGACCAGATGCTCAAGCGGAACGAACTGCGTGACGGTCAGCGTGCCATTGGCATTGACCGTCGCGGTAAAGGCCGTCTTCACAGCACCGTCGTTATAGCTGCCGGTGACGGTCTTGCCGTCAGGCGACAGCGACAGGCTGATCGCATGGTTGCCAATCGCTGTCTGCAGCGTGGTGACGCCGCCACCCACAACCGACAAAGCATAGGTCGTCGCGTTGGCCGCTGCTGCACCATCTGCACCAAAGGCCGCTGTTGCCGTCACAATTGCCGCAGCAGAAGTCTGGCTGATGCCTGCAACGCCAAAGCCTACCGGCGAACCGGCGGTGGTTTCATCCAATGTGACCGAGCTGTTGCCCGAAGCATTGGTGAGAACCGGACCATCATCTGCAAAACTGATATTTGCGCCAATGTTCACTGTTTCGCTGTCGCTGGCGGTATCGCCATCACCATCGGTGATCGACGACGACGCGGTCAGCGTGATCGCGCTGTCGAGCAATGACGCAAACTGGTCATCATAGGGTCCGTTGGCTTCACCTGGAAGCGCATGGTCGATCTGGCTGTACTGGGTCAGCGTCACTACACCGGTACCGCTGACAGCAACCGAGAAGACCACCGAAGCAGCGGTCGCGGTTGCAGGCGCTATCGCCGAGGTCGAGCCGACAATGACATTGCCAATCTTGAACAGGTTGATCGCCGTTCCATGGCTCGTGAGGCCGGAAGCGCCTCCAACCGTGTTCAACGTAAAGGCCAGCGAAGGTGTCGCTGCACCATCGGCGCCAGCGGTCGAGGTCAGGCCAAACACACCGCCAAAATTGGCAGCACTGGTCGCCACATCTTCAGCCGTTGGGGCACCATCGGTTTCTGCATCCTGCGTAATCAGTGAAACACCAACATCTTCACCCTTGGTGACATTGATCGTTGGGCCATCATCCTCAAAGCGGATGATGCTGCCCAGATCGACATTGGCCGTATCGGTATCGCCGTCAAAGTCGGTTGCGGTGACGCGCAGGGTCAGTGCACCTGCAGTCAGCGGTGACAGATCTTCGTCATGCGATGCGCCTCCGGTGGGATGCTCGACCGCAAGGTTTTGCGTAACGGTTACCGCACCGCTGGTCGGATTGACGCTGACGGTGAAGGCTACTGCCCCGCCGATACCGCCCACACGGCCTTCGATAACGCCGGGTGCTGCAGTGTAGAGAAGGATCGCGGTGTTTGTCGTCGACAGCAATAGCCCCGAATTCGCGCCTTCGCTCGGCAGAACAAAATTGTAGGCATAGCTGGTCGGCGCATCCGCGCTGGTGACTGCATTGGTGAGCGTGAACAGACTGGCCGCTGTCATGGTGACGCTGCCCAGATTTCCGCCTGCCGGATCGACTTCGCCACCGGCAGCGACAACGCCATCGGTTTCGTCGATGCGGATCTGCGTTCCGGTCAACGTCAGGGTGATATCAGGACCATGATCGGCAAAGGCAATGTTGCCACCGAGGTCGATGGTTTCGCTGTCGGATGCCGTGTCACCGTCATTATCAGTGATGGTCGACGACGCCGTGAGCGTGATCTTGCCATTGGCCAGAACCGCAACATGATCATCGAACGGTGTTGCCGAAGCGCCGGGATCAGTGCCGATCGGATGATCGATTTGGCTGTATTGCGTCAGGGTAACAACGCCGGTTCCGCTTACCGCAACCGAGAAGACAACCGACGCGTCGGTGGCACTGGCAGGAGCTGTACCCGCAGTCGAACCAACAATCACGCCGCCAACCTTGTACAGATTGATGGCCGCACCATTGCTGGTCAGACCCGACACGCCATTGGCGACATTCAGGTCAAACGCCAGGCTCGGTGCAGCAGCGCCGTCTGCGCCGCCATTTGAGGTCAAACCGAATACGCCATCGAAATTGGCCGAGCTGGTGTCGGTATCGCTGTTCGCACCGATCGTGTCGGCATCCTGCGTAATAAGGACAGCATTGGCATCGCTGCCCATAGTGACGTTGAGCGACGGCCCATCATCCTTGAAGGTGACGCGGTCACCGACAGCAACGGTTTCGCTGTCGGTATCACCATCAAAGTCGGTGATCGTGATGGTCGCGTTGATAAGGCCAGAAAGCGTCAGAGCATCGTCATGCGCCGCACCCGGGCCGCCATCGACCAGATGTTCTAGCGGAACGAACTGCGTGACCGTCAGCGTGCCATTGGCATTGATGGTGGCGGTAAAGGCCGTCTTCACCGAACCGTCATTATAGCTGCCGGTAACCGTCTTGCCGTCAGGCGACAGCGACAGGCTGATTGCATGGTTGCCAATCGCCGTCTGCAGCGCGGTAACGCCGCCACCCACAACCGAAAGAGCGTAGGTCGTCGCGTTGCCCGCTGCTGCACCATCGGCACCAAAGGCCGCTGTTGCCGTCACAATTGCCGCCGCCGATGTCTGGCTGATGCCTGCAACGCCAAAGCCTGCCGGCGAACCTGCCGTCGTTTCATCCAATGTCACCGAGCTGTTGCCCGACGCATTGGTCAGAACCGGACCATCATCGGCAAAGCTGATGTTCGCGCCGATATTCACCGTCTCGCTGTCGCTGGCAGTATCGCCATCACCATCGGTGATCGTCGACGACGCGGTCAGTGTGATCGCGCTGTCGAGCAATGTTGCAAACTGGTCATCATAAGGACCATTGGCTTCACCCGGAAGCGCATGGTCGATCTGGCTGTACTGGGTCAGCGTCACCACACCGGTACCGCTGACAGCAACCGAGAAGACCACCGATGCAGCAGTTGCGCTGGCAGGTGCTGTCGCCGAGGTCGAGCCGACAATGACATTGCCGACCTTGAACAGGTTGATTGCCACGCCGTGGCTGGTGAGGCCGGAGGCACCACCCGCTGTGTTCAGTACAAAGGCCAGCGAAGGTGCAACTGCACCATCCGCACCAGCAGTCGACGTCAGGCCAAACACACCGCCAAAATTGGCAGCACTGGTCGCCACATCTTCCGCCGTCGGAACGCCATCGGTTTCCGCATCCTGCGTAACCAGCACGACACCTGCATCTTCACCCTTGGTGACATTGAGCGAGGGGACATCGTCCACCACTGTGACGTTGAACGATCCGGTGGCGGTGTCGGTCTCGCTGTCGGTAACCTCAAAAGTCACGCCGTTCAAAGTGACCGAATCTTCGCTGCCGCTCGCGACATGCTTGACGGGTTGCGAAAGCGTGGTCGAATAGCTGTACGTCACATCGCCCGGATTGGGGCCAAGCACAGCGCCGGAAACTTCGATCCGGATGACTTCGGCACCGCCACTGCGTCCGACAAGCGCGCCACTTTCCAGCGCGAAAACAACGTCGACGCCGTCGAGCGTTTTCAACTGGCCATCGAGCGCGCCAGTATCGACGAGTTTGATCGAAGCGAGCAGGTTAGCCGGTACGTCGGCACCGAAATTGACCACGGCCGTGCCAGAGGCAGTGGCGCTTTCGGTCGAATCTGTTTCGCTCGGGCTCGCTTGCAGCGGCGCGGCATCGACATTGGCATTCGGCAGGCCGTCTTCATCGACGGTCAAATTGGCAATGCGCAGGATGTTTGGCACCGAGTCCTTAAGTAGATCAAAGGTAACCGTCGTGGTCGACGGATCGCCATCGGCATCGGTGATGGTGTAGGTGAAGCTGTCCGGACCTTCCGCACCTGCATTCGGCGTGTAGGTGAAAGTTCCATCATCATTGTAAACGACTGTGCCCTTGGACGGGTTGGTGGCAATCGCAACACCGGTAACTAGGTTTACGCCATCGGCACCCTTCACATCATTGGCAAGCGCATCAAATGTCAGTGCTGTCTGTTCCGCAACCGAATAGGTGCCGTCGGGCTTGGCGGTCGGCACATCGTCAACAATGCGCACTTCGACCTGGTCGGTATCGGTCGAGCCGTCGGTGTCGGTGACAGCAACATCAAACAATTCGGTCAGAAAATTTTGACCACCCGCATTGGCATGCGCGGTGTTGTCGGTCAGTACATAGCTGTAACCGATGGTAATCGCTGTCGCGTTGCCATCAGCCGGGGCCGAGATCGAGGTGATCGTGAAGGTGCCATAGGCAGTCGCAAAAGACTGGCCGACAAAGGTTTCGGTACCTTCGATCTTGATAGACGCAATACCGTCGAGGCCATTGACGGTGAAGCTGCCCGTCTGCGTGAGCGAATCTGGAGTGGTATCCGAACCGGCAGGCTCAACGCCACGCACGGGCAGATCGTCTTCGTCGACAATCAGGTCAGGGCCTTCGACGTTCAAGCCGTTGATCGTAATGATGTCGTCACTGCCGTTGATGGTAATCGTCAGAGTTGTGGTCGAAGGATCCCCGTCGCCATCGGTGATGGTGTAGGTGAATATTTCGGTCAGGCTATCATCGCTATCGAGGCCCTGGACACGCGGATCATCGTTGTTCAGCGTATAGCTGTAGCTGCCATCCGCATTCAGAGTCAGCGAGCCATAAGTGCCGGCGAGCGCCGAGCCGACAGTGCCGTTGGTAGCGCCGAACGCAACGGCGGTAACGGTTGCGCCGTCTGCGCCTTTGGTATCTGCCACACCATCAGTTGCATTGGCATCAGCCACATTCGCACCGCTGATGACATTGCCGTCAGCAACAGTCGGGCCGTCTTCCTTGACGCTGTCAATATCGGCACGTGCCGTCGGCACATCGTCAACGATATCGATGACAAGCGTTCCGGGCGTGTTGTCGCCATCCTGGTCGGTGACCACAACGGCAAAGTCATCAAAGGTCGCGTCGCCAGAAGTGTTGGTGGTCAGCTCATACTCATAGCCGATCGCACCCGCAGCGATGCTGGTGATGGTCAATGTGCCGAAGCTGCCGGTGAAGGTCTGGCCGACTGCTGTAACCGCAACGCCGTCAATGGTGACCGTCGCCGGGCCGTCAGGTGCTGTGTAAGCGATTGTTCCGGCAGTCAGTTCGCTGTCAGCGCCGGCGTCAGACCCGGCAGGCAGGCCTGCCTCTTCAACTTGCGTGCCAGCCTCTCCCTCGGTCGGAAGGTCAAGCGTGGTCCGGCTGTCGCCAATATCAATGGTCAGCGTCGCGGTCGAAGGATCGCCGTCGCCATCGGTGATGGTGTAGGAAAAGACGTCTGAAACGCCACCCGGCGTACCCGGATTCCGGGCGTAGCTGTAGCTGCCATCGGCGTTCAGCGTCAGGACGCCATATTGGCCGTTGGTGGTGCCATCAACCGCACCGGCGCCGCCAAAGCCGCTGATTGCGGTCACGGTTACGCCGTCAGCACCGGGCGTGTCAGCCCCGCCATCGCCTTCAGCGTCGGTGATTACATTGCCCGTCGCAGGGCCGTATTCACCAGCTGCAATGCTGTCTGCATCTTTGATTGCTGTCGGCGCGTCATCGTGAATGCCGATGACCAGCGTGTCATTGGCGCTGTCGCCATCGCTGTCGGTGACCACAACATTGAAGCTGTCGGTGGTGCCCTCGCCCGATGTGTTGTCGGTCAACGTATAGCTGTAGCTATAGGCGCCCTCTGATACGGTAACGGTCAGCGTGCCATGCGCGCCAGTGACGGTGCCGCCAGCCGTGACATTTACGCCATTGATAACAAGCGACTGCAGCGTATCGCCACCGGTCGAAATTGCGATGGTGCCACCCGTTGTTTCGCTGCCGGATTCCTCATTCGAGCCTTCGGGCTCGCTGCCGCGTGCAGGCAAGCCTGCTTCGTCGACAAAGTTTTCGCCGCTGACATCGACCCGGGGCTCCAGATCTTTGAGCAAAGTGATCGTCACAGTCGCTGTCGACGGATCGCCATCACCATCGGTGATGGTGTACTGGAAGGTGACAACACCTTCCTCGCCAGGTGCCGGGGTATAGGTAAAGGTGCCGTCCCCATTATAGACAAGCGAGCCTGCACCGCTCAGCGATTCTGCCACCACAGCGACGCCAGTCGACAGGTTGACGGCATCTGCGCCCGGAGTGTCGTTGGAAAACACATTGACCGTGACGGGTGCATTTTCGCTTTCCTGAGCAGCGCTGTCGTTCACTGCCAGCGGCGCGTCATCAATGATCTTGATGTTCAAATCGTCGCTGGCAACATCACCATCAAGATCGGTAACGACAATCGGGAATGTCACGGTGCTGCCCGCAGTGTTCAGCGTGTTGTCGTTCAGCGTATATGTATAGGTAATGCTGCCATTTCCGGTAACCGGATCATAGCTGTACGCCGTGATGACAAGCGTGCCGGTTGCATCCGACACCACCTGTTGGGGAAGTGCTCCCGGTGTTATCGTTACGCCGGATACGGTTACGCTGCCCACGCCATCGGGCGAGTTGAAGGTGATCGTTCCGCTGGTGCTCTCCGGATTACCATCGAATTGCGACCCCGACGGCTCACCGTCGCGTACGGGCAAATGCGGCTCACGTACCTGCGTACCGTCTCCGATTTCCGGAACGAAGACGATCCGGTTGGGCGCATCGCCGATGTTGATGGTCAGCGTCGCTGTCGAGGAGTCGCCGTCTCCGTCGGTCAGCTGATAGGTAAATACGTCGGTGACGCCACCTGGCGTGTTGACGTTGCGAACATAGCTGTACGTGCCATTTGCACCCAGTGTCAGCGTACCATATTGGCCATTGATCGTGGTGCCTACAGCGCCGAAGCTTCCAGAGGTTCCTGCGCGAATTCCAGTGATAGTACCGCCATCGGCACCCAGAGTATCTGCGCCAGCCGAACCGCTTGTAGTGCCTGCGCCCGAGAGCACATTGCCCGTCTCCGGACCATAGGTGCCGCCCGCGACGCTATCTGTATCGTTGCGCGCAGTGGGTACGTCATCCGCAATCGCGATGGTCAGGCGTGCAGTCGACGAATCTCCATCGGGATCGGTCACAACAACGGTGAACACATCGGTTGTGCTGTCGCCCGACGTGTTATCGATCAGGCGATAGGTATAGGGAATCTGACCATCGGTCAGCGCACCGAGCGTCAAAACACCGTTGGGCGTCGTGATCTGCTGTCCTGCGGCGCCGGTGTAGACAATGCCGTTGATAGTTATCGAACCGATACCGTCCGGCGATGTGATTATGATTGTTCCGGTGGTCGAATCCGATCCATTGCCCGCAGAAGAACCAGGTGATTCAACATTGCCGTTGGTGCGCGTGCCGGGAAGCCCGACTTCGCTGACATTGTCGATAACGTCCTTGCCCGCAGGGCCGCCGTCTTGAATATTTACGTCCGGATCACGGTCAACCAGATTGGGGATGATTTCACGCTCTTCTGGTTCGGGGAATGCCAATTGCGTCGGAGGCAACAAATCGCCGCGCGCAAATGGGTCGCCAATATCACCCACCGGATCGGCAAAGTTGCCACCCGAGCTGGTCGGACGGCCTGCTGCAGGAGCAGGCTCCTGTCCGATCAACAGCGCTGCGATGTTGAGCGGCGGCACGGCAATGCCGTCAATGACAAACTGCGGAACAAAAACTGCCCCGTCGGGGATTACAACTTCGCTGCCATCCGGCAATTTGACGATCAGGTCACGCCCGGCCACGCGGATGTCGTTCAATGACACACCCTCTGGCAATACCAGTTGCCCGTCCTGCCCCGGCACTAGTGCCGCTGCCTGCAATGCAAGCTGCACCTGCGCATTTGCAGCCATGGCTGCTGCGGCGAGGGCCGGTGCATCAATTGCATCTGCAATCATTTCCGGAGCGATGTTTGGAGTTTCGGAGTCCATGGCCAAATCCTAGTTAAGCACAGGCAAATCGGTCCGGCAGGTTGCCAGAACGAGTGTCGGGTTGATGAAAATTGGAGTGAACAGGTGCGGGTTATGGTTAACGGCGGCCTGAGAATCGGATCCGATCCCAGTATAACTTTCGACTCGTAGAGAACGGTCGTGCATGAATATCTTTGCCTCCCATAACAGCTTGCAAACACCCGATTTTCTTATTTCCGGGCTGCTTTAGCTGGTCCGTTTGGCGACCCCGTGAATCCTGTTTTTCCGATTCGTTAACAACAGGGTAAGCATGATTGCCGGAGAGTCGGCAAGAAATTTCGAGAAAATTTACCATTTATTTACAGAAAAATGCCGTTAGGCATATATCTTTTGCTATATATCGCCGACTAGCCTGAACGGGCTATAACCGCCCAAATTCTTGGATAGGAAGAGCAACTATAACCATAAATCATGCCATTCGTTTCGTGGTCTGGGCCCCGGCGCTTATTCGGGTCCTATTAGCGCTCGCTGTGGCAGATTTACAGTTCGCTGCCGACGGCAAGATTTTGCATGTTGAAGCCTTTGCCCTTCTGGCGTGGGCATTTGCTACCATCGGCTGGCTCTTGGTCGCGCAACCTTTGCAGAAAAGCCATATTCTGGCGCAGTTCGGGCTCGACGTCGGTGCAGCTGCCCTCGCCGCATGGGTCGCTCCCACTAGTTTAGTGCATGCGTTGGCCTTGCTCGCTGCAAGCGCCCAATTGTTGTTCCGCACGGGATTTTCGACCTACTATCTTTCGACCCTGTTGATCCCTTTGGCAATTGCACCATTGCGGGCAAAATTTGCCGAAGCTGAAATGGGAAGCCTGGCATCATCCGCGAGCGGCAATCTGATCGAGCAAACCATTTTTACTCTTACCATATTGGCCACCGGCATCTCGCTGGCGGTTTCGTCGTCGCGCGCTGACCAGTTGCGTCAATTCGCCGAAGAGGCGGTATCGATTAAGCTGCTCAAGCTCGGACGCTCTCTTGAATTCGACTTGCAGCGACTGGTTGAGTCGATCGCATCGCTGTTCACGCCCAACCGCGCGCATTGCCTGATTGGCGAAGCATCGCAACGGGCGGTGCCGCGACGATATGATTGCGGTACCGCACTGGACCTGTCCGAACATGATTTGCGCCGGATGCTTCAGTTAGGCGATGAGGTAGGACAATCCGAACTGCTCCTCGACAATAACGCTCGCTCGGTTTTCACAATTTCGTCCGACAAGCCCGTTCGGATGGGAGACAAAGAACAGGCTGTCGCCAATATTCTGGCGCGCGAAGGTATTTCGAATGCCTATCTGAAATGGATGCAAATCGGGCGTTCGAAGGGCATCGTAATATGCGGCCTTGCATCAATCGATGCGTTGAAAATCCACGAAGCCAGATTGGTGACCGACGCATTGAACCGGCTTTTTCCCTTGCTCGACAGCATATCTGAAGCCGAGCGTCATTTCATTGCCGATGCCCATGATGTGGCGCGACGCGACCTGCATGATGGCGTGCTGCAAACATTAGCGGCAGTTCGAATGCGTCTGCTTTCTGTAGGGCGCAGAGATGATGTCAAACAGCAGCCCGTCGGAACCGATATCCGCAAGATCGCGGATATATTGACGCTTGAACAGGCCCGGCTTCGGGGCTTGCTCGAAACCAGCGAAGATGAGGAGCATGGCATAAATCTGGTCACCCGGCTTGATGTAAGTTTGCGGGCGATTTCCATGCAGTGGGATATCGATGCGCGCCTTGAGGCAGAAGAACCGGCTATTCCCATCGACAAGGAGTCAGCAATCAACATCGAACATCTCGTACGCGAAGCCGTTGCCAACGCGGTGCGGCATGCCGAAAGCAAGCAGTTGACAGTTAGGTTGTCGCTCCACCAGAATGCAATGCAGATAGTCATCATCGACCGTGCTGGTCGGGTGACGGGGGGCACAGCAAAAAAGCGGGGGACTTCAATGCCTTTGAAATCAGCATCGTTGCAGCACAGGCTTCGACTCGTAAACGGATCGGCCTATCAGGAAGGCCTTGAAAGCAGCGCCATCCTGTCCGTCACCATTCCAATGCAGAGGGTCGACAATGCATAATGTCCTGATTGTAGACGATCACCCCTTCTTCCTTCACGGCTTCAGCCAATATGTTGAGGAGAGCGGGGAGTATTCAATTACCACTGCATTGTCGGTCGAAGAGGCCATTGAAAAGATTGATGGCGAGCGGCCGGATATCGCAATGCTCGATGTAACCATGCACAATGGCGGCGGGCTGAAAGTCCTGCGTCACTTGCGCCAGCACTATCCGATGGTACCCGCCATGTTCTTGACGGTGCACATAGATCCCGATCAAACCATTGAGGCCATGCGGCTCGGCATCAAAGGAATTGCACTGAAAGACAGCGATCCGGATAGGATTGTCGAAGCCATGGGCGTCGTTCTCGGCGGTGGGAAATGGTTTGAAAGCGACGTGACCGAAGTCGCCCTGCGCCACTCCATCGATCGACCGACGCGCACGGTCCGGTCAGACGACCTGCTGACAAAACGTGAGCTGGAAATTGTCGACCTGGTGTGCATGGGCCTACGCAACCGCGATATCGCGCAGCGATGCAATCTCGCCGAAGGAACTGTTAAAATCCATCTTAACAGCATCTTCCGGAAACTGGGCGTTGCATCACGATCCGAATTGATCGTGCACCGCGGAGGTATGCGTCAAACGGCGGACAATTCCGGCAAAGCCCACTAATCGAGTTTGAATTTCCCATAGCCCAGTTCGTTGACGTCCATCGGCTTTGGCGCAGTCGTGGGATATAGCAGCCAGCACAGGATCGCGCCGAAAGCGATAGCGACACCATAAGCGATGCGGCGATCCTTGCGCTTCTCCTTGGCTACCCAGCGCCGGGTCAGTACATAGAATATCGCCAGGACCAGGCCAGCCATGGTCGTTGCAAAAACCAATGCCGGACCGCTTGAAAGCGGAAACCACAAGGCCACGGCGGCGTATAATTTGGCGTCGCCACCACCGATCCATTTCAGTGCGAACAACACCATCCCGACAACAAGTGCGACCCCGAAATGGGCAAGATGGGAAAGCGGATCGGTTACTTCCGCACCCAAAAGCCAAAATCCGCCAAAGAGCAGGATCAAAACCAAAGGCCAGATATTGGATATCCTGAAAGTTCGAAAATCAGACCAAGCCGCAGCGGCCAGTGCGCCTGCGGCGGCAAGTGGGAACAGTTGTTCGATCATTGGACCTCTTTATCAGAATAGGGATTGGCACGCCGCCACAGCTCTGCATCAAATCGGTCAGAGGCGAGCACTGCTCGGGCAAAATAGGATGTGGCAGCTTCGGTTCGATGGGCAGCCAGCGCACCCTCACCTGCTTTTGTCAGTGAGCGGGCGTCGAACGCCCCGGTATCATTAGGACCGAGCACTACTGCGAGGCCTGTATTCGCCCGAAGAAATGCCAGGTTTTCAGCAACCGTCCGGTTGTCCGGCTGAATTTCCAGCGCCTTTGACAGATCCGCGATGGCTCGCCCAAGCGCACCGGAATAGGCCAATGCCAATGCCCTATTGTTGAGTATCTCCGCCTGTGCAGGTTGAATTGAAAGGGCGGCATCAAAGGCCTCTATGCTGGCAGCATATTCGCCCTTATGCGCCAACGCCTGCCCGAGCAGGTTCCAGCGCCCTGGATCGCCGGGGCATTGATCAACGGCACTGGCCAGCATGGCGATAGCACGATTCCAGTCCTGCTTCTGATAGGATATCCAGCCCCATATACCTGTAAACCGGCAACTGTCGGCCAAGCTACCATCGACCGAATTGATTGCCTTTTCCGCCAAAACCACATCTTCACGTGCGAGAAAATATTCGGCCAACAGCAGGTTGAAGCGGTTGCGATATCCCTCAACCAGGCGCGGTTCGGCCCAGCGCAACATCGCTTCGGTCTGAACCAGACGGCCTGCCGCCAAGGCCTGCTCGATCAGCAGCAACTGGCCTTCACTCTCTTCGGCACCCAATTTCGACGGCTGGGGCTCGGCAATCGCTTCGCCAGCGCTAAAAAACAGCACCAGGGCGGCAACAATCGACCGCCAACCAATCGCCGTCACAGCGCCGCCAAAGATGTGTGCACGATCGCGTCGTCGTCAAAGAAAGCATAAACGAAGCCATCCCGCTTCGTCGTAGATTGGGAAACGATCTCCGCATCCGCCACAGCGAGTTCGATTGCCGCCAAAGCCACAGCGTTTTTCAATGCGGGCCCCTTGTTCGGCTTGGCATGACAGGTGCGGCCTGTTCCTTGGCAATTTCGCCGGGCAGCCAGGATGCAAGCCGGGCACCAAATCCCTCAAAGTCATTTGCAATCTTGCGCGTCGGTTCTGGAGCGGTCGATCGCGTGACCAGCCGGACTTCACCCAAAGACACCCGTTCCAAACGCAAGCCTTCACGCTGTGTCGGCGCGAATGGCTCGCGTGGTACGTCATACGGCATCGGCTCGTCTAAAGACCTTTGCTTGTTCGGCTGGGAAGGCATCGAGGCCGGGTCAATCGAGGCTGCGTGGATCGCAACTGGACTCGCCGGACGATGGATGGCCAGTTGTGAAACTATGGGGCGATCCTGCACCGTCACTGCTTCAATTCGCTTCGGCTGTTCAGCTTTTGCATCCAGATCAAGCGGCGATGTCACTTCGGCCAATGCCGGAACCGGGATAGCAACCTGGATGAATGCACCAGTCTCCGCTTCGGCCGTCGCGGCAACAAAGGCAGGCTTTGATAGAATTGCATCGGATGTCTGCGGCGCGGCTTCTGGCTCAGATGCTGGCAATGCCGCAAACTCGGGTATAGAAAGCCCTCGCGCCATATGCGGACGTCCCGAATTTTCGAAAAAGCGTGCAAGATTTCCGTTGAACTTTGCGTTGTCGGGCGCGCCAGCAACCGCAAGCTCGAAATAACGCTGCGCCAGATCCTTTCGCCCGATACGATCATAGGCGATGCCCAGTCCGTTATAAGCGTCCGCACTTTCGGGTTGCTCGCGCAGCGCGGCTCTGAACGCTGAAATCGCCAGACCATTTTGACCAAGCGCGAGCTTTGCCCGGCCTTCGGCGAGCGGATTGGTTTCATCATCTGTCAGCTGTTCGCTATCGACAGCTCGGATGTTGAGTTCCGCTTGCGGCTGAAAAGCCGAGCAGCCTGCGACAACCCCCGAAAGCCCTATCGTCAGCATCATTTCTGTGCGTTTCATCGTCATCCTCCTCCGGCCAAAGCTGGCGCAATTTCGCGGATCACTCGTATTACGGCAGGCAACATCAAAACGCCGATCATCACTGGCAGCATGCAGGCGACAAGCGGAATCGACAGCAGAACCGGCAGGCGGTGTGCCTTCTCCTCGGCCCGCATCCGGCGTTTTTCGCGCATCTCGTTGGCATAGACTCGCAGCGTGTCACCAACGCTAGAACCCAGCTTGTCCGACTGGATCAGAAGGGTTGCAAAAGATTTGATTTCGTCAACCTGCGATCGGTCGGCCATCTTGCGCAAAGCCTGTTCGCGTGAAGCACCGGCGCGCAATTCAAGAGTGACGGTGGACAGCAGTTCGGCCACCAGTGGATGCGACTGCACCATTTCCCGGCCCACTCGATCAAATGCTGCCTCCATGCCCAAACCCGCCTCGACACAAACCAGCATCAGATCGAGGCAGTCAGGGAAGCCGTTGACGACTTCCTCGCGCCGACGGTCCGCCTTGGCGGTTATGAACAGGTTGGGAAAATACAGACCGAAAATCGCCAGCAACACGCCGAAAATATAGAGCTTCATCGGCGAAACTTCAGTGCCGCTGAACAGCGCATAGGCCAGCAATAGCCCGGGGAAGAAAAACAGGGTTATCAAGCGGATGAGGGTGAATAACTTCGGCGCAGCCGGAGAGTTGAAACCGGCCGCCATCAGCTTGGCCCGCAATTGATCGCCTTGTGTATCAACCAGCGAGATGCCGGCTTTTTCAATGCGGTCGGTCAGTCGGGCCCAGCCATGCGAAATTCTGTCCCGACGCAGGCTGGCACCCTCTTTGGAGCCAATGGATCCCGTACCCAGTTCGTCGAGCCGTCCGCGAATGGCAGACCGATTGAGCAAATAGTTCGACGCCAGCATGACCAGCACGATGACTAACAGGAAGATGAGTACGAGCAGCGAGATGCGCATCGTTGTCGAAAGGGCGAAATTGGCCAGCATCTTAAACTTTCAAGTCAATCATGCGGCGGATCGTAACAAAGCCGATTAGGTACAACACGATCAGCCCAATAAAGCCGATGGGGAAGATCGGATCCTGCGCGACATCCATGTAGAAGGCCGGGTTGGTCAAAAACAGCGCACTGAATGCCAATATGGGCAAAGCTGTCAGGATCAGCGCTGTCATCCGGCCTTCGGAACTTAGCGCCCGTACCTTCATATACATGCTATGCCGTTCGCGAATAACACCAGAGAGGTTAGAGAGTATCTCGGCGAGATTGCCCCCGGTTTCATTTTGCACCGACAGCGAAACGACAAACATCTGGATATCGTCGATACCCCAGCGGTCTGCCATATTCTGCAGCGCATCGCGCAAATCCGCACCATAAGCCACTTCATCGACAACCAGGCCAAATTCAGTACCCAGCGGATCTTCCATTTCTTTGGTTAGCAGGTCGAGCGCCGACGAAATCGGGTGCCCGGACCTAAGACCGCGGACGAAAATGTCGAGCGCAACCGGAAATTGTTCCTGCATCCGCTTCTTGCGCTTTGAAGCCATGTGCGAGAGCACGATCAGCGGAATACCGGTGCCGAAACACAGCCCGAGCGCAATGGCCAACTGGATGGTACCAAAACCTATGGAATAGCCGGCCAGCCCGGCACCGAGCAGAATAAGCCCGATTGCGGCTGTGGTTGCTATCATCATACCCAAAATGATCTGGTGCGGCGGCAGCGGAATACCCGATGCAATCACCGACCGTTCAACCGCGCGTCCGGCACGACCAATAAGCCCCGACATATCGGCAAAACTATTCGGTGCAGACTTGCGCAGGCGCGACGTCACGATCTCGCGATCCAGCCCGCCCTCGATCATCTTGAGGCGCTTGTTGATCGCGCGCGACCCCTTGTGCCTTTGCCGCGACATCGCAAGCACGCGTTCGGAAACCAGAAAAACGGCCGCAAAGATGACGATCAACGCCAATACCCGAAGGACTACAGGATCCACTATTCGATCTTCTTATCAGGACGGAACAGGTCAGAATTCAACGACACACCGTGGGCGGCTAGCTCGTCGAGCAACTTCGGCCGGATACCTGTCGCCTCGAAATGGCCGATGACCATGTTGTTTTCATCACGGCCTTGCATGCGGAAGCGGAAGATTTCCTGCATGGTGATTGTTTCGCCTTCCATGCCGACAATTTCGGACACACTCAGCAAACGGCGGCGACCATCGGACAAGCGCCCAATCTGGATTACCACATTAAGCGCCGAGGCAATCTGCGCACGTGCCGAACGGGCAGAAATATCAATACCGCTCATCCCGATCATTTGTTCGATACGCGACAGGGCATCGCGCGGGGTGTTGGCGTGGACGGTCGTCATCGATCCGTCATGGCCGGTATTCATCGCCTGAAGCATGTCGAACGCCTCTCCGGCACGGACTTCGCCGACGATGATACGGTCAGGGCGCATACGCAGCGCATTCTTCACCAGGTCGCGCTGTGTCACCTCGCCTTTGCCCTCGATATTGGGCGGACGGGTTTCGAGCCGGGCGACATGGCTCTGCTGCAACTGAAGTTCGGCGGAATCTTCGATGGTAACGATACGTTCGCGCTCGTCGATGAAAGCCGACATGGCGTTGAGCAAAGTCGTCTTGCCCGAGCCGGTGCCGCCAGAGATCAGCACATTGCGTCGCGCCTTGACGATGCCTTTCAACACTTCGGCAATCTGCGCAGGCACACTGCCCAACTCGCTGAGCTTTTCCATATTGATCGGAATTTTGGCGAACTTACGAATCGATAGCAGCGACCCATCGACCGCAAGCGGAGGGACGATAGCGTTGACACGCGAACCATCGGGCAGGCGCGCATCGACAAAGGGCGAGGATTCATCAATCCGGCGACCGACCGCGCTCACAATTTTCTGGATGATACGCAACAGATGCTTTTCATCCTTGAAGCGCGTTTCGACACGCTCGAGCACGCCCTTGCGTTCGACAAATACGACTTCAGCCGAATTGACCAGAATGTCGGTGATGCTGTTGTCCTGAAGCAATGGCTCCAAGGGGCCCAGGCCCAACAGTTCGTCCAATATGTCGGCAACCAGCTGTTTGCGCTCGTCATGGTTGAGCGCATGCTTTTGCTGCGCCAGCTGTTCATGCACCAGCTCGCCGATTTCGGTCTCGATCTGCGGCCGGGTCATCGTTTCCAGCGCGGACAGGTTGATGAGATCGATCAGGCGACGGTGGAGCTCGACCTTCAGATCAATATAATCGGTGTCGCCCGAATGCGGATCAATGGCCTTTTTCGCCGTTTCTGATGAAACGGCATTTGCATCAAAGGCATCAGCTTTGCGGATTTGCCACATGGTCAATCACTCGCGCTTTGGCTGAGCAGCGGCAGCATTTCCGCAATGTCGGTTCCGATTTTGCTGCGCGCACGAATAGCGTTGATCAACACACCCTGATCATGCGCCGCCCGCACAAGCGGATAGTCATTATGGATGCTATATTCGATCGAATGACCCAAAGCATGCGCGGCATCATCCAGATTGATTGTGCGGAACATCCGCTTCTCAACCCGGTTCGCGACAACATGGATTTTTTGACCACTGATGCCCTGACTGACGAGCAGTTGCAGTTGCCGCTTGGCCTGCCGCAGGCTGGCGACAGAAAGCTCTGCGACCAGGAATACAACATCCGACAGCGCCACCAAAGACAAAGTCCAGTTGGTCCAGTTGGTCGGCAGATCGAGGATGACATGGTCAAATTCCTCGCGCGCAAGTTCGATGATCCGCAACATCTGGTCGGCACTGACCGATTCCAGCGGCATGATATCCATTGGAGCCGGAATGACGTGCAGGCCATTCTCGGTCTTCGAAACGACCGAGCGCAGCAATTCACGGTCAATCCGTGCGCCTGCCGCCACCAGATCGGCAATCGACAATTGCGAGGACAGCCCCATATAAGCACCCGCATCGCCAAATTGCAGGTCGAGGTCGATCAGGCATACGCCTTTTCCAGTGCTGCGCGCTGCCAGTTCGCCGGCAAGATGCGTCGCTATCGTCGTTGCGCCGACACCGCCGATGCTTTTCAGCACAGACACAAGCTGCCCCTGTTCGACTTCCGCTGCCTTGTGCGCATCCAGATCATCGCAGATTTCGGCGATGATCGATGCCAATTCGGAGTGCACCAGCGGCAAGGCAACCACATCGCGTACGCCCTGCTTCAGCAACATGCGCACCAGCGAAACATTCGCGTCACGGATGGCAGCGATGATCGGCAGGTCAGGGTGCGATGCGCGGACATGCCGCAAGCGTTCGAGCGATGCAGGCATATCCGGCCGGATTTCGAGGATCAGGATCGACGCCGCATCCAGCTGTGCCCCATCCACTGACGCATCCGGCGCCATCGTTGCCAGCAGCACCTGCGCCTGCCCAATCGCCACATCTTCAAACTGGGCGCTCGTCATCTCGGCTTCGGAAAGGACCAGCAAAACGGAACGCGACTTCAGGTCCAAAACCCAATCCTCCGAGGTAAAATTGATATATTCAGAAACGCCCATGATGGTTCCCTGCTCTAGTTCGCATGCTCGACCGCGCCTTGCCCATCTTCCATGGTCAAGGTCGCGCTGATCGTTGGCATCGAAAAGGATGCGCCGAAAAACTGAAAAATTAGTGGAGTGAAAACAATATTGCTGGCTGATACTGTTACCAGTGGCGCAACATCAGCACCATTCGGATCGCCAGCATAACCAAGCCCGGAATTGGTATAGTTGATAACGACATTGGTTTCTGAAATTGCGGGCGCGATTCGACGCATGCGGGTCACGATTGCGTTAAAGGTGGTTGAGTCAGGCGTTCCCAGCGTCGAACAAACTGCAGGACTAGTGTATCCGGTGGGGCAATTGCACGAAACCGTCGACCCAGATTTTGAACATTGGACCCTATCGAATTCTGCCAACGTTATCGGGGCTCCCTGTCCTAACACTGCTCCAAATTCCTTGGTGCTCAGGCCAGTCGGTACAAAATTGGAAACCACTGCAGCCCGTGCCCCCATTTGAGTTGCCTTCTCAGCGGTGTTCAACGTCCACATATAGCGGCCAACATCAATGATGCCGAACAAAAACAAAAGGAACACCGGCAATACGAGCGCAAATTCGGCAGCCGAAGCGCCGCGATCGCAACGCAACATGGATCTTCGGACTATCAACACGCTCATATCCCCATCACCGTCGCTTCGGACTGAGCGCGCAAGCTAAATGTCGCATCGGTGAAGCCCAGCCGAACGAAAAGGAGATGTAGGGCACATCGGCGCTGACGGTAACTACCGGAACATCCATTCCGCTATAAATCGACGTATAATCGCCTGAATTATCACAAGTTACATCAACAGTAATCATGGCATTCGTCCACCCAGACAAGCGAACGGTGCCGGTGCCGTCCAGCGTACTTGTCCGTGTAAGATTTTGCGTGCTTGTTTCTACGCCTGCTGCAACGGTTTCCGTCGCACAATCGAAATTTGAAAACGCTTGCCGTGACGCATAGCGAGCGCCATCGCGTACGGCTTTTGTAACGATATGATTATCCCAGAAATATTTGCCCAGTTCAAACGAACCGAACATGAGCACCATAAGAAATGGTGTCACCAGCGCCATTTCCACAGCCGCTGCGCCATATTGGTTTTTGATCAACTTGCGTAACATGACATTACTACTCGATCAGTCGCGGAACGTTGCGCTGCGTGATTTGCGCGGCGGCACCGCCTTGGCCCGTTCCCGCCGCTCCGATCACTTCGACATATATATCGGTACGTTCAGTTATGGCGGTTCGGCAAGGTTGTGGTGGCTGCCCATTGACTGTCGGATCGCCGCATCGCGTTCGATTGAGGCTGGGCTCTACAAGGAAAACGTCAATATATCCCGCGACAGGCAAATTTCTGCGACCGTTGATGCGGCCATATGCCCTGCAATTGACGACAGCAGCGGTCATCCGGCGCCGATCAATTCCGTTGGTATTTGGTACAATCCCCGGAGGGTTGCAGACGCCGGTCTGCGGCGTACCATAGGCACGCCATCCTGACTTGTTTGATGCCTTACCCGTCGTTCCGCCTAAGCGTGTAGTGGTGTTCTCAGCTTCCCAAAGATAAGTCTGATACCGTGTAACGGTGGGACCGAGACCGGGTTCGTCAACCCAGTTCAATCCGGGATGATTAGAACGAAAATAAGCACCGCGATCCCATAAGCCATCACCAATCAGTCCACCACTGCAATAGCTGGTGGTTCCTCGTGCATGACAAATATCACGCGGATGCCCCATGATTTCGGGAGTAACCGTTGAAAATAGCTCTGCGTTAGAAGTCGGCCGATAGCGCTGCGGCGCATTGGTCGAAAGGCTGGCTTCAGTAGCAGGGTTTTCAACCCAGTTACAACTGTTTGCCTGACGCACCAGATCCTTGCGTTCGTTGGTCGAAGGTGAACAAGGGCCAAGCGAACAAGACGTGTTCATGTCAAAGCGACGGTTCAAACCGTCGAACACAGACGTCATCTGACCCGTTTCAGTGGTCACCAGATCCGAAGCTACACATTCATCATAAATGACATCGGTTGAAATCGCTTGCTCGAGACGACTTGCACCGCGTCCCAGATAGGCCAGGAAACCAAAGTTCCCGGGCCCCTTCTGATCGCCACCCTCAAGCATTTTAATTCCCGTGCCGGGAGCGATTGTAACAGTATAGTTCAGATCGCTATTACCGACCGGTTCAGCCGGATTGCAGATGAAGAAGGGCACCACGCCACAAACAGCGCCCCCGATACCCGCAACTGCACGGCCCTGTACATCGCCGAAAAAGGCGCCGACAACAGGGGTAAGTGCATAGTTTGCGCGCCGTGTGGCGACGTCGACACGAACCACGGTGGCTGCGGTGTCTACCGTCGTGACCGTGTTGGTCGTGGGGTTGGTGTAGGCCGAATAGAAAGTCAGCGAACCTATGGCGGTATCGGGCCCAGAGCCATCATTGGCGAAGCGGGTTTGATTGGAAATCAAATCATTAGCGGCCTGGGTTGCTCTGGTAATTGAGCCGGATGAACCATCCAGCTGGGTTGCTGCAGCAAGGGCTGCCTGATCGGCGGCATTCTGCAATTCGGTGTCGAGGCTGGCGAGGCGGGCATAATCAAAGGCGATGCCGCCCATGCCGATAAGGGCAAAAAGCGCGAGCGCTACCGTTGGTGCAACTGCGGCACCCTGGTCTTGGCTGAACCTTCTAATCCCTGACAAAGACACGAAATCACTCCTTTCGCTTTCAGCTCAATTGCCGCCTGAAGAGCCCGAAGAGCCGCCGCCACCGCCGCTTCCAGAGCCGCCTGTGGTGGTTTTCACGCCGACCGGTTTCGTCACAGTCCCCTTGCGATAGCGTTCCTGCGCGGCTGCCGTCTGATCGGCATTGGCGGCCATCGGTTCGGTATATTCGGGATCGGGGTTGACGATCTGTGCGGCATAGTTTGACCGCACGGCGTCGCCCATGCCCGGATCATTGGCTGTGCAGCTCGAGAGCAGCCCGAGAGCCAGCACAGAGCAGAGCATTTTTGCGCGATCAATAGTCATAGTCTGCGCCTTCTGCTTTGGGGGTTTTCGGGGCCTCGGGCGGTTTCGCATCGGGATCGAGCGGATTGATGCCCACCGCCTTATCGGTCCGCCCCATCAGGAAAAGGTCGAGTTCGTTCGGGTTTTGCACCCGATCGGTCGGCAATTTGATCTGATCGGCCTTCACCGGCTGCACGATGCGCGGGGTGACGACGATGACCAGTTCGGTTTCGCCCTTTTGGAAAGCCGGAGGAGCGGAAGAGCGAACCGATAATCGGGATCGAACCCAATATCGGCACCTGCCGCACCGTGGTCTGGAAATCCTTGCGGATCAGGCCCGCGAGGGCAAAGCTTTCGCCATCGCGCAGTTCGAGCACGGTGTTCGCGCGACGCGTCTGCAGGCCGGGGATGACGAGTCCGTTGACGGTGATCGATGCGGTCGGGTCAATCGAGCTGACCTCTGGTTCGACCGCCAGGTTGATCACGCCATCGGCGAGCACCGTGGGGGTGAAGGCCAGGCTGACGCCAAAGGGTTTGAACTCGATGGTGATGCCGCCGCCACCGTCTTCACCGCCACCGCCGCTGTTGTTTTGGACTACAGGAACGGGGAATTCGCCACCGGCCAGAAAGGATGCGGTTTCGCCCGAGAGCGCGATCAAGGTCGGCTCGGCGAGGGTCTTGACCAGCCCCTTGCGTTCGAGTGCATCGAGCACGGCGTCTATGTTGAGGCCCGCAATGTCGAATGCCTTGCGGAAGACGCCAAAGCTGCCGGTGATCGAATCGAGGCGCAACACGCCCGCGCCGCCCGCATCGGGAACCAGACCGGCTCCATTGCCCACGGCTGCACCGAACGAACCACCGTCGCTGAAGCCAAAGCCCGAAAGGCCGATTTGTTTGCCCGTCTGGCGGGATATTTCGGAGAAGCGCACCTCCAGCATCACTTGCTGACTGGCACCGACCGACATCATGTTGACGACCTTTTCGCCCGCATAAGTCTGCGCCAGTTGCACCGCACGATCGATGGCGGGGCCGTTGGAAACGATACCCGTCAGCACGATGGCGTCGTTTGAAATCCGCGCGCCAATCGCCTCACCGGGGATCAGTTCGGACAATTGCCGGCGCAGCGACACAATGTCGGGGCCGACGGCGACATCGACCACCGAAATGACATTATTGGCATTATCATAGACGGTCAGGCTGGTGGTGCCCATTTTCTTGCCAAGGACATAGAGCGACCGGTTGGTGATCGGCATGATGTCGGCAATGTCTTCATTGCCGACCATCGCCTTGCCAAAGGGACGGTCGACCGTCAGCACCTGGCTTTTGTTCAGCGGCACGTCGAGTTGACCTGCGTGCAGGCCGGCGTCGGAAGAGCTATGATAGCCCTGTGCCAGTGCCGCGGGGGCCGTGGTCAGCGACAGCGCGAGCGCGACGCCAATCTTGAAAGCTGTATGTGTCATGCGCTCAATACCCCCTGTGGCGCGAAACGTCGTACGAAGAACTTGCGGTGCCGCGAACAATTTCCACCTCGACACTGTTCGGCGGTTTGCGGCGGACGGGTGCCGCCGTGCCACGCGCCGCGCCAGCCGCCGCTGCCTGCATCGCAGGGATCGGATAAGGGCTGGCCGCCATGGTCGCGCCGCTGCTGCGCGGTGTGTTATAGAAACTGGGTGAGACGCTGCCCTGGCCCAGATCGCGGGTGCCGACGGTTTGCGCCATGAAGACATCCTGATTGACCGCATTGCGCAAGGCGAGCGACAAGGTACCGACCTGTCCGGCAAGCGCCAGTTTCTGCGCGCCTTGTTGATCGACCAACAGGGTTGCGGTCTTGCCGACAGCGGGTTCGTTTTTCTTTTCGTCCGCACCCTGATCGATGGCGATGACGCGCACATTTTGCAGCAGCACATCGGTGATCGGGTCGACGGGCCCTCGGCCTCGGTCTTGGGGGTGCGGGTCAACAGCACGTCGACCGCGTCATTGGGAAGGACGAAACCGGCGACACCGGCGACATCGTTGATGCGCACCGCGACGGCGCGCATATCCGGATCAATCAGCGCCGATATGCTGGCGCGGCCACCGGGGCCTGTGACTTTTCCGGGAAGAATGGGTTCACCCGCCTCAATCGGGCGCAACGCAACACGCGTTTCAGCCCCGAGAAGCGCTTTGGTGGATTGGAATGCCCCAGCCGGGACAGAGGTTGCAGGCCAGCTGACCATGCGGATATTTTCGGATGTGAGAGCTGTGCCATAAGCCATCGGCACACGTGCAACAGCGATTTGGACGAGGCGATTTTCTTCTGCTGCCGTAGCTTGGCTTTTTTCAACGCCGGACAAGTAGCTGTTGGCCAGTAACTACCGCGATGACCCCGCAACTATAATCCAGTTTCGGTTTGCCGCCATTTTGCATCCCAATTGCCATTTCAAAAACTCATGGTTTGGCCGAGCAACGCCAAGTTTGCTAATCCGCCAATTAGGAGGTTTTGCAGGTCATGCCGGCCGCCGCTAATACAATCAGCCGCTTCATCAATTGCACCACTGATCGCATCACCAAGTGCGAGCGCTGCAAGAGCGATGCCCGAACCAACAATGGCAAGGATCAGAGCATATTCAGCTGCCGAAGCGCCGCTGTCGTCACGCAGGAACGAAGTTACAAAATTACGCATAATACTACCCCTTTACATAGTTTGAGAGTCTCCACGCCCGGCTGTATCCCGGATCGTGGATCAAGGGGGTAGTGATTGAACCGTCGCGACCCTGTTATATTATGGAACTTGATAACTGGCCAGTCGTCTTAACGATTGCGCAATTCGTTTATGCGTCGTTCAAGTTCGGCTGCGGCGTTCGCATCCTCAACATTTTGGTCACGCAAGCGGCCGATCTCACCATCCATTTTTTCAATGCGAGATTCAAGTTCTCCGATCTTGTTCTCTAGCTCTGAATTATCAACTCTAGATGCAACGTCGGATGTAGCGCCATCCGCAAAATCCTCTGCTATGTTTTCAACCTCTGCCCTCTGATTGTCTGACAGCGGCGGTCCACCGCAGCTTGACAAGCCAAGCGCTATAATGATTACCCCTCGGCGCATGGTGCCCCCATTATTTGCTGTTGGCTATCATTTTTGTCGATGCAACCTTTTCCACAACCTTATCGAAATCGTTTGTGTTTGCGTCCTGTGGGTTTTGATTTGGAGGTTGCGTTTGCGTGTATCCCACTTCCTTTTTAATTTTTCCGTATTTTCAGAATTTGATATTCATTGAATTTGAGAAAATCATCCAGCTTTTCATGCCAGTCTGCCATATACATCCGCTTGCCCTTTTCGGCCAGATTTTGGGCGTAATCTAGAAACATCGTTACTAGCTTATTGAGGTCTTTTATCTCTTTTTCTGTCAGATAGTTTTTGGCCACGTAAGTATCTGCTACGGTGATTTTTCCTCCACGTTTCTGATTTTTCCATGTCGTCAAACCCATATTCGGCAAGTTGTGGTTTGCCCGAAGCTTCACTATTTCCGCCGCGGTCATACCTGTAACGGCATATTCGAGTTTGTTCTGGGCGTGGGCGAAAAATTTATGAGTGAGCTCCGCATCTGCATCGTAATCGTAGCTGCACTGGATATATATGTCTGTGATTTTTTGATAAAACCTCCGCTCTGAAGCGCGAATTTCGCGGATTCTGTCCAGAAGCTCATCAAAATAATCTTTATCGAAAAGCGCTTTTCCTTGCTTGGGCGGTCATCATCCATGGCGAAGCCTTTGTGGATCTCCTCAAAATGCGCGACGCCCGCCTAGCGGATCGCTTCCAGAGATTAGCTCGGTAGCCAACGGCAGGATGACCCGATTATGGTGCTCATTTCTCGGCTACATTTCGCCCTCGGTTTGCTGTTCGGTTTTCCGAGGACATTATCTCCCCTTTCGAAAATGTTGCGTATGCTCGCTGATCGTCGATTTCCGACGTCAAAATCTCCTCCGCGCTTTGCCCTGTCCCCAAAGACTCGGATTTCGTTGCTACCCTCACCCTCACTGTAGAAAAGAAACTTGTCGGTATCTTCCTCTGGGTCCAGAATTTCAATTCTGGTGGGTTCGTTGACATCGGTCATGGCCTTCGCGACAGAATCAAAGTCAGCGTCAATTGGTTCAATTATATTTTTATCGTCAGGCATTGATCCGTTCCTTGTGGTGGGCGCTTCCGCCAGCGGGCGGCCGGCGCTTTCGGTTCTGGCGGAAGCTCGTTGCGTACGGTGGTGCGGGGCTCGTGGAGTCCGTGTGGCCACGCGCAGTGCCAGGCTTACCGTTCGTGTAGCGTGGGGCTATTCGCCGGGGTTGGTCATGTGCGTGTAACCGCGCGTTGGGCCGGGGCAAACCACGCGCGCGCTGCGGCATGGCCGAACCTTGGGGTAGGGCTGCGTATCGCAACGGGGGTGGCGTTTTCATCGCGGATACCGCCAGCGGTTTTGCGTTGCGCCAGCCGGATTTTGCGCTAGGGTGGGCGGTTTTCCTTTGGTGGGGTTTCCTTTGGTTGTGGGCACCAGTTTGGACGTGCGAGTTTCTGGGGTGCTCGGGGCTGGTTGCGGGATGTTGGCTGTTGTCCGGTGAGCTGCGGGGGCGGCTTAGGCGCGGCTGGAAGGTTTTGGTTTTGCGGGGCAACCGAAGTGTGTGGGCAAGACTGTTGCGGTTTGTCGAATACGCCTTGCGGCTTTGTTGGGCGCTGGAAGGGGCCGGTTTCGTTTGCGTCGAAACCTAACTAGCGACCATGGCTAGTCAAGCGATCTTTGGCTAGTTAAGTATGTAGTTCCCTATATTATTGCCAGCATCGCGCCGGCTCTTTCGCTATGGTCCACCCTTGATGCCCTAACAATCCAGTGAATCGCCCCCAATGGTCAACAGGTAAAATTTACGCAATTTTAACAATAGCTTATTTTAATATTTTGTTAACCATGCGGCATTTTTACAACTTCGACACCCAAAAAAACACCGAATCACAATATGTTACTAAAGTTCTATAACTTAAGGCATTGGACGTGTGGCAGCATTGCCTATGTTGCCTAAATGGTTGTCTCACCTGCTTTTTCGCGCGTTTGCAATTGACGCCTACCGACAATTGGGTCAGCGTTGGCAGGGGGCAAAGGCAATTGTTGTCAAATTTTGAACTTTCTTGGTCGACTAGCAGGGCTTTTGAACAACGAGCGATTGTCGCATATTCGATCATTGTTTCCATTGTCGCGTTGGTTGTAGCTGCATTTGTCGCAACGAAGTTCGAGGTTTCAAACGACGGTTTTTTTCCGGCGAGCCGGACTACTTTACGCAGTGGTCGCTTACAGCGTCGTAGCACGCGGTTTTGGGTTCGCCAGAACAGCAGCCGCTTTCGAAGGGCTTGCTGTCATGGCTGCATTAGCTCCTGGTTAGCTTTCGCACGCTTGCTGCCACCGATTTTCCTTTGGTAGATGAGCGGCTGATTGCAGCAGATGGCATGTTGGGTTTTAACTGGCTTTCAATGAATGAAGCGCTTCGAGCCCACGAATCTGTCTTCAAGCACGGTGAAACTATTTATTTGTCGTTGCGATGGCAGCCCACACTACTTGTCGTGGTTTTGGCTATGACGATGCGGCATCTGGAGTTGTGGCGATTTGTGACAGCTTGGTTTGTTGCGCTGGCCATTACAATGGTGATCTTCCCATTCACCCCAGCGGTTGGCGGCTTCATACATTACGGCCTGGATCATCATGACTTGCCGCATCTTTCCGAAGAATCGATTTCTGGCTGGTATGGCATTTTTGACAGCGTGCGAAGCGGCACGGTATATAAACTTGGCGCCAATACCATCACCGGCATCGTAACATTTCCAAGCTTTCACGCTGCTGCTGCGGTGTTACTTGGATATGGATATATGGCAGTAAACTGGCTTCGGTGGCCGATGCTTGCGCTCAATGTCGGCTTATTCGTCTCGTCAATCGTAATAGGCGGTCACTATCTAGTCGATGTTCTCGCAGGTGGCCTGATTGCCGTCATCGCAATTGTCATCGTGAGAAGACTGCCTTATTTGCGCAATAACGAGGCATCCAATAGCCTGGGCTGATTGGCATCGCCCGCAACAACTGGACCAATATTCGCATCATTCATGCGATTCAGAACAAAACCTGTCATTACCCAAATGATATAAGTCGCCGCGGCAGCCACCAAGCCATCGACGGCATAGTGATAACCCGTGACGACGGAACCCACGCAAATCACGCAAAAGAAAAGCCCAAAAACCCAAGCCGCTTTTGCCGATATCCGCCGAACAGCGAGGAAAAACAGCAAGGCGAGGCTAACGTGCATAGACGGCATGGCTGTAATGCCGCCGCCCAACCCATTCTCTCCATATTTCTGCCAGAGAGCCAACTTATCCTGCACATCAAGCACCATGATAGGAAATTGCCCATTCGCCTGCCGCAGTTCAGCCATTAATGGCTGAAAGTCAGTAATTCCCAATAACGGATATGCAAAGCAGGGCCCTACCGATGAAAAATACATGGCCAGCAATCCACCAACAATGGTCCATGCGAGAAAATAGCTGACGAAAAACCTCTCCCCGAAGCTCCCGGTTGCTCAAGTGGAAGGCGAAAAAAATATGCCGCTCGCGTAAAAGGAAAATCCATGAAAGTGGTAGAGAAACGATCAGGGCCAGTATCAGTGGGCTAAACAATGCTGGATAGAATAAACGCCACGCGTCCATGCCGAATAGCGCACGATCCCATTCGATAAAGGTCTGATCACTGGAACTCGTTGAACAAGGGTATCGCACTTTTCATCGCCGAAAATAGTGGCATGAATAGCCAGAGCGATGATAGGCATCGCCTGTATCACTCTGTCGATTCGAACTGGCGTCGTTCCATATTGCCATAGGGGTGAGAAGCAGTTTTAGGGTCGCTCGATGAAAATCAGGCGCCGGTTTCTCCAAAAACAACAAAAACAATGAAGAAGAAATACATTGCACTGTTGAGAAAGACGCTCATGGGCCGAAGCCCTAAAATGCCTTTGCTTGCCAGCAATATGAGAAATAGGCCGCCGCAAATTAACGCAATGATGAGGATACGGCGATCAGCTTTGATTACCGCAACCAGCCGCTCAG
Source organism: Sphingomonadales bacterium (assembly GCA_016707885.1). GTDB lineage: Bacteria > Pseudomonadota > Alphaproteobacteria > Sphingomonadales > Sphingomonadaceae > Sphingorhabdus_B. Next base: position 176,964 of record JADJGU010000004.1, read on the forward strand.
GCATTCGCTATCCTTGAACGATAGGTCAGATTAACCCTCTCAGACAGCAACAGATAAGGCAGCCAGATCGCTGCACTGATCGCGACTTTTTTCAGGTTACCGCTCAACAAATCACCCATCGCATCCCCCACCGGGACGGGCAGGTTGGGGGCGCTCCCCACAAAATGCGCGATGCCGATCTGCGCGGTGACATCCACGCCCCAGACCAGCAGCAAAAAGCGCGGGAACCAGGGGACGCTGCGCAGCGCCATCATGAAGGCGAGCATGTAGAGGAAGTTCATCACCACCACATCCATCGTCATCGCCGCCATCAGCATCTGCCCCCATAAGGGCGCATGGCCGTTCATCGCGGGGACGGCGGCGAGGAATTCCAGGCTGCGCACGGGTATGTTGAGCATCATGCCGATCACCAGCGATGCCATCATCCCTGTCGGGCCGAATAATTTATGTTCGCGCGCCGACAGGCAATCGACCGCTTTCCATTTGCCATAACGGGCCAGCCGGATCTGCGGCTGTTCATACAGCGCGCCGCGCGGGAACAGCGCGTCGCCAATCAGGCAGGCGGCGACGGGCGCTCCAACCACAAAGACATAGGGCAAAACCGTCTGGATCAGCGCGGCGGCGCCATCAATCGGGGTCACCGCACAGACGATACGCAGCGCGGCCAATGCAGCGGCCACCACCACCCAGACGAGCATCAACCGGCCGATACCATGTTCGAGCGAGGCAATCGCCCACACGCTTTTCCGGTGAAACTGTTCGCCCAATGCCTGCATCGCTGCCTTCACGACGGTTACTCCCTGTGACGTTATCGCTACGGGGGTAAAAAGAAAGGGTTAATATAATGTTTGGATTTGGGGGAAAGCGGCAGCGCCCTAGACCACCGCCGCCAGTTCTGACGCCTGTTTGATCGCGCGTTTGGCGTCCAGCTCGCTCGCCTCAAACGCGCCGCCGATCAGGTGCGGTTTCAGCCCCTTGGCCTGCAGCGCGTCGTGCAATTCGCGCGCGGGCTCCTGCCCCGCACAGATGATGATGCTGTCCGCCTCGAACAGCACCGGCTCTCCATTGACCAGCGCGTGCAGCCCGGCATCGTCGATCTTTTCATATTCGACCCCCGCGACCATCGCGACGCCGCGCCGTTGCAGGGTGATGCGGTGCGTCCAGCCGGTGGTCCGCCCCAGCCCCTTGCCCACGGCGCTTGTCTTGCGTTGCAACAGCGTGACTTCGCGGTCGTTATGCGCGACCACAGGCTCCACCCCGGTCACGCCGCCGCGCGGGTGGTTCTTGAAATCAATCCCCCATTCGCGGGCAAAGACATCGATATCGAGCGCGGCGGATTTGCCTTCATGCGTGATCAGCTCCGCCACATCAAAGCCGATGCCGCCCGCGCCCATGATCGCGACCTTCTTGCCCACCTGTGCCTTGCCCTGAATGACATCGACATAGCGCAGCGCCTTTGGATGATCGATGCCGGGAAGCCCGGGGGTGCGCGGTGAAATGCCGGTGGCGATCACAATCTCGTCAAAGCCGCCACTTGCCAGCATATCGGCATCGACCCGCTGGTTGAGACGCAGATCGACCCCGGTGGTTTCGATGCGGCGGGCGAAATAGCGCAGCGTTTCGTAAAATTCTTCCTTGCCGGGGATGCGTTTGGCGAGGTTGAACTGCCCGCCAATCTCGCTCGCAGCGTCAAACAGCGTCACCTGATGCCCGCGTTCCGCCGCGATGGTCGCAAAGGCAAGCCCCGCCGGGCCTGCACCCACCACCGCGATCTTGCGCGCGGCACCGGCCGCCGGATAGTTCAGCTCCACCTCTCGACAGGCGCGGGCGTTGACGAGGCAGCTGGTCAATTGCCCGGTGAAGGTGTGATCCAGACAGGCCTGATTGCAGCCGATGCAGGTGTTGATCTCATCCTCGCGCCCCTCGCGCGCCTTGTTGACCAGATCGGCATCGGCCAGCATCGGGCGCGCCATCGAGACGATATCGGCATCGCCGCGCGCCAGCACTTCCTCTGCCACATCGGGCATGTTGATGCGGTTGGAGGTGATGAGCGGGATCGACAGTTCCTTGCGCAACCGTCCGGTGACCTGCGCGAAGGCCGCGCGCGGGACCATCGTCGCGATCGTCGGCACAAAGCTTTCGTGCCAGCAGAAATGGGTGCTGATAACGTCGACGCCCTCGGCCTCCAGCGCCTTGGCCAGACCGACCACCTCGTCCCAGGCGAGCCCGCCCTGCAGCATGTCCATCGCCGAGATCCGGAAAATGACGACAAAGTCGGGGCCGACGGCGGCGCGGGTGCGGCGCACCACCTCCACCGGAAAGCGCATCCGGTTTTCCCAGCTGCCGCCCCATTGGTCGCTGCGCTGGTTGGTCTTTTCGACAAGGAAGGTCGAAATCAGATAACCGGCCGAGCCGATAATCTCGACCCCGTCATAGCCCGCTTCCTTGGCGAGCGCGGCGCAGCGGGCGAAGGCGGCAATCTGTTCCTCGATACCGTCCTCGGTCAGCTCGTTCGGCGCGAACCGCCCGATGCGCGACTTGACCGCCGAGGGCGCGACGCAATCGGGCGTGCCAGCCAAGGGGCCGGTGTGGAGGATCTGCATGCAGATTTTGACATCGGGTTCGGCGCTATGCACCGCATCGGTGACCTGCCGGTGCAGCGCGACATCAGCGGCAGTAATCAGCTTCGCCCCCATCCCCGCCGTTTCGTGCGGGCCGATGCCGCCGGTGATGATCATCCCCACCCCGCCCTTGGCGCGCTCGACAAAATAGGCCGACAGCCGCGCCGCCGCATCGGGCAGGTCCTCCAGCCCCGTGTGCATCGACCCCATCAGGATGCGGTTGCGGATTTCGGTGTTGCCGATCTTCAGCGGCGAAAAGACATGGGGGTAGCGTGCATGGGTCATCGGATAGTCCTGCTCAATAGGCTTTATTCGGGGGTATATTCGGGTTTGCGCTTCTCGATAAAGGCGCGCATCCCTTCGGCAAAATTCTTGCTGCCTGCGGTCATCAACTGGTTGCGGTTCTCGATCGCCATCGCGGCCTCAAGGCTGCTCGCGTCGACCGCCATGTTGAGCCCTTCCTTGGTCATGCGCAGCCCCATGGGAGAGGCGTTGAGCAGATCATCGACCCAGGGCTGGGCTGCGGCTTCCAGCTCTGCATCAGGCACCACCTCTGCCACCAGCCCGGTCGCCAGCGCGCGCGGGGCGTGGATGAAGCGACCGGTCAGCATCAGCTCGGCAGCAATCGAGCCACCGACCAGCCGGGGCAGGAAATAGCTGACCCCCATGTCGCACGATGACAGGCCGATCTTGATGAAGGCCGCATTCATCCGCGCGCTTTCGCCTGCGATGCGGATGTCCGAGGCCAGCGCAAAGGCAAAGCCGCCACCGCAGGCCGGGCCGTGGATCAGCGAGACAATCGGCTGCGGGCAACGGCGCATCTTGATATAGACGTCGGCCAGCCAGCCCTGAAAGCCAAAGCCGCCGCCAAAGGGGATGGCACCGGGATCGCGCCCGCCATGTTCCTTGATATCAAGCCCCGCGCAATAGGCCTTGCCCGCGCCGCGCATGACAACGACGCGCACATCGCGGTCATGATAAAGCCTGCCGAAATAGTCGTTCAACTCGTCAACCATCTCGACCGAAATCGCGTTCATCGCCTCGGGCCGGTTGAGCGTCAGCCAGTCGACCTGTCCGCGCTTTTCGATATGGATGCTGTTGTAACTGCTCGACACGATGCGCTCTCCCCGCAATTTAATCGCGCAATTAAACACCAGCCCTGAACATAGGTCAACTGTCATTGGATGACAGCAACGCAAAGCCCCGCTAACAGACGCTCATGAACGGCAAAGCCATCGTCGAAAACTCGATTACCGGCCAGAAATGGCAATGGCGTGGCAACAGCGCCGACGCTCGCGATGCGAATTTCACGCCCGATGATCTGGTAACGCAGCTTTTGCTCGCCCGCGGCGTAGCCCGCGATGATCTGGAACGGCACCGCAACCCGACGCTGCGCGCCTTCATGCCCGATCCGTCGCTGTTTCAGGACATGGACCGCGCCGCCGAAAGGCTCGCCAACGCGGTTGAGCGGCAGGAACAGTTGACGGTCTATGGCGACTATGATGTCGACGGCGCGACCAGTGCCGCCTTGCTGATCCGGCTTTTCCGCGACCTCGGCCTCGACGCGGGCTATTACATCCCCGACCGCCTGCTCGAAGGCTATGGCCCGTCGGGCGAGGCTTTGGTCAAACTCGGCGAGCAGGGCAGCAGGCTCGTGGTCACGGTCGATTGCGGCGCGATGGCCTATGATGCCCTGGCGCAGGCGCAGGCGGCTGGCATCGAAGTCATCGTTGTCGACCATCATAAATGCGCGCCTGAGCTTCCAAAGGCCTTTGCGCTGGTCAATCCGAACCGGCTCGATGAAGCCGGCGAAGCAGCAAGCCATGGCCATTTAGCCGCCGTCGGTGTCGCCTTCCTGCTGGGTGCCGCAATCGTAAGGACGCTGCGCACGCGCGGTTTCTTTGCCAATCGGGCCGAACCCAAATTGGTCGAGCTGCTCGATATTGTCGCGCTGGGCACCGTTGCTGACGTCGCCCAGTTGCGTGGGTTGAATCGCGCCTTTGTGGCCCAAGGTCTGAAAGTGATGGCTGCACGCCGCAACACTGGCCTTAACGCCCTGATTGCGGCCAGCCGGTTGAACCGCGCGCCTATCTGTTCCGACCTTGGCTTTGCCTTGGGTCCGCGCATCAATGCGGGTGGCCGCGTAGGCAAATCCGACCTCGGCGTCCGCCTGCTAACCACCGACGACCCGGCCGAAGCACAAGCCATCGCGCTTGAACTCGACCGGTTGAACGAAGAACGGCGCGCGATTGAGGCAATGGTGCAACAGGCCGCCGAGGAACAGATGGCGGGCCAGCATAACCGCGCAGTAGCACTTGTATCAGGCCTTGGCTGGCATCCGGGAGTGATCGGTATTGTCGCTGGGCGGCTGAAGGAAAAAACCGGAAAGCCCGCCATCGTTATCGCGCTCGATGAAGAGGGTGTCGGCAAAGGGTCCGGACGGTCGATCAGCGGTGTTGATCTGGGCGCAGCCATCATCTCGGCACGGGAGGCCGGTTTGCTGGTCGCAGGCGGTGGGCACGCGATGGCCGCTGGCCTGACCATCGATGCCGACAAGGTCGATGCGCTGGCCGAATGGCTCGATGACAGGCTGGCGCGCGACGTGGCCGAGGCTTCGGCAGACCGCATGCTCGCCATCGACGCTCTGATAAGTCCGCGTGGACTCAACCCGCTGTTCGTAGACGCGATGGAGGCCGGTGGCCCCTATGGCACCGGCTGGCCCGGACCGCGCATCGTCGCCGGCCCGGTACGCATCATTAAATGCGATATTGTCGGCAAAGACCATGTCCGCGCCATTGTTTCTGGAGACGATGGTGCCTCGTTCAAAGCCATGGCCTTCCGCCAGGGCGAAAGCGTGCTGGGGCAGCAATTGCTGCATGGCGACCGTTCGCAGAAATATCTTCTCGCTGGCCGCGCAAAAATTGATGACTGGGGTGCCACGCCCAAGGCCGAATTGCACATCGACGACTTGGCATTGGCAAGCTGAATATTACGCGCAAGATTCTTGCAAAACTGCATGACTCGGTTCTTGACGTGCGCGAAGCGAATCCGTAAAGGCGCGCTTCCATCTTCGATGGCCCCTTCGTCTAGCGGTTAGGACGCGGCCCTTTCACGGCTGAAACACGGGTTCGATTCCCGTAGGGGTCACCAGTCAAGCGATTTATCTTGTTGTTTTTACACAATAAAATGCGATTTTTTGAAATTTTATCCCACAATCGTTCCCACATTTTGATCGGGATTTGGTGGAGCAATTCGGGGCGCGATGACATCGCCTCGGACTGTCGATGAACGCCCCAGCGCAGTGAAGCAAACAGGATTCGGGGCGCGTTTGACGCGCCCCGATTGGCCTTCACTGCCGGGGCTGCGGTTCGCGCAGGACGATCTGGCCGCTGATCGGGATGACCGAGAGGATGAGCGACAGCCCCTTGCCGTCGCGGTGGGGCCATGCGGCTCCAACCTTGGTCCAGAAACTGTCGTCGCCCTTGTTGGTGACATGCCAGGCTTGGAAGGCCGGGGTCTTGGGTTCGGCTGTTGCTGCGGTTGAAGTTGTGCGTGCCATGATGAAATCCTTTCGTGTCCGTGTGGCTCGTTGCCACCCTCCGCAAAGCCGCGCGATCAAGGTCGGGCGTCATGTCCTACACGGGTGCGCTGGCGCACCGGCGCGGGCCGGACATTGACGCTCGACCGCGCGCGGTCAGGAAAGGGTGAATGAAAACGGGTTGCACGGAAACGAACGACGGTGGCCGCCAACTCGCGCTGCACCGGCCCTGTAAACACCCGCTACCGGGCCTCCGGAGTCGGCGGCTTCAAGGTTACTTCGCATTTCGTGGGCCGCTGAGCCTTGGCCGCCGCGTTCAGGCAATTGGCAATACGCTCGCGGCTGCTTTCGGTCATGCGCTCGAAGTCTGATCGTAACAGCCAGCGATCTTGGTCGGCGCGGGCCTGCAAGCGCTCGCCCGCAAACCACATATCGCCGCCCAAAATGCTCGTCGCGCGCTTTTCAGGCCAATGCCAGCTTTCTGGCGCAGCGGTTATGGCGAAGACCGGCAGGGCGATGGCGACGAAAGAGCCAACGACTGCACCGATCAACCCGGCCCGCCATAGCCAAGTGCGCTGCTCTTCGGCGGTTCGGGCCGATACAACCACGTCGGCGATTCGGCGCTCCGTTTCCCGCATGGTGCTGGTCGCTTTTGCGAGCGCCGAATGGTCGTCCGCTCGTGCGTCGGTGCCAGCCTTGACGATGGCATCGCTCAAGGCTTGGGGCGTCAGCCGCAAAGCGGGCTTCTCAGCCCATTTGGCGAGCTGATCGGCGGTAGCCTGCATCTGCTCGGAAATGCCTTCCAAAGTCTCGGTATAGTCGGGAATGACGATGCTCGCCGGTTCATCGGCGAGCTTCTCGACCGCAATCCGCAACAAGCCGACTTCGCGTTTGAGCTTTCGGAATTCCTTGCTGGCAGGATCGTTGCTTTCGATCTCCGGCGGCTTCGCGGCAATCACGTCTGGTTCCATCGTTCTTCTCCTTTACATACTGATGCCCAAGTCGCGGGCGCGACCGAGGCCGAGGTAATCGTTGAGCTGGCGGGCGATGCCGCCCGTTGCGCTGGCGTGGATGCCAAGCTCGACCTTGCGGTTTCGCAGAAGCGAATCGACTTGCGGGTCGCGCTCCAGCCCTTTTGCCATTGCCCCCATGCTAGCCGTGGTGGCGTCGGCGCGACGATAGTCTCCGGTGCGGAAAGACAGCTCGCGCTGGTGGTTGAGTCGCTGCCAGTCGCTCACAAAGCGGTCGGCGCGCATTTGCGGGTTGGTGCGGATTTCGGCTTCGAGCTGCATGGCGCGGATGGCATTGGCGGTGCGTCCGCTGGCGGCTTGGCCGACAAGTTCCGGTTCCTGCCGGAAGGCAGATGCTAAGTCTCGACCTGCGTTGGCCTTCAAGTTATTGAGGGCGGTATGGGCTTTATCGCGCGCGGCAATCTGGTGCGGCATGGCGTTTAAGCCTTTGGCCTGCGTTCGCCCGATGTCCTCAATGGCACGGGCGTAGCGTTCGACGTTGCGCTGCATGTTGAGCGGGTCAGCCTTTGGCTTCTGTTCGGTCGCAATGTCGCGCTGCGCTTCGGGTGCTGGGCGGAAGTTGGCAAAAATGCTCCGTGCCTTCTCCGGCACGATCCTTCGGACGATCTCGGCGACGCGCTCGCGGAAGGTGATCCCGCGCCGCTCGGCAAAGTCTCTCGCCGGTTCGTAATCGCTCGCCATGTCCTTGCCGCGTTCGCGGCTCAATGTGCGGACAAGTTTCGACTGGTCCGCGAAGTCATCGCGGCCATAGTGGAGGTCCACGCTGTCGCGGTGACGCGACAAAGCGACATAGGCGGAATGGCTGTCCATGCCGGGCGTGGCGAGGACGTGTGCGCGGTCCACCGTCATACCCTGCGCCTTGTGGATCGTGGCGGCGTAGCCGTGGTCGATATGGGAATAGTCCTTTGTATCGAAGGCGACGCTGCGGCCATCGTCGGTGCGCACTGCCATCCGCTGCGGCGACGCCTGCTCGATGGTTCCCAACGTCCCGTTTTTCACGCCCAAGCTGCGCTCATTGCGCAGGAACATGATGCGGTCGCCACTGGCGAACCGCCGCTCGCCACGCTCGGCTTTGACGGTCGCGTCATCGCCAAGCGCACCGGCCTCGCGCATCCGCCCGCGCGCCGCTTCATTCAAGTCGCGCACCTCGTCATTGGTGTGGGTGAGGATGATGCGGGTGTCGTCCGCGCGCCTGCCGGTCACGATCCCAACGGTCGATCAGCTCACTACGCGCAGCCTCGCGCGTTTCGGCTGAATGGACCATGCCGCGTTCACCGTAAGCCTGAATCGCAAGCCCCGTGCGCCCGGTGGCAAGGCGCCGAGTGGCGTCCTGCTGCCAGCCGTCATGCTGGCGGCGGACCTCGCTGATTTCGACGCCACCATGCCGTTCGTGGATCGCTCGGAAAGCCGCGCCTGCTTCGATGGCCTGTAACTGTTGCGGGTCGCCAACCAGAACGACTTTTGCTCCGGCATCGGCGGCGCGAGACAGCACGCGCTCCATCTGGCGCGTGCCGACCATACCCGCTTCGTCGATTACCAGCACATCGCGCGAAGTCAGTTGCTCGCGGCCATGACCCCACTGATGTTCAAGGCTTGCGATGGTGCGCGAGGCAATGCCCGAACCTTGCTCCAATCCCTCGGCGGCAACGCCTGACAGCGCTGCGCCGCGAACGGCGTAACCCGCATTCTCCCATGCTTCGCGCGCGACGCCAAGCATCGCGCTCTTGCCGGTCCCGGCATAGCCAACAACGACCCGCGCGCATCGGTGACATGCTCGAACGCTGCGCGCTGTTCGCCCGAAAGCACCAAGCTGCGTTCCTCGGCGCGCGCCAAAGCAGCCTCGCGGTCGTGTCCATTGACGCGGTGCCGCTCGCGCTCCGCCATCAACTGCGACGCCTGCTGCAAGCGCTGCTCGGTATCGATCATCTGGCGCGATGTGAAGCGGTCGTTGCCGCGTCCGTCCTGACCCAGAGCAATCAAATCTGGCGATCCGCGCACTGCACTAATCGCCAGATCGAATTGCTCTTTCCCGTCGCTGTGCCGATGCACGAACATGGCAAGGTCGCGGCTCGTGAAGGTGGCTTGACTGTGCGTGATCGCGTCCAGTGCGACAGTTGGGTTGGCTATGATCCGCTCGCCGTTGCGCTGCGCAACGGCGCGGTGTTCCTCGATCCGTTCGGCTTCAAGGCCGCGAATGCCGATGCGTGAGGCGGCGGGACCGATCTTGTCCTGCGGCTCCAGCGCAATACCTTGCGCTTCCAGACTGCGGTGATCGATCCGCGCGTCGATATCGAGTTCGGCAAGCCGTTCGTTGACGTGGCTTGCCCAGCGCTCGCGCCACTGCTCGACCAGTTCGGCCTTGTTCCAGTCGCGCACTTTCGCGCCGAAGCCATCGCCCTTCACTTCGCGCATGGTCAGCATGACATGCGCGTGCGGCTTCGCCTTCCCGTCTTCGCCGATATCCCAATGGACATTGAGATCGGCGATCATGCCCTTTTCAACGAACTCGGCTTGGGCAAAATCGCGCGCCAGTTCGATCCCTGCTGCTTGTTCAACTCGCGCGGAATCGCGAACTCGACCTCGCGCGCAAGCTGCGCGTCTTTGCGCTTCTCCGCAGCCTCGACCGCGTTCCAGAGCTTTTCGCGATCAGCGAACTCGGGCGGCGCGCCCTCGGGCAGCATAACTTCGGAATGGACGACGCCATCCTTGTTGGTGAAGTCATGGTCGCGGTCGAGACGCTCATCGTGCAGCCGTTCGGCTCCGCGATAGGCTGCCGCCGCCACCGCACTGCGCCCGCTCGCGCGGCTGATGACTTTGACCGAGAGGTGGAAGATCGCCATGACGGCATTCCATCTACGCCACCAAGCGCACGTCGGCACGACGTATAAGCGCGCCCTCCCATGATAAAATCCTGTTCGGGACTAGGTGGTTTCAGACTGTCCCAACGCCATTACTGCAAAGCGCAAAGCACAGCTTTATATTCGGCGCATCACCACTCGATGGAGACAATAGATGCGCAAACCCATAGACATCGATTCGGAACTGAAGGTGCTCGCCGACAAAGCGAAGCAACTGAAAGAGCGCCGCGTCCAACAGCTTGGCGAGCTGGTCATCGCCACCGGCGCGGATGCGCGGGACGCGGAAACGCTCGCGGGCGCGTTGCTTGAAATCAAGGAAACCAACGACGGCGCACGAAAGGAGAGCTGGCGCAAACGCGGCGCGGCTTTTCTTTCAAGGCACAGCGCGCAAGCGTGGAACGCGAACTGAACGCTTGTCCGAAGGCGCTCAGGCGACTGACAGCGGCGCGGCATCGGCTTGAAGCGCGAAAGGCCCGCACCGACATGCGCGAATGGCAGGTCAAACGGCGCGAGCGGACGCGGCAGTTGATCGAACTGGGCGGCCTTGTCGTGAAGGCCGATCTGGTCGAACTCACCAACGATGATCGCGCCACGCTCTACGGCGCGTTCCTCACCGTCGCCACCAAGCTGCGGGGCGATGAACGCGACCAGGCGCTGATGCTGTGGAAGCGCAAGGGCAAGCGGGCGTTTGAAGCTGACGCGGATGAAGTGAGCTAAGACGTAAGCGCGGTTCTAAGCAAGCGGGTCCAAAGTTCCCAACCATGCGACGAGCGCGATTATGGCCGCCGCCGTTGCCGCTTCGACAACGACGCTACGACGCATCGCCATAAGTTCGGCGCGGGGTTCGCCGGTTTGCCGGGCGTTTGCGATGCGGGGTCAAGCGCCACCGGTTGAGGCGCCGCCAGTGCGAGCATCGCGACGAACGCAGCCAGCTTGGCAAACAGAAGCTGGCCATATGGCCCCGCAAGGCTGTCGCCGATCCCATTCCAGCCGACGATCATCTGACCGTTGACGATTCCGGTGGCGATAATCAGCGCAACGCAAGCGGTTCCAATACGCCCGAACTGCGCAAGTGCGCGCGCCGCAATTGCCGGTCTGCCGGACGATGCTGCACCGTCCGATGACCGCAACAGCCACAGGAAGCACAGGATTGCTCCCAGCCAGATCGCGGCAGACAGCAATGGACGGTATCCGAAACGCGATGCACCGTTCCGGCCACGCCCTCCGTCGCAGCGGCATGGCCCGACCAGACAAGCGTTGAAAGCGACACTGCGCCAAGTACCGCGACGGCGCACAGCCGAAAACCTGTCCGGTCGGTGCGCCAGGCAAGCACCAACAGGGCCGTAACCAATGCCGCCAGCCGCCCAAGTGCGGCACGGCCTGCGTCGGTCTCGCTCACCATCGACAGGAGCATCGTTCCGTCGATCTCAGCCAGCGTCACGCCCATCATGTTGGCACTCATCACGATGAATCCGCCGACTGTGGCGCATAATGCGATGGCCGCAAGGATAGGTAGGAGCGCGCCCAATGCCAGGTTTACTGTTGCATCCGCCCGTTCGTTTGACCGCAAGGCATAAAGCGGAAAGGCAGCGATGCCGACAAGCAGCATCTGGCTCGCAAATTGTGCGAACCTGATGCAAATGCCGACCCATTCGGGCATAAGCGCTTACTTGACCTTGAAGCTGAACTCGCTGCCCATGCGGTGGCTGTCCGCGCCAGCTGCCGACCATTTGACGGTATAGCTTCCCGGCACCAGCGCCTTCTTGAGCAAAAGCGTCATCGACTTGCCATCCTTACCCATCTGCGACGTATGCGCCATCTTCATGGGCGGTGATCTTCATGCCGGGCATTCGGGTCATGATAACCTCGGTCTTGACCGTCGGTGCGATCAACCTTTCGCTGAGTTTGAGTTCAATGCGGCTTGGCTTTGCAACAGTCGCATTCGCAGCGGGCGTCGAAGCCGTCAGCTTGACATGAGCAAGCACCGCCGTCGGCAAGATTGCGAGTGACGCAGCGGCGACAGCGGGAATAAGGAACTTGAGCATTTGTATCTCCGTGGTGAGCTTTCAGAGGAAATACGCACGGGCAGCAATCGTCCCTCACGCAATGTCGCCTCGCCTGTTATGAGGGGTGAGATCATCCGATGCGTATGAGGATTTAGAACTTTGTCGAGAGTTGCGGTTATGAACGATCTTTGCCCCATTTGCGCGATGCACCCGTGCCTGACGCATTAGGCGCGCTGGATGATGCGGTGTTGGCTGCACTCGCCACCCGCCGCCGCGAACAAGCGACCGGGCCGCGCCTGCTCGCGCTGGCGGCGCTGCTGTCGCTTGGCACCGGCGTCGCCGCTGGCAGCATATCGGGCAGTCCCGCAGTTGCTGCGCCCCCGCTATCCCCGTTCGCCAGCAACAGCGTGCTGGCACCTTCGACGCTGCTGGACCCGCGCTGAATGGTAGGCTGGAAGCGGATTACGCTGATTGCGGTCGTCGCTTTCGCGGCGGCGTTGGCGGGTGTTTTCATCGGCCGGGCAGTGTCCGATCAGCCGCGCCCTAGCGAAACCGAGCTCCATGCCCTGCTGCACAGCCGGTTGAAGCTCGATCCTGCGCAACATGCCAAGATCGAAGCCATTGAGGCGCGCTTCGCCGTCCGGCGCAAGGCGCTCGAACTGGAAATGCGCGCTGCGAACGCTAGGCTCGCGAGCGCCATTGAGGCCGAGCATGGTTATGGCCCGCAAGTGACAGCGGCGGTCGATCATAGCCACCATGTCATGGGCGAACTCCAGAAAGAGACGCTCGAGCATCTTTTTGCCATGCGCGCCGTCCTCAATCCCGAACAGGCGCGCATGTTCGATGCGACCGTGGTCAAGGCGCTAACCGCCGAAGCCCAGCCTTCACAGAGTAAGTGAGCCTCGATCTCTCCGAATGCAGCGATGCCGAGCTGAGGGCGCTGGCGCGCGGCGGAAACGAGGCTAGCTGCCGCGAATTTCTGGCGCGCTATAAATTGCCGGTCTATCGCCTGATCCGCAGCACCATCGGTGATGCCGATGAAGCGCTGGACCTGACGCAAGAGAGCTTCGTTTCGCTTTCGCGGCACTCAAATCTTACGATCCGGGGCGATCCTTTCAGACATGGATTTCGCGCATTGCGCTCAACAAATGCCGCGATTGGGCGCGGCGGCGTGCGGTGCGCAGCTTCTTCACGCGGGCAGCCCCGATGGAGGACGGCCTCGCCGTGGCTGCCGAACAGCCCTTGCCCGATGCAGAAGCGTTCGACCGAGCCGAGCTGGCGCACGTCATGCAAGCAATGGCCCGCTTGCCGCACCGCTTGCGCGAGGTGCTGGTGCTGCGAACGGTCGAGGGACTTAGCCAGGCCGAAGCGGCGGAGGTTCTGGGGGTCAGCGAAAAGGCCGTCGAAACCCGGCTCTATCGTGCGCGGGGCCGGTTGGGCGAAATCTTGGGAGAAGATTGAGGGGTGGCGGCAAGGCGTGCGTAAAGAGGATATGGCAACCGACATATCGCTTCCTGATGCAAAATCCCATGAATCGCCGCTCGCTGCTCAAGGGCGCATCAATGGCCGGAGCGCAATGGCGCTTGGCGAGCTGTTCCCGGCTTGGGCGAAGAGCGGGTCACATGGGCTGCACGCTGTTGCCGGACAGCCGGGGACGCTCAACGGCCCTGAAATTGAGCTAAGCGTCGGCCAGTCGGCCTTCCGCCTCGGCAAGAAAACAGGCCATGCCTATACCGTCAATGGCACGCTGCCCGCGCCGCTGATCCGGCTTCGCGAGGGGCAGAATATCAAGCTGGTCGTGCGCAACACATTATCCGAAGACACGTCGGTACACTGGCACGGAATGCTGTTGCCTTTCCAGATGGACGGCGTGCCGGGGGTGAGCTTCCCCGGCATCGGTCCCGGCGAGAGCTTCACTTACGAATTTCCGATGCGGCAGCACGGCACCTATTGGTATCACAGCCACAGCCATATGCAGGAAGCAATGGGCATGTATGGCGCATTGATCGTCGATCCGGCGGGCGCAGACCCGATCAAATATGACCGCGAGCATGTGCTGGTGATTTCCGATTGGAGTTTCCAGCACGCCCACACCAACTTCAAGAAACAGAAGCAGAAGGCAGGCTATTTCAACAAGCGGAAGCAGACATTTGGGGGTTTGCTGAAGGGCAAGGATCAGCCGCTGTCCGAGCGAGTGATGTGGGGCCAGATGCTGATGGACCCGACTGATATCGCCGATGTGACCGGCGCTTACTACCATTACCTGATCAACGGCCATGACAGCATGGGCAACTGGACAGGTATTTTCCAACCCGGTGAGCGGGTGCGGCTGCGGATCATCAATGCGGCAGCGATGAGCAATTTCAACATTCGCATTCCCGGCCTGCCGATGTGGGTGGTGGCCTCGGACGGATTGCCACTGACACCCGTCGAGACTGATGAGTTCCAGATTGCCGTCGCCGAGACATGGGACGTGATTATCGAACCCAAGGAAGCGATCCCCACGCCTTTATCGCAGAAAGCATCGACCGTTCGGGCCAATGCCGCGCGACACTTGCGCCGCAAATGGGGATGACGGCTCCCATCCCGCCACTACGCGAACGCCCGCTGCTCACCATGAAGGACATGGGCATGGATCATGGCGGGGGCGACATGGCCGGAATGGACCATAGCGCGATGGGGCATGATATGGCGGCGATGGATCATGGCGACATGAACATGCGCGATCCTTCGGTCGCGCCGCAGGTCAAGATGGGGCCGGGTGTCGCCAGCCTCGCGCCCACTCCGCTGGACCGCAATGCCGAGCGCCCAACCGGCCTGGAAAAGGTGCCGCACCGCGTGCTGACGCTCAGCCAGCTCCGCGCGCTCGAACCCAATCCTGACCAGCGCAAGCCTTCGCGCGAAATCGACGTGCATCTGACCGCCAATATGGAACGCTATATGTGGTCGTTCGATGGGGTGAAATTCAGGAGAAGGCCGAACCGCTGGCCTTCCGCCACAATGAGCGGGTGCGGGTGAACCTCATCAACCACACGATGATGCCGCATCCAATTCATCTGCATGGCCATTTCTTCGAAGTGGTGAACGGCCAAAAGGGCCAATATCCGCGCAAAAATGTCATCAATGTGCTGCCCGGCGCAAAAGTGACCTTCGATTTCACGGCTGACGCAATGGGCGACTGGGCCTTTCACTGCCACATGCTGATGCACATGCACGCGGGCATGTTCAGGGTGGTTACCGTGCGGCATGAGGAGAGCGGCGAATGAAGCTCGCTCTTGCCATTGCTGCCGGTCTTGCTTTGCCGGGTTCCGCCTTTGCGCAGGCGCATCAAGGGCAGCATGACATGGCTGCCGAGCCGGAAAAGCCAAAAACCCCGCCTGCCGAGGCCGACCCTCATGCCGGTCACGATATGAGTGGGATGGAAGAAAACCCGACCGCGCCCGCGCAGGCTGTCGATCCCGCTTGCCCGCCTGAGCACGCGAAAATGGGCCATTGCACGCCCAAGACAGATGCACCCGCGCCCGCTGCCGATCCCCATGCGGGCCACGATATGGGGTCAATGCCGAATGCCGAGCAGGACGGCGAAGTCGGCAGCGCACCCGCCCCGGCCCCGCCGGGCGATCACGTAGCCGATTCCATATATGGCGCGGACGTAATGTCGCAGTCCCGCAAGGAACTGGCCTATGAGGTCGGCGGCATGGGCTATTCGCTGGTCATACTCGATCTTGCCGAAGTCGGCTTTCACAAGGGCCACGAAAGCTACCGGTTCGAGGGCGAAGTCTTCACCGGCGGCAATATCAACCGGTTCGGCGTGAAGTTTGAAGGCGAAGGGGTTTTCGGCAAAACCATCGACGATCTCGAATTGCAGGCGCTCTATTCGCGCGCCATCGCGCCCTATTGGAACTTGCAGGCAGGTATTCGCCACGACATCCGGCCAGACCCGTCGCGCACCTACGCCGTGGCAGGTGTCGAAGGGCTTGCGCCCTACTGGTTCAAAATCAATGCCGCAGCCTTTCTGTCCAACAAAGGCGAGGTCCGCGCGCGCGCGGAAGGCTCCTATGACCTCCGGCTGACGCAGGAACTGATCCTCCAGCCCCGCATCGAAGCAAATTTGTCGTTCCAGGACATTCCGGCAATCGGCGTCGGTTCGGGGCTGACCGATTTCGAGGCGGGCCTGCGGCTACGCTATGAGATTCGCCAAGAATTCGCGCCTTACGTCGGTGTCGAATGGCGCAGGAAAACCGGCGATACGGCCCGTTTTGCAAGGCTTGCGGGCGATGACCCGGATACGCTCAGCGTCGTTGCAGGCGTCAGAATCTGGTTCTGATGGGAAAACGGACGCGCCTTCACCTTGCTGCAAGCCGTGTCCATAAATGGCTGGCACTCATTATCGGCGCGCAGCTCCTGATCTGGTTTTCCAGCGGCGTGCTGATGAGTTTCCTACCCATCGAAAAGGTGCGCGGCGAGCATCTCGTTGACCGCGAGCGCGTTGTCGCCGTTCCTGCTACGCCCGATCTCGTGTCGCCGACCCAGTTGCTCGCATCGGCCAAGGCTCCGGTCGAAAGCATCTCGTTTGTCATGCTTGCCGGTCGCCCGGTCGCGCAGGTGGCGACGGCGGACGGCATCAAGCTGTTCGATGCGGTTTCTGGCAATCCGCTGCCGCCGGTCGATGCGACGCTTCGCCCACGCCATCGCCAGCGATGCGTGGAAGGCCCAGGCTAAACCTGACGCCAAGGTCATTAGCGTCCTTGCCGAAAGCCCGGAATATCGCGGCACGCTTCCGGCATGGCGGGTCGCCTTCGCCGATCCCGACAATACCAGCGTCTTCATAGCCGCCGACACGGGCAAAATCTCGGCGGTTCGCACCGGCACATGGCGGCTCTACGATTTCTTCTGGAGCCTTCACATCATGGACTGGAAGAACCATGAGAATTTCAATACATGGTGGCTCCTCACCTTTGCCATTGGAGGTCTTGTCATGGGGCTGGTGGGAACGATCTTGCTAGTCATGCGCTGGCCGATACGCCGCAAGCGGCGGGCAGCATGAAGGGACTGAGCCTCATGATTCTGGCCTTGGCGCTGGTGTTCCGCGCCGCGCCAATCTGCGCAGCCCCACCCGAAGCACCGCACGTCATAATGGCCGCAAATTGCGAGAGCATGGCTGATCAGGGCGCACCCGAGAGCGATCATGACAAGGGTAAGGCAGCACAAATCTGCCATGCCTGCGCCTTCGCGGTTTCCGAGCAACCGTCATCGCTCGGCGCGTGGTTCTGGAAAGCACCGGCGGTCCTAGTGCCGTCACAGCGCCAAATGGCAGGCACAATGCGCAAACCACCGACACCGCCCCCGCGCCTTGGTTCCGCTTCAACATTTCAACATTTCAACATTAATATTGGAGTTAAATCATGAAAACCAAATATCTACTCGGCGCGCTCGCGCTAACCATGTCCACCGCCGCCTTCGCCGCCGAACCGGCACCAGCGCCCAAAAAGGAATGCTGTTGCTGCAAGAAGGACGAACAGGGCAAAATGGCCTGTTGCAAGGACAAGGACGCCATATCCGGCGAACAGGGCCATGAAGGCCATGACATGAAGGATATGAAGCATTGACGAAAGATGCCGGGGGACGGGCAAGCGACCCCCGGCATCTGCCTTTTTTTCTCATTCGAGGAGTCGAATCATGATTACGAAAATTTCGCTCGTGCTCGGAACACTCGCGGTAGTCGGGACGAGTGCCCCGGCCTTTGCGACTGATGCTCCGAAAAGGGGCCATTTCGAATGGCTCCATTCTCCGCAGCCCGGACCAAATAAGTCAAATTTGCCTAATTACCGTCGCATCTGGATTGCGGATTCCGCGCCCGATGTGACGGTTGATGAGGGCCGGTGCATGACGATGGCCTGCTGTAATGCCGACGAGAAGCAGGCGTGAATGAAAAGCTGGAGGTCGGGCAACCGGCCTCCGGTCCTGCCGCTGGTAAATAGCCAAAAGATGTCCCGATCCCAAACATTCACGCCCGCCGCAGGACGCTTTCTGCCAACAAGCGCCTATGACCGACTCCTGGCGTTGCTCACGCGCGAAGCGCGTTGGCGGTCAGCGCTGCTGGAGGCGATTGCACCTGCGCCCGGTGAGCGCATACTCGATGTCGGCTGCGGAACCGGTTCGCTTGCCATCTTGATCAAGCAGGCGGCACCAGACACGATGGTTGTAGGGCTCGACCCTGATGAAGTCGCGCGATGCATTGCTTGGAAGAAAGCGGGGGAAGCGGGCGTAGGCATCGAATGGGAAAGTGGTTTTGCACGTGACGCCGGAAATTATGGCCAGTTCGACAAGGTCGTTTCCAGCCTTGTCTTTCACCAGGTACCGGTCGCCGAAAAGCGAGTTGGTCTTGCCGCCATGTTCGCCGCCACCAAGTCGGGCGGCACCATGATTGTCTGCGACTATGCTGCGCAAGGACGCTGGCTTATGCGTCAGGCGTTCAAGGTCGTGCAATCGGTCGATGGTCGAGCGAATACGCAGCCCAATGCCGACGGATTTCTTGAAGCGGAACTGGAACGTATTTGCGGCAAGCCGATCACCGCTGAGCAATCGTTCGACACGCCAACGGGAACCATTTCAATCTTCAGACTGCAAAAGGAGTCAGTAAAATGAAGGCAACCACCCTAGCGATGGCCATTGCGCTGGTTGCAACGCCAGCCTTGGCCGCGACCGAGGCGGTGATGCACCGCGACCCCGGTTGTGGTTGCTGCGAAAAATGGGCGGCACAAGTCCGCAAGGCATTCGGGCGCAATGTGCGGATCGTCGATGACGCCAATCACCCGGCACTGCAAAGACGGGTTGGCCTGCCTTCGCTATTGGCATCGTGCCACACCGCCCTGATCGATGGTATGGCGTTTGAGGGTCATGTGCCGGTTGCGGACATGAAGCGCGTGCTTGAGGCTAAGCCAAAGGGTGTGCGCGGCTTGGCGGTTCCGGGGATGCCAATAGGTTCGCCAGGAATGGAAGCCCCGGGCGGTCGCGCGCAACCTTACAATGTCATAGCGTTCGGCTCGGGACCGTCCACGGTGTATGCCCGCCACTGAGCCCGTCAGCGCGGCCCCATCGTCTCGATGATCTTGCAATCGGCGACGGTGCCGTGGCTGCAAGAACCTATCACTCGGCTCAATTCCAAACGCAGCGCGGTCAGGTCGCCAATCTTGCGGTCGATCTCGGCCAAATGCGTTTGCGCGATGCCATCGACCGCTTCGCAACTCTGCGATTTGTCATCTGACAGCGTCAACAGCTCGCGCACCGCTTCGAGCGTGAAGCCCAGATCGCGGGCGCGGCGAATGAAGGACAGGCGCGCCAGATGGTCGGTGCCATAGGCGCGATAGTCGGCGAAGGTGCGCGCGGGCGGCGGCAACAGGCCGATTTTCTCGTAATAGCGCACTGTCTCGACCTTGGTCGCGGTGGCGCTCGCCAGTTCGCCGATTTTCATGTCTTGACCCTGTAGTTGCTACAGGTGTAGATAGCTGTCCGACTCGGAATTTGTCGAGAAGGATTTGAGCGTGTCAGACCATTGTTGCGAAAGCGCCTGCGGGAGCGAAACGGCCAAGGCCGATCCGCGCTGGCGGCGCGTTCTTTGGATCGCGCTAGTCGTCAACGCGACGATGTTTCTGGTCGAAATGGGCGCGGGCGCAGCGGCGGACAGCCGCGCGCTGCAAGCCGACGCACTCGATTTCCTTGGCGATGCGGCCAATTATGCGGTGAGCCTTGCCGTCGTTGGGATGGCGCTCGCTTGGCGCGCCCGCGCTGCAATGCTCAAATCGCTGTTCATGCTGGGCTTTGCCGCATGGGTATTCGGCAGCGCGGTCCTTGCTTTCGTAAACGGCGCATCGCCCGATCCGGCGACGATGGGGGCGGTCGGCGCGTTGGCACTCGCGGCCAACGTCGGCGTGGCGCTCATGCTGTTTCGCTACCGCACCGGCGACGCCAATATGCGCTCGGTCTGGATATGCTCGCGCAACGACGCGATTGGCAATGTCGCGGTGATGCTGGCGGCGCTCGGCGTGTTCGGCACCGGGAGCGCGCTCCCGGACCTGATCGTCGCCGCGATTATGGCGCTGCTCGCCCTGACAGGCGGCGTGCA
>JADJGU010000005.1 GCA_016707885.1 Sphingomonadales bacterium
CAATCGTCGCAGCAATCCATAGCCTGCTCGCAGCACGCATTCAGCGCGGCACAACATGCGTCAACGGCATTGGTAATTGCGGGAGACTGAGCAGCAAATGCTGCGGGTGTAATAAAAAACAACGCTGCGGCTGTTGCATAATATTTCGTCATGACGTTTCTCCATTGGGTAGCCGATTGAGCGACAGTGATTACGCCCCTCATATCGTCATTCGGAACGACATGCCCAATCGTTACATGCTTCAATGCTTGGCAAATATGCTCGTCTTGCCGGAACCAAATGCGATGACATTGTAGTGGTCAGCAGGATAGCCGGCAGCTTCCATTCCAGGCGAGCCGAGCGGCATACCGGCAACCGCCAGCCCGCGCACACCTTTTGGCTTCGCAGCAAGCACGCGCTTCATATCGGCAATCGGAACATGGCCTTCAAACGCGATGCCGTCGATGATCGCAGTATGGCATGATGCGAGGCTAGCGGGCATCCCCAGCCGCTTGTGGATGACGGCACGATTGGCATCATCGACAATCTTGACGGCGCGTCCGAATTTCTGACGAACTTGCACGGCCCATTTTTCGCAACATCCGCAACCCGGATCACGGTGCATCACGATGTTATTTGCCGCCATTGCCGATGTCGAAAACAAGGCAAGCGTGAGAATTAGTTTCTTCATGGATGATCTCCATCATTGCAAAGCGTTGAAGTTCGGGAGCGACATAGCCGCCCCCGAACCGTCACGTCATTTGGTTTTCATGTCGCCCATGTCATGGCCTTCATGACCGGACTTTTCAGTGCCCGCGGCTTCGTCTTTGCAGCAAGCCATTTTGCCGTCCTCATCCTTTTTGCAGCAGCAGCACTCCTTCTTAGGAGCAGGCGGCTCTGCGGCAAAAGCAGCACCGGACAAGGTCAGCGCCAAAGCGCCAATTAACATCTTCATTTTCATAATATTCTCCATGATTTTCAGTCGTCAAAAATTGTTCAACCAAATCGTGGAGGGGGCGTTTGCGGAATATCGCTTATTCCGACCAACGCGAGTTCAAACTCAAGAACATAGCTTGGTGGCAGTAACCCCGTGTCGCTATGACCCGCTTCGGCTGCCATTAGCAGGACCGGACAACCCAGATGGCACATCCCCAACGGTGCACCATCCGAATGGTGAAGCGGTTCAGGGTGCGGCGAACCGACCGGACCAGACTCCATATCCGTACAATCCTGCATCATCTCACTTTGGGTCGCAGGCTCGGATGCCATTGGAAAGCAATTTGCTTCGGACCGTCCTGCCAGTGTCACAACCATCATCAACAGCAACAAAATGCGCACAGATATTGTGAAACGGGATCGACAAAGCAAAGTCACGGGCAAGAATACCGCATTGTCTGTATCGAAACAATGTCGCTGTGGAGATGCCGAATATTCATGACGCGGCAAGCCGCTTCGCTTTTCGGCGCCGCCGGAACGGCCAGCGGATTACCAGCAATATTGTGCCGGCGATTCCCAGGACCAATCCACCGACGGCGAACGCCAGCAGCCACCATGTGTTAAAATTCTCATGGTTCTTCCAATCCATGATGTGCAGGCTCCAGAAGAAATCATAGACCCGCCAAGTGCCGGTGCGGACGGCAGTGATCTTCCCGGTGTCAGCCGCGACAAAGATGCTTGTGGCATCGGGGTCGGCATAAGCAATTCGCCAAGCTGGCAGCGCGGCTCGGTATTCGGGGCTTTCTGTAGTAACGCGCGATGCTTTCGATTTCGGTCTGGACGAGGATTTCCAAGCGCCGTTCGCAATGGCTGTCGCTTGGTCTGCACTGACCGGCGGAATGAGCGCACCCGTTTGAGCATCAAAGAGCTTGATACCGCTACCGGTCGTCACCTCGGCAACAGCGCGGTCACCCATCATGTGCCAATTGATCGACTTCACTGGCGCGCCCGCGCTGGCGGTTATCTTGGCTGGGTCGGCAAAGCTCACACCTGCCGGGATGGTGATCGCCGTTTCACGGTCAACAAGATGCTCACCGCGCACCTTGTCGATCGGCAGAAAGCTCATGATAACGCCACTGGCGAACCAAATCAAAAGCTGCGCGCCAATTATAAGCGCCAGCCATGTGTGGATGCGACTGGCGGTTAAATGGATGCGGGTGCGTGTGCTGCTCAGAACCAGATCCTTATCCCGGCGACCAAACTTATCGTATCGGGATCTTCGCCTGCAATTCTTGAAAAGCGCGCGGTTGCGCCCGTCTGTTTGCGCCATTCAACGCCGATGTAGGGCGCGAATTCCTGTTTGATCTCGTAGCGCAGACGCAGGCCTGCCTCAAAATCCGACAGGCCAGCGCCAATGCCGATGGCCGAAATATCCTGAAAAGAGAAATTGGCCTCGATACGCGGTTGCAAAATCAGTTTCTGGGTGATGCGCTGGTCATAGGACGCTTCGACGCGCGCGCGGACTTCACCCTTGTTCGACAGGAACGTCGCGGCATTCACCTTGAACCAATAAGGAGCGATACCCTCGACTCCCGCAACTAGGTAAGTGCGCGACGGATCGGGTTTGATGTCGTGGCGGACGCCTGCTTGCAGATTCCAGTAAGGCGCAATGGCGCGCGAATAGAGGGCTTGCAGTTCAAGGTCATCGAGACGCCCACCGAACGCGCCTTCGCCCTCAAACTTGACGCCAAAACGGTTGATGTTGCCGCCGGTAAAGGCTTCGCCCTCGAACCGGTAGGTTTCGCCGCCTTTTTGAAAGCCGACTTCGGCCAAATCGAGCATGACCAGCGAATAGCCCATGCCGCCGACTTCATATGCCAGCTCCTTGCGCGACTGTGCCATTACTTCCGCGCCAAAAACCGCATCTGCGGCATGATCGCCGGGAGGCTGAGGCAGGCGCTGAGGCATCGCCGACATCGCTCTCTGCGCTATCATCAGCGGGCATCGCGCTCATGTCATGTCCGGCATGGGGATCGGCGGGTTCTGCCGGAACCTCCTCCATGTTCCCCATGTCGTGACCGGCATGAGGATCGGTTGCTACGGGCGGTGCCTCGGCCTTGGTCTGTTCAGCGGGCATGTCATGCCCTTGATGCGCCGAATGGTCTTGTTGCGCGTAAGCTGACGATGGCAACAGCATAGCGGCCGAAAGCAGGAGCGTGCGTTTCATTCGCCGCCCTCCTCATGCCGCACAGTGACGACGCGGAACATCCCTGCGTGCATGTGCATCAGCATGTGACAGTGAAACGCCCAGTCGCCCATCGCGTCTGCCGTAAAATCGAACGTCACTTTGGCACCCGGCAAGACATTCACGACATTCTTGCGCGGATATTGACCCTTCTGTCCGTTCACGACCTCAAAGAAATGACCGTGCAAATGGATGGGGTGCGGCATCATCGTGTGGTTGATGAGGTTTACCCGGACACGCTCATTGTGGCGAAACGGCAGCGGCTCGGTCTTCTCGCTATATTTCTCGCCGTCCATCGACCACATATAGCGTTCCATATTGGCGGTCAGGTGGACATCAATCTCGCGCGACGGCTTGCGCGTGTCGGGATTGGGTTCAAGCGCGCGCAACTGGCTCAATGTCAGCACGCGGTGGGGAACTTTCTCAAGCCCTGTTGGCCGTTCGGCATTGCGATCCATCGGCATCGGCGCAAGGCTGGCCACACCTGGCCCCATTTTCACCTGCGGCGCAACCGAAGGATCACGCATGTTCATGGAGCCATGATCCATGTTGCCCATCCCGCCATCCATTGCGGCCATTTCTTCAGGGGTCATTTTGCTATGATCCATACCCGCCATGTCACCGCCACCGCTGCCATGATCCATGCCCATATCTTTCATGGTCAGTAGCGGACGCTCGCGCAGTGCGGGGATCGGGGCTGTCATCCCCATTTTTGGGGCCAGCGTCGCACGGCACTGGCCGGAGCGGTCGATGGCTTCGGCAATGAAGGCGTAGGCTGTGGCTTCCTTCGGCTCGATAATCACGTCCCACGTCTCGGCGACCGCGATCTGGAACTCGTCAGTTTCAACAGGCGTCAGCGGCAGGCCGTCAGCCGCAACAATCGTCATCGGCAGGCCGGGAACACGAATGTTGAAATTGCTCATCGCGGCGGCATTGATTATCCGCAGCCGAACGCGCTCGCCCGGTTTGAAGATGCCGGTCCAGTTGCCCATGCTGTCATGGCCGTTGATGAGATAGTGATAATAAGCGCCGGTCACATCGGCGATGTCGGTCGGGTCCATCAGCATCTGGCCCCACATGACGCGCTCGGACAATGGCTGGTCCTTGCCTTTCAGCAACCCGGCCATCGTCTGCTTTGCGCCTATTGAAATAGCCGGCCTTCTGCTTTTGCTTGGTGAAGTTGGTGTGGGCGTGGGCAAAACTCCAGTCGGACAAAACGAGGATATGCTCGCGGTCATATTTGATCGGGTCTGTGCCCGCAGCATCGACAATCAGCGCGCCATACATGCCCATCGCTTCCTGCATGTGGCTGTGGCTGTGATACCAATAGGTGCCATGCTGTCGCATCGGAAATTCGTAGGTGAAACTCTCGCCCGGCCCGATGCCGGGAAAGCTGATGCCGGGAACGCCGTCCATCTGGAATGGCAGTAACATGCCGTGCCAATGAACCGATGTATCCTCTTGCAATGTGTTGCGGACGATTAGCTTTACATTCTGGCCCTCGCGCAGCCGCACCAGCGGCCCGGGCAAAGTGCCGTTGATGGTGTAAGCGTGACCGGTTTTCTTGCCGAGCTTGAAGGCCGACTGACCAACGCTGAGTTCGATGGTGTCGCCCGAGACGACGCCGGATTGTCCAGCGAGGCTGTGCAGGCCGTGTGACCCGCTCTTGGCCCAGGCTGGAAACAAATCACCCAACGCAACCGCGCCACCCGTGATGGTG
This sequence comes from Sphingomonadales bacterium, assembly GCA_016707885.1. GTDB lineage: Bacteria > Pseudomonadota > Alphaproteobacteria > Sphingomonadales > Sphingomonadaceae > Sphingorhabdus_B. Next base: position 4,881 of record JADJGU010000005.1, read on the forward strand.
GCGGCTTTCAGCAGGGATCGGCGGTTGAGCGGCGTGTCGCCGAATGGCACTGATGTGATGGTCATAATGTCCCTACGCACCCACAGGCCATGCCCCTCACGATGCGCCTAAAATTTCATTGAGTTGTTTACGGGCGCGGTAAAGCCGCGTTTCGACCGCTTTGCCGCTGATACCCAAGATCGTCGCAGTGTCGGCTTCGGGTAAATCTTCAATTGTCCGCAAAACCAGCACTTCCCGCAAATTGTGCGGGAGCGTGGCAATAGCTCTCATGGCCCGCGCCAATTCGGCGCGGTGATATATGATGGTATCAGAGATCGGCGCGTCGTCGGCAACAGTGATGGCTTCATCAATATCGACAGCACGACTGAAGAAGCTGCGAACTTTACGCCGCCGCGCCCAATCTCGCGCCTTGTTGACCGCGATGCGCGACATCCATGCCCGAAACGGGCGCTCAGGGTCATAGCGTTTGAGCGCGGCAAACCCGGAAACAAAGGCTTCCTGCGTAATATCGAGTGCGGCGTCGCTGTCACCGACAAGGCTGCGCACGAGCCGGAAAACCGCATCGCGGTGCCGTTCAAGAAGGCGGCGATAGCCGTCCTCCCGGCCTGCCAGCGCCAGCCGGGCAAGCTCCCCATCTGACATTTCAGCAGAGGCGGAATTCACTTAACTTCGCCGGTCAGCGCCTTTGTGACAGTTGCATCAAATGTCCGCGCTTGCTCAGGAGTCAGCGCACCGCGCATCGCAAACAGATGTTGGAGCGTCTCCTTCTGCATCTCGCCCATGACGTGATGGATATGATCGACAGCCGCTGTTACTTGGGTGCCATAGCCATGCTCGGCTTCAATTGCAGCGGCAAGCCGTGCATTGGCAGCGCGCATCTCCAGTTCCATTGCGCGTTTACGGATCGCGTGCTGCTTTTCTAGCGCTTCAATCTTTGAATGCTGTTCAGGCGACAGTTTGAGCTGTTCATGCAGTAGCTTGTGAACTTCGGTTTCGCTTGGGCGCTCGGCCACAAATACATGCCGGGCCGCCAAAACGCCGCAAAGTGAAGCGAGAAAGGCAACAACGGCAATCAGCAGCAGCCAGCGCCCGCGTGTCATTGACTGCTATCCAACAGGCTGGAGGGGGCGAGTGCGGAGGCCGATGTCAGCGATAGCGGCGCTTCACCCGCTATCGCAGGGCCAGCCGTCAGTGCGCCGCTTGCAAGCCCGATTCCGAGAGCAAGCGCACCACAAGCACCGACCGCAGCGCGCGACACAGAACCCATTTGCTGACGTTCTTGCAGCGCATTCATTACGGCATCGTCGAGCGACGTTAGACTATCGGGGACAGGAAGGTCGCGCAGCCCTGCCAGTAATGTTGCATCCAAAGCCATTATTCTACTCCTTACGCCATCACTACGCAGCAATGTGCATCACCCCTCACAAAATGATTTTGAGGGGGAGGTCTCTGACATGCGTAAATGCTGTGAACCTGTCACTCAAGGAGTTAGAATAATGGCAAAGCTCAATATCATGTCGCTTTTCGTTGCAACCGCGCTGGTGGCCACGCCTGCTGCGGTGTTTGCCCATGCAAAACTGATATCATCGACGCCTGCGGTGAATGCGACGGTCGCCAAACCGGCAAAGATTACCCTGACGTTCAACGAGAAATTGACTGGTCCTACTGTGAAGGTCGAGCTGTTTATGACCGGAATGGCCAAGGGCATGTCGCATGACGGCGGCATGGATCACAGCAAGATGGATCATAGCAAGATGGCGGGCGGAAAAATGGATCACGGCGCTATGGCTGACCACGCGCCAATGAAAATTGCCGCCACATCGCAGCTCGGTAAGGACGGAAAGTCCGTAACGCTTCTGCCGAAACGCGCGCTATCCGCTGGCAAATACAAGGTCGTTTGGACCGCTGCTGGGGCCGACATGCACAAGATGACAGGCAACTACAGCTTTACGGTCAAGTAAGATGGAACCGGCAGGCATTGCTCTTCGCCTGCTGGTTTACATCGACGGCGCATTGATGCTCGGCATATTGCTGTTTGCAATGTCCTGGACGCGGCAAGTGCGTTTGGCGACGGTCGTGTTTGCGGCGGTTGGCATAGTGTTGACCACAGTGACCATGCTTAGGCTGGCTGCGTCATTTTCTGATAGCACGGCATTTTTAGATATACCCACGCTGCAAATGTTGCTGACCGAAACGGCGATGGGCTGGGCGGCGATTGCAAGGATCACCGCGCTGCTGGCGGTGGTTACCTTGGCCTTGACCAGCGCGAAGCGCTTCTATCCCATCCTGTTTGCCATCATGGCCGTCGTGTCGCTGTCGTGGAACGGCCACGGCGCAATGACCGACAACGCACTTGGCTGGCTCCATCTCGCCGGCAATGCCTTGCATTTGCTTGCGGGGCTTGGCTGGATCGGCGCGCTCGCGGCGTTTCTGTGGGCCGCGGCTCTATCAAAAGAGTCATCCCATGATCTGGCTGTCAGCCTTGAACGGTTTGCGGGTGTTGGCACTGTCTTTGTCGCAGTGCTACTCGCAACCGGGATCGCCAATACGCTTTTCATCGTTGGAGCAAATGCGCTGCCAACGCTTCTGGAAACGACCTATGGACGTCTATTGTTGACGAAAATCGGTTTGTTCGCGGCCATGCTTGCGGCTGCCGCTGCGAACCGCCTTTGGCTCACACCGCGATTGATCGCATCGCCCTCACTGGCTGCTGTCCGAACCAGCCTTGGTGCAGAACTCCTCCTTGGCATCGCCGTGCTGGCAATCGTTGCATGGCTCGGCACGCTTGATCCGTCGCAATGATCTGGCAATCAGCGTGCAGCGACAGCTTCAAACGAAGCGATGATCGGGCATGGGCCTTCGTTGCCCGCCGAACATGCGTCGGCAAGATGCGACAGTGCTTTTCTTGCGCCCTGCAATTCAGCAATGCGCGCATCGAGCGCCGATATCCGCTCGCGCGCCAACACACGCACCTGCGCCCGGTCAGCGCTCGCATCAAGGTCGAGCAACCGCTTGATCTCCTCAAGCGAGAAGCCCGCACTCTGCGCCGCTTTGATAAAACGCAGCCGCTGTGTCTCGTCTGGGCCGTAGCGGCGGATGCCGCCGTTGATGCCAGATCCGCTTCGGGGTGGCACCGGCAAAAGCCCGCGCCGCTGATAAAAACGCACGGTTTCCACGCCCACACCGCCTGTTTGTGCCAGCCGCCCAATTGTCATGTCGTTCATCGCTTGACTCCGTACTATAGTACGGAAGCTATATAGGGGTCGACACTCTGATCCGAAAGAAAAAACATCATGACGAACCAGCCCCCTCGCACCGCAACACTTTATCGCATGGTCATGCCCGACCATACCTGCCCCTACGGACTGAAGGCCAAAGACCTGCTCCGCCGACAGGGATATGATGTCGAGGACCGCCATCTGACGACGCGCGAAGAAACCGACGCATTCAAAGCCAAACATGAGGTCAAAACCACACCGCAGACATTTATCGGCGGTGAGCGGATAGGCGGATATGACGATCTGCGCCGCTTCTTCGGCAAGCCCGTCGCCGAGCCCGGCGCGACCAGCTACCGGCCTGTTGTTGTGCTGTTCGGCATGACAGCGGCGACGGCGCTGGCTGCCAGCTACGCCGTGACTGGGCAGCTTTTGACAATACGTGCCGCTGAATGGTTCATTGCGTTTTCGATGGTCGTATTGGCGCTGCTGAAACTTCAAAATGTTGAGAAATTCTCGACGATGTTTCTCAATTACGACCTGCTCGCCAAACGATGGATACCCTATGGCACGATCTATCCCTTTGCCGAAGGTCTGGCAGGTGTGTTGATGGTCGCGGGTGCGCTGAACTGGCTTTCGATACCGGTTGCGCTGTTTATCGGCACGATAGGTGCTGTGTCGGTGTTCAAAGCGGTATATATTGACAAACGCGAAATCAAATGCGCCTGTGTCGGTGGTGACAGCAATGTGCCGTTGGGCTTCATTTCGCTGACCGAGAACCTGATGATGATCGCGATGGCCGTGTGGATGCTGGGCGGGCATAGCTAAATCCAGCAGCGAGCCACCTAATCCTCTCACCGTTCGCGCCCTCGGTTTTTGGGCGGCGGATCAGGTGCAGGCATCGCCGTCTTGCTTTGGTCAGCCACGATTATCCGGGCATACTGCGCCGCAAAAACTTCTGGCGTGGCATTCATACCTTGGTGCTTTTCAAGGAACTTGCGAACATCCTTGGCAAGCTCCCGGTCGTCAGCTTGCCCGGTGGCGTCCAGGGCAGCGGCGGCTTGTTGATAGGCACGACGTATCTCCTGCCAGCGGAATGTGCCGGCTGCGATGAACGGCGGCAATTGATCCTCGCCCTTGGCGACGGCGATGGCCTGTTCATTGGTGCGGCGGTCAGATTGAGTGATCTGCCGAGTCCCTTCGGTTCGTAGCCGCGCCCGCAATTTGACCAGCGCCATGCTTGATCCGGCTATCCCTTGTCCTCGCGCCCGTCTCGGCGTTGCCTCGGCGGCGACGCCCCGCGCGCGCAGTTCACGGGCAAAGCGTTCCCGGAAGCGATTGAGCTGAACCGGACGCGGATTGAACCTTGTGCGATCCAGCCCCTCGGCCTGCACAGTCAGATGCACATGGGGACGCGGCGTATCGGTATGGAGTGCCAGAACATAGTCGTGATTGTCGCTCAGCTCGGCATGGGCCAGCGCGCGGACGGCTCCCAGCACTTTGTCGGGGTCGGTGCCTTCGGGCATCGAGAAGATCAGCGACACCGATGACACCGTAGGCCGCGACCGCCATTGAAGCGTATCGCTCCACTCCGCCGCGCGCTCGGCAACCTCTTCCTTGGTTGTGAGGATTTCGCCGTCGCGGGTTTCGATGTCCACTTCGCCCTTGCGCCCGATATACTCAAGATGGGCTTTAACGTGGACACCACCCCGTTGCCGACCTGTAACCTTGACCACGACCTCGGGTGCCTTGCGAACAATCCGCGCCAGCTTGGCGCGCGCGGTTGGGCCGGTGGCAAAGCCGTAACTGGCATAGAGCGGAACGCGCGGCGTGCTGGTGGGGTCATGGATATAGCGCACCCGAAACGCCGGACGGGTTGCTTCCCACAAGGCGGATTCCAGGCCCATCAATCTCCGCCACAACTGTCCAGTAGCTCGCATCGCCGCGCATGGCATCGCCAACGGCTGTCACCTGCTCGGAGATTTCCATCCGCATGTCGGCGATCCGTCGCAGCTCGGGTTCGATCTGCTTGTCGCCAGTTTCGAGCATCGACGCATTGGCAGCTTTCATCGCCTGATTGAGATTGCGGCCGATACGCAGCAACTGCATTCTGATCGGCGCAAGTTCGGCCAGCAGTCCGTCATCGACCCGCGATTTCAGCGCGAGGTGGCGGCGCACCAAGGCCTTGATCCAACCGGCGCGATCGGTCGAACGCTGCGCCGCCCGAACCTCGATCACGGCGATCTCGACATCGGTAAATCGCAGCGAAACACGATTGCGCGCGACTCCATCGGGACGGTCAATGAAGGGACGATCTGCGATCTCCCGCACCGTCTGTTCGATCATCTGCCGCAACAATGCGCTGCGTCCACCACGGCCAACCGCGAAGCTGTCGAACGCCGCGAGCGCATCGGCGTCAAGCCGAATGGTGAGCGTCGCGCTGTTCGATAGTGGATTTGTCGCCATCAATCATGCCCGTGTGAAACAGGGGCAATGTAAGACAACACGCGCCGCTAGGCATATCCTGCATTAAAGACAAATCAGACAAACCCCCTAAGACAAGCGCACCCAAAGCGGCTTTCTACTTCTGACAATAAGGAGCTTTGGGTGCGCTTGGGGGTTTGAGGTTTCAGGCGGGATGTGAAGCGCCGCTTCCCATGCGGGCTGAAGATCGCCGGACGATTTCATGCTGACGGCTGGCGGTCGCGCTCCCCCATTCGGCTATCTCGCCAAGTGTGCGACCGCAGCCGATGCAGACGCTGGCGCTACGATCCAGCGTGCAAATCGCTTTGCAAGGGGATGGCGGGCGCCCATCAGTTCCCAGAGTCGATGCGGAGGTCGCATCACGCTGGCCAATCGCTGCCATGCTTTGCACGCGGGGCCAGAACGATCAGGTTGATCCTCAAAGGCCGCAGTGCGGAAATGAAGGCGGTGGTTCCAAGGCTAAGCAACCGGCAGTTGCTGGCCATGTCTCAGCAGGAATGCGAGGCTGAGGATTATACCGGCGGACTCAGTAGCGGCCCGAACCCAGCCAGTTGAGGTCGGACCCCCGGATGGCTTGCCGATGCGATCAGGAACCCAGTGGTGATCTAATGCCGGTGAACGGCTTAAGCACCGCATTCCGCAGTTACGCGACAAACGCGGCCGCGTGCCTTTCGACCAGTTATCTGCCGCAATCCGGACTCGGCCGTTCAGAGGGGCCCACATAAGAACGAGATCGCCATAGTTGGTCCACCCTTCTTTGGCAACAGGCGGCTTCATGCAGCCAACACGCAGGTCCTTTGGTGAAGCGGCGACACACAATTATCCAAATCCATAGAGCGGCTTCTAACTGAACGCCCTGAGCGAGCAAACACCACAAAGCCCCGCCCGGCAATGCCGGGCGGGGCGTGGGTGCGGTGGTCAGTTGCCGTTCGAGGTGCGGGCGCGTGACCAGATCAGGTTGAAGGTCTTGCCATCTTCGTCGGCGAACAGGCTGGCGAAGATCGGTGCGTTGAAGCTGGGATCGTCGAGCTTGATCGAAAGATAGTCGCGGCCTTCCTTGCTGGTCTTGGTCCAGGCTGCTCCGATTTCGGCCTTCGCCACGAACACCCGGTGCGAGGGGGCGTTTTCCTTCTCGCTCGCTTCCTCGGCGACGATGGTGACGTTCTTCTTCTGCAAGCTCATCGTGACGATTTCGCCGGTGTAGTTGGTGTCGCCGGACTTCTTGAATGTGCCGATATTTGCCATGATTCAGTTCCTTGTGTTGGTCGAACCCCGCGCTCATTCGCGGCCTCGATGGCTGGTTAAAGGCAGGGGCTTGCACCGCTGCACCCGCAGGGCCGCAACGCAGTGGAGGACGGTGCAGACCGGGGTTTCTTGGTTCCGCGAGGAATGGGCGCAGCCCAGGGGAAGAAACTTCGGGCCAACCGTTGCAGCAAGGGGCAAGAGGCGCAGCCGTCCGCTGCCAACCAAAGCCATTGACGAGGCCGTGGGTGAGCGCGGTTCTGGCAATCGGACGCAAGGATATTTGGCAAATGTGTATGCGCGCGTTCAATGTCGGGGCCATTGACGCAATCCGCCAAACTGCCAGCATGGGCTTGCCGAACCTGAACGCATAGTCTGCCGGTGAGCGACGAGGATGCACCGTCCCAGCGAAGCTCGTGGCTGATGCCAATCGGAAAGCTGGCCTACCACCGCAGCGCAGGCCGCGAACCATCCGGCCAGATTGACGACCGGCCATGCGCCGATCTGCCAGATTGCTCTCTGACGGCGACTGGTATCACCTCATCTGCTCTGGTGCTCGCCTAACCGGACTGCGGCTGACAATGCAGCCAGCCCCGTCCGGCATTGCCGGTCGGGGCTTTGTGGCGCTCGGAATGAAAACAAGCGCGGGCGGCTCAAAGCCGCCCGCTCACTCGTCACGCGGCAAGCCGCTGCTCTTCCATGTCCTCAATCGCTTCGGCTTCGTCGGCATCGCCGCCCTCGACCGCCTCCGCCGCAACGGCGGCGGGGTCAGGGTCAAGCGGGACTTCCGGTTCCGCCAGCCATGCCGCACGGCTGGCGGCGGCGACCGTCGCCACGCCGCCGCGCTGCGTGTAAGCCGATGGCGGGAACGCCATCCAGCGCGGCACCCATTTCTCGACCTTGGCACGGTCATTGCCGCCGGTCAGATAGTCATTGATGACAGACTTGATCGTCTTGCCCTTCTCCGTGGCATGGGCTTGCGCCACGGTATCGCCGCCAACCTCGCGCAACACTTCGGTCAACACCTCGCGGTCGCGGACAAGGCCATAAAAGGCATCATCGGCCACCCAATAATCGGCCATCTTGACGCCAAGGTGAAGGCCGATGGTTTCGATAAGGCCGGTTCCGCTTGCCAGCGTCTCGGCCATAACGACGCCAAGCACCTCCATGACAACCGCGTCGGGCAATTCCAGCAACCGCTGGAACAGTCCGCTCACGCCATTCCTCGGTTCATGGCCCAGAGTGACGCTCGGCTCATCGGGGTCAAATCCCAACACGCCAAGCACTGCGCGGCGGCGCTCGTCGAAGCGGGCTTCGGCAACGCTGGTTTCGATGCTCTCGGTTATCGCTTCGTTTCGGCTGCGCTGATCTTGAACCCTCACGCCCCACAGCGGCGAACCGCAAATGGCGTGGGCAACCATGACACGCAGCGCCACGCCGGTATTGGCTGCAAGCGCCGACCGCACCGCCGCATGGCGATGCAGGTCAACATAACTGGTCATGGCTGCGGTGATTTCTGGGCGGGCCTGGCCTTGGACTGCGCATCGGGCGCTTCGCCTTTGGCGATGCGCTTTGCTTCGCGCTCGGTCAGATAGCCTTCGTGAAACGCCACCTCGCCATTATGGGCAATGGTCACATAGACCCGCCCGCCTTTGCGCTTCGGCGTGGCGGCGAACTCGTAGCGATGGAAGTATTGCCCATCGGGCAAAACGACAACATCGCTCCAGCCATCAGCGATATAGGCAGACTTGCGTTCCTCGATGGCGGCGCGCTGCGCGTCCTCGAACTCGCGCAAATCCCCGAAATAACCGTCCTTCTCGAACAGGTCTTTGACGATACGGCCCTGATAGGTTTCAAGGTCGAACAGCGCGACGCTGGTTGATATGGAAGCGCCGCCGAACAGCCACGCTTTCAACTGGTGGCCTTTGGGGATGGACGATTGCGGGTCGTCATAAAGCGCCAGCCATGTTTTCTGCTGCGCTTTGGTCGCCAGCGTCAGATGGCGAACGCTGGTCGCGTCGATCTCCTCGGCGCGGTAAAGCTGCCGGATGCGCGGGAGCAAATTGCCAAGCGCCAAGATGCGCTTGACGGTCAGTTCGGGCATCCCAAACGTCACGGAAATTTCGTCAGGCGTCCGGCCTTCCTTGACCAACCGCGTGAACGACTCCCACTGCGTCACCTCGTCGGGCGCAAGCCGCGCAAGGTTCTCGATCAATGAGGCTTCGAGCGCGGCGGCATCGTCGCCTGCCTCCATGATCGCGCACGGCAGCGGTTCGGCAACGCCGCTCTCGGTCGCAACAGTTTGCGCGGCGAGGAAGCGGCGGCTTCCCGCCACAATCTCGAATGTCGTGTCGCTGCCATTGGGCCGCACCAACAACGGCATGATGATGCCGCGCGCGCGAATGGATGGCAGAATGCCGCTAATGTCGGGCGGCTTCTTGCCGCTCCGCATATTGGCGGGAGAGATTGAAAGCCGGTCAAGGGCGATATGGTCAAGTTTCATGTCACTTACTCCGTTGGGTGGCCCCATCCTCGGGGCATCTTGGGGGGCGGTGAGGATGGGGCCGGTTGTCCGCACGGAGGCTCCCGCGCGGGTTCTGCCGCAACCTTGGGGTCAAGGTGGCGGAAGCTCTGAAAGATCGCTGGCGCGGGCGACGACTGTGGCCTCAAGCCGCCCCTCGTCCTCGGTGATGCTGCCCGCGACGCGGGCCGCATCGGCATAAATGGTCAGGGGGAAGCGCCCTTCAAAACACAGGTCGCGCTCGATGGTGAGGCCGAACGGCAGCGACACCGCCGCAATCTCGGCAAGGCTGGCCGAACCCATTTCGGGGCAACCGAAACCAAGGTCGCAAAGCCCGAACAATATGTCGCCGTCCTCGTCCAGTTCGGAAAACAGCCAAGTGGCCGCGCCAACTGGCGAGAAAAATTTGACGACTGGCACATGATCGCCACGGCTTTTGCCGTTCGCGATGAGGCGGGCGCGCTGGTCTTGGGTAAGCAAAAGCATAGGGATTCCTCCGTCAAAACATCTCAATCTGGTTGCGGGCGTTGGTGTCGAACAGGCCATGATCGGCGGGACGCTGCGCCTTGCGCGGCTCCAGCGGCGCATTGGCGCGCATGGCCAGACGGTCGCGGGGCGTGATCGGCGCAACGCCGTAAACAAGCGTCTGCTCACCAATAGGAGTCTGCTCGGACGCCAGCCGGTCTTTGCAGGGGGCGGCGGCGGTCATGCCGCGCGCGCCAAGGTGGATTCGCTTTCCCGAACGAACTCCAACAGAAAATCCGCTGCCTTGCTGGCTTGCGATGCCGCCTTGAAAATGGCGCGATTGTCGGCGCGCAGCACCGTAAGCCAAGAGCCGAGATAATCGGCATGGCGAACGGTGGGGACGATCCCAAGCGCGGCGCAGAGATAGGCCGAGGCCAATTCGGCGCATAATTCCTCGCGGGCATAGAGCGCGGAACCGAACCGCCCCGACTGGTCACGCGCCAGCCGCTCCTTGCTTCCCGTCCAGTGGCCGAGTTCGTGCAAGGCCGTTCGGTAAAAGTCGATCTGGTGGGCAAAGGCCGGTTGCGGCGGAACCTGCACATAATCGCCGCCCACATCATAGAACGCCTGCGCTCCGCCGATGCGAAAATCCGCACCCGTCGCCGCAATCAAGCCTTCCGCGCTGTCATGCTGTTCGCGGGCCGGTAACGGCGTGGGGTCGGCTGTCAGCCGCTCGGGCAGTCCGTCACACTGCGCCGCGTTGAACACGACAAAGCGTTTGAGGAACGGAATCGAACGGGGTTCGCCTTCCGGCGCGTCTCCGCCCTCGCGCCCATCTTCGGGCGTGAAACGGTCGGCGTAGAAAATCGTATGCCCGCGCTCACCCTTGCGAACGCATCCGCCAGCGGCCAGCGCCTGCCGGAAGGTCAACCAATCCTGCGACGGGTAGCAGCCCTCAATGACCGCGCCCCACAGAATGAGAACATTGACGCCCGAATAGGGACGCCCCGAAACCGCGTTGCGCGGGAGTCCCGGCACTGCCGCCGCCGAACTCCACGGCTGCGCCCAAGGAAAACAACCCGCCTCAAGCTGGGCGATGATCTTCGCCGTAACCTCGTCATAGAGCGAAACGCGCGGGCTATCGCTTCCGCGCGCGGCGCGCAGCGCCGCCTTACCCTTGCCGCCAAAACCACGTTTCCGATTGCCAACCGCCATCACAGCCTCCTCGCCCTAAAAACCACACCGACCCCGGAGAGGGGGGTGGGCGGCAAAGAGCGACCAAGAGGCCCGGCGCGATCAGGCGCACCTGTAAGGCTGTAACAGAGTGAAAGACCCGCTTGCCGGGTTGCGCCTGAGCGCGGCGGGCCTAGCCGGAAGCGCCGCCCATCCCCCTCTTCGGGGACGGCCACAAAAACGCCGGCGCACCCGCGCCGTCCAAAAATCAGTCGAATATCATTGAAAGAATATCGCCGCGCAGCGGCCGAACAAGAAGCGGCACCCTTGCACAAAACGACGCCAGCCGGACGCCCTGCGCCCGGGCCTGTGGGCCAGCGGGCGTCCGGCAAGGAGAGTCGCAAGAGTGCCTGCGGGTCAGCCCAAAAACGCCGCACCCTCAAGGAGCGCGCAGCGCGGGAAAGAGTGCGACTTTAGAAAATCCCGCTCATTTCAGCGGGCCGTCAGGACCGCCCTTGCGCCATGCGATCGTCACCGAAGGCCGAGACGCGGCTCGCGGCTCGGTGGAGCAAGCCGCGCAGGCGGGGTTGCGTAATAGAGCGCGGTGCGGGCATGCCCGCAGGCGCCAGCTTTGCTTGTCAATTCCATCTTATCGGCAACGTCAGGCGTCGTCGCGCGGCATGGTCCACATCATATGCGTGTGATCGCCAGCTTCCTCCAGCACAGCCTTTACGTCCACAGGCGCCCATTGCCGTGTGACCGATCCAAAGGGATGAAAATCCGGCGTGAGGCTTCGCATCTGCCCGTCAGGCAGGAGATGATGATGCGCTGCTCCGGGAAACCATGCGTCGGGCACAGGGTGCAGCGCGCGTGGGTTGTGAAATATGCTGACACCTTCGACCCATTGCTCTGCGTACCCAGCCGCGTTGACGATGGCGCGAAACACCTTGGGCACAAGTGCGTTTGGGTCATGGTCAACGGCCGTGCCTTCCCTGATCACCAAAACACGCTCGCTGCCGAACCCGCCCTGCACCCCCATGCGGTTAAACTTGGAGATGGTGCCACTGTTACTCATAAATACGGCGCTGACATTTTCTGCGCCTGGCTGGTCGAAAAAGCCCGAAGGGATGACTTTGTCACCCCATCGGTGCTCAACCACCCTACGCGGAGTGATCAAGAGATTGCCCTGCGCATCGTGATGCCCCTCATGCTAGATGCCGTACAGGTAAAGCTCCAAGGCCGAGCGGCTGTGGACCATCGAACCGGGCGACGAGAAATCGGCAATCGCGAGGAGAAAGGGTGCTCCTGCGACGTTGGGCCGTGTCCAATATTCTTTACGCAGCTTGCTGAAAAGCGCGCTGCCAAACTTGATCGGCATATATTCCTTCAAATATGCATGCCTTTGCTCAGGCGTGTCCATCGGTGGCGGTGGCACGACAATGCCATTCTGGCGGGTAGGTCCGACCGTGACCGCCTCAAGCGTAAATTGTCCGATAGGGCTCGCGGCACAAAAGTCAGGGACGGATTTCGCTCTGTCCAGCTCGTAGCCAAGCTCGATCAATGTCGCGAAGATGTAGAGTTCCCATATCCTTTGGTCGAAGCCGGTGGTCTGGAACTGTTCGATAAAATTCCCGTCTGCGTCATCATACCATCGCATCATCGGCTCAATGATCTCGCAGGCAGGTGAGAATATTTCCTCATTGCGCAGACGAACAAAGTCCGGATTGAGCGACGCTTCTTCGCGGACAGGCTCGAAGAAATCCATTGGGGCGCCATATTCGTCCGCCTGATGATGATCTTCGGGTGGCGCGGCGGCAGCCGCGTCCATCGCTTCGGCGAGTGCGGCCTTCGCCTGATCCAGCGTGGGGAAAAACTGGGTTCCTGCCGCGCTACGATATCGCAGCCGCGCATCTCTCGCGAATACCAAGCCCAGAAAGTCGCCGTCTGTGTGATCGACGAGCAGCATACCAACGACTTTCCCGGCCTCGACCTCGAAATAAGCGAGCTCTTCGCCGAAAAGATCGGCGATCGGCATTCTTGCATAACCTGCGATGGCATTGAATCGAATGGCGGATATCGGTGTCATAGCCGACAGGGATGGCGGAACTGTGGGCCGCAGTCGAGACGGAACACGCCCCTTCAAACCGCCATGTTGGCGTTTAGCGCGCGGCTATGCGGGCAATACGCCAAGCCGTAGCAATTTCTGGGTCGGCATCACGAAGTTGACACCTAGTCCTCGTTGCGGATTGCCGAGACCGATAATCTTGTGAAACGCCTGCTGTGCGCCTGGCCCGGCTGGCTTCGTTCCAAGAAGGACATCGCGGACATAGCGCATCATAAAACCGGCCAACACATCGGCCGCCTGGATTCCGGCATGATCGTGAGATTGGCCGAAATCGAGCGCGGCGCCCTTGATCACCCCATAATCCGCAAACCGAACCTTAGGCGCGGCGTCCGTTGCGGCCAGTCGTTTCAAGCGTCGCCCTTGGCGTCGTGCAGGATGGCCTCGAAATGCAGCTGCTCATCGTGCAGCAGGGTGACGCCCGTCATCGCGCCGCGCCTATAAAGATTGACCCTTGCATAGATGTTGGTGAGCGAGGTCAGACTGGGCAACATCCAGATGCGCTTGCCCGAACAGCCTTTGTCGGGGATCGGCAGATAGCGTTCGAACGCTTGGTCGCTTTTGGCGGCCTCCGAACGGAAGTCGTTGAAGCTGTCGTCGGCAAAGTGCAGCACACCCAAGCCAATTTCGTCTTCTGCGGACACCTGCTTCAACCAGACCAGAGCCGCGTCAAAACAGGTTTCGACACTAAAGTTGCTAGGCGACCCGCAGGCTTCGACGAACGTTGCAAAAGCGGCTGATGGTGCTTCGCGGTAGAGATACTCCGCAAACACGTTGCGCAACCATTGGCCTTTGGGGGAGAAATCAACGTCGCCCACCGCCGGCATGATCAGGTGGTTGATCATATGCGCGGCGACGAAGAAGCGCTTGTCGACGACTTCGATGAACAGCGGCAGCTGCGCCGTCTCCAGAAAGGCTGCGATATCGGCTGCGACGCCTGGCTTGCCAATCAGAGCAGTCGATTTGAGTTCGGTCGATTTGATGCGATAGCGCGAAGCGAGCCGGGCGAGCTCGACTCCAAGTCCCGCAGCATCGGCGCAGCCGACGCAGGCAAGCGCGAAAATCTGTTGTCCGCCGAAATCGAACGCCGCACCGGGCAGGGCGGCGTCACCACTATTACCGCTCTCATCAAGATAGAAGCGTTCGATCAACCGGGGACGACTTTGCTGTGAACGTGCTCGTTGCGTAGCCACATCCCAGAATTTCGCGATTTATGTTGCATAACCGAAAGATAGAAAAATATGGGCGACGCGGATTGACCCACATTGCGGAGCAAGATCGGCGGCTCTGCGGTGCTCGGTGTCAAAGTCGGCAACGGAAAATATTAGCGACGGCCTTTGATAAATATTGCCATCGTCGCAGGCGCACAGGTTTAAGCTGGCCATTGTCGCTGGCTGACCAAGTGCTTGATGAATCGGTGGAACGACCGCTTCGAACGGATCGAGCAAAATACCGACCATCGAGGCAACAGGCTGGCCGCGACTGTATATTCCGGTCACAAATCGACCTAGTCCGTTGGGCCCAAGATATTCACCCCGCGCCTTCGCCTTAGCATTCATTTTTTTAAACTCGAACACCATTTGGATGCTCTGATTATCATCGTTCCAGCCGTAAACGATGTCAGTTCTGCGCTCTTCAGTCAGCTCCGCTGTATCGTCATCGATGGTGTTGATAACACTTTCGGCGGCCCACATCCCTAATAGCCCACGCGCCCTGGCCGTTACGTTTTCAACATGGGTTTTCAAAGCGCGTGTTAGCAACGGCTCCCTAAGTTTTGGATGAAAACCCGGCCTTTGACGCGCTGCCAGTATCCGCCAACTTTCACACATGGCGTCTGCCGCCTCGGTCGCAGGGCGGATCGGGAAAGCAACCTGCCAATCCGATGAGGAAGCCGCAGCTTCTCCTGTCACGCTGCCACCAACTCGGTGTTTGCCAATTTGCCCTTCCTGGACATTGCGAACGATGCGCTCGGCATCGCGCAGCGCCTGCCTGATCGTCCAGTTTCGCCTTACAAGAGATCGGACGACGAAAACTGCACCATCGGACCAAATGAAGGTGTCGGGAACAAACCAAAATGCTTCGCCCGCTGGGACGACAGAAAGACCTAGGCGGCGGAGTTCAGATAGTGTTTCAAGGACTGCGTCGTCATCGATGCGCGTCGTTGAGCTGCCGTCCTCCGTTTTCTGATCATTGAATTGGATGCGTATTATGCCGGCAGGTCCGGCACAAGATCCATCACTGGATACGACGCTGACATCAAATTTGCCTTTGCCTTTCGTGCGTTTACGCCAGTTTGTAAGCTCGGCAGCCAAGGTGCGCGCGTACATCACCACGTCCTGATCCAGCGCGGGGCGTTGGGTTGGTGTGTTCAGACTGCCATAGCTTCTTGGCCGGATCGCAGGCATCAAAATGTCGACGGTTTCGCGGACAAGCGCTCGCTCTTCCTCGGTTACATCGAAATAATCGAAGACGCACTCATCCAGCGCTTCCTTCATGTCCGCATAGGCGGCCGCCTGCACCAATTCATCTTCGCGTGAAAGCTCGGTCAGCCTTTCTGATACGAGGTTCAGCGCCTTTTGCGCCGCATCAGGATTAGGACTGTCACCTGGCTTGAAGAAGGGGAAATTTGCGACATCCTTAAGATGCAGGGCATTACGCTCGCACAGCATTTTCCAAGCGCGCATCATCAAGAAATATCGTCCGAGGCTGGAGCGCAGATAGACCGCCACAAATTGAAGCAAGGCTGCATCGGCCACCGGTCCAGCAATAACCCCAAGGCTTGTACTGAAAGATGCGGGCTTGTCATAATACACCGCTCTTATCGAATGATCCTGCCTCGAAAATCCATCGGTATAGAGTACGCGCGGACCATCAAAAGTTGGCAGTAGCGCGTCGTCAATATGCGCAACGAATTTCTGTTCTGGCGGCCATCGGGTCAAAAGATCGGAATGCAGAAGCGGGACGCCCGCACTCAGCGCCTGAACGGGGATGAAGGGCATGTCCCACAATGGTTCAGAGCTTACAGGCGTTCTACTTCGATCAACGAAATGAACACCTTTGCGGGCGCTCCACCGGGCCTTGCCGCCTGCCTTGTGCCAAAAATCACCGAGCCTTCCGCACGCTTCAAGGCGCGTAATCAACGACAGGTCTGCGTTATCACCCACATTAGTGTCACGAGAAGCTGTGGGTTCTGAACGACGGAGATAGTCTGCAATTGATGGCGATCTGCAGACTGCAAGGCCAATCGACCGTAGGCTAGGCTCATATCAGCTTTTGGAACGCAATAATCAAATGTCTCCTCAAGGGGAATGCGACTGTTGATGCCATTTGATCGTTTTTGCCCGGTGAACACATGGCAGGTGTGTTCTGCCGACGGGAAAAGAAGATTTTGAAGGTCGCCGAAATTTATCAACCGATTGGGCTTGAGCAATCGGAATAGGTGAGAAACAAACTGTGCATTAGATGGACCGACAAACAAAATGATCGGCAATATCAGGCAAATTCGTCCCGTATCGTCCAGAAAATCAAGCGCACGGATGGAAAACGCGCCCGCTATTTGCCGCCGGGCAATCGGCGCATCCACTGTACTTGCCCAACGGTCAGCCGAAGTGACACTCTGTCCGTCAGCCTCACCCCACGGAGGGTTGGAGACCAGAAGCGAAAATCGCTTTCCTGCAAAACCATGATCCGGAGCGAAGAAATCACCTTGCTCGCCAGAGAGAAGATTGGTTCCAGCCAGCGTGGGCAGTTTTACATTTTCCTGTGCTTGCGCTTCAAGAATGTCTGATGGGTCAAGCCCATCAAGCAGCGACAGGTACAGGCTGAATGCCGACACACGGCAAGCCATCGGATTAATGTCAGCTCCAAATATCCGACTAACCAACAGATCGCGACGCGCTTTGAACGATAGCCGCTTTTTGTCGCGGGCTTCTTGAAGGGCAATAAGGCGGCGATATGCTGTAGTGAGCAAAATTCCCGATCCACATGCACCATCAAAAATGGTCTCGGACAGGGGATTAGGCGAGGTAGCAAAGGCCTGATCGATCGCCAACATCGCCAAATGTCGCGGCGTGTAATACGCACCTGAGCTTGCCTGTTCTTCCGGGGACAGGAATGATTCATATAGGCCTGAAAGCAGCTCGACCGGGATAAAGCTGAAATCATAGTTCCAAAAGTCACCCTGGCCGGTTTGCAGGTCAGTGCGGCTGAGGAAGCGGTCAAGCGTGTCAAAGCCTGCGGGTTCAAGCGATGACCACGGATCATGCCGGTCGTCACTCAAAAAATCGCCGTTGAAATCCTGGCGAAGGCAATCAATTAGCCGCCGCAATCCATCTGTATCTTGGGTCGCAACCAAGCTGTGAAATTGTTTCAGCGAGTGGTGATCGCGATACGTCGCGCCAACAATCTGGCGATGTTCCAGATAGGATATGAACAGCACTTGCCCCATCAGCAGTTCCGCAAGGCGTCGCGTGCTATCGGCTGCTGCAATGGTAGCATAGCCATTTTGGCCGATTTCCCGCACCGCCGCCGAGAGATTCTCAAGTAGCTTGCTATCGACCCGCGCCTTTACGTCAAACCATTCGGGCAACCTTCTCGCAAGGTTTGCTGACGAGACCTCGCGCGCTGAAAAAGGGCCATCCGAACGAGCTTCAGCCAGATGTAGAGTTTGCGAGCTGTTGTTTAGCTTACGGGCAGGGTGAGCCCGCGCCGTATCCCCGCTAATTTCAAGCACCACATTGGCGAGGTTCTGGTTCCAGATCTTTTGGCGGACAAGATCCAGTTCCTGCTCGGAGATCGGAGCATCCCGGTCACCAAGAAAAACAACCGATGGGACACCCTCCACATCATATACGGCACGCGCTCGAATGGCGCCGTCGGGATGAAGTAATGCGCTAATTTCGGGGCCGTAGGGGTGCGCGTTCGGAATTTCGGACGCGGCGCGATGCAATGACGTGGGGTCATCGGCATATCCGAGCCCCTCCAGCCAGTCACTGATCCGTGTGGCACTCATGCCGATTTTCGCTGTGCGTACACTTGTGACGCTTCAAGTTCTGGCGCTGGAATGTTCAGGTCACCGGCTGGTGATTTGCCCTCAACCGCTTGCGCCGGAAAGAGATCGAGCTGACCCGGTATCGATGCATGGGACGGCAACGCGAATCCAGTCGCGAGCTTTTCGAGGTGCGGGTTGAGCTGAATATACAGCGCGTCATTTTCATCATCGATGGTGTTGCTGGCGTCGACGAGCGCCCAACGGCCATGAGCGGCAACCATCAGCTTTTTATTCCATAATCCGACAAAGGACGCTTGGCGCAATGCATGGCCGAGATCGGAAAAAAGGCCGCGATGCGCCTGGAGCTCAAGGTGGAATCGCGATTTCAGTGTCATCGCGACGAAAATAATCAGCACCGTTTGCCATGTGAATTTCGCCGATGAGCCTTTGCCAGCAGGAGGCACGTCGGCAGGCACCAATGCACGCCGGTTTGTCCATTCCCGAAGTTGTGTAGTGGAAAGGCCCGTCAGTGAAGAGACCAGAGCTGTCGTTGCGTAGCGCATGGAGCGATCACCGTAGGAAAGAGCCGAATTGAAAACATCGGTAGAACGGGTATCATACCCATTCTAGGGCGTAAAGCTGATTACCGATTAATAGGTCCCCATCGCTCCCACTTTGAATCGCCAACGGCGGAGCGGAAGCGAATGCTGCGCAGACGCGGGCAAAGCGGTGCTTGAAGCTCGGCGCTCCTGGTTCCGTTGCCGGGGACGATCAGCGGGTGATCGATAAGGTACCGTTCTATCGATCATCAAAATCTATGATTGTGATAGAATCCCTCGCACCCCTTAAACCTCAAAAAGTCGGAATGATTCGTGCTTAAACCCGTAAATTCGGCATTAGGTCGGAAAGGACGCGCTTAAACCCCGAAAAGTCGGTTGAAGGCCTACCGGAAGCGTTGGCATCGAACGCAGCGATCTGTGTCGCGCGCTGGGTGAGTACGTATCCGCCAGGCGCGCCGATCGCCGTTCATCGACTCCATTTAAGCGTGCTTACTTTAGCATTTCGGTTAATAAAGAAAATCAGACATCACTTAAATAGAGCGGCGCGGCCGCGCGTTAGCGGGCACAAGCTAGCTCGCTCCGAAAAGAGGATTTGCATATGCCTGACGCTCCGAAAAAGGGTTTCGTCATCGACAGAGCAGGGCTGCCGGCAGATTATCCGACTCACGCCCACGCCGCTGATTTTTGGGAACAACTCGGTCGAACGGTGGCTACCTTCGGCTTTTTGGAGGAAATGCTCGGTAAAGCGATCTTCGCACTAACTGCGACTAAGGAATATGCGGAAGGCGAAGCTGAGGCTGCATATGACGAGTGGATCGAGACATTGGAAAAGGCGCTGTCAGATGCGCTCGGTCGATTGATTTCGCTCTACGAGGTTGCAATCAAAGCCAATCAAAGCATGAAGTACGGAGGTACGGAGGAACTGATTTCGGATCTTCGAGCAGCCGCCAAAATTCGAAATGTTATTTGCCACGGATCTTGGCGAAAGCCTGATGAGACTGGAAAATCTGTTCCGATGTTTGTCACCCCAAAAATGGAGGTTTTCGATACGCTAGTTGATGTGGAGTTCTTAAAGCAGGTTCGCGCGAATACACTCGATTTGGTTTGCAGCGTGATGGACAGCGTGACGCATATGGGCTGGAATTTCCCTGGCTCGGAAAGTCCGGGTGCAGTGATTTATGAGCCCAATTCTGCTGGGGCAGCCTGATGGGCGCGCCACTGAATTCGATCATGCTACTTATCGCGGGGACACAAATTTGGTCAGACGCTGAATAGCGACCGCCATTGCTCCCCCCATTCACCTGGCAAAATTTCTTCAACCGGGTCCATATCGAAAGTCACGCCATCGCTGGTTCTGAAAAAGCCTGAAGCCTGAAGCCCGGTCCAGAAGAGGGCGAGATTCTTGTCGGCAGTGCAGAGCTGCGCGGGCTCATCCGGAAAATATCCGAACAGGTTGATCAGGATTTCAAGAGATCGCAAATCGGCCAGGGCATTGTAGGCATCGCCATCGCAATAGCCGACCTTGAACTTGAGGAGACCCTTGGCCGGGCTTCTTCCGTTCGGAACAGCGACGGAGCTCAGCGCCGCCAGCGCGACGAGCGAGTTGTTTTGAACGCCGCAGTCCTGTGCAATGGAAAGCGTCTGGTCCCATCGCGCCTGCATATTTCGCCTGCTCACGGGCGCCGCAATCAGTGGCGCGAGGCGCAGCAGAAACTGTTGCCGCCGACCCATTCCAGCGCGGGTATCTTCGATCAGCCCTAAGGCTCCGTTCAGGCTTTCGGAACCCACCACCAGCTCGGCAGACGGAAGTGCCACCGTCAGTTTCGCCACAACCTCTTCGAGCTGTTCGCGAGCAAGCACCGGCGTCGGAATTTCGCGCGTATTGCCTTCCATGACGAACAGGAGCGGATTGATGCGCACCCGCTGGTCTGCGAAGAGGTCCAGGAAGTCAGGTTCGCTGCCGACCTTCTTTCCGCCATCGAAACGGCTGATGATTTGCGAAACGACGTTCCTGTCGACCAGAATCGTCGTGCGGTGGTAAGTGGCTGCGAGCGCTGAAGGTAGCCAGCCGCCCCGAACGAGGCCGATCGCTCGCGACGTGAATTCGCTCTCCAGCACTGCTTTCAGGTTGTAGTTCTTGGTTTTGTCCAAATCGCCGATGTCGGTATCGACAATCTTCGAATGGTGCCATTCAAGCGGGATCGTGAGCTTCTTGTGGAGCTTGGCCTCCGCCAGCGCCTGATAGCTAAGCGGTCGTACGTTCGTATCGGTGAACGCGATCGTCCTACCGGGCGAGCCATCCTCACGAGTGAGTTCGCGGAACACAAACATTTGCTGGTCCGCTGCTTCCACGATGACAGGATCGGTCGGCTCTGATGACATTTTTGTTCCGTTTCTATCAACCACTCTACTGCCGAATTATGAGTTATAGAGCTATGGTCTATTCCTCATCGAGGCGCTTCCCGCCAAGATTTTCGGTTGCCAGTGGAAAGACACCGCATTGCCCTTTAAGTTCGCCAGCGGCGAAGCGGCGCAATGCGGTGAAGACGCGGGCAAAGGGGTGCTTGAGGCTCGGCGCACCTATTTCCTTCACCCGCTTGGCCGGTGTCCCGATCAAGAGCGCCAGCGGCGCATCGGAAAACCGGCGCAAACGCAAGGCTCCAAAGGGCATCAGCGATGCGGAGTCAGCGTTTGAAGTGGGCAGGGCGAACCGACTGTTTCGCTTTTGCCGCCTGTCGCGCGTTGGCGGTAGCTTCTTCAACGTCGCCTTCGGCATCCATATCGGCGTGCATGGCTTCCCATCCGCCAATGCCCATCAACACGCGGTCGGCGTGCTTGATGGTATTCACATGGCCGTAGTGGTTCTCGATCATCTTGACCGAGGTGCCCATCTGTTCGGACAGAATATAGACGTCCACACCCTCGCTAAGCCGGAAGGTGGCGTAGGTGTGGCGGAAGCAATAGGTCGAACGGGGGATGCCGTTCGGCCCCATGCGTAGGTCAGCCTCCACGAGCAAGGCCTGCACGGTGTCGCTGTAGAGATATTTGGCAGGCTTCCCGTTGATGATGGTGAACACGGCATCATCGGGCGCAGTGGCTTTGGACAGCTCGCGCACCCGATCGAGATATTCGCCGACACTCTTGGGAGCGACGAGCTTGCGCGATTTCCCTTTGCCCTGGACGAACATCACGACGATCTCGCGCCCGTCACGATCCTTGGCGAGTGTGATGTCGCGCCAGCGCAAATTCTTCGCCTCGGGCGGACGCATCCCCGTGTTGCACATGATGAGCATGAAATTGTAGCACATGGTCCGATACCAAGTGCCTTGGGGTGTCGTCGCCGCCCTGATCCATTTGCGCCCGACGCTGTGCAGCTTACGATATTCCTCGATGGTGAACTCATCGCGGCGCATGGTTTTGAGTTTCGGCCTGCCTTCAAAACGGTGGCTGGCAGGCACAAGCCGCTTGGTGATGGCAAAGTTCATCACCGCGTTGAGCGCGCCCATCTCGAATTGAATTGTCGCATCGCTGATATGCTCGCGGAAACGGCCCTTGCCGTTTTCACGCCGCCATGTCGGATAAGCCGCCCAACTGTCCTGACCGATCAGGTGAATCTGGGTGCTGCCGACATAATCTTCGAGCGCCTTCTTGAAGGCGTTTCGGAGATTCTTCACTCGGTCATGGGAAACCTCACCCGTATCGGCGCGGCGCTGCTGCGTCTGGAGATAATCTGCCGCGACCTGCCGAAACGGACGATTGAACACGGCAACGTCATGTTTCACCCGAAACCGGATGTCGGCGTCCTGATCGAACGCCCGGTCGCGGGCGGACTCCCGGTCCGAGGTGTGGAGCGAGATAGTCTTGTAGCGGTCCTCTTTGGGGAGCTTGATGCGGCAATAAAAATTGCGGTGTTCGACATCGCCCCGCCTGAAAATGATCAGGCCGGATTTTAGCACCTCCTTGTCGATGATGAACGCCATTCCCATACTCCGCTGTGCAGAAACTGTGCAGGTTTGGAGCGAAACCGCGCGGAGTTCCATAACTGTGCAGGTGCTGTGTAGGGGAATATGCCTTATTTTCTTAAGTGATTCCAGCTATTTGCTGGAATCCTGTCACCCCGACCAAACCCTTTTGGGAGGGGAACAGTAGAGCGGAGCACAATCCTGTCTCCCCGACCATTTCCTTATTCTTCAGCCTCAGCTTCGCTTGCCTGCAATTCTTCGATTTCGGCGCGGGATTCTTCTTCCACCAGTTTTGCGGCTGCGTCGGCGGCTGCTTCGATGCTTTTTTGCTCTGCTTTCACAGCCGCTGCATCATCTTCGGCAGCAATCTTCTCCGCCGCTTTTTCAGACTGTGCAGGGTTTTGTTCTTCCACGCATGCCATCAAAAGCAGGGGCGTTGCCAGTGCCAGATATATTGCTTTCATGGCTTTGGCGCGACGATAAGGTCGCCCTCATAATTGACCAGTTCAGACAATACGACCGTCCATGCAGCGACATTCTGGCGCATCTGGGCCTTGTCGATCATGCTCAGCGTGTCGTCGGGGGTGTGGTGCAGGTTGAAATAACGGGTGCCATCCTGCTGCAGGTCGATGATGCCCAGATTTTGCGCGGCGATGATCGCGCCGACATCGGCCCCGCCGCTGGCTGCATCCTTGCCGCGGGCGATGCCCAGTGGAGCCAGTTTGGTCGCTATGCGATCAGCGAGCGGTTTCGCACTTGCGGGCAGCTTGAAATCGACGCGCCAAACGCGATCAGCGCCGAAATCCGATTCCATGGCGAGTGCATGGGGGACCGTCTTGTTGGTTTCGGCATAAGCCTTGCCGCCCCAGATGCCGACCTCTTCGGCGCCTGCCCAGAGCAAGCGGATCGTCCGCTCCCGCTTCATGCCTTTGATGGCGCTGGCGGCGGCGGTGATGATGCCGCAACCGGCTGCATCGTCAATTGCACCCGTTCCCAAATCCCAACTGTCGAGGTGACAGGCGATCACGATCGGGGGCAGGGCGGCATTGCTGCCGGGCAATTCGGCGACGACATTGCCCGATTTTTGCGTACCAAGATTTTTCGGTGTCAGGAGCAGGCGGAGTTTGACAGGCTTTCCGCGCCCTACCATCCGAACCAGATTGTCGGCATCTGGGATCGACAACGCGCCGGCGGGAATGGGCGTGACGCCAGCTTCGAAATTGGTGTTGCCGGTGTGCGGATTGCGATGGTTGTGGTCGGTGCCGACCGAGCGGATAACGATCGCCGCCGCGCCTTTCTTCGCCGCTATGTTGGGCCCGACAAAGCGTGCTGGCCCGAATGCGCCATAGCTTGAACCATCCTGCGCGTGTTTCATCGCGTGGCTGACAAAAGCGATCTTGCCTGCAAGGCTGCCATCGGGCGCTGCGCGCAGGGCATCGATTGTCGGGAAATAGACGACTTCGGCTTCCAATCCGGCATCACCCGTACTGCCGCTATTGCCCAATGCCGTTATCGCAAATTTCTGCGGGAAGGGGCTGACAACCCAAGCACGCTCCTCGCCCCGCACCCAGGTCGGCATGTCAAAGGGTTCTTCGCGAACATTGGCAAAGCCCGCTTTGCGCAGATAGCTGAGCGCCCATGCTCGGCCGCGTGCTTCAGCTTCGGTCCCGCCTTGGCGTGCGCCAACTTCGGTGGTCAGGCCTTCGGTAATCTCCCAGGCGACAGGATCATGGTCCAGCGCCCACATCGCCGGGTCTGTTCCGGCGGGAGGGCTGGCGAAAGCGGAGGTTGCGAGGATTGTCGTTGCGCCAAGGGCGAGCAGAATTTGTTTTGTCATGCGCTGGGCTTAGCTATCGTAACGCCGCTTGCCAATCCTGCCTTGCGACAAATGCACAGCTTGGCTAGTAGGCGCGTCGAATTCCGCATTTATTGCTTTTTGAGAAAGTGACCATCGATGGCCGCCCAATACGCCTTTGTCATGAAGGGGATGACCAAGACCTTCCCCGGCGCGCAAAAGCCCGTGCTCAACAACATCCACCTGCAATTCTATCAGGATGCCAAAATCGGCATCGTCGGCCCCAACGGTACGGGTAAGTCGACGCTGATGAAGATTATGGCCGGTATCGACACTGATTTCACCGGTGAAGCATGGCCGGGCGAGAATATTACCGTCGGCTATCTGGCGCAGGAGCCGCAACTTGATCCGACCAAGACGGTCAAGGAAAACGTCATGGACGGCGTCCGTGAAGTGGCGGACATGGTTGAGCGTTTCAACGAAATCAGCATGATCATGGCCGATCCGCCGGAAGACGTCGATTTCGATGCGCTGATGGAAGAAATGGGCACACTGCAGGAAAAGATCGACGCGGTTGATGCCTGGACGCTCGACAACCAGCTCGAAATCGCGATGGACGCGCTGCGCTGCCCGCCGGGCGATTGGTCGGTGGAGAACCTGTCAGGCGGTGAAAAACGCCGCGTTGCGCTCACCCGCTTGCTGCTCGAAAAGCCTGACATCCTGCTGCTCGACGAACCGACCAACCACCTTGACGCGGAGTCGGTGGCGTGGCTCGAAAAGCATCTGGTCGACTATAAGGGCAACGTCATCCTCGTCACCCACGACCGTTACTTCCTCGATAATGTCGTGAACTGGATCCTCGAACTCGATCGCGGTCGTTATTTCCCCTATGAGGGCAATTATTCGACCTACCTCGAGAAGAAAGCAAAGCGCCTCGAGCAGGAAGCGCGAGAGGATGCCGGTCGCCAGAAAGCGATCAAGGACGAGCTGGACTGGATTCGTCAGTCGCCGAAAGCACGGCAGACCAAATCCAAGGCGCGTATTAAGAGCTTTGAGCAATTGGTTGAGGCTGCCGAAAACCGCACAATCGGTAAGGCCCAGATCGTCATCCAGAACCCCGAACGCCTTGGCAGCAAGGTCATCGAGGTCAACAATGTCACCAAAGCCTATGGCGACAAGCTGCTGTTCGAAAATCTGTCCTTCACTATCCCGCCCGGAGGCATTGTCGGCGTGATCGGCCCGAACGGTGCGGGTAAATCGACACTGTTCCGTTTGATTACCGGTCAGGAGCAGCCCGATAGCGGCGAAATCGTGATCGGCGATACTGTCCATCTGGGCTTTGTCGACCAGAGCCGCGATGCGCTCGACCCCAACAAGAATGTCTGGGAAGAAATTTCGGGCGGTGCCGATTTCATGAAGGTCGGCAAGCACGAAACCCCGACCCGTGCCTATGTCGGCGCGTTCAACTTCAAGGGCACTGACCAGCAAAAAAAGGTCGGCCAGCTTTCGGGCGGTGAACGTAACCGCGTACATATGGCGAAGATGCTGAAGGAGGGTGGCAACGTCCTCCTGCTCGACGAACCGACCAACGATCTCGACACCGAAACGCTGGCTGCGCTTGAAGAGGCGCTCGAAAGCTTCGCCGGTTGCGCCGTGGTCATCTCGCACGACCGTTTCTTCCTCGACCGTCTGGCGACGCACATCCTCGCTTTTGAAGGTGACAGCCATGTCGAATGGTTCGAAGGGAATTTCGAATCTTACGAAGAGGACAAGATCCGTCGTTTGGGTGAAGAAGCCACCCGTCCGCACCGGACCAGCTATAAGAAAATGACGCGGTAGTCCGCGACTCTTTGTAGCGGCACCAAGTTTTGTCATTCCCGCGGAAGCGGGAATCCATGGTCTGTGAGCAAAATTTGAACTGAGATTTCAGACCATGGACCCCCGATCAAGTCGGGGGTGACAAATTCAACATGAGCAGAAATTAACGAGCGCCGCCGGTTCTACCTGCAAGGCTGACAACTAATATCACCAGCATGGCGAGAACAAACCCCGGCACGATTTCATACATCGCGCTACTCCACCCCAGCGCGATCCATCCGATCACCACCAGCGCGCCGGTTACCATGCCGGCAAAGGCACCGGCGAGCGTCATGCGCTGCCAGGTAAGGGCAAGGATGATGACTGGTCCAAAGGCGGCGCCAAAGCCCGCCCATGCGTTGCTGACGAGGCTGAGCACACTGCTATCCGGATTTTGGGCGAGCACCATCGCGATTGCCGCGACCGCGACGACTGACAGGCGACCGACGGCGACGACTTCCTTTTCGCTGGCGTCACGGCGCACGAATAGGCGGTAAACGTCTTCGGTCAGTGATGAACCGGTAACGAGCAACTGTGCCGAAATCGTGCTCATGATTGCAGCGAGGATGGCCGCGAGCAGGAAGCCCACCGCGACTGGCGCAAATAATTCGCCCGCCAGCAGGACGAAAATGGTTTCGGGATCGGCGACAGTCAGCCCTTTGCTTTCTGCATAAACGCGCCCGATCAGGCCGACAAGCAAAGCACCAGACAGCGTGATCGCCATCCACACCATGCAGATGTTGCGCGCAATCGGCATTTCCTTGACCGAACGAATGGCCATGAAGCGCACGATGATATGCGGTTGCCCGAAATAGCCAAGGCCCCAGGCAGCGGTCGAGATGATGCCAAGCGCGGTCGTGCCTGCGAACAGGCTGGTCATCTTGGGATCGATGCCGTTGAGCGCGGACGTCACCGACACGCCTTCGGGCAAGCCCTGCCATGCCATATAGGGGACCACGACCAAAGCGATCGCCATGATCGTACCCTGCACAAAGTCGGTCAGGCTGACCGCGAGGAAGCCACCGAGGACGACATAGGCGACCACAACGGACGCGGTGATCCAGAGGCCGGTCTGATAATCTGCGCCGAACGCACTTTGGAACAGCTTGCCGCCAGCGACGAGGCCCGAGGCCGAGTAGAGCGCGAAAAAAACGATAATCACAATGCTGGCGGTGAGGCGGAGCAGGTGCTTCTCATCATTGAAACGGTTGCCGAGAAATTCTGGGATAGTGAGCGAATTGCCATAGCGTTCGGTCTGCTCGCGCAGGCGCGGGGCGACGATGATCCAGTTGAGCAATGCACCTATGAACAGTCCAATGGCAATCCAAGCCTCAGCCAAGCCCGACGCATACAGCGCGCCGGGAAGGCCAAGCATCAACCATCCTGACATGTCCGAAGCACCTGCGGCCAGCGCGGTAACGGCAGGGCCCAATTGTCGCCCGCTTAACAGATATTCGCTGCTGTTTGCCGTCGATTTGCGCCATGCATAGATGCCGATGCCCAGCATCAGCGCGAAATAGATCGAAAGGCTTGCGATCACGCCCGGTTGCGTCATGTATTTCCCCCTCTTGTTCGATAGCGCCGCGCTTCGGGGCTGTTATCTCATCGGCAATGCTATAAGCAGTCAGTATGCGCATTGCACCCTATCTCTTTGCACTGGCACTCTATTGTTTCGCTCCAGCGGCTCAGGCGATGGAATGGCGGTCAGTGGACAAGGCGATGCTGGCCGCGCTGCAGGATGATGACATCAACCGGCACAAGGATGAACCCGAATTTCTGGAGGGTATCAGCGTCAGCGAAATCCGCTTTTCGGAAAATGGATTTGACTGGCACCTGATCCGTTTTTCCAGCGAGGCGAATAGAGATGGGCCCCTTTGGGTCGTTCCCCATGATGACGAGAATGCCGCGTTCGAGGCGATGATTGCGGCACTCCACAAATATGGAGGCACCGGTATCGCCGTGAATACGGGGTCAACCAGCACGCGGCGACAGACCGGTTACGGCCTGTGCGGAGTGCGTTCGGCGATGGTTTCGGCCTGTGATCCCAATCGCAATTTTGATGAGCGCACGCCCGTTTTTACACAAGCTATCCTTGACGCTTGGAAACCGGGGCGTCCCCTGATCGCGTTGCACACCAACAGCCATGGCTTTGGTGGCGATGGAGCGGGCGGGCGCGGAGATATTACCATGCTCGATGCGCGGGCCTATGCGCGCGGCGAAATCATCGCACGCGCCGATGGCTATTTCGGCAACCGCACTATCGCCATGTTGGACAATCCGGACGTTTACGCGATCCTACCTTATGCCGGGACCAAGGCCATCAGCGATGGCGAAACCGTATGTCGCAATGCAATGAACCAGTCGGGCATCAATGTGTGGCATGAACGGGTAAGGCGTAGCGATGGGTCGCTTTCCAACTATGTCGCGCTGCAGCGCCCGGATATTGCCTATGTCAATTTTGAGGCGAAGCGGGAGGTTGATCTGTCGACAGCCGCCAAAGCACAGGGGCTGATGATCGATGCCTATTTGCAAAAATGCGCAGGTCTATGGAGCCAGCCAATGTCCGCGCCAGTCAGCGGCCCCTGAGTCCCATTGCCAGCGTGCGCGGCGATGGCCGCTATTGGCCAAATAGAGCCACTCCAAAGTGTGAAACGTGAACAACAGGATCGCAAAATTGTCGCGGGCCGGAGCAAGCTCTGCATCATCAGGTTGCCTACCCTCAACCGATTCAGGCAGGCCGGATGTTGGCTGTTCGACTACTACTCCGGGTGCCTGTTCGGCAAGATAACAGCGGCGCGCAAAATTGGTTGATTGGCTCCAGGCAGCGTCGACCGCTGCGCCTTCCCGATGAACGACGGCGCTTCCGGACAATCGCAACTGGATCTTGGGTTCGGGGTCGTAGATTAGAACCGACGCCGCGCTATTGTTCGTCAGATCGTCCAACTTGGTCGAACGGGCATCGGTGTGGAATCGCAAGCTGCGTTCTTGCCAACCGACATGCCGCAAGATCATCACGCGCTGGCTAGGGCCGCCATCTGAACCGATTGTCGCAACAACCGGATGATGCGCCGCAGCGTGCCTGCTTTGGGCACCGGCTTCGATTAAGCGTCGTGCCTCCGCAAAGCTGAGATCCAGATTGTTGTAAAGCGCTGCTTCACCCGTCATCGGCAAAAGCTCACATCAATGAGCCGTCGAAAATCAGCCCAACTTGCATGCCAGACCGGTCAAGTGCCGAAAGGGCGGTGAGATCGATGTAACATTCAAAGCCGCATTCATTGCCTGCGTTATCGAGCAAGGCTGTCACCAGATAGCGATCGGTGGCCTGACGGCAACCTTGCTGGGCTGCGGATGCTGCCAGTTTCTTGCTGAACACAGTTTCCTTCGCTTGCTCCATGCCTTTCAAGCTTGAAACCACGGCCTTTGCTTTGTCCGGGGTGCTGCAGCGATAAAAGACGGAGCCGGATTGTTCGCCACGCGCATCTAGCCAGCCATCGCTGGTGCGGACCGAAAGCCAGCGTGCCAGATCGGTACGGGGGAAGCTGTTATTGCCATCTTCGCTGACAATCCCCGCAATAACTTTGCCTGCCTCGTCGCGGCCTTCATAACGGAGCATCCGCTCGGTGCCGCCAGCCAGTTCGACAGTCGCACGCGATTTTGCGGAGAGGATGGTTATAACACCCTTGCGCTCCGCGTCTTGCGAACATCCCGTGGTCCGGAGACCTACAAAGAAATGGTCAATGTCGATGGTATGGTTGTTGGGGGAAGGTTTCACGCGGTAATATTGGTCGAGCATCATCTGCGCCGAAGCCTGGGTAGGGCAGATCACGGTCGAATGCTCGTTCGGGATGTCGATATGTTCGGGTAGCGGTTCGGGCGTTGAGGCGAGCAACAACAAAGCGAGAATCGCGTTCATTTGAACTCCTTAAACAGCGGAAAAGTCACCCGACGTTTCGTCGAGAACCCGCAACAAACCGTCCGAAATCGCGAACACCGCCCCGTGCAAAGTCAGTTCGCCCGACTTTTCCTTTTGCCGGACGCAGGGGAAGGTCCGCAAATTGGCGAGGCTGACCTTGACGGCTTCCATCTCCATCGCGCGCTCTGCAGCATCTCCTTTGGTGCCGTGCGTGTGTGCAACCTTTGCCTGTGCATCGTCGAGCAGGCTGATCCAGTTTGCGATGAAACCGCCTTCGCCGGGCTCCATTCCGTCCATCGCGCGACTAAGCGCAGCCTGGCATCCGCCGCAATAGCCATGGCCCATCACGAGGATCTCTTCGACCTTCAGAAACTGCACGGCGAATTCTAGCGCCGCCGAAACACCGTGGCGACCGGGTGTGGTCTCAAAGGGCGGGACAAGAGCTGCCACATTGCGCACGACGAAAATCTCGCCGGGGCGCGTGTCGAAAATTTGCGTGGGATCAACACGGCTATCGGAACAGGCGATGACCATCACCTTGGGGCTCTGGCCTTCGCCAAGTTTTTCCCACTGTTCGCGTTCGGAAACCCATTCATTGGCGCGGAAACGGGCATAGCCTTCGAGCATGTCTGAAAAGTGTGTCATGGCGCTTCCATAGCAAGCAAAATGGGGGTGGCAAGATACGGGCTTCCGTCCTAAGGGCGGCGCATGAACAATCCCACCCCTGTTCGCACTACGCCGCGTGAGCGCAAGCCTGACTGGATCCGGGTCAAGGCCCCGACCAGCGCCGGTTTTAACGAGACGCGCAAGCTGATGCGTGACCTGAAACTCAACACCGTGTGCGAGGAAGCGGCTTGCCCGAATATCGGTGAGTGCTGGACCAAGAAGCACGCGACGGTGATGATCCTTGGCGACGTCTGTACCCGCGCCTGTGCTTTCTGCAACGTCAAGACCGGCATGCCACGCGCAGTCGATCCGCTCGAACCGGAACATGTGGCGATTGCAGCCGCCAAAATGGGACTGGAGCATATCGTCATCACATCTGTCGATCGTGACGATCTGCCCGATGGTGGCGCCAGCCAGTTTGTGAAGGTGATACAGGCACTGCGCCGTAACACGCCTTCGACGACCATCGAAATTCTGACCCCTGATTTCCGCAACAAGGTGGAGAGTGCGGTCGAGTCGATCATCGAAGCGCGGCCCGATGTCTATAACCATAATCTGGAAACGGTACCGAGGCTCTATCCGACCATTCGCCCTGGCGCGCGCTATTACGCGTCGCTGCGGTTGCTCGAATCGGTGAAGCGCCATGATCCGTCGATCTTCACCAAATCGGGCGTAATGCTCGGGCTGGGTGAGGAACGGATGGAGGTGCATCAGGTGATGGATGACATGCGTTCGGCCGACATCGATTTCCTCACCATGGGCCAATATCTGCAGCCCACGCCCAAGCATGCCAAGGTCGCCGAATTTGTCACGCCGCAGGCATTCGATGCTTATGCAGCGATTGCACGGGCCAAGGGCTTCCTGCTGGTTGCGGCCACACCGCTGACGCGTTCAAGCTATCATGCGGGTGATGACTTCGCAAAGATGAAGGCCGCCCGTGAAGCCCAGCTCGCCAAAGCGGGCTAGTTGATAGGGCAGGGGGCATGCCGCACCATCACGAACGTCGGTCACTGCCCTATAGCGCAGACCAGATGTACGACCTTGTCGTCGATGTGCGCCGCTATGGCGAGTTTTTGCCTTGGGTGGCGGCGGTACGCGTCCGGTTCGACAGCGAAACCGAGACGATGGCTGACCTTATCGTCGGATTTAAGTCACTCCGCGAATCTTTCAGCTCCCGCGTGTTGAAAACGCCCAAGTCAAAGGTTGAAGTCGACTATCTCGACGGGCCGTTGCGGCATCTGCACAATCAATGGTTGTTCGAGGAAGCCGCTGACGGCTGCATCGTCGATTTCACCGTCGATTTTTCATTTCACAACCGAATGTTCGAGGCGTTGGCCGGGCAGTTTTTCGACCATGCGCTGCGCAAGATGACCGACGCTTTTATCGAACGCGCAGGCGTGCTTTACGGGGATGGCAGCAAAAGCTGAAGCGCGTGCAGTGTCGCCGCCTTGCGGATTTCGGCGCGGCTTTTGTCTTCACCAAAGTGGATCTTGTCGGCCACGACATCTTCCGGATCCTTGCCGCGTTCGGCAACCGCAAAGACCACCGTACCGACCGGCTTTTGCGCAGTACCGCCATCGGGCCCTGCGACTCCGCTGATCGCAACCGCAATATCGGCGCTACTGCGCTTCAACGCGCCCTGGGCCATCGCCCAAGCGACCGCGATCGAAACCGCGCCGAAGGTGTCGATCAATTCTTCACTGACCTTGAGCGTCTTGATCTTGGCTTCGTTCGAGTAAGTAACAAAGCCCGCCTGCAGAACGGCGCTGCTGCCTGCAATTTCGGTAATCGCGCCTGCGACTAGCCCGCCGGTGCAGCTTTCGGCGGTCACAATCATCCGGCCAGCCGCTTTGTTCGCCACCACGACGTCAGCGGCGAGCTTATAGACTTCTTTGGGAAGCATGCTGTTCACGAACCGGACGCCTGCGCTGTTGCGACATAGGGGCAAACGGCAAAATCGTCGAGAGAACGGCTGCCAGCTTTGTCCTCGCTGTCCTTTGCCTTGTCTTTTGATGCCGCCAGCAGGATCGCGCCCAGCGTCGAGGCAATATTCTCGGGCGGCAGCGGCGCAATGGCGGTCCATATATTGTTCGCGACTTCGCAGGCTTCGGCGTCAATCTCTTGCGCAAGCATCGCGGGCACCATACCTTCGATAAAGGGCAGTATCGCCGATCCGGACATGGGCACCGGCATTTCCTTGGCCAGAAGCCGCGCCAAAATGTCCCCGGCGGCGGTGCGTTCCCGTTCCGCCGACGTGGCATAGCGTGCGGTCAGTTCAGCGGATTGGACCAGCAGGCCTGCATTGGCTGGCAGGAACGCCTTGCAACTGGTCACGGCCTGGCTGTGGAGCGCAGGGAGGAGGACAACAGCCACGCTCTGAAACTCACTGTTGGTCATGCACGGCTTCGCAGCCTGAGCGGCCAAGGCACCTTGATGGCTGCAAAGGGCGACCAATGCGGCAGCGCTTGCGAGGAGTTTTTTCATTTCCGGCCTTTCATTTGACCAAAGTGGCTATTGCCTGTGCAGCGATACCTTCGCCGCGACCGGTAAAGCCGAGTTTTTCAGTTGTGGTGGCTTTTATCGAAACCCGGTCGGCTTCGATAGCGGCGATCTCAGCAACGCGCGTCTGCATCGCTTTTTTGTGCGGACCGATTTTAGGCGCTTCGCAGATGATGGTGACGTCAAGATGCGCAATCCGAAAGCCTTTGTCCGCCGCCAGTTTGGCCGCATGGGCTAGAAACCGGTCGGAACTGGCGCCTTTCCATTGCGCGTCGCTGGGTGGGAAATGATCACCGATATCGCCGAGCGCCGCCGCCCCCAATATCGCGTCGGTCAGGGCGTGGAGCGCGACATCGGCATCGCTATGCCCGGCAAGACCATATTCATGCTCGATATGCAGCCCGCAAAGCCACAATTCCTCACCCTTGGCAAGGCGGTGAACATCATAGCCGGTGCCGGTGCGGACATCTTGCATTCTTGCTGATTGGCCCAACTGGCGATCAAAGTCATCGGCAAAGGTGAATTTGGCGAGATTCTCATCGCCCTCGACAATTTTGACTTGATGTCCGGCGGCCATTATCATCCGGGCATCATCGGTGGACACCTGACCTATGTTCCAGTCTTTATGGGCCTTTGAAATGACGTCATGACGGAAGGCTTGAGGGGTCTGGATTCGATAAAGTTGTTCACGATCAACAACTTCAGTCAAGCTGCCCTCGACGTTGCCGCGCGAGAGGCTGTCGACGACCGGCAGTGCCGGAACCGCACCCTCGGATAACGTCAATGCTGCAAGTAAACGATCGATGACCTGCGCCGATAAAAATGGGCGGGCAGCATCATGGATGAAGGTGGTGCCGCTAAAATCTATATTATCAAGGTAATGGATAGCATTTCTAACACTATCTATTCGCTCTTTTCCACCTTCGACCAAAATGTAGTCTGGAACGCCTATCAGGGCTTCGCGGGCCAGTGCTTCCTGCCCCTTACCAATCACTACAATGATGTGCTGGAAAGCAGGATGCGCGGCAAAGACCTCGACGCTATGCCGAAGCATCGCTGTACCGCAGACCTGCCGGTACTGCTTGGGAATGTCGCCACCCGTGCGGGTTCCCGTCCCTGCGGCAACGATGACCGCGGCTGAAGGCAAATCGCTTTGCATGGCGAGCGCCCTAATCGCTGCAGACTTGCGCGCCAAGGCGAATATCGCTAGGGCGCTGCCTAAATTTTAGGCAGTCACGCACTGCAAAACAATTTTCGAGATACAGATGAAGCTGAAACCCATCCAGATCGGTCCGCTGGAAATCGCATGCCCGGTTGTGCTCGCCCCGATGACAGGCGTGACCGACATGCCGTTCCGTACGCTGGTCCGCCGTTTCGGTTCGGGCCTGAACGTGACCGAGATGATTGCTAGCCAAGCGATGATCCGCGAAACCCGTCAGTCGCTGCAAAAGGCGGCCTGGCACATGTCCGAAGAGCCGGTGTCGATGCAACTCGCCGGTTGCGGGCCCAAGGAAATGGCCGAGGCGGCCAAGCTCAACGAAGATCGCGGCGCTGCGATTATCGACATCAATATGGGCTGCCCGGTGAAGAAGGTGGTCAATGGCGACGCCGGCTCTGCGTTGATGCGCGACCTGCCGCTTGCCGCCAGCCTGATTGAGGCGACGGTGAAGGCGGTTTCGGTGCCGGTCACGGTCAAAATGCGTATGGGGTGGGATCATGGAAGCCTGAACGCCCCTGAATTGGCGCATATTGCCGAAGATCTGGGTGCCAAGCTGGTCACCGTCCACGGTCGTACGCGCAACCAGATGTATAAGGGACATGCCGACTGGGCTTTTGTCCGCAAGGTCAAGGATGCCGTCAAAATCCCAGTGATCGTCAATGGCGATATCTGTTCGGTCGAAGATGCCGACAAGGCGCTGGCGGATAGCGGTGCCGATGGGGTGATGATCGGGCGCGGGGCCTATGGCAAGCCGTGGCTGCTGGGGCAGGTGATGCACTGGTTCAACACCGGAACCCGTCTGCCAGATCCGTCAATCGATGTGCAATATGATCTGATTGTCGAACATTATCGCGCCATGATGGACCATTATGGGCAGCAGGTCGGCGTGCCGTGCGCACGCAAGCATATTGGCTGGTACACCAAGGGTTTGACGGGATCGGCCGAGTTCCGCAACATGGTCAACCGCATCGACGATGCCGACCAGGTGCTGGGCGAACTCGCGCGCTTTTACGAGCCATTGTTGATGCGAAATGCCGCCTGAGGCGACGACCATCGCGGCCAACCGCCCGCCTGACGGGTTGTTGCTGTCGACCATATCGCTGCCGTTGCTGTTGTCGGGCGCAGACAATATGATCCTCTATGCCAATGAAGCAGCTGAAGCTTTTTTTGGCAGGAGCAGCCGCCGTATCATCGGCGAGCCGGCGCAATCGCTGCTGCGTTTCGCCAGCGAACGCCTCAACGGCGCAGTTGCTGTGCGCGAGAGCGATATCAGTGCACAGAATATGCGTTTTCTGACGCATGGCGCGCAGGCCAATTATGTCGATCTGAATATCACCACGCCGTTGGGGTACCCCGATTGCCGCCTTTACATCCTCGTGCCAAGGCAGGCCGACCGCGACCAGATTGGCGAGCAAACCGATGGCGGCAAGCAGCAGGCGATGGGCGCGCCCGCCATCCTTGGCCATGAAATCAAAAACCCGCTGGCGGGCATTAAGGGCGCGGCCCAATTACTCGCGCGCAAGGTCGATCCGAAACAGGCACCGCTGACCGACCTCATCGTGCACGAAGTCGACCGGATAGCCCGACTGCTTGACCAGATGCAAAATCTGGGACGCGTGATGCCAGGCCAGATGCAGGCGGAGAATATCCACGAACTCATCGAACGCGCGATCCGTTCGGTTCGCGCGGCGAACAAGGCGATGCCCGCAATCGACATCAATTACGACCCCTCGCTGCCCGATGTGCAGATAGAGGCTGACGCCATGGTGCAGGTATTGATCAACCTGATCCAGAACGGCATCGACGCGCTGGTACATACTGAAAATCCGCAAATCGGTATCTCTACCCGTTTCGTGATGGGGGCAGCACTTCGCAGCGAAGGCGACAAGGGCGTGCGCTTGCCCGTCGAGGTCGCGATCAGCGATAATGGGCCGGGTATCGCTACACATATCGAAAATGAACTGTTCTCGCCCTTTGTTACCACAAAGCGCGAGGGGCAGGGGCTGGGCCTCGCCATTGTGCGCAAATATCTGTCGCAGATGAATGGCCGTATATCAGTTGAGCGCGACCCCGAAAGCCAGCGGACGATTTTCCGTATTTTCCTGCCCGTTGCCGATAGGAAGACCAACACATGAGTGCCGACAAGGTATTGATCGTCGAAGATGACAGCTCGATCGGCATGGTGGTGCGCTCTGCGCTGGAGGCGGAAGGCATCGAAGTCGATGTGTGCGAAAGCACGAGCGACCGCGACGCCGCATTGGCCGGAAACCGCTATGATCTGATGCTGACCGATGTGGTGTTGAAAGACCGAGACGGTATTTCGAGTCTGGAAGATGTCATCGCACAATGGCCTGACATGCCGATCATCATCATGTCGGCGCAGAACACGCTCGATACCGCGGTGCGCGCGAGCGAGATCAATGCTTTCGAATATTTCCCCAAGCCCTTCGATTTGGATGAGCTGGTTCTCGCGGTCAAACAGGGCATTGAGAAACGGCGCGCCGATAACCAGAGCGACAGCGGCACGCTGCTGGAGGCGACCATGCCTATGGTTGGGCGCAGTCCGGCGATGCAGGATGTCTATCGCATGGTTGCGCGCCTACTGCGGAACGACCTGACCGCGCTCATCCTTGGCGAATCCGGCACCGGCAAGGAATTGGTGGCGGAGGCGATCCATAATCTGGGGCACCGCAAGACCGGTCCCTTTGTTGCCGTCAACATGGCGGCAATCCCGTCCGAACTGATCGAGGCCGAATTGTTCGGTCACGAAAAGGGCGCTTTCACGGGAGCTGTAGGGCAGGGGATTGGCCGTTTCGAACAGGCGCAAGGCGGCACGCTGTTCCTCGATGAAATTGGTGACATGCCCTATCATGCGCAAACCCGGCTGTTGCGGACACTGCAGAGCGGGACGATCAGCCGAATTGGCGGCAAGGCGAGCATTCGCCTCGATGTCCGCATCATCGCTGCCACCAATCAGGATCTGGAAGCGCTGATCGCCGAAGGCAAATTCCGCGAAGACCTCTATTACCGGCTCAACGTGGTTCCGGTGCACCTCCCGCCGCTACGTGCACGGCCCGAGGATATCGGGCTGTTGCCGCGCCATTTCCTGACTCTCGCGCCCCGCGAAGGGCTGCCTTCCAAGCAGATTGACGAGGATGCGATTGCTATCCTGACCGGAATGCCTTGGCGCGGGAATGTCCGCGAACTGAAAAATTTCATCTATCGGCTTGTGCTCACCGCGCGCGAAGACCGGATCTCCGAAGCAACAATCACGCAAATTGCAGTCCCGGGTGACGAAGAAGCTGTTTCCGGTCTTGCCGGATGCAGCTTTGATGCGGCGGTGGCGCAGTTCATGAATGACCAGAAACGCAGAGGGCAGGGACGCGACCGGATTTATGCCAAGGCCTTGGCAGAATTTGAAAAGCCATTGCTGCAATCGGTGATGGGTTTGGCGCGCGGCAACCAGTTACAGGCAGCAGCAATGCTCGGCATCAATCGCAACACCTTACGCAAAAAGCTGTCCGACTATGGACTGGCAGGAAATAAATTGGGTGAGCCGCGCCGCTGACGCGACAGACGGAAACCATTTCGACGAAATGTGCTTTTCATGCAACGGATAGCATGACATTAGTTGCTTAATGGCAACAGCGCCCGTTGATATCCCGCAAATCGCAAAGAGCCGGTTCCGGCAACGCTTGTCGTCAGTTGCCGAATGGATGGGGCACGCCAAGCAAATCCGGTTTCTGGAAGTCGGCAGCGTCTTGTTGTTGCTGGCGATGGCCATAGCCACTGCCTTTGTTCTGACGCAGCAGGGGCCGCAATCCGAGCCGCTGTCACCACCTGTTGCCGCCGCATTGCTGGTGGCTAATCTTTTGCCAGCGACAAGCCTGCTGATGCTGGCGGGCAGGCGGCTTGCAATACAGCGTGCCAAGAGCGACGGTGAGGGTGAGGGATCACTTCACGTCCGCCTTGTGCTGATTTTCTCGCTGCTGGCGGCAGGCCCGGCATTGCTTCTGGCGATTTTTGCCTCGGTGCTGTTCCAGAGCGGGGTGCAGTTCTGGTTTTCCAATTCGGCCCAGGGCATGCTGGAAAACGCCGGCGCGTTGGCGCAGGGCTATTATGAAGAAAAGCTGCGCGATGTGGGCGATGAAACCGTCGCGATGGCGGGTGATATTCGCTATGGCCTTGAACAGACGCAACCGAACAACCCGCAGTTCCTGAGCTTTTACTATGATCAGGTGCTACGCAGAAAACTCAGTGAGTCTGCAATTGTCACGGTGGGTGAAGACGGCGTTCAGCGCACGACCATCGTTGCGTCGAGTGAAACGCGCAAATCAGACTGGATCAGTCCTGCCGACCTGAAACGTCTGAATTCGGGCGAGGATCTGATTGTGACGGCCCAACCCGACCGGATCGTCGCGGTCAACCGGCTGTTCGACAAGCCGAAAACCTATTTATATGCCAGTCGCACGGTCAACGTCCCGTCCTTCACCTTGGGCGAGAAAGCGCAAAGCGTGCTGGCTGATTACCGCGAGATGGAGTCGCGATCACGCTATCTGCAACTCCAGTTCAACGCACTGCTCTATATCGTTTCATTGCTGATTATCGGCATAGCCGTCTGGGTTGCCCTGCTCGTGGCTGACCGTCTTGTCCAACCCGTCAACCGTTTGGTGCTCGCCGCCCAGCGCATTGCCGACGGTGATCTGACGGTGCGCGTCAACGACGATGATATAAGGAAAGACGAAGTCGGTTTTCTTGCCCGGTCGTTCAACCGCATGACCGAAAGGCTCGAAAACCAGACGTCGAACATTCTCAACGCCAACAAGCAATTGGAAGACCGTCGCAGCTTTATCGAAACCATTCTGGAATCGGTGTCCGCTGCTATTGTCAGCGTTGACCCCGCGGGCGCGATTCGCCTCGCGAACAAAACGGCTGAAACTATTCTATCAACTGACGGTAAATCCATAGTCGGCGAACGGTTCGACAGCGTCGCGCCGCATCTTGCCGAACTGATATTGGAGGGCCGCAATCAGGCCGTGGTTCAGGTCGGCGATGGCACCGAACCCAGAACCTTTGCCGTCAAGATCGCAAAGGGGGAAGGCGGGCAGGTTGTCACCTTTGAAGACATCACCCGTCAACTGTCTGACCAGCGGCAGGCCGCATGGTCAGACGTCGCCAGGCGTATCGCGCATGAGATCAAGAACCCGCTGACCCCCATTCAATTGGCGGCGGAGCGATTGCGTCGCCGGTTCGGCAAGCAAGTGGATGAAGGCAACGAGATTTTCGAACAATTGACCGGAACCATCATCCGCCAGGTTGGCGACCTCAGAAATATCGTCGACGAATTTTCGTCCTTCGCCCGCATGCCGAAACCGGTTTTCCGCGAGGAGAATCTGTCGGACATTGTCGGCCATGCTGTATTTCTGTTTGAAGTGTCGCACACCGACATAAGCTTCGATTTTGCACAGGCAGGCAAGCCGTTTCCAATGTTGGCCGATCGCAGGCAGCTGGGACAGGCGGTTACCAATATCCTGAAAAATGCGGCTGAATCGATCCGCGAGAATCAGGATAGAGACGGCATCAACCCGAAAGGCCAGATTCGGGTTCAGATCGAGTCCGACCCTCGTAAAATGCGCGTGTCATTCGCCGACAATGGCAAAGGCTTGCCCGACGAACGTGATCGCATCGTGGAGCCTTATGTCACCACCCGGACAACCGGTTCGGGGCTTGGTTTGGCGATCGTCAAGAAGATCGTCGAAGAACATCAGGGTGAGCTTGTGCTTGAAGATAACCCCGAAGGCGGCGCTGTTGTCACCATGTGTTTCGACCTTGAGCTTTTACAGCAATTTGGCGGGGCGCATTCCATTCATGAAGAGCAGACAAAACCGGAGCGGACTGACTGATGGCACTTGATGTTCTGATTGTTGATGACGAGGCCGATATTCGGGAACTGGTCGCGGGCGTGTTGTCCGACGATGGTTATGAAACCCGTACCGCCGCGACATCCGAAGAGGCGCTTGCTGCGTTCGACGAACGGCTGCCGTCGCTGGTGCTGCTCGACGTCTGGCTTCGTGGTTCATCCATGGATGGGCTCGAGCTGCTCAAAAAAATGAAGGCGCGCGATGCCAATGTGCCGATGATCGTGTTTTCCGGGCATGGCAATATCGACACTGCGGTGGCGGCGATTTCGTCGGGCGCGGTTGATTTCCTTGAAAAGCCGTTCGAAGCCGAAAAGCTGCTGCACCTGGTGGCGCGTGCCACAGAAACCCAGCGGTTGCGGGCGGAAAATGCAACTTTGCGAGCACTTGTCGGGCAGGCAGAAGAGCTAACCGGATCGTCCACGTCAATCAACGCAGTTCGTGCGACGCTGAAAAAAGTTGCTGGGACGGGCAGCAGGTTGCTGATTACCGGGCCCGCTGGTGTTGGCAAGGAAGTGGCGGCACGGTTGCTACACAGCTGGAGCTCTCGTGCCGAGGCCCCGTTTGTTACCGTAAGTTCAGCGCGCCTTTCGCCCGAACGGTTTGAAGAAGAGCTGTTCGGCGTCGAGGAAAATGGCGAACTGCTGAATGCAGGCATGCTTGAGCGCGCGCACGGCGGAACCTTGTTCCTTGATGAAGTGGCCGATATGCCTTGGACGACGCAGGGCAAGATACTGCGTGTACTGACCGAGCAGAGCTTTGTGCGCGTTGGTGGCAACCGACCCGTTCGCGTCGACGTGCGCTTCGTATCGGCAACCGCGCGCGACTTGACCGACGAGATTGCGGCTGGCCGCTTCCGGGAAGATCTCTATTACCGGTTGAATGTTGTGCCAGTGGGTATCCCGCCGTTGTCGGAGCGAAGAGAGGATATTCCGCTACTTGCACAGCATTATGCGGCGCGCTTCGCGGTAGAGCATCGTGTCCCGGCGCCGATGTTGTCCGACGATGCGCTAGCGGCGTTGCAGGCATGCGAGTGGCCCGGCAATGTCCGGCAGTTGCGCAATGTCATTGAACGCACGATCATATTGGCCCCTGCTGACAGGATTCATCAGATAGACGTGGATATGCTGCCCGCTGAGGTCAGCGGAGGCGGAGTGTCGGTTCTCAGCCCGGCGTCGTCATTGATGGGCTCGCCATTGCGCGAGGCGCGTGAAGCCTTTGAGCGCGAATATTTGCAGGTTCAGATACGACGCTTTTCAGGCAATATATCGAAGACCGCAACATTTGTCGGAATGGAGCGTTCGGCATTACACCGCAAACTCAAACTGCTTGGCATCGCTGTCCGCAAAAATGGCGAGGATGTTCTGGATGAAGAAGATTGAGCTTAGTTTTGGCAAGGAATGACCGCCTGTCGTCATTCTGACGCAATTTTCCTGTTCGCGGATGGCTTGCAACATGTTATGAATTGCGCATCATGGCTGCGTTCATGTGTTTGGTAATTTCTCCCGAAGCCCAAAAGCATAATAGGAAAGCATAATGACTGAAAAAAATAACGGCCTCCAGGACATGTTCCTGAATTCGCTGCGCAAATCCAAAACGCCGGTAACGATGTTCCTTGTAAAGGGCGTAAAATTGCAGGGCGTAGTAACCTGGTTCGACAATTTTTCGGTGCTGCTACGCCGCGACGGGCAATCCCAGCTCGTTTACAAGCATAGCATATCCACCATCATGCCCTCGCATTCTCCGGACCGCGCGCCTTTCGACCAGATGATGGCGAAAGCGACGCATCGCGCCGGGATGCTGCAGGATGTGTTCCTTTATGCCATGCTCGACAAGCGCGAGAATGTGACAACATTTCTGGTCAACGGCGTGATGCTGCAAGGAGCGATCGCCGCCTATGACCTGTTCTCGCTGTTGCTGGAGCGCGATGGCGTTATGCAGCTTGTCTACAAGCATGCGGTATCCACGATCCAGCCTTTGCGCCCGGTCAACCTTGCGGAATATAACAAGGAAGCCGGCGAGGACGACGATTGAGCGTATTCAATCGCGGCCAAGAGGACGAGTTCGCCCGTGGCGCACGCGCTGTAATCGCCTATCCCGAATTGCCGGGGACAAGCGGTATTACCGCCGAATTCCGTCTCGAAGAAGCCGAAGGTCTGGCGGCAGCAATTGGCCTTAACATTATAGAAAAACGTCATTATCGCGTTCGCGCGCCAAAGGCTGCGACGCTGTTTGGCGGCGGGCAGGTTGACGAGATTGCCGAGCGCGTCGAAGCCTTGGAGGCTGACTTGCTAGTGGTCGATGGTTCGCTCTCGGCAATCCAGCAGCGCAACTTAGAAGATCGCACCAAGGTCAAAGTCATTGACCGAACCGGACTGATCCTCGAAATTTTTGGCGAGCGGGCAGCAACGGCGGAAGGGCGCTTGCAGGTTGAACTCGCGCACCTTGATTATCAGGCGGGCCGTCTTGTGCGCAGTTGGACCCACCTTGAGCGTCAGCGCGGCGGTTTCGGATTTTTGGGCGGCCCCGGTGAAACGCAGATTGAAGCCGACCGGCGCATGATTCGGGATCGGATGGCGCGTTTGCGACGGGAGCTCGAACAGGTCCAGCGAACGCGCGGATTGCAGCGTGCCCGGCGCAAAAAGGCGCCTTGGCCCACCATTGCGCTTGTCGGCTATACCAACGCTGGCAAATCTACCCTGTTCAATCGGCTGACCAAAGCAGAGGTCTTGGCAGAGGATATGCTGTTCGCAACGCTCGACCCAACTTTGCGCGAAATCCGGCTTCCGGGAGTTGAAAAGGCGATATTGTCGGACACGGTTGGTTTTGTGTCGGACCTGCCAACACAGCTGGTTGCCGCTTTCCGAGCCACGCTTGAAGAGGTTACAACGGCTGACATCATCGTTCATGTCCGCGATATTTCACACCCATCAACCGAGGCACAGCGCGATGATGTGCTGTCGATCTTGCGCGATCTTGGCATCGGCGGGGAAGGGGAGGGTCGGACCGTCCTCGAGCTTTGGAACAAAGTCGACTTGCTCGATGACGAAAGGCGGGATTATTTGCAGGGGCAGGCCGCGCGACAGGGCAATTGCTACCTCATTTCGGCCGAAAGCGGTGAAGGCGTCGAACAATTTCGTTCCGAACTGGCGGCATTGGTTGGTGCGGCAAACATAGTCCGGACGGTTCGCCTTAATGCCGAGGAAGGCCGCGTTATGGCGTGGTTGTATGAGCGCGGTGCGATCGTTGAAAAACGCGAAGAGCGCGAGAGTGTCATTCTCACGGTATCGCTGAGCGGCAGGAATTGGGGGCAGTTCGAAAAACAGTTCGGCAGTCTGGTGGAGATTATTTAGCTGCGGTTTCTATTTTTGCGCGCCGCCAAAGAGCTTCTTTGGCATCGAGATCGAGTTTTTCAAATGCATCGCCAGCAATCGCTTCCATGCCACGGAAACGGCGTTCAAATTTTGCCGTAGCATCATT
The DNA here is from genome assembly GCA_016707885.1 of Sphingomonadales bacterium. Classification (GTDB taxonomy): domain Bacteria; phylum Pseudomonadota; class Alphaproteobacteria; order Sphingomonadales; family Sphingomonadaceae; genus Sphingorhabdus_B. The sequence goes on from JADJGU010000005.1 coordinate 48,962, forward strand.
GAGAGCAACTTCGGCGTCGACGCCCAAATGACGACTGATATTGACCGCTGCAAAGAGAAGATCGCCGACTTCCTCATGCATTTCGGTTGCGGTCGTCGCGTCTCGAACTTCGTCGATTTCCTCGTCCAGTTTTTCAAAAGCACCTTCGACGCTCGGCCAGTCAAAACCGGTTCGGGCGGCGCGTTTCTGGATTTTCTGCGCCCGGAGCAAAGCTGGCAGTGCTTTGGCAACATCTGCCATCGCACTTTTGTCTTCAGATTTTCCGTGCCGCTCAGCCTCCTTGATGGCTTCCCAATTGGCGACGACTTGCGCAGATCCGTCAATCGATCGGTCGCCGAAGATGTGCGGGTGGCGCCGTTCCATCTTGTCGCAAATGGCGTTGATTACGTCCTGCAGGCCAAAGTGTCCGGCTTCCTCGGCCATACGGCTGTGGAACACGACCTGAAGCAGAAGATCGCCAAGCTCATCCTTCAATGCGGCCATGTCGTTGCGTTCGATCGCGTCAGCGACCTCATAAGGCTTCTTCGATTGTGTATGGCGCGATGGTCGCAAAATTCTGTTCAAGGTCCCAGGGGCAGCCGGAAACCGGCGTTCTCAGGCGCGCTATGACTTCGTAAAGGGAGGCAATTTCGGGCTGTGACATGCTTGGCTGCTTTCACAAATATAAGAACGATAATATATATTATGTTAAGTAAAATGTTCTTCAGGTCCAAAGCGGGTTTGCCCAACGGCTCCCCCGTTCATGGTTTCAATTGCATGACGTCACCCGTGACGCTCCACGATCCGAAACTGTCGAGGAAGTTCATGCCGACCACATTGGTGTCGCCAAACTTGTCCGAGATAACCACATCGTGATCGTCGACCTGATATTCGCCAACGACGATGCTGGGTACTGTCGCGCTCGCCACTCTGATCCTGCCATTGGCCGTTTCAAGTTCTATTGGTAACTTGCTTGAGTCTGACTTCAAGCCGATCTGGCGCGCCGTGTTGGCGTTAATCGCCGTTGTCGTTGCGCCGCTATCTACCATGAAGTCGACATTCTGGTTATTGATCGCTGCACGCAGCCAGAAATGCCCATCATCCTGACGCACCAGTCTGATGCCTTGATCATCGCTGCTCTGCCTTGGCGCTCCGGTCAGTTCGCCTTTGATCCGTTCCCACGCCATCGACATTTCGGGACGAAAACTCATGAGGACAAAAGCGACCGCGAAAATACCCACCCAGGCTGCAATCATCTTCGCATATTGCTTCATCGGCAGGCGTCTGGCGATCAGACCTGATGCCATTAGGACCAGCAATAGGATTGCGTAGATCAGATATGGAGTATCTTCATTACTCATATATTACAAAGCTTTAGTGAACAGTTTGTAAAAATTATCTGATGTTTGTGCTGACACCAATTCCATGCTTGTCCCACGCAATTCTGCAACAAAGGCCGCTGTGCTCGCGACAAAGGCCGGTTCACAGGTTTTTCCGCGATGTGGAACGGGCGCGAGAAATGGGGAATCTGTTTCGACGAGCAGGCGATCCGCAGGAATTGTCGTGGCAATCTTCTGTAATTCAACCGCATTTTTGAACGTTACTATGCCCGACAAGGATATGTAGAACCCCAAATTCAGCGCGATCTCCGCAAATTCGGCGCTGGCGGTGAAACAGTGAATGACGCCAGTATAGGCACCCTTCCCCATTTCTTCGGTCAGGATCTGCGCAGTATCGGCCTCAGCATCACGCGTATGTACGATAATCGGCAGCCCGGTTTCCCGCGCTGCTGCGATATGCGCTCGAAAGGAAGCACGCTGCTGTTCGCGATCGCTATGGTCGTAATAGTAATCGAGGCCGGTTTCCCCGATCGCAATGACACGCGGATGTGCTGCGCGGGCGACCAGTTTGGCGGTGTCGACGTCGGTATGCCCATCGGCTTCATGCGGGTGAATGCCGACCGAGGCCCAGACATCGGGTTCCTTGCTAGCAAGCCCGATGACGTCATCCCATTCGCATTCGCGGGTCGAGATGTTGAGCATCGCGGTGACGCCCGCTGCGCGGGCATTTGCCAGCGTTTCGGACTGTCGCTCAACCAACCCCTTATAGTTCAGGTGGCAGTGTGAATCGACTAGCATCAGGTCGTCTCTTCGTCCGCCGGAAGCTCCAGCCGGGGAATAGGCCCTGCGGCTGCTCAAGCCGGAAACCTGATTCTGCCAAGGGGGAATACCAATGGCTGGCGATGCCGTTGAAATTCCGCAATTCTGGCAGAATACCCATATTATCGAGCAGCTTGCTTGCGCCAGCCGGAATGATCGGTGATATCGCGACTGCCAGTTGCGCAATGCAAATGTACAGCGTTGCCAGCACCGTTTCCATGCGTTCAAAATCGGTCTTTTTGAGCGCCCAGGGCGCTTGTGCATCGATATAGGCATTGCAGGCGAAAACGGCGGCAATCCAAGCTTCAACAGCTTGGGACAAGGCGAGGCTTTCAAACGCTGCAGGAATTGTTTCGGAAATCGTTTTGCCGACAAGCTCGAACAGCGCTTCATCGTCTTTTGTATGGCCGTGGATTGCGGGCAGATAAGCATCGCAGTTTTTGAAAATCTGGCTCAAAGTCCTTTGTGCCAGATTGCCGAAACTGTTGGCCAGCTCCGCATTGGAGCGGGTCACGATGGCCTCTTCGCTCCAGCTGCCGTCCTGTCCAAAATTGACTTCTCGCAGCAGGAAGTAACGAAACTGGTCGACACCGTAACGCTCGGCAAGTCCAAGGGGATCGGCTGCATTTCCGGCTGACTTGCCCATTTTAGCGCCATCGCGGGCCAGAATGAAGCCGTGGCCAAAGACCTGCTTTGGTAACGGCAGACCTGCAGACATCAGGAAAGCGGGCCAATAAACCGCGTGAAATCGGACGATGTCCTTGCCGATGATATGGACATTTGCAGGCCAAAAGCGATTAAACTCGCCATCCTTTGCCGGAAAGCCGATGCCCGACAGATAGGTGGTCAGTGCATCGACCCAGACGTACATCACATGGCCTGGAGACCCCGGCACAGGAACACCCCAGTCAAAACTGGTACGTGACACGCTCAGATCTTTGAGCCCGCCTTCGACAAAGCGCAGTACTTCGTTTTTGCGGCTTTCAGGGCGTATAAAGTCCGGATGATTGCTGTACAATTCCAGTAACTTGTCCTGATAGCGTGACAGGCGGAAGAACCAGCTTTCCTCGACTGTCCAATCAACAGGAGTTCCCTGCGGAGAGAGTTTCACACCCCCTTCCCCTTCGATCAGCTCCTCTTCGCCATAATAGGCTTCATCGCGGACCGAGTACCAGCCTTCGTAGCGATCGAGATACAGATCGCCGCTGGCTTCCATGGCTTTCCAGAGCGCGATGCTTGCCTCGTGATGGCGCGGGTCGCTAGTGCGCATGAAACAATCATAGGAAACATTAAGAGATTCGCACATTTCCTTGAAATAAGATGACATTTCATCAGCGAATTCGAGCGTTTCGCGACCAGCAGAGCGCGCCGTCTGCGCCATTTTCAGGCCATGTTCGTCGGTGCCTGTCACCAGCCGCACGTCACGACCCATCAGCCGCTGGAACCGGGCGATGGCATCGGTTGCAATCGCTTCATAGGCATGGCCGATATGCGGCTTTCCATTGGGGTAAGCGATCGCGGTGGTGATGTAAAATGGATCAGACATGCAAAGCCAATAGCAAGAGGGGTTATTCGGCGCCGTGCTTATGCGGTCGCAGCGATGCCAGCAAGCTTCCCATTTGGAAAATTATGGCCTGTTTGTCGAGAGACAGCGCAACGGCGCGCTGGGCAAGCCGGTCGGCATCCTGAAACGCCTCCACCGCAGCTATCGCGCCAGAGGTCCGCGCCTCATTGGCAATGCTGATCGGGACATAGCGCAAAAAGGCTTCATATCTGGCTTGCGCCGATTTAGTCGACAGGCTTTCGGCCAGCCCATGGCGGACTTTGTTCGTTGGGTCGCCCTTTTCGACGATATTCTGAATCGCGGTTTCGATTTCGTCGAAATCAAGATCTGCATAGTCGAGTGCCTGACCTGGGGATCCATTGCCGGTCGCTGCGAGCAGCTCGATTTCCCGTTCCGACGCCTGCGGAACTGCCTGACGCAATGCGGCTGTCATGTCGGCGGGTGACAATGGATCGAAACGCAACAACTGGCACCGCGAACGAATGGTCGGAAGCAGCCGGTCGCTGGCATGGCTTATCAGGAAGAAATAAGTTCCAACGGGCGGCTCTTCGAGCGATTTAAGGAGGGCATTGGCTCCTCCCCGCTCCAGATCGTCGGCTGAGTCGATGATAACAGCACGTTTGGGACCTAGCGAAGGGCGGGTGGTCAGCGCGTGCTGGACGTCGCGAATCTGGTCTATCGAAATGCTGCGTTTGAGTTCCGCATTGGGATCGGCTTCTTCTCCGTCTTTCGGCGCCTCTTTCGCCAAACGCTGGACATATTTTATGTCCGGATGCGTCCTATGATCGATCAGTGTACGGTAGCGGTCCTCCGGATCGACCAGCAGCCGTGCGAACTCGACTGCGAAATGCGCCTTTCCAAGCCCACGTGGACCGGCAAGGATCCAGCCATGATGCAACCGGCCACCGGCCAGTGCCCGCTCGATATGCTGGCGGTTTTCATCATGGCCGTAAAATTTCATTGCGGCAAAAATCCGGCCAATGTGGCCACCAGCGACTGGGTCACCTGTTCTGCAGTATCGTTGGCATCAATGATGCGCACCCGCTCGGGTTCCTGTTTTGCGATCTGCAGAAAGGCCGCGCGCACTTTTGCGTGAAATTCGGATGATCGCCCGCCGATGCGGTCGCTGACTCCTGCGTCTCTACGCTGCAGACGTTGCGCCGCTACGTCTGGCGGCAGGTCGAGAACCAGCGTCAGGGCAGGAAGGAAACCGCCGCTACCGATAGCGTGCAGTGTCATGATATCCGCATCGCCCAGACCAAGGCTGGCCCCCTGATAGGCACGGCTGCTGTCAACATAGCGGTCGGTGATGACCCACTTTCCAGTGGCAAGAGCGGGTTTAATCAGTTTTTCGACATGGTCGCTGCGCGCCGCGGCGAATAGCAAGGCCTCTGCGGCTTTACCCCAGCGATCGTCCGTTCCAGCAAGCAACAGGTTACGTATGGCCTCGGCACCCTCGGTCCCGCCCGGTTCGCGGGTGAGGACAACCTCTATCCCGCGCGCGCGCAAATAAGCGGCAAGTGCGGATATTTGCGTGGATTTCCCCGCACCTTCGCCCCCTTCAATCGATATGAAAATACCTTCGCGCATCACATGCCCACCAAAGCGCGGGCGCCGTTCCATGCGCGGCCAAAAAAGCTGGCTTTTTGGACAGACGTGCCGGCGATTAGCGGGAGCACCTGCTTCTTGCCGTCGGCCGACAGGACAACCAGTTCACCCAGCGCCTCTCCCTTGCGGATCGGGGCGCGGATCGGGCCGAAATAGCGTGCTTTCAATCGCAGTTTTTCCTTGGAGCCGACACGCTTGGTCGCGGCAAAATCCCATGAAGCAACCAAAGGGACGTTATCGGCCGAACCCAATTGCACCGGTGCTTTGGTAACGGTTTCACCTGTGTGAAACAAAGTCTGCGTTTCCCACTCGCTGAAACCCCAATTCATGAATTTCCGCGCCTCTGTGATGCGCGACTGCATCGTCGGCAAACCGGCAATAATCATAATCAAGCGCCGATCCCCGCGCTTCGCCGTGCCTGCAAGGCAGTAGCCTGCCTCTTCGCTGTGCCCGGTCTTGAGGCCGTCGGCCCCTTCAATCACGCCCAGCAAGGGGTTGCGATTGACTTGAGTGACGTTCGACCAGCGAAAGGATTTTTGCGAAAAATAGCGTTCGAAAGCCTCGGGGTGCTCAATGATGATCGCTTGCGCCAATTTTGCCAGATCGCGGGCTGTCGAATAGGTTTTGCCGCCGTCCGGCCAGCCATTGGGATTTCCGAAATGAGTATTCGTCATGCCCAGCTTCTTGGCGGCAGCATTCATTTCAGCCACAAAGGCAGCTTCGCTTCCCGCCACGCCTTCCGCCAGTACGACCGAAGCGTCATTTCCCGAAAGCGTCAATACGCCGAACAAGAGATTGCCGATCGATACGCTTTCATTCGAACGCAAGAACATGGTGGAGCCTTTATTGTTCCACTTTGTCCAGGTCGCCGGACTGACCTTCACTTTTTGATCAAGGCTGACCTTCTTGTCCATCAAGGCGTTGAAGGTGACATAGGCGGTCATCATTTTCGCCATAGAGGCTGTGGGAATGCGTTTGTCAGCGTCGCGTTCGTACAAGGCCCGATCAGAAAAAGTGTCGAGCAGAAACGCGACCGGTGCGCTGCCCGAATAGGTCGCGGCAAATCCGGGTCCAGCAAGAACCAATAATGAAAGGGCAAGAAATGCTCGCATGGCCATCTGTTAGACTGGCTTGCGGTGGCTTTCCAGCCAAAGCTATTCGCGCAGCAGCCTTGCTTGTGGATAGCCCTTGGCCTGTGCGTTTTTGAGAGCGGATTTTGCCTCATCTTCGCTGGCAAAGGGACCGAAACGAACGCGGTGCAATTTCCCGTCGCCGCTGCTGACAACCTTGGCTCCAAGTTTGGTTGCCAGTTGATCTGCATTCGCCTTGGATGAAAAGGCTGCAACTTGCACACTATAGCCAGCTTTTGCCGAAGTCGCCTTTGCCTGAGGTGTAGCAGGTTTGACAGGTTCCGCTTTTGCAGGCGTTTTTACGGCGGCCGGCTTTGCTGTTGCTTTTGCACTTGCAGGGGCTGGCTTCGCTGGAGGCGTGGTGACAGCTTCTGGCGCGGCAACTTTTGGCGCTTCCAACTTGGGCATTTTCGCTAGCTTGTCGCGCAACACCTTCAGAAGCGATTCTGGTGTGTCGAGCCGGGTACCGGCAGGTTGGTTGGCGCGTAAAACGGCGCGATCCTGTTCCGGCGGATTGACCCTGCGGACGCGCACCGGCGCGTTGCCTTGCCCTGAAATACCAAGCTGGCGGGCGGCACCTTCTGACAGGTCGATCAGGCGCTCATTGGTCATCGGGCCACGATCATTGATGCGCACCAAAATCGTTCGCCCTGTATCCAGTGCGGTTACCTCCACATAGCTGGGCATGGGCAAGGTTTTATGTGCAGCCGTAATTGCGTCGGGCACAAAAATCTCGCCATTGGCGGTCGGGTTGCCCTGAAGCTCTTGCCCATAGGCGCTGGCAAAGCCAACCTCGTCATAGTTGGACGTATCTTCGGGCGTGTAAGTGGTGCTGCCAACGGTAAAAGGCGCGCCCAGTTTGACGGGCAAATCGCTGACCGAAGCTGCAGGGGTCTGTTTTGCTGCGGGAAGGGTTTCCATCCCCCCTCCTCCGCACGACGCAAGCAGGAGGCAAAACGATGTGCCAATCAGGAGCCTAGTTTCGTACCGCATCGGCAAGCAATCCCACAGAAAGAGCGTAAAAATTGGAGCAATTATAGTCCAATATCGCGCGATAGTTGCTGCCCAGTAAATATGCGGTCTTTCCTTCACCATCAGGCTCAATCAGCGCGGCCTGCATATTGTCATCAGGCCAGACACCATTTTGGGCGGTGACGCCCATTTTTTTCCATTCCGAAATCTTCATCAACCGGCTGTGGCGGGAGAAGACGCGGGCGCACCGCGGCGCAACCAAAGTGCTTTTGATGCTATTGCGGTCGAGGCTCGACGGCACGTTGACGGCAAAGCCCCAAGGCTCATTCCGCCGCCAGCCGGCATTGAGCAGATAATTGGCTATCGACGTCATCGCGTCGACTTCGCTTTTCCAGATATCGGCATAGCCATCACCATCGCCATCTCGCGCGAGGCGGAGATAGACCGAAGGCAGAAATTGCGGGCGACCTAGCGCCCCTGCCCAGCTGCCCGTTATTGCGTAAGACGGAACACCCCGGTCGATCATCTTCAAGACAGCGACCAGTTCCGCTTCGAACAAATCGCGACGGCGGCCTTCGAAAGCGAGCGAGGCCAGCGCGTCGGGTGCGTGGAAATTGCCCATCACTGCGCCATAGTTGGTCTCATGCCCGTAAATGGCGATCATCACCTCTTCGGGCACGCCGGTTTCATTCTCAATCCGCTGCAGTAACGGACGAAGTTCTGAATATTTGCTGCGTCCGCGGCCTATTCGCGCGGCATCGACATGCTTGCGGCGATAGGGTTCAAATGCAGGGATGGGCGCGTTGCCAGGCGTTTCGGGCTGGCCGCGATCAAGTTGCACGACACGGGGCACATAGGTCAGCGTCGGGATAACGCGGTCGAGCGTGGCCTTGCTGACCCCTTCCCGTTCCGCACGCAGGCGGACTGTTTGCAGATATTGGGTAAAAGCATGCGAATGGCCTTGATCGGAAGCGGCGGTTGTTGCTTGCTGGGCCGAAAGCGCGGCAGGCGGGCTCAGCGCAGCCAGCAACAATGCGGCAACTACGCCATCAACCGGGAATTTTCCGAAACGCAACGCCACACATCCTCCTTTTGAGCCAGTCCGGAACGATAACATGGATTTGCGGTTCTAACACAATAATATCAGCAGATTGGCGCGCCCTTCGCTCCCTCTGTCGCGTAGCTCGCTGTGGGTACAAGACTTTCACAGACAAAAGCGCGGCCCGAAGCGCAGAGCGCTTGCCAGCACGGTTTTAGATGGTAAAGGCGACGGCGCAGCGGACAGGTGGCCGAGTGGTTTAAGGCACCGGTCTTGAAAACCGGCGTGGGTGCAAGCTCACCGTGGGTTCGAATCCCACCCTGTCCGCCAATTCCCTACTTCTCTTCGGCTAGCTGGCCACCGTTGTTCAGATTTTCGCCGAATGCGCTGGTGACGCCATCGACCATCATCTGGATTTCCTCGGTCGCATATTGCTCGGCATCCTTTTGCGACGAACCATAGCCGCGTTCGGATTTGACCAGCATGTCGAAATAGGTTTTGCGTTCGGTCGGGCAGGCCTTCTGCGCTGCTTCATTGAATTCCGGCGCAGTTTTTTTCACCTTCACCGCTTCGTTATGTTCGGTAATCAAGCAGTTGTTGAAACCCTTGCGCGCCTCGTCCAGCGCATCGCCCTTCATTGCTGCCATGTTGAGCGCCATGGCCAGCGCCAAGCTCATCATCATAAACTTTTGCTCCCCAGTTTTTTAGCGAACGTCTGTTCTTCCCCTATGTTCTGGATACCACAGCGCCGACGCATGCTGCAATGTCCGAAATTGCAAGCGAATCGACGCTGAATGCATATGTTTAGCGGATGCGTTTGCCACCTTTTACAACTGCGTCGACCGACTCGAGTTCACGCACGTCGCTCAACGGATTGCCGTCGACAGCGATGATATCCGCATATCGACCGACGGAAATTGCACCAACGTCCTTTTCGCGGTCCAGCGCCTGCGCGCCGTTGCGGGTCGCGGCCTGGATCGCTTCGAGTGGGGTCATCCCATATTCGACCATGACACGGAATTGTTTGCCGATTTCGCTATGCGGCATCACGCCGGCGTCGGAACCGAAAACCATCCGGACTCCTGCCTTGTGTGCCTTGCGGAAATTGTCGCGCTGGATCTGGGCGACTTCGCGATCCTTGCGCAGATTATCCTCGAGCACACCATTTTTGGCACCTTCGGCTTGGGTATATTCGGTGTTGTAGATATCCATCGAGAACCAAACCGGGCGGGCGCGGGAAGCGGCCAGTTTGATGCCTTCGTCGTCAACAAGGCTGGCATGTTCGATCGTGTCGATGCCCGCCTTGATCGCCGCCTTGATGCCGTCGCCGCCATGCGCGTGCGCTGCGACACGGATGCCCCACTGATGCGCCTCGTCTGCGATCACGCGGAGATGTTCTTCCGAAAGCTGCTGCTGGCCGGGTTCGGTATTACGCGAGAAAACGCCGCCGGTCGCGCAGACCTTGATGACTTCGGCGCCATATTTGCGCTGACGGCGCACCTGATAGCGCAACTCGTCGACGCTATCGCCAATCCCCTCTTCCTTCCCGTCCTTTTCAAGGCTGGGGGGAAGGAAGGTGGAATCGCAATGCCCGCCGGTTGCCCCCAGCGCATAGCTTGCAGGCACGATGCGCGGGCCGACCGCGTAGCCGTTGTCGATGGCTTGCTTCAGGCCGATATCGTTGCGGTCGCCCGACCCGACATTGCGCACGGTTGTAAAGCCGGCGTCGAGCATCGACTTGGCTGCACCGACAGCTGTCATCCCCCAGAAGCTGTCTGTGAATTCCAGACCCCGATAACCGCCAATATCGGCAGGGCCATCTAGGTGGACGTGCATATCTATGAGGCCAGGCAGTAAGGTGCGGTCGCCCAGATCGATATGGGTGACATCGCTGCCCCATTTGACCGTGCGGGCGTCGGCAATGTTGGTGATGCGACCGCTTTCGTCGACGAATACCGCCGGATGTTCGACCATCTTGCCGGTCAGCACATCGAGCATGCGCGCGCCAGTAATTACCGTATTTTGTGCCTGAAGCGGCGACGCCAGCGCCAGCAGCGATAGGGCACCAAAGGCTGAAATCTTGACCGACATGATTTACCTCCCGAATCTTGCTTTCGAATTTGTGGCAAGTTCGGATTGGCCTGAACAGCAGAAAGTTTGTCGAACTGCACTAGGCGCGACGGCTATGCAGCAGTTCGGCTGCGCGCGCAGTTTCAAGATAGGCTAAAAACCGGCGCAATTGCTCGACGCCACCGTCAACCTCGAAGTCTGAAACAGTCAACTGGTCGGTGGCACCCGAAGAATCTTTGTATGAAATCCGCAAATTATGGCGAAACTTTTGTCCCAGCTTTCCGCCGAGATAAGCTGAAAAGGAAAAAGATCTGACCGCTTCTTGATAGACGTCTTCTTTCAGCTGATCTGCCCGGCCAAATTCGATGAGTGATATGCTGCCAATCGCGATCGGCTCCGGTGTCAATTTCAGGCTGTCGTGCATCAACAATTGTTTGTCGCGATAAACCAATAGCGCGCTAGATCCACTTAGTCGCCAGATGCGAATGGCTATGGCCCAAAGCAAATAGACGATTGCAGCGAGTAAAGCGACAACTGGAAGCCAGCCGCCGGATAATTCTTCGAGCAGGCCTTCGTGGCGTCGGGGCGGGATTTCATCAAACAGAATATCGGGCGTCGGGTCGTTTGCAATATAATAGGATGTTGGCTGAGGCTCGGGTTGAAACGGGCGGGTCGTGCTAAGTCCCCAAAAGCATATTACGCAAAACAGGGAGAAGTAGAGCAGCTGGACGAGCAAGCCGGAGCGCGAGAAATGCAACGATGTTGGATCCATGCGGTTAGCTGTATTCCGGTTTGAGAATGGCACCTTACTGGAGTAGAGCGACCAGCCGGGCAAGCTATCCTATGACCTAGTATGCAAATGGCTCAGTCAAGAATACGCTCAAAACGCGAGACAATTTTTGTGCCGCTGCCTTTATCGCTATATTCTGCAGCCCTCGCCATTGCTGCACTTTTCAGTGAGTCATAGTTTGAGAACTGGCAGTCGGTACCGTCGCTTTCGACGCCCGGCAGCGCTGTTTCCGGATCGCCGCAGTCAAAATCCATATCATATGCTTCGTTGCCATCATCATTGATGCGGAACAGCCGATAGGCTTCCATCTTGCCATTCGCATTGACGATTTGGGCAAGATATAGGTCGTCCACCAACGCATCGAATGTGATGGTGTAGGCCGGTTTGGCAGCGTTGCCGAACTCCGAATGTTCAACCATCAATTCATTGCCCTCGAGCGACACGACATAGCGATCACCGGTAAACACCTCGCCCTCAAAGCGTGAATAGGTTCCCGATAGTGACGGTTTGTCCATTGCGGCATCGGGCATCAGCGGCGCTTCGGACGTCCAGCAGCCGGTGAGAAGCAGAGCGAGAGTCGCTGAGAGCAACGCGTTTATCGGTTTCATAAGCCTCCTTCGCAACCCGCTATGAAGCTAGCCGAAAGAGGCCCTTGGTCAACCGCCGATTACATATGCAGCATCTTCCCATAAGCCCCCAGCACGCTCTCATGCATCATTTCCGAGAGCGTCGGGTGCGGGAAGACGGTGTGCATGAAATCGGCTTCGACCAGTTCGGCGGTCTTGCCGATGGTGTAGCCCTGGATCAGTTCGGTAACCTCGGCGCCGACCATATGCGCGCCGAGTAACTCGCCGGTCTTGGCATCGAACACGGTCTTGATAAAGCCCTCGGCCTCGCCAAGCGCAATCGCCTTGCCGTTACCGATGAAGGGGAAATTGCCGACCTTCACGTCATAGCCCGCTTCCTTGGCCTTCGCCTCGGTCAGGCCGACGCTGGCGACCTGCGGGTGGCAATAGGTGCAGCCGGGGATATTCTTCGGGTCCATTGCATGCGGATGGCTGCCTGCAATGGCCTCGGCAGCAATCACGCCTTCGTGGCTCGCCTTGTGCGCCAGCCAGGGTGGCGCCGTGACGTCACCGATGGCCCATAGTCCGGGTACATTGGTGCGGCACATCGGGTCGGTCTTGATATGCTCGCGCTCGGTTGCGACGCCCAGTGCCTCCAGCCCGATATTCTCGGTATTGGGGACGATGCCGATGGCGACGATGCAGTGGGTGAATTCGCTTTTGGCGATCTTGCCATCCTTGTCCTTTATTTCGGCGGTGACGCCACTGGCGCTGGCCTTCAATGACTGCACCCCTGCCCCGGTCAGGATCGTCATACCCTGCTTTTTCAGCGCCTTTTCAAGGAAGGTTGAAACGTCCGCATCTTCAACCGGTACGATGCGGTCCATCATTTCGACGACGGTCACTTCGGCGCCCATATCATTGTAGAAGCTCGCAAATTCGATGCCGATCGCGCCGCTGCCGATCACCAGCAATTTCTTCGGCATTTCGGGCGGGGTCATCGCGTGGCGATAGGTCCAGATGCGCTTGCCATCGGCAGGCGCAAAAGGCAGGTCACGCGCGCGGGCGCCGGTGGCAATGATGATGTTCTTCGCGGTCAGGGTTTCTTCGCCCTTGTCGCTTTTGACGACCAGCGTGTTCGCCGCGGTCAACCTGCCCTCCCCCATATAGACGGTGATCTTGTTCTTCTTCATCAGATGCGTGACGCCCTGATTGAGCTGTTTAGCGACACCGCGCGAGCGCTTCACTACCGCATCGATATCCGCGCTGATATTCGCCGCCGTCAGCCCATAATCGCCCGCATGCTGCATATAATGATAAATCTCCGCCGAGCGCAGCAACGCCTTGGTCGGAATGCAGCCCCAGTTAAGACAGATACCCCCGAGTTTTTCGCGTTCGACAATCGCGGTTTTCAGGCCGAGTTGGGCTGCACGGATGGCCGCAACATAGCCACCGGGGCCGGAACCGAGGACTATTAGGTCGTAGTTGCTCAACTTATTTCTCCAGTGGGAGTTTGATGACGTTGAGAAGCTCTATGTTTCTCAACAATGTTTAGCCACAGTGACGCTACGACCAAGCCATTGACGCTACCGATCAAGATCATGAACCAGACTCCTTCCCATCTGAGTTCAAACAGAACCACAACAGCAACGGCCCAGAATGCGCCTACGACTGCTCCAAAAAGCCTGAATCGATTGATCGTCGATATCCATCCCAGCCTTCGCACAATGAACAACAAAGGAAGGCCGAAAAATGTAATTCCCGCTGCCGCTATCGGAACTACAAATGCCAGAAGGATCGCAAAATCGCGGGGTACGCTATGCCAGTTAATCTCGGTATCACTTTCAAAAACACCCCAAGCCATAAACAGCATTAGGGTAGATATCGATGTGACAACACTGGAGGCAACCACTGCTAGCGCTTGCCTTTGAATAATCGGCATCTTGCCTTTGCGCCTCAAGCCACCAACCCCAAAGGCTTCTCCACCAACTCCTTGAACACCTTCATCAGTTCCGCCCCATCGGCGCCATCAATCGCACGGTGGTCAAAGCTGCCGGTGGCGCTCATCACCGTCGCAATCGCCAGCGCGTCATCGACCACATAAGGCCGCTTTTCGCCCGCCCCGATCGCCATGATCATCGCTTGCGGCGGATTGATGACGGCCGTGAAATGCTTGATCCCCATCATGCCCATATTGCTGATCGAGGCGGTTCCGCCCTGATATTCGTGCGGTTGCAGCTTGCCATCCTTTGCCTTGGCGGCGAGTGCGGACATTTCGGTCGAGATGGTCGAGAGAGATTTGTTCGCCGCATCGACAATGATCGGGGTGATCAGGCCTGTGGGGATTGAGACCGCCACGCTGATATCGGCACGGCTATATTGCAGCATATTGTCGCCCGCGAAGGAGACATTGCATTTCGGTACCTGGATCAATGCCAGCGCGAGCGCCTTGATCAGCATATCGTTGACCGACAGTTTGACCCCGCGACCTTCGAGGCTGGCATTGAGTTCACCCCGAAGTTTGAGCAACGCATCGAGCCGGATATCAACCGTGAGGTAAATGTGAGGCGCCTCTTGCATCGATTGGGTCAGGCGGCGTGCGATCGTCTTGCGCATGTTGCTCAGCTTGACGACTTCGTGCGGGATGCCGAAATCAGGGACTGCGGCCGGTGCTGCCGGTGTGACGGGCGCCGCGGCAGATGCGGCGGGAGCCGGAGTGGTGGCACCCGGCTGGGCACCCTCGACATCGGCTTTGACGATGCGACCGTTGGGGCCGGTGCCAGTTAGTCCTGCCAGCTCGACGCCCTTGTCTGCGGCGATGCGCCTTGCGAGTGGGCTCGCCTTGATGCGATCGCCTGCAGCTTTGGCAGGGGCTGCTGGTGCCGGAGCTGTGACAAGTGGTGGTGGAGGCGCTACAACCGGCTCTTCCGCTTTGGCTGTCGTTGGCGGCGTTGGCGCAACTTTGGCAGGTGCCGCTCCCTCATCCTCACCCTGGATCATTGCGATCACCGTGCCGACCTTCACCCCATCAGTGCCCTCGGCCACCAAAATCTGCGAAATCACGCCTTCATCGACTGCCTCAAACTCCATCGTCGCCTTGTCGGTTTCAATTTCGGCAATCAAATCACCCGACGACACGCTGTCGCCTTCTTTCACCAACCAGCGGGCGAGCGTGCCCTCCTCCATGGTGGGGGACAGTGCGGGCATTTTGAGCTCGATGGGCATCGGGGCATCCTGTTTATGGTCTGGATTATTCGCAGCGGCATAAGGGCTTGGTTTCCCCAGCGTCAAGCGGCTATTGCTTGCACTGCGATTGGAAATGACGCAGGTTCATACGAATTCATGAATGCCGCGACGGGGAAACGGCGATGCGCACCTATCTGGTTGTGATTGATGAAACCGAAGAAGCGCGCCTAGCGCTGCGCTTCGCCGCGCGCCGCGCAGCAAAAACTGGCGGGAGTTTGCACATATTGGCGCTGATCGAACGCGCGGATTTCGTCGCCTGGGGCGGCGTGCAAGCGACTATGGAAGCCGAGAACCGTGAGAAGGCCGAAGAACTGGTCGCAACCGCCGCAGGTACGATCTTTGACGAACTGGGTATCCAGCCCAGTATCACGATCCGCGATGGTGAGGGCGTTGAGGTTGTCCGCGAAATGCTCGACGAGCATCCTGAAATAGCCGCCTTGGTGCTGGGCGCTGCCGCGCAAGGAAATCCCGGGCCGATGGTCGCGCACTTTACCGGCAACAATGCCGGTACGTTACGCTGCCCGGTTATGGTGATACCGGGTTCGTTAACTGACGAAGCGCTGGATGAATTGAGTTAGCGCTTGCGGCGCCCCTGGTGCCGGATATTGGACGGCCTGCCTCGCTTTCCCGTCATATGCTTGCCCTTATGCTTCATGCCGGACGGGCGTTCCATCCGCGCCGGGGCATAGCTTCCGCCCTCTGGCAGCTCAAAGCGGAGCGCACCTGATACAGGATTGGCCTCGGCCAACCGCAATTTGAGGCGCATTCCAGGGCGATATTCATCGCCGCTGTCCTCACCGGTGAGCGTTTGGCTGGCTTCGTCATAGAAGAAGCGCTCGGCACCCAAGGTGGAGACGGGAACCAAACCATCGCCACCAATCGACTCGACTGTCGCGAAAAAACCGAAATTCTGCACGCCGGTAATGCGCACATCAATGATTTCACCAATCTGTGTAGCAAGGAAAGCAGCGACATAGCGATCGGTCGTCTCCCGCTCCGCTTCCATCGCACGGCGTTCGGCGCGGCTGATCATTTCGGAGGTGACGTCAAGCCGCTCGAAATCCTTGGCCGACAAGCCGGTAACCGGTTTGATCGCCCCATCCTTGGGTGCGGGCATTTCGAGATCATAGGCACTCACCAGTGCACGGTGGACGATCAGGTCGGCATAGCGGCGGATCGGCGAGGTGAAATGCGCATAGCTGCCCAGCGCTAAACCGAAATGTCCGGCATTTTGCGGGGTGTAATAGGCCTGCGTCTGGCTGCGCAGCACCGCTTCCATGATCTGCGGCAGGATTTCGTCATGTTCCTGCACCTTGTCGATGATCGCGTTGAAGGTTGACGGGCGGACCACCTGCCCCAGCGCAAATTCAAGATCGAAAGTCTTGAGATAATCCTTGAGCGCGACGAGCTTTTCACGTGCGGGCGGTTCGTGGACGCGGTAAATCAGTGGAGATTTCTTTTCCTCCAGCGCCTTCGCCGCCGCGACATTGGCCGCGATCATGAAATCCTCGATCACCTGGTGCGCGTCGAGATGCTCGCGTACAGCAACGCCGACAACCCTGCCCTCATCGTCGAGCGTGATGCGCCGTTCGGGAAGGTTGAGCTCCAACGGCCCACGCCGGTTTCTGGCTTTTTTGAGCAAGTCCCAGCACGCCCAGAGCGGCTTGAGCGCCGGTTCGAGCATCGAATGCGCCAGCTTCCCGTCAATCGCATCCTGTGCATCCTGATAGGGAATATTGGCGGAAATCCGCGCGATTGCGCGGGTGAAACGCCATGACGTCACTTGCCCGCCTGCATCGATCTGCATGTGACAAGCGAGCACCGCGCGGTCTTCGCCTTCCCGCAGCGAACATTTGTCCGACGACAATGCATGCGGTAGCATCGGGACGACGCGATCGGGGAAATACACGCTATTCCCGCGCTTTGCCGCCTCGCGGTCGAGCGCGCTGCCCGGGCGTACATAATAGCTGACATCAGCTATGGCGACGATAGCTTTGAAACCATTTATATTTTTTGGATCATCATCCGGCGTTGACCAGACTGCGTCGTCAAAATCGCGTGCATCCCTTGGATCGATGGCAATGATCGGCAAATGACGCAGATCTTCGCGTATTTCGGCGGTGACGGGCAGTTTGCTGACATGCAGCGCCTCTGCTTCGACTTCTTCGGGAATTTCAAACGGAATGCCAAATTTATGGATGGCAATGAGGCTGAAGCTGCGCGGGGCAAAAGGATCGCCCAACACATCGGTAACCCGCGCCTTTTTTTGCCCTGCCCGCCCGCCAAGTTCTGCAAGCACCAGATCGCCGGGCTGCGCTTCACCGATCTCGAACAGGGGAATGTCGAAGCGCGCCTTTTTGTCGGTCGACTTCAGCCAGAAACGGCCATTGTCGCTTTCCTCGACCACTCCCAAAATCTGCTCGCTAGCCTTGGCGAGCTTTTTCATCGGATGGGCGAGCCAGCCTTTTCCGGCCTCTTCGGTGCGCGCAAGGATGCGATCACCTATCCCCAGCGCGCCTTTACGCCCGCGTTCAACGACACGCAGCTTGGGCAGAGGAATTCCATCCGCCTCCCAGCGTTCGGGAATGGCGATCAGCTGGTTACCGTCGATATCAACTATCTTAAGCACGGTTACGCGTGGAACACCGCCCATCTTATGGAATGCCCTGCCCGGGGCAGCGTCGATCAGCCCTTCGTCGGTCATGTCCTTGAGCAGGGCTTTCAGCGCAATCTTGTCGCTACCGTGCAAGCCAAAGGCGCGGGATATCTCCCGCTTGCCTGCAGGCTCTTTGGATTGCTCTATGAACTCGAGGATTTGCTCGCGTGTCGGAAGACCTGAAGGGCGTTTCCGGCTCAACTTTCCTCATCCATGTCGCGGCGGCCAAATCGATTTTCACCCGCAGTCCCCGAACGTAAAAGCAAAAAGACTACAAAGCCGAGTGTAGCCAGATATATTAGATTGTTTGCAAAACCCATGAAGAACCAACCAAAATCGGGCTCTGACGCTGAATTAAAATCCTGAAAGACCAAAGCCATAAGCCAAAGGCCACCGAACAAAAACGGCATCGGCAGCAAAATCCACGCTCCGGTTCGATTGGTATCGTGAAGGCGACGAACAGACGCTGCTGCAAGCAGGCCAATTGAAACCACAGCGATGGCTGTTATCCAATTGAGTAAATATCCAAAGTCTGGACCAACCCCGGCCGCACCATCCTTGATCGACACCGAATAGCCGCCGGGACCTGCTGAAACAGTTACCTTATCAGGGTTTTGGGCGGCGTACTGATTGATATCGCCAAAAGTTCGGGTCAATTCCATGCTCATTACGACCGACCAAAATCCGAAAGCTATCAGGGCAACAAATATTGCGTAAAACCAGAAATCGGTTCGACTGCTTCGTCCTTGGAAATCGAACAAGCCTGCTAATCCGCGCTTTATCGCTACCCACGCCCTGAGCATTAGTATGTCCGTCCTATCAGCATACGCTCGACCGCAGGCTCGCCGGTGAAGAAGCATTTGCCGTCGACCGGTGCGGCATCAAGCGGCGTGTTGCGCATGGTGAGCTTCAATGCCTTCAACTGCTCGACAATCTTGTCGAGCTCTGCGCCGGTCGGGCGCGCCCATTGCACCTCTACCCAGCCGGCAAATTTCGCCTCGTCGCCTTTGAAATGCGCGGCGAGATCGGTGACGTCACGGGCGATATTGGCTTCGAGCCGTGCCTTGGCTTCGCTATGGAGCGTGGTCTGGATTTCCTCGAGCATCCCGGCAGCGCTGGAGATCAAATCCCCGCGCAGCGTGAAGGCTGTCGCCAGCTTGCCATCATCCTTGTATAGCCGGTCACGGCGCAGCACAGCCGCTTTGCCTTCGGATACATCGCGCGGACCAACCTCAACGATGATCGGCGCGCCCTTTTTCACCCACGCCCAGCGCTTGTTCGAAGCCTTGGACGCCTTGGTATCGAGCAGCACGCGCACAGGCTCACCAAAGGCTGACAGCGCGCCGAGTTCTTTCCAGAGCTCACGGCAATAATCGAGCACCGCGGCGTCGCCATCATCGTCGCGCAGCATCGGCACGATCACAATCTGCCACGGCGCAATTTGCGGGGGGCAGCGCAGGCCATCATCGTCGCCATGCGTCATGATAACGCCGCCGATCATACGGGTCGAAACACCCCAGCTGGTGGTGTGGGCATATTGCTGCCCGCCTTCCTTATCCTGATATTTAATGCCTGCGGCCTCGGCAAAGCCGGTGCCCAGATAGTGCGAGGTGCCAGCTTGCAGCGCCTTGCCATCCTGCATCATCGCTTCGATCGAATAGGTCGCAACGGCGCCGGGGAAACGCTCATTTTCGGGCTTTTCGCCTGCCACCACCGGCATCGCCAGCGGGCCTTCGGCAAAGGCACGATACATTTCGAGTGCGCGCATAGTCTCTTTCATCGCGTCTTCGCGATCGACATGCGCGG
Organism: Sphingomonadales bacterium; assembly: GCA_016707885.1. GTDB lineage: Bacteria > Pseudomonadota > Alphaproteobacteria > Sphingomonadales > Sphingomonadaceae > Sphingorhabdus_B. The sequence continues at coordinate 68,547 of JADJGU010000005.1, forward strand.
TATGCCCTTCCTGCCAAAGAAACTCGCTAGTGCGCAGGAACATACGGGTGCGCATTTCCCAGCGGACGACATTGGCCCATTGGTTGACCAGCAAAGGCAGGTCCCGCCAGCTTTGCACCCAGCGGCTCATCGCGGCACCGATGACGGTTTCAGAGGTTGGACGGACGACCAAAGGCTCTTCGAGCTTGCTTTCGGGATCAGGGATCAGTTTGCCCTTGCCATCACCAACGAGGCGATGGTGGGTGACTACGGCCATTTCCTTGGCAAAACCTTCGACATGGTCTGCCTCTTTTTCGAAGAAAGACAGCGGGATGAAGAGCGGGAAATAGCAATTTTCAACGCCGGCCTTCTTGATTTCGGCGTCCATCAGCTTCTGGATGCGTTCCCACATGCCATAGCCCCAGGGGCGGATAACCATACAGCCACGTACGCCCGACTCTTCAGCAAGATCGGCTTCGGAAATAACCTCCTGATACCAGGCGGCGAAATTTTGTTGGCGGGTAACGGAAAGCGCGTGTTTCATGGCCCAGCCCCTAGCGGCTTGGCCGGGCATCCGCAACCGTGCGGCAGACTAGTCTTTGGATAGTTTGTCGATCTTCGCTTGCAACTCAGCCATTTGCTTCCTGAGGTCATCGAGACTTTCGCCTGCCTTTTCCTTTTTCCCGCCCAGATTGCCGAGATTTGGCACTAGCGCGTCACGCGCAGCTTTCATCATTTCGATATTTTGCTTGGCTATATGACCAAAGGGGCCCGAGGTCAGGGCGTTCTCGATCACATCCTGAACCTGCTTCTGGTTCTTGCGGAAATTGTCCATTGAACTTTCGAGGAACTGCGGCACCAAGCCTTGCATTGAATCGCCGTACAGAGCGATGATCTGGCGCAGGAAGTTGACCGGCAGCATGCTCTTTCCGCCATTTTCTTCTTCCATGATGATCTGGGTAAGCACGCTATGGGTGATATCCTCACCTGTCTTGGCATCGACGACTTTGAACTCGATATCCTTGCGAGTCATCTCTGCCAGAAAGTCGAGCGTTATATATTTGGATGACTGGGTATTATAGAGGCGACGGTTCGCATATTTTTTGATGATGACGGGACCGCCGTCCTGCCCAGTTGATGCTTTGCGTGCCATATTATATATCCCCGGATATTCCTGACGTCCCTAGCGCAGCCGTTGGTGCACCGCAACATTGATGCTGTTGTATGTTTGGATCGCGGAATTTGGATGATTCGTTGCAATTCAAGTTTCGAACGATGGCTCCAACTGCCCGTAGTCTATTTAGCTGATATCTGTATCCATCGTGATTTTGTAAGCGAGCGTGACAAAATTGAAGTTTGCTGTCGCCAAAACTCTCTAAATTGCAATTTAGTTGCAAATGATATTACCGTAAGCGTAACTACGTTGCCATATGCCTTTTGGGATAGCAGTCCGGAGGCTGTGGCGCTTTAGCAACAGAGGTAAAAAATACGTCTTAGTATCTCGGATGCCATTGCATCTAGTGTTCTGCTGCGCTTATCGGTGCCGATTAATCCATAATGAATTCTCAACTGGGGAGCTTTTCATGAAGAAGACTCGTTTAATGGTAACCGGTTCGATCGTCGGACTGGCAATGCTGAGCGTGCAACCCGCATTTGCTCAGTCTGCATCGCCCGATGCGCAGGCAGATGAAGATGAAGAAGAGGTTGCTGAAGAAGACAACGCTCCTATCCTCGTAACCGGTTCGCGCATTTCGCGCCCGACACTGGAATCGCCTGTACCTGTGACGTCGGTTACCGCGGAAGAACTGCTTTCGGGCGGTAATCTGTCGGTTGGCGATGCCTTGAACGATCTTCCCTCGCTGCGCTCGACCTTTAGCCAGTCGAACTCGACCCGTTTCATCGGTACGGCTGGTCTGAACATCCTTGACCTTCGCGGTCTAGGTACGGCGCGTACTTTGACTCTGGTGAATGGCCGTCGCCATGTGACGGTTTCCCCTGGTGATTACACGGTCGACGTGAACACAATCCCGAGCGAACTGATCGAACGTATCGACGTTGTGACCGGCGGCAACTCGGCCATTTACGGTTCGGATGCAATTGCAGGCGTTGTCAACTTCGTACTGAAGAAAGATTTCGACGGTCTGCGTCTGACGGGTCAGGGCGGCGTTTCCAGCCGTGGTGACCGTGGTTCCTATTTCGGTGCGCTTACCTGGGGTAAGAATTTCGCAGACGGTCGCGGTAACATCGCTATCGCAGCCGAATATTCGAAATCAGAACCGATCAAGTTCACCGGTCGCGACTATCTGACCGGCGCGTTTTCGGGTCGTAAGCAGTTCAACATCACTGAAATCACGTCCGGTGAATTGCCCTATGGGGATGGCATCTTCGACAACGCGTTTTTCACTAACATCCGCAACAACAATATTTCGGACGGTGGCCTGGTCACCGGTCTTTGCAACGCCGTTGCCGTTCTCGGAAACCCGCTGCGCTGCTCGCCTGGTTCAACTGCTGCTGCTGCGGCTGGCACTTCCTATGTATTCGATGAAGGCGGCAACCTGATCGTTAACCCGATTACACGCGATTTGCGTCTGATCGGTTCTGGCAACGCTGTCGGCGGTTTGGGTTCAACCCTCTCGAACTATGGCGACCTTATCCCTGAAATCGAGCGGAAATCGATCAACCTGCTGGCACATTTCGACGTTTCGGATGGCTTCCGTCCGTTCCTCGAAGCGAAATATGTCGACCTGAACGTCTTCTCGGAAACCAGCCCGAGCTTCGTTCAGGGCGGTTTCCTCGGCACAGTAAGCTGCTCGAACCCGTTTGTAACCGCGCAGAACCTCGCTGTATTGCAGGGTGCTGGCCGCTGCGCAACGCCGACTTCCACATTCGCACTGAACCGCAACAACGTCGACCTGGGTATTCGCTCGGAAGACAATAAGCGCGAAACATGGCGTATTGTTGTTGGTGCAGAAGGCACTTTCAACGACGACTGGAAATATGAAGTTGCTTTGAACTATGGCAAGCTGGATGGCCGCACTGTTTCACTGAACAACCTCCAGTTGTTCAATCTCGACGGTTCAAATGGTCCCTACCTGAATGCGTTCGATGCGGTTCTTGCACCCGTTGGTTTCTCGGGAACAAACTTTGTGAACAACGCTGCAGGCCAGCGGGTTATCTGCCGTGTCAACGCAGTGACCAATGTGGACTCATCGTGCGTGCCATTGAACCTGCTCGGCAATGGCCGCAACGATCCGCGTGCTATCGACTATGTGATGACCGACAGCTTCTATGGTCAGAAAGCCAGCCAGTTTGTTGCATCGGCATTTGTTGGCGGCGACTTCTCCGAATTGTTCGAACTTCCTGGCGGCCCGATCGCATTTGCATTGGGTGCTGAGTATCGTGAAGAAAAGGGCAGCATTTCGGTTGACGAATTGACGTCGTCGGATGCTACCTTCCTCACCGCTCTTCAGCCGATCAAATATCCCAAGCTGACGGTGAAAGAAGCCTTTGCCGAATTGAACATTCCTCTGCTGCGTGACATGCCGTTTGCGCAGCTGCTGGAATTCGGTGCTGCAGCCCGTATTTCGGACTATAACAACGCAGCTGGTTCGACCAAGGCCTATAACTTCACGGGCATTTGGGCTCCGATCGAAGACATCAAGTTCCGCGCTGCCTATTCGCGCTCGGTACGTGTTCCGACCCAGTCGGCACTGTTCGATCCGCTCGGTCAGAACTTTGCAACCATCGCTGACCCTTGCGATGTTTTGAACATCGGCCTGGGTGCCAACCGTGCAGCGAACTGTGCTGCAGCCGGCGTACCCGTTGGTTTTGTTAACACGCCTGCTCGTTCGGCTACGCTGAGCATTGAACAGGGCGGCAACCCGCTTCTCGAAGAAGAAAAGTCGGACAGCTACACTGTTGGTGTTGTTATCGAGCCCAGCTTTGCACCGGGTTTCTCGATCACCGTCGACTATTATGACATCAAGGTTCAGAACTTGATTGCATTCCCGACTGCGAACCTGATCCTCAATGCTTGCTATGACTCGGCCAGCATTGTCGGCAACCCCTATTGCGCGCAGGTTAATCGCCTTCCCGGGGGTCTGTTCGACGATCCGGCCGTAACCGTGTTTCCTGCAAACTTTGCAAAGTTCACGACCAAAGGCCTTGACGTCGATCTGGCCTACAACCACAGCTTCGACAATGGCGACCGGTTGACCTATCGCGTCATTGGTTCGTGGCTCCGTGATCGTTCGCAGTATACCGATCCTGCCGATCCGCGTTTCCGCAACCGCTTGCATGGCGAATTGGGTGACCCGATCTGGGAGCTGGGTTCTAGCTTCTCGTACAAGCATAAGGACCTGACCCTTCGCTACGAATTCCGCTACATCGGCCCGCAAGCCGTTGGTACGTGGGAATCGCAGCATGCAATGGTAAACCCCTGCCCGGCTAACGGTCTTACCGGTTTCGCCACCGGAAACGCAGCTGGTCAGCCGACCACTTGCACGCCGTTCGAACTGGCGCTGCTTGGTCCGCTTAATGCTGACCAGTTCCCCGAGAAGTACTACAAGGCACAGCATTTCCACGACCTTCGCCTGAACTGGGAAGTGAACGACAAGGTTTCGTTCTACACCGGCGTGGACAATGTGTTCGACCGTAAGCCGCCGCGCGGCCTGCTTGGTACGGGTGCTGGTTCGGGTATCTTTGATGCCACCGGTCGTTACTTCTACGCAGGCGTTCGCGCCGACTTCTAAGTCGACGAGAATATGACAAACGGAAAGGGCGCCTTGATTGGCGCCCTTTTTGTTTCGGCTTGAACGGAATGGCAGACTATTTGCGGATCGCAGTCCACAATCTTAGCCAAAGCATTTCAATTGGTTTTTATAACCAGAGCCGTTCTGCGCGGCGACTGAGACCAGTCAGCAGCTCATATTGAGAGACTCCGGAGCTACGTGAAGCGTTGCCCAGCTCAAAATTGATGTCGCACCAGTCGCCCTCGGCAGGTGATGGCACGGCCGATATGTCGACCGTTATCAAATCCATCGAAACGCGACCTAGAACCGGACATTCGACGCCGTCGATGCGCACCGAACCGCTATTCGAGAAACCCCTGAAATAGCCGTCTGCATAGCCAATAGCGAGAGTGGCGACGGTGGTTTCCTTCTGCGCTGTGTAGGTTGCATTATACCCGACACCTTCACCCGCAGCCACATCCCGTATCTGTAATATGCGGGCTTGCGGTTGCACCACTTGGCTTATCGAACTCCGAAGGTGCGAATGGGCCGCCCCGCCATAAAGCGCCAAACCCGGGCGTGTCAGATCGAAATGATAGTCGCTTCCCAAGGCAATCCCTGCGCTGTTTGCCATGCTACGTCTTTTTGCGCTGATGTCTGAGGACATCGCGACAAACCTTGCCAGCTGTTTTGCATTTTGCGGAACATCTTCATCCGCTGACGCCAGATGGGTTAGTAGGATGTCTATATTCAAACCCTCAATTAGCCTAGATGACAACTGCTCCGGCCCAATGCCCAGCCGGTTGATCCCGCTGTCGAGCATGACATGGCAGCGCCCGCCATTCGCCGCTTTCCACAGTGCGATTTGGTGAGGCGTATTTAGGACTGGCGCAGCGCCCAATTCCATCGCGGCGGCGACATCCTGCTCAGTGATGCCGTTCAAGACTGCGATGCTCGATGTGGGTATCAAATCGGCGAGGGCTTCGGCCTCTCCCCAGTGCGCGACGAAGAAATCGCGGCAGCCAGCCTGCCAGAGCCTTGGCACGACTTCGAGCGCACCAAGGCCATAGGCATCGGCTTTTACCGCCGCGCCGGTTTGAGCATTGCCGCTCAACGCGGCCATCGCCCTCCAATTTGCAATTAGGGCTTCGCTATCGAGCCTGAGGCGAAGCGGTGCTGCGAAGCTCAATCGAGATCCTTATCCTTGCTTTCTGGCAGCCAGATCAAACTGACAATGAATGCCATTGCTACAACGCCGACGCCGTACCAGAGGCCATTGAAGGCACCGCCGGTTCTCACAACAATATATTGCGAAATCAGCGGCAGAAAGCCGCCGAAATAACCGGTTCCGATATGGTATGGAATGGACATCGAGGTGTAACGTATCTTGGCCGGGAACATTTCCACCAATATCGCCGCCACTTGGCCATAAGTCATCGCCGACAGGGCCACCAATGCTGCAACCACGGCGATAATCAAAAGGCCATTACGTTCCTTCGGATCCGATTCATTTGGATATCCGGCTGCTTCCAACGCTGCGACATAGGCTTTCTCGTCAAACCCCTTCACGTCTGAATTGCCAACCTTTAGGACGGTCTCGGTGCCCATTGACTTTGTATAGCTGATCCCGCGTTTCGAAAGGAAGTTATACGCCTTGGCACAATCGGTTTCATGCTTGCTAGCAAAAACATTGAAATCACAATCAGGGGCGACCAGCGTTACAGGGTTTGTTGCCGTTGCCTTTGAAAGCGCCGGATTAGCAGCATCCGCCATCGTCCAGAACAGCGGAAAGGTTAGCAGCATCGACAAGGCATAGCCAGTCAACAGGATTTTCTTGCGACCGAAATGATCGGACATCCATCCAGCCGCAACATAGAGTGGAGCGGCTATTGCAGCGCCGACGGCCATATATAGCAACGCATCGGTTTCCGGCACGCGTGCCGTACCCGTCAGGAAGTAAAGCGTGTAGAATTGTGAGGTGTAATAGATAACCGTCAGGCCGGCCGCGACGCCAAACATCGCAACGAAGATGCGTTTCACATTTCCGGGATAGCGGAAGCTTTCCGTGAACGGGTTTTTCGAAACCGTCCCCGCCTCTTTCATCGCCGCGAACACAGGACTTTCAGACAGTTTCAGGCGTATCCAAAGCGAAATAGCCAGCAGCAAGATTGAAATCAGGAAAGGCACACGCCAGCCCCAGGCTTCGAAATCTTCAGTGGACATGGCCGTTCGCGTAGCCAGCACAACGATGACCGCAAGCAGGAAACCGCCCGCGACAGACGCCTGAATCCAGCTGGTATATTGGCCGCGCTTACCCTTCGGAGCGTGTTCGGCGACATAGATTGCCGCCCCGCCATATTCGCCGCCCAATGCAAGACCCTGCAGGCATCGCATCAGTAACAATAGGATTGCCGCCCAAATTCCGGCTTGTGCGAAGGTCGGCAGGAAACCGATCGCGGCAGTCGCGCCTCCCATCAATGTGATGGTGACTAGAAAGGTATATTTCCGTCCAATCTTGTCGCCAAAATAGCCGAACAGGATAGCGCCCAACGGGCGGACGCCAAAACCTGCCCCAAACACGGCAAGGCTGGCCAATGTGGCCGCTGTCGGATTGTCCGACGGGAAGAACAGCTTCCCGATCAGCGCGCCCAAAATGCCATAGACGAAGAAGTCATACCATTCGAACACCGTGCCCAGCGATGATGCCGTGATCACCAGCCTGTCGCGCTTGGGATCAATCGTTACCTCGCCTGCGCCTGTAGTGTTCGCCATGGCCTCCCCTTCCCTGTTTAGCCTTTCGCTCCCTCTTAGTTGCAACGCCGTAGCGTTCAAGCCTTGTTGCGTTTGTTTAATCGAGCGATTAACAACTTGTGCGAGAGAGTTAAGGAGAGAGAGATGCTGACCAAGGGCGACGAGTACCCCATCCACCAGACGGCTGAGCCAATTGCCTTTTCAGGCACCGACCGCAATTTTTACGACCGCTTCTTTTTCTGCGGCTACCGTCCCGACGGGTCGGGCTATTTCGGTGCAGCCTTTGGCGTCTATCCGCACCTGAATATCGCTGATGCGCATTTCTCGATCATCAGGGATGGTACGCAACACTGCATCCATGCCTCGCGCATATTGGGTTTCGAACGGATGGACATGCATTGCGGGCCGATCCGCATCGAGGTTGTCGAGCCGCTCAAGACGGTGCGTCTCGTCGTTGACAATCATGAGGGCATTTCTGCGGATTTGACCTTCGAAGTCCGCTCTGCGCCGATTCAGGAGCCGCGATTCACACGCCGCAACGGTTCGCGGATGATGATGGATCTCACCCGTTTCACTGTGAATTGCCATGTTTCGGGCTGGGTCGAAGTCGATGGCAAGCGCGAAGCCTATGAAGGGGCCTTTGGCACGCGTGACCGGAGTTGGGGCGTTCGTCCGATCGGTGCAGCCGACCCGCAGCCGACCATCCCCGCGACGATGCCGCAATTTTACTGGCTATGGGCGCCCACCAACTTCCCCAACCTGTCGCTTTATGCCCATGTCAACGAGGATGAAAAGGGAGAGGCCTGGAACCGCCGCGCGACACTGATGATGGACGGAGCCAATCAGGAAGGCGGAATGCATTTCCATGATGACCGCTTCACGATGAACTGGGCCACGGGCAAACGCCATGCGACTGCTGCAAGACTCGACGTTCGTGACGATGGCGGGCGCGATCATGTTGTAACCTGGGAACCAATTGATCTCTTCATGATGAAGGGTATCGGCTATGGCCATAGCGAATGGGTGCATGGTGGTTTCAAGGAGAACTGGCGGTGGAGCGCGAAGACTTCCGCCCTGCCGATCTCGATCCGCTGCTCATGCCGCACCTTCATATCCAGCACGTAGCCATCGCCCGGCACGAAGGCGGTGGCGCGAGTGCGGAGGGTATTGGCATTGTCGAGCAACTGGTTTTTGGTCCGCACGGGCCGAGCGGCTTCAAAGGGCTGAACGATGGGGCGGGCGCATGAGCCTGCCGGTTCTGTCACGTGATGAGATCACTGCCGAGTGGCTGACAGCCATGCTGCGTGACAAAGGCCATGATGTCGCCATTGCATCAATCGAAGCCAAGGCCATCGGCACTGGTCAGGTAGGTGCCACCTATCGCATCGCCTTGAACTTTGATGCAAATCCCGACGGTTTTCCGCCAACAATCGTCGCCAAGCTGCCGTCCAATGATGAGTTGAGCCGCACCACCGGCAAATCGCACCTCACCTATTTGCGCGAAAGCCGTTTCTACCAGAGTTTTGCGGGCAAAAAGCCGATGGCGGTGCCCGATCATCTCTACATCGCCTTCGATGAAGACAGCCATGCCTTTACGCTGATCATGCACGATCTGCCTAATCATGTGCAGGGCAACCAGCTGGGCGAGCCAAGCCGGGAAGAAGCTTTGCTCGCGGTCGATGCCGCAGCCAGCATCCATGCGGCATGGTGGGGCGATCCGATGCTCGATACGCTCGACTGGCCTAACGGCACCAGAGCGGTGCCGCCGCAACTGGATAGCGACATGCTATTCGGCATGTTCTGGCCCGCATTTTGCGACCGTTATGGCGATCGCGTCGATGCCAATATGCGGACGGTGGGCGAAGCCTTCCTCGGTAAGCTTAATGCCAATTACGACACCCGCCAAAGCCCGCGCTGCCTGACGCATAACGACTTTCGTCCGGACAACATGCTGTTCAATGTCAGCGATCCGGTGAAGCCTATCGTGATCGTCGACTGGCAAACGACCGGCGTGGGCGTCGGCGTGGGTGATATTGCCTATTACACCGGCACCGCGTTCGATGCCGGGCATCGCCGTGACATCGAAGAGGAATTGCTCGCTCGCTACCGGTCGCAATTGGTTGCGCGAGGTGTGCCCGAAAGTGACTTGGCCCATATCGAAGATGATTATTGCCGTTCCGCTGTCGCTGGTTTCCTGATGGGTGTAACGGCTGCAATGGTGGTCGAACGCACCGACCGTGGCGACGATATGTTCCTCGCTATGGCGCGCCGTTCCTCCGCGATGGTGCTCGACCATGGCGACAGGGCGCTGCCGCAATGACCCAATTTGTCGACCTTTCGATACCGATTACCAATGATGTGGTTTCCGATCCGCCGGTAATGCGTCCGCAGATTACCTATATGACCCATGAAAATACATGGGAGCAGATTGCGATGTTCTTCCCCGGGCTTACGCGGGAAGAGCTTCCGGATGGCGAAGGCTGGGCAGTCGAAAGCCTGACGCTGAGCACGCACAACGGCACCCACATGGATGCGCCCTGGCATTTCCATTCGACCACCGACAGCGGTGCCTCCCCTGCCCCTTCGATTGACGAAGCACCGCTCGACCTGTTCTTCCGCCCGGGGGTCAAACTCGATTTCTCGAACAAGCCAAACGGCCATGTGGTGAGCGCTGCCGAGGTCGAGGCCGAACTGGCGCGGATCGGCTATGAACTTCAGGCACTCGACATCGTTCTGGTCCAATCGGGTGCAGTCTATGGCACAGACAATTTCACCGACCAAGGCTGCGGCATGGGTGCAGAAGCCACGCTCTATTTGACCGAACGCGGCGTGAAAGTCGTCGGCACCGATGCGTGGAGCTGGGACGCGCCCTTCAGCCACACCGCCAAACGCTGGGCCGAAACGCGCGATCCCTCAATCATATGGGAAGGCCATAAGGCTGGACGTATCCAGCCATATTACCAGATCGAGAAACTTACCAATCTTGCAGCCCTGCCGCCCTTTGGATGGAAGCTGAGTTGCTTTCCGGTTAAGATCGAACGTGCCAGTGCCGGGTGGATCAGGGCTGTGGCGCTGATTGATTAGATATTCTGCGTCGCCAGCAGATACAAAGTCCATCCGCTCAACACCGCCAGCGTCAACCAAGTGAAAATCACGCCGAGCGATCGCGGCAGCGGCGGTTTACTGCTGGCGGGAAGATAGAGCCCCCATATGTGCAGCACGCGGCCAAACAGGAACAGCGCGCCGACCGCCATAAGGCCCATATGCCAGGCATGGCCGAGTTCGAGGAAGGCGAGTAGCAGGATGACGATCGGCGCATGCTCGGCGAGATTGCCGTGACTGCGGCTTGCACAGATCAGCTTGGCGTTACCCGCATCGCCAAATGCGGCCTGTGCGCGGATGCGCTGGCGGACGGTGTCGATGGCCGTGAGCAGCAAAAGCAGCGCGCAGACAGCTGCAACAAAGGCTGTAACCGGAACTGGCATGCGAAACTCTCCCCCTGCTATTGGCTCCAGCTTAACCACTAAATCCGCCTGCGCCAATCATCGAAATTTACTGGAAAACCCCGCGCGAGACGATATGGCGGATGAAAGAATATTACTCGGGGGAGTTACAGAATGACCATTGCCGAAGCGACACCCGAAATCGATCTGACCGACCGATCCGACCGCGCCTTTTTGGGCCATCCCAAAGGGTTGGGCTATCTGGCCTTTGTCGAGGGTTGCGAGCGCTTTTCCTATTATTCGATGCAGACCTTGCTCGTGCTCTACATGGTCAAATATCTGCTGCTGCCGGAAAATGCCGCCGGTGTAATCGGCCTCGATTGGATGAAGAGTTGGTATGGCCTTGATGGGCAACCCTTGGCGTCCAAACTTTTCGGCGACTACACATCGCTGGTCTATTTGACGCCGATCGCAGGCGGTTTTATTGCCGACCGTTGGCTCGGGCGGCGGGCGACGCTTATCCTAGGCGGGCTGTTCATGACGCTGGGTCATTTCCTGATGGCATTTGAAGGCAGCTTCCTGTTCGCGCTGATGGCGCTAATAGTTGGCGTCGGATTGTTCAAAGGCAATATCGCTAGCCAGGTCGGCGAACTCTACAAACCCGAAGACTTGCGCCGCGCAATGGCGTTCCAGATTTTCTACATCGCGATCAACGTTAGTGTGATTGCAGCGCCCTTGGTGGCAGGCACGTTGGGTGAGCGTGTGGGCTGGCATTGGGGCTTTGGCACCGCCGGTATTGTGATGGTCATCGGTCTGATTCTCTACATCATGGCCGGGCCCTGGCTGCCTGCCGACAACCGGCCCGACAAAGGCGCAAAAGCCAGCGCAGCCAAAGAACCACTGACGCGTCAGGATTGGCTGCGGATTGTCGCAGTGATAGCGCTGGTCCCCATCCTTGCCGTCGCATTGCTGACCAATCAGCAGATTTTCAATGCCTATCTCGTCTGGGCGGACACACAATTTCAGTTGACCTTCTTTGGCCAAACGCTGCCGACCAGCTGGATGATTACCATTGATGCGATTGCCAGTTTCTCAATGCTGGCGGCGGTCGCGGCCTTTTATGTCTGGTATGGCAAAAGGCGGCAGGAACCCGACGAACTCGGCAAGATGATCATCGGCAGCTTCTTTACCATCGGGGGCGGGCTTTGCCTCTATATGGCGGCAGCAACGCAGGGAGATGGCAAGATCGGACTGTTCTGGCCGCTGATGTTCCATATCTTCAACAGCATCGGCTTTGCGCACATCCTGCCCGTCAGTCTGGCGTTTTTCACAAAGCTGGCGCCGCGCGCGCTGAACGCGACGATCATCGGTATCTATTATCTGTCCTTCTTCGCCGCGAACAAGATCGTCGGTGAAGTTGGGACATGGTATGAAACCATGGCGACGCCGACCTTCTGGTTGTTCCATGTCGGAACGGCAGCGGTTGGCCTGGTCGCATTCGTGATCTTCAAACTGTTCTTGGCCAAGCGCCTACTGGGTTCAGCCCATTGAGCTGAACCCAGTCGTTGGTTACTCCATTTCGAGGATGATAGCGTCCACCGCCAGGCTGTCCCCCGCCTTGGCATTGACCGATTTGACCGTGCCGGATTTTTCGGCGCGCAGGATATTCTCCATCTTCATCGCCTCGACAATCGCCAGCGGCTGACCTGCCTCCACCTTATCGCCGACATCGACATGCACAGCCGTGATCAAGCCGGGCATCGGGCAGATGAGATATTTGGACAAATCAGGTGGGATCTTTTCGATCATATGCGTCGACAAGGGTGCGACATGTTCGGGCAGGCAGATCACGCTATGGCTGGCACCACGCGTTGTCATTTTGAAGCCCGATCCTGATTTGGCGACTTTGACCGCCAGGCTTTCGCCATCGGCGACGGCATGCACCATCCGCGCGCCGGGGACATAGTCGGTCTGCAGCTCCATCTTCTGCCCGTCGACGGTCACCTGACCGTTATGGACGATCACGTCGTGCTTCTGCTTGTCGACCGACACCAGCCAGTTGCGGATCGCGGGAAGGTTATCGCCTAGTTGTCCGTCAATATGCCGCGCGCGTTCGGAGGTGCTGGTCGCAACCACACCTGCAATCGCGCAGAGCTTGCGAATAAGGTCTTCAGACGCGGGCGCGCCTGCGAAGCCATCGGGATATTCCTCGGCAATGAAGCCGGTGGTCAGCTCGCCAGAGCGGAAGCGCGGATGCTGCATGATTGCGGAAACGAAATCGATATTGTGGCCCAACCCTTCGAGTTCGAACCGGTCGAGTGCCGCAACCTGCTTGTCAGCGGCTTCGTCACGGGTTTTACCCCAGGTGATGAGCTTGGCAATCATCGGGTCGTAGAACATGCTGACTTCGCCGCCATCGGCAACGCCATCGTCGACGCGCACGCCGTCAACCCCGCGAATATCCCCTGCCCAGCCCGGCACCGGCGGATTGTAGCGTACGATACGGCCTGTCGAGGGCAGGAAGCCGCGATAGGGGTCTTCGGCATAAACGCGGTTTTCGATGGCCCAACCATCGATCTTCACATCATCCTGCGTCATGGAGAGCTTTTCGCCATAGGCAACGCGGATCATCTGTTCGACCAGATCAATGCCGGTGATGCATTCGGTAACCGGATGTTCCACCTGAAGGCGGGTGTTCATTTCGAGGAAGTAGAAGCTCTCTCCGGTCGGGTCTGCACCTGAAACGATCAGTTCGACCGTGCCCGCCGAATAATAACCCACCGCGCGCGCCAAGGCGACGCATTGCTCACCCATCGCCTTGCGCATCTTGGGGGTGACGAAGGGCGAAGGTGCTTCCTCAACGACTTTTTGGTGGCGGCGCTGGATGCTGCACTCGCGCTCGTTGAGATAGAGGATATTGCCGTGCTTATCGCCGAGGATCTGGATTTCGATATGGCGCGGATTGAGGATGAACTTTTCGATGAACACGCGATCATCGCCAAAGCTGTTGAGGCCCTCGCGCTTTACCGCGTCAAAGCCCTCGCGCACGTCCTTTTCATCATAGGCAAGCCGCATGCCCTTGCCGCCACCACCGGCTGAGGCCTTCATCATCACCGGATAGCCAATTTCGTTCGAGATACGCACGGCGTGCTCGGTATCCTCGATTTCGCCGACGAAACCGGGAACCACATTGACGCCCGCTTCCATCGCGAGCTTTTTGGATTCGATCTTGTCGCCCATCGCCGCAATCGCGTTCACCGGTGGGCCGATAAAGGCGATGCCTTCTGCCGCCAACGCCTCGGCAAAGCTGGTACGTTCAGACAGGAAGCCATAGCCCGGATGCACCGCTTCCGCACCCGTCGCCTTGCATGCCTCGATAATCTTCTCGGCGATCAAGTAAGACTGCGCAGCGGGCGAAGGCCCGATATGCACCGCCTCATCGGCATCGAGCACGAACGGCGCGCGCGCATCGGCATCCGAATAGACAGCAACCGTCTGGATACCCATGCGACGGGCGGTCTTGATAACACGGCGGGCGATCTCGCCGCGGTTTGCAATCAGGATTTTTTTGAACATATCCTTAGTCAGACCTTTTAATGATAGTTTTCGTCATAAATCCCCACGCCACGACAGTAGTGATTGCCGCACCCCAAAAAATTTTTTGCAATAATGTACTGCAGTTTTGGGAGGACTGATTCGGACACGTTGCTTCGAAACTGTTTGCTGCAAACTGACAAGCTAGAGCCAATGGCAAACAAATTGCCGTCAAAATGGCTACATCTCGAAGCTTTCGGTATTTCACTCTGCGGCCTCCAACACCTTACGTGCCCGAAGCGGCTCATCTGCCTCCATCGAACGCAGCCCCAGTTTCGACATCAACGCCGCATCCTTATCGTCGCCAGCGTTGGCTGCAGTCAGCAACTTGTCGCCGGTAAAGATGCTGTTCGCGCCCGCCATGAAGCAGAGTGCTTGAGTCGCCTCGCTCATGCTCTCGCGGCCCGCGCTCAGGCGCACCATGCTCAGCGGCATGGTGATACGTGCAACAGCGATGGTGCGGACGAATTCTATATCGTCGATCTTGGCGAGCGGCGTATCGGCCAGCATGTCGCCCAGCACTGTGCCATTCACCGGCACCAGCGCGTTCACCGGCACACTCTCCGGATGCTGCGGTAGCGTCGCCAGCGTATGGATAAAGCCCACCCGATCAGCGCGGGTTTCGCCCATGCCGACAATGCCGCCGCTGCACACATTGATGCCCGCCTTGCGGACATGATCGAGCGTGTCGAGCCGATCCTGCATCGTGCGCGTGGTGATGATGTCGTTATACCGCTCAGGTGAGGTATCGATATTGTGGTTGTAATAATCGAGCCCCGCCTCGGCGAGCATTTCCGCCTGCTTGGGCGTCAGCATGCCAAGCGTCATGCAGGTTTCCATGCCCATGGCGCGCACCGATTTCACAATCTCGACTATCGCGGGCATGTCGCGATCTTTTGGGTTTCGCCAGGCGGCCCCCATGCAAAATCGCTTTGACCCCGCATCGGCGGCTTGCGCTGCCTTTTGCAGCACCTGCTGCACTTCCATCAGCTTGGTTGCCTCGACGCCGCTGTCAGCTTTCACTGACTGGCTGCAATAGCCGCAATCTTCCGGGCAACCGCCCGTCTTGATGCTGAGCAAGGTGCAAAGCTGTATCTGCCCCACAGCATGATGCGCGCGGTGCACGGTCGCGGCCTGATAGACCAGCTCATCAAAAGGCAGGTCGAATAGCGCCGCGATTTCTTCGCGTGTCCAATCGTTACGAACGGTCACGCCGCTTCTCCCAATGGCGGCATATTGTGACCGAGCAGGGTGAGCACGTCGGCCGCGCATTCGACGACATTGCTGCCCGGGCCGTAAATGCCCTGCACGCCTGCATCGCGGAGGTAATCATAATCCTGCGGCGGGATGACGCCGCCTGCGATCACCTTGATATCACTGCGGCCATTTTCGCGCAGGCGGTTGATCAGTTCGGGGATAAGCGTCTTGTGCCCGGCGGCAAGGCTAGAGGCGCCGACAATGTCGACATTCTCGCTGAGCGCCAGCACCACCGTCTCCTCAGGTGTCTGGAACAGCGGGCCGGAAACGACGTCGAAGCCCATATCGGCAAAGGCGGAAGCGATGACATTCGCACCGCGATCATGCCCGTCCTGCCCCATCTTGGCGACGAGCAATTTAGGTTTGCGGCCAAGGCGACGTTCGATAGCGGCAACGCCTTCCAACACCTGATTATAGCGCGCATCGCCTTCATAGGCCGCGCCATACACGCCTTTGACCGGGGTCGGCGTCGTTCCATAGCGACCGAAAGCCGTTTCCATCGCATCCGAAATCTCGCCCAGCGAGGCGCGGTGGCGTGCGGCCTCGACCGCGAGTTCAAGCAGGTTGCCCTTGCCTTTCGCGCCCTCGGCCAAGGCAGCAAGCGCTGCGCGACATTTCGCCTCGTCACGCGTCTCGCGCATCTTTTTCAGGCGGGCAATCTGTCCTTCACGGACAGCGTGGTTATCCACCTCCAGCGTTTCCAACTGGTCCTCGCTGGCAAGGCGGTACTTGTTGACGCCGACGATGACATCTTCGCCCCGGTCGACGCGTGCCTGACGGGCAGCGGCGGCTTCCTCGATCATCGCCTTGGGCCAGCCAGCGGCCACCGCCTTGGCCATGCCGCCTTCGCTTTCGACGCGCTCGATAATCTCCCACGCCTTGTCGACCAGTTCCTGCGTCAGCGCCTCGATATAATAACTGCCGCCCAGCGGATCGACGACATTGCACATGCCGGTTTCTTCCTGGATCACGATCTGCGTGTTGCGCGCGATGCGGGCAGAGAAATCGGTGGGTAGTGCAATCGCTTCGTCGAGCGCGTTGGTGTGGAGCGACTGCGTGCCGCCCAGCATCGCCGCCATCGCCTCGATCGTGGTGCGGATGACGTTGTTATAGGGGTCCTGCTCTTGCAGCGACACGCCCGATGTCTGGCAATGGGTGCGCAGCATCTTGGAGCGTTCATCCTGCGCGCCCAGCTTGGTCATCACCCGATGCCAGAGCACGCGCGCGGCGCGCAGCTTGGCGACTTCCATGAAGAAGTTCATGCCGATGGCAAAGAAGAAGCTCAGACGTCCGGCGAATTTGTCGATGTCGAGGCCCGATGCCACGCCATATTTCACATATTCCATCCCGTCGGCGATGGTGAAGGCGAGTTCCTGAACCTGCGTCGCCCCGGCCTCCTGCATGTGATAGCCGGAGATCGAGATGCTGTTGAATTTGGGCATATTTGCCGAGGTGTATGCGAAAATGTCCGAGATGATCCGCATGCTCGGCTCAGGCGGGTAGATATAAGTGTTGCGGACCATAAACTCTTTGAGGATGTCGTTCTGGATGGTCCCATCGAGTTGATCGGTTGGAACGCCCTGCTCCTGACCCGCCACGATGAAGAAGGCAAGGATCGGGATGACCGCGCCGTTCATGGTCATTGACACCGACATCTGGTCGAGCGGGATGCCGTCGAAGAGGATTTTCATATCCTCGACACTGTCGATGGCGACACCTGCCTTGCCGACATCGCCGACAACGCGCGGATGGTCGCTGTCATACCCGCGGTGCGTGGCAAGGTCGAAGGCAACCGACAGGCCCTTTTGTCCGGCGGCAAGGTTGCGGCGGTAAAAGGCGTTCGATTCCTCCGCGGTCGAGAAACCGGCATATTGGCGGATCGTCCAGGGCCGACCTGCATACATCGACGCGCGCACGCCGCGGGTGAAGGGGGCAAAGCCCGGCAAACCCGGATCAGCCGTCACATCCTCTGTGGTGTAGAGAGGCTTGACCTCAATGCCTTCGGGAGTGTGCCAGGTCAGGTCCATGCCCTTCACCTCTTTTGCGGCGGCGGTCTGCCAATCTGACAGGTTTTTTTCACTCATCTCTACACCATTCAAGCTGCGGCGCTGGGCCGGGCGGAAACGCGCGCATGCCATGCACGCAGGGAAGCAAGGTCATCCGACATGGCTATGCCGATAAACCCGGCAAAATCGACCGTGGTCAGCAGCAATATGTCGGCAATCGTATAATGGTCGGCGGCCAGAAATTCGCGGCCCTGCAGCGCGGAATCGAAAAAGCGGAGCGCCTCTTCCACACGCGGGCGGTTGGATTCGCCCCATTCGGCATTGCGGCCCGGCAGGCGCGCGGTGAAGGGATGGGTATGCACCCAGACTGCGCCGACCGGCGGCACCAGGATCATTTCGACCCGGCGGCTCCACATCTCGATCAGCGCCTGTTCGCGCAGGTTCCGACCGAACAGGGGTGGTTCCGGATGCATTCCTTCCAGATAGCGGCAGATGGCAACGCTTTCGGAAATCACCGTTCCGTCGTCCAGTTGCAGCGCAGGGGTCTGGCCACGCGGGTTCAACGCCAGAAATTCGTCCGCCTTATGCTCACGATCGGGGATGGAGAGATCGCGCGTTGGGAGCACGATCCCCTTCTCCGCCGCAAAAATGCGGACCCGGCGCGGATTAGGCGCCGGATTCGGGCTGTTGTAGAACAGCATTATTTGCCCTTGAACTCAGCTTTGCGCTTCTGGATGAAGGCGAGGCCGCCCTCCATGGCATCGGCGCTGGCACCCGCAATGCGCTGCCCTTCGGCCTCGGCGAGCAGAACCTGCGACAGATTGCCGTCGAGCGCGGTTTGGATGTTCGCCTTCATCGTCGAATAGGAAACGGTCGGCCCTTCTGAAAGCTTGGTGGCCAGCGCCAATGCTTCGTCCATCAGCGCCGCGTCATCGACCGCCTTGTAGATCAGACCCCAATCCTCGGCCTGCTCCGCCCCGATTTTTTCGCCCAGCATCATCATGCGGGTAGCGCGTGCGCGGCCAATTGCGCGGGCGAGCAACCAGGTTGATCCGCCGTCGGGTACAAGGCCGATATTGACAAAGGCCTGCAGGAAATAGGCGCTTTTTGCCGCCAGCACGAAATCACCCGCCAGCGCGATCGAGCAGCCAACACCGGCAGCGGCACCATTGACCGCGGTGATCACCGGCACCGGGCAGCGCAGGATTTGGGTGATCAGGGGGTTATAGTAGTTCTGCAGCGCACGGTGGCTGCCGCCCTTTTGCTGGATAGCGCTCGCCTCGCCGCGTGCGGCAAGGTCTGCGCCCGAGCAGAAGCCCTTGCCAGCGCCGGTGATCAGCACGGCGCGCGCACCGTCGAGGTCGTAAAAGGCGGCGCCCAGCTCTTCAGCCAGCGGAATAGATGCCGCGTTAAGGCGTTCGGGGCGGTTCAGTGTTATGACCAATACGTCGCCTTTGCGCTCGGTCAGGATGGTTTCGTATGTCATTGTCTCTCCATTTCCTCTCTCAAATCTCAATGCGCCTCCTTCGGCGTCTCCATAATTTCGGTCAGCACCCCGCCCATGTCGCGCGGATGCACAAAGAAGATCAGCGTACCATGCGCGCCGATGCGCGGTTCGCCCAGCACACGCTTGCCCATCGCCTCGAACTCGGCCTTGGCGACATGGATATCGGGCACCTCGTAACAGACATGGTGCTGGCCCCCTTGCGGGTTCTTCTCAAGAAAGCTGGCGATGCTGGTGTTGCCGGGAAGCGGCTCGATCAGCTCGATCTGCGTGCCGTTGAGTGCGCCGTCTGCACCCGGCGTATCAACAAAGCACACCTTCACTCCCTGCTCGGGCAGGTCAAACGGATCATGGATTTTGGTCGCACCCATCACATCGCGGTAAAAGACGATGCTGTCCGCGATGGAAGGTGTTGCGACTCCGATATGGTTGAGACGGCCTAGTTTCATTCGATCATTCCATTCATAATCCAGTAGCTAATTGTGCAAACCATGCTGATTGCAATGCCCGAGTTCAAAACAGTGACTCCCCAAAAATTTGCTGGATTTTCAATTCGATCAAACTCTTCAAACTCGAAAAATGCGATTGGAATTCGGGTAAATCCGTCACGCAGACCCTTCGTTGCAGTGAAGCCGAACACGAACGCAATGCCGAGGAGCACCAAAGCTGCGTAACGGTCAATCATCACAACGGAATGTTATCATGCTTTTTCCACGGATTCTCCAACTGCTTGTTGCGCAGTTTGCGAAGCCCCAGCGCAATCCGCCGCCGCGTCGAATGGGGGTGGATCACCTCGTCGATAAAGCCCTTGCTCGCAGCGACGAAGGGGTTGGCGAAGCGGTCTTCATATTCCTTGGTGCGCTCGGCGATTTTTTCGGGGTCGCCAATGTCCGAACGGAAGATGATTTCCACTGCGCCTTTCGCGCCCATCACCGCGATTTCGGCGGTGGGCCAGGCATAGTTCAAATCGCCGCGCAAATGCTTTGACGCCATCACGTCATACGCGCCGCCATAGGCCTTGCGGGTGATGACGGTGATCTTGGGCACCGTCGCCTCGGCATAGGCGAACAACAGCTTCGCACCATGTTTGATGATGCCATTATATTCCTGCGCGGTGCCGGGCAGGAAGCCGGGGACGTCGACAAAGGTGATGATCGGGATTTCAAAGGCATCACAGAAACGCACGAAACGACCTGCCTTTCGGCTGCTGTTGATATCGAGTACGCCGGCAAGCACCATCGGCTGATTGGCGACAATGCCGACAGTGCGGCCTTCGACGCGGCCAAAGCCGATCAGAATGTTGCCCGCATGGCCCGGCTGGACTTCGAAGAATTCGCCTTCGTCAACAACCTTGGCGATCAGTTCCTTCATATCATAGGGCTGGTTCGTACTGGGCGGAATCAGCGTATCGAGGCTATGCTCGATCCGGTCCCATGGATCATTCGTCGGCCGTTCGGGAACGCCGCTGCGGTTATTTTCGGGCAGATAGTCGAAGAAATCGCGCACTGCGAGCAATGCCTCTATGTCATTCTCAAACGCATTGTCAGCGACACCCGATTTGGTCGTGTGCGTGGTCGCCCCTCCCAGTTCTTCCTGCGTCACGACTTCGTGGGTCACCGTCTTCACCACATCGGGGCCGGTGACGAAGATGTAGCTGCTGTCCTTGACCATGAAGATGAAGTCGGTCATCGCAGGGGAGTAAACCGCGCCACCCGCACAGGGACCCATGATCAGGCTGATCTGCGGGATCACGCCCGATGCCAGCGTATTGCGCTGAAACACCTCGGCATAGCCGCCCAGCGAAGCCACGCCCTCTTGAATACGCGCGCCGCCACTATCGTTCAAGCCGATGACAGGCGCGCCGACCTTCATCGCCATGTCCATCACCTTGCACATTTTCTGCGCAAAGCGTTCGGAGAGCGAGCCGCCGAACACGGTGAAATCCTGGCTGAAGACATAGACGAGGCGGCCGTTGATCGTGCCGCTGCCGGTGACCACGCCGTCGCCGGGGATCTTCTGTTCCTCCATGCCGAAATCGGTGCAGTTATGTTCGACATACATGTCGATCTCTTCAAAGCTGCCTTCGTCGAGCAGGATCAAAAGCCGCTCGCGTGCCGTCAGGCGGCCTTTGGCGTGCTGCGCATCGATGCGCTTTTGCCCGCCACCCAGCATCGCTTGTGCGCGGCGCTTCTCCATTTCGGCGATATTTGCGGACATATACTCCCCAAAAGTTCAGCAAAGAATGTGCACAACCCGATTTTTGGGGCCTTGTCCAATGTGAAATTGCAAAGTTGCAAAGTTATATTTTGCAAACTACCGAACGCGTCAGCGTTTATCATCATTTCTTTGGTTCTTTGGTGCTTCGGGTGACATAAATTTGGTTCACCCAAAGCACCAAAGAACCAAAGCCGGAGTTAGGATCATGGCGACGAAACGCCGCATATTTGCGGGTGAGAAATTGAAGGCGCTTCGCGCTGAGCGAGGGTTGCGCCAATTGGAAATGGCCGAAAGCTCGGCATCTCGGTTTCTTATCTCTCGCAGATAGAACACGATGACCGCCCGCTGACACCTGCCCTGCTCGAAACGCTGGCCCGCGACTTTCCGCTCGACTGGGATGTCGATGAGGAGGATGCCGCAACCCGCCGGTTCGCGGCCTTACGCGAAGCCGCCGCTGACCCGCTGTTTCCTACTCCGCTTTCGCCGGACCAGTTGGCGCGCATTGCCGAACAACAACCGGCACTGGCCGACCAGTTTGTGGCCTTACACCAAGCCTATCTCCATGCAGGGCAACGCCTGCAAATCGTGGATGAAGCTCTATCCAGCGACAATGCCGGAGGCTCACGACTGCCTTGGGAAGAAGTGCGCGACTGGTTCCACAATTCGGGCAATTATGTCGATATACTTGACCGTGCTGCCGAGGCGCTGGGCGACAAATTGCGCGGTGCGCAACTGACGCCTGCTATCGAAGGATTGGAGTTGTACCTCCGCAACGCCCTGTCGATCTCCTTGCTCTATTCGCACAATGCAGGCCTGCGCGACTATGACCCGCAAATGGGCCATCTGGTGATCGACCAGAGCCAGCCCGCCGAAAGCCGCCGTTTCCAACTGGCCCACCAACTCGCCGCAATGGCTTTGCGCGATGAAATCAGCCAGGTTGTGGAAGGCGCAAAGCTCCGCACCCCAGCCTCGCGCCAATTGCTCTCCATCGGCCTGGCCAACTACGCCGCAGGGGCAATCCTGATGCCCTATCGCCGCTTCCGCGAAGAGGCGCGCGCGGTGCGGCATGATATTGATCGCTTGTGCCAGGCCTTCAATGTCAGTTTCGAACAGGCCTGCCATCGGCTTTCCACGCTCCAGCGCCCTAATGCGCGCGGTGTTCCTTTCTTCTTCTGCCGGGTCGACATGGCAGGCAACATCACCAAAAGGCACAGCGCCACGCGCTTCCAATTTGCCCGCTTTGGCGGCGCCTGCCCTTTATGGATTGTGCACGAAGCCGTCGCCATCCCCGACCGCATTCTTGTCCAACTGGCCGAAACGCCCGACGGAGTGCGCTATGTCTCAATGGCCAAGGGACTGGTCAAGCCTTCTGGAAGTTATGACCGCGCGCCCCGCCGTTATGCCGTCGCTTTGGGTTGCGAAATCGACCATGCCCGCGAGTTCATCTATGCTGACGGGCTGGACCTGACCGGGCGCAACGCTACGAAAATCGGTATCAGCTGCCGCCTCTGCCCCCGCCCGGATTGCGATCAACGCGCCTTCCCGCCCAGCGATCGCGAAATCATCGTCGATCCCGATCGTCGCAGTGTGGTGCCTTACCGAATACTATAAAACCGAAGCCCGGAGCCTGTCGAAGGGCGTTTTTCTGCTGGACGTGCTTCGACAGGCTCAGCACTACGGTTTAAAGCTCTAACTCACTACGTCTTCACCAAGCCCAGACGGATCATGTCGCGCGCAGTATCGAGGATGCTCTCCTTGGGGTCGCGTGTCTGCCAGCCCAGCACGTCCTTTGCATGCTGCGCCGATGTATCGCGGACATTGTCCAGTTCGCCCACCACCTGCTTGATAACCGGATCAAACAGGGCTGACAGCCGGACAAGGAAATTGGGTAATCTGCGGGTGGGCACTTTCTTCCCGTCCGTGCCAAGCCCGTCTTTCATGATTGCCGCCACCTCACGCATCCAAAGGAACGGCCCCGCAGCCACAAAGCGTTCTCCAGCCATATTGGGTGAAGTTAAGCACCGGACATGCAAATCCGCCACATCGCGCACATCGACCACCGAAAAGCCGAGATTGGGAATGCCGGGCATTGATCCGTCGAGCAATTTCTTGATAGCCTCCAGCGAGGTCGAGAAATCGGCAGCCAATAATGGCCCCAGAACCAGCGACGGGTTGACCGTCACATATTCCATGTCCGGCGCATTCGCCGCAACCCAATCGCGCGCGGCCCTCTCGGCAATGGTCTTGGATTTCACATAGGCATAGGCGTCCGGGCTCTCGACATTGGTCCAGTCCGCTTCGCTGAAATGCTGCTTGTCCTTGCCATGACCATAGGCAATCGCTGCAACTGAAGAAGTCATGACAAAGCGTTTGATCCCCGCCGCATGTGCGAAGCGCAGCGCGCGCAAAGCCCCTTCGCGCGCTGGAATGATGAGTTCATCATCGCTCTTGGGTGCGTTTGAAGGCAGCGGAGAGGCGACATGGGCAACATGGCTACACCCGGCCATCGCTTCGGCCCAGCCATCATCGCTCATCAGATCAGCGGCGAAGATTTTGAGTTTGCTGTTGTCAACACCCAGCCAGTCCCGCACCTCGGCTTCGCGGCGTAGATTGCGGATACTGGTATTGACTGTCCAGCCCTCGGCGATCAACTGCCGGATTAGGAAACCTGCGATATAGCCACTTCCGCCCGATACAAAACCTGTCCCGCCATGAATGCTCTCCTCTTGGCGGAGAGTTAGCAGACAGGTTGCAGTTCGCAACCAGACTTATTTCATCAAGACAAGCTCTTCGGCCATACTGGGATGCAATGCGACGGTATCGTCGAAAGCCTGTTTGGTAAGCCCGGCCTTCACTGCAATCGCAGCAGCCTGAAGGATTTCGGCACTGTCCGGCCCGATCAAATGCAGGCCGACGACCTTGTCGGTCGCGCCATCGACGATCATCTTGTACAACGCGCGTTCGTTCCGTCCGGCGAGCACATTTTTCATCGCGCGGAAATCGCTCTTGTACACCTTGACATCGCTGAGTTGCGCGCGTGCCTCCTCCTCGGTCAGACCCACGCCAGCGATTGGTGGGTTCGAAAACACGGCAGTCGGGATGGCACCATAATCTATGGTGCGTGGGTTGTTTCCGAAAAGCGTATCGGCAAAGGCATGGCCTTCGCGGATGGCGACCGGCGTCAACTGGACGCGGTTCGTGACATCACCGACAGCATAGATGCCCGAAACATTGGTGCGGTTATATTCGTCAACGAACACGGCGCCATCCTTGTCGAGTGCCACGCCAACAGCCTCAAGCCCGAGGTCCAGAGTCTTGGGTACACGACCGATTGCGAAAAGCACCAGATCCGCTTCAACGTCGCCTCCATCCCCGCTTTCAACAAGCAACGAGCCATCCGCCTTTGCGAATTGCCGGGCATTTAAAGTTGAACCGGATATCGATGCCCTTTTCGCGGCTGATGCCGACAAGCTTCTCGACGATTTCCTGATCATAGCTGCGCAACATCTTGTCGCCGCGCGTTACCAGAGTGACTTCCACGCCAAGTTCATTGAAGATGCCGGCAAATTCATTGGCGATATATCCTGCCCCGGCAATGACTGCACGCTTGGGAAGTTTTTCGAGGTGGAACACTTCGTTCGAAGTGATGCCATATTCCGCACCCGGAATGTCCGGGATTGAGGGCCACGCCCCTGTCGCGATCAGGATATTGGCCGCACTGACTTCAGTTCCATCAGCCAGGCGGATCAGGTTGGGCCCGGCAATTACCGCGCGCTGGCGGAATATCTCTACTTTTGCATTGCCCAGCGTCTGGCCATACAGTCCTTCGAGCCGGTCGACCTCCGACGCGACATTATCGCGCAAGGTTGGCCAATCGAAGGTTGCGCCTTTGGTGTTCCAGCCAAAACGCTCGGCATCAGCCGAGTCTTCGGCAAAGTGGGATCCGTAAACGAGCAACTTCTTGGGCACGCAACCCCGGATCACGCAAGTTCCGCCGACGCGGTACTCCTCTGCCACCGCCACGCGCGCACCGTGTGACGAAGCTATGCGTGCCGCACGGACCCCGCCTGAGCCCGCACCGATCACAAACAGGTCAAAAACAAATGCCATATCTCATTCCTTTGCCCGCCAGATGGCGATGCATTGGCCGAAATGCCAATCGAAAATGCTGTTCAGTGATAAAGCCCGGATTTTTACAAACCGGCAGCCGCAATCAACGCGCTGGTCGATGGGTCAAAACCAGCCGGCCCGTTTTCAGATATGCCGCGGGCGATTTCCTTGCCCAGCTCGACGCCGAATTGGTCAAATGGATTGATGCCGAGCAACGCAGCATTGGCGAAGGTGCGATGCTCGTAAAAAGCAATCAACGCGCCAACCGCCGACGGCGTGACGTCATCCATCAGGATCGTTGTCGATGGCCGATCGCCGACATAGTTGCGAGCTTTATCTTCACTTGCCCTGCCCCGCATCAAGGCAGCGCCTTGCGCAAAACAGTTGATCAGCAGCGTTTCGTGATGCGCCGGATCGAAATCATGCCCCGGCATCTTGCTCACAATGAATTCGACCGGAATGGTATGCGTCCCCTGATGCAGCAACTGGAACACCGCGTGCTGGGCATCAGTTCCCACGCCGCCCCAGGTCACCGGCGCACTCGCCCGCCCCAAAGGTTGTCCATCTGAAGTTACCGACTTGCCGTTGGATTCCATCTCAAGCTGCTGCAGATAATCCGGCAACAATCGCAAGCGCTCGTCATAAGCAAAAACGGCACGTGTCTGGCATTTTCGAACCTGCGCATAAAAGAGATCAGCAAAGGCGGCCAAAACCGGCGCGTTCTCCGCCAATGGTGCGGTTCGGAAGTGCCGATCCATTTCCGCGGCACCTTCAAGCAGTTCCTCAAACGCAGTCCAGCCCAGGGCCGCAGCGACAGGAAAACCGATCGAACACCAAAGCGAATAGCGCCCGCCCACGCTCTCTGCGAATGGCAGAATACGGCTCTGGTCGACACCCCATTCTATCGCCTTTTCGGGAGCAGCGGTTAGCGCGATAACCTGACCATAAGGGTCTTCCACCCCGCCATCACGCAGCCATTCCAGCGCGCTTTCGGCGTTCATCAGTGTCTCGGTTGTGGTGAAGGTCTTGGAGGCCACAGCAACCAGCGTTGCCTTCGGATCCATATCCTTAACAGCCTCGACCAACGCCGTAGCATCCACATTCGACACAACTTTGGTGTTAAAGCGCAGGCCGTCGCGACCCAGCGCGTCGATCAGCAACTTGGGCCCCAGCGCCGAACCGCCAATGCCAATATGCAGGATGTGCTTGATCTCGCCAAACGCCCCTGCCTCGATCACCTCGATGAGGCCGCGCATCCGGTTTTGCAATGCCTTTGCCTGCGCTACATCGTCTACCGGACCACTGCCGCGCTCGGCTATATGGGTTGCAGCTCGTCCTTCCGTAGGGTTGACGACGGCGCCTGAAAACAGACGGTCGCGTGCACCATCCAGGTCCATCGTTACTGCCAGTTCAGAAAATGCCGCAATCAAGCCCGCGTCGAGGTGCGTTTTGGAAAAATCAAACCGCAAACCTGACTGCGAAATCGTCATTCCATCGACGCGCTGCGCATCCTCATCGAACAAAGCTACCAGCTGCTTCGACGGAATGTTTTCGATTGCGGCCCAGTTGTTGGCGGTCATGGCATATCCTTGGCACGGAGAATCTCGGCACTGGCCAATAGCGCGGACGCTCATTAGAAGGCCAGAGCCGTATGGCGCCAAAACCATGAAATCGAATGTCGGGGCATCGCAATTGACTGAAACCACCCAAACCGAAACGGCAGGTGTAGAGAAAAACAGCGCTTCCGAATGGCGCGAATATGGATTGTTCCTGCTGAAACTGGCGGCAATCGTATTGATATTCCGCAGTTTCATCTTTGCGCCGTTTAATATTCCTTCGGAATCTATGCACCCGCGACTGCTGATAGGTGACTATCTGCTGGTTTCGAAATGGCCCTATGGCATTTCGCGATACAGTTTCCCGCTTTCACCTCCGTTATTCGAAGGCCGGATTTTCGGCAGCCTGCCCGAACGCGGCGACGTCGTAGTGGTGCACGCACCGGGCGATGCCAATGTCGATTATATCAAGCGGGTGATCGGCCTGCCGGGCGATGTTGTGCAAATGCGCGCCGGAACGCTGGAGATCAACGGCAAGCCCGTAAAGAAAGTCCGCGTCGACGACTTTGTGACGCCCGTGACGCAGGGCATGCGCGATGCGGCTGCTTTGGAAGGGACTGAATTTCCATGCTGGAAACCGCAATATGAAGAGCCCGCCAAGGGCGGCGGCACGCAATGCCGCTATCCGCAATATCGCGAAACATTGCCCGAAGGAAAAAGTTACCTCTCGCTTGATATCGAACCTTATCAAAAAGGCGACGACACCGAAGCCAAGATGGTGCCGGAAGGCCAATTGTTACTGATGGGCGACAATCGTGACCGTAGCGCCGATAGCCGCTATCCGGCTGATGGAGTTTGGATCGGGCTGGTTCCGACCGAAAATCTGGTCGGACGTGCGCAGTTCGTCGTCTTCTCGACCGATGGTTCCGCCCGCTGGTTGCTGCCCTGGACATGGTTCTCTGCTGCCCGCTGGGATCGCATTGGCGAGGGTTTCTGACCTTGTCCGATCTTTCAAAATGGCTTGAAGAGGTTATCGGCGCAGCGCCGACCGACCCGAAACTGTTCGAACAAGCGCTGACGCATGGCAGCACCGGCGAAGCGCATTACCAGCGACTTGAATTTCTCGGCGACCGCGTTCTCGGGCTGGTGGCGGCTTCGATGCTGTTCCAACGATTCCCCGAAGAACCGGAAGGACGGCTGTCACATCGCCTGAATGCGCTGGTGTCAGGAGCCACATGTGCCGAAGTAGCCCGCGAAATCGGTCTGCAGGCGCATATGCGGCTGGGCAAGCAAGCGCGCGACGATGGCGCGAAGGAAAGCGACTATGTGCTGGGGGATATGGTCGAGGCGCTGATTGGCGCCATCTATCTCGATCTGGGCCTCGATCGGGCGCGCAGCTTTATCGAACGCTATTGGCGACCGCTGCTTGAATCCGCAAAAGCCGCCCCCAAGCATCCCAAATCTGCGCTGCAGGAATGGAGTGCGGCCCATAACCGTAAAGTACCGGTTTATGAGGTGACTTCGAAGGAAGGTCCTCCGCACGCAATGCGTTTCGAAGTGACGGTGACGGTAAAAGGCTTCGAACCGGTTTCGGCAACCGCAAACAGCAAACAGGCCGCCGAAACTGCGGCCGCAAAAGCATTTCTGGAGAAAAACACATGACGAAGCGCTGCGGCCATGTCGCCGTTATCGGCGCGCCCAATGCGGGCAAATCAACTTTGGTCAACGCATTGGTTGGCCAGAAGGTCGCTATCGTGAGCCCCAAGGCCCAGACCACGCGCACCCGCCTGATGGGTATTGCTATTGAACGCCACGCGCAGATCATATTGGTCGACACCCCGGGTATTTTCGCGCCCAACCGTCGGCTCGACCGTGCAATGGTTGCTGCCGCTTGGGAAGGCGCATCCGATGCTGACTTGATTTTGGCTGTCGTCGATGGGCGGGCTGGTGCAGGCCCCAAGGTTGAGAAGATCATCGAGGGACTGGTCAACCGGCCAGAACGCAAATGGCTTATCCTCAACAAGGTCGACATTGCAGCCAAGGAAAAGCTGCTGGCTTTGACCGAAAAGCTACTGAATTTGTGCGCTTTCGAGCAAGTCTATTATATCAGCGCAGCGACCTCGGACGGCTTGGCGGAACTGAAAGCCGCGATTGGCGCAGCAATGCCCGAAAGCGAATGGCATTTCCCTGAAGACCAGGTTTCCGATGCTTCCGAGCGTATGGCCGCTGCCGAAATCACGCGCGAACAGCTATACCTGCAACTGCACGATGAACTGCCTTATGCGAGCACGGTTGAGACCGAGAAATATTCGGAGCGGCCCGACGGCAGCGTCGAGATTTACCAGCAAATCTTCGTCGAACGCGAAAGTCAGCGCGCGATTGTTCTCGGCAAGGGCGGCAGCCGGATCAAGGCGATTGGCGCCGCCGCGCGTAAGGAGATTTCCGACCTGATGGGCGTCCCCGTCCATCTCTACCTCCACATCAAGGTGAAGGCCGGGTGGGACGAGGATCGCTCGGTCTACCGCGACATGGGGCTGGATTGGGTGGAATAGCCCCGCGTCGCCCCGGCACAGGCCGAGGCAGAAGCAGGATTACTTGGCTTTCTTTTTAGGTGCAGCCTTTTTGGCAGGGGCTTTCTTTGCGGGTGCCTTCTTCTTCGCCTTGCCCTTCGCCGGCCCCTTCGCCGCACGTTCGTCAATCAACTGCGCGGCTTCCTCCAGCGTTAACTGGTCGGGCGCAATTGTCTTTGGCAGCGTCGCATTCGTCGTGCCGTCAGTGACATAATTGCCGTAGCGGCCTTCCATCAGCTTGATCTCGGCCTCTGTGCGCGGATGATTACCCAATATTTTCAGAGGTTCGCGAGAACCGCCATTGCGTGATCGGCCATTGCCATTGGCTGCCTCTGCCAGTTTGACGACAGCGGCGTTCATACCGGTTTCGAAAACTTCGGCGGTCGACTGCAGACGGGCATATTTGCCCTGATGCGCCAGATAGGGGCCATAGCGCCCAATGCTCGCCGTCACGGGTTCGCCGCTTTCCGGGTGCGTGCCGATGGTGCGCGGCAGCGACAACAGTTTGACGGCCCAATCGAGCCCGAAATCCTCTGATGGAATATCCTTGGGGATGGATGCACGCGCGGCTTCCTTGCCCTCGCCCATCTCGACATAGGGGCCAAAGCGTCCGGACTTGCGGCTAATGTCCTCGCCAGTTTCCGGATGTTTTCCAAGCACTTCGGGTCCATCTGACGTCATGCCGTCGGCGCCGCCGGGTTGGGCAAATTTGCGGGTGAATTTGCATTCAGGATAGTTCGAACAGGCGACGAATGCTCCAAATCGTCCGCCGCGCAGTGCCAGCTTTCCAGAGCCGCATTTGGGGCAGATGCGCGGGTCAGTGCCGTCTTCGCGCTCGGGGAAGAGATAGGGCGCGAGGAACTTGTCCAACTCGGCGGTGATGTCCGAAGGCTTCTGCTCCATGACTTCGGCGGTTTTCGGTTTGAAATCGCGCCAGAAGGCCTCGAGCACGCGCTGCCAATTGGCATCGCCCGCGCTGATCTCGTCGAGCTGATCTTCCAGGCCTGCCGTGAAATCATATGCAACGTAGCGCTCGAAAAAACGTTCGAGAAATGCTGTTAATAATCGCCCTGATTCCTCTGCAAAGAAACGGTTTTTTTCCACACGAACGTAAAGTCTGTCTTTGAGCACCTGAATGGTCGAAGCATAGGTTGACGGACGCCCGATGCCCAGTTCTTCCAACCGTTTGACAAGGCTGGCCTCCGAGTAGCGCGGCGGGGGCTGTGTGAAATGCTGCGTCTTTTCGACTGCCTTTTTCGCGGGCACATCACCCTTGTCCATTGCCGGCAGCAAAGCGCCGTTTTCGTCGTCCTTGTCGTCAATGCCCTCTTCGTAGAGCGCGAGAAATCCAGGGAATTTCACAACTTGGCCAGTTGCGCGCAGCCCGATCTGGCCGGTACCGTCGAGCATATCGACTGTGGTCCGCTCCATCCGCGCAGAAGCCATCTGGCTTGCCAAAGCGCGTTTGTAGATCAGGTCATAGAGCTTGGCATGATCGCCAGAACCCACCTTGTCCTTGCCAAAATCGGTCGGACGGATGGCTTCATGCGCTTCCTGCGCGTTCTTTGCTTTGGTTTGATAGATGCGCGGCTTGTCGGGTAGATATCCTGCATCATACCGGTTGGCGATTGCTCCGCGCGCCGCCGAAATCGCGCTCGGATCCATCTGCACGCCGTCGGTACGCATATAGGTGATCGCGCCGTCTTCGTAGAGATTCTGCGCGATCCGCATCGTGTGACTGGCCGAAAAGCCCAGTTTACGCGCTGCTTCCTGTTGCAGCGTTGAGGTTGTAAAGGGCGGTTGCGGGTTGCGTGTAACCGGTTTGGTTTCGACGCTGTCGACGCTGAAATGCCCGGCTTCGACCGCTGCGCGAGCTTCCTCGGCACTGCCTTCCATGCCGAGCGCCATTTTGTCGAGCTTTTCGCCCTTGTAACGGACAAGGCGGGCGTCGAAGCCCTGCCCCTTATGTTCCATCTTAGCGGTGACCGACCAATATTCTTGTGCGCGAAACGCTTCGATTTCGCGATCGCGTTCGACAATCAGGCGCAGTGCCACCGATTGCACGCGCCCGGCCGATTTTGCACCTGGCAGCTTGCGCCACAGCACCGGCGACAGAGTGAAGCCGACGAGATAGTCAAGAGCACGGCGGGCGCGGTAGGCATCAATAAGGTCATGATCGAGTTCGCGCGGATGCGCCATCGCTTCGGTAACTGCTTGCTTGGTGATGGCGTTGAAAGTGACCCGCGACACATTTTTGGGAAGCGCTTTCTTATTCGCCAGCACTTCCTGAACATGCCAGCTAATCGCCTCTCCCTCACGATCAGGGTCAGTTGCGAGGATCAGGCCGTCCGCCTTCTTCGCCTCATCGGCGATAGCTTTCAGCTGCTTGGCCTTATCGGGATAATTGTCCCACAGCATGGCAAAGCCGTTATCGGGATCGACCGAACCGTCCTTGGGCGGCAGGTCGCGGACATGGCCATAGGATGCGAGAACCTTATATCCGCTCCCCAGATATTTCTCGATGGTCTTGGCTTTTGCGGGTGATTCGACGACGACTAACTTCATGGATTTTCGATCTTTTCTCACACTCTCACGTACGCGCATAGATTGGCGGGGGGATTTTGGGGTCGTCAAGCTGCAAAAATCAGGCGGTTAGGCGCACCCTTGCCCCTGCCCCGCGTTCAAGGCGGCCAGCCAGTTCAAGTTCGAGCAACACCATCTGTACCTGCGCCGATGGCATGCCGGACAGGCGCCCTGCACCAGCGTCGCGCCTTCGCGGATGAGCTGGTTGCAGCCGCGAACGCGGGTCGAGCGGTGATCCTGGAATGGCCATCACTTCCCTTCCTGCCTCACCAGCCAGCCTCGCCGTGATCAGTGAGCCAGACCCGGGGATCGCCTCAACCACCACGGTGCCTGCTGACAGTCCTGCGATGATACGGTTGCGATAGGGGAAGTGGCGCGCTCTGGGTTCGGTGCCCGGTGGCATTTCGGCAAGCAGCAGGCCTTCCGCAGCCACCCGTTCCTGCAATTCGGCATGTTCTGGCGGATAAACAATATCGATTCCTCCTGCGATGACGGCGATAGTTCCGGTAGCGATAGCCCCCTGATGCGCGGCTGCGTCGATCCCGCGCGCCAAACCCGACGTCACCACAATGTCGCACTGCCCCAAATCCTGGGCGATACTGCGCGCCATGCGGCAACCCGCAGCAGAAGCATTGCGTGCGCCGACCATCGCGACATTAGTCTGGCTGGCAAGGTCAATATTGCCTTTGTAGGTCAATACCGGCGGTGCATTTTCCAACTCTCCGAGCAAAGCGGGATAATCGGATCGTCGATGAACAGATATCGCCCGCCAAGCCGGGCCAGATGTTCGATTTCGCGGTGAATAGCTTCAGGCGGTGCTGCGACGAGTTTGCGACCGCCAACCCGCGCTGGCCAGATCGGGCAGCACGTCGAGGGCCTTTCCCGCGGTACCGAATCGCGCCACCAACTGGCGATAGCTTATCGGCCCGACATTGGGCGAACGGATCAGTCGCAGTCGGTCGAAGACGTCGCTGTCGCCAATAGTCATTGCGGATTATTTCTGGCCGATGCGCGGTTCCGTTCCCGCCATCAGCCGCTGGATATTCTCGCGATGTTTCCAGAAGATAATCAGGCTGCAGGCGACCAGTGGAATGACAATATCGATGAGTCCCAGAAATGCAGCGGCCAGCGGCGCGACAGCCGCCGCCACAAGCCCGCCCAGCGATGAAATGCGAGAAATCAGCAGCACACCGATCCACGCCCCGCCGTAAATCAGGCCCAAAGGCCAGTGCAGGCCGAACAGGATGCCCGCATAGGTGGCTACGCCCTTTCCGCCTTTGAAGCCCAGCCACACAGGATAGAGATGCCCGAAAAAGGCGGCGACGGCAGCGATGACCTCGCATCCGGGCATCAGCTGGCGTGCCAACAGCACGGCCGCGACGCCTTTCAGCAGATCAAGGAGCAGTGTCAGCGCGGCCAATCCCTTGCGTCCGGTACGAAGCACATTGGTAGCCCCGATATTGCCTGAGCCGATTTCCCTTATGTCCCCTGCACCGCCAAAACGGGCGAGCAACAAGCCAAAGGGTATCGACCCCAACAGATAGCCCAGCGCGGCTGCACTTCCGATTTCCATCCAGCCTGTTGGCATATCCGACTCCCTCTGTTGCCCAATGGTTATCGCCATCTGGTGATACACTCAAGGCCGGTTGCCTCTGCACCGGTCCGCGTCTATCCCCGCGGCATGATCGCGCCCGATGCCCCGATACTGGTTTTTGATTCCGGCATAGGTGGCTTGTCGGTGCTGGCGAAAATCCGCAAAGTTATGCCGCAAGCGCCGATTGTCTATTCGGCCGATTATGATGG
>JADJGU010000006.1 GCA_016707885.1 Sphingomonadales bacterium
ACCAGACCGCACAAGCAACCGACGAAATTGCCGAAAAAATCACTGCTATCCAGAACGCAACCAAAGCCTCTGTCGAATCGAACGTTTCGATAAAATCTGCTGTCGAAGATGTGCATCATTCAGCAGAGCGCATCCGCCATGCCATGGAAGAGCAGGCCCAGACTGTCACGATGATAACGGCTTCGGTTGACGAAACCGCGCTTGCAGCCGACTTGATGTCAAACACCATCGCTGCGATCCGCGCCGACACCGAAAATGTCGTTTCGGAAATTTCCCAGCTTGAAAGCGGCTTTGGCGATGTCGATGGCAAAATTTCCGCACTTCAGGCAAATGCCGGAAAGTTTGCGGCCAATCTGATCCGCTAAACACTAACTCGATAAGCAAGGTTGAATTTCGTTTCCCGCTGTGGAAGGCAGCGGGAATGACGTTACACATCCTTGTTACCGGTGGCTCGCGTGGCATTGGTGCGGCTGTTGTCGAAGAGCTAAGCGACGATAATGTTCTGGTTCACGCAACTTCCAGTGCCCATGGCGACTTGAGCGATCCAACCGTTCCCTCAGAAATCTGGCACAATGCGCTGCAGGAAATGGGTGGGCGTATTGACGTGCTTGTCAACAATGCGGGAGTTTTCGAAGCTAATCCAGTCGACCTGAGCGACATCGAATGGCTCGATGGCTGGGAAAGGACGATGGCTATCAACCTGACCGCCTCGGCACAGCTTTGCCGCCTTGCCATATTGCATTGGCAGGCGCTCGGGCAAGAAGGCCGGATCATCAATGTAGCAAGCCGCGCCGCCTATCGTGGCGACAGCCCTGCGCATTGGCACTATGCGGCCTCCAAGGCTGGGATGGTCGCCATGACCAAGAGCATCGCCCGCGGTTTTGCTTCTCAGCAAATCTACGCTTTCGCCATCTGTCCGGGCTTTACTATGACGGGCATGGCAGAGGACTATCTAGCGAGCCGTGGCGGAGACAAGCTGCTTGCAGATATCCCCTTAGGCCGCGTCGCAATGCCCGATGAAGTAGCAACACTTGTCCGCTTTTGCGCGCTTGAAGCACCGCCATCAATGACCGGTGCAGTATTAGACATCAATGGAGCCAGCTATGTTCGCTAAACACATTCTCGCAACTGGTTTGGCCGCTGCATTAATCGCAAGCTGCGCGCCGGCGCAAACTGCTCCGACAGTTGCAGTAGCTAAGTTTGAACCTATCGCCAAAGCTTGCGAAGGCCGGGACGGATGGGGTGATCCTGCTCCACCGGCACATGTCTATGGCAATGTCTACATGGTCGGCACATGTGGTATTGTTTCATTGCTGATTACAACGCCGCAAGGCCATTTCCTGATCGACGGGGCCATCGCAGAGGCCGCGCCGGGCATCGTGGAGAATATCCGCAAACTTGGCTTTGATCCCAAGGATGTTCGCTATCTGCTCAACACTCACGAACATTTCGATCATTCGGGCGGATTGCCGGGTTTGAAGCGGATGACTGGCGCACGGATGATAGCACGATCAGAAGCCAAGGATGCTCTTGAAAGCGGCACGGTGCATCCGTCTGATCCCCAGAAAGGGCTTTTCGATCCAGTCGAAGGTGTCAAAGTGGATCAGACAATCGGCGACGGTGAAACGTTAAAAATCGGCGCTCAAATACTGACTGCAATTGCCTCCCCTGGCCATTCGCCTGGCGGCACAAGCTGGCGCTGGCAAAGCTGCGACAAGGGAAAATGCTTAAACATCGTATTTGCCGATAGCTTGAGTGCAGTTTCGGCGGACGATTATCATTTTAGCGACCATCCAGAATATGTCGCGCCATTGCGGGCAACCATTTCCAGAATCGCTGCGTTCAAGGATTGTGACATCCTGATCACCCCTCATCCCTCACAAAGCGGTTTTTTCGAGCGTCTTGCCGGCGAAGAGCCGTTGATCGACACCTCGGCTTGCTCGGCATACGCGGCGGGCGCGCTCACCCGACTTGAAAACAGGTTGGCCAAAGAAAAAGCAAAATGAACTGGAAACTTACCCTGCCCTGCTCGCGCGCCGAGGCAGAGGCGATGCATGAGGATGATGAATGGCTTGAGCAGTTCGAAAACCTGCCGACACTTGTCGCCGATGAGTTGGAGGCCTTTAACGACGTGAAATGGTCGATACAGGCCTATTTCAATGCAATGCCTTCACAGCATGATACCGGCCTGCTGGAAAACCGATTGGGCGCAAAAGCTATTGTCGAGAAGCTCCCAGACGAAGATTGGCTAACGCTCAGCCAGACAAGCATCGATCCGGTGCATGCCGGGCGGTTCTATGTTCACACGTCAACTAACAAGGGCTCAATCCCTGCAGGAGCAAAAGCCTTTCTGATTGAGGCGGGACAGGCTTTCGGCACGGGCGGGCACGAAACGACCAGCGGGTGCCTCACCATGCTTGACCGGCTGCATCGAGCCGGAAAACGCTATCATCATATTGCCGATATCGGCACTGGAACAGGCCTGCTGGCTTTCGCTGCACTACACCTTTGGCCACGGGCAATGGTGACCGCATCGGACATCGATCCCGTAAGCATAGATGTGACACGCGAAAACGCCTCTGTAAATGGCGTCTCCCTAGGCCGGAGAAGCGGCCAGGTCGCGCTCTATGTAGCGACCGGAACCGACCATCCGGCAATCATTTCGCGATCGCCCTATGACTTGCTGATTGCCAATATCCTTGCAGGACCACTGGTGGAATTAGCCTCAAGTTTCGCCTCGGTCATCACTGAAGGCGGCACATTGATCCTTGCCGGTTTGCTCGACACGCAAGTGGACAAGGTCATATGCGCTTATCGAAGCAACGGCTTCCTGCTGGTCGACCGTCAGGACAACGGCGACTGGCCATGCTTGCGCCTGGTCAAGCGCCGGCATTATGGATATCGCCGCCCGATCCGCGCGTCCGGCCGCACCAGCCAGCCACCGGGCGATTTCGGGACCTGGTAGCGACTACCGGCCAAATCCCGTTTTGCGCCCGCCTGCTTGAGCGTCGATAATTGTCACATGAACGCGCAACCCGACGCAAGCCAGATGGCCATCGCACGCGCGACGCGCGAACGCGAATTGCTGAGCGATGCGCTGGGCCGGGTGGGAATTGGAGACAGAAAAGCGTTCGAATTTCTCTATCGGCGAACCTCGGCGAAACTTTTTGGCGTTTGCTTACGTATCTTCGGTAACCGGAACGAAGCCGAGGAAGCCTTGCAGGACGCCTATCTCACCATCTGGAGCCGTGCCGCCGCCTTTGACAGGGATAGAGCGAGCCCGATCAGCTGGCTGGTTGCCATCACGCGCAACCGCGCGATCGACAGGCTTCGCGCGCGCGACAAGGGCAAGCCTGTCGATCTCGAGGAAGCTTTGGCCATTCCCGATCCCGCACCCGATGCAGAAAAGCGATTGGAGGAAAAAGACGAAGCCCGCGTCGTGGATAGCTGCATAGAAAGACTCGACGATCGCGACGCCAATTTTATTCGCGCGGCCTTCTGGAACGGGCGGACCTATGCCGATCTTGCCGTTGCTGAATCGACACCGCTGCCAACGGTGAAAAGCCGCATCAGGCGTGCGCTGATCAAGCTGCGCCATTGCCTTGAGGGCATGAGCTGATGCGCCTGACCGATGAGGATATCGCAACCGCTGGCGAACTAGCATTGGGTCTGCTCGACAAAGCCGAGGCAGCACAGGCGCGCGCTCGACTTGCCGATGATCCCGAGTTTGCGACCGAATATGCCAAATGGCCAGACCGCATGACAGCGATGGAGCCGCTGATTGAGGACGCTCCTTCGCCCGCTGTCTGGTCGCGGATCGACGCTGCGATCGCTTCCCAACCGCGTCAGGACAATGCGGGCACTCACCTTCGCATCTGGCAAGGATTGACGGCCGCTTCATTCGCCGTTGCACTGGTGCTTGCGACCGTGCTGTGGCGCCAGCCCGAGACGCAACTTGTCCCGGCACAGCCGCAGATTCTGGTCGCAGCGATTGGAGCAGAAGGTGGACGCGAAAGCGTCGCCGCCAACTATAATCCTCAAACGGGGGCGTTGCAGATAATCCCGATTTCGCTTGATACAGGTACGCTCTATCCCGAATTGTGGATCATCCCCGAAGATGGCGTCGCAAGGTCGCTTGGCATGATCGACCCATCAAAACCTGCTGTTCACTCCATCCCTGAAACGATGCGACCGCATCTGCACAAGGGTGCGCTGTTCGCGATTACACCCGAACCAGCAGGCGGTGCACCGAACGGAAAGGCAACCGGACCAGTGATCGCCAAAGGTGCAATCGACACCATCTGAAAAAATTTTTCGTTCCGCTGCATCCATCTCGCTCGTCATTCCGTAACTGCGTCCGACATGTACATCCCCCACATGTCTTGCAGAAGGAAAGACCATGAAAAAGAACCTCTTCAGGATTGCAATTGCAACTGCAGCCATGGCTTCGGCCGCAACCGTTGGCCATGCTCATAACCATGGCCATAGCGGCCATTCGATGGCGGCGCCGAAGACCAATATCGTCGAAGCGGCCGTCGCTACGCCTGATCTCTCGACCCTCGTTACCGCTGTCAAAGCCGCTGGTCTGGTCGATACACTCGCCAGCCCCGGCCCCTTCACCGTGTTTGCACCCACCAATGCCGCCTTTGGCAAACTGCCTGCCGGCACGGTCGAAACGCTGGTAAAGCCCGAAAACAAGGGCACGCTGACCACCGTTCTGACCTATCATGTTGTCGCGGGCACCTTCGACAGCAAGGCTATTGCT
This sequence comes from Sphingomonadales bacterium, assembly GCA_016707885.1. Taxonomy (GTDB): domain Bacteria; phylum Pseudomonadota; class Alphaproteobacteria; order Sphingomonadales; family Sphingomonadaceae; genus Sphingorhabdus_B. The sequence goes on from JADJGU010000006.1 coordinate 4,766, forward strand.
GCCGCGATAAAGAGCGGTAATGGCAAGGCAACGCTCACCACGGTTCAAGGACAGAAGCTGACTGCATCCATGTATGGCGACAAGCTGATTGTTACCGACGCCAAGGGTGGCAAATCGACCGTCGCCCTCGCTGACCTTCGCCAAAAGAACGGCGTCGTCCACGTCATCGACAGCGTGTTGATGCCGTAACGCCCTTGTTGGCAACCGGTACTCCGATCCCCCCTCCCATCAACCGGTTGCCAGCCAAGCCCCTTCCCCAATCGGGAAGGGGCTTTTTATTTGGCCTTGGAATGTGCGTAAGTCTGTGTGCCGTGCGTTATGACGTCGTCTTGGGGCAGGATATCGGCAATCGGAATATCGGGTAGCGATTCCAGCTGCGCGTAAAGCGGTGCGAAATCGGTTTCGACCGTGACCTTCAGCAGATGCTCGAGAGACGGGATGACAAAATAATTCTGCTGGTAATCGTCGATCCGATATTCGGTGCGCATCAGGCGCAAAAGATCAAACCGGATCCGGTTGGGGCTCGGATCGTCGAGGCAGAAGATGCTCTCGCCATAGCTCGAAACAATGCCAGCGCCATAAATGCGCAAGCCTGCTGGCTCCTCGATCAGTCCGAACTCGACCGTATACCAATATAGCCGGGCCAGTTTGTGCAGCGCGCCAAAGCCAAGGCTGCGCAGACCACCCTTGCCATAGGCTACCATATAATCGGCAAACACCGGATCGGCGAGCATCGGCACATGACCGAAGACATCGTGGAAAACATCAGGCTCTTGCAAATAATCCAGCTGTTCGGGGGTGCGGATGAAATTTCCCGCTGGGAAACGCCGATTGGCAAGATGGTCGAAGAATACATCGTCAGGAACCAGACCCGGCACAGCCACCACCTGCCAGCCCGTTGCTGCCACTAGCCGCGCATTGAGTTCGCGGTAATCGGGAATGCCCGGCTTTTCGAGTTTGAGCACATCAATCCCGCGCATAAAAGCATCACACGCCCGGCCGGGCAGCATCGCGGATTGGCGCGCAAAAAGCCGGTCCCACATCGCATGCTCATCGGCCGAAAAGGCCTCCCAAGATTGCGGGATTGTCCAATCCGGATTTGCGCCTGGCGGCGGAGCATCATAAACGTGGGTGAAATCGGCCATGGAATATAGTTACACTTGAAACTGTTTCGCATCAACAGCGTTGGCACTGCTTTGAGGGCTTTGATTGGCTGGCCGCTGCTGATGATTGGCTTGTACTTCGTCGCGGCACTGGCGGGCAGCTTCATTCCGGCAAATTCCGATTGGGAGGAACCCGATCAAGGCATTCCCATTTTTGTCGAAACCAATGGCGTGCATGTCAGCCTGATCGTTCCGATGTCCGCGGCAGGCGAAGACCTGTCAGACCTCATCCGTCCCGAACATCTGGGCGACATCGATCTCTATGGCACGCACGCGATGATCGGTTGGGGCCATCGCAATGTCTATCGCAACGCGCGCACATGGGGCGATGTGCGGAGCGGAGACATAGCATCGGCCATCATCGGCTCAGACGAAACAACCCTGCATATCTATCACCTGATCGACCCCCGCCCTGCCCCGCACAGCAAGCGCTTACTTGTCTCGCAACGGCAATATCAAAGCATCATTGCGTCCATACGATCAACTTTCCAACTGACTACCGATGGACGAAGCGCCGCCTACCCGGCTTATGGCCCCAATAACCTGTTTTACGACAGCAAGGGCCACTACTCGGCTTACACTACGTGCAACGAATGGACTGGAGAAGTTTTGCGCAAAGCGGGCGTCCGGATGGGCATATGGACGCCGATGCCCGGCGGGGTGATGCGCTGGTTCGACTAACCGGCGGCAGCGACAATCGCTGCCCATGCAGCCTCATCAATCACTTCAATGCCGAGTTCCTGAGCCTTTTTGAGTTTTGAGCCAGCTCCCGGCCCAGCCACGACGAGGTCTGTTTTCGCAGAAACCGAACCTGCGGCTTTCGCGCCCAAGGCTTCTGCTTGCGCCTTGGCTTCATCGCGGCTCATCGTTTCGAGTGCGCCTGTGAAGACAACTGTCTTGCCTGAAACCGACGACGCCTTGACCTCAACAATATAATCGGGCGGCGACACCTGTTGAAGCAGATCTTCCCAAACCTCTACATTATGGGGTTCGTGGAAGAATTCGCGCAGCGCCTCGGCCACTACCGGCCCTATGCCGTCGATTTGGGTGAGTTCGGCCTCGCCCGCTTCCGAAGTTGCCACCTCGCGCAAGAGCGGCAGTGTCTGGAAGTTCTTCAACAGGTCGCGCGCAGTAACGGCACCAACGTGCCGGATGCCTAAACCGAACAGCAGACGCGCAGCATCCGGTGTTCTTTTGCCCTCGATCGCACTCAACAGGTTGTCCACAGACTTTTCCTGCCAACCCTCCCGACCCAATATCTCGGCTCGATGTTCTCTAAGGCGGAAAATATCTGCCGGCGAATGCAGCCAACCCAGATCGAAAAATTCCTGAATAGTTTTCTCGCCCAAACCTTCGATATCCAGCGCCGCGCGGCTGACAAAATGCTTGAGCCGCTCGACACGTTGAGCGGGGCAAATCAGACCACCGGTGCAGCGAACGTCAACTTCGCCTTCCTCGGCGACTGCTTCGCTGCCGCATTCGGGACAATGATCGGGGAAATGATATTCCGGCAAAACGGTATCGCGGGTAAGATTCTCGACGATCTGGGGAATTACATCCCCTGCCCGCTGCACCTTCACCCTATCACCGGGACGCACGCCCAGTCGCGCGATCTCATCGCGATTGTGGAGGGTCACGTTCGAGACGACGACCCCACCAACAGTCACCGGCTTCAACCGGCCTACCGGCGTGAGCTTGCCTGTGCGTCCAACCTGGATATCGATTTCTTCGAGCGTCGTCTCGGCCTGCTCCGCCGGGAATTTGTGGGCAATCGCCCAGCGCGGAGCCTTGGCGACAAAGCCCAGACGCTCCTGCCAATCTAGCCTGGCAACCTTATAGACCACGCCGTCAATATCATAGGGCAAGTCGGCACGTAGCCGTTCAATCTCGCGATACTGCGCCAGCGCACCCGCCGCGCCTTCGACCGGTTTCAGGAAAGGCGAAACCGGGATGCCCCACGCCGCAATCGCCTGCATGACGCCATATTGGCTGTCCGACGGCATTTCACTCACTTCGCCCCAGCCATGCGCCAGAAAACGCAAGGGCCGCGATGCTGTTACCGAGGGATCCTTCTGCCGTAGCGATCCCGCCGCAGCATTGCGCGGGTTGGCAAACTGCCGCGCCTTTTCGGGGTCGTTCGCCTCGGCGAGCAGACGCCCATTAAGTGCCTCGAAATCGGCCTTCGCCATGAAGACTTCGCCACGAATTTCAAAGATGGCGGGGGCGCTTCCCTCTCAAGCGATGCGGGATATCAGAAATCGTCGCACGTTAGCAGTAACATCCTCCCCCACTTGCCCGTCACCGCGCGTCGCTGCTCGAACCAATTCACCATTTTCATAGCGCAACGAGCAGGACAGACCGTCAATCTTGTCCTCTACCGTCAGCGCGACGGGCGTATCTGCCGACAGGTTCAGAAAGCGCCGCACACGCGCCACGAAATCCTCGACATCTTCATCGGCGAAGGCGTTGTCGAGGCTCATCATCCGCTTGGCGTGCGTCACCTTGCTGAGTGGTGAGGTCTCAACCGCGGCGCCGACCTGCGCATTGGGGCTGTCCGCGCGCACCAGATGCGGAAACGCCGCCTCAAGCTCGTTATTCCGCCGCACCAGCGCATCGAAGTCGGCATCCGAAATCTCGGGCGCGTCATGGGCATGGTACAGCTTGTTATGATGCGCAATCGCCTTTGCCAGACGCATCAATTCGGTTGCGGCATCGACTTCTGAGAGGGTGTCGACCTCGCTCACACTCCCTCCATCAGCCGGGCAGCCTGCGCCCGTGCCTCGTCGGTAACTTCTGTGCCCGAGAGCATCCGGGCAATTTCCTGACGGCGGCCTTCGGGGTCTAGTCGCACGACCCCGGTGCGCGTCACGGTGCCTTCGCTCGATTTGGCGATGAAATAATGTGCCTGTCCCTTGGCTGCGACCTGCGGGCTATGCGTCACGGCGAGCAGCTGCTTGCCAGCGCCGGCAAGGCGCGACAGCCGCTCACCAATGGCCGAAGCCACCGCACCGCCAACGCCACGGTCAATCTCGTCAAAAATGATCGTCGCAGCCCCGCCTTCTTCCGCCAGAGCGACTTTGAGCGCGAGAATAAAGCGCGACAATTCGCCCCCTGACGCAATTTTCGCCAAGGGTGCAAAGGGCGCGCCGGGATTGGTTGAAATGAGGAATTCTACTCTATCCATTCCCGACGCAGTCCAGCGATCTTCGGGCAATATTTCCACCGCAGTCTGGAATTGCGCTGCATCGAGTTTCAACGGAGCCAACTCGGCAGCGACAGCCTTGTCCAGACGTTTGGCGGCATCGGCGCGCCGTGTAGAAACCGACTTTGCCGCATCCATATAGGCCGCTGCACAGGCAGCAACTTCAGCTTCAAGCTTGGCCAAGCCTTCTCCACCTGCTTCTATCGCGTCAAGTTTCGCGGCCAGTTCCTCGGTCAATCCTGCCAATGCTTCGGGCTGCACGCCATGCTTGCGCGCCAATCCGCGCAGATCGAACAAACGCACCTCTATGGCATCAAGACGCTCGGGATCGAAACTCAACGCCTGCGTCGCGGCGATGAGCTTGTCTTCCGCCTCGCTGGCTTCGATTACCGCGCGGTCCAATGCTGTCAGGGCTTCGGCGAGGAGAGGATGCTCGGTTGCCACGCGGTCAAGCTTGCGCGCGGCGCTGCGGAGCTTCGCCAATCCACTTTCCGATCCTTCAAAAGCTTCGAGGACAGCGCGCAAATCTTCGGCGATGCGCTCGCCTTTCTGCATGTCGGTGCGTTCGGTGGCGAGTTGCTCCTCTTCACCCTCTTCGGGTGCGAATTTTTGGAGTTCGGCAACGGCATGCTCAAGCCATTCACGATCGCGCGTTGAATTTTCCAAGGCTTCACGTGCTGCTTCCAAGCGCAGTTTCGCTTCCTGCCATTTTGCAAAATGTGCAGCGATCAAAGCTGTGTCACAACGCCCGAAGGCATCAAGCAAGGCCCGATGTCCACGCGGATTAAGCAGGCCCCGGTCATCATGTTGTCCGTGGATTTCGACCAAAAAGGCGCCAACTTCACGCAGTAATGCCGCCGAGCAAGGCTGGTCGTTGATGAATGCTTTGCTTCCACCATCTGCGCGCACCGAGCGCCGGATCATGAGTGCTTCACCGCCTTCGATCTCAATTTCATTGTCTGAGAGGACAGACGCCAGATTACTACCCGCAAAAGGTGCTTCAAAGCTGGCGGTCACTTGCGCCCGTTCGGCACCAGCGCGCACAAGCCCGCTATCGGCACGCATGCCAAGGGCCAGCCCCAATGCATCGAGCAATATTGATTTGCCGGCCCCGGTTTCGCCCGTCAGCACGCCCAAGCCTGAATCAAACTCGAGGTCGAGCGACTCTATCAGCACCACGTCGCGGATCGACAGACCCGTCAGCATAAAGTGCTTGCCCCCTTGCGGATCACGCGCCCGATGCGTGCTTCTGCATCAGGTCGTAAGCGCGCTGGTACCATTTGTTTCCGGGATAGTTGGCACCGAGAACGGCAGCAGACTTCTTCGCCTCTTCCGGCACGCCAAGCGCCAGATAGCTTTCAGTCAGGCGATAAAGCGCCTCGGGAGCGTGGGTGGTGGTATCATATTTGTCGACCACTTCCCGGAAACGAAGGCTGGCGGCAAGCCACAGCGCGCGACGCTGGTAAAAGCGACCAATCTCCATTTCCTTGCCTGCCAGATGGTCGCGGACAAGGTCAATCTTCAGGCCAGCGTCTGCGGCATAGCGGCTGTTCGGATAGCGACGCTGGACTTCACCCAATGCTGACAATGCCTGCTGGGTAATTTTTTGGTCACGGGTTACGTCGCTGATCTGCTCATAATAGCAGAGCGAAATCAGGTAATAGGCGTAAGGGGCATCTTTATTGCCCGGATGAATCGACAGGAAGCGTCGTGCTGACGAAATCGACTCGTTATATTTCTGACCCATGTAATAGCTGAACGCGCTCATCAGTTGCGCGCGGCGTGCCCAAGGCGAATAGGGGTGCTGGCGCTCTACTTCGTCGAAAAGAGCCGCCGCAAGCTGGTACTGCTGCCGGTCGAGCTTTTCCTTCGCCGCATTGTATAATGTCGTGACGTCGCGGGCGACATAGCGGGTGTCACCGCCTTTGACGCCGCCGCCTCCCAACCCCAAAGACGAGCAACCTGCAAGGAGTGTCGCGGACAGGCCAAGGACGATGAGCGTTAGGATTTTCTTCTGCATGGGCATCCCTTAATGACACTTGGCGCTGTCGCCAAGGCTTTTGCGCGTTCTTTATCTCTCGGTCTGTATCGGCGATGAACCGGTCCACACGCAGTCCGGTATCGCTAAGAAAAAGGGCCGCAAAAGCGGCCCTTCCTGTAACTTATATCTGAAGATCAATCCTTCAGAAAATCCGGAACATGGTTCGGATCGCCGCCTTCTCCACCTTCGGAGCGCTCGCGACGCGGACCACGGCTGCCACCGTCACGACGCGGACCGCGATCATTGCGATCACCACGATCGCGGCGCGGGCCACGGTCACCGCGATCACCGCGGTCGCCTCTGGGCTCACGGGGTTCGCGCGGCGGACGAGTGTCTTCGAGTTCGGCACCGGTTTCCTGGTCGACCAGACGCATCGACAGGCGAACCTTGCCACGCGGATCGATTTCGAGAACCTTGACCTTGACGTCCATGCCTTCGCTGACAACATCGGTCGGCTTTTCGACGCGCTCATTCTTCATTTCGCTGACATGGACGAGGCCGTCCTTGCCACCCATGAAGTTCACAAACGCACCGAAATCGACGATGTTGACGACCTTGCCGTCATAGACCTTGCCGACTTCAGCTTCTTCGACGATACCCGAAATCCACTTGCGCGCGGCTTCGATCTGCGAAAGGTCGCTCGACGAAATCTTGATCAGGCCTTCATCATCGATGTCGACTTTCGCGCCAGTGGTGGCGACAATTTCGCGGATCACCTTGCCGCCGGTACCGATGATGTCGCGGATCTTCGACTTATCGATCTGCATCGTTTCGATGCGCGGAGCATAATCGGACAGTTCGGTACGGGCCGAACCCAGCGCCTTCGCCATTTCGCCAAGGATATGCGCACGGCCTTCCTTCGCCTGGTTCAGGGCAGCTTCAAAGATTTCACGGGTAATCCCGGCAATCTTGATGTCCATCTGCATCGTGGTGATGCCTTCGGACGTGCCGGCAACCTTGAAATCCATGTCGCCGAGATGATCCTCGTCACCAAGGATGTCCGAAAGGACGGTGAAATCCTTGCCTTCGAGGATCAGGCCCATGGCGATGCCCGAAACCGGACGTGCGATGGGAACACCCGCGTCCATCATGGCCAGCGACCCACCGCACACCGACGCCATCGACGACGAACCGTTCGATTCGGTGATGTCGCTGGTCAGGCGGATGGTGTAAGGAAATTCATCCTTGCTCGGCAGCACGGGGTGCAGAGCACGCCATGCCAGCTTGCCATGGCCGACTTCACGACGGCCCGGCGCGCCAAAGCGGCCAACTTCGCCCACCGAATAAGGAGGGAAGTTATAGTGCAGCATAAAGTTTTGGTATGACAGGCCGTTGAGGCCATCAACCATCTGTTCCGCATCCTTGGTGCCCAAGGTGCAGGTTGCGATGGTCTGCGTTTCACCGCGCGTGAACAGGCACGAACCATGTGCACGCGGCAGGAAGTGTGTCTCAGCCAGAATCGGGCGAATCTGCGTGGTCGAACGACCATCGATGCGGGTGCCATCCTTCAGGATCGCGCCGCGGACGATTTCAGCTTCAAGCTTCTTCATCAGCTTGTTTGCAGCCATCTGGTCCTGCGGGGTTGCGTCGCTAAACGCTTCCTTCGCCTTGGCACGGGCTTCGTTCAACGCGTTCGAACGCGCCGATTTGTCGGTCAGCTTGTAAGCAGCGGCGATATCCTTGCCGATCAGCTTCTTCAGCTTGTCCTTGGCAGCCGAGAGATCAGCCTGTTCGGCCATTTCCCAAGGATCCTTGGCAGCCTTTTCAGCCAGCTTCACGATCGCCTTGACGACTTCCTTGCACGCATCATGCGCAAACAGGACGGCACCGAGCATGACTTCTTCCGAAAGCTCGTTTGCCTCGGATTCAACCATCATCACTGCATCATAAGTTGCAGCAACAACCAGATCGAGATCGCCTTCGGCAACCTGTTCGTCGGTCGGGTTGAGGATATATTCGCCGTTCAGGTAGCCGACGCGCGCAGCGCCAATGGGGCCCATGAAGGGAACGCCCGAAATGGTTAGCGCAGCCGAAGCAGCAACCATGGCAAGGATATCGGGTTCATTCTGGCCATCATAGCTCAGAACCTGAGCGATAGCGTTGATCTCATTGTAGAAACCTTCAGGGAAAAGCGGACGGACCGGACGGTCGATCAGGCGCGAAACCAGCGTTTCCTTTTCGGTGGCACCGCGTTCACGCTTGAAGAAGCCACCGGGAATGCGGCCTGCAGCCGAATATTTTTCCTGATAGTGAACGGTGAGCGGGAAGAAATCCTGGCCTTCCTTCACCGACTTTGCCGCGGTAACCGCGCAAAGAACAACAGTTTCGCCAAGCGTCGCGATGACCGCGCCGTCAGCCTGGCGGGCAACCTTGCCCGTTTCGAGTGTCAGGGTTTGTCCGCCCCACTCGATTGATACATTTTTCACATCAAACATAGATTTTCCTTGAGATGCCTTCGCGCCCAATTGCGCAAAGGGGCCTCCTGTTTTCCGGGATCTCCGGCCCGGACCGGTTGGGGCGCTTGTTTGCCCCTATGGCCGGGCCCGCCGAAATGCGAACCCGCCCCTTAAAGCAAAAGCGGCCCGCAGATGGGGCCGCTTCGCAATTTCTTATTTACGCAAGCCGAGCTTGGCGATGAGCGCATTGTAGCGCGATACATCCTTGCGCTTCAGATAATCGAGCAGCGAGCGACGCTTGTTGACCATCTGGAGCAGACCACGACGCGAATGGTTATCCTTGTGGTGGCTCTTGAAGTGTGCGGTCAGGGTGTTGATGCGATCGGTGAGGATTGCAACCTGGACTTCCGGTGAACCGGTGTCGCCTTGGCCCTGGGCGTTGTCCTTGATGACTTCGGCTTTGCGTTCAGCAGTAATAGACATGTTTTTCCTTCGAACATCTTATTTTAAAGGTTGAAGCCACGAACGGCTTTCAATTCACCGTCGATTTGCTCTACCAGCGCCAAGGCACGCATTTCTGCGTCTCGCGCCCAATACAGCCCATCTTTCGTGGCAACCCCGGTTAAGACGCGACCCTGTTGGATCGCCTTTGCCGCATCCGGGGAGAGATCAAGAGCCGGGATGTCGACCAGCCCTGCCTCCAACGGCAAGATAATGTCTTTTGCAGGCGCGCCCTTACCAATTTCGTTGAGTTTGTCCAGCGAAATCGCGTTGTCGAGCGCGAACGGCCCCGCACGGGTGCGGCGCAGCATGGAGACATGGCCGACCGTGCCCAGCGCATAAGCGATGTCACGTGCCAGCGCGCGGATGTAAGTTCCTTTGGATACGTCAGCCGACAAGGTTACTGCCTCGACTTCGCCCGCGTCTTCGCGTCTCGGTGAGAGTAATTTTGGTTCATCTGGAGAGGCAGAGACGCAGAGTGAGTGGATGACCACCTGTCGCGCTTTCATATCGATTTTCTCGCCTGCTCTCGCCCGGTCATAGGCCCGTTTGCCGTCGATTTTGATTGCCGAATATGCTGGCGGAATCTGCTCTATGACACCCGTAAACATCGGGAGCACCGCCTCGATATCCTTCGGCGTTGGTCGATGCTCAGAGCGCGCAACAACCTCCCCTTCTGCATCAAGGCCGTCGGTTTCGGTGCCAAATGCTATCGTGAAATCATATTGCTTCGACGCATCCAGCATCCTTCCGCACAATTTGGTTGCCTCCCCCAATGCAATTGGCAGCACACCGGTTGCCAACGGATCAAGCGTACCGCCATGACCGACCTTCATTTTGCCAAGACCAGCCTCACGGAAATTGCGTTTGACTGCCGCCACAGCCTGTGTGGAACCAAGCCCCAATGGCTTATCAAGGATAATCCAACCGCTAAGCACGATGCTACGTCGTTGCGCGCAAAGGCGTCATAGCCCGAGCCGTTCACGGTCACGTTCCACTACCGAAAACACGGCGCTGTCACGCTCATATCCGTTCCAGGTGATCATGTGATTACGGATCACGCCTTCAAAACTCGCACCAACCTTCCGGCAAGCCGCTTGCGACCGCTCGTTGCGAACATCGACGGTCATTTGGATGCGCTTCAAGCCACAAGCGAAGCCATGAGCGAAGAGTAAGTGCTTCATCGCACCATTGACTGCTCCGCCGCGGAATTTGGGACGAATATAGGTATTACCGATCTCAGAACTCTTCCGCATTGGATCAGTATCTATCCAGCATGTCATGCCTGCAACTTTCCCATCAACCAGCACGGCCAGCGGAAGACGCGTTGAATTTGTCAGCAGCCCGTCAAAACTCGCATCGAAATGATCTGGACCATAGGAAATCGCATAGATCTCCCAGATCGCCAAATCTTCAGCACAGGCTTCTCGCATTACCTCGCGGTGTTGCTCGGTAAGCGGCTCAAGACGAAGATCACCATTTTCGAGCACCGTGCTAAGTTTGAGTGGATCTTCGTTCATGGCCTCGCATTGGGGATGCGCAGGCAGAGTGTCAATCTTTCGGCGCGACAGCTCTCTTCGCTTCAGACCTAACGTCTTTGCGCAGTTTCAAGCGTTCCTTGCGCGGCAACGGCTTTTCAGCGGTAACCAGGCTTTCGATCAAACAATAGTCGCCGTTTACGGCTATCGCCCCAAATCGGTCAAAAGACGACGATCCGCGCGTGTCAAACGCGATTCCATTCGCATAGTCGATTCCTCGGCAATTGCCGATGAACTTCGCATAATACCAACGGCGCTGACGATCTTCTATCCACAATCCGCGCTCTTCATTGGCCTCAAAATTGCGAATTCCGCCATGATTGGGAAACGCTATGCTGGCGTCAACGCCATATTCTTCCCATCCCTTCGCCTTCCCGGCATAAGCTGGAGCAGCTGATGTCGTCAGAACCAGCGCGCCGACGATGGCTGACAAATAATGTTTTGGCATCATGAAAACCTCCGAACAGGTTCATGCCGTTTCAAAGCTTAACCCTGAATGAGCAGCTGCCTCCCTTCGCGCCTCCATGAAATGGCGGCGGCACATGGAAATATAACGGTCATTTCCCCCAATTTCGGTCTGATTCCCGTCGATGACGGCATGCCCCTCTGCATCGACACGCAAGTTCATCGTCGACTTGCGCCCGCAATGACAGACAGCCTTCAATTCAACCAAAGCGTCGGCAATACCGAGCAACGCCGCCGAGCCGGGAAACAGTTCGGCTGCGAAATCTGTTCGCAAACCATAACACAGCACCGGTATGCCGGCTTCATCGGCAATGCGTGCCAATTGCAGCACCTGTTCACGCGACAGAAATTGCGCTTCGTCGATTAGTATACAGGCGAGATGGTTGCGTTGATGCTCTGATACTATGTCGGTCCACAAATCGGTTTCGGGCGAAAATTTCTGCGCCTCCGTCTGCAAACCGATGCGCGAGGTCACATAGCCCTGCCCATAACGGTCATCGAGCGCTGCCGTCCAGACCATCGTGGCCATTCCGCGCTCACGATAGTTGAAATCGGCCTGCAGCAAAGTGGTCGATTTTCCGGCGTTCATGGAGGAGTAATAGAAATACAGCTTAGCCATCGCGCATACTTAATAGTCCCTACTGGACGAGCACAACCGCTATCTGCCATGGTTGCTGAAGGGACGCATAAAAGGAGTGCAAAAATGCAGTGGAAAGCGACAGGCTGGTCGCTGGCAGCAGCTGTGCTGTTTGCAACAAGCGCTGCTTTGGCAGCACCAAATTACCGCTATTCTATTGACCCGGTGGCAAGCTCTGTCGATGCCAAGGTATCTTTCCTGGGTATAGGAAACCGCAAAGCGATGTTCCCGGCACTTCGTGGCAGCGTGGTTCTGTCACCAGATCGCATGGATCAGATCAATCTCGACGTGTCGATAGACGCCACTCAGTTAAAGGCAGACGATAATGTCACAACCAAAAGGCTGAAAGGCCCGGATTTCTTCAACGTCGGCAAATATCCAACGGTGCGTTTTCAGGGCACACAACTTGCGATGACGAGCACCACATCGGGCGTAGTCCATGGCAATCTGACAGCGCGGGGAGTTACCCGCCCGGTCACGTTGAATGTGTCTTTCTCCTCCGCCCCTGCCAGTTCGGTCGGCAAAGAATCCATGCGGTTGACCGGCGTTACAACAATCAATCGCAAAGATTTCGGAATGACGGCCTATTCGCTCGTCGTCGGAAAAAAGGTGGCGATTACCATTCGGACAAAGTTACTGCCCGGCTAAAATATCCAAGCAATACTATCAGGCGGCGTCGTCTGACCCCAGATCCTGAACGACGTGCGGATTCGACAGTAATTTTTCGATATGGCTGGCTTCGTCAAAACTTTCATCGGCCAAAAATTTGAGCTTTGCCGCATATTTCAAGCGGACCCGCGATGCGACTTCGCGCTGCAGGAAAGCCGTATTGGTCCTCAACGCTTTGAGCACCTCTTCCTCATCTGCCCCGAGTAACGACTTCACAAATACCGTTGCATGCCGAAGGTCGGGAGATAGACGCACTTCGGTGATGCTTACGCTGTGGCTGGTGAGTATATCATCATGCACATCGCCGCGCGCCAGCAGTTCCGAGAGGATATGACGGAACTGTTCCCCCACCCGCAGCAAGCGGACCGAGCGGCCTTCGGGGGTTTCGTTGTGGCGTGCCATTAGCTGGCCCCACCAGGTATGGGCGTTGGAATAGCCGTGGAGGTTGAACGCGCGTAGAGCGTTGTCCAGCTCTCGTCCCAAAGTTCGCCTTCGAGGAATATCACGCGTCGACCACGGCGTACTACTCTGCCTTTGCCCATCAAGGATCCAGCAGGGATGAGCTTCAGCAATGTCATCGAAATTTCGAGATTGAGCGGTGCTTCGGTTCCACCGGTTGCCTGAACATGAGCCCAGCCCATCGCTTCATCAAGGAAACCGGCCACCAATCCGCCCTGCACGCCGCCACGCCCAGTTATGAAGCTGTCCGGCGCGTTGAAGCGCATGGTGATGGTTTCGCTGACGGGATCGAAGTCAACAAACTCCGCCCCCATCAGATCAACATGCGCACCGCCCTTTCCAAGGAACTCCGTCACAGCGTCCGTTCACGCTCCTCGACTTCAAAGATTTCGAGCATATCGCCCGCCTTGATGTCGTTGGTATCCTGAAGCACGACACCGCATTCGAGGCCGGCACGAACTTCGTCGACATCGTCCTTGAAACGACGCAACGAGGCAATGACGGTCTTCGAAACGATAACGTCTTCGCGGGTAAGGCGCGTGTGATAGCCCTTCCGGATATGGCCTTCGAGGACGAGCAAGCCAGCGGCCTTGTCCTTCTTGCCCGCGTTGAACACATCCTTGATTTCGGCACGGCCAACCACGGTTTCGATGATTTCGGGACCGAGGATACCCGCCATTTCCTTGGCGACATCTTCGGTGAGGTGATAGATCACATCGAAATATTTGAACCGTGTCTTTTCGCGCTGCGCAATCTCGCGTGCCTTAGCATTCGGACGGACGTTGAAGCCGATGATCGGCGCCTTGGTCGCGTTGGCCAGCGTTACGTCGCTTTCGGTGATGGCACCCACGCCTGATTGCAGAACGCGAACCTTGATTTCGTCGGTCGAAATCTTGTTCAACGCGTTGATAATTGCTTCAACCGAACCCTGCACGTCAGCTTTGATGACAACGGCAAATTCTTTCGCGCGATTGGCAGCCAATGACGAGAACATATTGTCCACCGTAACTGGAGCCTGCGTCGTTCGCTTCAGTTTCGCCTGCTCCTTACGATAGGCCGCCACTTCACGGGCACGGGCTTCATTTTCGACCACAGTCAAAACGTCGCCAGCCTTGGGAACGCCGCCAAGACCAAGGACCTCGACAGGCATTGACGGTGTGGCTTCCTTGATCTGCTGTCCCTTGTCGTTGATTAGCGCGCGGACCTTACCCGATTCTTCGCCGACAACCAGAACGTCGCCAGTGCGCAGCGTGCCGCGTTTGATCAGCAGTGTTGCGACGGCACCGCGGCCCTTATCCAGCTTGGCTTCAACCACAATGGCTTCGGCCGAACGGTCAGGATTGGCGCTGAGTTCCATGAGTTCAGCCTGCAACGCCAGTTTTTCGAGCAGGTCATCGAGACCGGTTTTTTTCAGCGCCGAGATTTCGACGTCCTGAACTTCACCGCCCATCTTTTCGACAACAACTTCATGTTCGAGGAGTCGTTCGCGGATGCGCTGCGGGTTGGCTCCATCTTTGTCGCATTTGTTGATAGCAACAATCATCGGAACATTGGCCGAGCGGGCGTGATTGATGGCCTCAATCGTCTGCGGCATGATGCCGTCATCCGCCGCTACTACCAATATGATGATGTCGGTAACCATCGCGCCACGTGCACGCATTTCCGTGAAAGCTTCGTGGCCCGGCGTGTCTAGGAAGGTGATCGTGTCACCGCCCTTGGTCTTCACCTGATAGGCGCCGATATGCTGGGTAATGCCGCCAGCTTCACCCGACTGGACATTGGCACCGCGCAAAGCATCGAGCAGCGAGGTCTTACCATGATCGACATGGCCCATGACAGCCACGACTGGTGGACGCGGCTTCAATGTTTCGGGGACATCAACATCTTCGTCATTGATGATGTCGACGTCTGAATCAGACACGCGGTTGATATTGTGACCGAATTCCGTAACCAGCAGTTCTGCCGTATCCTGATCGATTGTCTGCGTCAGCGTGACCGGCATGCCCATCTTGAACAAGGCCTTCACCAAATCGCTGCCCTTTTCGGCCATGCGAATGGCCAATTCCTGCACGGTGATCGCTTCGGGAACGATGACGTCGCGCGACTGCTTCGGCTGCGCATCGCGTTGCATGCCCGACATGTGCGAACGACGTTCCTTTTCACGCGCGCGCTTCAATGCGGCGAGCGAACGGGCGCGGGCTCCTTCATCGTCGTCCAGTGCACGGGTAACGGTCAGCCTGCCTGACTGGCGGCGGTTGTCGGTGCGATCACGTGTCGGTTTTTGTGGAGGCTTTTTGTGATCCTTGGCCTCTTCACGTTCGACAGGCGCAGGTGCAGGACGCTTGGGTGCTTCAACCGGCGTAAAGCGGCGCGGCGGAGGCGGCGATGCACCGTCATCGGCGGCGGCCGGAGCTTCTTCCATTGGCGCAGCTTCGACAGCTGCAGCCTTGGGGCTCTCAGTCTCTTGCTTACGATTTTCCTCGGCGCGGCGACGCTCTTCTTCATTCTGGCGTGCGCGCTCTTCCTCTTCACGACGGCGATTTTCTTCGAGCATCGCAAGACGTGCTTCTTCCGCCTGACGAAGCAACAGCGCCTGACGCTCCTGCCGCGAAAGCATCGAATCCGCTTCGGAAACCGGCTTTGGCCGGGGGGCAGCTGCCGCAGGAGGCGGCGGAGGTGGAAGTGGCGGAGGTGCCACTTCGGCTTCGGCAGCATAGCCGGGTTTGCCAACAAGCTTCTTGCGCTTCACCTCGACCACCACCTTGTTGGTGCGGCCATGGCTAAAGGTCTGCTTCACTTCGCCCGACTCCACGGCACGCTTCAGCCCCAGAGGCTTGCGACCCAGTGTCGGTTTGTTTTCGGTATCATCACTCATTAGAACAGACCTTGCCTTTAACTATTCGCATTGCGGGATGCCGCATTTGCACGGGCATCCGCTGAAGCGGCGCCGGGCGCGATACTGCATCCGATAAAATAAAGCCAGCGGTCGAGGTGATGTTTCACCCGGTCCGCTGCATGTTCGTCGGTTATTGCGACATGCACGGCGTTTCCGCGCCCCAATGCCGCCGAAAGGGCGTCGCGGTCAACGGGAAGTTTGACACCCGCCTTGCCGCTGCCTTCTTCGCCTTCTCCTACGCGCCAACTTTGATCGCGTTTTGATGCGCCGTCGACGCTGGCATCCGCAGCATGGAGCAAAAGCGCCACAGCGCCGGATCTGGCCGCTGCATCGACTTTTTCAGCACCGGCAACCAGATTTGATGCTCTCGCCTCCAGTCCAAGCCGGTCGAGCGTCGCCTTTTCCAGATTGCTTCGAATGCGCTCAGCCAGATCGTCCGGGCAATCTATTTTTTCGGCCTTCAAAGTCCGTTTGAGCTGCCCGGCAAGTTTTCCTTTGGCCTGCGCCTGCACAAGTTCGTCATATGGCACACCGATCCACGCGCCTCGACCTGGGGCTTTGCCATGGATATCGGGAGCAACCTGCCCATCAGGGCCAAGCGCAAGCCGGATGAGCAGGTGCTGTGGCACCCGCTCCCCGCTCAATATGCACTTCCTTACGGGAGTATGTGGATCCTCATTGGGAGTCTTCCGCGACAACGGCGTCCTCCTCTTCAAACCCTGGCGCAGTTGCGCCATCTTCATCTTCGAACCAATGCGCACGGGCAGCCATGATGATTTCGTTGCCCTGTTCTTCGTTCAGCCCAAAGACTGCAAGGATACCGGGCTTTTCTTCGGTACGCGTACGACGGTTGTCGCTGCGACGCTGTTCGCCACGGCCCTTCTGGATGAGTTCGTCGGTCGCTAGATCGGCCAAATCATCCAGCGTCTTGATACCAGCTTTACCCAATGTGACGAGCATCGCTTCGGTGAGGTGGGGAAGTTCGGCAAGCGCGTCTTCAACACCCAGTTCACGGCGTTCAGCACGTGCGGCCTCTTCCTTGCGTTCAAGAGCTTCAACGGCACGACTTTGGAGTTCTTCCGCCAGTTCATCGTCCAGACCTTCGATGCCAGCGATTTCCTCAAGCGCCACATAGGCCACTTCTTCGAGTTCGCTAAAGCCTTCGGCAACCAGAAGCTGCGCGAGCGTTTCATCGACATCAAGTTCCTGCTGGAACATTTCCGAACGCTCGACAAATTCCTTCTGGCGCTTCTCGCTCGATTCTGCCTCGGTCATGATGTCGATCGCGCGACCGGTCAGCTGACTGGCGAGACGGACATTCTGGCCACGACGGCCGATGGCAAGGCTCAGTTGGTCGTCGGGAACGACAACCTCGATGCGGCCTTCTTCCTCGTCGATCAGCACGCGGCTGACCTGCGCGGGCTGAAGCGCGTTGACGACGAAGGTTGCTGCATCTTCCGACCAGGGGATGATGTCGATCTTTTCGCCCTGCATTTCCTGCACGACGGCCTGTACGCGGCTGCCCTTCATCCCGACGCATGCACCGACAGGGTCGATCGAGCTGTCATAGCTGATCACGCCAATCTTGGCGCGGCTACCCGGATCGCGGGCAGCAGCCTTGATTTCGATGATGCCATCATAAATTTCAGGCACTTCCTGCGCGAAAAGCTTCTTCATGAAGTCGGGATGCGCACGGCTGAGCAGGATTTGCGGGCCGCGATTTTCGCGCACAACCTTTAGGATCAGCGCGCGGACGCGGTCACCAGGGCGCACCACTTCGCGCGGGATCTGCTGGTCACGGCGGATAACGCCTTCAGCACGGCCAAGGTCGACAACGACATGGCCGAATTCGACCGACTTGACCACGCCGGTGATGATTTCGCCCGAGCGATCCTTGAATTCTTCAAACTGGCGCTCGCGCTCAGCATCGCGAACCTTCTGGAAGATGACCTGCTTTGCCGACTGCGCGTCGATACGGCCCAGATCAACGGGGGGCAGCGGATCGACGATGAAATCGCCAACCTTGGCATCCTTTTGCAGCTTTTCGGCCTGCTTGATATCGACCTGCTTGAAATAGTCTTCGACCACTTCAACAACCTCAACAACGCGCCACAGGCGAAGGTCGCCAGTCTGCGTATCTAGTTTTGCGCGAATGTCGTTTTCGGCACCATAGCGGGCCCGCGCTGCGCGCTGGATCGCTTCTTCAAGTGCTTCGACGACGATCGCCTTGTCGATCATCTTTTCGCTGGCAACTGCGTTGGCGATAGCAAGCAGTTCTGCCTTGTTGGCGGCTATCGGATTGGCCATAGCTTAGTCTTCCTGTACGTCGTCTGGAGTTTCTTCTTCAATTGCATCGGCCCCAGCGCTGTTGAGCGGCGCAGTCGACGCAATCAGCCGGTCTGTCAAGACCAGCTTGGCGGAATATATATTGGAAAAGGCAATTGCGTGGGTGGCGCCAGTACGATCGGTTATCGAAACCACTTCGCCGTCGACGCCTGCAAGTTCACCGCGAAACCTTTTCTGGTTTTCAATAGGCTCGATTGCCTCGATTTTGGCTTCATGCCCTGCCCACTCGGCAAAGTCCTTCAGCCGGGTCAGAGGGCGATCGATGCCCGGGGAGCTGACTTCGAGCCGATAGGCCTCTTCGATCGGGTCCAGCTCATCAAACAGGTCCGAGATCCGGTGCGACAGTGCGGCACAATCATCGATAACAAGCTGGCCCGTTTCCGGTCGCTCCGCCATCACCTGTAATGTCGGCTCATCGGAACCTTCCGCGCCGCGATCAAACCAGGCCACGCGCACCAGATCGAAACCTAGAGCTTCGGCTTCAGGTGCGATGAGTGCGGCAAGCTTTGTCAAATCGGGCATGGTGTTCCAAAACAGTCGATGACAAAGCGAATGGCCGATTGCGCCGGCCCCTTTCGGCGCCAGCCCCTTCAGTGTTTCGCAATGTCGGGATAAACCCCATCTAGTCGGCGGCGAGGTGAAATGCAACCCTCTTGCCAAAGTTGCGTTCCATTCGCATCTAGTCGCCGGAATATAAGAGGAGCCCCCCCATGTTGCGTGCCTTCAGTTTGACCACCGTCAGCCTTATTGCAGTTGCTTGCGCCCCTTCAACCAGCAACGCTGAAGTATCCACCGACCCCAAGCCATTCGTCGCTACCGAGATCGCAACATTCAACGAACCTTGGGCAATGACGTTTTTGCCAGAATTTAATCAAGCCTTGATCACCGAAAAGGGTGGCAAATTGATCCTTTGGGAATCCGAAGGCCCAGTCGTCGAAGTCAAAGGTGTGCCCAATGTGGCCTATGGCGGTCAGGGCGGTTTGGGCGATGTTGTTCTGCATCCGGACTTTGCCAACAATCGCACAATCTATCTCAGCTATGCCGAAGCAGGCGAAGGCGGATATGGCGCAGCGGTTGCGTCGGCCAAACTCGATTCCGAAAATGGCGAACCAACGCTTAAAGATGTGAAGGTGATTTGGCGGCAAGCGCCCAAAGTCGAAGGGCGCGGCCATTATGGCCACCGCCTGGCTTTTTCGCCCGACGGCAAATATCTGTTTATCGCCTCGGGAGAACGGCAGAAATTTGATCCGGCGCAGGATATGAATTCCAATCTGGGCAAGGTGCTGCGCATTTTCCCCGATGGAAGCATTCCGAAAGACAATCCTTTTTACGACGCA
Source organism: Sphingomonadales bacterium (assembly GCA_016707885.1). Lineage (GTDB taxonomy): Bacteria > Pseudomonadota > Alphaproteobacteria > Sphingomonadales > Sphingomonadaceae > Sphingorhabdus_B. The sequence goes on from JADJGU010000006.1 coordinate 24,416, forward strand.
AGCAATCCGGTGAAGTCGCAAATCTGGTCACTCGGCCACCGCAACCCGCTTGGCCTGACCTTTGATGACAAGGGGCAATTGTGGAACCAGGAAATGGGACCCCGTCATGGTGACGAACTAAATCTGGTCAAACGCGGCGCCAATTATGGCTATCCCAAAGTTTCGAACGGCAACCATTATGACGGCCGCGACATCCCCGACCACAAGCCCGGTGATGGTTTCGAAGCGCCCAAGGCGTTCTGGGATCCCGCCATTTCACCGGGTGGCCTGATGTATTACAATGGCGACCTCTTCCCCGCATGGAAGGGCTCGCTGTTCATCGGCGGATTGGGCGGCGAAGCGCTTGTTCGGGTCAAAGTCAACGGCGACACCGTCGAAAAGGCAGACCATTGGTCGATGGATGCGCGCATCCGCGAAGTCGAACAAAGCTCTGATGGCGCTGTCTGGGTTTTGGAAGACGGCGAGAAAGGCCGCCTTCTCAAACTGACCCCGAAAAAATAGCGATCAGGTCGCCGACACCGTTCCCGACAGATCCGCAAGGAACTTGCGGATCCTCTTAGCATTGACGCCGAGGTCGCTGACACCGACGCGGCTGACCGAACGCATGTCGATAACGCTGCCCTTGCCGTCCTCGGTCGGACGAACGCGGAGCACGACGTCGTCCTTGAAACGGAACAGCGCCGTTGTCGCGGTTGCCTCCATCCGTCCTTCGACCGGATCTGCGACTGCAATATCCCAACCGCGCGTCTGGGCAAGCCGCTCTGCTTTTTCTATTACTTCGGCGACCGGTTCGGTCATCCGCACGGTTCGCACATCCCCATAGGCTTGCCTATGCAGCAGTTCCCAGCGCTGCATCGGGTTCATGCCCTTCATTTTGGGATCATCGACGCCCGGCACATCGTCCAGATTATCGGGTCGCAAAGCCAGCATCCGATATTGGGGCGGATCGGCAAGGTCGGTTGAAATGTCATGAATGGCGGGCACCGAGCGTGCCGTATAAACCCAGCTCAGCATCCAACCAGCATAGACCAAGGCGATGGCCATCCCCGTCCAGCGCAGCCAACGGCGATTGCCTTTGGCCCTCTTCCGGTGCCACCAGCCAAAAAACAGACCGAGCAAAAGTGCCGCAACGGCCAGGAAGAATGAGTATTGCAGCCCAGTGAGGCCACTTCTCCAGTCCCACAATCCCCAGCCGGCACCTATAGGGCCCAGCAGCCCCCAAAGCGCGGCGGCAATCGACATTACGAGCACCAATTTGCCGGTCCAGTCCGACGGTCGCGCTACTATATTGGTGTCGATAGGTTCAACAGTTGGGGTAACTGGCGGAGCAGAAGTTGCTTCAACATTTTCCGGTTCCGCGGCCTTTTCGATTTCGTCCGACATGCTCTGCTCCTCACCCAGAAGCCTTACTTAGCGCAAGCCCCTCATCAGATGCAATAAACATGGACAAAGGTTACACCCGCTGACAAGGCGCACTCATGTCGATGGACCCCGCCATCCAGAAACGCGCGACGCGTTTCGTGCTACTGACTGTGCTCATTTACTCGATGGGTTTCGGCATCATCATGCCTGTGCTGCCCGACCTGATCCGACATCTCGCTGATGTTGACGCCGCCGAAGCAGCGCGGATCGGGGCTTGGATTGGTGCAACCTATGGGCTGTTTCAGGTTTTGCTGATGCCGACGGTCGGCAATTTGGGTGACCGCTTTGGCCGCCGTCCGGTTTTTTTGGTGTCCCTATTCTCTTTCGGTTTGGACTTTCTGCTGATGGGGCTGGCGCCCAACATCGGCTGGCTGTTTGTGGGACGTGCGATTGCTGGTGGATTGGGCGCGATTTTCGGACCCGCAAATGCCGCCATGGCCGACATGTCGAGCACGGACAATCGCGCCGCCAGCTTTGGCAAAGTCGGCGCAGCCTTTGGCATGGGCTTTATCTTGGGTCCGGTGGTTGGCGGATTTCTTGGTGATTTTGGCCCGCGCGTACCCTTTTTTGTCGCAGCCGGTTTGGCTTTCGCGAACGGCATTTACGGCTGGCTGGTTTTCCCCGAAACCATGGCAAAGGAGAAACAGCGCCCCTTTGAATGGAAAAGGGCCAATCCGCTCGGCGCATTCGCCTCGCTTGGCCATATCAAGGGCATTTTGCCGGTCGCCTTGATCTATTTCCTCTGGGCACTGGCGGGGAATGTTTACCCGTCCAGCTGGTCGTTTTTCGCACCTATCCAATATGGTTGGGACAGCCGCATGGTGGGAATATCGCTCGGGTTGGTTGGTGTTTCGATGGCGCTGTTTCAGGCCGTCATCATCCGTCGCTTCATTACCCGATTTGGCGAAAGGCGCACCGCCTATATCGGTATGCTATCTGGCATAGCAAGCTATCTGGTCGTTGCCTTTGTACCCTATGGCGGGGTCATTCTGGCACTGCTGCTCGTCAACGGATTTTCGGGCATGGTTATGCCGTCGCTTAACGCCATGATGTCGATGCGCACGCCCCTTCACAACAGGGGGAATTGCAAGGATTGATAGGCAGCCTATCTGCGCTCAGCCTGATGATCGCCCAATTCACCTATAATTATGCTCTGGCGGCATTTACCGAAACCGGCGCCCCGATGCGCTTCCCCGGCGCTCCTTTTGTTATTGCCGCAACCATCGGCGCGATTGCGTTTCTTTCATTGTTGATGTTGCGTAAGAGACCTGATCACCTCCCGCAGGCCCATGACTGAACTTGTCCCTCTCGATCAGATACCGCCCGTACAAATCGAAGCGCTGCTTGATGCGGCCTTTGGAGCTGACCGGTATGGCAGAACGGCTTACTTGCTCCGCAAAGGCAGCACCGCCATCGACGCGCTGTCCTTCGCGATTAAAGATGATGATAAATTGGTCGGTAGCATCCAGTGCTGGCCGGTTCAGATTGCCGGTACGAAACTGGTATTGGTGGGGCCGGTCGCCGTCTTGCCAGAACGCCAAGGGCAAGGCATTGGCCACCGCTTGATGTATGCAAGCCTTGACGCAGCGGCCGGGCTCAGCGAACCGGCGATGGTGATGATTGGCGATCCCGAATATTATGACCGTTTCGGCTTTACTGCGGCCGAAACAGGCGGCTGGACGCTTCCCGGACCGTGGGAACGCCGGCGGCTACTCGCCCGCAATGTGCGTGCGCATCACCTGCCCGGTACCGGCATGCTGGAGCGCGCCGATGCCCTATAATCCTCCGCCCGAATTGGCGACACTCGATCTTGCGAGCATTGCGCAATTGGTGGCGGAGCGCAAACTGCCGCCCGTCGATCAATGGCACCCTTCGAAAACGGGCGACAGCGAGATGCACATAACAGCGGACGGGCGATGGTTTCACCAAGGCGGAGAAATTCGCCGACCGGCCATGGTCCGCGCCTTTTCCTCCTTGCTGCGCCGCGAGGCTGACGGCAGCTATCATCTTGTGACGCCGCAAGAGCGGCTATCGATTACCGTCGAGGATGCGCCGTTTATAGCGGTCGAATGTCAGCGCGAAGGTGAAGGCCCGAAATCAACCTTTGCCTTTCGACTCAACACCGATGATCTTGTCATCGCCGGACCAGAGCATCGCATCGAAGCACGGCCTTTTCCCTATTTGCACGTGCGCGGAAATTTGTGGGCCAAATTATCCCGCCCGGTCTATTATGAACTCGCCGAAATCGCGCTTGAGGAAAACCCTGACGCACCCGGGATATGGAGCAGTGGTGTGTATTTTCCGCTGGAGGCCGACACATGAGCTGGCGTCAGAATATCATCGACGCGCTAGCGCCTGACCGGCAGATCGATATCCACGATGAGCGGCGCTTTGCCTCGGAAGGCTTTGTCTATCGGCCGGCAGCGGTGCTGATCGCCCTCACCGACCGTAACGAACCAGGAGTCATTCTCACCCAGCGCCCAGACTGGTTGCGCAGCCACGCCGGGCAAGTCGCTTTCCCCGGCGGCAAGATAGACGAAAGCGACAGCGACGTTTTTGCCGCCGCTTTGCGTGAGGCAGAAGAAGAAATTGCCCTGCCCCGTGATGCTGTGACCCTGTTGGGGGAAGCTGACACCTATCACAGCGGAAGTGGATACCGGATCAGTCCTGTGCTGGGTGTCATTCCGCCCGACCTGCCATTGGTCGCGAATCCCGAAGAAGTGGAAGATTGGTTCGAAGTCCCGCTCGACTTTCTTATCGATCCCAAAAATGCGAAGCTGCAGACTGCAATGTGGCAGGGGCAGACGCGGCAATATTATGACATGGACTGGCAAGGCCGAAGGATCTGGGGTGTGACTGCAGGGATTATCGCCAATCTTGCGCGCAGGTTGCGCGGGTGACGCAGACAGTTCTCCCTGATGCTGAATGGCTAAGCCATCCCGGTTTGATCGCCGTCATAGACGCGCTCCGTACGCCAAAGGGCAATGCCCGGTTGGTAGGCGGTGCGGTGCGCGACAGCCTTTTAGGATTGGCTGTATCTGACATCGATCTGGCCACGCCATTGCTGCCAAAAGATGTGATCGACAGACTGGAAGCTAAGCGTATCAAGGCCGTCCCCACCGGCATCGAACATGGCACCATCACCGCTGTATCACACGACAAGACGTTCGAGGTCACTACACTCCGCCGTGATGTATCGACCGATGGGCGCCGCGCGACTGTCGAATTTTCGGAAAACTGGGCCGAAGATGCCGCACGAAGGGATTTTACGATCAACGCGCTGTATGCCGACCCCGAAACCCGCGAGATTTACGACTATTTTTCCGGGCAAGTGGATCTCGAAAAAGGCCTGGTCCGCTTTATCGGCGATGCAGAAGCACGCATTGCGGAGGACCATCTGCGCATATTGCGTTTCTTCCGCTTCTATGCCCGTTTTGGTCGAAACGATCCTGATAACTGCGCGTTGCAAGCTTGCTCCAAAGCCGCCAGCAGCCTGATGGCGTTATCGCGCGAACGGATTGCCGATGAATTGATCAAGCTTCTGTCGCTGTCGCATCCTGAAACGAGTATCGCGCTGATGTGTCAGGGAGGCATCTTCAGCGCGTTTCTGCCCGAAATCGCAACGGATGCGTCTGCCCGTCTTGTACAGCTGATTAAACGCGAAAATTCCGCACATGCCTTACCAAATGCAGGTCGACGGCTGAATGCCATCCTGCCCGATGACGTATCTATCGTTGATACGGTTGCTGCGCGGCTGAAGCTTTCCAATCGCATGCGCACCGAATTAGCGGCGCGCCTGACGGATTGCAAACCGTCCTCGACTGATGCCCGCGCGTTGGCCTATCGTCTCGGAATAAATTTGGCGCGCGACCTCTTTCTGCTCCACGGCGACGAAAGCACATGGATGACCGGATATGCCGCACTTGATGGCTGGGAACCGCCCGCCTTCCCGATCAAAGGAGGACAGCTGGTTGAGAAAGGCCTTGATGCGGGTCCCCTGGTTGCGAAAACGCTGCAGGCCATCGAACGGCAATGGATCGAAGAGGGATTTCCAGACGCTAACCGTGCAGCAGAAATTGCGGATCAGGCAGTCGTGACGGCACTGTCCTTAAGGAACGCATAAGCGGCGTCGGCATTCAGAGGGCGGGCAAAATAATAGCCTTGGCCGTTGGTGCAGCCCAACTCACGCAATGCTGATGAAATCTCTGCCGACTCAATGCCTTCGGCCGTGGTTTTCATTCCCAACGCACTTGCGAGGGACAGAATCGTGCTAACAATGGCCTTGTTGTCGCTATTGGCGGTCATGTCCGCTATGAAGCTACGATCGATCTTGAGCACATCGATGGGCAATTTCTGCAAATAGGCGAGGTTCGAATAGCCCGTACCAAAATCGTCCATCGCCAAATGCGTGTTCAACCCTTTCAATGCCTCAAGCACACGGCGTGCACCAACGGGATCGTCGACAAAAGCGCTTTCGGTAAGCTCCAGCGTCAGCCTGCTGCCGCAAATTCCAGCCGATCCAAGTGCATCCGCAACCGCCGCCGGGACATCGTCGCGCAGCAATTGTACAGCCGATAGATTGACCGATATCTTCGTAGGCAATTCGCTGCCCAGCTCCCGCTCCCAATTGGCTATGGTTCGCGCCGCTTCGCTCAGCGCCCAACGGCCCAAAGGAACTATCAGGCCACTTTCTTCCGCAACCGGAATGAAGTCGAGCGGCGAAACATAGCCATGATCCTGGTGGTTCCAGCGGGCGAGAGCCTCAAAACCATTTAGCCGCCCGGTATCGAGATCGATAAGAGGTTGATAGTGTAGTTCCAGCTCATTCCGCGCGAGCGCATGGCGCAAGTCGGTTTCCAATGAGAAACGATGTTTGGCGCGATTGAGGCTTTCAGAAACAAACAACTCAAACCGCTTTGTTTGCTTCGCTTTTTTCAGCGCAATATGCGCGTGCCGCAGTACATCCATCGGATCATCAGCCGACGCAATGCCTTCTGCTGCTGCCACGGCGCAATCAATTTTGATTTCCAGATCGGAGAGCTTGCACGGGTCATCAAAGGCACGCGCAATTCGCTGTGCGACTGAGGCCACAGCCTGCCCGCCATCGATGGCAGCAAACAAGGCAAACTCGTCACCGCCCATGCGCCCGATAATCTCATTCGACCGCAAGCGCGAACTCAGGCGTCGCGCGACGGTGATAATGAGTTCGTCACCCGCAAGTACGCCAACCGATTCATTGATGCGGCTGAAGCGGGCAAGATCGAAAACCACCAGTGCAAATCGTCCATCGGGATTGGAGCTGCGCAGCATCGATACTGCATCCTCGACGCGTTCTTCGAAACCGATTCGGTTACTGAAGCCCGTCAAGCTGTCGCTCATCATTTCGCGACGCAGGTTGATTTTGTTTACAGCGTCGGCGGTACGATCGACCAGCGATACCAGATAATGGTCTTTCGACGCGCCGAAGCAGGCTACGCTGATCTCGAGTTCAAGAGGCTGAATCCGATCATCGGATCGCCAGCAATCGAAATGGGAGTCGCGGTCATTCGCCGCCATGTCCAGGATCAAGTCATTGAAATATCCAAGATCGAGGCCAGCGCGAGCAGCACGGGTCAAGCCAATGTTATCAAAATTCGGATTGGTCGCGATCCGCTTCACGCCGCTGATGTCGACACGGTAAATGGCGGCGGCAATAGGCAGCGAGGCCAGCCAAACATGGCTGGCGGCTTCACCTTCGGGAACAGTTCTCTGAACCAGTTTCGACGTCAGAGAGGCTGGCGACCCGTGGGCGAATGTTTTGCTGTCCCACATCCTCATATGGTCTGGGCTAAGTGAAACATGTAAATATTTGTTTCACGCGAGATATAGAACAAAAGGTTAATTCGCGCGCTTGCAGCCGTTAATCAAAGCGGTTGTTCCTTGGAAATCCCTGTGGTGGAAGCCTTCCTGCCGCACCGCGCGCAACGCGCCACTGGGTCAGGTCAGTCTCGGTTCGTGTCCGCCCGCTGTCACCCCCCATCGTCCAACTCAAACCTTCGCTCAGGTTGAAGCATATCGCATCGGAAAGTCCGCCATCCTTATAGCGCTGCAGGGTGACGCCCTGCCCCTTCGCCATTTCGGGAATCTCGTTCATCGGGAAGATCACCAGTTTCCGGTTTTCCCCGACCACGGCGACATATTGATCTTTGGCAACAGCTTCATCCGCAGAATCAGCCGGAGCGAGACGAACAACCTGCAGTCGCGCGCCGGGCTTCAAAGTCACGACGCCCCTGCCCTTTCGCGTTTCGGCAACGACGTCTTCCATCTTGCATACAAAGCCTTTGCCCGTCGATGCGGCGAGCAGCATCCGGCCACCGGGTGTAACTGGCAGCAATGTTAGGACATCATTCCCCGCCTCGATATCAATCATGGTGCCCAGCGGCTCACCAAAGCCGCGCGCACCGGGCAGTTTGTCTGCCCCAATCGTATAGAAACGGCCATTGGCCGTCGCGACAAGAATCTTGTCGGTGGTCTGCGCATGGAAGACCTGCGCCAGCGCATCGCCTTCCTTGAACTTGTAGTCGGCCTTGGCCGATAGGTCGGCATGGCCCTTCATCGCCTTGATCCAGCCGCGCTTGGACAAAATGATCGTCACGGGTTCACGCTCGACAAAGGCCTCAAGCGAGATTTCACGCGCCGGGGCCGCTTCGATCAGCGATGTACGCCGGCGGCCCAGTTCAGTATCCTCGGCATAACCGAGGCGCAGCTTCGTCAAATCCTTCTTTAGCCGCGTCCGCTGTCGCGCCGGGCTTTCGATCAGTTTAACCAGTTCCTCACGCTCGGCATGGAGTTCGTCACGCTCGCGGCGCAGCTCCATTTCCTCAAGCTTGCGCAAGGAACGCAAGCGCATGTTGAGGATCGCTTCGGCCTGTCGGTCGGTCAGCTGGAATTCCTCCATCATCACAGGCTTGGGTTCATCCTCGGTTCGGATGATCTCGATGATCCGGTCGAGATTGAGATAAGCGATGATATAGCCTTCGAGCAGTTCCAATCGCGCGTCGATTTTCTCAAGCCGATGCTGCGACCGACGGACGAGCACCTCAATCTGGTGCGTCAGCCATTCGCGCAAAACTTCGCCCAATCCCATAACCTTGGGGACACGGTTGGCATCGAGCACATTCATGTTGAGGCCGAAGCGCGTTTCCAGATCGGTCAGGCGGAATAGCGCGTTCTTCAAATCTTCGGGATCAACATTGCGGCTCTTGGGCACCAGCACGATGCGGATGTCCGCATCGGATTCATCGCGCACATCGTCGAGGATCGGCAGCTTCTTGTCGGCGATCAGTTGGGCGATTTGCTCGATCAACTTGCCCTTTTGCACCTGATACGGGATTTCGGTGATGACCAACTGCCATGTGCCGCCCGAAAGGCGTTCAATCCCGGCGTCGCGATCCGCTGCATCCTTGGCATCGGCGGCATGGAAGCGTGCCCGCACACGAAGCGCACCACGACCGGTTTCGTAGGCCGCGCTGATTGTTTCCCGGCTGTCGACCAGAACGCCGCCAGTTGCGAAGTCGGGTCCCTGGACGATCTGCATGAGTTGTTCATGCGTCGCCTTGGGCTCGTCGATCAAAAGCATCGCTGCGTCGATAATCTCCGCGGCATTGTGCGAAGGAATGCTCGTCGCCATGCCGACCGCAATCCCGCTCGCGCCATTGGCGAGAAGGTTCGGAAACAATCCGGGCATCACCTCGGGCTCTTCATCCTCGCCATTGTAAGTCGGTTTGAAATCGGTCGCGTTTTCGTCGAGCCCTTGCATCAGCTCGATCGCGGTCTTGGTCAGCTTGGCTTCGGTGTAGCGATAGGCGGCGGCGTTATCGCCGTCGATATTGCCGAAATTGCCCTGCCCGTCGACCAGCGGATAGCGGAGCGAAAAGGTCTGCGCGAGGCGGACCATCGCATCGTAAACCGACTGGTCGCCATGCGGGTGATATTTACCGATGACATCGCCGACCACACGCGCACATTTCTTGTACCCGCTCGAAGGATCGAGCTTCAGCTGGCGCATTGCCCAGAGCAGGCGGCGATGCACCGGTTTCAACCCGTCGCGCAGATCGGGCAGCGACCGCGCGGTGATCGTCGACATCGCGTAGATCAGATAGCGTTCGGAAATCGCCGCATCGAACGGCGCATTGACGATCTGGTCGAACGGATCTTCGGCGGGCAAGTCTGTATCGGTGGTATCAGCCATTCCCGCCCCGATAGCGAGCCAGCGAGTCAGCGCAAAGTGGGGATTGCATCAATCCACAGAAATCTGTGTCTAACGATAGATTATGCTGCGTTGCAATAATGACACAGGAACGTCAGAAAATGAACAGAAATTGCGCTCACACTGGCCATAGCTTTGCATTAGTGGCAGCATCTGCCGCACAAATTCTTTTGAACAGGGCAAAGGACAAAAAATGAAAAAATCCAGCACCGGATCGCTCCTTGCAATCTCCGCTTCATTCGCAGCCATGATGATTGCAACAGCCGCACCAGCCTATGCACAGGATGAAGCACAGGCCGACGACGCAGCAGACCAACCAGCCATCATCGTCACCGGCACCCGCCGCACCGACCGCACAGTGGCCGACAGCCCGGTTCCGGTTGACGTTCTTTCCGCCGCCGATCTGGTCAACAGCGGTTCGACCGAAACAAACCGCTTGCTCAACCAGCTTGTGCCCTCATTCAATTTCCCACAGCCTTCACTGACCGACGGCACCGACTCGCTCCGTCCCGCCACATTGCGTGGCCTTGCACCCGACCAGGTGCTCGTGCTCGTCAACGGCAAGCGCCGCCACCAGTCGTCGCTTATCAACCTCAACGGTTCAGTTGGGCGCGGTTCGACAGCTGTCGACATGAACACCATCCCGCCACTGGCGATCGAACGTATCGAAGTGCTGCGCGATGGCGCTGCCTCGCTTTATGGGTCTGACGCGATTGCGGGCGTTATCAACGTCCAGCTAAAAAAGGGTGTCGGCGGTCGCGCACAAGCAACCTATGGCAAGTACATCACCACGATGGAGGATGTCGGACAGGTTGACACAGTGGGTTTGACGACTGGTGCATCGGACAATCCGGTGATTACCTATACCGGACAGGATCGCAAACGCCGCGACGGTGACACTTATACCTTCGCGTCCAACTTTGGACTTCCGGTTGGCGATAGCGGTTATCTCAATTTTACCGCTGAGTATAAGGATCGTTCCCCCACCAACCGCTCCGGCGCGGATATCCGCCGCAACTATTTCGCTCCCGGCGATCCACGTGAAGCGACCTTTAATCGTTATGCGCACCGTTATGGCGATGGCGTTTCGAAGGACCTGAACTTCTTCCTGAATGCCGGATATGATCTGTCGGATAATATCGAATTCTATACATTTGGCAGCTATGGCGTCCGTGACGGCAATGGCGCAGGCTTCTACCGTCGTTCCACCGACGCCCGCAACCGTGACTGGGCAGCATCTACCACAACATTTGTGCCCATCTACGCCGATGGCTTCCTGCCGCTGATTGTTAGCGAGATTGTAGACATCTCAGCTGCTGCGGGTCTGCGCGGCGCGCTGGGATCATGGGACTATGACCTGTCGGTGGTCTATGGCTCCAACCTTTTGAACTATAAGATCGAAAACAGCGTCAACACCTCTCTCGGTGGCACCGACAGTGCCCGTCGCTTTAATGCGGGCGGCATGCGCGCTGGCCAGACGACGGTCAATCTCGACATGCGTCGTGACCTTGATCTGGGCATCGGCGATAGTATCTCGCTCGCATTTGGTGGCGAGTATCGTGACGAAAATTACAAAATCGTCGCGGGCGAATTGCAAAGCTATGTCAATGGCCCCTTCTCAGCCCCACCGTTCGGCGCGGCAGGTGGTTCGCAGGTGTTCCCGGGCTTCCGCCCGAGCAATGCCACCGATGAATCGCGCGACAGCTATGCCGGTTATGTCGAACTGGATGCTGACCTGAGTTCCAGCTTCACGCTGCAGCTTGCAGGCCGCTATGAACATTATAGCGATTTTGGCAGCACCGTGAACGGAAAGGCCGCGGCCCGCTTTGAGCCAATTGACGGCCTCGCCTTCCGCGGTTCGATTTCGACTGGCTTCCGTGCGCCAAGCCTCGCCCAGCAGTCATTTGCAACGACGTCGACCAACAATGTCGGCGGCACATTGATTGAAATCGGTACCTTCCCGGTATCATCACCCGTGGCAATTGCCTTGGGTGCCGAACCACTTAAGCCTGAGAAATCCGTCAACATTGGCGGTGGCTTCACCTTCACAATGCTCGATGGCTTGAACCTGACGGTCGACTATTACAACATCAAGATCGAAGATCGCATCACACTAACCGAGAACCTGCAAAACCTGTCTGTCGCGGTTCCAGACGTAACCGATGCTTTGGCCTTGGCTGGCATTACCGGCGTCACCTCGGCCCGCTTCTTCATCAATGGCATCGACACCAAGACCGAAGGTCTGGACATCGTTGCAAGCTACCGCGTCCCTGATTTCGGAATGGGCACGGTCCGCTTGAGTGCGGGCTACAACCTAAACAACACCAAAATCACGGATCGCCGGACCTTCTCAGGCTTCACCGCCCAGCGTCTGTTCGCGCGTCAGGAAAGCTTTCGCCTGACCGACGGCCAGCCCAAGAACAAGCTGAATTTCAGCCTTGATTGGGATTATGACATGTTTGGTCTGACGCTGCGCACCAACCGCTATGGCGAAGTCTTCCTGCCGAGCAGCTTCTCGACGGCGGCGAACAACAACAACATCGCGCTGGCGCCGGGCGACGTACCGGGTGACATCTTCCTGTCGCCCAAATGGGTCACCGACCTTGAACTGCGCGTCAAGCCGATGGAAAAGCTTTCGCTCGCCATTGGTGCGAACAATTTGTTCGACGTCTATCCGGATCGCCTGCCCTTTGGCACGGTCGACGGGGTGAATTATGGCCTGAACAACTCGTTCCTGCCGTACAGCTCACAGTCGCCCTTCGGCTTCAGCGGTCGCTTCCTCTATGGGCGCGTATCGTACGAGTTCTAAACAGCATTTTCAGAATGACGAACAGGGCGGTGCGATTGCGCCGCCCTTTTTCGTTGCGCTTTTGACGCTGTGCCCCCCGCCTGCTAACGGCGCGGGCGACTCCACACCTTGCATCAGAAAGCCCGCACATGGTCCCCCGCTACGCCCGCCCCAATATGGTTGCCATCTGGGAACCCGAAAACCGCTTCAAAATCTGGTTCGAGATTGAGGCGCATGCGACCGAGGCACTGGCCGACCTAGGTGTGGTGCCCAAATCGGCGGCCGATGCGCTCTGGAAATGGTGGGCGACCAATCCATCCATCGATGTAGCGGCCATCGATGCGATCGAAGCCGTCACTAAGCATGACGTGATCGCCTTCCTGACCTGGGTGGCAGAGCAGGTAGGCGACGAAGCCCGCTTCATGCATCAGGGCATGACCTCAAGCGACGTTCTAGACACCTGCCTCGCCGTGCAACTGGCGCGCGCTTCGGACCTGTTGCTGGCCGATCTCGACGCTTTGCTCGAAGCCATCAAGCGCCGCGCCTTTGAACATAAAATGACGTCCTGCATCGGCCGTAGCCATGGCATCCACGCCGAACCCGTCACCTTTGGTCTCAAAATGGCCGAAGCCTATGCCGAATTTTCGCGCTGTAAGGATCGCCTGATCGCCGCACGCAAGGACGTCGCGACTTGCGCGATTTCGGGGGCCGTTGGCACCTTCGCCAATATCGACCCGCGTGTTGAGGAGCATGTGGCCGGAAAGCTGGGCCTGTCGGTAGAGCCGGTTTCGACACAGGTCATCCCGCGCGATCGCCACGCGATGTTCTTTGCGACATTGGGCGTCATCGCTTCGTCGGTCGAACGCCTCGCCGTCGAAGTCCGCCACCTGCAGCGGACCGAAGTGCTGGAGGCGGAGGAATATTTCTCGCCCGGCCAGAAGGGCTCGTCGGCGATGCCGCACAAGCGCAACCCGGTGCTGACTGAAAACCTCACAGGCCTTGCCCGCATGGTGCGCAGCTATTCCATTCCTGCGATGGAAAATGTCGCGCTGTGGCACGAGCGCGACATCAGCCACAGTTCGGTAGAGCGCTATATCGGCCCCGACGCTACGATTACGCTGGATTTTGCCTTGGGTCGCCTCACGGGCGTAATTGACAAGCTGCTCGTCTATCCGGAGCGGATGCAGAAGAATTTGGACAAGATGGGCGGTCTGGTTCATTCACAGCGCGTGTTGCTGGCGCTGACGCAGGCGGGCGTCAGCCGCGAAGACAGCTATCTTCTGGTGCAGCGCAACGCGATGAAGGTTTGGGAATCGGACGGCCAATTGTCGCTGCTCGAACTGCTCAAGGCCGATCCTGATGTGACCAAGGCATTGTCACCGCAGGAAATCGAAGAGAAATTCGACCTCGGTTATCATCTGAAACATGTCGACACGATTTTCGCGCGGGTTTTTGGGTAATTCCAACCATAAACCAAGGGGGCTGGAATCCTTGCCCCCCTTCCCTTAAGCTGCACCCAAACAGATATAAGGAGAAGCCGCGAATGTCGTTCCTGAAAACCCTGTTCTGGGTCATTTTTCTCGTTGGCTTTACCGTGTTTGCAATCAACAATTGGCAGCCGGTTTCGATGAAATTGTGGAACGGCCTTTGGCTGGACAGCAAATTGCCCGCGGTCATGGGTGCAAGCTTCCTGCTGGGCTTCCTGCCGCTGTGGATATGGCACCGCACCGTGCGATACCGGATGAGCCGCCGCATCGCGACGCTGGAAAGCGGCGCCAAGACAATGGCGGCGAACATTCCGCTTGGTACTTCGACGCAGGGGACAACGGCATGAGCAACCCCGTCTATGTTGCGATCGACACCCCGCTGCTCGACGACGCGCTTGATCTTGTCCGCAAGGTCAAGGCGCATGTCGGCGGAGTGAAACTGGGCCTCGAATTCTTCTGCGCCAACGGCCATCATGGCGTGCATGAGGTGCAGAAACTGGGCCTTCCCATCTTCCTCGACCTGAAACTACACGACATTCCGAACACCGTTGCAAAGGCGATGCAGGCGATCAACACACTCGAACCCGCCATTGTGACCATCCACGCCAGCGGCGGACGGGCGATGATGGAGGATGCCAAGGCTGCAGCCGGTTCGCACACCAAAGTGGTGGGGGTGACGGTGCTCACCAGCCTTGACGATCATGACCTCAGCCGTGTCGGCGTCCCCGATGATCCGCACAGCCAGGTCGAACGCCTTGCCGCATTGGCGCAAGACGCCGGGCTCGACGGCATTGTCTGCTCCGGCCAGGAAGTGAAATCCGCCCGAAAGGCTTGGAAGGACGGTTTTTTCGTCGTCCCCGGACTGCGTCCTGCCGGTGCCAGCACCGCTGACCAGAAGCGCATCGTCACGCCAAGGCAAGCACGCGATGATGGGGCAAGCGTGCTGGTGGTTGGGCGGCCGATTACCAAAGCTGAAGACCCCGATGCGGCTGCCCGAGCGATTGTGGGAACGCTTTGACTAATGGTTGATCACGCGACGCCCAATTTGCCATCTCGCAATTATGAAAAGACAATCAATTTCTATCAAATGCTGGGCTTCGAAACGTCATGGCATGACGCGAATTGGTTAATTTTGAAACGAGGGGGGCTGGGTCTAGAATTCTTCCGCTACCCGGATTTAGACCCTGCAACCAGTTCGTTTGGCTGCTGCCTTCGGCTGGACGACCTGGACAGCTTCTATTCTATGTGCACCGTTGCTGGCATCGACGAAAAATCTGATGGTTGGCCAAGACTGCATCCGCCCAAGTTTGAGCATAGCGGAATGAAAATTGCTTATCTCGTCGACCCGGATGGCAGCCTGTTAAGGCTGGTTCAAAATCCCAAAAGTGATCAAAATTAAACCAATGCAAACCCAAATCAAAATCTGCGGGCTTTCAAACGAAGCCGCCATCGACGCCGCAGCGAAGGGCGGGGCGACGCATATCGGCCTCGTCCATTTTGAGAAAAGCCCACGCCATGTGAGCCTTGAACTGGCTGCGGCTTTGAGGATGCGCACACCACCGAGCCTCAAGGTTGTGCTTCTGCTGGTCAATGCCGACCCTGAACTCACCGACAAGGCGCTGCAAAGGGTGCGCCCTGATGTCGTGCAGTTTCACGGCACCGAAACGCCCGAATGGCTGGCACTCGTCCGCCAATATAGTGAGGCCGAAATCTGGAAGGCGGTCGGCCTGAAGGACCGGCAAACACTGGTCAATGCGGATCGCTTTGCAGACGTTGTCGATCGGCTGCTTTTCGATGCCCCGGCGCAGGCTTTACCGGGCGGCACCGGCACTCGCGTCGACTGGTCGCTGCTCAACCATTTCGAGCATCGCACGCCCTGGGGGCTGGCCGGCGGTCTGGCAGCAGATAATGTCGCGGAAGCCCTCCGTGCAACGCGTGCACCGCTGGTCGATGTTTCTTCAGGTGTAGAGAGCGCTCCCGGCGTCAAGGATGTGGACAAGATTGCGGCCTTCTGCCAAGCGGTCCGCGACTACGCCCCTTAATCAAACCGTAGTGCTGAGCTTGTCGAAGCATGCCTCTCAGGTAAGCGCTGCCATTAAAGGCGCCCTTCGACAGGCTCAGGGCTACGGTGAAACAGTAACGGCATTCGACCATTATGAACGCGACCATAAATTCCTTCATGAACCAGCCTGACGAGCGCGGGCATTTTGGGCAGTTTGGCGGCCGATATGTCGCCGAAACGCTGATGCCGCTGATCCTCGATCTGGAGCGGGAATATCGTGCGGCGCAGGCCGACCCCGAATTCCACGCGCAGCTTGACGACCTGCTCAAACATTATGTCGGTAGGCCTAGCCCGCTTTATTATGCCGAACGGTTGACCGAGGAACTGCGCAAGGATGCCCCGGCAGGCAAGGGCGCGCAAATCTGGTTCAAGCGCGATGAGCTGAACCATACCGGCGCGCACAAGATCAACAATTGCATCGGCCAGATCCTGCTCGCGATCCGCATGGGCAAGACGCGGATCATTGCAGAGACTGGCGCGGGCCAGCATGGCGTTGCCACCGCCACCGTCTGCGCGCGCTTCGGCCTGCCCTGCGTCATCTATATGGGCGCAAAGGATGTTGAGCGGCAGCAGCCCAATGTGTTCCGCATGAAGCTGCTCGGCGCAGAAGTGATCCCTGTCACATCAGGCGCGAATACGCTGAAGGATGCGATGAACGAGGCGCTACGCGATTGGGTCGCCAATGTGCACGACACCTTCTACATCATCGGCACTGCCGCTGGCCCGCATCCCTATCCCGAACTGGTCCGCGATTTCCAGAGCGTGATCGGCAAGGAAGCGCGCGCGCAGATGCTCAGCCGCATCAACCGCCTGCCCGACCTGCTGGTCGCAGCCATCGGCGGAGGATCAAACGCGATTGGGCTGTTCCACCCCTTTTTGGACGATTCCGACGTAGCGATGCTCGGCATCGAGGCGGCAGGCCACGGGCTGGACAAGGAACATGCCGCAAGCCTCGCAGGCGGACGCCCCGGCATTCTCCATGGCAACAAGACCTATTTGCTGCAAGACGAGGACGGCCAGATCGCCGAGGCACATTCGATCAGCGCAGGCCTCGACTATCCCGGCATCGGTCCGGAGCATAGCTGGCTCAAGGAAATCGGCCGGGTGCGTTATGACAGCGTGACCGACACCGAGGCGCTGGAAGGCTTCCAGCTGCTGTGCCGTACCGAAGGCATCATCCCCGCTCTGGAGCCTTCCCACGCGATTGCCGCAGTGGCACGCGAGGCAGCGAAAATGGACCGCGACCAGATCATCCTCGCCAACCTGTGCGGACGTGGAGACAAAGATATATTCACGGTGGCTGAGGCTCTCGGAGAGAAGATGTGATCAAGCATGTTTTCGACGAGTTCTTTCGATTCATGGGCTTGTTTTGCACTGTCGTAATTGCTTACGCCTTTGTGGAAAGCGGCATCAAAGGAAGCCCACCCGAATTTCCTTTTTCAGGTGATTGGTTGGCATGGCTCATTCTATCGACGGCTGCGCTAGCTGGGGCTTATGTGAGACAACGAAAGCCACAACAATGACCCGCCTCTCCTCCGCCTTCACCAAAGCCCACCCTGCCCTCGTCACCTTCATCACCGCTGGTGATGGCGATACCGCCGCCAATCTCGACGCGCTCGTCGCGGGTGGGGCTGATGTCATTGAACTGGGCATGCCCTTCACCGATCCGATGGCCGATGGCCCCGCGATCCAGAAGGCCAATATCCGCAGTCTGGAAGCGGGCACGACCACAGCCGATATTTTCGCAATCGCCACCGCTTTCCGCGCACGGCATCCTCAGGTTCCGCTGGTGCTGATGGGCTATGCCAATCCGATGACGATCCGGGGGAGCGAATGGTTCGCCGCCGAATGCGTCAAGGCAGGCGTCGATGGCGTGATCTGCGTCGACATTCCGCCCGAGGAGGATGCCGAGCTCGGCCCTGCCCTGCGCAATGCGGGTGTGGACCTGATCCGCCTCGCCACCCCCACCACCGACGCCGCGCGCCTGCCCGCCGTGCTCGATGGCTCGAGCGGATTTCTCTATTATGTGTCGGTCGCCGGGATAACCGGCCTGCAACAGGCCGCGCAAGCGAGTATCGAAGATGCAGTTGCGCGGTTGAAGGCAGCCACCGACATCCCCGTCGCCGTCGGCTTCGGCGTGCGCACACCCGAACAGGCAGCGGCAATCGCAAAAGTTGCCGACGGCGTCGTCGTCGGCTCCGCCATCGTCGAAATCATCGCGCAACATGGCCGCGATGCCGCTGGCCCGGTGCGCGATTATGTGGCTTCACTTAAAACAGCAATTACAGAAGCCAGGTCATAGCGAAATATGTTTCACACGAAGAATACGAAGATTATGAAGAGGTGAGTTTTGAAATTGCCGTTCTGTTTCAAATCCGGGCTCTTGAAAATCTTCGTATTCTTCGTGTGAAATGAGAATTGCAATCAACAGGGAAAATTCCTGTTTGGGAGAATGAAATGAACTGGGTCACCCGCGTCCGCAACGCCATCCCCTTCATCGCCAAGCGCGAGACGGCGGAAACGCTTTGGCACAAGTGCAAGGGCTGCAGCACGATGATCTTCCTCAAGGAATATGAGGAAAACCAGTCGGTCTGTCCGAAATGCGATTTCCATGGCCGCATCGGCCCGGCGGAACGCTTTGCCGCAATTTTCGATGCCGACAGCTTCACCGTCCTGCCCATGCCGCGCGTGGTCGACGATCCGCTGAAGTTCAAGGACAGCAAGAAATATCCCGACCGCATCAAGGCCGCCCGCCTAGCCACCGGCGAGCAAGACGCAATGGTCAGCGCACGTGGCAAGATTGATGGCCATGCTGCCGTCGTCAGCGTGCAGGATTTCGCCTTCATGGGCGGATCGATGGGCATGGCGGTGGGCGAAGCCTTCATCGCTGCGGCGCAAGAAGCGCTCGACGCCAATTGCCCCTATATCATCTTCACCGCCGCGGGTGGCGCACGCATGCAGGAGGGCATTCTCAGCCTGATGCAGATGCCGCGCACCACCGTCGCGATCCAGATGCTGCGCGAGGCGGGCCTGCCCTATATCGTCGTGCTGACCGATCCGACCACCGGCGGCGTCACTGCCAGCTATGCGATGCTCGGCGATATCCAGATTGCCGAACCGGGCGCGCTTATCGGCTTTGCCGGACAGCGCGTGATCGAACAGACAATTCGCGAAAAGCTGCCCGAAGGCTTCCAGCGCGCCGAATATCTGCTCGACCATGGCATGGTCGACATGGTCACGCATCGGCACGAACTGAAAGCTACGCTGGCGCGGCTGGTCGATTATCTGACTGCTGGCAAAAAGGCGGCCTAGTTTCCCACCTTGGCCGACCACGCAAAGTCCGATTCTCGCGCCGTCCAGGCACAGCTTGACCGGCTGACAGCGCTCTCACCCGGGCGCGATACGCTGGGGCTGGAGCGGATTGCTGCGCTGTGTGAGAGGCTGGGCAATCCACAGGACCGGCTGCCTCCGGTGTTCCATGTCGCAGGGACCAACGGCAAAGGTTCGACCTGCGCCTTTTTGCGCGGCGCGATCGAGGCGGCAGGCCTCAAATGCCATGTCTATTCCAGTCCGCATCTGGTGCGCTTCAACGAACGCATCAGGCTTGCAGGAAACCTGATTGAGGATGAGGTGCTGGCTGCGCTCCTTTCCGAAGTGCTAGATCATGCCGTGGGACTGCAGGCCAGCTTCTTCGAAGTCACCACCGCAGCCGCCTTCCTTGCCTTTTCACGAACACCAGCCGATGCCTGTGTGATTGAGGTCGGGCTTGGCGGGCGGCTCGACGCTACCAACATCATCAAGAAGCCAGCGGTGTGCGGCATCGCCTCGCTCGGCATCGACCATGAAGGCTTCCTGCTAGCGCCCGAAGACGGCGTGCCCGAAATGCCGCCGCTTGACCGGATAGCCTTTGAAAAATCCGGCATTGCCAAAGCGAATGTGCCGCTGGTCTGTCAGAAATATGCCCCTTCGATGCTGGCCGAGATCGCAAAACAAGCGATACGCGCCGGTGGGACTCTGGTGGATCGCGGCGAAAGCTGGGATGCCGCCAGCTATGAAAGCCGGTTGCACTATCACGACAAAACGGAAAAGCTCTCGCTTCCCCTGCCCCGCATGGCCGGGCCGCATCAGGCCGATAATGCTGCGCTCGCCGTTGCAATGCTGCGGCATCAGCACGCGATTGCCATCTCAGAAAGCGCGCTTGTTGCCGCAATGGAATGGACACGCTGGCCCGCACGCATGCAAAGGCTGGCACAGGGACCATTGGCCGACTTGCTGCCCAAAGGTACCGAAATCTGGCTCGATGGTGGGCATAATGCTGACGGCGGCCGTGCCATCGCTGCGCATTTTGCGGATGAATCACGCCGCATCCATCTGATCACCGGCATGCTTGCCAACAAAGACCCGACTGCAATTATCGCGCCACTAACGGACAGGCTGGCGAGTATCACCGTGCTACCCGTCCCCGGGCATGAGCATCATGGCGTCAAAGCATTCGGCCAAGGTGCAGTTGCATCGTCCGACATCACCACCGCCCTGCAATCACTCGATGTTGATCCGACTGCGCAGATCATCCTGATCGCGGGAACGCTGTATCTTGCTGGCGCCGTTCTTACGGCCAATGGTCAACTATTGGACTGAGGCTCAGGTAGAGCTAGCAGGCTTGCCGTCAAATGTTGCTGCAGTGCCAATCGAACTATCGGCTAGCCCGCTTCGCATCATCATCCAGAACAATATGATACCGGGCAACGCAACCACCGTTGTCAGCAGATAGAAGTTGAAGAATCCCATTCCTTCAACCATCGCACCGGCAGTTGTACCGGTTAAAAAGCGACCGACGATACTTGCTGCCGAAGAAATCAAGGCATAGTGCGCCGCAGTAAATCGGAGATCGCAGAGCGCCGCAAAATAGGCGACCAATACCGTCCCACCGATGCCGCTGGCAAAGTTTTCGAAACCGATAGTCGCCGCCAAGCCCCAGTTACTATGTCCCGCAGCCGCCAGAAGGGCAAAGCTCAAATTGGATATCATCATTAGAAACAAGCTAAGCAAAACGGAACGCTTCAGGCCCAATTTTGCATACAAAATACCGCCAACAAAAATACCGACGAGGAAAGCCC
The DNA here is from genome assembly GCA_016707885.1 of Sphingomonadales bacterium. Lineage (GTDB taxonomy): Bacteria > Pseudomonadota > Alphaproteobacteria > Sphingomonadales > Sphingomonadaceae > Sphingorhabdus_B. The sequence continues at coordinate 45,540 of JADJGU010000006.1, forward strand.
AGAACCCGACTCCGACATCGTAAATTGCGATTTCGTCATTCGAAAAACCAAGATCTTCCAACAGCAACCGAAGAGTCAGATTGGCCAGAGTATCGCCGATTTTATGGAGCAGGATAAACAGTAGGACCAGCCAAGCACCGTGACGACTGAAGAATTCCTTGAACGGTCCCACTATGGACTCGCCAATGTTGATGGCCTTTCGCGCCACCGCCTCCCTGTGCCGAGCCGGTTCACCACCCCACAGTACGGCAATGACAGCGGGGACAGCAAATGCTGCGCACACAAAATACGCAGCCTCCCAACCCATTCGTGCTGCAACCACAAGTGCGAGCGCGCCAGCGCCTGCCGAACCCAGCCGCCATCCATATTGGCTCATGCCCGCGCCAATGCCCTGTTGGTCAGGCCGCAGCACCTCAATCCTGTATGCGTCAATTACAATATCAAAAGTCGCGCCCGCAAAACCGAGGAGAACAGCCGAATAGGCCGTAAAGAGCAAACCAGCTTTCGGATCAGAAAGTCCTAGATTGGCAACCGCGATTGCGACAAAGGCTGCGGACACAATCATCCAAGATACACGCTGCCCCAATCGGCCTAAAATTGGAATTCGAACACCGTCGACTATCCACGCCCAAGCCCATTTGAAATTGTAAACAAGAAACGCCAACGCGAAAGCTGTAACAGCCTTTTTATCGATACCGTCTTGTGCCAGTCGCGTGGACAGCGTCGCGCCTATCATTGCGTAAGGAAAACCAGAGGAAATGCCGAGTAGCAACGCAATCAAAGCCTCTTTTTCCAGATATGGCTTAAGCGCGTCGAGCCAACTGCGGCTTTCGCTAACGGTGTTCATGCGCGTCCCCTCTTGTTTTCCTGACACCTTGCCTAACGTTCTTTTCCTGAATGACCAGTGACTTTTACAGCCAAGTCGGGCATGGCGCGCGCATGGCTCAACCACCCTCCAAACGTCCGCCTGCCAAAGGCCCTGCTTCGGGCAAAGCCCCAGCGCGCACTTCAAAGCCGCCCAAGCTGCGCTGGGATGCAAAACCGGTGCGCAAGCCGCGCCCCGATGCCGCGCCAAGCAAAGGCGCGTTGGAACGAGCCGATGGTGAGGAACGCATCGCAAAACTGCTCGCGCGCGCGGGCGTCGCCTCGCGTCGTGAAATTGAACGGATGATCGCGGACAAGCGCATCACGCTCAACGGTGTCGCGGTGGAAACGCCCGCCACCTTGCTCAAATCACTGCACGGTGTCGCGGTTGATGGGAAGGCCGTGGGCCAGCCCGCGCCAACGCAACTTTATCTGTTCCACAAACCCGAAGGCTGCCTGACCGCCGAGCGCGATTTCAGCGGGCGCAAGACGATTTACGACATATTGCCCAAGGATCTGCCGCGACTGATGCCAATCGGACGGCTCGATTTGAACACCGAAGGGCTGCTGCTGCTGACCAATGACGGTGAGTTTAAGCGTCAGATGGAAATGCCGTCGACAGGCGTCGAGCGCACCTACCGGGCTCGCTGTTTCGGCGACATCAGCCAGTCTCAGCTCGAAGAACTGATCCACGGCATCGAAATCGATGGCGTCCGCTATGGCAAGATCGACGCCAATCTCGAACGGCGCACCGGGCGCAATGGCTGGCTCGAAATGACACTGACCGAGGGCAAGAACCGCGAAGTCCGCCGCGTGCTCGAACATTTCGGGCTGGAGGTCAGCCGCCTGATCCGCACGCGCTATGGCCCGTTCGTACTGGGCGATATGGCCCCGGGCGATGTCGGCGAAGTCCGACGGGTGGATTTGATCGAATTCAGGAATACACTGAAAGCATGAGGATTATTTCCGGCACCTGGCGCTCGCGTCCGCTGATCGCGCCCAAGGGTGATACCACACGCCCGACCGCCGATCGCACCCGCGAGACGCTTTTCTCGATGCTCACCAGCCGCCTTGGGTCATTTGAAGGCCTGCAGGTGCTCGACCTGTTTTCGGGTTCTGGTGCGCTGGGGCTGGAGGCGCTGTCGCGTGGGGCGGCGCATTGTGTTTTTGTAGAACAGGATAAAGCTACGCTCGATGCTTTGGAAAGCAACATCTCCAAACTTGGCGCGCGCGGCCTGACCGAGATCCGTCGTTCGTCAGTACTATCACTGGGGCCAGCAACGAAAGCATATGACCTGATCCTGATGGACCCGCCTTATGGCACAGGAGCGGGCGCTGTAGCGTTGGACAAAATGTCTCGGCTGGGCTGGGTAGCATCGGGCGCGCTGGTCAGCATCGAAACCGGCAACCGCGAAGACACCGTCGTCAAAGGTTTCGAAATCGACACTACCCGCGACATCGGCAAAGCGCGGCTCACTTTGCTGCGTCCTGAAAGCGTGGCCAAGTGACGCAAAGCCCCAAGCTTGACGGCACCGGCTGGCTGCTGATCGGTATATTGTCGATCCTGTGGGGTGGCGCATTTTTTCTGATCGAGGTCGGGCTGCGCAGCTATCCACCCATCACGCTGGTTTTCATGCGCCTCGCGCTTGCCGTCCCGCCGATGTGGTTTGCAATGCGCTTGATGGGCGAACGCCTACCCAAGGAGCCGCGCATCTGGGGGTTGCTCGCGATTGTCGGCGCACTCAATTGCGCCCTGCCGTTCATCCTCTTTTTCTGGGGGCAGCAATATCTCGACAGCGGCTATGCCTCGATCCTGAACGCGACCACCCCGCTATGGGGGGTGATCACCGCGCATTTCTTGACCAGCGATGAAAAGGCCACTCCGGCGCGCATCATTGGCGTATTGATCGGCATGGCGGGGATCGTGGTTATGGTCGGGCCAGAGGCGATGAAGGGGCTGTCGAACAACCTGCTCGCGCAATTGGCTTGTATCGTCTCAACCATCTTCTACAGCTTTGCCGCGATCTATGGTCGCCGCCTGTCGCAAACCGAGCTGACGCCGATGGCCGTTGCAACCGGGCAGACGATGATGGCTGCTTTGATGATGGTACCGATTGTTGCAGTGATGGACCAGCCGTGGACGATGGCAGCACCGCGCCTCGATTCGACACTGGCGGGCATCACGCTCGCCATCTTTTCGACCGCGCTGGCCTATACGCTTTACTTCCGGCTGATCGACCGATCAGGCGCATCGAATGCGCAGCTCGTGGCGTTCCTCATGCCGATCCTCGCGGTCATACTCGGCATCGCTTTTCTGGGCGAAAGCCTGTCAGGCGGGCAGATTGCGGGCGCGGGGCTGATCGCTATTGGCCTGGCGATATTAGACGGCCGCCTCGTCGCGCGATTTCAGAAGTAACAGGCCGAACAGGCTGAGCACCGCAATCACCGCGAGATAATAGCCGACATATTCGAGGCCGCGCTCGGAAAGCTTGAGCGCGATATTGGGGGCGAGCGCCCCGCCCAAAATCCCCGCCGCGTTGAAGCAGATTGACGCGCCCGTATAGCGCACCCGCGCCGGAAACAGCCCCGGCAGCCAGGCACCGAGCGGACCATAAACCAGCCCCATCACGAACAGCAGCAGCGAAAGATAAACCCCGGTCAGGAACAAATCGCCGCTGCCCAGCCAAGGCGCAGTTGTGAAGCTGCCGACAAACATCGCAGCGCAGCCGACGCCCAGCACGAAGGCTGGCCGCGTCCGGTCCGCCCAATAGCCAGAGACGATGATCCCGGCGGCCATGAACAGGATGGCGACCAACTGGACGCCAAGGAAATCCTCCCGCACCAAACCCAGCTTGGTGGTGCCATAGCCCAGCGCGAAGGCAGTCGAGAGGTAGAAGATGGCGAAGCAGGCAATGGCCGCAAAAGTGCCGCCGAACAGCTGTAAGGGATGCGTGCGCACCACTTCGGCTACGGGAACCTTCGGCGGTGGAGCCTCCTCCAACGCCGCAGCAAAAGCCGGGGTTTCGGTTAGCTTCAGCCGCACCCACAGTCCGATACCGACCAGCAGCGCGCTAAGCAGGAATGGTATCCGCCAGCCCCATTCGCGGAAATCAGCGTCGCTGAGCAGCAGGCCCAAAATCAGGAACAAACCATTCGACAGGATGAAGCCCACCGGCGCACCCAGTTGCGGGAACATGCCATAGCGGGCTTTCTTGCCCTCGGGTGCATTCTCCACCGCAAGCAAAGCCGCCCCGCCCCATTCGCCACCCAGCCCGAAACCTTGCCCAAAGCGCAGAATGCACAGCAGCAGCGGCGCTATCCAACCAGCAACCGCATAGGTCGGCAGCAACGCGATGCAGAAGGTCGAAATACCCATAATCATCAGCGACCAGACGAGCGTCGCCTTGCGCCCGATCCGGTCGCCATAATGGCCAAACACCAGCGCCCCGACCGGCCGCGCAATGAATGCCAAGGCAAAGGTCAGCCAGCTTTGCAGCAACTGCGCCTCGGGGCTGGAGGTCGGGAAGAAAAGCGGCCCGAAGACCAACGAAGCCGCGGTCGCGAAAATATAGAAGTCGTAAAATTCGACCGCCGTCCCCGCCATCGCCGCGCCCAAAATGCGCTTATGCGATGCGCCCTGTATAGTCCGCTGTGTCATGCTGCCCTCGCTGGCATCGTCTGTGCGCAAAGGAAAGCGGAAAAGTGCATTGCCCCCGTCGCCCATGTTCCCTAATCGTTCGCGCGTGACTCATAACCCGCCTGCCCCGCAATATCCCTGGCTCGAAGGCCTGAACCCGCCGCAGCGCGAGGCTGTGCTGACCACTGAGGGCCCGGTTCTGGTTCTGGCAGGCGCTGGCACTGGCAAGACCGCTGCCCTCACAGCGCGGCTGGCGCATATCATCGCCGAGCGGCTGGCATGGCCGTCTGAAATCCTCGCCGTTACCTTCACCAACAAGGCCGCGCGCGAGATGAAGGAACGGATGGGCCGGATGATCGGCGATGCCGTCGAGGGCATGCCGTGGCTCGGCACCTTTCACTCGATCGGCGCGAAGATGCTGCGGCGCCATGCCGAACTGCTCGGTCTCAAAAGCAATTTCACCATCATCGATACCGATGACCAGCTGCGCCTGCTTAAGCAATTGATCGAGGCTGCCAATCTTGACGAAAAACGCTGGCCCGCCCGCAGCCTCGCTGGCCTCATCGACAAGTGGAAGAATAAAGGCCTGACTCCGGCAGATCTCGATGCGGGTGAAAGCGCGCTTTACGCCGATGGCAAAGGCCAGGCGATGTATACCGTCTATCAGGCGCGCCTTCGCGAACTCAACGCCTGCGACTTTGGCGACTTGTTGCTGCATAATCTGACGCTGCTCAAAAACCACCGCGACGTGCTCGCGGAGTATCAGGAGAAGTTCAAATATATCCTGGTCGACGAATATCAGGATACCAATGCGGTCCAATATCTCTGGCTCCGGCTGCTCGCGCAAAAGCGGAAGAATATCGCCTGTGTCGGCGATGACGACCAGTCGATCTACAGCTGGCGCGGTGCGGAGGTGGCCAACATATTGCGCTTTGAAAAGGATTTTCCCGGCGCAAAAATCATCCGGCTGGAACAGAATTACCGTTCCACCCCGCATATCCTTGCCGCCGCCTCGGGCCTGATTGCGGCCAACAGCGGCCGGTTGGGCAAGACGCTGTGGACCGATCTCGACAGCGGCGAAAAGGTGCGCATCCTTGGCGTATGGGATGGGCCAGAGGAGGCGCGGCGCATCGGCGACGAGATAGAGGCGCTGCAATATAAAAAGGTCTCGTTGAACGATATCGCGATCCTCGTCCGCGCACAGTTCCAGACGCGCGAGTTTGAAGACCGCTTCATCCAGATCGGCCTCAACTACAAGATTATCGGCGGTTTCCGTTTCTATGAACGCGCCGAAATCCGCGATGCCATCGCCTATCTGCGCGTCATCAACCAGCCCGCCGACGACCTTGCCTTCGAACGCATCGTCAACACGCCGAAGCGCGGGATTGGCGACAAGGCGGTCGAGAAAATCCACCGCGTCTCGCGTGCAGAGGGCGTGCCGCTCTCGGTCGGCGCGGCGCGCATCATCGGCACCGATGAGCTGACCGGCAAGGCGCGCAAATCGCTGTCGGATCTGGTCATAGATATCGCCCGCTGGCGCGACAGCGCCACCACCCTGCCCCCGTCCGCGCTGACCGAACTGGTGCTGGAGGACAGCGGCTATACCGCGATGCTGCAGGCCGAGCGCAGTGTTGAGGCATCGGGGCGGCTCGAAAACCTCAAGGAACTTGTCCGCGCGATGGAGGAATATGAAACGCTCGGCGATTTCCTCGAACATGTCAGCCTCGTCATGGATAATGACGCGAACGCACAGGACGAAGCCGTCACCATCATGACGATCCATGCCGCCAAGGGGCTGGAATATAATCATGTGTTCTGCGTCGGCTGGGAAGATGGCGTCTTCCCCTCGCAGCGCGCGATGGATGAAGGCGGCCTCGCCAGCGTCGAGGAAGAACGCCGCCTCGCCTATGTCGCGATCACCCGCGCCCGCGAAAAATGCACCATCACTCATGCCGCAAACCGGCGGATTTACGGCCAATGGACCAGCAGCATCCCCAGCCGCTTCATCGACGAACTGCCCGAAGAGCATATCGAGAATGAGCAGACGATGACCGGCGGTGCTTCACTGTGGCGCGCCAACTGGAGCGAACGCGCAGACCCCTTCGCCCACTTGGCGGCCGCCAACGCCACAAGAGCAGGACAGCGTGGGCCGGGCTGGCAGAGGGCGGCGACCAGCGGCGGGTTTAACCCGGTGCCGTCACGGGTCAGCGAAGCGAACAAGCCCGCTGTGGGATTGGGTGCGCAGGGCCGCACCGACCTCGCCATCGGCATGCGCGTGTTTCACGAGAAATTCGGTTATGGCGTGATCGAGGATATCGAAGGCAACAAGCTGGAGATTGAATTTGAACAGGCCGGGCGGAAGCGGGTGATGGATAGTTTTGTGACGGTGGGGTGAGTGAAAAACTTACGTACCTTATGCATTTCACTATTGGAATTTTGTGAGCGGCAGTTTCGGCTGTTGGAATTATCCGTTCCGCCGCCAGAATGGGTTCCTTGGGAAGGCAGCTTTAATTGGCGTTATGTTGAAAAACAACCGACACAAATGCTCGTTCAAAAACTGGCTCGTCAAATCACTGGACTAAAGGCACTTGATCACCTTTTCCTCAAAGGCCTCCTTCAGGAGGTTGGAGTAATGTTTCGTGTCCTGGACGAGCTAAGCGAAGATATTTCCTATATAAGCCTTGCTATGGCGAACGACAATTGGACTGAGAATCACACTCGATATTCCGATTATTTCTGGTCTGAGGATGATGAGGATCGGCAGCCACCAGTTCCTCGTAAGAAAATTCGCGCATACATAAATCGGGTATTCGATTTGTCAGATCCCTCATCAGCAGATTCGGTTGGACGAGTTCTGCATAAAACTTATTCCGACTATATCCACGCTCGATCTGCTCCAACGATGGGAATGGTTTGCGGACCGCCTGCCCAATTCGAACTGGATGGCATAGCCGACATCAATGCACGTCGACCATACGTTGAGCAGATACCCAGCTACTTTTATCGAGCCGCGATGAGTACAGTAGTGGCAGCCAAAGTCGTTCTACCGGAAAATCTAAGTGCAGCGTGTTATGAGGAGTTCTGCAAATTTGAACGCGATAATGCGGATTTGCTATTCCCAGATCGTTAGACGCTAGTTCGTGGTTTAGAGCCTGACTTCCCACTCCTTACTGAGGGGCGAGAGTTTCTCCGTAGATACCAAAAAACCTCTGTCCTACACGCCTGCAAATCACGCATAGACTGGTCAATGCGCGACTCCCGCCTCTTCACTTCCCCACCAACCGTCAGCCACCGTAAAACGCTATCTACTAAAGTGACAAAGGTAACAAACGGCCCCCACCGTACCGGTAACCTGTGTCACCTTAAGCACCCTTCGCTGTCATTTGAGCGGCGGCAACTCCCCCAAAATATGCCCCGGCATCGCCCGGTCCCAACCTTCTCGTGCAGCGATGATCAGCGCCTTCAACCGCTCGGCCTGCCGCCGCCATGCGGCGTCGGCCTCCGCGCTCCACGCTGCGCCCGCCGCATCACCGATGCAGTCAATGGTCAGGTCGATCCAGCTTTCATATTCCGCCCAAGGCAACCGGCCATAGCTGCGATGGGTGAAGGCGAGTTCGGCGACGAGGGGCCAGACCCAATTCTCCTCCCCCTTCGCCAGCCCCAGCATCATTTCCAACGTCTCGTCGGTCATCCGGCGTGAGGAGGCATCGGTGTTGATGAAGGTCGCGCGCCGTTCGGGCCATGCCGCGAACCAGCGCGCGAACAGCGGGTGGCGCAGCTCGACACCCGCATCGGCAACCGCGATCAGGCTCGCCTCCATCAGCTCTGCGTCGCTTGGCATTGCCCCTCCCCCCGATGCGGTTTACCCACCTCACCGCCTGTTAAGCATTCAAACTACCCATTTACAACGGAAAGCGCCCCGCATTCGCCGCCGTCGGCCGTTTCTGGTTAGCCATGAAGATTGATGAATTTTACAAGAAGAGAGACGCTACCGCAGAATCCGGCACCCGTGTCGATTGGAGTTCGGTCGCAATATGGAATTTGACAGCGGTTCAGGGTTCAAAAACAGCTTTGCGGCGGAGTCTGACGACTTCGTCCATATGCCTGCGCCGGACAGGCGCGATGAAGAACGGCATCTGTCGGTTAGGCTGACTGCAAAGATTATCGCTGCCGGGCGCGAGCTGCCATGCCGCGTGCACAATATTTCGTCGGGCGGCGCAAATATCGAAACCCTGGCAAAATTGACGACCGAAGACCGGATACGGATCGAATTCCGCTCCAACCTCTCGCTCGCCGGGAAAGTGGTTTGGCAGAACGGCACATTGGCGGGCATCGAATTCACCGAACCAGCCGATGTCGATGCGGTGCTGAAAAAGTCCGGCATCTCGATCGCGCGGATCAAGCCGCGCTTGCCGCGCTATGGCTGCAAGGTGCCCGCCAAGCTGGTCACCGAGCAACAGACCATTGAATGCGAAGCGATCGATATCTCGACCAACGGCGTCAGGCTGAGCAAAATCAAGCAGCTGAAACCCGGTGAGAGCTATACGCTCGTTATTGCCGGTCTTTCGCGACGAAAGGTTTCGATGATCTGGAGCCGCGACAAGCAAGCGGGGATAAAATTCCTCAATCCCCTGCGCTTCGACGAGTTCGAAAACTGGATTGCGTGGAACCAGGGCGAGATGGTGCCGCAATAGCAGGTTGTGGATGGCGCATCATCGAGTCGCGGCGGTGCGTTGCAACTTATGTTAAGTCCTTCCCGTCCCACGACAGACTTGGCCGGAAATGTCGAGAATGTTTTTCTCAACTGATTTGCTAGAGTTTCTGCGGGCTTCAGCAAGTCCGTCCATCGCATAAGCTCAGCCCCGCACAAGGCAGCCTCAACAAAGGCTTGCAATCGGCAATGTAATAACATCTCATCGAGACGGCGGTGCGTTGCCGCTGTCTTGGGAGAGAAATCATGAAACGCCATGTGTTCGTCCTCGCTACCCCGTTAATTGCCACCACGATACTCCTCGCCGCATGTTCCGAAGACCGGAGCGCGGGTTCGGGCCAAACCCAGAGCATGGATGTGCGCGAGGAAGCGCCGATGGTCGAAATGGCCGCCGGTGAGCCTATGTCCGCCGATGCCGTCGCTGGCCCCAATGTGCGCGTCAGTGCGGCGCCGGGGGTGGCGTTCAACTATCGCTACGCCTTCCGCGTACCCGACGCAAAGATCGCCGCGGTGCAGGAGGAGCATGCCGCCGCGTGCGAAACCTTGGGCCTGTCGCGCTGCCGCATCACCGGCATGCGCTATTCGCTGATCGACGAGGATGAAGTCACGGCGTCGCTCGCCTTCAAACTCGACCCTTCCATCGCGCGCAAATTTGGCAAGGATGCGATTGCTTCGGTCGAAAAGGCCAAGGGGATATTGGTCGACAGCCAGATCCAGGGCGTCGAAGTCGGCAGCGGGATTAGCGCATCGCAACGCCGCAGTTCAGACCTGCAGGCCGAGCTAACCCGCATCGAGGCGCGGCTGAAAGCAGGCGGCATGGGCGACCGTGAGCGCACAGAATTGCAGGAACAGGCACGACGTCTGCGCGAACAGCTGGACGGCGAACGCGATACGCGGCGGTCTGGCGAGGAGCAGCTTGCGACCACGCCGATGGAATTCAGTTACTCTGGCGGCGAAGGCATTCCCGGCTTTGGCAGCGGCAACCCCTTTGCCGGGGCATGGGAAACCGCGATCGCCAGCTTTGTGACGATGGCAAGCTTTCTGCTGTTGCTGATCGGTGGTGGCCTGCCCTGGGTGCTGCTCGGCGCGCTGGTGCTGTGGCTGTTGCGCAGCCCCTTGGGCGCTGGCCTGCGCCGCTGGTGGGGGAAGAATACGCCGCTGAACGATGCGGTGGTGAAGGAATGAGTAGGTGAAAGCCCCTCCCCTTTAGAGGAGGGGCAAAACCTTCAAAATACCGCCTTGGCTTCCTTTTCCTTCATCATCGCCGCGCGCACCATCGGGATGGGCGGGCCGCCGTAAGAGAGGAATTCGTCGTGGAACGCCTTCCACTTCTTGCGGTCGCCCTTTGTCCAATCGTCGCGCAGCTTGCGGATCATCAGCTTGCCCATCGTGTAATTGAGATAGGCGGGATCATAAGTGCCGCGCGCCGCCTGTTGCTTGCTGTTCCCGGCATCCTGATAACATTCGGTCTTGAACAACTGTTCGGACTGCGCAACCGTCATCCCCCGCGCGTGCAGGCCGATAGCCGACAGATAACGGCAGTTGCGCAGCAATGCGTTCGATAGCTGGCCGACCTTCATCTCGGCGGCTTCTGCTGGCGAAGCGGTGGTGTCGCCCAGCCCGGCATCCATCATCATTTCTTCGGTATAATGCGCCCAGCCTTCGGCAAAGGCATAGCCGACGAACAGCTTGCCAAAGATCGACTTGGAGCGGTTCGAATGGAGGAAGTTGAGGAAGTGCCCCGGCCAGACCTCATGCACCGAGGTGCCGAGCAGGTCATATTTGCCCGGAACGAACCCGTCCTGTGTCGCCTTGTCCCAGCTCGGATCCGGCGGCGAGATATAATAGACCGACGGCAGGCCTTTCTCATACGGCCCGGGAATGTCGATATAGGCGCTGTTCTGCCGGTTATAGGGTGGCGATTCCTCGACCTTGGCCTCTTCGGTGCCGGGGATCGAGACGATATCCTTATCGATCAGGAATTTGCGGAGCGGCGGCAACTGGCGACGCGCTTCGGCAACGGGGCCGTCGGGTGCCTTGTTCATGCCCATCTTGGTCATGCAATCCTGCATTGAGGCACCCGGCGCATAGATGCCGCAAGCCTTGGCAAGCGCATCCTGATTGGCCTTCAGGTCGGCTCGACCGATGGCTTCCAGTTCATCAAGCGAAACATTCACGCCTTCGGTCTTCAGCACCATCTTCGCGAACTTGTCCGCACCCAGCGCATAGCCGCCATCACTTCCCGGCTGCGAGCCGACATAGCCTGCCAGATCCTTCATCGCCGCCGCTGCCTTAGTGACTGCTTCGTCAAACTGCTTTTGCAGCTCGGCATCCTTCACCTCGGCGAAGGCCTTTTTGGCATCACCGGTGTAATAATCGGCGAAGCCACCAAAACCGGCCGTGCCGATTTTCACATAGGTGGCGGGCAAAGGCAGCTTCAGGTTCGCCTTGATTTGCTCCGCCGCCTTGGGAACGTTGTTCGCATATGTGATGAACGCCTTCATCCGCGTCTCGGCATCGGCATAGGGCCGCGCGATATAAACATTGGGGTCGAGCACGCCAACATAGGCTGACGGATTTTTGTGCAGCATATCGGCGTCTTCGAAGAAGAAGAGTTCACCCTCCATCGCATGCACCAGATAGTCGCGCTCAAATTTCTGCGCGTCGCTGAGTTTCGAGGTGTCGATCGCCTTTGCGTCGGCAATGGCTTTCTTGCGATAGTCGATTGCTGCCTTGATGCCCTCAGGTGACCAATCAGGAAGCTGCCCGTCAAATTCATGTTTGCCCTGATAGACGGCAAAGGTCGGGTTGACCTTGAAATAGCCCTCAAGAAATGTCTCGACAAAGCCGCCCCATTCGCTGCCATCATTGGCGGTGACGGCTGCGTTGTCGCCATCGACCTTTTTGCAGCCACCGGTCAACACCAATGCGGCCAGCGATACGGCCAAGGCCGCCTGTTTCAATCTCATGCTGTAACTCCCCGAATGCAAATGATGGGAGCGATGCTGCACCCGTTTTCGGCCCAGTTCCAGCGGGAATTCGATGAGCGACGCGGATTGGCATGCAAAGCGCATCTTTATCAATAAAAAGCACAGCGCAATTGCCAAGCACAACCCGAGCCGATAGGCGACGCAAGAGCATGTCGTCCGCCCCGCACCCTTTCAGCATACCCGACTATCGCCGATACTGGCTGGCGCGTTTCATGGCGGTGATCGCCACCATGTCGATGGTCGTGGTCATTGCCTGGCAGGTCTATGATGTGGCGCGCACCGATTATGGCATGTCGCCAAAGGCAGCCGCTTTCCAGCTTGGCTTGCTCGGGCTGTTCCAGTTCATCCCGCTCGCGTTGTTGACGCCCGTTGCGGGCTGGGCGGCGGACCGTTTCGAACGGCGACGTGTCGCGATTTTCGCCAACATGGTCGATGCAGGGGTCGCGCTCGGCCTGGGCATTTTGACCTATCATGATGCGCTGACTTTGCCTTTGCTATTTTTGCTCGCGGCGTTCCACGGCGTCGCGCGTGTTTTTGTCGGCCCGTCAATGGCGGCGATTGCACCGAACATCGTTCCACCGGAATCGTTGCCTCGCGCCATCGCTTTGGGTTCTATCGCCTGGCAAAGCGCATCGGTGATCGGCCCTGCGGTCGGCGGCTTGATGTATGCTCAAAACGCAGCGGGTTCTTACTGGATGACGGTGGTGTTGCTCATCCTGTCGAGCATTTCTATCGCGACTGTTCGACCGGTTTTCCCGCCACCAATGACCGAGAAAAAGCATCCGGTGCGGATGATGGTTGAAGGGATGAAATATACTTTCTCCGAACGGTTTCTGTTGGGGGCAATCACGCTCGATCTGTTTGCCGTGCTATTGGCGGGCGCGACTGCTCTGCTGCCAGTATATGCGCGCGATATATTGCATGTGGGGCCCGACGGTTTAGGCCAGCTTCGCGCCGCTCCCGCCTTTGGTGCCGCGATAGTCGCGATTTACCTCTCGTTCCGACCATTGAAGCATAATGTCGGTGCCAAGATGCTTTGGGCGGTGGTGGTGTTCGGCATTGCAACCATCGGCTTTGGCTATTCGCATATCATCGGTGAATATCTGTTCGGTGATGCCAAGATAGATTGGCTCGACATGGGTGCGTCCATGGCGGTCGCACTTTCGATGCTTGCCATATTGGGGGCAGCCGACATGCTCTCGGTCTATGTGCGCGGCTCACTGGTTCAACTCAACACACCCGACGCCATGCGCGGGCGGGTGAGTTCGGTGTCGGGGCTCGCCATTTCGGCCTCGAACGAGTTGGGCGAACTGCAATCGGGCTTTGCCGCGGCATTGCTCGGTCCAGTCGGAGCAGTTGTATTCGGTGGCGCCGGGGCTATTGTTATCACAGGAATCTGGGCAAAGCTGTTCCCCGAACTGAAAAACGCCCGGACATTCGAGCCGCAATTTCGTGAAGTAAAGGAGCCGAAACCATGAAGGCCAATTCCATCCTCGAAACCATCGGCAATAGCGCACATATCCGCCTCCAGCGGATGTTCGGTGACGCCGAAGTCTGGGTAAAGTCGGAACGGTCGAACCCAGGTGGGTCGATCAAGGACCGTATCGGGCTTGCGATGATCGAGGCTGCCGAAAAGGATGGCAGCCTGAAACCGGGCGGCACCATTATCGAACCAACCAGCGGCAACACCGGTGTCGGCCTTGCGATGGTGGCAGCGGTCAAGGGCTATAAGCTGGTGCTCGTGATGCCTGAAAGCATGTCGATTGAACGGCGCCGCCTGATGCTTGCTTATGGCGCGACCTTCGACCTGACGCCCCGCGACAAAGGCATGAAAGGTGCGATTGAGCGCGCGATCGAACTGGTCGAAAGCACCCCGAATAGCTGGATGCCACAGCAGTTCGAAAATCCCGCCAATGTCGATGTCCATGTGCGCACGACCGGCCCGGAAATTCTTGCCGATTTCAAGGATAGCCCGATTGACGTGCTGATCACAGGCGTGGGAACGGGCGGTCATATCACCGGCTGCGCCAAATTTCTGAAAGAGGCGTGGCCGAACCTGAAGGTTTATGCCGTCGAACCGACGCTGTCACCCGTGATCAGTGGCGGTCAGCCCGGGCCGCACCCGATACAGGGCATTGGTGCGGGCTTCATCCCCGCCAACCTACACACACAGTTGATCGATGGTGTGATTCAGGTTGATCCTGAAAATGCCAAGGAAATGGCGCGCCGCGCCGCACGCGAAGAAGGCATGCTGGTTGGTATTTCTTCGGGCGCGACGCTCGCCGCGATTGCACAGAAACTGAAGGAACTGCCCGCCGGTACACGGGTGCTTGGTTTCAACTATGATACAGGCGAACGCTATCTTTCGGTTCCCGATTTCCTGCCTGTGGAATGATATGTACCGGGGCGGATCGCTCCGCCCCGGCTCCGGCCCGACCTGAAGCGACCCGCGGACCGAAACAGGTCAACGTTCGGCGTCAGGCTTTCCATCGCCGTCATTGTCGAACTGGTCAGGCTTGGCATCGCCGTTGGTGTCCCACGCGTCGGCCTTTCCATCGCCGTCGCGGTCCCAAGCATCCAGTTTCCCATCGCCATTGCTGTCGAGCGTAGGCGGTGGGACGGGTGTTTCGGCGCTAGTCGCCGGTTTTACGGGTTTTTCAGGTTCGGCTGCGTGGACTGTTCCAAAGGCAAAAGGCAGAATAAGCGCCAGTGCGGCGGCCCATGCGACCGGACTTTGCGACCATTTCCGGGTTATCGACATCGGTTGCTCCTCTTCTGTACAACCCCCTGTCGAAAGGGACTTTTCTATCTTTGCAGCGCCTATGCCAGCCGCAATCGCCGACTGGTGGCCTCCAAAAGCCTAACCGTCCATCGCACTCGGCCGGTCGTGCATTGAATGCAGACTAACGTTTCGTCGCTCTGCGTCGTCCAAGCCTTTTGGCAATCCGCGCGCGACCCTCACGCCAGCGCTTGCGCAATCCGCGCTGCTGCAACGGTTCAAGAAAGCCGTTGGAATGTTCCGGATCGAGCAATTCATTTTCGGCGATAAGCTTATCGAGCGGCCCCGGTTTTTCGAGATCGAGCAATTCAAGTGTCTTGCCCTCAGCGCGCAATGCTTCGACTGTGTCGACCAGCGAACCGCTTTTTGCGAATGTTGCCACGACGACTTTTTCATCAACGCCCAGATGCTCTGCCAGCAATCGCGTCCGCAGCGCGGCTATCGCCTTTTCGCAGCCCTTGTTGGCAGGCAAGGCGCAGTCGAGCACCATGTCGCATTCGCTATCCAGCCCCAGCGAGCGGTTGTTGAGATTGGCCGAGCCGATCCGCAATATTCGGTCGTCGACAATCATCAGCTTGGCATGGACATAGATGTCGGAACCGCCCTTGGTAACGGGCACATAGATGCGGAAGCGATCGCCCTTGTCGACCTTGCCAATGGCACGCGCCAGTTGCACCCGCGCCGCATCCATGGCTTTCTGCTCGAGCCAACCTTCCGCCGAACGCGGCATCACCACGACGATATCGGGCGGATTGGCCTCCCCCATGCGCGTTGCGATGGCAGCGGCGATCTTGGCAGAGGTCAGATATTGGTTTTCGATATAGATGAACTTCTGCGCAGCCGCGATCATATCGAGGTAGAGCGTCTCGATCTCGCGCACCTCCTCTACGTCACCATAAGGCGCTCGTGTTCGGGCGATAGCCAGATCGACATTTTCGAAGAGCACTGGGACGTCGTCGGGCCATTGCGGTTCGATTGGCTGTACGGGCGGCAACGGCTTCCCCCCCGCAATAGCCCAGCGATCCCGTGCTAAATCACCCAGCGCAGCCGCAACATCACCGTCCATCAGCATCGTGGTATCATGCCAGGGCGCTTGCGGCTTGCCATTTGGTAATAGGCGTTTGGGATCATCGTCCAGATGCTCCGTAGTGTCCCAACGCCCCGATGCCAGATCGATACCACCACAGACGGCCAGGCAATCATCGACAATGACAATTTTCTGGTGATGGCTGCACCCTGCAGGGTGCGCGCCATCAAATTTGAACTCGATCGCCCGCGTTGCCGCCCATCGGGCGAGCGTCCATGCGCTGGTCGGGTTCAGGAATTGCTTGAGCGCCCCGAACCGCCATTTGAGGATCGCGATGCGGCGGCGTGGGTTGCGGCGCGCCAGCCGCAGGAAAAAGCCCGAAAGGCGTGCGCGCCTGCTCCGGTCACCGGGCTCAAGCGAAATGCGGGAATCAAAATCCCAGCCGATGAACAGTAACAGGTTCTGCGCGTCCTCGCACAGTTCGCGGACATAGTGGAAATAGTCGGCGGCATCGACCACCACCGAAACACGGTTTGCGCGAGCAATCCGCCAACAATTGCGTCCCTCTTCAACGACAGGCACAATATCGGCGGATGGCTTTGCTGCCATATCAGGCTACCGCAAACATCTCCGGCTCAAGTGCCATGATCGCTTCGCTTCCTGCCTCGATCTTGCGGCGCAGCGCACCGCAGTCGGGGATGAAACGCTCGGCAAAATAGCGTGCGGTCACCAGCTTGGTTTCATAGAATTTTGCATTGCCCGTTCCGGCGTCAAGTGCGGCCTGGGCAGCAGTCGCCATGCGCAACCATTGCAGGCCCAGTGCGACGATGCCCATGATGTGCATATAATGATGCGCACCGGCACCGACATTGTTCGGGTTGGCCATGCCATTCTGCATGAACCACATCGTCGCTGCCTTAAGTTCGCCATTGGCCTTTTCGAGGCGGGCTGCGAAATCTTCCAGCTTGCTGCCCTTGGCAGCGGCGCATTCATCATCGACCAGCTTGAAAAATGCCTGCACTGCACGCCCGCCATTCTGGGCCAGCTTGCGACCGACCAGATCCATCGCCTGCACGCCATTGGCGCCTTCGTAGATCATCGTGATGCGGGCATCGCGGACATATTGTTCCATGCCCCATTCACCGACATAGCCATGGCCGCCATAGACCTGCTGTGCATTGGTCGCGACTTCATAGCCCTTATCGGTGCCATAGCCTTTGATAACGGGGGTCAACAGCGAGAGCAGGTCGTCCGCAACCGTGCGTTCTTCCTCGGTCTGGCCATTGTGGATGATGTCGGCGAGTAGCGCACCGTTGAGGCACAAAGCGCGCATCCCTTCGGTGAACGCCTTCGAATCCATCAGCATCCGGCGGATGTCGGGGTGGACGAACAGCGTGTCGGCTTTCTCGTTCAGATCCTGCGGCCCGGTCAGCGCTCGGCCCTGACGGCGATCATGCGCATATTGCACCGCATTCTGGTAGGCGACTTCTGCGACACCCAAGCCCTGCTGGCCTACCCCCAGACGCGCAATATTCATCATGATAAACATCGCAGCGAGGCCTTTATTCTCCTCACCCACCAGATAGCCGGTCGCGCCATCATAGTTCATAACGCAGGTCGCGTTGCCATGAATGCCCATCTTGTGTTCGAGCGAGCCACAGCCCAGCGGATTGCGCGCGCCCAGCGAGCCATCTTCGTTGACGAGGAATTTGGGCACGATGAAAAGCGATATGCCCTTCACATTGTCAGGAGCATCAGGAGTCTTCGCGAGCACCAGATGGATGATATTTTCTGCCAGGTCATGGTCGCCCGACGAAATGAATATCTTGGTGCCTGTGATTGCATAGCTGCCATCGCCATTGGGCACCGCCTTGGTGCGGATCAGGCCCAGATCGGTGCCGCAATGCGGCTCGGTCAGGTTCATTGTGCCCGTCCATTTGCCGCTGATCATGTTGGGCGCATAGATCGCCTTCAACTCGTCGCTGCCCTTGACGAGGATTGCCGAAACTGCGCCATGGGTCAGCCCGGGATACATGGCAAAGGCCATGTTCGAGCTTGCCATATATTCTTCGAATGCCATTGACAGGATATGCGGCATCCCCTGCCCGCCATATTCAACCGGCGCCGAAAGCGTTCCCCAACCGGCTTCGCAATAGGCCTTATAGGCTTCCTTGAAGCCGTCGGGTGTCGTCACCGAACCATCGGCATGGCGGGTGCAGCCTTGCTTGTCGCCAACCCCGTTTAGTGGAAACAGCTCATTCTCGACGAACTTCGCACCCTCGGTCAAAATTGCTTCGACCATATCGGCGCTGGCATTTTCAAAACCCGGCATATTGGCATATTTCTCGATACCGAGCACTTCGTTGAGAATGAAAAGCGTGTCGCGCAACGGCGCTTTATATTGCGGCATGGATACCCTCTTGTGTAATTGTTGCGCCGCTCAGGCGGCTTTGGTTTCTTCTGCTTCGACCTTTTCGACCAGGACAACAAAGTCAGTCAATTCGGCAATGGCACTGTCCAGATCGTGGCGCTGCTTTTTCAACAGCTCGATACGGTCGAGACATTTCATGATTGTGACCTTGCGCTGGACATTACGGCCATCGTTTAAATCGTACAAATCGATCATTTCGCGAATTTCGGAAAGACTGAAACCTACGCGCTTGGCACGCAATATCCATGCAAGCCTGGCCCGGTCGCGCTTGGAATAGATGCGCGAAAGACCCTGCCGTTCCGGTGCGATCAATCCCTGATCTTCATAAAAGCGCAGCGCGCGAGCAGTCACATCGAATTCGGCCGACAGATCGGAAATGGTAAAAGTTTCGCGGTTGAGCGCATCGGGCGTATCGATTGTCGCATCGGCACGTTTCGCTGCCGCCGCTTTCTGCTCTGCCATGTAAATTTCCTTCCCTTAGGTAAGCAAATTTACTTTACGTTCGCGTAAACGTCAACCCGAAACTCGGCGCGCAATAGCCGAGTGACGCTACGACAAACGGCTCAGGCGGGTGTAGGCGTAATGACCTGCTCGGGCTGGACCGGAGGCGTCACCGTATCAACGGGCGGCTGCGGATCGACAACAGGCGGAACTGGCTGCGGTTTCGGCTTTGGCTTGGTCAAACTAGCCAGGATAACCACTTCCCCATCCATCTGCGTGGCATCGTACAATGCTTGTGCGAACGGCTTGGGCAAACGGATACACCCATGTGATGCAGGGTATCCGGGATTGTGGCCGGCGTGCAGCGCAATACCATCCCATGTCAGCCGCTGCATGAACGGCATTGGCGCATTGGCGTAGATATTGGATTCGTGATAGATCTTTTTCTGCAGGATTTTGAAAGCGCCAGTCGGCGTCTCTTTCCCCTTTTTTCCGGTCGAAATCGTGGCAAACCCAACCAGATCGTCGCCATCGAAAACATAAAGCCGCTGGATATCCAGAACGGCGACCAGTCGCAGCGGATTGTTATAGCTTTCCCGCTTTTCCCAAACAAACTGCCCCGGCTTCAAACTATCTACTGGGCCCTTTTTTTTGGGCGGATCTACGGGCGGCGTATCTACCGCTGGCGGCGTAACCGGCGCAGGCGTAACGACGGGCGCGGGAACTGGCTCGACAGGCTGGGCAGCAGGAGCCTCAACCGGTGTCGGCGTCGCGACCGTTTCTGCGGGGATCTGCTGGGCGAATGCGGGCGTCATGAACGCGAGCATCACCAATGGCATTCCACCAACCAAAATCAAACAGCGCATTACTGCCCCCAAATTCCAAAAACTAAAGTACAACTTTCGATGGATATTATGCTTGTATTTGCTGTCCTAGGCAACACGCATTCGTAGGCACGCATGGCATTTGCGAGCATTTGACGAATAGGCCTTCAGCATCAAACCGCGCCTAGGCGGCAGTATTTTGCGCCGAACGGAGTCTATTGCCGTTGGGTTGGTAACCTCTATGGCTTATCTAGGTCATATGTTGAAAATTGGTCGCAGGTCATTTGTGCAGTCCGCCATGGCATCGATTGTCGGCGTTGGCGCAGCATCGCTGCCTATATCGGCGGTTCGTGCTCAGGAACTTCCCAAAGCTGAACTATCTCCAGAGATTTTGAAACGCGCGCGCGCTGCCTTTGCACGCCATGACAAACGTATCTGGCAACGCGAAACAATGGCGATTGCGGATTTTTCGGCTCCGTCGCGGATTCCGCGTTTTCACATGCTCAATATGATCAGCGGGGAAACAACGCCGCTTTTGGTCGCGCACGGCAAAGGTTCGGACCCCGGCCATAGCGGCTGGGTGCAGCATTTCTCCAATGTCCCGGGATCCGAAGCCACTTCGGCTGGCAGCTACATTGCTGGCGAGAGTTATATTGGCCAGCACGGACTGTCTCGCCGTTTGATTGGCCTCGATCCGGAAAATGACCAGGCCGAGAATCGCGCGATCGTTATTCACGCGGCATGGTATGTAGACCCTTCGCTCGCTGCAGAGCGCGGCAAAATCGGGCGCAGCCAAGGCTGCTTTGCTTTTTCAAAGGATGACATTGGTCAGGTGCTGTGGCGCCTCGGCCCCGGATCGTTGCTCTACGCCGACAAGGCGTAGATTCTATTCCGCGTTAATTACCCCGCAAACTATCCTCTTGCCGCTGTTACCGCTTGGGTCGGTGATATTGTCGTCGGCACGTTCGTGGATCACCAGCGCCGCACCATCGGCATCGAGCATTCCCCCCTCACCTTTCAGCCGCACATCCGGCAGGAAGAAGTCGACAACTACATTGATGTCCGAATAGGCATCAATATTGGGCAAATCGCCCTTATGCGGCCCTGCCGGGTTATCCAGCCCATGCTTTTTGGTTTCGGGATTCCAGTGCGGGCCCGCACTCGCGAAATCTGGTCCTTCGCATTTGCCAACTGTATGTACATGCATCGCATAGCGGCCCTTTCCGGGCACCTGCAGCCACAGCTTCCCGCGAACCCCGCCTTTTGCTTGCAGGAATTTGGCGGTTCCGGAGCCATCGGTATATTGTAGCGAGGCTGCCGCAAGGTTGGCCCGCGCATCAGCCTTTAAATTCGGCTTTTCGAGCGACTTGCAGGCGGCGAGCGGGGCGATGACGAGGAGGAGGATCAATTTGCGGTTCATACCGGCGAACCTATTCGTACCGCACGCCTTCATCAACCCATAACCCACTCGGTCCGTCGCACTGCTTGCGCAAAGAGCAACGCGGTCAAATCATTGTGCCGAATTGCAAAGTTGGCCTTTTCGATCAATGCCGGCTTGGCATGATAGGCGGCACCAATCCCGCCACCGTCAATGGCAGCCTCGACCATCAAAATATCATTGGCACCATCGCCCGCCGCGAGCACCAGCTCGGGCGCTATGCCCAATTGCTGCCGCGCCATGTGCAATTGCCGCGCCTTTTCGTGCGCATAGACTATATCTCCATCAACCGTGCCGTCGAGAAAGTCCCCCGATATCCCCAGCCGGTTCGCCGCCATGCTGTCGAACCCGGCCATTTCGACCACCGCAGCCACGAAATCGGTGAAGCCGCCCGAAACCAGCAAGCCATGCGCGCCCCAGCCGCGCATCGTCTTAAGCAATATGTCTGCCCCGGGTGTTAGCCGCACGCGTTCGTCGATACATTGTTGAATGGTATCGCGGTGCAGCCCTTTCAGAAGCGCAACACGACCACGCAAGGCCCCCTCGAAATCCAGTTCGCCCTGCATCGCGCGTTCGGTGATTTCGGCAATCTCAGTCTTGATACCCGCATAGTCTGCCAGCTCGTCGATACATTCAACGGTGATGATCGTGCTGTCCATATCCGACACGAGCAGCAGCTTGCGGCGGTTCGTTGAGGTCTGGACGCAGACGTCCATGACGTTTTCGACGCCGCGCAAGGCATCGCGCGCCGTCTCGATCCGTCCAGCGAATGCAAGGTCAACGGCTTTGCCCTGCTCCAGCCAGTCATGGTCACCCGGCTCCAACCCGGCGTCGCGCAAGCGATCAGCTGCCTCGGATAACATTCCCGCGTCCAGATGATCTGCCGCTATCAGTGTGGCGACATTTGTGGAAGAAGCTGACAACATGACGAATCCGCAAAAAAGGCCGAGAGGCAAAAGACTGGCGCTTATTGCCGGTCCAACGGCCAGCGGCAAGACCGCATTGGCGCTGCGGCTCGCCCAATCGCGTCCGGTGACAATCATCAATGCGGATAGCGCGCAGGTCTATGCGCATCTGCCGATCCTAAGCGCTCAGCCGAGTGCTGAGGAAATAGCTAGCGCACCGCACCGGCTGTTCGGCTATCTCGACGGGCGCGAAACTTGTTCGGCGGCGCGCTGGGCACAGGATGCAAAGCGCGAGATAGAGACGGCGTGGAGCGAGGATCGGTTGCCGATACTCGTCGGTGGGACGGGCTTGTATCTGCGCACACTGCTCGATGGCATTGCGCCGATACCCGATATCGACCCCGAAGTGCGCAGTGCTGTGCGTGCCCTGCCCACAGCGGAGGCCTATCAGGCTTTGGTCGAAATTGACGCCGCCAGCGCGACTGCGCTCTCCCCCAATGACGACAGCCGGATCAAACGCGCTCTCGAAGTGATGCGTTCGACAGGCAAGAGCATCGTCGAATGGCGCAAGCTGCGCGAAGGCGGGATCGGCGATGCGGTTGAACTGCACCCCCTCCTGCTCTTGCCGCCGCGCGATTGGCTGCATGAACGGTGTGACTTGCGCTTCGAACAAATGCTGGAACGCGGCGCTGTTGACGAGGTGCGGGCGCTGCTGGCGCTCAATCTGCCTGCGGATGCACCGGTGATGCGAGCGATCGGCGTTCCTGAAATCGCAGCTATGCTGCGCGGAGAGATCGATCGCGACGAAGCCCTCGCCCGTGGCCAGGCGGCCACGCGCCAATATGCCAAACGGCAGTATACCTGGTTCCGCAACCAGCCTCCCGAGAGATGGCCTCGTTACACCGAGGTTTATAATGATTCTGAATTCAATATAATTGAAAGATTATTTCAATTTTAACTGTTGACATGCCATTTTCTAATCCGTAACGAGCCTGCTCTTGCCAACCTTGCTGCGTCGCAACATAGGTCAGGTCTCTCTGAAAGAGGAATAGGAAATTGGCCGAAAAATCCGGCGCTGACATATTGATTGAAGCCCTGCTCGCGCAGGGTGTGGACACCGTTTTCGGCTATCCAGGCGGCGCAGTGCTGCCGATTTACGACGCGCTTTTCCAGCATCCCAAGATCCTCCACGTGCTTGTCCGTCACGAAGCAGGGGCTGCCCACGCAGCCGAGGGCTATGCCCGCTCGACCGGCAAACCCGGCGTGGTGCTCGTCACCTCCGGCCCGGGAGCGACCAATGCCGTTACGGGCATCGCTGACGCTTTCATGGATTCGATCCCAATGGTGTGCATCACTGGGCAGGTCGCCACCAATTTGATCGGATCGGACGCCTTTCAGGAAGCCGACACCATCGGCATCACCCGCCACTGCACCAAGCATAATTATCTGGTGAAGGACCCGGCGGAACTGGGTGCCGTCGTTGCCGAGGCCTTCCATATCGCCACACAAGGCCGTCCCGGCCCTGTCGTGATCGACATCCCCAAAAATGTGCAGGTCGCAACGGCCGAATTTGATCGGCACGGCAACAATGCTGCCAAACGTTATGTTCCGGCAGGCGACGCCGATTTCGCTGCGATTACGCAGGCAGTAGAACTGCTCGCCAAAGCCAAGGCACCGATTCTCTATACCGGTGGCGGCATCATCAATTCCGGCCCCGATGCTAGCGCAGCATTGCGGGAACTGGCAGCCCTTGCTGGCGCTCCAGTCACTTCGACGCTGATGGGCCTAGGCTCCTTCCCGGCATCCGATCCTGCCTGGCTCGGCATGCTCGGCATGCACGGCACTTATGAAGCCAATATGGCAATGAACCAGTGCGACGTGATGCTGTGCCTCGGCGCGCGCTTTGACGACCGCGTTACCGGCCGCCTCGACGCCTTCTCGCCGAACAGCATCAAGGTGCATATCGATATCGACCGCAGTTCGATCAACAAGACGGTGCGCGTGGACCTGCCCATCGTCGCCGATGTCGGCAAGGCGATTCGCCAGATGATCACCATCTGGAACAGCCGCAAGCTGCAGGCACAAAAGCTGGACGAATGGTGGGCGCGGATCAAGGGCTGGCGCTCGGTCGGATCGCTCAACTATCCGGCAAGCCAGTCCGAAATCATGCCGCAATATGCGATCGAGCGGTTGTTTCAGCTGACCAAGAACAAGGCTCCGGTCATCACTACCGAGGTTGGCCAACACCAGATGTGGGCGGCACAGCATTTCCATTTTGATGCGCCCAACAAATGGCTGACCAGCGGCGGTCTTGGTACAATGGGCTATGGCCTACCGGCAGCGATTGGCGCACAGATGGGCAATCCAGACGCGTTGGTGATCGACATTGCCGGTGAAGCCTCAATCCAGATGAACATCCAGGAAATGGGCACTGCCAGCCAGTATCGCCTGCCGGTCAAGGTTTTCATCCTCAACAATGAATGGATGGGGATGGTGCGCCAGTGGCAGCAGCTGACCTATGAAAGCCGCTATTCGAACAGCTATTCGGATAGCCTGCCCGATTTCGTAGCACTTGCCGAAGCCTATGGCTGGAAAGGCATACGTTGCGACGATCCGGCAAAGCTCGACGATGCCATTGCCGAAATGCTGGCCTATGACGGGCCGGTGATGTTCGACTGCCGCGTATCCAAGGAAGCGAACTGCTTCCCGATGATCCCCAGCGGTGCAGCGCATACCGAAATGATCCTGCACTCGGACGAGGTTTCAGGCACGATGGACGACGAAGCGAAGGCGCTCGTATAATGCATATCAAGGAAGAATTTGCCGAGCGGCACGTGCTGACGCTCACCGTAGATAATGAGGCAGGCACGCTCGCACGCATTGCGGGCATGTTCACCGCTCGCGGCTATAATATCGACAGCTTGACCGTGGCCGATATTTCGGAAGACCATGCGATCAGCCGCATCACTATCGTGACCAAGGGGCCGCCGGAGGTTATCGACCAGATCATCGCCCAATGCGAACGCCTGGTTCCAGTGCACAAGGTTACCGACCTGACCGATGCTGGCCCGCATGTCGAACGCGAACTGGCGTTGGTAAAGGTTTCGGGTGCAGGCGACAAACGGGTCGAAGCCATGCGCTTGGCCGACATCTACCGCGCCCGTGTGATCGACGCGACCGTTTCGAGCTTCATTTTCGAGATCACCGGTGGACCGGACAAGATCGACACCTTTGTTGCGCTGATGCGCGAACTGGGATTGGTCGAAGTCGGGCGCACCGGCATCGTCGGGCTGATGCGCGGCAGCGAAGCAAGCTAATTCAGGCCTCTGGCCAACACTTCAAAACAGGAAAGCGAATATCATGAAGGTTTATTACGACGCAGATTGCGACTTGGGCCTGATCAAGGACAAGAAGGTCGCTATCGTTGGTTATGGCAGCCAGGGCCACGCCCATGCGCAGAATCTGCGCGACAGCGGCGTGAAGGATGTGGCCATCGCACTCCGCCCCGGATCGGCAACTGCTTCCAAGGCTGAAGGCGCAGGCTTCAAGGTGCTCTCGAACGCCGAAGCGGCTGCTTGGGCCGATGTTGTTATGATCCTCGCCCCTGACGAGCATCAGGCAGCCATCTATGCGGACGACCTGCACGCCAATATGAAGCAGGGCGCGGCCCTCGCCTTCGCGCACGGCCTAAACATCCATTTCGGCCTTATCGAGCCGCGCGCAGACCTCGACGTGATCATGATCGCGCCCAAGGGCCCCGGCCACACCGTGCGTAGCGAATATCAAAAGGGTGGCGGCGTCCCCTGCCTGATCGCAGTCGACAAAGATGTATCGGGTAACGCGCATGACGTAGCGCTTGCTTATGCCAGCGCCGTCGGTGGCGGCCGTTCGGGCATCATCGAAACCAATTTCCGCGAGGAATGCGAAACCGACCTGTTCGGCGAGCAGGCCGTGCTGTGCGGCGGCATCACCCACCTGATCCAGGCCGGTTTCGAAACGCTGGTCGAGGCGGGCTACGCCCCCGAAATGGCCTATTTCGAATGCCTCCACGAAACCAAGCTGATCGTCGACCTGCTTTATGAAGGCGGCATCGCCAATATGCGCTATTCGATCTCGAACACCGCGGAATATGGCGACATCACCACCGGTCCGCGTATCATCACCGAAGAGACCAAATGGGAAATGAAGCGGGTGCTGGAAGACATTCAATCAGGCCGTTTCGTGAAGAACTTCGTGCTCGACAACCGTGCTGGCCAGCCCGAGCTGAAAGCAGCGCGCAAGGCGGCGGCAGCGCACCCCATCGAAGAAACAGGTGCTCGCCTGCGTGCGATGATGCCCTGGATTGCGAAGAACAAGCTGGTCGACAAGGCCAAGAACTAGGCAATTGGCCGCAAGGCTGTTGACTTTCAGGGGGATGGGGCAACACATGCTCCATCCCCTTCTTAGTTGGAGCCCAAGATGCGCAAATTCCTGATCGCCATGCCCCTCATTTTCGCGGCACCGCTGTTGGCGCAGCAGGATGCCGCTCCGCAGCTTCCCGGGGCTGCTGATGCTGCACGCGTCGCCGCCGGAACCTATCTTGTCGACAGCCGACACACGCAGGTCAACTGGCAGGTCAACCATTTCGGTTTCAACGATTATTTCGGCCTGTTCGGTGATGTGAAAGGTACGTTGCAGATCGATCCGGCCAATCCGGCTGCTTCAAAAGTGGATGTGACCATCCCCATCGCCTCGGTCGCCACATCAAGCCAGGGTTTGACGGACCATCTGAAAACTGCCGATTTCTTCGACGTCGCGAAATATGACAGCGCACGCTTTGTTTCAACCAGCGTTATTGTTGATGGGCAAAAGGCCATCATCAAGGGCGACTTGACGATGCTGGGCGTTACCAAGCCTGTCGAACTTGAAACGCGCTTCGAAGGCGCGGGCAACAATCCAATGAACAAGAAAGCCACCATCGGCTTTCACGCTGCCACTACGATCAAGCGCAGCGAATGGGGCATGACCAAATATGTCCCGATGGTCGGCGACGATGTTAAATTGCGGGTCAGTGTTGCTTTCGAAAAGGAAGGCTGATCAGCCTCGATAAGTCATCGCAACATCGCAGCGGGCATATTGGTGCTGTGCTTCGGCCAGCAAGTCCGCATCATGTTCGAAGCCGCATTTTTCGTAGAGATGAATTGCGGCTTCGCATTTTTTGTTGGTCAATAAATAGAGCCGTTCGGGTGCCATTGAAACAGCCCTTTCAATGAGCGCATTGAGCAGAAACTCGCCTGCTTTCAATCCTCGCAAGTCGGAACGCACACCCATTTTGGTCAATTCGAGCTGGCCGGGCTCAGACCGTTTCAGCGCGCCGGCACCGACGATTCCCCTGCCCTCAACCTCGACAAATAATATGTCGCCATCCTTGTCGATGATTGTTGCGCGGGGATTTTGGAGGACGTGGCGATCCACATCCTCCATCTCGAACATGCCGCTTATCCACTCTTCGTTGATGTCGTGGAACAGCGGCGCAAGTTCGTCGCGAAATTCGACGATACGTAGCATCACCAACCTTTGCGATAAGCTCCATCAAGCCGCGCCTTGGCCGCACGATATTCGCGCTCCAACCGGTCGACCATGTCCCCTACCGACTGCACTTCCTTGACCGCACCAATGCCCTGACCAGAACCCCAGATGTCCTTCCAGGCCTTGGCTTCGGTGTTGCCGCCGGAACCGAAGTTCATCGTGCTGATATCGCCCTTGGGCAGGTTGTCCGGATCCATGCCAGCCTTGACGATCGACTGGCGCAGATAGTTTCCATGCACGCCGGTGAAGAGGTCTGAGTATACAATATCACTCGCCTTCGCTTCGACGATGTTTTCCTTATAGCCCTCAACCGCATTGGCTTCCTTGGTCGCAATAAACGCACTGCCGATATAGGCGAAATCGGCGCCCATCGCCTGTGCAGCGAGGATCGATTGGCCGTGTGCAATCGAACCCGACAGCGCGACGGGGCCGTCAAACCACTCGCGGATTTCCTGCATCAGAGCAAAGGGCGAAGTTGTGCCTGCATGACCGCCAGCGCCAGCGGCTACCGGAATAAGGCCATCTGCGCCCTTTTCGATGGCCTTGTGCGCGAAGCGATCATCGATCACATCGTGCAGGGTGATACCGCCCCAGGCATGGACTGCCTGGTTCAGATCCTCGCGCGCACCCAGCGAAGTGATAGTCACTGGCACCTGCCATTTGGCGCAGATCGAAATATCCTCTTCCAACCGGTTATTTGAACGGTGCACGATCTGGTTGACGGCATAAGGCGCCGCCGGGCGATCCGGATTGTCGCGGTTATGCGCCGCCAATTCTTCGGTAATCTGATGCAACCACTCGTCGAGTTGGCTTGCCGGACGAGCGTTGAGTGCCGGGAAGCTGCCTACGACGCCCGCCTTGCACTGCGCAATCACCAGCTCGGGTCCGGACACGATAAAAAGCGGCGAACCGATCACCGGCAAGCGGAGATTATCAAAAATGGCAGGCAACGACATCGGCAACTCCTAAGGCTTAATCACTTGTTTAAGCCGTAAAGAGCGTAACGCCCTGCCCTTGTCAAATGCCGTTTGCAGCACTCAGTAGCGCACGCACGGTTGCCGTAGCGACATCGGTATCGATACCTGCGCCAAAAAGACTGCGTCCATCGGCGGTGCGGCATTCGACATAGGCTGCGGCCTGCGCGCCGGCGCCGTGACCAATGGCATGTTCGCTATAGTCAACGATATCCATTTCCGGTCCGCCATGGTCGGCAAGCGCTGCAATCACGCTAGACATCAGGCCATTGCCGCGCCCGGAAAGGCTTCGGAACTCCCCGTCCACTTTCAATTTGCCGACAAAAATCCGATCCGTGCCCGAATGGTTTTCAGCATAATCGAACAGTTCGAAACGTCCCGATTTGGTAATGAAATAGCGGTCCTGAAAAGCACCCCAAATGTCAGCAGAGGTCAGCTCACGACCGGTCGTGTCCGAAAGCTCCTGCACGGTACGCGAGAAATCGGCTTGCATCTTCTTGGGAAGCTTCAGACCATAATCCTGCTCGAGTACCCAGGCGACGCCACCCTTGCCCGACTGCGAATTGACACGAATGACGGCTTCGTAACTGCGTCCGAGGTCGGCAGGATCGATGGGAAGATAGGGTACTTCCCATATCTCGTCATTGCGCTTCGCCTGATGCGCAAATCCCTTTTTGATCGCGTCCTGATGACTTCCCGAGAAAGCCGTGAACACCAATTCGCCGGCATAGGGATGGCGCGGATGGACAGGCAGTTGGTTGCAATATTCGACTGTCTGGATGACTTCGTCGATATCCGAGAAATCGAGGCCGGGATGCAGCCCTTGCGTGTACATGTTCAGCGCAACGGTAACCAGGTCGACATTGCCGGTTCGTTCGCCGTTGCCGAACAGGCAGCCTTCGACACGGTCACCACCAGCCAGCAGACCCAGCTCGGTTGCAGCAATACCTGTGCCTCGATCGTTATGCGTATGGAGACTGATAACGACGGCCTCACGGTTCGGAATATTGCGCCCAAAATATTCGATCTGGTCAGCATAGATGTTGGGCATTGCCGCTTCGACCGTAGCCGGCAGATTGAAAATGATCGGCTTTTCAGCCGTCGGCTTCAGGATTTCCATCACCGCGGTGCAAACTTCGAGGCTGAAGTCGAGTTCGGCGGTCGAGAAGGTTTCGGGCGAATATTCAAAATGCCAATCGGTCTGCGGATATTTCGCTGCCTGTTCGGCCAAGATTTGCGCGCCTTCAATGGCAATGGCTTTCACACCCGGCTTGTCGAGATTGAATACGATATTGCGCCAAGCCGGCGAGACTGCGTTGTACAAGTGGACGATCGCTGTCTTGGCACCAGCCATAGCTTCGAACGTCTTTTCAATCAGATCGCGGCGGGACTGTGTCAGGCTCTGGATCGCCACATCATCCGGGATACGGCCACCATCGACCAGTGCACGGATGAAATCGAAATCGGTTGCCCCCGATGACGGGAAGCCAACCTCGATTTCCTTGATACCCACCTTAACCAGCAGATCAAAAAAGCGGTTCTTTTTCTCCGCGCCCATTGGGTCGATAAGTGCCTGGTTGCCGTCCCGAAGGTCGGTAGAAAGCCAACGCGGCGCCTTATCGATGGTTCGGCTGGGCCATTGGCGATCAGGCAAGTCTATTTGCGGAAAAGGTCGATACTTACGCGAAGGGTCATTGAGCATCATGGCGATGGGTGCTTCTAAAAGAGCAGGCGATTGGCCTGGTTATGAGATTCCGGGGTTCAAACAGCCCTTAGGCGGGTGGCAAAGCCTAAGGCCAAGCCCGTACGCGCGCCTAAGGGCGCGTAAGTCGTAGAAGCAGGGAAAGATTGAGCGCTGCGTTCATAATGAAGCGCCTTTTTCACACATTGTTTCCGACGTCCAGCAAAAAAGCGCCGAAAATTTCAACTTGGCTGGGTAAACCGAAACAGAAAGTCAGCGTCGCTATCAAGGCGACGCATGTCAACCGTTGGTTGAAATGGGTGTCGACGGTCAAATGCATCGACTTCCGGACAATTGCGCAATCCCTTACGCAAAGCTCTCAGAAACTGCATCAATTGCAGCCTGGACTCACATTCATCCAAAACGGATATCGCCGCCAACCGCTCCGCCACCATCTGATTATAGGCGGGGTGTGGTCCACGATGCAAAGGAAGGCCAAATGCGGCAGCCATACGTTCGCGACAAGGCAAGGGCATGCCATTCACTCCAAAATCATCGGGATCAAACCCATAGGCTTTTGATTTTTCGAAGAAAGGCCGAAGCGCGCCCATGTTACAGACTTTGACTGGAATCAGATGATGGCACTGAAAACCGTTAATCTGGCATCTTGCGCGAACGTCCCTGAATGTCGGCATGATCTATCCTTCGACATAGAAGATCAACCTGTGCGTAGTTTGGACTTCGTCAGCTTCCAGCCCGAACAATCTCCATTTCGGAGCCTATTCGAGCATGAACCACCCGCGATTCATCTGTCAGGGTAAGCACGACCAGTTGTTTTCCGTCCAAATCTGATACCGTTTGGTCGGCGGTCAGTGGGCCATTGGTGGCAATGTCATGAACAAGGCGAACAATGCGGCGCAACCAGTCTTGCTCACTCCCCTTGTCGACTTCGCATAGTACTTCCTGACCGGAGAACCATGCCAGTCCCTTTGTTCGAAGCTTGTCTTTTTCCGGCGACCAGATCAGTTGGGTTGTCGCCAAAACGGGAAATGCCCCACCCTCCGCATAATCGCCGACGGTTTCCGCGAAATATGCAGGATCAACCAGCAAATTGCCGGGCGTCCAAAACACCCTGTCAGGACCCAAATGCTTGACCAAAAGAGCTGCAAACTTAAGAAATGCTTGCGCAATTTCTGGAAGGTGGTTGCCACCTGTCACATGGTCAGCAAAGTTCAGGGAAAGGACGTCGCCACTCGCTGTGAGTATAGACGAACATAGAATTGGCTGAGCATCGACGACGTGCTCAGGGATCTCTGCTTGGCACAAAGCGAACTGCAAGCCATTCCAAACCAGACTATGATCGGATCGGGAAACCGACGGCAACGCACGTGATACTGCGCCATCAGAATCAAGCAAGAACTCGTCAATGCCGGCAATCACTTTGGCGGCATTGCAGCTGAATATTAGATATAGCGGGCTTTGCCGTTCCACTATCTGCCCAATCGCCACAGTTCTTTATTTGTTCTTATTGGCAAACAACCATGGATGCAACCTTGACCGCTTTGTGAAATTGCTCCGAAATGGACTAAATTTCGACCTGACTGCCTAATTCGACAACACGATTTGATGGGAGCTTGAAAAATTCCATCGCGTTAGCGGCATTACGGAGCATCCAAGCAAAAACCTTTTCACGCCAGATCGCCATCCCGGGAACTTTTGACGCAATCAACGTTTGTCTCGACAGGAAGAAGCTTGTTTGCATCATGTCGAAGGGCGGGCCGCACAAGTCGACCTTTGCGAGCGCGGCGGGAACATCGGTTTCTTCCAAAAAGCCGTAACGCAGGATGACCCGATAGAATCCCTCGCTCAGCGGTTTGCAGGTCACCCGCTTGCTTTCTTCGACATAGGGCATTTCGGCGATATCGACAGTCAGAATGATAACCCGTTCGTGCAAAATACGATTATGCTTGATGTTATGGAGCAGTGCCGAGGGGACGCCCGCGCTGGTCGATGCCATGAAGATCGCGGTACCCGGAACGCGCTGGGCGCTGCCGCTGGCCGACTTGATGAAAATTTCCATCGGCATCGTGCTTTCAGCCATGCGTTCACGCATCAACGCACGACCGCGCGACCAGGTTGTAAGCAAGGTGAAGATGACCAGACCAATGATCAGCGGGAAATATCCGCCCTGTGGTACTTTGAGCAGATTGGCGCCCAGATAGGCAATGTCGACGATGAAGAACACCGCGAGGATCGGCAGCGCCTTCCACTTCGGCCATTGCCACAAGGTCAGCAGCACAACCGAGATCAGACAGGTGTCGATGAACATCGCACCCGTCACCGCAATACCATAGGCCGCAGCAAGGTTACTCGACGAACGGAAGAAGAGCACGAGTACGATCACCATGATCATCAAACCCCAGTTGATTGCCGGGATGTAGATCTGGCCTGCCTCGCTCTCGCTGGTGTGCAGGATGCGCAAGCGCGGCATGAAGCCTAGCTGTATAGCTTGTTGGGTCAGCGAGAAGGCACCCGAAATCACCGCCTGACTGGCGATAATCGTCGCAAGGATAACGAGGAACACGATCGGCAGCCGCAGCGCATCAGGTAGCATCAGGAAAAACGGATCCTTGATTGCAGCCTGCGCCTCTGCAGGGGTCATCGACAGGATCATAGCCCCCTGCCCCATATAGTTGAGCATCAAGGCGGGGAGGACAAACCAAAGCCAAGAGAATTTGATCGGACGTCGCCCGAAGTGTCCCATATCGGCATAGAGCGCCTCTGCACCCGTCACAGCAAGAACGACCGCACCCAGCGACACAAAGGCCCTGAACCCGTCAACGTAAAAGAAGTTTATCGCGTTCCACGGATTTAGCGTGTGTAGGACGATTTCGGGCATCTTCACCAGATACATCAGGCCAAGCACGGACAGGGTCAGAAAATACAAGACCATGATTGGACCGAAAAGCGCGCCAACCTTGGCCGTACCGCGAGCCTGTATCGCAAACAGCCCTACAAGAATGGCGAGAGCAATCGGCAAAACCCAGCTCTTGAAGCCGGGGTGCACATAGTTGAGCCCTTCAGTTGCCGACAGCACCGACATGGCCGGTGTAATCATGGAATCGCCATAGAACAGTGCAGTCGCGAAGACGCCAAGCATGATGATCGGCGCGGTCCACTTCTCCCCCTGAGTCTTGCGGCTGATCAGCGCGAGCAAAGCAAGGCTTCCGCCTTCTCCCTTGTTGTCCGCCTTCATGATGGTGAACACATATTTGAAAGTCACCACCAGCATCATCGACCAGAAAACGAGGCTCAGCACGCCCATGACATGCATCGGATCGGGTTCGATCGGATGATGTCCGGCAAAAGTTTCGCGAAATGCGTAAATCGGGCTGGTACCGATATCGCCAAACACGACACCCACAGCACCCACGCACATCGTTGCAAGCGACGCCTTGCGATGGCCATGTTCTGGCTGAATTTCATCTACACTGGTTTGCTGTGATTCTGACATGCGCCCCCCGAAGGCGTGATACTGTCTGCCCGCTCCGAACCTATCCTGGATTGGCGGGGGCGCGTGCCGATAGCATGACGACTAGCAGCTTACAACGATTGAGACAGGTAAAATCTTCAAATCTATATAATTGATTTTATTTAATATTATCCGCCTTCTGGGCAGCAACAGCCTGACCCAGCATCGACTCGAGGCCCTTTACTTGCGACTCAAGCGGAGCCCGCCATTTCGCATTAGGTGTCGCGCGATCCAGCAGCGCCCGCCATTTGACCAAAGTCTCCACCGGCTTACGGTCAAAAAGAGCGGCCAGCCCCTCGAAATAGTCAGCGGCCGGTTGCTGCGGCGCCAGTGCTTTTGCCTTGCCAAATGCAAGTTTGGCCGGCGGCGTCAGGTCACCGTCTGCGGCCAGCATCAGCACCAAGCCAAGTGCCGACCATAGATCGGCATTGTCTGGATGCTCCCTGATTCCCGCCTGAATATATCCGGCAGCCGCCTGATAGTTGCCGTCGCGCGCAAAACCATCCGCTGTAACGAGCCACATTTTGGCAACGCCATAATTCTGGTCCATGTCGGACCGCATCTGGATCAGGGCTTCGGCAGCCCCTTTTTCCCCATCTACAGTTTTTGCAGGCACCGCCATATAGCCGGGCATGCCCTGCCAACTATATCCAGCCAGCGCCAAGACGATAGCCGCAAGCACTGGTTGCCAAAGCCGTTTACGCGCAGGAGTGAAGGCGAGAATTCCTCCAACGCTCAATGCCGCAAGTAACGCCATGATTGCCCAGCCAGTCATGACTTCGATCCTCCAAATCGCTTGCGCGCCAAAAGCATTGCCAACCCCAATAAAAGGAGCGGCATAGCCCACAACAGCAGACCGATGCCTTTCACAGGCGGTGAGAAGCTGATCCAGTCGCCATAGCGACCTTTCAACCATTGTTCGATTTCGGCATCGCTTTGTCCGGCGCCTACCCGCTCACGCACTTCGTGCCGCATGGCCGCTGCAATAGGTGCGTCGCTGTCGTGAATAGACTGACCCTGACATTGGATGCAGCGCAAATTTTCCATGAGCGCGACCGCTCTTTCTTCCTGCGCCGGGTCTTTCAATTGAACATTCGCCAAAGGTGGCGGCGGGCCTTCCTGTGCTGCCAGCGGAGCATATGCAACCAACAATCCGACCAGAAAAGCTCTACCGATCATTTGGCCGCTTTCAGCTTTTCGACCAGCGGAGCGACATGTTCGCCACGGATATCGCCAATATGCTGATGGATAATGTTACCCTTGCCATCAATCAGATAGGTTTCCGGCACCCCCGACGAGCCAAGTTTAAGCTGGACGAGCATGTCAGCATCAGCACCGATACGCACGAACGGGTTGCCATGTTCCGCCAGAAAAGCGGCAACATCTTCAGGCTTGTCCCGAATGGCGATTGCGTGAATTTCGACACCCCGTTCTTTGATCTGCTCCAGAAACGGGGCTTCCGCTTTGCACGGTAAACACCAACTGGCAAAAACGTTCAGCATACGGGGTTTACCGTCGGCAAAATCAGCGCTCGAGAGCCCCGGTATGCCCTCAACAGCAGCTGGCAATTCAAACGAAGGAAGTGGCTTACCGATTAATCCTGAACGGACATAATCGTCCTTGGGTTGCATCAGACCATAAAGGAACAGCCCGCCAATAAAGGCAAATGCGGCGAGTGGGATCCATATCAACCAGTTGCGTTTCATGCCGGGACCCATGGGTTCTCATTCTGTTTTCGGGCAGGCAACTTGATACGACCCAACAGCGCGATAAGGCCACCCAAAGCAATCAGCCCACCGCCAAACCAGATCAAGGTAACAAAGGGCTTCCACCAAAGTCGAACCTGCCAGCGGCTAAGATCGGTTTCGGATATAGGTGCGACCACGGCATAGAGCTGCCCATCCCAACGGGTGAGCAAGGCTGCTTCGCTGGTCTGCTGCTCAGGGTTAGAGAATTGCCGTGTTTGTGGCTTGAGCTGTGCAACAAAACCCCCGCGCTTCGCCGATAAACGGCCTTCAATCGCCACCCAATTGTCACCGACAACGGGGGCTACATCCTCAAGCTTTACCGACCAGCTTGCGACAGAAACCGTTTCGCCGGGACGAAGGGCGTAGAGCTTTTCCGTGGTCCAGCCAGATTCGGCTGCCATCCCGGCAACAGAGACTGCCAAACCAAAATGCGCGATGACCATACCCCAAATAGGCAGCGGCGTGCGCAGCAAATTGCGCCCGAACAGTGGCAAAAAGGATGCAACACCTAAACCCGCAGACAACATCAATGCGACGATCGGCCAAAAGCCAGCCTGAGGCGAAGTTAGGGCAAGAAATATAACCGCCACAACAGCCGCTATTGCTGGTGCAAACAATCGCTTCAATCTCGCTTTATCATCGCTACGCCAACGAAGTAGCGGCCCAACCATCAGCGCCAGCATCAACAGCAACCCTATCGGCACGGTCGCTTTGTTGAAATAGGGCGGACCCACCGAAATTTTGTCACCCATCGATTCGGCAACCAAAGGCGCCATCGTTCCCATCAAAACGATGGCGAGAATAACGCTCAGGAAGATGTTATTGACGACAATCCCACCTTCACGGCTAAGAATGGAGAATTGCTTACCCTCTTTCACGCTGCCGATCCGCAACGCGAACAAGGTCAGCGCGCTACCGACATAAAGCAGCAACAATGTCAGGATGAATGCACCCCTTTCGGGGTCAACGGCGAAGGCATGGACGCTGGTCAATATGCCTGAGCGGACTAGAAAAGTCCCCGCCATCGACATAGCAAAGGCGACGAGCGCCAACATGATTGTCCAGGCACGCAGCGCGTCACGATTGGCAAGTACAGCAACCGAATGGAGCAAAGCGGTGGCTGCGAGCCAAGGCATCAACGACGCGTTTTCAACCGGATCCCAGAACCACCAGCCACCCCAGCCCAGCTCATAATAAGCCCAATAGCTGCCTGCCGTGATCCCAAGCGTGAGGAATATCCAAGCCAACAACACCCAAGGCCGCATCGCGCGCGCGAATGCTGGACCTACCTTGCCTGTCAACAGCGCCGCAACGGCGAAGGAAAAGGCGACCGACAGGCCGACATAGCCGATGTATAAAGTCGGTGGATGCAATGCCAGGCCGATGTCTTGCAACAGCGGATTTAGCCCTGCACCACTTGGCGGAGCCGGGCTTAACCGCTCAAAGGGATTTGACGAAAACAGGAGAAAAGCAAAAAAACCAAGGGCGAGGAGCGATTGCGCAAACAGCGTCGCTCCTAGTGTCTGCGCGTCCAAGCGTCGCTCGAACAGTGCGATAGCCGCACCCGCAAGCGTCAAGATCGTGACCCAGAGCAACATTGAACCTTCATGGTTGCCCCATGCCCCTGCGATCTTGAATATCATGGGTTTGTCGATGTGGCTGTTCGATGCAACCAGCAAAACCGACAAATCTGTAACGGCAAACATCCAGAGCAGGCATCCAAACGCAATCAGGCATAGTAAGCCTTGCGCAACGGCGACCGGTCGCGTCAGCGAAGCGAGCGCAGGCGATGCTGACTTCCAACTACCCAAACCGGCAAATGCCTGCAGCAAGGCCAAAGCTGCTGCCAACCACAGGGCGGCAAGACCGGTTTCAGCAATCATTTGGCGAGCGTATCCTGACTATGTTCTGCCGTCGTCATGTCGATGTCTTTGAGTTCGCGCGGCACATAATTTTCATCATGCTTGGCGAGCAGGCCGTCCGCGACAAACAGGCCATTCTTATCCAGACGTCCGTCGGCAACGACGCCTGAACCTTCGACAAACAGGTCGGGCGTAATTCCCCTATATACCACCTGTTGGGTCGCATCGCGATCTTGCACGATAAAGCGCACCGTTACGCCATCGGCATCGCGCTTGATCGATCCATTCTGCACCATGCCACCTAGGCGGATGGCCTTCCCCGGTTCCACTTCAGCTTTGGCGAGCGTCGCCGGTGTATAGAAATAGCTCGCCTCTTCGCGCAACGCGGACGCCGCAAGCAAGCCCGCCCCGATCAGAGCCAGTAACGCAACCACAGCGAGCACAAGTCTTTGGTGCTTGGGCTTCACTTTCGGCTCCTCAGATCATCAGCCAAAGATTCCGAGCGGCGCATGGCGGCCCAGCTGGACACCGTTAGCCAGAGGCAACCCACCGCCGTGACAGCAAAAGCGGCAGTCACAAATGTCGCATGCGTCATTGTATCAATCCTCCGCCAATCGGCGCATCCGCGCCTCGATACGGATTTCGGCCAAGGCAGCTCGCATCCGCATCAGTACGATGGCACCGAACAGCAATGAAAAGCCGATCGCGCTTCCGAATAGTGGCCACAAATAACTGTCATCAATCGACGAACCACCCAGCGTAATACTGGCTTTCTGGTGCTGGCTTTCCCACCAAACGACCGAGCGGTTTATAATCGGAATGTTCACGGCTCCGATAATGCCAAATACCGCCGCCGTTCGGCTAAGGCTGCCCTTCTCGCTCGATGCATTCGCAAGCGCGATGAAGCCCAGATACAGGAAAAACAGAATTAGCATCGACGTCAGTCGGCCATCCCACACCCACCAGGCACCCCAAGTCGGCTTGCCCCAAATAGAACCTGTAACCAAGCAGAGCGCAGCAAAAACAGCACCCGGAGCGGCGACAGCCCGCGCCGACACACCTGCCAGCGGATGTCGCCAGACCAGTTGTACGATGCTTGCAACGGCAATCCCAGTCCAGCCAGCCATGCCGAGCCAAGCTGCGGGTACGTGTACAAACATGATCTTGACGGTATCGCCCTGCAATCGCTCTGCAGGAACCTGGGTCAAACCCCACCAACAGGAAAATACAACCAATATTGCCCCCGACCATAGAAGGAAGGGAGTCAACGGTTTGGCTATACCGAGAAATCGCGCAGGGTTGGCAAAGCGGTGCATGTATGTGACTCGGGTCGAGCCTCTAGCACCGCTTGGATTTTTGGCCAATTGATTTGGGTCAACGCCCGATCAATTCGCGCGCCATCCGGTCGGCAACCTCTGCGGGCGTGTCACCCTCGGCTTCCGCGCGGTCCCAGATGGCATTCAAGCGGGCTGGAATCTCGTCAATGCGGGCATTTACGGCTGCATCATCGGCATTTTCGATTACACGCATGACATTTATGATGCCGCCTGCATTGATCACATAGTCGGGTGCGTACAATATGCCCCTATCCGACAATATGCGGCCTTCCGGTCCAGTCGCCAGCTGGTTGTTAGCCCCGCCCGCTACAGCTTTGACCTTGAGTTCATTGGCGGTCTGAGTCGTGACAATAGCCCCCAATGCGCATGGGCTGAAAATGTCAGCATCTACCGACAAGATAGCGCTGCTATCGACCGCCAGTCCGCCCAGTTCGGCGGCAAGGGACTGCGCCTTAGCTAAGTCAACATCGGCAAGGGTGAGATGCGCACCTTCTGCAGCAAGATAACGGGCCAGCCCGCCACCGACACTGCCAACACCCTGAATGGCAACATGGACGCCTTTGACCGTGTCGACGCCTAAGGCTCGTCGGGCGGCGGCCTTCACGCCTAGGAATACGCCGCGCGCTGTATAGGGCCCGGGATCGCCACCCTGACCCGGCAAACCCGCGACATGCTGGGTCGTTTTCGAAAGTGCTACCATGTCAGCCTCGCTGATGCCGACATCCTGTGCGGTGATGTAGCGACCGCCGAGCGAATCGACAGCGCGCGCGAAAGTATCGAGCAACGCGCTGGTCTTCGTCTTTTGGGCATCTGCCAGGATGACCGCCTTGCCACCACCTGCATTCAGGCCTGCCATGGCGTTCTTATAACTCATCCCGCGCGACAGTCGCAGCGCATCGGTTATCGCAGACTGCTGATCCGCATAGTGCCAAAAACGCGTGCCACCAGCAGCCGGCCCAAGATGGGTTGAGTGCAACGAAATGACGGCGCGCAAACCTGTCTTTGGGTCGTCAAACATATGCACCGATTCGTGGGCATCGAAGTCAGGCAGGTCCCAAAGCGCAGGCATGGCGTACATTCCCCAGATAAGGATAAAAATTTCTAAACCGCGTAATAATATTACGCGGCTTATTTGTCAGCCTAAAAATACGAGGGAGAAATGGGGCGACCGAGGGGTCTCGAACCCCCGACCTCTGGTACCACAAACCAGCGCTCTAACCAACTGAGCTACGGTCGCCATATGCGCCTGCGATAGGCTGGCGCGTCCTTAAAAGCAAAGAATGCCGGGCGTCAACCCGGCACCTTTGAAACCTCGAAAAAGCCGTATGGCTTATTTCTTCAGCGTCAGGCCGCCGAAACGCTTGTTGAACTGGGCTACGCGGCCACCTGAATCAAGCATGGTGCCACGGCCACCGGTCCATGCCGGGTGCGATGTCGGATCGATATCGAGTTGCAGCGTGTCGCCTTCCTTGCCCCAGGTGGAGCGGGTTTCAAACACGGTGCCATCGGTCATCTGCACCTTGATCATGTGGTAGTCGGGATGAATATCTTTTTTCACGTTTCTGCTCCTTTGCGACCCCGGTTACCGACCGGCATCAGGATTTGGGAAGCGCCGCCCTTAGCGACGCATCTGGTTAAATGCAAGCTTTGTTGGTTGCGCCACCTTATGCAGGCGGATCGGCAATCATCGCCATGAATTCGGCTTCAGCCGCCACCTGATCGCCAATCAACGCCTGACCGGCGAATTTGCAAACGCGCGGGCGCTTTTGCGTGAATTGGACAATCAAGTGCAGCAAACAACCCGGCTCAACCGGTGCGCGGAATTTCGCATTGTCGATCGCCATGAAATAGACGAGCTTGCCCGACCCTGCGAGGCCGAAGCTCTCCATCGCCAACACACCGGCAGCTTGCGCCAGTGCTTCGACAATCATCACGCCTGGCATGATGGGACGTCCCGGAAAATGACCCTGGAAAAAGCCTTCGTTGATCGTGACGGCTTTGACCGCCACGATACGTTCATCCTTCACCAGTTCCTCAACCCGATCGACCAAAAGCATGGGATAGCGATGCGGAAGCACCGCCATCACACGCCGGACATCGTAATTGGCGAAGTCGTCCATCGAAATTAACGGCTTTCGGGCTGCGGCTGTTGCGGAGCAGGTGCTGCCGGGTTAGCAGCAGGCTGCGTTGCCTGTTGTGCCTGCGCATTGCGGATTGCCTGCACGCGGGCAGCAGTCAGCAAGCGCTGCTGGATTTGTTCGTAAAGTCCACCAGTCGACTGCTTCGGCTGCCAGTTTGCCGGTGGCGTGATACCGACTGACGGAACCGCCAGGTCGAGTGCTGCGGTCACTGCTTTGGTCACGTCGACGGCTTCCGGTGCCCAAATGAAGGCATCCGGCGCCAAAATCATGTTGATTTTCTTTTGGGTGATGACCTGCTGCTGTGCAGCGGCGTAACGATCAGCAATGCTTTCGACAGCGAAAGCCTGGGCGGTTACAATCGGCTGCTGCAATTGGGCGATTTCGCGTTCCTTGGCTTCGAGCTGGGTCAGCAACGGGTTTTTTGCCTTGATTGCCGCATCCAGTTCTTCCTGGGTCAGGTTTTTGTCTTTGTTGGTATCCAGCTGCGCATTGATATCGTTGATTTCCTTACGCTTGGTCTGGATCATCTGCGAGTTGCTGGTGAATGTTGTGCCGATCTGCTGATAAGCCTGCGCGAACGCCTTGGTCTGCATGATCGCATCTGTCGTGTCGAGCGTCGCAATGCCTGCCACCTGTGCATTCGCCGGGAGGGCCGTCAAAGCGGCGCCTGCGAGCAGCGCGGCCGAGAGAGTCTTGATTGCAAATTTCATCAGAATTGGGTTCCTACGTTGAATGTAAAGAGCTTGGTATCGTCGCCCGGTTCCTTGAGCAGCGCGCGCGCTACGTCGATGCGAAAGGGCCCGAAAGGAGAGTTCCAGTTCACGCCGATGCCCACAGAAACGCGCGGTTTCCAACTATCGCCAAAAAAGCGTTCTTCAAAGCGAAGCACAGGTACGCGGGCTGAACCATCCGGGTTCGTCGCGACCGTGGTTGTTTCCAGCACCGGGGTCGTTCCACTGGTGTTCACAGTGTAGAACAGCGGAAGACTGGGCGACGTTGTTGTCGCAGTCGACCGTTCCTGAATCGTTTGCAGAAGCGGTGTCACAACGTTGAAAACGGCACCAGCATCAACGAAGATCGACGGACGCAGTCCAAGTTCCTTGGCACCGCTGCCCAGCGGAATTTCCAGTTCGGCGCGACCCAGATAATAAGCGCGACCGCCAATGGCGTCGTCCTGAATCTGCTTGCGATCCAGGCGCGGGACGTTGACTGCAACGCCATTCTGGATTTCGCCATCAAAGAAAATGCGCTGCACACGCGGACCGACGCCGCGAATATCGAAACCGCGGATTTGCGGCTCACCAAGATAGAAACGGTCGGTCAAACGCACATCGTCGATGCCAGCGGCCGACGAACCCCGATTTTCGAGTGGATGGATATAGCCACCTTCAGCCGACAGTGAGAAGACAAATCCGCTGTCGGTCAAACGCCAATATTTGTTCGCGTTCAGGCGGCTGCGGATATATTTTACGTCGCCACCCAGACCGGCAAAATCCTGGCTCAGGCTGACGCTATGGCCACGCGTCGGGCGCAGACGACTGTCGCGCGTATCGTACATCACCGTATAACCCAGCGTCGACGTCAAACGCTTCCCAATTGCATCGCAAAGGAAACGCCCTGCGAGAACAGGATCGCAAGTGGAAGGCAGCGGTCCAGTTCCGTCCGGATCGGTGAAGAACAACCCCCGGTCGAGCGAAATATCGTCATAGCTGAGGCCATAACGCGCCTGGAAGTACAGGAATTCATTGACTGGAACGCCGGTACGAATCTGAAAACCGGTGGTCGCCTGTTCGTACGTCGTATTCCGGTCGTTGTTGAAGAAGTTGAAGCTCGACAAGTCGCGACGGAAAATGTCACCCGACAACGCGATCGAGCGATCGAACAAATAGGGTTCGGTAAAGCCGATTTCAGCCGATTTCGAATAGCTCGAATAAGAGATATTCGTCCGCAGTTCCTGGCCCTTGCCACGGAAGTTGCGCTGGGTAATCGAACCTTGGAAGATAAAATTCTCGATCGACGAGAAGCCGGCGGACAAGGACAGTTCGCCCGTCGCCTTTTCTTCGACATTGGTGGTCAGAACAATGCGATCATCGCTGCTGCCCTTTTCCTGTTCAACCTCAAGGTCTTCCTGGAAATAGCCCAGTGACTTGATACGGTCTGCTGTCCGCTTCACCTGAATGCTGTTAAAGGCGTCACCTTCATTCAGGCGGAATTCGCGACGAATGACCTTGTCCTGGGTGATCGTGTTGCCGTTGATGTCGATCCGTTCGACAAAAACGCGTTCCGCCTCTGCAATGTCGAAGGTGATGTTCATCGTCAGCGTATCTTTGTCGCGATTAAACTGCGGGCTGACGTCGGCAAAGGCATAACCAAACAGGCCTGCGCTTTCGCTCAAGCCCTCAACGGTATCTTCAACCATCTTGGCGTTGTACCAGTCACCAGCCTTCATTCGCAGGCTGGATGTCAACGCCTCGGATTTGAAATCGCGGATCTTGCTGTCGACTTTTACTTCGCCAAATTTGTACCGCTCGCCTTCTTCAACGACATAAGTGATGATGAAGTCTTTCTTGTCCGGCGTCAGTTCGGCAACCGCCGAAACAACGCGGAAATCGGCATAGCCTTCGGTCAGGTAAAATTGACGCAGCTTCTGCTGGTCGAAAGCCAGACGGTCAGGGTCATAGCTGGTGCCCGAGCTAAAGATGCTGGTCAGACGGGCTTGCTTGGTGACCATTTCACCACGCAACTGGCCATCAGAGAATTTGTCATTGCCGATGATGTTGATCTGGCGGACCTTCGATTTCGGTCCCTCTGTGATTTCGAAAACAATATCGACACGGTTTTGGTCAAGCTGCACCAGCTTGGGTTCGACCTGCGCGGCGAAACGGCCCTGCCGCTTATAAAGCTCAACAATACGCGCAACGTCTGCGCGCACTTTGGAACGCGAATATATCTGGCGGGGCGCAAGTTTGATTTCTGGTTCAATCTTGTCATTCTTGATGCGCTTGTTGCCTTCAAGAATGATGCGGTTGATGACCGGGTTTTCCCGCACCTCGATGGT
Source organism: Sphingomonadales bacterium (assembly GCA_016707885.1). GTDB lineage: Bacteria > Pseudomonadota > Alphaproteobacteria > Sphingomonadales > Sphingomonadaceae > Sphingorhabdus_B. Next base: position 89,488 of record JADJGU010000006.1, read on the forward strand.
CACGTCACCCGCAACATTTCGGATACTGACATCTGCGAACAACTCGGTTGCATACAGATCTTTAAGTGCCTGGTCGGCACCGGCCTGTGTCCATGCTTGTCCAGCACGCAGCCGGATATAGGAACGAACCGTATCGGCCTCGAGACGCTGTGTCCCGACAACACTAATAGACCGGATTGGCGCATCTGCCACAGCAGGTGCCGGCGCATCCGTTGCCTGTGCCATCACGGGCGCGGAAGACAGCGCAACGGATACAGCAAATGCCGATGCGCCCAGCAGGGTCCTGCTTACCGAAGTTTTGAACATATGTATTCGACCTTCCCTCTGGCCCCGCTGTCGATAGGTTTGCGCCCCTTGCCCCAAGCGCAGGCTGCTTTCAAGCTTAGTTCGATTCTATCCACGCCTCATTTGCCGAATAGACCGAAGGATGCCAGGTCATTGAATGTGACCATGAGCATGAAACTGGCAAGTACGGCAAAGCCCGCACGGAATGCCCATTCCTGGACCGCTGGCGTTGCCGGACGGCGGCGGATCGCCTCAATTGCATAAAGGAGCAGGTGACCACCATCGAGCATGGGAATTGGCAGGAGATTGATGAACCCCAAGTTAATCGAGATCAGCGCCGCCAGCGACACAAAGGCCAGCCAGCCCACCGTCATCGCTTCGCCCGAAACCTTGGCAATTTTCAACGGACCGCCAAGCTCGGAAATTGGCCGACGACCCGTGATAATCTGGCCCAATCCCTTAATCTGCTGCCGCAGCACGGCCGCTGTTTGGGCAACAGCCGCCGATGGCGCTTCAAGCAAACCGACTTCCTGAAGCGCGGGACGCGGCGAACCGACGCCCAATTGCCCCAGCTTATATTCGTTACCGAAACGGTCGATTTCTTTGCGCTCGGCCAAACGGACCGGGATGGTGATCTGCTTACCGTCGCGTTCGACAAGTATTTCCGCTGGTTCATTAGGCACCATGATGACTTCGTTCACCAATTCGTCGAACGTATCGATCCGATGCCCGTTAAAGGACAGGATGCGGTCACCCAATTGGATGCCGGATTTTTCTGCAGGGCTTCCCGCTACAATACTCTCTACCTTGGCGGGGGTGACGCTTTGCCCAAAGGACATCAGGAAACCCATGAAGATTGCGATAGCCAGCAGGAAATTGACTGCAGGCCCTGCAAAAACAATCAGCGCCCGCTGCCACAATGCCTTGGACTGGAAGGTCTGGTTCCGCTCATTTTCAGGCAATGCCTCCCAAGCAGCGTCGGGCTGGCTGGCAGGATTCATATCGCCCGCAAATTGCACATAGCCGCCTAGCGGCAGCGCACCTATCCGCCACAATGTCCCGCGCTTGTCGACCCGGCCCCAGATTTGCGGGCCAAAGCCAATCGAAAATTTATCCGCTTTCACGCCGAACCAGCGCCCAACCCAATAATGACCAAGCTCATGGACGACCACCAACGTTCCGAGCAATGTCAGGAAAGCGACAATGGTGATCAGAATGTGAGGAGATTCAAGCTGCATGGGGCAATTTATCCATTTGACCGCTGGCATAGGCGCGGGCTGCTGCATCTATGCTGAACAGATCGGTCAGGCTGTGGGGTGCATTGGGGCGATAACCGGTTAAGGTTTCCTCTACGACACTGACTATGTCGAGGAATGCTATACGGCCGGCAAGGAACGCGGCTACAGCTACTTCATTGGCGGCATTGAGGATAGCGGGTGTTGCTCCGCCCTGCTCTGCCGCAGCCCTCGCAAGGCGAAGTGCTGGAAAGCGGATCAAATCCGGCGCTTCGAATTCCAGTTTTGAAATCCGCGCCAGATCGAGCGGAGCGCTGTTCGTCTCCAGCCTTTCAGGCCAGGCCAAGGCGCTGGCAATCGGAATGCGCATATCGGGAGAACCCAATTGCGCCAACGTCGACCGATCTACATATTCGACCATCGAATGGATTACCGATTGCGGGTGGACCACAATGTCCAGTTTGTCGAGGCCAACCGGGAACAGGTGATGCGCCTCTATCAGTTCGAGACCCTTGTTCATCATCGTCGCGCTGTCGACACTGATTTTCGCGCCCATATCCCAATTGGGATGTGCAACTGCCTGGGCTGGCGTGACGGCGCGCATCTGATCGAGGCTGAAGGTGCGGAATGGGCCGCCACTGGCGGTCAATGTGATTTTGCGCACCTGATTGATGCGTCCGCCTGCAAGGCACTGGAAAATGGCATTATGCTCGCTGTCGACCGGTAGCAAAGTAGCCCCCGACCGCGCCACCGCCGCCATCATCAGTTCACCCGCAGAAACCAGCGCTTCCTTGTTGGCGAGCGCCACGGTCTTGCCAGCTTCGATGGCCGCCATGGTCGGCGGCAGACCAGCGCAACCGACTATTGCGGCCATCGTCCAGTCTGCACCCATTTGGGCCGCCTCGATCAGAGCGTCAGCCCCTGCAGCAGCTTTGATACCCGTTCCAGCAAGCGCTTCCTCAAGCGCCGGAAAGGCGGTGTCCTCAGCGACAACAGCAATCTCAGCCTCAAATTCGCGCGCAAGTTTCGCCAGCTCGGTAGCATTGCCATTGGCGGTTAAAGCAGCGACGCGATATTTATCCCGATGCTGGCGCACGAGATCGAGCGTCGACAGCCCAACCGACCCGGTTGCGCCAAAGATGGAAAGAGTTCGCCGATCGTTCACGATGCCAGCTTACCCAACATGATCGCGCCGCCTAGGAAGAAAAGGACAGCCAAATGGCCGTCCACACGATCAAGCAAGCCGCCATGCCCCGGAATCGCATTACCAGAATCCTTGACACCCGCTCTGCGCTTCATCCAGCTTTCAAAAAAATCACCGGTTTGTGCGACCACTGCAACGATAGCACCGATGCTTAGGCTGCCCAGCCAATCGACCTGCCAGTCGCCGCCAAACAACCGCTCCCGCTCGGCAATGTGGATATAGTCGAGCAACGCCATCATGCAGCCCGCGGCCAAAGTACCGCCAATCAAGCCAGACCATGTTTTGGAGGGACTGATGCTGGGAGCAATCTTCGGCCCACCAAATGAACGCCCCGCAAAATAGGCACCGATATCAGTGGCAATCACGCCAAATATGACGATAGCTGCCGTAGTTTCAAGAAAGCCAAATCCGGGCGCTGAACCATAGGCATATTCTTCCGCGAGCATCGGCAATAAATAAGTGGCGTTGCCGATATAGGCGAAGCCAGCAATCATCCAAATCGCGCGACCTACCCTGCTGGAAGCCAGCTTTGTGACGAGACCCCACCATTCAACCATCAGCCAAAAAGCTGCGATGATCATGAAGAGGCGTAATATCAGTCCGCCTTGCCAGAAAACAAATGCAGCAACGGCGAGCATCGCCATCGCCGACATAGTGCGCACCCCAAGGTCCGACTTCTTCGTCACAACCTCACTCATCGCCCGCCGTAACGCCTTTCGCGCGTGCCGAATTCGGAGAGGGCGTCATCAAACTCAGCCGGAGTAAAGTCGGGCCACAGCGTTTCAGTGAACCACAGCTCGGCATAGGCTGTCTGCCAGAGCATGAAATTTGACAAACGCTGCTCGCCGGATGTGCGGATTAGCAGGTCCAAAGGCGGCATGTCGGCGGTGTCGAGATGACGTTCAATCGCCTCCGCCGTGATCGCTCCCTCGTCTGCCGCCGCCTGTGCCGCGCGCACCAGTTCGTCTTGCGAACCATAGTTCAGCGCAACCGCCAATGTCGTGCGTTTGTTGTGCGCGGTGCGGGCCAGTGCATCGTCGATCATTTCGACAATATCGGGGGCAAGAACTTTGTAATTGCCGATGATCTTCAGCCGCACATCATTTGCGGCAAATTCGTCGATGTCCGATTTGATAAAGCCGCGCAGCAGCCCCATCAGATCGTTGACTTCATCCTCCGGGCGCTTCCAATTCTCGCTTGAAAAGGCATAGAGCGACAAGGCTTCCAGCCCGGTGGTCGCGGCATGGCGCACGATTTCGCGAACAACCTCGACGCCCTTTTTATGACCCAATGCGCGCGGCAGGTGCCGCTTCTTCGCCCAGCGTCCATTGCCGTCCATGATGATGGCGACATGGCGCGCGCCATGGGAGCCGCTCCCGCCAATTTCGGGATCAGCCTGTTTTTGCGCCCTCGCTTTTGAGGATCGCAGGCCGATCACTGGCTCATGATTTCCTTTTCTTTGTGCGCCGCCGCTTCGTCGATTGCCTTGATGGTATCGTCGGTCATCTTCTGCACTTCGGTTTCTAGGCGCTTGCGGTCGTCTTCGCTGATTTCCTTCTTGTTCTCGTCGGTCTTCAGCGCATCATTGGCATCGCGGCGAACGTTGCGGGCGGCAATTTTGGCCTTTTCGGCATATTGCCCAGCCAGCTTGGCCAGATCCTTGCGGCGCTCCTCCGTTAAATCAGGGATCGGAAGACGCAGTGTCTGGCCGTCCGTGATCGGATTGAGGCCTAACCCAGCTGAACGGATCGCCTTCTCCACCGGCGTTACATTCGAACGATCCCAGACCTGCACCGAAAGCATGCGCGGCTCGGGTGCGCTGACTGTCGCAACCTGATTGAGCGGCATGTGCGACCCGTAAACTTCAACCGTTACCGGATCGAGCAGCGTCACATTGGCACGTCCGGTGCGCAAGCCCGAGAGATCACCTTTGAGCGATTCCACAGCACCCTTCATGCGGCGCTCGACATCGGCCTTGTCATATTGCGGCATGGTTCAATCCTTTTCTTGAGTAACAACGGTGAAGGTTCCGCTTCCATCGAGCACCTTCAGGATATTGCCCTGTTCGCGGATCGAAAAGACCACGATCGGGATGGAGTTATCGCGGCATAGCGCAACGGCACTCGCGTCCATAACCTTCAGATTGTCTGAAAGGACGCGATCATAACTCAATGTTTCATAACGCTTTGCGGTTGGAACCTTTTTCGGGTCGGCGTCATAAACGCCGTCTACTGACGTGCCCTTAAGTAGCGCATCACATTTCATTTCGGCAGCACGCAAGGCAGCGCCGGAATCTGTGGTGAAATAGGGTGCACCGACGCCCGCTGCGAAAATCACGATTCGACCTTTTTCAAGGTGCCGTTCGGCACGTCTGCGAATGACGGGCTCGCAAACCTTGTCCATCTCAATCGCCGATTGCACCCGGGTCTGCACGCCCAGCTGCTCAAGTGCATTCTGCATAGCCAACGCATTCATGACGGTTGCGAGCATGCCCATATAGTCGGCCTGAGCCCGGTCCATGCCTTTGGCCGCGCCTGCCATTCCGCGGAAGATATTGCCCCCACCGATAACGAGGCACAATTCCAAGCCGGTATCCTTGGCAGCCTTTACCTCTGCAGCAACGCGAGCGACAGTGTCCGGATCAATGCCGAAAGACTGATCGCCCATCAGAACTTCACCGGATAGTTTCAAAAGCACGCGGCGATAGTGGCCACTGGCCATAAAATCCTCTTTCCCCAATTGCAGATGCAATAATGGCGCCCTGCTATAAGAGCGGAGCGCCATATCGCCAAGGCCTTATCCCCTGCCCTACAGAGGATAGCCTGATTTTTACGCGCCGACGGCAGCAGCCACTTCAGCGGCGAAGTCAGAGACTTCCTTTTCGATACCTTCGCCCAGCTGGTAACGGACATAGTCGACCAGCTTGATGTCCTTGCCAGCGGCCTTGCCGACCTGAGCAACAACTTCCGAAATCGGCGTCTTGTTGTCGATAACGAACAGCTGCGACAGAAGCGCGTTTTCCTTGGCGAACTTCTTCATTGCGCCTTCGACCATCTTTTCAACGATCTCGGCGGGCTTGCCGCTTTCAGCAGCCTTTTCGCGGGCGATAGCCGCTTCGCGGTCCAGCGTGTCCTGATCGAGGCCGGTTTCGTCGAGCGCCAGCGGGAAAGCGGCTGCAATGTGCATCGCCAACTGCTTGCCAAGGCCGTCGAGCGTTGCTGCATCGGCTTCGCTTTCAAGGGCGACGAGAACGCCGATACCGCCCATGCCAGCCGTGGCGGCATTGTGGACGTAAGAAACGACGCGGCCTTGCGAAACCGAGACGGTTTTTGCGCGGCGGATGACCTGGTTTTCACCGATGGTCGCGATGTTGTTGGTCAGAACTTCCTGAACAGTGCCGCCGTCGGGATAGGCAGCGGCAAGGATGGTTTCGGCATCATTCGCGCCAAGACCCAGCGCAACGCCGGTGGTCTTGCGGACGAAATCCTGAAACTGTTCGTTCTTGGCAACAAAGTCGGTCTGGCTGTTCACTTCAACAGCGGTGCCCTTTGTGCCATCGACAGCAACGCCGACAAGGCCTTCAGCAGCCGTGCGGCTGGATTTCTTGGCGGCAGTTGCCAAGCCCTTGGCGCGCAGCAGGTCAACGGCGGCGTTCATATCGCCAGCGGTTTCTTCCAATGCCTTTTTGGCGTCCATCATGCCGGCGCCTGACAGTTCGCGCAGCTCCTTTACGGCAGCAGCAGTAATTGCAGACATTTTTGTGTCCTTTCGAATGGTTTGCAGTGGCATCGCTAGCCACCATTTTTGTCATTCCCGCGAAAGCGGGAATCAATGGCCTGAAACCAAGGTTTAAACCGGCAAGTCAGGCCATGGACCCCCGATCAAGTCGGGGGTGACACGGTTTCGGTTAGGCCTGAGCTTCGGGTGTTTCAGCCGCAGCTTCGACAGCCGCTACTTCCTCAGCCGCGACTTCGACGACCGCAGCTTCAACCGGCGGCTCTACCATCGCGCCAAGATCTTCACCGCGTGCCACAGCAGCGCCGGTGTTGCCCTTGCTCGATGCGGTAGCAATCGCTTCGCAATAGAGACGGATTGCGCGGGCAGCATCGTCATTCGCCGGAACCGGGAATGCGATACCATCAGGCGAAACGTTTGAATCGAGGATCGCGATCACGGGGATACCGAGAACATTGGCTTCCTTGATCGCCAGCTCTTCCTTGTTAGCGTCGATCACGAACATCACGTCCGGAATGCCACCCATGTCGCGGATGCCACCGAGCGAAAGCTCAAGCTTGTCGCGCTCGCGGGTCATCTGGAGGATTTCCTTCTTGGTGAAACCAGACGTATCACCCGAAAGCTGTTCCTCAAGCGTCTTAAGCTTCTTGATCGAGTTCGAAACGGTTTTCCAGTTGGTAAGCATGCCGCCCAGCCAACGGTGGTTGACGAAATGCTGGCCCGAAGCGCGAGCTGCGTCCGCAATCGGACCCTGCGCCTGGCGCTTGGTGCCAACGAACAGCACCTTGCCGCCGGCCTGCACGGTCGACGAAACAAAGTCGAGCGCACGCGCAAAAAGCGGAACGGTCTGCGACAGGTCAAGGATGTGAACGCCATTGCGTGCGCCGAAAATATACGGCTTCATGCGCGGGTTCCAGCGATGGGTCTGGTGGCCGAAATGTGCTCCGGCCTCAAGCAATTGGTGCATGGTGACGACAGGTGCCGCCATAGTCTTTCTCCTTCCGGTTGAACCTCTGGAAAGCAAGAACCAAGGCCGCAAACTGGTTACGGCAAAGGCACCGGTGATGTGCGCTTTCCATGTGGAATGGGCGGGCCGTTAGCTTGCACCGGAAGATTCGTCAAGAGGTTGGAAGCTATTGGCCAGCGGTACAACCGTCAACGCGTGGTGATGCAGCGGAAAAAAAGGCAATCCACGACAGCATTATGGTGCCTTTGACGCACCGAAATCATGGACAAAAAGACCAGTTTTGCGGCTGTCAAACTGCGCCTGTAATGTGCACGACTTCGCTTTAAATTTTTTGCAGCCGGCTTGGGCTGCTTCCTTCGCGCGCTTGGACGAATTTTCGGTGGTTGCGTTATGGTTTCCGTCGAAGCGATACGCTTGGACAAACCCATTTCCGGTCAACGTATTAATTTCACAGGGACGCGAAGTTGCGTCGACGCAGGCCTTGATCGCCGCTGCCGTCGCTTCATCGGCATTGCGGTAACCGCTCGCGACATAAAGCTTGTCGTTATATCCGACATCACCCTTAACCCACGCAGAGGCAGCGAAATATTTGCGTACGGACGCCCCCGGTGAACGGCTGCCGGTGCTTGACTTGATCTTTGCGAACACTTCACACGGCAGCAACTGCTTGGCCGAACATTCATCTAGCAACTTTTTACTTCCCTCACGCTCCCATGCATTGATGAAATATCCCTCATGATCTCGGATGATCGTTATTGAGGAATTCCACCACTTGTCACCTCTTGTACAGCCTCCGCCCATCACCTTGTTGCAAGCATTAATAGCAACATTTTCTCCGACATTGTCCTTGTAGACATAATTGCCAGCCACCCAGACATCTGCAGCATTAGGATGCCAGACCAGCACCGCATGTGATTCGTTCGGAGTTGGATCCGCAGCAGGAGAATCGGTGTTTTCACGTCCATCAGAAGCACAGATGGGTATGGCAGCAACACCGTGCGAACCGCCCGTTATCCCAACCTGCACTTCGCCCGGACCGGGACCGTTCGGACACACAAAAGTTTGTGCTGAGACTGCCATAGGCCAGAACAAAAACGAAGCAAGAAGGCCAAACAAGCCGAACCGAAACACTGCTGCATATCTACTCCCACTTCCAATATGAGCGATCCAGAACATAGGTAGCAGCTCCTCTTAGCGCGTCTCCGAAGGCGTTCCCTCGTTCATTTGCGCCATAGCGTTGTTGGCAACGTACGGAATCCAAGTAGTTCCGGCGTAAGACTTTATCTCACATGTGATGAAGAAGTTTAAAGGCCTAAGATGTATTAGTAGCATAAAACACTATGCCACTAACGCGGGTCGCATATGTATCGTCTCGGCATGCGCGACTTGCAAAGCCGTGAAGGAAATATACTGTCCGGAAAAAGCCACATTAAGTGGTTAGAGGAGAGGAATAATGATCTGGCATTTCGCGGATGTGTTTGACACGATCGCATCGCTGGTTCCCGAACAGGTCGCATTGATCAACGGGGATACCCATCGAAGCTGGCGCGACTATGAGGATCGGTCTGCGCGGCTTGCCGATGCGCTTGTGGCGGCGGGACTGAAACCTGGCGCCAAGACAGCAATTTATGCGCATAATTCGAACGCCTATCTCGAAGCGCAATATGCATCTTTCAAGGCGCGCACCGTGCCGATCAATGTCAATTATCGCTATGTTGAACATGAACTGACCTATTTGTTCGATAATGGAGACGTCGAAGCCGTATTTTTCGATGCCAAGTTCGCACCGAGGCTGGCAGCAATCCGTGACCAGTTGCCCAAGCTAAAACTGTTTGTGCAGATCTACGACGGGTCGAGCGAAACCCTCTCCGGTGCGCAAGATTTTGAGGCACTGATTGCGGCCAATGCGCCCCTGCCCCGTCTCGATTACAGCGAAGGCGACATTTACATGATTTACACCGGTGGCACGACCGGCATGCCTAAAGGGGTGATGTATCGCCACGGCGACCTGAGTGCCGGGATCGCATCAGCGCTACTGGGTCCGGAAGTGGTTGAGCCATCGCCCGAAATGTTGGTCGCCGTGGTTCAAGCCCTGAAAGCGGCTGGCGCTGCCCCATCTCTTTGCCTGCCTGTCCTTTGATGCACGGTACCGGAATGTGGATCGGCGCATTTTTCGCGCATTTTGCAGGCGGCGCGGTCGCAACAACCAGCGATGAAAAATTCGACCCGAATGCGATCTGGGCCTTTATCGAACGGGAGCGGGTCAATGCCGTAGCCATTGTCGGCGATGCCTTTGCCAAGCCGATGCTCGCGGCACTGCGCGAGGCCGAGGCGCGGGGGCAGCATTACGACCTGACCTCGCTCAAGGTAATCGGTTCATCCGGAGTTATGTTCTCCAGCGAAGTGAAGCGCGGCTTGCTCGAATATGTCGATGTAGAGATACGCGATTCGATAGGATCGACCGAAGGTGCCATGGGTGGATCGGTGGTTTCGCGTTCGCTACCCCCGGTCGATACCGCAAAATTTGCCTTCAATCCGACGACCAAAGTCTTCAACGACCGGGATGAGGAAATACAGCCCGGGTCCGATGAAATCGGCATGATCGCCAATGGTGGCGTCGTACCGGTCGGATATTACAAAGACCCCGAGAAAAGCGCCAAGACCTTCCGTTCAATTGCGGGGGTTCGCTATTCCTTCCCGGGCGACTTTGCGCAGGTAACTGCCGACGGCACACTCATCCTGCTCGGTCGCGGCTCGGTCTGCATCAACACCGGCGGCGAAAAAGTGTTTCCGGAAGAGGTTGAGGAAGCACTGAAGGCACATGACGACATTTGGGACGCGCTGGTCGTGGGCGTACCGGACGAACGCTTTGGCGAGCGCGTGGTTGCTGTCTTGTCTGCCAAAGAAGGCGCATCCGTAAACGAGGCAGCGCTTCTGGATTTTGCTCGCACCCGGCTCGCAGGCTATAAAATGCCACGCCAGCTTATCTTTGTCGAAACGGTTCAGCGCGCCGCCAATGGCAAGGCCGACTATAAATGGGCAAAAGAGGTTGCACTTGGAAACAGTGCCTAGCTGGCTGGCAAGCAACGTTTTAGTACAATTTGATAAACTGTATCGACGCCCTGTTCGCGAGAGTTAATCTGGCGTTCAGGGCGAAAGGCTGAATTCGTGACTGCGACCATATCCAATCGGCTCGCCAGAAAGCTCTTGTGATCCGGAAAATATACGCCTTGCCGATATTGATGCCGCTTCTGGTGCTGGGTTCGGCGGTCAAGGCGGACGATTTGCCGCAAGGAAGCGCGTCTGCACTACCTGAAAAGATTTCATTCCTTGTCGCGTTCGGCGAAGAAAAATGCCCCGAAGCTACCGACCCTGAAGAAATCGTCGTTTGCGCAACCGCCCCTGAAGGCGATCGGTATCGCATTCCCAAGGATCTGCGCAAAGGCGAGGAAGAGGCAACTGCCAGCCAATCCTGGACATCTGCCGTCGAAAGCCTTGATGAATCCGCACGCGTGATGCGGCCGAATAGCTGCTCCGTTGTCGGTACAGGCGGATTCACCGGCTGCACCCAAGCGCTGCTGCGCGAATGGTTCGCCTCCCGACGCGGGAAAATTGGCGCGAACTGATCTGGTTTATTTGTCAGCGTATATTCGCACCAGCCGGTGCAGATAATCGCGGCCGTCATAGACCGATTTGACCCGCAACCGTTCATTAAGTCCGTGCACGCCGCCGCCATCGGCTTCGTAGAAAATTCCCGGAATGCCATAGGTCGGAATGCCGATCAGTGCGGTCATCGTTGCATCGGTTGCACCGGTCGACATTGTCGGCACGAGCGGAATTCCTGGAAAAACCTCGCCGGCCAGCTTGATAGCCGGATCAAGAATGCGCTTATCGAGCGGCGGTGGCACCGCCATCGGGCGGTGCGGCTTGCGCAGGCTTACCTTTACTTGCGGGTTGGCGACGGCCTTCTCGATCGCACTTTGCGCGTCTTCAGTACTCATGCCTGGTACGATGCGGCAATTGACCACGCCCTTTGCACGTTGCGGAAGTGCATTAGGCGCGTGGCCGGCATCTAACATCGTAGCCACACATGTCGTGCGCAAGGTGGAATTCAGAACAGGGTCGGCTGAAAGGACTGCGGCCGCCTGTACATTGCCTTCGTCAGCAAGCAGGTCTGCAATCGCCTTTTGCCCGGCAGCGGGTGCCGTCGGTGCCATCTGCGTCAGAAACGCCCGCGTCGTGTCGTTTAATTGCACAGGAAATCCTAGCCGCTTTACCGCCACAATGGCTTCGGCCAGATCGTAGATCGCATTGTCGGGACGCGGGACAGAGCTGTGTCCGCCCGGGTTTGTTGCTTCCAGATCGAATATCCGGTTCGCCTTTTCACCGACTTGGATTGCCAGAAATTGCGGTTTGCCATTCTTGTCGAGCCGACCGCCACCGCCTTCATTCAATGCAAATTCGGCAGACATTGTTTCAGGCATGTTGCGCGCCAGCCATTCTGCGCCATTCAATGCTTTGCTCGAACTTTCCTCACCACAGGTTGCCGCCAGCTTGATCGTGCGCTTGGGTTTATAACCTTCCTTTTTGAACCGGATCAGGCTGTCGACCCAGATCGCGGCCTGCACCTTGTCATCGGCAACCCCGCGCGCATAGAAAAACCCGTCCTCCTCGACCAGTGTGAACGGATCGCGCGTCCAGTCTTCGCGCTTGGCTTCGACAACGTCGATATGCGCCAGCAGCAGCATGGGCTTCAACGTCTTTGACGTTCCCTTATACTCAGCAACCAGACTGCCCTCACGTTCAAAACCCGGGACAACAATCACCCTGGCTTCGCCTTTGGTGAACCCGGCATCGTGCATGCGCTTGGCCAGTTGATTGGCTGCGATGGTGCAACTTCCATTTGAGTAAGCGGTGTTGGTGTTGACCAGTTCGGCATATAGCTCACGGAACGCCGACTGGTCCGGGCGCAACTGCTGCGCCGGGGCCGCGTCGACAACCATTGCCATCAAACTGGCCGCCAGCATCCATTTTGAAACGCCCATCTGTCCCTCCTGTTCCGTCTGTGCAGACGCAGGCTATCTGCCATCACCGCCCAGTTCAACCAGTGAAACACTAAGCTGCGTGCTTAACAATTAGAGCCATTCAATATTAAGAGTTGACACAAAAGAACATTTGTAGAACATAGATGGAATACCAAGAGATTCGGAGGTTCAAATGTCATTCATCGCCGCAACCCTGTTTTCTGCCGCTTTCCTGTTGTCGGCCTATGCCATCCTCCTGACGCTGGCGCAAAAATGGGATCGTATCGAGCAGGTGGCGGCGATGCAGGGCTCCCCGGTTGAACGCATCATCCATCTAGGTGCCGTTCGCTACACCGGTCAGCGTCTGCGTCTTGTTGTTGTCAACGAACTGGAGCCTCAGCCTGAGCAACAGGCTTTCGCTTTTGGGCGCCTGCGCGCGGCTTAATCCCCCCCATATCCCCTAAGCAACAGGCCCTGCTGCATTTGAATTGCAGCAGGGCCCTTTTGTTTGGACGTCAGTTTCAGACAACAAAAAAGGCGAAACCCAAAGGTTCCGCCTTCCTTGTTTCGCGAATGCGCGTGAAACTTAGTTCACGGCATCCTTGAGTGCCTTGCCAGCCTTGAACTTGGGCTGGTTCGAAGCAGGGATCTTCATCTCTTCACCGGTGCGCGGGTTGCGACCGGTCGAAGCCTTGCGCTTGGCGACAGCAAAGGTGCCGAAGCCAACGAGGCGAACTTCACCACCCTTTTTGAGCGCCTTGGTGATGGCGTCAAAGGTAGCTTCCACTGCCTTGCCTGCATCGGTTTTGCTGAGGCCGCTTGCGTCTGCAACGGCTGCGACGAGATCATTCTTGTTCATAGTATCGGGATCCCCCTCTCAAGTGAATATTCTAGACCAATTCCGGATGTGGAATCGCGGCTGGGCCGGAGCGGGAATAAGGAGCAGAAAGCGACCACTGTCAAAGGAAAAATCGGCCAGAAACCGCGCTTTTCGGCGAATTGATGGATAATCTGTCGATAACTGCGTCAAATCGAATGTAACTGGCGGTAACCGAAGCAAAAATACCGCCGAAAACGCCACAGGACGCCAAGTCAAATGACGCCGCGCCCTGTGCTGTACCGCCAATTTGGCAGGCGATATTATCAGTGTGTGACCGTCGCCCCTGCCGCAGGTGCGGCTGCGGGTGGTTGCAAGGCTGCCAGCTCGTCGGCTTCGGTCCACTCAACCGGCACTAACGGAGCAACAAGTGCCCGCGCCAAAACCTGATCAACATGCGTTACCGGGATGATCTCTAGCCCTTCTTTGATGTTGGCAGGTATTTCGGCCAAATCCTTTTCATTTTCCTGCGGGATCAGCACGGTCTTGATGCCGCCGCGCAAAGCAGCCAGCAGTTTTTCCTTCAGGCCGCCAATCGGCAGCACACGTCCACGCAGCGTAACCTCTCCGGTCATCGCGACATCGCGGTGCACGGCAATGCCGGTCAATGTCGACACGATAGCGGTCACCATGCCAATGCCAGCCGATGGACCATCCTTGGGAACCGCCCCTTCGGGCAAGTGGATATGCACATCCTTGCGGTTGAAGATCGACGGCTTGATGCCATAGCTGGGCGCACGCGCCTTCACATAAGATAGAGCCGCCTGGATCGACTCACTCATCACTTCGCCCAGCTTACCGGTCGTCTTGATCTGGCCCTTGCCGCCAACGGTAACCGCTTCGATAGTGAGCAGTTCGCCGCCAACTTCGGTCCAGGCAAGCCCGGTTACAGCACCAATCTGGTTTTCATCTTCGCCAATGCCGTGGCGATATTTGCGTACGCCAGAGAATTCGGCGAGATTTTCCGGTGTCACCGAAACGCTCTTCGCCTTGCCTTCCAATATACGACGCAGCGCCTTGCGGGCCAATTTGGCTATTTCGCGCTCCAATGTCCGAACGCCCGCCTCCCGCGTGTAATAGCGTATCAGGTCGCGCAGCGCATCATCGCTGACGTCAAATTCGCCCTTCTTGAGGCCATGCGCGCTAACCTGCTTTTCAACCAGATGACGTTTGGCAATTTCAAGCTTCTCGTCTTCGGTGTAACCTTCGAGCCGGATGATCTCCATGCGGTCGAGCAAAGGCTGCGGCAGGTTCATGCTGTTCGCAGTGGTCACGAACATCACGTCCGATAGGTCGAGATCGATTTCGAGATAGTGATCGTTGAACTTGTTGTTCTGTTCGGGGTCGAGCACCTCGAGCAGTGCCGACGCCGGATCGCCGCGGAAATCCTGGCCGAGCTTGTCAATCTCGTCGAGCAGGAACAGCGGGTTCATCGTCCCGGCTTTTTTCAGGTTGGACGCAATCTTGCCGGGCATTGAACCGATATAAGTCCGCCGGTGCCCGCGGATTTCGGCTTCATCACGAACCCCACCCAGCGACTGACGGATGAATTCGCGCCCGGTCGCCTTTGCAATCGACTTGCCAAGCGAGGTCTTGCCCACACCGGGAGGGCCTACGAGACAGAGGATCGGCCCCTTCAACTTGTTGGTGCGTGCCTGTACGGCCAGATATTCGATAATCCGGTCTTTGACCTTTTCGAGAGCGAAATGGTCTGCATCCAGAATATCCTGCGCCTTGGCGATATCGCGCTTCAGTTTGGAACGTTTGCCCCATGGCACGCCGAGCAATGCGTCGAGATAGTTGCGCACAACGGTCGCCTCAGCCGACATAGGCGCCATGCTGCGCAGCTTCTTCATTTCCGCTTGCGCTTTGGCCTTGGCCTCCTTCGAAAGCTTCAGCGTATCTATCTTGGTCTGCAGTTCTGCGAGCTCGTCGCCGCCTTCTTCATCGCCATTGCCCAGCTCACGCTGGATCGCTTTCAACTGCTCATTCAGATAATATTCGCGCTGCGACTTCTCCATCTGGCGCTTCACGCGGCCGCGAATTTTCTTTTCAACCTGCAGAACGCCCAGTTCACCTTCCATGAAGGCAAACGCCATTTCGAGGCGCTTGAGCGGGTCGGCTTCAACCAGCAGCGACTGCTTGTCGGAAACCTTCAGGTTGATGTTGGCCGCAACGGCATCCGCCAATTGCGCAGCATCGTTGATTTCAGCCAATTGCACCGCCGTTTCCGCCGGCATCTTCTTGTTGAGCTTAGAATATTGCTCAAACTGCTCGATCACCGAGCGCATCAAGGCTGTTGTTTCCGGGCCTTCGCTCGCTGCGTCGGCCATGGCCTCTACTTCGGCTTCGACATAGTCGGCGGCGCGATTGTGCAAGCGCAGCAAGCTCGCGCGCTGTTTTCCCTCGACCAGCACCCGGACTGTGCCGTCGGGTAATTTGAGCAACTGCATAATCGTCGCGGTTACGCCGACGGTGTAGAGATCATCATAATCAGGATCGTCTTCAGCCGGATCGAGCTGGGCGACGAGGAAAATCTCCTTGTCCGCCGCCATCGCTTTTTCAAGCGCAACGACCGATTTGTCGCGACCGACAAACAGCGGCACGACCATTCCGGGGAAAACAACAATGTCGCGCAAGGGCAAAAGGGGCAAAGATATAGTCATAGACACTCCGACCACACCGAAATGCGGCGCGGTAACTTGCTCTCAATATGAGCCGGATTTTGCGTCTTTCAACAGCGCGACGCGCAATTGCCCGAATTTCCTGTGCAAAAGGCGGGGTTAGAACGGCAGTTTGAAACCCGGAGGCAGCGGCAAGCCGCTCGTCATCTTGCCCATTTCCGCATTGCTGGCACTGTCTGCCTTTTCACGTGCGTCGTTGAACGCGGCAACAACCAGATCTTCCAACATCTGTTTGTCCGACGGGACGATCAGGCTGTCGTCAATTGACAGTCCGATAATCCGCCCCTTTGCAGACGCCCGGACTTTTACCAGACCGCCGCCCGAAACACCCTCGACTTCAATGGTGTCGAGTTTACCTTGCGCTTCTTCCATCTGCTTCTGGATGGTTTGCGCGGCCTCCTGTGCGGCCTTCATCATATCTTCAATGCTTTTCATGCTCTTAAGCTCCGAACCTCAGCCTGCCTGTCGGGAGAGATCAGGCGACCATCTACACTAACTTCCGCATCGGGAAAGGCGTCAAGCGCCGCTTTAACCAACGGGGATTCGAGTATCTCGCGATTGGCTTGCGCTTCTTGCAACCGCTCCAATTCAAGCAATGTCGGCTGAGCTTCACCGTCCGCCTCTTCAACATCCCAACGCTCCCCAGTGGCGCGGAACAACGCTTCGCGCAACTCGGTCAGAAAGCCTTGATGGACTGGTCCAGCCAACTGATACGTCAGCTTAGGCGGCGCATATGCGACCACCCGCATCACATCATGCATCGTCGCAGCGAGATTCACAAAACCGCTCTTGTCCAGTTGCGCCACCAATGGACCAAAATTCATAGGCAAAGCCGCGGAGCTGGCAGTTGCAGCGGAGGAATCACCCGAGATATGCGGCTCCGTTGCAGCCGGCGCGGGCACCGGTCCATTTTGCAAAAGACGCGCAAGCTCACCCGGGTCGGGCATGCTGGCGCCGTGCAGCACGCGCAAAAGCGCCATATCGCAACTTTCGAGCGGCAGACTGGCGCGTGCGACCTCCTCATGCCCTTTCAGCAGCAACTGCCACAGCCGGTGGAGCATCGGGAAGGACAGCTTGTCGGCCCAGCCATCGATCTGCTCGCGCGCATCTTCGGGCAAAGTCGCGTCGTGAGGGCTGCCAATTTTCGCCAGCGTCACCAGATGAACTTCGCGCAGCAGCCCTGCCAAAGTCGCGGCGGGCTCAACACCCAGGCTATATTGATGCTTGGCTTCTTGCAATACAGCCCGCGCTTCACCTGCCAACAGCAATCCAAACAGCCGGCGGACAGCTGAGCGGTCTGACAGCCCGAGCATCGAGCGCACTTGCGCAGCGCTGACCACGCCGTCGCCATCAAGATCGGCATGCGCTATCGCCTGATCGAGAATCGAAAGCCCATCGCGAACTGACCCTTCTGCGGCCTGTGCGACCAAAGCCAGTGCTTCGCCATCGGCATTCACGCCCTCTTTTGCACAGACCTCGGCAAAGTGCGCCGTCAGCTTTTCGACCGAAATCCGCTTGAGATCAAAACGCTGGCACCGCGATAGCACGGTGATCGGAACCTTGTTGACCTCGGTCGTGGCGAACAGGAATTTGACATGTGCGGGGGGCTCTTCAAGTGTCTTCAACAACGCGTTAAACGCGTTTTTGGACAGCATGTGCACTTCGTCGATGATGTAAATCTTATAACGCGCCGAAACCGCAGCATAGCGCACTGCTTCAATGATTTCGCGGACATCGTCGACACCGGTATGGCTGGCGGCATCCATTTCGATGACATCGATATGGCGCCCCTCAGCAATTGCCGTGCACGGCTCACATTTTCCGCAGGGATCGATTGTCGGCCCGCCCTGGCCATCCGGACCGATGCAGTTCAACGCTTTGGCAATCAGGCGCGCAGTCGAGGTTTTCCCAACCCCGCGTACACCCGTCATCAAAAAGGCGTGTGCCAACCGGTCGCGCTTTATTGCATTACCCAGCGTCTGGACCATCGCATCCTGACCGATGAGCTCCGCAAAATTCTGCGGACGATATTTGCGCGCGAGCACGCGGTATGGCGTTGCTTTTTCTAAAGCCGGTGTCGCCGGAGCAAGACCAAGCCCGAGCGCATCGTCAGGCATGTCCGGATCGCGTTCCGGGGCAGTCTCGATCAGTGAATCGTCCATAGCCATCGAATAGGACGGCGCGGCGCTTTTGTCGAAGGGCTAATTGCTGCGCAAATCAATTGCCGGCGAGACGTCGCGCAAAATGCGACTGCACTGCCGACGAAACCGAACGCGCAATCTTTGCCTGTCCTTCGCGGGATGCCAGAAACTCCGCATCTTCCCGATTGCTGATATATCCTGTTTCAAACAGGATTGATGGCGTATCGGGGGCCTTCAGCACTATGAACGAAGCAAATTTGTGGGAATTTCCACGTAACACCATATTGGGCTTGGCTTCCCGCAGCAGCAATTTGGCAAAGCTGGCAGAAACGTTCATCGTTTCGCGCTGGGTCAGATCAATCAGAATAGAGGACACTTCTGTGTCCTGCCCTCCCAGATTGACGCCATTGATAATATCAGCCTTGTTCTCGCGGGCAGCTAGCCTTTGCGCCTCGCGGTCAGAAGCGACCTCGGACAGCGTGTACACAGTTCCGCCACGCGCATCCTCGTTTTCGGCGGCGTCTGCATGGATGGAAATGAACAGATCGGCCTTTAACCGTCGCGCAATTCCATAGCGGTCCTGCAGCACCAGAAAGCCGTCTCCGTCTCGGGTCAGCGCAACCCGGACGCGTCCCGTCGCCACCAATTGATCGCGGATTGCGAGGGCGATGTCCAGGGTCACATCTTTTTCGCGTTTTCCACTATGGGGACTAATCGCGCCAGGATCATGCCCCCCATGCCCGGCGTCGAGCACGACCAGCGGTAACCGGGAGTCCGCAGGACCGTGGATTTTTGGAAGCCCTTTGCCAGAACCCTTGCCAATCGGAGCCGTAACTTCATACCGCCTTTTGGGTGGTTCCGAACGGAAGTGGCTCGATTGCAGGATTTCGCTGCGCGTGCGCATATTTGCGGTCGGCTCGAACAATTGCTTGTCAGCTACCATGACGGGTTGAACGGCGAATGCCGAGAACAAAGCAATGGCAGCAAACATCATTGCCCCGATATGCAGTTTTTGCGTCGCTTCCGTCCAGCCGAATTTGTCGAACACTCGCAAAAAGCACGTTTTTCAAAATTGAAACGATGCCGGGCACCGAAAGGCAGAGAGGATTTGGCGATCAGGTGATGATGCTGTGATGCATCCAAAAAGCCATCGCGCATGCGAACGCTTGCCGATGTCGGCAAGCGGTGCTAGCAGTCTATACCACTGGCCAATGCCGTATCCGGCAAAGCCAGAAGAGCACCGGAAATCAATTGTTTCCGGTTATTTAACAGGTTGATGCTGCATGATGCATGAAATTTCCCCTTCCGCCGCGCCCATTGGGTTCGGTGTGTTGGCGGCAAATTACGCCCGCGCAAATAGCGCCCGCGGTGCCCATACAGCAGACGCAGTCGTATCCGGTTACCGTTCTGAGGCTGATGGAGCTTATCTTCACTCCCCGATGGTCGCCTTCAATCATACAAGAAAATTGAACCGCAATCATGCGCCCCATCGGCGCGATGTAGCGGTCTGGAGTTATAACAATGAAAACGCGCATGCTTATCGACGCGCGGCATCGGGAGGAGACCCGCGTTGCCGTCGTCACTGGGAACACGATCGAGGAGTTTGATTTTGAATCTGCCGAGCACAAACAGCTCAAAGGCAATATCTATCTAGCCAAGGTCACCCGCGTCGAACCGTCGCTGCAGGCAGCCTTTGTCGACTATGGCGGCAACCGCCATGGCTTCTTGGCTTTCAGCGAAATCCACCCCGACTATTACCAGATACCGAAAGAGGATCGTGAACGCCTTCTGGCCGAAGAAGCCGAAGCAGCTGCTGAGGAAGCCGCCCTGCGCGAGCAGGAAGAGGACGAAGAAGACGAACCCGGCAACATCATTCGCTCCGCTGCACATGACAGCGAAGACAGCGATTTCATCGAAGTCGAGAGCGATGACCGTATCGACACAATCGACATCTCTGAAGGTGAAGAACCCGATCTCGACGTCAATGGCGAAGAAATTGACGAGACATCCGAAGAGTCCGGCGATGGAGACGAGGATGGCGAAAGTCAGCAGCGTGGACGCAACAACCGCCGTCGTCGTGGACGTGGTGGACGCAGCAGCAGCTTAGCCAAAGCCAGTGACGAGGTACGCGCCAAGCGTATGAACCTGCGTCGCCGTTACAAGATTCAGGACGTCATCCATCGGCGTCAGGTATTGCTGGTTCAGGTCGTGAAGGAAGAGCGTGGCAATAAAGGCGCCGCGTTGACCACCTATCTCAGCCTCGCTGGCCGCTATTGCGTGCTTATGCCGAATACCAGCCATGGCGGTGGTATTAGTCGCAAGATCAACAGCGCAACCGACCGGAAGCGGCTCAAGTCGATCATGTCCGACCTGAAGCTGCCCGCAACCATGGGCTGCATCATCCGCACCGCCGGTCTTGCGCGCACCAAGCCCGAGATAAAGCGCGACTTTGATTATCTCGCACGGCTTTGGGACGAGATCCGCGAACGCACGCTAAAAGGTGCGGCACCAATGCTCATCCACACCGACAGCGACCTGATCAAGCGTGCCATTCGCGATATCTACAACAAGGATATCGACGAGGTCATGGTCGAAGGTGCCTACGGCTACAAGGCCGCAAAAGATTTTATGAAACTGCTGATGCCGAGCCATGCAAAGCGCGTGCAGCATTATTCCGACCCGGTGTCGCTGTTCCAGCGCCACGGCGTGGAAGACCAGCTCAATGCCATGTACCAACCGGTCGTGCAGTTGAAGTCCGGCGGCTATATCGTCATCAACCCGACCGAAGCATTGGTTTCGATTGACATCAACTCTGGCCGTTCAACCAAAGAGCACGGCATCGAGCAGACCGCGCTTGCAACCAATTTGGAAGCAGCGCGCGAAATCGCCCGGCAGTTGCGCCTTCGGGATATGGCGGGCCTGATTGTCATAGACTTTATCGACATGGACCACCATTCGAACGCCCGAAAAGTCGAGCGTGCGATGAAAGAAGCGCTGAAGAATGACCGCGCCCGCATCCAGGTTGGCCGCATCTCCAGCTTCGGGCTGATGGAAATGAGCCGCCAGCGGCTGCGCACCGGCGTGCTCGAAGCCTCGACTCGCGAATGTCCGCATTGCGAAGGCACAGGCCTGGTACGTACGGCATCATCCTCGGCCCTCTCCGCGCTTCGCCTCATCGAAGAAGAGGCCGCCCGCGGCCATGGCAGCCAGATCACTCTGCAGGCGAGCCAGGAAGCGACAATCTACATCCTCAACAACAAGCGTAGCGAGCTTGCCGAAATCGAGGATCGTTACCATGTTCGCGTCGAAGTTTTACCGAATGGTGAAGTTGAAGGCGCGAAGATGACCGTCACGGCATCGGGCCCGCGGCCCGAACGCCCAGCCATTCCGGCTCCAATCATCGACGCCGACGAAGACGAATATGAAGAAGATATCGTCGACGAAGAAATCGAAGAGGAATATGTGGAAACCCCGGCCCGGCGCGACGACAGCGAAGAGCGCAACAGCCGCAGGAAGCGTCGTCGGCGCGGACGGCGTGGCGGTCGCAATCGCGACCGTGAAACCGAGGGTGAAGAAACGGACGAATCTGAAGTTCGCACCGAAGGCGATGAACCTGTAGCGCAGGAAATAGTCGATAACGGCGAAGTATCCGAGAAGCCAAAACGCAGCCGTCGCGGCGGGCGTGGTGGCCGGGGTGGCAAGGCCAGAGCCGAAACGTCAGCCGATGATGGTGCATTAGCAACCGAATCCGAAGCCGTACAAGTCGAAGCGTCGGCAGAAGAAGCACCTGCAAAGCCCAAAAGGCGGACGCGGGCTAAGGCGGAGCCAGTTGAGACTGCCGAGCTAGCGCCCGAAGCTGAAGTGCAAGCCGAAGCAGAAGCGCCGAAGAAGGCAGCGCCAAAACCGCGCAGCCGCAAAAAAGCAGCTGCAGCAACGCCAGAAACTGTGGTCGAAGCAGAAGCAGAAGCGGCAAGCGAAGCTCCGAAACCGAAATCGCGTGCCCGTAAATCAGCGGCAAAGACTGCTGAACCTGAAGGTGATTCGGTCTCAGCCGACGCAGGCCAGAATGAGGATGGTTCGCCGCGCAAGGGTTGGTGGCAACGCACCTTTGGTTGATGTGACAAACCCGGAGAACAGTTCGCCGATCCACCCGAAACGGGTGAGCCATTGGTGGCGTTCTCCGGGAGTCTTCAGCAGCGGTTCATCCCGCAAGCCCCAACAGGCGTCTATGGACGCACTCAGTCGTTTCAAACATGTTGGACGTGCCTTCTTTGGCGCATTGTTGGCGATCTCGCTGGTCGCGCAACCTGCCAATGCGCAATCGATATTGCGCGACGCAGAAACCGAAGCCTTTTTCGATGAAATCTCGGCTCCGCTGATTCGCGGCGCTGGACTGGACCCGGCCAATGTCGACGTCGTTCTAATCAACGACCGATCAATCAACGCCTTCGTCGCAGGCGGACAGACAGTTTACCTGCACAGCGGCCTCATCCAGGCAGCCAAAACCGCCAATGAAGTCCAAGGCGTAATCGCCCATGAACTGGGCCATATCGAGGGCGGGCACGTCATCCGCTACAGCGAAGGCTTTGAAAAGGCGGGAACGATATCGATCGCGAGCCTGATCTTGGCAGCAGCGGCCATCGCCGCAGGTGCCGGGGAAGCCGGCATGGGTATCATGGCTGCAGGTCAGCAGGCCGCTCTCGGCAAATTTCTCGCCTTCAGCCGCGTCCAGGAAAGCGTCGCTGACGCCTCCGGCGCGCGCTATCTTTCGTCAGCCGGAATATCCGGACGTGGGTCGATCAACTTCTTCAAGACCCTGCAGAATTATGAATTCCGCCTGGGTATTGCGCAGACCGATAGTTATGATCGCACGCACCCTTTGTCGGGCGAGCGCATTACGGTATTGGAAGATACGTACAAGGCCGATCCGGCCTGGAACGCCCCGCTAAACCCGAAATGGGAAACTGATTTCAAGCGCGTGAGGGCCAAGTTGCTTGGTTACATCGAAGATCCCAATTCGACGCTGCGCGACTATCCGGAAAGCGATTCAAGCATCGCAGGCCATTATGCACGGGCCTATGCTTGGCATAAAGCCGCCTATCCGGACAAGGCGCTGAAGGAGGCCGATACGCTGGTCGCCAAAAATCCCAACGACCCCTATTTTCTTGAACTGCACGGCCAGATCCTGCTCGAATCAGGAAAGCCCGCAGAGGCGCTCTCGTCCCTGCGCAAGGCCGTCGATCTGACAGGAAACCAGCCTTTGATTGCCGCTGTTTTTGGCCATGCGCTGCTCGCGACCGAAGACCGTTCCAACTTGCAGGAAGCCGAAAAGGTACTGAAGGCGGCTGTATCCAAGGATAATAACAACCCCTTTGCCTGGTACCAATTGGGCGTTGTCTATCAGGCGCTGGGTGATGAGCCTCGGGCAGCCCTCGCCAGCGCAGAGCGCTATCTGATGGAAGGCGTGCCACAACTGGCCCTGCCCAATGCGGCGACAGCCATGGCCGGTCTACCGGAATATTCGCACGACTGGATCAGGGCGCAGGACATTAAATTGGTGGCGGAAGCGCAAGTGCAGAAACTGGACAAACGCAGACGCTGATCCGTTACCAAATGGGATAGCCTGCAAGATGCAAAGTCGCTACGCCGTCACCATGAACGAACAACAGACCAGCAACCGCCTTCCCCTCATTCTCAGCCTCGTTGGTGCCGCGATATTGGCAGCCGCAGGCTATTACTTCTTTGCAAAGAGCGAACCCGCCGTGCGCGGTGACAAAGCTGTCTATGCAGCTCAAGACGCTGAACGAGCGATTTCAGCCGCTGGGGTCAGCGACAAGGAACGCGCTGCAACCGAAGCCATCGTGCGCGCCTATATCCTCGAAAACCCGGAAATCATCACCGAAGCGGTCGAAATCCTGCAGAAACGCGAGATGACAAAGCGCATGGAAGCAGCAGGCGGCGCGCTGACCAAAGCCTTTCCCGGTGCAGTGGGCGGCAATCCTGACGGTGCCATAACCGTGGTAGAATTTACCGACTATAATTGCGGATTCTGCCGCTCCAGCGTTCCCGACATGAACCGGCTCATGGCGAGCGAAAAGGATGTCCGTATCGTTTATCGCGAACTGCCCATCCTGGCCGCCAGCAGCCGTGATGCCGCGCGCTGGGCCCTCGCCGCGGCGAAACAAGGCAAGCATAAGGCGTTCCATGACGCCATGTTCGCTGCTGGCCAGGCCAACGAACAATCAATTACTGCGGCTGCGCGGCGCGCTGGCCTCAACATGGAACAGGCCGCAAAGGATGCTGCTTCGCAGGAAGTAAATGCCGAAATCGAGCGTAACCTCGCCATGATGCAGCAGATCGGCTTCAACGGCACGCCGACCTTCATCATCGGGGACCAAATGCTTGAGGGGGCATTGGGCTATGATGCGTTGAAAGCTGCTGTTGAAAAAGCCCGCAAAAACACATGAACAGTGCAGCGCCAAGCGTCTGGAAAGGCATTTCGCGCAATTCCATAGCCATTCTAGCTATCGTTATTGTGCTCAGCCTTTACAAAAACGGCGTTTGGTTTTGGGCAGGGTGGCGACCACAACATATCATCGCAGGCGTTATTTTCATTCCCTTGGCAGCGGCGGTTATCTGGCTGAGATGGGATTGGGCCCCCTATGCTGCCAAACAACGGAAAAAGGGCTGATCAACCCTTTTTTCCTTGCGCCACCACATACCACTCAACCGAACCCTTGCGGCTTGCGGGTGGCTTGGCGTGTTTGACCGTGGTAAAGTTGGCCTTCAAGATCGCTAGCAATTCCGGATCGGTGCCGCCGGCAAAGACCTTGGCAACAAAGTCGCCGCCCGGTTTCAGCACCTCGACAGCGAAATGCGCCGCAGCCTCTACCAGACCCATGGTGCGCAAATGATCGGTCTGTTTGTGGCCAACGGTGTTGGCGGCCATGTCGGAGATCACCAGATCGGGGGCCTGCCCCAACGCCTCGACCAATAAGTCGGGCGCGCGGTCATCCATGAAATCCATTTCAAACAACGTGACGCCTTCGATCGGATCCACGGGTAAAAGGTCGATGCCGGACACCTTGGCCGCAGGCAGCCTGCGCCTGACCACCTGAGCCCAGCCGCCCGGTGCTATGCCCAGATCGACGACAGCTTTCTTTCCTTTGAGAAAGTGGAATTTCTCGTCGAGCTCGATCAGCTTATAGGCTGCCCGACTGCGAAAGCCTTCTGCCTGTGCGCGTTTGACATAGGGGTCGTTCAACTGACGTTCGAGCCAGCGCGCCGATTGCGGGCTGCGTCGCTTGGAGGTTTTGACGCGCTCCTTGCCCACAGCGCTGCGGCCCGAACTGTTGCCGCCAAAGGTAAATTTCGCCATAGATTACCGCCGTTTCCGGCGTCGGGCGTCACTCGCCATCAACGCACGCAATATGCCTTCGCGAATGCCCCTGTCGGCAACGCCCAGCCGCTCACCCGGCCAGATGTCAAAAATCGTCTCCAATATCGCGCATCCGGCCACCACGAGATCGGCACGTTCATGGCCAATGGTCGGGAATTCAGCGCGCCCTTTCGGCGTCCGGCTAGCCAGTGTCTGGCTGATTTCGCGCATGGCAGAGGTCGGTAGGTGAAGCCCGTCGATCTGCCGCCGGTCATAGCTGGGCAGGTTCAGGTAAACGCTCGCAAGCGTCGTTACCGTGCCCGATGTACCCATCAGCCGATGGTCGCCCTGCCCCACCGGCAAGCGCGCGGCAAATTCGGCAAAGCTATCCCGAACTTTATTGCGCATGGCAGCATAGGTTTCCTGCAAAGACTGCTCGTCATCGCCACGGTGGGCCTCGCTTTCGGTCAGCGACACAACGCCCCAGGGCACACTCGCCCAGTCAAGAATTTCTGGAACCACCCCGTCGGTCGATACCAGCACGAGTTCAGTGGAGCCGCCGCCAATGTCGAAAATCATCGCGGGCCCCTCGCCTTCCTCCAACAGCGCATGGCATCCCATGACCGCGAGGCGGGCCTCTTCCTTGGGGCTGATGACATCCAGCACGATTCCCGTTTCGCGCTTCACACGTTCGATAAATTCAACGCCGTTCAACGCCTGACGGCACGCCTCGGTCGCAACCGAGCGGGCAAGAACGACATTGCGGCGCTTAAGCTTGTCGGCGCAGACAGACAGCGCCTCAATCGCGCGGTCCATCGCCGCTTCGCTCATCTTGCCGGTGGAGTTCAGCCCTTCACCAAGCCGCACAACGCGCGAAAAGGCGTCAACCACAGTAAAGCCATCATTTGCAGCGCGCGCGATCAACAGGCGGCAGTTGTTCGTGCCCAGATCGAGCGCGGCATAAGCCGTCTTGCCCAGCCAAGCGCTGCGCGTATCGGACTTGGGCTGGGCACCGGATGTTTCGGGCTGTGGGTCCATTGTTGCGGCATGTGCGCGCGCGTCATTCCCCTTGCGGGATGCGTCTTGCGTCTTTGCAGCCGGAGCGGTTTTGGATTTTTTCCGGCCCTTTTTTGCGACCGATTTTCCCCGTCCATCCAACTGCGACGATGGTGCGAATTCTTCGCCCATGGCCGTGCTCACTTCTTATTTTCTATCCGCAAACGGATGCTACCGCGCGGTACTTGACGAAGGAGATAACGGAGATAGCCCCAATATTCAAGTTTTTAGACGAAAGGGACGCCGATAGGGTCAGTCTGCGATTGACAGGTCAAGGAACGCTGCCTAATTGCCCGCTCCACATTCCCCGGTCGTCTAACGGTAAGACTACGGACTCTGACTCCGTCTATTGAGGTTCGAATCCTTACCGGGGAACCATTCCCCTGAATCCAAATATGTTATTATAATATATAATATTTTTATACTTCTTTGCGCCACTGACAACCTCTGGTCCGCTTTGATTGAACGCGCATTTGTGCAACTTCACCTACACGCACCAACGATCAAATTGACGTGACCCCCAGCTTTCCTCCAGCTGGGATTAGAGCCGAGCCGCTTTGTTGCGCATGAGCGCGGTTGAAGCAATGGGCTGCGTAGCGGAGCCCGAAGGGCGTAGCGAAGCAGGCCATTGCTTATCCAGTTCGGCGGCGAACGCCGCCGGGGTTGCGTAGCCAAGAGACGAGTGCGGTCGCTCCCGGTTGTAGTCATCGACCCGGCCGCGATCTCGACCCGGGCATGGGCCAGGCTCAGGAACAGCGTCTCGTTGAGCAGCTCGTCGCGCATACGGCCGTTAAAGCTCTCGACGTAGCCATTCTGCATCGGCTTGCCCGGTGCGATGTAATGCCACTCGACGCCGATCTGACCGCACCATGCGAGGACGGCATTGCTCGTGAGTTCCGTGCCATTATCGCTGACGATCATGCCAGGCTTGCCGCGCTGTTCGATCAGCTGGGTCAGTTCGCGCACGACGCGGCGGCCCGAGATCGAGGTGTCCGGCACCGCTGCCAGGCACTCCCTCGTCACGTCATCGACCACGTTGAGCACGCGGAACCGGCGCCCCGACGCCATCTGGTCATGCACGAAGTCCAGGCTCCAGCGCTGGTTCGGCAGCGCCAGCACCCGGAGCAGGCGCTCTGGTCCCTACGGCCCTCCTGCGGCTGCGCCGCCGCCTGACTGCCAGCCCCTCCTCCTGGTAGATACGTTGGGTCTTCTTGCGGTTGATCATCACGCCCTCCCGGCGCAGCAGGATGTGCAGACGGCGATAGCCGAACCGCCGCCGCTGGTTGGCCAGCTCGCGCAGCTTCTCACGCAGACGGGCATCATCGTCCCGGGTGGAACGGTAACGCACACTCTTGCGATCGGCATCGAGGACACGGCACGCCCGCCGTTCGCTCATCCCGTGGCATGCCTGGAGATGAGCTACAGCTTCCCGCATGGCGGCGGGCGTCAGAACTTTTTTGCCAGGAGATCCTTCAACGCCACGTTGTCCAGCATCGTGTCCGCCAGCAGTCGCTTGAGCTTCGCGTTCTCGCT
The DNA here is from genome assembly GCA_016707885.1 of Sphingomonadales bacterium. Lineage (GTDB taxonomy): Bacteria > Pseudomonadota > Alphaproteobacteria > Sphingomonadales > Sphingomonadaceae > Sphingorhabdus_B. Next base: position 117,607 of record JADJGU010000006.1, read on the forward strand.
CTCAAGCTCCCTCAGCCGCCGGGCCTCGGATACCTCCAGCCCGCCATACTTCGACTTCCAGTTGTAGATCGTCGCTTCGGATACACCGTGCCGCCTCGCCAGATCTGCGGTCTTCGCGCCCGCCTCAGCCTCCTTCAGCACGCCGATGATCTGCTCTTCTGAAAACCTCGTTCTCTTCATCTCATCCGTCCTTCTGTTAGGGCCGGACTCTAATCAAGACTGGAGGAAAATCAGGGGGTCACGTCATCAGCGATAATGGCACGGAACTCACGAGCAATGCCGTCCTCGCATGGTGCGGTCAGATCGGCGTCGAGTGGCATTACATCGCACCGGGCAAGCCGATGCAGAATGGCTACGTCGAGAGCTTTAACGGCCGTATGCGCGACGAGCTGCTCAACGAGACGCTGTTCCTGAGCCTGGCCCATGCCCGTGTCGAGATCGCGGCTGGGTCGAAGATTACAACCGGGAGCGACCGCACTCGTCTCTTGGCTACGCAACCCCGGCGGCGTTCGCCGCCGAACTGGATAAGCAATGGCCTGCTTCGCTACGCCCTTCGGGCTCCGCTACGCAGCCCATTGCTTCAACCGCGCTCATGCGCAACAAAGCGGCTCGGCTCTAATCCCAGCTGGAGGAAAGCTGGGGGTCACGTCAAAATCTCTGAAATTTGTATGATTCTGAGTGTTTAAGGATTCAAAGTCCGAATCCTTAGTTCTTTCAGAAAGTCACAACGATCCCGTAAAAAATCGGGAAACACAATTTACGAATAACCTATTGTTTAAATGGAATCTATTGTAGCCATTTCCGACCCTGTTCCCACAGCCTTTCCCACATTTGTGGAACGAACACGAAAGGTCTGATGCGATATCGACTGCAAAAGACAGCGCTCCCAGCACAATGCTTCAGCTTCTTGGAGTTGATAAAGTTCTCGAACGGTTGAGCTGCGTGTTCGGCTCAATATTGTTTACTGCCTGCTTCGAGAATATGTCCAAAGAGAAACGAAAATTGTATGATTGACGCGCGCGTCAATTTCGGCCGCTGGTCGTCACGAACATACCTCCCTCAGCCGTGGCAAGGCTCCCGCAATTGAGCATGGCTTATGTCGACTATCAAATTCCAGCTCCAACAAGCCGTCCCATGCATCACGGCAGGCGCCGGTGGATCCAGGGACGCAAAAGATGAAACAATCACCCGCTTGCCCTGCAAATGCCCGCGATTGCATTGCGGCCACGCTTACCGTCTGCAGGCTCTTCTGCTGAAAGGCGATGGCAAAGCCGTCCATCTCGCGGCGGAGCAACGGCTTGACGGCTTCGGGCGTGTTGTCGCGCGGCGAAAATCCGGTGCCGCCTGTGGTCAGGATGATTTCAATCTCGGGATCGGCAATCCAGCGCTGCAAGACCGCCTGAATGGCGTCGACATCGTCCCGTACGATCGCACGGTCGCGCAGTTTGTGTCCGGCCCCCGTCAGCCGCTCAACAAGCAAAGCACCAGACGTATCGGTCTCTTCATTACGCGTATCGGAAATCGTCAGCACCGCGACACCGAGCGGGTAAAAGGTTAGGCTCTCATTTATCCCTGCCATAATCATCCCCCTATCGAAGCAAGATGCGGAGTCGCACCGCTATTGCCCTGGTGCAATAGATGCGCGGGCGCTTTGGTCATAACCAGCCGTTGCAGTCGCTCGATCAGCTCCTTTGCTTGACCGTCCCGTTGTAGCAGGGGGCGTAGATCAATGCCCGCGTCGCCGAACAGGCAAAGATGCAGCTTACCTGTCGCAGAAACGCGCAATCGGTTACAGCTGGCGCAAAAATCCTTTGAATAAGGCGCAATGATACCAATCCGTCCAGAGCCTTGCGGACTAGCATATTCAATCGCTGGGCCCGCCCCTTCAGATCGCATCTGCTTTTGCCAGCCAAGCGACTCGAGCCGAGCAGTGACAAATGTACCTGGCAGATGATGTGCCGTGAAAAAGACTGGATTGTCATTGGTCCGCATCACTTCGATGAAGCGCAGTGTCAGGTCTTGCTCGGAGACAAAAGCGATGAAGTCGTCGAGTTCATCATCGTTCAATCCTTTCAACAAGACGGAATTGAGTTTCACGCTTGCGATCCCCGCCTGCTTGCAGGTTTCGATGCCGCGAAGAATTTCGGATAGCCTGTCATGGCCGGTAATCGAGCGGAACCGTTCGGGTTTCAATGAATCCATGCTGACATTGATCGCCCTAATTCCTGCATCCGCATAGCTTTGCGCACGTTCGACCAACCGATAGCCATTGGTCGTCACGGCAACTTGACGAATTCCGTCAATACCCGACACCGCCCGCGCGATTTCGAGAAATTCTTGGCGCAACGTCGGTTCGCCGCCGGTAAGCCGGACTTTCCAAAGTCCCAATTTGGCGAAGGCCGAAACAAGCCTTTGGATTTCATCGACCGCGAGATTTGTGGGTGTCCCCTTCGCCTTGCTATAGCCATCGGGAAGGCAATAGCTGCAGCGGAAATTGCAGACGTCAGTCAGCGACAGCCGCAGATACTCAAAACGGCGACCGTGGCTGTCCGCGAGCGTTTGCAAATTAGCCAGTGCTAGACAATCTGTCCGTCACTGCACCAGCGGCCCGTCTGTGCTGCCCATATCTATACCCTCAATGTTCGCCTGTGACGCCAGTATGGAGAGATATTGGGTTACAGCGCGCCGCCAACTGGCCTCCTCCAGATATTGGGCGATCTTTTCTTGAACCAGATCGAAGGGCAATTGCTGGCCTTCGACACGCCGACCGGCGCGGATGACATGGACACCAAAGCGTGTCTTCACGGGCTCTGCATGCAGCATGCCTTCATCAAGCCCAAACAGCACATCTTCAAACTCTTGGACCGTCTGCCCTGGCCCGATCTGCCCTAAATTCCCGCCCTGTTCCTTGGAGGGACAGGCCGAATGCTTCAGTGCCAATTCCGCAAAAAGCCCGGGCTGTGCCTGAAGCGTACGTATCGTGGTGCGCGCATCACCGGTTGCAAGCCCATAGGCCAAGCTGTCGGTGGGAGAGGCGGCGAACAGAATATGTTCGGCCTCCACCAAAGTTGGTGACCTGAACCGATTGCTATGCAGGGTGTAAAAGCGTCGCGTGACTGTTTCATCTGCATGCGGGCATTGCACTTCCTGTTCCAGCAGCGCTTCTATCCGTGCATCTTCATCCGCTAGCTTGCGCCCTTCAGCGTCGACAAGGCCAACGCTCATGATTTCCAGCCTGTCGGCTTCATCAAGCAGCAATTGACGCAGGACAAGCGCTCGTGCGGCGGCCTCCCACGCTTGATCTGGATCGGGTGCGGGATGGTTCTGAACTTCGGCAGCAATCAATGCAGCGTCAATCTCTCTGCCATTCACAGTGACGCAAGGGTGCTCGAGGACATCAGCCATGACGCAGCCCCAGTTTGCGCGAGCGCACGACCTGATAACCAGGACGCCAGACATAGCGCACAGGCGCTGAAAGCATGTGAACAAGGCGTGTGAAAGGGAACAACAACAGGATCGTCAGGCCGAGCACCAGATGCGTTTTGAAAATGATGTGTGCGTCAGCGACATAAGAAGACGCGTCGCCTTGAAAGGTGAATATCCCTTGCGCCCAGGTCATGAACTTGACCATTTCATGGCCATCAAGATGATTCATCGACACCGGAATGGTCCCCAGACCCAGCACCAGTTGCAGCCAGAGCAGCACCAAGATCATGATGTCGCTGAAACTGGAGGTGTTGCGGATACGCGGATCGAACAGGCGGCGATGTAGTAGCAATGTTGCTCCGGCAAAGGCTAAAATGCCCGCCAAACCGCCCGCAACGATGGCCAATATCTGTTTCGAACTGTGCGGAATACCTAACGCGTCAAACAACGCGATCGGTGTCAGCAATCCACCGAGATGTCCAAAGAAAATCACGAGAACACCCGCGTGGAACAGCACCGAACCCCACATTAATTGCTTTCGCCGCAAAAGCTGGCTGGAGCCAGAGCGCCAACTATAAGGTTCACGATCATATCGAACGACAGAGCCCAGCGCGAGTACCGCAAGTGCGATATATGGATATATGCCGAACAGCATGTGATTCAGGAATTCGGCCATGTCACAAGCTCCTTGACGGTTGGTTTGCGTGAAGAGGATCGAGGATACGGCTGACCATGGACTGCGCCTGCGGACATGCCGAGGCCGCATCGGGGGCCGAAGGGGCCATTGCGCCGAAGGTAATTTGTTCCTCTTCCCAAGCTGCGTCCAATGCCTCCAGATCGTCGGGGTCTTCAACCAAGATCATCGCTTCGGGCGGAACGCTTTGGCCTCCGGAGAGATCGCGCAGAACCGCGAGCAGGCCAGCATAATCCGTACCGCGCGCGTCGAGCCGGTCTGCCAGCGTCGCAATGATCGCGCCTGGTTCGGAAAGCTCGGCCAGCGCCTCTTCTTTCGGCAAGGTCGAACAATATTCGAGGAACAGGGGCAGATAGTCCGGCAGCTCGTTGCTAGCCGGATCGAGACCCGCCGCGACATAACGGTCGCGCAGATCAACCATCGCTTGTCCCCGATCACGGCTTTCGCCATGAACATGTTCGAAAAGGTGCAGGCTGTGCGTCCGCCCACGATCGAACAGTTCGACATAATGTTCCTGCAACGCAATCAGATCTCCGCCGGAGAGACGAAACAGAAGTGGTTCGAGCCGGAGCATCTGCTTTTCACCGACAACACGTTCAAGCAATAGCGCCCGCCGGATTTCCGGAACCGCAGCGCGCAAGTCTGTATCGGGATAGTGAAGCAGCGCCGAAAGCGCGCGTAAAGTGACCGTGCCCATCAGAATACCTCCGTAGGAGTTTGCAGTTTTTTACGCGCGGGGGCGCCAAACAGGTTAGTCTTGGTTTCTCCGCCTGAGCAGCCGTTGCCGAAAGAGAAGCCGCAACTGCCGCGTTCGTCGTACATGTCCTCAGCATCTTCGCGGTGGCCGGTCGGGATGACGAAGCGGTCCTCATAATTGGCGATCGCCATGACATGATACATGTCTTCGATCTGCGCGCCCGTAAGGCCGACAGCCCGGGCGATGTTCTCGTCGACCACACCCTCGACCGTCTTTGAACGCATATAACCGCGCATTGCGAGCATCCGTTCCAGGCACAGCGCCACGGGCTCGGTCGCACCCGCCGTCAGCAGATTGGCGAGATATTTAAGTGGTATCCGCAAGGAACGAATGTCTGGCATATTGTTGTTGACCGAAATCTGCCCCGAATTCGCCGCAGCGCTGATCGGCGACAGCGGCGGGACATACCAGACCATCGGCAGCGTGCGATATTCGGGGTGCAGCGGGAAGGCGACTTTCCATTCCATCGCCATCTTCCACACCGGCGAATGGCGCGCCGCTTCGAGCCAAGCTTCGGGCACGCCATCCTTGCGCGCCTGTTCGATAACCGCCGGATCGTTGGGGTCGAGGAAGATGTCGAGTTGGGCCTGATACAGGTCCTCAACATTTTCGGCAGAGGCTGCTTCCTCAATGCGGTCCGCATCATAGAGCATCACGCCCAGATAGCGGATGCGCCCGACGCAGGTTTCAGAACAAACTGTCGGTTGCCCCGCTTCAATGCGCGGATAGCAGAAGATGCACTTTTCGGATTTACCGGTTTTCCAGTTGTAATAGATCTTTTTGTAAGGGCAGCCCGAAACGCACATGCGCCAGCCGCGGCATTTGTCCTGATCAATCAGTACGATGCCATCTTCCTCGCGCTTGTAGATCGACCCCGACGGGCAAGCGGCAACGCAGGTGGGGTTGAGGCAGTGCTCGCACAGGCGCGGCAGATACATCATGAAGGTGTTTTCGAACTGGCCGTAAATTTCCTTTTGCACGCCTTCGAAATTATAGTCCTCCGACCGCTTGGAAAATTCTCCGCCAAGGATTTCTTCCCAATTCGGGCCCCAATTGATTTTCTCCATCCGCTCGCCTGTGATCAACGAACGGGGACGTGCAGTTGGAAAGGCCTGACTTTCCTTCGCCTGCTGCAGATGTGAATAGTCGAAAGTGAAGGGTTCGTAATAATCGTCGATTTCGGGCAAATCGGGATTGGCGAAAATCTTCGACAACAGACGCCATTTGCCACCCATGCGCGGCTTAAGCCGACCGCCTTTCACGTCCCAGCCACCGTTCCAGCGCTTCTGGTTCTCCCAATCCTTGGGATAGCCGATGCCGGGCTTGGTTTCGACATTGTTGAACCAGGCATATTCCATGCCGTCGCGGCTGGTCCAAACATTCTTGCAGGTGACCGAGCAGGTGTGGCAGCCGATGCATTTATCAAGGTTCAAGACCTTGCCGATTTGTGCGCGAACTTTCATTCTGCTGCCTCCAGATGGGTTGCCGGGCCTTCGAGCCAGTCGACCTTTGATAGCTTGCGGACGATGACGTATTCGTCGCGGTTGGAACCGACCGTCCCATAATAGTTGAAGCCGTAGCTCTGCTGGACATAGCCGCCGATCATGTGCGTTGGCTTGAGCACTGCGCGGGTCACACTGTTGTGGATGCCCCCGCGCTGGCCGGTCAGCGGCGAACCGGGGACGTTCACGATTTTTTCCTGCGCATGGTACATGAAGAGCGTTCCCTCTTTCATGCGCTGCGAAACGACCACGCGAGCAACGAGCGCACCATTAGAATTGAACGCCTCCACCCAGTCATTATCGACCAGCCCCGCCTTGGCGGCATCCGTCTCGCTCATCCAGACAATCGGCCCGCCGCGAGATAGTGTGAGCATCAGTTGGTTATCGGTATAGGTGGAGTGGATACCCCATTTCTGGTGCGGCGTGATGAAGTTCAGGATGACATGCGGCGCATCCTTCGCCTCGTCGAGCATCGGTTTGACGGCCTTAGTATCGATCGGAGGACGGTAGACGCAGAAACCTTCGCCGAAGGCGCGCATCCACTTATGATCCTGATAGAGCTGCTGTCGTCCGGTCAACGTGCGCCAAGGGATTAGCTCATGCACATTGGTGTAACCGGCATTGTAGCAGACATGCTCGCTTTCCAGACCCGACCATGTAGGCGAGGAGATAATCTTGCGCGGCTGTGCCTGAATGTCGCGGAAACGGATTTTCTCTTCTTCCTTGGGCAGCGCCAGATGCGTGTGATCGCGGCCGGTGTTTTTTGACAAGGCCGCCCAGGCCTTAACCGCAACCTCACCATTGGTTTCGGGTGCTAGGCTGAGGATCACTTCACAGGCATCAATGGCACTGTCGATTTTTGCCATGCCCTGGGTCGCTCCCTCCTCGCCCACTTCGCCGTTCAGGCGGCGCAACAGATCGACTTCAGGCTCGGTATTCCATGATATGCCCTTGCCGCCATTGCCGACCTTTTCCATCAACGGGCCTAGTGCGGTGAACCGCTTATAGAGGTTCGGATAATCACGGGTGACGACCGCGACATTCGCCATTGTCTTGCCTGGTAGCGGCAGCGTTTGGCCTTTGCCCCAATCCTCGACATCAAAGGCTTGTGCAATTTCACCCGGCGTGTCGTGCAGGATAGGCGTCAGCACGACATCCTCTTCTACACCCAAAACTTCGGGCGCAATTTCGGAGAATTTCTTGGCAATCGCTTTGTAGATTTCCCAGTCGGACTTTGATCCCAAACCGGGTCGACTGCTGCTGATAAAGGGTGGATGAACGGGTGCATGTCCGAGGTGTTGAGATCGTCCTTTTCGTACCAGCTGGCGGTCGGCAGGACGATGTCCGAATAGACGCATGTGGTCGACATACGGAAATCGAGCGTGACCAACAGGTCCAGCTTCCCCTGCGGCGCATCATCATGCCAGACGACATCCTGCGGCTTTTGCGCCCCCGTCTCGCCCAGGTCCTTGCCCTGCACGCCGTGCTGCGTGCCCAACAGGTGCTTGAGGAAATATTCATGCCCCTTGCCTGATGAACCGAGCAGGTTGGAACGCCAGACAAACATGTTGCGCGGCCAGTTGGCTGGATCGTCTGGATCGCGACACGACATTTCAAGCTCGCCAGTCTGCAATGCGGAGGCGACATAGTCTTTCGCTTCCATACCGGCCACCTTGGCAGCCTTTGCCACTTCGAGCGGATTGGTTTTCAGTTGGGGCGCGCTGGGCAGCCAGCCCATGCGCTCGGCGCGGACATTGTAATCGATGAGCGAACCTGACCAATCGCCATCGGGCGCAGTCGGTGACAGGATTTCGTCAATGTCCAGCGTTTCATAGCGCCACTGGTCAGTGTGAGCGTAAAAGAAGCTGGTCGAATTCATCTGGCGCGGCGGGCGAGCCCAATCGAGCGCGAAGGCCAAAGGTGCCCAACCCGTCTGCGGGCGCAGTTTCTCTTGCCCGACATAATGTGACCAGCCGCCACCCGATTGGCCAATGCACCCGCACATCACCAGCATGTTGATGATGCCGCGATAGTTCATGTCCATATGATACCAGTGGTTCAGACCGGCGCCGAGGATGACCATCGATTTGCCCTTGGTCTTTTCCGCGTTGGTTGCAAATTCGCGGGCTACGGTGATGATCTGTTCAGCGGGGACCCCGGTAATTTTCTCGGCCCATGCGGGAGTGTACGGGACATTGTCGCTATAATCGTTGCTGACATGCTCTCCACCCAGCCCGCGATCAAGACCGTAATTGGCGCAGAACAGATCGAAGACGGTAGCAACAAATGTCTTACCCTCCTTGGTTTCGATCTGCCGAACAGGCACACGCCGGTTCAACACATCGGGATGGTCGGTGCCCTTGAAATGATCATGCTCGCGGTTGCCGAAATAGGGGAATGAAACATCGATCACATCATCGCGATCCGCATCGAGGATGAAGGTAGTGCGCAGCTTTACATCACCGCCTGCGCCATCCTTTTCCTCAAGGTTCCATTTGCCCTCTTCACCCCAGTGGAAACCTGCCGAGCCCAATGGGGTTACCAGCTTGCCGCTGGCATCATCAACGGCGACGGTTTTCCATTCGGGATTGTTCTTCTCGGTTAGATTTCCTTTGAGTTCAGATGCGCGCAGCAGCCGTTCAGGCACATAGGCACCGTCCTTTTCCACCAAGCGGACAAGCATCGGGAAATCGGTGTATCGGCGGCAATAGTCCTCGAAATATTCAACCTGCCGGTCGAGATGATATTCGCGCAGGATGACATGGCCGATCGCCATGGCGAGCGCCGCGTCGGTGCCCTGTTTCGGGTTCAGCCACAGATCGGCAAACTTGGTCGCCTCTGCATAGTCGGGCGAGACCACCGCGACCTTGGTGCCGCGATAACGCGCCTCGGTCATGAAATGTGCGTCGGGGGTGCGGGTCTGTGGGACGTTGGAGCCCCACATCATCAGGAAACCCGCATTGTACCAATCCGCACTTTCGGGGACGTCGGTCTGCTCGCCCCAGGTCATCGGGCTGGCAGGCGGAAGATCGCAATACCAATCATAGAATGACATGCAGGTGCCACCCAGCAGAGACAGATAGCGCGATCCCGCAGCATAGCTGACCATCGACATCGCCGGGATGGGTGAGAAGCCAATGATCCGGTCAGGGCCATATTTCTTCGCCGTATAAGCATTGGCTGCTGCGATGATCTCGGTCACCTCGTCCCAATGCGCACGGACGAAACCGCCATGGCCGCGAATAGCGGTGTAGCTCTTCCGCTTCTTTTCATCCTCGACAATCGCGGTCCATGCCGCCACGGGGCTCATCGTCTGCCTGGCCTCGCGCCACAAGCGCACAAGGCGTGAACGGATCAGCGGGTATTTCAGCCGCTGGGCCGAATAGATATACCAGCTGTAGCTCGCCCCTCGCGGGCAGCCGCGTGGTTCATGGTTGGGCAATTCGGGGCGCGTGCGCGGATAGTCGGTCTGCTGGGTTTCCCAAGTGATGATCCCACCCTTGACGTAGATCTTCCACGAACAGCTGCCCGTGCAGTTCACGCCATGGGTCGAGCGAACAATCTTGTCATGCTGCCACCGCTTGCGATAGCCATCCTCCCAATCACGCGCTTCGCTGGTGGTGACCCCATGGCCATCAGAAAATGTTGCACGCTTCCGGTTGAAGAAGGTCAGGCGGTCGAGAAGTTGGCTCATGGTCTTGGCCCTTTCAAGCGGTTGCAAGTTTGGCGCTGGGCGCGCGTTCGATGGAATGGAGAAGCCCGCCCGGTCTCGTGTAAACAAACCAGGTCAGGACTGCGCAGCTGGCGTAGAAAATGAAGAAGCCAATCAGAGCCGCCATGGGCGTTCCGGTGGCCGCAATTGCGCTGCCAAAGCTTTTAGGGATGAAGAATGCACCATAGGCAGCGATGGCCGAGGTAAAACCGACGATTGCGGCTGATTCCTTCTCGGCCTGCCGCACTTGCTCCGGCTTGCTCAGCTCCGGCATCAAGCGTGGGATTTCACTCCGCATGATGCTGGGGATCATCTGAAAGGTGGAGGCATTGCCCACGCCCGTGACGAAGAACATGAAGATGAACATGCCGAGGAAGCCCCACCAGTTCCCTGCCTGCAGGAAGTACATCACGCCGACGACGCCGATCATCATGAAGACGAACACCCAGAAGGTGACGCGTCCGCCGCCCCAGCGATCTGATACCCAGCCGGTGGCCGCACGGCTGATCGCGCCGACCAGCGGCCCGAGGAAGACGAACTTGAGCACGTCAACGTCAGGGAACTGGTGCTTGGCGAGCAGAGGCAGACCGGCCGAGAAGCCGATGAACGAGCCGAAGGTGCCGGTGTAGAGCCAGCACATCAGCCAGTTATGCTTGCGCTGGAAGATCACTGATTGTTCGGCAAAGCTCGCCTTGGCATCGGCAATGTCGTTCATCCCGAACCATGCCAGCAGCGACGACGCCATGATAAACGGCACCCAGATGAAACCCGCATTTTGCAGCCACAGCTCACCGCCTTCTTTGTTGGGCAGCGGGTCACCGCCCATCGCACCGAACACGCTGGCGGTAATCACCAAAGGCACGATGAACTGCATCACCGACACACCCAGATTGCCGAGACCTGCATTCAGGGCCATCGCATTGCCCTTCTGCGCCTTGGGGAAGAAGAAGCTGATGTTCGACATCGAAGAAGCGAAATTGCCACCGCCGAAACCGCAAAGAAGCGCGAGCACCAGAAAGATGATGTACGGCGTTTCCGGGTTTTGAACTGCATAGCCGATGCCGAACGCGGGGATCAGCAGCGACGCCGTGCTCAGCGTCGTCCAAAGCCGTCCACCGAATATCGGCACCATGAAACTGTAGAATATCCGGAAGGTAGCGCCAGACAGACCCGGAAGTGCAGCCAGCCAGAAGAGCTGGTCGGTCGTGTAGTCGAAGCCAATCAGCGGCAGTTTTGCGACTACCATCGACCAGACCATCCACACCGAAAAGGCGAGCAAGAGTGCCGGGATCGAGATGTAGAGGTTGCGCCGTGCGATACGTTCGCCTGTGGCTTCCCAGAAATTTGCATCTTCGGGTTTCCATTCCTCCAGCACGCGGGTTTCGCCTGCGGCATGTTTGGATGGATCATGCAGCTCTGCCATTTCGGGGAATTGCGGAAGGCTGCGCACATCGATGCCGCTGGCTTTCTGTTCCATCTGGCGGATCGCGAGATGCATCCAGCCAAGTGCCACGGCCACCAGCGCGAACAGCACCATGAAGCAGCTGGTCCAGATATTGGTGAGATCGCTGACGACACCAAAAACGATGGGAAGCACAAAGCCACCCAGGCCGCCGACCATGCCCACCATACCGCCAACGGAGCCGACATGATCGGGATAGTAAACAGGTATATGCTTGTAGACTGCGGCCTTGCCCAGCGACATGAAGAAGCCCAGCACGAACACCGTGATAACGAAAGGTACAAGCCCCATCGAGGTCGAAAAGGCGATGTCGCCCTTAATTCCATGAATGACATAATCGGTTGACGGATAGCTCAGCATGAACAGGCAGAGCATCGACACGCCAAAGGTGGCGTACATGATTTTGCGCGCGCCATATTTATCCGACAGCATCCCGCCATAAGCGCGGAACAGGCTGGCCGAAAGCGAGAATGTGGCGGCGAGCATGCCCGCAACCTTTACGTCAACATGATAGACCTCGCTCAGATATTTGGGCAACCACAACGCAAGCGCGACGAAGGCCCCGAAGACAAAAAAGTAATAGAGCGAAAACCGCCAGACCTGCTGGTGCCTGAGCGGCTCCAGCTGTTCGACAAGCGATTTGGGTTTAGCCCCGCTTAGCTTACGCGCGGCAAAATCCGGGTCGTCCTTTGCGAATAAGAAGAACAGCACAGCGATAATGGCGAGTGCTGCTGCCCAAATCTGTGCAACCGCCGTCCAGCCCATCGCGACCATCACAAAAGGTGCTGCGAATTTTGTGACCGCCGCTCCTACATTGCCCATGCCGAAAAAGCCGAGCGCAGTGCCCTGTTTTTCCTGTGGGAACCATTTGGAGACATAGGCGACACCAACCGCGAACCCGCCACCTGCCAACCCAAGTCCCAAAGCGGCTACAAGCATTAGAATGTAGGTGTCGGCATAAGACAACAGGAAGGTCGAAACCGCAGAAGCAAGCATCGTCAGCGGGAACACCAGTCGCCCACCATATTGGTCGGTCCAGATCCCGAGAAAAACACGGACAAGAGAACCTGTCAGGATCGGCGTTCCCACTAGCAGCCCGAATTGGGTGTCATTCAAGCCGAGCTCAGCCTTGATCTCGATCCCGATGATCGCAAAAATCGTCCAAACCGCAAAGCAGACTGTGAACGCTCCGGTGCTCAGCCACAGCGCCCCTTGCTGCTGTTTTGACGAAACCGTTGATGCAACCATGACCAGCCCCTTTTGCGGCGAGAGAAATCTGGTTCTGGTCTGCATTCTTATCCGCTGGGTTTGTTGATGTGGATCAACCTGCACCTGGCAAACCCGTCAAAATCACGCAGGCCTGATCATGGTCAAAAATCGAGGTGCCATTCGTCACTAGTGCGATTGATATTTATCAATCAGGCGTTTACATTCGACCGCATCGAAGTTGGGGAACAATTGTGCGCGCTGCTGAAAAACCGGAAATTGCTGCACTGCCTTTATTCGCTTCGATGGATCCCGAGCAACGTGAACAGATTTTTGCTGCTTCCTTCCTGCAGGTCTTCCCGCCAGCGCTGAAGCTGTTCGATACCGGGCAGAAACCCGATTTCCTGCACATATTGATCGATGGTATGGTCGAACTTTTTACCGGCAACGGCGATCGGACAACATCGATGGCAATCGTGCGACCGGTGCGCAGTTTCATTCTCGCCGCCGCTTACACCGACCAGCCGTATCTGATGTCGGCGCGCACTTTAACTGCATCGCGCATCCTGATGATCCCTTCGCCATTAATCCGCGATGCCATCGACAACGACCGGTCGCTGATGCGCGGGGCAATGCAGGAACTCGCATTCGGTTTTCGTTACTTCGTCCGTGCACTCACCGACATGAAACTGCGCCAGTCGGTCGAGCGGCTGGGCAATTTCATCCTTCTCGAAAGTGGTGAGCGCGGTGGCGCTGTGCAGTTCGACCTGCCCGTGGAAAAGCGCATCCTCGCGTCACTACTGGGCATGACGCCCGAGAATCTATCACGCGCGTTTAGTGCGCTGGCCGCGCATGGCGTCGTCGTATCCGGCAACACCGTGCAGATCACGAATGCCGAACTGCTGGCTGCCTTTGCCCGTCCTGATCCGTTTCTTGACCGGCCCGGTTGAATCAGAGCTTCAGGTCGAGCGAGAACCAAAATTTTGTGGTGTCGGTGGCAAAATCGTCTGCATTGTAACGCGCGAATTTCAGTGTTGCGGTCAGATGTTTGTCGATCGGAACTGCCAGCATGGCTCCCAATTCACTGCCATAATTCAGCCCGCCCCGTGTTGAATTATAGTCATGATATTGTAGCCGCGCGCTAGCGCCCTTGATCGGACCTACAGCGGGAAGCTTCACCGCGACGTCGGCGTATAGATCGCGCAATCCATTTGCTGGCGTGCTCAAAAATTTGTCGGCCCAACCATTGAAAGCATGAAGCGTAGCTAGTGGCGTTTGCAGGGCACTCACAGCATTGCCTTCCAACTGCTCCCAGCCGGCCTTGACGGTAACAGCGCCCAACGAAATGCCAGGTTCGACCAGCAAATAATCAAGCGAGAAGTTTCTCGGGTTCGAGCCAAGGTCACGCTGGTTGGCATATTCCGCCGCATAAAGCAGCTTAGCTTTGCTCGACAGCTTCTGTTCGCCAGCCAGCCTGACGCCTATCGTTTTCGAAGAGGAGAGCGGAGCATCTGGTAGGTCGAGGAAATAGCCATAGGTCGTCACTGTTCCAACTGGCTTCGCTTCAAAATTGGCGCGGACCATATGGATATTATTGTCGCGCCAGATTCCTTGCGGTGAGTCGGGTCCAAAGATGCGATTGACGCGCCAGGCATAGCCATAGTCGACCGACACACCTTTCATCGGTTTGATCGTCACGCGGGCGGCATCAAGCGTCTGGTCATTCTGTCGCCAGCCCACCGATCCGATCCAACGCTGGTTGTCGAAATTGACCGCTTGACGACCGAGGACTGTTTCGACTTCCTTCACCGGTTTGTAACGAAGCCACGCCTGATTGAGCAGAACATCGGACGGATCAGCAACAATCGGATAAGCGGTCAAGCCATTGACCGTATCGTTGTAATGCCGAGGTCCGACGCGTGCTATCGCATCCCCTTCGACAAGTGCGCTAAAACCGCTCCACTCGCGTGTTTTGAACCCCGCACGAACCCGCAAGGTCGATGCAGTCGCATTTTCCGGCAACCCATCCTGACCAATCAATTCGAGCCGATAACGTATGTCGGCATAAGGTGTAATCGCTTTTGGCTCTTCGGCTGTTTGCGCTACAGCAGGCAATGTGCAGGTCAACGCCGCAAGAACGGCAAGGCTCGGCTTGAGGATTTGCTTTTCCATGCCGCTCAATTAGCGCAGGGAGCGCTTACAATAATTGACATTAATCAATGTTATTGATGATTATCAATTTCACAAAGATGCCGAGGCACATGATGGATGATTTCACACTCGCACGGGTTATACATGTCGTCGCCGTTCTGATGTGGATTGGCGGCGTGGCATTTGTAACCACGGTAGTCTTGCCATCCATAAGGCGCACGCATCAATCTGCCGACCGCCTCTCTGCCTTCCATGGGCTCGAAAGGGGTTTTTCCTGGCAAGCACGGATATGGGTGCTTCTGGCTGGCGCGAGCGGATTCTGGATGACATGGCGCGCCGATTTGTGGAGTCGCTTTGCCGATCTCCATTTTTGGTGGATGTGGGCAATGTTGCTGGTGTGGCTGATATTCGCGGCGATGCTGTTCGTACTCGAACCGCTGTTCCTGCACAAAAGGATGGCGGCCTCGCCACAGCCGCAACAGGATTTCCAGCGCATGGAGCGGATGCACCGCATCCTGCTGCTCGCTTCAATTCTTGCGACCATAGGCGCGGTGGGCGGGAGCCACGGCCTTTGGTGAAACCCGACATCCTGCTTGCTGCACCCCATCGGCTGCTGTTCCTGATTGGCGTCGTGCAGCTTGCCGCCATGATGCTTTGGTGGCTAACGGTGCTGTCAGGACTGCATTTGGGAATAGCCGCTCCTGCGGGCGGAGATATTCCGCAAGCGCTGTTGCATGCACCTATTCTGGTTTATCTGGCACTGCCGCCTCTGTTTTTCGGTTTCCTGCTGACGGTGTTCCCGCGCTGGATGGGTTATCCCGATCTAGAGCGCGAATCCTTCGCGCCCGTCGCTGGCGGATATGGCCTCGCTACATTGCTGTCTTGGGGAGCATTGTTGTCTGGTAACGATCGGCTGCTCGCTGCAGCCTTCGCCTCAGCGTCATTTGCATGCCTTTGGGGTTTCAGCGTGCTGCTCTCGATTGCGCTGCGCGAACGGCGCGATGGAAAGGCTCCCAGTTGGCACGGTTGGTCAATCCTTGCCGCATTTGTTTTTGGTCTGATTGGACAAATTGCCCTGATGGCCTTCATTCTCAATCCGGCAGCCGCAACTCTATCTCTTGCCAACAGCCTTGGGCTTTGGGCCATGCTTTTGCCTGTTTTCGTGACGGTGTGTCACCGCATGATCCCATTCTTCGCGGGCAACGTCGTCGAAGGCTATGTCCGGTGGCGACCTAATTGGATCTTGGGGGCCTATTGGGGGCTGACAATGCTCATAATCGCCGGGCAGTTACTCGCCGTCAGTTTTCTTCAGACATTCGCGGCACTTCTGTTGAGTCTATTGACGCTATTGATGAGCTGGAAATGGTGGCCGCGCGCTAAGGCTCCCGCCCTGTTCTGGGTGCTGATCATTGGCTTTGCTTGGGCGCCCGTCGGATATGCGCTATGGGCAATTTCGAGCCTTGGCCTGCCGATTGGACGCGCACCCGAGCATGCGCTGACCATAGGCTTCGCAGGAAGTCTTCTAATCGCGATGATCACCCGCGTCACTCAGGGCCATTCGGGTAGACCTTTGGAACTGCCCCTCGCAGGCAAATTTGCCTTTGTCGGCATGCAAATTGCGGCGATTGCCCGCATAGCTACCGCCTTGTATGCCGAGGATGGTTTTTGGCTGGTCATTTCAGCAATTATCTTCCTGATCGCATTCCTCCCTTGGGCGGCCCGTAACGCTCGCATCTATCTTACGCCCAGAAAAGATGGAAAGCCCGGATGACCCTATCTATGACGCCCGACGACGTGCTCGCGCTGCTCAAGGAAGGTAATCGTCGCTTCCTTTCGGACGAGCCGATAACGGTCCAGGCCAGCCGCATGAGCCGCCTGCGCATGGCTGCCGCTCAGCATCCGATTGCCGCCTATCTCAGCTGTTCGGACTCGCGTGTTGCACCTGAGCTTTTGTTCGGACGCGGTTTGGGCGAGCTGTTCATTGTGCGTAACGCCGGGAACAGCCTGTGTTCGACGGCAATCGGCAGTCTGGAATTTGCCGTGACCGCACTGGGTGTGCCGCTGATCGTCGTGATGGGCCATGAAAATTGCGGTGCAGTGCGCGCCGCCGTTTCGGTCGTGAAGGAACATTACGGCTTTTCAGCCAATATCAGCAAGGTGCTTCAACCGCTTTATCCTGCGATTATGGAGGTTGGCGAGGA
Organism: Sphingomonadales bacterium; assembly: GCA_016707885.1. Classification (GTDB taxonomy): domain Bacteria; phylum Pseudomonadota; class Alphaproteobacteria; order Sphingomonadales; family Sphingomonadaceae; genus Sphingorhabdus_B. The sequence goes on from JADJGU010000006.1 coordinate 134,718, forward strand.
TTGCCAGCACGATCTGGTCAACAGCGCCGCCCGCCACAATGTCCGCCGCGTGGTTCGCGAACTGCAGGAAGAGGCCTCCCCCGCACTGCGCCGCCCGCAGGAACTAGGAACATTGAAGGTTGTGGGTGCCTTTTACGAGTTGGGCAGTGGGAAGGTGGAATGGTTGGAGGAATAACGCGCGCGGTTAGATTGGACAACATTGTCAAGCCTGCTTCTGACCAAATCATGACATTTCAGGCAAGCCATAAAAGGCGATCGTCGGTCTATTCTCGCAATCCACGACTGCCACTTGGTAGGTAATTGAATTTCTCTTCCACCATTCTTTCCCACATTTTGCACTGGATTAACACGGATACGCCAGAACAAATACGAAACAATCAATAGTGGAATATTACAACATAAACATTATTTTTCAATATGTTTGGAGACGTTTTGGGAAGCTTGCGGACCGTATCTTGAACCCTTTACCGGGGAACCATTTTCCTGCATTTTTACCTTTCGGAACGCTGCTCGAAACTGAGGCGGCTGGGATTTAGCGCGCCGAGATCCAAATCCCGAAACATCCCGAGGGTGTGCTAGTACCCCCGTAGCTTTGGTCATAAGAAATCAATGGCTTAATAGGTAGACGACCTTGAGGTGATTGATGGAGTTATGGCTATGGTGGGTGGACGCTTTCTGATCGTTGCAATGGCAGCCGCGACATATTTTGGCGCGTCTTACGCGCCCGCGCAGGCCGCGACCAAAAATGTCAAAATATGCGGCCTCTATTCAACCATCGAACTCGAATCCGGTGAAATCGCAGAGGCGACAGGTGCCGGGACCAACAGCGTCAGCATGACCATCACCGGCCCTAAAGGCACTTGGTGGTTCTATGAATCAAAAGGCACTGCGAAGATCGAACCTGCCGATACGCAGGTTTATGCTGACAAAACCAAAAAGATATATCGGCGCGGCCACAACGCGTTGATTTACGTGGTCGTACCGACAAATGCGAGCCCCCCGATAATTGCCTCTGCTTTCGGGCAAGATTTCGCCGGCAACCTTCCGGAGAAACGCGCGATTCTAGGAAATGCTCAGGACGTGCAAGTCGCGCGCCGGATCATCCCCGGAGTGATGAAAAAATGCGACAAACTCTGGGTGCCCGGCCAAGGACTGAAATAGGCGAGCGCGACTAGGCGCCAGTTTCTTCCCCTGCCCCATCATAGCGGATTTCAAGAAAACGGCCGCGCGTTGCCAGCTTGTCGAGTTCACCACGCGCGATCTGGCCGGTCATCGTTTCGATTTCGCGGTCTATCAGCTTCAATCCGTCGACCAACTGTTGCTCGGGTGTCTTGCCGCCGTTGTCCTGACGCCGAAGCGGTTCGGGAATGCGCTTATAGCCGTTGATGAGCTCGGGCAGATGCTCTCCCACCAGCTTGCGCACTTCGCGCGAGGCCGGGTCTGTCTCTGCCAGTGTTTGCAATTGTGGGGCAAGCGCATCCAGCCGCAGTCCGATATTCTGCACCAGCGGGATTGCCGGAGCGGGGAGAGCCGGGCGTTGCGCCTCCAGCCAGATTTCTGTCTTGCCCGCGAGCGTGCCAAGATCGGTCTGGCGCAGAGACTCTGTGGTTGGCATTGGCATTTCGGGATAGCGCATCAACGCATAGACCGCTGCCGCGCCGAGCACACCGGTGATCATCACACCCCAGAAACCGATGCCATCAAGGATGGCACCAATGATGCCGGCCCCAATAAGCAGCGCGCCGACTGCAACGCCTGTCCGCGCCAATTTGCCAAAGAAATGCGCCCGCCGCAGCGCACGCGATTTGGTTCCGATGGGCGGCCCCATGCGTACCCGTTTCAGCGAACGGCGCGCGCTGTCGAGAATTTCATCCGATTGGGTTGCAGGGCTTGCCAAGTCTTAGGCCTCCAGCGAGCTCAACAGATTGTTTTCGGTCGCGCCCAATTTGGCCTGCGCGGCACCTTCGGCCCGCGCGATATAGCCCTTGGACTTTTCGACTTCCTTTTCAAGCGCTTCGGAGGTCTGCTTCATGCTTTCCAGTGCCTTGATCTTGAAGGTATCGATTGCGTCCATCGTATCATAGATATTCTGGAAGGCCCGGCTCAGCGTCTCCAGCGGGATGGTCGATGCCGCCGCCTGTTCGTGGATCGCCGCCGTATTTTCGCGCAGCAGCTTGCCGGTGCTGTCGATGATGTTCGCTGTGGTCGTGTTGAGCGCAGTAATCTGGCCCAATACCAGCCGCTGGTTGGTCATCGCCTGTGCGACCGTCACTGCAGTGCGTAGCGCGCCGACGGTGGTGGTCGAAGCGCGATCGACGCCCTTGACCAGTTCGACATTATTCTTCTTGACCAGATCCATCGCCAGATAGCCTTGGACGGTCACCGCCATCTGGGTCAGCAAATCCTGATGACGCTGGCGAACATAGAAAAGCGCGGTTTCGCGGATCGCCTTCGCCTTGGCGGGGTCGGAAAGTTCGAGTTCGGCAGCCTTTTCCTCAAGCCGCCCGTCGAGCTGTTTTGAAATCAGGATCATCTGCTCGAGCTTGCCCATCGCCTTCCACAGATTCTGCCGTTCGACATCGATTGCGGCATTATCCATCAGCAGTTCATCCTTGCCGTTGGCAAGGCGGCCGAGGATCGAGCTGATATGCCCCTGTGCACTCTGATAGCTGTCGAAATAATTGCGCAGCTTGTTGCCCCAGGGGATGATGCCGAAAAGCTTCTGCTTGGTTGTCAAATTGCCGCGCTTCGAAGGGTCAAGATCCTCAACCGTGCGCCGCAATTCAGCCAGGTCTGCGCCGACGCCGGACTGTTCGTCCATCTGGCGGATCGGGCGATCGAGGAAGCGGTTCGATTGACCAGCCGCCTCCATGATTTCCTTGCGGCCCATATTGGTCAGCTGGTCGACGCGCTTGCCGAATTCAGGGCTGTTCACATCCTGCGCGAGCAGATCGGCGATATAGCCCTCCACTTTTTCGGCGAGCTTGCCCTTGACCTCATCCTCTACCGGAACCAGCCCGATGGCCTTTTCGGCGGCAATCGGCGGCACCGGATCGGGCGGGGTGAGCTTCAGCTCGGTTTCGGTGGCGGTCAGTGTTTCACTGGTCGACATGGGGGTCGATCCTCCTCAAGCGGTGATATTATGGGATAAATGGAACGCGTTTGTGGCGATTTCAAGCGAATCCGGTCGATGGTGTGTTATTTTTTTAATACACCTTGGCATTTACTGCTGGAGCGCCTTTTCGACAAGCGGCGCCAGCCCGTCGACAACCCTCGATACGCCCTGTGCATTGGGGTGGATGTTATCAGGCAGCATCAGCTTCGGGTCGGCAACCACGCCATCGAGGAAAAAGGGATAAAGCGGAGTGCCATATTGCTTCGCCAGCTTGGGAAAAATCGGGTTGAAGGCATTGGCATAATCCGGCCCCAGATTGGGGGCGGCAAGCATGCCAGTCAGCACAACATCAATGTCGCGTTTCTTGAGCTCATCAAGCATCGCCTTCAGATTGGCCTCGCTTTCCTTGGGCTGGATACCGCGCAGCATATCGTTTCCGCCAAGACCAAGAACGACAAGGTCGGGCTTCTTTTCCAGATTGTCGAGCACGAACGTCAGCCGCTGCTTGCCAGCCGCTGTGGTGTCGCCCGATACACCTGCATTGTGCACGCGGGCCTTTATGCCCGCTTTTTCGAGCGCGCCCTGAAGTTGCGGCGCGAGCCCTTCCGTCGGGCCGAGGCGGTAGCCGGCATAGAGGCTGTCTCCAAAGGCAACGACAAGTTTGTCATATTGTGCAGCCTCCGCCCTGGCAGGCGCATTTTGCGCCGTTTCATCCTTCGGCGCGGTTACGGGTGAAGACCCGCATGCAGCAAGGGCTTGGACAAGCAGTAAAGCCGCACCATATAGGGCAAAATTCGTCTTCATAAGGAACTCTCCTTGTCCGCAGCACTATCTGACGCGCCCGATATGGCGATACGGGCGTCGAATGTCACCCTCGCGCTTGGCTCCAGCGATGCGCGGGTATCCATTTTGCGCGGCGTCGATCTGGAAGTGCCTTATGGCGTGAGCGTCGCACTGCTGGGGCCTTCCGGCTCGGGCAAGAGTTCGCTGATGGCCGTACTGGCCGGGCTGGAGCGGGCGAGTGGCGGATCTGTGCAGGTTGACGGGTTAAACTTTACCGAACTGGACGAGGATGCGCTGGCCCGCGCGCGGCGCGGTCGGATCGGCATCGTATTGCAGGCATTTCACTTGCTCCCCACGATGACCGCGCTTGAAAATGTTGCGGTGCCGATGGAACTGGCAGGCATCGCCGATCCCTTCGGGCGCGCGGCCAAGGAATTGGAAGCTGTCGGCCTTGGGCATCGTCTGACCCACTATCCATCGCAACTTTCCGGCGGCGAACAGCAGCGTGTGGCCATCGCCCGCGCGATGGCAGCCGCCCCGAAGATCATCTTTGCCGACGAACCGACGGGCAATCTGGATGGTTCAACCGGATCGTCGATCATAGACCTGTTGTTCGAACGGCGGGCAGCTTTGGGAGCGACCCTGCTGATCATCACCCATGACCCTGCCCTTGCCGCCCGCTGTGACCGTGTGATCGCGATGCAGGACGGCCATGTGGTGGAGAGCGTGGCTTGAGCCTCTCGCTCGCTACCCTGTGGCGCATTGCCCGCCGTGACCTTTCGGCACGCATTCGCGGCCTGCGTCTGCTGGCGGTATGTCTGTTCCTCGGCGTTGCCACTTTGGCGGCCATCGGTAGCCTCACCGCCAGCATCACTGAAGAACTCTCGCGCCGCGGCCAAACCATCCTTGGCGGCGATATCGAAATCGGCATTGCCCAGCGCGAAGCCAGCGACGCCGAGCTGAAATCCTTTGCCAAAGTTGGAACAGTTTCGGAAACCGTGCGCCTGCGCGCCATGGCGATCGGCCCCGAAGGCAGCGACAGCATATTGGCCGAACTGAAAGCCATCGACGGCACCTACCCACTATACGGCAAATTGGTGCTGCAAGGAGGCGCCGTCGCGGCGGCCCCTAAGGACGGGGAAATCTACATCGGCCAGACCTTGGCGGATCGGTTCAACCTTGCGACAGGCGGGTCCGTGCGTTTCGGCGAGGCAGCCTTTAAAGTTGCGGGCGTGATTGCCGAAGAACCCGACCGGTTGGGCGAAGGCTTTACGCTGGGGCCAGTGGCCTTGGTATCTCTCGATGCTCTCGAGGACACAAAGTTGATCCAGCCGGGCAGCATGTTTGAAAGCAAATATCGCATCAAACTGCCTGCCAGTGCCGATCCCGAAGCAGTCGCCAAAACGCTTGAGCAGAAATTTCCGTCTGCCGGATGGGATATAACCGACCGCTCTAACGGCGCGCCCGGCACCCGCCGCTTCATCGAGCGCATGGGACAATTCTTGACACTGGTCGGCCTCGCATCGCTGGTGATTGCAGGGATCGGCGTTGGCAATGGTGTGGGCAGCTATCTCGAAAGCAAGCGCGCCGGGATAGCGACATTGAAGGTGACCGGCGCCGACAGCGGGATCATTTTCCGCATCTACATGATGCAGATTTTCACGGTGGCGATTGCGGCTATAATGGTCGGGCTTGCAGTGGGCAGCGTAATGCCGATTGCGATTGGATGGGCCGCCGGTGACATATTACCCTTAGCCCCCGGCTTCTCCTTGCATCCCGTTCCTCTGGCGGTCAGCGCCATCTATGGCCTGCTGATCGCCTTCGCCTTTGCGCTCCCACCGCTCGCCCGTGCGCGCACGGTACCGGCCGCTGGGCTGTATCGTTCGGTTGTCGAGGGCAGCAGCCGAATCGACCGGCGGACTGCGATCTGGGTTTCGGCCAGCATTGCGGCAATTGTCGCCCTGGCGGTCGCAACGGCGCGCGAGCCAATTTTCTCGCTGAGCTTTATCGGTGCGGCTTTTGCGCTTTTGCTGCTGCTCGCCGCCATCGCTTGGGTCATGCGCGCGATAGCTTTGCGCCTGCCTCGTCCCAAAGCCCCGTTGCCGCGCCTCGCCCTCGCCAATTTGCATCGTCCCGGGTCGCACACGCAGGCGCTGGTTATCGCGCTTGGTCTTGGCCTGACGTTGTTTG
>JADJGU010000007.1 GCA_016707885.1 Sphingomonadales bacterium
AACGCCGACGGCACCATTATCAACGCCCCTTTGGCGGGCATATGCAAAATATGGGCGAGGACGCCGCGTTACAAAGCACCTGCGCCGCCGCCGACCGAACCGGCCACGCCATGCTGCACGCGCTTGGTACCACCAGAGCCTGAAATACTGACGCGGATTTCTTCATCGAATATTTCAACTCGACCTGATCATGGAAGATGGAGAGTGCAGGGCGTAATTGCTCTGTGCGTGGACGATGGCAGCATCCACCGTTTAGAAGCCATTCAGTCGTATTGGCCACCGGTGGCTATGGCCGCGCCGACACTACAGCGCAACTTCTGCACACACGTGCACGGGCGACGGTGGCGGCATGGTACTGCGTGCAAGTTTCGCCTTGCAGGACATGGAGTTCGTGCAGTTCAACCGACGGGTATTTACGGCGCAGGTGTGTTGATCAAGAAGGTGCACGCGGGGAAAGGGCGTTACCCGATACTGACCAATAGCGAGGTGAGCGTTTCATGGAACGCTATGCGCCTTCGGCCAAGGATCTCGCTTCGCGTGACGTCGTGTCGCGTTCAATGGCACTCGAAATGCGCGAAGGTCGTGGTGTCGGCCCGAACAAGGACCATATCTACCTGCACCTCGACCATATCGATCCAAAGGTGCTGGCGGAACGCCTGCCAGGTATCACCGAAAGCGGCAAGATTTTCGCGGTGTCGACCTGACCCGCAGCCGCTGCCGGTTTGCCGACCGTTCATTATAATATGGGTGGCATTCCTGCAATTATCGGCCAGATCGTGACCAAGAAGGGCGAAGACCCTGAAGTTGTTGTTCCCGGCCTCTATGCTGTTGGTGAAGCGGCGTGCGTGTCTGTCCATGGGGCCAACCGTCTGGGATCGAACTCGCTGATCGACTCTCGTCGTCTTTGGTCGCGCAACCGGCCTGCACCTCAAGGAAACGCTGAAGCCCAATGCTGCGCAAAAGGCGTTGCCAAAGGATTCGGCCGATTTGGCACTCGCTCGCGTTGACCATTTCCGCAACGCCAAGGGTGGTTCACCCACCGCCGAAGTGCGCTTGCAGATGCAGCAGACGATGCAAAAGCATGCGGCAGTTTTCCGTGACAGCGCGTTGCTCGCCGAGGGCTGCGAAATCATGCAGAAGGTGAACCAGCGAATGCAGGACATCTCGGTCAGCGACCGCAGCCTGATCTGGAACACCGATCTTGTTGAAACGCTCGAACTCGACAATCTGATGAGTCAGGCGATTTGCACCATCGAAGGGGCAAACGCTCGCAAGGAAAGCCGTGGCGCGCATGCGCATGAGGATTTCCCCGATCGCGACGACAAGAACTGGATGAAGCACACCGTCAGCTGGTTCGAAGGCTGGGGCGGCAAGGGCGGAAAGGTCACTTTGGACTACCGCCCGGTCCACGATTATACCCTGACTGACGAGGTCGAGTATATCAAGCCGAAGGCGCGGGTTTACTAACGCGACATGGTTTCGCCGACAGTCATTGCAACGCTGACGGAACTAGCGTTGAACAAGCGAGTGCAAGACGCAGCTTCGAAACTTGTTGGGAAGGTATACGGCAAAGTATTTTCAAGTTCGGACGCGATTTCGCTGTCAGACGCTCCGCCGTTGAAGCCTTCAATGACCGTTGAAGAACTGGCCGAACAGGTTGATAGGCTGCCTAACTCTGAAGAGTTGGCCACTGCATTCGCACTACTTCAAGCGGACATAGATCGTCAGCACCCAATTACACGGCTGCTGATGGGTGGTGTCCTGATTGCCTTGCTGGCTGTTTTGGCAACACTTATTTGGATGAGGTAGGTGATCGAACACAGTAGCCTGCGCTATGGCGATCGGAGTTAGTTGTAGAGCCTGTTAAAAACATCAGCCGTAAGACTCAAGCTGCGCTTCCGTTTGTCATGATCGAAAATCGAACAAGAGACGATGATTTCGTCCGCTTGGGTGCGTTCGATGAATTTCGACATTCCGTCTCGAATGGTGTCGAGCGAGCCGATTGCACTGCAGGAAAGAACCTCGTCGAGCATCGCAGCGATATGCGGCGGCAGGCTTTCCTTATAGCCCTCCACCGGCGGTTGCATCTGGCGCGGATTGCCGGTGCGCAGGCCAACAAAGCTCTGCTGGATCGAACTCGCCAGAAATTCCGCTTCGGCATCGCTGTCTGCGGCAATCACATTCATTGCAGCAATGGCATGGGGCTTATCAAGAAACTCGGATGGTTTGAAATCGCTGCGATAGACATGCAGTGCCTCGTCGAGCAATTGCGGCGCGAAATGGCTGGCGAAGGCGTATGGCAGGCCGAGCAGCGCCGCGACTTGGGCGCCGTAAAGGCTGCTGCCCAGAATGTAGAACGGTACATCCGCCCCGGCACCCGGCGTCGCGCTGATGCCCGTGCGGCCATCATCGGCAAAATAGCTTTGCAGTTCCACTATATCGCGAACAAAGGCATTGGGATCGCTATCGAGTGTGCGGCGGATGGCGTGGGCGACGCGTTGGTCGCTGCCGGGAGCACGACCGAGCCCGAGGTCGATGCGACCCGGATAAAGCGCGTCTAATGTGCCAAACTGTTCGGCGATCACCAGCGGCGCATGGTTGGGCAACATGATGCCGCCTGCGCCGACGCGGATAGTCTTCGTCGCAGCAGCGATATGCCCGATCACAACCGAGGTTGCCGCGCTGGCGATGCCTTTCATTCCGTGATGTTCGGCGACCCAGAAGCGTGTGAAGCCGAGCGTTTCGGCGTGCGCCGCAAGATCGGCGGCATTGGCCAATGCTTGAGGAACGGTTCCGCCTTCGACGACGGGGACGAGATCGAGAATGGAGTATGCGGTCATGGCCATCATCTAGGCATGGCACCCTGAAAATGCCAAGCAGCAATCGACAGTGGCCGTTGGTGCTGCCATAGGCAGGGCGAATGTTCACATCTAATTTCCTGCCCTTTTTGCTCACTGCAATACTGATAGAGCTTACGCCCGGTCCGAATATGGCTTGGATTGCGTTGACCGGTGCCAGCGTGGGAAAGCGGGCGGCGCTGGCGGCCACTGCAGGCATTGCTTTGGGCCTTTCTGTTGTTGGGGCGGCGACTGCTTTTGGTCTCGCAGAACTGGCTCAAGCGTCGCCCTATTTGTTTGCACTGCTGCGTTATGCAGGGGCTGCCTATTTGTTATGGCTTGCGTGGAAGGCGTGGGAGGGAAAGAGTGACGTTTCGCCTGAACATGCTCATAATGGCAATGTGCGCTGGTTTCGCCACGGGCTTTTGCTCAACCTGTTGAACCCGAAAGCAGCTCTGTTTTTCGTGGCAATCCTGCCCAGCTATGTCGATAGTGCTGCGCCGATTATGCCGCAGACGCTGCTGCTGTCCGCGACCTATGTCGCTGTGGCGACGCTTGTGCACCTCTTGCTCGCCTTGCTGGCCGGGCGGGCGCATGAGTGGTTTGAGCGAGGACAAAATGCTGTTCTTGTCCGGAAGGCATGTGCACTGTTGATCGCGGCGGTCGCAATCTGGTTTCTTATCAGTACAGCGAATTGATGGTGGCGTTCACTCGCCGTTCAGTTTGGCGGTCGCAGATGAAGCGTGCAAATTTGTAGATGAATTGAGTGGAGAGGAGCAGCTCTTATGGCCACCGAACGTTCTCCCGGTTTCAAACTGTTTTTTGCGGGGCTGATCGGCCTTGTGCTCGCCATCCCACTGATGATGGTTTTTGCACTGTCTTGGGACAGGCAGGAACAGGCCAATACCGCCCAGACCTCGATTGCTGCAGGCTGGGGCGGGCCGCAGGTTGTGGTCGGGCCGGTGCTGGTCATTCCTTACACCACCGACAATGTCGAAACCGTGACCGAAAATGGCCAACAGACAACGCGGACCGTGCGGGGTCAGCGCGAATTGTTTCTTTCGCCTGAAACCAACGCGATGAAGCCCGACCTTCGCCCCGAGCGGAAGAAGAAGTCGATCTATGAAAGCGTGCTGTTTGTTGCCGAAAATAGCGGCAGTGCGCGGTTTGCACTGCCAGCCGATTTCGCCCGCTACGGCATCCCCCGTGATAGCCTCAACCTGGCCGGAGCTGAATTGCGCTTTGGTGTTTCGGATGCGCGGGGATTGCAGGCGGACAGCAAAGTGCAAGTCAATGGAACTGCACTGGAATTGCAACCGGGCAAGGGGCTGGCGGCCTCAGGCAATTCAGGGTTTTTTACCTTCATCGACTGGGATGGCACGACGCCCCTGAACGTCAATTACAGCTATGCCTTCCGCGGCAACAAATCGCTGACAATGGTACCGCGTGGCAAGGAAACCAGTTGGGAAGTCAAGTCGACTTGGCCCAGCCCAAGCTTTGCCGGTGATTTCCTCCCGACCAAGCGCACGATTTCGGACAAGGGCTTTTCTTCGGCGCACAAGGTTACCAACCTGGCTCTTGGCCAGTCTCTTGTGCTGAAAGAAGACCTCGGCATGCCGCAGCTTGATGGCGGCTATGTCGCACCGATGGTGGCTTCATCGGCCAGTGCGCAGCCCGTGGGCGGACCTTCGCAGGCCGCCACGATAGGCCTTATCGAACCTGTTGACCTTTACAGCCAGGTCGATCGTTCGGTGAAATATGGCTTCCTGTTCATCGGCTTCACCTTCCTCGCTTTCCTGATGTTTGACGTGGTCGGCGGGGCAAAGGTTGCTGCTGCCGAGTATCTGCTGACCGGGGCAGGGCTGGTGCTGTTCTTCGTGATGCTGCTCGCCTTTGCCGAGGTCATCGGCTTCACCTGGGCTTATTTGCTGGCGGGTGGCGCGATTACCGGCTTGCTGACTGCCTATTCCGCAGCGGTACTGAAAAGCTGGCTGCGCGCGCGGGTGATCGGCGGGCTGCTGGTCGGGCTGTATGCCACGCTCTACGTCCTGCTCAATCTTGAAGCCTATGCTCTGATTATTGGATCGATCCTGCTCTTTGTCGCCCTTGCGGTGGTGATGTGGGCAACCCGGCACATCGATTGGGGTGCAAAGCGCGGCGCGGAGGAGCCTAGCGCCAGCGCAGCATAGAGCTGTTTAGCTCCGCGACGGATCGGACGCCCATGAGTTTCATGCCGCGTTCGATCTCGTCGCGCAGCTTGCCAACGATGCGATCAACGCCCCGGCTCGCCAGCGGCAGCCAGTGCGTAAAGATAGAGCGGCCGCCCGAGCAGGCGGTCGCACCAGCTGCGAGCGCCTTCAGCACATGCGTCCCGCGACGGACGCCACCATCGCAGATGATATCGATTTTCCCGCCGACGGCATCGGCGATCTCGGCGATCTGATCGAAGGGCGAACGCGAGCCATCGAGCTGCCGCCCGCCATGGTTGGACACCATGATCGCCGTCGCTCCTATATCTACCGCGCGCTTGGCATCCTCGACCGACATCACACCCTTCAGGCAAAATTGCCCGCCCCATTCGGCGCGGATCGCTTCCGCCATTTTCCAGTCCATCGACTGATCGAGCATGGTGTTGAAATAATCGGCGACCGACACCGCGACATTGGTACCCTCACTGACATGCGTTGAAAGATTGGGCAGCGAAAATTTCTCGCGGAAAAGATAGTTCATCACCCAGCCGGGGTGTGTTGCATAGCTCAGCACCGAAGAAGGTGTGAAGCGCGGCGGAGAGGTGAAGCCGGTACGCAAACAACGTTCGCGATTGCCAGCTACTATGGTGTCTACCGTCAACGTGATGGCATCGAAATTTGCCGCCTTACAGCGCTCGACCATAGACTTGTTCAGACCCTTGTCCTTGTGGATATAGAGTTGGAACATCTTTGGCGTTTTGATCGCCGCTCCGACCTCTTCGATGCTGACCGTCGCAAGGCTTGAAATGCCGAACCAGGTGTTGAAGCGCTCGGCCACAGCCGCCACCGCGCGTTCGCCCTGCCAGTGGAACAGCCGCTGCAAGGCTGTGGGAGATAGAAATAACGGCATGCCGATCTTCTTGCCCATCACCGTTGTCGACATGTCGATGTTTTCAACACCGGCGAGAACATTGGGTACCAGATCGCAATCGTCGAAGGCTGATGCGTTTCGACCCTTGGTTACCTCATCATCACCCGCTCCGTCGATGTAATGGAAGACAGGCGAGGGCAAACGGCGTTTCGCCAGCCGCCGGAAATCTTCAACATTGTGGCAATCGGAAAGACGCATTGAAGGTCAGGATGTGCCGCCGAAATAATCGCAGCTGTTGGGATCACCACTTTGCAGGCCTTTTTTCAGCGCCGCCATGCGCTGTTCGCTGGTGCCATGAGTGAACATGCTCTCGACCGGAGCACGCCCGGCATCGCGCATAAGCTTGTCATCGCCGATTGCGTGCGCGGCGCGCATGCCCTCCTCGATATCGCCTGCTTCGATACGGGCTGCATTTTCTGGCCCAGACACCCGGCAAGCCAATCTGCCTGCAACTCCATCCGCACTTGCAAAGCGTTGCCTTCGGCCTGGCTTGCGCGTGCCTGTGCGCTGCGAACTTGATCAGCGACGCCCGTCAAATTCTGGATATGATGCCCGACTTCATGCGCGATGACATAAGCATAAGCGAAATCGCCGCCGCCGCTCATCTGCTGCATCTGCTGGAAGAAGGTCGTGTCGAGATAGACACCTTGGTCAGCAGGGCAATAGAATGGCCCCATTGCCGATTGTGCAGAGCCGCAGCCTGATTGTGTGCCCTGCTGATAGAAATTGAGTGTCGTTGGCTGGTAACGCTGGCCCGCCTGCGCAAACAATGCACCCCAAGTGTCCTCGGTGGATTTCAGAACGCGGCAGGCGAACAGCTCCTCTTGCGTGTCGCAAGCCTGATTGCCGCCCGTGCCCTGTTGCGCGGTCTCGGTAGGAGCCATGCCACTGCCGCCCAGATTGAGCATGCCACTGGAAAATACGAAATAGCCGACAACAGCCAAAATCAGCAATGTGCCGCATCCCATTTTCCGACCGAATAATAGCGGGAGCAGCCCGAATATCAGCGAGCCCATGCCGCCTCCGCCGCCACCCATGCTGAAACCTCCGCCACCGGCGCCGTGGTCACGGGTGTTGTTGCTTGGATCCAGATCGTCGAGACGCATGGCGATTCTCCCTACTCGCGTTCAATCAAGCATTGCGGTTTTGCTGCAAAAGCGCAAGGAAGAAGGCGGATTTACAAACAGTACCGCAAAGGACTTCTCCCATGTTTCTCAAAGGCAAAACCGCTCTGATTACCGGCTCCACATCAGGTATCGGTCTGGGCTATGCACGGGCACTGGCTGCCGAAGGGGCCAGCGTGATGATCAACGGCTTTGGCGATGCGGAAGAGATTCAAAGTCATGTCGAAGAGCTGATCCGCACCAGCAATGCGGGCGCGCTCTACTCGCCAGCGGACATGACGAAGCCCGAGGAAATTCGTGCGATGGTTGCCGATTGCACCGCCAAATTGGGTGCGCCTGATATATTGATCAACAATGCGGGCATCCAGCACGTGTCTCCGGTCGAAACATTCCCTGAGGATAAATGGGATGCGATCATCGCCATCATCCTATCGTCTGCCTTTCACACGACCAAGGCAGTTGTGCCCGCGATGAAGGAAAAGGGCTGGGGCCGCATCATTAACACCGGTTCGATGCACAGCCTCGTCGCTTCGCCCTTCAAAAAGTGCCTATAACGCCGCAAAGCACGGCATTGCTGGTTTAACCAAAACCATTGCGTTGGAAGTCGCCCGTGATGGCATCACCGTCAACAATATCTGTCCGGGCTATGTCTGGACTTCGCTGGTCGAGAACCAGATCCCTGATACGATGAAAGCACGCGGGTTGACCCGAGACCAGGTAATCAACGACGTGCTACTCGCTGCACAACCGCAGAAGCAATTTGTGCAGGTGGAGCAATTGGCTTCGCTGGCAGTCTATTTGTGCAGTGATGCGGCAGGAGCCATCACCGGCGCCAATCTCTCAATGGATGGGGGCTGGACCGCTCAATAGTGTAATGCATCGCATTTTCGAGAAATTCGAACATTGGCTCTCGAACAATCGATTTAGTCGATAACAGTGCAAGGAAAAACTCGATGGTATTGTCATGGGGTTGAGATAGTTAGAACCTATAGTGCTGTGTGTCGCACCAGAATCCGAACTCATAAACAGGATAGGAAAAGCCATGAACGACCAAACTCCCATCAACACTGGCGGCGGTTGCCCGGTCCACAAGGATGCGGCCCGCTCGCTGCTAGGCCGTACCAACAAAGATTGGTGGCCCGAAGCTCTTCCCGTCGACATCCCTGCATCAGGGTGGTGTTTCGCCTGACCCGATGGGACCGGACTTTGACTATGTCCAAGCGTTCAAGTCGATCGACTATCAGGCTCTAAAGGCTGACCTGACAGCGCTGATGACAGACAGCAAGCCTTGGTGGCCGGCCGATTATGGCCATTATGGTCCTTTCTTCATCCGTATGGCCTGGCACGCTGCAGGCACCTATCGCACCGCCGATGGTCGTGGCGGCGCCAATAGCGGTCAACAGCGTTTTGCTCCGCTCAACTCGTGGCCGGATAACGGCAACCTCGACAAGGCGCGTCGTCTTTTGTGGCCGATCAAGCAGAAATATGGCCAGAAAATCAGCTGGGCCGACCTGTTCATCCTCGCAGGCAATGTCGCCATCGAGTCGATGGGTGGACCAGTATTCGGTTTCGGCGGCGGCCGTGCCGACGTCTACGAACCCGAAAAAGACATTTACTGGGGTGAAGAAGACCTTTGGGTCGACCAGGGTGCCGAAACCCGCATTCAGCCGGAGAAGCAGCTCGATCTCGAAAATCCTCTGGCTGCGATTCAGATGGGTCTGATCTACGTCAATCCGGAAGGCCCGGGCGGAAATCCTGACCCGCTTTTGTCGGCACGCGACATGCGCATCACCTTCGCCCGCATGGCGATGAACGATGAAGAGACCGTCGCGCTTACAGCTGGCGGCCATGCTTTCGGCAAGGCTCACGGCGCTATTCCTGCTGACCAGTTGAGCGGAAGCCCTGAATCTGAAGCTCTGGAAAAGATGGGCTTTGGCTGGGCAACGGATCCGGAACAGATTGCATCTGGTAAAATCACCACATCCGGCATCGAAGGCGCATGGTCGAACAATCCGACACAGTGGGGCGGTGACTATTTCCGCCTGCTGTTCAAATATGACTATAAGCTGGTTCACAGCCCCGCTGGTGCCCAGCAGTGGACGCCTATCGATCCCGATCCCGCAGATATGGCGCCGGATGCGCGTGACCCGTCGAAGCGCGTGCCGACCATGATGACGACCGCAGACATGGCGCTGAAAATGGACCCTGAATATCGCAAGATTTCGGAACGGTTCCGCGACGATCAGGCCGCACTAGACGATGCCTTTGCACGCGCCTGGTTCAAACTGTGCCATCGCGATATGGGCCCCAAAGCCCGCTATCACGGTCCGGAAGTACCGAAGGAAGACCTGATCTGGCAGGATCCGGTTCCCGCAGGTACGATGCCTTCGGACGCAGACGTTGCTGCATTCAAGACCAACATTCTTGCAAGCGGTGTCGCTGCGAGCGATCTTATCAAGGCAGCTTGGGCTTCCGCCTCCACCTATCGCAAGAGCGATCATCGTGGCGGGGCAAATGGCGCTCGTGTGCGCTTGGCGCCGCAAAAGGATTGGGCAGTGAATGAGCCTGCGCAGCTGTCTGCGACGCTTGCTAAGATCGACGAACTGCGTGGCTCGCTGTCGATGGCGGACGCAATTGTTCTGGCAGGCAGCGCTGCAGTCGAAAAGGCTGCCAAGGATGCTGGTTATAATGTGACCGTCCCCTTCACTGGCGGCCGTGGTGATGCGACGCAGGAATGGACTGATGCCGAAAGCTTCGACGTTCTTGAACCGCGCGCCGATGGATTCCGGAACTATCTGTCGAACAAATTCTCGGTGAAGACCGAGGAGTTGCTCATCGACCGCGCCGCTTTGCTTGGGCTGTCGGCTCCGGAAATGACCGCTCTAGTCGGTGGCCTCCGCGTGCTTGGTGCCAATCATGGAGGTCGTTCGCATGGCGTCTTCACCAATCGGGTTGGCCAACTAACCAACGATTTCTTCGTCAATCTGCTGGATATGGATACCTTCTGGGAAACTGTAGATGGTAGCAGCGATGAAGAATTTGTCGGTTACACCCGTGGTGGCCGGATTGAACGCTGGCGCGCAACGCGGGCCGACCTTGTGTTCGGTTCCAATTCGCAGTTGCGGGCAGTAGCCGAGGTCTATGCCGAAAAGGGTAACGAGCAAAAGTTCGTCGCTGACTTTGTCAAGGCATGGGTCAAGGTCATGAACGCCGACCGCTTCGATCTCGCTTGATCTCTGGATAAGTAAAAAAAGGGCTGTCACGCTTTAGGTGTGGCAGCCCTTTTTGTTTACGATATTTCGTAGATGCTGAAGGACCTACAAGTCATTCGACAGGTTGGTTCGTCCTGATAGCTGCGCCTGCAACCTGATCGGCATAATTTTGCCCGACAGTCGATGAACCGTTCAGCGCTCCCTCGGGTAAATTGCTCTGCGGCGATTCAGCCTGATTTGAGTTGGCGCTAGCACCCAAGGGGAGTGCGTCATTCATGGGCTGTCCGAAGGTTTCAAACTCGTCGGGTCCTTCCGCCGCTTCGTCTTGCGACGCATATTCGTCGCTTGCATCTTCGGGTGCCTCGGTCGGTGCCTGAGCAGTTTGGGGTTGCGGCGCAACCATGGCTGCTTCCGGAGCAACCGGTTTTTTTGTTTCAAAGCTGGTCTCGGACGGGACGATTAGCGCTGCAAATGCGGCAACGCACAGGACGGCGATTATGCTTTTCTGGATATTGTCCATGACCAACCTCAAATTCGCGAAACGCAGCCGGATTTTTATAGCTTTATCGTTAAGAAACGATTGATTGGCGGCGGAACGAAAAAAAAGCCGCCAGTCAATTCACCGGCGGCTTTAGGTGGTTTTTCCTCCCCAGGAAAACTCGTTCAGCCCAGTTTGGCGGCGCTCCCCAAGCGGTGGTAGAGGCGAGCGAATTTCTTCGACTCTTCGCCGTCTTCCACAGTTGGCAGATATTGCGCGAGCGCCTTGCGGATCAGCTTGAAGTCCTCTGTAGAAAGGACTGCGCGGGAACGTGCAGGTTCGCTCATAGCTAACTCCTTCATGGCAGATAATCAGGCTGCGTTGGCAAACTGGTTCATGGTGTTGTCCTTGCCGCCTGCCTTGAGGGCGGCTTCACCGGCGAAATATTCCTTATGATCATCGCCAATGTCGGAACCGGACATGTTCTGGTGCTTGACGCAGGCGATGCCCTGGCGGATTTCCTTGCGCTGGACGCCAGCAACATAACCAAGCATTCCCATCTCGCCGAAATAATCCTTGGCAAGGTTGTCGGTGCTGAGTGCTGCGGTGTGATAGGTCGGCAGGGTGATCAGGTGGTGGAAGATGCCCGCCCGCTTTGCAGCATCGCGCTGGAAAGTCTGGATGCGGCGGTCGGCTTCGATACCCAGATCGGTTTCGTCATAGGATGCGCTCATCAGGTTCGCACGGTCATAGGCCGACACGTCCTTGCCTTCGGCGGTCCAGGCGTCGAACACCTGCTGGCGGAAATTGAGCGTCCAGTTGAAGCTAGGCGAGTTGTTGTAGGCGAGCTTCGCATTGGGAACGACTTCGCGGATACGGTCGACCATACCGGCAATCTGTTCGATGTGCGGCTTTTCGGTTTCTATCCAGATAAGGTCGGCGCCATTCTGCAGCGAGGTGATGCAATCGAGCACGCAGCGGTCTTCACCGGTTCCCGAACGGAACTGGAAAAGGTTCGAAGGCAGGCGCTTCGGCTTCAGCAGTTTGCCGTTGCGGTTGAGGATGACATCGCCATTCTGCGCGGTTGCCGGGTCGATTTCTTCGCAATCGAGGAAGCTGTTGTACAGATCGCCCAGATCACCCGGTTCCTTCGACACCGCAATCTGCTTGGTCAGACCAGCGCCGAGCGAGTCGGTGCGCGCAACGATGATGCCATCGGGAACGCCGAGTTCGAGGAAGGCATAGCGGCAGGCGCGAATTTTCTGCAGGAAATCCTCGTGCGGAACGGTGACCTTGCCGTCCTGGTGGCCGCATTGCTTTTCGTCCGAAACCTGGTTTTCGATCTGCAGGGCACAGGCGCCAGCTTCGATCATCTTCTTGGCGAGGAGATAGGTCGCCTCGGCATTGCCAAAGCCTGCGTCGATGTCGGCGATAATCGGAACGACATGGGTTTCGTAATTCTCGATCTTGTTCAGCAGTTCGGTTTCGGCAGCGCCATTGCCGGTTTCGCGGGCCTTGTCGAGGTCGCGGAAGAGCAGGTTGAGTTCGCGGCTGTCGGCCTGACGCAGGAAGGTGTAGAGTTCTTCGATCAGCGCGGGAACGCTGGTCTTTTCGTGCATCGACTGGTCGGGCAGGGGGCCGAACTCGCTGCGCAGGGCGGCGATCATCCAGCCGGAAAGATAGAGGTAACGTTTCTTGGTGGTGCCAAAATGCTTCTTGACCGAAATCATCTTCTGCTGCGCGATGAAGCCGTGCCAGCAGCCCAATGACTGGGTGTAGTTGGCAGGGTCGGCATCATAGGCGGCCATGTCTTCGCGCATGATTTTCGCGGTGTAGCGGGCGATGTCGAGACCGGTCTGGAAACGGTTTTGCAGGCGCATGCGGGCGACGGATTCGGGGCTGATCGAGTCCCAGGTTCCGTTTTGCGAACCAATGAGTTGGCCAGCTGCCTTGATTTCTTCCTGATAGGTCATTGTGACAAATCCTTGTTTGGGAGGTCTGATATGGAGACGTCTTACCTATGTAGGCGTCCTTCCTGTGAGTCAGATTTGTCAAAAATGTTGTGTGTGCGTCGCACAAAATAGCTCACTACTTGTAATATTGTAAAGAACATGACAAATTGTACTCATGACCGAGCAGAAACTTTTCGCAGGCCATGCCGTGCGCCGCATCCGTCGCGCCAATGGCCTGACGCAAACCGCGATGGCGGAGGCGCTGGCGGTTTCGCCGAGCTACCTCAACCTGATCGAGCGCAACCAGCGCCCGTTGACCGCTGCGATCCTGTTGCGATTGGCCGAGCGCTTCGATTTCGATGCGCGCAGCCTGACCGGCGCAACCCCCGGCGGCGGGGTGGAGGCGCTCCGCCGCCGCCTTGCCGACCCGCTGTTCGCCGACCTCAACCTCGATAAGTTGCAACTGGAGGACTGGATCGCCGCCGCCCCCGACGCCGCCGAAGCTTTTGCCCGCGCCTTTGACCGGCTATCGGGCGCAGGCCCCGCGCAGGAAGCCGATGCCATCGCCGCCGTTCGCGCCGAAATCGAACGCTGGCGCAACCATTTTGCCGATCTCGACGCACAGGCAGAGGCGCTTGCGGACGAGCTGCGCCTTGCCAATGCCGACCTTTACGGCGCGATTGCCGAGCGCCTCCGCGTCAAGCACCAGCTCTCCATCCGCATCCTGCCCGTCGATGTGCTGCCTGACAGGCTCAAGCGGCTTGATCTGCACGCGCGGCAGCTTCAGCTTTCCGAACTGCTCGATACCGCCAGCCGCACCTTTGCCGCAGCAGCCGAGCTTGCCACGCTGGAGGCGCGGGCCGAGATTGACGGCCTTGTCAAAGGCGCGAACTTTGCCGAACGCGCGAGCGAGCGTTTCTATCGCCGCCATCTTATCAGCTATTTCGCCGCCGCGTTGATGATGCCCTATGCCCGTTTCCTGCGCGCGTGCGAGGGAACCGGCTATGACATAGAGTTGCTGCAGCGGCGCTTTGGCGCGGGCTTTGAACAGGTCGCGCACCGGCTGACGACGCTGCAGCGCGTGGGCGCACGCGGCCTGCCATTCTTCATGCTGCGCATCGACCGGGCCGGGCAATCGAGCAAACGCTATGCCGGGGCCAGCGCTTCGCCGCTGGTGGAAAGCGACGCGCGCTGCCCCTTATGGCGGCTGCACACCGCGTTCGACCGCCCCGGCCATCTGGTGAAGGATCTGGTCGAGCTGGAAGATGGCAGCCGCTGGTTCACCTTCGCGCGCACCGTGCAACCGCAGGCGCTTTAGGGGAGAGATACGAGCCTTACTGCTGAAAGCAGTTAGGCGCAGTTGAGAGGGGGAATGGTGGCGCAAACCTAACCGCCGCAGACCCTCTCCGCTGCGACTAAGGCCTGCTGCGCAGACCTAAGTCTCGCACCTCTCCCCTAAAGGAGAGAGGGCTTTATCAATAGGCAAAAACTGCCTGCTCGAACCCAACACCTTGGTAACGTGGTGTGAGTCAAAACATTCGTCGCCCCGCACTTGATGCGGGGCTAGGCTATAAATTGCCCGAGAAAGCCCAGCCCCGTGTCGAGCACGGGGCGACGTCGTTGATGTATGTCCGGTCACGACAAGTTTTCGGTCGTTCAATTGAATTGATACGATCCACAAAAGCGGTCATAACAAGATCGCATGAAGGACGTAACCAGAAGAGGCGCTTTGGGCGTCGTAACTGCAGCGGTTGCCGCAACCACCGCACGGGCAGCGGACCCGGCAGCCGCGCCGGTGCCTGCAACTCCTGTCCCGGCCTTTGCCGGAAACCACAAGCCTGCCGCGCTCAAATTCGATCCCACAAAGCTCAATGGCCTGTCCGAAAAGCTGATCCGCTCACATTGGGAGAATAATTACCAAGGCTCGGTCAAGGCACTAAACATGATCGAGGGTCGGCTGGCCGCAGCGATGACGGACAAGGATTTCCCGCCGGTTGTCTATGGCGGATTGAAGCGGGAGGAGCTGCACCGGACCGGTTCGGTCATCCTGCACGAACTTTATTTTGAGCAGCTCGGCGGCAATGGCCAGGCATTGGGCGCGATCCGCGACGCATTGGCCGTTAGTTATGGGTCTTTCGCAGCGTGGGAAGCCGAATTCCGGCGCACGGCATTGGCGCTCGCTGGCGGTTCGGGCTGGTGCATTCTTGCCCTAAACCATCACACCAACACGCTTCATAATTACTGGGCGTGGGATCACACCAATGGCCCGGCAAGCGGAACGCCGCTGATCGCGCTCGATATGTATGAGCATGCTTTCCATATGGACTATGGCACGGCGGCAGCGAAATATGTCGATGCCTTCATGCGCAACCTGGATTGGGAAGTGGTTGACTCACGGTTTCAGGCTGCATCGCGCGGTTAGAAAGCCGCTTTCCTTGCCTAGGCTCACCGAAGGTCTGCTTTTGGTCTCTCGACTATAAAACCCGCCTGTCCGCTCCCCCCAACAAAGCTGCGTTAGTGATTTTGGAAACACGCTTAGACAACACCACACCATATTTCCATAAATCTCGAAACATCGCTTGACTACCTTCCGTGATTCGATATTTCAACGAATATCGAAATGAAGGAGTCGCCATGGACGCCGACACTATTATCCGGGCCCTTGGGGCCTTGGCGCAGGAGCATCGCCTGGCTGCGTTTCGCTTGCTGGTGCAGGCGGGGGCTGCGGGGCTGCCTGCCGGGGTGCTGGCGGAGCGGTTGGCCGTTCCGAACAGTTCGCTCTCCTTCCATCTTGCCCAGTTGAGCCATGCCGGTTTGATCCGGCAGGAGCGGCAGGGGCGTTCGCTGATTTACTCGGCCGATTATGCCGCGATGAACGGGCTGATCGGTTACCTCATGGAAAATTGCTGCGCGGGTGCGGTTTGCGGTTCGGACGATGCCTCGTCTGGCTGCGCACCTGCCATATCCGATGAAAGGAAAAGTGCATGAAACGCTTTCACGTCCATGTCGGGGTCGAAAAACTCGACGCCTCGATCGCTTTCTATTCGGGCCTGTTCGGGCAGGAGCCTTCGGTGGTGAAACCCGATTACGCCAAATGGATGCTGGAGGATCCGCGCATCAATTTTGCCATTTCGCAGAAATGCGGCGCGGTAAAGGGTGTCGAGCATCTGGGCATTCAGGTCGAGGATCAGGGCGAACTCGCCGAGGTTTATGGCCGCCTGAAAGCCGCCGACCGCCCGGTGCTGGAGGAAGGCGCGACCACCTGTTGCTATGCGCAATCGGAAAAAAGCTGGATCGCCGACCCCGATGGCGTGGTGTGGGAAGCCTTTCTGACCAATGGGGAAGCAACCGTTTATGGCGGCAACCCCGAATTGCAACAGCTGGTTTCGGCCAACGCCGCGGCCAACGCCTGTTGCGCGCCGGCGCAAGCAGCGCCAGCGCCTGCCACCACCAACACTGGCTGCTGCGGCTGAGATATTCCATGCCAGAGATACGCAATGTGCTGGTGCTGTGCACCGGCAACAGCGCCCGTTCGATATTGGGGGAGGCATTGTTCAACCTCCACGGGGAAGGGCGTGTGCGCGGCTTTAGCGCGGGGAGCAAGCCCAAGGGCGTGCCGCACCCCGGTGCGCTCCGGCTGCTGGCGCGGCGCGGGATCGATACGTCCACCTTCCGCTCGAAAAGCTGGGATGAATTCGGCGCACCCGATGCGCCGCAAATCGACCTTGCCATCACCGTGTGCGGCAATGCCGCTGGCGAGATTTGCCCGGTCTTCATCGGCAGCCCGCTAAAGGCGCATTGGGGCCTTCCCGATCCCGCCGATGTGCGCGGCAGCGAAGCTGAAATCGATGCGGCATTCGAGGAGACCTGGCGCTTGCTGGAGATGCGGGTGAAGGCCTTCTTCGCGCTCGATCTGGCGGCGATGGACAAGGCGCAGGCGCAGATGGCGCTGGCAGAAATTGGCAGGATGGAAGGGGCAGCCTGATATGGCGGAAGGCAATTTGAAGCGGCTGTCATTTCTCGACCGCTATCTGACGCTGTGGATTTTTCTGGCGATGGTGCTGGGCGTTGGTCTGGGTTCGACCTTTGCCGGATTGCCCGAGGCGATCAATGGCCTGTCCTGGGGATCGACCAATATCCCCATCGCCATCGGCCTGATCCTGATGATGTACCCGCCTCTCGCTCGTGTGCGCTACGAGGAGCTGCCGCGCGTGTTTGAGGATAAAAGGGTGCTGGCGATCTCGCTGGTGCAGAACTGGATTATCGGCCCGGTGCTGATGTTCGCGCTTGCGGTGATATTCCTTTCCGACAAGCCTGAATATATGACCGGCCTAATCCTGATCGGGCTGGCGCGGTGCATCGCGATGGTGATCGTCTGGAACCAGCTGGCGAAGGGCGACAACCAATATGTCGCGGCGCTGGTGGCGTTCAATTCGATCTTCCAGATACTGTTTTTCAGCGTCTATGCTTGGATCTTCCTTGCCTTCCTGCCGCCGCTGTTCGGGCTGGAGGGGAGCGTCGTCAACGTCAGCTTCTGGACGATTGCAGAGGCGGTGCTGATCTATCTCGGTATACCCTTCCTCGCCGGTTTCCTGACGCGCAAGTGGCTGGCAAAGGCCAAAGGGGAGGAGTGGTATGAGCAGGTCTTCCTGCCCAAGATCGGCCCCATCACCCTCGTCGCATTGCTGTTCACGATTGTTGCGATGTTCAGCCTGAAGGGGAATGAGATACTGACCTTGCCGGGGGATACGATCCGCATCGCCATCCCGCTGACGATCTATTTCGTGGTCCAGTTCACGATCAGCTTCTTCATGGGCAAGCTGATCGAGAGCGACTATCCGCGCACCACAGCGGTGGCGTTTACCGCGGCGGGCAACAATTTCGAGCTGGCGATTGCGGTGGCCATCGCGGCCTTCGGGCTGGCCTCGCCGGTGGCTTTCGCTGCGGTGATCGGGCCGCTGGTCGAGGTGCCGGTGCTGATCCTGCTGGTCAACGTCGCCTTCTGGTTCGGACGACGCTGGTTTCCAGACAGCGTGCCCGCCTAACTGCTGAACTTCTTCACATCCTGGCTGTGCCCACGCGGCAGGATGAGCACTTCATTGCCATGCGCCACAACGATCAGGTCGTGCGCGCCGATCAGGTTGATGCGCAGATCGTCGCTGCGCACCAGATTGTTGTGGCTATCGAGCAGACGGGTTTCGCCTTGAATGCTGTTGCCTGCCGCATCCTTTGTGCTGATTTCATACAGGCTGTCCCAGCTGCCGACGTCGGACCAGCCCATGCTGACCGGGGCGACGGCAACGCGGTCTGCCTTTTCCATCACGGCATAGTCGATGCTGTCGGCGGGGGAGGCAGCGAAGGCGGATTCTTGCGGGCGGATCATCGCGCCTTGCCGTTTGGCCCCGTGCATCGCGGCTTGGGCGGCGTGCAGCATGTCGGGTACTAGGCTCGCCAGCCAGCCGAGATAGATGTCCGCTCTGAACAGGAATATGCCGCCATTCCAGGCATGGTTGCCTGCATCGATCATTGCCTGTGCGGTTGCGGCATCGGGCTTTTCGACAAAGCGTTCGACGCGCGATACCGCCGCCGTCAATTCCTCCCCGATGCGGATATAGCCATAGCCGGTTTCGGGCGCGGTAGGGGTGATACCGAAGGTGACGAGCCAGCCTTCCTCAACGAGGGGCAGTGCGGCCATGATCGCGGTGTGGAAGGCGGGGACGTCTGCAATCAAATGATCGCTTGGCATCACCAGCAATGGAGCCTTGGCGTCATCGACCGCGAGCGCGGCGAGTGCGATGGCGGGCGCGGTGTTGCGGGCGCAGGGTTCAAGGATGATGGCGGCGTCCGGGACACCCGCCTCTTGCGCCTGTTGTGCGATCAAATTGGCATGCGCGGCATTGCCGACGACCAGCGGCGGGCCGAAGAAAACCCGGTCCATCACCCGCGCCAACGTCATCTGGAACATGGTTGCATCGCCCGCGAGTTTCAGGAACTGCTTGGGGCATTCGGGGGTCGACATCGGCCAAAGCCGGGTGCCTCCGCCGCCGGAGAGGATGACAGGGGTAATTTTCATGCCGCAAGTCCTATTGAAAGCAGGCTGCGCCTGCAATCACCATTGTCGGGAAAGATGACATTCGCAACGTAGGATAAAAGCTCGCAAAATCTGGTGGTTGCGCGCCATGTGTAAAATTAAGCGACACTTTACCTTTGATGGTTAAGGATGATTGCGATGAAAGTGGGTCGCGATTTCCGATGATCAGGCTGTTCAAGCATTATGTCCCCTACGCCGTGCTGTTTCTGGCGCTGGTGGATCTGTGCCTGTTGCTGGCCGCCGCCGAAACCGCATGGGTCATACGCGCCAACCAGATTGGCATGCATGTCGACTATATCGGCAACCGGATCTGGCCTTTGTTCACCTTTGCCGCATCGGTCCAGTTGGCGGCCATGGCTGTCGGCGTTTACAGTCCGGAAGCCTTGCAGTCACTGCGCTTTGCCATTGCGCGGCTGATTGTTGCCGTTTCGCTCGGCGTCATCTTCATGGCTATCATGGCCTTTGCGCTGCCGGGGATGACCTTGTGGCGTTCCAATTCGCTCTACGCGATGGGGCTTTCCTTTGGCTATCTGGCTTTGAGCCGCCTGATATTGGGTAGTCTGATTGGGAGCGGTAGTTTCAAACGGCGTTTGCTGGTGCTTGGTGCGGGCAAGAGAGCGCAGCGTATCAAGGATCTCGAGGCGCGCCCCGGCTCGGGTTTTGTCGTTGTCGGTTTCATCTCGCTCGATGAAAGCAAGCGGGTTGTGCCCGAAGCAATCAGCCGTAGTGCGATCTACAACCTTGCCGACTTTGTTGAAAAACTCGGCACCAGCGAAGTGGTGCTTGCACTTGAAGAACGGCGCAACGCTTTGCCGCTGCAGGATCTGCTGCGCATTAAAACCACGGGCGTCCATGTCAACGATATCTCAAGTTTTCTGGAACGCGAGACGGGCCGGGTTGATCTGGATAGCGTCAATCCAAGCTGGCTAATTTTCTCCGACGGCTTTTCGTCAGGCAGGCGGCTTTCGGGGATTGCCAAGCGGCTGTTTGACGTCGTGGTCAGCGCACTGCTGCTGGTCGTCGCCTTGCCGTTGATTGCGTTGTTCGCTGTAGCGGTGAAGCTTGAGAGCAAGGGACCGGCCTTTTACCGGCAACAGCGTGTCGGGCGTTATGGCGAACCTTTTAGTTTGTTCAAATTGCGGTCGATGCAAAGTGATGCCGAGGCTGAAGGCAAGGCAATATG
The DNA here is from genome assembly GCA_016707885.1 of Sphingomonadales bacterium. Taxonomy (GTDB): domain Bacteria; phylum Pseudomonadota; class Alphaproteobacteria; order Sphingomonadales; family Sphingomonadaceae; genus Sphingorhabdus_B. The sequence continues at coordinate 19,998 of JADJGU010000007.1, forward strand.
GGCGGCAAAAAATGACCCCCGCGTCACCCGCATCGGCAAGTTTATCCGCAAGGTCCGTATCGATGAGTTGCCGCAGACATGGAATGTTTTGAAGGGCGATATGAGCTTTGTCGGACCACGACCGGAGCGTCCGGAATTTGTCGCCGATCTCGAAAAGCAGCTGCCCTATTTTACCGAACGCCACATAGTGAAGCCGGGCATTACCGGGTGGGCACAGATCAACTATCCCTATGGCGCGTCGCTCGACGATTCCCGGCAGAAGCTGGAATATGATCTCTACTACGCCAAAAATTATACGCCGTTTCTCGATCTGGTAATCATATTGCAGACGATCCGTGTGGTCATTTGGCCGGAAGGGGCGCGCTGATGGGTTCGGCGCTGACCTTTGCTGCATTTTGGAGCCACTCCGCCGCAGGGTTTCTGTATGCGGCATTGGCGATTTGGGTGTTCCACCAATATGGCGGGCGCAGTCGCCAGCGGTTAGCGATGATTGCCGCGCTGGCACTGACCGCATTCTGGGGCATTGCGACGATAATTGGTGGGCCATCCAGTACGCTTGCTTCGACGGGCGAAACGCTTCGCAATCTAGGGTGGCTTGGGTTCCTCTTTGCGCTTTTGCAGAATGGCGAAGGTAGCGAACACCCGCGGACAATTAGAATGCTCTACGGTGCGCTGTTGTTGGCACTGCTGATGCAGCCATTCATTGACTTTGTCCTGCTTTCATTGGTGCCAGACAGCGCGCTAGCCTCTGCAGCGGCCGCCAAAACTGTCCAGATGTTGCGCATGATATTTGCCATCGGCGCGATTGTTCTGGTGCACAATCTCTACACCGTATCCGCCCCGGAAACTCGTTGGGGAATCAGCCTTCCTATGGCCGCACTTGCCGCGACTTGGATGTATGATCTCAATCTCTACACGATCGGCTATTTGTCGGGGAGCTGGCCGGGCGAATTCATCGCAATGCGTGGCTTCATCATGACGCTGCTGGTGCCGGTGTTTGCATTGGCAACGCGCCGCAACAGTAGTTGGCGTCTGCGTCTTTCGCGGTCGGTGACGTTCCAGTCAGTCTCACTATTGGCAATCGGTGCCTATCTTTTGGTGATGGTATTGCTGGCGACCGCGTTGCAACTGGTGGGCGGAAGTTATGTTCGTATGGCACAGATCACCTTGATTTTTGCCATGTCACTTGCCGCGATGCTGATCGTACCGTCGGGCAAATTTCGGGCATGGCTCAACGTCGTAATCGCCAAGAATTTTTTCCAGCACCGTTATGACTATCGCGCCGAATGGATGCGCTTTGCAGAAACTATCGGTTTCCCAAGCGATGCCGCGCCGTTTCACGAACGTGTGGTCAAATCGCTCGCCGACATCTTCGATTCACCCGCCGGCTTGCTGCTGACACGCGACAATGAATCCAGATTGGTCCTGCAAGCACGCTGGAACTGGCCGACGGCTGACATCCCGACCTATGCCGGCAATTCGCAAACTGTGCCATTCTTTGAACAGACCGGACATATCGTGCTGATGGATTCGGTACGCGACGGCGCTGACGACAAGGTTGATGAACGGGCCATTCCGCAATGGCTGTACGAAGAGACGCGGGCCTGGGCAATCATTCCTCTGGTCCATTTTGGAAGACTGGCGGGGATTGCAGTACTGGCTAAACCACCAATCAAGCGTGGTTTGGATTGGGAAGACCTGGACATGATGCGGGTCGTCGGGCGTCAATTGGCCAGCTATTTGGCCGAGGCTACCAGCCAGGAGGCGTTGACCGAAAACCGTCAGTTCGAGCAATTCAACCGCCGATTTGCCTTTGTCATGCACGACATTAAAAATCTGGTCAGCCAGCTGAGCATATTGGCGCGCAATGCCGAAAAGCATGCAGACAAGCCGGCCTTTCAAGCCGACATGATCGAAACGCTGCAAAACTCGGTTGGTAAAATGAACGATCTGCTGGCGCGTCTTTCGCAGCACAGCCAGACCCGCCATTCAGCTATTGAGCCGATAGATGTCGAGAAGACAGTCAGCAGCGTCATTCACGGCAAGCGGCTGATCTATCCTATCGAAACCGACTTTTCGCCCGATATGTTTGCGATGGCTGATGCGGGGCGTGTCGAAACAATTTTGAATCATCTGGTCCAAAACGCCATCGATGCGACCGAAGACGGCACGCCCATTCGCATAAGCGTTTCTCGGCAGGATGATTGGGTCGCAATCCGGGTGTCCGACAAAGGCAGCGGCATGACCGAATCCTTCGTCGCCAACCAGCTTTTCAAACCGTTCGAATCCACCAAGAGCGGTGGCTTCGGCATCGGAGCCTATGAAGCGCGGGCGCTGGCCCAATCGCTGGGTGGGCAGTTGCATGTCGACAGCCGGATCGGGAAGGGCACGCGAATGACCCTGTTGTTACCGGTTGCACAGCGACCGACAGACATCGATGAGATCGATAAGGCAGCATGACTATGGAACAGCCAAAAAAGAAATTGCTGATTGTTGAGGATGACCTTGGGCTGCAACGCCAGCTGAAATGGTCTTATGAGGACTTCGAAGTTTTCTGTGCCGCGAACCGATCGGAAGCCATCGCCATTCTGCGTTCGGAAGAGCCTGATGTTGTTACCCTTGATCTTGGACTGCCGCCTGATCCCGATGGTGTGAGCGAAGGCTTTGCGGTGCTGGAAGAAATACTGCTCGTCAAACCCGATACCAAAGTGATCGTTGCATCTGGCCACAATGCGAAGGAAAGTGCACTGCAGGCAATTTCTGCTGGTGCGTGGGATTTCTACCAAAAGCCGGTCGATATTGATGAATTGCATCTGATCGTCAAACGAGCCTTTCACGTGCGCGAACTGGAGCAGCAAAACCAAAAGGCGCAGGCCCCGGACAGTTCCGGAGAAATGCTTTTCGGGACCATGATTACGGCGGCCCCTGAAATGCTGAAGGCTGCGCGGACGATTGAAAGGGTTGCCAACACCAATGTGTCGGTGATGCTGCTGGGCGCGAGCGGGACCGGCAAGGAGTTATTGGCGCGTGGGCTGCATGACGCGAGCGATCGCAAGGGCAAACCTTTTGTCGCCATCAATTGTGGCGCCATTCCCGAAAATCTTCTGGAATCCGAACTTTTCGGGCACGAAAAAGGCGCCTTTACCGGCGCGGTAAAAATGACCGAAGGCAAGATCGAACTGGCCAATGGGGGAACGCTGTTCCTTGATGAAGTGGGGGATATACCGCTGGCCTTACAGGTCAAATTGCTTCGCTTCATTCAAGAGCGCGTGATCGAGCGGATTGGCGGACGCAAGACGATACCCGTCGATGTCCGCATCGTCAGCGCGACCCACCGTGACCTGAACCAGATGATCACCGACAAGACTTTCCGCGACGATCTTTACTATCGTTTGGCGGAGGTGCCGGTGCATATCCCGCGGCTTTCCGAACGTAACGGCGATGCGGTTCTGTTGGCGAAGCATTTCCTCAGCCGTTTTGCGCGCGAGATGAATCCGGCCATCAAGGGGTTTGCCGCAAGCGCGCTGACCGCCATCGATCAGTGGGATTGGCCGGGCAATGTGCGGGAATTGGAAAACCGCGTGAAGCGTGCGGTTATCATGGCCGAAACCAAATTTGTCACGGTCGATGACTTGCAATTTGATATCGTCGACGATGAAGACCGGTTGCTGAATCTGAAAGCCGCGCGCGAAGCCGCAGATCGCAAAGCCATTGGTCGTGCCATCGCACGAACCGAGGGTAATATCTCGAACGCAGCCAAGCTTCTGGGTATCAGTCGCCCGACACTCTATGATTTGCTGAAGCAATATGAGATGCATGTCTGATGACCCGCAAACAGCACCAACCATTATCTGCAATAGTGCGGACGGTGTTGGCGCTTGCTTTTCTTTCGACTGCATCGGTCGCGGTGAATGCCGAGCGAAATGGTGACGACAAGGCACGCGCCGCTTTGGAAAGCGCAGAGGCCTATATCGCACAAAAGAACTGGCGGTCGGCGCGTGTTGAACTGCTGAATGCCACGGCCGCCGATCCGCGCTGGGCAGATGCTCACATCCGCCTTGCCGAAGTCGCGTTACAGCTGTTCGACGGGGTAACTGCAAAAGCGGAACTGCAGCGCGCCGAAGCTCTGGGGGTTGATAGCGAGCAAATCACCCATCTTAAAGCGCATGCTTTATGGCTAACCGGCGACCTTCAGCAAGCTGAAGAGATGCTGACCCGTTCGCCAATCGCGCGCAAGCATCTGCCCTATGCGTATCGCATATTGGGACGGGTGCAGATAGCACGTGGGGATACCGATGCTGCGAGCACAAGCTTTGATGAAGGGCTTGCGCTGGCACCCAATGACAGCCAGCTTTGGACCGAAATTGGTCGACTGCGCATCGTTATTTCCAATCAGGGTGGTGCTATTCAAGCGCTGGACCGGGCAGTAGAGCTTGACCCTGCCAATATCCGCGCGCTCGAACTACGCGGGCGTATGATGCGATCGCAATTTGGGATGCTGGCAGCCTTGCCCTGGTTTGAGCGCGGGCTTCAGATTGACCCTAATGATGTTCCACTGCTGGAAGAATATGGCGCAACCTTGGGCGAAGCGGGTCGTTACCAAGATATGTTGGCGCAGGCGCGGAAGATATTGACGCTTGATACCAAAAATGCGCGCGCCTTTTACATGCAGTCGGTTATTGCCGCCCGGGCTGGCAATTATGCGTTGGCGCGCAATCTGGCTCACAAAATGGGCGATCCGTTCGCCGACCTGCCAGCGCCACAATTGCTGATGGCTGTGTGCGATTATGAGCTCGGAAATTTTAACAAGGCGGTGGATAGATTGGGCCCGCTGCTTGAAGCGCAACCGGACAATGCCACGGTTCGACTTGCATTGGCGCGGGCGCTGCATCGTTCGGGCGACCATCTTGCTGCTTGGTCGGTGATATCACCATTGGCCAACCGGCCCGATGCCGACAATTATTCAGTCCGTCTGGCCGCCCGCATTCAGGAGGCACTCGGGGAACGCGGACCCGCAGCGGCAAAGCTGGATTACGGCATGTTTTTGAACCTGCGCGTAAATGGCCCGCTGCCCTCGGCATCGCAAACCGCGGCGATTGTCGACGATGCCGCGCGCAATCCTGGCGCTGCCGCCAAGGTCATTCCGTATATCCGATTGTTGCTGCAAGAGGGACGGGTTGCTGAAGCACGCCAGCGTGCAGGGCAGTTGCTCGCCGGCAATGAAGGCGTGGCTGAGGCGCAATTGCTTGTCGGTGATGTCGAAACGCTGGCAGGCAACCATGCTGCGGCAGCCATGGCCTATGAAAAGGCACGTTCGGTCAAATTTACGGCAGACGTTTTGCCACGAATTGTTGCGGCGCATCGCCGGGCTGGGAATACAGAGGCAGCAACGGCGGCACTGCAGGCTTATATCGGATATAATCCCAATGATCCGGTCGCCATGCGGCTTTGGGCATATGATTTGCTCGATCGGCGGGAGTGGAATGAGGCGCTGCCATGGCTGTATCGGCTTCGCCAAGCGACCGGTCCCAACGATATCGCGCTGAATGCGAACATTGCCCGCGCGCTGTTGGCAGCGGGGCGGCATAAGGAAGCGATATATGCAGCGCAGCTTGCCTATTATGCAGACCCCGCGAACTTCATGGCAACGTATATTTATGGGCAGGCCCTGCTGGCTGCGAAAGTGCGGCCCAAGGATGCCAGAGATTTATTGCGCAAGGCCAACAAGCTTGCCCCGGCTGACCAAGCTGTGCGTCGTGACTATCTGAAGGCTATCGCCGCCGCAGGTTAAACCTGTTCGAGCAATTCGCCAGGGGCAATGCCGGCGCGCCGCATTTGGTCGCGGACATCGGGCCAAACATTTTTGATGAAATGGTCGCGTTCGGTCTTGCGCAACCGGTCTACCGCGCCATGCGCAACAAACAGCCCCACGCCGCGCTTGACATCGACCAGACCGCTATCCTGAAACAGCTGATAGGCCTTGGCCACTGTTAGCGGATTTGCGCCTTGTTGCGCAGCAAAAGCGCGGACCGAAGGAAGCAGATCACCTTCTGAAAAGCGGCCATCGAGTATGGCTGCTGCGATTTCATCACGGAGTTTCAGATAGACAGGCTTGCTCTCGGTTTTCATAACCACCTTACTGCCATAACACAGTAGGTCGCGTCAAGTTTAACCTTGCGATTAAATTTGCGGGTCAGGGCCAGTTACGGACGATCTCTGCGGGCTCGGGTCGCGGGCGTTCTTCCAGCGGCTGGCCAGCGGTGCCGATGTAGAAAAGACCGGCAATCTGCTCATCACCATGACATATGGCTTCGCGGACAATCGGATCATAGCTGGCCCAGCCGGTGATCCAGCTTGCAACAAATCCATGCGCATGCGCCGCGTGCAGCAAGTTCATGCCGACTGCACCGACGCTCATCTGCTGTTCCCATAAGGGGATCTTGGCGCTCTCCTGAGGTGCATAGAGCAATAGCACTAGGGTTGGCGCAAAGCGGGCGGAGGCGATGGCTGCTTCAATCTGGGCGGGTCGTGCGTCCGGATTGGTTGCGATAAAGGCTTTTTCGAGCAGCGCAGCGAAAGCATCGCGATCCCCAACTGTCACAAAGCGCCAGGGGAAAAGCTTGCCATGATCGGGGGTACGCAAGGCGAGGTGCAAGATCGCATCAAGCTGCGCGGCATCCGGCCCGGGCGCGACCATGTCGCGGGGTTTTCCCGAACGGCGGGAAGCGAGGTAGGCGTTTAGTGAGGAAAGGTTGTTGAACATCCAAACTCCGTTCATCGAAAAGCGGTAACAAGCGCAACAAAATTCTTCACAGGCGCAATTTTTCCGTTAGGTTGCCCGACCAACGCCCCGGGGAGGGGCGAAGCAAACAAAAATTGGGAAGGTGGGTTTCGCGTGAACGGAATGAAACCGATGGGTCTTTGGGCCGAAGGCGACTGGATTGCAGCAATTACCGTCGTCGTCTTAGGAATTTTTCTCGCTTTGGGCGCGAAAATCGCAATCCAGAAAGAACCGGAATTTGCAGGGCACCCCAAGGGGCTTTACATGCTCTTCTTTGCCGAAATGTGGGAGCGTTTTTCCTATTACGGCATGCGCGCACTGTTGATTTTCTATCTGACCAAGCATTGGCTGTTCAGCGATGGCAAAGCCAATTTGATCTATGGCGCCTATACCAGTCTGGTTTATATCACCCCTGTTCTAGGTGGCTATCTGGCCGACCGGTATCTGGGGCAGCGCAAGGCTGTGCTGTTTGGGGGGCTCTTACTCGCGGCAGGTCACACACTGATGGCGGTTGAGGGTGTAGGCGGGCAGAGCGACCCCACAATTAACGTATTCTGGGCCGCCTTGGCGTTCATCATCGTCGGTTCCGGCTTCCTGAAGGCCAATATCTCGGTGATGGTCGGGCAGTTGTACAAGCTAACCGACATCCGCCGTGATGGTGCCTATACGGTATTCTATATGGGCATCAATGTCGGTGCCGCCATCGGTACAATCCTTGTTGGCTATCTGGGTGAAACCATTGGCTGGGGCTGGGGCTTTGGCCTTGCCGGTATCGGCATGCTCGCGGGTCTGGTTGTGTTCGTGCTCGGCAAGAAAGCCCTCAATGGGGCCGGTGAAGCGCCGGCACCGCTTACAAAATCAAAGGAAATGACCCTTTACGGCATTGGCTTGGCATCGGTCGCTGTGATCTGGGCGCTGGTCCAATATCAGGATGTCATTCAGGGCTTGCTGGTTGTTTCCGGCGTGTCACTGCTTGGCTATGTGCTGTACGAGAGCTTCAAGCTGGACAAGGAGCCGCGTGAACGCATGTTTGCCATCCTTTTCCTGATTTCGCTCAATCCGCTGTTCTGGGGTTTGTTCGAACAGGCAGGTGGTTCGATGAACCTGTTCACCGACCGGTTTGTGGATCGTGGCGGTGTTCCAGCGGCGATCTTCCAGTCGATCAACCCGATTATCATCATGATTTTTGCGCCGGTCTTTGCTGGCCTTTGGGTTTGGCTAGGCAAGCGGGGTAGTGAGCCTTCAGCACCCGCAAAATTCGGTCTAGCATTGCTGCAAATGGGCTTTGCCAATCTGGTGCTGGTATGGGGCGCTGAAGCCTTCGGCGTCGCAGCGATGACGCCTGTCATTCTGGTCTTCGCCTATTATCTGCTGGCAACGACTGCAGAGCTTTGCCTCTCGCCCGTCGGGCTTTCGGCGATGAACCGGCTCGCGCCGAAATTCCTCGCCTCGCTCATCATGGGCGCCTGGTTCTACATGACGGCGGTTGGTAATTTCGTCGCGGGCAAGATTGGCGAAGCCACTGGCGGACATGATGGCCAGATGACCAAACAGGGCCTGCTCGACGTCTATGAGCTGTTCGGATGGATATCTATAGGCGTTGCCGTTGTCGTCCTCCTGCTATCGCCGATGGTGAAGCGCTGGATGCACCTGGATACGCTGAAGGATGAGGAACCTGCAGCGGACAAGGCGGCCTGAAGATGAGGGAACGGTTCCGCTGGTCTATCCTCGCCGCCCCGCTTGCCCTGATTGCCTGCTCGAACACCGCCGAAGCGCCCAAAAGCGCTTCGGCAGCGGCACCTGCGGAAAAACCGGCCAAGCTCAATAAAGACCCCTATCCGTCGACCTACAAGCCCTATCCCGGGATGGCGACGGCGATCCGTAACGTCACCATTTTCGATGGTGAGGGCGGCCGGATCGACAATGGTGTGGTGTTTTTTGCGGGTGACAAAATCCAATCGGTTGGTGGACCTGACACGCCGATACCGGCGGACATTGCCGTGTTCGATGGCGCAGGCAAGTTTGTGACGCCGGGGATCATCGATATCCACTCGCATCTGGGCGACTATCCGACGCCGTCGGTCGCCGCGCATGACGATGGCAATGAAGCGACCAGCCCGACAACACCCGAAGTCTGGGCGGAGCATAGTGTCTGGCCGCAGGATCCGGGTTTCAGTCGCGCGCTGGCCAATGGCGGCGTGACGTCGCTACAAGTCCTGCCCGGATCAGCGAACCTGATGGGTGGTCGTTCGGTGGTGCTCAAAAACGTTTACGCGCGTACCGTGCAGGGAATGAAGTTCCCCGGCGCGCCCTACGGCCTGAAGATGGCTTGTGGCGAAAATCCGAAGCGGGTTTATGGTGCCAAGGGACGGATGCCGTCCACCCGCATGGGCAATCTCGCCGTGAACCGCCAGACATGGATCAAGGCGCAGGAATATAAGAAGAAGCGGGATTCGGGTAAGGACTTTACCCGCGATATCGGTATGGAAACGCTGGCTGGCGTACTCGACGGCGACATCAAGATCCAGAACCACTGCTACCGCGCCGATGAAATGGCCATCGTCCTCGATATGGCTAAAGAGTTTGGCTATAAGGTATCGACCTTCCACCATGCGGTGGAGGCCTATAAGATTGGCGATCTGCTCAAGGAAAACGATGTTTGCTCGGCCGTCTGGGCCGATTGGTGGGGTTTCAAGATGGAGGCCTATGACGCCATTCCTGAAAATGCCGCAATCTTGCAAAATGCGGGCGCGTGCGTGATCATCCATTCGGACGACGAAAATCAGATCCAGCGGTTGAACCAGGAAGCGGCCAAGGCACTTGCCAATGGTCGCCGTATGGGTTTCCAGATTTCGGATGCCGACGCCATTCGCTGGTTGACCTATAACCCGGCCAAGGCGCTGGGCATTGAAAAGATGACTGGCAGCCTGAAACCCGGAAAGATGGCCGACGTCGTGCTGTGGAACGGCAATCCGCTATCGGTCTATTCGCGGCCAGACAAGGTTTGGGTCGATGGCGCGCTGCTGTTCGATGCAAGCGATGCTAAGCGCAGGCCAGTCAGTGATTTCGAGCTTGGCCAGCCCGGCGAAGGAGATGTGAAATGAAGCATCTTCTTTTCGTAGCCGTGGCTGCGATTGCCATCGCGTCGCCTGTTTCAGCCGAAACCATTGCTATCACCGGCGGCAAGTTGGTGATTGGTGACGGTTCGGCCCCGGTTGAGGGTGGTACTGTCGTTGTCCGCGACGGGACCGTAGTTGCTGCCGGGAAGAACGTTGCTGTTCCTGCGGGCGCACGAACCATCGATGCGACAGGCAAATGGGTAACGCCGGGCGTTTTCGCAGGATTCAGCCGCCTCGGGCTTTCCGAAGTCGATGCCGTCGACGGCACCAATGACAAAGGCGGCGGCAAAAGCGGCTTTTCCGCCGCCATTGACGTAGCGCCTGCCATTGATCCGTTCCGTTCGCCGATAGCGGTCAATCGCAGCGCAGGTGTGACTCGCGCGGTCGTTGCTCCAGATGGCGGAGGCAGCATCTTTGCAGGGCAAGGCGCAATCGCCGACCTTGGCGCCGATACCGAGCCGGTGACCAAAGCGCGTGCCTTTCAGTTCGCGCAGTTCGGCGAAGCCGGGGCGGCGGCGGCAGGTGGCAGTCGTTCGGGCAATTACCTGCACTTCCGCGCCATGCTGCGCGAGGCGCAGGATCATGCCGCTGGTGGCGATGCCTTTGATGACGATCTGCTGAAGAAAGAAGATGCGCGCGTCCTGCAGGGCGTGCTGCGCGGTGAGCAGCGTTTGCTGATCCATGTTGAGGGTGCAAACGATATGCTGCGCCTGCTCGACCTCAAGCGCGAGTTTCCGGCGATCAAAATGATATTCGTCGGGGCCAGCGAAGGCTGGCGGGTGGCGTCACAGCTGGCGCAAGCCGGTGTTCCGGTGATTGCCTCCGCGCTCAATGATCTGCCTGCTACATTTGAAATGCTGGGGGCCACACAGTCCAACATCGGGCGGATGAAAGACGCGGGTGTCAAGGTCGCGATCGGTATGATCAACGACCGGGATTCACACCAGTTGCGCTACACCACGCAATATGCCGGCAATCTCGTCAGCCTGCAACGCGTGCCGCGCGCGAGCGGACTGACCTGGGATGAGGCATTTGCGGCGATCAGTTCGGCTCCGGCAGAAATTCTGGGCTTTGGCGATCGTCTGGGCAGTCTGAAGGCTGGCAAAGCGGGAGATGTCGTGGTGTGGGACGGTGATCCGCTCGAATTGACCAGTTCGCCTACACATGTGCTGATCGATGGCATCGAACAGCCGCTGGGCAACCGGCAGGATCGGCTGCGCGACCGCTATCGTACACCGCAGGAAGGCAATTTGCCCAAAGCCTATGAACATTGACGCCTGACGGCGGGAGGAGGGACCTATGGATAGTCTGGCACCGTTGTTAACAGCCTGCGTGTTTTTCGTAGGCAGCCACTTCCTGATGTCCCACCCGTTGCGGCGGTCTTTGACTGGCCGATTGGGTGAGAAGGGCTTTTTGGGGCTCTATTCGCTGGTGTCGCTCATCGGCTTTGGCTGGATGATGTGGGAGTTTTCGCGTGCGCCCATGGGGGCAATGTATTGGGCGCAGACCGATCTGATCTGGATCGTCGCAAGCATACTCACCCTGCTCGCCGCAATCCTTTTTGCAGGCTCATTCAGCGGCAATCCCGCATTGCCCGATCCCGGTGGCGACAGTATTCGCACATTGGCGGCGAAAGTACCGACAGGCGTTTTCCGCGTCACCCGGCATCCGATGATGTGGGGCTTTGCGCTGTGGGGGTTGTCGCATATGCTAGTAGCGCCGCGCATGGACAGCTTTCTGTTCAACGGGAGTCTGGTCTTTTTGGCGCTGGCAGGATCCTATGGACAGGACCGCAAGAAGGCAGCCACGATGGGCAATGCCTGGACCAAATGGGAAAGGCAGACGAGTTACCTTCCTCGCCTGAGCCAGCTGGGCAGAATCGAACTGCGGACATTGCTTATCGGCGCGGTTTTCTGGTTCGCGGCAACATGGGCGCACAGTCTGGCAGGCAGTTATGGTGCGGGAATCTACCGCTGGCTATAGCCTGACCATCCGCATCCCGGCCTCGCCATAGCGCGGGCCGGCAGTGCCGCCACGCGGGGCAGCCGCTTCCAGCTTGGCCAGATCGTCGGCTTCCAATGTGAGATCCGCCGCCTTGGCGCTGTCTTCCATCGTCACACGACGTTTGAAGCCCGGGATGGGAACAATATCGTCGCCTTGTGCCAGTAGCCACGCCAGCGCGACCTGTGCGTTAGACGCGCCATGTTTAGCTGCAACCTCGCTAACGATGTTGACGACCTTCAAATTCGTGGCGAAATTATCCCCCTGATAACGTGGATCGTTCCGGCGCCAGTCATTTTCGGGCAGGTCATCGAGGCTGCGGATCGACCCGGTCAGGAACCCGCGGCCGAGCGGCGAATAGGGCACAAATCCGATACCGAGTTCGCGGCAGGTGGGAAGAATTTCTTCCTCGACATCACGCTCCCACAGCGAATATTCGCTCTGTAGCGCGCTGATCGGGGCGACGGTGGCGGCGCGGCGAAGTGTCGGGGGGCCCGCTTCGGACAAGCCGATATGCTTGATCTTACCCTCTTTGATCAGGTCGGCCATCGCACCGACGGTTTCCTCAATTGGCACATTAGGATCGACGCGGTGCTGGTAGAACAGGTCTATGCAGTCGATGCCCAGACGCTTGAGGCAGCCTTCCACCGATTCCCGGGCATTGGCCGCAGAACCATCGACGCCGACAATCTGTTTGCCGTCAAAACGGAAGCCGAATTTGGTCGCGATTACGAGTCCGTCACGCTTGCCCTTGATTGCCTCACCAACCAGTTCTTCATTCTGAAACGGGCCGTAAATTTGCGCCGTATCGAAAAAGGTAATGCCAAGGTCGATTCCGCGGTGGATCGTCTTGATCGCCTCATCTGGATCGGCGGCTTCACCATAGAGGATGTTACCGCCTTTGATCATTGGCATGCAACCGACACCGATCGCGGAGACTTTCAGGCCGTGACCGAGATTGCGATATTTCATTCTGCCTCTCCTTTTTCGAGGTCGCCCTCTGCACGAGCGATGGTGCCGGTGACGGCTATATCCATGGTGACGTTGCCCAAGGTGCGCATGATATCGGGGAAAGTCTCGATGGCAACCAATACGGCCAGCGGTTCGATAGGAATACCCATGGCGATACAGATTGGCGCGATCGCTGCGATAAAGCTGATCGAGCCGGGCAGGCTTACCGAGCCAAGCGTGGTGATCGAGGCGACCGCAACGCCGATGACGATCTGTTCGGGGCCCAACTCGATACCCATCCAATGTGCGACATAAATGGCGACCGCGAGGTTCATTGCCGGGCTGGTCGCGCGGAAGATAGCGACGGCCATAGGCAGGACGATATCGGTGCTGCGCGCGCCGACGCCCAATTGTCTGGCACCCTGCACCATGGCAGGAAGTGAGGCGAGCGAACTTTGGGTCGAGATCGCGACCGATTGCGCCGGGATCGCCGCACGGGCAAAATCGAACAGGTTGAAGCGCGCGCCGAACATCGCGACAGGATAGGCGGACAGCATGATGATGGTGCCTATGGCGGTAACGATCAGCACATAATGGACCAGCGCGCCGAAGGCTGCTGCACCTGCAGTCATCCCTAACACTACGCCCAAGGCAAAAACGCCGATCGGAGCCAACGCTAGCACCCAGCTGATCACGGTGACCATCGCTTCGGCCATCGCCTCGAAGAAACCGGCCAGCATATGCTTCTTGGTTGGTTCAAGCCGCGTGATTGCAAAGGCAAAGGCGATGGTGAAAATGATGAGCGGCAACAGGGCGTCGCTTGCGGCAGCCTGGAACGGGTTGGTGGGAACCACGGCCTTCAGGAACTCGCTGAACGGCGGCGGTGCAGCGGCGGGTTCGACAGCGCCCATCGCCTGCCGCAACGCTTGAGCGGCATCAGGATCGAGCGGGAACAGCGCCAAAAGCGTTGGCGTGACAATCGCTGCCATGATGGTGACCAGCACGAGGATGGAGATCATGGTGATCACCGATCGTGTCGCAGTACGCCCGGCGCTCGCTGCGTTGGCTGTCTGTACAATTCCGGTAATCAACAAGGCGACGACGAGCGGGATCACTGTCATCCGAAGGCCGTTGAGCCAGATGGTGCCAACCACATCAGCGGCATCGTGGAAAAGCGGCGACCGGTCGCCAACCGCCATCCCGATCAGCAATCCGGCAATCAACGCTGCCAAAATGATCCACGCCTTTTTCATGCAAGCTCCCATTGTCGATTTTGCGCCTCTTATGCACTGCTGGACAAAACTGACAAGCGGCAAGACTTTACGGCACGGAGTGAATTTCCGGCTTGGAGCATGTGGCGACGCTGGCTAAGGCTGGACACAACACGCAAAGGGAGTCTGACAGTTGGGTGGCAGGAAATATTTCGGCACGGACGGCATCCGCGGACGGACCAATGCCAGCGCCATGACCGCCGAAATGGCGATGAAGGTGGGGCAAGCAGCGGGCGCGCATTTCCTGCGCGGTGATCACAAGCATCGCGTCGTGATCGGCAAGGATACGCGGCTGTCCGGGTATATGGTCGAAAACGCGCTGGTTGCCGGTTTTACCAGCGTGGGCATGGACGTTGTCCAGTTCGGCCCTATCCCGACCCCCGCGGTCGCCCTACTCACCCGTTCCATGCGGGCCGATCTGGGCGTGATGATTTCGGCGAGCCATAACCCCTATGAGGACAATGGTATCAAACTGTTCGGGCCCGATGGCTTCAAGCTTTCGGATCAGGATGAACTTGCCATAGAGGCGTTGCTCGATCAGCCACCCAAGCTCGCCAAGTCGATGGATATAGGCCGCGCCCGGCGCGTCGAGGATGCGCGCGGGCGTTATATCCACGCGGTAAAGGCGACCTTGCCCGAGCATATCCGTTTTGACGGTCTGCATGTCGTGCTCGATTGCGCGCATGGGGCGGCCTATCAGGTGGCGCCGGCAGCCATATGGGAATTGGGAGCAAAGGTTACTGCGATTGGGGTCAATCCCAATGGCAAGAACATAAATGATCGCGTCGGCTCCACCCACACGGCTACATTGCAGGAAACCGTGGTCGCTGCAGGTGCCGACATAGGTATTGCGCTGGATGGCGATGCGGACCGTCTGATTGTCGTGGATGAACAAGGCCGCGTTGTTGATGGTGATCAGATAATGGCACTGCTCGGAACCGCGATGAGCCGCAATGGTTTGTTACGTGGGAAAGGCATTGTCGCAACGGTGATGTCGAACCTCGGTCTTGAACGCTATTTGCAAAGCCAGAATCTCGAACTGGTCCGCGCCAAGGTTGGCGACCGTTATGTGCTGGAAGAAATGCGCGCGCGTGGGATGAATGTCGGAGGAGAGCAATCGGGGCATATGATCATGCTCGACCATGCCACTACCGGTGACGGAACCATAGCCGCGCTGCAGGTTCTCGCCGAACTGGTCGAGAGCGGAAAGAAGGCCAGTGAATTGCTGCATCTCTTCGATCCGGTTCCGCAGCTGCTCAAAAACGTACGCTATTCGGGTGGCACGCCACTGGAGAATGTTTCGCTAAAATCGGTAATTGCCGAGGCGGAAAAGGAGTTGGAGGGTTCCGGGCGCCTTGTCATTCGTCCATCAGGCACCGAACCGTTGATCCGTGTTATGGCCGAAGGTGACGATGCAAAACAGGTGCGTGCTGTCGTTGACCGTATCTGTGCAGCAGTCGAGGAGGCCGCCTGATGCTCGAAATGCGCCCCGATTGCGAACGCTGCGGTGTCGACTTGCCGGCAAAATCCGGCGGCGCTTTCATTTGTTCGTTCGAATGCACTTTCTGCGCCGAATGTGCCGATGCGCTCGACGAGCGCTGCCCCAATTGTGGTGGTGAACTGCTTGACAGGCCCACACGCTCGGCAAAGCTTCTGGAAAAATATCCAGCTTCAACCGAGAGAAAGTATAAGGGATGAACACCGCACGCATCCTGATCATCGCTGGCTCCGACAGCGGCGGCGGGGCCGGCATACAGGCGGACATCAAGACCGTCACCATGCTGGGTGGCCACGCGATGACAGCGGTGACCGCCATCACCGCGCAAAATACACTGGGCGTCGATGCGGTCCATATGATCCCGACGCAAATGGTGATCGACCAGATCGCGGCGGTAGTCAGCGACATAGGCGTAGATGCAGTCAAGATCGGGATGATTGGTAGTGCAGAAACCGCGCATGCGGTTGCGGACAGCCTGTCCGAACTGACCTGCCCGATAGTATTCGATCCGGTCATGGTCGCGAGCAGCGGGGCAATCCTTGCCGATGATGATACCATTTCTGCTTTCGAACGACTGATGCGGCTTGCGACATTGACGACGCCTAACCTGCCCGAGTTGGAAGCTTTGGGCGGGCGTGAGGCCTTGCTCGAACGACACATTCCGCTGCTCATCAAGGGCGGGCATGCAGAGGGCGACCTTATAGTGGATCGCCTCGATCTGGCCGAGGGACAAAGCGTGGATTGGACCGAACCTCGGATCGAGACGCGCAACACGCACGGGACTGGCTGCACGCTCGCCAGTGCTATTGCGACCGGATTGGGTCAGGGCATTACGCTTGAGCAGTCTATCGAGCGAGCACGCCTGTTTGTTCGACTTGCTCTCCACGATGCGCCGGGGCTGGGGCAGGGGCATGGACCGATGGGGCACCAATATGTGCGTGAGGATGCGATGGTCGAAGGGCCTTCGCTCAATCAGGTGACGGTGGGTTGCACCAACTATGCGGCGGCGGTGGATTTCTACAAAGCGCTGGGCTTGCAGCAGATCGTTGACAGCCCGTCGAACGGCTATGCCCGGTTCGAGGTCCCCAATGGCGCAACCTTCTCGATCCACGAAAGTCAGGATATCGCCACCTCGACCGTCGTCTATTTCGAAAGCAAGCGACTTGATGCCTGGGTGAGCGAATTGCTGAGCGAGGGCTTTGCCTTCGAGCAGATGCCACAGGATGAAAGCTGGGGCTGGCGCGAGGCGCGGTTGCTCGATCCGTCGGGCAATATTGTCTGCCTGTATAGTGCAGGCGAGAACCGTCGCTATCCAGCCTGGCGCATATGATTGTTGGCGTTGATGAAGCAGGCAGGGGACCATTGGCCGGTCCGGTAGTAGCTGCCGCTGTTGTGCTTTGCGAAGGCGGGATAGACGGTCTTGACGATAGCAAGAAGCTGAGTGCTAAAAAGCGCGAGCAATTGGAGGCGCAGATCAAGGCGTCTTGTCGCTGGGCGATCGGCGTCGCCGATGTCGGGGAAATCGACAGTATCAACATATTGCAGGCAACGATGCTTGCGATGAGGCGCGCGGTCGATGCACTAGCGGTTGAGCCGTTACAAGTGCTGGTAGACGGCAATCGTCTGCCTAAATGGCGTTACACTGCACAAGCAGTAATTGGCGGCGATGCTATCCACCCCTGAATCTCGGCCGCCAGCATCATCGCCAAAGAGCATCGCGACCGTTTGATGCGCAGTTATGACGCGATGCACCCCGGCTATGGCTGGGCCTCCAACAAGGGCTATGGTTCTGCCGGGCATCTCGAAGCGCTGCGTCGCTTGGGGCCGACGCCTCTGCATCGCCGGAGTTTTGCCCCAGTCGCGCAGCTGGAATTACTGTAACTGAATGTAAAATCTTCATGGGTGAGTCTTTCGGGCAACACCACTAGGGATTGAGTCATGCAGGAATCGCGAGACTCCATATCTTGTGCCGGACTCCTTTCGTTCCGCCTAGATTTGCGATTCCGCACGGGAATCCAACGAGTCGCAGCAATCGAAACTGCTTGACCTGCGAGTCTCGAAGACTCATCGCGGACCCCTGATTTACGCTGTTCAGGCGGGGAGCCTCGTTCAATGGGTGTTATGGAAAAAATTGCGGTTAAACCGAAAGCCGCAACCAAGGTCGCGAAAGTCGACAAGGCAAGCTTGCCGCTCGACAGCATCCTGAAGATGGATTGCATCGAGGCGATGCGCTCGCTTCCTGACGCCTGCGTCGACATGGTGTTTGCCGATCCGCCCTATAATCTCCAGCTCGGCGGCGATCTTCAGCGCCCCGATGGCAGCCAGGTCGATGCGGTCGATGATGATTGGGACAAGTTCGATAATTTCGCGGCTTATGACAAATTCACCGCAAGAATGGCTGGCTGAGGCGAGGCGCATCCTGAAGCCCGACGGCACCTTGTGGGTTATTGGCAGCTATCACAATATTTTCCGCGTCGGCGCGACGTTGCAGGACCAGGGTTTCTGGATTCTCAACGATATCATCTGGCGCAAGTCGAACCCGATGCCGAATTTCAAAGGCACGCGGTTCACCAATGCGCATGAAACGCTGATCTGGGCGGCGAAGAGTGAAAAGGCGCGCTACACTTTCCATTATCGTTCGATGAAGACACTGAACGATGAATTGCAGATGCGTTCGGACTGGGTGATCCCGATTTGCGGCGGCAAGGAGCGTTTGAAGCTCAACGGCACCAAGGCGCATCCGACGCAAAAGCCGGAAGCATTGCTCTATCGCATCCTTCTTGCCTGCACCAATCCAGGCGATGTCGTTCTCGATCCCTTTTTCGGCACTGGCACCACGGGTGCGGTGGCGAAGAGGCTGCAACGCCATTGGATCGGCTGCGAGCGAGACAGCACCTATTGCAAGGTCGCCGAAGAGCGGATCGAAATGGCGCTGCCGCTCGATGAAAGTTCGCTCGAAACGATGCAATCGCCCAAGTCGCAACCGCGGGTTGCCTTTGGCCAATTGGTCGAGAATGGCTATTTGCGGGCTGGCGCGCAATTGACCGACAAGAAGCGTCGCTTTGGTGCGATTGTCCGGGCTGACGGCTCACTCGTGTGGAACAACAAATATGGCTCGATCCACAAAATCGGCGCGCTGGTGCAGAATGCGCCGAGCTGCAATGGCTGGATGTTCTGGTATTATCAGACCCGAGAGGGCGAATTGAAAGTAATTGACGAGTTGCGGCAGAATTATCTGCTCGCCAACGAGCCGTGAGGCAGATTTACCTAAGGCCCTGCGCATTCATCGAAACGCCCATCGGTTTTGACGGGCAGGCCGCGCGGCTTGCCGGAACGATGGTCTTTTTCTCTGCGGTTGAGGTGATTGAAACCGAGGACGGCAAGCGTGCGTCAAAGGCGCTCCTGCCTTTGACGGATTTGGACGCGCATCTAGTTGGTCTGCCAGCAGAGTTGGCTGACAAGGCTCGATCACAATATTCAAACCTCACTTCGCCGCGCCCTGCACTCAAAATGGGTGCACGTACCGTCTTGCTCGATCAGCCGCGTGTAATGGGTATTTTGAATTGTACGCCGGACAGTTTCTCCGATGGTGGCAAGCATGGTGACGATCCGGAAACGCAAGCTCAGACTGGCGGTGCAATGGCAGCTGCTGGTGCAGCCATTATCGACATTGGTGGCGAATCTACCCGTCCCGGCGCTCCGCTGGTCTGGGAAGGCGACGAGATCAAGCGGGTGCAACCCGTGGTCGAACGCTTGGCCAAAGCGGGCCACGCCGTTTCGATTGATACCCGCAAGGCCGCGGTGATGGAGGCTGCCTTGCAATCGGGTGCGAAGATGATCAACGATATCTCGGCCTTGCTGTTCGATGATCGCACGCTTGAGGTTGCGAAAACAAGCAACTGCCCGATTGTGCTGATGCACGCACCTAGCCAGTCGAGCGATCCGCACAAGAGTGACGGCTATCATGACGTGCTGTTCGATGTGTATGACTGGCTTGAGGAGCGCGTAGAGGCGTTGGTGGCAGCCGGGATTACGCGTGACCGTTTATTGGTCGATCCCGGCATCGGTTTCGGCAAATCGCTATCCGACAATCTGACACTGGCAAACAATCTGTCTCTGTTTCATGGCATCGGTTGTCCCGTCCTATTCGGGGCCAGTCGAAAGCGCATGATAGGTGCCCTGTCAAACGAGGCCCCCGCCGACGCGCGGTTGGGCGGCTCGATTTTCCTCGCGATGAAGGCAGTGGAGCAAGGCGCACATATCGTTCGTGTCCATGACGTGCCGGAGACGGTGCAGGCCATTCACGTCTGGCGCGGGCTGCGCGACGCTGCGTTGACGGCAAGCTAGGCGGCGGGTTTCGCCCGTATCGTTTGCGTTGATCCAGATGCTATCCTGCACGTCAGGAGATTGAAGTATGATCGCAAAATATATTGTCGCCTATATTGCAACGGGCGTTTCCTTCGCGCTGATCGACAGTGTCTGGCTGCGGACGATGTACGAGCGTCTCTACAAACCCGAAATCGGCGAACTGATGTATCAAGGCGGGTTCCGGATCGGCCCAGCAGTCGCCTTTTACCTGTTCTATATTTTGGGCATGATGATCTTTGCGGTCGGGCCTGCGCTGCACAGCGGCAAGTGGCAAACCGCGCTCCTCTGGGGCGCGTTGCTCGGCTTTTTCTGTTATATGACCTATGATCTGACCAATTATGCGACGCTGAAGGTTTGGAGCACCAAGGTTACGGTGCTCGATATAATCTGGGGAACTGTGTTGACGGGCTCCGCATCGCTCAGCGGGTGGTGGGTGACCACATTGATCTTCGGTAAGAATTAAGCCGCGCTGCTTTCGATGCCAAGATCGGCCAGTTTGCGGTACAGCGTCGAGCGCCCAATGCCGAGGCGCCGCGCAACTTCGGTCATGCGACCACGATAATGACCGATGGCGAGGCGGATCACATCAGCCTCGATTTCTTCCAGCGGACGCAAATTGCCATCCTTCTCGTATAGCGTCACGCCAATGCCGTCATTCATCGCGGCTGTGCTTACGGTGCGTTTGCCGACAGCGGCTGCAATTTGTGGAAATTCATCGGGTGTCAGCGCGTCACGGTCGCACAGCACTGCGGCGCGGAAAAGTGCGCTTTGCAACTGGCGGACATTGCCCGGCCAATTATAGTCCTTGAGCAACGACAGCGCTTCATCGGTGATACCCAGACTGCGCAATCCGGGCTGGCTTGCCATACGACCCAGAAAATGTCGGGCAAGTGCCGGAATGTCGCTGATCCGTTCGCGCAGGGCAGGGATGTGCAACTGCACGACGTTGATGCGGTAGAACAGGTCTTCGCGGAAGCTGCCGTCGGCGAGTTTCGCAGCGAGGTTCTGGTTGCAGGCGGTGATGACGCGCACGTCAATGCGATAGCTATGGGGAGAACCCAAAGGCTGGATCTCGCCTTCTGTCAGTAAACGGACGAGGCGGACCTGCGTTTCCAGCGGCAATTGGTCGATTTCGTCGAGGAAAACTGTACCATTTTCGGCTTGCTGGAATATACCAACGCGGCGGTCGAAAGCGCCGGTAAAAGCATCTTTTTCGTGGCCGAACAGAACCGAATCCAAAAGATTGGGTGCAATCGCTGCACAGTTAACCTTCAAATAGGGCATGCGCGCGCGCGGGCTGGCAGCATGTATTGCGTCGGCAACAACTTCCTTACCGACGCCGCCTTCGCCTTCGATAAAGATGGGCGCGCGGCTACGGGCGGCCTTTGCCGCAATCGCCAAAGCTGTGCGGAATGCGGGAGCTGTGCCGATAATTTCGTCAAAGCCGAGCGGCTGTGAAATCTTTTCGGTCAGCGGGATTAGTTCGCCGAAATTGCGCGCATGGGTCGCCGCGAGGCTGAGCGCTGCGATGAGGCGTTCGGCGGCCACCGGCTTGATGATATAATCGGAAGCACCAGCGCGCATGGCATCAATCGCGCTGTCGGTCGAACCAATTGCGGTGAGCAAAAGAACCGGCAAAGCAGGACGGCGCGATTTCAATTCTGCGATCAGGCCAGCCGAATCCGAACCCGGCACCCATTGGTCGATGATGATCGCGTCGAGCATCATCCCTTCTTGCGTTCCCAGCATGGCGATCGCGGTTTCGGCGTCGCGGGCAAAAATCGTCCGCCAGCCTGCGCGACCAGCGATAGCCGACACCAGCCTGCACTGGGCAGGCTCGTCGTCTACAAGCATCAATAGTCGCGTTTCTTTTTCAGCCATTCTCTGTCCATGCAGGGCGAGGTGAACAATTGCCGTAGCAAGAAGAGGTAAAGAGCCAATTAAGCATGCAACAACATTTCTGTCGTCGTGACGCTTGAGCAATTTTGTGTAGCTGGTTAAGAGCGGCTGTGGCCCGTTTCGACGGGTATCAAGCAAAGGGAGGCTGAATTGGCTGGAAATCAGGATATCCGTGCAGCAAGCGAAACCTATACGGGCTTTCTGTCGCTGCTGAAATGGGGAACCATCGCTGCTGTAATCGTCACTGCTATAGTCGTTCTGGTTATCGCATAACGTGGCGAAAATCGCTGTTCTCAAAGAGACCGCGCCCGGAGAAACACGGGTCGCGGCCTCTCCTGAAACCGTCAAGAAATTCATTGGCCTCGGGGCGAGTGTCGCGATTGAAAAAGGTGCGGGTGAAAACGCATCTGTTGCCGACGCAGACTATGAAGCCGTCGGCGCAACCATCGGAACTGCAGCCGTAGTCACCAAAGACGCGGATATCCTGTTGGGTGTTCAGGGCCCCGATCCCAAGGCGCTGAAAGGTGCTGCCAAGGGTGCTTGGCTCGTCGCCGGGCTCGATCCGTTCGGTCAGCGCAAACGCGTTGATGCCTATGCAGCAGCCGGTGTCGAAGCTCTTGCCATGGAATTCATGCCGCGCATCACCCGCGCGCAATCGATGGATATACTCTCCTCGCAGTCCAACCTTTCGGGATACAAAGCCGTTATCGATAGCGCCGCAGCCTATGGTCGCGCCTTTCCGATGATGATGACGGCTGCAGGCACAATTACCGCCGCCAAGGCATTCATCATGGGCGTGGGTGTCGCTGGCCTTCAGGCGATAGCGACGGCCCGCCGTCTGGGCGCAGTTGTTTCCGCCACAGACGTCCGTTCGGCGACCAAGGAACAGATTGAAAGCCTCGGAGCAAAGCCAATTTTCGTTGAAAATGTAGCTGGCATCGAAGGTGAAGGTGCGGGCGGTTACGCAACCGAAATGTCGCCCGAATATCAAAAGGCGCAGGCCGAGCTGGTGTCGGGCCATATCGCCAAGCAGGACATCGTCATCACCACAGCGCTGATCCCGGGAAGGGCCGCGCCGCGCCTGATTTCCGATGCGCAGATCGCGTCGATGAAACCGGGCAGCGTGATTTTCGATCTGGCAGTTGCGCAGGGCGGAAATGTTGAAGGTTCAAAGCCCGACGAAGTTGTCATCAAGCATGGCGTGAAGATCATCGGCTATTCGAACACCCCCGCGCACCTTGCCGCCGTTGCATCTGCGCTCTTCGCGCGCAACCTTTTCAACTTCCTCTCGGCTTTTTGGGACAAGGAAGCGGGCAGGCCGATATTGCCGGACGATGACGAAATCACTGCAGCCATCCGCCTGACGAAGGACGGTAAGGTTGTGAACGAGCGGCTATTGGGCTGACGGAGATATATTATGGACTTCATCTCAATCCTGTCGATTTTCGTGCTGGCCTGTTTTGTTGGCTATTATGTCGTTTGGTCGGTCACGCCCGCGCTGCATACGCCGTTGATGGCGGTGACTAATGCGATTTCCTCAGTGATTATTGTCGGTGCTTTGATTGCCGCAGCTTCTGGTGCACCCGGGGCAAAATGGCTGGGTTTGCTTGGCGTGGTTCTCGCCAGCATCAACATTTTTGGTGGTTTTGCGGTGACCGAACGCATGCTCGCCATGTACAAGAAAAAGGACAAGTAAGACATGGAACATGCAGCCGTTCCCGCATGGGCCTTGCTTGCCTATCTTGTTTCCGGGGTATTCTTCATCCTCGCATTGCGCGGGCTGAGCTCACCTGCCTCCTCACGCCGCGGCAATCGTTTCGGTATGGCGGGGATGCTGATTGCGGTGGTGACCACGGTGTACACCCATATGCCGATGATCGAAGGCGATTTGCAGAACAGCTATGTTGGCCCTGATTTTGGAACGCTGGGCCAGATATTGGCGGCTATTGCCATTGGTGCAGTGATTGGCATTGTAACCGCGCGCAAGATTGCGATGACAGACATGCCGCAACTGGTGGCGGCGTTCCACTCATTGGTCGGATTGGCGGCCGTACTGGTTGGTGTTGCTGCCTATCTGAATCCGGAAGCCTTTGGTATATTGGATGGTAACGGGGAAATCCTGACCGTAAGTCGGATTGAAATGGGGCTTGGGGTCGCCATTGGTGCGATCACCTTCTCGGGCTCGGTAATCGCATTCCTGAAATTGGCAGGTAAGATGTCGGGCGCGCCGATTATGTTGCCAGGACGACATATCATCAACTTGGGGACGCTGGCTGCGATAATTGCGTTGACCACCTATTTTGCGATCCAACCCACCAGCGGTACCGAATGGGTTTTCTGGACTATCGTTGCTCTTTCCTTCCTGATCGGTTTTCTGCTGATCATCCCCATTGGCGGCGCAGACATGCCGGTCGTGGTATCGATGCTCAACAGCTATTCAGGCTGGGCAGCGGCGGCGATGGGCTTCACGCTGCATAACAGCGCGATGATTATCACCGGCGCGCTGGTGGGTTCGTCTGGTGCGATCCTGTCGTACATCATGTGCAAGGCGATGAACCGCAGTTTCATTTCGGTGATTGCAGGTGGTTTCGGTGCAGATTCGGGCGCAGCTGCCGGTGGCGCGGCGAAAGTTGACCGCCCATGGAAGCGCGGCTCTGCTGAGGACGCCGCCTATATGATGAGCCAGGCCGAAAGCGTCATCATCGTCCCCGGTTACGGCATGGCAGTGGCACAGGCGCAGCATGCCCTTCGCGAAATGGCCGACCTCCTCAAAAAGGAAGGCGTCAGCGTCAAATATGCGATCCACCCGGTTGCAGGGCGTATGCCCGGCCATATGAACGTACTGCTGGCAGAGGCCAATGTACCTTATGATGAGGTGTTCGAGCTGGAGGATATCAACAGCGAGTTTGCTCAGACCGATGTTGCCTTCATCATCGGCGCGAACGATGTGGTCAACCCGGCGGCAAAGACCGACAAATCGTCGCCTATTTATGGTATGCCAGTGTTCGATGTCGACAAAGCCAAGACGGTGTTCTTCATCAAGCGCAGCATGGGCGGCGTGGGCTATGCCGGCGTCGACAACGATGTCTTCTACATGGACCAGACGATGATGCTGCTCGCCGATGCGAAGAAAATGGTCGACGATATTGTGAAGGCCTTGCAGCATTAAGCTGCAACGCGCTATCCCCTGAACCAACAATTCGCCCCGGCCTTTTGACCGGGGCGATTCGATTCAGTTATTGGGAAGTTCAACATGCGCAAAATCGGCCTGATCGGCGGAATGAGCTGGTATTCGACCGAATTTTACTATCGTCGGATCAACAAGCAGGTGCAGCGCCGCGCCAATGCTATGTGCAGCGCGCCGATGATCCTCGACAATCTCAATTTTTGTGATCTTGCCAAGGCTACAACCGATCAGGATTGGGATCGGGTGGCAGAAGTCTTGATAGCATCTGCTAAACGGCTGGAAGAAGGCGGCGCTACAGCCATCTTGATTGGTGCCAACAGCATGCACAAGGTGCATGATCGGGTGTCGGATGCGGTAAAGGTGCCGGTTTTGCATATCGCCGACGCGGTTGGTCAGAAGATGAAGGCCGACGGCGTCGAATCCGCAGCATTGATCGGAACGCGCAACGTGATGGCCGAAAACTGGTATCGCCAGCGTCTCGTCAAGCATGGCGTGACTCTGCTTCCCTGGGAGGCCGATGATGTCGAGGAGCTCGACCGCATCATCTATGAAGAGCTGATGGCGGGGCAGGTAGTGCGCAATTCCGAACGCGCGCTCAAAACCATGATCACCGAAATCGACAAGGATGGTGCGGATGCGGTGGTACTTGGCTGCACCGAATTGGGCATGATCGTCGATACCAAGGCGAATGTGCTGCCCATTTATGACAGCGCGGAAATCCATGCCGATGCCGGCGTCGACTGGATTTTCGGTGACGCACCCTGACGTAAGCCCTTGGCAAGTCTGTCCGGATATTGCAGACTTGGTACATGAGGATGAGGGACAAAGGCGTTCACGCCATCATCGCTGTTAGCCTTGCATTTGCAAGCACGACAGCTTTCGCCAAAACCATTTCGGTCGCTGCTGGGGACGATGCGCAAGCGCGTTTGCAAGAGGCGCTAATTGGCGCAGTGCCGGGCGACGTGGTCGAACTGGGCAGCGGACGGTTCAGGCTAACCGATGGACTGTCGCTTGATGTCGCCAAGGTCACGGTGAAGGGGCAGGGAAGCGGCCAGACAATTTTGGACTTCACTGGCCAATTAGGTGCTGGCGAAGGCTTGCTGGTGACCTCTGACGATGTTGTCCTGCGTGATTTTGCGGTGGAAAACACCAAGGGTGACGGCATTAAATCCAAGGGTGCTGACCGCATCGTTTACTATCAGCTCCGCGTCGAATGGACCGGCGGGCCAAAAGAAACCAACGGAGCCTATGGCATCTATCCGGTTGAAAGCCAGGATGTGCTCGTGGATAGCGTGTTGGTGCGCGGTGCTTCGGATGCGGGCATCTATGTCGGCCAGTCACGTAACATAGTGGTGCGCAACTCGGTTGCGCTGGAAAATGTCGCGGGCATCGAGATTGAGAATAGCTACGACGCCGATGTTCATGACAATCTGACAACCCGCAACACGGGCGGCATATTGGTGTTCGATCTGCCCAACCTGCTGCAGATGGGCGGCAAGAATGTGCGCATTTTCGAAAATGTCGTCGTCGACAACTCGACACCCAATTTTGCACCAAAGGGCAATATCGTCGCCAATGTGCCGACCGGTACCGGTGTGATGGTGATGGCAAACCGGAATGTGCATGTGTTTGACAATATGCTTGGCCAGAATGGCACGGCCAACATCATGGTGGTCGGCTATCGTTATCCGCAGAACGATCCGAAATATGATCCAATTGCCAGAGGCGTCGCCATATGGGGTAACCAGCATGACAAGGCGGGTTGGGACCCGAAATTCCCCGGCAGCCAGCAGATCGCACAGGCACTAGGCGGAAGCCTGCCGCCTATCTTCTGGGATGGTGCGGGCGGTGATGCCGCTAGGCCGGTAATCGCCGATCCCGTTCCAGCATTGTCATTGGGTCTGACCGATTTAATCGCAACGCCCGAAAGTGCTCAACCGACTATGCTCCAGACGACCGCCAATCTCCCCCCGGAATTGCCGCGCATCCGCCTGCCCGAGAGCATGGAGGCTGTGGTTCGCTAATGCGGCTGTTGCTGGCGGCGATCGCTTGTCTGGCGTTGACGGTATCGGTGAAGGGAACTTCGGCGCAGATTGCCGAAGCAGCCATAATGTCAGCCGAGAATCCGGCGTTGCTCTCCAGCTTCGGGTTTTTTGACGGCGCGGCATCGAAACCATCGGCGGCGTTGCTTCCCTATGCGCTACGCACACCGTTGTTCAGCGATTATGCGGAAAAGCAGCGCTTCCTCTATATGCCTCCGGGTAAGAGTTATACGGTTGACCAAACAGGTCGGTTGCAGTTCCCCGTCGGCAGCGCCTTAATCAAGAGCTTTGGTTATCACGATGCCGCCGGCAACCTCAATATCATCGAAACCCGACTGCTGCTGCATCGTGCCGAAGGCTGGGTGGCGTTGCCCTACGTCTGGAATGCTGATGGCAAAGACGCTACATTGAAAATTGGCGGTGCGCGCAAGGCAGTTGAGTTTGCAAAAGCCGACGGTGCAAAAATGGCGATTAGCTATGCCGTTCCCAACAAGAACCAGTGCAAACAATGCCATTCGACCAAAGATGCGGTAATGCCTGTCGGGCCGGTCTGGCAAAATCTGGCATTTGAAACTGCGAAAGCGCGCGCTAACTTCGCCAAGCGTGGAGAACTGCCATCGAGCCTGCCTGCAGCCGAAGCCAAATGGGATGACGCCAAGTCCGGCACGGTCGAGGAACGCGCACTGGCTTATCTGCGCGTCAACTGCGGACATTGCCATAAGCCAACCGGCTCTGCGTCCAATTCAGGCCTGTTTTACGACGATCATGAACGCAATCCGGCTGCACTGGGCATCGGCAAACGTCCGGTTGCAGCGGGCAGGGGATCGGGCAATTTCGATTTCGTTATCGAACCTGGCCATCCCGAGAGATCAATCCTGACCTATCGGATGAAGAGTGTGGATCCCGGCATTGCCATGCCAGAGCTTGGCCGCGCCTCGGCCCATGACGAAGGCGTGGCGCTGCTCGGCGCTTGGATCAAATCGATGAAACCGATTTAGCGACTATTGGCGCATGAAAGCAGGAAGTCGGTAGCGTTCGCCCGTCCAGGGTTCAAAATAGCCCTCAACCGAAGGGTGATTGATCGGCCCATTTTCGGCATCCGGCACCAGATTTTGCTGGCTGACATAGGCCACATAGCTGCTGTCGGCATTTTCGGCGAACAGGTGGTAAAAGGGCTGGTCCTTGCGCGGGCGGACCGATTCAGGGATCGCCTGATACCATTCTTCGCTGTTGCCGAAGACAGGATCGATATCGAAAACGACACCGCGAAAATCGAACACACGATGGCGTACGACATCACCTATTGAAAATAGCGCTTCGGCGATAACCGGCATGTCAGGATTCGAAATCATGGCGCCAATATCGTATCGGTTTCACTTTGATGCAACCTTGCGCTTGGCAAATCCGAATTCATTCGCTAATGGCCGCGCTCTGTCGCACGGGCGCGCCCTTTTTGGGTATCGACCAAAGCCCGAAAGACGTGCGGACAGATGCCGGAGTGGTCGAACGGGGCGGTCTCGAAAACCGTTGTGCCAGTAATGGTACCCAGGGTTCGAATCCCTGTCTGTCCGCCACTTTCCAACACCCGTTTAGGGTGCTGTACCCCCACTATATCTTCGTGATCGGTACAGCTGCGCAGGGCCAACTCCCGCTAATAACGTAATGTCCTGAATCATATGGGCTTGGTCGAAATAGCCAAAGTCTTGTGCGAATGCGGACCAGTTGGGACGTTCGAATTCATCGGCACGCAGCAGAAACTTCATCAAGCGAACATTTCGGGCATAATGTTTGGGAGCTAGTCCGACGTTCTGTTCAAATGCGCGCCGAAAACTTCGCATCGGGACGTCGAGTGTCTTTGCTAGATGAGAAATCCGAGCTTGCCCTTGAGATTGCCTGATAAAGGCCGCTGCAAGTGACGCTTTCGAGTGTGGGAATTGAATTGCGGCGCGTGATTTCGCCAAATATTGTATCAGTGCCAAGGCCACTTGTTCAGCGGTTGCCCCGCTTTCAGCCGGTCGCCGGACCGGATCGAAATCGAATCGTGGCTGGACCATGACATCTTGATCCACAAGGTCTAAAGGACGTAATCCGATGATGGGCTCTACGGCCTCGGGATGCAGCCGCACTGCTATAATTTCCGACGTTTCACCGGCATGGTTCCATCGCGGAGTTTTTACCGGTCCCAAAGCGACAATTTGAACCTCGGTAATCCCCGTTTTTTCAGGGTCCCATTTCCGAATTATCGCGAGACAGGTTTTCCAATGCGGTACCAGCAATTGCCTGGAGTTTGTCCGTCCGCCGTCGCCGTAAATCCATATGGCATCAGCGACTTTGGAAAGCAGTCCATCCAGATCTATCCATCGATACTCCCCCAGAGGGTCGGCTTTCCACTTCAGCTGTCCCGCCCAGCCGCGTCGTGGATTAGGCAGCCCCCGTGCCAAATTCTCGAAACTATCTGAATACCCCATAGTGAGAAAGCAATATGGCTGTGCTCCAGAACTGGGAAACGGAAAGATTAGCTAGTCACTTGCAGAAGCCTGTTACTGCAGGGGCACGTGCGGTCGTCGGAGCGGCAATTCCCAACAGACATGCGATGCTTGGGGCTATTTGCAAACTATGAATTCGTCCGACTTTCACCTTGGCGATGTTTGGGCCCAGGCCATATAGTATTGCGGCGATACCCTCGGTTCCGGCAACATGGCCGTGTGCACCTGGACTCCCCCGATTGAAAAAGCTACCAGCGACATGCTCTACTTCAGCAGTTGTCAGACCCGCATCTTGTAGAATTTTTCGATCGAACGAAATCGGGAGAAATATTCGGGACGTTGGCGGTCTGCGGGTGTCGAGGCTGAATCCTGCAGCAGCACTGATAAAAAGATCGCCCGATGTTTCCTGGTTACCCAGTTCAAGCTCTGAAAGCTGTTCTTTGGTTTTCACGATCGTGAAAACATTTCGATCTGTCGGGTCTTTGAGAGCGCGAAATTTTTGGAACAAATCGTCGATTATCTGGCGCTTTCTGACCGCGCTTACACCACCTACCGACTCGTCTCTATTATTTATGTAGATGTGTGCTGATGCACCGGATGTGAAAATCCCCACGTCTGGATCGCTGGTTTGAACGGAATAGCCCCAGCTTTCAATCAGCCCCGAAATCGCGACGACGGTATGCGTCGGCACCATGCCATGATCCGATGCGATCACGAAATTTGTGCCCGCGGCAGAAGCTTGTCCGGTAATTTCACCGAGCCATCGGTCTAGCTTCACATATGCTTCATTCACCTTCTCGGAATAGCGAGCTGACTTGCTTGCATAGTCGAGTTGCAGCGGAGAAGTTACGAGATATTCGTGTTTTACCGTATCCAGATACGGAATGTAGCCAATGAGCAAGTCCCAATCATTTTGCTTTAGCAACAGTGCGACGGCCTCAACGGAATATTTGGCCTGATAGTCATTCAGCGCATCAAAACCAGCTTCATTAATGCGCCCGGCATGAAACCCGCGCGCATCCAACGTACCTGGCCAGGCCCCAAGCTGTTCGATGACTGCTTTCATCATGGGGGCGTTCGCCACTGTTTGATAGGGCTGGCCCCAATAGAGGTCGACTTGACCCGTCGCTGGATCAAATCTGTTGAGCCAAAGTGCGTTTGTGACGAGCGTACCATTTTCGTAGCGCTGAAAGGGAAAGATTCGGTCCATAGGAAGCTTGTGTTGGGTTCCATCAGGAAGATGGATTTGCACCGTGTCAAATGGCACGTCGTCATTCATTTTGTTATCAACAAGCGAAAGTGAAAAACTGGAATTTGTGATGGCCGTCGGTAATGACGAAGCAGAAGATTTCACTTTAAGCAGTTTGCCCGCCGATTTCGGTGATGCAGCATTCGTATTGGTTTGGCTTTCGTCTGACACAGGTTCAAACTGTATCAGCAGTGAATCTTGTGCGCTTTGGACGAACCCAAGCATATAGTCGCAGGTGTAATTGGGCGTTCGGCCGTCAAACCCAGGTGCAGCTATACAGGCCGTGCGTTTTCCCTGTCGGTGGGCGGTGGCAACGATGGTTTCGGCATCACTGACATAGGCAAAGGCGTCGGTGCCTTTGGGCATTGGGTCTTTGCGCGATGTGAATGATTGGCCTACAACACCGGATACTTCAGGAGTTGCACCAGAAAAAATCGCGACATGCGACGGACCGGTGCTTGCGACATTTATTGGCACCAACTCATCTGCACTAAGGCCACTTTTTCGGCTTTTCTCAATGAAGCCCCGGGCATCAAATTCGCCTTGCTCGATCAGTTTGTCGACGATTTCGTCCGACGCTGCATCAAGCGTAAGCAGAACAGTGCGTTGCGATGGTTTTGAAGCTGAAACCTCAGCAACTGCGCTAAACGTTAGGATGATACCAGCCAATGGCGATAGGTAATGCCGCATTATGTGCACCTGAATTTAATTGATGGATTTGCGCAGAATTCAATGCATTTGCGTGTATGTATTGGAAAAATCGGCCAAGGTGCGGAATCGCTGCAACCAAACAAAATTTAACCGATCGATTAATTGCCTGTTGCGCAGAGGCTATGCATTTGTTCAAAGGGGCAATGACTGACAGCGAACGCATTCCCGTAATTATTGGTGTAGGCCAAATAAATGACCGTCCAGAAGACCCTGACAATGGGCTCGATCCGCTGGGGTTGATGGTTGAGGCCCTGAAGCGGGCCGAAGCGGACACCGGGGTCACATTGCTTAAGAAGCTGGATAGCATTGCGGTAGTTGACCAGATCAGTTTCCGGCACCTCAATCCGCTTGATGCGAAACTGGCCGAAGCGCTGGGGGCGACTCCTGCAGTTTGTTATCAATCCGACGCCCCGCATGGGGATACGCCCATTCGTTTACTTAACGAGGCTGCAAACCGCATCGGGGCAGGCGAAATAAAATTGGCCGCGATTGCCGGAGCCGAAGCTTTACGGACGATAGCGGGACGCCTTGCCAAGCATGCGACGCCGCAGCAGGATGTGTTCGAAGGCGTTCGTAATGAGGCGAAGCGTGAACCTGGCTATGCGCAGCAGCATGGGCTGAATGCGCCCGTTGACGTTTATCCACTGTATGAAAATGCAGGCCGGGCGGCGTATGGCCAAACCCTTGCTGAAGCACAGCGGGAGAGCGGAGAAATCTGGTCACGTTTTAGCCAGATTGCTGCAGCGAATGAGGGCGCATGGATTCGCAAACCCGCATCGCCGGATGAAATCATCACATCGTCTGAAAGAAACAGTCCGCTCGCTTTTCCATATAACAAGCTGATGGTTGCCAATTCATCGGTCAATGAAGGTGCCGGTTTTATCGTCGCGAGCCTAGCCGAAGCGCGCAGGCTCGGGATATCAGAAGACAAGCTGATCTATGTTGGCATGGGAGCCGCCGCAAAAGAAGCGTCAAGTTTCCTGCACCGTGACCGCTATGACCGTTCCGTCAGTATGGAAACGTCGATCCGGCGTACTCTCGAGCTTAATCAGATGAGCGGTAAAGATTTCGATTTTGTCGAGCTGTACAGTTGCTTTCCTTGCGTCCCCAAAATGGCGCGGAGGATTATCGATTGGCCGGTCGATAAGCCAGCGACAGTGTTTGGCGGCCTGACTTTCGGTGGCGGGCCGATCGCCAATTATATGAGCCATGCGGTCGTTTCGATGGTTGATAAGCTTCGTCAGGAAGGTACAAACGGCTTTCTGTTCGCCAATGGCGGGTTTGCGACCGATAATCACTGCATCGTGCTATCCAAGCAACCCGTTGCAGCTGCGACTTTTCCGCAGGACTTCAATTATCAGACCGAGGCTGATGCAGCACGAGAAGCCGTGCCTGAACTGATCAAAGACTATCTTGGCGATGGTAGCGTCGAAACCTACACGGTCTTTTACGGCCGCGATGGTAGCCCTAAAGGCGGCGTAGTCGTGGCGCGGACACCGTCCGGCGACCGGACGTTGGCGCAAGTCGATGTGACAGACGCGCAAATGATCGCCTTCCTGACCGATGGTAAAATTGAGCCTGTGGGAACTTCTGGCCAGATCGTGCAGAACGGTGCTGGCCAACGGGTCTGGGCCAAGGTTTAAGCAGGTACCGTCTGAAATCGGCATTTTGCATATAGCCGGAAATTCAGTTGGTTTGTGTTACTAAACGCAACGAGATGCACTTAAGTGTAAAATATCAATTTCATGGAAGCTCTCTTTCTTAAAGCTTGTAAAGCTTTGGTGTAATGTAGATGTTCTTAATCGCATTAACCATTTTTATGACTTGCACCGGCTGTATTTGTGGTAAGAGACGAACGTGGTTGGGGTGGCCATGCAAAATGAATTCGCTCGAGGAGCGCTATGGCTACCTATACCCGTGTTTCCGACAGCTCAGGACGATCATCACTGAACATTTCCACCACGAAATTCGGGGTAGGGGAGCAGTTTGGTCTTCCGATAGTTGGTCGGAAATTTGACGAAATTATCGTTCGCCATGACAAGAGCGACCAGATTTTCTGGTGCTTCATGAACCAGCGCGGACGACCCAGCTACACCTATAGTCTGGGCGCCGAAGTTCAGGAAGTTCAGGATTGGGTTGCGGATAACTATGCGGTGCCGGCTAATGGCGGGCCCGATGATTTGCGCTACTTTGTGTGCGGTTCGAAAACCCCCGGCATTTACAATCTTGGGGGCGATTTGCGCCATTTTGCCGAGTGCATACGGACCCGTGATCTACCCGCGATGCGGAAATACGCCGAAACCTGCGTCCGGATGCAATATGCCAACTCCAACGCCTTTGGCGCGCCAATCATTACAATGGCGCTGGTTCAGGGCGACGCGCTTGGTGGAGGCTTTGAACACGCGCTGGCGTTTGACATTTTGTTTGCCGAACGTAGCGCCCGGCTAGGTCTGCCCGAAATCGTGTTCAATCTGTTCCCCGGCATGGGTGCCTATAGTTTCCTGCTGCGGCGCGTGGGTAGAAAACTGGCGGAATCCTTCATTCTGGAAGGCAAGATTTATTCAGCCGAAGAGTTGTACGACATGGGGATTGTCGACGTGCTTGTCGAAGACGGGCAGGGCGAAGCAGCCATTGTCGAATATTGCCAGCGCAACCGTAATCGTTTTGCGGCTGAGCGCGCGGTCTATCGTGCACGCCGCGCAGCAAATCCTGTTGGATTGGACGAGTTGCTCGAAATCACCAATGTCTGGGCCGACACGGCGATGACGTTGACCGATGCCGACGTGCGTAAAATGGAACGTTTGGCCGATGCCCAGGAGCGCAGGATCAAACGCAGTCTGGAAGCGATTTAGCTCGGGCCGCTATGTGGCTGCTTTTTTCGCCAGTACCGGTTGACCAGATTGCAGGGCATGGGTCGCCCGTTGAAGTTCGTTCTCAATGCGTTGCATATAGTCGACCCGCTGGCTCTCAAAATCGGCTTCGGTGACTTTTTCCAGTTTCGCACAGAGCGCAGCAAGCTGTTTCGCCCCGATATTGTTGGCCGAACTTTTGAATGCATGCGCTGAAAAGCGGAACAGGGCCGGGTCACGTTCTTCGACCGACTTTGCCAGCGTGATGCGGCATTCGGCGACATCTTCGAGAAAGCCCTCAATCATACTGGCGACGAAACTATCGTCACCAATGGAGCGCAGATAGTCCATATGTTCGGGATCGATCGCTTCATTCCCGTCGGTAGGCCGTTTGCCTTGCAAGGGAACAACAATTTGTAACGGATCCTCGACCGGACCGGGCAGTTCGACTTCTGCAGCATCGCCGAAGCAGCATTTTTCGATCGTCGAAAGAAGCAGCCCTGAATTGATAGGTTTGGTCAGACGCAGGTCCATTCCCGCTGCCAAGCAACGTGCCTCGGTTTCGCTAGTGGCATCAGCGGTTACGCCTACAATGGGTAAATGGCTGCGCGCACCCTCAATCTGCCGCCACATTTTGCACGCATCGATACCATTTAACCGAGGCATGTTGACGTCGAGAAGTACGATGTCGAAGCTCTCATGGTCAAGAATGTCGAGCATTTCGTCGCCGTCGCAGACTTGTGTAACGCTATGCCCCGCTGATTCCAAAATTGCGGCCAGAATGTTCCGATTGGTGCGGTTGTCATCGGCAACGAGCACCGCACGTGGACGGCAATTTTGGGCTATCTGCGGCGCTACGCTGCCGGACTTGTGATCGAAATGCGGTTTGTGGGCAAAGGAGCATCCGATCCGGATCGCGCTGCGCAACTGATCGAAATTCGCATCGCTTGGTATCACACTGGCAAATGCGGCACGAAGCCTGATTTCCTGAAGGTCGGGCAATTTGTCATGTGATACCAGCACCGCAGCCACTTCTGCGTCCGAGAACAACTGCCATAGCGGGTCGTCATTTGGTATTTCGCCGATCAAGCGATCGTCGATCATGGCAATGTCGAAGTCGACCAAGTTGAGCTGTTCGAGCCTGTCCGACAATTGCTTGCGGTTCGAGCATTTGATGTTGCGAACCACATAGCTGCCAGCGGATTGGGCTGTGGCCAAAAGATCCGCGTCAAAACTGCCTAATGCGAGCACATGTATCGCTGCGGTAATTTCGGATTGGGGGGCGGGCGCTTCCTGCTGATCGGCAGTGGAAAGTGTGACCGGGATTTCGACCAGAAAGCTGCTGCCCTGGCCAATATGGCTGGTAACCGAAATGTGCCCACCAACCTGGTCCACCAACTGCTTGCAAATTGCCAAGCCAAGTCCAGTTCCGCCGAAACGGTTAAGCACTGTTTCATCGGCTTGCTGGAAGGGCTCGAAAATCCGTTCCACGGCGTCATGCATGATGCCGATGCCGGTGTCAGTCACACTGAACCAGACACGTGTCTTTCCGTCATGTTCCCTGATGCCGCCGTTGACAGCGATCGTGCCCGCTTCGGTGAACTTGATGGCGTTGCCTGTAAGGTTGAGCAATATATTGCGCATGATGTCGACTGGTCCGTCGACCAAGCGGTCAGAAAATGGCTCTGCCGCGATCTGCAGCGCCAATGATTTGTCCTCGGCCCTGACGAGCATGATGTCGCGTATTTCGGTAAACAATTCGGTCAGCCGTAATGGGCGGAGCACGACCTTGGCCGAGTTGGAATCGCTGCGCGCGATCTGGATCAACTGGTCGATCAGGTGCAGCAGATGTTCGCCAGCCAGCACGCTGGCATCGACCATATCATGCTGGTTTTTTGGCATGCCCATCTGCTTCAGATGGTTGCCATAGCCAATGATGGCATTCAAAGGCGTGCGGAGTTCATGGCTGACGCTGGCCAGAAAATAGCTTTTGGCACGGTTCGCCGTTTCCGCTTCGTCCTTCGCCTTAGAAAGCTTGCGGATAAGTGTCGAACAATATGCAGGGATGACGGCGAGTGCGAGCGTAAGGCTGTAGCCAAGGACCTGATTGGGTGCCCAATAATCGGTCGTCAAAACCACGGTGCCAAAGGCAAAAACAGACAAGGATGCTGCAAAAACCAGATATTTGACACCGTAGCGGAAACCATTGCCCAAAGTGACCCATAGCAACAGCGGGTAGAAAAAGGACATGGTCTCGGCCGAGCGCATCATCACGGCAAATGCCATGCCGATGTCCAATATGATGGCTGCAACCCAACGGCGCTCTTGCGGCCAGATATTCTTCTGCCGCATCGCAAACAAACTCGCGTTGAGCGAGAGATAGATAACAAAAGCCGTCAGTATAAAGCTGTCAAAGGCGAGGAAATATACGGTTATCCCCGATGCCGTGCCCATGACGAGGCGGTTGAGCAGGATTTCCTGCTCAGGTGCCAGTCCGGTGGTTTTGTTTGCAGTTCCGGTCATTTCAACTGCCGTTTCTGGCTGCCCTTGACCGGAACAATGCGATCGTAGAGTTGCTCGACAGAGAGCGCCCGTCCAAACAGATAGCCTTGCAGCTCGTCACAGCCCGCGGCCCGCAGCAACATGTGTTGCGTTTCGGTCTCAACACCTTCGGCCACGACTCGCATATCCAGCGCATGCGCAAGATGCGCGATGGTCGATATGATCGCCCGATCAACGCTCGAGCTTTCGATCCGGGAAATGAATGTTTGATCGATTTTCAAGCGGTTGGCGGGCAGATCGCGCAAATATTGCAGCGAGGAATAACCGGTACCGAAATCGTCGATCGAAAGCTCTATTCCGCTGTTTCGCAAAGCGTGCAGCTGATCCATCAATGCCTGGCTTTGGTCGAGCAGCAACTCTTCCGTAATTTCAACGACAAGCTGTCCAGGCTGAATGTCATATTTCTGGGTTTCGGCAAGGATCTCGTCGCACATATTGTTCGACTGAAACTGGCGCGGCGAGACATTGACCGCGATATGCGGCAGTTCGATGCCCTGTTCGCGGAATTCCGCAATTTGGCGGCATGCCGTGCCGATAACCCAGCTGCCGATCCGACCGATAAGACCGGAATCATTGGCAACCCGCATGAAATCGCTCGGCATCAGCCGGCCACGCTTTGGGTGTTGCCAGCGAAGAAGCGCTTCGAGTCCCGTCAACTCCGATGTGGTTGCGTCGACAATGGGCTGATATTCAAGAACGAATTCGTCATTCTCCAATGCAGAACGTAGATCCGCCTCAACGCCAGCATTGAACTGTGCGATCTGGTTCAGCTTGGGCGAAAAGAAGCAATGACGGTTGCGGCCGCTGGTCTTTGCCTCATACATGGCAAGATCGGCAAGACGCAGCAACTCATCTGCAGAGTCGCTGTCATCGGGAATCAAGGCAATGCCAATGCTGGCACCGATCAATTGGTCAGAATCACCAATCGAGTAAGGTTTGCCGATCTGGCCTAGCAAACTCAGGCATTTATGGCTGACGTCATCCGGGCTTTCGATATTGCGGATGATGACTGCAAATTCATCACCACCGATACGTGCGGCAATTTCATTGCTGTCGAGCGCACCGTTGATACGTTCCGCTACCTGGCGGAGCAGAATGTCGCCAGCCTGATGCCCGCGCGTGTCATTGATAACCTTGAAACGATCGAGGTCTACCAGCAAAAGCGCTGCTTTCGAGTTGGTCGCCGCACATTCCTCAATCGTCTGACGCATGTTTTCGGCAAGCAATGCCCGGTTGGGCAGCCCTGTCAGCATGTCGTGTAAAGCCAGATGCGCGCGATGCTCTTCGGCAAATTTGCGGGCTGTGATGTCGACAGCAGAAGTCAATACGCCGATGACCTGCCCGTCTTTATTGTGCAGCGGTGACTTGTTGCAATGGAAAGTCAGCTGCACGCCATCGCTGTGATAGACTTCCTCATAATTGGGGATGGATTGCGCGCCTTCGACGATGATCGCGTTCCGGCGTTCTTCACGCTGGGCCAGATGCGGTTCGAAAACGTCCGAAATGGACTTGCCGACGAGGCTGTCCATGTCTTGGCCAAGCAACGCCGACTGATAGCTGTTGATGAACAATATTTTGCCGTTGCGGTCGGTCGCGTTGATGAGGATCGGTGTCGTATCGATGATCTGCTCGAGCATCGACTTGCCGTTGCCACCAGAACTGCCTGCGGGCCTGGAGGTCGAAGACGAGCTTGTCGAACGATTTTCCAGTTCGACCCTTTTGCGGTGCTGCGCGATCAGCAGGATGGCGCGTTCCCGGAATTCCTTGTCGGTTACAGGGCTCTGCAAAAAGTCGGTTGCGCCTGCATCCAGCGCCGCAATGCGGACTTCGCGATCCTGCCGGGCAGTAATGATGATGGCCGGTGTTGCATGGCCGTCCGGACGGCTGCGAAACTTTCGTATGAAATCTGCACCCGTCATTTCGGGCATGCGATAGTCAACGATTAACAGATCTGCGGTTTCAGTCTCTAGCCATTCGAGCGCCTTGTTTGCGCTTTGAAAACAAACCGAAGTAAAATTGGGACCCATCATAGCCACAAACTGCGCATAAATGCGCAGGTTCGTTGACCTGTCGTCGACTATGACTATGCGCGCGTGCATCAAATACGCGATAGCGACCCAATCTCAAGGAATGGTTAATCGCAAAAACTTCAGAGGGTTCAATATGGAGCAAATGGTCGGGGAAAGAGGATTCGAACCTCCGGCCCCTGCCTCCCGAAGACAGTGCTCTACCAGGCTGAGCTATTCCCCGACCGATGCTTGAAGCCGGTCCAGGACCGGCAAGGCAGGCGGTGCCTATAGAAGGGCGGTTCCAGCCTTTCAAGCGTAAAGATGCAATAATCTGGCCATTGCCGATTGCCGGTTCTGCGAATAGCTTCAGCGTATACAGAATCGACGGGGAAGGCGCTCTGAATGAGCCATTATGAAGATCAATATCTGAACCTGATGCGCCGCATCTGGACCGAAGGTGCAGTGCAGGAAGACCGCACCGGCGTGGGCACGCGCTCGCTATTCGGCGCGACAATGCGCTTTTCGCTCGCTGACAACGCCATTCCGTTGCTGACCACCAAGCGCATCTTTTGGAAAACCGCAGCGCGGGAGATGCTGTGGTTCCTGACCGGCGATACCAATATTCGCAATCTGTTGAAGCAAAAGGTGCGGATCTGGACCGATTGGCCGCTCGAACGCTATCGCCGCGAAACCGGCGATCAGATTAGTCAGGAAGATTTCGAGCAGAGGATCGTCGACGACATCAACTTTGCCGATTTATGGGGCGATCTGGGCCCGGTCTATGGGGCGCAATGGGTGAATTGGCCCAAATATGAGGATGCAGGGCAGGGGCTGTATCGCCGCGCGGAAAAGGGCATCAACCAGATCGAATTGTTGGTGCAAAGCCTGAAGAGCAATCCGGGTTCGCGCCGACACATCTTTGAAGGCTGGAATGTTGCGGAGCTTGACCGGATGGCCTTGCCGCCCTGTCATAAAACCTATCAATTCCATGTGGCGGATGGCGTATTAAGTGGATTGTTGTTCCAGCGTTCGTGTGATCTGGGGCTGGGTTTTGGCTTCAACGTTTTCGCCGCATCAATGCTGATCCGGATGCTCGCACAACAATGTGGATATGAGCCGGGAGAACTGATTTGGCAGGGCGGGGATGTGCATTTGTACCTGAACCATGCCGAACTGGTCGAAGAGCAATTGTCGCGTCAGCCGGCAGGCGATCCCAAATTGCACCTGTTGCGCAAGCCTGAAAGCATTTTTGACTATGAGATCGAGGATTTCGAGGTGCTCGATTATCAGCCGCAAGCCCATATTTCTGCGCCCGTGGCGGTATAGGTCAGCGATATTGACCTAAAAAGGAGTTTGAAATATTCTAACAAGAGCGGACAATAAACAAATGTGATTCGCGTGGAGCCCTGTGAAGGGAACGAGAGGAAGCGATGACAGGCAAAAAGTCCAATCTTGCGCCGTTGCGGCTGCACATTCCGGAACCTAAATTCCGCCCCGGCGATGAGGCGGATTTCAGCGACGTTGCGGTGCCTCCGGTTGATTCCGTCGCGCGTCCGGACGAGGCGTCTTTGCCAGCGGACATCCAGTCACTGGCATTCGGACTGGTCCGTGTGCTTGATAACGATCATCAGGCGAAAGGCAGCTGGAACCCGAACCTCGATGCCGATCAGTTGCGCCTA
Organism: Sphingomonadales bacterium; assembly: GCA_016707885.1. Taxonomy (GTDB): domain Bacteria; phylum Pseudomonadota; class Alphaproteobacteria; order Sphingomonadales; family Sphingomonadaceae; genus Sphingorhabdus_B. The sequence goes on from JADJGU010000007.1 coordinate 60,660, forward strand.
ATGCTTCGCAATATGATGCTCACCCGCGCGTTCGATGACCGCATGTTCCGCGCGCAGCGGCAGGGCAAGACCAGCTTTTACATGAAATCTACGGGTGAAGAGGCAACCTCGGTCGCGACCGCCATGGCACTCGCCAGCGATGACATGTGCTTCCCCAGCTATCGCCAGCAGGGAATCCTCCTGACGCGCGGATATCCAATCGTGCGGATGATGAACCAGATCTATTCGAACAGTCAGGATCATCTGAAGGGCCGCCAGCTCCCGATCATGTATTCGGCGCCAGAGTGCAGCTTTTTCACGATTTCGGGCAATCTCGCGACGCAATATCCGCAGGCTGTGGGTTGGGCGATGGCCAGCGCGTCGCGCGGCGATACGCGTATTTCCGCCGTCTGGTGCGGTGAAGGTTCTACCGCAGAGGGAGACTTTCACAGTGCGATGACTTTTGCGGCTGTCTACAACGCGCCGGTCATCCTGCAGGTGGTCAACAACCAGTGGGCTATCTCCTCCTTCTCAGGCATTGCAGGCGGTGAACGCACCACTTTTGCTGCCCGCGGGCTGGGCTATGGCATTGCCTCGCTGCGTGTGGATGGCAACGATCCGCTGGCTGTCTATGCCGCGATGCGCTGGGCCGCGGACCGCGCGCGGACCAATAACGGCCCGACCTTCATCGAATATTTCACCTATCGCGCTGAGGGCCATTCAACCTCGGACGATCCCGGTGCCTACCGTGCAGCGAAGGAGTTCGAAAAATGGCCACTCGGCGATCCCGTCGACCGGTTGAAGAAGCACCTCATCCTGCTTGGCGAATGGAGCGAGGAGCAACATCAGGCGCAGCACGATGATCTTGCCGATCTGGTGAAGAAAACCCAGAAAGAGGCAGAGGCGAACGGTATATTGGGGCATGGCATGCACCAGCCGTTCGAGACGATGTTCGAGGATGTTTTTGAGGAAATGCCCTGGCATCTAAAAGAGCAGTGCGCGCAAATGATTGACGAACAGCACCGCAAATTCGGCCCTGAGTGGGAGCCGAAATGATGGCTGACACCAAAACCATGAACATGATCGAAGCGATCAATAGCGCGCTCGACATCATGCTGGAACGCGATCCCGATGTCGTCTTGATGGGGGAGGATATCGGCTATTTCGGCGGCGTGTTCCGCGCGACCGCTGGTTTGCAGGCCAAGCATGGCAAGGCCCGTGTGTTTGACACCCCTATAAGCGAATGCGGCATCATCGGTGCAGGAGTCGGGATGGCAGCCTATGGCTTGCGGCCAGTGCCGGAAATCCAGTTTGCCGACTATATCTACCCGGGCCTCGACCAGCTAGTCAGTGAAGCGGCACGCTTACGCTATCGCTCGGCAGGTGACTTCATCTGCCCGATGACCGTCCGTTCGCCCTTTGGCGGCGGTATTTTCGGTGGGCAGACGCACAGCCAATCGCCAGAAAGCCTTTTTACCCACGTCTGCGGTATCAAAACGATTGTTCCGTCCAGTCCTTATGACGCCAAGGGGCTGCTGATTGCGGCGATTGAAGATAATGACCCGGTCATCTTCTTCGAGCCCAAGCGGATCTATAACGGCCCGTTCAGCGGCTATTATGACCGCCCGGTCGAGCCATGGTCGAAACATGCGGCGAGTGCTGTTCCAGAAGGCTATTATCGAATCGAACTGGGCAAGGCCGGAATCGTCCGCGAAGGCGAGGCGCTGACCATCCTGACTTATGGTACCATGGTCCACGTGGTGCAGACCGTGGTTGCCGAAATGGGCCTTGATGCGGAAATTCTCGACTTAAGAACACTTCTTCCATTGGATGTTGAAGCAATTGAACAATCAGTAAAAAAGACCGGACGCTGCCTGGTAGTTCACGAGGCCACCCGTACTAGCGGTTTTGGTGCAGAACTGGCGGCGCTCGTTCAGGAACGCTGCTTCTATCACCTCGAAGCGCCGGTCGAGCGCGTCACCGGCTTTGACACGCCTTATCCGCACAGCCTCGAATGGGCCTATTTCCCGGGCCCGGTTCGCATTGCCAGTGCCATTGAAAAGATCATGAAGGACTGACGTCATGGGTAAGTTCACATTCAAACTGCCGGACATTGGCGAAGGCATCGCAGAGGCAGAAATTGTCGCTTGGCACGTCAAGATCGGCGACTGGATCGAGGAAGATCAGCCGCTGGCGGACATGATGACCGACAAGGCGACGGTGGAAATGGAAAGCCCGGTGGCGGGCATCGTTACGGCAGTGGCGGGCGAGGTGGGCGACGTGATTGCCATTGGTTCGATGCTGGTCGAGATTGAAACCGAAGGCGCGGGCAATGAGGAAGCCGCGCCCAAGCCTGTTGCTGAAACACCTAAAGTGGAAGCGGCACCGGTTGCCGCTCCCCCACCGCCCGTTCCAGTGCCTGCACCAGTAGAAACGCCGAAAGTGCAGGTTGCCGAAGTGCCGTTTGCAACCAAGCACGAAAATATCACCGCCTCTCCTGCGGTTAGAGCGCGTGCGAAGGAACTTGGCGTTGAACTGAGTGACGTCAAGACGTCGGGCGGACATGTGCGTCATGCCGATCTGGATGCCTATCTAAACTATGGTGCGGGGCAGGGCTACCGGGCACCCGGTGCATCCTTTAAGCGGGCCGATGAAGTGGTCAAGGTCATCGGTATGCGTCGCCGTATCGCCGAAAATATGGCGGAGTCGAAGCGCAACATTCCGCATTTCAGCTATGTCGAAGAGTTTGACGTCACTGCGCTGGAAGCGATGAGGGCTGATCTGAACGCTAACCGCGGCAATCGCCCCAAATTGACCATGCTGCCGTTCCTGATCGTGGCGATCTGCAAGACCTTGCCTGATTTTCCGATGATCAACGCCCGTTATGATGACGAAGCCGGTGTGGTCACACGCTACGGCTCGGTGCATCTCGGCATGGCAACGCAAACCGAAGCTGGGCTGATGGTCCCGGTTATCCGTGACGCGCAGGACAAGAATGTCTGGCAATTGGCGAGCGAGATTGGCCGTTTGGCCGAAGCCGCCCGCAATGGCAGCGCCAAAAGTGATGAACTTTCCGGTTCAACGTTGACGGTGACGTCACTCGGCCCGCTTGGCGGAATTGCGACCACACCGGTCATCAATCGCCCGGAAGTGGCCATTATCGGCCCAAACAAGATTGTCGAACGCCCGGTTTTCTTCGGCGATACCATCGAGGCGCGCAAGCTGATGAACCTGTCGATCAGTTGCGACCACCGTGTCGTCGACGGCTGGGATGCGGCGAGCTATGTGCAGGCGCTCAAGAAGCTGGTCGAAACGCCGGTTCTTCTGTTCGCTGATTAAAGGTTAGAGCCCCAGACCCTGAAAGCTGGTCTGGTCGACCTTCAGTTTGAAGGTCAGGAAGGGGCCGCTGCGGGTGTAGCGTGCCTCTTCGAAGTCGCGATCTTCAAAGCCGACGAAATTGTAACCGAGCGTGACGTTTGAATTGTCGAACGGCGTCACCGTCAGTGTTGGTCCACCCGACCAGGCGATGTTTTTGCCCGAGGTACCAATGCGGGCCGTACCCGAGATGCCCACATCTGCGACATCTGAGAAATCAAAGCGCAGGTCCGCGCCGACAACATTGCTCCAGCCCTTTACATCGTCCGCGCCGAAGCGATCGGTGTTATAGCGGGTGCCCCAGAAGAAGGCATATTCGCCGCGTTCGATGAAGCTGCCATCGCGCTCGTCAATCGGGGTGTAGTTGACCGACAGGCTGTTGATGATGCGGGTCGATTTTACGTCACCGCTGACAAGCAACGGCGCACCGCCGACCGGTCCCGGAAGACCTGCAGTTGCGTTCTTCACCGCATCATAGCGATATTCGGTCTTGTTGAGGAACGACCACTGGCTGCCCGAGGGGCGATTGGCCCAGCTGACTTCTGCCTGAGCTGTTGTCGTCGAAGCGCCATCGTCCTGCTTCGCCTTGAACCAGTTGAGCGCACCGCCAACAGCCTTGCCTTCGCCGATCTGGCGCAGGATGGCGGTTGTCAGGCCATAACGCTGGGTGGTGTCACCGTCGCGCCATTCGGCACGGCCCGTCCAGCTCCAGCGTTCGCCATGATAGCTGGCGCCACCGGTGACTGCGACGAAATCTTCGGTTAGCGTGCCATCGCTGCCCAGGAAACCGCCTGAGGCGACCGGTTGCAGTGGGTTGATGACATCGCTGCGGTCAAAACCACCGACGGTCTGGTTGCCATCGAGCGTGAAATCCACCGACCATTTATCGTTGATCTTGAACGATTGCGCGAGGCCATATGAGGCAAAGCTGCGAGCGCCGAACTCGCCGATATCCTGCTGGTTGGCGCTCGCAACGATGCGGCCGCCAGCCCAAGGGGCGATGTCAAAGCCGATACGTGCAGTGCGTGCGTCGATGTTCTCGCCTTTGGCGATTTCATAGCTGCCAACCAGCGCGATATCGTTGCGGATCGCATAGCGAGCGCCCAGACGGTGGCGGGCAGGGAAGTCGATGCTTTCATCTTCGCCGCCCAATGCGAATTCGGTCTGAGCGTCGAGTTCGAGCTTGCTGGTGACTTTGTAAGAACCGGCAATACGCGCCAATGTCGATTTGTTGGTCGAACCGTCAGCCAATTTGTCATCGGCATGGGTGATACCAGCGCGCAGCGAAGCCTTGTCGTCACGATATTCGAGTTCGGTTGACCCCGCGATGCGACGGGCACCGGTTTCGATATAATCCTCCTGATAACCGATTGCCGAGATCGACAGCTTATCGGTCAGGCGATAGCGGCCATCGAGACCGAATTTCTCGGTGCCGACTTCGCTACGGTTGGTCTGGCCAACGCCGAAGCGGGCCGACTGGCGCCGATAATAAGCCAGCACGTCAAGCTTCGAACCATGATGCTCGGCTTCGAGCAGCACAGCCGACGCGCCACCGGCATCGGTGGTTGCGCTGCCTGCATTGGCCTTGCCATCGGTTGCGGCAAATTCGGCGCGCAATTCGGTGTTCGCGGTCGGACGATAGCGGACGTCGGCGCCGACGAGGTTGGTCTTGTCGGTATCGGTTTCGTCGTGGATCGCAGTCGCTGCAATCTGCAGCTTCTGGTCGGGCGACTGCCATTTGACACGGCCGCCAGCGTTGTTGACACGCTTGCCAACGCCATCGACTTCATACTCCGCGATGATGAATTGCGGATTGAGGCCACTGGAGCGTGACAGGATCGGTTCACGGAAACGCAGTGTCCCGGCGAGGTAATCGATGTCATAGTCGATATGGCGCACAAGGGCTTTGCGGTCGATGATGATGTTTGACTGCAGACGATTACGCGTTTCTATAGTGATGCGTTCGCTGTTGGCGAGGATATCGCGGGTGGCGAGCGCATAGGGGCCAGTCAGGCCGGTGCCCTGGATTTCCTCGCGGCGATAGCGATAGGGGGTGTCGGCTGCAAAGGCCTGCGTGCACTTCGTCGCTGCGATACTCCGCCTTGATTCCGTTGAAGCTACGCTGATAGCGGGCCAGTTCAGGCTCATCGATGCCGGTCTGATAGTCGCCGAACAAAGCATAGAATTGCGGACGCTCGAGCTTCAGATACAGGCGGCGGATCGACGCGGCGTCATAGCGCTGCTCGCTGCGATCAGCATAAACGGTGTAATAGCGGCGCGGATCGATGGTTCCGGCAAAGCGGGCATCGTCAGACTTCTTGTCGCTGTCATAGGACATGGTCATCAGCCATTTGCCGGCAACACGACCCTTGGCGTAGAGGGCGATGCGGCCATCGACATTCAACTGATCATCTTCGCCAGCCAGATCCTGGAGGCCTTCTTCAAGCTTGTTGAAACCGAGGGTTCCGGCTGCAAAACCAACGACCGTCCAGGGACGATCGCCCGGATCGAGCCAGGTTTCGATACGTTGGGTACGTTTGACTTGGCCATCCTGGAAGTTGAAGCTGATTGCCACGGCACCGGAAGCGGTAGTTGGTTCCAGTTCGATATAGGCAACGCCATCTTCGCCAATCACGCGCCACACCGGTGTCGCACGTTCAAGGCCGGACAATTGGCTTGCCTGCTGGGCATCGATTTCGACAGCGGGACGATAGGGTTCGGTTACGCTAAAATCGCCAACTGCATCGGGCTGAATGGGTTTGCCCGAACGATCGGTGAAGCGCACGGCAATACGCGGACGATTGACGCCGTCGGCGAGTAGCAACGACTTTTCTTTCAGGAATTGTGCCTGAATTGCGGGTGTAGCAAAGTGGACCTGACGCTCCAGTTTCGCAACTTCCTGACCTTCACTGTTCAGGACGCGCGCAACGAGAGCATTGTTGCCTGCAACAATCGGAACGCCGCGCCAGATGCTGACATTGACCTGGCCATCCCCACTGCGCTTGACGCCATCGAAATTCAGCGGGTCAACGACCTTGCCATTGGCGCTGAGTTCGATGCGTTGGCCGGCAGCATGTTTGATGGCAACACGGATAGCGGGCACAGGCGGGTTGTGGTCGGTGCCGGGGAACAGGAACTCCAGGCCCGGTGTCTGACCGGCAACCCAATCCTTTTCACCGCCAGCAATGCTGCGTTCTTCGGCGTTCGGCGCAACCGGTTTGGGAGCGATTTGTGTAGCTTCGCGGCGCGGGCTGACCTGTGTCGAACGAAAATCTGCGCGTTTCAGGCTGCCGCCGCCACCTTCGATAAAGCGCGAGATCGCACTTCCGGCACTGCGCGTATTCTGGGCGCAATCGACGGGGGCCTGATCGAGCGGGAAAGTTGACGGGTCGACTTGCACAACATGCAGACCGGGGACCACGCCTTCGAAATGATAGCGACCGTCAATGTCGGTGATGGCGTAGCTGCCATCTTCAAGCATGACGCGAACGCCGCTGATGCCCTTTGCTTTACGCGGATCGATGCTGCATCCACCCTCGGTAATGCGACCAACTATGGTGAAGCGTTCGCTTATGCCGTCGCGGATAATGCGGATTGCAGCATCGACCGTATCGCTGGTCGCGCCGCGGTTGTCGCGGGCGGAGGCGCGGTTGACGGCATCACCTGAACGGGCGTCGACGCGAACTTCGGCCAGATAGGTCAGCAGTCCCGATGCGCCCCCTGCAAGCGGTGGTAAAACAACCGAAAACTCGCTGCCATCGGTCGTTGCGACTGGCGTTACCGAGGTGCCATTATAGCGCACGCTGTTCAGGCGCAGCCGCATCGATGCGGGCAAAATGTCCGTGACCGTAATCGGACCGCTATTGCGGACGCGGTCAGGATTCCGCACCTCAATGCGGTATTGAACGACATCACCGGGCATGGCGGTAACGCTTGAAGTCGACTTCCGCAGCTGCAAACTGCCTCCGGGCCGGTCCATCGGAACGTCGATACGCACCGGTGCAGGATCGTTCAGTGTAATGATTCCGCCATAGGAGCCATCGGCAATCACGAACTGGCCGCCATCAGGGCGCGTCAACAGTGCTATTTCAGCAGGTGTGGCCACCGAAGGGTGCGTGTAAGGCGCTGGCGGGCTGATTATCAGCCTGTAAATGCCCTGGCGGAGGAAGGGGAAGCGGTAAAAACCCGACGGGAAGGCGTAAATCTGCCCTCCACCGTCAGTTACCGTGCTTCCCGCTATGATGGTACTCGGGAAACTAGAGACGCCGTCATCGCCAAACACCTGTGCAGGCTGGCCGGTTGCCGCGTCTACGATAGTCACTCGAGTGCCATCGACAGCAGTGCCGTCGGCACTGTCAAAGGTCAATCCGAACGGATCGACGAGAATATCGACATCTGCACCAGCAATGGGATTGCCATTTTGGGCATTGTCGAGGTCAAAATGAAGTTGGTCGCCGGGACGGACCGACAGGACGCAATCGCCCTGAATTGCCGCAGGCGGTGCTGCCTTGGTATTCACCAGAGCCAGAAAAACCGACGTATTGGCACCCGTTTCGGTCAGAATGACCCGCTCGATATCGCCAGTGTCGGTCGAAATTTCAGCTTCGAAGCTGTCAATCATACCTGGATTGCTGTTTTGCCCCGGTGCCGTCACCTTCAGAACCAATGGTTCACCTGCGCGGATGGAAGTTGCAGGTGCGATAGATGCCGGATTGGTCGAAAGGCCCGCAAAAACGCCTTGAAGGTTGACCGGCTGAAGCCCGTTGGTGCCCCGGCACATCGTCTGGGGCAGAACGGCCTGGGTAGAACCACTTGCGCTGGTGAAACGGAACACCTCAAGTGCCGCCGGTTGCGGATTGGAGCGATCGACAACGATATCGACGCTGTTTGAGGGCCGCGATAGCGGTTGTCCGCCGGATGTCCATTCCGCCTGCGCTGTGTTGCTGATGATATTCGGCAACACTTGCGCATGCGCGGGAAGGCAGGCGGCAGCCAAGTGGGCAGCTGCCGCCAGCATTCCTGCGCGTTTGATAAGATGTTTAGTTAATGCCATTTTTAGGGAAAAGGCGGGTCCGAAGAGAGTCTTCGTCCCCGCCTTGCTTCTTTAGTTGATGGTAACGCGGAAGATCAGGCCGCTCGTCGAAGCCGCGCCAACACTGGCGAGGGTTCCATTGACGCGCGGTGACGGCGTTGTGGTGTAGCTGCCACCGGCCGAACCGGCCGAGCAGCTTTGCGTTGCCAGACCATAGTCGGTTACAGTTGCACCCAACAGGATGGAACCTGTAACAAACGTCGTGTTCGCAGGAATCAAATCCTCAATCGCGACGCTGGTTGCGGCGATACTGCCTGTGTTCTGGACCGCAATGCAGTATTCCACCGTCGCGCCGGGCAGAGCTTTCGGGTTGCTGCCACTAACAAGGTCGCTGACAACGCGGCTCGACTTGAACACGCCAAGGGTAGCCGACTGGACGGTGTAGTCGTCGAGTGCGGATTCAACAGCATCGCGACCGGTATCAGCCAGAACGGTGTCAACAGCGCCAGCAACGTTGGCGTCGGTGTCGGTCGAGACGTTCTTGCCTACGCCGCTAAGAACAAAGGCGGTGCCGTTGCTCAGCTTTGCAGTGGCCTGCAAGTTGACGCCCGCAATCTGGCCATTGGTGGCTGCGGCCGGAATATCACCCAGCACAAGAATGTTGACGCTGTTACTGCCGGTTGTTGCCGACAGGTCGTTAACGGTCAGCGTTGCAGTTGCAGGTGCATCGCAGACGTTATTGTTGTCCGCGTCCAAGCAGATCAGCAAATTGGTGACGTCAAATCCGTCTGTCCCGCGCGGTGCTGCCGCACCGGTCAACAGATTGGCCGCTGTCAGGTCGAAATCGAGCAGGTCGTTCGACAGGTTGGTTAAAGTAAAAGCCGTCTGCTGAGCAAGTTGGCCGGGATTGACCGTGGTAGTGCCGACGGTCGCACGTTCGACAACGGTAAAGTTGACCTTGCGGTCGACCTTGAACGTGTCGGTGTTACTGGTAACCGGCGTCTGTGCCGTGGTGCCTACAGTGTAATTTACGGTCACACTGTTGGTGATGTCGGTGCCCTGGGTTGTACCCACCGCAAAGGCCGGAGCGGAAACCCCGAGCGTTGCGGCAAGCGCAGTAGAGGCAACGAGGGATTTAAGCGTACTGGTCATGCTTATACTCCGGTTGCATTGGAATTGATCGCTTGTGCCGCAGCAATCTTTACGGTTTCGTTTGGAGGTCATCGTACGACCCCGCGAAAGACGAGCTTGCCGGCAGAGCCTGCGGCAAGCGTTTGATTCATGTTCCATTTCAGATGGGTAACGTCGGCGGGAAGCGCCTGACGAAAGCTACCATCAGGCTTCACGACTTTCAGCTGCGCCATAACGCCCCAGCTTTTGCCACCATCGACCGAGACAACTTCCGTGCCGTCCATGGTGCCGGAAAAGGCAACTGCTCGGGGGATCGGGTTGGTGACAATGAAGTTCGATGCCGGTTGCGTTCCGACATTCTTATAGCGCACGACAAAAACCAATTGATCGCCGGGTACTACGAGTTTGGGTGCTTCAAGCACTGTCGCTACAGTACCATCGGCACGTTTATGTTCACGTTCAACAAAGACGTCGCTGGCGAGTTCGACCGGTGCCGACATCGCAGGGACGGCGGTGGCCAAGGCTAGCAATGCTGCGTTCATGTGTTTCATAGTGGAGCTCATTGGATAGTGACCTGGAAAGTGACCGTGCGGGTTTGTCCGGCGGGGACATTGCCGAGCGATACGCTCACTCTGGTGCCGTTGAAGTTGCCAGCGTCGGCATCGACCGCATCGGTTTGCGCTGCTCCCTCAAGGGTCAGGCTGGCAGGAACATAAGTTGTGCCTGTCGGGATGGGGTCGTTAATGGCGAGATTGTTCAGCGAACCTGCGCCGCTGATCGTCGCCACAATCGTATAAGTGATGGTCGAACCAGGGACAGCAGTCGTGCCACCAAAGGGATCGGCGACAACAGCCGATTTTGCCAAGACCACGGAAGCGGCGTCTACGCGAAGAAATCCGCTAGCCTCGCCATCTGCGCCGCTGGTTCCGACCACGGCATTGCCGCCGCCTTCACCCGCACCTGCAAATGATGTTCCCGGTGTCCCGGTTCCGGTGTTGGCAGCAGCGACCAGGCTGACATTGGCCCGATCACCATTGGCTTGCGTCGCCGGTATGTTTGTTAGGACGAAGACATTGATGCTTTGATCAGGTGTCAGCAGTGGGTCGTTAGTGCCCGCGACATAGGTTGTGTCGAGACCGGCATCATAGACACCATTGTTGTTGGTATCGAGCACCACTTGCGAAAGGGCGGGATCGAAATCATCGCCGCTGTTGGCGACATTCGGAGTCAGCGTGAAGACTTCGGGACCATTGCCGTTGTTCGTCACCTGATAGGTCAGCACCGCGTTGGTGGCACCATTGGTGGTGCCGACGTCGCCCGGATTGCTGCTGACGACGGTGACGTCGAGCAGTTCGTCGACCAGAATGATTGCGGTGTTCGACTGAATGTCGACCGGGCCCGCACCCGCATCGTAACTCGCGGTGGCGATATTCTCGATGTTGGTGCCTGCAAGTGTGCCTGCTGCATGGGCGGTGGAACCGAAGGCCGAAGTCGCGGCAACAACAGCCAAAGCCGACGCGCAGCGCAGACGCAACAAAGCGTTTCCGAGGCTTGGGCGGGATGTTTGGGTTCTCAACATGTCGGCTCTTATGGCAGAGCGAGGTCAAGAAATAGTTAAGCCGAGGAGCAGCCTGTTAACGAGCCAACGCATTGTATATATTAGATATATATGACGCAAAACTTGTGGAATCTTGTAAAATCAAACGACAATGGTAAATTATGCCAAAAGTTTTAGCATTGCTGTGGGTTGAGGGCGTAAGCGCTTTGCGCAAGAAAATTTCGTTTCTGCCATTCTCGCTGTTGACAGTCGAAGCGCCCGCTTCTAGGAGCGCCGTCACCGCATCAAGCGGGTGTAGCTCAGTTGGTTAGAGCGCCGGCCTGTCACGCCGGAGGTCGCGGGTTCGAGCCCCGTCACTCGCGCCATTTTCCTGTTTCCATCCACAGCAACAATGGCCGCAAAGGCGCGATCCAGATCGTGCCCAAAACCAGATACACAATCGCTTGCAGCCAGATTGGCCAATTGCCGATGACGTCAGATTGGCTTCCGATTATCCAGGCTAGTATCGCGATAATACCCAATATCATGAACATGCCCGCGGGTTTGCGCCATGTTGGCGGAGGAGGTGGGTTAGGGTGGTTCATTGGCTGATCCAGCTTCTTTCGGTAAGGACAGCGTCCAAGGGCATATCCCAAGGATCCAATGGTAGGTTGTCAGTCTGTTGCACTGACCAAGCGATACCGACGGCGGTGCTGTCGCCCAATACGCTCAATGCACGGTCATAATGCCCTGCGCCCTGGCCGAGCCGCATCAATTGCACATCAAAGGCAACCAGCGGCACCAGCACGACGTCAGGGGTTGCTTCTGGCGCGTCGGCACGCGGTTGCGACAGTCCAAAAGGCCCTTTGTCAAGCGGGTCTCCGACTTGCCAACGCAGAAAACGCATCGGTGAAGCCTTGCTTGTGACATAGGGCAAAGCGAGCGCGCAGCCTTGATCGGCTGCTGCTGCCAATAATTTGGCTGGATCCGCTTCAGAGCCGATGGCGACATAGCCTGCGACAGTCTTTCCAGGGCTGCACATCTGCGCAAGCGGGGACGGGAGGCAGCTAAAGGCAATCGCCGCTTCACCGCCGGTCAAATTGGCGACAAAACTGTCCCGCTTTGCTCTGAATTTCCGCCGCAGTTCAGATTTGATGTCACTTTGCGGCACTTGCAACCCTTTGAAAAACGTAGCGGAACCACCATGGGTCGTTTTCCGGAATATCCTCTGACGCCATTACGTCAGGTGGGCGCCATATACGCCGGGCCAAGGCCCGGGCAGGGATAGCTCCCTTGGATGATATTATCGCCTCAGGGATGTTCTCATCAGTTCGTGCCGGGCAGTCCCGCCAAGCATGATTTAGGCGTCGCGGGCCTTATCCTCAAGCCCTGATGCAAAAGTTTCGATCCGCTCGGCCAGTTTCTCAAGGCTTTGTGCCATTTGCAATGCCTGATCATTGTCTATTCCCGCCGTCGCTGTGTCTGCCGGCTTCGGTGCACCGCCGCTATCCTGAACCTGGTCAGCCAGTAAAAGTGCAGCAAATAACAGCAGCCGGCTTTCGTTCAGGCCGCCAGCGGCACCTCCGGCCTCACGCGCTTTGGCATCGACCAGTTGACCGAGATGGATCAACCGGTCCTCTTCGCCGTCGCGGCAAGTCACGATATATTCGCGCCCAGCGATTGAGAGCCGAACTTCAGCCATTTGCCGAGCCCTCTTTTGAAATCAGCCGGTCTATGTCCGCAACAGCCTGTTCTGTAGCGCTTTTCAGGGCGTCATAGCGCAACTTCAAATCATTATTGCCGCCATTTGCTGCCGGCAAACGAACTTGTTCGAGCTTTGAAATAGCCCGTTCAATTCGCCCGATTGCTGTGATCAATTGGTCTTGTGCCATGCCTTGTACCCCGTTCTTGTAACAAATTAGCAAATCCCTCGCTTTTGGCAACGCGGGAAACATGGCAAAACTCGGTGACTATGGCTTGACCCACGCGGCCTCGCTCCGCAAAGGGAGCGCGAGCCGACTCGTGCAGTCATCACGACAATTTCAAGCGCAGGGGCCGCGACGATTGCGGCAAAGGGGTAGTTACCATGTCCGCCAATCTTCAAATGATGGCCAACGCGATCCGGGCGCTTTCAATGGACGCGGTCCAGGCGGCCAATAGCGGCCATCCGGGCATGCCAATGGGCATGGCCGATGTTGCGACTGTTCTGTACACCAAATATCTGAAATATGATGCTTCTGCGCCGAAATGGCCCGATCGGGACCGGTTCGTTCTGTCGGCTGGCCATGGATCGATGCTGGCCTATTCGACCCTGTATCTCAGTGGCTATGCCAGCCCGACAATCGACGATATCCGGAATTTCCGGCAATTGCACAGCCCCTGTGCCGGACATCCGGAAAATATCGAACTCGAAGGCGTTGAAAGCACGACAGGTCCGTTGGGGCAGGGGCTTGCGATGGCGGTGGGCATGGCGCTCGCCGAACGCCATTTGAATGCGGTTTTTGGCGATGAACTGGTCGATCACCGCACTTGGGTGATCGCAGGCGATGGCTGTTTGATGGAAGGCATCAACCACGAGGCCATTGGTCTGGCAGGGCATTTGGGACTTGGTCGCCTGATCGTGCTATGGGACGATAACCGCATCACCATCGACGGCAGCACCGACCTTTCGACCAGCGAAGACATCAAGGCGCGCTATGTTGCGACCGGATGGCATGTCGAAAGCTGTGATGGGCATGATTTTGCTGATATTTCAAGAGCGATAGAGGCTGCAATTGCGGATGGACGTCCATCGCTGATTGCGTGCAAGACGCTGATTGGTAAGGGCGCGCCAAACAAACAGGGCACGTCAGCAACGCACGGTTCGCCGCTCGGCGCCGACGAGATTGCCGCGACCCGGGCCGAGTTGGGATGGAACCATCCGCCATTTGAAGTTCCGGCGGAAATTCTCGATGCTTGGCGTGTTGCTGGTAAACGCGGCGAAGTCGCACATGGCGAATGGAATAATCGTTTATCTGCAAATTCTAATGGCGCAGAGTTCACGCGTCGTATGAATGGCGAACTGCCGCAAAATGATGCGATGCAAGTCTATCTGGAATCGTTGATCGCCAATCCGGCTAAGGTGGCAACGCGCAAGGCATCTGAAATGGCGCTCGAAGCCTTGACCGCGGCCATTCCGGAACTGGTTGGGGGGTCGGCAGACCTTACCGGATCAAACAACACCAAGACCAAATCTACCGGCCCGCTGACGCGCGACGATTATGCTGGCCGCTACGTCTATTACGGCATCCGCGAATTCGGCATGGCCGCGGCGATGAACGGCATGGCGCTGCACGGCGGTATCATCCCCTATGGCGGCACGTTCCTCGTGTTCTCGGACTATTGCCGCAACGCGATCCGCATGTCGGCGATCCAGAAGCAGCGCGTCGTCTATGTGATGACGCATGACAGCATCGGCCTGGGCGAAGACGGCCCGACCCATCAGCCTGTCGAGCATCTTGTCAGCCTGCGGGCGATGCCCAATCTGACGGTTTTCCGCCCTTGCGACACGATTGAAACCGCCGAATGCTGGGATCTGGCGCTGAAGAACCGCAAGGGCCCGGCATTGCTCGCACTGTCGCGCCAAAACCTTCCGCAACTGCGCGCTGACGCTAGCGAGAATATGTCGGCCAAGGGCGGCTATCGCCTGCGTGCCGCCGCCGCACCACGCAAAGTGGTGCTGGTTGCAACCGGCTCGGAAGTCGAACTGGCAATGAAGGTTGCCGATGCGCTGGAGGCCGCAGGGCAGGGCGCTGATGTCGTTTCCATGCCCAGCTGGGAGCTTTTCGACGCACAGGACGCGACCTATCGCGCAGAAGTCCTTCCCAATGACGCGTTAAAGGTTTCGATTGAAGCCGGGGTAACCCTGGGTTGGCAGCGTTATACCGGCAGCGATGGCCTCAACATCGGCCTCGACAGTTTTGGTGCCTCGGCGCCTGCGGAAGCACTGTATGACCATTTCGGCTTTTCGGTCGAAGCAATATTGAACAAAATTCAAGCTAAGTTAAAAGCTTAAAGGGAGTATTTAATATGGCTACCAAAGTTGCGATCAATGGTTTCGGCCGCATCGGCCGCCTCGTTGCGCGCGCAATCCTTGAACGGAATGACCATGATCTTGAACTGGTCGCGATCAACGATCTGGCGGACGCCAAGTCGAACGCGCTGCTGTTCAAGCGCGACAGCGTCCATGGCGCGTTTCCTGGTGCTGTTGAAGCCGATGGCAATGACATCATCGTCAACGGCAAGCGCATCCATGTGACCGCAGAGCGCGATCCGGCCAACCTGCCGCACGGCGCAAACGGCGTCGATATCGCGCTTGAATGCACCGGTTTCTTCACCGATCGCGACAGCGCGGGTAAGCATCTGGCAGCCGGCGCCAAGCGCGTTTTGATCTCGGCTCCTGCAAAGAATGTCGACAAGACAATCGTTTATGGCGTCAATCACGGCGTCTTGACGTCAGATGACAAGATTGTTTCCAACGCAAGCTGCACCACCAACTGCCTCGCGCCGCTTGCCAAGGTCGTTCATGAAACCGTCGGTATCGAACGCGGCCTCATGACCACCGTTCACGCTTACACCAACGACCAGAAGATCCTTGATCAGATCCACAGCGACATGCGTCGCGCACGTGCTGCCGGCATGTCGATGATCCCGACCACCACGGGCGCCGCCCGTGCGGTTGCCGAAGTGCTGCCCGAACTCAAGGGCAAGCTAGACGGATCGGCGATCCGCGTTCCGACGCCTAATGTCAGCCTGGTCGACCTGACCTTTACGCCGTCACGTGATACCAGCGTCGAGGAAATCAACGCGGCACTGAAGGCGGCCTCGGAAGGCGCTTTGAAGGGCGTATTGGCCTATTCGGACGAACCGCTGGTATCGATTGACTACAACCATTGCCCGGCAAGCTCGACCATCGACAGCCTCGAAACCACAGTGCTTGAAGGTAAGCTCGTCCGCGTTGTCAGCTGGTACGACAATGAATGGGGCTTTTCCAACCGCATGGTCGACACAGCTGGCGTGATGGCCGGCCTGCTTTAAGGAAGACGACGTAATGGCCTTTCGCACCCTCGACGACCTCGGCGACCTCACCGGCAAATGTGCATTGGTGCGTGTCGACCTGAACGTTCCGATGGCGGAAGGCCGCGTCACCGATTTGACCCGGATGCATGCGCTTGCACCGACAGTGAATGAACTGTCGGCCAAGGGTGCGAAGGTGCTGTTGCTGGCGCATTTCGGCCGTCCCAAGGGGCAGAAGCACAGCGAAATGTCCGTGTCGATGACGCTGGATGCGTTGCAGGAAGTTTTGGGACGCGAAATCATGTTCGTGCCTGAAATCTATGGCGATGTTGTTGCGCAATCGCTTTCGATCCTGTCGAACGGGGACGTGGCTCTCCTCGAAAACAGCCGTTTCTGGGCAGGTGAGGAAAAGAACGACCCCGAACTGGCCAAGGCAATTGCCGCCAATGGCGACCTCTATGTCAACGACGCTTTTTCGGCGGCGCACCGCGCACATGTGACGACCGAGGGCTTGGCACATCTGCTGCCCGCTTATGCCGGCCGCTCAATGGAGGCTGAACTCAAGGCGCTGGAAACCGCACTCGGCGCGCCCGAGCATCCGGTGGCCGGCGTGGTCGGTGGAGCGAAGGTTTCGTCAAAGCTTGATGTGCTCAATAACCTTGTCACCAAGGTCGACCATCTGATTATCGGCGGCGGCATGGCCAACACCTTCCTCGCCGCGCGTGGGGTGAATGTCGGCAAGTCGCTGTGCGAGCATGATCTGGCCGACACTGCCAACGCCATTCTGGACGCAGCCGACGCTGCCGGATGCACGGTGCATCTGCCTTATGATGTCGTTGTCGCAAAAGAGTTCCGCGCCAATCCGCCTGTGCGTACAGTCAATGTCCATGAGGTGGCAGCGGATGAGATGATCCTCGATGTCGGTCCAGCAGCGGTGGAAGCATTGGCCGATGTATTGAAGAACTGTCGCACCTTGGTCTGGAATGGCCCGATGGGCGCATTTGAAATTGAGCCCTTCGACGCTGCCACGGTTTCGCTGGCACGCACCGCTGCGGCGCTGACCAAGGAAGGTTCGCTGGTGTCGGTTGCTGGCGGCGGAGATACCGTTGCGGCACTGGCCCATGCCGGCGTGACGCAAGACTTTACCTTCATCTCGACAGCAGGCGGTGCCTTCCTCGAATGGATGGAAGGCAAGATATTGCCGGGCGTACAAGCGCTCGAAACCGCAGCCTGAAATTTACCAATAGAGCGGTTGCAGCTTGCGCGATGGAACGCTAATGGCCGCCGCGACATACGTATGCACAGATAGGGAGCTCCCATGAACACCGCTGACATGACCGCCAAGATTGCCGCAGGCCAGGGGTTCATCGCCGCACTTGACCAGAGCGGCGGCTCGACGCCCAAGGCGCTCAAAGGCTATGGTATCGAAGAAGGTGCGTGGAGCAATGACGAGGAAATGTTCGGCCTGATCCATGACATGCGGTCACGGATCATCCGGTCGAAGGCGTTCAATGGCGATCGTGTGATTGGCGCGATCCTGTTTGAACGTACAATGGATGGCACGGTCAACGGCAAGCCGACCCCGGCAGGCGCTGATCGACAAGGGCGTGGTGCCGTTCATCAAGATCGACAAGGGCCTCGAAGACGAATCTAATGGCGTGCAGATGATGAAGCCGATGCCCGAACTGGACGCGCTGCTCGAGCGTTCTAAGGCGCTTGGCGTTTTCGGCACCAAGGAACGTTCGGTCATCAACTCGGCCAACCGTGAAGGCATTGCCGCCATTGTCGCACAGCAGTTCGAAGTTGGTCAGCAGGTGCTGTCGCACGGCATGATGCCGATGATTGAGCCCGAAATTAACATCAAGAGTGAGACGCGCGCAGAATGCGACGCGATCCTGCTCGAAGAAACACTTAAGCAGCTTGACGCACTGGGCGCAGAGCAGCAGGTTATGCTGAAGCTGTCTCTGCCGGTCGAGGCGGGCAAATTTGATGCACTAGTGCAACATCCCAAAGTGCTGCGCGTCGTTGCACTGTCCGGTGGCTATAAGCGTCCGGAAGCCTGTGTCGAACTCGCCAAAAATAGCGGAATCATTGCTTCCTTCAGCCGCGCGCTTCTTGAAGATTTGCGGCACCAGATGAACGACGACGAATTTGACGCATCGCTCGATGAAGCCATTGAAGCGATCTACAAAGCCTCGATTGCTTGACAGCCAATAGCGCCGCTTCCACTGGTTTTGCATGAGCGAAACCAGTTGGACTGCCGTCGACGAATATATCTCCGTCCATTTGCTGACGCCTGACAGTGCGCTTGCGGACGCGCTGCGGCATAATGCGACACACGGGCTTCCGCCAATCGACGTGTCCGCGACCCAGGGCAAAATGCTGATGCTGCTCGCGCAGATGGCGGGGGCTAAGCACATTCTCGAAGTCGGTACATTAGGCGGTTATTCGACCATCTGGTTGGCGCGCGCATTGCCCGACGACGGGCGGCTTGTTTCGCTGGAAATAAATCCGGACTATGCGAAAGTAGCGTGCGAAAATCTGAACCGTGCAGGGCTAGGTCGGAAGGTCGAGATTCTAACAGGTGCGGCCCTCGACAGCTTGAACAACATGCAGCCATCGACGCCGTTCGACTTCGTCTTCATCGATGCCGACAAGCAGAATAATGTGAACTATGTCGAACAGGCGATCCACTTGGCGCGTTCAGGTGCGACCATCATCGTCGACAATGTGGTGCGTGACGGGGGTGTGCTCGATGCGTCGAGTGACGACGACCGAATTATCGGTACGCGGAAATTGTTCGAACATATCGCCAATCACCCCCGGCTAGATGCCACCGCAATCCAGACGGTGGGTGATAAAGGCTGGGATGGATTTCTGTTGGCGCGTTTGCTTTAAAATCCGCCGACAAAGTTCAGGGTAAAGCGGTATTTGCCATCGCCAATCTTGCCATTTTTGGGGCGGGCAGGGCGGATGTTGGTCAGCCCCATCATGCCGTCAGCAATTGGTGTCGGTTTGTCGCTCGACAAGATGATTTCCCTGGGCTTATCGCCGCGCAACCAGATTGCCTTGATGCGGACGCGTCCGGCCCAGACGCATTGCACCGTCGCGGGGCAGCGGCTGTCTTCGATGACAGCGATAGGCCGGATGACCGGACCATCGACATAGACGGCTTCACCGATGCGGGCATTTTCATGCTCTTGCGAATGGGCACCGGGCGTGCCGACACAATTTGCAAGAAATGGAAGGGGCAAGAGTGTGAATAGAATACGCATTTGCATTTACAGTGAATTGCCCTCGCAGCTATGAACGGAAAATGACCAGACCCGCCTGCCAATTATATCTGATTTCTCCGTTGAATGTCGACGGCGACTTTCCGTCGCAACTTGAAGCTGCATTGTCGGCAGGGCCGGTGGCAGCCTTCCAGTTTCGCGTGAAGGATATTGACCAGCATGAAGCGGCTCGTCTGGCGGTGCCTTTACAGGAAATTTGCGCGCTACATGACGTCGCCTTCATCGTGAACGACAGCATAGCGCTCGCCAAACGGATCAAGGCTGACGGGGTGCATCTGGGACAGGAAGATGGCGATCCGCGTGATGCGCGCGCAGAACTGGGCCGGGATGCGCAGATCGGCGTCACTTGCCACAATAGCCGCCATCTGGCGATGGAGGCTGCCGAGGCCGGGGCGGATTATGTTGCGTTCGGTGCCTATTTCCCGACCACGACCAAAAAGGTTGAGCATCAGGCCGACCTGGAGACGCTGGAAATGTGGTCGCAATTCACCGAGGTGCCCTGCGTTGCGATTGGCGGAATTACGCCCGATAATGCCCAAGCCGTGATTGGTGCGGGAGCAGACTTCATCGCCGTTAGCGGTGCTGTTTGGAACCATCCCGAAGGACCGGCGGCGGCGGTGAAAGCCTTTAACGCGCTGCTTGCAGAATGAAGATTTTCGACGACCGGAGAAATTTAGCGACGAGCCTTTGCTTGGTTGCCGCATTTTGTGCACTTTCAGCCACCTTGTTCGTCGATCCTCCAGCCAACAACGATTTGGGAACCGCGGCAATGATGCTGGCATTTGTTGCATCAGGAGTTCTTGTAATTTTTCCCGATGTGTGGCGCTTGACGACTAGAACTCTGCCTTCTGGAAAAGGCGATATTTTCGATCCTAAACCTCAAGATTTCTCTCATCCAAGGCCCTGGAAATGGCTTATGTGGACAGGAATGATGTTGGGGTTTTTGGGTAAGTTCCTGCATCTGCCCAGCGGAACGGTTTATGTCGGCTTTTGTTTGTTCCTTGCCGGAGGCAATCAGTTGCGGCGTAAAATCCTCGAAGTTGATACGATCAAGCCGTAAAAGGTCGACTTGCCTAATCCCGGCCTTGACGCTAAAGGCCGCCGCTGTCGGCGCGCTTTTTGCAAATCTGGCGGCGCCAAGCTCTTTCCATCTGTTAAGCGAGTTATCACATGAAAATCAGTGGCGTCGAAATTCGTCCGGGCAACATCATCGAATATGAAGGTGGCATCTGGCGTGCAGTCAAGATCCAGCATACGCAGCCCGGAAAGGGCGGCGCCTATATGCAGGTCGAACTCAAGAACCTGCGCGATGGCCGCAAGAACAATGTCCGTTTCCGCTCGGCGGAAACCGTTGAGCGTGTTCGCCTCGACCAGAAGGATTTCCAGTATCTTTACGCCGAAGGCGACAATCTGGTGTTCATGGACAAGGAAACCTATGATCAGGTGACCTTGCCGACCGACTTGCTGGGTGATGCGGCTGCCTTCCTTCAGGACGGTATGGATGTCGTCATGGAGATGTATGAGGATGAGGCACTTTCGGTCGCCTTGCCCGACACTATCGAAGCCACGATTGTTGAGGCCGACGCGGTCGTCAAAGGCCAGACCGCTTCCTCCAGCTACAAGCCGGCCATTCTTGACAATGGCGTTCGCGTGATGGTGCCGCCGTTCATCAGTTCGGGCACGCGCATTGTCGTTGACGTTTACGAACGGGAATATGTCCGGAAGGCTGACTAATGCCCGCACTATCAGGACTGATGTCGGTCATGGAAAAGGCTGCCCGCAAGGCGGGTAGCAAGTTGCGTCGTGACTTTAGCGAAATCGAACAATTGCAGGTCTCGATGAAGGGGCCCGCCGATTTCGTGACCAAGGCGGATCAAAAGGCCGAAGACACGATTTTCCGCGAGCTCGAAAATGCACGGCCTGACTGGGGCTTCCTGATGGAAGAAACCGGCGAGATTGACGGCAAAGAAGGCAAGCCGCGTTTCATCGTCGATCCGCTCGATGGCACCAGCAATTTTCTGCACGGCATTCCGCACTTTGCGATTTCGATCGCGGTGCAAGATCCCAAGCCCGATGGTTCGGGCTGGGGCGATCTGTATATGGGCCTAGTTTATAACCCGATTACCGATGAAAGCTTTTGGGCCGAAAGAGGGAAGGGCGCTTTCCTAGGCCATAAAAGATTGCGTGTTTCGGCACGTCGCAAGCTGAGCGAGGCGCTCGTTGCGACCGGCGTTCCGTTCAAAGGACATGGCGATATTGAGGAATGGGGCAAAATCTACGCCGCCATCGCTCCCGAAGTCGCCGGTATTCGACGATTTGGTGCAGCAAGCCTCGACCTAGCCTGGCTCGCAGCAGGTCGCTATGACGGTTTCTGGGAAAGCGGATTGTCTCCTTGGGACACAGCTGCAGGCTGCCTGATTGTCCGTGAAGCGGGCGGTTTTGTGACCGACTATCGCGGTCGTTCGCCCGCCATCGCCGATGCGCAATTGCTGGCCGGAAATGACCAGTTGCACAGTCGCTTGCACAAGCTTCTGGTCGGCGCGCTCAAATAATACAAATAACGGTGGAAAAAAGCCGTGTCCGCCCCTTGCGGCGGTGCACAATCACCCCTAAAAGCGCGCCAAATTCAGGCCTGAAGCGAGTCCGTTTTGACCGATCTGTCGCAATATCTGCCGATCCTCATTTTCCTGGTCATTGCACTGGGATTATCGAGCCTTTTCGTGTTTCTGCCGATGGCGGTTTCGCGCCTTACAGGTGCGCACCAACCGACCGAGGCAAAGCTCGCAGAATATGAATGCGGTTTGGCGATACCGGTTGGGTGGGCTGGGGCACGATGATGTTGTTCCTGTTCGAACTGGTCATCGGCTTTATCTATGCCTGGAAAGTGGGAGCACTCGAATGGGAGTGATCGAAACAGCACCCGCAGGCGGCGTTCCCGCCGATACGGATTTCGTCAAAGACCTGTCTGAAGAGGTCAATGACAAGGGCTTTGTCGTTACCTCGACCGAGGACTTGTTTACATGGGCGCGCACGGGTTCGCTTTGGCCGATGACCTTTGGTCTGGCCTGCTGCGCCGTCGAGATGATCCACGGCTATATGCCGCGTTATGATTTCGAACGCTTCGGCATCGCCCCGCGCGCTAGCCCGCGTCAGTCAGATGTGATGATCGTTGCGGGTACGCTGTGCAACAAAATGGCCCCGGCTCTGCGCAAGGTGTACGACCAGATGTCGGAGCCGAAATATGTGATTTCGATGGGCAGTTGCGCCAATGGCGGCGGCTATTACCATTATAGCTATAGCGTCGTGCGTGGCTGTGACCGGATCGTTCCGGTCGACATCTATGTGCCCGGTTGCCCGCCGACCGCAGAAGCGCTGCTCTATGGCATCATGCAGCTGCAGCGCAAGATCCGGCGTGAAGGGACAATTGAACGATGAGTAGTCCCGCTCCCCTTATCGCCACACCCAAAGGCACCGTCGCCGCGCTCAAAAAAGCGCTGGGCAAGGATTTGCTCGCGATCGAAGAAGCGCATGGGGAGATTGCCTGCCATGTCAAAACCGACAAGCTGGTCGGTGTGATGATGCAGTTGCGCGACACTTGTGACTATCAGCAGCTGATGGAAATCGCCGGTGTCGACTGGCCCGACCGCGATCCGCGCTTCGAGGTGGTCTATTGCCTGCTCAGCCTGACCAAAAACCATCGAATCCGCGTGCATGTCACAACAAATGAGGATGTGCCGGTTCCTTCTGTGACTGAAATCTGGCCAGTCGCTGGCTGGCTCGAACGCGAAGTGTTCGACATGTACGGCGTGACCTTTGCGGGCAATGACGATTTGCGGCGCATTCTTACCGACTATGGCTTTGTCGGCCACCCGCAGCGCAAGGATTTCCCGCTGACCGGCTATGTCGAGTTGCGCTATTCGGAAGAAGAAAAGCGCGTGAAATATGAAGCCGTCGAACTGGCCCAGGATTTCCGCAGCTTCGACTTCATGTCGCCTTGGGAAGGCGCAGATTATGTGCTGCCCGGCGACGAGAAGGGAGTCAGCAAATGAGCCTCCAGAAAGATCTCGCGCCGACCACCGGCGATGAAGTCATCCAGAATTATACGATCAATTTCGGCCCGCAGCACCCTGCAGCGCACGGCGTTTTGCGTTTGGTGATGGAGCTCGACGGCGAGATTATCGAGCGTCTCGATCCGCATATCGGCCTGCTGCACCGCGGCACCGAAAAACTGATCGAGCACAAGACCTATTTGCAGGCCTTGCCCTATTTCGACCGGCTCGATTACGCTTCGCCGCTGGCGATGGAGCACAGCTATGTGCTCGCCATCGAAAAGCTACTGAACCTCGAAGTGCCGCTGCGCGCGCAATATCTGCGCGTGCTGTTTGCGGAAATGACGCGCATTTCGAACCATTTGCTCAATCTGGCACACCATGCGCTTGACGTGGGTGCGATGACGCCGGGTTTGTGGCTCTATGAAGCGCGCGAAGATTGCATGACCTTCTTCGAACGCGCATCGGGCGCGCGCATGCACACCGCATGGTTCCGCCCCGGCGGCGTGCATCAGGATGTGCCGCTGAAACTGCTCACCGACATTGGCGACTGGCTCGATGATCGCTTGCCGCGCCTGTTCGAAGACGGCATGGCGCTGGTCGTCGACAACCGCATCTTCAAGCAGCGCAATGTCGACATCGCTTTCGTCAGCAAGGAAGACGCGATCAAATGGGGCTTTTCCGGCCCGATGATCCGTGGTGCCGGTATCCCCTGGGATATCCGCAAGTCGCAGCCTTATGATGTTTATGCCAAGATGGAGTTTGACGTTCCGGTTGGCACGCGCGGCGATTGCTATGATCGCTTCATGGTCCGCGTGGAAGAAGTGCGCCAGTCGATCCGCATCATGAAGCAGTGCCTTGCGCAGATGCCCGAAGGACCGGTGTGCAGCGACGATCGCAAGATCGTTCCACCCAAGCGCGCTGAAATGAAGGCATCGATGGAAGCGCTTATCCATCACTTCAAGCTCTACACCGAAGGCTTCCATGTGCCCGAAGGCGCGGTCTATGTCGCAACCGAGAGTCCCAAGGGTGAGTTCGGGGTCTATCTTGTGTCGGACGGCAGCAACAAACCCTATCGCTGCAAGATCCGCCCGACCGCCTTTTCGCATCTGCAGGCGATGGATTTCATGTCCAAGGGGCATATGCTGGCCGATACCACCGCGATTATCGGCGCGCTCGACATCGTGTTCGGGGAGTGTGATCGGTGATTGCGCTGTTAGCCAGCCTGATGTTGGCCGGAATTGTAGTTCCTGAGAGGACTGATCCTGCTGCCTTACCGTGTGATAATTTGTGCTCCATTCAAAAAGTTTTGGCGCGAGAGATTGTCGCCGCACTGAATAAGAATTCTTCGGTCGAATTTTTCGAAGCTCAGAAAAAATACGATTTTGATCTCAGTGGTGCAGAAAACGTCACGGATACTGTTGAATGCAAAACGACAGATGTCTACCCGCACAGCAAGGGCATATTTGTGGCTTATGTCGACTGCTTAGAGGAATCTAATCCTGTTATGCAGGTCGCAATCGAGGTGGACGAAAAGCGAGTCAAGCGGGTCGGACTATCTCGATATGTTTACGTGAATATGGGGCCGGTAAATATAGTCGCACCCGAGGATCCAAGCTAATATGGCCGACGCTGTCCACATTCCCGACGAAGCCGAAACCCGCGCCAAGTGGGGCGGCTTTGCCTTTAACAAGGCTAACAAGAAAACCGCCGACATGTACGTCGCGCGCTACCCTGCCGGACGTCAACAGTCTGCGGTGATGGCGCTGCTCGATCTCGCCCAGCGTCAGGTGGGTGAGGAGACCAAGACGCAGGGCTGGTTGCCTGTGCCGGTGATCGAATATGTCGCGGCCTATCTCGGCATGCCCTATATGCGCGCCTATGAAGTCGCGACCTTCTACACCATGTACAATCTCGCACCCGTTGGTCGTTTCCATGTACAGGTGTGCGGCACGACGCCGTGCATGCTGCGCGGTTCGGATGACGTCATGGCCGCCTGCAAAAATCGCGGGCTGGTCAAGGGCGGGACGACCCCCGATGGCCTGTTCACGCTGACCGAAGTTGAATGTCTTGGCGCCTGCGCCAATGCGCCGATGGTGCAAATCAACGACGATAATTTCGAAGATCTGACCTATGACAGCATGTCCGCGCTGCTCGACGCGCTGGCGAATGACAAGCCGGTCAAGATCGGCCCGCAAATCGACCGCCAGACCAGCTGCCCCGAAGGCGGGCCGACGACATTGAAAGAAATGGTCAAGGCCAATCACGATTATCGGAAGGATTGGTAATGAGCCTTCAGGATAAAGACCGCATCTTCACCAATGTTCATGGCTTTCAGCCGTGGAACCTGAAGGCTGCGCAAAAGCGTGGCGATTGGGACAAGACTGCGAACCTGCTCAAGATCGGGCAGGATGAAATTATCGAGCGCATCAAGGCTTCGGGCCTGCGCGGGCGCGGCGGGGCGGGCTTCCCGACGGGTATGAAGTGGAGCTTCATGCCCAAGGCGCCGACGCCCGAGCGTCCGAATTTCCTCGTCATCAACGCCGATGAATCCGAACCCGGTTCGTGCAAGGACCGCGAGATCATCCGCCACGATCCACACAAGCTGATCGAAGGTGCGCTGGTCGCCGGTTTCGCGATGCGCGCGCGGGCGGCCTATATCTACATTCGCGGCGAGTTCATTTATGAGGCGAAGGTGCTCGAGGCCGCTGTGGCCGAGGCCTATGCCGCTGGCCTGATTGGCAAGAATGCCTGCAAGTCGGGCTATGATTTCGACGTCTTCGTCCATCGCGGCGCGGGCGCCTATATCTGCGGCGAAGAAACCGCGATGATCGAAAGTCTTGAGGGCAAAAAAGGCCAACCGCGCCTGAAACCGCCTTTCCCGGCGGGGGCGGGGCTTTATGGCTGCCCGACCACGGTCAACAATGTCGAATCGATTTCGGTTGCGCCCACAATCCTGCGGCGCGGCCCCGAATGGTTTGCGAGCTTTGGTAACCCGAACAATGCAGGCACCAAGCTGTTCCAGATTTCAGGCCATGTGAACACGCCCTGCGTGGTCGAGGAAGCGATGAGCATTCCCTTTCGCGAACTGATCGAGAAGCATGCGGGAGGCATCCGTGGCGGGTGGGACAATCTGCTCGCGGTGATCCCCGGTGGCTCGTCGGTTCCGCTGGTGCCCGCCGCGCAGATCATGGACGCGCCGATGGATTTTGACGGGCTGAAGGCGCTCGGCTCCGGCCTTGGCACCGCCGCCGTTATCGTGATGGATAAATCGACCGACATCGTCCGCGCCATTTCGCGGCTGTCCTATTTCTACAAGCACGAAAGCTGCGGCCAGTGCACGCCCTGCCGCGAAGGCACGGGCTGGATGTGGCGCGTGATGGAACGGCTGCGCGAAGGCAATGCCGACGTGTCGGAAATCGACACCCTGTTCCAGGTCACCAAACAGGTCGAAGGTCACACCATTTGCGCGCTCGGTGACGCAGCAGCTTGGCCGATTCAGGGCCTGATCCGCCATTTCCGTCCGGAAATTGAGCGCAGGATTGCCGAACATGGTGGAATGCTGGAGGCGGCGGAATGAGACGGCTAGTTGCTGCCATCATTATTCCCGTGAGCGTCGCTACCTCGCCGGTCGCCGCGCAATGGACTGGCACGCGCACTGGACCGAGGCCTGCCAAAATACCTGACAACAATTTGAGCAAAGCGGATCTGTCGAGAGCGACTATGCGGTCATTCTCCAAATGCGTGATCGGCGTTTCGCGCCAGCGCGTTATAAACTATCTGGACACATTCCCGAGTTCGAAAGAGGCATTTGAACTGGCGAAAGGCCTTTCAAGGGATGACTGCCTATCGGGTGCAGATCTGCGCTTCAGCGAAAAGCTCTTTCGCTGGTCTGCTTATGACGAACTGTATAACGCAGAGTTCAACGACCATGATCTCACGACCATCGCGACTATTCCGGAAACAGACTATGTTGGAATGACCAAGGGTCTGAACGCTGAACAATATCAGTTTGTAGCAATTTGGCAGTTGGGTGAATGTACCGTTCGTGCTGCGCCAAAGGCCGCTCAAACACTTGTTATGTCCCAGATCGGATCCAGCGCCGAAGAGGCTTCAATTCAGGAAATACTTCCCTTTGTCAGCGGCTGTGTGAACAAGGACAATGAAATAAAATTTTCCAAAGCTGTGTTCCGCGGTGTGATGGCGGAAGCACTCTACAAACTGGCTATGAAAGCGGATGGCGCGGCCACCGCACGGGGTAGCAACTAATGCCTAAAGTCACCGTAGACGGCCTCGAAATCGAAGTTCCGCAGGGCGCGACTGTCCTGCAGGCGTGTGAGCTTGCCGGAAAAGAAATCCCCCGCTTCTGTTATCATGAGCGCCTTTCCATCGCAGGCAATTGCCGCATGTGTCTGGTCGAGGTCGCCCCGGGCCCGCCCAAGCCGCAGGCGAGCTGTGCTCTGCCCGCGACCGAAGGGCAGATCATCAAGACCGACAGCGAAATGGTCAAAAAAGCGCGCGAAGGGGTGATGGAGTTTCTGCTCATCAACCACCCGCTGGATTGCCCGATTTGCGATCAGGGTGGTGAATGCGATTTGCAGGATCAGTCGGTCGCCTATGGTCGCGGTGCGTCGCGTTATGACGAGAATAAGCGTGCGGTGACCGAGAAATATATGGGGCCCATCGTCAAGACGGTGATGACCCGCTGCATCCAGTGCACCCGCTGCGTCCGTTTTGCGGAGGAAGTGGCCGGGATCGAAGAAATCGGTGCGATCTATCGCGGTGAGAATATGCAGATCACCAGCTATCTCGAGCGCGCGGTTACAAGCGAGCTTTCGGGCAATGTCGTTGACCTCTGCCCGGTCGGCGCGCTGACCAGCAAACCTTACGCCTTCAATGCGCGTCCGTGGGAGCTGAAGAAAACGCCCGCGATAGACGTGATGGACGCCGTTGGTACCAATATCCGCCTCGACAGCCGGGGCAGGGCAGTGCTGCGTGCGGTTCCGCGCATTAACGAGGATGTCAACGAAGAGTGGGCGAACGACAAGACCCGCCATGCGGTTGACGGCCTTACACATCGTCGCCTTGATAAGCCTTATGTCCGTAAGGACGGCAAGCTGGTTGCCGTAAGCTGGCAGGAAGCCTTTGAGGCGATCAAGGCCAATTGGTCGGGCGAGGCCGCCGTTGTTGCAGGCGATATGGTCGATTGCGAAACAATGTTCGCTGCTCGTGAGCTCGCTGGAAACGCGATGCTCGAAGGCCGCCAGACAGGCCTTGCCTATGACACGTCATCGCTGTCGGCGGTCAATTTCAACACCACCATCGCAGGCATCGAAAATGCCGATGTGATCCTGCTGGTCGGCAGCGACCTTCGCCGTGAAGCGCCTTTGGTGAACACCCGCATCCAGAAAGCTGTCCGCAAGAAGGGCGCGAAGGTTTTTGCCATCGGCCCCGAAACCGACCTGACCTATAAGGTCGAATGGCTGGGTGACGATCTGGGCGCGCTAAGCAAGGCGCCCAAGGCACTGGCCGATGCGCTGAAGACCGCTGAACGCCCTGCGATTATCGTCGGTGGCGGTGCGCTGCGTTATGAAGGCGTGCACGGCGCGGCGCTGGCTTTTGCCAAAAAGTACAAGCTGTTCAAAGATGGCTGGAATGGCTTCAACGTCCTCCATTTCGCGGCTGCGCGCATGGGTGGTTTGATGCTCGGCTATGCCTTTGATGGCGGTATTAAGACGCTGGCAGCGAAAAAGCCGAAGCTGGCCTTCTTCCTCGGCGCGGACGAGGTCGACTACAGCCTCTTTGCTAAGACCTTCAAAGTCTATGTCGGCCATCATGGTGACAATGGCGCGGCTAACGCCGATGTCGTGCTGCCTGGTGCCGCTTATTCGGAAAAATCGGGCACCTGGGTGAACCTCGAAGGCCGCGTCCAGCGCGGCGAACGTGCGGTCTTCCCGCCGGGTGACGCGCGTGAGGATTGGGCGATTTTCCGTGCCCTTTCGGATGTACTTGGTAAACGCCTGCCATTTGACAGCCTCGATGAATTGCGTGCCGCGATGACAAAGGTAGTTTCCTCGCTTGGGCAGGAAGGGCTGGCTGACTATGGCTGGGCTGAACCCAAGCTGGATGCCAAGGTTTCGGGCAAGATCGCCGATTATCCCATCAAGGACTTCTACCTCACCAACAGTATCTGCCGCGCATCGCCCACGATGCAGCGCTGCTCAAGCGAGTTGGTGCATGGGCAGCAATGGCTGGAGGCTGCGGAATGACCGCCTTTTTCCAAAACTTCTGGTATTGGTTGCCATTCATTGGCTGGCAACGAGGCGGCATGTCCTATGAATGGGCGTGGTTTACCGCGACGCTTGCAGGCATCCTCATGATCTCGCTGCTGTTGATGCTCAGCGTTGCGATGATCATCTATGCAGAGCGCAAGCTTTGGGCGGCCTTTGCATTGCGCCGTGGCCCAAATGTGGTTGGTCCTTGGGGTGTGCTGCAAAGCTTTGCCGATGGCCTGAAGGTCTTCCTGCAGGAAACCATCGTCCCCAGCGCCTCTAACCGCGGCCTGTTCCTGATCGCGCCGATCATCACCTTCACCGTCGCCTTGATGGCCTGGGCGGTGATTCCGTTCAATTCGGGCGCGGTGCTGGCCAATATCAATGTCGGCCTGCTGTATATCCTCGCGATCAGTTCGCTTGGGGTTTACGGCATCATCATCGCGGGCTGGGCGTCAAACTCCAAATATCCCTTCTTCTCCGCAATCCGCGCCGCGTCACAGATGATTAGCTATGAAGTCTCGATCGGCTTCATCCTGATCTGCGTGGTGCTGTGGGCCAAAACCTTCAACATGCTCGGCATTGTTGAGGCGCAGAAGGGCCATGTGCTGGGCTTCGTAAACGCTTTTGGCCTCAACCCGCTGCTTTTCCCGATTGCAATCATGTTCCTGATCAGCGCGATGGCCGAAACCGCGCGCGCACCGTTCGACCTGACCGAGGCGGAGAGTGAGCTGGTTGCCGGTTACCAGACCGAATATAGCTCGATGGCCTTCGCGCTATATTGGCTCGGCGAATATGCCAATGTGCTCCTGATGTGCACACTCAATGCCGTTCTGTTCTGGGGCGGGTATTTGCCGCCCGTCGATTGGGCGCCGCTCTATATGGTGCCGGGCGTGATCTGGCTGTTCGCCAAGATCTGGATCTTCTTCTTCATCTTCGCCTGGGTGAAAGCCACCGTGCCACGCTACCGCTATGACCAGCTGATGCGTTTGGGCTGGAAGGTGTTCCTGCCGATTTCGCTCTTCTGGGTGTTCCTGGTGAGCGGATATCTGATGTGGAAGGGGCATTTCGGATGATATTCGCCACAGCAATGATGCTGCAATGTTACTTCAATCCGTCCACAGGTTCTGGAGGGGATATCCCCGTGATAAAAGTGCCTTTGACGGCGGAATATGCTGAAACCTTCGCGGCGCAAAATCCTCCATTGAACAAAACCGTGTTCGTCGGCGAAAGCGAATCAAGGCATGAATGGATCATCGGAAATTCTCCGGACCCTACCGCGCAACAAATGAAGCTTTTGAGAGTTCGCATTTCGCAGAGGGCACTAGCGTCGCCATTCGACGCACGTTTCGGCACCGCAAGTAAACAAGCAGACCAGAGTTATACTTTTACTGAGGAACTGACGGGATATTGTGATCTAAAGCCCGCTCAAGCGTTGACGGAAACTGCCGAATGACCACCATCGCCCATCTCATCAAGTCCTTCACCTTGTGGGAATTTATCAAGGCGCATTGGCTGACCTTGCAATATTTCTTCAAGCCCAAGGCGACGGTGAATTATCCGTTCGAAAAGAATCCGCTGTCCCCGCGCTTCCGAGGTGAGCATGCTTTGCGCCGCTATCCCAATGGCGAGGAGCGCTGTATAGCGTGCAAGCTGTGCGAGGCGGTGTGTCCGGCGCAGGCGATCACCATCGAGGCCGAACCGCGCGAGGATGGCAGCCGCCGTACCACGCGTTATGATATTGACATGACCAAATGCATCTATTGCGGTTTCTGTCAGGAAGCGTGCCCGGTCGATGCCATCGTCGAAGGCCCGAATTTCGAATATGCCACCGAAACCCGCGAAGAGCTGCTGTACAACAAGGACAAGCTGCTCGCCAACGGGGACAAATGGGAACGCGCGATCGCGGCAAATATTGCCGCCGACGCGCCCTATCGATAAGGGGCGCGCAGCATGATCCAGGTCATTTCCTTCTATATCTTCGCCGCCATCCTGCTGGCTTCGGCCGCCATGGTGATTTTTGCCCGCAATCCGGTGCACAGCGTGCTCTGGCTGATTGTTGCTTTCTTCAACGCCGCCGCACTGATGGTGCTGGTCGGCGCTGAATTCATCGCGATGCTGCTTGTCATCGTCTATGTCGGTGCAGTCGCAGTCCTGTTCCTGTTCGTCGTGATGATGCTCGACATCGATTTCGCTGAACTACGCGCCGGCTTCATGCGCAACCTGCCATTAGGGCTGCTGCTGGCGATCGTGCTGGTGGTTGAACTGCTCCTCGGCATCGGAGCCTTCCGGGCAGGGGCGGTTGAACTGGGCGGTGCGATTGCCGCCGCCACGCCCGCAGACAAGCCCAATATCGAGGCGATGGGCGCGTTGCTCTATACCAAATATGTCTTCCTGTTCGAAACCGCAGGTCTGATCCTGCTGGTCGCAATGGTTGGCGCGATTGTGCTGACCCACCGTCAGCGCAAGGGCATTTTCGTGCAGGATATTTCCAGCCAGAACCAGCGCCGCCCGCAGGATTCGGTGCGCAATGTGAACCAGCCCGTCGGGCAGGGGGTGGAGCTGTGATCGGTATCGAACATTATCTGGTTGTCAGCAGCATCCTGTTCGTGATGGGTGTGCTCGGCATCTTCCTCAACCGGAAGAATGTGATCATCATCCTGATGGCGATCGAACTCATCCTGCTTTCGGTGAACATCAACCTCGTCGCTTTCAGCGCCTTTCTGGGTGATTTGGTGGGGCAGGTTTTTGCGATGTTCGTCTTGACCGTCGCTGCGGGTGAAGCCGCAATCGGTCTTGCCATTCTCGTCATTTACTTCCGTGGTCGCGGCACGATCGCCGTTGACGATGTCAACCGGATGAAGGGGTAAGCCGGTCTTATGTCGTCCATCGAAATCATTGTATTCGGACCATTGCTCGCGGCCATAGTCGCCGGGCTCGGGCAGAATTTCATCGGCAAGACAGCTGCGAAGGTCATCACCACCGGTGGCCTTTTCCTCGCATGCGCGCTCAGCTGGCCGATTTTCCTCGGCTTCCTGACCGGCAATGAAAAGGCCTATGTCGAGCCTGTGATGCAATGGGTGCAGTCCGGCGCCCTGAAGTTCGATTGGGAATTGCGCGTCGATGCGCTGACCGCCGTGATGCTGGTGGTGATCACCACCGTATCCGCGCTCGTCCACCTTTATAGCTGGAGCTATATGGAGGAAGACCCGGATCAGCCGCGTTTCTTCGCCTATCTCTCGCTCTTCACCTTCGCGATGTTGATGCTGGTGACCGCGAACAACCTGGTCCAGATGTTCTTTGGCTGGGAAGGCGTGGGCTTGGCCTCTTATCTGCTGATCGGTTTCTGGTACAAGAAACCCAGCGCCAATGCCGCCGCGATCAAGGCGTTCGTGGTGAACCGTGTCGGTGACCTCGGCTTCATGCTCGGTATTTTCGGCGTGTTCTGGCTTTTCGGCACCGTTTCGATCCCCGATATCCTTGCCGCCGCACCCGAAAAGGCGGGATCGAGCATTGGCTTCCTCGGGATGCGTGTCGATACGATGAGTCTGCTTTGCATGCTGCTGTTCATCGGCGCGATGGGCAAGTCGGCCCAGCTCGGCCTGCACACCTGGCTGCCCGACGCGATGGAAGGCCCGACGCCGGTCTCCGCGCTGATCCACGCGGCCACCATGGTGACCGCAGGCGTGTTCATGGTCTGCCGCCTGTCGCCGCTCTTTGAGACCAGCCAGTTCGCCTTGAATGTCGTGACCATCGTAGGCGCAACTACAGCCCTGTTCGCGGCGACCGTCGGCCTCGTGCAGACCGATATCAAGCGCGTGATCGCCTATTCGACCTGCTCGCAGCTCGGCTATATGTTCTTCGCCGCTGGCGTCGGTGCTTATGGCGCCGCGATGTTCCACCTGTTCACGCACGCCTTCTTCAAGGCGCTGCTGTTCCTTGGCGCGGGCAGCGTGATCCACGCCATGCACCATGAGCAGGACATGCGTTATTATGGCGGCTTGCGGAAGCACATCCCGCTGACCTTCTGGGCGATGACTGCGGGTACGCTGGCGATCACCGGTGTTGGAATCGTTGGTATCGGCGGCTTTGCCGGTTTCCATTCGAAGGACGCGATTATCGAAGCGGCCTATGCCTCGACCGCGCCTTGGGGCGGCTATGCTTTCTTCATAGGTGTATTCGCCGCATTGCTCACCAGTTTCTACAGCTGGCGCCTCGTCTTCCTGACTTTCTTCGGCAAGCCGCGCTGGGCACAGTCGGAGCATATCCAGCACGCGGTGCACGATGATCATCATGGCCATGACGACCATGCGCACGACCATCATGGGACGCATGACGATGGCACTGCTGGCTATCATCCGCATGAAAGCCCCTGGCCAATGCTCGTGCCGCTCGGTGTGCTCACGCTGGGCGCAATAGCTGCAGGCTATTTGTTCAAATATGATTTCATCTATGCCGAAGAAGGCGGAACCGCTTTCTGGGCCGCATCGACGCTCTATTTCAACGAGCATCTGATCCACGCGATGCACCATGTGCCGCTGTGGGTGAAGCTGGCTTCGACAGTGGCGATGCTGACCGGCCTGTTTACTGCATGGATGATGTATATCCGCAAGCCGGGCTCTGCGCATACATTGGCAGGGCACTTCGAGCCGCTGTACAAATTCTTCCTCAACAAATGGTATTTTGACGAGCTCTACAACCTCATCTTCGTCAAGCCTGCCTTCTGGTTTGGACGCCTGTTCTGGAAGGGGGGCGACATCGGAATTATCGACCGCTTCGGTCCGAACGGGTCCGCTGCCGCCGTGGGCCTGACCAGCCGTCTCGCCGTCCGTATGCAGTCGGGCTATCTCTACACTTATGCGCTGGTGATGCTGCTTGGCCTCGTCGCCGCAATCAGCTGGTTTATGGTGCAAGCGCGATGAACGCCGCCGAACTCCCCATCCTTTCGATCATGCTCGCCGTGCCGCTGCTCGGCGCGGTGGCCTGTCTGTTCGCACGCGCCGAAATGGCGCGGATCATTGCGCTGACGGCAACTTTGTTCAACCTGCTGCTCGGCGTCTGGCTCTGGGCCAGCTATGATCCTGCCGGTGCGCAGTGGCAGTTTGTCGAAAGCGCCGCATTGTTCGGGCCGATAGGCTGGAAACTGGGCATTGACGGAATCTCGCTTCTGCTCATCATGCTCTCGGTCTTCCTGATGCCGATCTGTATTGGCGCAAGCTGGCGCGCGGTAACCGAGCGGGTTGGCCTCTACATGGCAAGTTTCCTGTTGATGGAAACGCTGATGATCGGTGTGTTTGCAGCGCAGGATCTGATGCTGTTCTACATCATGTTCGAAGCCGGGCTGATCCCGATGTATCTGATTATCGGCATCTGGGGCGGCAAGGATCGCATCTACGCCTCGTACAAATTCTTCCTCTACACGCTGCTCGGCTCGGTGTTCATGCTGCTGGCAATGCTGTGGATGATCCAGCAAGCAGGTACGGCGGATATCCCGACACTGCTCAATCATGATTTCCCGCCCGAGGCGCAGACGATCCTCTGGCTCGCCTTCTTTGCATCCTTCGCGGTCAAAATGCCGATGTGGCCGGTGCACACCTGGTTGCCCGATGCGCACGTGCAGGCACCGACGGCGGGCTCGGTCATCCTGGCAGGCGTCTTGCTGAAGATGGGTGGCTATGGCTTCCTGCGCTTCTCGCTGCCGATGTTCCCCGAAGCATCCGCGCAATTCATCTGGCTGATTTTCGGCCTGTCGATGGTCGCTGTCGTTTACACCAGCCTCGTCGCGCTGGTGCAGGACGATATGAAGAAGCTGATCGCTTATTCATCGGTCGCGCATATGGCGATCGTGACGGTGGGTCTGTTCACCTTTAATCAGCAGGGCATTGAAGGCGCTATCATCGTGATGCTCAGCCACGGACTTGTCTCGGGCGCGCTCTTCCTCTGCGTTGGCGTCATTTACGACCGTCTGCATACCCGTGAAATTAGCCGTTATGGCGGGCTCAGCATCAACATGCCGAAATATGCGCTGTTGTTCATGCTGTTCACCATGGCGAGCGTCGGCTTGCCCGGAACCAGCGGTTTCGTGGGTGAGTTCCTGTCGCTGGCGGGGGCTTACAAGGTTTCGACCTGGGCGACGCTGATTGCGACCACGGGTATCATCCTGGGTGCCGGCTATATGCTCTATCTCTATCGCCGCGTGGCTTTTGGTGAGCAGGTGAATGCCGACGCAGCCGCGATGCCCGATCTCGACAACCGCGAATTGTGGCTGTTGGCGCCCATTGCGGCCGCTGTGCTGTGGATGGGCGTCTACCCTGAGAGCTTCTTGGCACCGATCCGCCGCGACGTTGCGACGATCGTAGACCGCATCGAGCGTGCAGCGCCCGCAGGCGACAGCAAGCTCAAGGAACATGACAAGACGACCGCCAAATATCGCGTACAGGCGCATGGCGGCGAACATGACAAAAAGGCCGAGGGGGCTGCACACTAATGGACCTTTCAACCTCGCTCTATTTGGTCCGTCCGGAGCTGATCCTCAGTTTCTCGAGCCTAGCCCTTCTGCTGATTGCTGCATGGCGGCAGGAAGCCGGTCGTTTGGTCAGCATCTTGTCAGTGGCCGCTCTCGTTGGCGCGGGAGCCTATGCCGTGCATTATCTGTGCGCTGGAACCGATGCCACGGCTTTTGAAGGCCTGTATCGCGCCGATGCCTTTGGCAGTTTTGCCAAAATCCTGATCTACTTCGCGGCAGCCATTTCGCTGATGATTGCGCCCAAGGCGCTCGAAAAAATGGGTGCGATGCGCGCCGAATATCCGGTGCTCGTCATCCTTGCCGCTGTCGGCATGGGCGTGATGGTGTCGGCAACCGACCTGCTCACGCTTTATATCGGCCTCGAACTTAACAGTCTCGCGGCCTATGTCCTCGCCAGCTTTGCCCGCAATGACGGTCGCTCGGCAGAGGCTGGCCTCAAATATTTCGTCCTCGGCGCGCTTGCCAGCGGCATTTTGCTGTTCGGCATGTCGTTGCTTTACGGCTTTACCGGGTCGACCAGCTTTGACACCATCGGCACAGCGATGACCGGCGAACTCAGCATGGGCCTGCTTTTCGGCTTGGTCTTTGTGCTGTCGGGTCTTGCCTTCAAGATCAGCGCCGCACCATTTCACATGTGGACACCTGACGTCTACGAAGGCGCGCCGACCCCGGTCACGGCCTTCTTTGCGAGTGCGCCCAAAGTGGCGGCCAGCGCACTGCTGATCCGCATCGTCGTTGAAGCATTTGGCAACCAGGTACAGGCATGGCAGCAAATCGTTATGGTGGTTGCGCTGATGTCGATCATCATCGGTGCGGTTGGTGCGATTGGCCAGCAAAACCTCAAGCGCCTGCTAGCTTATAGCTCGATTAACAATGTCGGCTTCCTCCTGATTGGTCTGGCTGCTGGAACCGAGCAGGGTGTAGCGGCGATGCTCGTTTACCTCGCCATTTATGTCGCGATGACGTTGGGCGGTTTCATCTGCCTCATGCAGTTGAAGGGCCGTGACGGCGAAATGAAAGAAAATATGGCTGATATTGCCGGGTTGTCGAAGACACGTCCGGCACTTGCGGCCGTCTTCGCTATATTCATGTTTAGCCTCGCCGGTATTCCGCCGCTTTTCGGTTTTTATGGCAAACTGGTCGTGTTCAATGCCGCGATAGCTGCGGGTCTGTTCCCGTTGGCGGTTATCGGCATCGCCGCATCGGTTATTGGCGCTTTCTATTATCTGAAGGTCGTCAAAACGATGTATTTTGACGAATCCGTCGACAGCATCGATGCCGCAGATGACCAGGTTTTGGGCTGGACTGGCGGCGCACTCGGCTTGGTCGTGTCGCCCTTGGGTTATTTGGCCATCCCGCTTCTCGGCGCGGTCACAGCGCAAGCCGCGGGAGCCTTGTTCTGAGCGTTTTGTTCGAGCAGGTTGCACTTACCGGTTCCACAAATGCCGACCTGCTTGCGCGCGTTGCAACCGGCGCGCCAGAAGGGCTTTGGCTTCGCGCCGACCAACAGGGCGGTGGGCGTGGGCGCATGGGGCGTGACTGGGTCAGCCCTTTGGGCAATCTTTACGCAAGCACCATAGCCCGGCTATTGCCCGGCGATCCGCCGGCTTCGTCCTTAGCCTTTGTCGCAGGGCTAGCCGCGCATGAAACGATCAAGCTGATTGCACCGGACGTCGTAATCCAGTTGAAGTGGCCGAATGACGTGTTGTCATCCAAAGGCGAAAAGCTGTGCGGCATCCTGCTTGAGAGGTCTGGGGATGCTATTATAGCCGGTTTCGGGATCAATCTTATCGCGCATCCGGCGGATATAGGACGCCCTGTCAGCGACCTTCGGGCTTTGGGGACTAATCCACCCGAAGCGCAAGCGGTCTGCGAGGTTCTGGCAGACCAGTTTGCCTCATGGTTGCGGAAATGGCGGCAACAGCCTTTGGCAAACCTGCTGCGTGCTTGGGAAGCGGCGGCGCATCCCAAAGGCACGGCCCTGCGCGTAAATCTGCCCGACGGTGAACAGGTCGACGGGCTTTTTGCGGGTCTCCGCGACGATGGCGCGCTCAGCCTGCGCTTGGCGGATGGCACAATTCGTGCCATTCACGCCGCCGATATATTCCTGATTTGATAAGGACAGCGTCATGCTTCTCGCGGTCGATAACGGCAACACCAACGTCAAATTCGCTCTGGTAGATGAGGCTGGCGAAATTGTGCAGCGCTGGCGCATTGCCACCGACGCGCGGCGCACCGCGGATGAATATGCCGTCTGGCTTGACCAGTTGCTGCAGATGGAGGGGCATAAGCGCAGTGACATCGATGCGGTCATCATCGCGACCGTTGTTCCGCGTGCGCTGCACAATCTTCAGGTTCTCAGCCAAAAATATTTCGGCATTGATGCGCTTGTTGCCGGGCGCGAACCGGTCAGCTGGGGTATAGCGCTGAAAGTCGATGAACCGCGCGCTCTGGGGGCGGACCGCGCTGTCAATGCGATCGCTGCACAGGCGCTGGAGCCGGAAACCGACAAGATTGTCATCAGCTTTGGCACGGCCACGACCTTTGATCATATCGGTGCTGACGGATCCTATCTGGGCGGGAGCATCGCCCCGGGCATCAACCTGTCACTCGACGCGCTCTATAATGCTGCCGCCATGCTGCCGCGCATCGCCATCGAACCGCCGCCGTCGCAGAGTGTCATCGGTCGCGATACGGTAGGGCAAATGCAGATCGGCATCTATTTTGGCTATGTCGGGCTGATCGAAGGTCTGCTTGGGCGCATGAAGGCGGAGATTGGCAGACCGGTGAAAGTCATCGCAACCGGCGGGCTGGCAGCACTTTTCCAGCAGCACAGCCATCTATTTGACAGGGTTGAACCCGATTTGACACTGCGCGGGCTTGCCAAGCTCTATGCAAACCGCGAAGGCGGGGCATGACAACTCCAAAAAATGAACTTTTGTTCCTCGCCCTTGGCGGGTCGGACGAGATCGGCATGAATGCCAATCTCTATGGCTGCCAGGGTAAGTGGATTATGGCCGATCTGGGTGTGACCTTCGGCAATTCCGAATATCCCGGTATCGACTTGATCTTGCCTGATCTCGATTTTATCGAAGACCGCAAATCGGATCTGCTGGGCATCATCCTGACCCATGGCCATGAAGACCATATCGGGGCCGTGCCCTATTTTGCCGCCGAGCTGGGCGTACCGCTCTATGCAACCCCGTTCACAGCCGCTCTGATCCGCGGGAAGCTGGAGGAACAGGGCATTGCCGACGATGTCGAGTTGAACGTCATCCCCATGGGCCATGCGTTCCAGCTTGGCCCCTTTGGAATCAAGCTGATGCCCTTGGCACACTCGATCCTGGAAATGAGCGCGCTGCTCATCGACACGCCCTATGGCAAAATTTTCCATACCGGCGACTGGAAGCTGGATGCCGAACCGGTGATCGGGCAACCGAGCACTGAGGAGCAACTGCGCGCTGTTGGTGACGAGGGCATATTGGCGCTGGTGTGCGATTCCACCAATGTCTTCAATTCCGGCGACAGCGGCAGTGAAGGCAGCGTGAAGGCCGATCTGATCAAGTCGGTGAAAGCCGCGCGCGGTCGCGTCGTCGTCACCACCTTCGCATCAAATGCAGCGCGTCTACAGACACTGGGTGAAGTTGCGCGTGAAGCGGGGCGTAAGCTGTGCTTTGCCGGGCGTTCGCTCCAGAAAATCATCCAGGCATCACAAGCCACTGGCTATCTCAAGGACTTGCCAGAGCTGGTCGATATGGAGGCTGTCGACGGACTGCCCCGGCATGAAGTCATGGTCGTCGCCACCGGCGGGCAGGGTGAGGCAAGGGCGGCCTTGGCGCGCATTGCCGAAGGCAATCATCCGGTGAAGCTGGAAGAGGGCGATACCGTCATCTTTTCATCCAAGCAGATTCCCGGTAACGAAATTGCCATCGGTCATGTGATGAACCATCTGGCGCGACGCAACATCCTGACCGTTACCGAAAAGCAGGCGCATGTGCATGTGTCCGGCCATCCGGGGCGTCCGGAACTGGCCAAGCTCTATGAATGGATCCGCCCGCAAATATTGGTACCCGTTCATGGCGAGCGCCGCCACATGGCGGAACAAGCCCGTTTCGGATTGCAGCAGGGGATTGCCCAGGCCATCGTTCAATCCAATGGCGACGTCGTCCGTCTTGCGCCCAAGGGGCCTGAAAAGATTGGCGAAGAACATACCGGTCGCCTTGCCGTGGATGGCGATACCATCATTGCCGCCAATGGCGATACCATCAACCAGCGCCGCCGCCTGTCCTGGTATGGTCTTGTCAGCGTAGCGATAGCGCTCGATGGCGATGACAATCTGCTAGGTGATCCCGTTATCCGAGTTCATGGCGTTCCGATCGAGGAGGATCTTGAAGATTTTCTGGATGAAGCCGGTTTGGCTATCGAAAAAACGGTCAAGGAATGGCGCGGCGATATGGATAGTCTGCGCGAATCCGTCCGGCTTGCGGTGCGGCGCGTTGCGACCAGCTGGACAGGTAAGAAACCGATTGTGGATGTGTTGATCGTGGAGACAGCATGAACTGGTTCTCGATTTTTGCAATTTACTCGCTGTTCTGGGTCCTCAGCGCCTTCGTCATTCTCCCCATAGGCGTGCGCACGCATGAAGAATTGGGCATGGAAAAAACCGTCGGGCAGGCGGATAGCGCGCCTGGCAATTTCAGGCCGTTGCGGGTTATTGCATATACGACATTATTGTCGGCGATATTATTCGGCCTGTTCTATGCCAATTATACCTATGGCTGGATCGACAGAACAAGCTTTGATTTTCTGGTCAAAGGACCCGAATAATCAGTTTCTGAGGCGCTCTATGGCCTGCGCCAGCGCGACATAGAGCTTCCCGACATCCGATGACAGCAAGGTCACCCCAATGGCATTGCCGTCGCGGGTGCTGAGCAGCACACGCATCATCGCCTCGAAATCGTGGATGTAACGATTCACATGGTCGCGAAATTCAGCGTCGTCGTCATAGTGCGCCGCAATGATCTTTGCCTCGCCACTGTCGAGTAGCCGGACCGCACGGCGTGTGAATACGCCCCGGTCGCCCTTTAAATAAGCTGCCCAAGCCGTATCGGTGACTTCGTTCGAAAGAATTTTGGCGACGTCAATAGCGGCAGAATTCAGGGATTCGGTCAACAGTGCCATGCGGCGTGCAAAACCTTCATCATCAAGGCCGCCAAAGCTTGCATGGGCGGTTGAAACGCGCTGTTCTAGATTGCTGGCCATATCATCCACCAGTTTCATCTGCGCAGCGATTTTCGTTTCAACATCTGCTGCGAGCGTCAGATTCCGGTCTAGCGCCTCACGCATTGCACTATCGAGCACCTT
This sequence comes from Sphingomonadales bacterium, assembly GCA_016707885.1. Classification (GTDB taxonomy): domain Bacteria; phylum Pseudomonadota; class Alphaproteobacteria; order Sphingomonadales; family Sphingomonadaceae; genus Sphingorhabdus_B. The sequence continues at coordinate 102,273 of JADJGU010000007.1, forward strand.
GACCTGACTGTCGACCGCGCTCTCGATGGCCAAGCGGTTTTGTTCGGTCAGCTTGTCGGCAATATGTGCCAATTCGCCTTCAACAATTTTGCGGCTATTGTCTGCGGCCTGCTTGGTCGTCTCGCGCACGCGCAGCAACGATGAAACGAGCTGATCATTGGCAACACCCGAAAGGTCTTCCAGAACAGCCCGTGTGTGCGTGATCGCTGTCGAGAGTGCGTCGACCTGTTCCTGCTGGTTGGCGAAATGCTGTGACGAACTGCCCAGCAATTCTTCGATGGCTGAACGCTGGGTCGCGACCAGCTCTTCAAGCGAGGAAATCGAGGATAGCAGGGCATTACTGCCCGCATCTGCCTGCTGAAGTTCGCTACGCACCGCTTCAAATGCTGTTCGCGTGTCGGCAAAGCGGCCCTCGATCTGGCCAAGATGGCCGATCAGGGCTTCAGAAGTTTCATTGGTGATAGTCGCCAAGCCATTTTGCATATCGGCGACCTTTGCAATCAAACCCTCGGTTTGCGCCTGCGTTACGATCAGGTTTTCCCCAGTTCGCCGCTCTTGCCCGAAAGGGCCGATACTGCAAAGGCCAGCCTGGCAATCTGGTCGGTGGCATCTTCGTTAAAATCGGCGAGATGCGACTTGCAGTCCGTAATCGACGATTTGACCCGTTCGACAAGTGCAGAACTGCTCGCGTCTTGCGCATCAGTAACTGCTTCAAGATGGGCTATAGAAGTGCCCAGTTCATCCAGATTTCCGGCCAGTCTTTGATGGCTATCGGACACCCGTGCGTCGATTTTCGCGGCTATGTCGGTGATGCGTTGCTCGACATTTCCAACGCTGTCAGCGAGTTGTGCGAGCAAATTGGATGCGCGGCTTTCGGAATCCTGCACTGAAGACGACAATTTTGCGCTGCTGTCGGTAATCCGTTTTTCCAGCGCATTTGCGCTGCTGTTGATGCTGGTATCCAGGGCACCCAGATGATCTCCAGCCAAAGCGGCCTTTTCGTCCATGATGGCCAATGCACTGATGATGGATTGGATCTGGCTGTGCGCCGTGTTTCCGGCAATGCCGATCTGGTTGGTCGCATCCTTTGCTGCGCTGGTCACGACAGGAAGGTGGTTGCGCAATTGTTCAACATTGGTGACCGCGGCATTGCTGGCGACTTGCAGCATTTTGGCGCGTTCGTCTGAATCGCTCAATGCCGTGGACAGTTGCTCGGCCGCTTCGGTCAGGCGCTGTGCGGACAAGCGGCCAATGGATTCAAGCTCCCGCGCATTCTCGGCAAGAAATGAACGGGCGAGGGCAATTTCGCCATTCACATTCCGCATCCGTGTTTCAAGCGTTTCGCTCTCGCTGCGCAACAAAGCTGCCACATCGCCAAAACGACGGGCTTCGGTCGAGCTTAGTCGCATCGCCAGCAGCCACAGAACCGCAATCAGCGCGGTCGGCACCGACCAGCCTATAATCAATTCGCTGGCCCTGACTGGTGTCGGAAGCGACATAATTTCGGCCAAATGGCCCCAGATGAAAAATCCGGTCCAGCCCAATGCCGCTATGGAGAGTATGCTGAACAGCGCGATCCTGCCCCATGGACGGCGTTGGACCGGCTCATCCTGCCAATCCTCTTCGCCATAATAGACTGAATCAGCGGTATTTTCCTGCTCATCCTGAAAGGCGACTGGGCTGCTTTCGGCAGCTTCAATAACGTTCGCATCGCCTTGCGAACGATTGATCTCGACGATTTTGGAATGTGCCGTCATGGGACATGTTTACCATATTTTAGAGCTCGTGAAACGCAAACTTAACCAAAAGACTATATCTGATGCAGAATGTCGATGGAATATGGCGCATTTAACACAGCTTTGACCGCTGCCGCAGGCGATGATCCTGCGCTGATTGCCGAGTTGCGCGCCGCTTTTATCGAAAGTGCGACGCGTCAGGTTGACCTGTTATCGCGCTCTCGATGTGATGCTAATTGGCAATATAGCTGCTATCGGATCAAAGGCTTGGCCGCCAGTTTCGGCGTATCGGAATTGATCGAACTGGCAGACGAAGCCATGGCGGGCGCTCCGGGAGATCCCGTGATTGTGAGAAAGCTCTCGACCGCACTCAAAGAGATTCAGCTGCGCGATTGACCGTCTGAGCCGTTTTTGCTTGGCAAAACGTCCGTCCGCGCCATAGCGGAACGATGGCCTCAATTGTCGAACAGGAAGCATCTTCGCCGCTCGTCTTATTATGCGTCGGCGGCGGTGTCGAAGGCGCGCCGCATCCCGCTTTCCAATCTATGCTGGGCAAGCCCTTTTTGTTTCATCAGTTGAAGCAGCTGGAAAGGCTGGGCGTATCAAAGGTTGCTGTTTCGGTGGAATCGGTTCCGCCAGCGCTGCCGACTATTGTCGAACAACTCGATCGGCCCGGGTTCAACATCCGCATATTGCGGACACCCGCCGATCTGACCGCGCTGGTTACCGACAGCCAGCCTGTTTTCGTCAAATCAGCCGATGTGCAGGTCAGCGACGACATTCTCGTCGGCCTGTTGCAACGCACGGGACGCTTCGTCACGCGACTTCCCGAACAGCCTGAACATTCCGCCTTTGAGCGCATTGACCTCGCCAGTCGCTGGGCGGGTCTCGCCATGATAGATGGCATGATTGCCCGTCAGGCCAGCGTCATTCCGGAAGGTTGAGCCTCGGATTCCGTCTGCTGAGACAGGCCTTGCAGTCTGGCGTGCCGCTGCAGGATATGGAGGCTGGCCTCGTTCTCGACAAACGATTGAGCAAGATTGACGGTGCCGTAACGGTTCAAATTGCAGAAGAACATCTCCTCCCCGCCAGTCTCGATAGCGAAGATGTTGTTGGTAAGGGCCTGAGCAGAATTGGTCGAAAATGGTTGCCCGCTATCTTGGCGCGTCCATGGGCCGTGATGGCAACGGCGCTTTCGGTTCCAGCGCTTTCTGCAGTTTCTGCTTCATTGGGCTATTTTGAATACATTGTCGGTGCGGCGGCGGCGGGTGCGCTGGCGCTTGTCCTTTCGCCTTTGCGCAAACTGTGTCTGTCGGCTGACTATCGCAGCCGCAGGGATTATATCGGCCATGCTTCCCTGGGATTGCTCGCGCTTGCTCTCGCTCTGATATTGTGGGCCACAGGCGAAGCGCCTTTGGACCGCCTGTTTCTGACTGCATTATTGGCTTTGGCGTTCTGGATGCAGAAGACCTTGGGGCAGCGCCGACTTTCGCAGCAATTCTCCCTCATTCCGATTGCTCTGTTGCTGACTGGCGCGAGTGCCGCGGGCCTTGTTGTACCGGCGCTGAAGGCGGTTCTGCTAATCAAGTTCGCCTTGCTTGTGCTCGACGCGAGAAAAACGCCGGAAACCAATCAGAGTTAAAGGCTAATTAACCCCGAAACGCCTATGTTGGCGTGTCAAAAACGGTAAATCGGAACGCAACAATTGGCGAACGATGCAGGTAACGACCTATTACGGGCCGCGACAGCCTGTGCGGCAGACGCACAGCTGCTGTGCGAGGACTTGTCGTATCTGCTGTTCCCACGCGTATTGGAAACCCCCAGCGAAGAACTTCAGGCCTCGCTGCTCTTCACGCTTCGTCAGATTGTCAGCGGTGTCGAGCAATTGCTCGGGCTGACGACGGATAGCGATGCCGACCCGCAAAGCTGGAAGATTTTGAGCAAGGCTGGGTTGCTGCGCGAACCGCGACTCATTGAATATTGCCTGGCCCGCATCGCCGAAGAAAATCTGCAGGAACGGATGGATGCCGCGCGGTTTGAGCCGCTTGAGCAACTGCCGGCCAAGCTGGCACTATCGGGGGATGCCAATCTGCAGGGCCTGGCGGTCACTTTTCTGGCGGCCGAAGGGGCGAGCCGAGGGAACCGGCCCATTGGCATAGCAAGGCAATTGCCGGCCGACCTTCTGCATTTACTGGTCTGGCGCGTCATCGCAGTTTTCCGAACCGATGCGGAATGCGACGATGATGACGCGGCCGCCCTGATAGGCGCGGGGCATCGGATATTGGCTGGGCATGATGAAGCGCAAACGCTGCAGGCGGCCGCTGCCAAACTGGCCTTTTCACTGTCAGACGCTGCGCGGGCCGAGTTGCTTGATCCGGCTACTGCCGGGATACCCCTGTTCGTTGCCGCGATTGTGCAGGAATTCGATCTGCATTTTGATCGCGTCATGCGCCTCATCGAAGAAAATTCCGCTGCGCCGTTTTTGACAATATTGCGCGCACGCGATCTCGATATTGACGCGGCTTCGCAACAACTGACTTTGTTGCGCGGGCAACGGAAAGATGATTTCCAGCTTCCGGCATATGTGCGCAGCTTTACGCAGTTGTCGCCGCAAGAGGCACGTCGGCAAATCAGCTTTTGGCGCTATGGCGGGTTTGAAAACTGATGCCGGCCCGCCCGCCTTTTCTCGCCATTCCAATCAAGGCGCTTTGCGACCTGGATGGTCGCCTGCTGTCCGCTGATCCGCAACTGCGCCGCCTGCACGACGAAAGCGGCGGGGTTGAAGGTGGCATATTGGCGGTGCCCAAATTGCTCGAACTGGTGCATTTGAGCGCCAAGACCGGGGTCCGTGTTGAACGCCTGGTACGCGTCGCCGACCGGACGCACGACCTTGATCTTTGGGTCGAGGCGCAGCCAACGGTCGAAGGCATAAGGCTGTCGATTTTGGGATGGCATGAACATCTTTGGGGGCCCGATGCGTCCGCCGAGGCGGCGACCATAGCGGCCAGCCCCTATCGCATGACAACACGCACAGCCCTGTCGATCGCACCCAATGGCCTGGTGATCCGCGCAACGGCGAGCATCCGCTCATTATTTGGCGGCGTCGTACAAGGCAGGCGTATCGAGGATTTGCTGCAGCTCAAGTCGGCCGAATTGTCGTGGAGCGATCTGCTGGCCCAATGCGAAACCATCGGTCCGCTGCCCGTCATCACCCCCAACGGAACCGCATTACTTTTTTCCGCTGATCCTGCGGTCAACGACAAAGGGAAATTGGTCGGCTTTCATGCGCGGTTTGTCGAGGCGTCAATGCTGGCCCCGCCGGAATTAGAACCGTCCGCGATATCGGGTGGCTCCGGCCTCGGCTTCGGACGCCAATTTGCGTCGGCAGTGCGGCAGCCGCTGAGCCGGATCATGGCCAATGCCCAGACCATTGGATCGCGTCTGAATGGACATATTGATGAAAGCTATGCCGGCTATGCGCAGGATATCGCAACGGCTGCGCGCCATTTGTCCGAACTGGTTGGCGATCTGGAGGATCTGGACGCGATCGACCGGGCCGATTTCAACGTGGCGAGCGAACAGGTTGAACTGGGCGATATTGCACGCCGGGTTGGCGGTCTGTTGGCGCTCAAGGCCGCTGACCATCATATCGAACTGGTGCTGCCCCCTGCTGACTTGAAAGTGCCGGTGATCGGCGAGTTTCGCCGGATTTTGCAGATTGTCCTTAATCTGGTCGGTAACGCGATACGCTATGCGCCTGATGGCAGCATGGTTACCGTATCAATCAATCCACAATCATCGTCGCTTTCCGTCTCTGACCAGGGGCAGGGCATCAAGGCCGAAGACCGGCAGCGCGTCTTTGAAAAGTTCGAACGCCTCGGCCGCAGCGGCGATGGTGGCAGCGGACTGGGTCTCTATATCTCACGCCGATTGGCGCGCGCGATGCACGGCGAACTGGTGGTCGGGGAAAGCCCGGAAGGCGGAGCGATGTTTACGCTCAGCCTTCCGAAAGCCAATCTGATTTAGCGCTTGCTGACCGGCACGTAAGGACGTGCAGTCGGGCCAGTGTACAACTGGCGCGGACGTCCGATTTTCTGGCCGGGATCGGAAATCATTTCATTCCACTGCGCCACCCAGCCCACAGTGCGGGCGAGGGCGAAGAGAACGGTAAACATCGTGGTCGGGAAACCGATCGCCGACAATATGATACCCGAATAGAAATCGACATTCGGGAACAGCTTCTTCTCGATGAAATAGGGGTCGTTGAGCGCCATTTCCTCAAGCTGCATCGCGACTTCGAAAATGGGGTCATTGACCTTCAGCGCGGTCAGCACTTCACGCACCGTCTTCTGCATGACAGTCGCACGCGGATCATAATTTTTATACACGCGGTGGCCAAAGCCCATCAGGCGGAACGGATCATTCTTGTCCTTGGCGCGCGCGATATAGTGGGGAATCTTGTCGGGCGTGCCGATTTCGCGCAGCATGTTGAGCGCCGCTTCATTGGCACCACCATGGGCCGGGCCCCACAGACAGGCGATGCCCGCTGCGATACAGGCAAAGGGATTGGCACCCGAAGAACCGGCAAGGCGTACGGTGGAGGTCGACGCATTCTGCTCATGGTCGGCATGAAGGATGAAAATGCGGTCGAGTGCCTGCTCGACGGCGGGAATGACTTCATATTCTTCAGCCGGAACGCCAAAGGTCATGCGCAGGAAGTTCCCGGTGTAAGACAGCTTGTTGTCGGGATAGATGAAGGGCTGACCGACCGAATATTTATAAGCCATCGCCGCAATGGTCGGCATTTTGGCAATCAGACGGTGGCTGGCAATCTTGCGCTGCACAGGATCGGCAATGTCGGTCGAGTCATGATAGAATGCCGACAGGGCACCAACCACACCGCACATAATCGCCATCGGGTGCGCGTCGCGACGGAAACCACGGTAGAAAGTCGCCAACTGCTCGTGCAACATTGTGTGGCGCGAAATGGTGTAACTGAAATCGTCCAGTTCCTGCTTTGACGGCAGTTCGCCGTTCAGAAGCAGATAGGAAACTTCCATGAAGCTCGACTCTTCGGACAGTTCCTCGATCGAATAGCCGCGGTGCAACAACACGCCTTCATCGCCATCGATATAGGTCAACTGCGATTCACAGCTGGCGGTTGAGGTAAAGCCCGGGTCAAAGGTGAAGCAATCTGTCTGGGCATATAGCTTGCGGATGTCGATAACATCCGGACCCACTGTCCCCGACACCACTGGCAGGTCGACCTGCTGGTCACCCAAGTTGAGAGTCGCAACCTTGTTTGTCATGCGCGTTCCATTCACTCATTTGGCCGGAGAAAGCCGATTTCATTTACTCCTGTCAAACCGCCAAATCCGGTTGTTTTTATAGTTTTGGCAGCCTCACAAGAGGCGGGAGACGAAAATACAGGCATAGCAAGACCGAGGTCGGAATATGCCCCTTGTCGCGGCTTCCTTGCGCAGTTTTGTGCGGCGCGTCAAGGGCATCGAAAACGGCTTGTTTCTCGTTAAAACACAAGCATAACAGACTTTGTGGTGGTGCACTGGTTTCAGGGCTGGCCGCAACATGCAATTTGCTATCGATGAACCCATATCGATCACAGCCGACCATTCCGGCAGCAATTGGTTGTCTCGCATCGAAAACTGGCTGGAATCCGAACAGGAACGCCTTCCGCTATTGATTCCGGTCGCGTTGGGTCTTGGAATTTCGATCTGGCAGGTTTTTGGCGCGGAACAGGGGTGGTTGGTCGCCTGCGCCTGCGCTGGAGCAGCATTGCTCGGACTGTCGATTGGCCCATCGTCGCGGTTGAAGGGGCTGATGCACATAAGCGCGCTTTTGCTCGGGCTGGGGTTCGGCGCGATAACATTCAAATCATGGTTGTACGGCGCGGCACCTTTAGAAAGGCCATGGATAGGCAAGCTGCACGGGCGTGTCGAAAGCATAGAGGATGTGTCGGCGCGCGATATTGTCCGCTACCGAATATATGTCGGTCAGCATCTGGAACTGCCCAGGATTATTCGAGTGAATATCGACAAGGAGCTTGCTTCGCCTGACATCGCGCCGGGAAGCGTGATCGAATTCAAGGCGCGGTTGATGCCGCCACCGGGGCCCGCCTTGCCGGGAAGCTATGATTTCGCACGGACAGCTTGGTTCAGCGGAATCGGTGCAACCGGCAGGATATTGGGGCCTGTTCGCATCATTGCTCCGCCTCTCAACCAGCAGGATTTCTGGAATAACGCCCGCAATGCATTGTCGACGAGGATCCAGTTGGCAATGGGTACTGAAACAGGCCCGGTCGGCAGCGCTTTGCTGGTCGGTACGCGCGGCAGCATCGTAGAAGCCGATGCGGAAGCACTGCGCAATTCAGGAATGGCGCATCTTTTGTCGGTCAGTGGCCTGCATGTCACCGCTGTCGTGGGCGGAACTTTTATACTGGTCGCAAGCATGCTCGCATTATGGCCCTGGCTCGCCTTGCGGGTATCGGTGCCGCTGGCGTCGGCGGCTTGCGCTGCCATTATCGCAATACTCTATACCTTGTTGACCGGCGCCGAGGTGCCAACCGTGCGTGCCTGCATTGCAGCCCTTCTGATCCTCGTAGCCTTGGCGATGGGTCGAGATGCTTTGTCTCTGCGCCTGCTCGCTGCCGGTGCCACCTTTGTCCTGCTGTTCTGGCCGGAGGCGCTTGCCGGGCCCAGTTTTCAGCTGAGCTTTGCGGCGGTTGGTACCATCATCATTTTGCATGACAGCACATGGATGCGGAACTGGATGCAGCGGCGCGACGAGGGGCTATTCGTTCGCCTAACCCGGCAATTATCGGGGCTGCTGCTAACGGGCTTGGCCATCGAACTGGTGCTGGCCCCGATTGCCTTGTTTCATTTCCACAAAAGCGGCCTCTATGGTGCGTTGGCGAACATTGCCGCCATTCCCCTGACAACATTTCTGGTGATGCCAGCGCAGTTGCTGGGCCTTTTGTCAGATGTCGTCTGGTCGGGTTTGGGGGCACCCTTTTGGTGGGTGGCAAAGCAGGGCATAACGGCAATTTTATGGATAGCTCATTCGGTGAGTGTAGCCCCGGGCGCTGTTGCTCTGTTACCCGAAATGCCGGTTTGGGCGTTTGGAACCGCAACGCTGTCAGGATTGGCCATCGCGATATTCGGGTCGCGCTGGCGATGGCTTGCGCTGGGTCCGATGCTGATCGCGACCATAACCATGCTCAGCGCCCCGCGTCCCGATATGTTGCTGACTGGCGATGGCCAGCATTTGGCGATCATATATGGCGACGAACAACTGGCGCTGCTGCGGCCGAGGGCCGGGGAATATGCACGCTCCATGCTGGGTGAAACGGCAGCAATCGGGGAAGAGGCCATGGCACTGGATGATATGCCCGGTGCAGTTTGCAATCCGGATGGATGTGCATTTGCAATGCAAAAAGGCGGACGCCAATGGCGAATATTGGCCTTGCGGTCAGGCTATATGATCCCATCAATGGAATTGGCGGCGGCCTGTCGGCGTAGCGATATTGTCATCAGCAGCAGGTGGCTGCCCTGGAGTTGTAAACCGCGCTGGTTGAAGGCCGATGCGACATTGCTCGAACAAACGGGTGGACTGGCCTTTTATTTGGCCGATGCGAAAATTAGCAGCGTTGCTGAAGAAAATGCGCATCATCCCTGGTCGGCATATGCGCCGCATCGCCTGCAAGCGCGGGCTGAACGGCGTGCAAAAGAAAAAGCGGCGAGGAAGGCCTCGCCGCTTTCAAAAAATGTTCTACCCAAGCCTTAGTGATAGCGGCGGAGCAGGCCAGCGAGCCGCCCCTGCACTTCAACCTCATTGGCATCATAATATTGCGGATCATAGCTGCTGTTCGCGGGATCAAGGCGGATGCGGCCATTTTCGCGGCGGAGATATTTGAGCGTAGCTTCTTCACCGCGAACCAGCGCCACCACGATTTCGCCATCGCGTGCGGTCTGGGTTTTTCGGATCAGCGCATAGTCGCCATCGAGAATGCCTGCCTCAACCATCGAGTCGCCGGATACTTCGAGTGCGTAGTGTTCGCCCGAGCCAAGCAAAGCCATTGGCACCGAAAGCGAATTCTGCCCTTCCAAGGCTTCGATTGGAACACCGGCTGCAATCTTGCCATGTAGCGGGATTTCGATAACGTCATTGGCGGCCACCGGCAATGTCTTGGCAGGGGCAGGGCGATGATCGGCAATGTTGGCGACCTTCGCATTGACCGCCTCATTTTGCGAAAGCGAGCGGGCGCTGCCACCATCGGGCATTTTGACCACTTCCAATGCGCGGGCACGGTTGGGAAGGCGACGGAGGAAACCGCGTTCCTCTAGAGCACCGATCAACCGATGAACCCCCGATTTGCTCTTGAGATCGAGCGCCTCTTTCATTTCCTCGAAAGATGGCGAGACACCTGAGGTCTCAAGGCGTTCGTGAATGAACATCAAAAGCGCGTGCTGTTTGGAGGTCAACATGGTTTGTTCCTGCCTGGTTGAACAGATGTGGAACGATTAGGAAACAAAGAGGGGTGTTGTCAAGGGGTGTCGAAATGCGCCATTTTCAAAAATGCAGCGGGTAAAAGGCAACCGGTTCGCCCACAGACGTAACTCCACTATCTGCAGGCCTTATTATCAATGCGTTAGCCTCTGACAGCGCCGCCAGCATTGCACTGTCGTTGACGCCCACGGGCACTAAGGTGCCGTCGACCAGCTTTGCCCGCAGATGGTCGGTGCGCGGACCATTGGCGGCCAAATCAACACCCGTCGGCGCGGTGAGTCGCTGTGGCAGCGGGTCTGCAGCGCCGCAAAGATGCGCGATCAACGGGCGCAGATAGAGCATTGCGGTCACAAAGGCCGAAACCGGGTTGCCCGGCAGCCCGAGCGCCACCGCATCGCCCAATCGGCCTGCAATCACCGGCTTGCCGGGGCGCATCGCGATTTTCCAGAAGACAATTTCTCCGCCCGCCGCCTTCAGCGCGGGTACGATAAGGTCATGATCGCCTACCGAAGCCCCGCCGGTTGTAACGATGATGTCATGGTCGGACAGCGCGCGGAATTGCTGTGTCAGCGCCTCCAGATCATCCTCGACCGCCGGAAACTCACTCAGTTCGACCGGCAGGCTACGTAACATCGCCGCGAGCATGACGCCGTTCGAAGCGGGTATCTGATCTTCGGCACATGGCGAGCCGGGCGTGACCAGCTCATTGCCCGTAGAGACCAGCGCGACCTTCAATTTGCGGTGAACTGTTAGTTCGCCATGCCCCGCCATGGCGGCCAGCGCCACATGCCGCGCGTGTAGTTCAGCGCCCTTTGGCACGACGACCGTGCCTTCGACAAAATCTCCACCGGCATAGCGCACATTTTGCCCGGCTTTTATGGGTGCATCGCCGGTAAGCGTTACTACATCGCCTTCGCGCGATACATTTTCCTGGATGATGACGGTATCGGCACCTTTGGGCACCACAGCTCCTGTAAAGATGCGCACTGCTTCGCCAGTTTCGACTTTGCCTGCAAACTGAGTGCCCGCAGCGCTTTCGCCAATGACCGTCCACGGACCCGCAGCATCGGCAAAGCGGATCGCATAGCCATCCATGGCCGACAGTTCGCGCGCAGGCTGGGTGCGCAGCGCCGCCACATCCTCCGCCGCCCAACGCCCGGCCGCTTCGTTCAGTGCCACGCGTTCGGTCTCAACCGGTGCCTTCAGCGCCAAAATTCGCGCCTGCGCTTCCTCAACCGAGATCATTCTGCGCGCCAGTCGCCCGACTTGCCGCCGCTTTTCGACAATAACCGCACGCCCGAAATCACCATGGCCTTATCGAGCGCTTTGGCCATGTCATAAATTGTGAGCAACGCCACAGACGCCGCCGTCATTGCCTCCATCTCCACCCCGGTTTGCCCGGTGAGGCGGGTGAGCGCGGAGACGCGGATGCCGTCCGCCTCAAAGTCAAAATCAACCGCAACCTTCGACAGCGCCAGCGGATGGCAAAGTGGGATCAGCTCGCTCGTCTTCTTCGCCGCCATGATGCCCGCAATCCGTGCGGTGGCGAGAACATCGCCCTTCTTCACCGCACCCTCACGGATCGCCGCCAGCGCCTCTGCCGACATGGCAATTCGCCCCTCGGCCACAGCCTCACGGACGGTTGCATCTTTGGCAGAGATATCGACCATCGCGGCATTGCCGGCGTCGTTAAGGTGGGTGAGTTTGGTCATGTGAGATGTAATGCCTCGTGCGGAGTGCGCTGTCGAGAGATAGTGCTTTTTGGTTTCACACGAAGGACGCGAAGGTTTTGAAGAGGGCAGAGCAAACCGATCCCGCAGGGATCATTCTTTGAACCGGACGTTTTTTGAATGCGCTTCGCGCAGGATTTACAATTACATCTTCAAAATCTTCGTGTCTTCGTGTGAAACGAAAATCACAATGGCTCCCGCCAGACTAAGCCTAAGCCCCAGTTAGCAAAGCCCGCGTTGCCGCCGCGACATCCGCCTGCCGCATCAGGCTTTCCCCGACAAGGAAAGTCCGCACCCCACTCGCTGCCACCCGCACGCAATCGGCATGCGAGCCTATCCCGCTCTCGCACACCAGCAGCACAGCTTCGGGCACCATGCCCGCCAAGCGCTCGGTGGTCGCCAGATCGACCTCGAAGGTCTTAAGGTTGCGGTTGTTGACCCCGATCAGCCGAGAGTTCAGCCGCGTCAACGCGCGTTCCATCTCCACCTCGTCATGCACCTCAACCAGCACATCCAAAGCCTGCTCGCGCGCCGCCGCCTCAATCTCCACCATCGCTGCATCCTCAAGTGCTGCCACGATGATCAAAATCGCATCGGCCCCCATCGCCCTTGCTTCGGCGCATTGCCAGGGGTCGACCATGAAATCCTTGCGGATCACCGGCAGCGCGCACGCCGCCCGCGCCGCGATCAGATAGTCCTCATGCCCCTGAAAATAGGGCGCATCGGTCAGCACCGAAAGGCACGCCGCCCCGCCCGCCGCATAATCGCGAGCATGCGATGCCGGATCGAAATCCGCACGGATCAGGCCCTTCGAAGGACTCGCTTTCTTGATCTCCGCTATCAGCGCAAAGCCATTCTCGGCCTTTGCCCGCAACGCCGCCTCAAAGCCGCGCACGGGGGAGGGGTCAGCCCAATCTGGCCGCCGCCCCGAAGGATAGCTCAGCTTGCGCGCCGCGACCTCATCGCGCTTCGTGGCGCATATTTCATCCAATTTATTGGCCATGCGCAGCGGGTAGCGCGCAGCGCGCCCTGTTGGAACCATTTTACGCACGGCAGCGCAAAGAATTTCGCCCGCTCCACCCGCTCCCCCAAAAAACCGCTGTCCTACACACCCCCTGATGCCATAACTGCCTGGCCTTTTCGTGCATGAAGGAAAAGGCAATGGCGCAAGAGATACTCCCCCCAGAACCCGAACCCACACCAGAACCCACCACCCCGTTCGAAATCGATCCCGAAGACCTGCCCCCCGCGCTCGAATTCACCCCCGTGCCGCGCAAGCGCATCCGCGCAGACGGGCTCAACCCCATGCGGCAACGCGCCTTCATCACCTATTTGTCGGTCAATGGCAGCGTGGAAATGTCGGCCACCGCCGTGGGCGTCAGCGCGAACAGTTTCTACCAGCTCAAAAAGGCGGAAGGTGCCGAAAGCTTTGCCGCCGTATGGGACATAGCGATCGAAATGGGCGCGCGCCGCGTGCTCGATACGCTGATGGATCATGCCATCCACGGCACGCCTGAAAAGCTGCTGAAGGATGGCGAGGTCATCCTCGAACGGCGCAAATATAATACCCGCGCGATGATGTGGATCGTCCAGCAACGCTTTCCGGAACTCTATGGCGGCAACCTCAACCTATCCGGCCGCCCGGCGAGCAGCCTGCCGCACGGCATCCAGAAACTGAAAGAGGAATGGCGAAAGGAGTGGGAGGAGGAAGCCGCCGCGAAAGAGGCGGAGATGCGCGCGCTTCATGAGGCGGAGCACAACAGCGCAGAGGCCAGCAAGGCCCGCTTCCTGAAAAAATATCAGGCAAAAGTGCGTGAGGAATATTTCTTCCGCGCAGAGGGCAACGCCATTGCCGCCGATTTCGCGCTGCGCCAGCTGGCGATGATGGAGGTGGTGATGGATGTCGGCGGGATTTGTATGGAGTTGATACAGGAGCATTTCCACAGCGCCCCGCATGGCGGCCCGTGGAGCACCGAAGTCAGCCGCGCGCTGGAGGATGCAAGGCACAGCGCATGGGCGCAAGCCATCGCCGAAGCCACCCGGCAGCGCGCGCGGGACGGGGGCGAAGGCTATGGAGCGGATATGCCGGGCGCAGACGCGTTTGGTGTGGCGGAGCCGGAGGAAGGGCAGGGCCCCCAAGCCCCCGATATGATCGCCCTCTACCCCCGCCCGCACCGGCCATTTTATCTGAATGAGGAGGATATGGTGAGGGATGAGGTAGCCCGCACGCGGCTGAACTGGCTAGGCGGCAGTTACAGGGAGCGCGCGGCGGCGGAGGCCGAGTGGCGGGCAAACCGGCAGGTAGAGAGTGAGGGGCCGGAGGGGGATACGTTTTTGCCTGGGGGGTGAGGGGGTAGCCGGTGCAGCCTTGCGAAGGGGTGCAAATTTCCCAAAGTTCTTGAAGGTGCAATATAGTCGCTGGATATTTCCCATTTTCTGATTAAACAGCGATAGCAAATCGCATTTTTAAGATTAGGGAAAACAGTGAGCGGACAAAACTCTAGCATTGCGACAATCTTGGTCTTTGTCGCTCTTCCTGAAGAGCATGACCGCCTTCTCGAACAATTTCCGTCTTTAAACAGTATTCCAGATAGCAAGTTTGTATATGTGGAACACGACATCAAGACTGATGGATTTCGGATGATATCAGTACTTGCAGAAGGAATGGGTATCGATAATGCCTTTGACGCAACAGCAGCAGGTATTTCGAAATTCAAACCTAACTTAATCGTGTGTTTGGGTATCGCTGGCTCGTTGACATCCGATCTTAAGATTGGTGATGTAAGTGTGTCTAGTGAAGTGATCGATGTTTCTCAGAACATCAAGATTACTGAAGTAGTTTCACCTCGGAAGAGGCGCCCATCTAACCGAGCTAAGGCGCAGCGGCCTTTGGCATCAAAGACAATTGTAGAGTTATCGCCAAAGCCATTCTCTATCCTCCCTGAACTTTCCGCAAGTTTCAGATTCCTGCGATCTCATCCAACGTTGAAGGTCGATTTAGCTGACTGGGTGGGCCAAGCGAAAGACAGGCGATCAGCGCTGCTCGGTGAAAATCCAAGTGCAGAATTGGCTGAAGAAATGTTGCGTGATCCGAGCGCCGAGATTGGGCCCATAATCAGTGGACCGGTGGTTGCTAGTTCTGCATTCAAAGATACACTTAAGAAGATCGACCGGAAGGTTATGGCAGTTGAAACAGAGTCGTCAGGCGTTTGCCGCGCGGCTGCTGCTGAATCTATTCCTTGCATTACGGTGCGAGGCATTTCCGATCATGCTGACGTCAACAAAAATGCACTTGAGCGGACTACCAAGCTTGCCGCCCGGCAGTTAGCTGCCGATAACGCCATTTCTTACTTCACTCTCCAGTTGCGCAACCCAAGTTTTATGCGAATTGCGTCAAATCATCATCAAGATGCTAATCAGCCACAGTTATTTAAGTGTAGCGATAGCGAACCAGATAAAATTTTTCTAAAAGTTTCGAGCGATATTGATGCATATCTTCAGAAAATGTCTCCAGAATATAAACATCGCCCAAACAACGCAAGTCTTCCAATTCCTCGTGTAATGAATGATATGGTAGACGACGAAGTTGAAGAATTTACTTTAAAACGTCCAAGGCCAATATTTGAAGCGTTGCGGGATGCTCGCAACATATTTATAAAACTACCAAAATCATATCCAAATCAAACTATTGCTTGGTCGATAGCTCAATCTCTTTTGAAAAGTGAAATGGATGGAAAGCAAATTTTGCCTTTGGTCGCGTCGGGGGACGAGTTAACACCGCCATCTAAAGGTATCGAGCATGCAACAGGAATAAATCCAAATGACCCTGCTATGTTACGACATTTCACTCCCGTACTTATAGTGAATGAGCCTCAGTTTCATTCACATCCGAAGATGAATTTTCTAATAACAGAAGTTCAAAAGTTTTCATCTTGCCCAACAATTTTCATCTCGCGATCCGAATCTCCGACCGACCAAATTGATCGATTGAAAGCAGATCTAGGATTGATTGACCATTCTACTGCGCCAGTTCCGTTCCATGAGATCGCGTCCTACCTAGAGACTGCATTTGAAATGAACTCCGCTGAGGCAGACTCAGTTGCAAGTCGATTGGATGAGACATTTTCCAAATTTAGGCTTCATACTCACCCAGCGTATTTTGTTGGTCTTCAAGAAACAACCCTTGATGCTCTCATTCAAGCAAATCAGCGTGCTGAGCTAATTCAACTTGCCGTAGATGGGTTGTTGACCTTTGTGGTTGCATTCGACGAGTCACCAGTAAAATTAAGTCGAACAACAAGAGAGGAATTCCTATCTGACCTTGCTTTTGAAATAAGAGTTGAAAAGCGAACATATTCACGAGAAGATTTGTATTCTTATGTTAGAGAATTCTCTAAGAGAAAGGCTCTTGAAATACAGCCGGAAGAGTTTTTGAAAGGGTACTTTGCGGTAGGACTACTGAACGATGCAAATGGAAGAGTTTCTTTTTCAGTACCTTTTCTTGAAGCATATCTTCTGTCTGAGCGTTTGCGAAGCGATGCTAAGTCTGCAGCTCTTTATTTTGAACCTCGTCAAGCTGAATTTGATCAGTTCACATTCGACTTGTATGTAGAGCGCGGAGCATGTGAGAGCGTTGTATCCGCTATTTGTAACTTTGCGCGAGAAACACTAAGTTTGTGCGATGAGACTGAAAATGTTTATCTTACTAAACAAGTAAAGCCGCGCGCCCTTTCTACTCCGCAAATGCTAGTTAAGCTTGCGAACGAAATGGGTGAGGCGGCCGTAAGAATGGCAGAAAGTTCAGGATCCAAAGAGGTCCGAGATGAAAAGCAAAGGCTTTTGGATACAAGGCAAGCCGTTCGAGGTAAAGTCGCTTCGCGTGATCCAATGTCTAATAACGAACTTCCGGAAGAAACGAAGGCCGAATTTGCTAAATTGGACGCATTATCTCGTGCGTCGACATTGCTTGCGACGCTAATAGGTTCGGGTGCCGAACGTCTAGATGGAAATATAAAGGAAGAAATCGCGAATCTAGTTTTGCAGATATTAGAGCGATTTTTACATTACTGGACGATCAACCGCATGGTGGTCAACTTTGAGGAATTGAGGGAAGAATTAAAATCTGACGAAACTGTCGATAATCTTATAAAAGAACTAGGTTTATATAGTGAGCAGAAAGAATCTATCAGAGAAAATCTTATGACATTCTTAGACGATCAGGAACTTAGACTTCTGAGTGGTCCTGGCGGAGTGTTATTTAGCCGACTTTCGCAGTATGCCGGCGTACGTTCACTTCGACCGATTTTCGCTAAAGTTAAACCGAATTGCACTATTCAAAAATTATTTCGCGATGCTTGGTTGATGGACGTGGAGCACGAAAGCGGAAAGAAGGCACTTAAAGATACGTTGCAGCATTATAAAGGAAGCCCGCTACTTCGATTGATTATAACCAATCATTTGATGAACAGGATTTTTTGGCATCATTGGCAACGAGAATCTAAGGCCTCATTTGTCGATGTTGCACGTTACTCATTAGCTCCGCTTGGATTGAAGCCAGCTGATGAACACACGCAAAAAATGCTAAAAGGACCAACTCGATAAGTGCTAGGTCAGCTGAGTAACGGCGCGAGCTGTTATAGAACATTTGCATGCTTGTTCGCTGTCGCATTAAGCGCCTTAATGTACAGCTCATGCCAATTCGATGCACTCACTATCGCAATTTCGCCAAAACAATCCCATCGGCCTTGGCACGGTCCCTGACCGACTCCTCGCTGCGGGTCAGCGCCTTGGCGACGGCTTTCAGGGCCATGCCTTTTTTCGCCAGCGTGTGGAGCTTGTCGATCTCCGCTGCGGTCCATGGTTGTTTGTGCCGCTCAAAGATCGTCTTGCCCATTATTCCTCACCCATACGAAGCGCTGCGATGAAGGCTTCCTGAGGGATTGAGACGGAGCCATATTCTCTCATTCTCGCCTTGCCCTTCTTCTGCTTTTCCAGCAGCTTTTTCTTGCGGCTGATGTCGCCGCCATAGCATTTGGCGGTCACATCCTTGCGCATCGCGGCGATCGTCTCGCGCGCGATCACCTTGCCGCCGATCGCGGCCTGAATGGGGATTTTGAACAGGTGGCGGGGGATCAGGTCTTTCAGGCGCTCGCACATGCCGCGCCCGCGCGCCTCCGCGGTGCCGCGGTGGACGATCATGCTCAGCGCGTCGACCGGGTCTCCGTTGACGAGGATGCTCATCTTGACCAAGTCGCCCTCGCGGTGGCCGATCTGGTGGTAATCAAAGCTCGCATAGCCTCTGGAGATGCTCTTCAGCCGGTCGTAAAAATCGAACACCACTTCGTTCAAGGGCAGTTCGTAGACGAGCTGAGCGCGGCCGCCGACATAGGTCAGCTGCTTCTGCACGCCGCGCCGGTCCTGGCATAGCTTCAGGATCGATCCCAGATATTCGTCGGGGCAGTAAATCGTCGCCTCGATCCAGGGTTCCTGAATCTCGTCAATGCGGTTCACATCGGGCATGTCCGCCGGGTTGTGCAGCTCCATCTCGCGCGCATCGTCGGTCTTGCTGCGGCCGAGTTTCAGCTTGTAGACCACCGACGGCGCGGTGGTGATCAGATCGAGGTCGAATTCGCTGGTCAGGCGTTCCTGGATGATTTCCAGATGGAGCAGCCCCAGGAACCCGCAGCGAAAGCCAAAGCCCAAGGCCGCGCTGCTTTCGGTTTCAAAGCTGAACGACGCGTCGTTGAGGCGCAGCTTGGAGATGGATTCGCGCAGCTTCTCGAAATCCGCGGCGTCGGTGGGGAAGAGGCCGCAGAACACTACGGGCTGCACTTCCTTGAAGCCGGGCAGGGGCTCTGCCGCGGGGCGCTTCGCGTCTGTGATCGTATCACCCACGCGGGTTTGCGCGACTTCCTTGATCTGTGCGGTGATGATGCCGACTTCGCCCGCGGCGATTTCGGTGAGGATTTCCAGCTTGGGCCGCATGCAGCCGACGCGGTCGACCAGATGTTTGGTGCCGGCGGCCATGAACTGGATTTCCTGGCCTTTTTTGATCACGCCGTCGATCACGCGGATCAGGATGACGACGCCCAGATAGGGGTCGTACCAGCTATCGACCAGCATGGCCTTCAACGGTGCGGTGCGGTCTCCCTTGGGCGGGGGGATGCGGGTGACGATCGCCTCGAGCACTTCGGCGATGCCGATGCCGGATTTGGCACTGGTGAGGACCGCGTCGTCGGCGGGGAGGCCGATGATTTCCTCGATTTCGGCCTTCACCTTGTCCACCTCTGCGGCGGGCAGGTCTATCTTGTTGATGACGGGGACGATTTCATGGTCATGCTCGATCGACTGGTACACATTGGCGAGGGTTTGGGCCTCGACCCCTTGCGCGGCGTCGACGACGAGCAGCGCGCCTTCGCATGCGGCAAGGCTGCGGCTGACTTCATAGGCGAAGTCGACATGGCCCGGCGTGTCCATCAGGTTCAGCTCATACAGCTGGCCGTCATTCGCGGTATAGTTCAGGCGCACGGTTTGTGCCTTGATGGTGATCCCGCGTTCCTTTTCAATATCCATATTATCAAGGACTTGCGCCGACATCTCGCGCTCACTCAGGCCACCCGTATGTTGGATTAGCCGGTCCGCCAAGGTCGACTTGCCATGATCAATATGGGCGATAATGCTAAAGTTGCGGATGTGGGACAATTCAGTCATGCGCGCGCCTCTAGCAGCGCCTGACATTCCCCACAAGGCAGCGCAATCGCTGCATGACAGCCGACATCACCTCTGCTAGGCGCGCGTCATCATGCTCAACCTGAACGGCATCACCGTGCGCCTTGGTGGACGCACTATCCTCGACCGCGCCACCGCCGCGTTGCCGCCTTATGGCCGCATCGGTTTGATCGGGCGCAACGGTGCCGGCAAGTCGACTTTGATGAAGGTTATGATCGGTTCGCTGGAGGCCGATGACGGCAGCCTCGAAATGCCCAAAGGCACGCGCATCGGCTATATCGCGCAGGAAGCTCCAGCGGGCACCGCGACGCCGTTCGAAACGGTGCTGGCGGCGGACACCGAGCGCGCTGCATTGATGATTGAAAGCGAGCAGGAGAATCTCGATCCCGATCGCATGGCAGAGGTGCACGAACGGCTGATCGCGATCGATGCCTATACCGCACCGGCACGGGCCTCGCGCATATTGGTTGGCCTAGGCTTTGACGAGGAGATGCAAGGGCAACCGCTCGACAGTTTTTCCGGTGGGTGGAAAATGCGTGTTGCGCTGGCATCGCTTTTGTTCTCGCAACCGGACCTGTTGCTGCTCGACGAACCGTCAAACCACCTCGATCTCGAAGCAACGCTTTGGCTTGAAAATTTTCTCAAAAACTATCCCGCGATGATGGTGGTCATCAGTCACGAGCGCGATCTGCTCAATAATGTTGTCGACCATATCCTGCACCTCGAAGGCGGGCAGGTCACGCTGTACAGCGGCGGCTATGACAGTTTCGAACGCCAACGAGCTGAACGGGCAGCGCAACTGGCGGCGGCAAAGGCGGCGCAGGATGCGCAGCGAGCCAAGCTACAGGACTATATCGCCCGTAACTCAGCCCGGGCATCGACCGCAAAACAGGCTCAGAGCCGCGCCAAGGCGCTGGCCAAGATGCAGCCAGTACAGGCGATGGTCGATGATCCGACATTGAGTTTCGATTTCCCCAGCCCTGACGAACTGAAGCCGCCGCTGGTGACACTCGATCTGGCCAGCGTCGGCTACAGTCCTTGCAATCCCGTGCTGCAACAGCTGAATTTGCGAATTGACCCCGATGACCGCATCGCGCTTTTGGGTCGCAACGGCAATGGCAAGACCACATTGGCGCGGCTGCTGGCAGCGCAATTGACGCCGATGGATGGTTCGATGAGTTCTTCCAGCAAGATGCGCGTCGGCTATTTCACGCAATATCAAGTCGAGGAACTCGAAGGAGATGACACGCCGCTCGAGCATATGACCCGCCAAATGAAGGGAGCAACGCCGGGTGCGGTTCGCGGCCAATTGGGTCGGTTCGGCTTCTCTGGTGCAAAGGCGACAACGCAGGTCGGTAAGTTATCCGGTGGCGAACGCGCGCGACTGGCGCTGGCGATGATTACGCGCGAGGCGCCGCATTTGCTGATCCTCGACGAACCGACCAACCACTTGGACGTCGACGCGCGCGAAGCTCTGGTGCAGGCGTTGAACGAATATGCGGGCACGGTCGTACTCGTCAGCCATGATCGACACATGCTTGAACTGACGGCAGACCGTCTGGTGTTGGTCGATGGCGGGACGGCGAAAGAGTTTGTCGGTTCGATTGAGGATTATACCGACTTCATCCTGGGCAAAGGCCCAGCCAAGGAAAAGCTTTCGAAAGCCGACCGCAAGGAAGACAAGAAGGCCGCCGCCGCTGCGCGCGAGGCACAGGCAAAGCTGAAACGTGACGTCAACGACGCAGAAGCCGATTTGGCAAAGTTGGAGGTCGTGTTGTCCGCGATTGATAAGGCCATGATCGATCCACAATCGGCGGCGAATGAGTATAAAGACCTTACAATGAGCGAATTGTCGCAACGGCGTGGCAAGATCGTTGCCGCGCAGGAAGCCGCCGAGGTGCGTTGGATTACGGCGAGCGAGGCTTTGGAGAAGCTCAGCTAAAGTTTTGAGCCAGTGCCGAAGCGTACCAACCGGGTAGGCAGTTCATTCAATATTTTCAGTTTTTGCGCGAGGTCTGCGTCTTGCCAGCCCGCAATTTCTTCAACGGTTCGGCCGCAGCCAAGGCACCAGCGTCGTGTCCGATCCAGTGTGCATGTGGCGATACAGGGCGAGGCGACCTCATCCATTCAATTAGCCAGAGCAAATTGGATTGCTTGGAGTGCTGCAGAAAAGCGAGCTTCACCTACTCCGCGGATCAAAGCATAGCGCACACCACGCACACCCAGTTCGGATTTGCACAGGTCGAAAAAATGCTGCCGCTCTTCGGATTTTGCATAGACGCGCAGACCATCGTCGACAAAGGGCAGGTCAATGTCGAGCAGCAGATAGAGGTCGGCATAGCCAGTGAACCTATCGAACCATGGATCGCGTGCACCAAACATCATCTTAGCCCAGACGGCGGTTATCAAGGGGTCGGTGTCGAACAGCACCAATGGCGCGTGCAACTCTGCGGCGCGTACGGCAGCGGCGCGGTTCATCGCATCCTGCGCCTCGGCGATATGCACCAGTTCGGCCATACCGATATCGGTGCCATGCGCCTCGCAATAAGCGCGGCCATATTCGGGTACGACCTCACATCCAAAATGCGCGGCAAGACGCGTTGCGAGCGTCGACTTCCCTGTACTTTCAGGACCATGAAGGCAAATGCGCTTGGTCGTCATTGCCTAATATTTGATCCAGCAGTCCAGCAAAGTTTTTGCCAAACCCTTGTCGATAGCTTCAGCAGCTTCCTCTACACCTGAAAGCCAATCTCGAGCGTCTCCCGCCACCAACAAAGCCGCAGCTGCATTAAAAAGGACGGCATCGCGATAGGCACTGTCTTGCGCGGTTTCTTGCGTGCCCGCAAGCAGTCGGCGGAGGGCAGTGGCGTTGTAATTCGCGTCTCCACCTTTCAGGGTTTCAGTCGGATGGCGTGGGAGGCCTGCGTCTTCGGGGATTATTCGTTCGACTGGTCGACCGAGGCGGATGAATTTGCTCGGCCCGGAAATCGAAAGTTCATCGAGCGGTTCGTCGCCTGCAACCAGCATTACATCATCATAGCCAAGCAGTTCGAACGCGCCCGCATAGACGGGCATGAAGTCGGAACGCGCCACACCGATTAACTGGCGTTTGACGCCCGCCGGATTGCAGGCGGGGCCGGTAAGGTTAAAGATGGTGCGTCGGCCGATTTCCCGACGGATCGGGGCAATTCGGCCGAGCGCGGGGTGGTATTTCTGAGCAAAAAGGAAAGCGATGCCGAGATCGGCAAGGGTTTGCTCTGCGGTTTCTGCTGCGCGATCAAGATTAAGGCCGAGTGCCTCCAGCGTATCAGCGCCGCCTGCCTTGCTTGATGCGGCACGGTTGCCATGCTTGGCAACGGGCACCTCGCAAGCGGCAACAACGATCGCGACGGCGGTCGAGACATTAAGGCTATGAGCGCCGTCGCCGCCTGTGCCACAGACATCGATTGCGCCTTCGGGTGCATTCACGCAGATCATGCGCGCCCGCATAGCGCGAATGGCACCCGCGATTTCCTCCGACGTCTCGTCGCGTTCAGCCATCTCGATCAGCGTAGCCTTAATCTCGGCATCCGACATTTCGCCGTCGAGCATCTGGCCGAACAGGGTTTCGGATTCAGAAAGCGATAGCATCATTATTCTCTGCGAACTTTGCTTCCTTTGAGCCCTCTGCGCGAACCCTGGTACGTCGAATGTTTTGCGCAGAGGCGCAGAGTTTACGCAGAGGACGCAGAGATTTTTGATTGCCGCTCATACCCGTTCCTTCGGCGTCATTCCGGCCAATCGCATGAAGTTCGCCAGCATCGCATGGCCATGTTCGGTGGCGATGCTTTCGGGGTGAAATTGCACGCCGTGGATGGGCAGCATAGCGTGGCGGAGGCCCATGACATGTCCGTCATTGCTGGTTGCGTTGACGATAAGCTCTTCGGGAATATCTTCGACAATCAGCGAGTGGTAGCGCGTGGCAGTGAAGGGGGAGGGGAGGCCTGCAAACAGCCCGCTGCCGTCATGGCTCACAGGGCTGGTCTTACCGTGCATCAGCCCCCCGCGCACCACCTTGCCGCCGAAATGCTGGCCGATGGTCTGATGACCGAGGCAGACGCCGAGCAGCGGCTTGTTCGCCTCCGCACAGGCCGCGACCATATCGAGGCAGATGCCTGCCTCGTTGGGGGTGCATGGGCCGGGCGAGAGAAGGAAGGCCTGCGCTCCGCTCGACAGCGCCTGTCCGGCGGAAATCGCGTCGTTGCGCACCACCTCTACCTCGGCACCCAGTTCCTGCAGATAATGCACCAGGTTGAAGGTGAAGCTGTCATAATTGTCGATGACGAGGATGCGGTTATTGCTCATTGCCCGAACCCTGCCTCTCCGGCGACGCGGACGGCTTCGCGCGCGGCGGCCATTAGCGCGCCTGCCTTGGCCTCGCATTCGCGCTGTTCATAATCTGGGTTACTGTCGGCGACGATGCCGGCACCTGCCTGCACGTGCAGCATGCCATCTTTGACGATGCCGGTGCGCAGCACAATGCAGCTGTCCATATTTCCATCGGGGCTGAAATAGCCGACTCCGCCTGCGTATGCCCCGCGGGTTTCGGGTTCGAGTTCGGCGATGATCTCGCAGGCGCGGACCTTGGGCGCGCCGCTGACGGTGCCTGCGGGGAAGCCCGCGAACAGCGCGTCGAGCGCGTCCTTGCCCTTGGCCAGCCTGCCGACGACGTTGGAGACGATGTGCATCACATGGCTGTAAAATTCGACCATATAACTGTCAGTCACCGTCACGCTGCCGCCCTCTGTGACGCGGCCGACATCGTTGCGACCCAGATCGAGCAGCATCAGATGCTCGGCGCGTTCCTTGGGATCGGCGAGCAGGCTGTCACGGTTTTCGGCATCCTCGAGCGCGGTTTTGCCGCGCGGGCGCGTTCCAGCGATCGGGCGGATCGTGACTTCACCGTCGCGCACGCGGACGAGGATTTCCGGGCTTGAACCGATGAGGGCAAAGCCGGGCATATCGAGAAAATAGAGGAAGGGCGACGGGTTGATCCGCCGCAGCGCGCGGTAGAGATCGACCGGAGGCAGGGTGAATGGCAGCGAGAAACGCTGCGCGAGAACAACCTGAAAGATGTCGCCCGCTGCGATATAATCCTTCGCCTTCAGCACCATCTTTTCATATTGGCCTGGGACGAGAGCGGGGGTTGGTTCGGGCATCGGCGCGAGTTCCGCATGCGCCCGGCCAACGGCAACGGGCATAGCCAGTTTGGCTGCGGTCGCGTCGATTCGGTCATATGCCGCTTCGATCAACCGGTCTGGGTCTCCGCCCTCGGGCCAAATCGGGGCAGCTATGTAGAGCCGGTCAGCCAACCGGTCGAACACCAGCACAACGGTGGGCCGCACGAACATCATGTCGGGCACGTCGATGGGGTTTGCGGGCGGGCGAGGTAGCTTTTCGACAAGACCTATTGTCTCGTAACCAAAATGGCCGACAAGACACGCAAAGGCGGCAGGAAGTCCCTCGGGCATATTGATGCGGCACGCCTCGACCAGCTTCCGCAAGCTGGCAAGCGCACCTTCGCCAGTTGACGCAAAGGTCGCTCGGTCAGTCTGCCAGTTGCGGTTAATCTCTGCCGCGTCGCCGTTGGCCCGGAAAACGAGGTCGGGCGCTAGGCCGATCAGACTGTGACGCCCGCGTACCGCGCCTCCCTCAACCGATTCTAAAATGAAATCACCGCGCCCCGCTACAAATAGCTTAAGCGCTGCAGAAACCGGGGTTTCAGTGTCAGCGATCAGATCACGCCAGACAATCGCGGATTTGCCTGCGGCAAGGTGCGCGCGCGCGATATCGGCGGAGTGGGCAGATCTGGCGTCGTTCATACCCGTCCGCGATACTTTATTGCGCTACGTCGCGATTAGTAAGGCGATTGCGCAAGTCCTTTATTGCGCTTTCGTTCTTGGACACGCCAACTTCAGCGCGAGCAGCGTTAATCAACTGGGCCGCAAATTCCTGCTGCATCAGACCTGATAGCTCCTGTCGACGTGCGGAGAGAAGTTGCGTCTCCTTGCTCGCATCACCTTTAACTATAGTGTTCAACTTAACGACGAACCAGCCGCGATCTGCGCCAGCGTCCAGAGTTTTTGCAGTTCCCTGCTTCATCGCAAACATCATTGCGAGTGGTGGTGGCATGGGTCGGTCAGGTTGGTTCATATCCTTGCGCATTCCCGAAACGGTTTGCGCTGCGGGCAGCGCCACGCCGGTGGCAGCCAAGGCTTCATCGAGACTCTTGCCGGCATTGACCGATTTTTGAATCTGTTCGGCGACTTGTTTTGCATTTTTTTCACCTTCAGACATCGCCCATTGCTGAGTCACGACATCGCGAACTTGCCCCAGCGGCGGCGGTGCAGCTTCATCAAAATCAGCGATAGAAAGCATCGCATATTTTTCACCGGGTACCAGCTCTATCAATTGCGCATCACCGTCGGTTTCCATCTGGAATGCAGCCTGCAACAGTTGACCGACTTCAGGTATCGGTTTGTACGTTGGTGCTGCTGGGTTTTGGCCATTGGCAAACAATTTGGGCGTTGTTTCGACCTTCAGGCCCTGCGACTTGGCGACATCAGCGATCGTCGATCCCCCGGCAAATTCATCTTCAATTTCACTGGTGAGGTCAGACAGAACTTCGATACGCTTTTCGGCAGCTAAGGTTTTCGCAATTTCTGCGCTCACCGCAGCGAGTGGGCGGGCAGGCACCTGAGTCACTCCGTTCACTTTGATAACATACCAGCCCAGGCTTCCGCGTGTTGGCGTGGCAATTGCGCCCGAAGCAGCTGCGAATACGGCATCAGCGACGGCTTTGGACGCGTTTTGGGTCAAGCTATCTCGCGTCGCAGTTCCGCTATTAGTTGCACTCAATCCAAGTTCGCGGGCAACCGCATCGAACGATTGACCAGCTGAAATTTTGGCAGCTGCTGCTTTGGCTGCCGCTTCGGTCGGAAAAACGAGTTGGCTAATGTTTCGCGTCTGCGATGCAGCATATTGCTTCGCGTTTGCTTTGTAATAGGCAGCAATCTCGTCTGTCGTAGGTGTTGCCTTGTCACCGATAATCGACGCATCAAAAATGGCATAGTTGATGGCTCGTTTTTCCGGAATGACAAAGCGGCTCGCATTGCTGCGATAAAAAGCTGCGAGTTGCGCTTCACTCGGAGCTGCCTTGGGTAAGAAAGCCTGTGAAGGTATGATTGCCACTGCGCCACTGCGTTGTTCGAGAAGCAACGATGCATAAGGAAGAACCATGCTGGCGGGGGCCTCAGCGCCTACCCCGGCGACAGGCAAAATTTGCTGGGCAAATAGGTTCTGGCGGAAGTCATCGCGAATCATTGCCTCGGTTAGGCCAAGACCTTGCAGGAAAGAATCAAAAGCCTGCTGACTGAAACGCCCATCGGGACCGCTAACATTGGGAAGCTTGCGGATCTCCGAATCGACCAGTCGCTTTCCGACCGCAACGCCATATTCTTCACCGAAAATGGCAAGTGCGTAGCGATTGATCATACGCTCCAAAGTAGAATCCAGACCGCCACTTTCAACAAATTTGGTCATGTCGATGGTCGGATTGTCACGCCGCTCGGCACGCAACTGATTGTCGAGTGAGTCGTTGAATTCCCCAAGACCGATCTTTTCACTGCCAACCTTTGCAACATGACCACCGCCCAGGCCGCCAAAGCTACCGGAACCTGTTACATCACCGAGAGCGAATGCGAAGCCAACGAGAACGACAAAAACGAGGGCGAAAAAAGCACCAAAACGTGAGCCGAGCAATTTACGAATAAAGCTGATCATGTGGTTCCCGGGTATTTTTATAGGCCAATGGCCTGCCTGCGAGCGCTTTAGGCGGGAGGCGCGTTGTTATCAAGCAATGAAGCAGGTTTGGTTTTTGCATCAGTTTTGCTAGCGCGCGATTCTAAATTCGACTGCACCCATTTAAGGACTGAAAATGCGCAAACTGATTGCCGGAAACTGGAAAATGAACGGATTGATTGCGCAACTCGATGATGTCGGAGCTATAGCATCTGCTGTCTCCGCTCACCCTGCTGTAGATACAGCATTATGCATTCCCTCTACACTCATCCGTCCGGCAGCGGGCAGATTTCCTGAAATGGCAATAGGGGGGCAAGATTGCCACATGGCGTCTTCGGGGGCCCACACAGGTTGCATTTCTGCGGCCATGCTTGCTGATGCCG
The DNA here is from genome assembly GCA_016707885.1 of Sphingomonadales bacterium. GTDB lineage: Bacteria > Pseudomonadota > Alphaproteobacteria > Sphingomonadales > Sphingomonadaceae > Sphingorhabdus_B. Next base: position 130,212 of record JADJGU010000007.1, read on the forward strand.
GCGCGCAGTTCACCATCGTCGGGCATAGCGAACGTCGGGCGGCGCAGGGTGAAAGTGATGCGGATGTACGTGCAAAGGCTTTGGCGGCCAGGTCGGCAGGGCTGTCGGTGATCGTCTGCGTAGGTGAAACAGAGGCTGAACGCGATGCGGGGCAGGCCGAATCTGTGGTCCTTGGCCAATTGGCCGGATCCGTACCCGATGAAGCAACAAGCCAGTGGGTTTCGATAGCCTATGAGCCGGTTTGGGCGATTGGCACGGGCCGCATTCCTTCGATTGAAGATGTGGCGGCGATGCATGCAGCAATCCGCAACGCGTTGGTATCGCGCTTCGGTGCAGACGGCACTGCTATTCGGATACTTTATGGCGGTTCGATGAATGGCGACAATGCGAAAAATTTGCTGGCGGTTGCAAATGTTGATGGTGGCCTAATTGGTGGGGCGAGTTTAAACGCAGACAAATTTTTGCCAATTGTCGAGGCTGCAGCGTCTGCCCCGCGATAATATTTGAAAATCTTGGCTGTCGTCCTTATGTGGGCGGCAATCCGGCCATTTGGCCTCACAATATTTATCGGACATCATAATGGGCCTGTTTCACTTTCTTCTAGTTGTATTCGCTGTAGTTGCTGCCGCACTTGTAGGCGTCATTCTGATGCAGCGATCCGAAGGTGGCGGTCTTGGCATGGGGGGAAGCCCATCAGGTCTGATGTCAGCACGCGGGGCAGGGGATTTTCTGACGCGGACAACCGCAATCTTGGCCGCGCTGTTTATCATTTTGGCCATCGCATTAGCTTTTGTTTCGGCAAAACGTGGGACACCGGGCAATATTGATGAAACGCTGGAGCGCGCCGCGCCTGCAACACAGCAAGTTGATCCATCTGCTCAGCAGCCGCAGGCTCCCGCTCAAACAGCGCCTGCTGTTGGTACAACCGCACCGGCAACCGAAATTCCCGTCGACAAATAAATTTCGTACCGCCTGAAACGGCGGTCAGCGTTAAATTTATTTCGGCTTGTGCGATTCCGCCCCTTGCCGAATCCTACAAACTCGTCTTAGGCCTTTCCTCCCATGGCGCGGTACATTTTCATCACCGGCGGCGTGGTCTCCTCGCTTGGCAAAGGTCTTATGGCAGCCTCTCTGGCAGCCCTTTTGCAGGCGCGCGGCTACAAGGTCCGTATTCGTAAATTCGATCCCTATCTCAATGTCGATCCGGGCACGATGTCGCCCTATCAGCATGGCGAAGTCTATGTGACCGACGACGGAGCAGAAACTGACCTTGATCTTGGCCATTATGAACGCTTCACCGGCGTTTCAGCGCGGCAATCGGATAATGTCACCTCCGGTCGTATCTATCGCGACATCATCGCGAAGGAACGGCGCGGCGACTATCTCGGCGCGACGGTTCAGGTCATTCCGCACGTAACCAACGAAATTAAAGCCTTTGCCCAGGCCGATGTCGACGGCCTCGATTTCGTGCTCTGCGAAATTGGCGGCACCGTTGGTGATATCGAATCGCTGCCTTTCATCGAAGCCATTCGTCAGATGCGCAACGAACTGGGGCGCGAACAGACGGTATTCGTCCATGTGACGCTCGTTCCCTACATCGCAGCAGCGGGCGAACTGAAAACCAAGCCGACGCAGCATAGCGTCAAGGAACTGACCGCGCTGGGCGTGCAGCCCGATATCCTGCTTTGCCGCTGCGAACATCCGCTGCCCGAAACCGAACAGGCGAAGATCGCGGCCTTCTGCAACGTGCGCAAGGAAGCCGTCATCCCCGCGCTCGATGCGAAATCCATCTATGCCGTGCCGCTGCAATATCATGCGGAGGGCCTCGACTATGAAGTGTTGCGTGCTTTTGGCATCACGCCGGGCGTCGCCCCCGATCTGCGCCGGTGGGAAGATATTCTCGACCGGCAGCAAAATCCCGAAGGCGAGGTTACTATCGGCGTGGTCGGCAAATATGTCGGCCTTGCAGACGCCTATAAGTCGCTGAACGAAGCACTGGCGCACGGCGGCTTCGCCAACCGAGTGAAGGTTAATATCAACTGGATTGATGCTGAGCTGTTCGAGAAGGATGATAGCGACATCGCCGCGGCCTTGGAGCCGATGCACGCGATCCTCGTGCCCGGCGGCTTTGGCGAACGCGGTTCGGAAGGCAAGATTGCCGCAGTCCGCTTTGCGCGCGAACGCAAGGTGCCGTTTTTCGGCATCTGCCTTGGAATGCAAATGGCCTGCATCGAAGGCGCGCGCAACACCGCGGGAATAGCTGAAGCATCGAGCACCGAATTTGGTCCGACCAATGAGCCGGTTGTCGGCATCATCACCGAATGGATGACCGAGGAAGGGCTGCAGATCCGTGAAGCGGGCGGCGATCTGGGCGGCACGATGCGACTTGGCGCCTATGAGGCGCGGCTCTCGGGGAACAGCCACGTATCGGGCATCTATGGCTCGACCGTGATTTCGGAACGGCACCGCCATCGCTACGAAGTCAACGGCGCATACAAAGAACCGCTAGAAAAAGGCGGGCTGATGTTCTCCGGCATGTCACCTGATGGATTGCTGCCCGAAATCGTCGAGCGGCCCGACCATCCTTGGTTCATCGGGGTGCAGTTCCACCCCGAGCTGAAGTCCAAACCCTTTGAACCACATCCGTTGTTTGCGAGCTTCATCGAAGCTGCCGTTGAGCAGAGCCGTTTGGTTTGAGAAAAGAAACCCTCTCCCGTTAGAGAGGGTTGCGCAGGCTTGGCAACTTATTGACTGGTCGTAGCTGGGTGAGGGGTTTTACCCTACCGGCATGCAGAACCCCCCACCAACTTTGCCTGAGCCTTTCGTCAAAGGCTTCGTATCCTCTCCTTGCAGGAGAGGTGTCTTTAGTTAGGCAGCCTTGCCGCCCTTTTTCTTCTCATCGCTATGTTCGATGACGGTCGGCGTGGTGCCACCAATCAGAATTTTGCGCGGTTTCAGCTCCTCGGGAACTTGACGCTCAAGTTGGATGATCAATAGACCATCGGCGAGGTCGGCGCCTTTCACGAACACATGGTCCGCCAGTTGGAAGCGGCGTTCGAAGTTGCGGTTGGCAATACCGAGATGCAGGAAATCGCGGTTATCATTGCCATCGACCTTCTTCTGGCCGGAAACCATCAGCAGGTTTTGCTGGGCGGTGATGTCTATCTCGTCGGGCTTGAAGCCTGCGACCGCGATCGTCACCACATATTCGGTTTCAGAAGTGCGTTCGATGTTGAACGGGGGATAATTGTCGCCCTGGGTGACGCCGCGAGTGTTTTCCAGCATGTCGAATAAGCGGTCAAAGCCGACGGTGTTCCGACGATAGGGGGTGAAATCAAAACGGTTCATGTCAAATTCTCCTATGAGCAATTTGTGTCTGTCGAAAGCCCACATGCACGGCGCTTTCTGGTCGATTGAGGGACCGTCTCCGGCTCCCTCCAGCCATAAATGGAATATGAAAGACAAAAATCAAGACCGCCCAATCGAAATTGGACGGCCTGATTGACGAAAAATCGTCTGGGTCACACCGCTTCGTTTTTCACAAAGTCGCGTGCGACCAATCCCCCTGAACCACGGCCATTCAGCGATGAACCTATTCAGCAGCGGCAAAATGACGCAAATCGGGTTGATCGCAACGATTCTCTGGCTCGGTAGAACGCTTTTTCGTGGAGTGTGTCATCGCTGCAACAATAATGTAATAGAGGCTTTGGCTTGCGCGCACAGAAAGCGCCGCCTAAAGGCCTGTCTTGCAACGCTATGCCGGAACACTGCCCGACATGATCCTCAATCGATACGAACGCATGATCGCCAGGCGCTATGTGCTGCCGGGTAAAGGCGAGGGGTTCATTTTCCTTGTCGCCACGATCAGTTTGGTTGCCGTCGCACTTGGAGTCGCGGCACTCATCATCGTGATGAGCGTGATGAACGGCTTTCGTGCCGAACTGTTCGACAAGATCGTCGGCCTCAACGGACATGCGGTGGTGCAGGGCTATGGTGGGCGATTGGCTGACTGGCGCGAGGTGCTCAAAGATGTGCGAGCAACACCTGGTGTGACCGAGGCCTCGCCGCTGATCGAGCAACCCTTGCTGGCGACGCATGAAGGGCGTGTCGAAGCAATCCTGGCGCGCGGCATGGAGGTGCGCGACATCCTCGAAAACCCGACGCTCAAAGGCAAAACGCTGGCCGGGGATATGAAATTGCTCCGCCCTGGCAGCGAGCGCGTCGCTATCGGATCGCGCCTGGCCCAGAATTTGGGTGCGCGCTTGGGGCAAAGACTGACCATCATAAATCCCGCAGGCCGGACAACGCCGTTCGGAACCGTTCCGCGCGAGATATCATATGAAATAGCCGCGATCTTTGAGGTGGGCGTCTATGATTATGACAAGGCGTTCGTCATTATGCCGATCGAAGACGCGCAAATCCTGATGCTGATGGGTGACCAGATCGGGATGATCGAATTGACGACAACTGATCCCGACAAGGTCAACGATATATTAGCGCCCCTGCAACCCAAGATCGCCGACAAGGCTGTGATTGTCGACTGGAAGAGCATGAATGCCTCGTTGTTCGAAGCATTGGCGATCGAGCGGGTGGCGATGTTCATCGTGCTATCGATTATTGTGCTCGTGGCGGTGTTCAACATCCTGTCGTCGCTGATCATGCTGGTGCGCGCCAAGACGCGCGATATTGCGATCTTGCGTACGATGGGCGCCTCGCGACAGTCGCTGCTCAAGATTTTTGTGACCGTCGGGCTGCTGATTGGCGCGGCAGGCACTGTGGCGGGACTGATACTTGGCTTTGTCTTCCTGTTCTTCCGCCAGTCGATCGTCACAGCAATCCAGTTTTTGACCGGTCTCGAACTGTGGGATCCCTCGATCCGTTTCCTGACCGAGTTACCCTCGCGCACCGACCCGTTCGAGGTGCTGGCAATCTGCACTTTGGCTTTATTATTCAGCTTCTTGGCGACGCTGTATCCGGCCTTCAAGGCCGCGGGCACCGACCCTGTGCAGGTGTTGCGCTATGAATAAGATCGTGGCCGAAATGCGCGATGTGCGGCGCAGCTTCACGCAGGGTGATGTCACCATCGATGTTTTATGTGGTGTAGATTTGGCCATCCGTGAGGGTGAGTTAGTGGCGCTGCTCGGGCCCTCGGGAACGGGTAAGTCGACATTGTTGCAGGCGCTGGGGTTGCTCGAAGGTGGCTTTACCGGTTCAATCCTGATCGATGGCGAAGAAATGCGCGATGCCGGGCCCGATCGCGCCACCGTGGTGCGGCGGGAGAAGCTGGGCTTTGTCTATCAGTTCCACCATCTACTGCCCGATTTCGATGCGTTGGAAAATGTCACGCTGCCACAGTTGATAGCTGGAACCGAAGCAGATGTCGCAAAACAGCGGGCAACTGATTTGCTCTCGACACTTGGCCTCGGCGAACGCCTCGAACATCGCCCGTCCAAGTTGTCTGGCGGCGAGCAACAGCGTGTGGCGGTGGCGCGCGCGCTGGCCAATAAACCGCGCCTCGTTCTGGCGGACGAACCTACCGGCAATCTGGACGAGAAAACCGCGGACATCGTGCTTGCAGAATTTATGGCGCTGGTGCGCGGGCAAGGCTCGGCTGCGCTGGTGGCGACACATAACGAACGACTTGCTGCCAAGATGGATCGCGTAGTACGCCTCCACGACGGCGTGCTGGAGGAGAAAAGCTGATGAACGTACATGATTTCACCGTCGAAATGCCCGGTGGCGGCAAACAGGATATGTCCGAATTTAAAGGCAAAGTGCTGCTATTGGTGAACACGGCGTCGAAATGTGGCTTTACGCCGCAATATAAGGGCCTCGAAGCTCTGAACGAGAAATATGCCGACAAAGGCCTGGTTGTAATGGCTTTTCCCTGCAACCAGTTCGGTGCGCAGGAACCGGGAGATGAGGAGGAAATCAAGAATTTCTGCTCGCTGACCTATGACGTCAGCTTCCCGCTGGCGAAGAAAATCGACGTCAATGGAGATAATGCCGATCCGCTGTGGAAGCATCTGAAAGACCGACAGGCAGGCCTGCTCGGCAGCCGTGCGATCAAGTGGAATTTCACGAAGTTTCTCGTCGACCGCGATGGCAAGGTTGTGGGTCGTTATGGGCCGCAAGTGGCACCGGGTTCGCTTGAGAAGGATATCGAAAAGCTGCTGGGGTAATTGCCGTCGTAGCTAGGGATATTTGTCCACAAATTAGCCACCGCTTTCATTTGCAGAATCAGCGTGGCTGCCGCACTTTGCGTCTATGGCCATCGCACCCTTCGTCCCTCTGCGGGTTTTCTCCGCCTACACGATGCTCGAAGGTGCGATCGAGCCCAAGGCTATCGGCAAATATGCCAAGGGCCTCGGCTTCCCTGCAATTGCGATAACCGACCGCAACGGTCTCTATGGCGTGATGCCGTTCGAGGACGGGTGCCGCGGTGTCGGGGTGCAGCCGATCATGGGGCTGATGCTGGGACTGCAACGTCCCCCGGAATATGCCGGCGGGCAATCGGTGCGCGATTGGCTGGCGCTTTATGCTCAGGATGAGGTGGGTTACGAAAATCTCTGCCGTCTGACGTCGATGGCGCATCTGGAGCATCCCGAAGACAGCGAAGCACAGGTGAGCTTTGCGCAACTCGAAGGCCGTACCGATGGCTTGATCGCTTTGACGGCTGCCGGAGAAGGCGGCGTAACGCGACTGTTTGCTGACGGGCAACTAGATAGCGCCGCCGAATATTGCTCGCGCCTGCAGGCGCTGTTCCCCAACCGGCTATATATTGAACTCGCCCGGCGCGGCGATGCCACCGAGGAAGCCGCGGAAGAGGCGCTGATCGCGCTAGCCTATGAGCGCGGCCTACCGCTGGTTGCGACTAATCCGGCCTGTTTTGCCGAGCCCGATTTCTATCCGGCGCACGATGCAATGCTCTGCATTTCGGATGGCGAATATGTAGAGAATGAGGATCGCCGTAAAAGCAGCCCGCATGCGTGGATCAAAACCTGGCAGCAAATGTCGGAACTGTTTTCCGATGTGCCCGAAGCACTAGCCAACACGCTTGTCGTAGCGCAGCGTTGCGGCGTTGGGGCGCCGAAGCGCAAACCTATTTTGCCCAGCCTTGCAGGCAATAGAGAAGCGGAAGAGCAGCAACTGCGCGATGATGCGCGCGAGGGCCTGATTGCCCGGCTTGAGCATGCAGGAATCAAGGATGAAGAAGCGCGCAAACCTTATTTCGAGCGGCTAGAATTTGAATGTGACGTCATTTGTTCGATGGGCTTTCCGGGTTACTTCCTGATCGTTGCGGACTTTATAAAATGGGCGAAATCGCATGATATCGCGGTGGGGCCGGGGCGCGGCTCGGGTGCGGGATCGGTGGTCGCATGGGCATTGACCATCACCGATCTAGATCCGCTTCAACTGGGCCTGCTGTTCGAACGTTTCCTCAACCCTGAACGCGTATCAATGCCTGACTTCGATATCGATTTCTGCGAAACGCGGCGCAGTGAAGTGATCCGCTATGTGCAGGAAAAATATGGCCGTGATCAGGTCGCACAGATCATCACTTTCGGAAAGCTGAAGGCGCGCGCGGTTTTGCGCGATACCGGTCGCGTTTTGCAAATGAGCTATGGGCAGGTCGACCGCTTGTGCAAGCTGGTACCCAACCATCCAACCGACCCGTGGGATCTGGAACGCGCGCTGGGTGGTGTTCCCGAACTGCGTGAGGAATATCGCCGCGACGAGCAGGTCAAGCGGCTATTCGATCTTGCGATGAAGCTCGAAGGGCTGCCGCGCCACAGTTCGACTCATGCTGCGGGCGTGGTGATTGGCGATCGACCTTTATCGGAACTGGTACCTCTGTATCGAGATCCGCGGTCCGATGTGCCCGTGACGCAGTTCGATATGAAATTTGTCGAGGCCGCAGGGCTGGTCAAGTTCGACTTTCTGGGACTAAAAACGCTTTCAGTGCTGCAAAAGGCTACGCAAATGCTCGCCAAGCGCGGTATCATTGTCGAATTTGACAAACTGGCACTTGATGACCCAGCGACCTATGAATTGCTCCAGTCGGGTGACACGGTGGGCGTGTTCCAGCTCGAATCTGAAGGAATGCGTCGTACGCTCGCGGCGGTGCGGCCGACCAATTTTGGTGACATCATTGCGCTCGTTTCGCTATATCGCCCCGGCCCAATGGACAATATCCCGATGTTTGGTCGCCGCAAAAATGGCGAGGAAGCGATTGAATATCCGCATCCGTTGCTCGAAGGCATCCTTGCCGAAACCTACGGGATTTTCGTCTATCAGGAACAGGTGATGCAGGCCGCGCAGATCCTTGCGGGCTATTCGCTGGGCGGCGCGGACCTTTTGCGCCGTGCGATGGGCAAGAAAATCCAGTCGGAAATGGACGAGCAGCGTGCAATTTTCGTCGCAGGCTGCGCCGAGCACAACCAGATTGATACCGCCAAGGCGAACGAACTGTTCGACTTAATCGATAAATTTGCGGGCTATGGTTTCAACAAATCGCACGCTGCGGCCTATGCGCTTCTATCCTACCATACAGGCTGGCTGAAACGGCACCATCCGGAGGCATTCTACGCAGCCTCTATGTGCTTCGATATGCATCAGACCGACAAGTTGGCGGTGTTTGTCGACGATATGCGACGCATGGGCACGCATTGCTTGCCGCCATCAATCAACCAGAGCGACGCCGAATATAGCGTCGAGGCAGACGAGCAAGGGCTGGCGGTGCGCTACGCACTGGCTGGTATCAAGAATGTCGGCGAAAAAGCCATGGAATCGTTGGTTGCCGAGCGCGAGACCAATGGACTGTTCAAGAATCTGGACGATTTTGCCAACCGCGCCGATCCGGCCCAAATCAACCGGCGTAGCCTAGAAAATCTGGCATCTTCCGGGGCGTTTGACGGATTTGAAGCCAATCGGGCATCGGTTTTCGGAGGGATCGAAACTATCCTTGCTACAGCCCAGTCGGCGCGCCAGCAGCGAGAGAGCGGGCAGGGCGGGTTGTTCGGGGGGGAAGCCGATGCAGGTGTCGGCCAGATGCGCCTGCCCAATGCCGAGAAATGGTCGGTGGCCGAAACAATGGAGCATGAGCGCGAAGCGTTCGGTTTCTACTTCTCCTCACATCCCATTTCCCAATTCACCCAAATTGCAGCCAGCCATGGCGCGAAAAGCTATTTGGAAACCATCGATTGCGGCCCTATTCCCGAAGGCAATCGCAAATCGGGCACCATGGCGGCGATGGTGCAATCGGTAAAATGGCGCGATCCCGGCGTGGCAACCGCTTTGTCCAGGCTGAATTTTCGGACAGCAGCGGCCAGTTTCAAGCGAGCTGTTTTGACGAGGGCGTCTGTGCCAGCCTCGCCGAATGGGTAAAAAGCGCCGAATGCTTGCTACTCAATGTGGAAATGGACTTGCCATCGGGTGAGGAAATTCCGCGCATAGCGATACGTAGCGCCAAGCCGTTGGCCGGGCTGGTATCGAATACGCAATTCAAGATGCTGCTCGACATTAAAAGCGTGGAGGCGTTTTTACGGTTACAGGGTTTGATTTTGCCGCTTGGCGGCGGACGTGGCGAGGTGGTCGCACGTACCCGCACCGCCAATGGCAAGACCGCCGATATCGTACTAGGACGCAAATTCAGGCTTGACGTAGAGCTGGTTGAGAAGGTCAAAGATATTCAAGGCGTGGAGAATGTGGAGCTTGCGCCAGTGAAGCCGCATCTGATGAGTGTCCGCTGAAATAAAGCGGGCAGGGGAGAGAATAATGCTGGGTGGAATGCAGGATTGGGACCTGAGGGTCACGCATCTGATTGACTATGCCGAACGCGAACATGGCACGCGGGAAATTGTTACACGCTGGGCCGATGGCAGCATTGAGCGTACCAACTGGGCTGGTGTCGCATCCGAAGCGCGGCGGATGGCGCAGGCTCTTGTAGCAATGGGGCTGAAACCTGCAGATCGTGTGGCCACTTTTGCCATGAATCACCACCGCCATCTGGCGGCATGGTATGGCGCGATTGGCGCTGGCGGGGTGATTCACACCGTCAATGTCCGACTGTTCGATGAAGACCTGATCTACATCATGAACCATGCCGAGGATAGGGTGCTGCTCTATGATACGCAGTTCCAGCCTGTGGTCGACCGGTTGAAACCGCATTTGAAGACCGTCGAGCATTATATCGTCTTTGACAGCGCGCAATATGAAGAATGGCTCGGCGCACAAGATGGCGATTTTGAATGGGTGTCGGGAGATGAGCGCGATCCATGCATGCTGTGCTATACAAGTGGGACAACAGGCAACCCCAAGGGTGTGCTCTACCAGCACCGATCAACTATGCTGCATGCAATGGCTGAGGTTGCGCCGACAATCTTCAACCTGTCGATGACAGCCGCGCTTTTGCCGATAGTACCGATGTTCCACGCCGCCAGTTGGGGGCTACCCTTTGCGGGTGCGATGGCGGGCGTGAAATTCGTGTTCTCAACCACCAATGAAGCCAGCGTCCTACACAAGCTGATGCTTGATGAAGGCGTAACACACAGCGCGGGTGTGCCGACTGTCTGGCTCGCCATGTTCCAGCATCTGGATGCTGAAAAAGCTGCGGGCCGTCGCTATGATCTGGGCAAACTGCAATTGGTGACGATTGGAGGTACCGCGGCTCCCCGCATGATGATCGAGCGGCTGATGACCCAGGGTGTGCGTGTGGCCCATGCCTGGGGATGACGGAAACTTCACCGATCGGCACAATGGGTGCTCCGATACCAGGTTGGGACGAGATGACACTCGACCAACAGATCGATGTGGTTTCAAAGCAAGGCAAAATACCCTTTGGCGTTGAACTGCGCGTAATCGACAAGGATGGCAATGTCGCCCCGCGCGATGGCACCACTGAAGGCGCGCTGCAGATCCGCGGGCCTTGGGTGATCAAACGCTATTTCAAGGCCGATGCCGATGCGGTTGATGCTGAACAATGGTTCGACACCGGTGATGTCTCGGTGATCCACCCTAATGGCACGATGCAGATAACCGATCGCGTCAAGGATGTGATCAAATCGGGTGGTGAATGGATTAGCTCGGTGGAGCTGGAAAATGCCGCTGTGGGCTGCCCCGGTGTGGCGCAAGCGGCGGCGATTGGCGTCTATCACCCCAAATGGGATGAGCGCCCGATCATTGTGGCGGTCAAGAAGCCCGAGGCGGAAACACTGACCGAAGATGACGTCATCAACTACCTCAAAGAGCGCATCGCCAAATGGTGGTTGCCCGACGAGGTGCATTTCGTCGACAGCATGCCGATCACTGGTACGGGCAAGATCCAGAAAGCTGAACTGCGGAAGCTGTATAAGGATTACAAACTACGGAGCCTCGGCTGATGTCGGACGAGGCGCATGTCGATCCGACGCGTGAGGCGTTTGATGTCTTCAAGGCATTGCCGCGTGATGTGCCGATCCAGATGCTCAACCTGATACGTTACCGTGATTTTGCCGCCTATCCCGAGGGCCACGAAAATGCCGGGAAGGGCTGGAGCGGCGAGCGCGCCTATCAGGAATATGGCAAGACCAGCGGTCCAATCTTCCAGCGGGTTGGCGGAAGCGTCGTCTGGCGCGGTGATTTCCAGACCGTGCTGACCGGCCCTGCCGATGAAAATTGGGATGCCGCCTTCATCGCGCAATATCCCAATACAGGTGCGTTTTTGGAGATGGTGACTGACCCGCGATATCGTTTGGCCGTGGTCAACCGACAAGCGGCGGTGCAAACCAGTCGATTGATTCGCTTTGCGCCGATGGCGGGTGATTCCGGCAGCTTTGGCTGATCAGAATAACGCCAACTGCCCATCGCTGCGCGGAGGGACGAACAGGTCGCTGCGCAGCTGAAATTTTGACCGGTTTAGCCCCAGCTTGCGGGAAGCGATCTTAAAACGTGTGCGTATCAAATCAGCCCAAGGGCCGCTTCCACGCATCCGCTGAAAGAAATTGGGGTCATTGTCGTGTCCTTCCCGGATTGATCGGACGATCGACATCACCTTTCCCGCCCGGTCCGGAAAATGGACTTGCAGCCAATCCTGAAACAGGGGTGCAACTTCATGCGGCAATCGTAACGGAATCCAGCTTGCGGTCTTCGTCCCTGATTGCGCTGCGCGCTCCAATATGGCCTCAATCTCATGGTCGTTGATCGCGGGGATGATCGGCGCGACATTAACATGGGTCGGGATGCCTGCTTCTGCCAAGGCCTTGATGGCCTCAAGGCGTTTCTCGGGCGTTGGTGCCCTTGGTTCGAGGATGCGGTGGAGTGCTGGATCGAGCATCGTCACCGATACTGCAACCGCCACCAACCCCTTGGCTGCCATAGGTGCCAACAGGTCCAGATCGCGCAGAACCCGGTCGGACTTGGTGGTTATCGTCAGCGGATGGTTGGTTTCGGCGAGCACTTCCAGACATTGCCGCATGATCTGCCATTCGCGCTCGATTGGCTGATAAGCATCGGTATTTGTGCCAAAGGCAATGGGCGTGGGCACATGCCCTTTGCGTCCTATTTCCGCGCGCAACAGTTTTGCAGCGTCGGGTTTGGCAAACAGGCGACTTTCAAAATCCAGCCCGGGAGACAGATCGTGATAGGCGTGCGTCGGTCTGGCATAGCAATAGATGCAGCCATGTTCGCACCCGCGATAAGGATTAACCGACTTGTCGAACGGAATATCTGGGGATGTGTTGCTGGCAAGGATCGATTTTGGATGCTCCTGCGTAACTTGCGTCCGTATCGGAGATACGCTGCCGTCAATGTCTTTGCGCTCATCCAGCCAGTCACCATCGGCTTCCCGCGATTTCAGATTGAAGCGGGAAGGAGAGGCATTGGCTGGCGCACCGCGCCCCGCCACAAAATCCGGATAACAGCTTTTGGACACCCCGAAAGGATATCAGATCAAAAGGAACATATAAAGAACAATTACTGTTCGCGCAACCGCGGCATCAGCTCGACAAAGTTGCAGGGCTTGTGACGGCTATCGAGTTGGTGGACCAAAATCTTGGTCCATCCGTCTTTCACCGCGCCATTTGAGCCGGGCAGCGCAAAGATGTAAGTTCCACGCGCCAACACTGCACAAGCGCGGCTCTGGATGGTCGACGTGCCGATGGTTTCATAGCTGAGCATGCGGAACAGTTCGCCAAATCCGGGTATATCCTTGCTTTTCACGCGTTCGAGGGCCTCGGGCGTGATGTCTCGGCCCGTCAGGCCGGTGCCACCGGTCAAGATAACGCAATCGACATATTCGGTGTCTATAAACCCGTGCAGCCGCGCGACCAGTTTGGACACATCATCGCGTTCAATAACCCGATCAACCAATTGATGTCCGGCATCGACGATAAATTCAGCGAGCAGATCTCCGCTCGTGTCATTTTCATAAGTGCGCGTGTCAGATACCGTAATCAAAGCGATGTTGACGGGTTTGAACGTCTTGCTTTCATCGAGCGGCAATGCTTCCTCCATGGCTTGAGGTGCGAACCATGCGGACCGTTGAGACACGACCTTGATTGGGCACTGTTGGCCATAGATATTGGGCCAACCCCTTCATGCTACCGCCGTTTTTACCACTCTGGATTTCGTACATCCAGTAATTACGCAGGATAATTGCAACATAACCTCGCGTTTCCCAATAAGGGATGGATTCAATGAACAGCAATGGATCGCCGTTGTCCCGGATTTCATTGTTCCATCGGGTGATCGGTGCAGGCCCTGCATTATAAGCAGCGATAACTTTTGGCAGCAGGCCGCCCGTTGCATTCATGTCGCGCAGTTTTTCGATATAGCTTTGGCCATATTCGAGATTTACCGCTGGCCGATCTAGATCGCTTGCGCTCAGATAAGCACCGCGCGTACGCGCCATTTCTTGTGCAGTTGTCGGCTTCACCTGCATCAGCCCTCGTGCACCAGCACCGCTGACGACGGAGGTGCGAAATGCGGATTCCTGCAAAGTGTGCGCATACACCAGTGCAGGGTCAATGCGCCAGCCACCGCTAGGTTGCCAACTGGGCAAGGGATAGCGCGCCATCGGATCCAAATTTTCACCACGTGGCCCATAATGGCCCATCCACAATTGGGTGGCAGGCAGGTTTAATGCGCCAGCCAATCGGGCGAGCGCGGCGTGTTGCTGTTCGTTCCCGATACGCGCCTGATGCCGCAACGCTTCATCCGCCAGATCGGATTTTCCAATGGCGGACAAAGCTATCGCAGCGCGAACATTGTCCGAACCGGTTACCTGTTTCCAATCAGGTGCCGTGCGGCGTACGCTTTTCGATGCGACAGGCTCCATGCCGAGCGCCTCTGCGGCCAACAGGCCATAAAAGGTTTCCTGCAGGCGGGCCGCCGCTTGTAAGCGTGGCTGAACCTGCTGCGGCTGGCGAGCCGCGACTGCAGCACGACTGCTCCAGAACAGGGCCGCCGCTTTTAACTCTTCATTGTCGGTAGCGCGAGAAACGCGGTCAAATGAAGCAAATGCCTCTTTGTGATCTCCCAATCGCCAGTCCGCGAGCGCGTGCACCCATTCCGCTTGAGTACCCCATTCACCGCCTGCGGCGCGGGCCACGCCAGCTACCCGGCGGGCATTGGCATCATCATTTTCAATATAATAGGACCAAGCCACTCGATAGCGCAGTTCGGTAAGCGCACGGCTGTCAAGGTTGCTTGCCTGCGCCTCTAGCAGAGCTTCTGCGCCGGCAGGATTGTCCGCCTTGATTTCAACCTGCAATTTGTCACGCAGGGCGGCAGCCGCAGGGCTTGCATCGGGCAGGTCGCGCTTTGGCGCGCTGCCCAAAAAGGTAAAGCGCTTGGTTCCAGGGCGCAAAGGCAGATCGGTTGCGCCGCGCTTTGCCGCCATTTTCTCGAGCTTTTCAGCCTGCGGCAACCAAGGTGCAACATTCAACAATGACTGCAACTGGTTCGCTTCGACTTTTGGGCTACCCGCCGCCAAATAAAGCTCGGCGCGTGCAATGTGCGCAAGCGGACCATTTGGCGCTGCATCGATCAGCTTTCTCGCTTCCGACCAGTTTTTTCTATCGATCGCCGCAAAAATAGCGGCAAACGCCTGCTTGTCTCTGGCGCTAGGTTGTCCGCCAATTTGTTCTAACGCATCCGGTGCTACCGCTTGACGCACAGTGTCGGCGGTTCCGGCCCAAGCTGGCGAAGCCAAGACTGCAACCGAAGTTGCCACCAGCGATAGGGGAGAGCAGATAAACAAACGCTTGATCACACGATATCTCTCTTCACGATCCGCTGTAAATCCTTCCAGGCCTGCGCTTTCAAAATCGGGCGCGCCAAAAGAGTTCGCGGATGAAAAGTTGCTACAGACGTCAAATTGCGGCCATCTTGGTTAAAATCCGGTAAATTTGAGCGGGCATCCATCAGTTCCTTGCCCAAAAGGATTTCCGAAACTGCAGTGCCGAGCAACAACATCCGTTTGGGTTGCACGATTTTGATTTGGTGTCGGGCAAAGTCAGCCAGCAAATTTGCATCCTGTTTCGGCAAAGCCCCGCTAGCAGGACGGCAGTGTGCCAAAGCCGCCAAATGGACTTCTCCGGTCGAATAACCACAAGCAGACAGCATGGCTTGCAACAGCTTACCGACGGCACCGTGCCCCAATTCTCCGGCTATTATGTCCTCAGATTCGGGAAAATCGGTCAAAACCATCAAGTCAGCTTGTGCGATACCGACGGGCATCGCGCGCGCTGGCCCATAACTGTTTCCTGGCATCGACGGGTCGGTCGCGATTGCATTCTGCAACGCGTCATATTCGGCAGGCCAAACAGTAATGGGCGCCGCCGCCGGCATGGACGCAGGTGCCTGCGGTATATTCGGCGCAGCGACCGGCGGAATAGGCCGAGGCTCATCCGTATCTGCTAGCCAATTGGTTGGTTCGTCCTGACACAGATAATCAACACCGGCATCGCGCCACCAGCTGTGGATCGAGTCTGCGAGGATTTTTCCTCTGTCCTGCGGTGCGACCTGCATGTTTCGCAACAGTCACCGGTTGACGCGCAGGTCAATTGCTTGGCATGGCGAATCCTGTCAGTTGAGGGAAAATCAAGACGGTTCGATAAACCGGGCCGGGGAAGGATGAGTGGAGATGAGTGAACGGGAGTCGATGCCCTATGACGTGGTGATCGTGGGCGGTGGACCTGCAGGCCTTTCGGCGGCAATCCGTCTGAAACAGATCAACCCCGAAACCACGGTCTGCATCCTAGAAAAAGGCTCGGAAATCGGCGCGCATATCCTGTCCGGCGCGGTATTCGATCCCAAGGCGATTGACGAGCTTTTGCCCGAGTGGAAAGAGCAGGGCTGCCCGATGGCAGAAGTCCCTGTCACCGAGAACCATCACTGGGTATTGTCACGCGGCGGCCATATGGCGATCCCGCACGTGTTCACCCCGGGCTGGATGCATAACAAGGGTACTTACACCGGATCGCTCGGCAATCTGTGCCGCTGGCTCGGCACGCAGGCCGAAAATCTGGGCGTCGAAATCTTCCCCGGCTTTCCGGCTGCCGAAATCCTCTACAACGACGATGGCTCAGTAAAGGGCGTTGCAACTGGCGATATGGGCGTGGCGCGCGATGGCAGCCATAAGCCTGACTATATGCCAGGCATGGAGTTGCACGCAAAATATACCCTGTTTGCAGAGGGTGCGCGCGGCCATCTTACAAAGCAACTCAAGTCCAAATTTGATCTGGAACGTGATTGCCAGCCGCAGGTTTATGGCATCGGCATGAAGGAATTGTGGGATGTCGATCCCGAAAAGCACAAGCCCGGCCGCGTCATTCACACACAGGGCTGGCCGCTTTCGGAAAGCGAAAGCTGGGGAGGCGGTTTCCTCTATCATCAGGCCAATGGTCAGGTGGCCTTGGGCTTCGTCGTTGCGCTGGATTACACCAACCCGCATGTCTTCCCGTTCGAGGAATTCCAGCGTTGGAAGCAGCATCCCGAAATCCGCAAGATATTGGAGGGCGGCAAGCGCGTTTCTTACGGTGCGCGCGCGATCAACGAAGGCGGATGGCAATCGGTGCCGAAGCTCGCATTCCCGGGCGGTGCGCTGATCGGTTGCTCTGCTGGTTTCGTCAACGTCCCGCGCATCAAGGGCAGCCATACCGCAATGAAATCGGGTATGCTGGCGGCAGAAAGCGTTTCGTCTGCACTGGCATCAGGCCGTGAGCATGACGAACTGACGGATTATCAGGCCAACCTCAATGACAGTTGGATCGCAACCGAACTCAAACTGGTCAAGAACGCCCAACCTGCGGTGGCCAAATATGGCGAAACCTATGGTACGGTGTTTGCCGGTATCGATATGTGGATGCGTACGCTGAAGATCGGCTTGCCGATCGAGATGAAGCATCATGCCGACAATGAATCGTTGGTCCGTAAAGATCTGTATCAGCCAATCAATTATCCCAAGCCCGATGGCGTGATCAGTTTTGACCGGCTTTCTTCGGTTTTCCTGTCGAACACCAATCATGAGGAAGACCAGCCCTGCCACCTGCAGCTCAAGGATCCAGAGGTGCCGATTACGGTCAACCTCGCACTCTATGATGCGCCTGAAACGCGTTACTGCCCGGCAGGCGTTTATGAAATCGTCGGTAAGGATGAAGGGCAACCGCGCCTTCAGATAAACGCGCAAAATTGCGTCCATTGCAAGACTTGCGACATCAAGGATCCGACGCAAAACATCAACTGGGTGACGCCCGAGGGCGGAGGTGGCCCCAATTATCCGAATATGTAGGCGCTATTCGCTGGCCTTATTGCTGCTGTGTGCCGCACCGTCATTGGCGGCACCGGAGCCTGGTGACCTTTATTGGGATGCGCAGCGCCTCGAACTTGCGGGGCAGGGCGGCGCAGCGTTGAAAAGCTATGCAAAATTGCTTGCGCGCAGCCCCGATAGCGAGGCCGCGGCCAGCAACCTGTTGGCCGCAGCGGTACGCGAAGGCAGTTTTGACGATGCACTAACCGCCATTCGCACAGGCCAAAAAGCACAATCGGCCGATAGTGATGCGCCCTTGATGGTGTTTGTCGACGCATTTCGCCGGAAAAAATGGGCCGAAGCCAGTGCGGCAGTTGCCGATCTGGAGGCAAAGCACGATTTTGCATTCATGGCCCCTATGCTCAATGGCTGGCTCAACGTAGCACAAGGGCGTGCATCGGGCTTTTCTGTGTCCCAATTGATGAGCGGTGGTTTAACGGCCTATTATGGCGACGACCAGTTGGTCTATTTCGATCTCGCTGAAGGGAATATTGCCCAAGGCAAATTACGGCTGCGCAATTTCAGGGGTTATGACGAACCCCATGGTCGTTTCCTTGCTGGTCATGCGATGGGCGAATTTGCCCGTTCGGGGGACCAGGAATTTGCCTCTGCCCTTGGCCGACAAATAGGATTGGAACAGGGTAATTATGCAACTTCAAAAATAACCGCAGAAATCGGCCTTGCGATGATGTTTGCCCGCCTCGCCATTGCATTGGATGAACAAAAGCAGCCACAAAATGCTCTGTACTTTGCTCGTCTTGGTCAATGGATCGCACCAACAAGCGATGCTGCAAAATTGTCTCTAGCGGAACTTCTTCAACGTCAGGGTCTCAACGAGAAATCGGCAGCCATGCTGAAAACAGTCACCCCCAATTCACCTTTCTGGTTTCAATCAGTCGTTAATCAGACACAGTTGGCAGACACCCCCGACTTGGCTGTGGCGATCGCCAAAACAGCACTTGATACTCAGCCCCAATCGGCGCATCTAAAATTGCTATACGCCCAACGCTTGGAACAGGCGAGCAAGCGAGAACTGGCCATCCCTGTTTATCGTAGCTTGCTCGATAAGGATATAACCGAAGGTGGCGGTTCGATCCGCGCAATGCACCTTATGCTGCTGGCATCCGCTCTTGATGCCAGTGGTGATTGGGGTGGGGCGCAAACAGCGCTCGAGGAGGCTCTCGTGCTAGCCCCCAAGAATGCGCAGGTCTTGAACTATCTCGGCTATTCGTTGCTCGAACGACGGATCGACGTGAAGCGCGGCTTCAAACTTGTTTCGAGAGCATACGAACTTTCGCCACAATCGGCCGCAATTACCGATTCTCTGGGTTGGGCGCACTTTTTGAGAGGTGAAATCGACATCGCCATTCCATTACTCGAAGCGGCAGTAAAGTCGGCTATAGGCGACGTCGCCATCAATGAGCATTTGGGCGACGCTTACTGGTCGGCTGGTCGCAAATCTGAAGCGCGTTTCGCCTGGAGAGCAGCAGCCGTCGCTGCTGAGGGCCAAGTCTCGGAACGACTGGTACAGAAAATTGACTTTGGCTGGACCAAAGAGACTGCAGCCCCCTGAGTCAATGCAGTTGCAAGAAACCGCCTATGCCAAGATTAACCTTGCACTGCATGTACGCAAGAGGCGTGACGATGGTTATCATGAGTTGGAAACTCTGTTCGCCTTTGTCGATGCGGGCGACGAACTTACTGTCGAAGTCGCCAAAACGGATAGACTGACGATCATCGGAGAGTTTGCCGAAGGTTTGCCCAACGGGCCGGACAATCTGATACTGCAGGCACTTGCGCAGATGCGGAACATGGTTCTGCCCGGACGCGAACCAATTCCGCCGCTCGCCATCACTTTGGACAAAAGACTGCCAGTGGCCGCAGGCATCGGCGGCGGTTCGGCAGATGCGGGGGCAATGATCCGGCTGCTTGACCGCCATTTCGTGCACAATGGCGACGGCAAGGAACTGGTGCTTGCAACACACAGTCTGGGGGCTGATGTCGGGGCCTGTATCATAAGCCAGACACGTATCGGCATGGGGCTAGGCTGGGAATTACATATGCCGGCAGTGAACGATCTGCGCGATACGCCGGTGCTGCTGGTGAACCCGCGCCTTCCATTGTCGACAGGCCCTGTTTTCAAACAATGGGACGGCGAGGATCGCGGACCTCTTCCAAGCGGGTCAACCAAAGAAATTGCGCTTTCGGGACGAAATGACCTTGAAAAGCCTGCAATCGATTTGTGCCTCGCAATCGAGACGGTGCTGACCGCACTGAAGGAAACACAACCTATTCTCGCAAGAATGTCCGGCTCGGGCGCTACCTGCTTTGCTCTGTACGGAACTGTTGAAGAACGCGATGCTGCCCGGACTTTGATGTCTGGACATTGGTGGACTCTGGCTGGAAAGCTACGTTGATGGAGCATGAAGCCTGGCGTCTTATTGGGACTCCGACGTCTGGAAGCATAGTGCTCGTCAGCGATCATGCTTCAAACCGGGTTCCAGACGACATCGACCTGGGCATCGACCCAGCCTTGCTGGAGCAGCATATCGCCATCGACATCGGTGTATCCGGAGTGGCGCATTTAATGGCCGAGCGCGAGGGCTACGTTGCGTTCCTTGGAAATGTTAGTCGACTTGTGTGCGATTTCAATCGCGAGGAACACCAGCCTGCAGCGATTCCAATTGCCAGCGACGGCCATGCAATTCCCGGCAATGCGCTGGACCATGACGGGCATGAGGCGCGGCTAGACCGCTTTTTCCGGCCCTATCACACTGCATTGACGGAATTGCTCGAACTACATCCACCCGCGCTAATCCTGTCGCTGCATAGTTTCACACCGCAATTGGAAAGTCATCCCGAGCAAGAGCGACCTTGGCAGGTGGGCGTGTTGTATAATGAGGATGATCGCGCTGCGCGTCTCACTATCCCGCTGCTGGAGGCCGAAGGTCTTTGTGTCGGCGACCAACAGCCTTATTCGGGAAAGTTGCTCAACGCGACGATGAACCGCCATGCCGAGGCGCATGGCAGGCCCTATCTGGGCATTGAAATCCGGCAGGATCAGATCGGTGATGAAGCGGGGCAGGCGGTATGGGCCGGACGGCTGATACGGATATGCAACGAAGTGGCGTTGAAACTGCGGGCTTAGCGCTGTAAGGCGCCTGCAAACGCCTTGTTGGCGAAATTATATTACAGGAGTCTCCCGTATGCCCGCCCTTCGTTCGCGCACCTCGACCCACGGCCGAAACATGGCAGGCGCGCGTGGCCTATGGCGCGCCACAGGCATGAAGGACAGCGACTTCGGCAAGCCGATTGTTGCAGTGGTCAACAGCTTCACACAGTTCGTGCCGGGGCATGTCCATCTGAAGGATCTCGGCCAGATGGTAGCGCGCGAGATTGAGGCGGCTGGCGGGGTTGCCAAGGAATTCAACACCATCGCGGTCGATGATGGCATCGCGATGGGGCATGACGGGATGCTCTATTCACTGCCCAGCCGCGATCTGATTGCAGACAGCGTCGAATATATGGTCAACGCACATTGTGCCGATGCGATGGTCTGTATCTCGAACTGTGACAAGATCACCCCCGGTATGCTGATGGCCGCACTGCGCATCAATATCCCGGTGGTATTTGTCTCGGGCGGGCCGATGGAGGCTGGAAAGGTCGTGCTAAAAGGCAAGGAAGTCGCACTCGATCTGGTCGATGCAATGGTGGCTGCCGCTGACGAGAAATATAGCGACGAAGAGGTCGCGACGATTGAACGCTCGGCTTGTCCGACCTGCGGTTCCTGCTCGGGGATGTTCACCGCCAATTCGATGAACTGCCTGACCGAAGCCTTGGGGCTTTCGCTGCCGGGCAACGGCTCGACATTGGCGACGCACTCGGATCGCAAGGCGCTGTTTCTGCGCGCGGGCGAACTCGCGGTTGAACTGTGTCGCCGTTATTATGAGCAAGATGACGAAAGCGTCCTGCCGCGCAATATCGCCAGCTTCGAAGCCTTCGAAAATGCGATGAGCCTCGATATCGCTATGGGCGGGTCCACTAACACGGTTTTGCACCTGCTCGCGGCGGCCTATGAAGGTGGTGTGGACTTTACCATGGCCGATATCGACAGGTTGTCACGTAAAGTGCCGTGTCTTTCAAAGGTCGCCCCCGCAAAGAGCGATGTCCACATGGAGGATGTCCACAGAGCAGGTGGCATCATGGCGATATTGGGCCAACTGGACCGGGCAGGGCTGTTGCACACACATTTGCCAACCGTGCACAGCAAGACATTGGGCGATGCGCTCAACCAATGGGATATCTCGCGTACCAACGATCCCGATGTGCAGACCTTTTTCAAGGCAGCTCCCGGTGGTGTTCCCACACAAACAGCTTTCAGTCAGTCGCGACGCTGGGACGACCTTGATCTCGACCGCGAAAATGGCGTCATCCGTTCAGCCGAAAATGCCTTTTCGAAGGACGGTGGGCTGGCCGTGTTGAACGGCAATGTCGCGCTTGATGGCTGCATCGTGAAGACGGCAGGGGTCGATGAGAGCATCCTGAAATTCTCTGGACCGGCGAAGGTCTATGAAAGCCAGGATGCCTCGGTGACGGCCATTCTGACCGGTCAAGTCGAGGCCGGTGATGTCGTCGTCATCCGCTATGAAGGGCCGAAAGGCGGGCCCGGGATGCAAGAAATGCTTTACCCGACCAGCTACCTGAAATCCAAGGGACTGGGTGCAGCTTGCGCACTTCTCACCGATGGTCGCTTTTCGGGCGGTACCTCCGGGCTGTCGATCGGTCATGTTTCCCCCGAAGCGGCGGAGGGCGGCACAATTGGCCTTGTTGAAAATGGCGATATTATCGAAATTGACATCCCCAACCGCTCGATTCATCTGGCGGTCAGCGACGCAGAACTGTCCCGTCGTCGGGCAGCGCAGGACGCAATTGGCTGGCATCCGGCCAAGGAACGTCCGCGCAAGGTATCGGTTGCGCTGCAGGCTTATGCCGCGATGACAACCAGCGCAGCCCGCGGTGCGATCCGCGACGTCACGCAGCTTGTAAGCAAACCGCGCGCATAGCTGACCAAAAGCAGGGTTAATGCGCTAGAGACTGAATGCTGAAGCCGTTATAGATGGCGCATGAAGCTTTCATACTATCGTCTTGCTCTTGTATTTGCAGGCAGCGCCGCACTCGCGGCCTGCGGTGGAGAGTCAGCAGACCAATCTGGTGGCACAGCCTCTGCAGCGAATAAAGTTGAATGCGCGCTCGCTGGTGCAAGCGCATTCGAACGAAAATGTTCTACCGAAACCATGCCGGGCGAGAATGGCAAGATGCTCGTTATTCGCCATCCGAATGCCGGATTTCGTCGTTTCAACATTCTCACCGATGGCCGCGGGCTTTCCCCGGCTGATGGCTTTGACGAAACGACCATCAATCTGATCGGTGGCGGTATGATCGAGGTCAGTTCAGGCGATGACAAATATCGTCTGCCGGCGGACATCAAAGCATCGGCGCAGAAATAGCCCGGCGGGCTTGCTTAGCTGGGCCGGCACGGGCAAGGCGCTGTTGTGAGCAATATTGATGAAATCATCCGCATAGCCTCGCGCGGCGATGGCGTTACCGCAGACGGGCGGCATGTGCCTTTCGCAGCCCCTGGTGATTGCCTTAATCCCGGTGGCGGATTGATCCACGGTCCGCACCATTCCGAGCCTCCTTGCCCGCATTTTCAATTATGTGGTGGATGCCAGTTGCAGCATTTGGACGATGAGACGCTGAAGATTTTCGTCAGGGATCGCATCGTCCACGCCCTTGTGGCGCAGGATATCGATCTGCCAGAATTCATGCCGGTGCATATTTCTCCACCGCATAGCCGGCGCCGGGTAGCGGTAAGGTCAGCTTGGGCGGGCAAGCAATTCCAACTCGGCTTCAGCTCGGAAAAAAGCCATCGGATTGTCGATTTGAAGCAATGTGACATCATGGCGCCGGAACTGTTTGCGCTACTGCAACCTTTACGGGCTTTTCTCGCCCCCCGCATCGGGCCAAAGCGCAATGTGGAAATCAAGCTGGCGCTTGTTGATCAGGGCGTCGATGTCTTGATCGAGAATTGGTCGCCGGAGGGCCTGGAAACGCATGAGTCGCTGACCGACTTTGCGACCGCCAATCATCTGGCACGGCTCTCCACAGACGATGGATATGGCCCGACAACTTATTGGGAGCCCGAACCGGCGACAGTTACGCTGGGTGGGATTGCTGTTGTCTATCCGCCTTATGGCTTTCTGCAGGCAACTCTAGATGGCGAACAGGCATTGTCTTTAGCAGTGCAGGAAGTGGTTGGAGACGCAAAGCTTGTGGCCGACCTGTTTTCAGGGCTGGGTACTTTTGCCTTCGCGGTCGCGCAGGGCCGAAAGGTGTTCGCGGCTGAAGCGGAGCGGGCGGCCTTGCTTTCAATGAAGGCCGCCGCAGGCAAGGCAGGATTGCAGTTGTTTGCCGAGCATCGCGACCTTTTCCGGAGGCCTTTGACGCCTGCAGAACTCAACCGCTTTTCCGCAGTGATCCTCGATCCACCGCGGGCTGGTGCGCGTGAGCAGGTTGCGGAACTTGCGAAAGCGGATGTATCGAAGATCGTCTATGTAAGCTGCAACCCATCCAGCTTTGCACGCGATGCAAAGACACTAATTTCAGGTGGCTTCAGGCTTCAGCGGATATGGCTTGTCGGGCAATTTCGCTGGTCAACCCATGTCGAACTGGCGGGCGAATTCACCCGCCAGTGACGTTCAAATCAATGAAATACGGCCATTATGGCATGCAGCACCAATGCCATCAGCGCGAGCGATGACAGGGCAAATAGCAGGAAGCGCACGGCAACCTTATTCGCCAGTGACTGCCACAGGCTATGCGCTATGCGCAGACCAACATAGACCCAAGCAATAGTGGCGTTCAGGCCATCGCCCTGGCCAATCATGGCGAGCAACAGCGCAACTGCGTAGAACACGGTCGGCGCCTCGTGCAGGTGGTTATAATTATGCGCCTTCCACTGGATATTACCCGGCAATAGCCCTTCCAATTTGGCACTTGTCCAACCGACATCTGCCCCTTCACTGTTATCTTTGGGCAGCTTGTTGATCGCAGGGATGCGCGTCGCGTACATCCATATCCACATCAGCATCGTCCAGCCCGCGAGCACCGCGACCGGCTTCAATATTTCGGCATGTTCCATGGAATCTCCTCCCGTTCTGTTATCAAAGCGTTGCCATCAAGGCGTTTACTGCAAGCACGACCAGACACACGGTCGACAGCGCAAATATTGAAAAACGGACCATCACCTTGTTGACGACCGCCTGATAAACCGAATGGATGATGCGTAAGGCAACATAGGCCCATGCAAATTTCACCATCAGCGGTGTGGCCGCCTGCGATATGTGCAGGATGAAAACCACCGCATAAAAGATAGTCGGCTGCTCCATCAGGTGCGCATAATTGTGCGATTTCCACGCGGCAGTGCCGAGCATCGGATCGATATCCTGTCCGCGCAGTCCGGGTGCAGGCGGCTCCTTGCTTCCCAATTTTGCAAGCGTGCCAAAGCGGGCAATGGCCAACCAGCCAAGCATTACCAATGACCAAGCAACCAATACGGCCGCAGGCGCGAGTATCGTTGTATCCATAAGAAAACCCTCCCCGTTTTCGATGGCGGGGAGGGTGCTTCAACCTGTGTAAATTGTCAAATGCAACTTATTGCACCTGTCTCCCCTCCCGCATGCGGGATGGGCAGTGAGACTTGCGGCCGCGAAGCGGTTACTAGTCGCAACGGGGCGGGTATCAAAACATAAAAGGCCCACCCCCAACCCCTCCCGCAAGCGGGAGGGGAGAAGATCATTGAGCCGATCGTTTGCCGATATGGTGGACATTGCCCAAATCATTGGCGGCAATACGAGTATAGAGGCTAGCCATCGGCTCATCCTCGACTGCAAAATCCTCGGTCTCGCCAAAGCCGTTAAATTCGGTGCGCATCGCGCAGCCATAGGCGCCGAGCATACCGATCTCGATATAGTCGCCGGCCTTCGCGTCGGCGGGCAACAGGAAGGGTCCGGCCATATAATCCATATCGTCGCATGTTGGGCCGTAGAAAGCGAACTCGCCAATCTCGTCGCTACCGCTTTCGCGCATCAACTCGACCGGGAAGCGCCAGCTGACATGCGCCGCGTCGAACAGCGCGCCATAGGCCCCGTCATTGATGTACAACTCATTGTCGCGTCGCTTTTCTACCTTGACCAGCAAGGAAGCATATTCGGCGCACAGCGCACGCCCCGGCTCGCACCAAAGCTCTGCCGAATAGCTGATCGGCAAATCTTCGAACGTGCGGTGGATGGTTTCGAAATAGGCTTCGAGCGGCGGCGGTTCCATACCGGGATAGACCGAGGGAAAACCACCGCCGACATCGACAATATCGACCGTGACCGATGCCTCGACAATTGCCGCGCGCACCTTCTCCATCGCTTCGGCATAAGCCAAAGGCGTCATTGCCTGGCTGCCGACATGGAAGGCGATGCCAAGGCTATCGGCGGCCTGACGGGTCGCAATGAGCAAGTCGGCAACTTCTGAAGGTTCGGCACCGAATTTGGCGGCAAGGCTGAGCTTTGCATGATCCGAAGACACACGGATGCGTACGCACAGTTCCAGATCAGCCGCGGCTACGCCATCGGTCGTGGTTGCGCGAACGATCTTCTCGAGCTCTTCATGGCTGTCGAGGCTGAAGGTGCGCACGCCATGATTGTGATAGGCCTGCGCAATCGCACGTTCGGACTTGACCGGATGCATGAAGCACAGCTTCGCATCGGGCAGGAATTTGTGCACCAACCGCACTTCGCCGAGCGACGCGACGTCATAGTGCGTGATTCCAGCCGCCCACAGCGTTTCAAGCAACGCAGGCGAGGGATTGGCCTTTACCGCATAAAGCGACTGGCCCGGAAACTTCTCGACGAAGAAGCGGGCAGCACGCGTAGCGGCATGCGGGCGTAGGAGTGTTACGGGCTCGTCCGGGCGCAGGGCGCGGACTAGGGACGCAGCATCAGGATAGTTGTGCAACTCAAGGGACCCCCAATAGTCTGTTAAACCGATAAAATGCGAACAAGGCTGCCTTGCGGTTATTGGAAGTCCCCCTGGGGCAGCGGACGGTGCCTATATGATTCGGGGGGGCAGATGTAAAGAAAAAACGATGCCGTTTTTGTTGACCTAGCCGGCGGCCAAGCGATCCATCACCTCGGTTGTTGAACTGATATTTCTTATCAAACGTCCATCCCGAAAATTCACGCCTTTGCAAAGAACTTCGGAAAGAATGTAGTAAGGCGTGCCGGAGGCAATCGGAACCTTCTTGGTGGCAAACATCGTTGAAACCATTTTCTTGTCTGCGCCGTAATATACTACATTTTCGTAATAATATTCCGGACCAGAACATTTCAGGTGGAAATCCTCCAACACATAATTGACCGCCTTGTCTCCTAAAGGAACGGCAGCTTTGGTGTATGTGATAAGTGTGCCCTTGAAGGACTTGTCAGCTTCGTTCCAAGCAAGGTCCGACTGGTCCCAGGCAATGCCTCCCTGCGCATTCGTCGCATAAATCCAAGTATGGCTGGATTGCGCTGAAGCGGTCGACGTGAGCAGCCCAATGGACGCCAAAATGTTGATCAAAATGTAACGCATACCCCGAACTCCCCTTGGGTAGTCACGACAATCTATCGCGGAATTCGGTCCAGTCAAATTCACGCACACAGCGCAGTTCGTCGCTGTCGCTGTTCCACAGCCAGATCGAGGGCAGGGGAACGCCGTTGAAGGTGTTCGTCTTCACCATCGAATAATGCGCCTGATCGAGGAAAGCGAAGCGTTGGCCAGCTTCCATCGCGACGGGCAGGCCGTAATCGCCGATGATATCGCCCGCAAGGCAGCTTGGGCCACCGAGCCGAATTGCCGGGCCTTCCGACCGTTCACCTAGCATAGCCGGACGATAGGGGGCTTCGATCACGTCGGGCATGTGGCAGGTCGCGCTGATGTCGGTGATGCCGATCGGCATGCCGTTGTCAAAAACATCGAGCAACTCGCCGACCAATATCCCGGCATCGAGCGCAATAGCCTCGCCGGGCTCAAGATACACATCGCAGCCGGTTTCGGCGCGAACGGCTTTGATGAATTCGACCAGATCGTCGCGCTGATAATCGGCGCGGGTGATATGATGGCCTCCGCCGAAATTGAGCCATTTCAACTGACTGAAATAGGGTGCGATCTTGAGCTTCAGGCTTTCCCATGTGCGTTTTAGTGGCAAGAAATCCTGCTCGCAGAGCGAATGGAAATGGATTCCCGAAACGCCCTGCAAATGCTCTGGCCGCAATTGGCTGACAGGGAATCCCAGTCGCGAATGTGGGGAGCAGGGGTCGTATTTAGCAACCTCACCCTCCGCATGCTCCGGATTGATGCGCAGGCCGACATCGACACTGTCATCGATATATGCGGCAAAACGCCTATGCTGCGCGGGCGAGTTGAAGATGATGTGATCGGATATGGCAACAATCTCTGCCATGTCGGCAGCCTTGTAACCGGCGCAATAAGTGGCAATCTCGCCCTTGTAATGATCACGCGCCAAACGCGCTTCCCACAGCCCGCTGGTGCACACGCCATCGAGATATTCACCAACGACATCGGCCAGCGACCACATCGAGAAGGCCTTGAGCGCCGATAAAACCTTAGCGCCTGAACGCGCCTTCACATCGGCGAGGACAGCCAGGTTCCGCCGCACGGCGATTTCGTCCACCACAAAGGCAGGCGTCGGCACGCGGTTCAGGTCAAATCGGGCAAAGGCCCCGGGATCTCCGGCTCTGGTTTCCATTTTCTTTTCCTATCCGAGCGGTGCCCGGAATACAAACCAAGCCCCGCCTGCAATCATCGCAAAGCCGATTGCGTGGTTGATCGTCAATTTCTCGCCCAGCCAAAACACAGCAAAGAGTGCGAAGATCACCAGCGTGATCACCTCTTGCATCGTCTTAAGCTCAGCCGCCGAATAAACCTGATGCCCCATACGATTGGCAGGAACCGCAAGGCAATATTCGAAAAAGGCGATGCCCCAGCTGACCATGATGACGATCAGCAATGGCTTCGACTTATGCGCCAGATGCCCATACCAGGCGAAGGTCATGAAGACATTCGACGCGACCAGAAGCAAGATCGGGGTGATGTGGGCCGATGTCATGGTTCGTGCGCTGCGTCGTTCCCTTGAAGGCGGCAATCCATCACCCACCAGTTAAATTTGCTCGTCAGGTGATGGCCCCCCCGCCTTCGCGGGGGTAACGAGGTTAGGTTTAAAACGTCAGTGGCCCATCCAGTTCCTTCACCTGCCAGGGCAGGCCATGCTGGTTGAGCATGTCCATGAACGGATCGGGGTTGAACTGTTCCATGTTGAACACCCCATGGCCGCGCCACAGGCCTTTCGCGATCAACGCAGCGCCGATCATTGCGGGAACGCCGGTGGTGTAGCTGACAGCCTGATTGCCGGTTTCGGCATAGGCATCTTCATGGTCGCAGATGTTGTAGATGTAGAGGGTCTTTTCCTTGCCGTCCTTGCCAATACCAGTTGCGATGCAGCCGATATTGGTCTTGCCCTTGGTCGTCGGACCAAGGCTGGCGGGCTCCGGCAGCACCGCTTTCAGGAACTGCAGCGGGATGATCTCGACGCCCTGATATTTCACCGGATCAATCCGGGTCATGCCGACATTCTGCAGCACGGTGAGATGCTTGATATACTCATCGCCAAAGGTCATCCAGAAACGGATGCGTTTGATTTCGGGAAAGTGCGTTTTCAGGCTCTCGATCTCCTCATGGTACATGAGGTACATGTTCTTGGGGCCAACGCCTTCAAAATCGAATTGCTGCTTCACCGACATCGGCGGGGTTTCAACCCAATCGCCATTTTCCCAATGGCGCGCGACTGCGGTTACTTCGCGGATGTTGATTTCAGGGTTGAAGTTGGTGGCAAAAGCCTGACCGTGGTCGCCGCCATTACAATCGAGGATGTCGAGCGTGTCGATCCGCTCGAAATGATGCTTGTGCAGCCAGGTTGTGAACACGCTGGTCACGCCCGGGTCAAAGCCTGAACCTAGCAATGCCATCAGGCCGGCATCCTTGAAGCGATCCTGATAGGCCCATTGCCAATGATATTCGAACTTGGCCTCATCCTTGGGCTCATAATTCGCGGTGTCCATATAGTGCACGCCGGCGGCAAGGCAGGCGTCCATGATGGCAAGATCCTGATAGGGCAAGGCAAGGTTGACGACGAGGGCAGGCTGCACCTTTTCGATCAGGCGGGTCAGCGCGGGCACTTCTTCCGCGTCGATTTCATAGGTATCGATCGTGACTCCGGTGCGTTCCTTCACCGATGCAGCGATCGCATCGCACTTGCTCTTGGTGCGGCTTGCGAGGCTGATATGGCTAAAGATATCGGTGTTCATTGCCATCTTATGCACCGCCACCGATCCGACGCCGCCAGCGCCGATTACCAAA
>JADJGU010000008.1 GCA_016707885.1 Sphingomonadales bacterium
CTTCAGGACCAGACATGTGTCTGCACGCGATGCCAATTGTCTGCTGTGGGTGACAACCACCAAGCCGCATCCTGTCTCCCGCGCGCAGTCAAACATCAGCCCGGCCACGCTTTCAGATGTGTGCATGTCCAGATTGCCGGTCGGCTCATCTGCGAAGATGAAGCGCGGGTCGGTGACGAAGGCTCTGGCCACCGCAACACGCTGTTGTTCACCTCCGCTTAATTGGTGGGGTCGATGGCGGGCACGATCTTTCAGCCCCACCTTTTCGAGCCAGATAGCGGCGATATCGAACGCATCCCGGTTGCCCGTAAGCCGAAGCGGCAACGCCAGATTGCCGATGGCGTCTAATTCTGGCATCAGATGAAATTGTTGGAATATGAAGCCGGAATTTGCGCGCATCGTCAGCGCGTCGACTTGCGCACCGTCGATGGTGAAAGACACATTGCCATCCGCTGGTATCTCGAGGCCCGCTGCGATTGAAAGCAGGCTGGACTTACCCGCTCCTGAAGGACCTACTATGGTGAGCGTTTCATCAGCATGAATAGTGCAGGAAAGGTCCCGGAAAAGCTGGACCCTTTCGTTAGCTGTTTCAAAATGATGGCTTATGCTGTTTAGTTCGATTGTATCTTGCATGATATAGTCTTGTCGCTTTGCAGGCCCGTCTAGATGTCGAACCAATCAAGGTGGGGCGCCAACGGTCACCGGAAGGGTGACACCAATGTCCGCGAACCGATGAACGGAGATCGGCCTTACTTGAAGGGCGCGCGCCGGGATAGGAAGGCGGACGCGTTGAAAACGTCCGCCAATCCATTACGGTCTTATTGCATTTTGGACAGCTTGCTTCGGGCTTCTGCTATTCCCGAAACCAGTTCTGGCCGGCTGAAATGCGGCAGTGCCAATTCCATCACTTCAACCGCATTAGTTAGCGCCTCGCGATCCGGACCTGCCGATTGCGCCCGGTAGAATCCCCACATGGCAATGAGCGGAACATCGTAGAGCGAAGGGTCGGCGTTGAATGACACGCGCGCTGCCCCCTTGTCACCACTGAGTAACTGCGAAATCAACTCTACGCTCCGTTCATCGGCCCATGGCTGACGAGGTGCGAGCGGGCGTCCCATAGCCTTGACAACAGCTTCGGCCGCATCTGCGGTCGAATAGGGGTTTTGTCCCGTGACCAATCTTCCATCGGTGACCACATGGTTGAGCATCATGGGTGCCTCACTGAACTTTGCTCCCGAACCACGCAGTCCGCTTTCTAGCAGGACAGGAAATAAAGGGGCCCAGCCCTTGCCGAAAAGTGCCTCCTCCTCGTTCGAGAATCCGGTGACGGCACGCCCTTCCAGCAGCGAGCTACCATTTTTGAGTGGTAGGTTCATCAACACGGCTGGGCCATGGCATACAGCGCCAATAACGCCGCCTTCTTCGTAAGTTCTCGCCAGCATCGTCTTCAGGTCGGCGCTAACTGGTAAATCGAACATGGCACCTTTACCGCCAATGATGAAGATCGCCGAATATTTCTTGTCACGGAGATTGGCGATTGATTGTGTGCTGGTCAGTTTCGCTACAGCATTGGAATCGCTAAGGAAACGGGCGTTATAGGGCTTGTTGCGATTGAACTTTTCGGCCACAACGGCCCCGCCTGTTGGACTGGCTATATCTACCTGAAGACCATTGTCCGAGAACACAGCATAAGCCTGTGACAACTCGTCCATTTCGAAACCAGGGCGTGTCTTACCATCATCTGCTCCGTAGCCGCTCACGACGAGGAGGACGCGATCGCTGGCGCTTGCTTCCGCATTTGCGGGCGCTGCAATCAGCAAAGCAAGCGTGCACGACAGCATCGTTGTTATCCGGAACTGCATCTTCTAACCTTTCCAATGTTTGACAATGCTGGCGTCCTTCACACAGGAGGTGTCATATGAATGTAAAACGCATTTTGACGTTCTTTTGACAACGAGCGCGCCAGTTTGCGGCAGCAACAGCCGGGAAAGTGCATTTGAGCGACAGCTTTGACATATTATTGGTGGAAGATAATTCGGATCTCGCCAGCAATATTATCGACTATCTGGAGGCACTAGGGCACCGACTGCACTACGCCGCGGACGGCGAAGCTGGACTGCGGGAAGCGTTGGTCAGCCAAGTTGATGTCATACTGCTCGATCTTGCCCTGCCAAACCGCGACGGATTGAGCGTCTGTGCCGAAATACGTCGTCGCGCAGACCGTCGGATACCCATCTTAATGTTAACCGCGCGCGATACGCTGGATGACAAGCTCGCGGGTTTTGCCAATGGTGCCGACGATTATCTGGTCAAACCATTTTCGCTGGCGGAACTTGCAGCACGGGTAACGGCGCTAGCCCGGCGAACGCATTTGGGGCAACCACATCTTGTTTCGATTGGTCCCTTGGCCATAGACCGGCAAGCTCGAGCCGCGACGCGAGATGGAAAACCGCTTCGTTTGACGCCTCTTCTCTGGGATTTGCTGCTGCTGCTGGCTGAAGCCTGGCCCAATCCCGTTAGCCGCGACGAAGTGACACGGCGGCTATGGGGTGATGAGCCACCGTCATCCGATTCGCTACGGGCGCATATCCATCTGTTGCGCCAAGTCGTCGACAAGCCATTTGATATTCCCATTATTGAAACAGTGCACAGCATCGGGTTTCGTTTGAAGGTGCAGATATGACGCTGGGACGGTATAGCTTGCGTGGTCGGATCGTTGTCACGATCATCGGCAGCGTGATTGCAACCAGCCTGATCTTTGGCCTCGCCGCCTTTACCATAGCGTATTCGATGGAAGATCGCTTGTTCCAGCGCGCGTTGGCGGAAGAAGTGGCGCACCAGAAAACCAGCTGGCAGCGCACCGGTGCACTGGCTGCCCCAAAAAGCACCAATTCAGCAGTATATCGGGGCGGCCAGCTACTTCCTCCCGACATTCGGAGGGAATTGGCGGAAAATCCGCGGCAGACCGAATTTTTCGGTCGCCAAGGTCGCCATTATCATATCCAGCGCTTCAATCTGAATGAAGGTCGGCCGGACATCGGGCCTGCACCCGCAGTCGCCGTAATCGAAGTTAGCCGGGACTTGCTCGTTCGTCCCTATAGGGATTCGATCATCAGGCTGCTGGTCGGGATGAGCCTGTGTATTGCGATACTTATGGCGCTGTTTGGGTGGTGGCTCGCCTATCGAGCAATGAAGCCGCTGAGTGATCTAGCGCGCGACGTTTCCAACGCAGAATCCACTGTACCGATTATTGATCCAACGAACTATCCGGCCAATGAAATTGGAACGCTAGCGGAAACTCTTGAACAAGCCTTTGCGCGCATTCGCGGATTTGTTGACAGGGAGCGTATTTTTACCCGCGACGTCAGTCACGAATTGCGAACGCCGCTCGCTGTCATTCGCGGCGCAGCGGAAGTCATTGCGCTCAATCTCGATCTGCCTCCCGACTTCGCAGAACCTCTTCGCCGTATCGAAACGGCAACCACGGACATGACTCTTGCTCTCGATCAGTTGCTCGCTTTGGCGCGTGAGAGCGATGGCGTTGCCAAAGAAATGGCGTTGCTGCGGCCGATGATCGACAAGGCCATTGATTGGGCCAAAGTGCGTTATCCCAAAAGTGCGATGGCGGTCTCCACCAAAATCGACGATCGCATTGCAGTCTTGGTCCATCCTACTTCTTTGCAACTTGTGCTAAACAATCTGATTGGAAATTGTTTCCAGCATGTAGGAACCGGACAGCTGATGGTCGATTTTGAAAATGGCTGCCTGTCCATTTCCGATGACGGCCCCGGCTTTGAAACTGATGACGACCCTTTCACAGCATTTACCAAGGGCGAAAACAGCAGCGGCAGCGGCCTAGGTCTCGACATTTCCCGACGCCTTTGTGCCGCCGCGGCGATTAGCCTGTCCGTTGGCGAAGCCAAAAATGGTCAAGGGGCGCACTTTCGCATCACTTTTTGAACACGAGCGGGCCTCTTCGATCAATATGAATGGGCGGTGGAGGGCTGCTTCGCTTCAACAGTAAAAAGGCCCCCGCATCGCTGCGAGGGCCTCTTTTGGTTCAACGGAACCGGTAGGCCGGTTCGCTGCCGTATGGATATCAGAACTTCACGCCCAGTTTCACGCCGTAGAAGCGCGGGGGGGCAGGGTATACAGCGAAGCTGCTGCCCTGCTCCGGGATCGGGAAGGCGGTGATGTTGTAATAGGTGTTGAAGAGGTTTTCGACATAGCCTTCAACGCTATATTTGCCATCGCCGAAGTTGACGCCTGCCCGCAGGTTGACGATGCCGAAGCCGTCATTCCCTGTGAAGCTGCGCGCGAGTGGGTCATTCAAGGGGAATGCGTCGCTTTGCTGACGGAAGTCAGCGTGGACCAAACCGTTGACACCATCGCTGATTTGCGGCGTCCAAGTCACAGCACCGGTAAAGGTGTGTTTTGGCTGGTTCGACGCCTGACGGCCATTGTCGCTGCCGGCAAGCGGGTCGGTTACCTTGGCATCAACATATGTATAGCCAAGGTTGAAGGCCAGATCCGGATGCGGACGAATGATGCTTTCAAGTTCAACGCCCTTCGACACCAGCTTGTCATAGTTCAGCACGACGAAGCTGTTTCCGAGGAACCGGTTGGACTGGTAGCCTTTGAAGTTCGAATGGAACAGCGACGCATTGAACTGGAACTGACGCGAGAAGTTGGTTTTGATACCTACTTCATAGCTGTCCACGGTTTCGTTGCCGAATTCGAGGTCGGTCAACTGCGCGCCATCGCCGCCCAGAAGAACAGAGTCGAAGCTGCCACGATCCAGATTGTAACCGCCTGACTTGTAACCGCGATCGTAACCGCCGTAGATCAACACGTCTTCATTCACCTTGAACGACAGTTTCGCGGTGCCGGTGAATTCCGTCTCTTTACGGCTATCCGAACTGATACCGTTGAACTCACTGTTCACAGTCGGGTTGCAACCAAGAAGCAGAACTGCCGGTGCAATCGCGCCAAGGCCGGCAGGGTTGGTCGATAGCTCGCTCAACCACTGCTGACCATTTGCCGAGCGGAAGAACGAGCAAGTCGGCACAACCGAGTTCAAGTTGGCATCAATGTCTTTGGTTTCGCGGTTGTAGCGCAGCCCCAAAGTCAGCGAGAGGTTGTCGGTAAAGTTGATGATGTTGTGCGTGAACAGCGCAATCGCATCGGTCTTCACACGATAGTTATCTGCAACCTGGCCAGAGCCAGCGGGCGATCCCGGGATTGGGTTGGAGAACAGCGCTAAAGTAGCAGCATTCCCCAAAGCCTGGCCGAGAAGCACAGGGTCGGTCGCCAGCATCGCTTGCCCAAGATGCGGTACGCTCGGTCCAAGGGTGCCGAACACCTGCACACCGCCTGGCACTGCAGAGCTAGTCAGCCCACGGATAATCGTATCGACATATTGATTGGCCTGCGTACCAAAGCGGACTGTGTCCGACAGGGTCAGCTTCTCATTAAGATAGAAGCCGCCAACCAACCAGTCGACACTGTCATTGAACGCTGTACCCTGCAGGCGGATTTCCTGCGAAAAATCCTTTATGCTGGTGCGATAATTGTCGCGATAGGCACGGTCCACGCCGCTGAAATCGATGTCCTGGTTCCGTCGAGCATCCCAGTCGCGATAAGCCGTAATTGATGTTAGCGTTGCAGCGCCGAAGTCCCAGTTGAGTTCGCCGGAAACACCCCACTCGTTGACTTTTTCAGAAAGGTCGCGGCCCGGGCTGACAGCCATTTGGCGGCTGCCGCGCGTATATGCAGGCGTACCAACGCGACCGACAGCGCCGCCAAGTGCGGGTGTTGCAGCGATTGGGTTGAGCGCAGAAGTTGCAATTCGCGCGATGATATTGTCAGTCGATGTAAGCGGCACCGAAAATCCGCTTTGTGTATTGACTGCGCCACAGCAGACTTCGTCGGTTTTGGCATAGTCGGCAATCAGACGGAAACTGACATCTTCGTTTTCAAACAGCGCCTGGCTGCGTACAAAGTAACGATCAAGATTGTTGATACCGTTACCGCTGTTGACGTCGGTAATGTAACCATCACGTTTGTGATAACCGCCGTCGAGACGCAGCGCGAGTTGCTCCGTCACCGGGCCTGTTACGCCGGCCTTGAACTCGATTTCGTCGTAATTACCGTAGCTTGCCTCGACATAGCCGCCGATTTCGAATTTGGGCTTCTGTGTTGAGATGCTAAGCGCACCGGCCGAGGTGTTGCGACCGAACAACGTGCCCTGCGGACCGCGAAGAACTTCGACGCGTTCGATCGGCGGCAATTCAGCAAGTGCCACACCTGCGCGCGAACGGAACACGCCGTCGATAAACACGCCAACGGCGGGTTCAAAGCCGGGGTTGTCGCCCGCAGTGCCGATACCGCGAATGGTCAGGACAGCGCCGGTAGCCGACGACTGGCCTGTGGTCGTCTTCAGAGAAGGGGCAAGCTGCTGGATGCCACGGATATCGACGATACCGGCATTGGCAAGCTGCTCACCAGCGACAACACTGACTGCAAGGGGAACGTCCTGCGCGGCCTGGTCTCGGCGCGTTGCAGTCACGATAATTTCATCAAAAGCGACGTCTTCTTCGGCCGCTGCGTCGGTTGCTTCGACGGTTTCATCCTGTGCCTGGGCGGCAGAGGCGAGCCCGATTGAGGCGACGCTAATGGTCGACAGCAGTGCGGCACGCACTGCAGTATGTGTAAACTTCATAATTTAACTCTCCACTTGATCATCACAAATGTGCCGGAAATCGGCGAACTTCCTTGGGAGTGGGGATGGTGAACCATCCTTGTTTTATCTTTTATATGGTGCATTCTGCACTGGTTGCGGCTGTAACCAGTCCATTCACGGCCCGCAATCTGCTTAGATGTGCTAACGTAAAATCTTTGATAAACGCGGCAAAATTGCCACAATTTGTAACAATCCGTCGCGGAAACGGTGTTTGAATTTACTTTGAGGGGGGGGGCTGAATGCGAAAATCTGCAAAATGGCTTTTGGTGTTGCTTGGGATCGCTGCAATTGGTGCAGCCGGGATAGGGCATTTTCAGCAAAAGATTGGGCTTTCGCTCTTCGAGCGGGCCGTAAATAATAGGGTGGGTCGAGACGTTACGGCGTCATTGCCCGACGGCTTGCATGTCGGGTTGTGCGGAACTGGCTCACCTTTGCCTAACGCCGACCGGGCAGGGGCCTGTACCGTCATTATTGCCGGTAAAAGGATATTTGTTGTCGATGCAGGCGAAGGCGGCGCGCGTAATATTTCTTTGATGGGAATACCCAATGGCAAGATTGCAGGTCTTTTTCTAACGCATTTCCATTCGGATCATATGGATGGGCTGGGGCCGATGATGCTGCTGCGCTGGACGGGTAGCTCGGCCAAGTCGCCCTTACCGGTATATGGACCGACGGGCGTGGACGCCGTTATAGGTGGTTTCAATGCAGCCTATGCGCAGGACAACAGCTATCGCGTTGCACATCATGGGGAGGATATCGTCCCGCCTTCAGGTGCAGGAGCAACTGCATTTCCGTTTGCTTTGGTTGGCAATAGTGCTGTTGTAATGAATGAGGGCGGACTGACTGTGACCGCCTTCAAGGTAGATCATGATCCCGTTTCACCTGCAGTCGGCTATCGTTTTGATTATAAGGGACGGTCAGTGGTAGTCAGCGGCGATACCGCCAAATCAGTGGTGCTCGAGCGTGTTGCCAAAGGCGCAGACCTACTCTTGCACGAAGCACTGCAACCCAGGCTGGTGACCAAGATGACCGCAGCGCTCGAAAAAAAGGGATTGGGCAACACGGCAAAAATCACCACAGATATTCTCGACTATCACGCTTCGCCCGAAGAAGCTGCGGACAGTGCCCGCAAAGCGGGTGTCGGCCAACTTGTGTTCACCCATATCGTTCCACCTTTTCCGTCGCGTTTCTTCAATCCGGCCTTTGTGGGCGATGCCCCCAAGCGCTTTAAAGGCGAGATTTTGGTTGGCGAAGACGGTATGTTGTTCAGCTTACCCGCCGGTTCCAAAACGATCGACCGACAAGAGTTGATGTAATCGAACGACTGCGTGTATTAGGCGAGCAGACGGGGAGAGTTTGATGGCAATTCGGGTTACGGCATTTGACGTCGCACAGCGCGCGGGCGTAACCCAGCCAACCGTATCGCGTGCTCTGAATGGTAGCCCCAAGGTCAGCGATGAAACCCGCGCCAAGGTGCTGCAGGCCGCGCAGGAACTCGGCTATGTCATAAACCAGAATGCCACGCGGTTGCGCCGTGGCGAGACGATGACATTGGCGGTGGTTCTGATCGGCCGGGCAGGGGAAAGTGCCACCGAGACCAACCCTTTCTACTTTTCTTTGCTGGGCAGCGTTGCAGCTGCAGCTGCAGCCAAGGGTTACAATCTGCTGGTTTCCTTTCAGGACAGTTCTGGCAATTTCTTCGGCCAATATGACGATGCCCGTCAGGCCGACGGGATGATCGTCATCGGTACGACGCAAAATCCAGAGGCCTGGGCCTATTTCCGTGGCCTTGACCATACGGACAAGGCTTGGGTTTGCTGGGGCGCGCCCGATGATGATTTGCGCTGGGTACGCAGTGAGAACGAAGGTGGAGGGCAGATCGCCGCGCGCTATTTGCTCGAATCCGGGCGCAAACATCCGGTTTTCATCGGCGCTCGCGCTTCCCAACAACGCCAGTTTGGCGAACGCTATGACGGATTTGCCGAAGCGTTGCGCACTGCGGGGCTATCAGCGCCCGCGATCGAGGTTGACGAAAGCCTGTCGCGTGAGGAGCAGGGGATCGAAGCCGTTCGGACTTTGCTCCAGTCCGGCCAGCCTTTCGACGGCATATTTGCAGCCTGTGATCTGACCGCGCTGGGCGTGTTGCGGGCGCTTACCGAAAGCGGGATATCGGTTCCTGAACGGGTGTCGGTCATCGGTTTTGACGGGATCCGGGCCGGCAATTATTCGTCACCGCCGCTGACGACGATAGAGCCTGATTTCGAGCAGGCCGGCGACCTGCTGGTCCAGAATGTGTTGAACCGCATATCAGGCGAGCCCCTGACCCACCGCCGCGTGCCGGTGCAACTGGTGCGGCGCGGGAGTTAGGCTTAAAGCCCCAGCACTTCAGGCATTGTGTATCGCCCGGGCTTTTGCTGCATCAGCCAGATTGCGGCCTTCATGGCGCCACGGGCAAAGATCATCCGGTTTTCGGCACGGTGTGACAGGGCGATGCTCTCCTCATTGCCCGCCAATATCACACTATGATCGCCCGCCACCGTGCCACCGCGCAGCGATGCAAAGCCGATTGCGCCTTCCTTGCGCGCACCGGTGATGCCGTCGCGTCCACGCTCGCTATTATCCGCAAGGTCAATATAGCGTCCGGCAGCGGCTGCTTCACCCAGCAGCAGGGCCGTGCCCGACGGGGCATCAACCTTCATCCGGTGATGCATCTCGACGATTTCGATGTCCCAGTCGGTTCCCAGCCGCGATGCGGCCTCTTTCACCAGCGCGGCGAGCATGGTGACGCCGAGCGAGGTGTTACCGGTCTGCAAAACGGCAATATCCTGCGCGGCATCGTCGATCAGCCAGTGATGCCGCTCCTCAAGCCCGGTAGTGCCTATAACAATCGGTTTCTTGGCAAAGTTGCACGCGGCCAGATTGGTTTCCAGAGCGTGCGGGCTGGAGAAATCGACCAGCACATCGGATGCTGCAGCGAGGCCTGCGATATCGTCACCCTTGTCGACCCCGCCTGCATGTTCAAGCCCGGCTTCGTTGATGGCGTCTACCAACGCCTGACCCATGCGGCCCTTGCTGCCAATGATACCGACTTTTGCCATAGTTGCGTGCCCTAGAATTTGCTGCTTCATGGGCGAGATGACCAATATTCGCAATATCGTAATCCTCACCGGAGCAGGTGTGAGCGCCGAAAGCGGGATCGACACTTTCCGCGATGCAGGCGGGCTTTGGGAGAAACACAGGGTTGAAGATGTCGCGACGCCCGAAGCGTTCGAACGCAACCCCGATCTGGTGCACCGCTTTTACGACATGCGCCGCGCTGCGATCCAGACCAAGGAGCCTAATGACGCGCATTATGCGCTCGCCGAGCTTGACCGGCATTGGCGCGGCGATGGGCGCAATCTGTTGATCGTCACGCAGAATGTCGATGATCTGCACGAACGGGC
Organism: Sphingomonadales bacterium; assembly: GCA_016707885.1. Lineage (GTDB taxonomy): Bacteria > Pseudomonadota > Alphaproteobacteria > Sphingomonadales > Sphingomonadaceae > Sphingorhabdus_B. Next base: position 10,186 of record JADJGU010000008.1, read on the forward strand.
AGGGGCCGAGCGTCTGCTCCACATGCATGGCGAGCATCTGAAGGCGCTGTGCATGGCTTGCGAAATCCGCAGCGATTGGCGCGATCCGATGCAGCATCGCCCACCTTGCCCGATTTGCGGCACTCCATCTTTACGTCCCGACGTGGTCTGGTTCGGCGAAATGCCTTATCATATGCCCGAAATCTATGCGGCAATCCGCACCGCCGACCTGTTTGTCAGCATCGGTACCTCGGGTGCAGTCTATCCGGCGGCGGGTTTTGTGCGTGACGCGAAGCAACAGGGGGCGAAGACCCTCGAACTCAATCTGGAGCCGTCACAGGGTAGCCATTTTTTCGATGATGCGCGTTATGGCCCGGCGACAGAAATTGTGCCCGACTGGGTTGAGGAACTTCTTGATTTATAACCTTAGTACTGAGCCTGTCGAAGCAAGCCTTGAGGATGAGAGCCCTTCGACAGGCTCAGGGCCACGGTTAGACTTCACTACAACTCCGGCAGTCGGGATCCTTGGGGAGGTTCAAGGTGCGCATCGCCGGTTTCAACCCATCGAATATGTGCAGCTTGCCCCGCGTTTCGTCGCCGAAACCGGTGAGCGCGCGAATGGCTTCCATCGCGGCAAAGCTGCCCATCAGGCCGCACATCGCGCCGAGCACGCCTTGTGTGGCGCAATCGTCGCAATCGTCGGGGTCATGTGCGTCGCCGACGAAACAGCGATAGCAGGGGGCATCCGCTTCCCAGCCGGTGAAGGTGCCAATCTGGCCGTGGAACTGGCCAATGGCGGCGCTTACCAGCGGAACGCGTGCGGCAAGGCAGAGGTCGTTAACGATCAGGCGGGTGGCAAAATTGTCGCTACCGTCGATGACGACATCAACATCTTCCAATATCTGTTTAGAAGTTTGCGCCGTAATACGCTCTTTTATGCCATGAAAGGTTAAATCGGGATTCAGGCGCGCTACCGCTTGGGCCGCCGCATTCACTTTGGGTTGCCCGATTTGCGCTTCGCTGAAAAGCACCTGTCGCTGCAAATTGGACAGGGAAATGTCGTCGTCGTCGACTGCGCTGATTGTGCCAACGCCGGCGGCCGCCAGATACTGGATGGCCGGGCAGCCGATGCCACCCGCTCCGATCAACAGTACATGGCTTTCGAGCAATTTGCTCTGGCCGGGGCCGCCAATATCGCGTAGAACGATATGGCGGGCGTAGCGATCGAGCTGGGCGTCGCTGAGCGTCATACGCCCGTGGAACCGAACCCGCCCGCACCACGCACGGTATCGTCCAGAGCGTCGACCTCACTCACTTTGGCCTGCGGTGCGGCAGCGACCACCAACTGGGCGATCCTGTCACCGCGTTCGAAGCTGACGTCTTCTTCACCCAGATTCGCAAGGATAACCTTCACCTCACCGCGATAGTCACAATCGATCGTGCCAAGGCGTGTTGAGGCAGGTGATGCCGTGCTTGAGCGCGAGGCCCGAACGCGGGCGGACCTGAATTTCATAGCCGTGCGGAATGGCAAAGGCGAAACCAGTCGGCACGGCAGCACGCTTGCCCGGTTTCAGGGTGATTGCCTCGGCCGCACAGATATCCATGCCAGCCGCACCTGCGCTGGCATAAGCGGGCAGGGGAAGGCCTGCGCCATTGTTCAACCGCTTTACCCTGATTTCAACCTTGTCCGACGACATCGGCAATCTTCTCCATCAATTTGCGGGCAATCACGTCCTTGGGCGCATCGGCCAAGCTTTCGACGCCATCCTTGGTGACGATATGCACGGCATTGTTTGCGCCACCCATGACATCGCCCGAAACGTCATTGGCCACAATCCAGTCGCAACCCTTTTTGGCGAGTTTGGCTTGGGCATGCTCGATGACCTTCTCGGTCTCGGCCGCAAAGCCGATCAACAGGGCAGGGCGCTGTACATGCTCGCCAAGCGTCGCAAGAATATCCGGATTCTCGGCGAGTTCGAGCGGGGGAACGGCCTTGCCATCCTTCTTGATTTTCTGTCCGGCCTCGTCGGCGGCGCGCCAATCGGCAACTGCTGCCACCATGATCGCGACATCGGCGGGCAAGGCCTTTTCGACCTCAGCGAGCATTTCGCGCGCGCTTTCGACATCGATGCGAATGACGCCCGGAGGTGTCGTCAGATGCACGGGGCCCGCGATCAGCGTCACGTCCGCGCCCATCTCAGCGGCTGCTTGCGCAATCGCAAAGCCTTGCCGCCCGGACGAACGGTTGGCGATATAGCGCACCGGATCGATCGGCTCATGCGTGGGGCCAGCGGTTACCAGCACGCGTTTGCCGAAGAGCGGGCGGTGCGCGGGGTCGGCAAAGTCGGGCTGAGCAGCCATCACAGGCGTCGCGGTCGCCAAATGGTGACTGATTTCCGCAAAGATACGCTCGATTTCGGGCAAGCGACCCGGGCCAAATTCGCCGCACGCCATTTCACCGGCGTCGGGATCCATCACATGCACACCATCTGCACGCAAGCCGGCGACATTGCGCCGCGTCGCCGGATGCTGCCACATGCGGACATTCATAGCGGGCACTGCCAGCACCGTTTTGTCGGTCGCCAGCAGCAAGGTGGTAGCCAGATCATCAGCAATGCCAGCCTGCATTTTCGCCATTAAATCCGCCGTCGCAGGACAGACCACGACAAGGTCCGCCTGCCGCGAAAGCTGGATATGCCCCATTTCAGCCTCGTCCTTGAGGTCGAACAGGTCGGTATATACCTTGTCCTCAGAAAGCGCGCCCAGTGTCAGCGGCGTCACAAATTGCGCACCGCCCTTGGTCAGCACGCAGCGCACGGCATGCCCGGCCTTGCGGATCGTCCGCACCAGCTCGCATGCCTTATAGGCCGCGATGCCGCCGCCGACGATCAACAGGATGCGTTTTGCTGTCAAAGATCAAACACCTGTCAAAAGCACGTCGAGTGCATTCATTATCGAACCTTGCTCATCGGCAAGAAACGCGACCGGATTGGTGAGTCGCTCTTTTGGTATGGCGAAAATCTGTTGCGTCATCATCACAAAATCCTCGCCATTGATATCGAAAACCGGATTCAGTCGAGGCGTTACGGGCATGCCCGACACCGGGAAAAGCGGTACTACAACTCGTGTAGTTAACACTGCCAAAACATCGGCCTGACAATCAAGCAAATAGCCTTTGCCGCGCGCACCTGGGTAAACGTCAAAGCGGGCCATCAGAGTTGGCGATACTCGTCATAAGGCATGCCATTTTCTTCTACCCATTTGTTCCAAGCGTGCAGAGATTCCCGATTCTCTTCCAGCCACTTGGTTTCGCGAACTTTTTTCACCTGTTCCGAAAGACCGCCTTCACATGCTTGTGAAAGATTGATGCCGAGCGCTTTGGCTTCCTCAACCAGATCTGTCGGCAAACTGACATTGGTCGGTTTTTTTTTGGGAGCCGAGAATCGTGATAGCTTATTCATGCGCAAAGCGTATGCGCATTGTTGGTGGTGGTCAATGTGGCAAGAGCTGAACACTAACTCTCAGGAACAAGATTTTGCGCTTGTTGCGGAGGCCCGAAGTAGTGACTCAATTTTCGATAAAATAGTGCGGCAAATATCCCGCAAACACTGCCAAAAAGCATTAGACTCTCGTCGCGGGACGGATCGTCTACGGCAAACGCGTAGAACAATCCGATGCCAGCCACTCCGCCAATCAGTGCATATGCCACCCAGTGACCAAAGATCGGAAATCGGATTGTCAGTTTTTGTACAACCCAGCCAACCAGCGAAATCGGTAACCACGCGATAACAATCGCTGTTCCGATTGCGAATATAAACGAAAACACAAGTGCAAATGCAGCCTGACCGAGCAATTCGCCGATGGAGTAACGACTGCCGTCACCCAGATCACCGGCAATCATGATGGCTACTACCAAGAGGCTGCCAAACATGCCTGAAGCTATCGCCGTGAGGAACCCTCTCCCCAATGCGCCCAGGATTGTAACCTTGGGCGGTTTTTCTGCTATTTCATCCATGCCATTGCCATCGCTCCCAGCCCGAATGCTGCTGCGGCAATGACTATATAACGCCAATGTAAACCTGATCGACGCTTTTCCCATACCAGTGCAATTTCAGGCAATGGCGGTGGAGGCGGGGCGCCGCCCTTTTTGGGCAATTGATCATCGAGCCGCTTGATAAGGTCGGGGATCAGCGCGAGCGTTTTCATGCGGTCGCGCAGACCATCGGCCAGTGCAGCTTCAGGGCCGAGTTCGCCCCGAATCCATTCGCCCACATAAGGGGCGGCGACATCCCACATGTTGATGGCGGGGTTCAGGCTGGTGGCTACGCCTTCCACCATCACCATCGTTTTTTGCAGCAACAGCAAATGCGGCTGGGTCTGCATGTCGAAATCGCGGGTGATCGCGAACAGGCTGTCGAGCATCTGCCCGACCGACAATTCGCTCACCGGCTTGCCGCGCGTCGGCTCACCCACGGCACGCAGCGCGGTCGCGAATTCGTCGACATTGTGATAGCTGGGCACATATTGCGCCTCGAAATGGATTTCGGCGACGCGTCGGTAATTGCCGGTGGTCAGACCGTAAAGGATTTCGGCAAGCCACAGCCGCGCCTGCCGGTTGATCCGGCCCATGATGCCAAAATCGATCGCGACGATGCTGCCATCGGGGCGCACGAAGAGATTGCCCTGGTGCATATCGGCGTGGAAAAAGCCTTCGGAGATTGCCTGCCGCAGGAAGGTGAGCACAAGCTTTTCGGCGATTTTGCCGGTATCATGTCCGGCTGCCTTCAAGGCCTCGACGTCCGAAATCTTGATACCGTCGACCCATTCTAGCGTCAGGACACGGCCCGAGGTGCGATCCCAGTCAATCGCGGGGATATGATAGCCCTCAACCGCGGCCATCGCTTCCTTAAGCTCTGAGGCAGACGCCGCCTCCCGTCGTAGGTCGAGTTCGCGTAGCGTCCAGCGTTTGAGATTGGCGATGACGAGTTGCGGGCGCAGGCGTGCGGCTTCGCCCCCCAACGCCTCCAGATGCGCGGCCGCCCATTCATAGGTTTCGATGTCGCGCGCAAATTGCTCGCGAATGCCCGGGCGCAGCACCTTGACCGCAACCTCGCGCCCGTCGGTAGTGCGCGCGCGGTGGACCTGCGCGATCGAAGCCGCGCCGACCGGTTCAGGGTCGATATGTTCGAACAGCTCTGCAGCAGGTTTGTTGAGGCTGTGGTCGATCTCTTCGTAAATCCGCTCAAACTTTTCGGGCGGCAGCGAATCCTGCAGCGTCAGCAAATTATGCGCCGCTTCCTCGCCCACCAGATCGGGGCGGGTGGCGAGTGTCTGCCCCAGCTTGATGGCGGCAGGGCCGATTTCGCGGAAGGCACCGGCATAATCCGGAATTCTTGGCTGGATCGTCCCCAATCGCGCAATACGGCACAGCCGCTTCACCTGCGGCGGCGTATTCCGGTCCTTTTCAATTCCGCGCAGCGCCCCATGGCGCGCCAATATGCGGCCCCATTTGAGCAGGCGGAGGATATGCGTGGTCGGGCGCGTCATCGCTAAGGCGTCAAACCTTCCAGCCGCTGTGGATCGCGACCAGCCCACCCAAAATCGGTTCGACCTTGGTCTGCACAAAGCCAGCGTCGCCGATCATGCGCTGGAAAGTCGGCATGTCGGGGAATTTACGGATCGATTCGGCGAGGTAGCGATAGCTGTCTTCATCGCCGGCAATCATTTTACCCATTTTGGGCAGCAAGTGATGCGAATAGATATCATAGACTTTCGATAGCCCCGGCCATTCGACGGTCGAGAATTCGAGGCAGAAGAAGCGCCCGCCAAAACGCAATACGCGATGCGCCTCACGCAGCGCTGCGGGGATATCGGTGACGTTCCTTATGCCAAAGGCAATTGTGTAAGCGTCGAAATGCAGGTCAGGGAAGGTCAGCTTTTCGGCATTCTGCTCGCTCCACACCAGCGTGTCGATGCCGCGTTCTACTGCGCGCTCCATGCCGACGGCGAGCATATCCGGATTGATGTCGCTGACGGTGATATTGGCCCCGGCCTTTTCCATGCGAAAGGCAATGTCGCCGGTGCCGCCCGCCATATCGAGAATATCTTCGCCCGCGCGCGGCTTCACGCGGCGGACGAACTGGTCCTTCCACAGCCGGTGCATCCCACCCGACATGGCATCGTTCATGATGTCATATTTGCTGGCAACGCTCGAAAAGACGCCGCGCACGCGCTGGGTCTTTTCTTCGGGGCTAACCTGTTCATAGCCAAAGGAGACGGTTTCGGTCATGGAGAGCGCCCTAGCCGATAGTTGCGCGCGCCGCAAAGGGTGTTAGCTGCATTTGCCGCTACTGGTATTGCATCAGATGCAATTCTAATCGGCCGCAATCGCTATCTACCGCGCGCCCATATCCTGCGCGCCAACTCGATCACATTGTTCCTGAGTGCGGGCACTTGTTGCATCCGCCAGGTCTTTGACCAGTTCATGATCAATTCCATTGTGCCGCCCATGATGAAGTCGATTTCGGCGTCGGACGCATACACTCCTTCGGCCAGCAACGCCGCACGATATTGGTCACGTACGACGGTGGTGAACCGGGCCAACGCCGGATGGGCATCGGGAGTCAAAACGATTTTCGCAAATCGCGACCTGTCAGACGCGACATGTTCGACAAACCAACCCAATATTGCGACCGCTCCCCCACCCATTGAAGTTAGATGAGCTGCCAGCCCGCCCAAATTGCGTTCGATCATGAAATCAAGAAGCCCGACTTTGCTATCAAAATGGGCATAAAAGGAAGCTCTTGCCACATTCGCTTCTACACAGATCGACTGTATCGTGATCGCATTCCAGTCTACACGCTGGATTAGTGCGAACATCGCATTCGCAAGCGCGTCGCGCGTTTTGCCAATTCGGCGGTCGGGCTGATTTCCAGACAAAATATCTCCGTTTGTCCACTAGCGGACATGCCGCGTACTGCTGTCGATGGTGTCTTTCAATCAGCAAACATAAGTTCATTTTCAGACAGATGTCTAGAAAATGGAGCGTGATGTATGGCAAGTGTTATTGCAGGCAATGTCGACGGTCAGGATAGCATCGGACGCATTATGGTACGGTGGGGGCTTTACCCCTTTCTATGGACCGTCAAACTCGGAACCTTCTACCTGCTCTGGTTTACAGACGTCGCGCCCGAAAACCTCTCGTCCCTGAGCGCGGCTTTTGTTTTCATCCTGTGCCTGGTTTTGGAGCTGGTCTATCCATACGAAAAGCGTTGGGGGATGACGTGGCGCAGCTTGTGGTCCGATGCCAAATTTGTCGCTCCAAACGGCCTGACGCTATATGCATTGGGTTTCGTGTTGGCCTATTTGGGGATCAAGGCCTCGGCCAGCCTTTCAGGCATTGCCAGCAATTGGCCGATAGCAGTTCAGTTGATCGCTTGTTTACTGATTTATGAAGGCCTCAACTACGCAATCCATCGCGCCATGCACGAAATGCCGGGGAAATTCGTTGGGTGGCTATGGAAAGTGCATGCGGCGCATCACTTGCCGCCGCGCTTATATTTGGTGATGCACGCCGTCTTTCACCCGATCAATGCCATCATCATTCGCGCGGTGGCAATCGTCGTGCCGATCTGGATCATGGGGTATGATCAGATGGTCGTGGCGATGTTTGGCATGATTCTCAGCCTGCACGGCATCATCAGCCATTTCAATGTCGACATGCGCATGGGCTGGGCGAATTATCTGTTCGTTGGTCCTGAGTTGCACCGTTACCATCACAGTGCACGCCCGGAGGAATGCAAGAATTACGGGGCAACGCTCTCCATATTCGACCAGCTATTCGGGACTTTCGTTTATCGGCCCGGCGTTCCGCCCCGTGAACTGGGTGTGATGCCCGAAAGCGGGCTGCCGGATTATGACAAGACGGGAGCTGTACTCGCCTTGCCGTTCCGCTGATGGGGCGGTGAAACTGCGTCAATTGTGGATGCGGGTTTGCAGCGGCTAGCCAAAGCTGCCTTGGCTGACTAGCTAGGTGCCATGCCAGAGCTTCCCGAAGTCGAAACCACCGTTGCTGGCCTGCGAGCCGTGCTCGATGGCGAAGTGATAGTCCGCGCCGAACCGCGACGGGCCGATTTGCGCTGGCCGATCCCGGTCGATATCCGCCAGCGGTTGACGGGAGCACGAGTGACGGGGCTTGGACGGCGCGCGAAATATGGGCTTATCCACACCGACCGTGACGATACATTGATCTTTCATTTGGGTATGTCGGGCCGGTGGAGGGTCGATCCGGAGGAAATCGAAAAGCACGACCATTTCATTCTCGAGACCGGCGCAAGCAGGGTGGTCGCCTTGAATGACCACCGGCGCTTTGGATCGCTCGATATTGTCCGCCGTGACGAACTCGATAGCTTCCGCCATTTCATCGCGATGGGGCCGGAGCCGCTGGACGATGCGTTCGATACAACGGTGCTGCACGCGGCGCTTAAAGCGCGCAAGGCGCCAATCAAGGCGGTGTTGCTCAACCAGTCGATCGTGGCGGGATTGGGCAATATCTATGTGTGCGAAGCGCTGCACATGGCCGGGATTTCACCGGTGACGCCTGCGATCAAGATAAGCCGTCCACGTGCGGAAAAGCTGGTGATTGCCATCAAAGACGTATTGGCCGCAGCGATCAAGGCGGGTGGTTCAACGCTACGCGATTTTGCCGCACCCGATGGCGAGCTTGGCTATTTCGCCAAGAATTGGTTGGTTTATGGCCGCGAAGGTCAATCATGCCATTGCGGCGCAACCGTGGAGCGACGCGTTGATTCGGGCAGATCGACCTTCTACTGCCCGAAATGTCAGCGTTAGTGCGGCAATTCGCGGTTGACGAATCTGTATAGCATGGCTAAGGGCGGCGCTTCATCGGGTCCGGTCGAGAATTTTCTCCGGTTCTGGATGCCCGTAACTATCTGATTTTTTGAGGACTGAAATGGCCAATACGCCGCAAGCAAAAAAGCGTATCCGTCGCAACGCGCGTCGCAACGAAATTAACGGCAACCGCGTCAGCCGTATCCGTACCTTCGTGAAGAAGGTTGAAGCCGCTCTCGAAGCTGGTGACAAGTCTGCTGCTGCTGCTGCGCTGGTCGCTGCCCAACCCGAACTGGCTCGTGGCGTTTCGAAGGGCGTGCTTCACAAGAATATGGCATCGCGCAAGTTCAGCCGCCTGACGAAGCGCGTCGCTGCACTTGGCTGATTCGGCTTTTCCACAAGGGTGAGATCGACCCTTGTGGCTGTAAACAAAGTTAACGGCCCGCCCTCGTTCGGCGGGCCTTCTTTTTTGCCTGATCGTTGCGATGCCGCAAAGTGCGCATTTCCCGCGATTCGGCATGTGTTGACAACGAGTTAAGCAAAATAATAGTTGAAAAACAGCGGGTTAAAAAAAATTCAACGTAATTTCAGCGCTTGAATAGAGTCAATGCGAATTATTTCATTTTTTTTGCGGTCGGCCCCTTGATCGACTCAAAGGCGCATGGCTAAACAACAGGTTCCAGCAGCGTGCGATCAACGTCGCATCTGTCTCAATCGAGAATGACATGTAAAGGATCTCTGCACAAGATGTGGGGATGCGGTGGGCCTGTGTCAGGCGATGGGAGAGGTGTGAGCGCAACAATAATAGCCGTCGCTGGTGGGGTGAAAGGGGTGGCTAAGTGACGCTGAAAGTCGTGCGGTCGGAGCAAGAAAATATGGGCGGCTCCGCATTTGAATCCGATTGGCAAAATGTAGCATCGCGCTTGCGTCGTGATCTGGGGGCCCAGATTTATGGACAATGGATTCGTTCGATAGCGCTAGGCGATTTTTGCGAATTGACCGGCACGCTGGAACTGCTGACGCCTTCCGACTTTTCGGCGAGTTGGGTATCCGATCACTATGCCGATCGTATTCGTCTGGCGTGGTCGAGCATCAATCCAGCTGTCCGCCAGCTGAAAATACGTACCAAGCCCGGCGCAGCGCGCGTCGAGATGCTGCAGGGTAATGGCCTGGCCGAGCGTCCGGCGGCTGTCCACGTCAACGATGCACTGCCGGTTCGTAGCCAGCTTGACCCTCGCATGACTTTTGCGAATTTCGTAAAAGGCCAGACCAATGCACTGGCTTTGAGCGCAGCCGAACGCGTTGCCGCAGTCGAACGTCCGCTGTTCAATCCGCTGTATCTGCAGGCTGCAACGGGGCAGGGTAAGACCCACCTGATGCACGCGATCGGCCATGCCTATGCTGAGGTGAACCCCGACGCTCAGATCCTGTATATGTCGGCGGAAAAGTTCATGATGGAGTTCGTCTCCGCCATGCGTCGTAAGGAAGTGATGGAATTCAAGGCGCGCCTGCGTGCCGTCGACGTCCTTCTGATCGACGATATCCAGTTCATCATCGGCAAAGTGTCGACACAGGAAGAATTCCTACATACCGTTGACGCTATTATCGGCGCAGGGAAGCGCCTTGTCGTTGCCGCCGACCGAGCGCCACAGGCGCTGGACGGTGTAGACCAGCGCATCCTGTCGCGCCTGTCGATGGGCCTCGTCGCCGATATTCAGCCCGCTGATCTGGAACTTCGCCGCTCGATCCTGAACCAGCGTCTGGCTAACATGCCTGACACGCAGGTGGGCGAAGATGTGATCGAGTTTCTCGCGCGCACCATCAGTCGCAATGTCCGTGAACTCGAAGGCGGCCTCAACAAGCTGATCGCCTATTCGCAACTGACCGGGAAGCCGATCACACGCACATTGGCCGAAGAGCAGCTGAAAGACATTCTCAGCGCTTGCCGCCGCCGTATCACCATCGATGAAATCCAGCGTGCAGTATGCGAATATTATCGCATCGACCGCAGCGAAATGTCTTCGAAGCGCCGCGCACGCGCAGTGGTTCGTCCGCGTCAAGTCGCGATGTATCTCGCCAAGGTAATGACACCGCGCAGCTATCCGGAAATCGGACGCAAATTCGGCGGTCGTGACCATTCGACGGTCATCCATGCTGTACGTCTGGTCGAAGACCTACGCCGGATGGACAATGACATGGACAATGATGTCCGTGCCTTGCTCCGCCAGCTAGAGGCCTGAACTAGTTACATAAGCGCCTTCCCTTGCAGGAGACAGCAGACTATCCCGGGTGCGAGACGGACTCGGGAGGTTCTTGATGGCTAAATTCTGCATTCAATGTGGCAGTGCCCTGAATGATGGCGCGCGCTTCTGCGGCAGTTGCGGTGCGGTTGTGCCAAACGGTGATGCCGGTCCGCCATCGCCACCTGCTTCGTCTTTTGAGCCAATTGCAGCTCCGATTGCACCTCCCCCGGCACCCGAACCCGTTTCTTCGGGTATCGAGCCGCAGAGTTATGCATCCGAAACCTTAGGTGACGAAAAGAAAGGGCCAAATTGGCTGTTGATAGGGGGTGGCGTCGGCATTCTCGCTTTGCTTCTGCTCTATTATTTCCTGTTCCTGCACGATGATATGACAGGCAATGGTTTGGAAGACCGGGTTCAGCAGTCGCCGGCCGCCGAAGAAGTCGCTGTAGAAAAACAATATTATGCGGTTGCCGACGCGAATATCCGCGACAAAGCGACGGCACAGGGCAGCACCGTTTTAGGCAAGCTCGCGCGCGGTGCCACTGCAAGCGGCAAAGTGATTTTGGGTGAAGACGGGACTAGCGATTGGCTGGAGCTTGCCGACGGCAAAGGCTTTATCGCGACTGTGAATCTGTCCGAAACCCAGCCGCCCGAAATCGTCAAGCCGTTGGGCGACAAAGCATGGGTCGTCGACAAGCCGGTCGAACTATGGTCTCAACCCGATACGGCTTCGACATTGGTTGATCGCGTCGCCGCGGGCACCACGCTGTCGTTTTTTGGTTTAACCGCCAATGATTTCATCGAAGTGAAACTGAAAAAAGGCGGGGTTGGCTATCTTGCCGACGGTGCGCGGATTGCTTCCTTAGCCAATGGCAAACCGATTGCGCTCGCTTTCAACCCCAATAGCTGCAGCTTTGGTCCTGAAATTGATGCCATGTTTAGTTCAATGGGGGATCGCATTCGTGCTGGCTACAAAGCATTGGAGAATAAGGATTTCCCAAGCGAAGAAGCGCGAGCCAAGGCGCTTGTCGCTTCAGAGGGCAAAAGCACGTTCGAAAAACTTCAGCGCAGCTATGAAGGTCTGACCGTCACCGGAATTGCGCAGCATTATGAATCGCAGTCGGTCTATTTTGCCGAACCGGCCGCCAAGGTCATCGAAGTGTTTCGGTCCAAAGGCTATAAGATTGGCAAAGACGGCCAGTTCCCGAGCAGCGACCTCTATGCAGGCATCGCCAATACCCAAGCTGAAGGGAGTAAATTCGGCAAGTCTGACCTGACCTGCGGAGTCTGAAGAAATAAAAGCCCCGCTGGGTAAATTCCAAGCGGGGCTTTTGCGTGTCGCCGGCCGTCCAGTCAGCCTATTTCTTTTTGCCGCTTTCCTCTGGTGCGACCGAAATGCGCACGGTTTCACCGCCATTCCCGGGGAAACCCGTGAACATTGCGGTGACCAGATTGGGTACCAGATAGGGCAGGCGGTTTGAACGCGACTTGGCTTCGGCCTTGCCTTCGAACAGGCGTTGGCCGGTTGCGCTGTTTTCGATCTTTATCTCTATTCCGCTCGTATAAACGGTATAGCTGCGTACGTCATAGCCGCGACCAAAGCCGGGGCCGTACAAAAACGGATCATTCCAGCCATAGACATAGCGTGCACCACGCGGCGTGCGGACGATATAGGGACGGTAATAGCCCCGACCGAAACCATAGCGGCCATAGCCCCAGAATGGATCGTAAAAGGGATCGTCATAAACGACGGTGCGTTCTTTGCCGTCATCGACGCCATAGCCAAATTTGACTGTCAGGTCCGCAGGTGCGCCGGGCGCTGCCGGAACATAACCGACTTTGGTCATCTCGGCGGTGACCATAGCGGCATATTGGCCAAATTCGATCCCGCCATCTTGTGCAGGATCGGCAGCTTTGACGGTGAAAGTCTGGCCTTGCGGCGCTGGCATTTGCTGGAAGCGCGACACATCGGCCTTGAACGGCGTCGCGCATGCGCCAAGGGTCAGCAGCAGTGCTGGGGCCAGAATTGTAGCAGCTTTACGCATTGACATAATTACCTCCGTTTCCGCCAATATAGGCGGGCTTGCGGCGATATCTATCTGAAAAGCGCTGAACTGTGGTTGAACGGAACTGTGTTCAGCCAGCAGACATGTAACAAAGTGTCAGCGCAGAAGTCCAAGCGCCTGATAGGTCCGCTCCAGAGTCGGTTCGGCCAGCGCCCGCGCCCTTTCGGCTCCGCGGCGTAAAGCGGTATCGATTGCAGCCGTATCGTTGCGCAGTGCGGTAAATCGTTCGGCAATCGGAGCAAGCCTGCTGACCAGCAGTTCACCCAATGCAGGTTTGAACGAGCCAAAGCCCTGCCCAGCAAATTGTGCGAGTACAGCGTCCACGCTGCTACCTTCCAGAACAGCCTATATCCCGACTAGGTTTTCCGCTTCGGGTCGGTTTATCAGACCTTCCTTGTCGCCCGGCAATGGTTCGGGGTCGGTTTTGGCCTTGCGCACCTTCTGCATGATCGTGTCGGCATCGTCGGTCAGGTTGATGCGGCTCATGTCCGAAGGATCGGACTTGCTCATTTTGGCCGTGCCATCGCGCAGCGACATGATGCGCGCTGCTTCGGGCGGGATGATCGGTTCGGGCAGGGTGAATATTTCTTCGCCATTTCCGAAATCATTGTTGAACTTCTGCGCAATGTCGCGCGCCAGTTCGAGATGCTGTTTCTGATCTTCGCCAACCGGCACATGGGTTGCCTGATAGAGCAGGACATCAGCGGCCTGCAGTACCGGGTAAGTGAACAGTGCGACTGAAGCTCCCTCGCGGTTCTTTCCCGCTTTATCCTTCCACTGCGTCATGCGGTTGAGCCAACCCATCCGCGCGGTACCGTTGAGCAACCATTGCAACTGGCTATGCGCCGGTACCTGCGTCTGGTTGAACAGGATCGACTTGTCAGTATCAATTCCGCAGGCAATCAGCGCCGCCGCCATCTCGCGTGTGTTGGCGGCTAGTTCGGCAGGAACATGCGGCTGCGAGATCGCATGTAGATCGGCAAGAAAGAACAGGCATTCGCCCTCTTCCTGCATCTTCACCCAATTCTTAATCGCCCCCAGATAGTTGCCTAGATGCAAATTTCCGGTGGGCTGAATGCCCGAGACGACACGCATGTTATGCACTTTCCCTAAATTTGTTTTGCTGCGGTGCGGTTGCGCCGCAACAGTTGGTTGATCCGCCGACGATCAACCGCTCCAACCAAATATCCGACTGCGAAATAGACGGTCATGCCCCCACCGACAAGTACTGCAAGCGCCGCTATGCGGGTCAGGATGTCGTCGGAGAAATAGGGCATCATCCAACCCATCAACCACCAAAGCAGCGCCGACATCGCCGCAGTGGCAAGCAATTGTCGAGCAATGCGATTCCCGAGTGTGCCAGTAAAGTGAAACCATCCACGCCGGTGCAGCACGAAATAGAGCAACAGGCAGTTGAGCGAGGCCGAAGCAGCTGTCGCCCCAGCCAGCCCCACGATACCCCAAGGTCGCACGACGAAGACGTTGAGGATGATATTGAAGATCAGCGAGACTAGTGCGGTGTAGACTGGCGTCTTGGTATCCGAACGGGCGAAAAAGCCTGGATTGAGTATCTTGACGATAACATAGGCCGGAAGCCCTGCAACCAAAGCCGCAGTAATCTGCGCCATGATTGCGCCATCTGCCAGCGTGAATTTACCACCAACGAAAAAGGCGTTGGTGAAAGCCGGGGCGCAAATGGCTAGCGCCGCCGCTGCGGGCAGAGTCAGCAGGGTTGCCATTTCAAACGCATCGGCCTGCAAATCCTGTGCGCGTTGCAAATCATCACTTTGAATGTGGCGCGACAGCATCGGCAGGATGGCCGTTCCCAGAGCAATGCCGACAATGCCCAATGGCATCTGGTTCAATCGGTCGGCCATTTTCAACAACGTCAGTGATCCCTGCGGCAGCGAGGTCGCAAAGAAAGTGTCTACAAACTGGCTGATCTGGTAAATCCCGGCGCCAAAGGTTGCAGGCAGGATCACCATGCCCAGCTGTTTCACTTCGTGCGTGAATTTGGGCATCTGAAGATGAAACTTCAAGCCGGCACGATGTACTTCCCACCATAGATAGAGAAGTTGAACGAGGCCCGACAGCGATACGGCGCCGCACAGCGCGTAAACTACCCAGCGATCGTCGCCGCTATTGCCACGCCAGAAATAGCCCGCCCCGATACCACCGATCAGTACGATATTGAAAAGAATGGGCGCGATTGCCCCGGGCGCGAATTTGGAACGGGCATTAAGGAGCCCCGTGAGCATCGCCACAATGCTGATGAAAAACAGATAGGGGAATGTCACACGGCTGAGGAAAACAGCCAGATCGAATTTGCCTGGAACCGACTGAAATTCGCTTGCCAGCAGCCAGACAATACCCGGCATGATGAGCATTGCCAGCCCTGAAAAGCCCAGCAAAATCCATATGAATACCGACATTACATCGTCGGCAAACTTGGCGGCCTCCGCCTCACCATTCTCGCCCGCCAGGCGGCGCGAATACATCGGAACAAAAGCAACCGAAAAGGCACCTTCGGCGAAGAGACGCCGGAAAGTGTTGGGCAGCGTGAAGGCCAGTTGATAGGCATCGCCTGCCAAGCCAGCGCCAAGCACACGTGCCAGCAGAATATCGCGGATAAATCCGAATATCCTGCTGATAACCGTAAAACCGGCAATGGTAGATGTGTGCTTGAGCAGGCTCATTGCCCGGCCCCCTTGTGGATTGGCTTACGCCTCACCAGCCGGTTGCTGTTCGGCCATCGCCTGCGCTTGCGTCAGCTGCTGCACATACAAGGCGTTGAAATCGATGGGGTCAAGGACGAGCGGCGGATAACCTGCATCGCGGATCGCATCGGCGACAACACGGCGGGCGAAGGGGAACATCAGACGCGGCGCTTCTCCGAATAGAAACTGGTGTGCCTGGCCTTCATCAATGTTGCGCAATCCGAACAGTGTTGCATATTCGAGTTCGACATTGAAATGCACGCCCTGGTCGGCAGCTGCCTTGACACCAAGTTTCAGGCTGACTTCATGTACTTCCTCGTTGACCGGGTTCACCTCGATATTGACCTGAACGTCAATCTGCGGCGCGCCTTCCCAGCCATAGCTGTGGGGCGCATTCGGGTTTTCGACCGAAAGGTCTTTCACATATTGATTGAGCATGCCGACAGCTGGCGCTGTATCTTCGCCATTGGCTTTTAACATGTCAGAGACGATATTGCCTTCTTCTTCGGCCATTTTTGTTGGGCTTTCCTTGCTTTTTCGGGCCGTCCCTCACGACCCTGATGTTGGCGGTGCGCCTAGCAGGGGGGCAGGCAAAGGGCAATGGTTAGTGATATTTGCAAGCTGCCAAAAAACTTTTGCGCCAAGCTATTTGAATCCGGCTTGGTAAATGCCTATGTAGGATTTGGAAGCTGGGCATTTTTAGCCGTTCAACCGCCATTAACCCCGGCTTTGTTTTTTTGCGATACACGGGTGAAGGCCCTGCGCAGTTGTAAAGGCAAGTTCATGGTGACGTTCGAAATCATTTTACTGGCGATGGTTGCGGCTTTTCTGGGCTTGCGGTTGTATTCAGTGCTGGGCAAACGCACCGGTCATGAGCAGGAACCTGTCGCCCGTCCGGCGATGGAAGATCGCAAGCCAGCAATTGTGCGCGCGCCCGTCGGCCAACCCGAAGTCACAGCCTCAACCCCCATATTCGACAGTCCGCTATATGACAGCGCGGCGCAAAGTGGGCTGCGAGCTATCGCCAATGCAGACCGTCAATTTGACGCACCTCTGTTTGTTGAAGGCGCGAAATCGGCCTATGGCATGATCCTCGAGGCATATTGGAAGGGGGAGAAAGACAAGCTTCGCTTCCTCTGCGACGACGATGTGTATGAGAGCTTTTCTGCAGCTATCGATGATCGCGCATCGCGCGGAGAGACGTTGGAAAACCGCCTCGTGCGGATCGAAGAGGCGCGCATTGTTGACGCCAGCTATGATCATCCCATGGCACGGATTGCAGTTCGCTTTGATGCCGATATCGCTGCACTGATCAAGGATTCCGATGGCCGCGTCATCGGTGGGTCGATGACGGATGCGGTTGAAACGCACGATGTGTGGACCTTCTTCCGCGATGTTAAATCAGGCGACCGCAACTGGAAGCTTGACGAAACCGACTCTGTCTGATTCACCCCGGGGCATGAAAAGCCCTGTCTTCGCGCTCGCTCTGTCGACCCTTCTGCTATCCGCTTGTTCGGGCGGGATCATTCCGAAGGGCGGTGCTGCAGCGCCCTCTACAACACCCGCGCCGGATGTGGCCGCTAAGCCGGTTCCGTCAACGCCCGTGCCGCCCATAGCTGCGGCTGCGGCGACAGGTGAAATCCTGAACGCGGCCAGTGCGGGGCTAGTTCGAGGGCCAGCCATTGGTGGCCTAAGCGTCGATCCGCGCAAAACCAATCTGGCGCTCGCTTCTTTCCGCACCTCATGCCCAGGCCTGCTCAAGCGCACAGACAATTCCGGTTTGACGCAGGGCAGCGACTGGCAGGATGCGTGCGACGCGGTGAAGACATGGACCGGCGATGCGATCTCCTTCTTTGCGACCTATATGGATGCCGTGCAGGTGGGCGAAGGCAAGGCCTTTGTCACCGGCTATTTCGAGCCTGAAATTGCTGGTTCGCGCACGAAGCAACAGGGTTATGACGTCGCCATCTACAAGCGCCCCGCCGATTTGATCGACGTCGATCTTGGCCTGTTTTCAGATGATCTGAAGGGTAAGTCCATCCGTGGCAAGGTGCAGGGGACGAAGTTCATCCCCTACGACGAGCGCGCCGCGATCGTCGATGGCTCGTTGGCTGGACGCGGGCTGGAAATTGCTTGGGCGGCTGACCCGATAGAATTCTTCTTCCTGCAGATTCAGGGGTCGGGTCGATTGCGCCTGCCCGATGGTGGGGTGATGCGCATAGGTTATGATAGCCAGAACGGGCGCGGCTATACAGGCATCGGGCGGCTGATGAAGGATCGCGGGCTGATTACCGACGGTTCGATGCAGGGTATTGTCAAATATCTGCGCGAAAACCCCGAAGAGGGGAAGAAGATCATGAACGAGAACAAAAGCTTCATCTTCTTCCGCGAACTGACCGGGGCAGGGCCGCTTGGCGCGATGGGCTATCCGGTGGTGGGTGAGGCGAGCGTTGCCGTCGACCCGAAATATGTGCCGCTGGGCGCGCCCGTCTGGTTGTCGCTCGACCGCGCCGAACCCAATGGCGTGTGGGTGGCCCAGGACACCGGAGGTGCCATCAAGGGTGCAAACCGGTTTGACAGCTTTTGGGGCGCGGGTGATCGTGCCCGAGCGATTGCAGGCGGTATGTCGGCGCGGGGCAGTGCCTTGCTCTTCCTGCCCAAGGCCGCAGTCGCGCGCCTCATCCCGACCCAATAATGGCACGCCGCCTCCATCCGGAGGAGCGGAGCCTTTGGAACCGCGTCGTCGAAACGGTAAAGCCATTGCATCCGGTGAAGGTGGCACTGCACCCGCATCCGATTGATGAAGCGCCCAAGGCAAAGCCTGCAGAGCCGAAAGCGGCGAAGCCAAAGCTTAAGTCCAGCGCCGTCCGTACCCCCGCCAATCTGCCCAAACCGATCGACAGCAATCTCGATTCGCACTGGGACCGGCGCTTTCACAAAGGCGCGGTGATTCCCGATATCAGCATCGATCTGCACGGGCAGGGGCTGGCTGGTGCGCATGCAAGGCTCGACAACACGCTCGAGCAAGCCATTCATCAGCGGCTACGCGTGGTGCTACTCGTCACCGGCAAGGCGCGCGCGCATGACCGGGCGAGCGGTTCAGGCAGAGGTGCCATTGCCGCTGTGGTACGTGACTGGCTCGCGGCTTCGCGCCATTCGTCGCATATCGCCGCCGTCAGGCAGGCCCACCCACGTCATGGCGGGAACGGAGCCTTGTATATTGTGCTGAAACGTTAGGCGGCTAGCAACCGAAGTGTCACTCGCCGGTAAATCTCTGTCAGCGCATCTAGGTCGGCAATCGCCACCGCTTCGTCCAGCTTGTGCATTGTCGCGTTGCACAGACCAAATTCAACGACAGGACACAGTTTGGAGAGGAAACGCGCGTCGGACGTGCCGCCGGTGGTCGAGGCCTCAGGTGCAATACCAGTAACTTCCTCTACCACGGCTGCCATCGTTTCCGAAAGCTCACCCGGCGGTGTCAGGAAAGCCTCACCCGAAATCATTGCCTTCAGCGTGCCGCTACCTTGTTCGACGATACCGCGGATCA
Source organism: Sphingomonadales bacterium (assembly GCA_016707885.1). Taxonomy (GTDB): domain Bacteria; phylum Pseudomonadota; class Alphaproteobacteria; order Sphingomonadales; family Sphingomonadaceae; genus Sphingorhabdus_B. The sequence goes on from JADJGU010000008.1 coordinate 29,588, forward strand.
ATTCGACCAGGCTCTCTCCGCTGTGCAGATCGTTGAAGCGGATAGAAAGCCGCGCCAGCGCCTTGGAGGGGATCACATTGGTCGCCGGATTGCCGGTGTGCAGTTCGGTGATTTCGATATTGCTCGGCTGGAAAAATTCGGTGCCTTCATCAAGGATAATCGCCTTGATCTGCGCAAGGATTGCCACCAGCCGGGGGATCGGGTTGTCGGCAAGATGCGGGTAAGCGACATGGCCCTGCGTGCCTTCGACGGTGATCCACATATTCACCGAACCGCGCCGCCCGACCTTCATCATGTCGCCCAATCGGTTGACGCTTGTTGGCTCACCGACAAGGCACAGGTCGGGCAAGGTGCCGCGTGCTTTCATATAATCGATCAACGCACGGGTGCCGTGGATGGCAGGGCCTTCTTCGTCGCCGGTTATGATCAGGCTTATAGTGCCCGCATCGTCCGGAACATCGTGCAAGGCAGCAACGAAGGCCGCAATGCTGCCTTTCATATCGACCGCACCGCGCCCGTAAAGCAGATCGCCCTTTACGACGGGTTCAAATGGCCCGCTAGACCAGCCCTCTCCCGGCGGCACCACGTCGAGATGCCCGGCAAATGCAAAATGGCGGCCACTTTTTCCACGGATTGCGAACAGGTTTTCCACAGGCCCGCCATGCGCCGGATCGGGGTCGTCTGCGCCTGCAACGAAACGCTCGACGGTAAAGCCCAATGGCAGCAGAATAGACTCCATCGCATCGAAAACACTACCGCAAGCGGGCGATATGCTTTCGCAGGCCATCAGGCGTTGGGCATAGTCGAGGGCAAGGCTGTCAATCATTTGCACCGCATGGCAATCGCGCTATGTTTTGTCCATAAAATCTGGACGGAAACAACATGCCCAAAATTCATATCGAGGCGATCCCGCAATCGAACGCCACCGGCTACCCCGAGCCGTTCGACAAAGAGGTTGAGGGCCGTTGGTGGCGTAGGCTCGCGCCGGTTGCTGGCTTGACGCTGATGGGGGCCAGCCATGTGGTGCTGAAACCCGGCGGTTGGTCCTCGCATCGCCATTGGCACGAAAGCGAGGACGAGATGGTCATCATGCTCGCGGGCGAGGCTGTGCTGATCGAGGATGATGGGGAGACTGTCATGCGCGCCGGCGACGTGGCGGCCTGGCCAGCGGGTGTGCGCAATGGCCACCATATGATCAACCGAAGCGATGCAGACTGCAGTTTCATCGCAATCGGCGTGGGTGATCGCTCGACTGGTGGCGGCTATTCAGACATCGACATGATGTTCAGCGAGGAACATTATTACCACAAAGATGGTACGCTGTATCCGACGAAACGAATGAAGTGAGGACACGTCCACACTAAGGGCGTTACTTGCTCGGTTCACTTTCGAATTTGGCGATGACCCATTCTTCTTCTTGTGCCGCCTGATACCATTCCTCCATCCAGGGATGGGCAAGAATGGCCTCGATATAGCTTTGCGCAAAGCCGGGCAGGGTGAAGCCATAAGTGACAAAGCGGGTTACGATCGGTGCGTACATAATGTCCGCGGCGCTATAGGTTCCGAAGAGATAGGGGCCTTCGCTGCCGAAGCGGGCGCGTGCCTCTGCCCACAAACCAAGGATTCGAAGCGCATCGTTGCGTGTTTCCTCGGATATGGTCATGCCTTCATAGGTTTTGCGCAGGTTCATTGGGCATTCGCGGCGCAATGGCAGAAATCCGGAGTGCATCTCTGCCGCCATGGCCCGCGCCATGCCGCGCGCAACATCACCCTTTGGCCAGAAACGCTCACGACCGACCTTGTCGGCGAGATATTCGAGTATAGCGAGACTGTCCCAGATCACCGCGTCACCATCCCACAAAATCGGAACCTTGCCCGATGACGGTGCCAGATCTTCCTCGCGTTTCCGCTCGTCCCAAGTCGCGTCGTAAAGCGGGACTGTCATTTCATCGAAATGCAACCCCGATTGCTTGCACGCCAGCCAGCCACGTAGCGACCAGCTGGAATAGGCCTTGTTTCCGATGATCAGTTTGAGTGTCATGACCGAATGGCTTCTAGCACCGCCTCACGCAACGCATCAATCCCGCCCTTTTTCTCCGCAGATGTAGCGCAAATCAGTGGGAAAGCCGCGCTATGCTTGCGCAGTTCCTCAAGCGTGGCGGCTTCAACGGCTGCTAACTCGCTGGCCTTGATCTTGTCGGTCTTTGTCAGGACTATGCGATAGCTGACAGCGGCGCCGTCGAGCATCTTCATAATCTCGCGGTCGACCTCCTTGATGCCGTGGCGGCTGTCGATCAGGAGGAAGGCGCGTTTCAGCACCTGACGCCCGCGCAGATAGTCGTTCACCAGATAGCGCCACTTTTGCACCGTTTTCAGCGGGGCCTTGGCATAGCCATAGCCGGGCATGTCGCAGATGCGGAAGATCGGCGGCTCGCCGACATCGAAAAAATTCAGCTCCTGCGTACGCCCCGGTGTGTTCGATGCGCGCGCCAGACCATTGCGGTTGACCAGCGCGTTAATCAGGCTCGACTTGCCGACGTTCGAACGGCCCGCAAAGGCGATTTCGGGAACATCCGCATCGGGCAGGAATTCAAGACCAGGGGCCGACTTCAGAAAGTTGACTGGGCCTGAGAAAATTTTTGTGTCCATATACTTGCCTCTTTCATCCTCTCCTCTTCAGGGGAGAGGCAACGAGACTTGGTCTTGCATCGCAAGGCCTAGTCGCAGTCGGAGAGGGGCCCCTCTCCAAGCGCGGCTAGCTGCAGGAGCAGCAAGCCTTGCTACCCTCTCCCCCGGAAGCGGAGAGCTGTTGTATCTTAAGCCTTCGCCTTTTTCTTTTCGGCCTCTTCCTTTGCCATCTGCTCCTTCAGGATCGGATGCTTGGCATAGAGCCATTTCTGCTGACCGATCGAGATCAGGTTTGAAACCACCCAGTAGAGCTGCAGGCCAGCCGCGAAAGGTGCCATGATGAACATCAGGAACCAAGGCATTATCGCAAAGACCTGCTTCTGCACTTCGTCCATCGGTTGCGGATTCAGTCGCTGCATCAGCCACATTGTGATGCCGAGCAGGATGGGCAGGATACCAATGGCCAGAAATGCCGGGGGCGTGAATGGTAATAGGCCAAACAGGTTGATCGGGGTCAGTGGATCGGGTGCGGACAGGTCCTTCAGCCACAGCGCGAACGGTTGGTGCCGCATTTCGACCGTCAGCATCAGAATCTTGTACAATGCGAAGAAGATAGGGATTTGTAGCAGGATAGGAAGACAACCAGCCAGCGGGTTGATCTTTTCTTCCTGATACAGCTTCATCATTTCCTGCTGTAGCTTCGGTTTGTCGTCCTTATAGCGTTCCTGCAGCACCTTCATCTTAGGCTGCACTGCCCGCATCCCTGCCATCGAAGCAAACTGCTTTTGGGCGACAGGGAACATGAAGATGCGGACAATAATCGTCAGCGCGATGATTGCTACGCCGAAATTACCGAACAGGTCGAACAGCCAGAGCAATATGGTCAGGAACGGAATGGCGATGAACCAGAACCAGCCCCAATCGATCGAATAATCGAGATAGGGGATGCCAATCTTGTCGGTGTAGGCGCGCAGTTCCTCAAATTCCTTGGCTCCTGCAAACAGCCGCGATGTTTGCGCAGCCGATTTGCCAGCTTCGACCGCAGTCAATTGTGCATTACGCACATTCGCCCAATTATATCCGTCTTGCGATTTGAATTCAGCCTTGACCGGAATTTTCTGGTCGGGGATCAATGCAGCCAGCCAATATTTGTCGGTCATGCCGTTCCACCCGCCGGTGGTGGCAAAGCTTACCTTGCCGTCGGGCGCTTCGGCGACCTGATCATAGCCCCAGTCATAATTCGGTTTGCCGTCGAATACACCTATAGGGCCAATGTGAATCTGGGTGAAAATCGATCCACCCTTGGTGGCGTCTTTGGGTTTGCCTTTGCGGCTGATGATGCCGAAGGGCGCGACATTCGCGGTCGGTAGTCCGGCAGCGTTGCTGAACCGCTGCTCGGCCGTCAGCATATAATGTTCGTCAATCGATAGCTTGATTTCGAAACTTTGGCCTTCGGGATTGGTCCAGGTCAAGCTGACTGGAGTCGCAGGCGTCAGCTTGGTTGCGCTAGCGGTCCAAAGCGTCTTGTCAGTCGGGAAAGTTGCGCCATTGCCAGTCCAACCAAAGCGGGCGAAATAGGAATTGGATGTAGCGGAGGGCGCGAACAGTCGAACCGGCGGCGACTTTTTGGAGAGCTCTTCACGATGGGCAAGCAGGACGAGATCGTCGATGCGCGCTCCTTCGAGATTGATCGAGCCTTTCAGCTTCGGCGTTTCGACAATTACGCGAGGCGCAGCTGATAGGGCTGTGGGTAGAGACACCTGCTTGGCAGGTGTCGCGGCTGTCGCGAAATCAGTGCCATCCGAACTCGCACCTGTAGGCTTCGTGGTGCTAGCCGTGGTTGAAGTCGATGTCGCAGTAGGCGGCGGAGTCGGGAAAAACATGTTCGCGACATAAGGCCAGCCGAAAAGGATGAGGCCCGTCAGCAGCACAGCCAGAATGATATTACGCCGGTCTTCCACTCAAAAATTCCCTGTTATTTCAATGTCTGGATCATATGTTGAACACATTAGGGCACCGGATCATATCCGTGCCCGCCCCAAGGATTGCAGCGCAATAGCCGTTTCAGCGCCAGCCAGCCACCCTTAATCGCGCCATGTTTCTGCAAAGCCTCTATCGCATAAGACGAACAGCTTGGTGCGTAACGGCAGGTCGGTGGCAGGATGCGCGACGGCCCCAACTGCCAACCACGGGCGATGAGGATGAAGAGCTTGGCGATCATGAAGCCAGCTTCCGAAATGCCTTGGTCATATCCTCACGCAGCAGGCTGAAATCGCGCTCGATTCCTCCGTCTCTGCCAATGAGGATATGGTCGGCTCCGGCCTTTCCCAATTCGGGCAGTAACTCCGCTGCAAGTTCGCGGAAACGGCGACGCATGCGGTTGCGCACAACCGCATTGCCAACCTTCTTAGTGATGGTGATGCCTAGCCGCTTGGCCGGGGCGTCATCGCGCCGGTCGTGCACCAGCAAAACGAAACCGGGAGTAGCATAGCGCTTCCCCCGGTTGGCAGCCAGAAACTCCGGCCTTTTTTTGATAACAGTGTAACCGCGCATGTCGCGGCTACCGCAAGGCGCCCGGCTTAGGCCGAGAGCTTCTTGCGACCGCGTGCGCGGCGACCGTTCAGGATCGCGCGACCGGCAGCGGTCGACATGCGGAGACGGAAACCGTGACGGCGAGCGCGCACAAGATTGCTCGGTTGAAAGGTGCGCTTCATGGCTCAAATCCTCAATAAAATCAGCAATTGGAATAAAAACAGCCGCCGAATCTCTACGGCGACCGCCTGTGTTGAGCGGGCCTTTATGGTTTAGGCGGGTAAAAGTCAACATCACTCAGGGCAGTTTTTGGCCAAAATCGTCGCGCCGGAACAGCCGCATCAGGTCCCGTCCGATGGGTGGGAAGGGCGGACGCGTCTTGAACCGCTTCCGCCGCATCGCCCAATTGGCCCATTCGCCATATTCTGGATGATGTTTGCTAACGCGCGCATAGCGTCGTTTGGCCCAGAGCGAATTTTTTAGGACCAGCGCAAGGCCGATGGGGAAGAGTATCAGCCCGCCCGGCCCTGGCAGCCATCCAATCAACGGCGCCAGGATCATCAGGAACCAGCCCAGCACGATCATCGCCCATTGGAAGGAGCGGTTTTCGGAGAGCTTGCGCGCGGCCATGGAGGGGATGTGGGGTCACATTTCCATTAATACAAGCGCACGTCGCCCCAGCGAAGGCTGGGGCCGCTAGAAGTTTACAGAGACGGTTGGGTAAAACTACGTCGGCCCCAGCCTGCGCAGGGGAAATGTTTGGTCCTTAACCCTCGCACATCCTTACCAGCTGGTCCGCGCAGGCACCCCAGCCTTCTTCAAAGCCCATTTCAGCGTGACGCTTGCAGTCGTCTTCAGTCCAGTGGCGGCACCGCGCGGTGTAACGGGTGCCATCGCCTTCGGGTTCAATGCTCCAGATGCCAATCATGAAAGGGCCTGCGGGCATCAGGTCGCCGATAATGGCGTCGGTAAAGGCAAAGCGCTGCCCTTCATCCCATGCCAGCACAGTGCCGGGATGCGGGTGCACTTCGCCATCGGGGCCATACATTGTGCACATCGACGTACCACCCGCCCGCCGTTCGAGCTTGTCAAACTCCGCGCGCCAGGGTTTGGGGCACCACCATTCGTTGATGTGATTGGTCATGGTGTCCCAGACCTTGACCGGTGGGGCTTTGATGTGGCGAGTGACCGAGAGTTCCCAGCCATTTTCTGCATTTGCGGTCATGTTCAATTCCTTCAGTCTCTGTCAGGCGCGCCCAGGGGAAAATAGGAGCGATAGGGCCGGGCATCCTCCACACAGCGTGCGACGGATGGGCGGGCAAGCAATCGCGCGCGATAGGCCTTTAGCTTCTTGCACTCGTCTGGAATGGGTTGCGTCCAGTCGGCATAGAATAGCGCCGGTGCGCCCGAGCAATCCGCCATCGAAAACTCGTCTCCACAAGCCCAACCATCTTCGAGTATCTGCTCTTCCAGCCACGGATAGATGGTCGAAAGCGTGCCCCGTGCCCGTTCGACGCGCGCAAGATCGGGGGTTGCGGTAATCCATGGGATATATTCCGAAACCGCCGCCTGAAAGCTGGCCTCCAGATGGCAATCGAATACCCTATCCAACAGCCGTACCCGTAACGCAGCTTCGCGGTCGTCCGGGATCAACCGGGGCGTATCGGGATAGGCAATATCGAGATGCTCGATAACGATTGAGCTTTCGAATACGCCGTGTCCCTTATCGACCAGCACCGGCATCTGCCCGCGCACCCAGTGCGACCGCAACTGATCCCAATGCTCTGGATGCGCGTCGTCGAGTATGCGGAATTCGAAATCGAGGCCCTTTTCGTAAAGCGGGATCAGCGCCTTCCAGGTGTAGCTCGAAAAAGGGTGGCCGTAGAGGATCATACGCCGCGCACCGCTGCTTCGATAGTGGCATGGTCGATCTTGTGCATCGTCATCATTGCCTCGAACGCGCGTTTGGCGACATCGCCGCCTGCTGCCATCGCCTCGGTCAGCACGCGGGGCGTGATTTGCCAGTTGAGGCCCCATTTGTCCTTGCACCAGCCGCATGCGCTTTCCGCACCGCCATTGCCGACAATAGCGTTCCAGTAGCGGTCGGTTTCGTCCTGGCTGTCGGTCGCAATCTGGAACGAAAAAGCTTCGCTGTGCGGGAAAATTGGGCCGCCATTGAGCCCGATGCATGCGATACCGCAAACGGTGAACTCGACGGTCAAAACATCGCCAGTCTTACCCCCGGGGAAGTCAGTTGGCGCGCGTTGAACCGCCATAACCATACTGTCCGGAAATGTTGCTGCATAAAAGTTGGCGGCGTCTTCGGCATCCTTGTCGTACCAAAGGCAAATTGTATTTTTGGCCGTCATTACTTCCCTCCTACGAGAGAGAAAACAGCTCCCTGCGGATCGATGCCCTGAACAATCCAGTCCTCGCCCGGAACCTCCATCGGGCCGTTGATCACCTGTCCGCCATGGGCGACGATGGCCTCCTGCGCGATGGTGATAGAGGGAGCCCAGAAATAATGGTTCCACATCGCTTGCGGCATTTCGGCGAACTTTTGCATGATCGCGCCCGTGGTGACGCCGTCATGCGCGATGAACTGGTATTGGCCCATCTCGCCCATATCCATCGTATCGGGCAGCGACCAGCCGAACAAGCCGGTGTAGAATTGGATGGCGTTGGCCGCATTGCCGGCCATCAGCTCGTTCCAACCGCAACGCCCATTGCGCTTTTCCGCCGCGAAGGCTGTGCTTTCACCTTCGCCCGGCTGCGGTGCCGGGGTCATGACGTAAAATGGTGCCCCGCAGCAATCGGTGACCATAGCAATGCGACCGGCCATCGGCACGTCGCGCGCAGGCATCAGGCATTTGCCGCCCGCCGCCTCGATCGCGGCTACACTGGCGTCGGTATCATCAACGCCGATATAGCCGAGCCAGCAGGGTCTTGCGCCATGCTCGATCATCTCTGGTGCCAAAGTCAGAACGCCGCCCGTCATCCCGCCATCGGCGTTGGCGATAAAGTCATAGCCGTTGGCCTCTGGCGGGCCTGCGCTCAGCGACCATCCCGGAACCACCGCTTCGTAGAAGGCCTTCGAACCGGCAAAATCGGTGGTCATCAGCTCGTACCAGAGCCAGCTTCCCTGCAATGTTGTCATGGTTCGTCCTTTCAGGCTTTGAGTTCGACGATCGGCGTGAATCCACCAAAGATCATCCGCTTGCCGTCAAACGGCATCGGGTTCTTTTCGGGGTCCATGCGCGGGTCGGCCTTGGAGGGGTCCTCCATCCATTCCGTTATCTTCGCAAAGGCAGCATCGCGGGTTGCCTTGTCGGGCCATTCGATCCAGCTGAACAGCACCTCTTCGTCCGCCTCCGCCTTCACCGCCATGCGAAAATCGGTGGTGTGGCCTTCCTGAACATCGTCGCCCCAGCATTCGACCACGCGCAATGCGCCCAGATCCATGAATACGCTGTCGCCCATTTTGGCATGTGCGATGAACTTGTCCTTGTTTGCCTTGGGGCAGGCGATCACGAAACCGTCGATGTAACTCATTTTCTTTCTCCTCCATCTCCACCCTTTTCAGGATGTTTATTCGCTCGGCGGCATCGCTGCCGGATCCATCCAGAAGGGTTCCCAGATATGGCCGTCCGGGTCGGCGAGCGTGCGCTGATACATGAAGCCATGGTCCTGCGGCGGATTGAGGTCTGCCGTTCCGCCGGCGGCGGCTCCAGCATCCACTAAAGCGTTCACCGCATCCTTGCTGTCGAGCGTGATCGCGATCATCACTTCGCTGGATGTTGAGGGCGGGATCGGGCGATCGGTGAAGCTTTGCCATTTGGCGTGCGTTAACAGCATCACCATGATCGACTCGCTCCACACCATGCAAGCGGCGGTTGCGTCGGTGAAATGCGGGTTGTTGGTAAAACCGAGGGCTGCGTAGAAACCCATCGCCTTGGGTAGGTCTGTCACGGGCAGGTTGACGAAGATCATCTTGCTCATCCGGTTTCTCCTCTTTCGAACAGCATTTTTATGTAGCGTTTGAGGTGGAGCACGCTGTCGCGCGCTTCCTTGGGGCTGTTCTTGGCCTTGGCGATGATGAAGGCGCCCTGCAGCACCGCCTGGATATGATAGGACAGGCTTATAGCCGACACGCCGTCGCGGATTCCGCAGCGTGCGATGGCCGCGTCAATATCCACGGCCAGCCGTTCGCAATAGGCGCTGATGCTGGCATCGCTGGCGCGCCGTAGCGTGTCGCTGCTGGCAAAGCTTTCCTGCACCATCGTGCCGACAAAGCAGGTAAAGCCCTCTGGCGGGCCTTCGAGCATGAACATGCGGAAGTCGATATGGGCAAGCAGGCGCTCGAGCGGGTCTTCGATGCGCACCCAGGGGGGCAGGGTGAAGATCAGTTCATCGGCGCGCGCGGTCCATTGTTCGGCGGCGGCCACGCCCAATTCCTCTTTCGAAGCGAAATGATGGAAAAAGGCACCTTTCGATACGCCCGCCGCTGCGCAAATCTCGTCGACCGAAGTCGCCGCATAACCCTGTTTGCGCACCAGCATATGCGCCGCGTCGATCAGTTTCGACCGGGCAGACGGGCGGGGGGCGGAGGCATTGCGACTCGACATATTTTTTACATACCGACTAGTTGGTATGTCGTCAAAAGTTCCGCTTTCGGTGTCACCCGGACTTGATCGGGGTCCGAAGCTGCCGCGAGGCATGAACGCGCGGGAGGACAAATTCGGCTGGACCGAACGGTAGAGTGGATAGAAAGTCGCTGGAAATTCAGAGCTTAAGCGTCATGGTGACGTGCTCGCCATCGCCATGCCAAAGGCGCTCAACATGTGCGTCGGTCGTCTCGAAACCGACCTTCTCGTAAATGGCCATTGATGAGGCGAGGCCGTCTGTGGTTTCTAAAAAAACCTCATGGTGTCCGCACGCTCGCGCGTGATCGAGCGCGAGGTCGACGAGCTTGCGGCCTGCACCAGACCCGCGTGCTTCAGGAAGCAGCACGACCCAGCGCAACTGGCCAACATCCCCACGATCGACCAGCGCCGAGCAACCCACAGTCTTGCCATCCATTTCTGCGAACCAGACGCGGCTGCGGCCTGGCCGGTCAAGCTGCGCCTCGGCAACGGTTTCGGCGACAAATTCCCAGAAAGGCGGGCCGAACCGGTCACCTTCTGGGGCATAGCCAAAGCGATGCAGGTCGACGATCAGCTGGTCGTCGCCCGGCCGCCGATCATGCCGGAAAGTGATTGGTGAAGCCCCCATGGCTGGCCGCTTAAGGGGAAAATCTTCGGCTAATCAAGCGGCAGAAGCTCAGTCGAGCCTGACGTAGCGCGCCAGATCGCGGCTGTTAAGGTACAGAGCATCGTCATTCGGTGCGCTGTTGGTCATCGCGTAGAAGCGGTGCGCTTCGCTGTTGCTCAGCCCCATTTCGCGGTAAAAGGCGATATATTCCTGATGCACTGGATCGTTGACGGCGAAATCATCAGCTTCATAGCCATCCTCGTCGCGCCAACTATGGACGGCAAATTCGGCCGTCGGCGCGGCGCGGCGCTGCGCACCCGCGAGGAACAGTTCGACCCCGCCCGAACGAACCGAACCGCCTTCGGGCACATAAGTCATCACGCCATGACGTCGCACCATCCGGGCGAGCGCGAGATTGGCTTCGTCATCTCCAGTGCCTGGGCATTCGATCATGTCGATCTGCTTCAAGCCCGGAAAGGCGCGCAGCATTTCGGCAAATTGCTCCGGCGTTTCGCTCTCGATACTACCGATCAACTCGGCGCGGTCGGGCGCCACCATGTGGAAGGGGCCAAAGCTCGCCAACGGCGAGCGGCTGGGGGCAATCTCGCCAAAAGGCTGGGCGACAAATCGCTCGGCGGTCGTGCCACCGTCATCCGGCTCGACGACTTCCTCGATTTCATAGACTTCGCTCGCGGTTTCCAGCGTCGCCGCGTGGCTCGGCACCGCGATCAGGATGAGCGCGAGCAGGCCTGCAATGCCGATTGGAAAGGAAGGACGTGTTGCCATGATGGCTGCGGCTTTGCACGTGCGTCGCTTGCGAATTTCTCATCGCTAAGGGTTAAAAGGAATTTAGGCATGATTTGCCTTCGCCCGATTTCATGCTAACCGTTGGCGGCGCGCGGTGGCCAAATTGGCGCAACTTTTGGACCTGTTTCTAAGGAGTTGCCGCGCCATGGTCGCGATTGTTTCTACCGTTGCCTATTTGGGGCTGGAGGCCCGTGCTGTCGAGGTGCAATGCCAGATTGCGCCCGGAATGGTGGGCTTTGCTGTGGTGGGCCTGCCAGATAAGGCTGTTGCCGAAAGCCGCGAGCGGGTGCGGGCCGCGATTGCCGCCTTAGGGCTGTCGCTTCCGCCCAAGCGGATTACGATCAACCTTTCGCCCGCCGATTTGCCCAAAGAGGGTTCGCATTACGACCTGCCAATCGCGCTCGCGCTGCTCTCTGCCATGGGCCTCGTGGATACAGAGACGCTGGCGCAATATGTCGTGGTGGGGGAACTAGGACTCGATGGCCGTGTGGCGGCATCGCCGGGCGTGCTGCTCGCCGCGCTGCATGCTTCGGGGCGACAAATGGGGCTGATTTGTCCCGCCATGCAGGGTGCGGAGGCGGCATGGGCAGGTCAGGTCGAGGTCATTGCTGCGCCCGACCTGCTGTCGCTGCTCAACCATCTGAAAGGGCAGGGGATATTGCGCCCGCCCGAGCCGGGCATTGCAGAAGCGCCGGTGCGCGGGCCGGACCTGAAACAGGTGAAGGGGCAGGAAACCGCCAAGCGCGCGTTGGAGATTGCGGCAGCGGGTGGTCATAATCTGCTGATGGTCGGGCCGCCGGGCGCTGGCAAGTCGTTGCTGGCATCATGCTTGCCAGGAATATTGCCCGAACTCACGCCTGCCGAAGCGTTGGAGGTCTCAATGATCGCCTCGGTTGCAGGCGCGCTTGAGGGCGGGCGGATTTCTCGCAACCGGCCTTTTCGAGCACCGCACCACAGCGCCTCGATGCCAGCACTGGTTGGCGGCGGTTTACGGGTTCGCCCGGGTGAGGTCAGCCTTGCCCATCTCGGCATATTGTTCCTCGATGAATTACCAGAATTTCAGCGAGTTGTGCTCGATAGTTTACGTCAACCCTTGGAAACAGGCGAGGTCAGCGTCGCCCGTGCAAACAGTCATGTGACGTTCCCGGCAAGGGTGCAATTGGTCGCAGCGATGAACCCTTGCCGCTGTGGCCATCTGGGTGATGCCGCGCTCGCCTGCAGCCGCGCTCCGCGCTGTGCCGCCGACTATCAGTCCAAGGTGTCAGGGCCGCTACTCGACCGCATCGACCTGCATGTCGAAGTGGAAGCCGTCAGCGCCGCCGACCTTGTCCTTCCACCCCCAGCCGAAGACTCGGAGCAGGTCGCCGGGCGCGTTTTGGCGGCACGGCAGCTGCAGACGGAACGGTTGTCGGGCACCGCTAAGCGGACCAATGCCGAACTCGACGGTGAATTGCTAGAGGCGCACGCCACCCCCGATGAGCCTGGCCAGCGTCTGCTTGCGCAAGCCAGCGAAGCGATGCGCCTATCGGCGCGCGGCTATACGCGGATATTGCGGGTCGCGCGGACGATAGCGGATCTGGCCGGATGCAAGACCGTGGGCCGCATCCATGTCGCCGAGGCGCTGTCTTATCGCCGCCAACCTCCGAGGAACTGATCGACCAATCCCCCTCCCGCCTGCGGGAGGGTTAGGAGGGCCTGTCAAACGAAATGCCCTGAATATCGCGCAAGGGACATCGAAAGATCGCGCGCACTACGTCGAGAAGCTTCGTTGGCAGAGCGGTTGCTTTGGCCCGCTATTTCAGGCGGTAAGTTATCAGGTCATCGCTTCACGAGGCAATCTCAAATCGGTCCCTATTTCTGCGATCTGGTATGTCGTTCAGCAAAGTTGGTGGTCGAAATTGACGGATATTCCCATGATCTACATCAGGAATATGATCGTAGACGCGACTCTTTCCTGCATTCCAAAGGTTATCGCGTGCTGCGCTTCTCGAACGATGATGTGAAGCAAAATTTAGATGGGGTAATTGCAACATTGGCCTCGGCCCTCCCTAACCCTCCCAAGCGGGAGGGGGACTTTAAGCGGCGCTACCCCCCTCCCGCTTGCGGGAGGGGCTGGGGGAGGGCCTGTATTTGCTTAAGGCACAACGACACGCCGCGCTGTAAGCACCTTGACCGGCTTGGCAATCATCTGCCCCTTCATTGCACCTTCGCCCAATGTCGGGGAAATCGGTGCCTCGAATATCTGGCGGACCACCTCCATCCCGCCAGTTACACGGCCAAATGCGGTGTAGCCTGCACGCGCCTCGGGATCGGTCGATTTCGGATCGGCATCGAGGCTAGGCATATCCGAGAGCAGGATCGAAAAATCGCCTTTGGCCGTCCCCGGTGCCCAACGCGCCATCGAGATCGCGCCCGCCTTGTGCAGGATGCCCGTCTGGTCGGTGGTTTCATGCGCGATTGGCGGAAGGTCACGTTTCGGATCACCACGGGTGCCCGCCTGGATCAGGCCATTGGGCTGTTCACCCCAAGGCAGTTTCATCGCGCGATAGAAGGTGATTCCGTCAAACCGCTTTTGATCGACATAACGCACGAAATTGCGGGTCGCGATTAGTGCGCGCTTCGCGTCCAGTTCCAATTCGATCGGCCCTAATTCTGTAGTCAGCACAATCTTGACCAGATCAGGAAGCGGGGCAGGGGGCGACGGCGCCTTTTTCGGTGGTGTAGCGGCGGTCAGGGCGAGGAGCAGCGGCAGGGCCGCAAGGACGAATCGGCGGTTCATGGCTCTACTCTGCCTCCACTTCTTCACCGGGTGAAGCATTCACGAATTTTCTCGCTGTTTCATAATCATGGCCAGCGCGCAGAAAGGCTGCGAATTGCTTTCGCTTTTGTTCGTCTGACGCTGACTCTGTCGCATAGGGGCCGATGCGTTTGCGGCGGGCAAAGCGATCGGCGGCATCCCATTTTTGCGCCACCGTTTCATCTCGCGCATCCTGTGCATCCATTTCGGATATGCCTTTGGCACGCAAATCCTCATTTACCCGGCGCTGGCCCAGACCACGCGCTGCCATCGTTCGCGCTCTGGCGGCGGCAAAGGCGGCATCGTCGATATAGCCGAGGCGTACAAAGTCGGCGATCAGGCCATCCAATTCTGCAGGATTTTCATCCTCCCATCCCCGCTCACGCAATTTGCGCTTCAAATAGTCGGAGAGCTTCTTCCGGCTGGTGGCGTAGCGCCCGACATAGTGTAGCGCCAAGTCACGTAATTTCACTGGATTCAGTGGCTTAGGCGATCTGTTTCGTTTTGGTTCATCTACCACGCCGCATTGTTGCCACAGTCGGGTCGAAATTTGAACTCCAAAGGTCGTGTAACATCGCTCGATTAGGGATCGCAAGATTAAGGGAATGCACATGACAGGTCTAACACCCTCGCCCTCCAGCGACACGCTGGAGCGCCGGTTTTCAGACTTTGAAACTCTGGGGGAAGCGCTCGATTACGCGGCGCAAGGAGCACGCGGCCTGAATTTCCACGACATGCGTGGTGAATTGGCGCGGCCCTATCCGTTCAGCGAGATGCGCAAGGATGCGCTGGATGTCGCCTATCGCCTGATCAGCCATGGCGTGAAAAAGGAAGACCGGATCGCGCTGATCGCCGAAACCGGGCCCGAATTTGCAGCGCTGTTTTTCGGCTGTGTCTATGCTGGCGCATGGCCTGTGCCGTTGCCACTGCCGACAAGCTTCGGTGGCAAGGAAAGCTATATCGACCAGATCATGGTGCAGCTCAACAGTTGCGATCCTTCGTCCCTATTCTTCCCGCCCGAACTCGCCGAAATGGCTGGTGAGGCTGCAAGGCGCTGCAATGTGGAGGGTATCGACTGGGCCGAGTTCAATGATCGCATCGCGCTCAAGACCGAGCTGCCGCAGGCGACCACTGACGAGATTTGCTATCTGCAATATTCGAGCGGATCGACGCGCTTCCCGCATGGCGTAGCGGTAACGCACAAGGCGTTGCTCAACAACCTGTCAGCGCATAGCCATGGGATGGAGTTGAAGCCGCAGGATCGCTGCGTATCCTGGCTGCCCTGGTATCATGACATGGGGCTTGTCGGCTGCTTCCTCTCCGTCGTCGCCAACCAGGTGTCGACCGATTATATGAAAACAGAAGATTTCGCGCGACGCCCGCTGGCATGGCTCGATATGATCAGCCGCGCAGATGGCACGGTGATCAGCTACTCGCCGACCTTTGGCTATGATATCTGTGCACGCCGTATTTCAAGCCAGAGCCAGGTTTCGGAGCGTTTCAAGCTCAGCCACTGGCGACTCGCCGGCAATGGCGCGGATATGATCCGTCCCGATGTGATGCAGTCTTTTGTCGATGCCTATGGCGATGCGGGCTTCAAAGCGAGCGCCTTCTTGCCGAGCTATGGCCTTGCAGAAGCGACGCTTGCAGTGTCGATTATGCCGCCGGGCGAAGGCATCGAAGTTGAACTGGTTGAAGAAAGCGAACTGACAGGCGTGTCCGGATCACCCGATCGCCCGACCCGCTATCGCGCCATCGTAAATTGCGGCAAGGCTGTGAAGGACATGACCATCGAGGTACGCGACGGCGAAGGCAACGTCCTGCCCGATCGCGTGATCGGCAAGGTGTGGTGCACCGGCCCGTCGCTGATGGTTGGCTATTTCCGGGATCCGGAATCGACCGCTGCGTGCATGTCCGATGGCTGGCTCGACACAGGCGACATGGGATATATGTCCAATGGTTACATATACATAGTCGGCCGTGCCAAGGACATGATCATCATCAACGGCAAGAATTATTGGCCGCAGGATATCGAATGGGCGGTAGAGCAATTGCCTGGTTTCAAGGCGGGTGATATTGCCGCTTTCTCGGTCAGTAGCGGCGGAGAAGAGACCCCTGCGGTGCTGGTGCAGTGCCGTACGTCTGATGAAGCAGAGCGTGCCAAACTGCGCGAACAGATCAAGGACAAGGTTCGTTCGGTAACGGGTATGAACTGCGTGGTCGAACTGGTCCCACCGCGCACATTGCCGCGTACCAGTTCGGGTAAGCTAAGTCGGGCAAAGGCGCGTAACCTCTATCTTTCGGGTGAAATCCAGCCTTACGCCATAGCCGCATAGATTAAAAACCGCAGAATTTTACGCGCTTTCGGGATGGTACGCTTACGATTAAGTAAGTTTCTCCGGTTATGCCTGCAGAGTGACTAATAAAGATTCATCGCATGGCTTGCCTCGGGATATATCCGCCAAGGCCCTTTTGGGTTTTGAAGATCCTGGTGGGATAGAGTCGATACAACTGGAGGACATCCAGGCGCGGTCATTGCGTGATCTTGCCAAGGCGCATTTTTCGGTCGCTGCCATATCAGTCCTGTTGATATTCGCGATTAACTTTGGCGAGGCCCCTTTATGGGCCACCGGGTTTTGGGTTGCTGCGATGGGCGGATATTCCGTCCTTTGGGCAACCAATCTCCGCGACAAGCAATTGATTGAAAGCGGTCGGGCAACGCGTCACGAATTTCTTCGCATGGGCAAGCATGCGGGCATCAGCGGGCTGATTTGGGGAAGCGCGCTACCGATACTTGGCACCTTTGGCGCCATGCCGCAATGGTTGGGGATATGGTCGGTTTGCCTTGCGATGATGGTGTATGCCTCGCTTATGAACCCGAGCCTGCCGATTGTGGCAACAGCCTTTATCGGCGCTTCATCTGTGGGAGGTGTCATCGGCTGGGTGATGCACGGCGAGTATTATCTTGCCCTTGCCACTGTCGCATTAGCAACGCTGATGATCTTTGGGGTTCTGCGCAGCGCAAAAGCGCAGATATTGTATGAATTTGCGAGCAATGTTTTGCAGGAAAAGTCGGAGACAGTGAGCCTGCTGCTCCGGGAGTTCGAAGACAGCGGAGCAGACTGGTTGTGGCAGACTGACACCGGGCGTTGCATTTCGCACGCCAGCCCTCGGTTCGCTTTTGCGCTGGAGTCCGAAGCCAAGGTGATTGAGGGCCAGCCGCTGCTCAAACTTATTGCGGGCGACAGTTGGGAAACTGGGCGTTACCCGGACGAGCTTCACAACTTGGCCGATAAATTGAAACGGCGCGAGGCATTCTCCAACCTCATTGTGCCAGTGACCATAAATGGAAAACGTCGCTGGTGGGAGCTTTCTGCTTCTCCGCGTCAGGCCGAGGATGGCAGCTTTTTAGGTTTTCGAGGTGTCGGTTCGGATGTGACTGAACAACGTGAATCGGCGGAAAAAATCTCGCATCTCGCACGCTTTGATACGCTGACCAGCCTGCCAAACCGTCTGCAATTGACCGAGGCGCTGGGGCAGGCGCTGGCGGATGCTGATCGCTGGCGGCGCCGTTGCGGCTTCATGATGATCGATCTCGACCGGTTCAAAGCGGTCAACGATACGTTAGGTCACCCGGTTGGTGATCGCTTGCTCGCACAGGTCGCCAAACGCCTGAAAATGATCATGTCCGAAAACGAGCTATGTGGACGGCTTGGTGGCGATGAATTTGCCGTTGTGTTGAAGGACGCATCGGATGCCAATTATGTCGCGCAAGTCAGCAAGCGGATTATTGATACTATCTCTAAACCTTATGAAGTCGATCAGAATACACTCTATATTGGTGCCAGCATCGGTAGTGCGGTCGGGCCGATGGATGGCCGAACAGTTGAACTGTTGATGCGCAGTGCAGACCTTGCCCTCTATCGTTCGAAGGAAGAGGGTGGGAATACCCATCACAGCTATCAACATAAACTGCACGCAAATGCCGAAGAACGACGCGTTCTCGAATTTGAGTTACGCAACGCGCTTGAAAGTAACCAGTTCCACCTCGAATATCAGCCTGTGGTAGAGGCTAATGGCGACCATGGGGTTGTCGGTTTCGAAGCCCTGTTGCGATGGAATAATCCCAAATTCGGAAATGTTTCGCCTGCTAAATTCATTCCAGTGGCGGAAGATGCACGGCTGATTGTACCCATCGGCAACTGGGTGCTTCGCCAAGCATGTATGGATGCGATGAACTGGCCTTCTTCGATCAAGGTTGCAGTCAATGTCTCGGTTGATCAATTGACGAGCCCGTCTTTTGTGGAAACGGTCGTGCAGGCTTTGCATGATACAGGACTGCCTGCATGGCGGCTTGAATTGGAAGTTACCGAGAGCATTTTTGTTCGTGACGGGGGACTTGCGGTTCAGATTCTAGACCGGCTACGCAAATTGGGAATCAAATTGTCGCTCGACGATTTCGGTACAGGTTACTCTTCGCTTGGTTATCTCAGCAATATCCGCTTCGATACCATCAAGGTTGATCGCAGTTTTGTGACCGGTGCTTCCAAAGGTAAGGCCGAATGTATCGCGATCATTCGCGCAGTCGTTGCCATGGCGGATGCGCTGGACATTGCGACGACAGCCGAAGGCGTTGAGAATGAGGCCGAGCTGGCGATGATCCAGCAATTTGGCTGCGACAAGATCCAAGGCTATTACTTCGGTCGCCCCATGGTCATCAATGATGCCTGCGCGCTCTTTTCGGATATTCAACGCAGCAGTGTCGCCTGACCTATTTGGCTGCTGAGTTGGCTCGACTGAGCCAGTCGCGTACATCCTCAGCGCTTTTATCGGCGACTTCCTCCATCGGCAAATGGCCGATGCCCTCATAGATTTGCTTGCTGCTGTTCTTGTAGGTTAAAGCGAACCATTCGGCGCTGCTGACCGGAATCAGCTTGTCCTCATCGCCCCAAAGGATCAGCGCGGGTACCTCGCGGGTAGCTTCGCCGACCGGTTCGGTGGAAGAGCGGTTGGAAAAATGCGCAAAACGCTTGCCAGTGGCTTCGCGATTTCCTGGATAGCGCAGCAATTCCCAATATTCATCGATCTCGGCTGGTGTCGCAACCGACTGGTTGCTGACACTCTGCTTTAGCGAGCGTTCGATGACGCTGCGTGGTGTAATAACACTCATAATGGGCCGAAGGGCTGACATGCGCGCGATACGGAAACCGATGGGCAACGCCTTGGGCTGGGAATTGGGCGCGCCGCTGGCATCGACCAATATGATGCCGCGCAGCTTATCGGGATGCGCCTTGGTATATTCATGCGTCACCCAGCCGCCCATGCTGTTTCCGCCCAAATAGAATTTGGAGAGGCCACGGTTTTTGGCCACTCGGTCGACAACGTCGACAAAGCCTGCTGCGCTATAATCGTCCTTTGGGTGCGGGCCGGTCAGGCCGTGGCCGGGCTGATCATAGCGGATGATGCGATATTCCTTGCCCAGCCGGTCAACCCATTGCTGCCATGTGTGAAGCGAGGCGTTGGAGCCGTGGAGCAGGATCAGGGCAGGGGCGTCCTTCGGCCCCTCGTCACGCAAATGGACGGTCAGGCCGTCACCCAGATCGACAAATTCGGACTCGGCATTGGCATATTTGGTGCGCAGCTCGTCAGCCGGGATGTCGGGGGCATAGCCCCATGCAAAAAGAGCCGCGACCGCGACGAGCAGAGCTATGGCGGCCCATTTGAAGAATTTGCGCATCCCTGTCCTCCCTGCGCTGTCACGATGTTCTACAGTATTTCGTGCACTTTTTCCTGCGGCCGGCACAAGCGTACGCCCTTGGCGGTTTCGACAAAGGGCCGTTCGACCAATATTCCGTTTTTCACCATTTCATCAAGGATACGATCGCCATCTGCCCCGTCGATCAGCCCCAATTCCTCGGCGGGCGATCCGCGGGTGCGCAACGCTTCGCGTGGGGAGAGGCCGGCATCGCGGAACAGCTGCACCAGCTTGGCTCGCTCAAAGGGTGTCTTGCGATATTCAATGACCGTCAGGTCGATGCCCGGTGTTTCCTGAAGGATTGCCAGTGTCTTGCGGGAGGTTCCGCAGTCCGGATTATGCCAAATGGTTGCTTTCATAAAGGCTCCTTTGCAGCCCTTCTATGACCTTTCGAAAAAAGTTCAACATTGTGTCGCTTTTGCAATTGCACATGATAACAATTCGCAATAAGGCGATGTTTGGGGGTTGAGATTCATTCTCAACAAAGGGACAAGTTGAATGAAAATTGGTGTTACGGGAATTTCGGCTCTGGCCATTTCGATGGCATTGGCGGTTCCGGCTGTTGCAGGTGAATATATAGAAGGTGGCGATCAGTGCGAGGATTGCCGGACGATCATCGTCACCGGCGCCAGCACCGGCTATGTCGCGCAGGATATCGTCACCGCGACCAAGACCGACACGCCAATTCTCGACGTTCCCCAGACCATCCATGTCGTCACCCGCGAACAGCTCGACGATCAGGCACAGTATAGTCTTGGCGAAGTGCTGCGTTATGTTCCCGGCACCACCGTGGGGCAGGGAGAGGGCAATCGCGACCAGATCACTTTGCGTGGGCAGAATACTTCAGCCGACTTCTTCCTCGATGGCGTGCGCGACGACGTGCAATATTATCGCGGGCTCTATAATGTCGAGCGGGTCGAGGTGCTCAAGGGGCCCTATGCGTTGATCTTCGGGCGCGGTGGTGGTGGAGGCATCATCAATCGTGTGCAGAAGACCCCGATTGCCGACGAAACATTCGGTGCTGCCCGCGCCAGCATCAACAGTTTTGGCGGCTGGGACCTGTCGGCAGACCTCAACGCCCCGCTGGGCGAAAAAGCGGCCGTACGCATCAACGCAACCTATGAAAAAATGGAAAGCGACCGCCGCTTTGTTGATGGCGAACGCTATGCTTGGAACCCTTACCTTGCCGTTGACCTCAGCGAGGATTGGAAGCTCGGCCTTTCCTATGAATATGTGAACGATGATCGCGTACCTGACCGCGGTGTTCCGTCGATCGCCACAGCTGTCGGTCAGCCCAACACCCCGGTTCGCGGTTATGACCGGCTTTTCTTCGGCGTGCCGGGTATCAACCGCACTACGTTGGAGGCGCATATCGCCAAACTGCGGCTTGACGGCCAGTTGGCAGACAACCTGAAATTCACAAGCACCTTGCTCTATGGCGATTATGATAAACTCTATGTCAATGTGTATGCCAACAGTGCCGTGACGGCGGCGAATACGGTTGCAATTGATGCTTATTCGGATCCGACAAAGCGCGAAAACCTGATCGGACAGGCCAACCTCATCTGGGATATCGAAACTGGTGCGGTGGCGCACAAGCTGCTCTTCGGCGTCGAATATGGCGCTCAGAAAACCCGCAACATGCGTTTCAACCGCACGTTCAGCCCCGGCACGACCTTTAACCTGAATACTCCGGTCTATCCGACCGTCACTTTCACCACGCCGTCACGCGATACGGTGTCCGACGTCGAATTCTTCTCCGCCTATGTCCAGGACCAGATCGGCATCGGCGACCATTTCGATATCGTTGTCGGCCTTCGCTATGATCATTTCGAGATTGACGGGATCGACTTCATCCCCGCCATTGATCGCCCCTTTGCGCGGAGCGATGATAAAATCAGCCCGCGCTTCGGCCTGATCTGGAAACCGCAGGAAAATGTTTCGATCTATACGAGCTTCAGCCGTTCTTTCCTGCCACGCTCGGGCGACCAGTTTGTGTCGCTGACAACAACGCAAGAAAATCTCGCGCCCGAAAAATTCACCAATTACGAACTCGGCGCGAAATGGGATATTCTTCCCAACCTGAATGTGACCGCGGCCTTGTTCCAGCTTGATCGCAGCAATGCGACCACGCCCGATCCCGCCAATCCGCTGACCAGCATCAATGTGGGCAAGACGCGCACCAAGGGACTCGAACTGGCCTTGACTGGCCGGGTGCTGTCCGACTGGCAGGTGAGTGCGGGCTACACATATCAGGACGGTACCTTGCGCGGCAATGAAAGCGTCCGGCTCGCGCAGTTGCCCAAGCACCAGTTCAGCCTTTGGAACCGCTATGATGTCAGCGATGCCTTGGGGGTTGGCTTGGGTGTGATCCACCAATCCAGCCAGTTCGCTGCAGTCCGCACCAGCGCCACGACCACGAAGCTGCCCAGCTTCACCCGCGTGGATGCGGCATTGTTCTATGATGTCAGCGAAAATGTGCAATTGCAGGTGAACGTCGAGAATCTGTTCGACACCGACTATTTCGCAGACGCCCATAACAACAACAACATCACCCCGGGTGCTCCGATCAACGGGCGGATGACAGTGCGGGTGAAGTTTTAGCAATAAGTTGGCCGACGGAGGGGAAAGCGTCCGTCGGCCAGTTGGTCCATCAAACGTTGGCAGATTCGCCAAATCCGCGGACTAGGAGCCATATAGCAAGCGTCAGATGCACGAGGGCCAGCGGTGCCAAAAAGATAAAATTGACTTCGCTGCCAAACAGGCCTGTCGACACACCGGTCATCTGAGACATAGCGGCTAGCATGCCAACCCCGCCCAGCCAGCGAGGAATGAAGCCCGATTTCTGTAGCATGTAATAAAGTAGTAGAACGCTGATGCCGCCCGTAAGCATCGTCGGAAAGTGCAGGCCATCGCGCAATCCGGCGACAACATGCTTGATCGGCTCGGCTAGCGTTACAAGTTGCCCGGTGGGCTCTGCAATCATTGCAGTGCCGAGGCTGCGATATAGTTGCAGCGTCGCCATTTCAACTCCACCCAGACCAAATTGGCCGGCTTTCAAGCCGAGATACGCCAATGACAGCCAAAATATGGAGCGCCCAACCGATACCTTGCACAGCAAGGCTGCCGCCATCAACGACACTATCCCGGATATCATAGACAGTAGCACGATCATGCCAACGAGATCGGGTCGTTGTCCTGCGCCGACGAATATCCCCATCGCGCCATCACCGCTTCGAATGCCGGGCTGTAGCCAGAAGTTGCTGGCGATATCGAGCATATAGCCCAAAAGAATGGCAGCGCCGAACCAGCGCCCGGCAGATTGTAGTTTCATATTCTTGTCCCTGTTTGTCTTTGGATGCCGGATGTTCAATTCCGGCTATGGCCAAAGGCTAGGGACGCAGAGCAACAGATGACAAGCTGCTCGAATGCGCTAGCACAGTTCGACTCGGGGTTTCAGTCGAGGCTGGCGACCGCTTTTGCGTGCGCTTTTCCGTTTTCAACATAATGCGCCACACCCATACGCATACCGATCAGGGCGGGCTCGGGCAGTTCGCGCACCAGCTTGGCGGGGCGACCGACCCATAATTCCTTCGGGCCAATGGTTTTGCCCTCCGGTAACAACGCGCCGGCACCGAGCATGCCATCTTCCTCCACCAAGCAGCCATTCATGATGATTGCGCCAAGGCCGATGAAGCCGCGGTTCTTGATGGTGCAGCCATGCACCATCGCCATATGGCCAATCAGCACATCGTCACCGATGATGGTCGGGCATTCGGGCTCGCCAGGCTTGGGGCCGTCGCAATGGACAACGCTGCCATCCTGAATGTTGGTGCGCGCACCAATCACAATGCGGCTGACGTCGGCGCGTAGCACGCAGTTATACCAGATGCTCGCCTCTGGCCCGATGGTGACATCGCCAATGATGCGGCACCCCGGCGCGATAAATGCACTATCATCGACCTGCGGTGTCTTGCCGTGGATGGAGATTATCGAAACGTCGGGACGATGGATCATCGGATTATCTTCCAGAAAGAGACATAGGGAAGGACCGAAGCATAATCGTCGGTCCAGCGATCATCGGGACGCGGTGATTTCAATTTGATCCAACGGTCGGGATAGTAAAAGGCCGGGCGTGTGTCATGGACCAAACCGGTTAACTGCGCGAGCTTGCCCGGATCTGGGCTCATCGCAATCCATTGTGAAGGCCGCATTCCTTGATTGACGGCGCCTAAAGGCGGGCTGTCAAAACGAAGTGCCGCAGACCATTCACCAGCCGCTGCTTCTGCCGCGATTACAGGATTCAGATCAATATAACGGTTCGATATATGGACGAGGAGGATGCCGTTTGGTTTAAGTGCGCGGCGATATACCGCAAAAGCTTCCTTGGTCAGTAAATGCAGCGGGATCGAGTCCGACGAAAACGCGTCTATCGCCAGCAGGTCAAAACTACCTTTAGCTTGTTCCGCCAAGGTCAGCCGCGCATCGCCAATGTGCATTTTGGTGTCAGGAGCACATTTTTTAAGGAAGCTGAAAATCTTCGGGTCGCGGGCGATTTCGACCATCAGCGGATCGATTTCGAAGAAATGCCAATCCTGCCCGGGCTTCTTGTAACAGGCAAGGGTTCCGGTGCCGAGGCCGACAACGCCGATCGCAGCCCCAGGTCCAAAAATTTCCTCTGCCCGGCGCGATGCAATTCCAACGCCCGAACTTGCCCCATAATAGCTGATCGGCAAGGTCGGCTGATCTCGCAGCTGCATGCCATGCATCGTAGTGCCATGGCTTAGCCAGCGGACGCTGGCATCGCTGCTCTGGTTGATCGTGTAGGTGCCGAAATAGCTGCGCATCCGGGTATCGTTGAGGCTGAGTGTCAGGTTGCTCCACCCACCGTTGGCCAGCATGGCGCCCGCAAGGACGATAGCGAGCGCGACGCGGCGTCCGGTAACCAGAACGCCCGCAATCAGGATGACAGCAATCAGCGCCGTCTTGATACGCTGACTTTCGAGTCCCAATTCTTTGCCGACATAAATCCCGATCCCAAGCGCCACGATAGCAATCAGAGTTGTCGCGAGCGTCCAGCCGAACTTGCCGAATATCTCCTCTTCACCCAGAGAAAACAGCCGAAGTTGGGGAAGGAGCAGGGCGGCGGCGATCAGCAGAATGGGGTGTTCCCATGTCCAGTTGAACAGCAAAGGTGCCACAATTGCGCAGAAAAAGCCGCCAATCACGCCACCGACCGACATCATCAGATAAAATTCGGTCAGCTGCGATGCATCGGGGCGGGTGCGGTACATCTCGGCATGCAGCGCGACGGCCAATACAAAGAGCAGCGCGATGCTGACACCCAGTCCGGTAAAGACCGCCGTTCCCCACAGCATGAATATCGATGCCCCGCCCAACAGCAGAACGAAGGCTGCAAAGCGGCTTATTATGTTGGCCAGCAGGCGATTGTCCGCAAAGGCGACGGTAAAGCTTAGCAAATACAGGCCCAAGGGAATCACCCAGATCAGGGGCATCGCCATGAGGTCGGTGGTCAGATGCGATGTAGTCGACAGCATCAGGCCCGAAGGCACCGCAGCCAGTGCGATCCAGTAGAGACGTAGTTTCCAGGTTATCGGGTTGGCCTTGATTTCTGTCTGCGCTGCGGCGTTCGATGTGTCTTTCCAAATAGCTCGGACGCACATCAGTACCAGCAGGAACAGCAATGCGTAGAGCCCGCTCCAAAGCCATGTCTGCGCCTTGATAGGCATATTGGGCTCGACCAGCAGTGGATAAGCGACCAACCCGCCAAAGCTGCCGAGGTTGGAAGCGGCATAGAGCGCATAAGGCTCTCCCCGATTGCCCGCGAGGCCGAACCAGCGCTGCATCAGCGGCGCTTGCGCCGCGACTGCGAAAAACAATGGACCGATCGAGGCTAGCAGCAGCCAGGGCACCCAAAAAATCGGTGAGCCATCAGCCGGGATGGTAAAACTTGCCAAGCTGATGGGAAGCCACAGGGCTGCGCCGATCAGTACCGCCAGATGTACCCCCGCCTGCCGCTTCGGTGCCTCGCGTGATAACCGATGGGCATAGGAATAGCCCGCCAGCAACAGCGCCTGGTAGACCAGCATCGCGCTGTTCCAAACCGCCGGCGCACCGCCCAGCTTGGGCAGCGCCATACGCGCGACCATCGGCTGAACGAGAAAGAGTAAAAAGCTGCCGGTGAAGATGGTGAGGACGAACAGACCCCGTCCGCGCAAGCCGCTTGCTTCGTTCATGTTGCTGGCCGATCCCTCACCCATTCTGCGCGATCAATGCGATAGGTAACGTGCCTTAGCAAGGGGCTGTCGACGGGAACCTGCGGATGATCGAAATCGAGCGCAGGGTCATAAACCATGCCGATCCGCTCCATCACCGCGCGGCTGCGGCGGTTGTCGGTGTTGGTGATCGCCCAGACCGCTTCGTCGGGCAGATTGTCGAACGCCCATTGCACCGATGCGACCGCGGCCTCGGTGACATAACCCTTGCCCCATTCCGAAGGCGACATCCGCCAGCCAGCCTCGGGCTTGCCCTCGATCGAGGTGCCCGGCCGCCCGCGAATGATCCCGCACCAGCCGATAAGCTGGCCGTCTTCCTTGCGCTCCATCGCCCAGAAGCAATGGCCGTCCTCTTCCTGCATCCGGAACATCCGCGCCACCAGCGCCGCGACTTCATCACGGCTCATCAACGGCCCAAGCGTTTCCATCACGACGGGGTCGGAACAGATGCCATGGAACGGATCAATATCCTCTTCGCGCCACTGGCGCAGGATCAGGCGAGGGGTTTCGAGGCGGAATGTGGGCATGGTGCGTCTATTTCGCTTCGCAGGGATAGGCCTTCGCCATCGCTTCGCGGAACAGCAATATGGCCGGCTCGCCCAGTTTCCCGTCTGAGGCCTTTTCCAGATATTCGACGAACAGTGCCTTCTGCTTGCCAAGATCGAAATCGAGGCTGGGTGGACAATAATCCGGGAAAAATGTCGGTGCGCGTGATTGAGTCCAGCCATTTCCCGCCGATGCGCCGTTGATCCACGAAATGCACACCAGCTTGCTTGCGAGATCCGTTGTGTTTCCGCAGGTTATTTTGGCGTGGTGGCCTGTGTTCAAGATCATGGGCGGTTCATTGCGCTGCTTCGGCCGGTCAATTACGGTGACAGGCGAAGCCATTTCTTCGGCAGAAACTGACCCGCTGGTCAGCAACAAAGTGGGCACGATCAGGCAAGCGGTTTTAAATAGGTTCACAGGCATATCATTCTTATTACTTGCTTTGACGAGCGGGCGCTAGCGCAGGTTGTTCAACCGCATCTTCTCATGATATCAACCGGCTTCGCTGTTCGTCGCTGAGCAACGCACAATAGTCTGCCTTGCCAAACCAGCGGTAGCGATTGCGGGCGATTTGATCGTAACACCAGTCGCGGACAGGTGCCGGAATGAGTCCTGCAATGCGAAGAACATGCCATGCACCACCTAGGATAGTGCACAAATGCAGATACCCCGCCGAGGCGGTATAGGCGCGTCCGCCGTCGATCAGCAGATAGGAATCGTCCATCTGCATGTTGTAATGGCGGTAAAGGGCTTGGCCCAGCGCGCCTTGTGCAGAAGTCAAATTCACACGCCGCTTCCGGTCCAGTCGCATGAGCCAGGAGGCACCTCCGGAACATAGCACGCAGACTCCATCGAACACGAACAAAGCCCGGCTGTCATCGAACGCCGGCACCGCCGGATCGGCGCGATAGGAGTAAGCTTTCTGGGGTTCAGCCATCTACCGGGTCTGACACTACAGTGATGTCGAGGCCGTCGAGCGCTGCAAGATATTCGTCAAGTTTGATCAGGTCGACACAGGGCGTGGCACCGTGTCGATCCATTTCGTTCCGGGCAAGTTTGCGGGCGAGGAGGATGGCGGGCATGCAGGGAATATAGGGGCCATGCCCCGATCGTGCGATCAGGAAAAAGCGTGCCGTTTTCTGCTCGCCTGACTTGCCTTGGCCAGTCAGATACATATGAAATCCGCTACGGCTGGTGCCCATCCAGTCGAACAGGAAGGCGATTCGCAACAGCATTTCGGCATGCGCCGCCAATGACCGGATCAGGCCAAGGCGCACCGCCCATCCGAGCAGCCATGTCCCGAAATGCAGGATCGCCAGTTCATGGCCTGCGGCAAAGCGCAGCGATTTCAACTGCGGGTAACGCGATGGAAAAAGCGCCAGGTCCGGAATGTCGCAATTGCCGAACCAGCGACGACCGAGTTCGGGATAGATTTCGCTGTGCGTATCCTGCCAGCCATAGACATTGTGGGGTTGTCCGTTACGGATCGTTGCAAATGGTTTGCCGACATAGCTGAGGATGGCCGATGTGGTCGCGAGTCCACGATTGGTCTGCTGGGCGGCGCTGATCCCGTAATCGACATGTTCGAGCACTTCGAAGCCAGGCAAATAATGGTCGATCACCGACGACGTCAGGCACGGGACCGAACTTGCGCCGCTCACGACCAGCACATTCTGGGCTTTCGCATCCATATCGAGCGTACCGATTTGCGCTACAAAATCGCGCGCGTCGGCAAGGTCGAGATAATGGCACCCCCACCGGATGCACGCACGGGCGACGCTATGGTCCTGTGACTGGAACGGCCCTGTCGTATGAATGACAATATCGGGCGCGATCGCCGATAGCGCGGCGGCGACGTTTCCCTCAATGTCGATATGGCAGGCTTCGGGCGGATGGGCGGTTTCCAGACCGGCAATGAAACGCTGCGCCTTTTCAACCGAACGCCCGCCAATCAGCAGGCGGATCGCGGGATCTTTTGCGAGTGACCGGGCGATGTAGCTGCCGAAATTGCCATAGCCGCCGATGATGAGAACGCGTTTTACCATGTCGGCTTCATGACCATCATGCCGAATATCACGATCAATCCGCCAAAGGCTGGCCAGCCAAGCGCAAACCACCAGCGGAACAGGCGGTTAAAGGCACGCTCGTCAAATATGCCGTCGATTGCCTGACGGTCGAGCATGCGTTTCATCGCGATCTGTAGGTAGACGACTGGAATCCAGCACACACCGGCCAGCATGTAGAGCGCGTAGGTGACGACCAGCCAGTAATCGGTCCAGATAAAGCCGCCCTGCCAGACAAGCCATGCCCCGGTCAGCGGCTGGAGGATGACGGCAGGCAAGGTGAAGGTGAAATCCGCGACAACGGTGAACCGCGCTGCATAGCGGCGCTCCCCCGGCTCCTTGGAACGCACCCCCATCAGCATGAAGAAAGCGATGCCAATCCCGGTGCCGAACAAGATCGTGGCACTGATAATATGCAGGACTTTGACGATCGAATACAGGTCCACGCTGCCCTCTTATTGCCGCGTTAGACCAAATACATGCCAAACATCTAATTGCAAAATGGCAACGCCTGCCGGGCCTGAACTGCACTAACCCTTTATGCCGGCCAATCATTCCGCTTCAACCGATAGATAATCGTCGGGTTCTCTTCAGGCGGATAGTTGGGATCGACATAGTCGAATTCTGCAGCACGTTCCATTCCCAGCTTTTCCATCATTGCCCATGATGCACGATTGGCATCGCTGGTCTGTGCAAAAACTTCTTCCTTGCCAAAACGGTCGAAGGCCAATTCGATGACGGCGATCGCCGCTTCAATAGCATAGCCTCGCCGCCAGTGACTTTCGGCGATGCTCCAGCCGATCTGTATGCCGGTGTTTAGTACCGGTCCCGCTGCTACAACGTCGATCGGGCTCATCCCGCAATGACCGATCATCAAACCGTCGACCTTGGTCTGCAAATACCAAAAGCCATAACCGTCTTTCGCTATCCCCGCCGCATTGCGCGCAAACTTTGCCTCAACCTGATGCCGTTCCTGCACCCCGCCAAGATGATGTGTTACCGCGGGCGTATTCATCACCTCCATCCAGCGATCAACATCGCCGGGGGCTTCGGTACGGAGGATGAGGCGTGCGGTTTCGGCTATTATCTCTGGCATTTTTCTATCACAGCTGGGTACTAAATTTTGGCATGTAACGACATGTCGCGGCGATCGTCGGAGATCAGACCGGAACTGCTTTTTGTCCAGTGAAAACTATCTGGTTTCCGTAAAAGCCAATGGTCTTCGGGATAGTTCCGCGATAAGAAAATCGAACACTGTTCGCACCCGCTTGCTTTTATTCAATTCGCGATGCGTGACCAGCCACATGGGAATAACAATCGGCCCCATGTCGGGAACAATCCGGCAAACACTCGGCTCTGCGTCACCGATAATCTGTGAAATGCCGCCGATTCCGACACCCTGTTTGACGAGTTGCCATTGCACGATATGATTGTCACAAACGATCGGGAAATTGTTCTTGGTGACATCAACGCCCAACACACCGAGCATGTTCACCATCGGCTCATTGTTTGCAAATGCAAGAAAATCGGCATTTTGAAGGTCGGCAACGGTTTGAGGATTCCCAACCATGGCGCGGTAATCGTGAGTTGCGTAGAAATAGGCTTCGTCGTCCCGAATTTTTTTGGCAATCAAATCTTGCTGCGACGATGCGACATGCCGGATCGCTATGTCCGCTTCGCGGCGCAACAGGTCTGACGAAGTATTGGAAGCCACGATTTCAATCGAAATACCGGGATATTCCTGACGCAATTTCTCGATGATCGGTGGTAAGAGGAAAGCGCTATAGACCTCGCTCGCTGCGATGCAAATTGAGCCCTCAATGGTTTGTGACTGACCTGAAGCAGCTCGTGATAGCCGGGATGCGGCCTCACCCATGCCGCGCACATGTTCCAGCAATTCGAGACCGTTCGGCGTCAAAATCAGGCCTCTGCCTGCTCGCTCGAACAAGATCAGGCTCAACTCGTCTTCCAAAGCATCGACTTGTCGACTGAGCGTCGGTTGTGTCATTCCCAACGCACGAGCTGCGGCGGAAAGCGAACCCTCCTCCGCGGTTACCAAAAAAGCGCGAGCTCTGTTCCAATCAAATTTCATCGAACGCCAATCCATACATTTATGTATAGATGAAATAGAGAATGTCGCAATTGTGAATCGGAATTCGTATGGATATTTCAGCGTGCAACACACCCAAATGAACAACCACGCAAGGAAAAATCAGCATTATAAGCCCTTGGGTCGTAATCAAGGTGCTTAGGCCATGCCTCACTCCCGCCGATCGAAAATTGAACGGTCTGGTGAGCAGTTAGGATTGGTCAAAAGGGAAGTTCATATCTTCCTTCAACCATGGATATGACCTTCCCTTTCCCGGGTGAAGATCGAATATTGCTTTACTCCCCGCCCCCAACCTACCCCGGCGTGCAACATTCGGTCTTCCCCGGAACTATCTCCGTCATCAATTTTGCTCAGGCCATTCACCGGTTTCAACCGCTTGGATTGGTTATTCTGCACAAAACAAAACAGGACCCAGATAACAGCCATGACAATCACAAAAATAACTATCGCAGCAATGGTTGCACTTTCGCCCCTGACCATCCTGCACGCACAAGAGAATGAAGAAGTCCAAACCGAAAATCACATCGTCGTTGGTGTGGGGTTCATCGATCAATATACCCCTTTCAACGCGGCTTCGACACAGACAAATCTGATCCCCATCATATCGATAAAGCAGGGTGCCTATTATTTTGAGGTCGCCGAGACAGGCGTTCAGTTCGAAAAGGAGACGGGCAGCATAAAGCCATCGGTGAACCTTTTTGTTGTGGCGCGCAGTCCGAGCGGACGGGATCGTCAGAAATTGTCCCTCGATGCTGGCGCGCGTTTCTCGCTCGAAAGCAAATTGGGCATCGTCAGTGCCGAATTGCGCCACGATGTCACCGACAAGTTCAACGGATCGGAGGTCATTGCCCGTTACAGCTACCCGATTTCGACCGGCCGTTTCCTGATCACGCCGTCTGTGCAGGCGAGCTGGCTGGATGAGAAGGCCGCCAATTATATGTACGGCATAACGACGGTGCAGCGCGCCCGCATGATCAGAAAAGGGCGGCGGACTATTCTGCCAGTTACCGCGATCCTCGACGATGCCCTGAATCTTGGCGGCGATATCTCGATGGCGGTGCAACTCAATGATCGGCTGACGTTGATTGCTATGGCCGGGGCAACCGCACTGGACAAATCCATCCATAAAAGTCGGGCAATCGAACAGAAATGGGAGGCGCAAAGCCTGTTGGGCCTGACTTACAGGTTTTGAGGTAGGGGCGCCAATGCGTAATGCTACGATCCGTGGGCTTTCAACCAATGCGCGATAGGGTATCGAACTGGTTCAGCAAGCCTGGGGTCCTGTTGGCAACATTATACTTTGGGACTTTCCTGGGAACCATATTGGGGGCAGTGCAAGTCGTGCAAATCCCGCTTGGCGCGCTGCCTGAAGACAGTCAGCGTCTGGGCGCCGCGCCGATCTGGCATTTTATCCATGTTCTCGGCGGTTCGGCATTCGGCCTTTTAGGCCCTATCCAGTTCAGTCGAGCCGTGCGCCGGAAATACGGGTTTATGCATCGCTTCTTGGGGCGCATGTTTGTCGCGGCGGGGGCGATGTTGTCCCTAAGTTCGCTTGGCCTGCTCTGGCACTTTCCAGACGCATACTCCCCCGCGGTCAACGCTGGTCGGTTGCTGTTCGGAATCGCATTGGGCGTCGCTTTGGTCTGCGCAATGTACGCTATCTGCAAGCGGGAATTTTTTCGCCACCGCAACTGGATGGTCCGCGCCTACGCAATCGGGATTGGGGCGACCGTGGTGTCGATGGTCTTTTTCCCTATCTACATACTCACGGGGGAGCCACCCAAGGGCCTTGCCGCTGATATCCTGTTTCTGGGGTCGTGGCTGGGCTGTGTCCTGTTTGCAGAGGGCCTGGTTCGGAGGATCTAAGCCGCTATTATGCGTTCAACAACCGAGCTGCATGCGCCGCATGATAGGTCAGTACGCCTGAACAGCCAGCGCGTTTGAAGGCCGTCAGGGTTTCGAGGACGAGGGCGTCGCGGTCTCCGGCTCCGGTAGACACTGCGGCTTCGATCATCGCATATTCTCCGGATACTTGATATGCAAAAACAGGAACTTGGAAACTATCTTTCACACGACGTATGATATCAAGATAGGGCAGGCCGGGCTTCACCATCACGCTGTCCGCACCTTCTGCGATATCCATCGCGACCTCGCGAAGGGCCTCGTCGCTGTTGGCCGGGTCCATCTGGTAGCTTTTCTTGTCCCCCTTGAGCAGCCCGCGCGAGCCGACCGCGTCGCGGAACGGGCCGTAAAAGGCACTCGCATATTTGGCGGCATAGCTCATGATCTGTACATTCATATGCCCGTCCATTTCGAGCGCGCGGCGGATTGCGCCGATGCGGCCATCCATCATGTCGCTGGGTGCGATAATATCCGCTCCAGCACGCGCCTGATTGACTGCCTGGTCGACAAGCACGCCCACCGTTTCGTCGTTCAGAACATAGCCTGCCTCGTCCACCAGCCCGTCCTGCCCGTGGCTGGTATAGGGGTCGAGCGCGACATCGGTCAGGATGCCAATGGCATCGCTATGCGCCTCCTTGATCGCGCGGATGGCGCGGCACATGAGGTTGTCGGGATTGAGCGCTTCCGCGCCATCATCGCTGCGCCGATCCGGCTGGGTGTTGGGGAACAAGGCGATGCATGGAATGCCCAAATCGATCGCTTCCTTCGCGCGAATAACAATCTGGTCGACCGACCAGCGCGAAACGCCGGGCAGTGAGGAAATCGGCTCTTCAACAGCTTCACCTTCAGTGATGAACAGCGGCCAGATCAGGTCTGAAGGCGTCAGCACCGTCTCGCGCACCATAGCGCGGCTCCATGGCGTGACGCGGCTCCGGCGCAGGCGGGTGTTTGGATAGCTTGGATTGGTCATAATCGTTCCCTAGCCGACGATGCCGTTTCGCTCAACGGCTTAACCGGCAGGCTTGCTCGACCCAATTTTCGCTGCCGAGATCCGGTCAATTTCACGTTCGTTGCTTTCCGGACGTCTGGCAGCTGGCAAAGGGGCAAGGGCCGCGCCTGGTTTGACCGCTTTCAGCTTGGCCAGTTCACCCTTGAAGCGCGACAGATCACCACCGGACAATTGTGCGCGCTGGGTGAAGGTGATCGACAGCGGGTTGACCGGGCGTCCATCACGATACAGTTCATAATGTAAATGCGGGCCGGTCGAAAGGCCGGTCGAGCCGACGTAGCCGATAATCTGGCCTTGCCGTACGCGCTGCCCCGGGCCAGCGACGATACGGCTCATATGGGCATAGCCGGTAGCGATGCCGCCGCCATGGTTTAATTGTACGAAGTTGCCATAGCCACCCTTGCGTCCGGCATAGGCCACAACACCATCGGTCGCTGCAAAAATGGGTGCGCCATATCCAGCCTTGAAATCGAGCCCGCTATGCATGCGCTTATATCCCAAAATGGGGTGTCTGCGCATGCCGAAACCGGAACTGATCCCACCGTTGACCGGACGACTTAATTGCCCGCGTGATTCACCAACGCCCGACGCTTCGAACCACTGGCTGCCATTGCCGACATTCCATTTAAGCATCTGGATGCGCGGTTTGCCGCCGCGCTCGATACCGGCAAACATCAGATCGCCGATTTGCACTTCGCCCGTTGCAGCTCGCTTATATTCGACCACCAGATCGAATTCGTCGGTCGCGCCGATGTTGGACAATTGGGTTCGGCTGGCAATGACTTTCAGGAAATCCTGCACGGCTTCTGCAGGCGCGCCTGCGGCGCGCGCGGATCGGTACAGGCTGGGGCCGACTACGCCGCGCACGCGCAGCGGAGTTGCATCAACCGCGATAGGCTGGCGATCAAGAGTTAGTCCGCCCGCCGCAGAACGGTTGACCGCAAGACGCAAATCAAAACGCGCGCGAAAATCCAGGCTTTCGAGGGGTCGAGCAGAATTTTTCGAGGTACGCCTGCCTAGCACGATCGCAATTGGTGTTCCCGGTTCGATGTCGGCTGTGGAAGCGGCGCTGCTGACAAGAGCCAATGCTTGCGTCGCATCATTTCCACCTACGCCAGCGCGCTGCAACACACGAGCGAAGCTGTCGCCCCGTCCCAGCGTTGCGGTTAACTCGATGCGCGGGCGTTCGGGGCTGACGGCGAGCGCACGCACACTATCATTTGCAGCCATGCGGCGGCCAGTATCACTGCCATAAGCCAGCGGCGTAATCATCTGTGCGCGCGCTTCTTCCATTTGCGCAGAAGTGGGCATAGCGGGCTGGGCACCATAAACAGGACCGAAATCGGGAACGAGCGAGAGCGCCGCGACACTCAACAGGGTAAGTGTGCCGAGCCCTCGAAACCAGCGGAGCGAACCGATGTCTTCGCCAAGGTCAGGAACCCAGTCGATAGCTGCCAGTCGCTGGCGCCAATCGGGAACTGAAACACTGCGCAACGGCTGCATCATTGCGTCGGCAATGACCACATCGCCGCCGCTGCCAACAGCAGCCAGTCCTGTTTCACGTTTACCGAACACTTCGACCCTTGACCCCCCCCCGCCAATATCCCCTGAAGGCTCAGGAACGGGCTCTATTGCGGAACCGATTGTAACCAGACGGGGTTAAAGTCAAATTAAGAGCGTTGGCAAGTGCGTTTACTTGCGGTGAGATGTGTAAAATGGGTGGTCGAGTTACGCTAACCCAATGTAGTCCGCTTGTTTCGGGGGGGGGATCGGCAGAGGGCACCAGCCGGCTGCAGGCTGCCGCTAAGACCTCGGCACGGAATGTCATCTGGGACGAATAACCCCGCTTTTAACAAGATTGCTGTAGTTGGTACCGCGAAAGAGCGGCGTGCCGACGTTCGATTTCAAATGGCAAATCGAGGTTCGGTTACCTTGTGCGCCGAGATAAGCCTCATAATCCGGGCTGGTCCATGTGTACGCCTTGCACGCGGCATCCTCCAGGCAGCGTCGCACGCAGCTATTGCCAAAGTCGTGGCTGGTTTCGAAGCTGGCATAATCGATACCGCCCAATGAAATACCTTCGGCCATGAATGCCTGGCGGTAGCCGTCAATGTGCCACCACCATTTGGAATATTGGATGCGATCCCAGTGCAGCGTGTCTCGTTCGAGCTGGCGAATTTCAACTATATCGAAAAATTGTTCCGAGCCTTCCTCGCAGGGCCATAGGATGACGTCGGTTCCTTCGCCGCGGCCACCGCCACGCATCGCCCAGCAAGATGGCCGATAATGCATTTCGGCGGTCAATTCTTCGTTGATTTCCTTTTCTTCCTTGAAATGCACGATCCGAAAGGCAGAACGCGATGGCTGCCACGACACCTCTATATGATCGCGCTCACTGCCATCGGTGCACGGTAACAAGTCAACCCGCGAGGGCCCGAAAACGACGCCGCGAGCCGACTTGGCGCATTCGGTCAGGTTGGTACCCTCCAGTTTCCCGGCGGAATGGATGGTCGCATGCTGTTGGGGATTAAACTGGACGATTGCGAACAACTGCCGCTGGTCGGCAGGATTGCAGTTCGCCAGTTTCAAATGCGGTTTCTCTAAAAGCCCTCCGGGCGCCTGACTGATGCACATTTGCGCATTGGTTGGCCGGATCAGATAATAGGCCGGTCGCAACGCCCCGATCCCCAACGCGTTCATCTGTGCCATCGATACGGGTTGTGATAGGGGAGGCGTCGGCAATTGCTGCATCCATGCCGGACGGGTTTTGCCCTGGGCGATTGCGGCGCTCGCCGACAGTAAAGCCAATAGCGTGAGCAACTTTTTCATCATGGCCGGACTATCCCGCTGAAGAGTTTGCCCATGGCGGATTTGCCTCGGCTGATTGGCGCGAAGCTGCCATTTTTCCACTGGCACATGGGCTTGGCATTTCCGCCATAACCCGCGGCGGACCACGTCCATGCCTTGCAGTTAGTGAGTTCGGCGCACCGCTTCATGCAATAATCGCCATTGTCGGCGATGGTTTCAAAGCTGGAATAGCTGACACCCTGCAAATCGACGCCATTGGCTGGCGAGAGGCGGCGGGGACCATCGGGGGTGACAGCCCAGAGGGTGCGCGCAAGCAAGCTGGTTTCGAAGCCGGGAGTCACGGGTCCTTGCCATTCGAGCATAAAGCGCTGGTCGGAATTGCTGTTGCAGCCCCAACGGATCAGGTCGGCTTTGTCTCGAGACGCGCCGCGGACCGACCAGCAATCGCCTTTGTCACCTCCGCCGGTGAGCATTTTGAACTCGTAGGTGTCCTTCCCGACTGGCAATATCATGAAACGCTGGTCTTCTGTGCCTGCCATCGACCAGTCTCTAGCACCTGCAGGCAGATCGCAGCCTTTCAGGTCGATGCGCGCCGGGCCGAAAACGACCCCTCGGGCAACGGTGGCGCAATTACCGATTTGTCCCGGAACATTCGCCCGGCTTTCGGTAATCAAATGGTCCATGTTGGTTCGGACCGTATAACCACCGTCAGGGTGGGGGAGGACAAACCAGCTGAGAGTCGACCATGCACAATCATTGTGCAGGAGATAGGAATTTTCCAAACCCAGTGCCGCATGATGGCCAATGCATTTTCCGGAATGCAGCGCCCTGATCTTGTACAGACCGGGTCGTGGTCCGCGCGGTGCATAAAGATCACGACGCTGCTGCAGGCTCAAATTCCCGCTGACCGGTTCGGCTATGCCCGGCCCGTCCATATGAACAATCTGGTCGACTTCGCCTTCGGCCTGAACATTTGCCGATAATCCAAACGCAAGCGCCAATGCGAAGAAACTGGGTACCACAGACCGGAACACGGCATTCTCCTCGATCCGGAATCGGACCATTTCAGCAGAATGCCGATTAAGTCGGTCGATTTCGCTACCCGTTCGGGTAGTATCGCCAGATCCTGACCCTAATGTGCGGTTACAAACCGGTCGATCGGGCTTTGCCAGTTCAAAGGCGCCTCGCGCAAAAGCGCCGCCAGTTCAGCTTGTCTGCCAACCCCGGTCTTGCCGAACACGCCCTTCATCAGGAAGCGCGCGGCGTTGACGGAAACACCTCGGTCGCGGGCATATTCTTCCATCGTCTTGCCATCGGCTACATAGGCGGCAATCTTGGCCTCGGATGGGGTCAGATCGAACCAGTCACGCAATCGCATCACAATTTCGTCAGAAACATCGCGCCGTCCGCCGCCGACGAGCAACACCGTCGCACCGCCTTTGACACTGGCAAATCCTGCCCCAACTTGCGGGTCGACCCGCATTGCAACCAGGAAAACGGTGCGCCCCCCATCGGCGACCGGAATATTTTCGGTGCGTGCATCACCTTCGCCGCGCGCCAGTCGTGCCAGCCGCTCCTGCGCTTCGCGGTCGGCAAAGCGCATCTTGCCATTGGAGCTGACCAGCCCTTGCGTCTTTTCCAGCCATCGCTGCGCCGTCGCATTTGCATGGAGCAGTTCGAGATCGGGACCGAGCGACAGGACAATCGAGGGAGAGGCATCCAGTGCCGCCTCCGCATTGGCAGCGCGCAAATCGGCTTCTCCGATCCGGCGACTGATCCGGCTGGCGCGCTGGATATGCGGAACCAGCCGAGTTACAGCTTCACGTAGACCACTGGTATCGCGTTGATCCGGCCCTGGCATGCAAAGGCCCAGATGGTCATGCCCGTGCCGGTCGAGCGAGGCGATGATCGACACTTCTATATCCCAGTTGGATAGGAAACTTTTGTAGAATTCATCCTGTTTGAACCGGTCGCGTGCAACTATTTCGTCGCTGTGCACGACTTGACCGACAGGGATGCCGTGGCCGGCCATGCTCCACGCCTGCCGTCCGGCAAACATCGTAATATAGCCTGCACGGGCGAAGTCATTGACCCCTGCGGCCCCAATGAAGCGGCCGGTGGCCGGATGCAGCCTTTCCCAGACCAGCATCGCCACATCCCAACGCGGCGGGCTAAAATGGCTGATGAGCGAGGTGAGCGCCACGTCCCAATGCGCAGGGGAGAGCGCAGCTTCATATATGTCTGAAATCACAGCATCATATGCTGCAAGCAGATGTCGACCCTCCATAATTTGGGATTTAGCAGCACCCTACCCAAATGAATAGCGCCTTGTTGCGAAATTGGTGCAATCGTTCGCAACAAGGCGTTGCACGCCTGTGACGGGGAAGGGCAAGGACTTTGGTGTATTGCGACTCATGACAGAGTTCCGGCCCTTCTCCGTCCGATCCGCAAATTTGTTGAGACTTTCGCCCTACGGATTTTGGACCAATCGCGCTTTCCGCCATTCGAGCAAGCCTGCGATGGCAAGTATAAGGAACAGCGCGTATAAAATGGCCGTCAAATATAGCTCTTTGATAAGATATAGCGGGATAGAGATCATATTGACCGCGATCCACCAATGCCAGTTTTCCAGATAGCGCCGCGTCATCAAAATCTGTCCAGCGACCGACAACATCGCGACAGCCGCATCCCAATAAGGGTAGCTGGCGTCGGTATTGGTTGCCATCAAACCACCCCAAACGGCAATCGCCAACAGCGAGCCGAATATCCAATAGAGGAGTGACTGACGGTCCATTCTTTCTACAAAAATTTCTCCTCTATCGGCCCAGTTACAGTGCCAACTCCACCAGCCAAAAGCGTTTACCGCGAGAAAGAAGATTTGCAGCCCAGCATCGCTGTACAATTTCGCATCACGGAAGATGACGAAATAGAGCGATACCATTGCGATAGCGAACGGGTAATTCCAGACGGAACGCCGAATGATTAGCAGGATGTTGGCAATGCCGAGCAGAACAGCAGCGATTTCTAATCCACTCATCAGGCAGGGCTATCCAGCCACTGTCCAAGCAAGCGATTTACGTCTTCTGGCGCATCCTGTTGTACCCAATGCGAAATGCCCGGCAGGCGGTGGACCGTGAGATTTGGTACCCACTCTTCCATCCCGTCGAGTAGGTGAATGTCGAGCGCCATGTCATTTTCACCCCAGATGACCAGCGTCGGCGTGTCGACCATCGCGTCACCGACTTCGCGGGCCTCGGGATAGCGCACCAGCGCGCGGTAATAGTTGACCATTGAGTGCATAGCGCGGGGCTGCTGCGCTGCCTTGGCATAGATATCGAGGTCGTGTTGCGGGAAGCGGTCTTTGTTGGCCGCTGAGTTAAAGAACGCCCCGCGCACTGCCTTTGCATCATTGGCCAGCATCATCTTTTCTGGCAGCCACGGCAGCTGGAAAAAGAAGATGTACCAGCTCTTCTTCCTCTGTCGCCAATATTTCAGTTCACGCTCGGCGCATTTGGGATGCGGAACGTTCATGATAACCAACCGGTCAAGCGGACGTATTTTCTGGATAGCGAAAATCCACGCGATCACCGCGCCCCAATCATGCGCGACAAGCATCACTTCGTCAGCGGGGGATTCCGCTTTGGCAAGGTCAATCAGCGTGGCGACGTCGGCTAACAGATGGTCCATGCGATAGGCAGGCACGCCTTCGGGTTTCGACGACGCCCCATAACCGCGCATATTGGGAGCCCAAACCCGCCAGCCCTGCGCAGCCAATTCGGGCATCTGGTGCCTCCACGAGAAGTTCAGTTCAGGAAATCCATGAAGCAGGATTGCAAATTTGGGCGATTGCGGGTCGCCTGCTTCTGCCAGTTCAAAGCTTTGCCCATTGGCTTCGACGAAGCGCTGGCGGATGCCTGAAGCCGCATCTGCCACCCACGAAAAATCGGTCATTCTTATGGTTCCTCCCAGCTCACGCTCGGCATATCGGCGCGACCGCAACGCGTCCAGACGAAACGGCAACGATTTTCGCCGATTGACGTTGTTCTCGCGAAGTGCAATTTCTTTGGTTGAGGAAGAGGAGAGGTTGCTCAGATGGCTGAAAAGAAAGCAAAAGCAAAAGCAGGTGGCGGCAAGAAAAAGGGATTGGGTGCAATTCCCGAAACCGCATTTGATGCAGCTAACGATGCGACCATGGCTCTAGGGCCGTTGGCCGGCCTCGCGCGCGAAGATTTTGCGGGTGCCATCGGTGTTATGCTTCGGCAGACCGCAGCCAATCCGAACAGCGCTTTCAAGGCTATGTCGGGCCTGACCGAAGATGCGGTCAAGATCATGACCGGCAAATCCGATCTGGCACCAGACCCCAAAGACAAGCGCTTCATGGATCCGGCCTGGACCTTCAATCCCTTCTTCAAAGCCGGTGCGCAATATTATCTGGCGGTGCAAAAGGGCATCAAGGGTTGGATCGAGGATCTGGAGCTTGATGCGCTCGAGCGTGATCGCGCCAATTTCGTCAGCCAGATGGTCATTGATGCGCTTGCACCGACCAATAGCTTGATCGGGAACCCGACCGCGCAGAAGCGGCTTGTGGACTCCGGCGGTCTGAGCCTGATCAAGGGGCTGCAAAATGCCTATAATGACATAGTTCACAATGATGGCATGGTCAGCCAGGTCAACAAAAAGCCGTTCAAGCTGGGCGAGAATATCGCGACCACCCCTGGCAAAGTCGTCTACCGAGACGAGATGTTCGAGCTGATCCAGTACACGCCCGTGACCGAGGAAGTGTACGCGATCCCGCAACTCACCATCCCGCCGCAGATCAACAAAATGTACATCAACGATCTGTCGCCGGAAAAGAGCATCATCAAATGGCAGGTCGAGCATGGTTTCCAGACCTTTGTGATCAGCTGGCGGAACCCAACGCACGATCAGGGCGTCTGGGGAATGGGCGATTATATCGAGGCATGCCGCAAGGCCGTTGATGTGGTTTGCGAAATTACCGGCAGCGAAAAGGTCAACGTCTCAGGTGGCTGCTCGGGCGGCCAAACCATGTCGGTGCTGTGCTCGCGTATGGCGGCAGATGGCGACGACCGGATTAATGCAATCACCATGATGGTCTGCGTGCTTGAGCCAAAGCCGGGTGATACCGAGGCCAGCTCGCTTGTCAGTCACAACGGCATCAGCCTCGCAAAACAGCGTGCGGCCAAGAAAGGCGTGATCGAAGGCAGCAGCCTGGCACGTGGCTTTGCGTGGCTGCGGCCCAATGACCTGATCTGGAACTATGTCATCAACAACTATCTGCTCGGTGATGATCCACCAGCATTTGATATCCTTTTCTGGAACGCAGATGCGACCAATTTGTCGGCGAGCCTGCTGGGTGATTTCCTCGAACTGTTTGAGGCCAATGCCTATGCTGCCCCCGGCACCTTTAATATCGCAGGCCATACGCTCGATCTGACCAAGGTGAAGGGCGATATGTTCATTCTGGGCGGCACCACCGACCATATTACCCCGTGGCAGGCCTGCTATCGTTCGACGCAGTTATTC
Source organism: Sphingomonadales bacterium (assembly GCA_016707885.1). Classification (GTDB taxonomy): domain Bacteria; phylum Pseudomonadota; class Alphaproteobacteria; order Sphingomonadales; family Sphingomonadaceae; genus Sphingorhabdus_B. Next base: position 71,635 of record JADJGU010000008.1, read on the forward strand.
GGCGCGAAGAATGTCGAATTTGTGCTGAGCCAAGCGGGCCATATGCAGGCGATCCTCAATCCTCCGGGAAACCCCAAGGCCAAATATTGGCGGAATACCAAGGGTAATCCACCTGCGGATGTAAAGCAATGGATGAAGGGGGCCGAAGAAAATTCCGGTAGCTGGTGGCCGTTCTGGACAGAATGGCTTGCTGAGCGCTCGGGCAAGAAGGTGAAGGCACCAAATGGTTGCGGCAGCAAAGCGCATCCGCCCATGGAAAATGCACCGGGTCTTTACGTCCTCGATTGACGCTTGCGTAAAGCGCGTCGCAGGCTATGCTGCGACGCAACAAAAGACGCCCGCAGCGGCCCGGGCAGCAGGGGAACAAACATGACCAAAACACGCGAGCCGCGTTTCAGCATGGAGCAAGTCGACGGGCGAAATCTGCGCGTCGCGCACTGGAAGGCTGAGAGCAAAACCGACAAGCTGCCGTTGCTGTTTTTCAACGGCATAGGTGCGAATATCGAGGCGATGGCGCCGTTGGCGCATATGCTGCCCGATCGTGATTTCCTGACCTTTGATATGCCAGGCGTCGGTGGCTCGCCAGAGCCGATGGTGCCCTATAATGCGTGGATGATGGGGCGGATTTCGGAGCAACTGCTCGACCGGTACGACATGGCGCAGGTCGATGTCATGGGCGTTAGCTGGGGCGGGGCGATGGCGCAGCAGTTCACTTTGCAGAACGGCCCGCGCGTCAACCGCCTGATCCTAGCGGCGACCACGGCAGGTATGCTGATGGTCCCAGGTAACCCCAAGGCGTTGATCAAAATGGCCGATCCACGTCGCTATATCGATCCCGATTTCATGCGCAAGCATTTCAATACCTTATACGGCGGAACAGATGATGGCTCTGAAGGCCATATTGGCCGTATCAAGCCGCCGTCAAAGACCGGCTATTTCTATCAGTTGTTGGCGATGCTTGGCTGGACCAGTGCACCCTTCCTGCCTTTCATGAAGCATGATACGTTGATCATGATGGGTGGCGATGATCAGATTGTACCCGTCGCTAATGGCCATTTCCTGAAAATGCTGATCCCAAATAGCGAACTGTTCATCATCGATGATGGCGGACATCTGTTCATGCTCAGCCATGTTGAGGAAAGTATCACCGCGATGCGCGAATTCCTTGATCGGCCCAAGGTAGCGAAAAAACAGGCGGCTTAACTGCGCTTCGCAGTTTCCTTGCAGGTCTTGATTGCAGCCGGGGCAGGGGCTTTGCCCTTGCGTTCAAAGCGGGCGAAATAGGCGCCGACTTCGGGCCGTTCGGCAAATTCGACCAAGCGGTAGCCGACAGCGTCAAACTCGCAAAACAGCAGTTTTGGCGGAATGCCGTGCTGCTTGGTCGCGCGGTCCCGGTCAACAACGATAACCTGCCCACCGGATTTTAACGCGCTACGCAGACGCCAGATGAAGGCATAAGGTTCGGTCACCTCATGGTACATGTGCACCATGAAGATGCGGTCGAAACTGTTCGCGGGGAGGCGTGGATCGTCGATGCCACCTTCCTTGATCGCGACATTGTCCAGCCGCTCGCGTGAGATGCGTTCGCCGAGCCGGTCGAGTGCACCGCGATTGATGTCCTGCGCCAGAACACGGCCTTTTACGCCGACGCGTTCAGCCAAGCGCACAGTATAATAGCCTTCGCCAGCACCTATATCGGCGACCGTCATTCCCGGTTCGATGGCAGCCCAGTTCATCAATTTTGTCGCTTCACCCGCCTCGTCGCGTGCGGCTTCGGTAGAAAATTCTGTGTCACCGGTCTGCGATACGGCCCGATCAGCTTGGGGAAATTGCTTCGAAGTTTCCGGGCGGTCGTCTTGTTTTTCAACCTCTTTGCACGCCGGCATTGTCAGCAACAGCGCGGTCGCCGCCAACAGGTTTGGAAACTTTACACTCATATCCCCAGCATTAGGCGGATAAGAAGCGGGGGAAAAGCGCTTTCCGCTGCATTCGACTGATTGCATTTACATTTTCGCTGCTTATGCTTCTTATTCGGAGAAGAGGCTGACCTTAAGGTTGGCGGGCAAGTGAAGGAGGGAGCGCTTGCGTCACATCGCAATCATCGGGTCAGGCCCCGCAGGTTATTACACCGCCGAAGCCGCGCAGAAACAATTTGGCGATGATGTGCGCGTTGATGTCATCGACAGGCTGCCTGTGCCTTACGGACTTATCCGTTTCGGCGTCGCCCCCGATCATCAGTCAATCAAGGCGGTTTCGCGGCGTTATGAAGGTGTGGCGCTGTCCGAAAATGTGCGCTTCGTCGGCAATGTCATGGTCGGCGAGGATATCTCGATAGACGAGCTTCTCGGCATGTATGACGCGGTTATTCTCGCAACCGGAGCGCCCAATGATCGTGACCTTGGCATTCCAGGGTCCGACTTGCCCGGCGTCTTTGGCAGTGCGGCATTTGTCGGATGGTATAATGGCCACCCGGATTTCGCCGATCTTGAGCCTCCGCTTGAGGGCAAGCATGTAGCGATTGTCGGGAATGGCAATGTTGCGCTCGATGTCGCACGTATCCTCTCCAAAACCCGCGTCGAACTCGGCGGTTCGGATATAGTCAGCCATGCGCTCGATATGCTCGAAACCGCGAATACTGAAGAAGTGACAATCCTCGGTCGTCGTGGGCCGCATCAGATTGCGATGACGCCCAAGGAATTGGGGGAGCTGGGGCATCTCGAACGCGCCTGTCCCTATGTTGCCCGCGCTGACCTTCCCGACGAAGGGGAAGACATACTCCTCGAACCCGGCATGCGCAAATCGGTCACCTGCCTGCGTGAATTTGCCGCTATTCCTGAGAGCTACAGGGCGACGAAGCCGATATCCATTGAGTTCGATTTCTTTGCAGCGCCTATCGCCATTGAGGGCGACGGAAAGGTAGAGAGGATCATTGTCGAACGCACCGAACTGGATAGCGACTTGCGCAGCCGGGGAACTGGCGAGACTTACGCTATCGATTGCTCGATGGTTGTCGCCTGTATTGGCTATCAGACGCCCTCTATCGAAGGCGTGCCTTATGAACATGGTCGTGGCCGCTTTGCCAATGTCGAGGGCCGCATCCTTCCGGGGCTGTACTGCGTTGGCTGGGCGCGGCGCGGGCCTTCAGGAACAATCGGTACCAACCGTCCCGATGGTTATATGATCATCGAAGCTGTTGCCGACGACATCGCAGACGGAGCAGGAAAGCAGGGGCGTGCGGCACTCGATGCGCTGCTCGAACAACGCGGCGTTCAAATCGTCAAGTTTTCAGACTGGAAGAAGATTGAGGAAGCGGAAATTGCACGCGCAAGAGAAGGAGCTCCGCGCGAGAAGTTCGTGCGCATCGAGGATATGATCAAAGCTGCGAATTGAGTGGCTATATAACCAGCGAAATGGCGTGAATGACCAGACCGGCAATGCCGCCGACTAATGTCCCATTGATGCGGATGAATTGAAGGTCACTGCCCACCGCATTTTCCACGCGATCCGTGATGGTAGAGCTGTTCCAACCGCCGATTGTGTCGGATACCAGACTGACGATATTGTCGCCGTAACTTTCGGTTGTTCCCACAATGGCGCGTCGGGCAAAACGGTTGATCTGCCGCTTCAGCCGCTCATCGTCCTGCAAGGTCGCACCCAGCTTGGTCAGTGCTTCTCCAAAACTACCGGCCAGTGCAGCATCAGGATTGCGAGCTGCTTTCAGCAATGCATCACGTCCCTGGCCCCACAACCCGTCAATCCATTTTGCAAAAGCAGGGTTCTTGAGCAGTTCTTGCTTCCAGTGATTGACCTTCGCCTGCAATTCCTTGTCATGGCGCAGATTGTACGCCAGCTTTTCCAGCCCTTCTTCACCCTTTTCACGCAGGGGATGGTCTGGGTCTTCGGCCATGTCGCCAAGTAGCTTTTCTAGACCGGTCACAATCGCATTGGCCAGTCGGTCATCAAGCCCGGTCCAGCGCATGATGGTGCCCGCGCGTTCTTCAACCATCGCACGGATGATATGTTCATTGGCTTCCAGCGTCTTGGCGGCCCAGGCGATGATGCCATCAAGCACGGGTAAATGTCGCCGCTCTTTAATCATCGCGGCAAGCAACTGTCCTAGCAGTGGTGCAATATCGAGCTTTTCGAGCTGAGTGCGCACCGCACCCTTGGCAATGCCGCCTAGTCTCTCGTCATCGAGCGATTCGACAATGTCGCCGAGCAGCCGAGAGGCCCCCATCCGCATCCGGCCTTCGCCGGACCCCGGCGTTGTCAGGAATCGCCCCATCGCGCCTGCGACATCCATCGTCTGTACTTTGCGTGCAACTATGCCGGTGCGTAGAAAGTTGGTGCGCAGGAAACCCGCCAACGTTCTGCCGAGGCGTTCCTTGTTGTTCGGGATGATCGCCGTGTGCGGGATGGGAATGCCGAGCGGATGACGAAACAGGGCCGTAACCGCGAACCAGTCCGCCAGACCACCCACCATGCCAGCTTCGGCAAAGGCAGTTAAAAAGCCCCAGTGTGGATGCACACTGCGCTCGAGATGGATGCCAGCGACAAACAGCAGCGCCATCAGGATCAGCAACGCCGTGGCGATACGACGCATCTTGCGCAGTTCGTCATCGCGCCACGTATAGCGCTCGCGTTCTGCCTGATTGAGCTGGCTGACCGATTTTACCATTCAAGCAACCGCTTAGCGCGCCATGACGGTAAAGTCACTCCGCAGGCTGCAATCCCGTTGCGATGCCTGTCGATGGCCCACCTGATTTCGAACGACTTTCTGGATCGTCGGCATCGTCGCCGGGCTTGAACGTCAGCAGACGATCGCGCAGCCAAGGCCCGGCACGCTTCTCCAATCCGTCAGCAAGACTGAACCCGGCCGGGACGATAAGCAGCGTCAACAGTGTCGAAACGATCAGCCCGCCAATCACCACGGTTCCCATCGGCGCGCGCCATTGCCCGTCACCGCCGAGTGATAAGGCTGTCGGGATCATACCTGCCGTCATGGCAACGGTCGTCATCACGATTGGCTGTGCACGCTTGTGGCCAGCTTCCATGATGGCCTGGAACTTGGGTACACCACGTTCCATTTCTTCGATGGCAAAGTCGATGAGCAGAATCGAGTTTTTGGCAACAATACCAAAAAGCATGAGTACGCCAATGAACACAGGCATAGAGATCGGCTGACCGACGATGGCGAGCGCAAGCATCCCGCCAAGCGGCGCCAGAAGTAGCGAGCCCATATTGACCAACGGCGACATGAAGCGCCGATAGAGCAGTACAAGCACTGCAAACACCAGCAGTGTCCCTGAAATCAGCGCAATACCAAAGTCGCGCTGCATTTCCTGCTCCCATTCCTGGCTGCCAAAGGGCGCGCGTGACACGCCCGTGGGCAGGTTCTTCATCACAGGAAGGTTGTTGATCTTGGCGTCTGCATCGGATGAGACAATTCCCGGCGCAAAATCGGCGCCGACAAAGATTCGGAAATTCTGGTTCCGACGTTGAATGGTGGTAGGGCCTGCACCAAAGGTGATTTCCGCGACGCGTTCCAACGGAACCGAACCGCCATTTGCAGTTGGAACCGGCAAGTTGCGGATGTTTGCCATATTCTGACGCGATTCTTTGGCCAGCATGACGCGAATGGGGATTTGACGATCAGACAGCGAGAATTTGGCGCTGTTCTGATCGATATCGCCCAAAGTCGCGATGCGTATGGCCTGGCTGAGCGCGACGGTAGTGACACCCAATTGCGACGCAAGGTCGAGCCGTGGCGTGATAATCAACTCGGGACGCTGTAGATCGGCGGCGATGCGCGGCGCACGCAGTTCCTTGAGCGACTTCATCTCTTCGACAAGACGTTGAGCTGTCTTGTCGAGCTGCACCGGGTCTGAACCCGACAGCATGACCGAAACATCGCGTCCGGAGCCACCGCCGCCAGGGCCGAATGTCAGGAAGGACACGCGTGCGTCAGCAATTTTCGATAAGACCGGAGTGAGCGCTTCTTCGAATTCCTGGCTTGTGCGATCTCGTTCTTCGTGGAGTGTAATGAAGATATTTCCGCTGCCTTCACCCACGCGCTGCAATGCGGTTTTTACCTCAGGCTCCTTGTTTATGATGGCAACAACTTCATCCGAAACCTCTTTGGTCCGTTCCAGCGTAGTACCGGGCACCATTTCAATGCGTATGCGGGTGAAATCCTGATTTCCATCGGGAAAAAATTGCTTGGGTAGGACAATCATCAGAACAATGGTGAGTGCTAACGCAAGGACTCCGATGCCCATCATCCAGCGACGATGGCCCAGCGACCAGCGCAGGATTTTCATATAACGGTCCATCAGAGGACCTTCACCATGCTCAGCAATCCCGCCAGATTTCAGGAAATAGGCGGCGATCATCGGGGTGATCATACGCGCGACGGCAAGGCTCATGAGCACCGACGCAACAACCGTCAGGCCGAAATTCTTGAAAAACTGTCCTGCTACGCCCGGCATCAAGCCCACAGGAAGGAACACGGCAACGATTGAAAAGGTCGTGGCAACAACCGCAAGGCCGATTTCGTCGGCGGCGTCAATGGATGCCTGATAGGCGGATTTGCCCATTCGCATGTGTCGAACGATATTTTCAATTTCCACAATAGCATCGTCGACCAACACGCCCGCGACGAGGCCCAGAGCCAATAGCGACATGGTGTTCAAGGTGAACCCCATCAGGTCAAGGAACCAGAATGTGGGAATGGCGCTCAACGGAATGGCAATTGCCGAAATGATGGTTGCGCGCCAATCGCGCAGGAACAGGAATACTACGACGATCGCGAGCAATGCGCCTTCGATCATCGCAGCCATCGAGCTTTTATATTGGGCCTTGGTATAGGCGACGCTGTTGAACAGCGGCGTAAATTTTATGCCCGGATTTTCCTTGGCAATTTTCTCCATTTCAATGGTGGCATTGTCGAACACAGTAACGTCGGAAGCACCCTTGGCACGCGACATGCCGAAAGTGACCACTTGGCGCCCGCTTTCGAAGGCCATGGAGCGCTGCTCGCTGTAGCCATCTGTTACCTCTGCAACATCTGCAAGCTTCACCGACCGTCCGCCACCAAGGCTGATGTTTCGCTGGCTAAGTTCATAGGCGTTGGCGGCATTGCCAAGTATACGGACCGACTGGCGCGATCCGGCAATTTCCGATTGCCCGCCTGCGGCGTTCAGATTCTGTTGCCGCAAAACCGAGTTGATCTGGCTTGCGGTGACACCAAGCGACTGCATTTTGGCCGGATCAAGAATGACGCGGATTTCGCGATTGACGCCGCCATTGCGGCTAACCGATGCCATGCCTTCAACCGCCAGTAGGCGCCGTGAAACGGTGTCATCAACAAACCAGCTCAGCTGTTCGAGCGTCATGTCCGAAGCTTCAACCGCAAAATAGGCAATCGGATCGCTTGATGTGGCAACCTTGAAAACCTGGGGCTCCAAAATGCCATCGGGCAGGTCGCCTCGGATTTGGTCAACGGCGTTTTTGACTTCACTGACAGCTGCGTTGATATCGTCGCCAATTTCAAACTCGGCACTGACCGAGGTATTGCCTTCGGAGGCCGACGCATCGATGTTGCGCACGCCTTGCACGCTGCGGATCGCAGACTCCACTTTCTGGGTGATTTGCGTGGTGATTTCTACCGGCGAGGCACCCGGCTGCGATATCGCAACGACGACAACCGGAAATTCAATGTCGGGGTCGTTCTGGACGTCCATATTGTTGAACGCCATCACGCCAGCAATTGTCAGCGCAATGAACAAGACGATGGGAACGACCGGGTTCCGGATCGACCATGCAGAAATGTTCCGGAAGTTCATCGTGCAGCACTCTGCGCAGCGGTTTTGACCAGCTTTGGCTTGACTGTTTCATCCGGGTTAAGGAAGCCGCCTGCATAGAGAACGACGCGTTCGGTTCCGTCGAGGCCTTCGTTAATCGCGATACCTTGCTGGGTAATGATGCCGGTTTTGACTGCCCGACGCTGAACCTTGTTTTGCTTATTCACAATATAGACGAAACTTCCGTCGCGGTCATTCTGAATTGCGGATTCAGGCAGCACTGCGGCGGTGACAGCGCCTGCCTTGATTTCAACAGCAGCGAACCCCCCGGCTTTAGAGCACGGTCAAAGGGCAGGGCGATGCGGGCAATACCTTGACGTGATTGCTGATTGATAGTGGGCGCTATTTGCCAAATTGTGCCGTTAAACTGACGGTCGCTGCCAACGGGCGTGACCGCGGCTGGCACGCCGACGGAGATCATAGCAAGTTCGGTTTCGCCCAGCTGTGCTTGCAGTTCCAGTTCACCGCCTTTGGCCATACGGAACAATACCCCGCTGCCCTGGCTCACCGTTTGGCCGGGTTCAACGCTGCGTTCGAGTACATAACCGCCAACAGGCGCACGAATATCGAGTCTCGCGGTGCGGGCGCGGAGCTCGCGCAATTGGGCATCCGCTATGCTGACGCGGGCCCGCGCACTGTCACGGGTCGCCGTTTTCCGGTCGACATCAGCTTTTGAGATGAAACCCCTGCTGACAAGCTGCATTGCACGGTCGAGCTCGTTTTGTGCCAATTGCAGGTCCGCGCGGGCGGCGTTGATTTGCGCTTCCTGACCAATAATCTGCTGCGACTGGACCGAGCGCTCTATGCTGGCCAAAACCTGTCCTTGCTGGACCCAATCGCCGGCATCGACAAATACCTGCGACACTTGGCCGCCTTCACCAACAACGCCAACTGGAATTTCGCGGCGGGCAGCCAAAGTGCCTGTCGCTGAAATTGCGCGCGCAACGGTTTCACGTCCCGGAGCTACAACCGATACTGTCTGCGCCTGACCCAGTTTATCCGCGGCTGCAGCCGCTTCTTCTTCGGTACTTGTTCCGCCAAAAAAGAAATAGGCGGCAGCCATTGCTGCGGCCGTGAGCAATACAATCGCGATGATAAGATTGCGCTTGCGCCGACTGCTTGCCGCGCCTTCCGGATCCAACAAGTCGGTGTCACTAGCTATGCTCGTTTCGTAGTTCATTATTCTGTCCATCCGGGTCGCCGCGCGTGGGAGATTGGGGTGAGTATCGTTTGTCGGTGTATTATTGCAATAAATCACCGGGTGCAAGCCGGGATTCTGCCGGTACAGCTAGACAAATACGGCCAGTCGCCAAGGAAAACAGCCCAAAAATTGCCGTTGCGACGATTTTCGACAAACGACATTGAAACGAACTAGGACAAATAAAAAGGCCGGAGCAGAGACTGCCCCGGCCTTGTAACAATTTCCGGATCAAAAATTAGCGGACTTTGCCGCGCTGCACCATATTAAGGATGCCCAGTACGATCACCGCGCCAACAAAGGCGACGACCAGACCGGTAATCGAAAATTCTTTTACGCTGCCGACAATGCCGAACTGGTTGGCGATGAGGTTGCCTACGACAGACCCGACGCAACCGGCAACGACGTTCCAGATTACGCCCATGGAAGCATCACGGTTCATCACTTTGCTGGCCAGCCAGCCGGCTATGCCGCCCACGATGATTGCAATTATCCAACCCATAGAATGTCCTCCTGCTCATTTAAGGCACCTGAATTGCCTGCAGGAATCATAATCGCTGTGCGCTGGAAGGCAATTACTGATTTAGCTGACTAAAACAGTTTACACCGGACAACAAAAAAGCCCGGCCAAACCGGGCTTCCCTGTCCGCATTTGCGAAAATCAGTATTTTTGCTGGCGTTCGTATAGGTCGCGGTAGTGCTGAATTCGCGTTACTCGAAGCCCCGGCATTCCTGAACGATCGATGGCGCGCTGCCACGAAGCAAATTCCTCCAAAGTGAGCCCATAGCGTTCGCACACTTCGCTGATGGTCAGCAGCCCACCGTTAACGGCTGCTACAACCTCTGCCTTGCGGCGCACGACCCAGCGGGTCGTTTCCGGCGGCGGCAACGAATCAACTGTCAGCGGTTCCCCAAGCGGGCCTACCACTTGCGCAGGTCGGATTTTCTGGTTTTCAATCATTACGTCCTCGATTTTCCATGCCCCGCAGATATTCCGGTAAATCCGGCAAACCATTTATGTCTGAACATGGTTTGCCAATCGCTGAAGCAGCAGGGTAAATGCCAACTTCATCTTTATTCATCGTTTTGCTTTCGTCGCCCGTATCGGGAAGAAAAGCCCCATTTCTACAATGATTTGCAGCATTTCGACGACTCGAGAAATAATCGATACGGCCTTGCAGCGGATCGGGTGTACCGGTATAATTTTGCGTCGAACCAAAGTTATAGGTACAACTTCTGCCGCCTAACTGGCGAGCGACAGCCGTGGCAATGATCCGCGTGAACTCCATGTTCACAGGCGGAGATGCCGCGGCTTTTCCAAATTGGTTGCTGAAACTCAAATCCATGACCTGCTTTTACACTGTGACGCATAACGTCTGGTAAAAGTGACATTCACTCCGCATTAGGTGAGGTTAACAGCGGTTATCATTTGGCGGCCAAATCTGTTTCGAAACGAGAAATTGCACACGGCTTCTGGATAATTTGGTCAAACCGCATCATATGCGCACAGGATGAATGAATTAACTTCCTCTGCTGATTTCCAACTGGGCCCGGATCTTTCGGGCAAACGAATCGTGGTCGCCATGTCAGGCGGCGTTGATTCGTCGGTCGTTGCTGCGCTTGCCGCGCGATCCGGCGTCGAGACAATCGGTGTCACCCTGCAGCTCTATGATCATGGCAGCGCGGTGAAGCGGGCCGGGAGCTGTTGCGCCGGTCAGGATATTAGAGATGCTCGCGCCGTCGCCGACCGTCTTGGCATCATGCATTATGTTTTCGATCATGAAAGCCGCTTTCGTGATTCAGTGATCGACCATTTCGCAGATGAATATATGCGGGGCCGCACCCCAATTCCTTGCGTGCGATGCAATATGGGCGTGAAATTCACAGACCTGTTCCGACTTGCAAAGGAACTGGGCGCGGATTGTTTGGCGACGGGACATTACGTGCGCCGGATCGAAGGCGCGTCTGGGCCTGAATTGCACCGCGCACTCGATCCAGCGCGGGACCAAAGCTATTTCCTGTTTGCAACGACCAGGGAGCAACTGGATTTTCTGCGTTTCCCATTGGGCGGTATGCCCAAGACTGCGGTGCGTGAAATCGCTCAGGAGATGGGCTTGGTCGTGGCCAATAAGCCCGACAGCCAGGATATCTGTTTTGTGCCTGAGGGGGATTATGCCGCGGTAGTCCGCAAGATTCGCCCCGAAGCTGATAGCGATGGCCCGATTGTCGACATGGAAGGTCGCGAACTCGGGCGGCACAAGGGCCTGATACATTATACAGTGGGGCAGCGACGCGGATTAGAAATTGGTGGACTTTCGGAGCCTCTCTATGTCGTGCGCCTCGATCCAGCAAACCAAGCAGTTGTTGTCGGGCCAAAGCGCGCCTTGGCTGTCAATGCGGCGCGTATCGTCGAACCCAACTGGCTTTCGGATGTCCAAGGATGTCAGGTGATGGCCAAGGTGCGTTCGCTTGCCAAGCCCGTTCCCGCAACGATCAATGGCGAATGGCTGCGCTTTGCATCTGATGAATATGGAGTCGCGCCGGGTCAGGCTGCTGTGCTGTATGACGGCGACAGGGTACTGGGCGGCGGCTGGATTGAAGAAACCGCTGGCGCCTTGCTAAGTGCCGCTGCTTAGTCGAGCTCGTCGATCTCGTTCTGGTTTAACTGGATGCAGCCAAATTCGCTGCGCCGCTCGGCGACTGCTTGGGCAAGGAACGGCACCGAGGCTGTTACCCGCTTGTTTTCTGCATCGTCGCTAACCGAAACCAGCTCCATGCCGGCTTCAAAATCCTTTTCGCACGAAGCGAGTGGTCGGCCCTCGATGTAGCGGCAGGAGCAGGCGATATGTGCGCCATAAGATGCACCAAGCTTAGCTTGTGCCTTGATGTCAGCAAAGTTGAAGACGAGCCACAGGACAAACAGCGCGCCAATGGCTCCAGCAGTATATTTGACTTTTTTAACAAGCGGCCAGGCATCCTTTGCCGGGGGCTTTGAAGTTGCGGTTGCCATCGCTTGCCTTCCTGGTGCATTCATCTGCGCCATGCCTAGATACAAAATGCCGCTTGGCGCAACCGCCATTTCATTTCTGCTCGCAAGTTGCGGTGCAGCGGATAAACCGAAGGCCGCTGACACTGCACCAGCCATTGAAAATATTGTCGATGATCCGGCCCCCGGAAAGGCACTCCTTGCTTCAACCATCGCACCCTTTTTCGAAGATCCGGCGTTGGAGGAAACACGCGCCATCGTCGTCATGCATGGCGGCAGGGTGGTCGCAGAACGCTATGCCCCCGGCTATGGCCCGGATAGCCGATTGATCAGCTGGTCGATGGCAAAAAGCGTGACAGCTACACTGATTGGCATGATGGTGGCTGACGGCTTACTTGTGCTCGACGATCCAGCGCCAGTTCCCGAATGGTCCAGTCCTGGAGATCCGCGCGCAAAAATCACATTGCGGCAGCTGTTGCACATGTCGTCGGGCCTCGATCACACTGAAATGGCCGAGGGTGACAAGGCGATCTATGAAGCCGACACCACGCGGTTGTTGTTCCTGGACGGGCGCGAAAATGTGGCGCGCTATGCAGAGAAGCGCAATCTTGAGGCCGAACCGGGACGCCATTTTGAGTATTCAACTGCGACCAGCCATATTTTGGCCGACATTATGACGCGGACATTGACCGATAGCGCCGATCCGGTCGTTCGCCGCAACGCGATGCTGGAATATGCCCGCGGTCGCTTGTTTGAACCATTGGGTATAACCAGCGCAGTGCCGGAATTCGACCGCAGTGGCACGATGCTCGGCGGAAGCATGATACATGCAACCGCGCGCGATTGGGCGAAGTTTGGCGAGTTTTTGCGCAACAATGGTTCGGTCCGCTCTGCCCAATTGCTGCCGACCAGCTGGACGCGTTTCATGAAGGCGTCGAGTGCGAATGATCCCGCCTATGGAGGGCATCTCTGGCTCAACAAAAGGCGACCGGAGGGCAGGGATCAGGTGCTGTTTCCCGGAAAGGCGCCATCGGATGTTTTCGCGGCGCTAGGCCATCTCGGCCAGTTCATTGTCGTTTCTCCGCAACATCGGCTGACGATTGTTCGTCTGGGTAAGACGCAGGACGATCAACTCGATCCGATCAATGACCAGATCGCAAAGCTGATGGCGATTTTCCCGAAGAGTTAGGCTTTAGCAACCGGCGCGTCGTCGCCCATATCCTCAAACCAGGCTTCGACCGGTCCTTTGAGGGTCAGTTGCATCGGGCGACCGTGGCGATCACGGCTCTTGCCTGCGGAAACCTTTATCCAGCCTTCGGAAATGCAATATTCCTCAACCGTCGTCTTCTGCTCGCCCTTGAAGCGGATGCCTATGCCGCGTGAAAGCGCGTCCTGATCGAAATATTCGCTGAAGGGGTGAATCGAAAGGCGGTCGGGCGGAAGATTATTGCTGTCAGTCATGGCCAGCGCCTTTGCCGCAAAGCCGCGCCGATGGCAATGGTTTAGCCGCTGCTATTCGCCGCCGGAATAATCCACATGATCGAAAGCAGAACAATGGCCAGAAACAGTGAAATGCCGAGGACATAGCGCACGCCATGTTCTTTCACACCCCCGCTGGCTTCGGTTTCGGTCAGTTCGTCATGATCTTCGAAACGTTGCATGGAGCAGGCTCCTTCCCGAAACTGTTATTCAGAGAAACCTGACCTATGTAGCAGACCATCGGGCAAGGTGCGAATCGTTCGCAATACGCCCGATTACAAGGCGTTAGGGTCGTAAAACTCGGCAATCAGTATCTGGATGTCGCGGGTCGGCTCAAAGTTGGATTTGCGTACCTCGAAGCGAGTCGGGCTGATCTTCTTCACCCCGTCCATGCAGAAGCTCAGCAGATTTGCTGGCTTTTCCTTGTCGACCACGAGCCGGAAATCCTTGATCGGCCCCTTCCAGTTCGCGCCCGATTTGAGGACATAGTCGAGCCAATGCTCCGTATAAGCGACGCCATAGTCATCGCCGCGCGCCTTGGCCTTGGCACGCTCTGCATATATGCGCTTGTCAAAGCCTTTGAGGAACGCGCTGTCGATACAATAAGCGGCCTGATACTCCTTAAAATACTCGCTTTCCTTGCGATATTCGGGGGTCAGCATGCCGCCGACGCTGCCGCCTGCAATTGGCTTGTAGCTGTGCTCGACCGTGATCGTCTTGCCCGCAGGGAAGACCTGTTTGCGCGTCACATGCGCCTGTATTTGCCAGTTGGGGGAATAATAGTCGCTATCCGCCTCCTTGCGCAGCAGCCCCTCGGCAACCAGTGAGTCCTTTTCGGCCTGAGTCAGCTTGTCGACATATTTCTCGCCAAATTCATAGTCATCCCAATGTTTTACTGGCCAGCTCAAGGCCTTCAGACGCGCCTCTACGCCTTTCGCCTCGGGTTTGCCGACCAGCGTTACCACCTCGTGATAGCCGAGCGCTGCCGGCTTCCCGTCAACCAGCGTTTTGAATTCCAATTGCTCGCGCCAGTCGGAGAAGGAGGGGGCGTCGATATAGCCCTCAATCCCGTTCGGGATCGGCGGCAACGGAAAGCTGACCAGCGTTTCGACATCCTTGGTGGATGTGTTGGTGAAACGGTATTTCACGGTCACCAGCTGGCGCGAGAGGAACAGATCCTCGCTGTCCATACTGATCGCATCATTGCGGGTCAGTTCGAGCCCGCCAAGGCCGATGGCGGCGCTGCTGTCGTTGGCGAATGATGGTGCGGCGGCGGCGCCCAAAGCGAGCAAGGCGATAAATTTCTTCATGTCGGCGCTATGCCATGCCAAGGCGTTTGGATGAAGTCTGGAAATTATGATGCCATCATATTGGGCGCAGGCGGCGCAGGCCTTATGGCTGCCTTGACAGCAGGACAGCGCGGGCGGCGGGTGCTGGTGATTGACCATGCCTCTGGCCCGGGCAAGAAGATCCTGATTTCGGGCGGCGGGCGCTGCAACTTCACCAATGTGAATGCGTGCCAAACACATGCGCAAGAACGCTATATCTCCGCCAACCCGCATTTCGCCAAATCGGCGCTGGGGCGCTATGAGCCGCAGGATTTCATCGATCTGGTGCGCGCGCACGGGATTGCCTTCCACGAAAAGACGCTGGGGCAATTATTCTGCGACGGCAGCGCGCGGCAAATTGTCGCGATGCTGATGGACGAATGCGACAAGGCGGTGGCAATGGGTGGCCGCGTCGATTTCGCCTTTGGTTTGGATGTCCGCGACGTGGCGCATGACGGAAAAGACTTCCGCGTCACCTACGGCAATTTGTCCGCGACGCGCCGCGCCTGATCGCGGCGACTGGTGGCCCGAGCATCCCCAAAATGGGGGCGACCGGCTTTGCCTATGATCTGGCGCGGCAATTCGGGTTGAAAGTGGTCGAGCCACGCCCCGCTCTGGTGCCGCTAACGCTGGGCGGCGAAGATGTGCTGTTCCGCGAGCTTTCCGGCGTGTCGGCAGAGGTGATCGCGAGCGCGGGCAAGGCCGCCTTCCGTGAAGCCGCGCTATTCACGCACAAGGGGCTATCGGGCCCTGCCATTCTGCAAGCCAGCAGCTATTGGTCGAATGGCGAACCGATCCGGATCGATTTCCTGCCCGATGCCGATGCGGGCGTATTGCTGGCCGAAGCCAAACGCGCCAATCCGCGCGCAACGCTGCGCTCAACGCTGGAGAAGCATTTGCCCGGGCGGCTGGCAGAGGCGTTGGCGGGGCAATTGGCGCTGAACGGCAATCTTGCAGACCAAAGCGACCGCAAACTGACCGAAGCCGGCGCGCGGCTCGATAGCTGGACCTTCCACCCCAATGGCAGCGAAGGCTATGCCAAAGCCGAAGTCACCCGCGGCGGCATCGCCACCGATGGTCTCTCGCAAAAAAACGCTGGAGGCCAAAACCGTCCCCGGCCTGCATTTCATCGGCGAGGCCGTGGACGTCACCGGCTGGCTTGGCGGCTACAACCAATGGGCACGGGCAGTGGTGGCGGCAGGGGAAGCGGTTTAAGGGTCTTCCCAAGGATTGATCAGGGCCAAGTCTGTAAAACGAAAGTCCTTGATGTTGCGTGTTGCAAGCTGGAGGCCGTTTTCGACTGCAATCGCCGCAATCTGACCATCGACAACATTCATATTATGCTTTGCTGTCAGTGCATCGAACATGATGTCGCCATATATGTTGGCGCTGTTTGCAGTGAATGGCAAAGACCGGTCGGCATAACGGACGCGCAAATCTGCAAGATCGGCTTCTAGCCCGCTACGCCTACGGCCCTCAGGTAACCGAGCGATGCCAAAAGCTAACTCGCCAAGCGATGGCGCGCAAATTATCGTCTCGGCCTCGTGCAACAAATACCAAGCCGTAACCTGTTCATTGGCAGGCTTTTTCATCAGTTCTGAAATGACATTGGTATCGAGAAGGATCACAAATCGAGGCCGCGATGCGGTTTGCGGTTTTCTGCGATGAAAGCCTCAAGATCGGCCAAATCGTCATCGGCATCCTTCCCGCCGATCGCTCCCAGCCGCCGCAGGAACGCCTCTGCGCTCTCTTTTGGCTGCCGGTTTGCATAAGCAACCAGCGCATCCTCGACAATCGCATGGATGGGCCGCTTTTCCTTGGCCGAAAGCTGATGCGCCAAATCGCGCGCCTTGGCTGAACGGACCGAGAGTTGAGGGGCTGTCATGTGGGGAGTTTATGCTTTTGATGGCATGATGGCAAGGGGGGCGTTAGAACTACTGGTTTAAGTTCGTTGCCGCAGGCAACCGATCGCTGTTCAGCGTGAACAATGTCTGGAGAACGTCAAGGGCGGGGACGAAGGCTGCGTCATAGCTGAACGCATGCCAGTCGATATTTTCGCGTGCTCCTAATCGGTCTTGGTGCAGCTTATCTCTAACTGCTTGGACAATTGAAAGTGCAGTTAGGAACTGCTGGACATCTTCCGCCCCGACATGCGCGGCAAGCGGCTCTCGCCATTGATTAAACCACACCCTATCCCCACCAGCGCCATCATTACCGGTATCGACAAGATATTGAGCCGAGCCAAGTCCTTCGCAAACTGAAAATACGCCAGTGCAAAATTCGAAATGCAAAATTTGAGCGTAAGGCTCGAAAAGCAGAGAATGTCCTTGTTCGCGCAACTGATGCGGAATGACGAGAGCAGCTTTCATCTCCAATCCGACCAAAATGTGTTTGAGATTGGACATTAAACGATTTCGGACATCCCGATGCAGTCCCAGCGGGATAGACGCGGCCAGCCATCGGCCCCAGGGCTCTGTTTCCGAAATTGTAACATATCCCACCGGCTCAGGAAGCTCATTGGTGAGATAGAACATTCTCAAGCCGCCTCTTTCTTCCGGCTCGCCTTCTTCCGCTCATGCGGATCGAGCAGGGCCTTGCGGATGCGGATGTTTTTCGGCGTTACCTCGACCATTTCGTCATCGTCGATATAGGCGATGGCCTGTTCCAGCGTCATCACCTTGGGCGGGGTGAGGCGGATGGCGTCGTCTTTGCCGGTCGAGCGGAAGTTGGTCAGCTGCTTTGACTCATCAGGGTTGACTTCAAGGTCATCGGGCTTCGCATTTTCGCCGATGATCATGCCTTCATACAGGGCTTCGCCCGGCGAAACGAACAGGATGCCGCGCTCTTCCAAGGGTCCGAGGGCATAGGCAACGGCTTCGCCCGCGCCGTTCGAAATCAGCACGCCGCATTTGCGGCCTTCGATCGGGCCGCGATAGGGGCCGTATTTTTCGAACAGGCGGTTCATGATGCCGGTGCCGCGCGTGTCGGACAGGAATTCGCCATGATAGCCGATCAGGCCGCGCGAAGGGGCGCTGAAGGTGATGCGCGTCTTGCCACCGCCCGAGGGGCGCATATCCGTCATCTCGCCTTTGCGGATCGCCATTTTCTCGACGACGGTGCCCGAATGCTCATCATCCACGTCGATGACGACAGTTTCATAAGGTTCGGTGCGGTTGCCGGCTTCGTCTTCGCGATAGAGCACGCGTGGGCGGCTGATGCCGAGTTCGAAACCTTCGCGGCGCATCGTTTCGATGAGGACGCCCAACTGCAATTCGCCGCGACCGGCCACTTCAAAGCTGTCGCGATCTTCGGATTCGGTGACGCGGATCGCGACATTGCTCTCGGCTTCGCGGAACAGGCGGTCGCGGATCATGCGGCTGGTCACCTTGGTGCCTTCGCGGCCCGCCATCGGGCTGTCATTCACCGAGAAGCGCATCGACAATGTCGGCGGATCGATCGGCTGCGCGTGCAGCGGTTCGGTCACGCTGGGTTCGGCAATGGTATCGGCGACGGTCGTGGTGGTCAGACCGGCGATCGAGATGATGTCGCCAGCCTTGGCTTCGTCCACAGGAACGCGTTCGAGCCCGCGGAACGACATGATTTTAGAAGCGCGCCCGGTTTCAACGACCTTGCCGTCAGGCGATAGCGCGTGAATTTGCTGGTTCACCTTGACGGTGCCCGACAACACCAGGCCGGTCAGGATACGGCCGAGGAAATTGTCACGGTCGAGCAAGGTCACGAGCATCTTGAACTCGCCATCGGCATCCGCCTTGGGTTCGGGAACGTGGCGGACGATGGTTTCAAACATCGGCGTCAGCGTGCCTTCGCGGCGCGCAGGGTCTTCCGAGGCATAGCCATTGCGGCCCGAGGCATAGAGCACGGGGAAGTCGAGCTGCTCGTCGGTCGCGTCGAGCGACACGAACAGGTCGAACACTTCGTCGAGCACTTCCTGGATACGTTCATCAGGGCGGTCGACCTTGTTGACCCGGCCCGACGATCGGCGCAGGCCAGTGCAACGCCCCACCCGGTGACGAACTTGGTCTGCGGCATTGCGCCTTCGGACGAATCGACGAGCAGGATGACGCCGTCGACCATGCTCAAAATGCGCTCCACCTCGCCACCAAAGTCGGCGTGGCCCGGAGTGTCGACGATGTTGATGCGTGTGCCTTCCCACTCGACGCTCGTGCACTTCGCCAGAATCGTGATCCCGCGTTCCTTTTCCAGATCGTTCGAATCCATCGCGCGCTCTTCGACGCGCTGGTTATCGCGAAAGGTTCCGGACTGGCGGAAAAGCTGGTCAACAAGGGTGGTCTTGCCATGATCGACGTGCGCGATGATGGCGATATTGCGCAGGGACATTGATATTTGCCTTTTGGGAGCCGGACGCAGAAGCGCCACCAATTGCGCGCGCCCTTAGCTTAGTTTGTGCACTGCGGCAAGGATTGCTATGCGCATGGCGATG
>JADJGU010000009.1 GCA_016707885.1 Sphingomonadales bacterium
CGTCGAAGGGTTTGGAGGCGGCGAGGCGTGACACGTCAACGCTGGTCCGGCGTCTGGCCAGCCCTGACTTGATGTCATAGAGGTTCAGGGACGCAAGCTGCAATTCAGCGGTCGCGCTCGTATCCTTGACGCATATCTGTACCCCGATGGCAAGAATGGGGCAGAAATAGTCACCCATGTAGATGCCTCGCCGCAGCGATGGCGCGGAAGTCGACTGCACACGTCAACGCGCTTCGTCGCGCTGACCGTCCATTCGCAGCACCGATTCATCTGACTCAAATTCTGAGTCGACCACGCTTTTCCAACGAAACCGGCCTTTGTCCAGTTGCGCCAGCGCCCAGATAGCCGCGCCCCGAACCAATGGACTGGCATCAACAAGCAGGTGGATCTAGTGGTTCAATCAGGCTGCTGTCGCCGCTATTCCCGGCAGCAATTGCCGCGTTGCGGATAAAGCGATCGCGGCCCGTGCGCTTAATCGCGGTACCAGCGAATAGTTGGCGAAACGCGCCGTCATCGAGCTCAACAACTGCGTCAATGGCAGTTCGATAACCCTCGCCGCTGCATCATTGCCTTATGCACAGACGCTGTTTTGGCAAATTTGTTCCACGGGCAAAGGGCGGCAATCGTCGCAGCCGTAATATGATTGCCCATCGCCCCGCGCAACTCATGCGGGATTGGCCCCTTATGCTCGATGGTCAGATAGGAAATGCAGCGTTGCGCATCTACGCGATATGGTTCGGGAAAGGCATTGGTCGGGCAAACGATCTGGCAGGCATTGCACGATCCGCAGTGGTCGTGCCCGCGGCATCGGGCCCCAGTTCGGCGGTCTCGTAGATCGCGCCTAATAGCAACCAGCTTCCATGTTCGCGACTGACGATTGCTGTTTGCCCTGCCAGCCAAGACCTGCCGCTTCCGCAAGCGGCTTTT
The DNA here is from genome assembly GCA_016707885.1 of Sphingomonadales bacterium. Taxonomy (GTDB): domain Bacteria; phylum Pseudomonadota; class Alphaproteobacteria; order Sphingomonadales; family Sphingomonadaceae; genus Sphingorhabdus_B. The sequence goes on from JADJGU010000009.1 coordinate 928, forward strand.
CGGGCACCGGGGCGGTGTCGACGAAGACCTTCACCTCATCCCCAGTCTGCGGACAAACCATTGCGCCAATCGCTTGAGCGCGCTCTTGACCACGTCGTGATAGTCTTTGCGCTGCGCATAGACTGAAATGCGCCCCAGCCCGATGCAATTCAGCGCCATTGGATCGACCTTCAGGCGTATAGCTCATGCCCAGCATGATTACCGACCGCACTTCGGGCCATAATCCGTCTGACTTGATCGCTGATCGACGCGATCGGCCATCCACAGCATGTCTCCATGCCGACCTTCGTCCAGCCACTGACGCACCGCGCTCCCGCGTCTGGTGCGAGACGGCCCGGGGCTACACGGCAATCGGCGAACCCTTCCACTCGCCTCGTTCCTTCAACGCGTTAAACCAAATTTGTCTTGTGGCTCTTTCACGCGCTGTCCCTATTCGGGTGTCAGATAACTTTGGGGCGATTTACCAATATGCATGCAATCGAGGCACGCGGGCTTGTCAAGCAGTTCGATGGTTTTCGCGCGGTCGACGGCATCGACCTGAACGTACCCGTGGGGAGTATCTACGGCATTTTGGGACCGAACGGCGCCGGCAAGACGACTACAATTCGCATGCTGTTGGGGATTATCGATCCCGATGAAGGTACGCGCACCTTGCTAGGTTCTGATCGTCCGCTGAGCCAATCCAAACTTGTGGGCTATCTTCCGGAAGAGCGCGGACTGTACCAGTCGATGCGGGCTGCAGATACCATCGCGTTCATGGGCGCCCTGCGCGGAATGCCATTGAAAGCCGCCGAGCAGCGCGGACGTGAACTGATGGAGGAGGCAGGGCTTGGCTATGCTGCCGACCGCAAGATACGCCAGCTTTCGAAAGGCATGGCGCAAACCGTGCAACTGCTCGGCACTATCGTCCACGATCCAAAGCTGATTGTACTCGACGAGCCCTTTTCCGGCCTTGATGCGCTCAATCAAGCAAAGCTCGAACGCATGATACGCGCACAGGCGGACCGCGGCGTCACGATCATATTCTCCACCCACGTCATCGCCCATGCCGAACGGTTGTGCGAACGCATCGCGATTATTGCAAAGGGCAAGGTGAGCTTTGATGGACTCGTATCAACCGCGCGCGACCGATTGCGTCCACAGGTACATCTGGAAACCGAAACCGCCGACGGCCCCTGGCGCAAGGCACTGCCCGACGACGTCAGGCATGAAGGCAATTGGTGGCATTTCACCTTACCCGACAGCGGAGTCGAACCGCTGCTTACGGCATTGATTGGGGGCAAGGCGGGTATCCGTTCGCTTTCGATTGAGCGCCCGGGCCTGCATGATGCTTTTGTTGCCATTGCCGGTGAAGATACCGCCGCCGAAATGGATGCACCCACTGCGGAGGAACTGATATGATAGAGACTATCCGTGCCGCATTCGTCATCGGCCGCCGTGATTTTCACGGCTACCTCATCTTTCCAAGGCATTCTTTTTCTTCCTGTTGGGACCGATGTTCCCATTGCTGGTCGGCGGTGCAGCAGGCTTGCTTGGCGGGCAAGTTGCGCGCGACATAGACCGTCCTCGTTATCGGTGTGACGATGTCGGCCGACGATAGTCGTTATTGGCGGCAAGAGCAACTTGCCGCACAGGTTGGAGAAAGACGGCTCCCGGAGATGAGGCAACTTTCCCAATCAACGAGCGCAGCAACCCCGGAAAAGCTGCTTGATGACAAGACAAATGGGCTCGCTGCAATTCTTGGCGGGACACTCGACAAGCCAGTCCTCACTGGTACACGTGGCCCCATTGAAAGCTATAAGGGCGAAATCGCAATGCTTTCGGCCTTTGCAAAAAATGCCGATGCCATGACGCTGCCTTCGGTAGAAACGCGGCTCGTGCAGAGCAGTGCGGGTAATGAAAACAGCAGCGTTTGGCCACTGCGCAAGCGACGCAGGTGCTGTTGTTCATGCTGACAATGCTGCTCGCGGGGATGGTGCTGTCCAATCTGGTCGAGGAAAAGGCCAACAAGATAATCGAAATCCTTGCGGCTGCTGTCCCCATGGATGCCGTGTTTCTCGGCAAGCTGTTTGCGATGTTGGCAATGGCTTTTGTCGGCATTACTGTCTGGGCAACGGTCGGCTTCGGAATAGCTAGCCTGGCGGGTTCGGCCCTTCCAAGCCTGCCGACTCCTGCTGTTGGTTGGCCAATATTCGTGTTGCTCGGCGTGGTTTATTTCACAATGGCCTATCTCATCCTTGGCTCTGTTCCTAGGAATTGGAGCAATGGCGGCAACGGTGCGTGAGGTCCAAACCTTGTCCATGCCGGTGACCATGGCCCAGTTGATCAATTTCTTCTCGCCATGTACACAGTTACCAAAATGGGCGAGCCCATAGAACTGTTCGCCTGCCTTTCCCGTTCACTTCACCTTCGCTATGGTCGCCCGAGCGGCGCAGGACGCGACATTGTGGCCGCACCTCCTCGCGGTTGCCTGGCAAGCATTGTTCGTGCTTATCATCCTGCGCGTCGGGGTTTACTTGTTCCGCCGCAATGTGATGAAATCGGGGAGCGCTGGCCGGATCAGGAAACAAGTGGCAAAAGCTGTTCGGGCTGGTCAAAATCCCAGGCTGAAACTGCTAACAGCAAATTAAGTTGCTTATCGAAACGGGATTGACATTATTGTCAGCAATGGCACTCTTCACGGCAAAGAAGAGGAGTCTAATATGGCAACTGCCCCTGTGCTCGATACATCGGCAACCGAAACCAGCGAAAAGCTTCCATGGAAGGTTGTTCAGTGCCCGCATGAGTGGGACGTCACTCGTCCCGAAATCTACGTTGAGGATCGCTGGCATCCGATTTTCAAGGAAATGCGTGAGCAAGCCCCGATCAACAAGGTCGAGGGCAGCGGTTTTGGCAGCTTTTGGAATGTCACAACGCTGAAAGCCATCCAGCATGTAGAGGCTCTGCCCGACATCTATTCATCTTCGTTCGAACATGGCGGCATCACACTTGTCGACGATGAAGCGCTCGATGAACCTATTCCGGAAGACGAGCGTATCGTCATGCCGATGTTCATCGCGATGGACCGGCCCAAGCACACCGAGGAACGCCGTGTCATCGCGCCTGCCTTCACCCCTGGTGAAATGGAGCGCATGGCCACCGACATTCGCCGACGGACCGGTGAATTGCTCGATTCGCTTCCCGTCGGCACCGCCTTCGATTGGGTCGACAAGGTTTCGATCGAACTGACCACACAGATGCTCGCCTTGCTGTTCGATTTCCCTTGGGAAGATCGCCGCTTGCTGACCGAATGGTCTGACTGGGCGGGCGATGTCGAACTGTTCCGCACCGAGGAACACGCAAGGCGCGTCTCGCCAAAATGTTCGAAATGGGCGCCTATTTCCAGCGTCTGTGGACGAGCGCAAAAATCGGGGTGAAGCGCCCGACCTTATCAGCCGCATGATTCATTCGCCGATGAAGGACATGAACCAGTTCGAATATATGGGGAACCTCATCCTGCTGATCGTTGGCGGCAATGATACCACCCGCAATTCGATGTCGGGCTATGCCTATGGCCTGCACAGTTTTCAGGACGAGCGCGAGAAGCTGGAGAAGAACCCCGAACTGATCCCGAATGCGGTCAGCGAAGTGATCCGCTGGCAGACACCGTTGGCGCATATGCGCCGCACTGCACTCAAGGACCACGACCTGTTCGGTGCGCCGATCAAGGCAGGCGACAAGATCGGCATGTGGTATCTTTCGGCCAACCGCGATGAGACGGTTTTTGACAATCCGGACAAGCTGATTGTCGATCGCGAAAATGCGCGTCGTCACCTCTCCTTCGGCTATGGCATCCACCGCTGCGTCGGTGCGCGTCTGGCCGAGTTGCAGATCCGTGTGCTTCTCGAAGAAATGGCCAAGCGCCGGCTCCGTCCGAACGTCGTGGCAGAGCCTGTCCGCGTCGCCGGCTGCTTCGTCCATGGCTATCGCTCAATGGACGTCGAACTCAGCAAATATTGATTTTGGGATGAAACCTTTTGCCTGCTTCCAACGTATCTACGGATAAGCAGGCGAAAGGGTTTCGGTATGAATGAATACGCAAAGCGCACTTTCTTGAAAGCCGCCTTTGGTAGCATGGTCAGTCTGGCTACCGCTGCGCTTTGGACATCATCTGCTTTAGCAAGCAAGGCTTTTGCGGTCGTCAAATCCGATGCCGAGTGGCGCAAGATCCTCTCGCCCTTGGCCTATCGCGTGCTGCGCAAGGAATTTACCGAACCACCCTTTTCCAGCCCTCTTAACGATGAAAAGCGGAAAGGAAATTTCGTCTGCGCAGGATGCGGGCAAAAATTGTTCAATGCGCTGACCAAATATGAAAGTGGTACCGGCTGGCCCAGTTTCTGGCGGCCAATACGCGGCGCAATCGGGACAAAAGCGGATTACGGCCTGCATCTGCCGCGAACCGAAGTGCATTGCTCGCGCTGCGGCGGACATATCGGCCATGTTTTTGATGACGGCCCCAAGCCTACGGGCAAGCGTTATTGCATGAATGGCGCTGCGATGAAGTTTGAGCCGGTATAAAGTCGACTATTTAACGTCGCTGATCCCTGAAAAGTCCAGATCGCCTGCTTTGGCAGGGCTATCGGTCTTACCGCCTCGCTCGATAATGCCGAGGATCGCACTGTTCCGTCCATCTTGTGCGGCATATTCGCGGGCGCTGAGCCCGGCAATAGTATCCCGCTTGTCGGGGTTTGCTCCGGCTTTCAGCAGTTCGCGCACCATATCCGGATTGCGCAATTGCACCGCGCGAATAAGTGCGGTTTCGCCGCTGCGGTTGGTGATATCGACCGACGCCTTATATTTTACCAATCCCTGAACACCTTCGATCCAGCCGAGCTGGGTCGCGAGCAATAGGGGCGCGGTGCCCTTTTTGTCTTTCAGATCGGGATCCGCTCCTTTTTGCAGCAGATAACGCAGCCAATCGAGATCGCGTCGCTGGGTAACTATGTGCAGCGCGGTTTCACCAGTCGCGTCGTCCTTGGTCCGCAATGCAACCGAACCCGGTTCGTTGATGAACTTTTCAACATCCTCGCCCTTGCGCTCGCGTACGGCCTTCAGGAAATTATATCCGTCGGAAAATTGCGCGAACACTGGTGTCGACAACAGTACAGAAGCGAGCACTGAAAGGACTAAGCCACGTCGGGCCGCGCGAATTGAGATCATATCCCCTGTCCTGAATCAAAAAATGCGAACTTGAATTTGCGCCCCTACCAGACCAATGCTGGCACCGCCATGAACAAAAATGTCACTTTTCTTATCGCCGCCCTTGCTTTGTCAGCCTGTAATTCGGGTCCTGCCCAACCACCGCTGAGCGAAGCGCCGCTTGCAGGGCCGCAATCGGCGCCCCCTTCACACTGACCGATCAGGATGGTCGCAAGCGCAGCTATGACGAGTTCAAAGGCAAATACCGGCTGGTCTATTTCGGTTACACCAACTGCCCAGACATCTGCACGCCCGACATGCAGCATCTGATGGCCGGGCTGACCGCGTTTGAAAAAGCCCATCCCGTTCTGGCGAACAAGGTGCAGCCAATGTTTATCACCGTTGACCCAAGTCGTGATACGCCGGCGGTGCTAAAACAATTCGTCAGCGCCTTTCACCCACGGTTGATTGGCCTGACCGGCAGTGATAGCGAAATCTCGGCCACCGCAAAAGCCTTTGCCATTCATTATGAGCGGGTCGAGGGATCCAGCCCCGAGAGCTATCTTATGGGGCACAGCCAGGTTCCCTATTTGATGGGACCGGATGGAAAACCGCTGGCTTTGTTGCCCGCCGACACGCCCAATACGGACGCCAATGAAGGTGATCCAAAGCTGGTTGCAGCCGAACTTGCGAAATGGGTACGCTGACTTGACGGACACCCCCTTCTGGGAACGCCCCATCAACCAGCTAACCCGCAATGAGTGGGAGGCGCTATGCGACGGCTGTGGGAAATGCTGCCTGCACAAGGTTGAAGATGAAGATACCGGCCGCATCTACCCGACAAATGTCGCGTGCAAACTGCTCGATCTGAACAGTTGCATGTGCGCCGATTACCGGCATCGGAGGATGCATGTGCCCGATTGCATCCGGCTAACCCGCTGGACGATTGACGACTATCCCTGGCTGCCCTCTACCTGCGCCTATGTGCTGCGCTCAAAGGACGAAAAACTGCCCGATTGGCACTATCTGATCTGCGGAGACCGCAATGCTTTGCATCAGGCTGGCATATCGGTCAAAGGTCGGGCAATATCCGAACTCCATGCTGGACCGCTTGAAAACCATATTGTCGAACAGCCTCTCTGACCCAAAGGGCGGGGACCCAATGGTCGACATCGAAGGCGAGCAGGTGCCTGTCCGGATAAAGCGGACACGGCAAGCGCGGCGCATTTCGATGCGCGCCGATACCGTACGCCGCGAAATCCGCATCACCATGCCGGTCTATGCCCCGACTGCAACCGCGCTCGCTTTGTCGCACAAAGCGGCAATGGATTGCCTCCCGCTTTGAGACGGCGCCTGTATCGGTGTCGATCGGCCATGGTGAAACCATCGCCTTTTCCGGTGAACCGCATAAATTGTCTGGCTACCAGACGGCAGCAGACGTGTTCGCCGGAACATGGGTGATGAAGGCGCTGAATTGCACCTCGGTGGCCCGGAAGAAATGGTGGGCCAACGCATCATCCGTTGGCTGCGCGAAGAGGCGCGGACTTTGTTCGCCCAAGACTTGCAGGACTATTGTGACAAGGCCGGAGAGATTGCGCCGAGTTTGTCGGTTGGCGATCCTCGCAGCCGGTGGGGCAGTTGTTCTTCTCGCGGGACAATATCGCTTAGTTGGCGGCTGGTGATGGCACCACCTTTGTCCGCCGCTCGGTGGTGGCTCACGAAGTCGCACATATGCGGCACATGGACCACAGCCCTGCCTTTTATGACTGGTTTGAAGCGCTATACGAAGGTGACCGCAAAACCGCGGATCAATGGCTCAAAATGCACGGGCCAGCGCTGCACTTTGTCGGACGCTGAACTGAGCAATCAGGCAAATGTGCGCTCAACAAACCAAAAGCTTGCCGTGATACCGATGGCATAGGTGGCAAGTTTCAAAACTGGCATTTCTATTGCCTTGGCAAAACGGCGCAGCAGATACAAAAGGCCAAGAGCCGCCAGCACAATCGCCAACTGGCCAACTTCCACTCCCAGATTAAACGTCAGCAACGCCGTCGGAACATCGCTTTCAGGCAATCCGATTTCCTGCAGAGCCCTGCGAAACCAAATCTCGGGCAGCAGACCGAAACCGAAGGCAACAACCCAAGGTATGCGTTCGGACAATCGGGGTACCCCGCGCTTTTTTGCGATTTCAACTGCGAGGAACAAAATGGAGAGCGCAATCACCGCCTCGACCGGCCGTTGCGGCAAGCCAAGCAGCCCCATCGTTGTACCAATCAAGGTAATCGAATGGGCGACCGTAAAGGCAGTGACGGCCTTGGCTATCGTCCACGCACCGGACAGCAGCAGCACCAGCGATACGACAAACAAATAGGTCCATGCGACCTGCCACTGCTCTGGCTTAAGCGATGACGGCCATTGGTTCTTTCGGTGTCAGACGCAACACCTGCACCGGTCGATCCAGCGGCGATACGCGCACCAGCACATCGGTTTGGCTTGCGCCAAACCCGACAGACCAATACTCTGCCCTGCCACGTTACGCTTGCACCTGACCGCGCTGCTTAAAATCACCGCAGCGGCGGCCCGTTGACGTTCGGTAGCGCCAGTCAGAGCGCAACTATCGGGCAGCACCGGTCGGGTGTCAGGTGTCACCCCGCCACGCAGCGGGGCTTTCCACACCAAACGCCAGTCTGTGGCATTGTTCTGACTGAACTCCAGATAACCGGGGCGCATTTCGTCGGCGTATGCCGGAGCAATCGCGACCAGTAGGAACAGCAGGAAGCCCCGTATCACGGTTTTTCGATCTTGATCGTATAGCCGTCGAGTAGCGCCTGATACGCCTTTGCCTCGCGTTGTTTGGCGGTTGTGGCGCGCCAGTCATTCTCAACCTTACGCCGCACTTCGGCAAGTTGCGGCTTTCCGTCAGCTTTAACCGAACGCACGTGGACGATGTGCGCCAAAGCCGGATATCAGCGGCCCTGCCCAAGCCGTGCCGGGTTTCAACGCGAACAGCTCGTCAGCAAAGGCTGTCCCAAACGTGCGTGCCACGCTGTCGCGATCTGCCTCGGCAGCGTCGCCGGAAGCGTGATGGGCTCGCTCGCTTCGCGCCAGTCTGCCCCCGCCTTGATCCTGGAAAGGATTGAAGAGGCCGGACTACCATCCGTCCCGATATAGACTTGGTCAAAAGAAATAGTCGCCGATTGGGCATAACGCTGCGGGTATTTGTCGAGCCAAGTCTCGCAATATCGTATCATCGGGAACTGCGGATTCAATCTCCGAAACCGCTAGCGTTTCCATTTCGACCTCAACTGCGCCGGATGATGGTATCATCGGCATCTAGACCAAGCCGCAAGGCCTCCCGGTAATAAACCTCTCCTTGATATAGTCCCGGATTATCCCATCATTTCATCAGGCGTCGGCGGACGACGCCAAGTCTGGGCAAAGGCTTCACTTAGTCTGCTAACCTGGGCTTCATCAATGTTGATGGCCCGGCTCGACGCATCCACCTCTTCCCCGCGCAGCATTGAAAACAGGAACACGGCAATTCCGGCGAGCAGGAAATGTACCAACGGCTCGCGCATCCAGCCCGAAAACATTTTACCGGCTCCTACGCTGTCAGTTTTCACGCCGCCTCCCCCGCCTAATTCGGTTACTTGCATAGCCGAGCCATCCTTGGTCACAAGCAAAGAATGAAGCGCAAAACGCAATCTGCGTAGCGTTTACCGATGGACACCTTTACCAAAGTAAAGACCAGAGCCGCCACCCACGCGCCGCCTACGGGAAAAGTCGGCAATTGACATTCTGTGGCGATAGATGGAGCAGTCAGACGACCCAGAGGCTGGAGAATTTTTTCTCTACAATGATTGCTCTACAAACAAGCCTGACTTGGATCGCCTTCGCGCTTGCCCAGGACGCAGTAGCGCAGCCTGTTGCGAGCCCGATTCCATCGATTATCTCGGATGAGGAATTCGCGAAGGCAATCCCTGCATTTGACGAAAATGTCGACGAAGGAGGAGAGCAGCCAGCCCAAACTGGCGAGGTTGATGAAACGGAACTTGATCCAGCCGATCCTGCTCTCGACGAACCATTACCGTCGCTGGAGAATTTCGCAACTGAACCATTGTCTGACGACTCCATTCTCGAAACGGACAATGCCGAAAATCTTGTCAGCTATGCCGTCCAGATCGACGGGCTGAAAGCGGAGGGCGAACATACCGCGATCCTTGATCGGATAAATCGACGTTTCCGCGACTTGTCCAGTTTAAGCCTCAATGGAGGGTCCGCCGAAAGCCGGTCGGCTATTAACGCCAAAGCGCGCTCAGACCAGCAATTGCTGCTCGATATATTGTCGAGCGAAGGATTTTATGACGGCAAGGTCAACCTTTCTTCAAAACGGTCTGAAACGACTGGAAGGGCTATTCAGGTCGAGTTACGGGTTCGGCCCGACCAACGCTATCGTCTTGGTCCGATTGTCTTTGAAGCGCCTGCCGATGTCACCGAAAGCCTGATCCGCCCAAGCTTTCCTCTAAAAACCGGCGACCCGATTGTTGCCGACGACGTCGTAGCGGCCGAAGCGCAGATTTCGCTCGCACTGCCGCAAAATGGTTATCCCTTTGCGCAGGTGGGACAACGTGACATCCTGCTCGACGAAATCCTCGGCACCGGAGACTATACCTTGCCGGTTATGACCGGCGCGAAGAGCTATTTCGGGGAGGTTTTGACCGAGGGCAATCCGGTATTTAAAGCAGAACATGTCGCCATATTGCGTCGCTTCAAGACCGGAGACTTGTACGATGCCCGCAAAGTCGACGATTTACGCGAAGCGCTGGTCGCTACCGGGCTGCTGTCGACCGTTTCGGTCGAGCCAGTCCCCAGCCAGGAAAATGCTGCTGACGGCACGGCTTATGCCGACCTTCTGGTCAGACAAGAGGCCGGATTCTGCACGTACGATCGCCGCGTCAGCTGGCTATGAAACCGGTCTTGGTTTCAAGGCTGAGGGCAGTTGGACCCATCGCAATCTGTTTCCGCCTGAAGGGTCGCTTGCGGTCAATGGAATTCTGGGTACGCAGGAACAGGCATTGGGGTGATCTTCAACCGCTCTAATGCCGGCCGGCGCGATCGCACGATCGAATTGTCATTGTCAGCGCTGCACAAAAATTACGATGCTTTCGACGCCTATACGGGCCGCCTTGCTGGAACGCTTTCGTATCAATCAACACCAATCTGGCAAAAGAAACTGACCTACGCTGTCGGCTTCGAATTGCTTGCCACCTATGAAAGCCTGTTCGAAATTGCGCGACTGTCGCGTGATCGGAAACTCTATTATGTCGCCGCGCTGCCAGCTCAAATAGGATTTGACCGATCAGACGATCTGCTGAACCCAAGTCGTGGCTTTCGCCTTAATCTGCGTATGTCACCCGAAACGGCATTGGGGGAAGGTTCACGTTTTTACCTGCGCGGGATGCTTGAAGGCACTTATTATCAACCCATCGCAGAGTCGGTTGTTGTCGCAGCACGCGGCCGTGTGGGATCAATCATCGGAACGTCGCGCGACGACCTGCCCCCATCGCGCCGTTATTATGGCGGCGGCGGCGGATCGGTACGCGGCTTCGGATACCAGCAGCTTGGACCTGTTGATTTCGAAGACAATCCAACTGGTGGCCGCAGCCTTAACGAAGCCGCCGCAGAAGTTCGTTACCGGTTTGGCGATTACGGCGCGGTTGCTTTTGTCGATGCCGGTCAGGTCTATCAGGAGAGTAAACCGCAATTTGATAACTGGCGCTTCGGCATTGGCCTGGGCGGCCGTTTCTACACCAATTTCGGTCCCGTCCGTATCGACGTCGCAACGCCAGTCAACCGGCGTCGCGGTGAATCGCGCTTTTCCTTTTATGTGTCGCTGGGGCAGGCATTTTGAGGGCGCTTTGGAAATGGATTGCGGGTATCGTAGCTATCGTCCTGTTGCTGGTAGCTGCAGTTTTCGGTTTCTATTTCTGGCTGGATACATCCTCTGGCCATAAGTTCATTGCCCGTCAGGTCGCTGCCTATGAATTCGAAAATGGCCTGAACATTCGCATCGGAAAGATTGATGGGTCAATCTACGGAGAAGCCGAACTCATCGATGTCCCATTCAGGATGATAAGGGTACATTTGCGAGCATTCCCATTGCGCGCCTGAACTGGCACCCGTTCGACTATTTCTATGGCAGGGTTTCGATTGATGCGCTTACCGCGCAAACAGCCTATGTCCGCCGCCTTCCCGAATTGCGTATCATTCCGGATCGAGGCGAACCATTTTTCCCTGACCTCGATATCAGGATAGACCGTCTTCAGTTTGATCGCATTGTCTTCGACAAGGCGATCACGGGCAAAGAACAGATATTGGGTCTGCAAGCCAAAGCGCGGATTGTCGATGCAGGGGGCCCTTTATCGACGCGACGGGCAGACAGCAGAGGGCGACAGGCTGGTTGCCCGTCTCGAGTGATTCCCGACAAGGATCACCTCGATCTGGCAATGCGTCTGGATGGCCCTCAGAGGCTGGCCGCCGGGCTACTGGGATTGGACGCGCCGGTGAAACTTCGCCTTGATGGCAAAGGCAGCTGGAGCAAATGGGACGGCAACCGAACGCGGAGGCAGGCAAAGACCGCAGCGCTGATTTGATGCTCTCGGCAAGAGATTGGAAAAATTGCGGCAGCGGGAGACATTCTGCCGGGCAAGTTTGAGGGCGACAATGGTTCGGCGCTTTGCTCGCCCCCTAAGTTTAAATTCGAACTGGTGGCCGACTTTGAAAAAACGCGTCGCGCGGATCACCGGAAATCTGATTTCGACAAGATACGGTTGGACGCCGCTGGCACAGTCGACTTGGCCGACAGCCTGTTCCAGAAAATGGCTGTCAGTGCGCATACCGCGCAAAGTTACTTTCCGGCGGCATCGCGACCCAAGGAGCAAATGGTAAATTCCTTCTCGATGGCCCGATCGCCGCACCACAAATCGACTATTCGGTGACAGCCGATCAATTGCAGTGGGGCGAGTTTGCCTTTTTTGGACTGAGTGCGACGGGCATGGCTCGGTCGGAAAAGGATTTTGTCCGCATACCGGTTTCGGCACGCGCGCGGCGGATGACCGGCTTTGAAGTCACTGACAAACGAATATTGGAGCGCTTTCAGGCACCGTTCGAGCGCGATCGACGCAGTTGTTCAGCGACGGGTGCGCGATTTCCTCGGCGGGCAAATGCTGGTCCGCGCAGGTATCGGTCTCTGAAAATGGAATGGTACAGATTACATCGGCACTAATGACAGCGCCCAAACTTCGCCTGAACAAGGGCAGCGGAACTTATGTCATGGCATCAGGCATCGTCCGCTTTGTTGGCAGCGGCTATTCGACCGAATATGGACCAGTCGGCATCGCGGTCAGCGGGACCTTGACCGAGCCAGTTGCAAGGTGATGGCACAACGACCGGGAATGGGTATCGGTCTGGCCGATGTCAGCGCGATGGTCAAACGAACCGCGCAAGGCTTCTCCGTGCTGTTCACTGCGACTACCGACTTTGGGCCGCTTGATGGCGATGTCGACATACTGTCGAACACCGAAAACCTTGTCCTTGATGTCAAACGGGCTGATTTCTCGGGCATTAGATTTGGCGGTCGGCTTCAACAATTGCCTTGCAGGGCCCTTCGCGGGTCAGTTGATCGGCAGCGGCTCGGGCTTTGACGGCGTTGCCGAACTGTCGGCGCAGGGCCGTTATCAGCGTGCCGTCATCAAAGCGACCGCCGCCAATGCCGCGCTCCAGGGGCAGAAAACCCTGCGTATTGGTCGCGGGATAGTCGATGCCGACATTGTATTTTTCGAACAGCCGCAGGTGCGCGCAGATGTGCAATTGGCCGATGCAACGATCGACTCGTTGTTTATCGGGGCAGCTCGCGGGAAAATCGATTACCGGAATGGCCAAGGCAACGCACAATTTCTGGCAGAGGGCCGCAGCACCTTTCCGTTCCGTATAGCTGCGAATGGCCAGTTGACTCCTGATCTCTGGACTGTGGCGTTGCGCGGTAGGGCAAATGGCATATCCTTTTCTTCAGCGAAGCCGGTGCGGGTTGCTCCGGTGAAAAATGGCTATGCCCTGCTTCCATCGGCAATCAAGGTGGGCAACGGAACGATCAGACTGGAAGGTCGTTATGCGGATGCACTGCAAATACGTTCGAACATCGACAATGTGAACCTCGCTATCCTCAACCCCATGCTGCCCGGCTTTGAAATGGGCGGGCGTGCAAGCGGGGTTATCGACTGGAACCAAACCTCTTTCGATGCTGTGCCTCAGGCGCAAGGCCGGCTGGAGATCAAACGCTTCACACGCAACAGCGTTGGCACCCCGTCGCAGCCAGTCAATTTCAGCCTTAAAGGCAATCTCGATACCGATGGCGGCGAATTTTCGGCGCGGATTTTACGCCAAAGCGCAAAAGTCGGAAGGCTACAGGTCAAGCTGGGCGCTCTGCCAACCGGCCCGGGCGAATGGATAGACAAGCTGCTCGAAGCACCCTTATCTGGCGGAATCCGATACAATGGCCCGTCGGATCTGCTGTTCTCGCCAGCAACGCTGGCCAATCAAAGCCTTGTAGGTCCTGTTGCTGTTGCTGCGGATTTCTCAGGCAATTTGCGCGCTCCATTGCTTACCGGATCGGTTCGATCTGATAATCTCATCTATGAAAATGAGACCTGGCACAAGGCTGACCAATTTGCGGGTGCGCGGTGTGTTTTTGAACAGTGACGTCCTCGACCTGACCGAGATTTCCGCCAAAAGCAGGCGACGGCACCGTCAGTGGTCAAGGCATCATCAACCTGAGTTTCGAAAAGGGTTTCCCGGCAAAAATCGACCTTGATCTGACCGTGCAAGGCTCGCCCGGAGCGAGCTTGTTACCCAGCCGCCACCGGAAAGATCGAAGTCACCAACACACCCGGCAATGGTGCCCTCGTCAGCGGTACACTTGCGCTTCCCGAAACCCGTTTCAGGATCGTTCGCCAGAATGCAGCGAGCGTGACGACCTTGACCGGCGTAAGGAGAAAGTCGGCTTCGGGCCCGACGCGTATCAACGGGGATGCCAATCCCGTCAGTTCGCTCCCCTCCAACTGGAAATTGAACATCCGGTTGGTGGCGTCGGACGAACTTTATATCTCAGGCATGGGGCTCGAATCCGAATGGAAAGCGGATTTGCGGGTCACCGGCACGTCAGACGCACCTTTCATCACCGGTGACCTGCAACTGGTTCGCGGAACATTGGGCTTTGCTGGTCGATCCTTTGGCATCGAAACCGGACGCCTGACATTCAATGGCGGTGAATATAGCAACCCGTCGCTGCGTGTTATCGCAGCCAGCGAAGTCGATGGAACCACAGTACGGGTTGAAGTTCGCGGGACCGGAAACAAGCCCGAGATATTCTTCACATCGACCCCAGCCCTGCCCCAGGATGAAATCATGGCTCGAATCCTGTTCGGCAATTCGGTTGCCGAACTGTCGGCGGTGCAGGCCGTCCAGTTGGCTGCATCGCTCAATAGTCTGCGAGCGGCGCCGGTGGTCTTAACCCATTGGGCGTACTGCAATCTGCCACCGGCCTTGACCGGCTAAGGATTTTGAACCCAGACGAACAGGCTGGGCGCGGCACGGCGATTGCGCTGGGCCAATATATTACCAACGATGTTTATGTGGAAATCATCACTGATGCGCGCGGCTATACGGCCAGTCAGATCGAAATCAGTCTTACCCCGGCATTGTCGGTGCTCAGCCAGTTAAGCAGTTTTGGCACATCCAATGTCAGCGTGCGATATCGGAAGGATTATTGATGCGATCCACTGCTCTGCTACTTTTGCTGCTGCTGTCCGGATGCGGAAAAAAGCTTTGACCAGCGCTATTCGGACATCGAAACCGAAGTCAAAGGACGCCAGAACAATTGACAGCGATTTGCAGCATGAAGCGGCAAAAACTGACGAGTAAGCTTTTGATCTGACTATTTGGCAAAGGGTGCGAAGCGTTTCGCGTCAATTTGACGAGGGTAGGCCTACCTACTGCAGCGGCACGGAGCAGATTATGAAGTTCGATTTTCGCAGTCTTGTTTCTCGCATCACTCCACCATCTCCCTTTTGGCTGCGCCTTTGGCGGGCTTGCCTTCCCGCCGCGAGCCTTGTTAATTTTGTTGTTATCACTGCCGACCATAGTGGGTATTCTGATTGCAGCCCGCGCGTTCAGAAAATTTGCGCATTTTGTAGCAGTATGGCTCGGGCGCTTCGTACCGCAACGCGCCGCGACACTGGCAGGATTTGCGATTTCGCTCTTTATTGCTTGGTCTATCGGCAACGGCATATTGATCCGCAATGTTGTTCGGGTCCTCGACAATTCATACCGTGAAGTCGATCAGTTCATCCCACCCGATGCCCCGCCACCCGCCGCACCATTAAAGACCGGTGGACCGGATTCGTTGATCGCTTGGGAAAGCATTGGGCGCTGCAGGCCGGAATCACATCTTGTCTTCCCCGTCACAGGCGGAGACTGCGGAATTGACAGGCAAGCCAGCTTTGGAGCCACTTCGCGTCTATGTGGGCGTCAATTCGGCTGAAGGGCCAGAGAGGGCCGCGTTAGCCTTGGCCGAACTGCTCCGGATCGGGGCATTTGAGCGAACACTGCTGGTCATCGCAACACCTACCGGAACCGGCTGGATCGATCCTGCCGCAATGGCTCCAATCGAAATGCTGCAGCGCGGTGACGTCGCATCGGTTTCAGTGCAATATTCCTATCTACCGAGTTGGCTTAGCCTGTTCACCCAACCAGAGAGCGGCCTAACTACCTCCCGTGCCGTGTTTGATGCGGTTTACGGCTATTGGCGCGCCATACCGGTCGAAAAGCGCCCGAAGCTGATCCTTTTGGCCTTAGCCTTGGCGCGCTGAATTCGGAACAATCATTCGATTTTCACGACATTGTGGGCGATCCTTTGGCGGCGCGCTTTGGGTGGGGGCCGCCCTTTGCCAGCCCGGTGTGGAACGAAATCACCCGTACACGCGCTAAGAACAGTCCGGCATGGCTGCCTATATTCCGCGACAGTTCGTTGTTCCGGTTTCAGAACCAGAACGGTTCGCTGCAACCAGCCGAAGCCAGTTGGGGCCTATGCGTTTTGTCTATTTGCAATACGCTTCGGACCCTATCGTTTTTCTTGATACCAAAAGCATGTGGCGAAACCGGAATGGCTCAACAGCCCAAGAGGCCCTGATGTCGCGCCAGAATTACGTTGGATCCCTGTCATCACCTTCCTGCAGACGGCTTATGATGCGATGACAGCAACAACAACGCCTGATGGGACAGGACATGTGTACGCCGCGGATCATTATTTGACAGCATGGCAGGTAATGACCGAACCGCAAGACTGGTCCGACGCGGAAATCGAAAAGCTCCGTTCGTGGCTGAACGAGGGAATGGATTGAGCAGGTGGTTGGTGTGGATTGAAATGGTGGAGCCTAGGGGAGTCGAACCCCTGACCTCTACACTGCCAGTGTAGCGCTCTACCAGCTGAGCTAAGGCCCCAAATGCCGCGCAACAAGGCGGCTATGCATTTCAGAGGCGCGCCTTTAGCCGCACTGCCCCTGCATTTGCAAGCGAGAAAATGGCGAGCCAGCTTCCCGCTTTCAATTTTGCTTATTGGTCGTCGCCATCGCCTTCGGTGCCGGCGACACCAAGATCTTCGTCACCGCCAAGGTCAACATCATTGTCGGGCGAAACATCGCCATCGACGGCATCGACGTCGATGTCGAGATCGTCATCGGCCAGATCGGCGTCATCCTTCTTCTTTCAATTTCTTCGAAAGGAAGCGGCTGTTTAGACTTCAGCACAGGTTCGGGCGTCCACTGGTTGCCGCAATCGATGCACTCAACCGGTTCGTCCTTGGTCAGATCGTAGAATCGCGTGCCGCATTTCGGGCAAGTGCGCTTGGTTCCCCATTCAGCCTTCACCATGGTGGGCCTCAAATCCTTTCAAAATTGCGTGAAATGCGGGCTCGCAAAGGAGACTCGCTGCAAACAGGCGCCGCCCTTGCCACAGCAGAGCGCGCCTGTCAAAAATAAGTGTAAGCGTTGACTTGTCTGCGGGCTGAAAGCAAAGCACCCAGCCTATGCACAGCGCACAACCCCGTCCTGCCACCTTTACCGCAAGCGGCCCACTTCGCGGCTCAGTGAAGGTGCCCGGCGACAAGTCCATCAGCCATCGCTCGTTGATGCTTTCTGCCCTTGCTGTCGGCGAAAGCCGGGTATCCGGATTACTGGAGGGTGAAGATGTGCTGGCGACCGCCGCCGCCATGCGCGCGATGGGCGCGACCATCGAACGCACTGGCGAAGGCGAATGGCGCATAAGCGGCGTTGGCGTCGGCGGGCTGCTTCAGCCGCAGACTGCACTCGATATGGGGAATAGCGGCACCTCGACGAGGCTGTTGATGGGGCTAGTTGCCAGTCATGCAATCAGCGCAACCTTCATCGGTGATGCCAGCCCGTCCAAGCGACCGATGGGGCGGGTTATCGAACCTCTGTCGCTGACCGGGGCGGAATTCCACGCCCCCCGGCGGACGCCTGCCGTTGATGGTGCGCGGCATCTGCCCCGCAGTTCCCATCAGCTATCGCCTACCGGTGCCTTCGGCGCAGGTGAAATCGGCTATACTCCTTGCCGGGCTTAACACGCCGGGGATCACAGAGGTTATCGAGCCGGTGCCAACACGCGACCACAGCGAACGGATGTTGGCAGGCTTTGGTGCTGAACTGACCGTCGAAACCGACTTGCAAGGTGTGCGCCATATCCGCCTCGTCGGTGAAGCCGAATTGAAGCCGCAAACAATTGAGGTTCCAGGCGACCCTTCGTCCGCAGCCTTTCCGATTGTCGCAGCACTGATCACCCCGGGCAGCGAAGTCACCGTCACCCATGTCGGCATGAACCCGACGCGCACCGGCATCTTCAAGATGCTCGAGGCGATGGGTGCCGACCTGACCTATCCGAACGAACGCATCGTCGGTGGAGAGCCGGTAGCGGATATCACCGCGCGGCATTCAACGCTCAAAGGCATTGACGTGCCACCTGACGTCGCGCCGAGTATGATAGACGAATTCCCGATCTTCTTCGTCGCCGCCAGCATGGCCGAGGCCGCACCATAACAAGTGGTCTCGACGAACTGCGTGTCAAGGAGAGCGACCGCCTGGCACTTATGGCGACCGGGCTTTCCGCGATCGGCGTGTCTTTGGAAGAACGCGAAGACGGGCTCATCCTGGACGGCAGCGGCGGCGAACCATTTGCCGGCGGCGCGACCATTGCCAGCGCACTCGACCACCGTATCGCGATGAGCTTTGCCGTCGCAGGGCAAAACGCCCGTACAGGGATTATGGTCGACGATATATCACCGATAGCCACGAGTTTTCCGACCTTTGAGGTGATGCTGCAAAGCCTGCTCGGGTGACGTTTCCGCCTGGCTGGCGCTACGTACTAGGCCATCGTTTTGATTGACCCCGATGTCGGCTCAATGTGAGAGTCCGCAACAATGTTTTTAAGGGTAATCTAAATGCTCCGACTCGATCTTTGTCGGCTTTGTCAGCCTGATGGTTGTTCGCCCAGTCGCCGCCCAGAGCAAAAATATCGCCGATCCTTTCTAAGCGCGCCGATGCCAGCTTTTCGCGCTTTGCAATGAACGTCCCCACCAAAGCTCAATCCATCGGTCGCCCGACCAATAGCGGCGAATGCGACGATGACATGATTCTTTGCACCTGGGAGGATCCTGACGGGGTTGGGCATGTGCTGGTGGGCAACAAGATCGCGATCAAGAGTATTTCTGCGAAGCGGGCAGGCGGGACATCGCTGACCGCCCTCAACATTGGACTGACGAAGCCGGAGAAGGTGAGGGTATCGCTTCTTGTGGCGGGGCATTCGACAGTGGCGGCTGGATCAAATTGCTGTTCGATACGAACAACCAATTGCTCGACGCGCGGATCGACGCTTATCAGATAAATTAATGGCCGATTTCTATCAGCGGCGTTAGCGCCGCGATGATTATCGTAGTCGATGGCCCGACAGCATCGGGCAAGGGCACATTTCCAAGGCGCTAGCCAAGCATTATGGCCTGCCCTGGCTCGATACGGGTTTGCTCTATCGCGCGGTTGGACGACAGGTCGCGCTGAATGGTGCCAATGCAGACAACTTCTGTCGAGGCCGTGGCGGCTTGCGCTTTCCTGACAGTCTTCTCCGACGACCCAGTGCTGCGCGACGAAGCGACCGGCGGTCTTGCCAGCCGCGTATCGGTTCATCCGGAGGTGCGCGCAGCACTCAACAAACGTCAGGTTGATTTTGCCAATCAGCCTGGCGGGGCGGTACTTGACGGGCGTGATATCGGTACCGTTATCGCACCCATGCCGATGTAAAACTGTTCGTGACCGCTTCCGCCGAAATTCGTGCCGAACGCCGATCTAAGGAAATGCAGGCCCGAGGTGCGACCGTCGATTACGAAACCATCTCTTGCCGACATCCGCGCCCGCGACAAACGCGATACCGAGCGTGCTAGTGCCCCGCTGAAACCCGCGGAAGACGCGCACTTGCTTGATACCGGCAATTTGACTATAGGCGCGGCCGTTCAAAGGGCGATTGCGCTGGTGGACGCGAAGATAGAGAATCGACCCGATTAGAGGTCGGCAAATTAGCATTCTAATTCGGGCATGCGGCAAGACGTCTCCGGGCGTATCTTGCACCGCATTGCTCTGTTGTGTTGCCACTATCAATTCGCTGAAATCAAAGCAGAAATCTGGAGAACGCCTTTGCAGCATGGGGCTTCAAGGGCAGTCTGGTCAAAGACCATCGGAACCAACCGATTGGCCGGATAAAGCGTAAGTAAGGAACTCTAACCATGGCAACTTCGCCTAACCCTACCCGCAACGATTTTGAAGCGTTGCTCAACGAATCACTCGGTGGCGCCGAAGGCGGCTTTGAAGGCCGCGTTGTAAAGGGCACTGTCACCGCAATCGAAAACGACTTCGCGATGATCGACGTCGGCCTGAAGAGCGAAGGCCGTGTGGCCCTGCGCGAATTTTCGATGCCCGGCCAGAAAGCTGACCTTAATGTCGGCGACGAAGTCGAAGTCTATGTCGACCGCGTCGAAAACCTGAACGGTGAAGCCGTGCTGTCGCGCGACCGCGCGCGCCGCGAAGCCGCTTGGGACAAGCTCGAAGGCGAATTTGCCGCTGGCAACCGCGTCGATGGCGTAATATTTGGCCGCGTCAAGGGAGGCTTCACTGTCGACCTTGGCGGTGCCGTAGCATTCCTTCCCGGTTCGCAAGTTGACGTTCGCCCGGTACGCGACGTTGGTCCGCTGATGGATATCGCACAACCGTTCCAAATCCTGAAGATGGACCGTCGCCGCGGCAACATTGTTGTTTCACGTCGCGCCATCCTTGAAGAAACGCGTGCTGAACAGCGTTCGGGCCTGATCTTGAACTCTCTGAAGGCCAGATCATCGAAGGCGTCGTCAAGAACATCACCGACTATGGTGCGTTCGTTGACCTGGGCGGCATCGATGGCCTGCTGCACGTCACCGACATCAGCTACAAGCGCATCAACCACCCGTCGGAAATGATCAACATCGGCGACACCGTGAAGGTACAGATCGTCCGCATCAACCGCGACACCCAGCGCATAAGCCTTGGCATGAAGCAGCTGGAATCGGATCCCTGGGAGGGTGCCGTTGCGAAATATCCGGTCGGTGCGCGCCTGCATGGCGCCGTCACCAACATCACCGAATATGGTGCATTCATCGAACTCGAACCCGGCATCGAAGGCCTAGTCCATGTTTCGGAAATGTCCTAATGGAAGAAGAACGTCCATCCCGGCAAGATCGTTTCGACCAGCCAGAAGTCGATGTTATCGTTCTTGACGTCGACCTCGAAAAGCGCCGCATCAGCCTTGGCCTCAAGCAGGCCCAGTCCAACCCTGGGAAGCGTTTGCAGAAAGCACCCGGTTGGTTCGACCGTCGAAGGCGAAGTCAAGAATGCACCGGAATTGGCCTGTTCATCGGCCTCGATGGCGACGTCGACGGTATGGTCCACATGTCGGATATCGCATGGGGCATTTCCGGGCGAAGATGCGCTGCACCTCCACCGCAAGGGTGAAATGGTCAAGGCGATCGTCCTCGACGTCGACCATGAGAAGGAACGCATCAGTCTTGGTATCAAGCAGCTTGAAAAGGGTGCCCCGACCGCAGGTGGTGCCGTTTCGTCGAGCGGCCTGAAAAAGGGTGCAACTGTCACCGTCACCGTTCTTGAAGTCCGCGATGGCGGCCTTGAAGTCCAGGCCGGCGAAGATGGCGCAACTGGCTTCATCAAGCGCGCCGACCTTGGCCGTGACCGTGACGAACAACGTCCTGACCGCTTCCAGGTTGGTCAGAAGTTCGACGCCATGATCACCGGTTTCGACCGTTCGAAGAAGCCGAATTTCTCGATCAAAGCGCTGCAACTTGCCGAAGAAAAGCAGGCCGTCGAACAATATGGTTCGACCGGGCGCTCGCTCGGCGACATTCTTGGCGAAGCCTTGAAGGGTGCCAAGAAGTAATCCTAACAAAGGTTGTAGAAAGGGGCTGTTCCGTTATGGAACGGCCCCTTTGTGGCTGTTCGATTTACAAATCGACATAATGCCATTGTAAGCGTGAAGCTTTTCTGTCACCATCTGCGATGTCGAGGGGCAAAACCGAGTCCGTTTGGGGCCGGTCAACGGTGGAGGCATGGGCCATGATCCGATCTGAACTGGTTAAAAAGCTGGAAGCCGAAAATCCCGGCATGACGGGCGAAGAGGTTGAACGGATCGTCGATCTGTTTTTCAACCAGATCATTCAGCGGCTCGCCGACGGCGGCCGTGTTGAAATTCGCGGTTTTGGGGCGTTTTCAACCCGCGAGCGTCAACCGCGCAAGGGGCGCAATCCGCGTACTGGTTCCGCAGTCGATGTTCCGGCAAAACGCGTTCCCTATTTCAAGCCGGGCAAGGAAATCCGCGAGCGCCTGAACAAATAGGCTTTCCCTTTTTCAAACAGCAAAAATTCAACAGAAGTCTGGCATCGCGCGGCGGGCTGTGCCATGCGCATGTGCGTGCGGACGTGGCGAAACCGGTAGACGCAACAGACTTAAAATCTGTCGCCCTTTGGGCGTGCGGGTTCAAGTCCCGCCGTCCGCACCAAATTGTTATTGCCAGATAATTTCTCGAAACTAAGCCGCTTGCCGGTCGGCTGGTTTTGGGGCCGTGTGTAGTTCCTGTGTAATCGGTTCCGGTAAACCTATGTCGATGGCAGCAATTGCTTCATCGATGTGAGCGCCTGCAATGTGAACATATCGCATTAGGGCGCTTAGGGTTTTGTGGCCGCTGATCTTTTGGATTGTCGGCAAGTCGGCCTTGGCCTGCACCAGCCGCGTTATTGCAGTATGGCGCATAACGTGGGGTGTTACCTTGGCGGGGTCCATGCCTGCCCGTTTCACTATACGCAGAAACTGCTTTGTCATGGCCTGACGGTGGGGGGTGGTGCTGTTGCTTTTGGTTGCCGGACATATCCAGCCCTCCGCGTCCTCGCGTTGGTCGCGTTCCTTTTTCAGCATATCGGCAAGGCTTGGCGTGATAGGCTGGATGCGCTGTCCTGCCTTGCCTCTGGCACATAGAAGCGGCGATCTGCAAAATCGATCTGGTCAAAGCGTATCCGCAAAATCTCGCTGTGCCTCATGGCAGCGTTCAACCGATTGCAACGAATAGCCAGCCCTGCGGGTCTTGGTCGGTTATCGCAGCGCGCAAGGTCCTGCTGCTGCTCTGGTGACAGGATGGTGATTTGCTTTTGTGCCTCGGCGCTCTTTTCAATCGTGGGGGCAATCCTCGCTTCAACCATTTCCATTTCAGCGCGGCGGAACAGATGGGACAGGGTGCTTAATTCGCGGTTGACAGTGGAAGAGGGCTGGTCCATCCGCAACGCGCTTCTTCGCACAACCCTTCACTGCAAAGTCTGTCAGCTTGTCCAGCCGGTGCGCTCCGGAGGGCTGGGTACAAGATGCTGATTAAGGTGGCGCTTGTTCGCTATGTCGGCAAAGCCTTTGTCCTGTGGCCCTGTGGTGGCTTCAAGCGTGGTAAGATATTCGGTGGCGGCTTCGCTAAAGGTTCGGTGCGTTTTGCGTTTGGGGGCAAGGTCCAGCCGATCTTCCCGCGCTCTGGTCCTAAGTGCCTCAATGGCATCCTCTGCCTGTTTTCGTGTTACGCCTTCGCTTTCCTTCCGATAACGCGGTGGATGCGCTGGCCGTCTGCCATAATGTTGATTGAATAACGGACGTCGCCTGCACTGGTGCGCTCGGCAACAATGCCATGCTCTGCAATGCGCTTGCCTATTTCAAGGTTGCGGATTGCGGGGCGGGTTAGCTTGGCGAAGGTTTTTGCCATTAGTCTTTACTCCCTTCCTTCTCTTCCTCGCCAAATTGAGAGGGCAGCAACTCATAAAAAGCTCTCCTGAACATTTGGATTGAAGTTTTGAGTTGCCAGCAACTCCCAGCAAGGCATTGGGCGGAGTAACGAGCCTTCGCGCCCTTCCTGCTCGGCCTCAATCAATGGGCGCATAGCCTCGGCCTCTTCGGCCTCCAGCTGATTAACTGCCGCGTCCAATTTCAGGACTGAGCTAAACAAATCCCTGACATTCTTCTTTCGCCTTGCCATCGGGCATTGCATTTATTGCGGCCTGTTCCCAAAGCCTTGACGATTGCGGCTCTGGCTGACTCCGACCAAATATGCCGCGTCGGTGTTTATAGCCAAGCAAAGGCGCAGGCTTTGGGTCAACTCGAATAGACACGCCAAGATTTGCCAGCAACGCAACGGCAGTTAAGCGCAATCGCTCATGCTCATTGAGCCTGTCTCGGACTTCCTGCACCACCTCGTCGTCCTTGACCTTCTCGGGCTTGTCGTCCTCAATGACGCGCGCGAGCATTTCACTGACTGCGGCCCAAGCCTTCAGATTTTTATGCCATTTGCCGTGCGCCTGTTCCTCAAGTTCTGCAATTCGGTCGGCTATTCTATCGAGCAAAGCATTGGTCTCTTTGCGGCACGATAGGTACTTTGCCAAAATGCTTTCAGCCTCGCTCGCAAGCGGTCGCCCCGAATCGGTGTCCAATGTTTGTAGCCTCTCCCTATCCGCAACAAGCAACCGGACATTGACCTGAATCCGACGCTCTTCCGCGCTTTTTGGGGGTCTTCCCCTGACAGGCCCTTTATCGCTACTCATAATTATGCGTCCAAACATTGCCTAAAATACGAACATCTGCTATATGTATCGCATTGTTGAGACGAAAAGGGAATAGTTGCGATGCTTGCTGACAATGTTGAAATGCTGAAGGTGCGGGTCTTCCCCGACAACAGGGTGGACAGGGTAAATGCCGCGATTGCCTTGGGGCGATCTGCGAAAACGCTCGCAAGCTGGAAGTGCAAGGGCATTGGTCCGCGTCCGGTCAATGTCGGCGGGCGTGTTTTCATGATTGGGATGAAGTGCGGGCAATGGCGCGGGGTGAGAAGCCTTTAGTGCCTGCGGTTGCTCTTGCCTGAAAGCAAAAGCCAGACATTCCATACGGGGCGGAATATCTGGCTTCAATCGCGTAAGCGGCCTTGGTCTGGCCTTGCGAGTATAACCATAAGCACCGGTTTACGCAGGTCTTGCGCCGCTTCCGCAAAGTTAGGGAAGCGATGAATGAGACAAACACTTACAGTTCGAGATCGGGGCATTGAGGCCCTACTTGCTGGCTTGCCAATAGAGCCTAGCGAGCGCGACAACGCGCGGCGGTGTGCCGTGGGGTTGTCCAATTCACTGGCGCGATGGGACATGGAGCGCCGCAAGCGCCGTGCCAACGGTGATCGCAATGGGTAGCCATACCGTCACAATCAAACAAGAGCGGGGCTTTGTCCGGCTTTTGGTCGAACCTACTCCGCCTGACGGAGTGGGGTTACCTTCAACCTATTCGAGCCTGCCTCTGGCTCAAGAGGCTGCGGAACGTCTGCACCGCGAACGTGGGTGGAAGCTCAAGGGGAATAGTCATGCCAGATGAGATTGCATCGCCGCCTGATGCGGCATTTGAGTTGCTTCGCCTTCATAGGTCCGGCGCGTTCGTTCTGACGCGAAAGGCGGGACAGTTCTGCGGCCAGATCGTCGCAGCTGGCGATTCAACCTTAAGCGAAGCGCAAGCAAAATGGCTGGCGCAACTGATGGACCGTGCCGGTCTTCCCGAATTTGCGAATGGGGGCATTAATGACTGACAATCTAGACGATTATCCAAAGGGTCCCGGCTATCGCCGCAACTGCGAAGCCAGCCGCGATGGGGCAAAGGCTGCTGCGCCTGCCAAGCAAACGCAAGAGGCTGTGCTGCTTAGTCTTGCAACAAAGGCAGGGAACAAGGGTGTCACCTATCAGGAGGCTTCGGACGCGGTAGGCGATGCAATCCGCCCTGATGTGGTTCGCGCCAGGCTTTCCAGCTTGATGAAAGCCGGAAAGCTGGTGAAACTGAACGCGCGACGCATGGGCGGCTATCGGGTGAATATCTCGCCCTATGTCCCGCCACAGTTCGCGCCGAAGCTGATAGCCCGCAAGGCGATCTGCTCACCTGATGGGGGTCTATGGCGAATGGCAGCCAATTTATGCGGAGGCCGGACTGGTCAGCTTTCCGGTTGATACTGAAGACAAGAAGCCAGCTATAGGCAATTGGCAAATAGCTGGGCCTAAGGCATCCGCAACATGGGCATCGAGGCCGGGGTTAGCAAATCGCCTCGGCCTTGGGCTCGGCTGCGGCAAGCGCAATAGACTGACGGTTCTCGACATCGATGAGCCTGACGAAAAACCTTTAGCCCGATGCCTCCGCTCCAGTTCGGTGCAAGCCCTGTTGTTATCCGCACTGCATCTGGCAAGTTTCATGGCG
>JADJGU010000010.1 GCA_016707885.1 Sphingomonadales bacterium
CCCAATTGCCGCGCGTGCTGGCCTTTGAATATTCGGTCGCGCGGGTTTCGAAGAAGTTGGCGTGTTCGACGCCGTTCAATAGCGGCGCGAGCCAGGGGAGCGGGTGGTCTTCGACCATGTAGATTTGCGGCAGGCCCAGCTGGCCGAGGCGCCAGTCGGCGATGTAGCGGATATAGCGCTTGATTTCCTTTGCGGTCATCCCCGGTACCGGGCCCATTTCGAACGCCAGATCGATGAAGCTGTCTTCCAGCCGCACGACTTTCTGGCAGCAATCGATAATGTCTTCCTTCACCGCCTTGGTCAGGCAGTCGCGTTCCTTGGTGAAGGCGTGGAACAGCTTGGTGATGCCTTCGCAGTGCAGGCTTTCGTCGCGCACCGACCAGCTGACGATCTGCCCCATGCCCTTCATCTTGTTGAAGCGCGGGAAGTTCATCAGCATGGCGAAGCTGGCGAACAGCTGCACGCCTTCGGTGAAGCCGCCGAACATGGCGAGGGTGCGGGCGATATCTTCGTCATTATCGACGCCGAACTGGTGGATATAATCGACCTTTGCGGCCATTTCCTCATATTCGAGGAAGGCGCTATATTCGCTTTCGGGCATGCCGATGGTGTCGAGAAGGTGGCTGTACGCCGCGATGTGCACCGTCTCCATATTGGAGAAGGCGGTGAGCATCATCTTCACCTCGGTCGGCTTGAACACGCGGCCGTATTTGTCATGGTAGCAATCCTGCACCTCGATATCGGCCTGGGTGAAGAAGCGGAAAATCTGCGTCAACAGGTTGCGCTCATGCTCACTGATCTTCTGCGCCCAATCGCGGCAATCCTCTCCCAAGGGCACTTCCTCGGGCAGCCAGTGGATCTGCTGCTGCCGTTTCCAGAAATCATAGGCCCAGGGATATTCAAAGGGCTTGTAGCTGTTGCGGGCTTCTAACAGTGGCATTTTCGGCTTCCTCGGTTCAATCTGTTTCCCTCTCCCCTTGCGGGAGAGGGATGCGAAAGCTTGGCAACTTGTTGCCTAGCTGTAGCTGGGAGAGGGGGTGTGGGGCGACTTGCGCGCAACCCCTCTCCAACTTCGCCTAAGCCGCTACGCGGCAAAGGCTGCGTATCCTCTCCCGCAGGGGGAGAGGAGGTAACTCACTGGCAGGCGAGACATTCTTCATAGTCGGTCTGCTCGCCCGCGGTCAGTTCGATCTTGGGCGCGTCGGCGGTGTTATCCGCCTCCACCCCACCGGCAAAGCCAGCGCGCTGGATCGACTTCGACCGCAGATAGTAAAGCGACTTGATGCCCAGTTCCCAAGCGCGGAAGTGGAGCATCAGCAGATCCCACTTTTCCACGTCTGCGGGGATGAACAGGTTCAGCGACTGTGCCTGATCGATATAGGGCGCGCGGTCGCCGGCGAGTTCGAGCAGCCAGCGCTGGTCAATCTCGAACGAGGTTTTGTAGGTATCCTTTTCCTCGGGGCTGAGGAAATCGAGATGCTGCACCGAACCGCCCTTTTCGAGGATGCTGTTCCAGACATTGGTCGAATCCTTCGCCTTCGCCTGCAGCAGTTTTTCCAGATAGGGGTTTTTGACGATGAAGCTGCCCGACAGCGTCTTGTGCGTGTAGATATTGGCCGGGATCGGCTCGATGCACGCACTGGTGCCGCCGCAGATGATCGAAATCGACGCGGTGGGGGCGATCGCCATCTTGCAGCTGAAGCGTTCCATCACGCCGCGTTCCTCGGCATCGGGGCAGGCGCCGCGTTCGGTGGCGAGCACCATCGACGCCTGGTCGGCCTGTGCGCGGATATGCTTGAAAATTTTCATGTTCCACGACTTCGCCATCGCGCTTTCAAAGCCGAGGCCGCGCGATTGCAGGAAGCTGTGGAAGCCCATGACACCGAGGCCGACCGAGCGTTCGCGGCCGGCGCTGTAGCGCGCGCGGGCCATCTCGTCGGGCGCGCGGTCGATGAAGTCCTGCAGCACATTGTCGAGCATGCGCATCACATCTTCGACGAACATCTTGTCGCCGTTCCACTCATCCCATGTTTCAAGGTTGAGCGAGGAGAGGCAGCAGACCGCAGTGCGATCCCCACCCAGATGGTCACGGCCGGTGGGCAGCGTGATTTCTGCGCACAGGTTTGACGTCGAAACCTTCAGCCCGAGCTCGCGGTGATGCTTGGGCATCGCGTTGTTCACCGTGTCGCTGAAGATGATGTAGGGCTCACCGGTGGCGAGGCGGGTCTCGACCAGCTTCTGGAACAGGCTGCGTGCATCGACGGTGCCCCGGATGCTGCCATCCTTGGGCGATTTGAGGTTGAATTCCGCGCCATCGCGCACCGCTTCCATGAACTCGTCCGACAGCAGCACGCCGTGGTGCAGATTCAGTGCCTTGCGGTTAAAATCGCCCGAGGGCTTGCGGATTTCGAGGAATTCCTCAATCTCCGGATGGTTGATGTCGAGATAGCAGGCCGCGGATCCGCGACGCAGACTGCCTTGCGAGATGGCAAGGGTGAGCGAGTCCATCACGCGAACGAAGGGGATGATGCCGCTGGTCTTGCCGTTGAGGCCGACCGGCTCGCCGATGCCGCGCACGCTGCCCCAATAGGTGCCGATGCCGCCGCCGCGGCTGGCGAGCCAGACATTCTCGTTCCAGGTGTTGACGATGCCTTCCAGGCTGTCGTCGACGCTGTTCAGATAGCAGGAAATCGGCAGGCCGCGTCCGGTGCCGCCATTCGACAGCACGGGGGTGGCGGGCATGAACCACAGTTTGGAGATATAGTCATAGAGCCGCTGGGCATGGTCCTGATCGTCTGCATAGGCAGACGCCACGCGGGCGAACAGGTCCTGATAATTTTCGCCGGGCAGCAGATAGCGGTCGCGCAACGTCTCTTTGCCGAACTCGGTCAACAGATCATCGCGTGCGCTATCGGTCACGACATCAAACCGGCGCACGTCGACAGTCTTGCTATCGCCCGCCTTGGTCTTGGCCTCAGCCACTTCCTTTTCAGGCTTCGCCTTTTTCACCTGCGGGGTTTCAGTCTCTGTTTTTTCTGCTTCGAGCATGTCTGCCATATTGCCTTCTCCGGCCTCCCGGCCAGTATCCCTGAAATCCATGTGACTCTCTGCTCCCCAATTTGGTGCCGACCCTCACCCCGTTTGAATGTCGGCCCCGACTGTTAAAACCCAAGAAGCTTGTTCGCCTCTTGTTCGACTCGGGAAGCAAACGCTTCCCTTAGCATTTTGTGCTGCCGCAGGTGCATAAATTCGCGTGTCATCTGCAATTTTTCCGGGACGAAAAGCCCCGGCCGCAGAATTGCTCCTGCAGGATGAAACACAAATTGTAGGTATGCCCCCTGTGGCCAACCGCTACCTATAGTGCCTCAACCATTTTCAGACGCAAGAGGGTAAATGGTTAATTAGGGACTCGATTCGTCGCTTGTCTGATTCCGTTCGTCGCACCCCTTTCAGGGTGCATCGCAGCGACGCGTGGACTTCCTAAGGCTTGTATGACGCGCAAGAGTTTTTGCGACGAGTGACAAAAAATTTTTATCCACGACAAAATATCGGTGGGGATAAAGTCGTTGCTGACTTGACTGACGCAGGTGCGTGGATTCGCGTTTTTGAAACTCGGTGGATGCCGCCATTTGGATTAGTTCACCGGTGACGTTGACGCCACGAACTGGCCGGTTGATTCTCATGCCAATCCGGATCATGTCGACGCTGGCCTTGGCACACGCCCATATGGCCAAAGCGTCGACAAGATTACGTGCATGCAATGAAAAAGGATTGCGACATATGCTGATGGCCATTGCCCTGCTGGCAACCCTATCTGGCGGGACTGTTACATTTGGCGACTGGATGGTCGTTTGCGACAACGGCGCCCGATGCACGGCAACGACGGCGGGCGAAGGGCCTTTGGACGTCACATTTGTGCGTGAACCGGGGCCAGACAGCATGCTCGAAATCGAGCTGGATGATAATAAAAATGTCGAGGGACGGAAGGTCACCATCTTGCTTGGTGAAAACACAACCGACGTGGAATTTGTCTCGCGCGCGTCCTTATTGTCACCGGGATCTTTGAGCTGGCAGGCGGCGGTCGAGCCGGGCCACCAGATATTTGACGAACTTCGCTTGGGTGACAGCATCTCGTTACTTGAAAAAGGGATAGACGCCCTGTCGGTTTCCACGGACGGTTTGGAAGCCGCCTTTGTCTATATGGATGCGATGCAGGGGCGGTTGCACAATGAAAGCGCGCTTGTCGTGGCGGGAGACATTCCGGCAGCTCAGGTGCCAGCCGCACCGGCATTGCCCGTCATCACCGTGCCGCCTTTGTCCGAGCTGCCACCGACGCGATTGACCGAGGCGGAAATAGCGCGGCAACGTGCAACCTATTCCTGCGAGCGCGAGTACGAAAGGACCGGGATTGGAAACAAGATCGACTATGTTCGAATAGATGCGTCTAATACGCTCGCCCTATTGACGATTGAATGCATGGCGGGCGCAACCAACAGTTCCGAACGGGTGATGCTGGTGGACAATGCAGGCAAGGTACGGCTAGCCAAAATCGAATTTGGCTCGGGCTCGGATGATGAGTGGGCGGAGGCGCTGCCCGGCGCGTATTGGGACGATACCGATCAAATGTTGGTAACCTCTGGCCGCGCATCGCTCAGTTGTGGCAGTTCGACCCAATTTGCATGGGATGGCGAGAAATTCCGCCGTGCCAAGGAAGAATCTTGGGGGGCGTGTGATATCGGCCCGACACCCTCGGTCACCACCTGGCGCGCCGAGATACGGGTCCGGCATGACCAGTAGGCCACATTTCTCGGTCTGAACCGATTGCAAAACTGCTATCGGCGCTGCTAACGCCGCCCGCATGTCTGGAAACGAACCGCAAAAACATCCGCTCGTCACAGAGCTTGAAGACCTGCTCTCTGTCCAGCGTATGGGCGATGGCTGGTATCTGGGGATGCGCAAGCCCGGCGGCGTGGGCCGTGTCTTTGGCGGGCAGGTGATCGCGCAGGCGCTGGCCGCTGCGCAGGATACGGTGGGGTCGGAACGGATCGCGCATTCGCTGCACGCCTATTTCATGCGCGCGGGCGACGAAGATTATGAAATCACCTTCCGCGTCGAACGCGATTTTGATGGCGGCAGTTTTTCGACGCGGCGGGTAATCGCGTTGCAAAAGGACCGGCCGATCCTGAACCTGGCGGCGTCGTTTCAGAAGCTGGAAGATGGCCTGCACCATCAGGAACCGATGCCCGATGTGCCGCCGCCCGAAGAGTTGAAAGATGAAGCGCAGCTTCGCGCGATGTTTTCCGATCAGGTGCCCGAAAAATTCCGCGACAATTTCGTCCGTGAACGGGCCTTTGAAAGCCGACCGGTCGATGCCCGCGATTGGCTGGGCGGGGACAAGCGCCAGCCGGCGCGGCAGGATATCTGGTTCCGGTTGCGCGATCGCACGGTTGACGATCCCGCAGTCCACCGCGCGATGCTGGCTTATCAAAGCGACAGCTGGCTGCTCGGCACCTGTACATTGGCGCATGGCGTTACCTGGATGACCCCGGGGATGATGAGCGCCAGCCTTGACCATGCCGTCTGGCTGCACGGTGATTTCCGCGTCGACGATTGGCTGCTCTACAGCTGTGACAGCCCGTGGACCGGGCGGGGCCGTGGTTTCAACCGGGGGTCGATTTATACCCGCGACGGGCGGCTGGTAGCGACTTGTGCGCAGGAAGGCCTGATCCGGCTGCGCAGCCCAAGCGCCAATTGAAATGGCCGCGTAAAAATCAAGGCATTAGCACGACGCGACAGTTGACGACGCGTGCGCTCTGACTCACAAGTCGGGATGAAGGAGTCCCGACTATGAAGCTTCGTTTGCTCGCGCTTGCTGCCATGGCAATTGCTGCGCCTTTTGCCATTTCTCCTGCACAGGCCAGTTCGGATTCGACCTGTTATCCGACATGGAAAATCCGGCAGACCAGTAACAATGGCTGCAGCGGTACGGCCTTGCTCAGCCCCGGTAACGACACGCGGGTCAATTTGCTGATGCTGCTCCACGACAGGCATGGTTCGGTCGGGGTGTCGAATGTTCCCGATTATGACAGCTATTATAATGACCGCAGGCGTAGCGATGCGGAGCCGTTCAGCTTTCCCTATTTTGCCGGACGGATGGGGCCGGGCCGCAAGGAACGCGACGATAGCGGGGATTTCCCATGGGGCACGCGCTGCATGTCGAACGATGCCGGGTCAGCCGCGTTCATCGCTGCTGTCGGAGCCGCCAAAGGCTTGAGCGGTGAGGAGCGAGCCACGCTGGCGGCTGCACGCAGTGCGATGAAGCCGCAATGTTCGAGTGCTGATACTGCGCGTGCGGTAGCCGAAGTTGCGATCCAGAATGTGACATCAAAAACGGGCAAGGCCTTTGCCGACTATCTGATCGGTGCGGCTGCCTTTTACGATGGCGATCTGGCAGGCGCGCGGCTTTTACCGGGATAGGGAAGACCGACAATAGCTGGCTCGACGGGGCACGGACCTATATGATTGCCCGCACCGCGCTGAATCAGGCGACCGACAGCGCATTTGGCGACTATGGCGATCTGAAAAAGGAAGGTGGCGATCGCGCGCTGCTGACTGCTGCGGAAAACGGGTTTCGCGCCTATCTGAAAGCCTATCCCGGCGGTGCATATGCCGCCTCGGCCCGTGGCTTGCTCCGCCGGGCCTTTTGGCTGGGGCAGGATCGGCAGAAACTGCTCGGTGAATATATAGCGCAATTTGCCGAAAAGGATGCCAGCAAGCGCAACCTGTCGCTCGTCGATCTGGTGCAGGAAATCGACATCAAATTGTTCGGCGACCTGGGGCCGGATGACACCAGCGATCCCGAATTGCTGGCAGTAATCCTGTTGCGCGAAATGCGCTATTATGACGAAGAGTCGCTTGCCGATCCCAAATTTGCCCCCATCAGCCGCGCGTCGATAGACGCGTTGCGCGGTCAATTCGCCGGGCGCGAAGACCTGTTCAACTATGTGCTCGCGGCGCATGCTTATTATGTCGAAAAGAATCCGGCTGCGGTTCTGAAGCTGATCCCCGCCAATGCCGGGGGTAGCGGCTACCTGGCCTATAGCCGTCAGTTGCTGCGGGCGGTGGCGCTCGATGGAGCCAACGATCCGGGTGCGCGCGGTGCCTTGATTGCTGCATTGGGTGCGGCGCAACAGCCTTTCCAGAAAGGGACTGCCGAGTTGGGGCTCGCAATGCACCTGGAACGGGCAAAGGCGCTCGATCTGGTTTTTGCATCCGGCTCTCCAATCAACGATCCGGAAATACGCGAGATATTGCTGCGCTATACCGCTGGCCAGCCGCTACTTCGCAGCCGGGCGAGTGCTAAGGGCGCGCCGGAAAGCGAGCGTAACATAGCGCTCTACACCTTGCTCTACAAACAACTGACGCGCGGCGATTATGCGGGTTTCGTGAAGGATAGTGCGCTGGTACCGGCCAATGCCAAGCGGATCGCGGCGGACGATTACCAGACACCGCGCTATAGCGAGGTCGCGATATTCAACTGGGCGGGCTCGCGCGATTTTGCCTGTCCGGCACTGCGCACGACTGCGTCGACGCTGGCCGCCAATCCAAAGGATCCGCGCGGTCTTTTGTGCCTCGGCGAATTTGTCCGTCTGCACGGCATGGATCCCGATTTTTACGGTGTGACCGAATATCTGGATGAACCGCGCGGCAAGGATGAATTGGGTGGCAGCCCAAGCCTGTTCCCGGGGAAGCGTGTCTCGCGGCTCGATGTCTATAAGGCTATTATCGCCAATCCGGCGGCGGGACCGGAAAACCGCGCCTATGCCCTGCACCGTGCGATCCGCTGCTATGCGCCGTCGGGCAATAATGGCTGTGATGGTAGCGAGCAGTCGCAGGCCCAGCGCAAGGCATGGTTCCAGCAATTGAAGCGCGAATTCCCGACCTCGCCATGGGCGAAGAAGCTGAACGTCTATTGGTGATATTATGATGCGCCTGCTGGCGCTGTGCGCGCTGCTGTTTCTGTCTGGCTGTGACCGGGCGGAGCAGGGGCGTGTCGATGCCCGCAACTATGACGCCTTCTGGCTGTGGGCGGGGGTCGAGCCGCAGCCGGTGCTCGATAGCGCGAAGACGATTTACATATTGGCCGCCGAGATAAAGGGCGGGCCCGAGGGTCGCTATGTCGACTTGCGTCCGGCCGTGCCGCGGGTGAAACATGCGCAGGTCTGGATTGTTTATCGTATCGAGACGCTGACTTGGGATGCGTATGTCCTGCCGCGTATCCTGCGCGATCTGGAAAGCTGGAAGGGCAAGGGCAACCGGATCGCGGGCATCCAGATTGATTTCGACGCCGCGACCCGCGGGCTGCCAGGCTATGCCGATTTCCTGAAGCAATTGCGCACCGAATTGCCGCCCGGCACCGGCCTATCGGTTACCGGCCTACTCGACTGGAGCAGCGGCGGTGATAGTCCCGCATTGAATGCGCTGGCAGGGACGGTCGATGAGGTTGTGCTGCAAACCTATCAGGGGCGGCAGACCATCCCAGGCTATCAAGCCTATCTGCGCCAGTTGGAGCGGGTGAAGCTGCCTTTCAAAATCGGCTTTGTGCAGCATGGCGAATGGAAGGCCCCGCCCAGCCTTGCGCGCAATCCGAACTTCAAGGGCTATGTCGTCTTCCTGCTGAATCCCGAGAGGTCTTGAACATCCGGGGCTGCGCGGTAAAGGCGGTGCCGTTCTCCCAGCAAACAGGGCTTCATCCATGACCGTCACGATTTCCGAAAATGACATCATCGAAAGCGTCGCCGACGCGCTCCAATACATCTCCTACTTCCACCCGATGGATTATATCCGCGCGCTGGGCGAAGCCTATGAGAAGGAGCAGGGCCCGGCGGCGAAGGATGCGATTGCGCAGATCCTGACCAACAGCCGCATGTGCGCAGAGGGGCATCGCCCGATCTGCCAGGATACCGGCATCGTCACCGTCATCGTCAAATGGGGTCAGCAATGCGTGCTTGATAGCCATCGCAGCTTGCAGGAAGTGATCGATGAAGGCGTGCGCCGCGCTTACCTTCACCCCGAAAACAAGCTGCGCGCCTCGATCATAGCTGACCCCGCCTTCACCCGCGTCAACACCCGCGACAATACGCCGTCGGTCGTCCATCTCGAAATGGTGCCGGGCGACAAGGTGTCATTCGATGTCGCGGCCAAGGGCGGCGGTTCCGAGAACAAGACCAAATTCAAGATGATGAACCCGTCGGACAGCATCGTCGACTGGGTGCTCGAAATGGTGCCGCAAATGGGTGCCGGCTGGTGCCCGCCGGGGATGCTCGGCATCGGCATCGGCGGCACGGCGGAAAAGGCGATGGTGCTCGCCAAGGAAAGCCTGATGGGCGCGATCGATATGGCGCAATTGAAGAAACGCGGCCCGCAGAACGATATCGAGCGGCTGCGCATCGAAATATTCGACAAGGTCAACGCGCTGGGTATCGGCGCGCAGGGGCTGGGCGGCCTGGCGACCATCCTCGACGTCAAGATTATGGACTACCCCTGCCACGCCGCATCAAAGCCGGTGGCGATGATCCCCAATTGCGCCGCCACCCGCCACGCGCATTTCACGCTGAATGGTGAGGGGCCGGTGTTCCTCGAAGCGCCCAAGCTCGATGAATGGCCGAAGGTCGAATGGGCCCCCGACAGCGCGGCGAAGCGCGTCGATCTCGATACGCTGACGCCCGAAGTCGTTGCCGGTTGGAAGGCGGGCGACCGCCTGCTTTTGAACGGCAAGATGCTCACCGGCCGCGACGCCGCGCACAAGCGCATTGCCGACATGCTGGCCAAGGGTGAGGAATTGCCGGTCAGCTTCAAGGGACGGATGATCTATTATGTCGGCCCGGTCGATCCGGTGGGTGAGGAAATCGTCGGCCCCGCCGGCCCCACTACCGCGACGCGCATGGACAAGTTCATGGACATGATGCTCGAACAGGGCCTGCTCGGCTGCGTCGGCAAGGCCGAGCGTGGCCCCGCAGCAACGCAGGCGATTGCCAAGCACAAGTCAGCCTATCTGATGGCAGTCGGCGGCGCGGCCTATCTCGTCGCCCGCGCAATCAAGGGCAGCAAGGTCGTCGGCTTTGAAGACCTTGGCATGGAGGCGATTTACGAGTTTGAAGTGCAAGACTTCCCCGTGACCGTCGCGGTCGATTCCACTGGCGAGAATGTCCACACCAGCGCGCCGCTCGTCTGGAAGAAGAAGATTGCCGAGGAAGGGTTGCGCCCCCCCCCCCCCCGGGGGGCCCCCCCCCCCCCCCCCCCCCCCCCCCCCCCCCCCGCGCCGAGGGGGCCCCCCCCCCCCCCCCCCCCCCCCCCCCCCCCCCCGGGACGGGTCGAAAACGCCTGATGCGCTGGCGGATCAGGTGTCAGCCTGTTCCGCCGCCAGCCGCGCATAATAGAGCTGCACGTCATATTCCTCGTCGCCTTCATAGCGCGGGGCGTAGCGGGCGAAGGCGGCTTCGAGTTCGTCGATACGTTCGCGCAGGCGCACGATATTATAGCTGTGCGCGACCAGATAATATTCACCGGCCTGCATCTGTTTGAAAATGATCTCGGCAAAGCGGTCCGCCTCCATGCCCATATTGCGCGACAGCGGAGTTGCCACCCAGCCGGGAACGATGACGCCGGGGGTGATGTTCGAAAGCTCGGGCTTGTTGGTAATTTCGCGGCGCAGCACGTCCATCAGGCCGAACAGGGCATGCTTGCCCGACACATAGGCCCCGCCGCCCGTCGGTAGCGCGTTGAACAGCGCGTTTTCCGAAGCCGTGGCGTAAATCGCGGCGGGCAGGCCATCGGCGCGATAGCGTTTGCCGAAGGTCTGGATGCCGTGCCACACACCCCAGAAGTTCACATCGTAAAGCGCGCGAGCTTCAGCCAGGTCGGTATTCAATATGCCGCCGCGCGGTCCGCCCAGCCCGGCATTGTTGACGATGATGTCGCCGCGCCCATTTTCGGCCCAGGCGAAATCGGCAAGCGCCTCGACCGCCTCCGCCTCGGCTACATCGCCTGCAAAATATTTGGCGTCGATGCCCTGTGATTTTAGCGCCTCGGTCGCTTCGCCCAACACCTCCTCGCGCGGTTCAAACAGGATGATCCGCGCGCCTGCGCTACCCATTTGTTTGGCGAGGGCAAAGCCTATGCCAGTGGCCCCTCCGGTGATGACGGCTGTCTTGCCTGCAAACTGCATCGCGTTCCTCCCTTGGTTTTTCTGCGCTGGGTTGTCTTGGCCGGGCTATGGCGTAAGACGATGTCATGAACCCCGTCATTTTCAAAGAGGTCATCTTCCCGCCGTTCGCCACCACCATAGTCGGCGACGCATGAGCGAAAAGGGCAAATTCCGCCAATTCCTCTCGCGCCTCGGCCCGGGGCTGGTGACAGGGGCGGCGGATGATGATCCTTCGGGCATCGGCACGCACAGCCAGGTTGGCGCACAATTCGGCTACGGCCTCAGCTGGACCTTCCTGTTCAGCTTTCCGCTGATGGTCGCCATTCAGGAGGTTGCGGCGGAAATCGGACGGGTGACGGGGGCCGGGATAGCGCGCAATTTGCGGCGGCATTATCCCCGCTGGCTGCTGGTGACGATGGTGTCGCTGCTGCTCGTTGCCAATATCATCAATCTGGGGGCGGATCTGGCCGCGATGGGCGCGGCGGTCGGGCTTTTGATCGGCGGGCCATTGGGGCTCTACACGCTCTTGTTCGGTGTGGTGTGTGTCGCCACTGAAATCTGGATGTCTTACGAGCGTTATTCTTCGGTGCTCAAATGGACGACGCTTTCGCTCTTTGCCTATGTCGCGGTGGTGATGGTTGCCCAAGTGCCCTGGGGCGAGGCCCTGACCTCGTTGGTAGTGCCGCGTTTTGAATGGACAGGTGCCTATGCGACCGCTGTCGTCGCCATCCTCGGCACCACAATCAGCCCCTATCTGTTCTTCTGGCAAGCCGGACAGGAAATCGAGGAACAGAAACGCCACCATGTAAAGCCGTTGTGCCTGACACCCAAGGAAGCTGGCCCCGAACTGAAACGCATCCGCATCGATACGCTGACCGGGATGGCGTTCAGCTCGATTGTCTCGCTCGCCATCGTGTTCGCCACGGCCGCGACGCTACACGCCAATGGCGTTCGTGATATCGAAACCTCGGCACAGGCGGCAGAGGCGCTGCGGCCGATAGCTGGCGATTTCGCTTTTGCACTGTTTGCCTTGGGGATTATCGGCACTGGTATGCTTGCGGTTCCGGTTCTTGCCGGGTCGGCGGCCTATGCCGTCACCGAAATGTTCGGCTTTGCCGGAAGCCTCGATGCCAAGCCGCGCAAGGCCAAGCTGTTTTACGGCACCATTGCGATTACCACGATGCTGGGCGTCAGCCTGCAATATGTCGGCATTGATCCAGCCAAGGCACTCTATTGGGCGGCGGTGGTCAATGGTGTGCTCGCCGCGCCGCTGATGGCGGTGATGATGCTGATCGCGCGTAACCGGCGGGCGATGCATAGCCTGACTTTGAGCACCCGCGCGACGATCACCGGCTGGATTGCAACCGCCGTGATGGCGATCGCCACCATCGTCTTTTTCGCCACCCTATGATCTGGCTTCCCGCGACCCTGCTTGCTGCCCTGTTCCAGGCGTGGCGCACCGCGGTGCAGCAGCGAGTGCGGGCGGAGCTTTCGGTGAATGCGGCGGGTCTGGTGCGCTATCTGTACGGGCTGCCGGTGGGAATCGTCCTGCTGCTCGTCTATCTTGGCTGGAGGGAGGTGGCGGTTCCCGACATCTCGCCCCACTTTGTGGTTCTTTGCGCTGCCGCGGGTTTCGCGCAGATTATCGGGACTAACCTGCTGCTGATGGCCTTCGGCTATCGCAATTATGTCGCGGGCACGGCTTTTGCCAAGACCGAGGCGATGCAGGGCGCGTTGCTCGCATTCCTGCTGCTGGGGGAAACGTTGAGCTGGCTGACCATCGGCGGGATTGCGGTGGGCGTTGCAGGCGTGATGATCGTCGCGGCGGGCGGTCAAAGATTGCGCCCGCCCGATATTGTCCAGCCAGCAGCGTTGTGCGGGCTCGGCGCGGGGCTGGGTTTCACCATGACCTCGATCTTCGTCAAATCGGCGTCGCTCGAACTGGCGACTGGCGACAAATTGCTCGCAGCATTGGTGGCGCTGGTGGTGGTGCAGGCATGGCAGACGTTGATGCAGGGCAGCTATGTCGCCCTTCGCGAGCGCGAGCAAATGCCGCGCGTTTTCGCAACGTGGCGCACATCGGGACAGGTGGGATTGCTGGCTGCCTTGGGCTCGGCTTGTTGGTTCACGGGCTTTGCGACGGCACCGGTCGCGCTGGTGCGCGCGGTTGGGCAGGTCGAGGTGATCCTGACGCTGGGCTTCAGCCGCTTTTACCTGCGTGAAGCACGCAAGCCCGGCGAGGCGCTTGGGCTGTTGCTGGTCGGCGCTGGCGTTGTGCTGGCGCTGATTGGCGGGATTTAGGCTGAGAGGAAGTCGAGCAAGGCTTGCTCATAACGGTCGAGGCCTGCCCGTTCGGCAATGCGTGCGTCGAGCCAGCCCTTTTCCGGACGGGTGATTTCTTCGGCGTCCTCAACTTCCGCATCATAATCGCGCGGCACATCCTGCGAGCGGAAAATTTCGGCAAACCCGGCCTTCAGGTCAAGCTGGCCCATGCGAGCAAAAAAACGGCCGATGCTGGGTGCGCTGTTGCGCATGAAGCTTTCGAGCTGCTCGGCGCGTTCGCGGGTCAGCGGGGTGTAGGCAGAAAAGCCCTGCAAATGGTTGGCGACGCCCTGCACAAACAGCTTTTCCCAAGCCGGGGCATTGTCGCTTTCAAGGCAGGCGTCTTTGATGCGGAACAGCAGGTCGGCCTCTTCGCGGCTGACAATCACCGGACCGTGGCTGCCCGCTGCGAAGATCAGGCGGCGCAACAACATGGCTTCATCTGCTGTTACGGTGCGCTGTGTCACAGCGCTTTCACGGGTCGGGCCTTCGCCTGACACGATAATCTTTTCAATCTGCTCCAGTGCATAGAATTTCAGGACGTTGGGCAGATCGACTGCCTTTTCCGCCAGTTTGACCAGCAGTTCCAGCTCTGCGACGCTTTCGACATGGCCATCCTTGTCGATTTCTTCGATAACCCACAGCGCATCAGCCTCGCTGACATAGCCCTTGGGTTCGGTGCCATCGATGACATAGTCGCACAGCGCCTCGGTGAAAAATTTCACCCATTCGGGGTCTTTTGAGCCGGCGTGGGTGTTGAGTTCGAACAGCGCCTGCGCGTCGCGTTGCGACAAAACGCCGTCGCCCCATGCCCATTGGCGCAAGGCCAGCGTGTCGCGCGCCGAAATCTCTCCGCCTGCACGGACGGCTGCTGCAAAATGATCGAACTGGAACGTCATCGCTATCCCTCACGCCCTTCGCCAAACTGGCAATAGGCTGAAAGACATAGCGCAAAGCGGTTAACCGGATGTTACACCGGCTAACAGCTTTAGTTCTGCGTCGGCGGTGCGCCCTGACCTGCGGCTTCGGCGGCCTTCTGCATCTGTTCCTGTTGCTGCTTCATTGCTGCCTCAAACTGGTCGCGCGGAAGGAAATCCTGCAGTTCGACGTCGAATATCAGCAAACTGCCGCCGGGGATCGCAACGCCGCCGGTTTTCTGGTCAGGCACGTCATTGGGGCCATAGCCGATGTCGCTGGGGATCCAGATCTTATACTTGCCACCCTTTTGCATCAGCTTCAGCGCTTCGGTGAAGCCCGGGATGCCGCCCGAAACGGGGAAGGGGCCAGATGCCGGTTCCTGAAACACCTTGCCGTCACGCAATGTGCCGGTGATCGAAATCATCGCCACATCATTGTCGGTCGGCGGCTTGCCTTCGCCGCTTTGGATCGTCTTGATCTGCAGGCCCGATTTGGTGACAGTCACACCTTCTTCATCGGCGTTGTCGGCCAGATACTGGACGTCGGTTGCATATTTGCTGCGGATGTCGCCCGTGCCCCACCAGGCCAGCCCGGCGCCTGCAAGCGCGACAATAGCAATTCCTGCCCAGAATTTGGGAATGGAGCCCTTTTTGATCGGCTGGATCGGAACGGTGGTGACGGACATGGTTTTTTCCTTATTATTTTCGGGGAGGGGGCCGGAGCCGTCCCAATCAAATCAACGCCCTCTTAGCGGCTTTGCAGACAAAAAAAAGAGCGCCCGTGGGGCGCCCTGTTTTTTGCCGGTTGGCGAGGCAAATTATTT
Source organism: Sphingomonadales bacterium (assembly GCA_016707885.1). Taxonomy (GTDB): domain Bacteria; phylum Pseudomonadota; class Alphaproteobacteria; order Sphingomonadales; family Sphingomonadaceae; genus Sphingorhabdus_B. The sequence goes on from JADJGU010000010.1 coordinate 15,270, forward strand.
ACTGCCGTCGCGTTCCGCAGCCTTGCGTTCCATCTTGCGGGCGCGACGGATGGCAGCCTTTTCACGGGCGCGCTTTTCCGACGGCTTTTCATAATGGCGACGCATCTTCATTTCGCGGTAGACGCCTTCGCGCTGCAATTTCTTCTTCAGCGCACGGAGGGCCTGGTCAACATTGTTGTCGCGAACCATAATCTGCATAAAAAATCCACACTCCAAATCTTCTGACCGTATCGAACGGAAGTGCGAGCCGGTGCTGTATGACCAAGGTTCGCGCAAAACAAAAAGCGCCGCATATACTGCGACGTTCGCGACGGGTCCCTATACCGACTCGTCGGGCGTTTCAAGGGGATTCGAGTTCGATCGCGAACTGTGGCGCGAAAGTCACGCTATCGGAATATCTTATCGGGTGGTTGAAAGGTGCGATTTCCTGCCATAAGCATTGGGAATCGGGGAAAACTGCGGATTTGTAGCGCAACAGACTACAGGGCGTCAGGGTTCCCAGTTGCAAATGCTGGGGAGCATTATATCATGAAGATTCAATCCGTTAAGGGTCGGATTGCGCTTGGCGTTTCAGCCATCGCGATGACTGTTGTCACACCTGCTTATGCGCAGGAGGCACCTGCCGATGAAGAAGTTCAAAGCATTGCCGACGGTGAAAGCGACGTTTCAGAAACCGGGCAACCCATCGTTGTTACCGGTTCGCGTATCCGTCGCGACGAATTTTCGTCGACCTCGCCGATCTCGGTTATTGATCCGGAATTGGGTGCGAAGCAGGGACAGAACAGTGTCGCCGAACTGATTCAGTCGTCGCCAATTGCATCGGGTTCCAGCCAGGTCACCTCGGCGATTTCGTCGGCCTTTGTGACCAATGGCGGTGCGGGCACCGAAACCATCTCGCTGCGCGGCCTTGGCGCTGAACGCACGCTGGTGCTGCTCAATGGTCGTCGCGCTGGCCCTGCTGGTACGCGCGGTGCGGTTTCGGCATTTGACCTTAACGTGATGCCAAGCTCGATTGTCCGTCAGGTCGAACTGCTGAAAGACGGTGCGTCTTCGGTTTATGGTTCGGACGCGGTTGCAGGCGTTGTCAACGTGCTGACCAAGAAATCGACCGATGGCCTTGAAGTCGAAGGCTTTGCATCGGTTCCCGGCAAGAGCGGTGGCGAGCAATATAATATCAGCGCCGCCTGGGGCAAGGAATTTGACGGCGGACACTTCCTGATCGCTGCCGACTATTACAAGCGCAAGGAACTGAAGCGCCGCGACCGCAAATATCTGGAATGCGAAGAAGATTATATCTTCACTGAAACCGGCGAACGGGCCGACCTGACCGATCCGCGTACAGGTGACTATCGCTGCACCGATTTACCCTGGGGCCATGTCTGGTTGTACGACCTGACCTATTATTATTCGGCTGATGGTTCTTCGAACATTCCGGGGAGCACGGGCGATTTCAATGCGGTGCTGTTCCAGTACAACTATGCCGGCGACAATCTGCAGAACTATCTGACGCCCATTAATCCGGCGACCGACCCGGCGCACATCGGTACGCCTGCTGGCTGGTATCCGGTGGCGCGCACCGGCGATCGCAACAGCTTTGCCCTGTACAACAACTATTCGCCGATCCAGGCGAAGGAAACCTTCATTCCCAAGAATGAGCGTTTCACCGTGTATCTCGACAGCGCAATCGAACTGGGTGACGTTGCTGAATTCTATGTCGAGGCACTGCACAACCAGCGTCGCACGCGTCAGGATGGTTTCCGCCAGTTCTGGCAGTTCGGCGTCAACGAAACCTTTGGTGATCCGTTCGCCGTGGGTTGGACCGGTGCCGCTTATCTGAGCCCGACCTTGATCGCCGACGTTGGTGATTCGAGCCAGAAGGTGAAGTACACCCGTGCCGTGGCCGGCCTGCGTGGCGATGTCGACAAGGGCTTTTTCAAGGACTGGAGCTGGGATGTTTACTACCAGTTCAGCCGTTCGGACGGCCGTTATACCAACGAACAGATCCTAGCCGATTCGATCGCGACACAGGACTTCCGCTTTGGCAGCTGCGTTGGCACCACGACCGCAGTTGCAGGAAAGCAATGTATCGACATCAACTGGGTCGATCCGGAATTCCTCCGTGGCAATCTGACACAGGCGCAGCGCGACTTCCTGTTCGGCACCGAAACCGGCCGGACGATCTACGACCAGCACAATATCGAAGCATCGGTTGCGGGCGACTTGTTCGAGCTTCCCGCTGGTCCGGTCGGTGTCGCATTGGGCATGACCTATCGTCAGGACAAGATCAACGATCTGCCCGGCGATATCACTTATGCGCTGACCCCCGGTGGCGATCCGTCCAATCCAGCCGATTTTATCAACAATGCATGGGGCAGCACGGCATCGGGTAACACGGCTGGCAAGAGCATCACCAAGGAAGCCTTTGGCGAAGTTTCGATCCCGCTGATATACAACACGCCATTGGTCCAGAGCTTTACCCTGTCTGCCGCAGCCCGCGTCACCAGCGTGAAGGCGACCCGCAAGCTCGATGGCTTCTCGGCCAAGGACAATGCGAACTGGACCTACAAACTGGGCTTTAACTGGGAAGTCACCGACTGGCTGCGTTTCCGCGGCACCTACGGCACATCCTATCGTGCCCCGGCGCTGTTTGAACAGTTCCTGGCCGACCAAACCTCGTTCCTCAACCAGCGCAACGTCGACCCCTGCATCCGCTGGGGCCAGAATCTGGCCGATGGCCTGATCAGCCAGCAATTCGCCAACAATTGTGCGGCGGATGGCGTGCCGGCTGGCCACACCGGTTCAGGTATCGAAGCGACCGTCATCACCGGTGGTGGTATTGGCGTGCTTGAAGCGGAAACCTCCAAGGCAAAAACGATCAGCGCGATCCTGACGCCGAAATTCGGTTTCCTGCCCGACACCACCTTCAAACTTGCGGTCGATTATTTCGATATCGAGGTGAATGGTGAAATCGCACAGCTGGGTGCAGGCAACATTCTGGCTGGTTGCTATGCGTCGGACTTCTTCCCGACCGATCCGCTGTGCAGTCTGTTCGAACGTGGCCAGTATGACACCAATGGCAATGTCATTAGCGCCAACAATGTCGGCTTTGTTCGTGACAGCTTCATCAACGTCAATAGCCAGCGTAACAAGGGCGTCGATGTGACCGCCGAGCTGCGTCATGACTTTGGCAATCTGGGCACGCTGCGCTTCCTGGCGCAGATGACCTGGCAGACACGCGATGATATTGCGCTGTTCGAAGGCACAACCGTGTCGTCCAACGGTGAACTTGGCGAACCGAAATGGGTCGGCGATTTCAACCTCGTCTGGAGCAAGGGCAATGTCGAACTGTTCTACGGTCTTGACGTTGTGGGCGCGACTTCGAACGAAGCCGACTTCATCGAAGACAATGGCTCGACCTGCCTCAACAGCGCGACCTTCGGCCGTTACTGTGTTGATGTGACGACCCCTGCGGTCTTCTATCACAGCGCTTCGGCTTCGGTTGACGTGAACGAAAAGTTCAAGATGACCCTCGGCGTCAGCAACCTTCTCGATCGCAAGCCGCCGCAGGTTTCCGGCCTGTCGGGCGGCGAAGTTTCGGTGAAGGGCCGTTCGGCATTTGCATCGCAATATGACTATGTCGGTCGCCGCTTCTTCATCAATTTCGGGGCGAAATTCTGATCGCTTTCGATTGACAAGTACAGGAACGTGGTGGCTTGAAAGAGCCGCCACGTTTTTTTTGGCCTGCTTGCCCGGCCGTTACATAATAAAGTGATGGAGCGCGCGATGCCCACAGTTCGCATCAAACCCGATACGCTGGACGAAGAGAACCGCCGCTTTGCCCAGGTTCCCCTGACAAAGCCGGTGTTCCTCAATAGCGTGCCCAAAAGCGGCAGCCATTTGTTGCGCAACATCATCCGCATGTTCGTGCCGGTGGAGCAGCAGTATAAAGCGCAGTTCATCCAGCATGCGATCCTCGACGATCATGTCGAGGCGTTTGACGCCGAGCATCCGATGCTCAGCTGGGGGCATTTGCTGTTTTCGGATGCTTCGGCGATCGAGACGTCGACCGCGAATGTCATCCTGCTCGTGCGCGATCCCTATAAATGGGTGCTCGCCCGCACCCGCTTTTTCCTGTCGGACGAATATAGGGGCAATGTCGAACATCTGAAAAGCGGGGCGTTGAAGGTCGAAGACCTGCTGAACCTGATGATTTTCGGTATCTTTCGCAAAACGCCTTCGATGGCGGAAATCTTCAACTTCAACGCCATTTCCTGGATGGGAACTGGCGCGCATTTCGTGCGTTATGAAGACATAATCGCGAATCTGCGCGCGCTCGATAGCGTGGAAGCGGAACAGTTTTTCGGCGATCTTTTGGGCAAATGCGGCATCGCTTTGCCATCCGACTGGCGCGAACGGGTGCGGCTCGGTTCCGATCCAAGCCAGAGCGGAACAGCGCGCGAGAATCTGACCGGCATGGGTATCGAACTGCCCGAAGAACTGCCCGATATGCAAAAGCGCCTGGTCGACTATGCCGCGCCCGGGTTGCGCGCGATGCTGGGCTATAGCTGATTGATGTGGCAGCCCGGCGAACCGGCTGCTAACGCCGTTTGTGCATGACCAAGCTGACCGTCAACGACCGCCCTGTCGAATATCGCATGGACCCGCAGACGCCTTTGCTTTGGGCGCTGCGCGATGCGTCGAACCTGACCGGCACCAAATTCGGTTGCGGGCAGGGCGATTGCGGCGCCTGCATCGTCGACATTGACGGCGAAGCGCTGCGCTCCTGCCTTGTGACGCTTGCAGAGGCGGAGGGGCGCTTTGTCACGACGATCGAGAAATTGTCGGTCGACCGCAGCCATCCTTTGCAGCAGGCCTTTGTGGCGGCGGGGGCGGTGCAATGTGGATTCTGCACGCCGGGGATGATCATGGCGGCGTCGATCCTGCTCAAGAAAAATGCCAGCCCGACCGATGCCGATATCGATGCGGCGATCACCAATATCTGCCGCTGTGGTGTCTATCCCCGGGTGCGTGATGCCATCCAGCGTGCCGCCCGGGTGATGCGCGGCGAGGCGCGCCTCTCGGTTGCGCCGCCGCCGGGAATCACGCCCGAGGATGCCGCCGCCGCCGTACCGGCGCTGCGGATCAAGAAGGACTGAGCCGCCCTTCGTCAGGCGAAAGCGAGCGCAGCAGTCAACAGTCCTAGCCCGGTCGACAGATGCACGCGCAAGCGCAGCCAGCCATTCGGGAGCGCTATCGTCTTGCCAAGCGCCCGGTCGACCAATGGCGAAAGCAAAAGCCCTATAGCCAATATCCACAGAGAGGGCGCTGGCCAATCCCAGCCCCATGTCCATGGAAGATAGGATGCCAGCGCAATCAGGCTCGGCGCGACTGCAGCGAGGTAAATCCAGCGCGGCGCTGGGGCGGCATTCAGCGCTAGACCCCACCAGACGCCGCCAAGAAAGCTAAAAATAAAGGCCGCATAGCCATAGCCCCCGGCGATGGCGATCCATCTGAAGGAGGCATCGTCGACCAGCATCGCGACGGCGAGTAATTGCGGCAGCAGCCCGGCATAGCCGAGCCATTTGACGAGAGGATCAAGCGATGTGGCGGGTTCAGTCATCACGTCGCACTAGCGTTGCCCGCGCCGCCGCCCAACACGACCTTATGCCTGTAGTGTTGCTTCGTCCTTCGCAAGCTAGGCGCAAGCTATGGCGCAGACGCTTATCCTGATTTTGGGGGACCAACTGACTCCCGGCTTATCCTCGCTGCGCGGCGCTCGTCCCGATAAGGCCGTGGTGCTGATGGCCGAAGTGGCGGGCGAGGCGGGCTATGTGCGCCATCACAAAAAGAAGATCGCCTTTCTATTTTCTGCAATGCGCCACTTCGCGGAGGAGCTGTGCGCCGATGGCTGGACGGTCGATTATGTCCGGTTGGATGATGCGGATAACAGCGGCAGTTTGGCGGGCGAAGTGATGCGTGCTGCCGAACGGCAAGGGGCCACCCATGTCCGCGTGACAGAACCGGGCGAATGGCGCCTGCTGCAGGATTTGCAGGTGCTCGATACCGTAATAGACCTCGAAATCCTACCCGACGACCGCTTCATAGCCAGCCATGCCGAATTCGAAAGCTGGGCAGAGGGCCGCAAGGCGCTGCGCATGGAATATTTCTATCGCGAGATGCGGCGCAAGACCGGGCTGCTGATGGATGGCGATGCGCCGGCGGGCGGGAAGTGGAACTTCGATCAGGACAATCGCAAAGCCGCGGCGCGCGACCTCCTGATGCCGCAGCCTTTGCGCTTTGCGCCTGATGCGATCACGCGTGATGTGCTCGATCTGGTCGGGGTGCAATTTGACGATCATTTTGGCACGCTCGAACCCTTCTGGTTTGCCACCACCCGTGCCGATGCCAAAGCGGCTTTTGCGCATGTCCTGAAAACTGCACTGCCGCGTTTCGGCGACTATCAGGATGCAATGCTGGCGGGAGAGAAGTTCCTCTATCACGCGGTGGTCTCGCTATACTTGAATTGCGGCCTGCTCGACCCGCTTGAAATGTGCCGCGCGGTCGAGGCCGAATATCGCGCGGGCCGCGCCCCGCTGAACGCTGCCGAGGGTTTCATCCGCCAGATCATCGGCTGGCGCGAATATGTGCGCGGTATCTATTGGCGCGAGGGGCCGGACTATGTCCGCCGCAACGCACTGCAGGCCACACGGCGCTTGCCCGCATTCTACTGGAGCGCCGATACCGAAATGGCCTGCGTGAAGGCCTGCGTCGAACAGACGCGGGACGAGGCCTATGCGCATCATATCCAGCGGCTGATGGTCACCGGCAATTTTGCGCTGCTCGCCGGTATTGACCCGCACGAGCTGCACGAGTGGTATCTGGCGGTCTACGCCGATGCCTATGAATGGGTCGAGGCACCGAATACGGTGGGGATGAGCCAGTTTGCCGATGGCGGCCTGCTCGCCTCCAAGCCCTATGTCGCGAGCGGGGCCTATATCGACCGGATGTCCGACTATTGCCGCGGCTGTGCTTATGATGTGAAGGCCAAGGCGGGGCCAAAGGCCTGCCCGTTCAACTATCTTTACTGGGATTTTATCTCGCGGCATCATGACCGGCTGAAGGGCAATCCGCGTATGGCGCAGATGGTGCGGACTTACGATCGTTTCAGTGACGTCCGCAAAGCCGAAATCGAAACGGATTCGTCACGCTTCCTATTGTCCATGGAAACCCGTAATCAGGAACCTCTATGAGTGCAGCACAAAAGATTACGGTCTGGTTCGACAGCGGCTGCCCTCTTTGCCGGAAAGAGATTGCGCTGATGCGCCGACTGGATCGCGCGCACCGGATCAACTTTGTCGATGCAACCGATCAGGCCACAAGCTGTCCACTGGACCGCGCAGACATGCTTGCCCGCTTCCATGCGATGGAGAATGGTAAGCTTTTGTCCGGAGCTGCGGCTTTCGCCGCCATGTGGCGCGTCATACCTGTGCTGCGACCGCTGGGGCTGATGGCGCGGGTGCCGGGTGTGCTGCGGCTGCTTGAATGGGGGTATCTGCATTTCCTGCGCGTGCGCCCGCGCCTGCAAAGGTGGTTGGCATGAGCGATCCGCGCTATCGCAAAGTGCCGTCGGCGCGGCTGTCTCGTCTGGCCTCTTTTGGTCAATTGGCCGGCGGCATTGCAGGCGGCGTACTGGCCGAAGGGGCCCGTAAACTCGCAAGCGGCGAGCGCCCGCGCCTGTCGGACCTGCTGCTGACCCCGGCCAATGCGGTGCGCGTAACCGAACAGCTTTCGCGGCTGCGTGGGGCCGCAATGAAGCTGGGGCAGATGATCTCGATGGATGCGGGTGATGTTCTGCCAGCCGAACTGACCGCGATCCTCGCCCGTTTGCGCGATGCCGCCCATTTCATGCCGCCCGCCCAGCTCAATAAAGTGCTGATTGCCGAATGGGGTGCAGACTGGCGGCGCAAGTTCGCGCATTTTGAGGCGAGGCCGATCGCGGCAGCCTCGATCGGGCAGGTCCACCGGGCCACGCTTCCCGACGGCACATTGCTCGCGATCAAGGTGCAGTATCCGGGTGTGGCCGACAGCATCGATGCCGATGTCGATAATGTGGCGAGTTTGCTGCGCATGTCGAACCTGCTGCCCTCGACGCTCGATATCGCGCCGCTGCTGATCGAAGCAAAACGGCAATTGCACGAGGAAGCCGATTATATCCGCGAGGCGGAGCAGATGCAGCGCTATCGGCAATTGCTCGACGGGGAATCCGATTTCATCGTTCCGTCGCCATATCCGGAACTTTCCGGAAAACGGGTGCTGGCGATGGATTTCATTGCCGGCCAGTCAATCGAGACGCTAGAGACTGCTTCACAAGACGTGCGGGACAGCACAATGGCCGCCTTGCTCGATCTGGTGCTGCGCGAATTGTTCGAGTTCGGTTTCATGCAGACCGACCCCAATTTCGCCAATTATCGCTGGCAGCCGGAAAGCGGGCGGATTGTCCTGCTCGATTTCGGAGCGGCGCGGGCGGTACCGGAAAAGACGGTCGCATCCTATCGGCGGCTGATGCTCGCAGGATTGGCACAGGATCATGACGCCCTGCGCGATGCGTTGATCGAAATCGGCTTTGTTTCCCCCGTCACCTTGCAACGCCACCGGCCCGCGCTCGACGGGATGATCGACATTTTGATGACGCATCTGGGCAAGCCCGGGCTGTTCGACTTTGCCGACCGCAGCTTTGTCGATCGCGTGCGCCGCCATGCTGAAACGATTATTGCCGACAAGGCGGCGTGGCATGTCCCGCCCGCCGACACGCTTTTCGTGCAAAGGAAGGTTAGCGGCACGGCCTTGCTGGCAATCCGCATGCAGGCCCGATTGCCGTTGCTTGAAATGGTTGCCTGCAAGGTGGGCGCGGGCGACTAAGCGCGGGCGCGCGCCTTGCCTGACCGGCAGCGGTCGGAGCAGAAACGCACATTGTCCCAATCGCGCGCCCATTTCTTGCGCCAGGTGAAGGGCAGGCCACAGGCGGCGCAGCTCTTGATTGGCAGGTCGGATTTCTTGCGCATTTTGGCCATGGGTCAGAGCGCCAGCTTCAACTGATCGGCTTTGGCGCCTTCGCGTTTCCGGACGGCGGTGCGTTTGCGGCTGCCATGTTTCTGGACAACCGCCTTGGCCTCGGCGCGCGCTTCGGGCTTGCGGCGTAGCGCATAAATCGCATCCTTGGCAAACTTGGCCGCCGCTGCATGGTCGACAATGCGGTCGGGATAATCAGGGCAGAGCAGCGCCCTCTCGTCCGCCGGCAGCTTCCATGGTTCGTGCAGCCATGCGTCAGGGGCGTTGGCGAGTTCGGGCAGCCAGCGGCGAATGAAGATGCCCTTCGGATCCTGGTCATAGCCCTGCTTCACCGGCGAATAGATTCGGATCGTGTTGATGCCGGTTTCGCCCGCCTGCATCTGGCATTGCGGCCAGTGGATGCCGGGTTCGTAATCGATGAATTTGCGCGCGAGCGCGGTGCCGCTTTCCTGCCAGGGCAACCACAGATCGTAGCTCGCAAAACTCATGAGCATCGCGCGCATGCGGAAATTGATCCAGCCGGTGGCGTTCAGATAACGCATGGCGGCGTCGATGAAGGGATAGCCGGTGCGGCCTTCGCTCCACGCCGCCAATTTGGCTGCATCAGCCGGACGCGGACGCAGCCCGTCATAGATGCGCGCCATCGGGCGATATTCGGCTTCGGGTTCGCTCTCCAGTTTCTGGATGAAATGGCAGTGCCAGTGTAACCGCGCGATGAAGCTGCGCAGCGATTGCCGCCACGCCTTTTCCGATAGAGGCAGTTCACGATAGCGCGCCTGCGCCGCTTGCAGCGTTTCGCGGATCGAGAGCGAGCCATAGGCCAGATGCCATGACAATCGCGAGCAAGCGGTTTCCCCACTAAGTGGCGACGACATTTCGCGCGTATAATGCTCGCCGCGTTGGTGGAGGAAGCTGTCCAGCGTGGCCAAGGCTTCGGTGCGGCCTGCGCGTGGCGCAATCTGCAGGCGGTCGTCCTCCAGCCCGAGATCGGCAGCTCCTGGCAAGGCACCGCTCTCGCTGCGTTCCCACATCAACAGCGGCGGAATGGGCTGTGCCGGCATCGCCATCATCCGGTCCCAAGCCTGCGCCCAGCGATCACGGTTGGCACGACGGCCCCGCCAGACGCCGAACTGGCGACTTTCCTCGAAGGAGATGCCTTCCGCCTTGCACCAGCGGCGCACCGCTTTGTCGCGTTCGAAGGTCCACGCATTGCCGGTTTCTTCATGCGCGCGCAGGACAAAGGGGCCGTGTTCGGCCTTGATCGCCGTCAGCGTCTCGACGGCGTCACCGACACGTACGCAAAGCTGCCCGCCTTTGGCGGCGATGCTGTCGCCTAAATCTTGGATGCATCCATGCCAGAAATTCCATTGCCGTGCCGAAACATCGGGTTGCTGCCAATAGCCCGGCTCGACGATCACCAGAGGCAAGATGCGGTCGCGGATTGCGGCCGCACTCAGTGCCGCATGATCTTCCAATCGCAAATCGCGTTTAAACCAGACGACCTGCAACATGTTAGAAGGGGATCCTTGCCCCGTCCCAAGCGAACAGTTGCCCGCTGTCTTCGGGTGTCAGTTCGCTGAGCACCTGCAACATCCGTTCGGCGGCATAGTCGGCGGTGAACAGCTTTTCGGGCGCAACGCCGCGCTGGAAGGGTTGCGATAGTTCGGTGTCGACGGTGCCCGGATGCAGCGCGACAACAATCGCCTGTGGATGGGTGCGCGCCATTTCGACCGCAAAATTGCGGATAATCATGTTGAGCGCGGCTTTCGATGCCCGATAGGCATGCCAGCCGCCCAATCGATTTTCGGAAATCGACCCGACACGCGCGGATAGTACTGCAAATATGCTGCGCCGGTCCTTGGGCAATTGGGGAAGGAAATGCTTTCCAATCAGCGCGGGGCCGATCGTGTTGACCGCAAAGGCAGCCGCATATGCCTCCGGCGTTTGCATTTTCAGGCTCTTTTCCGGCTGGACGTCGGCTGAATGCAACATGCCGGTGGTTACAATCGCCAGATCCGGCGGCCCTATTTTTTGGGCCGCTTCAGAGATGCTGACCTCATCGCTCAGGTCAAAGGAGAAAGGCCGGACTTTCGGACCGGCCTCGATGGTCGAACGCGCTCCTGCATATATGCGGGCTATATCCGGCTCGGCATGCAACCGCCGAACGAAAGCAGCGCCGATTCCGCCGCTTGCTCCGAAAACGCAGGCGTTCAGACTTGGGGAGGAGTTCGTTTGCATCTTGTGCAGATGTCGCACCGCGTTGCGCACGGCAATTCGGGTGAAACGCTGTGGACGCGGTAAAAGCAACTACCACAGATTAATATTGGCTATAGTGCGTTTCGCGCGGTAAGCAGGATAGAAACCAATGAAAGTAAGTTATTTCAATGCGAAACGTCGCTCGTTTTATCACCACTGCCTTGCTGTTCGGCCTGATCGCAGGGCCGGTTGCCGCTGCTAAAATCTCCCTCCTGCCCAATGCGGTCCAAGGCATCTGGATGACGGATCACGGCGAAGGGCGCGCACAGTGCAAGGCCTATTTGGCTGCGATGCAGGCGGACAATGAAGATGCTTATAGGCAGCTTGTCGGCGCGGAGGTCATTAGCGCCAATATGCTGCACAGCTATGCCGAATATGGTGAGGGCAATTTCTATCAACCAAAGCGTATCGAGAAGCTTGGCAAACAGGTTTGGCGGATTACGTCCGCGGTCGGAATAGACGGCTCACCCGAAGGGCAGGACAGCGGGACAGCCAAATTCAAATTGTCGCTGATCCGCGGCAAATTGAAATGGGATATGGAATCGTTCGACGGTAAACCGGTCGATAGCTGGGATGCGCATCTCTATTTCCGGTGCAGCGCAGTGCCGAACGGTATGTACGCCAGCTGAGCCTGCCGTTCAGGTCTCCAGCTCGATGTCCCAATAAAGCCAGTCGCGCCAGCTATCGTGCAGATAATTGGGCGGAAAGCCGCGACCGCGATCCTGCAATTGCCAACTGGTCGGGCGGATCGCTGCCATGCGCAGCTGCATATGCGCTTGTACCGGGGTACGGCCACCTTTTTTGAGGTTACAGGGCAGGCAGGCGGTCGTGACATTTTCCCAGCTTGTCCGCCCGCCCAATCGGCGCGGGACGATATGGTCAAAGGTCAGATTGTCGGTGCAGCCGCAATATTGGCACTCGAACTTGTCGCGCAGAAACAGGTTGAAGCGGGTAAAGGCCGGATGCTCGCTGGGTTTCACATATTGGCGAAGTGCAATGACCGAGGGGATCTGCATGTCGCGGCTGGGGCTGTGAACATGGCGTTCATAGCTGGCGACGATATCGACCTTTTCCAGAAACACCGCCTTGATCGCGGTTTGCCAGGGCCAGAGGCTCAAAGGATAATAGCTTAGCGGGGTATAGTCGGCGTTGAGGACAAGCGCAGGACAATTGTCGGGATGTCGTGCCCGCTCTGCGGCTTGGAATGATCCGGCGTGGTACATGCCTCGAACCCTCTCCCCATGCTTTTAACACTGTTTCTTCCCTCTCCCAAGGAAGTTACAGCATTTTGACATAAGGCAGATTATGGCGGCATAAATTGACGTCAAGGGGGCAATGGCTACCAGATATGGTAATTCTGTGGGTAAAATAGCCGGTATCGAATTTGCACCGCAGCAGGTCGTGGCCACGCGCTTTGCACCTAGCCCCAATGGTCGGCTCCATGTTGGCCATGCCTTTTCGGCGATGTGCGCGCATGATTTTTCCCGTGCCTTTGGGGGCAAATTCCTGCTGCGGATCGAGGATATTGACGGCACCCGCAGCCGGGCGGAGCATGTCGCCGCGATCATCGAGGATATGCAGTGGCTCGGCTTGCAGCATGACGGAAAGGTGATTTTCCAGTCGCAGCGGATCGGGGCCTATGCAGCGGCGCTCGAAAAGTTGAACGCAATGGGGCTGGTCTATCGCTGCTGGTGCACCCGCAGTGATATTGCCGAAGCGCTGAAGCATAAGCCAGTGCGACATGGTCCCGACGGCCCGGTCTATCCGGGTACATGCAAGGGCAGACGCGATGGGCAGGGCGATTTCTGCTGGCGGCTCGACATGGCGGCGGCTGTCGCGCAAACAGGCGCGCTCGGTTGGACCGATCTGGTTGCAGGGCCCCAACAGGCAGACCCCATGCAGTTCGGCGATGTCATTTTATGGCGCAAGGATGCTCCGGCGAGCTACCATCTGGCGGCGACGCTAGATGACGCCGTCGATGGCGTCAGCCATGTGGTGCGCGGGCTTGACCTTTTTGCCTATACGACGATCCATCGCATTTTGCAGGCGCTGCTCGGGCTTGCCGAACCTCTTTACTGGCACCATCCGCTGTTGCTCGACGAAAAAGGCGAAAAGCTGGCAAAGTCGCGTCTGTCGCGTCCGCTCGCCGAGTTGCGTGCAGAGGGCATTTCCGGTATCGCGCTAGTCCAGCAATTGCGGCAGGGACAGCTTCCGCTTGGCATCGCACGGTCCCATCCCTAGATGCAACACGCGGCGCTGACGCTATAACGTGGCAGCGCAAACCAAGGACTGATATAATGGCCGCCTTACTTATCATCGCCCTGATCATCGTTATGGGATTTGTCGTCTATTCGGTTGTGCGCGGGTTGCAAGCCTTTGCGAATATGGATCCGAACGATGTCGATGAAAATGGCATTCCCCGTTCGCTGGGCAAGCAGAACCAGATGATGTTTGCCCGCGTCAAATATCAGGCAATCGCGGTCGCGCTGGTCGCGATCATCGTCATCGGCGGGGCGTTCGCGAACTAAAGTCGCGCTGATGGTCAAGCTCAACAAGATTTACACCCGCACCGGTGACAACGGTACGACCGGGCTTGTCGATGGCTCGCGCCGGTCAAAGGCCGATGCGCGGATGCACGCAATTGGCGAAGTCGACGAAGCCAACAGCGCGCTTGGCATTGCCATCGCTGCATTGAAGCGCGATGGTGGAGACGCGCAAATGGTCGCCGGATTGCGCCGCATCCAGAATGACCTGTTTGATTTGGGCGCCGACATCGCAACCCCGGGGGATGATTTCACGCCCGGAGAAATGAAGCTGCGTATCGTTCAAGCGCAGATCGACTGGCTGGAAGCGGCGATCGATGCCGCCAATGAGCAACTCCCTGCACTGACCAGCTTCATCCTTCCAGGCGGCAGCGAGGCAGCGGCGGCGATGCATCTGGCGCGTGCGGTCACACGCCGGGCCGAACGGGCGCTGGTATCGGCAGCGGCGGGTGAGGCCATCAATCCGCTGGCGACGACCTATCTCAACCGGCTGTCGGACTATCTGTTCGTGCTCTGCCGCCTGATCAACAAGGATCGGGGCGGCGATATATTGTGGGTGCCGGGCGCGTCGCGCTAAGCCCTATCGCGCGCCTGCCTGCTGTCGCGTGCGGCCACAGGGCCCAAGTGAATCCATGACAAACCGATAATCCGTCTGTGCCCGTCCGATGTCGGCGGCATTGCCGCTTTCGACCAGCTTGGCGTCGAGCGCCCGCGGCAGACTGCATGCCAGACGATACCAAAGCAGGGTGTTGCGCGCCGGGGCGATGGCCGATTCATCGATGACATCGCCGGTTGATACTGCCCAACGTTTGGCCTGGCCCGGGCGACTCAAGATAGAGATAGAGATGGGCTGCCCATTGCTGGTGCGCAGGAAAATTTGGGTTTCACCCTCTCCCAAGATCGAGCCTTGGCTGTGAAATGCGCCGGTGATGCCGCTGATCGCTCGCGGCGCTTCCAACTGCACAGCCTCGCGTGTGATTGCGCGCAGCATGGCGTCATTTTCGGCGCTCCATTCGACCAGCGCGTCAGGCCGCGCGAGCCGCAATTCGCCCGGCCGACCGGCAACCTTGGAGCCCAAAAGGAAATAGCGACGCTTTTGCAGCTTGGGTATTTTGCCCTTGGCGTCCTTGGGTATGTCGAAAAGGAAGCGGGCTTGCGCGGCAAATCCATCGCTACCCCGGATCAAAGACGCGACGTCAGCTACTACCAATAAGCGTTGCAGGTTCGCCGGGACGCCGACGGTCTGGGTCTCGGGCAATTTTGTAACCTTGCGTATCTGCGCATCAAGAATCAGCGGTGATTGCACCACCAGATCGGCGACATCGGCATAGGAACCGCCCTGAGCCGGGACGGCAAAAGCCGAACTGACGGTGTTTTGGGCCGATAACTGCGGTGCCGACAATAGCAAGGCACAGGCCGTTGCCAATTTGATGGTTATCGCTGTCTTCACCTTGGGATTCCTTCGCAAATTGGCTCAACGCACGCCGCGATGACATTCCTATTCATCGCTTCGGACTGGGGCAAGGCCGATGAATTGCGGATTAATCGCAGAATCCGGATTGCCTGCGCTTTTGGGCCTCGCTAAGACGATGGCGGAATCAGCCGTTAAAAAAGATTTCAATAGCGCTGACCAGTTGGGTGGCTTCTAGTTTTGTGACGCTTGCCGAGCGGTCCGCGCGTTTTGGGGAAAGTAGGAGAGTAGTTTCCGCATGGCATATGCTGATCAAGATGGAATGAGTTCGAGCCGTCTGGTTTCGATCATCATCGTCGCGCTCCTTCACGCTTTCCTTGGCTATGCGTTGGTTACCGGCCTTGCTTATGAGGCGGTACAACAGGTCAAGGCAAAGCTGAACGTCGTCGACGTGAAGGAAGAAGAACCACCTGAAGAGGAACCACCGCCAGAGCCGGAAAAGCAGATCGAGCCGCCCGTCGTCTCGCCGCCACCGCTCGTGACAACGGTTACCCCTCCGCCAACCGTTCGGACAGTGGATACTCCTCCACCAGCCGCGCCGATCGTGCCGACCGCAGCACCGCCTGCACCGTCTGCGCCACCGCCACCACCGCCGCCGGTCGCCAAGCGCCCCAACCCGATTCCAAAGGGTAATCCGGGTAACTGGGCGAACACCAACGACTATCCGTCGCGTGCCCTTCAGCAGGAACGTGAAGGTACCACTGGCTTCCGGGTCACCGTGGGTCCCGATGGTCGTGTGCAGTCTTGCTCGATCACGTCTTCCAGCGGCCATGCCGACCTTGACGATGCGACCTGCAAGAACATCCAACGTCGCGGTCGTTTCGATCCTGCGCTGGATGGCAACGGACAGCCGACGACGGGTAGCTGGTCCAGCCGCGTACGCTGGCAGATACCGAAGTAATTTCTGGCCCGGCGAAGGGGAGCACTGACGCCGGGCACTTTATGACCTTAGATTTTTGAATTTGAGAGGAAGTACCAATGTCGATTGCAATTCTCACTGCAGCTGCTGCTAACGAAGCCGCCGCCGCACAAAAATTCGGCCTCATCCCCGCACTGAACGAAGGCGGCCCCATCAGCTGGGCAATCTTCAGCGTGATGGTGATCATGTCGGTTTTCTCGTTCTACATCATGTTCACCAAGCTGATCGAGCAGCAGAAGGTGCTCAACCAGGCGAAGCAGGTGAAGGCCGGTTTCTGGCGTGCAAACAGCCTTGAAGAAGGCGCTGCAAAGCTCGACAAGAACAGCGCGTTCCGCCAGCTCGTAGACGACGGCATCTCGGCGCAGAAGCAGCATGGCCTGCTGACCGACCCCGTAGAAGCCCATGACTGGCTGCACGGTGCAATGTCGCGTTCGGAAGAGGCGATCAACAACAAGCTTTCCGGTGGCCTTGCTTTCCTCGCGACCGTGGGCGCTACCGCTCCGTTCGTCGGTCTGCTCGGTACGGTTATCGGTATCTACTCGGCGCTGATTAAAATCGGTATCGCTGGCCAGGCCGACATCGGCAAGATCGCCGGTCCGGTTGGTGAAGCCCTGATCATGACCGCCATTGGTCTGTTCGTCGCTGTTCCTGCGGTGCTTGCCTACAACTGGCTGCAGGCCCGCAACAAGTCGATCGCTCGTAGCCTCGCGTCTTTCTCGAACGACGTTCTCGGTTACATCACTTCGGGCGGCAAGGTGAAGCCTGCAGTTTCGGCTGCTCCGGCTGCCAAGCCTGCTGCTGCTCCGGCCGCTGCTGTAAAGAAGTAAGGCGGGTCAGGGCCGCCCGATGCGGCGGCCCGCACCCCGTTTCTAGCGCCAGTCCGAATACCGGACTGGAATGCAAGCAGTCAGAGAGGAATAGTAAATGGCAATCAGTTCTGGAGGCGGCGGCAATGACACGCCAATGTCAGACATCAACACGACACCGCTCGTGGACGTGATGCTGGTGCTTCTGATCGTCTTCCTTATCGCAATTCCGGTGGCCATCCAGACAGTCAAGATGGAGCTTCCGGTTGTTCAGTTCGAACCGACCAAGGCGAAGCGCGAAAATGTTTTGCTGTCGGTGACGACGACCGACGTCAACGGCAACGAGCCGGGATCGGATGCGTATCAGGGGGCAAGCCCGAGCGGCGAATGCCGTATCTACTGGAATGTGACTCCGGTGGATTCGACCGAGTTGGTGGATCGTGCGGCCAAGCATCTGAAGCGTGAATTTGATGCACTGGGTGGTGAGGAAGCAGCGAAAGCTGGTGCGATTACCCCCGACATGCTGCCTGAGGCCCATATTCGCGGTGACGTGAATACGCCTTATCGCTGCATCGGTGGTGCAATATATTCGATGCAGATGGCGGGCTTTGCCCGTGTCGGCTTCATCTCTTCGCCTTTCCCACCGCTCGATTCGGCTAAGTAAGTCGATCCTAGTTTAAGGAGCAAAAATCATGGCAATGAGTGGTGGCAAGGATGATGGCCAGCCGATGATGGAAATGAACACGACGCCGTTGATCGACGTCATGCTCGTTCTCCTCATCATGCTGATGATCACCATCCCGCCCGTATCGCACGCTGTTAATATCGACCTGCCGGTGCAGGATCCGAACCAGCCGCCGCCGGAAGAATTGATCGATCCGGTGGTCAACAAGATCGTGATCATGCCGAACAACGAAATCCAGTGGAACGGCACGCCGTCGTCACTGGACCAGATCGAGCAGTATCTCGTACAGACCAAATCAATGAGCCCGGAACCTGAACTTCAGTTCCAGCCCGCGCCGACCGCAATGTATGACATTGTCGACCAGACGCTGGCTGTTGTGAAGCGGAGCGGCATCACCAAGTTCGGTTTCGTCGGAAACGAACAATATCGCGTATTCGGAAAGTCCGCCGTTCCAGGCAACTGATCGAATATCGCAATCGACATAGAAAGGGCGGCCATCGTGCCGCCCTTTTTGTTCGAAGATTTCCGTGCATTTGAATGGGTGTTTGCGGCAAGACGCCGCCATAAGTGGTGGCGCGCGGCTGCCTCGAAAGTGGACGCAAACGAAGACGGGCAAGATTGCCTGGACGCAACCATTGTGATAATCCAATGCCATGAAGGCTTCCTGCCAATGTGGACAACTGCACGTGACCGTGCCCGGGCCAACATTAGCGGTGGTAGCCTGTCATTGCATTGCTTGCCAAAAGCGAACAGGTTCCCCCTTTGGTGAAGCTGCTTATTACCCACATGATCAGGTCAAAATTGAAGGTGCGTCAAAGCAGTTTACGCGCCCAACCGATCTGGGCGGAACCTTCGACCAGTTTTTCTGCGAGACATGTGGCACTACCGTTTTCATGCGAGGCACTAAGAATCCGGACGTTACCGGTATCCCTATAGGCTTGTTTGACGACGCGCATTCGATGCAGCCAATCCGTTCGGTTTGGGAAGACAGGCGTCACCTATGGGTCGATATTACGACGGCAACGCAGCATTTCCCACGGGCCCGCGTGGATTAATCGAATACGTTTCCACCTACCTGGCTAACGCAGCCAGATGAACCTACTCGAAAGCAATGGGATCACGCATCAAACTGCAAACTTGCCAATCGCGCATAAAGGCCGCCAGCTTTGCTTAAGGCATCGTGCGTGCCCTCTTCGACGATGCGGCCTTCGTCCATCA
Source organism: Sphingomonadales bacterium (assembly GCA_016707885.1). Lineage (GTDB taxonomy): Bacteria > Pseudomonadota > Alphaproteobacteria > Sphingomonadales > Sphingomonadaceae > Sphingorhabdus_B. The sequence goes on from JADJGU010000010.1 coordinate 34,237, forward strand.
CGATGATACGGTCGGCCTTGCGCACGGTTGCCAGGCGGTGGGCGATGACGATGGTGGTGCGGCCTTCCATCAGATGTTCGAGGGCATCCTGCACCAGTCGTTCGCTCTCTGCATCAAGCGCGCTGGTCGCCTCGTCTAGCAGCAGGATCGGGGCATCGCGCAACAAGGCACGCGCAATCGCGATACGTTGGCGCTGACCGCCTGAAAGCCGCGCACCGCCCTCGCCCAGATAGGTTTCGAGGCCTTGCGGAAGTTCGCGTAGGAAATTGCCGGCATTGGCCTGTTCCGCCGCAGCCCAGATTGCGGCATCATCGGCCAGCCAGTTGCCGTAGCGCAGATTGTCGCGCGCGGAGGCCGCGAAAAGCACGGTGTCCTGTGGGACCAGCGCCATACGCTGGCGAAATTCGGCCGGATCGGCGCTAGTCAGGGCTACGCCGTCAATCCGCACGGTGCCCGATTCTGGATCGTAAAAACGCTGAGCCAACTGGAACAAGGTCGATTTGCCCGCACCCGAAGGCCCGACCACCGCAACCGTTTCCCCGGGCAAAATCTTCAGGCTGAAATCGCTGAGCGCGGCAACCTCCGGCCGGGTCGGATAGCGGAATTTGACATTCTGGAACTCGATTTGCCCTCGCGGCGCCGGCATCGCCACCGGATTTGCTGGCGGTGCAATATCGGGCACTTCCTGCATCAGCTCGGCCAATCGCGCTGATGCCCCTGCCGCGCGCACAAGGTCGCCATAGACCTCGGAAAGCGCCCCGAAAGCCCCGGCGACCAACCCGCCATAAAGCACCAGCGCCATAATCGTGCCGCTGGTGATGGTTCCGGCGGCGACCTGTTCGGTGCCCTCCCAAACCAGCATGGTAATCGCGCCAAATATCAATGCGATGACAATCGCGGTCATCAACGCACGAATGCGAATGCGTTTCTTGGCGGCGGTAAAGGTGTTTTCGACGGCATCCGAAAAGCGCTTCTGCTCCCGGCTTTCCTGACCGAAGGCCTGCACAATTTTAAGCGCGCCGAGCGATTCCGAAGTAATCGTGCCGATGTCGGCAACCCTGTCCTGGCTGCTGCGCGAGGCCTTTTCCAGCCGCCGCCCCATATAGACGATGGGAAAAACGACCAACGGAATGCCGAACAGCAATATTGCGGTCAGCTTGGGTGCCATGCTGAACAACAAGGCGATACCGCCGACTCCGATGACGACATTACGCAAAGCGACCGATACCGTCGTACCGACGACTTGCTCGATAATCGCAGTATCCGATGTCATTCGGCTCGCGATTTCGGCGGGGCGGTTTTCTTCAAAGAATCGCGGCGCGAGGCGCAACAGGTTACTTTGTACTGCAACGCGGATATCGGCGACGACGCGTTCACCCAGCCAGCTGACAAAATAGAAGCGGAAGGCTGTCGCAAGGCCGAGAACGACGACAATAGCCAGCAAAATCTGGAAATAAGGGGCTACATTACCCCCATCCTGCGCAAAGCCGTTATCGATCACATATTTTGACCCCATAGGGATCGCCAAAGTCGCCCCTGCAGCCACGAGCAAAGCCAGTGCCGCAAAGACAATCTGCTTTGGATAGCGCACTGCATGTTTCCAGATCATACCCAGATTAGACAGGCGTTTGTTTGCAGGCTTATCTATCGGCGCGACGGTTTGCGCTTCTGCTGTTTGCTCAAGGGCATTGTCAGTCATTCCAACCGCCTAGCAGTCGTGGCGAAGCGTCACAATCGCAGAGAATTGGCTAAGCTCGATTTTCTATGGTGCAATGCACAATAAATGCCTATGTTGATCGGCGAAACAGGATGCCCGATTTTCCGGGCGCACGACATTCGGGGACGCATAGATGCTCTACACCGGTTACGATATCCAGCGCGGCTTTCTGGCCAGTGCTGGCTGGATCGCCCAGAAACAGGCGGATTTCCTCAACAATTTCACCAATTCGCCTTTGAACTATGGCAATCTGACCTCGGTCACCGCCTCTGCGCTCGACGTGTTCGCCCATTCGGTGATGCCGCGCGGTAAGCCAGCTTTTGATCTCAAGGTCGTCGAAATCGACGGCAAGCATCTGCCGGTCGAGGAACATAATGTCGCGCGCAAACCCTTTGGCCAGCTCAAGCACTTCACCTATGAAGGCAGCGAGAGCAAGCCCAAGCTGCTGATCTGTGCGCCTATGTCGGGCCACTTTGCGACGTTGCTGCGCGGTACTGTCGAGCGGATGCTGCCGACGCATGATGTCTATATCACCGACTGGAAAGACGCGCGCGATGTGCCGCTGACCGGCGGCGGCTTCGACCTTGAAAGCTATATCGACTATCTGATCGAATGGCTCGAATTCATCGGCCCCGATGCCGGTGGTCGCGGTGCGCATATGCTCGCGGTCTGCCAGCCGTCGGTCCCGGCCTATGCCGCCGCGGCTATTATGAGTGCAAACAAGCACCCGTTGCGCCCGCGTACGCTGACCATGATGGGCGGACCGATCGACACGCGCGAAGCGCCGACCGCGGTCAACGATCATGCGACCCGTCGCCCGCATGACTGGTTCGTGCACAATGTGATTGCGACTGTACCGCCTTATTACAAGGGCGCTGGACGCCGCGTCTATCCGGGCTGGCTGCAGCTCTCCGGCTTCATGTCGATGAACCTGGGCAATCACATGATCAGCCACTGGTCGATGTTCTCGAACCTCGTCGAAGGCGATGGTGAGAGTGCTGACCGGCACAAGGATTTCTACGACGAATATCGCGCTGTCTGCGACATGACCGCCGAATTCTATCTGCAGACCGTCGACACTGTGTTTCAGCGGCACCTACTGCCGAAAGGCGAGTTCAACTATCGCGGCAAGCTGGTCGATCCGGGCGCGATTGAGGATATCGCTTTGCTCGCCATCGAAGGCGAGCGCGACGACATCAGCGGCATCGGCCAGACCAAGGCGGCGCTGACAATCGCAACCGGCCTGCCCGAAGCGATGAAGCAATATCACATGGCCCCCGAAGTTGGCCATTATGGCATCTTCAACGGCAGCAAATGGCGAGAGAAGATTGCGCCGATCGTTGAAGACTGGATCCTGGCGCACAACGGCTAGACATAATCAACCTCATTCCCACACCGTAGTGCTGAGCTTGTCGAAGCGCGTCTCAGGTTTACGCTTGGCTGAGAGGCGCCCTTCGACAGGCTCAGGGCTACGGTTGAACCGCGTTGGGGGTATGTCATTTGAGTCTTCGCATTAGTGCCGCCATTGAACGCTGGCCGGTCGCAGGGCAGTTTATCATATCGCGCGGGGCCAAGACCTATGTTGATGTACTGGTCGCTGCGGCCAGTGATGGCACGCATGTCGGCCTGGGTGAGGCGACTGCGATTTATTATCACGGCGAAAGCGCCGAAAGCTGCCTGACGCAGATCGAAGATCTGATCGATACGCTTGTGCCGATGGATGTGCGTGAGGCACGAGATGCGGTGCAGACTTTGCTGCCCCCTGGCGCCGCCCGCAATGCACTTGATTGTGCCCTGTGGGATTTGGAGGCCAAAGTGGTAGGAAAGCCCCTGTGGCAATTGGCTGGTCTTGCGACTGCACCCAAGCCGCTGCAAACCGCCTTCACCATCTCGCTTGGCGATCCCGCGGCGATGGAAAACGATGCTGCAAAGGCGGCTGCGCGGGGCTTCGGTCTGCTGAAACTGAAACTGACCGGCGAAGGCGACCGCGAACGGGTTGATGCTGTCCGCAAAGGCGCGCCTGATGTACGCCTGATTGTGGACGCCAATGAAAGCTGGGCTGCGCTCGATATTGAGGCGGAGGCAAGCGCTCTGGCAGCGCTGGGTGTCGAGATGATCGAGCAGCCAGTTCCGGTCGGCCAGGATGCGCTTCTGGACGGTATTAAGTCCCCGGTGCCCTTGCTTGCTGATGAAAGCTGCCAGTCGAGTGCCGATCTGGAACTATGCGCCCGCTATTATGATGGCATCAATATCAAACTCGACAAGGCTGGCGGGCTGACCGAGGCCTTGAAGATGGCGCGCGAGGCCGAGGCGTGCGGGTTGAAGCTGATGGTGGGCTGTATGCTTTCAACCAGTCTTAGCATTGCGCCTGCCTTCCTTGTTGCGCAAGCGGCTTTATGGGTCGATCTGGATGGGCCGATATTGCTGGCAGAAGACCGGGAAGATGGCTTCCGGTTCGAACAGGGAATGATCGTCGCGTCCTAGTTTGGGGTTCGCAGATGGGTGTTTTTGTCTTCGTCGTGGACACGGTGCAGCAAAGAAGCGATTGAAAAACATGCCGGTGCATTGCGGTTCGAAAGCACGATGACGGTTTCACCTGTGTTCGGATAGGTGCGCACGTCAGCGCATGCGCCATCCGAGCTACCGCCATGCCCCCAACGGAAATTGCGCTTTGGCACGTCATCGCCATATTCAGTCGCGAAAAAGCCCAAACCCATGAAGCCATGCTGCGTGGTGACGGCTTGGGCAAAAAGCGGCTTCGGGACCAAGCGCCCGTGACGTAGCGCCTCCACAAATCTAAACATATCGCCCGCAGTCGAGAATGCGCCTCCAGCGGCGAATCCTTTGGTGGGCTGGGTTATGCAGTTGGGCACCAATTTCCCGTCAACCGTCGCGTAGCCGACAGCTGTGTCGGATCGCACATCTGTGCAATTCGCAAAGTCCGTCCGGTTCATTCCTGCGGGCGCGAAGATATGTTCGCGGACATAATCATCATAATCTTGCCCCGATAGCAGCTCGATTATCCTGCCAAGGACCACATGGCCGAAATTGCCATAGACTTGTTGAGTGCCGGGTTCGAAGGCAGGGGCTCTCTCCCAGTGCAGAGCAAGCATGTCCGCATGCGACCGGATATTTGCCCTGACAGTTAGCTTGTCGGCTCCAAATATGTCGACATCACCAGCGCCCGCCATATGCGTTAGCAGGTGGCGAACTGTAACTTTTCGGGCGAATTCCTGATTGGGATAATCCTTGATGACGTCGCCAACCTTGGTGTCGAGGGAAAGCTTTTTTGCAGCGATAAGCTGCAAGACTGCAGTGGCGGTGAACATCTTGCCCGCAGACGCAATGTTGAATCGCATGTCGGCGGTGACGGGATCCTCACCCTGCTGATCGCGCTTGCCATAGGGTCGTAAGAATAACTGTTTGCCGACATGCGCGACCAGCACGACTCCTGCAAAACTCTCACTATCCGTCAGGGCCTTTGTATATCCGTCCAATTGTGCCAGCGCGATCTTGTCCGGGGCGGGTTCCGGTGAGCGGGCGAGTGCAGTATCGGACGCCAAAACATATAAGGCAAAAATGGCCGATAACATTGTCGATCCAGAAATCGATTTGCGCAACTATAAGTCTCTCAAGGGATTTTGGGCAAAATTAAAGGCCCGGCTTTGGTTAGTAAAGCCGGACCCGTACTTTTGACAAATTGTTCTCTTCGGATCAAACCGCGTCGAGATACTCGATCTCGGGCGCACCGGCGAGGCAGGGGCCGAGCTTGGGGCCAGCGGCGCGGAAATAGTCGGTCTTGCCATGCGCATCGAGTGCGGCCTGATCGGCATAGGCCTCAAGCACGCGATAGACTTGGGGCTGGGCGCGCGAGCGGGTGAGGGTGTAGAACAAATTGCCCGGTTCGTTTGCACGAACCTGCGCGGCGAGTTCGGTGAAGATTGCTTCAAATTCGGCGTTCTTGCCTTCTGCGACGGTCAGGGTCGCGACTACTCCAATTCCTGCCATTTGCATTCCTCTCTCTCTCTCTTGTTTTGGAAATTCGGATTCACTTCCGGCGATCAAGCGCCGGATCAAGTTCTTGGCCCGGGTCGAGCTGGACGCCAAAGCTGTTCAGCATCATCGACACCTGGGTGTATTGGCCGACGGTCATCACCAGGTCCATCTTCTGCTTGTCGCTGAGGAAGGACAAAGCGGACCAGCTGGCGTCGCTGACATGGAAATCGCGGGTGAGATCATCGGTCGCGCGCAGCATGGCGCGTTCCGCCTCGCTCCATGACGGATCGTCAGGCCCGGCCTTGATTGCTTCGACTTCGGCTTCGGTCAGCCCGGCATCAAGCCCGATGCGGGTGTGCTGGGTAAATTCATAGCCCGAACCGCAATTATAGCCGACGCGCAAGATCACCAGTTCGCGGTCACGCTCCGAAAGGCTGTTGCGCCGGGACAATATATAGCCGCCCCAAGCGAGGAAGGCGGTGAGCGCCTTGGGCGCGTGCACCATGGTGCGGAAAATGTTGAGGATGTGCCCGCCGGTGCGGGTCACATCCTTGGTTGCGCCCACCATGGGTGCCAGTGCCTCGCGCTGCTCATCATCGATCTTATCGAGATCGACGGGGGCAATGCGAGGCGCCGACAGCCGCATCAGAAGACCTCGAACAGGCCGGCAGCACCCTGGCCGCCGCCGATGCACATCGTCACCACGGCATATTTGGCACCGCGGCGCTTGCCTTCGATCAGCGCGTGGCCGGTGCAGCGTGCGCCGGTCATGCCAAAGGGGTGGCCGATCGAGATCGAGCCGCCATTGACGTTGAGAAGCTCGTCAGGAATGCCCAGCTTGTCACGGCAGTAAAGCACCTGCACGGCAAAGGCTTCGTTCAGTTCCCACAGGCCGATATCGTCCATCTTCAAGTTGAAGCGTTCTAGCAGCTTGGGAATTGCGAAGACGGGGCCGATACCCATTTCATCGGGCTCGGTGCCGGCGACAGCCATGCCGACATAACGGCCGAGCGGGGTCAGGCCGCGCTTTTCGGCAATCTTGGCTTCCATCAGCACGCAGGCCGAGGAACCGTCTGACAGCTGGCTGGCGTTGCCCGCGGTGATGGTGTGGCCTTCGCCCATCACCGGCTTCAGGCTGGCGAGCCCTTCGAGCGTGGTGTCGGGACGGTTGCAATCGTCCTTGGCAGCGGTAACTTCCTGATAGGAGACTTCCTTGGTCTCCTTGTTCACCACAGCCATGGTCGCGGCGCAGGCGATGATTTCATCGTCAAACTTGCCCGCAGCCTGGGCGGCGGCCGTGCGCTGCTGCGACTGGAGCGAATATTCGTCCTGATATTCGCGGCTGATATTGTAGCGCTTGGCGACGACTTCGGCGGTGCCGATCATCGGCATGTAGATATGCGGGTGCATTTCGAGCAGCTCGCGGTCGGGCTCGACAAACATCTTGCCGCTGCCGACCACCTTCGAAATGCTTTCGAGACCACCGGCGACGCAGATATCCATATTGTCGACAAGGATCTGCTTTGCAGCCGTGGCAATGGTCATCAGGCCCGACGAGCATTGACGGTCAATCGTCATCGCAGGGACGGTTACCGGAAGGCCAGCGCGCAGCGCGGCGAGGCGTGCGACGTTGCCGCCGGTCGAACCCTGCTGGGCGGCGGAGCCCATGACTACATCGTCAATCTCTGCGCCTGCGAGGCCAGCGCGTTCAACCGCGGCCCTGATCGAAAAGGCACCGAGCGTCGCGCCGGTGGTGTTGTTGAATGCGCCGCGCGCTGCCTTTGTCAGCGGGGTACGGGCGGTGGAAACGATTACTGCGTCACGCATGGAGGTAGTCCTTGATGTTGCTCCTCTCCCCTTGCGGGAGAGGATATGAAGCCTTGCCGCGTCAGCGGCTAGGCGGAATTGGAGAGGGGTCGACCATTGAAGGCGAAAGACCCCCTCTCCCTCCCACGCCTTCGGCGCGGGCCCCTCCCTCTCCCGCAAGGGGAGAGGGTTATATCAAACGAAAAACTGGGTGATCCACTCGGCGATGCAGGCGGGCTTTTCCTGGCCTTCAATCTCGAGTGTATATTCGATGGTCTGCTGCCATTGGCCTGGGCGCTTCTCTTCCAGTTCAAGCAGCTTGAAATGCGCACGCACGCGCTTGCCGACGCGTACAGGCGAGAGGAAGCGGGTTTTGTTACCGCCATAGTTGACGCCCATTTTGACGCCATCGATCTTGGGGCAAGTCGATTTCGCCATCAATACCGGGAGCAGCGAGAGCGAGAGGAAGCCATGCGCGATGGTGCCGCCGAACGGGGTCATCTTGGCCATCTCTTCATTGACGTGGATGAACTGATGGTCGCCGGTCGCGTCGGCGAATTTGTTGACCATATCCTGATCGACCAGCATCCAATCCGAACTGCCGATGACTTCGCCGACCCGACCTGCGAGTTCGGCAGGTGTTACTCCGCTCATATCCTGCTCCTTATTGTGCAATGGTTTTCGAATTGCGCGCGGTTTTGCGCCTTTCTTGCCCGGTTGACAAGAGTAGGGCGGTTTGGCGGCGGTGACCCTACGTCATATCGACGATAAGCCGGCGCACCGCCGCGAATCAGGCCTTTTTGTTCGGCACAGGAGCCCGATGCAACCGCTCCGCATAAGGCATCACGAGCGTCCCGTCGGGTCCTGCCGTAAAGGTCGTTTGGGTGGGATATGCGAAGTGAATAGCCTCGTCGGCAAAACGCTGGACAATGTTCAGGCCAACGGCGTGCCGGACGTGGAAAACCTCGTCCAGATCCTCGCTCTGGACATCGAATACCAGCTGGAAATCGAGCGAGCTTGGCGCGAATGTGTGAAATCCGCCACGGATAAACTCGGCGCCTTGGGCCTCGACAATTTCTTTTAACAGCACCGGAACGCGCTGTGCGTCTTCGACGGGTGTCTGATAGACAAGGCTGATCAGGAAATTGACGCGGCGATAGACCGACTTGGTGTTGTTGGTGATTTCCATCTCGAGCAGCTTGGCATTGGAGATGATCTTCTCCTCCCCCGTCAGGGCGCGCAGGCGGGTGCTCTTCATGCCGATCCGTTCCACCCGGGCGGTGGTGGTGTCGTAAGTGATGGTATCACCCCGCTTGAACGGTCGGTCAAAGATGATCGACATCGCCGCGAATAGATCCGAGAAAATGCCCTGTGCTGCAAGGCCGATAGCAATTCCGCCGACGCCGAGACCGGCAACAAGGCCGGTGACGTTGACCCCCAGATTGTCGAGGATGACGATCGCTGCAATCGCGAACACGGCGAAGCTAACCAGCAGGCGAATGAGCACCATCGCGCTTTGCAGCGTCTCATGCTCGCTGCCGCTTTCATTGGCGCGGCGTTCGATCAGGCCGATAACAATTTGGCGCAGCCAGATGGCGACCTGCAGAACCACGGCGATGGTGAAGAGCACGTCTATGGTGCGCGCCAGTTGTTCCGGCGCATTGGCATAGCCGTTGACCAGTTCGATCGCGACCATGATGCGAAAGAATTTGCCGGTACGCGCAAGTGTGCGTGCAATGATCGATTTCATCGCCGAGCGGTCTTCGCTGTCGCGCGCGATCTTGGCCGCGCGCCTCTTAAGCCAACTGAGCACCAGATAAACTAAAGTGGCTGCAATCACAGCAACGGTCAGTTCTGCAATATTCCCGCGCACCCAATCCGTGACTACTTCCGCATAATGCGCAAGACGGGCGTCTATGGCTGCAATCGGATCGTCCGGGATTTTGGGTAAAGTGGCTGTCATGACGGCAACCCTAGCCAGCCACCTTGTTATCGGCAAGGGCCAGTCAGGCCGCCGGGCTTATCTCTTTTGCCTTCATGCGCTGTTTGCGGATCGGCGTCCACGCGGCTTCGTTGCGCCTGCGCGCCAGATAGGTGTCGAGCCCCAACTGCATGGCAACCAGCATATAGACGAAGGGCTGGAAGGCGATGCCGACAAACAGCGAGCCGACCAGATAGATGATCTGCGCATTTTGTAGTGCTGTTGCCAATGGCGCAACCCAGCTTTCATCGGCGCGGTTGCGCTTCTTGTACATGCGGGCAACCATTTCCATCCGCCACACCCCGCCGACATGGATCAGCAGCCAGATGATCAGGCCGGGAAATCCCTGCTCGCCGAGCATCTCAAAGAAGCTGCTATGATAGGCGCGGCCCTGATCCACGATTTCGCGGCGTTCGACCGCGCCGGTGTCGAAGCCATTTTCGTCGACGACGGGCAGGTCATAGCGGATCTTGTTGATGCGATAGGCGTCAAAGCCGCCACCAAAGGGATGCTCCTTCACGAACTCCCAGGTCCATTTCCATACAGCGACGCGTGTCGCGGCGGACTCGTCAGCCTTGTAATCCTGGATCGTTTCCATCCGCTGGGAGAAAGCGGAAGGGAGGAAGGGGATGGCCGCGAGCCCGATCACCGCCGCTCCGGCCAGATACAGGAAGCGGCGCTTGGTCTGGCGGATGAACAGCAATGCGAGCACGGCAATACAGACCAGTCCGGTGCGCGCCTGTGTCCCGACGGGGATAAGCAGCGCAGCGAAGGTCAACGCCGTTCCATAGGTCTTCACCTTCCAGTCGGGTTTGAAGATCGTGCCATGCTGCGCCAGCCATACGATCAGCGGGATGATCGCGATCGCAACACAACTGATGATGCTGCCTTCATACAGCCCCGAATTGTCATTGATCAGCAGGACGAGAGAGCCATATCCGCCGCCACCCAACGCGGTCTTGATGCCGCCGGTGACAATCAACGCCGAGGCACAAAGCACAAGCGTGAGCGCCAGGGCCTCGATACGCAGCCTGGTTTTCAGCAACAGCGGCAGGAAGGCGGCAAAGACCAGTGCCTTCCATACCCAGCTCCACTTTTCTTGAGCCGCCAGCGGCTCGAACGCTACCGTGGTCGAATATCCGCAATAGGCGAGCAATACGAGCAACAGTGCCCATCGCGGCGATACGCGGACGTCGCGCTTGTCGTCGCTGATGAGGAAGCCGAGGAAGGCGAGCGCAAACAGGATCAGCGAGAGGGGGATCGAGTTGAGCAGGAAATAGCTCAACCGCTGCGGTGCAATGATGTCGATATAAGCGTAAATCAGCGTGAACAGAAATGGCCGCTTGAACGCCATCAGCATCAGCAGCCCCAGATAGCCGACGAAGAACAGGTCACGCATCGGTGGGCTTGTCCTTGCGGCTTGCGGTTTTGCGTCGTGCAGCGCCAAAGCCCTGCGGTTCGGTATCGGGTTCGGGCGGCGGTTCGCAATCGAGATCGTCGCGCCGGGTGAGCAACCAGAAGGCGAGCAAAAGCAGGCCGTGGCTCAGCGCTATCGAGAAATTGTCGATCATCCGGCGTTCGCGTCCCTGCCTGTCCCGCTGGCGCGGTACATAGCTCGAAATTGAAAAATCAGGAAAAGCATTAGCTTCTTTGGGTTGACGGCACGTTAAATATATTGCGGCTATGCGCGACATGCCTCGCATCCTTCACGTTCTTGATCACAGCCTGCCGCTGCATAGTGGCTACACCTTCCGCACGCGCGCAATCCTGAAATCGCAGATTGGCGCGGGATGGGAAGTGCGCGGGTTGACCGGGGTGCGGCAGTATCAGCATGGGCAGATGCCCGATGCGCTGCAGCAGGAAGCCGAAGGGTTGCACTTCTTCCGCACGCCGCACCATGTTTCGGGGCCCTCTGGCTTGCAGGAGTGGCGCGAAATCCGTGCGCTTGAGCAGCGTATCATTGAAGTTCATCGCGAGTGGCCGTTCGACATCGTGCATGCCCATTCGCCTGCATTGAACGGACTGGCCGCTGCGCGCGCTGCTGCCAAGCTTGAGTTGCCCTTTGTCTATGAAATCCGCGCATTCTGGGAGGATGCGGCGGTAGGGAATGGTAGCGGGACCGAAGGTTCACTCAAATATCGCCTGACCCGCGCGCTCGAAAACCATGTTGTTGCCCGCGCCGACAAGGTGGCGGTGATCTGCGAAGGGCTGCGCTCAGATCTGGTTGCGCGCGGTTTCGATGCAGGCAAGATCTTCGTCTCGCCCAATGGGGTCGATATGGACATGTTCGGAAATCCACCGCCGCGCGACGAGGCGCTGGCGGCGGAGCTTGGGCTGACCGGCAAGGATGTGATTGGCTATATCGGCAGCTTCTATGACTATGAGGGCATTGACGATCTGATTGCTGCAATGGCGCATCTGAACGGTGCTGCAAAGGGCGCGCATCTGCTGCTGGTGGGCGGCGGGCCGATGGAAAAGGCGTTGCGCGCGCAGGCAGAGGTGTCTCCAGCTGCACAGCGCATCCATTTCGTCGGACGCGTTCCGCACGAGGAGGTCGAACGTTATTACAGCCTGGTCGATGTCCTCACTTACCCGCGCAAGCGGATGCGGCTGACCGACCTTGTGACCCCTCTGAAACCTTTGGAGGCGATGGCGCAGGGGCGGCTGGTTGCGGCGTCGGATGTGGGCGGGCACCGCGAATTGATAGAGGATGGGGTGACCGGAGCATTGTTCCCGGCAGACAATCCGGCAGGGGCTGCCAAAGCTATCGATTCACTGTTTGCCGACAGGCCAATGTGGCTCGAGCGAAAGGCCAAAGCGCGCACCTTTGTCGAGCAAGAACGCAATTGGCAGAAGAACATAATGCGTTACGATCCTGTTTACCATTTGCTGTTAGGCCGTGCTAAACAGGGGTAAAGTTGCGGTCCGTCCGTGATGCCATGCCCGACGGAAACAGGGTAGTTATGCAGTCGAAGTTGAAGCTCGATCATCAGACACAAGCCGTTGCCATGGCGACGGGCGGTGCCGCCATTGCGGCTATCGCTGCGATGTTTGTGCCGACGGGTATCTGGGAAACGCTGACAGGTTCGACCGGGGTATCGGAAATGATTCCGGCAACAGCTGCCCCACTTGGCGATACCGCCAGGGCGTTGATCGCTTTTGCCTTTGGCGCGCTGACCTTTGCCATCCTGGCGGTGATGCTGTTGCGCAAAAACAGAGCGCCCAAGCAGTCGGTCATCGCACAGCCCGAAATTGAAACCGAAGCCGAGGGCGCAGCTGAACCGGTCTGGATCGAGCCGACACTGGAAGCAGAAATGGCAGACGCTGACGAGGAGGACGCCGAAAAATCTTCGCTGCTGTCACGGCTGCGTGATCGCATTTCGGCTTTCGCTGCTGCGCGCCGTGGCGCAGGCGAAATCACCGATCTGGAGGATCTTCCCAAATTGCGTTCCGGTGATGCGCATCCCGATGCGCCGCCCCGCCGTCCGCTGCTGGCGACGCGCGATTTGGTGGAACCCGATGAAACCGAAGTTCTTCCCGTTGAGAGCATTTCGGCAATTGCAGAAGATCTAGAGGCCGTGGTGTCGGACGAGCCTGATGAAGCAGTGCTTGAAACCAAAGCAACCGTCGAAATCAAAACAGAAGTAGAAGACAACATTGTTGTTTCAGCAGTTGCTGAAGAAATTCCGACATCAGCCAGTGCCGAACCGGTCGAAGCCGACGCCTCGCTTGGATCGCTCGCCGGCATGGTGTCACGACTGGAAACAGCATTGGCGGAACGCGACGCAAAGCTGGCTCGGCTCGAAGAGCTGGTTGCCAGCCGCCCGGTTTCGAATGTGCAACCCATTCGCGAAGCAATGGTGGTCGAAGTCGAGCCAGAGCCAGTAGAAGCTGAGCCCATTCCAGTTGCACCGCGTCCAATGCTCGAAACAGTTGACCCCGAACCTGCCCCGATCAAGGGCGAGTCCGAAGAACTCGACGCCGCGTTGCGCTCCGCGCTTGAAACGCTGCACCGGATGAACGCGCGCACCCGTTAACGCTCATTCGTCGATCAGCAAGGCTTCGACGGTCAATAACACCTCATCTTCCAATGGCTGCATCTCGCTGACAAGTAAATCGGCGACCAGCTGGCGGCGGAGGGTGAATTCGGTGTCGGGCAGGGCTTTGGCAAAGGCAGTGGCGCGTTCCGCTGGTACATCACCGGCCAGCTTCAGAACGATAATGACACGCTCCCCCGAAAAGGTGGCGCTGTGCCAGGGCGTTTGTTTGCGGCTGGTAATTTCCGCTTCCGGAAGCAACTCCAGCAGCGCTTTTGACAAGCCGCAGGAGGGCAAAGCGTTGCTCATGCCGCCTCCCGCATATCCAGCAGGCTTAGGTGCCGTTCGAACGCCGCCATGAAGGCTTCGGCCTTCAACACCATCGCCGGGCGCAGGCAGCGGCCGTTGCGCATGTCGAGTACAAGCCGTGGATCGCGCGCCACTCGACGTCCGAAGGTGGTGGGTGCCATATCGTGCTGTCGCAAGAATCGTTCGATTTTCCGATTGATGTGCATTCGCGTTCCTTTCCATCAGGCACCACCCTTTTCTGGCTGTTCAAACCGACGAATCGATGAGAACATGATAGGAACATTGCTGATAGGAAAAATCCTACTTGTCTAGGAAAAATCCTATTGCTAGATAAGAATGATGGTAAACAGTGATCCGCGTGCCGAACTCGATCGGCTGGTGCAGGCGCATGGTGACGATTATGCTTCGCTGTCGCGCCTCGTCGGGCGCAATCCTGCTTACATCCAGCAATATATCAAGCGCGGCTCACCTAAGCAGTTGCCCGAACGCGAGCGGTCGATTCTGGCGCGCTATTACGGCGTAGATCCGCAATTGCTGGGCGCACCTGAAGATGTGGGTGACCGGCGCAGTTTGAAACTGGTCCCCAAGCTAGCCGTCGGCGCATCGGCGGGCGCAGGCGCGTTGGCCGAAGGCGAGGCGCTGGCGGGCAAGGTCGGTTTTGACGAGGCTTGGCTGCGCAAGCTAGGCGTCGAACCGCGCAATGTCTCGCTGATCCGCGTCGAGGGCGATTCGATGCAGCCCACCCTTAATGACGGTGACGATATCATGGTCGACAAAGGCGCTGCGCTGAAGCCGCTGCGCGACGGCATTCATGTCGTCCGGATCGACGGGGTGCTAATGGTCAAGCGGCTTGCGCGCGCGCCAGGCGGGCGGCTGTCGGTGCTGTCGGATAATCCGGCCTACCCTTCATGGCCCGACCGCGATCCGGCCGAGGTGCACGTGATCGGCCGTGTCGTTTGGGTAGGGCGGCGGCTTTGAAGGGCTTGCGCAGGCGCGTAAGCACCTCCACATAGTGGCCATGTCCAATGTAACGTCCAGCATGAACGTCCAGCCGCCTCTTAAGGCGGTTATCATCCCTGTCACCCCTTTGCAGCAGAACTGCACGCTTTTCTGGTGCACCGAAACCAATAAGGGCGCGCTCGTCGATCCGGGTGGCGATTTGCACAAGCTTAAGGATGCGGTGGCGAAGACCGGGGTAGAGCTGGAAAAGCTGCTCGTCACCCACGGCCATCTCGATCATTGCGGGCAGACGGGGATGCTGGCGCAGGAACTCGGCCTCGAAATCGAAGGCCCGCATGAGGACGACCGTTTCTGGATCGCGCAGCTCGACGATGATGGTAAGCGTTGGGGGATGGACGCCAAGACCTTTGAGCCCGACCGCTGGCTGAAGGACGGCGATACCGTCACTGTCGGCAATCTGACCCTCGATGTCATCCACTGCCCGGGGCACACGCCGGGGCATGTGGTTTTCTATCATGGTCCGAGCCGCCTCGCGATTGTCGGCGACGTTCTGTTCCAAGGCTCCATCGGCCGCACCGATTTCCCGCGCGGCAACCATCAGGATCTGATCGATTCAATCACCAAGAAACTATGGCCGCTCGGCAATGACGTGACTTTCATTCCGGGCCATGGCCCGACCAGCAACTTCGGCCACGAACGCAAGATCAACGCCTATGTCTCGGATTATGTGCTGAGTTAAGGGGGGATTTGGAAGGCCGCTAGGTTGTGGAGTCCGGAATATCTGCTTTTAAACGGGCAATTGCGATAGCGGCGGTCCTCAAACTCTCATGAAGCGAAACGGCTAGGCTTGGTGTCCTGAACGTCGCGGATCGATTCCGTTTCGTTCGCGCAACCTTGTTAGAAACAAAAGGCACAGGCTAGCCACGGTCAGCAGGGCAAGCGTAAAAACGCTCCCTTCCGGTCCTTCCCCGGCACCATTGAGCCAGGCCGGCCCGACAGGCACCAATTTCACCACCAGTGCAGGCAGACCGGTGTTCAAACCGGTAATCGGCACGTCAAAGCCGGTGCCTCCAAACCAGTTCCAGCCGACGTGCCAGCCCATCACCCCCCAGATCGAATTCGAACGACGCACCCAGGCGCAGGCGAAAATCGCGAAGATGAAGGTCATGACCAGCGCCGACGCCGTTGCTCTGGGCGAAAGGTGAACAAAGGTGAAAGCAGCGGAAGACAATATGAAGGCGGCAGTCATGTTCCAGCGCCGCATGACGGCCGAGAACAGCCAGCCGCGAAAAACGAACTCCTCCACGCTTGCTTGTACGGCAAAGCCGGCGAGCAACAGGGCGATCCAGCCAAGCGCAGAGGGGCTGGCAAAGGCGGGGGCTAGATCAGCGACACGGTATCCGCCGGAAAGGGCTATCGCCGCCACGATCGCGCCCATCATCGCTATGCCAACGGCCAGTCCGACCAGGAACTTCTTCAGCGCCCCTTCGCCGCAAAGTCCGGCACTGGCGAGGCTTCGCTTTTCGACCCAGCGAACCCAGCCAGCTATGGCAAGCCCCAAGGCGCTGAACGAAACCAGCATCAGGAAAAAGCCCAAAGGTTCCTGCAGCGAACCCATCTCATCAGTAAAACGGAAATGCGAGAGGCTGAGATCGCCCGGCAACATGCTGATGATGAGAATGAAAATGCAGATGAAGGGGGCGGCGATGCTCGGTGGAATCCAGCCCTTGGCCGGCTCGTCGGAAAAGATCATCTGTGTCATGCAGCACAGGCTAATCGCCCGCCGAAAACGGCTATAGAACGATCGTGCGAAACAGGTCCGAATGAAGCCACTCTTTTGGCGTGAGGCCAACCGCCTTGCGGAATGTGCGGCCAAAATGGCTCTGATCGGCAAAGCCAGCCCCATGGGCAGCGTCAGCCAGCTTCGCGCCTTCGCGCAACAGCTGCTTGGCGAGATCGACCCGCCGGTACTGCAGATATCGATAGGGGCTGGTACCAAGCAATGCCCGGAAATCACGCGAAAGCTGCCAGCGATCGCAGTCGGCCACTTGTTCAAGTTCATCGAGTCGCGCACCGGACACGACGGCGGAATCGAGAAATTCGCGCGCCCGCATTACGGCTGTTCGGTTGGCGATCCTCACAGCTGCCGCCCTGCCAGACGCACCGTTCATAGCTTGCGCCAAATCGTAAAGCGCGTCTTCATAAGCACCGGGATCCGCGACGCCCGCGCAGTCGAGCACCATGTTAAAGGCTGCCGCGATCAAGGCGGGATTTGTCGAGACGCCATTGGACACAAACGGCAGCTCCGCGCCTCCAAGCACTGTTTGCACATGCGTCGGCGGAATATAGGCCGCCCAATAGCTGAAGCCAGCTTCATCGCGGCAATGCCCATCATGTACTTCGTCAGGATGGAGGATTAGCACCTGCCCAGGCAGCGAATGTCGTATAGCCCCGCGATAATTGAACGTTTGCACCCCAGCCATAGTCAAAGCGACGGTGTAAGTGTCGTGCCGATGCGGCGAAAACGCTGCACCGACCAGCCGATTCGCAACTCGCTCGATCGGCTCGAACGAACCGGTCGAATGCGATGGGGTCGAGGAAGGCGTGGTAGAATTCATCGGTCGTGTATCGGATGTAAAGAGCAAGAAGGCAAACCTTGCTCACCACCCTTGAAATGTAGGATTTATCCTGCACCCGTCCGCGCGGGTTGCCTTATCGCGACCAGCGCTCTTTGACAGCTCGGGCGGCAACGCCTGCACTTAGTATCCCCGGCGCGCGCGCCCTGGGTCGTTCATCTGCTTCTCTTGCAAAGGTGACATAAGGTAACAGCTACCCCCATGGGTACATGGGGAGCTTTGTTACCTTATGCCGTGATTTTGGGCGGCGGCGTCTCAGCCCAAATTCGAATAGACGCTCCACAGCGCATAGCCTGCGAGGCCGAGCAGCGTCAGCATGGTGATCAACGTGCCGACCATCCGGCCTTTGCCGAGCGTTCCGCCATCCATGCCGAGGCCGTGCGCGAGCCGGCCGAAGATGTAGATGATGCCGACATACCAGAGCCAGTTGGCGCTGCCCTGCGTGGCTTCGAGTGCTGCGATCAGCACCAGTACGAAGGGGGCGCTTTCGACGAAATTGGCATGCGCGCGCATGCGGCGGATCAGGAATTCGTCGCCGCCATCGCCGATCGACACGCCGCCTTTGGTGCGCGCCTGTCCGCAGCGGATCATCAGCCAGATATTGACCAACGCGGCACCGGCGGCGATTGTCAGCGTGATGGGTAATGTAAGCATTTAATATCCTCCCGTTGTGTGATTGCGGTGCTAACAGCCAAGTCGCACCTTGCAAAGCGCGGAAAAATCGGTATTAGCCGCCCCTCATCCGCAGCACCGGGGTGTTTGAGTGCCGATTCTGGCTTTGCTTGCCAGCGCCGACATTCTTCCTTAAAGCTGCAGAAACACTAGATTTTTTTGAAATGGAACAGGTGCCGAGATGGCTGTCCCCAAGAGAAAAACTTCGCCGTCCAAGCGCGGCATGCGTCGTAGCCATGATTCGCTGAAGGTCGAAGCCTTTCAGGAATGCTCGAATTGCGGCGAACTGAAGCGTCCGCACCATGTGTGCAACGCTTGCGGCATTATAACGGCCGCGAAATCCTCGCTGTCGCTTAATTTCCGGACAATCGCTCTTCTCCACGGAGGGATGATATCGTGACCACTTCACCGCGTATCGCTATCGACGCGATGGGCGGTGATGAAGGCGTTCGCGTGATGATCGCGGGTGCTGCATTGGCGCGCCACCGGCACGAAAGCTTCAAATTCCTGCTGGTCGGGGATGAAGTGCAGATCAAGGCTGCGCTCGAAAACCATCCGAATCTGCGCGCCGCCTCCGAAATCCTGCATACCACTGAAGTTGTCACCGGTGACGATAAGCCCAGCCAGGCGCTGCGCAAGTCGCGCGGCAGCTCGATGGGGCTGGCGATCAACGCGGTTAAAGCCGGTGATGCCGCCGCTGCGGTCAGTGCTGGCAATACCGGCGCGCTGATGGCGATGGCCAAGGTCGCGCTGCGCACCATGCCGGGGATTGACCGGCCCGCGCTTGCCGCCTTGTTGCCAACGCTCACCGAAACCGACGTCGTGATGCTTGATCTGGGCGCCAACACCGAATGCGACGCGCGCAATCTTGTGCAGTTCGCGGTGATGGGTGCCGCCTATTCGCGCATCCTTTATAATTGGGAAAAGCCGCGCGTCCGCCTGCTGAATATTGGCACCGAAGAGATGAAGGGCACCGACAGTTTGCGCTTTGCCGCGCAGCATCTGCGCGAAAGCCGGAGCTGCACATGCATTTTGAAGGCTTTATTGAGGCCGACAAGATCAACCGCGGCGATTGCGATGTTGTCGTGTGCGATGGCTTTTCGCATACCGCTGAAATCGATCGAGGGTGCGGCGCGTTTCGTGACCGACCTGCTGCGCCGTGCCTTTACCAGCTCGATCCGCTCCAAATTTGGCTTTCTGGTTTCGCGACCCGCGACCGAATTACTCAAACACCATCTCGATCCCAACAACCATAATGGCGCAGTTTTTCTCGGGCTTAATGGCGTGATCGTCAAAAGCCACGGAAGCGCCAGCATCGAAGGTGTTGCCAATGCGGTGAAGGTAGCAGCCCGGCTGGTCGAGGATGACATCACCACGCGCATTGCGCAGGATCTGGAACAGATCGCAGGCAAGGAAGTTATCGAGGAATGAGCGAACCCGCGCTTCGTGCCGTCATCAAAGGGACGGGATCCGCACTGCCGAAGCGCCGTGTTTCCAATGCCGAACTGGCCGCACAGGTCGATACCTCGGATGAGTGGATCACCGAACGCACAGGCATAAAATTCCGCCACATTGCAGGACCTGACGAAACCACCGCGACGCTCGGAGCAGAAGCCGCGCGCAACGCGCTCGACGCAGCCGGGATGACTGAGGCCGATATCGACCTGATCATTGTGGCGACCTGCACCCCCGACCAGACTTTCCCGGCAGCGGCGACCAAGGTGCAGCATATCCTCGGCCATCATGGCGGCGTCGCCTTTGATGTTGCGGCGGTATGCTCCGGCTTCCTCTACGGCTTTTCGGTTGCGGAAAGCATGATTCGTGCGGGCTCTGCCAAAAATGCATTGGTGATTGGCGCAGAGACGATGACTCGATTGCTCGATTGGGAGGATCGCGGCACCTGTGTGTTGTTTGGGGATGGGGCTGGCGCTGTCGTTCTTTCGGGTGAAGTGGGCGAGCGCGGTGTGCTTGCGACACAGCTTCATGCCGACGGACGGCATAATGAACTGCTGTATGTCGATGGCGGTCCGTCAACCACGGGCACTGTCGGCAAATTGCGCATGCAGGGCCGCGAGGTGTTCCGCCATGCCGTGACCAATCTTGCCAGCGTCATGCACGAGGTGCTCGAACAGGCCGAGCTGGAGCCCGCAGACATAGACTGGGTGGTGCCGCATCAGGCCAATGCCCGCATCATCGATGCGACCGTGAAAAAGCTTGGCTTGCCGGCCGAGCGCGTGATTCTGACCGTGTCTGAACATGCCAATACTTCTGCCGCGTCGGTGCCGCTCGCGCTTGACGTTGCCGTTCGCGATGCCGCACATCAAGGCCGACGGATCGGCGTGGTGGAGGCGATGGGCGGGGATTTCATGGGGCGCCTCAGTCGTTCGAATGTGACCTATTTTCGGACGAGTAAAAATTCGTCTAGTATTTTACATCCTCCTGAAATTGCTATACGTTCCTAGGGAATCACGGGGGTCGCGTGAATATCGGAGGAGAAACCATGGCAGATGCTGGTACTTTGACGCGCGCGGATATTGCGGAAGCAATTAATCGCCATGTCGGTCTTTCGCGCGCGGATGCATCCGCCATGATCGAATCCATTCTTGAACATGTCATCGACGCATTGGTTGCGGGTGAGAATGTGAAGATTTCGGGGTTTGGCACCTTTGTGCTGCGCGACAAGGCGCAACGCATTGGGCGCAACCCCAAAACGGGGGTCGAAGTGCCGATCACCCCGCGCCGTGTGCTGACTTTCCGTGCGAGCCAGGGCCTGCGTCACAAGGTCAAATAGGCCGTTATGGACAAAGCACCCGAAGCGTTTTTGACCATTGGCGAAATGGCCGACCGGCT
>JADJGU010000011.1 GCA_016707885.1 Sphingomonadales bacterium
AGCAGCAAAGCGCTCCCGATCCAAGGGCTGTCATCGACGCCGTTGCACGGCGCGACCAGATCCGCGTGCTGGTTGACGGCATGACCGCTGCCAACGATCTCGGCTTCACCAATGCCGTGCCGGCAAAAATCGTCGTGCACAGCGAAGCCCGGCCCAAGTCGATCAAACTCGGCAATCTCTCCATCACATTCAAGCACACGGCTGCCAGCAAACTTCATTGGGCGGGTCGCCCCGCCATGCGCGTCGTCCAAGCCCTCCACTGGCTGCGCGACACGATGCCCGGAGACGACGATGGCCAATGGCGCCAACGACTGGCCAGTCTGCTGGCTGATCCCGTGCACGGGGCAGACCTGCGGGACGATCTTGCCGATGGAATGACGACGCTTCCGACCTAGATGCAGGAAATGCCGCGACCGCTCATGCGCCGATGGAAGAATCCGCCACGATTGCCGCCTACGACGAAATCCTGCGCGCAGAGGCGCAGACCCGAAAGCGGCCTGTTCGGCGACCGGCCCAACGACTTGGCACGACCCACAGAATGTCGAAAAAGGACTTTTACCGTTATGCTGGACGCTCCGATGCCCTGTTCCCAACAAGCTGGGGACGGCGGTCCCGTCTGCTCTGTTCAAGGGCGGCACATCGCTTCCAAGGCCTTCGGGTTGATCCAGCGCTTTTCCGCGGGAAGATATCAGCGTCACCGTCTTCCGCGACGATCTCGGGATTCCGGCGTCCGTCGAAAATCTGGCCGCGCTAAGCGGGAAAAAGCGCTCTGCAGCGCTGGATGCGATCAAGGAAGCCTGTGAAGTCTATATCAACGGCCCGCTTGCAGAGCGTCTGGCGACTATATGCGCTAAAACGTGCGCGCGCACCGGCCTCGGTCAAGATGCGCTTACAGTAAAAGCCGACGCACATGACCGGCAGACATTGCTGCTTGGCTATCCCAGTGTCACGCCGACAGACGCCTACATCGCCAAGTCGGTCAAAATCGAATCCGGTGCAAAGTCAGCGCTCGATCCCAATTCGGTGCAGACGATCACGCCCTATGTCGACGCCGACGTTCCGGGGATTGACCTCGCGGTGCCAGGGATCACCGTGGTCGATGCGGAGCGAACTTTCTGGGACAAGGTCGTGATCCTTCATGGTCTGCGCCGCTGGTATGACATTCGCGGACTGCTCCGCGGCAACGGCCAGCGCATTTCGCGGCACTATTACGATCTCTTCCGCATGCTCCAGTCTGACAGCGGTAAAGCAGCAACGAAGGATGCTGCGCTGGGGGCAGATTGCGTCGCCCATGCCCGCATGTTTTTCAATCGACCCGATTTCGATCTGGCATCAGCACAGCCACCCACATTTGCTCTGTGCCCGGATGGAGCGATGGTGGACGACCTGCGGCAAGACTATCGTGCCATGAGCGTGATGATCTTTGGCGAACCACCCGCGTTTGACGCGGTGATTGAGGCCATTGCCGCACTGGAGGCCGAATTGAACGCCAAAGGGGCGCAACGGTGACGGGCTTTTTTCAACGGCTCTTCTCGAAGCGGGAAGCTGCAAATGAAACGTCGTTACCTCCGCTCGCAGGCTGGCTCGAAATCGAGGAGTTCGGGCATAATCTTGTCAGCATCGACGCGCTCGATTTTATTGGCCACCAGGCCGTATCTCCCAACAAGCGCTACCGTCTGATTTGGGCGGACAGGACGCCTGATGGCAGCCGGGGTGGCAACCGCAGTGAAGGACACGGGTCATGGTCGCTGCTTCTCGATGACCGGATCGTAACGACTGGAAGTCTTGAACGACCGCAGGAGGGCTGTGTTGCTGACAATGGCACAGTGATCCTGCACGACTGGATGTTAGGTGAGGGTCTGAAAGGGCGTTTTGTAGCGTTCGCACCAGACGGCACCCAGTTGATAACACAGCAGTTTGCCGCCAATTTGATGAGCAACAGCCTGTCACCTGACGGGAAGTTCGCGATCTGCCAGACGGCCAACGCACCCGGCAGCGCCGACAGCTGTCGCTACATGCTCTTCGATCTTGCTGCCGGCCGCGAAATGGCGCGGTGGGAAGTCGAGACGGGCTGGGCCGAGCGCTATGAGTGGGATTGCGAAGAACGGCGGGTCTATCTCTGCATGAAGGATGGTGAGCGCGCCTGTTATGATTTCACCGGTTGCATGGTCGAACGCGAAGCTTGGCAGCTACGAAGGATTGGCGCTGGCGACCTGAACGTCATCCAGGCTGTCATGGTTGCGACGAGCGCAAACGATCATCCGCTTCGCAGCGAGATCATCGCAGGCCTGGGAGTCGCCGCCCGCGATGGTGAGATATGGCAACAGGCCCGGGCCTATCGGCTACTCGGCGAACTCCATGAACAGGCGGGCGAGATCGCTCAGGCCGTAAAGGCCTATGACGACGCGCTTGCCATCGATCCGAAGGTGGGTGTTGCCCGCCGCGTCGAGCAGCTCCGAAAAACGCTGGGAACAACCGTCGCCAAACCGGGTGCCAAACGGCTGAGCCGATTCGAGCAACAGGCAGGGCGGCTTGGAATCCAGCACGAAGTGGTCCTGCTTGAAAAGGGAGACGGCAAAGACTGGAGGCACGAAGCAAACGGTCCGTGGACGACGGTCGAAATCGGCGCTCTCGACCACTACAGGTCAATTGGCTGGGAGGGTGCCGCATCGGAAGGCGGGCTGATCCTGACACTCATCAAAGCGGCTTCGTTCGAAGCACTCGATGCCCGCAATTCTGACACCTTCGTCGAGGCACTCTATGCCCAGAATGTCGCTTTCGACCAGGATCGCTTCGCCCCGGAGCGACTGATAGCAACCGTCTCCAATGCGACCCGGCGCCAGATCGAGCGGAACTGGAAGGTCATTGCTGCAAGTGCCGGCAATTCTCCGGCATATTACCCCAACGTGCGCGAGCATCACGTAACCGGCCTGTTCGATGCGCTGGGACCTGGTCGTCTCGCCGAAATCGCCGCCGTGTTCGCGACGGCGCCTTACGACCTGCGGGCTGGCTGGCCTGACCTCACGCTATGGCAAGACGGCAAGGTCAAGTTTGTCGAGGTTAAGGGACCGAGCGACTCTTTTCACGCCAGTCAGGCACGGCTGATCTCAAGTTGCTGCTGCCGCTCCGGCTTCGATGTGGGCCTGGCAGAAGTGCGGAAGATATCCTGACGGGGAATTCGGTGATTACCCGGTGATTGCTGGAGCAGTTTCAGGCCCACCAAAACAGGCAAAAAACGACGCGGAGTCAGATAGATGATTGAAAAGCGACACAAAATCTGGTATTTCAGGTATCGCCGCAAGGTTTCGGATTAAAGCGTCCTAGTCCACCCTGCTGCTGTCTCCCACAGGCGAGGCAGCCTAAGCTGATGGCAATTGCCAGGGGAGGAATGTTGATGCAGCTGCCTTATCCACCGTTGAAATGGGCGCTGATCCTGTTGCGCGTCACGACTGCATTGCTGTTCATGGCCCATGCCACTGCGCGGATCGCTTACGGCACCATTCCACAATTTGCCAAGTTCATGTCGTCGCAAGGGTTTCCCTATCCCGGATATTGGGTGTGGGCGATAACCCTGGCCGAACTGGTGTCAGGCACTGCAATGATTATTGGCTGGCGCGTCCGCTGTGCAACAGTGCCTTTGCTGGCGATCGCCATAGGTGGTATCGTCCTAATCCACTGGCGTTTCGGCTGGTTCGTCGGCGAGCATGGAACCGGCGGCAGCGAATATAGCATAGCCTTGATCGTGATGCTTCTGGTAGTCGCGGCCGGCGACACCTACGACGCTGCGCTTCCCACAAACGAAGAATACGTGCCTAAAGCGTAGCGCTGCCTACCTCGACCTTTTCAATCCACTCCGGGAAAAAACGGGTGCGCGTTTCGACCAGCCCGGTGCGGTCGCAACCGCCTCGCTGATCGATTGCAACAGCTTTTTGCGCCGCTCTGGCTGCAAATGCGGCATCGAAGCGGCTGCGCAAAATGCTGCCGGTAGCCATGGCCGTGCTTCGGCGCCAACCAGGCGTTCGTATAGGAAGCGATAGGCCCCAAATCCGTCAATCCGGCCCTGTCCGAGGTCAAATGCAGACACCGAAACCAGCGCCGCCAGAAAGGGCTCGGCATCGTCAATCGCGCTGCTGTCAGGAATGAGCGCGCGGATTTCGGGAAGGCGGTCGTAGAACCGGTATTGCGCCTCAATGCTCGCGGCTTCGGTTACATCGCGCGACCACAGTTCGACCGCGTCCTTGCGATCAAAGGCGACGTCCAGCGAACGACGGATATAGCGCTGGCTACCAGCGGCAAAGCTCGCAAACTCCTTGATTTCTGCCAAGGTCACCAATCCAGGTGCAGTGCCCATATTCTCGCTCATGTCATGGCCCCCCTTTTTAATGCCATGATTTGAGGGTGGCACAAACATGGTTACCAGAGCGTTAACATTTCGCTTTTCGCGCAAAACTGCGGCGGAAGTCGATCAAGCAATGCTGAAATTCGACAAGAGACTTCTAACAGGTGGCGCATCTTTCAGGATTTCGCATATGGAGGGGCAATGAAAGCGGTAGTCCGGAAACAGCGGCCTTTGGTTGGCCACCAAATGGCGTTCCTCACCATTATCGGCTTTTGGGTGTTCCATGCCGTGATCGTCTCGCTGCGCGCTTCCGTGCTGGATTTTCCGGCACAGGATGAACTGGCTGCGCGGCGTGCGGCGGTTACGCTGGTCGGGATTGTTCTGACCTGGCTTTTGTACCTGATCCTGCGTCTGTTCGACCGAAAACCGCTGGGCGTTCGGGTAGCGACCGCCTTTGTCGCGGCGATCCCCTGCGCCTTCGCCATCGCTTGGACCAACTTCTACATCTTCAATATCTACGATCCGATCAGCCTTTTCAGCGACCGGGATCTTGGCCGCAGGGTGCAGGAATTGCGCGATCTGACCGGCTACACTGTCTGGCAGGAAATCGCCGAAATCGGGGTCACCCGCTATTTCTTCATCATTGCCTGGGCGTCACTTTACCTTGCTCTGGGTTATGCCCGCGAAGTGGGAGAGGCCGAGCGCACCACCTCCCGCTATGCACAAGCCGCACAAGATGCCGAATTGCGTTCACTGCGCTATCAGGTCAATCCGCACTTTCTGTTCAACACGCTGAACTCGCTCTCCAGCCTCGTCATTAAGGGAGAGAAACACAAAGCAGAGGCGATGATCCAAAATCTGTCGACATTCTACCGGACCAGCCTGTCCAGCGACCCGCTTGAAGATGTAACGATTGCCGAAGAAGTCGAGCTTCAGAAACAATATCTGGAAATTGAGGCTGTGCGTTTTCCGGAACGTCTGCGCACACAGATCGAAATCCCGCCCCATCTCGCCGATTATCGGATTCCGGCATTGATCCTGCAACCGCTGGTCGAAAATGCCATCAAATATGGTGTTTCGCGATCCACACGACCGGTGACCGTTACAATCAGCGCGACCGAAGGGGATGGTTGGATTGCCCTTAACGTTACCGACGACGGCGAAAAATGTGTCGACACCGAACAACATGGCAATGGCATCGGCCTCGCAAATGTCCGAGACCGCCTTGAAGCGCGCTACGGCTCAGCGGCACGGTTGGCGACCGAGAAAGGCGAACAGGGTTGTTTCCGGGCGACCATCACCATCGATACCGAACCGAAAGATTTGGCATGAGCAAACTCCGCACCATCATTGTTGACGACGAACCGCTGGCGGTCGAGCGGCTGCAGATTTTGTGTGCGTCCGAACCGGCAATCGATCTGGTTGGAACGGCGAGCGATGGCGCAGCGGCACTAAGACTGGCGCAATCGCTGACGCCCGACCTCATCCTGCTCGATATCGGAATGCCCAAGATGGACGGGATCGGCGTCGCCCGCGCCGTCGCAATGATGGAACGCAAACCTGCGATCATATTCGTGACTGCCTATGACAATTTTGCGGTTGAGGCCTTCGACCTCGATGTCGTTGATTACATGCTCAAACCTGTCTCTGCAGAGCGTTTGGGGCGCGCGATTGCGCGGGCCGTTGCCGGCATTGCAGAACAAGATGATGGTGAAGGCGCTACATCGTCCCTTGATGCGGACATGGATGGAGCGGATAGTGGCTTTGCGACCGAGTTCTGGGTCTCGCACCGATCCGAACTGATCCGCGTCGCGGCATCTGACATTGACCGGATTGAGGCCGAGCGGGATTATATGCGTCTACATACCGGCGGCAGAAGCTATTTGCTGCACCAGACCATTTCGACACTCGAACAACGGCTCGATCCTTCAAAATTCCAGCGCATCCATCGCAGCCATATAATTCGCCGCGATCTCGTGACCGGATTGCGCCACGAAGGCGGTGGCGTCTGGCATGCGATTTTGCAGGGCGATCAATCGATGCGGATCGGGCGCAAATATCTGGCCGACGTCAAAAAGCTGGCGGGGAAATAGCCCAGGCCGTCCCCGCCCCAATGGCTTTAATCAAGGTTCAATCGAGGGCGACTTTCACCTGTCCGCCGTTCCGCGCGATTGTTTGGGCTGCCTTCCGCATTGCGCTGGTTTTTGCACGGGTCTGGCACTGCTTTTGGTCTTCATACTCGGCAATCGATTTCGCGGGTGGGAAAGCGCACACATTGCGCACGGCACGCATGACGCGCTGTTTGAATTTGGCCTGCCCGGCTTCGGTCGACAGGTCGAGGTCGGTGTGGTGCACCTCTATTGTTCGTTCTGTCGCAGACGCGAATGCAGGCGTGATCGAAAGACTGGCCGCTGCAAGCAGTGGCATCAGGGTTAAGCCGATTTTTGTGGCCATGTCAGGCTCCTATAGTTGCGGGCCTCTCCAAATTTTCTGTGGGCCCTTTGGGGAGGGGGTGCAGGCCGAAAAGGTCAACGCTGGGGAGCAATATCCATCCGGCCTGCCCATCTGAAATAGGGCGTTTGGTCTGGCCGTTCATGCGCACTTCGACGGGCGCCGCGAAATGTTTTACAAGTCGACAAATAACATGACGAACGCGCAGCGTCGTCCGACCAACTGCATGTTCGCGCAATTGGTCGTCGACTAACGACTACAAATGTAGTTTATACTCGCCTCAGATAAGCCCGGCTAATGGACTCGATGGGTCCGCGTACATGCGACGGCCCATGCGACCAGCCAGATAGGCCTCACGTCCCGCCTCGACGGCCAGCTTCATCGCGCGCGCCATGCGGATCGGATCCTTCGCCTCTGCGATAGCTGTGTTCATCAATATGCCGTCGCAGCCCAGCTCCATGCCGACAGCCGCATCGGAAGCTGTGCCCACGCCTGCATCGACCAGCACAGGCACCTTGGCGCCTTCGACAATCAGGCGGATGGTAACGCGGTTCTGGATGCCAAGACCCGATCCTATCGGGGCGCCCAGCGGCATCACTGCAACTGCACCCGCATCCTCGAGCTGCTTGGCGGCGATCGGATCGTCGACGCAATACACCATCGGAAGGAATCCTTCCTTGGCCAAGATCTCGGTCGCTTTCAGTGTTTCGCGCATATCGGGATAGAGCGTCCTGGCCTCTCCCAGCACTTCGAGCTTCACAAGATCCCAGCCGCCAGCCTCGCGCGCCAACCGCAAAGTACGGATCGCATCGTCGGCCGTGAAGCAGCCCGCGGTGTTGGGCAGATAGGTGTATTTCTTCGGATCAATATAGTCGGTCAACATCGGCGCATCTGGGTTGGCCACATTGACCCTGCGCACAGCAACGGTGATGATTTCCGCTCCCGAAGCGACCAGCGCCGCAGCGTTCTGCTCGAAATCCTTATATTTGCCAGTGCCGACAATCAGGCGCGAGGTGAAGGTGCGACCGGCGACGGTCCAGCTATCGTTGGTGCTCATGGGGTGCGCCTTAGCCGCCGCCGACAAAGTGGACAATCTCCAACTGATCGCCATCAATCAGCATCGCATCCGCATGGGTAGAGCGCGGGACAATCTCCAGATTGCGCTCGACGGCGACCTTTTTCGGGTTGAAGCCCAGTTCAGCCACCAGCCCTGCAACCGACAGCCCCGCCGATACGCGGTGCGGTTCGCCATTGATGGTGATGGCTATCATCGAAAGGGTGGCTGTATCGGACATTTTGGCTCGCTTTTTCCTGCTATCCACATATAGGGACCAGCAACGACTTTAGGCAATACTATCGACGGAAAAACGCCTTGGCTGACACTAATCTCATCTACGTCCTCAATGGCCCCAACCTCAACCTGCTTGGTATGCGCGAGCCAGAGATTTACGGGACCGATACGCTTGATGACATTGCAGGTCGCCTTGACGATCTGGCGCATGAGCTGGGGCTGGAGATCGATTTCCGCCAATCCAACCATGAAGGTCATCTGGTCGATTGGTTGCACGAGGCGCAGGCCGAGGGAGCGAAAGCGGTGCTGCTTAACGCTGGCGCCTATACCCATACCTCAATCGCACTCCATGATGCGATCAAATCGATCAAGGTGCCTGTAATCGAAGTGCATCTTTCTGACCCCATGAAGCGCGAGCCCTTCCGCCATATCAGCTATGTCGGTATGGCCGCGCATAGTTGTTTTGCAGGGCATGGCGCAAAAAGCTATGAACTGGCGCTGGACGCGGCGGCGCGTCTCTGATTAAAGCGGCCCCAACAGGGTCAAACGGAGAATTTACATGAACGGCAAAACCGGCGGGATGCAGGTCGATACCAAATTGGTGCGCGAACTGGCCGAGTTGCTCAACGACACCGGCCTCAGCGAAATCGAGGTCGAAGATGGCGACCGCAAGATCAAGGTTGCGCGCACGATCAACGCGGTTGCCTCGGCCCCCGTTGCAGTTGCGGCCCCGGCAGTCGCTGCCGCCGCACCCGCAACTCCAGCCGAAGCTGCTGCGCCTGCGGTTCCCGCCAATGCCGTCAAATCGCCGATGGTCGGCACCGCTTATCTGACGCCAGAACCGGGCGCGCCAGCCTTTGTCAGCGTTGGCGACAAGGTTTCGGCGGGCGACACCCTGCTCATCGTCGAAGCGATGAAGGTCATGAACCCGATCACCGCGGCCAATGGCGGCACCGTCAAAGCCATCTTCGTCGAAAGCGGCCAGCCGGTCGAATTCGACCAGCCCCTGATGGTTATCGAGTAAGCTACCGATGGGTATTGAAAAAATCCTGATCGCCAATCGCGGCGAAATCGCTTTGCGTATCCACCGTGCTGCGCATGAAATGGGCATCAAGACCGTCGCGGTGCATTCGACGGCCGACGCCGACGCGATGCACGTCCGTCTGGCCGATGAGGCGATCTGCATCGGCCCGCCGCCTGCGAAGGACAGCTATCTCAACATCCCGGCGATCATCTCGGCCGCCGAAATCAGTAATGCCGACGCGATCCATCCCGGCTATGGCTTCCTGTCGGAAAACGCCCAATTTGCCGAAATCGTCGAAAGCCACGGCATCGCCTTTATCGGCCCCAAGCCCGAGCATATCCGCACGATGGGCGACAAGGTGATGGCGAAGAAGACGGCGGGTGAGCTTGGCCTGCCGCTGGTTCCCGGATCTGACGGCGCGGTTTCAGAAATCACCGAAGCCAAAAAGATTGCAGAAGAAGTTGGTTATCCGGTCATCATCAAGGCGGCTTCGGGCGGCGGCGGGCGTGGCATGAAAGTGTGCAACGGCCCCGACGAACTGGAAACGCTGATCCAGCAGGCGGGCAGCGAAGCCAAGGCGGCCTTCGGCGACGATACCGTCTATATCGAGAAATATCTCGGCAACCCGCGCCATATCGAATTCCAGGTTTTCGGCGACGGCGAGGGAAATGCCATCCATTTGGGCGAGCGTGACTGTTCGTTACAGCGCCGCCACCAGAAGGTGCTTGAGGAAGCGCCTTCACCTGTTATTTCCGCGGACGAGCGCGCGCGTATGGGCGATATCGTCGCCAAGGCGATGGCAGGCATGCACTATCGCGGCGCGGGCACGATCGAATTCCTCTGGGAAAATGGCGAATTCTATTTCATCGAAATGAACACCCGCATCCAGGTCGAGCATCCGGTGACCGAGATGATCACCGGCTTTGACCTTGTCCGCGAACAAATCCGTGTTGCTGAAGGCCGCGGGCTTTCGGTGACGCAGGATATGCTCGAATTCCGCGGCCATTCGATGGAATGCCGGATCAATGCCGAAGATGCGCGCACCTTTGTGCCCTCGCCCGGCAAAATTGGCCACTATCACGCCGCTGGCGGCATGCATGTCCGCGTCGATAGCGGCATGTATTCGGGCTATAGTGTTCCACCCTATTATGACAGCATGATCGCCAAGCTGATCGTCTATGGTCGCACGCGCGAGAGCTGCATGATGCGTATGCGCCGTGCACTTGAGGAAATGGTGATTACCGACATCAAGACGAATATTCCGCTGCATCAGGCGCTGCTGCGAGAACCGGACGTCATCAACGGTGACTATACGATCAAGTGGCTCGAAGAGTGGTTGGCGCGGCAGGAAAGCTGAACCGGCGACATTTTGTCGCTGGCGCAATGATAGCGCCATTGCTCGCCTGCGACCGCAGCGAGAAAATTGCCCCTCCGGCCCGACCGTCGAACACACCAGCTCTGGCGGGACAAGGGGAGTTGGTTGAGTTGACCCAACTCGACCCTAGCATCCGTCTCGACATCCGCTACGCGACAGCCAACAATTTTACCGGTCGAATCCTTTATGACCAGCCGCGTGCCTTCATGGTTCAGCCTGCCGCAAAGGCCTTGGCACGCGCGCACAAGGCGGCAGCGACCGAAGGCTATGGCCTGACCATCTTCGATGCTTATCGGCCTTGGCGGATTACAAAACAGCTGTGGGATGCGACCCCGCCCGGGCCACAGCGCAACTATGTTGCCAACCCGAAAAGGGGATCGAAACATAATCGCGGCTGCGCGGTCGACCTATCGCTGCACCGGATCGATACCGGCGCACTGGTCGAAATGACCAGCGGCTATGACGAATTCACCCAACGCGCGCACCGCGACTTCATGGCGGCCGCACCCGAAGCAATCGCGAATCGCGCGCGACTCGAACGCTGGATGGAGGCGCAAGGGTTTCGCGGAATTTCGAACGAATGGTGGCATTTTGATTTCGCGGGCTGGGAAGACTTCCCCATCCTAGACATCGCGTTTGAGGAAATTGGCTGAAATCCAGCCGTTCATCTAAATCGCACCTTTCCTGAACATTACAGCCCCATTCAGCCTCGTGACAGCCAATCTCGGCGATAAAGGCTCCAATGGGGCGGCGCAGTGTCGTCTCGCATCGGGGACCAACGATGAAGAAAATATTCTTGATAGGCATTGTCTCGACAATCGCGCTTTCACCTGCCGCTTACGCGGCCCAGCCTGCACAAGCTGGTGTTGCAATGTCGGCAACGGGCAACACATCCAATTTCGAGCGGAGTGAAAAGCGCAAGGGCGAATGGGTGCGCGGTCAGGGTGCCGTCGATCGCGATGACAGCGCCGGTCGTGGCGAGCAGCGCTCACGACGCATTGAACGCTCACCTCAGGACGAGCAGCGCAGCGAGCGTCGCGAAGACCGGCGTGAGGATCGCCGCGACGACAGGCGCGGAAACTGGAACCAGTCGCAGCAACAGCAGCCGCAAGGCCAGCAGTGGAACCGTGGCGAAGAACGCCGCCGGGAAGATGGCAGCCAGCGTAGGCGAGATGATCGCAACTGGAACCGCGGCAATGATGACAGTCGCCGCTGGAGCGGTCGTGACGACAACAACCGCAACAATGGCCGCTGGGACCGGCGCCGTGATGACGACAGCCGTCGGGACGATCGCCGCGACGATAATCGACGCTGGGAAGGCCGCCGCGATGATGACCGCCGCTGGAGCAATAACGACCGGTATGACCAGCGCGACAATGATCGCTGGGATCGTGGCTGGCGCAATGACCGCCGCTATGATTGGCGCGGTCACCGCGAACGCTATCGCAGCTATTACCGCCCCGGCCGCTATTATGCGCCCAATCGCTATGACCGGTACCGCCGGTTCAGCATCGGCATTTATCTGGGCTCGCCCTTTTATTCGAACCGCTATTGGATAGCCGACCCCTGGTACTACCGCCTGCCACCCGCGCACGGCCCCTACCGCTGGGTGCGCTATTATGACGACGTGCTGCTGATCGATGTCCGCAACGGCTATGTCGTCGACGTGATACACGACTTCTTCTGGTAATCCTGATCCCTCCAGAAGTTGAAGAGCCCGGGGTGCCTTCCGCCCCGGGCTCTTTTCATTTGCGCCGCGCCAGCTTTGCAACCCCTCGAAATCCAATTGCTTTGCATGTTATGAGGCAGGCGACTCATCCCCGCATGGAGCCAACGCGTGTCCGCTGACCTTGAAGCCCCGACCAAGTTCGATCCCAATAACGATCCGGCAAAGCTCGCCAAAATTGGCGCCTTTGTAACGCGCAAGCTGGAGAACAACCCGCTTGTCCAGCGTATCGAGGTGCCTGATCTGCAGGTCTATGTGTATCAGGGTTTTCTGGGGAAGCGGGATTGCGGGATATTGATTTCAAAGATTGATGCCGATGCCGTGCCGTCAACCTTGTACAAAGGCACCGAGCAAGCAGGGTTTCGCACAAGCTATAGTTGCCACCTCAACCGCTGGGATCCCGATATCACGCGTGTCGAGGCACGGATGAGCGACACGCTCGGTATCGATAATAATTGGGCAGAAACGATGCAGGGCCAACGCTATCAAGTAGGGCAGGAATTCAAGGCGCATCACGACTTCTTCCATCCCGGCCAGAGCTATTGGGATCATGAAGGCCCACGCGGCGGACAGCGGAGCTGGACCGCGATGATTTTCCTCAACGAACCCGAAGAGGGTGGTGCGACTGAGTTCCCGCATATCGGCATCGGCGTCCGCCCGCAGGCGGGAACGATGCTGATCTGGAACAATATGAAACCCGACGGCACACTCAACTACAAATCGCTGCACACCGGCACGCCAGTGGTGAAAGGCGTCAAGCACGTCATCACCAAATGGTACCGGCAGAACAACTGGCTGGAACTCAATACGGCCAAAGTCTAGGACGCCTGATGCAGGAGCGTCAGGATTTGGACGAAAGTGTGCCTGTAACGGTATTCTTCAACGAAATAGCGGCAGCATTTTGCTTCTTGGGTGTCTCCGCCTTGGGCTTACGGACTTCACGGTTCGATCGTTTTTGACTTTTAGCCATCACACTCTCCTTTGATTAAACGTAATCGACAACATATTTACGCGCCACTGGCCGGTCTTCGACGCATCCCCGATAGATGTTCCCTGCCAGCGTCGTCAGATGATGCTCGAGATGATCGAGTATCGCGCTGTCTTCTGCCATGTCGAACTTGCGCGCAAACAAATCGGGGCTCAGCGAGAGCCGCAGCGCATCGGCCTTGCCGAAAGTGCGCGGGCGTAATTTGATGTCACCATCCGGCACCCAATCTATGGTGCGGAGATCATCATTGATGACAACACCATGCTCACCCCTGTTCATCATGACTGTTTGGAAAAAACCTTCATCAGCAATCAGACTGCGCCGATAGAATTTGCGGAACGGCGCGACCTGTGCATCATTGCAGACAAATTCGCAAAAGCTGCGAGTCACAACCTTCCATTGCGTGCCGATATAGGGGGTTACGTTCGACATCGGTCGCCGCTTCACCCCGGTGCGAAAGATCCGGCCAAAGGCTTCGACAAAGAAATGGCTTAAACGATTGAGCGTATCAGGCCGAAAATGTGCTTGATCGACGGTACGGATAAACTGTTTTCCACCATTCTTTGAGAGAAAATCACGGATATAGCGCTGCGATTTCAGCGGGAAGTCCTGGCCACTTAGATTGATGAAATGGGTCCATCCGGAATCCATTTCCAGCAATTTGGCCATACCGCGAAGTTCAGCATCCACCAGACTGTAGCCGCCCCAAAGTGCTGGCTTTGGATCAAGGATGGCCACATTCTGATATGGTGCAAGGAATGTCTTCAGATCGGCCTGCAATTCGGATCCGGAACTGCGGTCGATATGAATAAGATACTGGTTCCCAGCTGCATAAATCGCACGAAACATGCGTTTGAATTGGTCAGGATAGCGGTGGACGAGGATGAAATAGGCGATCATGCGGCGTGCTCCCATTCGCCGCGCAATGCATGATGACAAAGCGCGGTGAGGTCGTACCCGTCTCGGGACGCCAAGCGAAAAATCGACCGGTAAGAGACACCATCGGCTCGGGTGGTTACGGCCAACGGTACAACCTATATGGGTATGGCGGTCCCGAATATAAGGGCGAGCACCTCACTATCCGTTCATGAGCGGTCAACGTCGTCTGTCGAAACAGGCTTGTCGTCCGCCGAATTGGCATCAAGGAAAATGGGTTATCGTCGTCGCGACCAATGTCGCTGTTGAAAAATTGGAGAAAGTTTGATGAAATCCCTTCGCTTCGCCCTGCTTGCGGGCAGCGCTTTTGCTGTTGCAGTAACAACCAACGCCCCGGCATTTGCGTCCACTGCCGACAGCGCTGCTGTAGCCCCTCAGGCCGATGAAGCGTCCAAGCTCGCCGCGCTGTTTGCCGAGGACGATGAAGCGACCCTCAAGCGCAATCCGCTGAACGCGCTGTTCCGCGGCGACATGCGCTATGCCGACCGTTTGGGTGACTATATCAGCGACGCCTATTTCGATGCCGAGCGCAAGGCAGCCGAGGCCAATCTGGCCAAGCTGGAGAGCATCGACCGCGCCAGGCTCGATCCCACCAGCCAGATTGCCTATGATGTCTACAAACAGAATCAGTTAGATGCGCTGAAAGGCCTGTCGAAAGAAATCATGGATCTGACCGTGGTTCGCCCGGTCAACCATTTTGCCGGCTTCCACACTTTCTACCCGACCTTCGCTAGCGGACAGGGTGCAGCGCCGTTCAAGACCGTCGCCGATTATGAAAACAATCTGAAACGCCACAAGGAATTCATCACGCTGATGGACGCCTCGATCGGCCGTTTCCGTGAAGGCATGGGGTCGGGCGTTTTCGAAACCAAGCTGACGATCACCAATGTCATCGACCAGCTGAACACCCAACTCGCGCAAAAGACCGAGGAGTCGCCTTATTACGGCCCGGTCACCAAATTCCCCGCGGATTTCAGCGAAGCCGATAAGGCGCGTCTGACCGCGGCCTACAAGGACATGGTGGAAAAAGGCCTTTATCCCGCAAACCAGCGGTTGCGTGACTTTTTGCGCGACGAATATCTACCGCTGGCGCGCGAAGGCGTTGGCCTGTCCTACATGAAGGGGGGCGAAAAGCTGTATCAATATATGGTCGAGCAGACGACCACCCTGCCGTTGAAGGCCGCCGACATCCACAATTTGGGCCTTTCGGAAGTCGACCGGATCAAGAAGGGCATGGAAGAAATCAAAACCGAGGTTGGCTTCAAAGGCAGCCTGCAGGATTTCTTCGAACATCTGCGCACCGACCCAAAGTTCAAGAAGGAAAGCCGCGAGGCGCTGACCCAAGGCTATTACGATATCGGCAAGCAGGTCGACACGGTTATCTCAAGCCAGTTCAAATTTCTTCCCAAGGCCCCGCTCGAAATCAAACCCTATGAAGAATTCCGCGAGAAATATGAGGCTGGCGGCAGCTATCAGCAGGGCACGCCCGATGGCTCACGCCCCGGCACTTTCTATTTCAACGCCTATGATCTGCCCAGCCGCACGACATCTGGCATGACCACGCTCTACCTACACGAAGGTGCGCCGGGGCACCATTTCCAGATCAGTATCGCGCAGGAAAATGAGAAACTGCCTGCTTTCATGCGCTTTGGCGGCAACACCGCCTATGTCGAGGGCTGGGCGCTCTATGCCGAAACGCTCGGCTATGACATGGGGCTCTTCAAGGACCCCTATCAGCGCTTTGGCACGCTGTCGGATGAAATGCTCCGCGCGATGCGCCTCGTCGTCGATACCGGCTTGCACAGCAAGGGTTGGACCCGCGATCAGGCGATCGACTATATGCTCGCCAACAGCGACATGGGCAAAACCGATGCCACGGCTGAGGTCGAACGCTATATCGCGATCCCGAGCCAGGCATTGGCCTACAAAATCGGCGCGCTGACCATCCAGAAACTGAAAGCGAAAGCGCAGAAAGAACTGGGTACGAAATTCGATGTGCGCGAATTCCACAATCAGGTGCTCAACACCGGTGCGCTACCGCTCGCAGTGCTCGAGAAGAAAATCGACGGCTGGATTGCTTCGCAGAAATAGGGCGTTCAGCAGCTATTCAAAGCGCCATGGGCAGCTTTCCCCGAAAGGAGGAAGCTGCCCATGCGCATTTTACCACTCGCCCTCGCCCTGCTGGCCACGCCGCTGGCCGCACAGGATCGCGGCAGTCCGTTGATCGACTACGCAGGCTTCCGCGATCTGACCACCGAAGTGCAACCCGTGCGGTCGGCGCGGTTGATCCCGCTTTCCGAGTTCAAAGCACGCGCTGGTCAGCCCAATGTGCTGATCCTTGACGCCCGCTCGGCCCAAGCCTTTGCCGAAGGGCATATCGCAGGTGCGGTAAACCTGCCGCTGCCCGATTTCACCGCCGAAAGCCTCGCCCAAGTCATTGGTGCCAATCCGGACCGCGAAATCCTGATCTACTGCAACAACAACTTCACCAACAACCGCCGCCCGGTGGTGACCAAGGCGCTGCCGCTCGCGCTCAACATCCAGACCTTCATCAACCTTTATGGCTATGGCTATAAAAATGTCTGGGAATTGGGTGAAGCGGTTGACATGGATGACCCTGTGGTTGGCTGGGTAAGCGCCGCGACGTAGCGGATTTGGCAGCTCGCCTGGTTGGGTGTATATTGCGCTCATGCCAGCCGTAAAAGCCGCCAACCCCCGCTCGATATTTACCCCCGAAGACTGGGCGGCCCTGACCCGTGTTTCGCCTTGGCTCGGGATTTTCCAGATCGTCCATGCCTGGGCAGTGGTCGCCTTGGCCGCCTTTGGCACAGCATGGGTATGGGAACAGAATTGGTTCGCCGGATTGATTGCAACGCCCATCGCGCTCGCCCTACTTGGCGGACGACAGTTGGGGCTTGGCAATATTGATGCACGATGGCGCGCACGGGCTTCTCCATCCAAACCGGCAACTGAACAACTGGCTGGGGCAATGGCCGACCGGCGCGGCGACCGGCAGCGACCTGCACGCCTATCGCGCCTATCACCTGACCCACCATAAATTCACCCAGCAACCCGAAGACCCCGACCTGTCGCTTTCCAAACCCTTCCCCACCAGCCGCGCCAGCCTGTGGCGCAAGGCGGTGCGCGACCTGAGCGGGCAGACCTTTTTCAAACAGCGCAGTCACCAGTTCGCGGCGGCATTACGCGGGCTGAAGGCGATGCTACGGAACGAGGCGGGCGAAACCGATGGCAAGCGCGACACAAGCGCAGGCCGCGCCTTCAACCTGCAGAGCCGCAGCGGCATCGACGCGCCTGTCGCCAATATCGAGGGCGCCAAGACAACCGCGCGCACAGTAGGGCGCTTCCTGCTTGTGCAGTTCGTCTTGCTGGCGATTTCACTCTCTGTCTGGGGCTGGCTGCCGTTCGTGCTTTGGCTGGTGGCGCTGGCGACGACCTTTCAGCTTTTCCTGCGCATCCGCAACATCGCCGAGCATGCCTGCACCACCACCGGCAGTGACGATCCGTTCAGCCATGCGCGGACAACCCATGCAGGGCTGGTAGAACGCGCGACGGTTGCGCCCTATTGGGTCAACTTTCACAGCGAACATCACCTCTTCATGGGCGTGCCCTGTTACAGCCTGCCGCGCGCGCACGGGCCTTGCTCGGCAAGGGCGGCTATCATGCGAAGATGACGATCGAACCCAATTACCGGTCGGTCTTGCGGCGGGTTACAGCCAGCCCAGCCGTTTAAAACGGTAAAAGAGCGATCCGCAAATCAGCGCCATCACCCCGACGACGATGAAATAGCCGAATCGGGTTTCAAGCTCTGGCATGAATTCAAAATTCATCCCGTAAATCCCGGCAATCGCCGTCGGCACGGCCAAAATAGCAGCCCAGGCTGCCAATTGGCGGGTAATCACACCCTGCCGTTGCTGCTCAAGCAGTCCGCTGGTTTCAATTACACTGGTCAGCGTATCCCGCAGCCCGGCGACGCGATAATTCACCCGGCGGACATGATCGGCCAGGTCACGGAAATAGGGATCGATATCATTATCGAGCTGCGGTAGGTCGATATTGACGAAGCGATTGGCCAGATCTTCCATCGGCCCCAATATCCGCTGCAGCCGGAACAGGTCGCGCCGCAATGTGAACAAGCGCGATGTCTGGGTGCGATCGAGGAAGGTGACAAGCGCCTGATCCTCCATCGCCAGCACCTTCTCTTCGACCAGATCGATCACATCGAAATAACCGTCCACGATGAAATCGAGGATCGCATGGAGCACATAATCCGGCCCATGCTTCAACAACCAGGGCGTCGCCTCCAGCTGCTGCCGGATCGGCGCGTGCCCGCGCATCGAACCATGGCGGACCGTGATGATGAACTGGCGCCCGAGAAAGATCGCAGTATTGCCATAGGCAATCCGTGCATTGTCATCCGGACCTTCCAGATGCACCGTGCGCGCGACCACGAACAGCGTCTCGCCATAGCTTTCCATCTTGGGCAAATGCCGCGGATCGAGCGCATCTTCGACTGCCAGTTCGTGCAGCCCGAAATGCTCCTGTATCGTTTTGATCGTCGCCGCATCGGGTTCGTGCAATCCGATCCAGATGAAATCCTCTTTCTTCTCCAGAGTTGGGATTGGCTTTGCCGAATCGACGTCTGTCAACAGCCGCCCGTCACGATAGATGCGGGCGGCGATAACGCTCATGCAAGCGCCTCTGCGATCAGCTTGCGGGTGTTGGCGATACCGTACAACGCGATGAAGCTGCCCATGCGCGGCCCCGCGCTGGAGCCGAGCAGCGTTTCGTAAAGCGCCTTGAACCAATCGCGCAGATTCTCGAAGCCACCGGTCTTGCCGATTTCATAAACGATATTCTGGATATCCTCTGCAGGTGCGTCGGCAGGCAGCGGGGCGAGTTCGGCGTCGAGCCGATTCAACGCCGCAACTTCTACCCCCTCGGCCTTGCGCCGTTGCAGCGTAGGCGCGACATGATCGCGGTTATAGGCGAGCGCTAGGTTGATGAGGTTTGCCAGCTCAGGATGCGTCGCGGCAGTGGCATCGGGCACATAATTGGCCAGATAGCCCCACACCTGCGGTGCGGTCGCATGCGGCCCCATCACGCCGGCGAGGTTGAGTAGCAGCCCGAAAGTCACCGGCGGGACATCGGCTGGCACCTTACCACTATGTATATGGTGCACCGGATTGCCGAGCTTCTTCTCGATTTCTTGACCCGCATAAGTGCTGCGGAATTGGAAATATTCGTCCACCGCCCGCGGGATCACGCCCAGATGCAGCTGCTTGGCACTTTTGGGTTCGCGATAGGCGTAAAAGGCAAGGCTTTCCTCGGTGCCGTAGGACAGCCAATCTTCAAGGCTCAGGCCATTGCCCTTCGACTTGGAAATCTTCTCGCCCTTTTCGTCGAGGAACATTTCGTAGATCAGGCCTTCGGGCTTGCGGCCGCCCAGCA
This sequence comes from Sphingomonadales bacterium, assembly GCA_016707885.1. Classification (GTDB taxonomy): domain Bacteria; phylum Pseudomonadota; class Alphaproteobacteria; order Sphingomonadales; family Sphingomonadaceae; genus Sphingorhabdus_B. The sequence goes on from JADJGU010000011.1 coordinate 19,600, forward strand.
CCTGCGCGATCTTGCCCGACTGGATGCCGCTGTCGGTCAGATCCTTGCCCGACATTTCATAATCGACGCCGAGCGCGACCCAGCGCATCGCCCAGTCGACCTTCCATTGCAGCTTTGCCTGCCCGCCAAGGATCGACTGGGTGATCGTTTCACCCTCATCCTCGAACGACACAAGGCCTGCCTCGGCATCGACGACCGTCACCGGCACCTGCAGCACGATGCCCGATTTCGGGCTGAACGGCAGCACAGGCGAATAGGTCGCGGCACGTTCGGCGCGCAGCGTGGGCAACATGATATCCATGATGCCCTGATAGTTGCGCAGCACGCCCTTCAGCGCCTCGTCAAACTGGCCGCCTTCATACATCGTAGTCGAAGAGACAAATTCATATTCGAAGCCGAAACGGTCAAGGAATTCACGCAGCATCGCATTGTTGTGATGCGCAAAACTCTCATATTTCTCGAACGGATCGGGAATACGCGTCAGCGGCTTGCCGAGATGTTCGGTGAGCATCGCCTTGTTGGGCACATTGTCGGGCACCTTGCGCAGCCCGTCCATATCGTCGGAAAAGGCCACCAGCCGTGTTGGCATGTCGGCCATTTCTTCCAGTGCGCGGCGGACCATCGTTGTCCGCAGCACTTCGTTGAAGGTGCCGATATGCGGCAGGCCCGACGGGCCATAGCCGGTTTCAAACAGCACAGGCGCGCCGCCCGGCTTGCCCTGCGGAAAGCGTTTGAGCACGCGCCGCGCCTCTTCATAGGGCCATGCCTTGCTCGCCAAGGCTGCCGTGCGAAGGGCCGGATCGACACTCATTCCTGTTTCCTTTTCGTTCCAAACTTGCCATGAATGGCAGATATGGCCCCTCCCCTAGCCTTTCCTGCGCTGCATGCAAGCCATGCCGGCATCTGGATAGCATCCCCCGATGGCGAAACGCGGCGGGTGGGCAAGGCAGAGGCGGTAGCGCGGGCGGCGGAAACGCCGATGATCCTGCTCAACGCGCCGCTGGTGGCGCAACGGCTGGGCTATGCCGAATTGTCGGGTCTGGATTTGCTAGAGCTGTTCGCCTTTGTGCATCCGGCACGCTTTGTGGTGCCGACCGCGAAGGGATTGTCCGAGCTGCTCGGGCTTGGCGAGCCAACTGGTGATGAGGCGGTCGCTAGGCTACTTGTCACGGCAGCCCAAACCCTGTTGGCAACCCTCACCGACGCCGTATGGCCAGAGCGCGAAGGCGCTTGGGATGCAGCGCAGGCCTTGGCGCGTTTGCGCTGGCCTTGGGCGCGGGTGGTGGCTGATCAACTGCCCAGACCGGAGCAGAAGGAACGCTGGCTGTTTTCCAAACTGCCCGAATGGGAAGAAGCGCCGCCCCGCACGCCGCCACGTTCAGTGGTGCTCGATAGGTCAGCGGTCGACGAGCAACTCGCCCCGGCTGACCGGCAGCGGTGCCGAGATCCGCGAAGGCCAGCGCGCCTTTGCCGCCAGCGCGGCGCATATTTTCGATCCGCGGACGCGCAAAGGTGAACCTAATATGCTGCTGGCAGAGGCCGGCACGGGCATCGGCAAGACACTGGGCTATCTCGCTCCCGCATCGCTATGGGCACAAGAGGCTGACGGCGCGGTCTGGATATCGACATATACCAAGGCCTTGCAGCGGCAGCTGGTGAGTGAGGCACGGCGGGTCTATCCCGACGCGCAGCAGTTCAAAGAAAAGGTCGTCGTCCGCAAAGGGCGCGAAAATTATCTGTGCCTGTTGAACCTTGAAGACGCGCTGCAAGGCGGCTTTGCCGGGCGAGCCGCCATCCTTGCGCATCTGGTGGCGCGCTGGGCAGCTTATACCGCCGATGGCGACATGATCGGAGGCGATCTGCCCGGATGGCTTCCGACCCTGTTCCGTCGCAACGGTTCGACCGCGCTGACCGACCGGCGCGGCGAGTGCATCTATGCAGGTTGCCCGCACTACCGCAAATGCTTCATCGAACGCGCCAGCCGCGCTTCGGCACAGGCCGACATCGTAATTGCCAACCATGCGTTGATGATGGTCAACGCTGCGCGCGGGCGCGAAGAAGCGGGGCGCCCTACACGTATTATCTTCGATGAAGGCCATCACCTATTCGACGCGGCGGACTCGACCTTTGCCGCTGCCTTGACCGGCGCGGAAATGATCGAAATCCGCCGCTGGATAATCGGCCCCGAAGGCAAGGCGCGCGGCCGTCGACGCGGGCTATCGGCACGGCTCGCCGATGTTGCCAGCTATGACGAAGAAGGCGGACTTGCCATTGAAGCAGCGCGCGAGGCGGCAGAGGCGCTGCCCGGTGACGGCTGGCTTGGCCGCGTCAACGAAGGCGTGCCATCAGGGCCTGCCGAACGGCTGCTCGCCGCTGTGCGCGCCACGGTCTATGCGCGCGACGAAGGGCAGGCCGAAAGCGGCTATGGCCTCGAAACCGAATATGCCAATCTGGATGCGCACCTCATTGAAGCGATTGCCGATTTGATGAAGGCGCTCGAAGCACTGGTCAAACCTCTGATGGTGCTGGGGCAGCGGCTGGAGGCGATCGTCGAGGATGCACCCGACTGGCTCGACGGAGCAGCGCGGGCACGGATCGAAGGCGCGATGGCGAGCCTTGGGTGGCGCGTCGACACGCTGCGCGGCTGGATCGCCTTGCTCGGGCGCGGTGGCGGCCCGGCTGACCCGGTCTTTGTCGACTGGCTCGCGGTCGATCGGGGTGAGGGCCGCGAATATGATATCGGCATCCATCGCCACTGGCTCGACCCGACAAGGCCCGTGTCGAGTGTGGTCCTGAAGCCAGCGCACGGCATCCTCACCACCTCTGCAACGCTGCGCAGCGGCGGGGACTGGGATACCGCAGAGGCGCGCACCGGGGCCGCGCATCTCGAACATAAAGTCGAACATTTTGCGGCCCCCAGCCCGTTCGACTATGCCAGCCAGGCCGAAGTGCTGGTGGTGACCGACATTGTGCGCGGCGATATGCCGGCACTCGCCGGGGCTTATTCGGCGCTGATTTCGGCGTCGCAGGGTGGCGCGCTGGGGCTGTTCACCGCAATCAAACGCCTGCGCAGCGTACATGCCCGCATTGCCGACCGGTTGGCGCGCGACGGGCTGCCCCTTTACGCCCAGCATGTCGATCCGATGGACACCGGCACATTGGTCGACATCTTTCGCGACGACCCGCACGCATCTTTGATCGGCACTGATGCTCTACGCGACGGGATGGATGTACCCGGTCACTCGCTGCGGCTTGTGATCATGGAACAGGTGCCCTGGCCGCGCCCGGATATACTCCACAAGGCGCGACGGCTGATGGGCGGTGGCACCGAATATGACGACCGCATCATTCGCGCGCGGCTTGCACAGGCCTTTGGTCGCCTGATCCGCAAGGCCGATGACAAGGGCCATTTCGTGCTGCTCTCCTCCGCCACACCCTCACGGTTGCTGACCGCCTTCCCCACCGGAACGCCGATACACCGTGTCACTCTCGACGAGGCGGTGCGGCGCATCAAATCCGGTCTTTCACCTGCAACAAATTTCGGGCAGGGGAGCGCGCAAGAGATTGAGGACGAGGATATCCCCTTTTGACGAAGACGCTTTACCTGCTGCGCCATGCCAAGTCGGGATGGGACGATCCGGTCGCGCGCGATTTTGACCGACCGCTGAACAAACGCGGTGAAAAGGCCGCGCGCACCATCGGCCAGTGGATGGCCTCTAACGGCGTGACCTTCGAACATGTGATCGCCAGCCCTGCCGTGCGCGTTATCGATACGCTCGACGGCGTCTGGACGGGTTACGGCCGAAAGATGGAACCAACGTGGGAACGGCGATCTACCTCGCCTCGTCGGCTTCGCTGCTTGATGTGCTGCGTGAGGTCGACGACGCGCATGAGACGGTGATGGTCGTGGGCCACTGCCCCGCAGTTGAAGATTTGGTATTCGATCTCGTACCCGACGATGGCAGCTCGCCTTTGCGCGATGAGGTCGAGATCAAATATCCGACAGCCGCTCTTGCACAGCTCGAAATCCCGATCGACCATTGGGCCGACATTGGAAAGCCTGTTGCACATCTGAAGCGCTTTGTGCGCCCGCGCGACCTCGATGTCAGCCTTGGGCCTGACGAGGAATGACACCAATCATCTGGCGCAGCGCACAGCCGGGAGATGAGGCAGCGTTGTCGCTGCTCGGGCAAGCGACCTTTTTGGCAACCTTTGCTTTCGATCATCCGGGCCCGGCGCTGATCCGTTTCCTCAAGGAACTGCACAGCCCCGAATATTACGCCGCCAAGCTGGCCAACCCCGATATCGACATCATCATCGGCGAAACCCCTTTGGGCGCGCCGGTTGGCTATGCCCTGCTGTGTCCGCCCGAACATCCCGATTTTCAGCGCGAGGACGACTGGGAACTGAAGCGAATCTATCTACTTGGCCCTTGGCAGGGTGGTGGAAACGGCGCGGCACTTCTGCAACATGCGATCGATATCGCGCACAAAAGACAGGCACGCCGGTTGTTGCTCGCCGTGTATGAAAACAATGAACGCGCAATCGGCTTTTACCAAAAGCACGGATTTTCGAAGATCGGCGACACGATTTTCATGGTCGATAATGTCGAATTCAGCGACATGCTGCTTGCCCGTGATATGACCATGTAAAATCATAGTTGCACATTTATTGTGCAGTTGCGAAAAGCACTTGTGCACTGCCTAAATTTTTGACAGCTTCGTGAATCATGGAGCAGCCCAAACCGGCTTTTGACGAAATGCTGCGCCCCGACGGTGGCGCCCGCAGCGCCTATTCGGATTATGCCGCATGGTTCGAAGGGCAGCAGCTTGCGGCGCTACGCAAGAAAGCCGAGGAAGCCGACGCCGTCTTTCGCCGCACAGGCATCACTTTCAACGTCTATGGCGCGAACGAGGCCGAAGAGCGGCTAATCCCCTTTGACATCGTGCCGCGGATTGTCGGTGCAAAGGAATGGAGCAGATTGTCGCGCGGTATTGAACAGCGAGTGCGCGCGATCAATGCCTTCCTGCACGATATTTATCACAGGCAGGAAATCATCCGCGCCGGCCGCGTTCCCGAAGAACTGATCGCCAAGAACAGCGCCTTCCTGCCCGCGATGATCGGCTTCACCCCGCCGGGTCGGGTCTATACGCACATCGTCGGCATCGACCTAGTCCGCACCGGCGATGACGAATTTTACGTGCTGGAGGATAATGCCCGCACGCCGTCGGGTGTGTCCTACATGCTCGAAAACCGCGAAACGATGATGAACATGTTCCCCGAACTGTTCAGCGCGATCCGCGTGCGCGAAGTCGGTAGCTATCCCAAAAACCTGCGACGCTCGCTGGAGGCATGCCTGCCGCAAGGCTGCGATGGTCGCCCCGTAGTTGCGGTTTTGACGCCAGGCATCTTTAACAGCGCCTATTTCGAACATGCCTTCCTTGCCGATCAGATGGGGGCCGAACTGGTCGAAGGGCATGATCTGCGTATCATCGACGGCCGCGTCGCCATGCGCACAACGCAGGGGTTCAAGCCCATCGACGTTCTCTATCGCCGCGTCGATGATGACTTTCTCGATCCGCTGGCCTTCCGCCCGGAATCGCAACTGGGCGTTCCCGGAATCATGGACCTGTACCGCGCCGGCAAGATCACCATCGCCAACGCGCCGGGCACCGGCATCGCCGACGACAAGGCGATCTACAGCTACATGCCCGAGATCGTCGAATTCTATACCGGCGAAAAGCCTCTGCTTGCCAATGTGCCAACCTGGCGCTGTGCGGAACCCGATGCGCTCAAATATGTGCTCGCCAATCTGAAAGAACTGGTGGTCAAGGAAGTCCATGGCTCGGGCGGCTATGGCATGCTGGTGGGGCCCGCGGCGAGCAAGGCGGAACTGGAAGCTTTTGCCAAAAAGCTGAAAGCCCGGCCCGGCAATTATATCGCCCAACCGACGCTCGCGCTATCGACCGTGCCGGTGCTGACCAAGGCCGGTCTCGCCCCGCGCCATGTCGATCTGCGTCCCTTCGTTCTCGTTTCGCCCAATGGCATCGAAATCACCCCCGGCGGGCTGACCCGGGTTGCGCTCAAAAAAGGCTCGCTCGTCGTCAATTCGAGCCAGGGCGGCGGCACCAAGGACAGCTGGGTGCTGGAGGACTAGATGCTCGGCAGAACCGCAGGCGGCATATTCTGGATGTTCCGATACCTTGAGCGGTGCGAGAATATGGCGCGCCTGCTTGAGGCTGGGCATCGCATGGCGCTGACGCGGAATACCGGGTCTGACGAAGAATGGCGGTCGGTCGTCACCACCGCAGGGCTGCAATCGGGCTATGAAGGCCGATATGATGATTATGCGGCGGCGCATGTCGTCAACTTCCTGCTGCGCGACAAAACCAACCCGACCTCGGTGCTCGCGATGCTTGAAACCGCGCGCCACAATGCGCGGATGACGCGTACCGCGCTGACCCGCGAAGTGTGGGAGGCGACCAACATCTTCTGGATGCGGATGAAAGAGGCGCTCGCCCGCCCCGTGCGCGAAACTGATCTGCCCGGGCTGATTGCGATGATCCGCCAGCAATCGGCACAGGTGCGTGGCGCGCTGCATGGATCAATGTTGCGGATCGACGTCTATAATTTCGCGCGCCTCGGCACCTTCCTTGAACGCGCCGACAGCACAGCGCGCATTCTGGACGTCAAATATTATGCTGCTGCCGTCCTTGTCCTTTGTCGGCTCTTCGCTCGACAATGTGCAGTGGGAGACAATCCTGCGCTCGGTCTCTGCCGAGCATGCGTTCCGATGGCTCAATGCCGGGGACACGCGGCCCGTTGGTGTGGCGGAGTTCCTGATCCTCGACGAACGCTTCCCGCGCTCACTCGCTTTCTGTTACCAGAAGTTGCACGGCAATCTTTGCTATCTGGCGAAAGATTATGGCCTCCGCATGCCGTCGCACGATCTGGCTGATGAAATCCACAACGGCCTGCAAACACGCCCGATCGAAGCGATATTCGAGAGCGGGCTGCATGAATTCTTGACCGACTTCATGACCTGCAATGCGCAGCTGGCAGGCCAGATCGAGCGCGATTACAGGTTCTATGGATGATGCAATGCTGCTGAAAATCCATCATCTGACCCATTACCGTTTCGAGCACCCAGTACCCTATGGGCTGCAGCGGTTGCGGCTGATCCCCAAGGAAAATGCTGCGCAAAAAATCCTGCATTGGAAAACCGAGATCGAAGGCGGCAAGGTGGAAGCCGACTATATCGACTATCACAATAACCACATTCTGCTTGTGAGTATCAACGAAGGTGCGGGTGAAATCATCGTCCGCTGCGATGGCGAGGTTGAAACCAACGACACGGCCGGGATCATGGGGCGGCATGGCGGACATGTACCGCTCTGGTATTTCCTGCGACCAACCCCGTTGACCGAGCCGACGCGCGAGATACAGGCGCTTGCCCGGTCGGCGGTGGCCGAAGGCGATGACCTTTTGGCGACTTTGCATGCGCTTTCAACCAGGGTTCTGGCAGCGGTGCGCTATGATATCGGCCACACCGATTCCGCAACTACAGCAGACGCCGCGCTTGCTGCCGGACATGGCGTGTGTCAGGACCATGCGCATGTCTTTATCGCGGCGGCGCGCAGTCTGGGCATCCCCGCCCGCTATATCAGCGGCTATCTGATGCTGACCGACCGCGTCGAGCAGGAAGCAAGTCATGCCTGGGCGGAAGCCCATGTCGAAGGGCTGGGCTGGGTCGGCTTTGATATCTCGAACGGGATTAGCCCCGATTTGCGCTATGTCCGCGTCGCCACCGGAGCTGACTATTCCGAAGCCGCCCCCATTTCGGGCATATCCTATGGTGGCGGTGAACAGAGCATGGTTGTCAGCCTCGCCGTTGAACAGTAACGCGTGGGCAACAGGGATACAGGGGCAAGACTAGAGTGACCTATTGCGTTGGGATGAAGCTGGATTCGGGGCTGGTGTTCATGTCGGACACGCGCACCAATTCGGGCGTCGACAATATCTCGACCTTCCGCAAGATGCACAGCTTCGAGAAGCCGGGCGAACGCTACATCACGATCATGACTGCAGGCAATCTGGCGACAACCCAATCAGTTATCAGCATGCTCGCCGAGCGCACCAAGGCCCCTGAGGAGCGTAATCCTTCTATCCTGGCGGCCGCTTCGATGTTTCAGGTCGCGCAGATCATCGGTGATCTGCTGCGCGAAACCATCCGCACCCGCGAACAGACCGGGCTCAATGCCGAAACGACCTTCAATGCCACGCTGATCGTCGGCGGGCAGATCAAGGGCATGGAGCCCCGCCTGTTCATGATCTACCCCGAAGGCAATTTCATCGAGGCATCGGAAGACACGCCCTTTTTCCAGATTGGTGAAACCAAATATGGCCGCCCGATCTTGGTGCGCGGTTTCCAGTCAGACATGAGCTTTGAAAGTGCAGTGAAACTGCTGATGGTGTCTTTCGATTCGACGATGGCAGCGAACCTTTCGGTTGCCCTGCCTCTCGACATGCTGCTGCTGCCACGCGACCGTTTTGAGCCGCTGCAAAAACGCCGTATCGCCGAGGACGACCCCTATTATCGTTCGGTATCAGACAAATGGTCGGACGCGCTGCGCAGCGCTTTCCATTCGCTGCCTGATTATACAATCGAATAGGTCAGGCGGCAGCCAAAGCTTGTGCCAGCCGATCGCGTATGGCGCGCAATTCCGGAACCAGTTTCGATGGCACCGGTGCTGCAAACAGGTCCCCAATCGGGGCCGGTTGAGCAACCTGCGT